>NZ_CP150351.1:0-3477500 GCF_051521425.1 Sorangium sp. So ce834
ATGACGATTCCGAAACACGAGCCGCGCGAAGTCTTCGATCGGGCGATCGAGCATACGCGGACGCTTTCCCCCGCGACCTTCGACCAGTGGTTCGGGGGAGTTCAGTTCGATGATCTGACCGACGGCGTCCTTACGCTGCGTGTCCAGAACGAGTTCGTCCTCGAGTGGGTCAGGGACAACTTCCTGCCGGCGCTGACGGACAAGATCCGAGAGCTCACCGGCTGGTCGGTCCAGGTGGCGTGGACGATCGATCAGAACCTCGACTCGCCGATCGCCCAGCGCGTGGAGCTGACCCCGGTGCGTCCGCGGGCGCTCGTGGTGCGCCCGACGAGCGCGGCGCCGGCGCCGGCGCCCCGCCCCGAGCCGTCGCTCCGGCGCGTCCCGTCGATGCCGGACGACCTCAACCCGAAGCACACCTTCGCGAGCTTCGTCGTGGGCCCGTCGAACCAGCTGGCGCACGCCGCCGCGATCGCGGCGGCGGGCGGCGGGGGCCGCCGGTACAACCCGCTCTTCATCTGCGGCGGCACGGGGCTCGGCAAGACGCACCTCATGCACGCGATCGCGCACCGCGTCTTCGAGGGCAGGCCGGAGGCGCGCATCATCTACGTCTCGGCCGAGAAGTTCACGAACGACTTCATCACGGCCATCCAGCACCACAGGATGGACGAGTTCCGCGCGCGGTACCGGTCGAGCTGCGACGTGCTGCTGGTCGACGACATCCAGTTCCTGGCCGGGCGCGAGCAGACGCAGGAGGAGTTCTTCCACACGTTCAACGCGCTCCACACGCTCGACCGGCAGATCGTGGTGACGAGCGACAAGTACCCCCAGAACCTCGAGCGCATGGAAGAGCGCCTCGTCTCGCGGTTCTCCTGGGGGCTCGTCGCCGACATCCAGGTGCCGGAGCTGGAGACGCGCGTCGCGATCGTCCGGAACAAGGCGGCGCTCGAGGGCATCGCGCTCACCGACGACGTGGCGCTCTACCTCGCGCAGATGGTCCGCTCCAACGTCCGCGAGCTCGAGGGGACGCTGATCCGGCTGGCGGCCAAGAGCTCGCTCACGGGCCGCCCCGTGGACCTGCCGTTCGCGCGCGCCGAGATCACGGCCACGTCGCCGCCGCGGGCGCAGATGATGAGCGTCGAGGACATCCAGCGCGCGGTGTGCCACCACTTCCACCTGCGCTCGATCGACCTCACGTCGAAGGACCGCCACAAGAGCGTCGCCTTCGCGCGCCACGTCGCGATGTACCTCTGCAAGCAGCGGCTGAAGTGCAGCTTCCCGGAGATCGGGCGGGCCTTCGGCAACCGCGATCACACGACCGTGATGAGCGCCGTCCGCAAGATCGAGGCGCAGCGGGACTCCGATCCGCAGGTCCGCGCCCACCTCGAGGCGCTCGAGAAGAAGCTCGCCGACGAGTGAGCCGCGCGGCGCGCGCCATCGCCGCGGCGCGCGCCATCGCCGCGGCGCGCGCCATCGCCGCGGCGCGCGCCATCGCCGCGGCGGAGGCCGCGCCGCGGGGCGATCAGAGCTCGGACAGCGCGGCGCGCGCGTCGTCGGCGACGAGCTTGTTGCCGTAGGCGGAGGCGAGCTCGAGCACCTCCGCGAGCTCGCGCCGCGCCTCCTCGACCTGGCCCCGCTGCTTCAGGAGCGCGCCGAGCAGGTACCGGCTCTCCAGGGCGTCCGTCCGGTACGAGCGCGCCTCGGCGTAGCGCGCGAGCTCGCGCAAGAGATCGCCGGCGGTGGCCGCGCCGTTCAGGCCGTCGAGGTAGGCGAGGTGCGCGCGGTTGATCGCGACGAGGCGCTCGTGGCCGCTCTCCTCGGCGAGCTCCCTCGACTCGGTGAGCGACGCGTACGCGCGCGGCAGATCGCCGAGCCGCCGGCTCGCGTCGCCGAGGTTGTGCAGCGCGGCGGCGGTCTCGAAGCGCAGGCCCGCCGACCGGGCGAGGTCGACGGCGCGCGCCGAGGTCTCCGCCGCCGCGGCGAAGTCGCGGAGGAAGACGTGGACGAGGACGCGCTGCTTCTCGCGCTCGCTCGCCGCCGCGAGATCGCCCGGGTGGCCGAGCGCCTCCGCCCGGTCGAGCGCGCGGAGCGCCGCCTCGATGTCGCCCGTCGCCGCGCGCGTCTGGGAGATCGCGAGCAGGAGCCGCTCGTCGTCGATGTCGCCCATCGCCTCGAGCTGCTCGACCGCGCGGACCGCGCGGGTGAAATCGCCCGTCCTCACGCCGATCTCCGTCTCGCACGCGAGCGCCTTCCGGCGGAGGTCCTCGCGGTCGCCGGCGAGGGCGTACGCCTCCTCCAGCCGCGCGTACGCGTCGGCGAAGAGGTCCACCGCGCCGAGCGCGCGCGCCACGTCGACGCGCGCCGAGAGCTTCTGCTCCGGGGCGCCGGCGTCGTCGATGCGCCGGAGCGCGCGGGCCGCGACGTCGCCGAGATCGGGCGCGGAGCGCACGCGCACCACGACGTCGGCGAGCGCGCGGAGCCACGCGCAGAGCTCCGCCGGCGAGCGGTGGGCGTGGTCGCCGAGGTCGAGCGCCTGGAAGATGAGCCGGAGCGCGGGGTCGAGCTGGCTCGCGCGGATCTTGTGGAGCGCCGCCCGCGCGTAGAACGTCGCGGCCCGGTCGCGGTCGCCGGCTTGGTAGAAGTGCTGCCCGATGCGCTCGGCGTGCTCGGCGCTGTCCTCGCCGACGACCGCGAGGTACGCCGCCGCGGCCGCGGCGTGCAGCTCCCGGCGGAGCTCCGGCGGGATGGCGTCGAGGACGATCTCGCCGTGCATGGGCGACGCGAAGCCCGCCTGCGCGGGGCCCTTGAGCCGCAGGAGATCGCGGGTCGCGAGCCCGGAGATCGCGCGGTTCACGAGCGAGAGCTTCTGCTGGAGCAGGGCCGCGAGGACCTCGGTCGGCACCGGATCGCCGAGGATCGCCGCGGCCTGGAGCACGGCGCGGTCGCTCGGGTCGAGCCGCCGCACCCGGGTGGCGATGAGCGTGCGCAGCGAGCGCGGCACCGCCGACGCGCCGTCGAGCCGGGCCTTCACCGCGCCGCTCACGACGGTGAGCGCGCCGGAGTCGCCGAGCTCCTTGATGAGCTCCTCGAGGAAGAGCGGGTGGCCGCCGGCGCGCTCGCGGCAGAAGGCGACCACGTCGGGCGGCAGGAACGTCGCGCCGATGCGCGCCGACATGAGGCGCGCGCTGTCGCTGTCCGAGAGCTCCCCGACCCGGATCCGGTAGAAGTGGGGGTGCGCCTCGAGCAGCGGCGGCGGGTCGCTGCGCGTCGCCAGGATCAGCACGGCGCGGAGCCCGCCGGCGCGGCCGGCCGTGGCAAGGAGGGTCTCGGCGGTGAGCTGGTCCATCGCCTGCGCGTCGTCCCAGGCGAAGCAGTGGAGCCGATCCTCGCAGAGGCTCTGCACCATCCGCGGGAAGGCCGCGCGCAGGATCGCGGTCGTCCCCTGCGGCGCCCGCGGGTCGACGAGCGCCGCGCCGAGCTGGCCGAGCACGGCCGCGGACTCGTCCTCGCGCAGGCCGAGCGCCCGCAGCCGCGGCAGCACGGCGCGGATGCGCTCCTCGTCGTCGCCCTCCTGGATGCCGCAGAGCACCTGCAGCATCGCGGTGAGGCCGCTCCACGGCACGTCGGCGCCGTTGTGCGGGCACGACGCGACGTAGACGCCGACGTTGTAGTCGCCCTTCGAGAGCCGCCGCTCCATCTCGGCGAGCAGCCGCGTCTTGCCGATGCCGCGCTCGCCCTGGATGACCGCGATCTGCGCGCGCTTCCTCGTGGCGGCGGCGAGGATGTCGCCGAGCTGCTTGAGCTCGTCGCGGCGGCCGACGAAGCGGCCGTACGCGCCGTCCGGGGGCTCCGCCGAGGTGACCACGCGCCCCCCCTCGGGCGCGGTCCGGCCCGCGCCGGGCAGCTCCTCGGTCGTGAAGGCGTTGCGGAGGACGCGCCAGGTGAGGTGTGACACGGCGACCTGGGACTCGGTCGCGCGGGCGAGCGCCTGGGCCGAGGCGATGAGCGAGGTGAGGCGCTCGTCGCGGATCGGGGCGCCGGCGCCGTCGACGAGGATGCGGGCGAGGTGGATGCCGGCCGAGACCGCCGCGCCCCCGCCGCGCGAGCGCAGGATCACGAGGGCGGCGCGCACCGCGGCCTCGGTGTCGCGGCCGTCGGCGTCGCCGAGCCCGAAGACGGCGACGAGCTGCGGCGCCTCCTGCTCGAGCAGCAGCGCGCCGTAGCGCGCCAGCACCTCGCGGGCCCGGGCGATGCGCTTCGCCGCGTCGTCCTCGGACCCGGTGAAGATGAGCACGAGCGCCGTGACCTCGCGCCGCTCGCCGAGCCCGCGCGCGGCCGGGCTGCTGTCGGCCTTCTCGAGCAGCTGGAGGAGCCCCGACGCCGTGATGCGGCTGCGCGTGCTCGTCGTGTGCGGCACCTCGACCGGCGTGCGGTCGTTGGCCCCGAGCGGCTCCTCCTCGAGCGCGGCGCTCGCCTCGAGCTCGGCGCCCGCCTTCTCCTCGTGGAACGGCTCGAGGAACTCGGCGAGGTCGTTCGCCCCGAACCGCTCGCCGGTCGCGTAGAAGAAGCCGAGGAGGGCCTCGTGCAGCCGCCCGGCGTCGGGGAACCGATCCTCGACGTTCTTCGCGAGCATCGTGCTCACGATGTCGACGAGCGGCCTCGGCACGTCGGGGCGCACGAGCGCGAGCGGCGGGTACTCGCTCGCCTGCAGCCGCCGCATGACCTCGAACGCCGTCGGCGCCGCGAACGGGTTCGAGCCGGCGATCATCTCGTAGAGCACCGTCCCGAGCGAGAAGAGGTCGCTCCTGCCGTCGATGGCGCCGGCGCGCGACTGCTCGGGGCTCATGTACGCGAGCTTCCCGCGGATCCTGCCGGCGCGCTTCTCGCCGACCTCCTCCTCGGTCATCGACTGCGTCGCCTTAGCGATGCCGAAGTCGGTGACCTTCACCTCTCCCTCCCAGGAGAGCAGGATGTTCTGGGGCGAGATGTCGCGGTGGACGATGCCGAGGGGGCGCGACTGCTCGTCGCGGCGCCTGTGGGCGTGGTCGAGCGCCTTCGCGATCTCGGCGGTCATGAAGACGGCCATGGCGAGGGGGATCGGCCGCTTCGACCTCCGGCAGCGGGCGAGCAGCGTCGCCAGGTCGAGCCCGGGGACGTACTCCATCGCGATGAAGTAGCTGGTCGGATCGCCGTTCGGGTGGTCGACGCGGCCGAGGTCGAACACCTGCACGATGTTCGCGTGCGAGAGGCGGACGGCGAGCTTCGCCTCGTGCACGAACATGTCGACGAAGCGCCCCTGCTCGGCGAGCTTGGGGAGGATGCGCTTGATGACGAGGACCTTCTCGAACCCCTCGACGCCGAAGCTCTTGGCCTTGAAGACCTCGGCCATGCCGCCTTCGCCGAGGCGCTCGAGCAAGCGATAGCGTCCGAAGGTCTCGTTCAGCATCGTCGCGTCGAAGCCCCGCGCAGCCTTGCGTCTAGAGCGCGCGCGGCGCTCCGGAGGGGACGGCCTCGGCTCGGCGCGCGCGCCGGCGCTGCCTCACCGGCCCCGCCGCCCGGCCGCGCGTCACGTCTCGACCGCCTTGTTCGCGCCGGCGTCATCGTCCCCTCCATACATCGACTCCGCGATCCGGAACGCCGCCCCCTCGAGGCGCGCGTACGCCGCCCGGAGCGCGTCGAGATCGCCGCCGCCGTCGAGCAGCTTGCGCAGCGCGGAGCACTCGGCCTGGACCTCGCCGAGGAGCTCGGCGTCGAGCAGATCGCTGTAGCCGTCGAGGGCCTGCTCGGTCGTGTAGACGAGGGTCTCGGCCTGGTTGCGGAGCTCGGCGAGCTCGCGCCGGAGCGAGTCGGTCTGCTTGAACCGCTCGCCCTCCGAGACGAGCCGGTCGACCTCGTCCGGCGTGAGGCCGCTCGTCGGGGTCACCCGGATCTCCTGCACCCTCCCCGTCCCGAGATCGCGCGCCTCGACGCGGACGATCCCGTTCTCGTCGATGCGGAAGGTGACCTGGATCTTGGGCAGCCCGCGGGGCGCGGGCGGGATGCCGGTGAGCTCGAAGCGGGCGAGGCTCCGGCAGTCGGCGGCCATCTCGCGCTCGCCCTGGAGCACGTGCACGGGGACGAAGCTCTGGTTGTCGACGCTCGTCGTGAAGATCTCGCTCCGCTCGGTCGGGATCGTGGTGTTCCGCGGGATGAGCTTGAACATCACGCCGCCGCCGGTCTCGACGCCGAGCGACAGCGGCGTCACGTCGAGGAGCAGCACCTCGTCGACGTGCCCCGAGAGCGCGGCGCCCTGCAGCGCCGCCCCGACCGCGACGACCTCGTCGGGGTTCACGCCCTTGTTCGGCTCCCGGCCGAAGAACTCGCGCACCGCCGCCTGCACGGCGGGCATCCGCGTCATGCCGCCGACGAGGACCACCGTGTTGACGGCGGAGACGGGGAGCTTGGCGTCCCCGAGCGTCGCCCGGCAGACGTCGATGGTCCGCCGGATGAGGCTCTCGCAGAGCATCTCGAGCTCGTTGCGCCGCATCGACCGCTCGAGGTGGAGCGGCCCGCCGCCCGGGCCGACGGCGATGAAGGGGATGTTGATCTCGGTCTCGAGCGACGACGAGAGCTCGTGCTTCGCCTTCTCCGCCGCCTCCTTGAGCCGCTGCAGCGCCATGCGGTCGCGGCGCAGATCGATCCCGTGCTTGGCCTCGAACTCGTCGGCGAGCAGGTCGATGATCCGCTGGTCGAAATCCTCGCCGCCGAGGTGCGTGTCGCCGCCGGTCGCCTTGACGCTGAAGACCCCGCTCGCGATCTCGAGGATCGAGATGTCGAACGTCCCGCCGCCGAGGTCGTAGACCGCGATCGTCTCGGCCTTCACCTTGTCGAGGCCGTAGGCGAGCGCGGCGGCGGTCGGCTCGTTGATGATCCGGCGCACCTCGAGCCCGGCGATCCGCCCCGCGTCCTTGGTCGCCTGCCGCTGCGCGTCGTCGAAGTAGGCCGGGACGGTCACCACCGCTTCGGTCACCGGCTCGCCGAGGAACCGCTCGGCGACCTGCTTCATCTGGCCGAGGATCATCGCCGAGATCTCGGGGGGCGAGTAGCTGCGCCCCTTGACCTCGACCCAGGCGTCGCTGTTCGGCGCCTCGGCGATCTTGTAGGGGGCGAGCAGGATCTGCTTGCTGACCTCGGGCGCGCTGAACTTGCGGCCCATCAGCCGCTTCACCGCATAGATGGTGTTCTGCGGGTTCGTGACCGCCTGGCGCCGCGCCACCTGCCCGACCAGGCGCTCACCGCTCGCGGGAAAGCCGACCACGGAGGGGGTCGTGCGCGCGCCTTCGGCGTTCGGGATCACCCGCACGTCGTTGGCCGAAGCGACCCCTGCCCCTTCGACGACCGCCACGCACGAGTTCGTCGTCCCGAGATCGATGCCGATCACCTTCCCCATATGCGGCGAAAGATACTACAGGCCTGGATGCTCGCTGGGTGGGGAGACGACCGTGGCGCCCGCGATATTTGGGGAGATCGTGCGGCGAGGTGGCGGGGCACAGCAGATCACGGAGCGGGCCACCGCCATGATGCGCACGAGGCAGGCGGTGTGCGCCGGAGGGAGCCGGCGCGCTGCGCAGCGGGAAGCTCAGCTCGCCGCGGGGGCGGCTTCGCCGGGCGAGCCCTTCGAGACGACGACCATCGCCGCGCGGATCAGGTAATCGCCCAGCATGTATCCCGGCTGGACCTCCGCGATGACGACGCCGGCCGGGTGCTCGGTCGACTCGATCTGCTGGATGGCCTCGTGCACGCTGGGATCGAAGGGCTTGCCGACGGCGGCGATGCGCTTGATGCCCATGCGATCGAGCGTGTCGACGAACTGCTTGGCCACGATGCGCACGCCCTCGGCGACCGACTTCACGTCGGGCGCGCTCTCCGCGTGGGTGGCGGCGCGCTCGAGGTTGTCGAAGACCGGGAGCAGGTCCTTCAGGATCGACTCGCGCCCGCGGCGCTGCGCCTCTTCGGCCTCGCGCCGGGAGCGCTTCCGGAAATTGTCGAAATCGGCGGCGGTGCGCAGCAGCTGCTCGCGCACCCGCGCGGCCTCGGCCTGCGCCTCGCCGAGCTTTTCTTCGGGGGTGGGGGCTCGCTGCTCCGCGGGCGCTGCGCGTTCCGCCTGCGCCTCCGCCGTCTCCCCGGTGTTCTGGCTCGACCCATTTTGTTCCGAATCGCTCATAGGACGGCCGGCACTATAGCCAGCCGCGATCCGCTGGCAATCGCCAGGCCGAAGGTCGGTCCGCGGCGGGCGAGCGCCGGCGCGCCTCGTCAGCAGCGCGCCGCGCCTCGCCGAGACCGGCCCCAGGCGCTTCGGGACCGGCCCGGGGCGCTCCGGGAACGGCCGCGGGCGCAGACCTGCCTCGGACGCTCGCGGGCGGTCGCTCCGGACGCGCGTTTTGCCCGGGTCTCAGCGATCCGCGGTCGGCCGTGCATCCACCGTTTGCTCCGACCCCCTGCCCGGCGTTAGATCGCCCCCATGAGCATCGCCCCCAGCCCCGCCGGCGCACCAGCCCCGGCGAACGCCAGCTCGCCGCTCCTCGCGGCGCAGAAGCACCTCCTCGGCAACTACCGCCAGCCCGCGTTCGTCCTCGACCGCGGCCGGGGATGCGAGCTCTTCGACACGGATGGGCGCAGGTATCTCGACATGTGCGCGGGGGTGGCGGTGGCCTCGCTCGGGCATGCTCACCCGCGGCTCGTGGCGACCATCGCCGAGCAGGCGGGCCGCCTCATGCACGTCTCCAACTATTTCTTCAACGCGGAGAACCTCCGCCTCGCCGAGGAGCTCTGCGCGAAGACCGGCTTCGACCGCGCCTTCTTCTGCAACTCGGGCACAGAGGCGAACGAGGCGATGCTCAAGCTCGCGCGCCGCCACTTCTTCAACCGCGGCGAGACCGAGCGCTACCGGATCATCGCGTTCGAGAACGCGTTCCACGGCCGCACCCTGGGCGCGGTCGCCCTGACCGGGACGCCGAAGTACCGCGAGGGCTTCGGCCCCTCGCTCGCGGGCGTCACCCACGTGCCCTACGGGGACGCGGCCGCGGTGCGCGCCGCCATGGGCCCGGACGTCGCGGGGATCCTCGTGGAGCCGGTGCAGGGGGAGGGCGGCGTCCTGCCGGCCCCTGCCGGGTTCCTCGCCGAGCTGCGGCGCATCGCGGACGAGCACGGCGCCCTGCTGCTCCTCGACGAGGTGCAGACCGGCATCGGGCGCACGGGGCACTGGCTCGGGGCGACGGTCGACGGCGTCCAGGGCGACGCGGCGGCGCTCGCGAAGGGGCTCGGCGGCGGCTTTCCGATCGGCGCGCTGGTGCTGCGGGAGCGGCTCAACGGCGCGCTGCCCCCGGGCTCGCACGGCTCGACCTACGGCGGCAACGCGCTCGCCTCCGCCACGGCGCGCACGGTGCTCGCGGTCATCGAGGAAGAGAAGCTCTGCGAGGCCGCCCTGAAGCGCGGCGAGCAGCTCGGCCGCGGCCTCGCCGCGATCGCCGCGCGGCTGCCGGGCGTGTGCGCCGGCGAGCGCGGGCGCGGCCTGCTCCGCGGGCTCATCCTCGCGCCGGGCGTCGACGCGCGCGCCGCGCTCGGCCGCGCGCGCGACCGGGGCGTGCTGCTCACGATCGCGGGCAGCAACGTGCTCCGGTTCACGCCGCCCCTCATCGTGAGCGAGGCGCAGATCGACGAGGCCCTGGCCGAGGTCGAGGCCGCGCTCGCCGAGACGCCGGCTGCGGGTTGAGGTGGCCGCCTCGCGCGCAGCCGGGCCCGCCGTCGCGCCCCTCCCGTGCTCGGGCTGCAGCAAGCTGATCGATCCGCTCCGCGCAGGGCACGTCGCGATCTTCGATCAGCGCTTCCATTACTTCTGCAACGCCCGGTGCCGCCACGTCTTCCTCGGCGAGGCCTCGCCGGCGCCGGGCGACGCCCGGCCGTCTGGCCCCGCCGCGCACGGCGCGCCGCTGCTCGGCGCTCCCGCCCGCGGGATCTCGCCGGCCGCGCCGCCGGTGGCCGCAGGGCCGCACGCCTCGGCGCCGCGCGCCGAGCCCGCGCGGGCGGGCGCGGACGACGGCGCCGCGCGCCTCGCCGATCTCGACGCGCCGATCGTCGACGCGTTCCCGCCCGTGTCGCTCGACGAGAAGCTCCCGGACCTGCCCGTCCTCGACGACGACCGCGCGCTGCTCGAGCCCATCGGGAACACCATCCTGAGCGAGGAGCCGCAGCGCTACGAGGCGGTCGAGGCGCGGGACATCGGCGCGCTCCTGCTCGTGCTCGCGATCATCGCGGGGACGCTCGCGGTCGCGCTCACCCTCGCCGGCGACGCGAAGCTCGTCATCGGCGCGCGCATCGTGCTCGCCACGGTGAGCGCGGGGATGCTCCTCGGCCGCGCCGCCACGACCGCGCGCGACGCCACGGACCCGCACCCGGCGCCGATGCTCGCCCCCGTCCTCGGCGGGCTCGTGGCCGCGGTCTGGGCCCTCTTCGGCGAGGATCGCGCGCTGGCGGCCGAGGCCGCCTCGCTCGCGGGCGTCATCGCCACCGCCAGCGCGATCAGCGCGTGGCTCATCGAGAGCGCCCGCCACCGCGTGTTCGCGGAGCGGGCCTGGATCGCGTCCGTGCTCTCCACGCCGGCGCGCCGGCCGCACGTCGCGTGGGCGCCGAGCCCGGCGCCCGCCGACCGAGCCCTGCCGCGCGGCGATGACGGCGCGGCCGAGGGCGAGCTCTACGAGCTGCGGCCGGGCGAGAGCGCCCAGGTCGACGCGGGGGACGTCGTCCCCGTCGATCTCGTGGTCACGGGCGGCGACGTCGAGGTGCTCCCCTGGATCGGCGCGACCACGCCGGCCCGCCGCCGCGACGGCGACCCCGTCGTCGCCGGGGCCACCGTGGTCCGGGGCCGCCTCGTCGGCGCGTGCACCTTCTCCGGCGGCGATCGCGCGGTCGCGCGGGTGCTGCTCGACGTCCGCCGGCGCGCGGACGCCCTCGCGCCCATCGCGCAGGCCTCCCGCGCCTTGACCGAGCGCTGGGCGATCGGCGCCGCGGTGATCGGCGCGCTCTCCGCCTTCGTCGCCGGCAGGACGCCCGTCGAGATCGCGATGACCGCGGCCGCCGTGCTCGCCGCGCTGGCCACGGCGATCACGGCCTCCATCGCCTCGGTGCACGTCGCTCGGGGCATCCTGCTCGGGCTCCGCCGGGGCATCGTCTACAAGAGCGCCGACGCCTGGGATCGCGCGGGCAAGGTCTCGGTCGCCGTGTTCTGCGCCCGCGGCACGCTGCTGCTCGGCGAGCCCGAGCTCGCGGAGCTGGAGGCGACCGGCCAGAAGCTCACGCCGAGCGACGTGCTCGCGCTCGCCGCCGGGGCCGAGCGCACCGAGGAGCACCCGGTCGCCACGGCGATCGTGCGCGCCGCCCGCGTCCGCGGCCTGCGGCCCGACGGGGTGCGCAACCCCAACTTCCACCCGGGCCTCGGCGTGACGGCCGTCACCTCGTCCGGCGAGGATCTCTGCGTCGGCAACCGCGCGCTCATGCTCGAGCAGCGGATCTCGATCGCCGCGGCCGAGAGCCGCGTCGCCGAGCTCGAGGCGCTGGGGCGCACCGTGGTCCTCGTCGCGGTGGGCGCGCGACTCGTCGGCCTCATCGGCCTGCAGGACGGGCTGCGCCCCGGGGCGCGGGCCGCCATCCAGCACCTGCTCGACGCGCAGGTCGAGCCCGTGCTGATGTCGGGCGACGCGCGCGAGACGTGCGAGGCGATCGGCCGCTCGCTCGACATCGACCACATTCGCCCCGAGGTGCTCCCCGCGGATCGCGGCGCCGAGGTGCGGCGCCTGATCGACGCGGGCACGAGCGTCGCCGTCCTCGGCCACGCGGGCGTCGACGACGCCGCGCTCGGCGCCGCGGACGTCTCCGTGGCGCTCGGCGCGGCCGGCGCTGCGCCCGCCGACTTCTCCGTCGTCCTCGCCTCGGACGACGTCCGCGACGCCGCGCTCTCCCTCGCGCTCGCGCACCGCACGCGCCTCGAGGCGCGCGTCGGTCTCGCGCTGAGCGTCGCCCCGGCGCTCGTCGGCGCCGCGGTGATCTCCGCGTTCGTGCTCCCGCCGGCCTATGCCCCCATCGCCTCGCTGCTCGGCGGCGTCATGGCCGTCGTCCACGCCCGCGCGCTCGACGCGAAGAGCTGAGCGCGGCGCGGCCGGCGGCGCCGCGCCTCGGGCTACGAGATGCCGGACGCCGCGTCCTTGGAATCGCGGCAGTCCAGGCAGACGCCGTACATCTCGTGCTTGTGCCAGGTCACCTCGAAGCCGTACTTCGCGGCGATCTCTTCCTGGAGCGCCTCGATGCGCGGCTCCTCGAACTCGATGATCTTGCCGCAGCTCACGCAGATGAGGTGGTCGTGGTGCGCGCTGGCGTCGTCGGCCAGCTCGTAACGGCTGAGGCCGTCGCCGAAGCGGCGCTCGGAGGCCACGCCGCACTCCGCGAGCAGCTTGAGCGTCCGGTACACGGTCGCGTACCCGATGCCGCGGTCGTGCGCGCGCACTTCCGTGAGCAGGTCCTCGATGGTCATGTGCGGCGCGCCCGAGAAGAACGTGTCGACGATCAGCCGGCGCTGCGCCGTCGACCTCAGCCCCTTCTTGGCCATGTACGCCTGGAGGCGAGCCCGCAGCCGGTCGAGGGCAACTTTGTCGACGTGGGTCACGTTGTCCCCCTCTCTTGCAACGACGGCCATGACGAGTTTATCCCGTTCGCGGCGAACCGCGTCAAGGCCGGCGACCGCGCCTGCTCGACGCGACCCGCCCGTTGCGGCCGTGTCCCCGTCGCTACGCGCGCGTTCCTTGCCGCGTTCCTTGCCGCGTTACTTGCCGCGTTACTCGCCGACCTGCGCCATGTAGCTGACCTGCGCGGCCGAGCCTCCCAGGGGGCTCAGCAGCGTGACGGGCGGCGCGACGAGCCCGGCCGCGGCCGTGTTGTCGATGACGACGTAGTAGAGGCCCGGGCGCAGCTTGTAGCGGCGCGTCTCGACGATCCCGGGCTGGAGCGGGCCGCCCGCCTGCACCGGGCCGGGCGGGGGGCCGAGCGGCTTGCCGGTCTGGTAGGCCTCGCGCCACGCGTCGCCCGTCAGCTTGTCGACGATCATGATGTCCACCGGCGCGCCCTGCACGCTCACCTTGAGGTAGAGCGCCTGGTCCGCGTCGGCGACCTCGAACGGCCCGAGGTAGTCGCGCTGGTGCGCCTGCACCTCGACGACCTCGTTCGCGAACGTATACCGCTCGTCGTCCTCCACCTCGAACGGGTGGTGCGGCCGCTGCGGCGGCATGAGGATCCCCAGCGTGAAGTCCTTCCCGGTCTCCTCGTTGTAGAGGACGGTGAACCCGCGGGTCATCTCGCCCGCGACGAGCTGATTGCCGATCAGGTTGGCGATCCCGCCGAACGGCGCGACGTTCGCCATCACGTCGATGACGGGGTTCTCGACGTAGCCGAGCTGGAAGCTCGGGCCTTGCACGATCCGGTTCAGCCGCCCCCACACGTAGACGTCGTCGCCCGCGATCTGGAAGTCGGGCCGGTACTCGACGGAGGTGGTGAGGGAGAAGCCCACCCGCTTGGCCGGCTGCATGTAGCCGTACCCCGTGCCGGAGATGTGCACGGTGACCGTCTGGGCGGAGTCGTTGACGTCGTACGAGCACTGCATCGGGAAGAACCGCCCGATGCTCGACGATCGGTCCTGGAGGCGCAGCGAGACCCCGCTCTTCAGCATCTCGGGGCAGATCTTGCTGGCGCCGAAGTTCGAGAACAGAAACCAGCGGAGGCCGGGGCTCGCGTTCACGGGGCCGCTGACGCAGGGGCAGCCGACGAACGTGAACGACAGCGCGAGGGCGGCGAGCGTCAGCGCCGCCGAGGCGGCGGACGCGCGGGGGCGCGGGGAGCTTCGTGCGGGCACGCGGGGTAACATAGCGGGTCGACCTCGGGGCGAGAGCGGGTTTGCGCCCGGGAGGGCCGCCCCTCCCGGATCAGCGCACGAGATGCCATTGGACGCCGGGGGTCACCTCCAGATGCAGGTGGTTTTTGTGCGCCCGGTCGTAGTTGGGCGTGAGGATCGACGTAAAGATGTGCTGATCCGCGGCCTCGCACACGATGGAGCGCAGCTCGCGCGCCGCCGCGTCCGCGGGCGGGCCGCCGCTCGCGCCCCCGCCGGCCGCCCTGGGCCGCCCGGTCGCCTTGGCGCCCTCGCCGCACACCGGCGCGCCGCGCCTGCCGACGAAGTCGCGCTCGACGTCGAGCCACTCCTCCGCGAACCCGTCGCCGGCGCGCTCCTTGACGAACCTGTAAGCATCGATGGCGAGCCCGCCCGGGTGCCTCGTGCCCAGCTTGCCCTCGGGCCACATCCTCGACGGAGGCCGCCAGGCCGAGTACATCAGCACCTCGACGACGTCGTGCACGCGCAGGATCCGGCTGAAGTCCGAGAGCGCGAGCGCGAGGCGGCAGTCGAAGACGTCGTTCGGGTTGTCCGCGCGCCGGTGAGCCGGCAGCGCCGTCCGGTAGAGGACCCCGCCGACCCCCTGCGTCAGCCGCACCGGCGCGAGCACGCCCGGCGCGCGCGGCACCGGCTCGAACGCGATCTTCCGCCGCGCGAGCGCCGCGCGGCACTGCTCCGCGCTCATGGCCGCGTAGCGCGCCGACGGGTGCTTGGCCCAGTCCTGGTGGAACCGCACCTTCGGCTTGCCCTGGGCGCTCGGCGCGGCGGCGAGCGGGCCGAGGGCGAGGGCGAGGGCGGCGGCGGTGGCGGCGTGGCGTACGGACGGCATCGTTGGCGGGGACGGCCTCCGGCGCGGCGAGGTGCCCGCTGGAGCTGAAGAAGTGAAGAAGGAGGAAGGCCAGGGACCAGCGGCTATGCCGAACCCTCGGGCGCGGCGGCGGCGCCCATCCTACCGCGCCATTTGACCGGGCCGCGCGATCGCCTCAAAATAGCTCTCATGCGCATCCGTGGGCCCAGCGCCCGCATGCGCGTCTTGACGTATGGGAGCGAAGGTCCGGCCCGCATGGCTTCCCGGTCCGGGCGGTCCCTGGTCCAGGTGGCCACAGCGGCGCGCACGCGCCGCCTGCAGTTGACATGGGAGATGTTTCCAATCGCGCTCGAAAGATCCTTTTCGCCGCGGTCACCGAGTTCATCGCGACGGGCGACCCCGTAGGCAGCAGGACGCTCGCGCGCAAGTACGGGCTGGATCTCTCGGCTGCCTCGATCCGCAACGTGCTCGCGGACCTCGAGGAGGCCGGCTACCTCCACCAGCCGCACACCTCCGCGGGCAGGATCCCGACCGACCGCGCGCTCCGGCTGTTCATCGACGCGCTCGTCGAGCTCCGGTCGCTCTCCCCCGCGCAGCAGGCCGAGCTCAGCGCCAGGTTCGCCGAGATCTACGCCGTTGCGAGCGACCCGCTCCGCGAGACGGGGCGCTACCTGTCGGAGCTGTCGGGCGCCGCGGCGGTCGTCGCGGCGCCGCGGGCGGAGATCCGCGCCCTCGGGCAGCTGCGCTTCATCCCGACGAAGCCCGGGCAGCTGCTCGCGGTGCTCGTCTTCGCCGACGGCTCGGTCGAGAACCGCTTCATCTCGATCGACGAGGCGATCAGCGAAGGGGAGCTCACCCGGATCCACAACCTGCTCGCCGACGTCATCGAGGGGCGCACGCTGGGCGAGATCCGGGACCTCTTCGCCCGCCGCCTCGCCGACGAGCGCCTCCAGATCGACGCGCTGAGGCGCCGCGCCTTCGAGCTCGGCAGCAAGGCGACGGCCGACGTGACGCGGCGGAGCGAGGTGGTCATCGAGGGGCAGAACCGCCTGATCGATCTGCCCGAGTACGCCGACGTCGACCGGCTCAGGAAGCTGATGAAGGCGCTCGAGGAGCGCGAGGAGCTCGTCGATCTGCTCGATCGCACCCTCGCCGCCGGCGCGGGCGAGGTCACCGTCTTCGTGGGCAGCGAGGCGGGCGACCTCGGCGGCGGCCAGCTCAGCCTCGTCGCCGCGCCGTACATGGAGAACGGGCGCGTCGCCGGCACCGTGGGCGTGCTCGGCCCGACGCGGATGGACTACGCGAAGGTGATGCCGCTCGTCGACGCGACCGCCGCGGCGATGAGCGAGGCGCGCGGCAAGGTCAGGTAGCGTCCTTCCGGCGCGGCTCGCGGAGCCGCTCGAGCACCTCGTCGAAGTCGGCGGGCGGCGGCGCCTGGAAGCGCATCGGCCGGCCGTCGGCAGGGTGGTCGAAGCCGAGCTCGACGGCGTGGAGCATCAGCCGCGGGGCGGGGATCTTCGGCCCGCGGTAGTCCCGCACGTAGACCGCCTCGCCGACGAGCGGGTGCCCGGCCTCGGCGAGGTGGATGCGGATCTGGTGCGTGCGCCCCGTCTCGAGGCGGCAGGCGACCAGCGTCGCGCCCGCGGCGCCGGCGGCCTCCTCGGGCCCGCGGAGCGCCTCGATCGGCTCGACGTGCGTCACCGCGAGCTGCCCCTCGCGCCGGCCTCCTCTGGCCGAGCCGCGCAGCCCGTCGCCCCGATCCTCGACGAGGTAGCTGCGGTACGTGCCGCGCGCGACGGCGCCGTGCGCGAGCGCCAGGTACTGCCGGTGCATCGCGCGGACGCGGAGCTGCTGGGCGAGGTGCTTCTTCGCGGCGAGCGTCCGCGCGAAGACGAGCAGCCCGCTCGTCCCCTTGTCGAGGCGCTGCACCACGCCGAGCGGCGCCCGCCCGCGCAGGCGGTCGCGCCGGGCCAGCACCTCCCGCACCAGCGCGTCGAGCGTCGCGGCCTGCTCCGCGGGGTCCTCGTCGCCGTAGGGGATGGTGCTCACCCCGGCGGGCTTGTTCACCACCACGACGCTCGCGTCCGCGTAGACCACGAGCTCGCCCTCGAGCTTGCGCCGCCGCACCGTCTCGGGCCGCGGCGCGTGCAGGCGGACCTCGATCAGCTCCCCGCTGAGCACCCGCCGCCGGGCGCTCGTCGCCACCGCGCTCCCGACGAGCACCTTGCCGGTCTCGATCAGCCGGCGCGCGTCGGACCACGAGACCGACGAAAGCTCCCGGACGGCCCCGTCGAGCGGCCGCCGGTCGAGCGCGGCCGGCACGGTCCAGCGGCCGTCCTGCGGGGGGCGCACCGGGGCGGCCGGGCCTTCGTCGATCGGGTCGGCGGCGTCCTGGGGGGGGTGAGGGGGCGGGGCGGCGGGGCGGCGCGGGCGCATGAGGGCTCGTGGGGGGCGCCTCGGCCCCGCCCACCGGCGTGGGACCGGGCTCTACCGGCGCGGAAAACGCACATCCGCGGGGCCCGCGGGGGCGAAATACACCGCGAATGTTGACACATCGCGCGACCGGAGCCGAAGATATCCAGAGCCGTCATCGCTTTCTCGCCATCTGAGAGGAGACCCGTTCGTGGCCAGCACCCTTCTCGCCGTAGACGACAGCGTGACCATGCGCAAAGTGCTCGAAATCACCTTTGCGGGTCAGGATTTCCGCGTCGTGACGGCGAGCAGCGCCGACGCTGCGCTGCAGAAGCTCAAGAGCGATAAACCCGACCTGGTGATCGCCGACGTCACGCTCGAGCCGAAGAACGGCTACGAGCTGTGCAAGGCGATCAAGCAGGCCTCACCGGCGACGCCCGTCCTGATCCTGTCGTCCAAGCAGAACCCGTTCGATCCCGCGAAGGGCTCGAGCGCGCAAGCCGACGACCACATGGACAAGCCGTTCGACACGCAGCAGATGATCGACAAGGTCAAGAAGCTGCTGGCGTCGCGCGGCGAGGCGAAGCCCGCCGCCGCGGCTCCTGCTGCTGCGACGCCCGCGCCCGCGCGGGCTCCCGCCGCAGCGCAGCCCGCCGCCGCAGCGCAGCCCGCCGCGGCGCAACCTGCCGCCGCGGGCGCGAGCCCGCTCCAGCGCGCGAAGACGCTCATCTACACGCCGAACGCGCCCGCCGCCACCACCGCTGCGCCGGCCCAGGCCTCGGTCAAGACGGCGCCCGGCGGCGCGGCGAACGTGCCGGTCACGACGACGATGGCCTTCTCGCCGACGCCGGTGTCCGGCGTGCCGAAGACGGCGTCCGGTCCTGCGGCGGTCGCGGCCACCGCCTCCGCGCAGGTGAACGGCCAGATGGCGAGCAAGCTCGAGGGCCTCGGGCTCACCTCCGAGCAGGTCGAGGCCGTGATGGCGCTGTCCCGCGACGTCGTGGAGCGCGTCGTCTGGGAGGTCGTGCCGGTCCTGGCCGAGACGATCATCAAGGAAGAGATCGCGCGCCTGACGAAGTAGCGCGCCGCGGCCGTCGCGCGGCCGCGGTCATCGCGCCGTGCCGGCTGTCCCGGCGCGGCGCGCGATCCGGGGCGGCGTGTCCTCATGAGCGGCCGCCTTCGGGTTGAGCCCGTGCAGACCTCGAGCAATGCCGGCGCGCGCATGCGTCGATCGAGCGGCGTGCGCTGCGCGAGCGAGCGCGACCGCTGCTTTGCCCGGCGACGCAGAGTTGCTACGTCAGGGCCGCGCCGCGTTCCGCGTTCGGCGCAGCCATGAACGACACGCACGACAAGAGCAGCGGCGCGCCCGCGGACGCCCGCGACGGGACGACCGCGGCGGACGAGACGACCGAGGGCGGCGTGGAGGGCTCCGGCGCCGCGGAGCCACGCGCCCCCGCGGAGGACGAGGCGGCGGCGCGCGACGGCGCGGCCGGCGCGGACGAGGCGGCGGCGCGCGACGGCGCGGCCGGCGCGGACGAGGCGGCGGCGCGCGACGGCGCGGCCGGCGCGGACGAGGCGGCGGCGCGCGACGGCTCGGCCGGTGCGGACGACGCCGCGCCCGACACCGACGAGGTGCGCCTCGTGCCGCAGGGCAACCCGCTCCGCTGGCGCGGCGCCGCCGTGTCCGCCGCGGGCGCCCTGCTCGCGTTCGTCGTGATGGCGCTCGCGCCTCAGCTTCGCTGGGGCGTCCCGCTCGGCGCGCTCGGGGTCGCCGTCGCGACGCTCGGCCTGCTCGACCTGCTCGGCACGTTCGACGACCCGCCGGAGCACGTCGCCGCGCGCGTCGGGATCCGGGACCTGCTCGGCCCGCTCGCCCTGCTCGGGTCCGGGCTCGCCGCGTTCTTCGCCCTCGTCACGCTCGCCGTGGCGGGTTACCTCTCGCCGAGCTCCCTCTCGGGGGGCGGCGCGCGCACGCTGCTCTCGCTGGCGGTGCCCGCCGTCGCCGTCCCCGCCGCGTTCCTCACGGCCGTGGTCGGCGCGTTCCGGGTCGGCGAGCGCCTCGGCCCCTGCCGCGTCGACGAGACCGGCGCGCCGCGCCCCCTCCTCCGGCGGCACGGCTTCTGGCTCGTCGCCCTCGTCACGCTGCTCTACCTCCCCATGCTCGGGAGCCACGCGCTCACCGACCCGTGGGAGACGCACTACGGCGAGGTCGCGCGCGAGATCCTGGCCAGGAACGACTGGATCTCCCTCTGGTGGGCGCAGGACGGCTGGTTCTGGTCGAAGCCGGTGCTCGACTTCTGGATGCAGGCGCTCGCCATGGCGGCTTTCGGCGTCCGCTACCGGTCGGGAGAGATGCTCTCGGCCGTGGCCGACGGACGCACGCCGTGGCCCGAGTGGGCGGTCCGGCTGCCCATCTTCGCGCTGACGCTCGTCGCCGTTTACCTCCTCTACAAGGCCGTCTCGCGGATCTTCAGCCGCCGCGCGGGGCTGCTCGCGGGCGTCGTCCTCACCACCATGCCGCAGTGGTTCATGGTCTCCCACCAGACCATGACCGACATGCCCTTCGTCGCGACCATGGCCGCGGCGATGGCGCTCCTCCTGCTCGGCATCCACACCGACGACGCTGAGGAGGCGCGCGTCTACGAGGTCGATCTCGGCGCGCTCAAGGTGGGCCTCTCGCTCTACCACCTCGTGCTCGGGGCGATCGTCGCCTGCGCGCTGCCGCAGGTCCTCTACCTGCTGTCGCGCCACGTCGAGATCCACACGGCGCCCTTCGGCCTGCGCCTCCACGGCGACGTCTTCAGCTCCGGCTCCCCGGGCAACTGCGGGCTCCCCGGCAACGAGGCCTGCCGGTCGGTGCTGCCCGTGCTCCCCGGGCTGCAGCCGGCGCTCCAGGCGATCATCTGGGCGCAGACGCTCGGGATCGTCCTGTACGCCTGCTGGGGCGAGCGGCGCGTCCAGCGGCTCCTCTTCCTCGCCGCGTGGTTCTTCGCCGCCCTCTCCACGATGGCCAAGGGGCCCGCCGGCTTCGGGCTCCCGGTGCTCTGCGCCCTCGGTTACGTCGTCGTCTCGCGCCGCTACCGCGACCTGCTCAAGATGGAGATCCCCGTCGGGCTGCTCGTGCTCGCGTGCGTCGCGCTCCCCTGGTTCGTCGCCATGTACGCGCGGCACGGCCAGCCGTTCACCGACAGGCTCCTGTTCCACGACATGTTCAAGCGCGCCTTCACCCACGTGCACGACACGAACGAGGGCGACGACGTGAGCTTCCGCTACTACGTGTGGCAGCTCGGCTACGCGATGTTCCCGTGGACGGGGCTCGTGCCCGCCTCGCTCGTGTGGTGGCTCCGGCGGCGCGAGGGGGGAGCCCCGGACGAGCCCGGCTCGGCCGAGGTCCGAAGGAGCGACGCCTCGGTGTTCCTGGCGATGTGGTTCCTCTTCGGCTTCGCGCTCTTCTCGCTGATGCTGACGAAGTTCCACCACTACATCCTGCCGGCCGTCCCGCCGGCGGCGATGCTCACGGGGATCCTGCTCGACGACATGCTGCGCCTGGAGGCCCGCGCGGGCGCGCTCGGCTCGGGCGCGGCCTCCGCGCCGGCGCCGCCTTCGCGCGCGCTCGCGACGGTCGCCTACGAGCGCGCGATGCTCGGCGCCGTCGCGATCGGCGCCGCGCTCCTCGTCTTCCTCGTCGGGCGCGATCTCGCGATGGCGCGCGAGGGGCAGCCGAGCCAGGCGAGGCTGCTGCACCTGTTCACGTACAACTACAAACGACCCTGGCCGCAGTCGCTCGACTTCTCCGCGACCCTGTGGGCCTTCACCGCCGGGGCGGCCCTCCTGTGCTTGCTGCTGGTGGTCGCGCGCTTTCGCCGCCTCGCCCTCTATGCGCTCGCCTCGCTCGCGATCGCGTTCACGGCGTGGGGGCTCGACGTGTACTTCGTGCGGACGTCGCCCCACTGGGGGCAGCGCGAGACCTTGCTCGCCTACGCGCGCGCGAGCCAGGAGATCCCAGGGCCGCTCGTCGCCTACCAGATGAACTGGAAGGGCGAGAACTTCTACGCCGGCAACAAGCTGGCCGCCTTCGTCTCGAGCGGGAAGAAGTTTCAGGACTACATCAACGAGCAGAAGAAGAAGGGCGTGAAGACCTTCTACTTCGTCACCGAGCACGGGCGCATCAACTCCCTGTCGAACGAGCTCGGCAACCCCCGCATCTTCGAGCGGCTCACGTCCATCGAGCTCAACAACAAGTTCCTCGTCGTCCGAGCGACCTTCGAGTGACCGGACGGCGACGGAAGGCCTTTATCGCACCACCGCTGTCCGGATGTGAGGGTGTACGCCTGCTCCGAACCGAGGCGTGCGGTCGTGGATCACGACAGCGCCTGGACGTCGGGAAATCCCTTGCAGCTATGTCCGTGCGGTAGCGCAAGAGCGCAAGGGAGGTCCTGCGCGGACGCCCTAAGTATTCGAATTCACTGTGGGAAGGCGCAGGCACGCCTCCTGCTCTCTCCGGGCCCGAGCGTCGCGGCGGAGACCTTTCCCCCCCAGGTCCGCTGCGACGCTCTTTCTTTGCGCCGCCGACTGAGGAGCTCGCCGCATGCCGTGCGAGCAGCTCCTCAGTCGGCGGCGCTCGTCGGTGCAGCTTGCAACGCAGCGAAATATCGATCCAGCGCGTCCAGGAGACCTGCTGTGGTGCTCACCTCGGCGGTCACGCCGACCCGGAGCCCCCGCTTCTCGGCGGTGGCGGTCGTGATCGGGCCGATGCTCGCCAGGAGCACGCGGTCGAGGCGCGCCGCGGCGCCCTCGCCGAGGAGATCGCACAGGCTGTCGACGGTGCTGCTCGACGTGAGCAGCACGACGTCGATCTCGCCCGCCGCGAGCGCCCGGAGCAGCTGCTCGCGGCGATCGCTCGAGGCGGGGCGGGTCTCGTAGACGGGCACGACGTCCACCTCGCAGCCGGCGGCGCGGAGCCGCTCGGGGAGCACCTCGCGGGCGACGAGCGCGCGCGCGAGCAGGACGCGGACCGGGGAGCGCGCCGCCCTGCGCTCGGCCAGTGCGGGGTCGGCGAGGATGGCCTCCGCGAGCTCCTCGCCGCGGAACTCCTTCGGGATGATGTCGGCGCGGACGCCGCGCGCGGCGAGCGCAGCGGCTGTCCCGACCCCGATCGCGGCGAGGCGGGCCGAGCCGAAGGCGCGCGCGTCCAGGCCGAGCCGATCCAGCTCCTCGAAGAAGCGCGAGACCCCGTTCTCGCTCGTGAACACGACGGCGTGGTACCCGGTGAGCCCGCGGACCGCCGCGGTGACGCGCGCCGGGTCGGGCGGCGGGTGGATCTCGATGGTCGCGAGCTCCACCGCCTCGCCGCCGCGGAGGCGGATGAGCCGCGAGGTCGAGCGCGCCTGGTGCCGCGGCCGGGTCACGAGCACGCGCTTGCCGAACAGCGGCTTCCGGTCGAACCAGCGCAGCGCGTCCCTGAGGCCGGTGACGGCGCCGACGACGATGACCGCGGGGCTCTGGAGCCCCGCCTCCCGGGCGCGGCGGGGCAGCTCGTCGAGGCGGCTCGAGACGACGCGCTGGTCGGCCCGCGTGCCCCACTGGATCGCCGCCGCCGGCGTCGCGGGATCGCGGCGACCCGGCCCCATCAGCCCCGCGACCACCGCGTCGAGGGCCTGCATGCCCATCAGGACGCAGATGGTCCCGCGGACCGAGGCGAGCTCGCTCCAGTCGAACGCCTTGCCCGCCCGGGTGACGCCGCTGACGATCATCACGCTGGAGGCGATGTGCCGGTGCGTCAGCGAGATGCCGGCGTAGGCCGTCGCGCCGAGCGGAGAGCAGACGCCCGGCACCACCTCGAACGGCACCCCGGCCCGCGCGAGCGCCTCCGCTTCCTCCGAGCCGCGCCCGAAGAGGAACGGATCGCCGCCCTTCAGGCGGACGACGCTGCGGCCCGCGAGCCCGAGCGCGACGAGCTCCGCGTCGATCTCCGCCTGCTTCGCGTCCTTCACGACCCGGTCGCCGCCGCGCTTGCCGACCGAGCGCACCTCGGCGCCCTCCCGCACGCCGTCCAGCAGCGCCGGGTGGACCAGCTCGTCGTGCAGCACGACGTCGGCCGTGGCGAGGAGCTCCGCGCCGCGCAGCGTGAAGAGCCCCGGGTCGCCCGGTCCCGCGCCGACGAGGTACACGACGCCCGGCCTGGCAGCGCCGGGCCCCCCGCCCGCGGCCCGCTGCGCCGCCGCGCCGTGGCCCTCGTCGGAGGGGTCGTCGCGCCTTGGAAGCACCGTCAAACTCTCGTCGTTCTGTCGTTCACTCATGGCAGACGTTGATTGTCATAGCGAATCTGCAGTGATGTTGACTCGGTGCGTTAAGGGGATAGAATCGCACCGGTTCGATTCAACGTCCGGCGGTTTCTGGAGTCCATTCAATGAGATCTGTGAAACTGTCCCAGGAGCTGCGGAGCTCGGAGCGCGGCTTTACGGACCGATGGTACGTCACCAACGGCGAGCGATCGGTCGGTCCGGTCAGGCTCGACCAGCTCGCGCGCGGCATCGAGAATGGAAACGTCCCGCTCGATAGCTTCGTCCGCAATGAAGCATGGACCGTGTGGTGCCCGCTGTCCGACATTGCAATGGTCACGGTCGCCGCCACGGACACGCCTGCGGAACAGCCGGACGAGGTCTTGGCCGTCGAAGCGGACGACGACGATACGGTCCCGCTGTCGTCCCAGCAGACGCCCCCACCGGTGACCCCGCCGCGCCCGGGGCCGACGGTGCGCCAGACCGTGCGCCCTGGCGCGGCCCAGCGTTGAGCGATGTCCGCGCGCGCGGCCCGCGCCGGGGGCGGGCGCCGCGCGCGGCGGGGCAGGCGCGGCCGGCAGAAGGAAAGTGGAGGGCCGGTCTCATGCGGGCGCTTTCGGGCGAACACTAGCCGATTCCAGCGCTCTGGCGATCCACGGATCGCGCGCGGCGAGACCGGAGCGGTCCCCGCGGGCGAAGGGCTGCTATGCTCCGCCGCCGTGTTCCCCACGAAGCGACCGCGCCGGCTCCGCCGCACGCCCGCCCTCCGCGCCCTGGTGCGGGAGACGTCCCTGAACCCGGGGGATTTCATCCTCCCCCTCTTCTTCAACGAGGCGCTCGACGCGCCGCGCCCGGTCGGGACGATGCCGGGCGTGTCGCAGCTGCCCGTGAGCGCCGCGGCGGCGCAGGCGCGTCTCTGCAAGGAGCACGGCATCGGCGGGACGATCCTGTTCGGGCTGCCGCGCACCAAGGACGCGTCGGGCTCGAGCGCCTACGACCCCGACGGCCCGGTCCCGCGCGCCGTGAAGGCGATGAAGGACGCGGTGCCGGAGCTGCTCGTGATGACCGACGTGTGCGTCGACGAGTACACCGATCACGGCCACTGCGGCCTGCTCCGGCAGGACGCGTCCGGCGCGGTGGACGTCGACAACGACGCGACGCTGGAGGTGCTCGCGCGGGCGGCGGTGGTCCACGCCAAGGCGGGGGCCGACGTGGTCGCGCCGAGCGACATGATGGACGGCCGCGTCGCCGCCATCCGGCGCGCGCTCGACGCCGAGTCGCTGACGGGGACGGCGCTCCTCTCCTACGCCGTGAAGTACGCGTCCGGCTTCTACGGGCCGTTCCGCGAGGCGGCGGACTGCGCGCCCAAGTTCGGCGACCGAGCGGGCTACCAGATGGATCCCGGGAACGCGCGCGAGGGCCTGCGCGAGGCGGCGCTCGACGAGGAGGAGGGGGCCGACATGCTCATGGTGAAGCCCGCGCTCGCGTACCTCGACGTCATCGCGCGCGTGCGCGAGGCGACGACGCTGCCGCTCGGCGCCTACAACGTCAGCGGCGAGTACGCGATGATCCAGGCGGCCGCCGAGCGCGGCATGATCGACGAGAAGCGGGCCGTGCTCGAGCTGCTCACGTCGATCCGGCGCGCCGGGGCCGATTTCATCCTCACCTACCACGCGCTCGACGCCGCGCGCTGGCTCGGCTGAGCCATGCGGAGCCAGGGAGCGGGCGGGGGTGCTGCGCGACGCTCGGGGTGGGCCGCCGCCTGCGCGGTGGGCGCGGCGGCCGCCCTCGTTGCGGGCTGCGCGCCGAGCCGGTGCGACCGGTCCGAGAGCGCGAACCCGCCCGTCGAGTTCACCGAGGCCACGCCGGCGGGGGGCATCTACGAGACGTCGGCGCCGGACGGCGAGCTCCTCTATTTCCCGGGGGGCATGCGGTACGCGCTCAAGCACGGCCTCGGCGCGCGGCCGCGATGGTGGCAGGTGTACCTGTCGTTCGAGAGCGACGGCACGAGGCGCGGCGGCACGCTGGCGCACGCGGCGGGCAACCAGGCCGAGGTGACGTGCGCGGACGACGAGCACCTGATCGTGATGAACGACAGCTGCTCCGAGTACTGGCTGCGCGTGGTCGTCGGCGGCGCGGACGGCGCCGACGAGGGCGCGGCGAGCGCCGGCGAGGGCGCGGCGAGCGCCGGCAAGTGCTACGGCGACGACGACCCGACGCCCGCTGACCCCTAGGCGTGCGCCGCCGCCTGCCGGGCGAACTGGAGCCGGTACAGCTTGCTGTAGACGCCGCCGGCGGCGAGCAGAGCCTCGTGCGTGCCCTGCTCGACGACGCAGCCCTTGTGGAAGACGACGATGCGATCGACGGCGCGGATCGTCGAGAGGCGGTGCGCGATGATCAGCGCGGTGCGCCCCTCCATGGCGCCCTCGAGCGCGCGCTGCAGGCGCGCCTCGGTGTCGCTGTCGACGTTGGCCGTGGCCTCGTCCAGGATGAGCAGCGGCGGGTCGCGGTAGAGGGCGCGGGCGAAGGCGATCAGCTGGCGCTCGCCGGCGCTGAAATTGCTGCCGCGCTCGAGGACCGGGGCGTCGAGGCCGCCCTCGCGGCGCTCGAAGAGATCGAGCGCGCCGATGCGGTTCAGCGCGTTCACCACCTTCGCGCGATCCGGGATCGCGTCGCCGGCCGCGATGTTCGTGAGCACCGTGCCGGGGAACAGGAACACGTCCTGCGGGACGACGGCGAACTTGCGGCGCAGCTCGTCGCGCGCGTACGCGCGGACGTCGCGGCCGAAGACCCGCACGGTGCCCTCCTCCACGTCGTAGAGGCGGAGCAGCAGCGACGCCACGGTGCTCTTGCCGGCGCCGGTCGCGCCGACCAGCGCGACCTTCTCGCCGCTCCTCGCCGCGATCGAGACCTGCCGCAGCACGGGCGCGCCCGGCTTGTAGCCGAACACGACGTCGTCGAGCTCGAACGCGACGCTCTCGTCCGCGGCCGTCGCCGCGCCGGTACAGCTCGCCGTGGCCGTCGCGTCCTCGTCCTTGTTGTCGAGCAGCTCGAAGATGCGCTCCGCGCCGGCCATCGCGGACTGCAGCAGCGTGTACCGGGCCGAGAGATCGCGGATCGGGACGAAGAACATGTCGATGTAGGCGACGAAGGCGAACAGCGTCCCGAACGAGATCTCCTCCTTGAAGCTCTTCACGCCCGAGTACCAGAGCACCGCGGCGATGCAGACGCTCGAGACCATCTCGATGGCGGCGTCGAGCGTCGCGTCGAGCACGATGGAGCGGTTGTTCGCGTTGCGGTAGGCGGCGTTGATCTCGTCGAACTCCTCGGCCGAGCGCTCCTCCCTGGCGTAGGCCTGCACGACGGCCATGCCGGAGACCTGCTCGTTGAGGTACGCGTTCATCCGGGCCGTCTTCGCCCGCACCTCCCGGAAGGCGTCGCGGATCCGGCGCCGCGTCCAGTTGACGCCGAGCGCGACCGGCGGCACCGCCGCGAAGGCGAGCAGCGACATGCGCCAGTCGAGCGACACCATCACGACGACGATGACGGCGAGGCGGAGCAGGTCGCCGAACGCGTTGAGCGCGCCCGACGCGAACATCTCGCCGATGGCGTCCACGTCGTTCGTCACCCGCGTGACGAGCCGGCCGACCGGCGTGCGATCGAAGAACCCGAGGCGCCGGGTGTGCAAGAACCCGAAGACGCGCATGCGCAGGTCGGCCATGGCGCGCGCGCCGGCGAGCTGCATCAGGTAGAGCTGCGGGAACGCGAGCGACTGCTCCGCGAGCATGACGCCCGTGAGCAAGAAGCCGTTGCGCGTGAGGCGATCGAGCCCGCCGGGCGCGTCGAAGGCGTCGAGCGCGTCGCGCATGATGAGCGGGCGCAAGAGCGCCAGGAGGGCGGTGACGACGAGCAGCGAGAGCGAGATCGCGAGCTGCTTGCCCTGCGGGCGCACGAACGGCCACAGCCGCAGCAGCATGCGCGCGTCGTACGCCTCGCCGAGCTGCGCCTCCTCGTGGAAGCGGCTCAGCACGTCCTCGGTGCGGCTCGCCTTCTTCGCCGCGCGGCCCCTGCTCGCCGAGGGCGGCGCCGGCCGCCGCGGGCTCGCGCCCGCCTCTCCAGCGGCCGTGGCGCCGCTCGGTTTCGCCTGCATCGTCGCGCTTTCTCCTGAGCTCGGCTGCGTCACGAGAGCTCCACCGGCCGCGAGGACGGCGTCGCCTCGAGCGTCGCGAGATCCTCTTCGAGCTGCTGCTCCTCGGCGAACGACGCGTACAGCCCGCCCGCGCGGACGAGCTCGTCGTGCGTGCCGCGCTCGATGATCCGGCCCTGCTCCAGCACGATGATCGCGTCGCACCGCCGCGCGGCCGCCACCCGGTGCGTGATCAGGATGACGGTCCGCCGCGCGGCCTGCCGCTCGATCGCCGCGAGGATCGCCTGCTCGGTCTTCGCGTCGACGGCGGAGAGCGGATCGTCGAGGACGAGGACGCTCGGCTCGCGCACGAGCGCGCGCGCGAGCGCGACGCGCTGGCGCTGCCCGCCGGACAGCTGCACGCCCCGCTCGCCGACCACCGTGTCGAAGCCGTCCGGCAGCGAGAGGACCTCGTTCAGCACCTCGGCCTCGGCCGCGGCGGCGCGGATGGTCTCGAGCGCGGCGGGCGAGTCCGGATCGTCCAGCGAGTAGCCGATGTTGCGCGCCACCGTGGTCGAGAAGAGGAACGCGTCCTGCTGCGCATAGCCGATGCTCGCGCGCACGGTCTCCAACGGCAGGTCGCAGATGTCGACGCCGTCCAGGAACACCGCGCCGCGCGGCGTGGGCATGAGCCGGGCGAGCAGCGTGGCGATGGTGCTCTTGCCCGAGCCCGTGCGCCCCACGATCGCGAGCGAGCCGCCCGCCTCGACGTCGAAGCTCACCCCGTCGACCACCTTCCTCGCGCCGTGGGAGAAGCTCAGCTCCTTGACGGAGATGGCGCCGCGGACGACCTCGGGGGCGGGCACCGGGCCGCTCACGACCTCGGGGATGGCGTCGAAGATGGCCTTGAGCCGCACGTAGCCGGCGCGGCCGCGCTGGACGATGGCGGCGACGAAGCCGAGGGCGAGCACCGGCCACGTGAGCCGCAGCAGCGCGAGCCAGAAGGAGACGAAGTCTCCCCTCGTCATCTGCTGCTCCAGCACGAGCTGCCCGCCGTACCAGAAGACGATGAGCACGCCGACCGAGCTGATCGCCCCCATGAGCGGCCCCATGGAGCCGCGCAGCTTGGCGAGCGAGAGGCTCTTCTCGAGGTACGCCTGGTTCGTGCTCGAGAACGCGGCCATCTCCGACGCCTCGAGCGCGAACGAACGGACGACCCGGACGCCCGCGAGGCTCGCGAGGACGCGGTCGCTCATGGCGCCGATCGCCTCCTGGTTGTCGCGGGTGCGGAGGAAGAGCTTGGTCGAGAACGACCGGGTGACGAGCATCAGCGCCGGCATCGTCAGGAGCGCCGCGAGCGTGAGCCGCTTCGAGATGTTGAGCATCACGTACAGGGCGCTCGCGAACGCGAAGAGCGAGCCGACGACGTTCAGCAGGCCGAAGCCGAGGAGGAGGCGGACCTGCGTCAGGTCGTTCGTCGCCCGGCTCATGATGTCGCCGGTCGGCATCTTGCGGAAGAAGGCCGGCCCGAGCTTGTGCAGGCGCGCGAGAAGGACCGCCCGGAGCTCGTACTCGACGTTGCGGCCCGCCGTGAAGATGGTGACGCGCGAGAACACGCGCATGATCGCGGCGCCCACGCTCACCGCGAGCATGACGAGCGCCGCCCGCGAGGCCTCGCCCGACTGGAGCTGCACGGCGGCGTCGACGGCGTCCTTGACGAGGAAGTCGCGCTTGGCCATGAGCAGCTGCTGCGTCGCGAGCAGCGCCGAGCCGGCCAGGTAGAGCGGGAGCTTGCTGCGGAACTGGGCGCCGAGGCCCACGGGGTAGGTTGAAGGATCGCGCTTGACCATTGCGGGGGAGTGCCGCGCGGCGACGCTCAGCGCGCCTTGCGCGGCGTCGGCGCGAGCGGCTTGCGGTGCGAAGTCGAGAGCGCGGGCCGATCCCGCCCTTCGACCACGAGCTCGAGATCGTCGAGCTCGAGCCTGGTCGCGAGCAGGCCGAGCAGGACGCGCGCCCCTCCGCGGCCATCGAGCTCGCTCACCACGCCGATCTTGTCGCCGAACGGCCCTCGCCGCACGCGGACGCGGCTCCCCTTCTCGATCGCGCCGCCCTTCGCGGGCTCGGGCGCGGCCTTCGCCGCGGCGTCCGGCTCGCCGGACGGGGCGCGCTGCGCCCGCGGCGCGGGCTCGGCCGGCGGCCTCTGCGGGGCTTCGGCCCTCGCCTGCGGCTCCGCCTCGCCGTGCGGCGCTCGCCGGGTCGGGGCGCCGCCCTCTGCGCCGTGCCTCGGCGCGGGCCGCGGCTCTCCTCCGCGGGCGGCGCCGGCGCCGCTCGTCGACTTGAACAGCGTCGCGAGGGTCGGCCGGCGGGCGGGGAGGGCGGCCTCGACGCGCTCGTCGCCGCGGGCCCGGGCCTGCTCCATCGATCGCTCGCGCGCCCGGGCCTGCTCGGAGCGCCACCGCTCGTTCTCGGCCTCGAGCTCGGCGTGGGCGCGCGCCCGCTCCTGCTCGATGCCCTCGAGCTTGCGGTCGAGCGCGATGCGATCGTTCTCGCGCGACCACGCGACGAGCCGGTAGATGGGGGCCAGCGCGACGAGCGCGTCCTCGAGCTGCTCGTCGAGGATGTCGGCGTGCTCGACCGCGGTCTCGCGCGGGACCGACCAGCCGATCCAGAGCGGCACCTGACCGTCGGCGGCGCGGCGGAGCATCTCCGCGATCGCGTCGGGCGTGGCCGCGCTGCAGGCCACGCGATCGCCACCGCCGGCGCCGAAGGAGAACTGCTCCGGGAGCGCGTGGAGCGCGCTCGTGAGCTCGGCGGCGAGCGGCGAGGCCGGCTCGCCGGTCGCCTCCTCGCTCGCCGAGAGGCGGGCCCGGAGGTTGTCGACGTCGACCTTCGCGTCCGGGTGGACGGCGAAGCACACCTGCACCTCGCCCTCCGAGATGCGCAGCGCGAGGAACGCGTGCCGCGTGTAGGGGCTCGGATCGTCGATCGCATCGGAGATCGAGCGGCCGCGGTCGAGCAGGCGATCCAGCTCGTCGCGCGCGGCCTGGTCGCGCCAGAAGAAGACCCACTGGCAGTCGGCCCGGTGCTTGTTGCGGATCGACGGGTGCTCGTCCGAGCCATGGACGTCGACCGAGATGCCGAGCTCGCTCAGCCGGGCGACGACGCCGCGCGCCCAGGCGAGCGCGCGCTGCTTCACCTCGAGGCGGGGGCGCGAATAAGCCTTCGAGGTCGCCTTTTCGGCGGCGTACGCGTCGAAGTCACGAGCGGTGAGGTGCAGGGAGGGATGGCTCATTGCTTCGACTGGGTGCGGGGCGCGGCGTGGGCGGGCGCAGCCCGCGGTCGGTCACGGGAGGAGCTGCGCTCCTCGTGAAAGTCGCGCGGATGGTATCGTGAGGAGCTACGAAATCAAAGCCTCCACGCCGCGCGATCGATCCCGGCGACGCGTGGAGGCGGCACGCTTGACCGCCATGACAAGCATGTCACCGTAGGCACTCCCGTGCCCCCTCAAGAGGGCGATCCCACCCAGTTCATCGAGATCCCCGCGTAAATTGCGCATCTCCGGCGCAGCGGGGTCGCTCCCGGGCGCTCTCGTTTACCCCAGTCACCCGAGCACCCGAGCCCGTGAGCCTGCGAGGCCCGTCGGCCTGACGAAAGAGGAATCATGGAACAGCATCGAGACGAGCACATTGTCTGCGCGAGCTGCGGCACGTCGTTCCTATTCTCGGCTGCGGAAGCCGCCGTCTACGCCGAACGGAGGCTCGCGGCCCCGCCGAAGCGGTGCCGGACCTGCCGCCGCGCGCGCAAGGACAACCGAGGGGAGCACGAGAGCGCGTCGACCGCCCGCGCGGCGCAGCACCAGCGCCCTGGGCCGGCCCGGAGCGCCGGCGGCGGGTACCGCGGCGCGGCGCGCGGCGACGGTCGGCCTCGGAAGCCCCAGTACACGGGTGACGTGAACGAGTACCGCAGCCCGATGCAGGACGCGTACTCGGGGCTCGCGCCCGCGTGGACGGTGCCGAGCCAGTACCCGCGCCGTCCGCGCGGCGGCGCGCCCGCCCGCGACGACGGCAACTACCGCGCGCCGTCGTTCGCCGGCGAGCGCCGTGCTCCTGCGCAGGGCCGCGCCGCGGCGCAGCCGCCGCGCGCGCCGCGCAACCGTCCGACGTTCTCGATCACCTGCAAGTCGTGCGGCTCCGAGGGCGAGGTCCCGTTCAAGCCGGTCGAGGGCCGCGACGTGTTCTGTCAGGCGTGCTACCGCGCGCGCAAGCCTTCCTGAAGACCCCGCCAGCGCAGCTGCGAGCGCGCAGAGGTCCGGCCATCGTAGGCCGGACCTCTGGCGGACGGAGCTAGAGGCTGATCTCGCAGGCGAGCTCGGAGGTGAAGCCGAGCTCGCCGAGCGTGATCGTGACCTTCACGCCCCCGCCGGACGCGCGCCGCGCCGTCTCCTCGACCATCCCCACGACCCACAGCCGGAGCGGCAGCGAGGCGGGGTCGAAGTCGCCGATGTGGAGCGTCACCCGCCCGGTCGGCCCGGTGGCCACGCGCCACGAGCCGAACGTGAAGAGCCGCGACCAGATCGAGGTCCCGCGGCGCATGAGCGACGCGATGTCGGTCAGCGGGCGGGCGAAGAGCGTGCGCACGAGGCTGTGCAGCTCGCCGCCAACGCCGAGCCTCCCGATGTCGCGCCAGCGCTCGAGATCGCGCAGGACCAGCGACGTCGCGAGCTCCATGTAAGCGTCGAGCGCCTCGAGATCGTACCCGACGAGCGCGTTGATCGAGTCGTGCTTGAAGTCGTCGGCGTAGCGGAGCGGCATCTGCGCGACGACCTCGTCGCGCGCGCTCCTGCCGTACTCGTCGACGATGGTGCGGTCGACGCTCCGCAGGACGGGGCCGCGCACATGGTACTGCCCCGCGAAGCGCGCCGGCAGCGGCCGGACCGGGGTGACGTTGGGCCGCCGCGTGTCGCGCTGCCGGTTGAGGAGGGCGCCGAAGTCGGCGCTGCGCACGGTCGGCTCGGCCCGGAGGCCGAGGTCGGCGCTGCGCACCGTGGGGAGCGACTCGCCGCGCTGCGAGAGCAGGGTGGGCTCCGAGCCGCGGCTCCGCAGCGCGTTCGAGAGCGTCACGCCGGGCGCGGGCTTCGCCGGCTCGGACGACGGCCGCATGACGGGCGGCGGCTCGGTGACGCGGCTGCCCGACACGAGCGGCGGCGAGATGCGCATCGGCGGCGCGGGGCTCACGTCGAACGACGTGCCCGCGCGCGAGCGGTCGCGCGAGGACGAGAGCCGATCGCGCTCGTTCTCCGGCGCGTTCCCGAGGCTCAGGGCCATCCGCCGCTGCACGTTGATGAGCCGGCCGAGCGCCGCCGTCCGCCGCGGCGGCTCGGGCGCGACGCGCTCGAGCTCGCGGACGACGTCGCCGGCCGTCTGGAAGCGCTTCGCGGGATCCTTCTGCAAGAGCCGCTGCACGATCGCCTCGAGCCGCGGGTCGACGGTCACGCCCGCCGAGGCGAGCGTCGGCACCTCCGCGTGCACGACGCGGAACGCCGTCGCCACGGCGGTCGGCGCGCGGAACGGCCGCGTGCCCGTGAGCACCTCGTACAGCAGGACGCCCACCGAGAAGAGATCGCTGCGCCCGTCGAGCGGCGACTCCCCCGTGGCCTGCTCCGGCGACAGGTAGTCCGGCGTCCCGAAGACGACGCCCGTGCGCGTCCGCGGCGAGGGGCCGTCGGAGTCGAGCACCTTGGCGATGCCGAAATCGAGCAGCCGGACGACGGCCGATCCGCGGCTCGGATCGAAGGCGATGAAGATGTTCTCGGGCTTGAGATCGCGGTGGATGATCCCCGCGCGGTGCGCGGCGTCGAGCGCCTCCAGCACCGGGATCGCGACCCCGACGGCGGCCTCCATGTCGAGGCGGCCGAAGCGCGCGAGCGCCATGCCCAGCGACTCGCCGTCGAGGTGCTCCATCACGATGTACGGACCGAGCTCGCCGACGCCCGCGTCGATCACGTCGACGATGTTCGGGTGGCGGATCCGGTTGACCGCCTGCGCTTCCTGGAAGAACCGGTGGGAGAGCTCCGAGTTGTCCGCCAGCTCGGGGTGGAGGAATTTGATCGCAACGGCGCGACCTGCGAGCACGTGCTCCGCCCGGAACACGTCGCCCATGCCGCCCCCGCCGATGCGCTCCGCGAGGCGGTACTTGTTGTCGACGAGGAGGCCGGGGGTCGGGGGTCGAAACGCCATCTGCTGCCGCTGGCGGGCGAGGGACCAAGGTCATGGTCCCCGAGAACACGCGCCCCTGTAAAGGGTTGGGAGGCACGCCCCTCCCGAAAGCTCGATCCTATTCCTTTGGGTTGCGTCGCGGCTAGGCTACCTGCTCTAGGTGTGGGGCGGATCGCACGCGAGGCCCTTGCGCGCGGGCAGATCACGGTTCAGGTGCATTCTTCCGCAGTTCGGCGATCCGGCCGGCTATCTCCGCGAACCCGCGGCCCATGGGCTGGGAGGCCACGAACCGCGGCGGCACCGACAGCTTGCCGAGGTGGGCGCGCACGTTGGCTACGCCGAAGGTCAACGCAAATGCAGCGAAGGCGACGCCGTCGTTGCCGCTGTCGCCCACGAAGGCGTAGCGGTGCCGCGCGCGGGTCGGATCCTCGCCGAACCGGCTCGAGAGCAGGCGCACGGCGCCCGTCGCCTTGTCGGACGGGTCGCGGGTGAGGTGGAGGTGGACGCTCGAGACGAGCGTCCTCACCCCCCGCTCGCGCAGCTCGGCGCGCATCCTCTGCACGTCCTCCGGCGGGACGCGCCGGTGCTCGCCGATGTCGATGGTGACATCGGTCACCCTCTGGTCGTTGTCGTCTGCGAGCGCCGCCGCGGGAAAACGACGCACCATGTCATCGGCGAGCGCGACGAGCTCGGCCCGACGGGCCCGCCGCGTGCCGCGGTCCAGCGCGTCGAGCGTGACGACGCGGCTCGCGCCGGCGGTCGGGGCGAGCGCTTCTCCGGGGCCGGCCCGCTCGCGGACCAGCGCGACGGCGCCGTTCTCGACGATCGTCGCGTCGATCGGCCATTGCCGCTGGATCACCTCGCCCCATCCGGCGGGCCTGCCGGTGCAGGCGATCAACGCGAGGCCCGTCTCGCGCAGACGGAAGAGCGCTCCGTAGGCGGATTCGGTCAGGGCGCCGTGATCCAGCACGGTGTCGTCGAGGTCGAAGATCACCCCGGCGAGGCCGCGCGCGGCGTCGGGGGTCAAGAGGGAGAGCGGGTCCATCGGTCGATCGTCAGAGCGCGTCGACGCGCGCGATGAGGCTCTTCAGGTAGAGCCCTTCGGGGAAGGCCGCGGGGACGGGGTGGTCGCCCCCCTGGAAGTGCCGGTCGAACACCGCCGCCTGCATGCGGGCGTCGCGCGCGCCGAGGGCGAGCACCCGGGTCAGGTCGTCGAGGCTCACGGCGCTGGAGCAGGAGCAGAGCACGAGGATGCCGCCCGGCCGCGTGGCGCGGCACGCCCCGGACGCGAGGCGCCGGTAGGCGGTGAGCGCGGCGTCCTTGGAGGCGCGCGTGCCCGCGAGCTTCGGCGGGTCGCAGATGACGAGGTCGAAGCCCCCCTGCCTCGACGCGTTCTGCAGCGCCTTGCGGGCGTCGTCGCGCGTGAACTTGATCCGGTCGAGCAGCCCGTTCTCCCGCGCGCACTCCGCCCCGACCTCGAGCGCCGTCGCGCTCTCGTCGATCGCGAGGACCTCGCTCGCCCCGCCGCGGGCCGCCGCCATGGCGAAGGTGCCGACGAAGCAGAACGCGTCGAGCACGCGCCGGTTGTGGGCGAGCTGCTCCACGCGGGTCCGCAGCGTCCGCTGGTCCAGGTAGAACCCGGTCTTGTGGCCGAGCGCGAGCGGGATCGTGTACCGCAGCCCTCGCTCGACGAACCGCAGCTGATCGAGCCCGAAGTCGCCGCGCACCACGCCGGCGTCGGCGGTGAACCCCTCGAGCTTCGCGAGCGACTCCGGCGTCCTGTCCACGATCGCGCGCGGCGAGAGCGCGGCCTGGAGGGCGTCGAAGATCACGCCCTCGCGGCGCTTGATCCCGATCGTCCCGAGCTGCACGACCGCCGTGTCGCCGAACAGGTCGACGATGAGCCCGGGCAGCCCGTCGCCCTCCGCGTGGATCAGCCGGAAGGCGTCGGTCTCGTGGCCGGGCGCCCGGGCGGGCAGGCCGAGCTCGCGGCGGTGCGCGATGGCGCGCTCGATCCGGTGCCGGAACAGGGCCGCGTCGATCGGCCTGTCCTCGCGCGTGTACATGCGCACCGGGATGGCCGAGCGGGGGGTGTAGAGCCCGCGGCCGAGCACGCTGCCGTACGGGTCGGTGACCACGACCTCATCGCCGGCCACGGCGCCGCCCTCGATGCGCGCGATCGCCTGAGCGAACACCCAGGGATGCCCCGACCACACCGGCCGAACATGACCCTGCTTCAACGTAACCGTAGGCATGATGAACCCGATTGCTCTCGATGGTGGCGGGGCTGCCGGCGGGGCGGCCGCGCCGTGACGTTTGCCGTGGGAGCTAGTACCCTGCGGGACGGCGCGCGTGTGAACCTTCCGCCACAGCGCGCCGTGGCGGCCGATGCACGCCGGCGTGCTTCATGGCCATGGTGACGCCAATCCCGCGAGATGGTCGATGGCATCCCGGTTGCTAACTTCCCTGCACCGAAGAGGAGTCGCCCGATGCGCCGTTGCTTGACCCATGCCCTTGTTGCCGTGGCGATGACCGCGCCGATGAGCGCGCTCGCGCAGGAGAACAACAACTGTCCTCCCGGCGCGTGGTTCTGTGAGGAAGTGGAGCCGCCCAGCGATCCCGCTGAGCCGCCGCCCGCCGCCGCTGCCGAGCCCCCCCCGGCCGAGGCGCTGCCCCCCCCACCGCCGGCCCCACCCCCGCCGCGGGGCAGGCGCGCGACCCGTCCGGCCCCGCCCCCGGTCGTCGTCTACCAGACCTCGCCTTCCGGCCCGCCGCCGCAGGTCATCGTCGTGACGCCCGGGTCCGCTCCCCCGCCGCGCGTGGTCGTGCGCCGCATGACCCCGCCCGCTCCGCCGCCGCCGCCGAAACTGCGCTGGCGCCGCCAGTGGGGCGTCAACTTCCGCCTCCAGGGCCTCATGATGGGCCGCGAGCACGGCGGCGCGGAGGAGGCCGGCATGGGCGGCGTCGGGATCAGCCTGCGTTACCGGCCCGTCCCCGCGTTCGCGCTCGACCTCGGCGCCGACCTCCTCGCGGGCACCGACTACAACGGTTACGAGCGGACGGAAGTGCCGCTCTCGCTGAGCGGGATGCTGTTCGTCAACCCGCGCAGCCGCACGCAGTTCTACTTCACGGGCGGCCTGAACATGTCGCACGCCGAGGTCGAGCGGCCCTGGGGCGAGGCCGCGGCCAGCGGCGAGGAGTTCGTTCCGAACACCGAGTACGACTACTTCGGCGTGCACGGCGGCATCGGCCTCGAGTTCCGGCTCTCCCCCCGCCTCGCCCTGAACATCGATGCGCTCGGGTTCGTGCGCAGCCGCACGGACGACGGCGTCGTCCCCGAGTTCAGGGATCCCGACACCGGACGCACGACCGATACGTCGGGCGGGGGGCTCTTCCGCGGTGGGCTCACCGTCTACTGGTGAGCGATCGCTCTAGGCCCTCCCTGGCGAACGTCGCGAACGGGCCGGAGCCTGGACAGAGCGAGCGACGACTGCTGCGGGCTCGCGAGCGAGCTCGACGGACGGATCGCGCCGTGCAGCAGCTCATCGGACAAGGCCTCGCCTCCTGTCCGCCCTGACCGTGCGGGGCTCGCGCCGGCTTCGATCTCCTCGGGCGGCCGCCGGCATCCCGGCGGCTCCCACGCGGTATAACGCCGCATCGTGCCCCAGGCCTCGACCCGACGCGCGCCCCGCGGCCGCGCCCCGCTGCTCCTCTCCGTCATCGGCGGTGCGACGTTCGCCCTCACGGCCCCGCCCACGGATCTCTATCCCGCCGTCATCGCCGGCCTCGCCCTGCTGGCGGCCGCCGTGCACGACGCCCCGACGTTCTGGCGCGCGTTCGGGCGCGGCGCTGCCTGGGGGACCGCGGCGGGCATCGTGGGCCTGCGCTTCGTGCCGGAGGTGATCCAGCGCTTCACGTCGCTCGGCGCGCCGGCCTCCTATCTCGCGCTCGTCCTGCTCGCCGCCGCCCAGTCGCTGGTCTGGGCGGTCTGCGGCGGCATCACGAGCGTGCTCCTCCGGCGCCTGCGCGCCCCGATCGAGCTCGCCTTCGCGACGGGCGTGTTCGCCGCCGTGGTCCTCCCGACGGTCTTCGGCTGGACGCCGGCGGGCCTCATGAGCCCGTGGCCGGCGCTCGTGCAGCTCGCCGACCTCATCGGCGAGCGTGGCGTGTCGGCCCTGTTCGCCGTCGGTGCCGCCCTGCTCGCCCGCGCGGGGCTCGCGGCCGTCGGGGTGGCGCCCGGCGGGCGTCCGCTGGCGCCCGCGCCGGAGCCGCGGTCCGCCCGCCGTCGACAGCGCCGCGCGATCCTCTACCCGGCGCTCGCGAGCGCCGCGCTGTTCGGCGGGCTCGCAGCCCACGGCGCGCTCCGGATGGCCGCGGTGGAGCGCGCCAGCGCGGGCCTGCCGACGGCGCGCGTGGCGCTCGTCAACCAGGCCGTGGGGCCTCACGAGCGCTGGCAGACGAAGAACCACCCGCGGATCCTGCGCACGTTGCAAGAGCTCACCCGGAAGGCCGAGGCCGGCGGCGCCGAGCTCACGCTCTGGCCCGAGGCGGCGTATCCGTACCCCCTCCCGCACAGCGCCCGGCAGGCGCCGCGCGGCGGCCGAGCGATCCTCGGGCCCGGCGTCCGCGGTCCGGTCCTCGCCGGGCTCATCACCCAGGCGACGCCCGTGAAGGCCGACGACGGCGTGGAGGAACGGAACAGCTACAACTCCGCGACCCTCGTGCTCCCCGACGGGAGCATGCAGCCGACCCAGGACAAGCTGCAGCTGCTCTGGTTCGGCGAGACGGTCCCGGGCGGCGCCTACCTGCCCTGGCTGCGGCGCATCTTCCAGAAGAGCGGTGGGCTCGTCCCGGGGGCGGAGCCGCGCGCGCTCGCGCTTCCCCGGGAGCAGGGGCCCGCGCTCCGGATCGGGGTGCTCAACTGCTACGAGGACACGCTCACCGGGGTGGGGCGGCGGATCACCGGAGCGCTCGCCCCGAACCTCCTCGTCAACATCACGAACGACGCATGGTTCACGGGAAGCGCCGAGCCCGAGCTGCACGCGCGGCTCGCGGTCATGCGCGCCGTCGAGCTGCGCCGCGATCTCGTGCGCGCCGTGAACCTCGGTGTCGTGTCGTGGATCGACGCCCGCGGCGTGGTGCGCGGCCGGGACGAGAGCGCTGCGCCGGGGGTGACCTTCGCGACCCCGGCCGTCAGGGATACTCCGCTGACACTCTACACCCGCCTGGGCGACGCCCCGCTGGCGGCGCTGCTCGCCCTCGCGATCGTCGCGTGCGCGTTCAGGGCACGACGCTCCACGGCGAAAGCATCGCCCGAAGCTCGGGGCGCCGCCGCGGGGGCGGGCCCAGTCCCTGGACCTCCGGAGCTCGCGTCGCCGGATGCGGCCGCGCAAGCCGCGGCCACCGACGCGCCGCTCAGCCGTCCTTGAGCGCCTTGACGGGCGCCGCGCGGAGCTTGCGGCTCGCCGGCTTGCCCTTGATGGTCATCGGCTGCTTCGTGAACGGATTGATGCCTTCCCGGTCCTGCGTCGCCGGGATCTCCTTCGCCTTGATCTTCACGAGGCCCGGGACCGTGACCTCGCCCGGCCCCTCCGGACCGAGCTCCTTCTTCACCAGCTCGCTGAGCGCATCGAGCACGCTGGCCACGGACTTCTTGTCGAGGTTGGTGGCCTCGGCAAGACCGACGATCATCTGCGCCTTGGTCAGCTTGTTCGAACCGGGCATGTTTCCTCCAAGTCGAAAGGGGGCGTCCGTTTAACAAGCGAGGTTTCGCATCGCAAGGGATAAGTCATTGCGCCCCCGTCTTATTCGGTCTCGCGACGCCGCTGCGAGGCCGGATTCCAGTGGGACTGCTGCCCCGTGATGTCGCGGCGGCCTCGAGCTCCTGGGTCAACGCCGTCATCTCTCGCTCCTCCGCGTCGGTTTTGTGGTCGTAACCGAGCAGGTGGAGCAAGCCGTGCCCGAGCAGCATCGTGATCTCGTCGAGCAGAGGACGTCCGCGCTCGGCTGCTTGCCGGACGGCCGTGTCGATCGAGACGATCACGTCGCCGAGCAGGCCGTGCCACGCCGACGGATCCACGGGACCTCGCCGGCCGCGCTTGCGCGACGTGGCGCCGTTCTGCTCCAGCATGGGGAAGGCGAGCACGTCGGTCGGCTTGTCCTTGCGCCGGTACGTGCGGTTCAGCTCGTGGATGGCCTCGTCGTTCACCAGGGCCACGGAGAGCTCCACGCCCTGCAGGGCGAGGTGGGCGAGCATCTTGCTCGCGCGCCGGCGCACGACCGCCGTCGACACCCCCTTGAAGGGCCCGCCCTGCGTCGTGATGGACACGACCGCGGGGGCCGCCGGGCGGCTCCCGCGTCGCTTCGTTCCTGGGCTTCCCTTGTCCTTCTCGGCCACGAGGTTCGCTATACCAGCTCCGGGATCTTCTTCGCATCCGCCAAGAACTGCGCGAGGCCGACGTCGGTCAGCGGGTGCTTGGTCAGCTGCTTGATGACCTTGAGCGGCATCGTGGCGGCGTGCGAGCCGATCATGGCGGCCTGCACGACGTGGACGGGGTGCCGCACGCTCGCGGTGAGCACCTGCGTGGGGAAGCCGTAGTTCCTGTAGATCGTCACGATCTGCAGGACCAGGTCCATCCCGTCCCCCGCGGCGTCGTCGACCCGGCCGACGAACGGCGAGATGTACGTGGCCCCGGCCTTGGCCGCGAGCAGCGCCTGGGCAGCCGAGAAGCAGAGGGTGACGTTCGTCCGGACGCCCTCGGCGGCGAAGATCCGGACCGCCTTGAGCCCCTCGTCGATGAGCGGGACCTTGACCACCACGTTCGGGTGGATCCTGGCGAGCTCGCGGCCCTCTCGGAGGATCGCGTCCCGCTCGACCGCCACCACCTCGGCCGAGACGGGGCCGTCGACCACCTCGCAGATCTCGGCGATCACCTGCCTGGTCGGCCTGCCGCCCTTGGCGAGGAGCGACGGGTTCGTGGTCACGCCGTCGATGACCCCCATCGACTGCGCCTCCCTGATTTCCGCGATGTCCCCTGAGTCGATGAACACCTTCATGGTCCTGCCTCCCGGAGCCGACGCGTCGGCCCTCAGGCGGTGTCCATGCTGGGATCAGGCGCCGGAGCAAGGGCCCGGCGCGGGCCCTCGCCGGCGCGTCGCAGGCGCCTTGCGAGCGGGGCGAGCGGGCAGGGCGCGCCGGCTCAGACCGTCGCCTCGTCCTCGGCGCCGTGGCACTTGTTGAACGGCTTGCCGCTGCCGCAGGGGCACTCCTGCTCCTGCGTGACGGCGGGCTGCGGCAGCGCCGCCGCCGGGTTCGCGCCGATCGGAAGCGACTCGTCGTGCTGCGCGACCGCGTCGAGCAGCGCCGCCGCGTGGCGCTGGCGATCCGCCGCCTCGATCTGCGCCTCTTCCTGCTCGGCGCGCCTGACGTTCACGCTGAAGAGCTTCGTGACCACGTTCGAGGAGACGCGGGCCACCATGTTGACGAACATGTTGTAGCCCTCCTTCTTGTACTCCTGCTTCGGGTCCTTCTGCCCGTAGCCGCGCAGGCCGATGCCGTCGCGGAGGTGGTCCATGTCGGTCAGGTGGTCGACCCAGGCCTTGTCGAGCTCCTCCAGGTAGAGGTGCCGGAAGATGCGCAGCGACAGCTCGACCCCGATCTCCTCCTCGCGCTTCTCGTACGCCTTCTCGGCGCGGTCGTAGAGCTCGTGCGCCAGCGCCTCCTGGTCGCCGATGTGCGCGACGTCGTCCGGCAGCTCGACGCCGAAGTGCTCGCGGAAGCCCTGGAAGATGCCGCCCCAGTCCCAGTCCTCGGGCGGCTTGCGCGCCGGGCACGACTCCTCGACCATCGCGCCGATGAGCCGGTCCATCAGATCGAGCAGCCGCTCCCGCTGCTCCGTGAGCGCCTGAGGCACGAGCTCGGCGCACTCGTCGTAGATCTCGAGGACCTTGTCGGCGCGCGACTCGAGCTCGACCTTCACGCCCCAGCGCGTGTAGAGCTCGCGCTGCAGGTTCTCGAGCTCGACGAACCGATCCGTCTTCTCGAAGTCCTTCCGCACGATCTCGCGGCGGTTGCCGTCCTCGTCGAGCGGCATCACCGGATCGTTCGCGAACATCCCGAGCAGGTAGCCGACGTCCGGCCGGACGAGCTCCACGATCGACGCGAGCGGCTTGATCGCCCGCTTCTCGCCCGTCGGCTTCCCCTCCTCGTCGAGGATCTCGGGGGAGTAGCGGCCGAGGAGCAGCGACTGGCGCATGTCGTAGATCGTCTTGCGCTGCGCGCTCATCACGTCGTCGTACTCGAGCAGGTTCTTGCGGATGTCGAAGTTGCGCTCCTCGACCTTCTTCTGCGCGTTCTCGACGCTCTTCGTCACCCACGGGTGCTCGATGGGCTCGTCGTCGGGCATGCCCATCCGCTCCATCAGGTTCTTCACCCGATCGCCGGCGAAGATGCGCATGAGGTCGTCCTCGAGGGACAGGTAGAACTTCGACGTCCCGGGGTCGCCCTGGCGGCCGGCGCGGCCGCGCAGCTGGTTGTCGATGCGGCGCGACTCGTGCCGCTCGGTGCCCAGGATGTACAGCCCGCCGAGCTCGCGGATCTCGTTGCCCTCCGCGGTGCATTCCTTCTTGAGCTCCTCGACGAGGGCCTCGAACGCCTCGGGCTCCGCCTCGGGCTGGCGGTTCTGCTCCTTGAACTTGAGCTTCGCGAGCATCTCCGCGTTGCCGCCCAGGATGATGTCCGTCCCGCGCCCGGCCATGTTGGTCGACACCGTGATGGCGCCCTTGCGGCCCGCCTGCGCGACCACGTACGCCTCGTTCTCGTGGTGCTTCGCGTTCAGCACGTTGTGCTTCACGCCGCGCTTGGTCAGGATCCGGCTGATCGCGGTGCTCTTCTCGACGCTCGTCGTGCCCACCAGGATCGGCTGGCCGAGCTCGTGCTTCTCGAGGATCTCGTTGATGACCGCCGTGAATTTCTCCTTCTCGGTCTTGTAGACGAGATCCTCGTAGTCGACGCGGATCACCGGCTTGTTCGTGGGGATGATGACGACGTCGAGCTTGTACGTGCTGTGGAACTCCGCCGCTTCGGTGTCCGCGGTGCCGGTCATCCCGGAGAGCTTCTTGTACAGCCGGAAGAGGTTCTGGAACGTGATCGTCGCCATCGTCCGGCTCTCCTCCTGGATCCGGACGTTCTCCTTCGCCTCGACGGCCTGGTGCAGGCCGTCCGACCACCTCCGGCCCGCGAGGACGCGGCCGGTGAACTCATCGATGATGAGCACCTTGCCGTCGCGCACCATGTAGTTGACGTCGCGCTTGTAGAGCGAGTGCGCGCGCAGGCACTGGTTCAGGATGTGCAGCGTCTCGAGGTTCACCGGGTCATAGAGGTTCGTGCCCTTGAGCACCTTGAGCGCCGCGAGCAGCCGCTCCGCCGTCTCCACGCCCTCGTCGGTCAGCGTCACCGAGTGACCCTTCTCGTCGACGGCGAAGTGCTCCTCGTTCCGGAGCTGGGGGATGACCTCGTTGATCGTGCGGTACTTGTCGCTCGAGCGCTCGCCCTGGCCGCTGATGATGAGCGGAGTCCGCGCCTCGTCGATGAGGATGGAGTCGACCTCGTCGACGATCGCGTAATGCAGCGGGCGCTGCGCGTACTCGAGCGCCGAGAACTTCATGTTGTCGCGCAGGTAATCGAAGCCGAACTCGTTGTTCTGGCCGTACGTGATGTCGCAGCGGTACGCCTCGCGCTTCTCCGCGTCGCCCTGCTGGTTGACGACCACGCCGGTCGACAGGCCGAGGAAGCCGTAGAGCTTGCCCATCCACTCGGCGTCGCGCCGCGCCAGGTAGTCGTTCACCGTGACGACGTGGACGCCCTTACCCTCGAGGGCGTTCAGATAACAGGGGAGCGTCGCGACCAGGGTCTTGCCCTCGCCGGTGCGCATCTCGGCGATGCAGCCGTTGTGCAGCACCATGCCGCCGATGAGCTGCACGTCGTAATGGCGCATCTTGAGCGCGCGCTTCGAGGCCTCGCGGCAGACCGCGAACGCCGGGACCAGGATGTCGTCCAGCGTCGCCCCGTTGGAGAGCTTCTCCTTGAACTCCGCGGTCTTCGCCCGAAGCTCGGCGTCCGAGAGCTTCTGCAGCTCCGGCTCCATCCTGCCGATCGCCTCGACCCGCGGTCGCATGCGGCGGATGGCACGCTCGTGCGAGGTGCCGAAAATCTTCTTCATCGCCCAAGTGAACATCTTTACGTGCCTTGGCTCCGCGGCGGTCAGGTGGGAGGAAAGGGTCCGGCCGAGGAACGCGAACGTAGTCGCGCCGCGGGCGTCGCGCAATTCCGGGACCGCGCGCTCCGTCGACGACGCCGCCGAGGCGATCCCCCCGCGGCCCGGATGGCGCCGGCCTCCTCCTCCTCCGTCGACGCGCGCCGGCGCGCGCTCGCCCCCGCGCGCCCAGCGGACCACGCCCGCGCACCGGCGACCACGCCCGGACCGAGCCGCCCCGGAGAGCCGTCCCCCCGAAACGACGGGGCGCATCGCGCCGCTGGGCGGTCGAGTCCTCCAGGATTTAAGCCATGGTGCACGAGGGGGGACTCGAACCCCCAAGCCTCGCGGCGCCGGAACCTAAAACCGGTGCGTATACCAATTCCGCCACTCGTGCGCGCGGACGCTTGTGGCACCCTACGCCAGCCTCATCAAGCGGGAAATTCAGTTTGCCGCGGTGCGCCGATCGCGTCAGCGCGGGGTGCGCGAGCGGCCCGGACGTTGGCACCCGCACTGGACGCGGAGCCTGGAGCAACGGGCGGATCGGCGGACCGCGCCGCCCTGGAGGGGGCGCAAACCTGGGCTGGCTCGTGCGCACGAACCGCGCACCGGCGGCCGTGGGCGGGGTAGGCGAGCCGACAGCATGGGGGCGCGCTCGTCGTCGGGGCGGAGGGGCGCCGCGGAGGGAGCGCGAAATGGGCACAGCGGCGGCCGGGGCTTCGGCGAGGCGACCTCACCGGCGGCGACGCGCGAAAGGGCCGCGTTGACGCCGAGAACCGCGGCCGGCGGGGGCCGGGCGGCGCCGCCGCCGCGCCGTCGGCACGTGCGTTGCGAAGACGGGGGCCGTCCGCGGACGCGGATGCTGCCGCCGAGCGGTGGGACGCGCGCGCGTCGCCGTCCCCGTCGATGCGGCGCACTTCGACTGCAAGCCGCAGGGAACCCCGATGACGTACCAACCGAACGTTCTCCTCTTCGATCAGGACCCTGTCCTCCGGAGGGCCACGGCGCTCCTCCTCGGCAACCGCGGCGCCCTCGTCAGCCCGGCCGCGACGCTGGAGGAAGCGATCTCCCTCTCCCGCGAGCGCGTCTACGACGTCGCGCTGATCGATCTCGCCCCCGGGACGAAAGGCGCCCGCGAGATCCTGGGCCGCTTGCGGCGCGAGGGCGCGATGCCGCGGCGGATCGTCTTCTGCGCCGAGGAGCCGGTCTCGTGCGGCGGCGCGGACGACGTGAGCGAGGTCCTGCTCAAGCCGTACGCCTTCGGCCGGCTGCTCAGCACGATCTTCGTCGAGCAGAGCCCCCGGCCGTCAACGAGGTCCGGGGTCTTCCCTCGCCTCCGGCTGGTCCGCGGCGGCCTCGCCAGCCCGGAGCGCGGTGCGCCGGGCGATCGAGGCGCGCGCGTCCCCGGCGGAGCCGCGCAGCTCGATACGGCGACCCGGCCGGCGGAGCCGCGCGAGGACGCCGTCGCGGGGGCGAGCGGCGCCGCCGTCGTCCGGCTGCAGCGCAGGGCCCGCAGCGGCCCCTCCGGGCGGACGATCAGGTCGACGCGGCGCGCGCCGCGAGGTGCGCGCCATCCCGGATGACGATCCGCCGCCGGTCGAACGCGATCAGGCCGGCGCGCTTCAGCTTGCCGAGCAGCAGGGTGACCGTCTCGCGGGTGGACCCGATCAGCAGCGCGATGTCGGCGTGCGTGAACGGGGCCGACACCAGCTGACCCGACGCGTGCGGCCGGCCCCACCGCCGGGCAGCGGCGCGGAGGAAATCGAGCAGGCGCACCTCCACCGTGCAGAGGAGCAGGGAGCCGAGGCGCGCCTCGGTCTCGAGCTTGCGCGAGACGAGCGCCGCGGCGAGCGCCTCGCGGAGCGCGGCGTCGGCGGCGAGCTGCCGCGTGAGCCCGGCGAGCGGCACCACGAGCCCGCTCCCCTCGTCGAGCACGATCGCGCTCTCGGACGCGACCGGCGCGCCCGCGAGCGCGCTCTCGCCCACGAGGTCGCCGGGCCCGCGGTGACCCAGCGGAACGACCCGCCCCTCGGCCACGCGCTCGACCTTCACGCGGCCGGCCCCGAGCAGGATCAGGTGCCTCGGCGGCGCGCCCTGCTGGCAGAGGCACTGCCGGCGCGGAAGCCGCTCGAGCGTGCCGAGGTCGAGCAGCGCGCGCCGGCTCGGTGAGGTCAGCTGGGTCAGGGGCGAGCAAGACAGGATCCGCTCCTTCTCGAGATCCTGCGAGGCGTCGTCGCGCACGCCCTCGTTCCCCAGCGCAGGTCCGCGCACCTTCGGCTGTCCCATCGCGGCATCGCCCAATCTTTCGGGATTTCAAGCCTCCCGATCGGGCGCCGATGGTGCAACGATCCGTCGACGGGGGCCACGCCGAACAGGCCAAAGACAGCGCTCCGCACAGGGCGGAGAAATTCTGCCATGGTGGAGCCTGATAACGCGTTCAGCGGTGCAGGACGCAGGTCATGCGCGATTTTTTGGTACAGACGTGAAAGCAAGACCCGGGCCGCTGCCCCGTTCGATGCTACGTTGGGGGTGAGGCCACCAATGAAACACTCGATGGCACGAACCTCGCGCAATGCCCCGGCCCCCGTTCGGCGGGTGGCGCAGGCGGCGAACTGAGAGAAGGAGCTCCTCATGGGCATGGAGATGAAGCTCCAGTTCAAGCTGTCCCAGCAGCTTGTGATGACCCCGCAGCTGGTGCAGGCCATCCGGCTGCTGCAGCTCTCGCGGCTCGAGCTGGTCGACGAGATCAGGAAGGAGCTGGACGGCAACCCGGTCCTCGCGGACGACATGACCGACCCGAAGGCGCGGGACGGGGAGAAGGGGGATCAGAGGGGGAGGAACGCCGATCTGCCGACGGAGCAGCGGCTGGAGAACGGCGAGCGGTTCGACCGAGACACCGACATCGCGGCGCGCGAGACGGAAAAGCGGGTCAAGGAGGTGGACTGGGAGCAATTCCTGGAAAACCGCCAGCTGCAGCAGGCCATGCCCGCGCACCGGGGCGGCTTCGAGGAGCTGCCGCCGATCGACCAGAACCTGACGAAGCCGTCGAACCTGCGCGACCACCTGCTCTGGCAGCTCCAGATGAGCGATTTCGTCGAGAACGAGCGGCAGTTCGCCCTGCTCGTCATCGGCAACCTCGACGAGAAGGGGTACCTCGACCTCAAGGGGGGAGAACGTCCGGACGGCACGAAGGGGCCGGATCTGAGCCTCGCCGACCTGGCGCGGGAGGCGGAGCTGCACCCCGAGGACGCCGAGGAGGTGCTGGCCATGATCCAGCGCTTCGACCCGGTCGGGGTCGCGGCGCGCGACCTGTCCGAGTGCCTGCGGGTCCAGGCCGAGGTGCTCGGCTTCGACGAGATCGAGATGGCGATCATCAAGGACCACCTCCACAACGTGGAGCGGCGCAACTTCCCCGCGATCGCGAAGGCGCTGAAGATCTCGCTGGAGGACGTCTACGACGCGGTCCAGGAGATCCAGAAGCTGGAGAGCGTGCCGGCGCGCAATTTCGCCGAGGTCGACGAGAAGACCATCGCCATCACCCCGGACGTCTACGTCATCAAGGACGGCAGCCAGTTCGTCGTCACCGACAACGACAAGGGGCTCCAGCGGCTGTACATCAACGAGAACCTCGCCCAGCGGATGCTCAAGGATCCGAAGGCGAAGGAGTTCATCAGCGAGAAGCTCCGGAGCGCGCAGTGGCTGATCCGGGCCATCGAGCAGCGGCGGCGCACGATCATCAAGGTGACCGAGTGCATCGTCGAGAAGCAGCGCGAGTTCCTCGAGCGCGGCGTGGGCTACCTGAAGCCCATGATCCTGCGGGACGTCGCCGAGTCGGTGGGCATGCACGAGTCGACCATCTCGCGCGTGACGTCGAACAAGTACGTGCACACGCCCCAGGGGCTCTTCGAGCTCAAGTACTTCTTCAACTCGTCGATCCACAGGGTGGCTGACGAGGACATCGCGTCGGAGAGCGTCAAGCAGGCGATCAAGAAGATCATCCTGGCCGAGGACAAGTCGAACCCCTACAGCGACCAGGCGATCGTCAAGATCCTCGAGGAGACGGACGGCATCAAGATCGCCCGCCGCACCGTGGCCAAGTACCGCGAGATGCTCGGCATCCTGAGCTCGTCGAAGCGCAAGAAGATGTTCTGAGCGGCGCCGGACGCGCCCGCCCGATCCCCGTCCCCGGCCTCTTTCCCGGCCCAACGCCATGCCCGCCGAACCGATCACGGCCGCCCAACTCTTCGAGCGCATCTTCGTGCCGCACTACCCGCCCGACGCGCTCGCCGACCTCGCGGCCGCGCGCTCCACGGACGCGAACCCGGCCGGAAACCCGTCGATCCTGGTCCAGATCGACCACGCGGCGGAGGTGTTCGCCCGGCTCGCGCCCGGGGCGTTCGGCGCGCCCGACCTCGGGCTCGATTTCTCCGACGCGTCGGTCCACCGGCTGGGCGCGGCGCTGACGCGCGAGCGGCGCGACGCCTGGCTCTCGCCGGCCGAGGGCGCCGCCGATGCGCGAGGTACGTCGGCCGAGAGCGGGGCCGGGGCGCCGCCCATGCTGGTCACCCTCGTGACGCACGGGGCGCTCTACGTCGGCGCGTGCGTCGCCAGGAACCACGGGGGAAAATGGCAGGTCCGGAGGCCGCTGTGGGAGTCGCTGGTCCGGCTCGAGTCGAGCGCGGGGACCGGCGATCTCGCGATCTTCCAGTGGTGGCTGAAGGCGCTCAGCGACGAGGAGATCGGCCGCGGCAGGCTCGCGGACCGCTACCGCACCCACGTGGAGGTGCCGACCTTCGACGCGGAGCGGCTGCCCGTGATCGCGGCGGGCGACCGGCGGATCCCGAGGCTCGCGAAGGTGCGTTACGACACGCTCTACAAGCACCTGCGCGCGCACCTGCCGGAGCTCAGGTCGGTGGGGGAGGATTTCCCGTCCCCGGAGCGCTTCGAGGAGATGGCCTTCAAGAGCATGGAGTTCGCGCTGCTCGGGGGCGGGCGGATGCTCCTCATGCACGGGGCGACCGTGGAGGGGGTGCACCTGTTCTGGCTCGACGCGAACGGCTTCGTGAAATCCGTGTACTACCCGGCCGACGGCTTCCCCGCCCACGTGGTCCAGATCGAGGGCCAGAAGATCCGGGTGATCGTGCCGATCCGCGGCGAGACGCAGGCGCACGAGATGCTCTGGTGGGGGGCGTAGCCGGCCTTGCCCGCGCCGAGCGGCCGGCGGGCGCGCCGGGCTGACGGCGCGCTCCGGCCCGGCGCTCGCGCACCGAGCGCGCCAGGAGTAGGCTCGCCCCGTGCTCTCGCCCGACGTCCGCTTCGAGGGGTTCACCGCGACCGACTGGGTCCGCGTGCTGTCGTTGTTCCGGCCCAGACGCGCGGGCATCGATGAGCGCGAGGTCGACCGGCCGCGCGGCGGCGTCGTCGCGGTCCGCGCGGGCGGCAGGCTCAGGAAGCTCATGCACACGGACGCCGGCCGGCTCCGGCTCGACGACGCGCAGCGCGCCGCCCGGCTCTCCGCCGAGGAGCTCGCCGCGGGCCACCACGCGAGCTGGGCCGCGGTGATCGAGGCCGGCGCCCTCGAGGCCATCGTGGAGCGGTTCGGGGCGCGGGTGCGGCGCGGCGACGACCTCGTCGCGCAGACGCTCCTGCTGCTGCAGCTCGCGCGCGAGGAGCTCCTCGCCGGGAGGATCGATCTCTGGCCGGCGCGGCTGCGCGGCGTGCCGATGCCGTCGCCGGGCGTCGTGCGGGGCACGCTGGAGTCGCTCGCCGGGGTCGGCAAGACGATGGTGATCGGCCTGTTCGAGGGCGGGGAGCTCTGGACGAGCGTCGCGCTCCGCCGCGACGCGCGCGGCATCAACCTGATCCTCGGGCCGGACGAGGTGCGGGAGGACATGGGGCTGCTCGCCGGCGACTGGCGGCGCGACTACCGGCACCTCTCGCGCGCCATCGAGGAGCGGGCAGGGGAGCTGTCGCTCGGCTGCTTCGCCGAGGCGGAGACGATCCGGAAGCTCGAGGTCGACCCGAGCCCGGGCGCCTGGGCGCGGGCGGTCGCGGTGCGCGACGTGATCCTCGCGCCGGTGCCGGCGGCGCTCGCCATCCCGCTCGGCATCGACGCGGGGCGCGCGGCGCTCAGCGCCCTCCGCGCGATCGCGGAGCGGATCGATCCGATGGGGATCGTGGCGCCCGCGATGCGTGCGGTGCTCGAGCGGGCCGGCACCGACAGCGAGATGGCCGCGATGCTGCCGTTCCACCCGCTGGAGCTGCTCCGCAAGCTCATCAGCCGGGATCGCTGACCCGGCGCGGCGCGCGCGGCGCCGTCGCGCCGGGAGGATCAGGGGTGCGCGGTGCTCGAGTCGCCGCCCTGGACCGCGGGCGCGAGCTGGAAGCGGCGCTCCTCGCACGCGTACGCGGTGGGGGTCAGCTCGATGACGGTGTGCAGCGGGATCGGCAGCGTCGGGCACGAGGGCGCGGGGCGATCCACGAGGTAGGCGTAGAGCGCGCGCAGCACCGCCTGGTGGCCGATCACGAGCACGGGCGAGCGCTGGCGCTCGAGCTGGATGATCAGCGGGTCGAGGCGCTGGATGACGTCCTCGTACGACTCGCCGCGCGGGTAGCGGTAGCGGAACTTGTCGGCCGCGCGCGCGTTGAAGACCTCGGGCATCTGCTGGCGGATCTCCTCGTACGTCATGCCCTCGCAGACGCCCGCGTCGATCTCGTCGAGGGCGCGCCACGCGACGTGGTTCTGCGTGATCGGGCGCGCGGTCTGGATGGTGCGGCGCAGGGTGCTCGTCCAGACGTTGACGTGCTCGTCGCCGGCCCGCTCGCGGATGAAGACGGCGAGGTTCTTCGCGTAGTCGTCGCCGCGCGCGCTGAGGTCCGAGTCGCCGCCGAGCAGCCCCTTCTCGTTGAACACGCTCTCGCCGTGGCGGGTCAGCCAGATCGGGTGCGGCGTGAGGTGCATGTTCATCAAGAGCGGGACGAGGCGCGCCGGCAGGTAGCCGTGGATGCGGTTCAGCACGACCTGGCGGCCGACGTCGATGATCTTGATGTAGCTCTTCTCGGGCTCGCCGAGCGGCTCGTACGCGCGGGCGTAGTGCGCGATGCGCGCGCGGAAATCGCGCAGCGCCTCCTCGGGATCGACGCCCTGGTAGTCGGGCGAGCGGAGCTTTGTCTCGCGGACGTTCGTCTCGATGATCGACTCGTCGTTGCAGATCGACTCGATGAAGACGACCGGGAAGCCGTGCGCCTGGCAGCGCTCGGTGACGAGGTTCCGGCGGGCGCGGGTGCTGTTCGTGGCGTCGTAGATCGCCACCTCGCCGCCGGAGCTGAGCCAGCCGATGAGGTCGTCGAGCGCCGTCATCGCCATGCCGAGCAGCGCCTGGCGGCCCTGGGTGTTGTCGGGGTCGAAGAACTGGTGCGGCTGCGCGGTGCCGAGGTGCGCGCGGCGGTAGTTGCCGACGTTGAAGAGCCGCGTGGGGTGGCCGAGCCACGAGAGGTACCGCGCGATCTTGCGGGCGATGGATGTCTTCCCCCGCGCGGGCAGGCCCACCATGGCGAGGACGATCGGCGACGAGTCGCGCGCGAGCGAGACCATGGGAGCGTTTTAGCCGATGACGGTACCGCCGGCGACGATGACGGAGAGCAGCCGGCCGCTCCGCTGTCCGTCGCGCCGGTACGAGAAGAAGCGGGCGGGGTCACACGCGGTGCACCCCCGGACGTCATCGACCGACGTTGCGTCGAGGCCGGACTCGGCGAGCTGGGCCTTGAGGATGCGGCGGACGTCGGCGTGCGGGCGCGCGCCGGGGGCGCCGCGGACGATGGCGGCGTCGCCGGCGCTGGAGCAGGCGGCGAGTTCGGCGGCGACGTCGTCGCCGATCTCGAAGCAGCAGGCCTCGATGTGCGGGCCGATCGCCGCGACGAGATCGGCGCCGGGGCCGGCGAGCGACCTGAGCGCGCGGGCCGCCTCGACCACGACCCGGCGCGCGGTGCCGCGCCAGCCGCTGTGGACCGCGGCGACGGCGCCGCTCCGGCGATCGGCGAGGAGGATCGGGGCGCAGTCGGCGCTGCGGACGCCGCAGCCGACCCCGGGCACGCGCGAGAGGGTCACGTCGCCGACCTGGCGGACGACCTCGTCGCGATCCTCGTCGCCGGTGAGGACGCGCGCCGCCACGCCGTGGACCTGGCTCAGGTAATAGAGCCGCGCCGCCGGGATGCCGAGGCGCCGCGCGGCGCGCTCCAGGTTCTCGCGGACGGCGGCGGGGTCGTCGCCGAGCGCGATGGCGAAGCTCAGCGTGTCCCACGGGGGGGCGCTGACGCCGCCGCGCCGGGTGAAGAAGGCGTGCGAGAAGCCGGCGGCGGCGAGGAGCGGGCTCTCGAGCGCCTCGGCCGCCCCGGGGGCTTCAATTTTTACGGTCATTTTCAGTGCCACGACGGATCCGATGGGTCCGCTGCTTCGGTCATAGACGATACGGGTGGGTTGCGTGGTATTTTCCGGCTCCACGCATGGCCGCCGGTCCGGACCCGAACATCGGTCGAGATCTGCTCGGGGGGCAGTTCCAGATCCTTCAGAAGATCGGCTCCGGCGGCATGGGGTCGGTCTACAAGGCCGCCCAGCCGGCGATGAACCGGATGGTGGCGGTGAAGATCCTCCACCCCAAGCTCGCGAACCGAAAGGATCTCGTCTCTCGCTTCCGCCGCGAGGCGCGGGCGATGAGCCACCTCACCCACCCGAACACGGTGAAGGTGCTGCTCTACGGCGAGCTCGAGGACGGCTCGCTGTACATCGTGATGGAGTACCTGGAGGGCAAGAACCTGAACCAGGTGGTCCGCAAGGAAGGGCCGCTGCCGGTCGAGCGCGCGATCCCGATCCTGATCCAGGTCTGCGGCGCCCTGCAGGAGGCGCACATGCAGGGGATCGTGCACCGCGATCTCAAGCCCGAGAACATCTTCCTGTCGACCAACGGCGGGCTGAAGGACTACCCGAAGGTGCTCGACTTCGGCCTCGCGAAGGTGACGGAGCGCGAGCTCCGGCCGGGGTCGGTGATGCTCACGCAGGAGGGCATGGTCTTCGGGACGCCGGAGTTCATGTCGCCCGAGCAGGCGCAGGGCAAGGTGCTCGACGCGCGCAGCGACATCTACTCGCTCGCGACCATCCTGTACGAGGTGCTCACGGGCAAGCTGCCGTTCGAGGCGCGGACGCCGATGGAATACATCCAGCACCACGTGACCCGGAACCCGATCCCGCTCGACGAGCGCGTGCCCGGGAAGCAGTTCCCGCCGGGGCTCGGGGTGGTGCTCGCCAAGGCGCTCGAGAAGCGCCCCGAGGATCGGTTTGACTCGGCCGCGGAGTTCGCCGACGCGCTCAAGCCGTTCGCGGGCGGCGCGGGCAAGGGCTACACGGCGATGATGCCGAAGAACGCGAACGCGGTGCTCGAGCAGGCGGCGAAACAGCACGCCGCCGCGCTCCAGGCGAGCAAGGCGCCCGCGTCGTCGCCGTTCAAGTCGCCGGCGAAGACGGTGAAGATGGTCCAGCAGCCGCCGGCGCCCGCCATCAGGCCGGCGCCCGCGCCTGCGCCGCTCGCCAAGGCGCCGGCCAAGGCGGAGACCAAGCCGCTGCTCCTCGTCGGCATCGCAGCGGGGTGCCTGATCGCCGGCGTCCTGATCACCATCGTGGCGATGCGGCTGTTCCAGGGCTGAGCTCCCGCGGCCGAGGCCTGAAACGAGGCGAGCCACCGCGGGCGTGCTAGCGTCGCCGCTCCGGCGCGCCGGGCGCTCTGGATGCGCATCGCAGGCGCCAGCGTTCACGGGGACGACGTCATGGCCTCGGAGCAATCAGGGAACCCAGGGGGAAACGACAACGATCCGGCCAGGAGCGCCGATCCGCCGCGGCATGCGTCGGAGCCGCCGCGACGGGCTTCGGAGCCACCGCGGCGTGCGTCGGAGCCGCAGTGGCGGGCTTCGGAGCCGCAGTTGCGTGCGTCGGAGCCGCAGTGGCGGGCTTCGGAGCCGCCGCGGCGTGCGTCGGAGCCGCCGCGGCGTGCGTCGGAGCCGCAGTGGCGGGCGTCGGAGCCCCCCGCGCGGAGATCCAGCCCGCCGGTGCGAGGGAGCGAGCCGCCGCAACGGATCAGCACGGCGGCGCGGACGGCGAGCGCGCCGCGCCTCGAGGGCCCGCCGCCGGCGCTTCCCGACGACGCGGCGGCCGGACAGGACCGGGGCGCCAGGATCGCCACCTGGGCGAAGCGCATCGGGATCGCGCTCGCGGCGCTGCTCGTCCTCGCCGCCGCGAGCGTCGTGCTCGTCGTCCGGCACTACGAGGCGGATCTCCCCTCGACCCGCGAGCTCAAGGATTACCGGCCCCCGCAGGTGACGCGCATCCTCGCGCGCGACGGGACGCGCCTCGGCGAGCTCTTCACCGAGCGGCGCACCGTCGTGCGCATCGGCGAGATCCCGAACCAGGTGAAGCTGGCCACGCTCGCCGCCGAGGACGCGGGCTTCTACGAGCACGCGGGGCTGAACTACCTCGGCATGCTCCGCGCCCTCGCGGTGAACCTCCGCTCGACCCAGACCAGGCAGGGGGCGAGCACGATCACGCAGCAGGTCGTGAAGAACGTCCTGCTCACGCCGGACCGGACCTACAAGCGCAAGGCGCGCGAGATCATCCTGGCCCGCAGGATCGAGCAGGAGCTCACGAAGGACGAGATCCTGGAGCTCTACCTCAACAAGATCTACTTCGGCCACGGCCGCTACGGGGTCGAGGAGGCGAGCCGCTACTACTTCGGCAAGAGCGTGCGCGACGTGACGCTCGCCGAGGCGGCGCTGCTCGTCGCCGTCGTGAAGGGGCCGTCGGTGTACTCGCCCCGCGCGAACCTCGAGCGCGCCGTGGCGCGGCGCGACTTCGTGCTCGACCAGATGCACAGGAAGGGCTTCGCGGACGAGGGCCAGGTCGAGCAGGCGAAGCGGGAGCCGGTGGTGCTCGCCATCGAGACCGAGTCGCTCGCCGAGCTCGCGCCCGAGGTCGTCAGCGAGGCGCAGCGCGTGCTGCGCGAGGTCGTCGGGCCCGCCGCGCAGCAGGGCGGGTACACGATCACGACCACGATCGATCCTGCGCTGCAGGCGGCGGCGCGCGCGGCCGTCCGCAAGAACCTCGACGCGTACGCGAAGCGGCACAAGCTGTTCGGCCCGCTCGCGCGGGCCAAGAAGGAGCCGCCGCCCTTCGAGGGGACGCCGGCCGGCCACAAGGTCTTCCGGGGGGTCGTGACCGGCGCCGACGACGCCCGAGGCACGCTCGCGGTGCGCGTGGGCACGCTGGACGGCACGGTCGCGCTCCGCGGCGCGCAGCGATACAACCCGAACGGGCTCGCGCCGAGCAAGTTCGCCGACGTCGACAAGGTGGTGCGCGTCAGCCTGATCGGCCCCGCGCCGGAGCCGGTCGTCGAGGCGGCCGCGACGGTGCAGGACGAGGACGAGGACGCCGCCGTCGGAGAGGCGAGGCGCGCCGCGCCCGCAGGGAGCCCGGCGAAGCCCGCGGCCCCGGTGCCGCTGCGGCTCGAGCTCGGACCCGAGGGCGCGCTCGTCGCGATCGACGTGCGGACGCGCGAGGTCGTCGCCCTGGTCGGCGGCTACGAGGCGGTGCGCGGCGGGCTCGACCGCGCGACGTTCGCGCGGCGGCAGCCGGGGTCGACGTTCAAGGCGTTCGTCTACGGCTACGGGATCCACGCGCGCACGCTGACGCCGTCGACGATCCTCGAGACGAACCCGCAGGCCGTCGCCGGGTACAAGCCGCAGAACCACGACGAGAGCGAGGGGCAGTCGCCCGCGCGGCTGCGCGAGGCGCTGGCGCACAGCGTGAACGTGGCCGCGGTGTCGGCGATGTCGCGCGTCGGCCCCTCGAACGTGGTCGCCTTCGCCGGCGCGCTCGGCATCCAGTCGAAGCTCGGCGCGGACCTGTCGCTCGCGCTCGGCGCCTACGAGGTCACGCCGCGCGAGATGGCGGCCGCGTACGCGAGCATCGCCGCGGGCGGCGTCTACGAGCAGCCGGTCCTGATCACGAAGATCGTCGGGCCGGGCGGGGCGGAGATCCCGCTGCCGCCGCGCCCCCCGGCGCGCCGCGTGATGGAGGAGCCGGAGGCGTACGTGCTCACGAGCCTGCTGACGTCCGTCGTGCAGACCGGGACCGCCAAGCAGGCGCGCTCGCTCGGGCGGCCGATCGCCGGCAAGACGGGGACGACGAACCAGTCGAAGGACACCTGGTTCGTCGGCTACTCGACCGACATCGCGTGCGCGGTGTGGACCGGCTACGACGACGCCGCGCCGCTCGGCAAGGGCGAGGCGGGCGCCACGGCGGCGCTGCCGGCGTTCGTCGATTTCATGAAGCAGGCGCACGCGAAGCGCCCGGTGGCCGATTTCCCGGTGCCGAGCGGCGTGGTGCGCGTGAAGATCGATCCGCAGACGGGCCTCCTCGCGCGCGAGGGGCAGGAGGACGCCGTCGAGGAGGTGTTCGTCGCCGGAACGGAGCCGGCGGAGGAGGCGCCGGTCCCCGAGGCGGACGCGGGCGCGGAGGCGGCCGACGGCGGAGCGCCGGAGGAGCTGCAGGGGGTCGTGCCGGCGCCGGGCGAGGGGCCGCGGCCGGCGGAGCCGGGGACGGCGGAGCCAGGGCCGGCGCCGGGCGAGTCGGAGCACGCGCCGGAGCCGGGTCCGCTGCCGATCGGCGAGACGGCGCCGCCGCCGTTCTGAGCGGCCGCTCGGGCCGGTCGGCGCTCTACCCCGGCGCCCCCGCCTGGCTCGGGCTCCCGGCGCCCGCGGCGATCTCGGGGAACGGGCCCGTGACGGCCAGCGTGAGGCCGTCTTCCTGCATGTTCACGAAGAGCGCCTTGCCGTCGGGCGAGAAGCACACGCCGGCGAGCTCGCTCGGGCTCCGCGCGTTGCGCGCGAAGTCGAAGATCTGCCCGTCCTTCGTCACGCCTCGCAGGTAGTTCCCCCGGCTGCCGTCCTCCGCCATGAAGAGCTCTCCCCAGGGAGCGACGGTGATGTTGTCGGGCGCGTCCAGCTCGTCCGTGCTCGTCGCGTGGGCGAGGACCTCGAGCGCGCCGCCGTCTCCGGCAGGGGCCAGCCGGAAGATCTGCCCGGCGCCGGCCGGGCCGCCGATCGTCGCGCAGACGTACACCACGCCCTGCGCGAGGCAGACGCCCTCCCCGCGCCGGAACAGCGCGGCCCCCTTGGCCTGGGCCTGCTTCCGGACCGTGTCGTCCCGCGGATCGGGATCGTCGATGTCCACCCACGCGATCTCGCGCGGCTCCCGCAGCGCCCAGCCCGAGGTGTCGGCCTTGCGGGCGCCGACGACGGCGAGCGCCTGCAGCCTGCCCTCGAACGGCGCAGCAGGATCCGCGGGCTTGAAGCGGTAGAAGCAGCCGTCCGCCCGATCCTCGGTCAGGTAAGCGATGTTCGTCGCGGGGTCGACGACCGCCGCTTCGTGGAAGAAGCGGCCGTAGCCGGTGAGGCGCTGCGGCGGCGCCACCCTGGAGGCGTCCGCCGCGCACACGAAGACATAGCCGTGGCGCGGGTCGACGTTCTCCTCGCAGGTGAGCCAGCCCCAGGGGCTCACGCCGCCGGCGCAGTTCCGGTTCGTTCCGGCGAGCACGAGGTTGCTCGAGCGGCGCTCGAGCGTCGCCGCGTCGACCACGAGCCTCGTGACGCCGCCCATGCTCGCCGCGTCGTACGCCTCCGCCGGCGCGCTCTGCCCGGCCCGGTAAGGCCCGATCTTCCGGTCGGCCGGCCCATTCTCATGATTCCTGAGCAAGAGCCACGTGTTGTCCGGCCCAGGAAAGCATCCCATCCCGTCCGGCCGGCCGGGCACCCGGTAGCCGTCCTCCATGGCGCCGCCGGCGCGCTCCAGGATCCGGTAGGCGAAGCGCGCAGGGAGATCGAGGATGCCCGCGGGATCGGGCAGGAGCGGCCCGAACCGGCCGGCCGTGTTCTTCGTCGCCGGCCTCCGCGCGTAGATCAGGGAAAACGGCAGGGCCAGCGCCGCGGCTGCAGCCCCGCCGACGCGCAAGAACGATCGCCTCGGGACGCGTCGTTTCATGACGATGATCTACGTCGATCGACCACCGCCCGAAAGCCGTCGGGCGCGAGCGCCGCGAGGCCGCCGCTCGGCCGATGCGCGGGACGAATGCCGGTGCGCGCGGGTGGAGGCCTCGAGGCCGCGACAAGCTCGCCGGCGCGCATACCGCGGCGCGGCGTCACCCCGCCTGGCTTCCGTCGGGGACCGCACGAACCAGGATCTTCGACGACACGCGGCCCACGAGCCGCCGCAGGGCCTGCTTCGCGCCGATCGCGCCGCCGGCGCCCACCGCGAAGACGAGCGGCGCCGCAGCGCCGCCGGTGACCGCGACGAGGCCCGCCGCGAGCAGCACGCCGGCGCCGGTCGCCACCGCGCCCGTCGAGGCCTCCTGGGCCGCGTGCGCGATCGCTTCCTGCCTCGTCATCTCGCCGCGCTGGTAGGCCGTGACCCCCTCGTACGCGCCGAAGGCGCCGTCGATGACGAACCCGATCCCGGCGGCCTTGCCGGCGCCCTTCAGGATCTCCCGGCCCGCGGTCTTCATCACCTCGCGGGTCAGCGTCTTGGCCACCGCGGCCGACGCGCCGTCGGTGAGCGCCGCCTGGCCCGCCTGCCGCGCCGCCTCCTGAGCGACGAGCGCCCCCGCCTGCTTCTCGCCGTGATCCACGATGATCTTCGCCGTCGCCTGCGCCCCCAGCGAGAGCCCCGGCGCGAACGCGTCCACGACCGCCGTGGTGTTCTCGACCATCGCGCGCCGCAGGCCCTCCCGCGCGCCCTCGTCGAGCAGCCCCTTGCCCGCCACCGAGAACAGCGCCTCGGCCGCCCCGCGGACGGCGACCGCGCCGCTCCCTGCCACCGAACCAAGGATCTTGTTTCGCCGTGAGCTCATCTCGACCTCGCCGTCTGCGCGCGCCCCCGCCTCGTCAAGGGGTAGCGCCCTGGGGCGGAAAGACAAGCTCAGCGCCGCGCGCTCCGTCCGTCGCCACGAGCGAGATCCGCCCCGGCGCCCCTGCTGAAGATGCGCTCGGCCGGCGGCGCGCAGAGGCCGCGCTCGCCGGCCCGCAAGCCCACCGTCGCGGCGCCGATCGCGCCCTCGCCGCGGGACGGCAGCGCCGACTCAGGCGCTCGCCGCCGGCGTGAAGACGACGCGCACACAGCCATCCTGCTTCTTCTTGAAGAGCTGGTATCCGCGCGGCCCCTCCTCGAGGCTCATCGGGTGCGTCACGAGGAACGAGGGATCGATCTCGCCGCGCTCGAGGTGCTCGAGCAAGCGCGGGATGTAGCGCTGGCCGTGCTGCTGTCCCATCCGGAAGACCAGGCCCTTGTTCATCGCAGCGCCCATCGGGAACTTGTCGATGAGCCCGCCGTAGACGCCGACGATCGACACCGTGCCGCCCTTGCGGCACGCCATGATCGCCTGGCGCAGCGCGATCGGGCGATCGGTCTCGAGCCGCATCGCCTGCTTGGCGCGGTCGTAGGCGTACTCGAGGCCTCGCCCGTGCGCCTCCATGCCGACCGCGTCGATGCACGCGTCGGGGCCGCGGCCGCCCGTCATGTCGCGGAGCGCCTCGCGGACGTCCACCTCCTCGTAATTGAGCACCTCGGCGCGGCCGCGCTCGCTGGCCAGCCGGAGGCGCTCGGGGAGCCGGTCGATGGCGATGACCCGCTCCGCGCCGAGCAGGTACGCGCTGAGGATCGCCATCTGTCCCACGCCGCCGGCCCCCCACACCGCGATCACGTCGCCGGGGCGGATCCCGCACATGTCCGCGGCCATGTAGCCCGTCGGTAAGGCGTCGGCCGCGAACACCGCGCGATCGTCCGGGACCGCCTCGGGGACCTGGAAGGCGCCCTGATCGGCGAACGGGACGCGCACGTACTCGGCATGGCTGCCGGCGATGCCGCCAAAGGCGTGGCTATAGCCGAAGATGGCGGCGGTCGTGTCGCCGAAGGCCTCGTCGAGCACGGCGTGGCTCGGGTTCGAGTTGTCGCAGAGCGACCAGAGCGCGTGCTCGCAATAATAACAATGCCCGCAGCCGACGATCGAGCAGACGACGACGCGGTCGCCCCTCTTCAGCTTGCTCACGTCCGGGCCGACGTCGACGACCTCGCCGACGAACTCGTGCCCGAGGATGTCCCCCTTCTTCATCGTGGGCACATAGCCGTCGATCAGGTGCAGATCCGAGCCGCATACGGACGACATCCGCACGCGGACGATGGCGTCGTGCGGGGCGAGGATCCGCGGATCCGGCACCGTCTCGACGCGGAGATCGTTCACCCCGTTCCAGCAGAGCGCGCGCATGGGCCTCACCTCCCCAGCACGGCCCCGCCCAGCGCGGCCGATCTCCGGCCGCTGGGCTGTCCGTCGATCGTCGGGATCTCCCCCGCCTCCATCAGCTGCTTGAAGTGGCGGAGGTCGTCCCTGAGCTGCTGATCCGGGTCCTCGCCGAAGACCTTCGCGATCACCCGGCCGAGCGCGCCGGCCGGCGCCTTGTAGTCGATCGTCACGCGGACCTCGGTGCCGCGGCCGCCCGGCGCAGGGACGAACCGGACCGAGCCCGCGTTCTCGATGTCCGCCGGCTCGCGGGAGCGCCACGCGATGAGCTCGTTCTCCCGGTCCTCGACGATCTCGGCCCGCCACGACACCGAGCCGCCGCCGGGCGCCCTCGCCGCCCACCGCGAGCGGCGATCGTTGATGACCTCGACCTCGGCGAGGTGCTCCATGAAACGCGGTAAGTTCTCGAAATTACGCCAGAATTTATAGAGCTCGTCCGCGGGCTTCGCGACGGTCACGGCGCGCGTGACGCGCGTCGCCGCCGGGGCCAGCGCGCCGAACAGGCGGCCCACGCGCTGGCCCGTGCGCAGGAGCGGCGCGCGCGGCGCGGCGCGATCGTCGGGCGCGCCCGCGGCGCCGCGGCGGCCCGAGACGCCGTGATGGATCAGCGCCCCGCCCGCGAGCGCGAGGACCAGCCCGGGCACGCTGCGGCGCGCGAGCCCGTACGCCACGAGGGCGCTGCCGCCGATCGTGGAGGCCAGGCGCTCCGCCCTGCCCGCTGTTCTGCCCGCCCCCGCCCGGTCGCGCTCGACCAGCGGCGGCACCTCGGAGATCGGTTCGAGCATCGTCATGACACCACTCCTCGCAACCTGGGTCGCAGCCCGGGTTCGCGGCGAGATCAGGCAAGGCGCGCGCCTGGCCCGATCAGAAGCGCACGAGGAGGCGGGAGCCGAGGCCGGCCAGCGACGGGGTGAGCGAGAGCTCCGCCACCGGCGGCTTGCCAGGCGCCGGCGAGGCGGCCTCGGAGGGGCTCAGCAGGAGCAGCGTGACGCCGGCGCCGATGCCGACCAGCCCGACGCCGGCGAAGACGCCCGCGAGCGTCGTGGCGGTCTTCCCGGTGCCGTAGTCCCCCTGCAGCGAGCGCGGGCACACGTAGCCCCCGCCGCCGGCAGGGGAGCACCCGTCCTCGACCCTGGACAGCGCGCTGGCGCGCACGGCGAGCGCCACCGCGGTCGCGATCGCGCCCGCGCCGCCCACGCCGAGCGCGATGTAGCCGCCCGTGCGGACGCCGCTGGACGACGGCGGCGCGGGCGCGGCGTCCGGGGCGCGCGCGTCGCGCGCCGGGAGCGGCGCGGGCACGGTGAGCGTCACGTCCCGGCTCGCGCCCGGCGTGAGCTCGACGCGCTCCAGGATCGGCGCGGCGCCGCCGTAGAAGAGCTCGACCGTGTGCGCGCCGAGATCGCGCTCGAGCGCGACGCCGAGGAGCCTCGGATCGAGCGGCTTGCCGTCCAGCACCACCTGCACCGGCGGCCGCCCCTCGGCGCCCTGCAGGCGGACGGTCAGCGTCCCGACCTTGTTGCCGAGCGCCCGGTACCGGAGCTCGGCGTCCTCGCTCCACCCGGCGTACTTCGCCTCGTTGGACTGGAGCGCGGCGCGCCGGAGATCCCACCAGTCCCGCCGCGCCGAGGCGTAGCGGCCCATCTCCTCCTCGCACTCGGCGATGTTCCGCAGCGCGCCGAGCCCCTCGGGGTAGATCTCGAGCGCGCTCCGGAAGGCGATGACCGCCTGCTCGCACTGGCCGGCGCTCCGCAGCTCGCGCCCGCGCGCGAACAGCGTCTTCGCGTCCTCCTCGGCCCCGACGGCGAGCGCCGGCGCCGGCGCCGCCGCGAGCAAGGCGGCGCCGCACAGCGTGATGAGCTGTCGCTCAAAGGATCTCACTCTTGTCGATCTCCTTGCGGCGCCGGGGCACGGTGGGCGGCGCGGGCTTGGCGGTCGCCGTGGCGCGGGGAGCGCCCCCGTCCGCCCCAGGGCGAGGCTGGCTCGAGCGCGGCCGCGCGGACGCGGTCGCCGCGGCGGAGGGAGCGGGCTCGTCCGCCGGGGCGACGGCGGGCGGCGGCGCCGTCGCGGCGGGCGGCGGGGGCGGCGGCGGGCGCACCGCGAGCTCCTGGAGCGCGCCGCGCACGCCGGGGGACAGGCGCCGCGCCGCCTCCGGCTCGGCGCGCGGCCCATCGAGCAGGCGCCACGCGAGCGCGGTGGCGCCCGCGAGCGTGCCCAGGCAGGCGACCGCCACGGCGACGAGCGCCGCCGGCCGCCGCGCCGGCGGGGCCGCCGCGGGCGCGGGCGGCGGCGCCGCGAGCGCGTCGCGGTAGGCCCGGACCATCTCGCGGATCGAGGTGAACCGCCGCGCCGGCTCCTTCGCGAGGGCGCGCGAGAACCAGCCGTCGAGCCCCCGGGGGAGCGACCGGCGGATCTCCGTGGCCGGCTCGAAATCGCGGGTGCTGACCGCCACGATGAGCTCGGCGATCGTGTTGCCCTGGAACGGCGGCCAGTCGGTCAGCACCTCATAGGCGAGGACGCCGAGCGCCCACACGTCGGCCCGCGCGTCGACCGCGAGCGGCGAGGAGAGCTGCTCCGGGCTCATGTAGTTCGGCGAGCCCAGCATGACGTCGGCCTCCGTCTCGCGCGGCCGATCGAGGCCGAGATCGCCGTGCAGCGCCTTGGCGATGCCGAAATCGGCGACCTTCACCGTCAGCTCCGCGCCGGGATCGTCGAGGAGCATCACGTTGGAGGGCTTCAGGTCGCGGTGCACGATGCCCATGTCGTGCGCGACGGTGAGCGCGTCCGCGATCTGATCGAGCATGTCCGCGAAGCGCCTCGGATCGATCGGCCCCTTCTCGTGCACCTCGGCGAACAGCGTCCGGCCCCGGATGTACTCCATCACGAGATAAGGGATGTCGTCGTGCACGCCCGCGTCGTGGACGGCGACGATGTGCCGCGTGCGCGCGCCCAGGCGGGCCGAGATCTGGGCCTCGAACCGGAACCTCTCCAGGACGGTCCGGCTCCGCGTGGGGTCGCCGGTCAGCGAGACGCTGAGGAACTTGATGGCGAGCTCGGTCTTGAGCGTGACGTGGACCGCGAGCCAGACCTCGGCCATGCCCCCGCGCCCGAGCGGCCGGACCAGACGGTACTTGCCGTCGACGATCTCGTCGGCCTCGTGCTGCCAGATGTCGGACTCGTCCGCGCCCGCCGAGCGCTCCGCCGCGCTGGGGCTGACCCTGACGGTCGTCGGCAGGCGGGGCGAGTCAGCGTCCACACGGCGAAGGATAGTGGATGCCGCGTGCGGGACTGGCACTTTTTGTCCGCCGGCGCCCGGCCGGTGTGGGACGGCGCCAGCGGTCAGCCGGGCGGAGGCCGCGCGCGCGGGCGCGTCACTCGGCGGCGTCGGCGAACAGCTCCGCCGGCGGCTCCTCGAGGCGCGGCGGCGCGTGCGGGGCCGCCCGGCCCACGCCGCGGTCGAGCGCGTCGCCGAGGAGCGCGCCCACGCCGGGCACGACGTTCTCGATCGCCGCGTCGGCCTCGCGCGGGTTGAGCCACCAGAACGGATTGAGCAGCCGGCGGAGATCGCGGAGCGAGCGCGCGGGGCGGCTGACCTCCACGGTGAAGGCGAGCGTCCCCAGGTTCGCGTCGAGCCAGTCGTCCATGTCGCCGACCGTGGGGTACCAGTGCGCCGCCTGCCGGAGCTCGTACCGCTCGCGCGGCAGCGCGCGGCAGAAGGCGTCGCCGAGCGCGCGGTACAGCGAGGCGCGCGGGTTGGGCGCGCCGGTGTGCGCCCAGGGGTAGAGTAGGAGGTTGCCGCAGCTGTGAAAGCCGAGCGCGAGCGCGGGCCGCGTCTCCAGCGCGACGTCGCGCAGCGCACGCGACTCGGGCTCCGAGAACGCGTGCGGCCCGGTGTAGTGCGGCGACCACCGGAGCCGCGACCCGGCGAACGGGTGCAGCGGCCGCGACGCGGACAGCGGCGCGAAATTCCGGTTCAGATCCACGCCGCGGGCATTGCACCGCTGCGACGCCCATCGCTCGCCGCGGAGGCGCTCCAGGTTGTCGGCGAACGCGTCGGGGTTGACCACCGGCATCACGACCAGCCGCGCGTGCGCGGCGATGCCGCCCCGGCCGCCCGACAGGAGCGACCGGACCGCATCGAGCAACGCGAGCCCGCCGATCACCTCGACCCCGTGCATCAGCGACGTCAGCAGGAACGTCGGGCCCAGCGGGTTGCCGAAGTCATACCGCCGTAACGGTCGTCCATGGGTGGACGTCCCCACCGTCATTTCATGTCCGCCGTGCGCGCGCGCGAGGCGCGCCCACGCGGCGTCGAGCTGCGGGAGATCGGCGTAACGACCGGAAAGATCGAGCGAGCGTGTCATCCCAGTGTCTCTTATGTGACACCGGAATGGCGAGGGGCGCCAGCGGATTGAGGCGCCGCGCGGCGCGGCGGAGCGCGTTTTCTCTCGTCGTCTTCACTTCACTCACGCTCGTGATCGCCGACGCCGAGATCGGGGGTGCGTCACCCGAGCGGCCGATTGTTGACCTTCCTCGTCGCGAGCAGGGCGAGGCCCTCGAACAGGAGGTGCGCGCCGAGGTGAAGGGTGATGTCGGCGTGGTCGAGCGCGGGGCACACCTCGACGAGATCCATGCCGACGAGGTTGATCCCCGCGAGGCCGCGGAGCAGCTGGATCGCGTCGCGCGAGGTGAGCCCGCCGGGCACGGGCGTGCCGGTGCCCGGGGCGAAGGCGGGGTCGATGCCGTCGATGTCGAACGAGATGTAGACGGGCGCGTCGCCGGCGGCGAGGCGGATGGCGGCCGCGATCGTGGAGGCGCCGTCCCAGTCGATCCGGTCCATGCCGTACAGGGTCGCCCCGGCGTGCGCCGCGAAGGCGCCCTCCTCCGGGTGGCCCCAGGTCGCGCGGACGCCGATCTGGTGGAGCGCGCCCCGGCCGATCAGCCCCTCGTCGATGGCGTTGCGGAACGGCGTGCCGTGGTGGAACGGCTCGCCCCACACCTCCGCCGTGCTCGTGTCGAGGTGGGCGTCCACGTGGACGACCGTGACGGGGCCGTGTCGTCGCGCGAGCGCGCGGAGCACCGGGAGCGCGATGGAGTGGTCGCCGCCCACGACGAACGGCACCGCGCCGGCCGCGAGCACCTCGTCGACCGAGGCCTGGACCAGCTCGCGCACGGACTCGGCGTGGAACGGGGGAAACGGCACGTTGCCGCCGTCGAGCACGCGGAGCGCGCGGAACACGTCGATGCCGTGGCCGGGGTGATAGGACTGCACGAGGGCGCTCACGCGGCGCAGCTCGTAGGGCGCGAACCGGGTGCCCGGGCGGTAGGTGACGCTCCCGTCCCACGGGACGCCGAGGAGCACGGCGTCGGCGCCGGCGTAGGCCGACGCGCCGGCCTCCTGGAAGCTCGCGGTCGGGAGGCGGAAGAAGGGAGTCTGCCCGTGCCGCAGGTACGCGGCGGCTCGTTGTTGCGACATGAGATCTCCTAAAGGCTCAAGAGGTCCAGGATCACGGCGCGGGCGCGCTCCGCGAGATCGGCCGCGCCGCCGTGGTCGCCGAGCGGGGGGCCGAAGGTGATGTGGGCGCTCGCCTCGCGGCGGCTGGAGAAGCGGAGATAATGGGGGACGAAGGTGTCGTCGCCCGCCCAGCAGAGCTCCGGGGCATCGTAGGTGATCGCCGCAGGCACGATGGGGACGCCCGCGATCCGGGCGAGGCCGAAGATGCCTTTGCGGAAGGGGAGGACCTTCTCGCCGCGCGTCGTGGAGCCCTCCGGGAAGTTCAGCACCGGGACGCCGTGGCGCAGGGCGCGGAGCGCCGACCGGAGCACGCGCGCCCCGCTCGCCGGGCGCTGCCGGTCGACGAGCAGCACGCCGAGATCGCGCGCGCGCTCGCCGACGATCGGCCAGCCGCCGATCTCCTGCTTGGCGATGGCGGTGCAGGGGGTGAGCGAGGCGAGGGCGATCGGATCGAGGTAGCTGACGTGGTTGGCCACGATCACGAACGGCGGCGCAGGGAGCGCGCCGGTCACGCGGACGCGCAGGGCGTGCAGCGCGCAGAGCTCCCCGGCGATCGCGTGCAGGAGGCGCGCCCGCTCGCGGTCGCGCGCGGCGGGCAGCTCGGGCAAGAGGCTGGTCCGGAACACGGTGTCGAGCGCGAGCCCCATCACGCCGGAGACCCGGCTGACGACGGAGCGCGCCTCGGTCCACGGCCAGACGCCCGCCGCCCCGGGGCGGCGAGCGGCGTCCAGCGGAGCGGTGGTCGTCATGAGGTCTATCCGCCTCAGGCCACCGCGGCGATGCCGCCGTCCGCCGCGCGCGGCTCCTTCGCCTCGGCGGCGCGATCGACGAGCCCGACCCGCTCGAAGCGGGCCCGGAGCGCCATGAACGCGTCGCGATCGATGCGCGAGATGATGCGCGGGTGCCCGGTGCCGTAGAAGTCGGGGCGGACCTCGATCTCCTTGGCGCCGAGCATGGCGTGGAGCGCCCGCGCGGCGTGGTTGTCCTCCTCGACGGTGAACCAGCACGACTCCGCCCAGCCGAGGATCGACCCGACGAACGCCCGGAGCAGCGTGTGCGTGGCGCGGGAGCCCTGGTACTCGGGCAGGACGGCGAGGGTCGTGCAATAGACCTCCTTGCCGCGCGCGAAGGAGAGCAGGTAGCCCGCGGGCTTGCCCGCGGCCTCGACCATGAAGCAAGAGTCCTTGAAGAAATCGCAGCAAAGACGGATGTAATACCGCCCGAGCTCGCCCTCGCCCGCGCTTCCGAAGAGCGCCGCCTCGAGGTCCATCAGCGTCGAAAAGTCATCGCTTCGGAGCGTGCGCGCCACATAACGGCTCATCGTTGCGCCTCCTTGATTCTCATCAAATCGTTGGTCGGCGCGCAGCATGCCGAGCATCGGTGGAGAACGCGTCACAGAATCCCCGAGGTTGGGCGGCACCCCGGGCACGGCGGCGCGTCAGGACGGCTGGGAGATCGCGTACGGAGGGTGCCAGAACGGCGAGCTCACCGTGGCTTGCGGCGCCCGAGCGCCGCGGACGGGATCTCGAGCGCGAGCCGGGCGGCGGTCCTCACCGTGTCGAGGAGCGCGGCGAGGCCCGAGCCCCGGCGCCACCCGCCGGTCACGCCGGTCCAGCGCTTCATCGGTGAGAAGATGTTGCCGTCGGTGTGCGGCGCGGCGCGATCCAGGAAGGTCGCGCTCGGGATGTACGCCGCCAGCACCCGCTCGGTGAGGCCCGGGAAGACGGCGTACGCCGCGGCGGTGACGCGGCCGCCGGCGCCGACGTACACCTGGCGCCGCGGCCGCTCGGCGAGGGAGACCATCGCGGCCGCGACCCGCGCGGGGTCGAGGACCGGCCAGATCGGCTGGACGGCGCGGCCGGTGTAGTTGCCGGCGTGCTGGTAGATCGGGGTGTCGACCGCCGCGGGCAGGAGCGTGCAGACGTGGATGTCCGGGGTGCCGACGAGCTCCTGCCTCAGGCAGGACGAGAGGCCGAGGATCCCGAATTTGGAGCTCACGTAGGCGCTCATCGTCGGCCCGCCGAACTTGCCGAGCGCGGAGACGTTGTTGACGAGCACGCCCGCGCCTTGCGCGCGGAAATAGGGCAGCGCCGCCCGCGCTCCGTGCACGTAGCCGAGCAGGTTCGTCTCGATGACCTGGCGGTAGGTCTCGTAAGGCGCCTCGTCGGCGCGCGCGTAGAGGAACACCGCGGCGTTGTTCACCCAGACGTCGATCCTGCCGAACACCTCGATCGCGGCGCGGGCGAGGGCCCTGACGGCGCACTCGTCCCGCACGTCGGTCGGGACGGCGAGCGCCCGCGCCCCGGCGCTGGCGCACTCGGCGGCGACCTCCTCGAGGGCCGACGCGTTCCGCGCGGCGACGACCACCCGCGCGCCGCGCCGCGCGAACGCGATCGCCGCCGCCCTGCCGATCCCCGACGAAGCCCCGGTGATGACGACCACCGAATCGCGCACGCACTTCCGCATGACTGACAACCTCCCGCGCGGTCTGTCCCGCACCGGGAGGGGAGCAACCCGCGGGCCACCCTGGCCCGGGGCGCGTCCAGGGATTCCGGGGCCGGCGCGCGGCGCCGGGCGCGCCGCAACGGGGCGCGCGCCGCGCCGGCCCTCTCACGCGCGCGACTCAAAGAGCTCCGCGTCTCGCGAGCGCGCAAGCCCGGAGCGCGAGGCCAGCGCTCTCCTGGTGCTCGGTGCGCATTCCGAGCGCGGCGATCATTCTCACTTGCATTCTTTGGAGACCCGGCAATTCCTTTCCCACCGCCTCAGGCCAGTACACTGGCACCTTCGCGTGACCTCCGGAGGAAGAGAGCAGCGCCCGCAATCTCATCTGCCCCATCACCAGCCTTTTCTGGAAATGCCTGTGCTCGAGCAGCGCCCTCTCCGCATGCGCCTCGATCGTCCTCGCCGGCACCACGCGATTCTGGCCCAGCGCCTCGCGCAGCTGCCCCGTCAGCCCCTCCACCACGCTCGTCGCCCCCTGCACCCAGGGCATCTTGAAGACGTCGTGGATCGCCTCCACCGTTTCCTTCAGCTTCTTGTCCGCCATCACGAGCGGGCTCGCCGCGGCCACCAGCGCCTTCAGCGTCTCCACCTCATCGAACGGGAGCTCCAGCTCCCCGGCGACGAGCACGAGCGGCGGCACGAACGCCCCGTCCTCGCCCACGGCCTCCATCATCGCCTGCTCCAGGTCCTCCACCCGCATCGGCTGCCCGCGCGCGAGGATCGCCAGCACGTCCCGGCGATCCTTCGCCGACGGCCGCTTGCCCGGCGGCATGTCGTCGTCGAGCTCCTCGTCGTCGGGCCGCGGCTTCACGTCCGCGAGGATCTCCTTCCACGCCGCGTGCTTCCGGATTCGCGGCATCGCCGCGGGGCTGAACCAGAGCAGATCGACGATCTCACGCCCGCCGCGCCTCGGCGCGGGCGCGGGCGCGGGCGCGGGCGCGGCCGCCGCGGGGGTCGGCTCCGCCGGTGGCGACGCGGGGCTCCTCGGGCCAGGGCTCGGTCCCACCATGGATTCCACGACGGACTGTCCGATGGAAGGCCTCCCGCCCGCCTCCAGCCGGCTCCACGGCCCCGCCGTCGCAGGCCTGGCGATCGGCTCCGCCGGCGGCGGCAGCACCACGAGCGGCGGGGGCGCCGGGCTCACGGCGGGCGGCGTAGGCGGCGCCGCCGGCTCGGCAGTGTGCGGCGGGTGACCACCCGGCCTGAACGGCAATGCGGCGTCCCCTGGCCTCGACGTCGGCGGCGCGGGCGCCTGCCGCGGCTCGCCCCCGCCCTGGAACGGCATCACCGGCGCCACCGCCGCGCCGACCTTGTCCCCCAGCTGGAGCGTCCCCTCCGCGTCCTCTTCCACCCCGCGCTTCTCCGCCGCGTCCCTGGCCTCCGGCGGGGACGGCTTCGCCCCATCGCTGGAGACCCGGCCGCCGGTGTCGCCCTCGAGCGTCACCGTGATGCGCCCCGCCTCGCTCGGATGCCTGAGCCCGATCCTTCCCCGCCAGACCACCGTGCACAGCCCACGATCGGTGTCGATCCACAGCGTGTCCGCGACGAGCGTCACCTCCTCGTGCTCCCCCGTGGCCCGGTGCGCGACCGCCCGCGGCCTGACGCCCGGCAGGTTCGTCACCAGGCGGGCGTGATCGGGGCTCAGGTTCTCGAGGATGATGTGCTCGTTGGGTCGGATCTGCTCCACCTGCTGGTCCGGGGGCGCCGCCAGGAAGTACACGGGATCGAGCCCCTCCGGCAGCGGCCGCTCCTCCCACCCGGGCTGCGGGAACTTCCCGGCCAGAGGTCCGAGCCACGATGTTCGCCCTGGCCAGCTCCGCCCGATCGGGGCGAAGCACACCGGAGCGAACGTGTCCGACGGCGTGACCACATGCATCCCGGGCGGCTGGAGGTTCGGGACCGTGACCCTGCCATACATGTCCGGGGGCGCGTCGAACCGCACGCCGACCGGGTTGCTCGTGTCGGGGCCGCCGGCGGCGCGCTCCCAGCAGAGAGGCATCTTCGTGAAGCCCTGTCCCTCGAGGAGCTGGCCATCTCGCACCCGGAAGGCCCGGTCGCACCACACCTCGATCGACTTGTCGATGTCTCCGACCGCCACACGGACCATCATCGATCGCATGGGGCGCTTGCCCGGCGCGTACGCGTGCCCGACGAGCACCACGTCGGCGCGCGGTTTGTAGGGCACCCTGTCGCTCGGCGCGACGACGCTGCGCGCCGGATCGTCGTTCCAGTGCTTGTCCTCCTCGTTCGGCGCCTGCTGCTCCGCCGCGAGATACGACTTCCCAGGCACGAGCACGAACGTCGCTTTCACGACGACGGTCTGCGCAGTTCTCCCGTCCTGCGACTGCCAGACGAACCCCGACGCCGGCAGCGGGCACAGCGACACCACGTTCATCGGACGCGAGCGTACGAGGGTCGACCCGTAACGTTAAGACTTGAAATTCTACACGTCGCCTCCTCGTGCGTCGTCCCCTGGAGGGGACGCGAGGGGCGCGAGGGGTGTGGCATCGTGGCCGCAGGGTGCCATTCACGCTGCCACGCGCGATCTTGTTCGTGGAATGGTGTAATTTTACAGGTTCAGCGATGGAGTGCCTCCGTCCCGCCATCGTCCACGGAGCTGCGCAGTGCGCACACCCTGGCATAGCCCCGCGTCCAACGACCCTCTACGCCGAGCGGAGCGCGCATGGCCATCCAGCGCCGTTCGCCTGGGCGGCAGGCCCTGGACAGTACACCAGATCTCGTGAGACGCTCCCCGGCGCATTCCCAGCCATGATTCGACTAGCCTGGTTCGACAGGAGCCTTGGACGCTCGCGAGCAGACGGCGCGGGCCGGAGCGCAGGAGGGCGCGAGGATGACGTTCGTTAAAAGCCATGGTGAGGATCCCTCGCAGGCGACCGCTGGTGGTTCGGTCAAGGGCCTCGGCAACGCGGCCGGCGCCGCCGCGAGCCGCATCGGCGGGAAGAACCTCGAGGTCGAGGTCGCCTCGGGCGACGCGCTCGACGTGCGCAACTTCTCCGTACAAGAGCGGCTCTCGTCCCTGTTCGAGGTCAACCTGGTCGCGGTCTCGGACAACGCCAGCATCGACTTCGACGCCGTCGTGGGCCAGCCGGCGCGCTTCACGCTGCGCGCGGGCGCGCACGACAGGTCCTGGTCGGGCCTCTGCAACCACCTCGAGCAGGTGCGGGTCGAGCCGGGCGGGCTCTCGACGTACCAGCTCACCGTCGTGCCGACGATGTGGCTCCTCACGCAGCGGAAGAACTACCGCATGTTCCAGCACACCTCCGAGCCGGACATCGCGCTCAAGGTGCTCGAGGAGTGGGGCATCGCGCCCGAGGTGCGGATCGACGGCGGCGCCTACAAGAAGCGGAAATACCGCGTGCAATACGCGGAGTCGGACTTCGCCTTCGTGAGCCGGATGCTCGAGGACGCGGGGATCTCGTACGCGTTCGAGCAGATCGGGGGCGAGACGAAGCTCGTCCTGTCGGACGCGCCGCACGCGAACGTGAAGCGCGGGGCGCCGCTGATGTTCCTGGACGACGCGAGCCTTTCGCGCAGCCACGGCATCTCGTTCGTGACCGACGTCCGGATGGGCAAGCGCGTGCGGCCGGGGAAATACACGCTGCGGGACCACGACTATCGCCGGCCGCCGGGCTACAAGCTGGTGGGCAGCGCGTCGGGCGGGCAGGGGCTCGAGGCGAAGCTCGAGCGCTACCAGTACACGCCGGGCGCGTTCCTCTTCGGCACGGATCAGGGGGACGCGACGCCGAGCGCCGACGACAAGGGCAAGGCGCGCACCGACGAGAAGGAGGCGTCGAGCCTGGCGCAGCGGCGGCTCGACGCGAAGCGCGGCAGCGCCAAGGTCTGCACCTTCGAGACGAACGCCCATGACCTTGCGCCAGGGAGCGTGGTGAGCATCGCGGGGCATCCGCACGAGGCGCTCGCCGAGAGCCGGACGCTGCTCGTCGTCGAGTCGTCGATGAGCGGGAGCCATCACGGCGAGTGGGCGCATCGGTGCAAGGCGCGGGGGACGGACATCCCCTTCCGGCCGGAGCTCGTGACGCCGAAGCCGAAGGTGAACGGGGTCGAGAGCGCGACCGTGGTGGGGCCGCCCGGCGAGGAGATCCACACGGACGAGTTCGGGCGGGTCCGGGTGCATTTCCACTGGGACCGCGAGAGCCAGATGGACGACAGCAGCTCGTGCTGGATCCACGTGAGCCAGTCGTGGGGAGGCGCCGGGTACGGCGGGGTGACCTTGCCGCGCGTCGGGCAGGAGGTGCTGGTGGACTTCCTGAGCGGGGACCCGGACCGGCCGGTCATCGTGGGACGGGTGTACACGAACCTGCAGAAGGTGCCGTACAAGCTGCCTGACAACAAGACGCAGAGCGGGTGGAGGAGCAACTCCACGGGCGGGACGGGCGGCTACAACGAGATCATGTTCGAGGACGCGGCGGGGAGGGAGCTCGTCAATGTCCAGGCGCAGAAGGACCTGAACAAGCTCGTCAAGAACAACGAGACGGAGACGACGGGCGTCGATCGGACGATCACGGTCGGGCACGACGAGGCGATCACGGTCGGGAACGACCAGACGATCGCGGTTGGGAACAATCAGACGATCACGGTCGGGAAGGATCGGGCCGCGGCGATCGGGGTCCAGGATTCGACGCTCGTGGGCAAGAAGCACACGGTCACGATCGAGCAACCCGCCGAGCCGCCGCCGACGATCCCGCCCACCGGGACGGTGATGACGGATCAGTTCATCTCGCAGACGACGGGGCGGTCCACGCTCACGATGAAAGGGCCGGACGTGAGCCTGACGGCCGAGGGGAGCGTGTCGATCAGCGCCGGCGCGAACATCAGCATGAGCGCGGGCGCGAACATCCAGATCACCGCCGGCTCGACGATCCAGACGTCGGCGGGCGTGACGATCGCGAACGCGGCGGGCGTGACGATCACGACCACGGCGGGCGCCGTCGTGGAGGTGAAGGCGGGCCAGCGCGCGACCGTGGACGCCGCGGCGGTGGAGGTCAACGGGGATACGGTCCTGATCGCGGCGTCGGGGGTGGTGGACATCGACGGCGAGTACATCGACCTCAACTGATCAGCCGCTGGACGGGCGCTGCCATGATCGTTCGGAACTATACTCGTTTCTGGCCTTTTTACTTCGACAGCGTCGATCCGCAGGGGCGCGAGTTCGGCGTGTTCGTGCTGCGCGGCGCTTTCCGCATCGTCCCTGGAGGCGTCGCGCAGCTCGATCCGGAGCAACCCGAGGTGTCCGGAGGGGACGTGTTCCACGGGGACTCGGGCTCGTCGAGCCTGCGCATGGAGGGCGATCTCGCGCCGTTCAAGCAGCGGAGCGACATCCACATCAACGCGACGGCGCACGCGCCGGGGGGCTGGCCCGCGCCGGCGTGGTTCGTCCGCGCGCGCGTCGGCAAGGTGGACAAGACGCTCCGCGTGACAGGGCCGCGTCGCTGGGTGCGCGAAGGCGGCGAGTACCGCCTGACCGAGCCCGAGCCTTGCCGCGAGGTGCCCATCCGGTACGAGCACGCGTTCGGCGGGACCTTCAAGGACGCGTGGGGGGCCCGCCACGCGTTCGAGCAAAACCCCGTCGGGAAGGGCTATCTCCCCGAGGAGAAGACGCCGAGCGACGTCACGTTCGAGGCGCCGCAGATCGAGTCGCCCGACGACCCCGTCACCGAGCTCGGCCGGCTCCACAAGCCGGAGGGGCTCGGCCCGATCCCGGGCGTCTGGCTCCCGCGGCGCGCGTACGCGGGGACCTACGACGAGGCGTGGAAAGCGGAGCGCTGGCCGCACGCGCCGCTCGATTTCGATTACCGGTTCTACAACAGCGCTCATCCTGACCTCGTTTATCCGGGCTATCTTCGCGGCAACGAGGAGATCGTCCTCGAGAACCTGCACCCGGACGGGGCGCTCGAGCTCCGGCTCCCGGGGTACGAGCTCGGGTTGCTGGCGCTGCTCGAGACGGGCTCGCGCGCGGTGGTCCCGATGCTCCTCGACACGCTGATGATCGACGTGCCGGAGGGGCGCCTGTTCATGACGTGGCGCGGCGCGTACAGCAAGAGACGCAGGATTGAGGCGCTCGAGGCGTGCATGGCGGCGCCGGGAGGGACGACTCGTGGCCGAGAATGAAGGGCTCCGCAAGACGGGCAACGCGTGGGTCGTCTGCATCGAGCCGGATGTCTGCAACACGCCCATCGGCGACGAGATGAAGCCGGTGCCGTACCAGATCCGCGCCTGCCTGGCCGCCGGCGTGGACGAGGCGAGCACGGTGAAGCTCGGGACGTTCGACACCACGACGATGGCGAGCCGGATCACCACCGTCGAGGGCGACGAGCCGGGGACGGGCGGCGGCGTCAAGAGCGGGGTGAACCTGGGGTACTGCCGGCCGATCTCGCACAGCACGACGGTCCAGGCGCAGGGGAACAACATCATCTATCACACATCGCTGTACGCGATGAACTGCGCGGGCCCGGACGGGCCAGAGAACACGATCGGCAAGGCGGTGTTCATGGCCCACGGTTCGGCGCCTTATGCAGGGCCGCTCGTGGACCTCGACAAGATGCGCGAGGAGGCCGAGAAGAGCTGGTGGGACAAGGCCTCGGACTGGGTCCACACCGGGCTCGATATCGTCGGCTTCATCCCGGGCCTCGGGGAGATCGCCGATGGGCTCAACGCGGTCATCTACCTCGCGGAAGGCGACTATCTGAACGCGGGCATCTCCGCGGCGGGGATGATCCCCTTCGCGGGCGCGGCGGCCACGGGGGGGAGGCTGGCCGTGAAGGCGGGCAAGGCCGTCGCGGAAGCGGTCGGCAAGGAGGGGGCGCAAGAGGCCGCGCAGCAGCTGGGGAAGCAGGGGGCGGAGCAGCTGGGGAAGCAAGCGGCGGAGCAGGCGGGGAAGCAGGGGGCGGAGCAGGCGGGGAAGCAGGGGGCGGAGCAGGCGGGGAAAGAGGGCGCCGAGAAGGCGGGGAAAGAGGGCGCCGAGAAGGCCGGGAAAGAGGGCGCCGAGAAGGCCGGGAAAGAGGGCGCCGAGAAGGCCGGGAAAGAGGGCGCCGAGAAGGCCGGGAAAGAGGGCGCCGAGAAGGCCGGGAAAGAGGGCGCCGAGAAAGCGGGCAAGAAGGGCGCCGAGAAGGCCGGGAAAGAGGGCGCCGAGAAGGCGGGCAAGAAGGGCGCTGACGACGCCGCTGGCGGAGGTGCGAAGAAGCCCAAGAAGAGTGGCAAAGACGGGGTCGTGATCAAGGGGACCCCCGGCAAGGGAAGCAAAGCGGGTGGCGGGAGAGGGCGCCCGAAGCGCCCCCGGGAACGCAAGAGCTCGTCCGAGCAGCCGCCGCGCAAGCGGAAACGCGAAGGGCACCCCGTCGACGTGGTGACGGGCGAGGTCGTCGACGAGGCGACCGATCTGTCGCTGCCCGGCGCCATTCCGCTCGTCATCGGACGTCGCTATGCCTCTTCACGCCACGGCGACCGCGACGCGGCGCTGGGGCCGGGATGGGTCCACAGCCTCGAGGAGTGGATCGAGGAGGGCGAGGAGACGATCGACCTGCACGATGGCGATGGTCGATGGATCTACTTCGATAAGGTAGGCGCCGGCGAGGCATCGTTCCTCCGCGGCGAGCGGCTTGAGCTCCGCGTCGGCCGCGATGGGAGCTATCGCGTTTACAACCCAGAGAGCCGCATCACCCGCGTCTTCGCCGGCCCGGGGCGCGAGGCGCTGCTCCGCTCGATCGAGGACGCGAGCGGCAACGCGATCACGCTCGACTATCAGGAAGGATTGCTCTCGCGCGTGGTCGACACGGCCGGGCGTGAGGTCCTCTTCACGTGGGACCGCGGCCGGCTCGCGCGCCTCGACGTGCGCGTCGACGGCCGCGTCGAGCGATCGGTGGAGTACCGGTATTCGAAGGCCCGGAACCTCGCCGCCGTGGTCGATGCGCTCGGCAACGTCGAGGAGTACGAGTACGACGGCGCAGATCGAATGATCGCCGCCCGGCTCAAGGGGGGCGCGCGCTTCCAGTACGCTTACGACGACGAGAGCGGGCGCTGCGTGCGGACGTGGGGGCCGGACGGCCTGCACGAGGTGGCGCTCTACATCGACGAGCGGGCGCAGACGACGAGGGCGGAGAGCGAGGAGCCGAAGATCTACACATGGGACGACGATGGACTCGTCACGCGCGAAGAGACGACGACGGGCGTCGTCTTGGCGGAGCGCGAGTACGACGAGGATGGTTTCATCGTCGAGGAGCGCAACGGCGCGGGCGACGCAACGCGCCTCGAGCGCGACGCGCGCGGCAACCCCGTGCGCGTGGTGGATGCGGCCGGCAATGTGACGACCTGGGCGTACGAGGGGGATCTCCCCGTCAAACGCACGGGGCACGACGGGCTGGAGACGCTTTACTCGCACGACGAGCGCGGGAATCTCGTCGAAATTCAATACCCGACGGGCGTCACCTACAAGCTCTCGCACGACGACCGAGGGCGCCTGTGCTCGATCGAGGGGCCCGACGGGCTCGTCGTGCGGTATGAATACGACGCGCGGCACAATGTGATCGCCGAGACGGACGCGCGCGGCGCACGGACCACGTTCGAGTACGACACGCTCGGGCGCCCCGTGTCGATGACGGACGCGCTCGACAGGGTTACGCGGCTCACGTACGATCGGCTGGGCAGGCCGATCGAGATCCATCGTCCGGATGGAACCATCGCCCGGCAAGCCTACGACGCGCAGGGCAACGTCGCACGCATCGCGGACGCCCTCGGGCATGTGACGGTGATGGAGTATGCCGGCACAGGGGTGCTCACGCGTGTCACCCAGCCCGATGGGCGCACGTGGTCCTTCCGGTATTCGTCCAAGGAGCGCCTCCGGGAGATCGAGAACCCGCGTGGAGAGGTGTATGCTTTCACGTACGATATCGCAGGTCGCGTCGTCGAGGAGCTGACGTTCGACGGGCGGGTGCTGAAGTACGGCTATTCGAAGGCCGGCAACCTGGCGCGGATCGACTACCCGGATGGGAGCTTCCGATCGTTCAACCACGATCGGCTGGGCAACGTCGTCTTCGAGCAGTCGACCGACGGGATAGCGACCTATCCGCGCGACGCGCTCGGGCGGCTGCTCGCCGCGGTCGTGGAGGAGGGAGAGAGCAAGGTCGTCACGATGTTCGAGCGCGACGGGCTCGGGCGGATCGTGACGGAGCGGCAGGGAGACAAGGCGCTTCGGTTCGAGTACGACGCGCTCGGGCGGCGGACCAAGCGGGTGCTGCCGAACGGCGCGACGACGAAGTACGTGCACGACGCGCTGGGCGCGCTGGTCGCCGTGGAGCACGACGGCTACCGGATGGACATCGAGCGGGACGTGCTCGGACGGGAGGTCTGGCGCGGTCGTCCGGATGAGCAGGTGTCGATCCAGAGCGGGTACGACGCGATGGATCGGCTGATCGAGCAGCGGGTATCGGCGTCCGCGCCCGGGGCAGCGATCACCCAGGACCTGGTCGATCGGAAGTGGAGCTATGACGCGCTCGGACGCGTGACACGAATCGAGGACGGTCGATGGGGCGCGACCACGTATCGGTACGAGCGGATCGACCAGCTCCTCGAAGCGCGGCGCGGCTCGCTGCGCGAGGTGTTCGCGTACGATGCGGCGGGCTCGCTGCTGAAGATGCTCGAGGGGCTCGAGGCCCAGACGGGGGCTGCGGAGTGGGAGATCGCGCCGGGGGACCTGCTGCGGCAGACAGGCAAGGCCAAGTACACGTATGACAAGCGGGGCCGGCGCGTCGTCAAGCTCGACCTCGGGGCGCGCGCGGCGAACGCTCAGGGGGCAGCGACCGAGTACGCGTGGGACTGTCGAGATCGCTTGCGCGAGGTGCGGCGGCCGGACGGGACACGGGTGCGGTTTTCCTATGACGCGTTCGGACGGCGGGTGCGCAAGGAGGTCGTGCCGGCGGGCGCTGAGACGCCGGACCGTGTGGTGGAGTTCGTCTGGGACGGGGATGAGCTGGCAGCGGACCTGGAGCGGACGCGGGGAGCACGCGTGTTCGTGCACGATCCGGGGACGTTCGTGCCGCTCTTGCACGCGGAGCAGGGGGAGGTGTTCGCGGTAGTGAGCGATCACCTCGGGATGCCCAAGGAGCTCGTGGGGCAAGACGGGCGGGTCGCCTGGTCGGCGGCGCACTCGGTATGGGGGCGGGTGGTCGAGGTCTGGAGGGACCCGGCGGCGCAGCACGCGCGGCCGGTGGAGAGCCCGTTCCGGCTGCTGGGGCAGTACGAGGACGAGGAGACCGGGTTGTGCTATACGCGATTCCGGTATTTCGACCAGGAGGTGGGGCGGTGGTGCAGCCCGGATCCGCTGGGGATCCATGGTGGAGCACGGTTGTTTGCGTTCGACGGGTGTCCCACGATGGAGGTGGACCCGTGGGGGCTCAAGACGGGTGGTGCGAAGGGTAGAGCGAGTGCCGGTGATGAGTCGGAGCTATTCTACCGTACCATGAGCAAGGAGCACTATGAGACCCTGAAAGCCACCGGAAGGATGCCCGGGACTACCGAGACCACCATCTCCCCCACGCAATCATTTTCGGAGAGCTACAACGGCGTCCTGGTGGAGTTCAAGATGAAACCGGGGACCAGGGCGGCGCTGGAGGCGATCGGCGTGCGAGACGTGTCCGCCCTCACCACGGAGGCTTATCCGGATATGCCCATCGGTGAAAAGGGATGGGGAAAGAAGCACGCGCGTTTCAAGGGCGAAGGAAAGCAGATAAACATCGCGCTGGGCACTGGCAAGGCGCTAGATATATTCAACGATAATATTCAGGGATTTGATTGTGTTGGTGAATGAACGGCAAAGGAAGCTGGTGCTGTCGCTCGCGCTCGGTAGGATCGGCGAGGACGATTTTCTGCGTCAATTCCCGCTGCCCGCCGAAGAGAAGCTCTCGCTGGGGTGGAGAGTCTTGCAGTTCGCGTTGTCAGAGAGAGAGAGCGATGCCGTCGAGGTCGGGGTCATTCTCGGGGACTACTACGGAATGGGAAGGGAGTACGTCGATGTGCTCGAGCGGCTCGCGGGTGAAGATTGGCATCGCAAGCACGAGGATATAGTATTTGCGCTCGGAAGGCTCGCGTCGCCAACGAGCGTCGATGCGATCTACGCGGCCGCGCGCTCGCACCATCGTTACCTCGAGGACTATGACGACAGCTTCGAGCTCCGCTCGAAGGCCATTCATGCCTTGCGGAACATCGGTACACCAGAGGCCGTCTCCAAGCTCGAGCAGCTCTTCGGAGAGCTCAAAGAGCCGAGCTTGCGGTCGAAGATCATTCGTCGCTTCCAGGAGCTCGCATCCGAAGGTGCGCCAGAGGAGGTCCGAACAGCGGCGCAGGCAGCGCTTTCCCGGGTCGACGTTGCCGACTCGGAGGGACAGGCGTGAGGCCAGAGGCACGAAGCTCTGCGACCGAGCCTCGTAGTTGCGCAATGAGCAAGCTCGCGGCATGGATATGGGCGGCATGGGCGGTCATGACCGGCGGGTGCGGGACGCTCGTGGGGCTGGACGATGGCTATTACCTGCACGAAGGAGCGGGCGGCGGGACCGGCCCTGGAGCATCCAGCGGGACCGGCGCTGGAGCAGCCAGCGGGACCGGCGCTGGAGGGGCTTGCAGCGGAGGGGCGTGCCCCGCTCCGCCGAGCTGCGCCGGGCTGGACGAGACATGCGGCCCGAGGGGCGACGAGAGCTGCTGCGCGAGCCTGGAGGTCGCCGGCGGGAGCTTCAAGCGAGACAACGACGAGAGATATCCGGCGAGGGTGAGCGGGTTCTCGCTGGATCGGTTCGAGGTGACGGTGGGGCGGTTTCGAAAGTTCGTGGAGGCGTATCCCGGCAGCAAGCCAAAGGCGGGCGCGGGGAAGCACCCGCTCGTCGACAGGAGCGGGTGGGATGATGGCTGGAGTAACAGCTGGCTGCCCGCGAACGCGGCGGCGCTGAAGGAAGCGCTGAAGTGCGATTCGACCTTGTCGACATGGACGGACGTGCCCGAAGCGCACGAGCATCTACCGGTGAACTGCCTGACCTGGTACCTGGCGTTCGCGTTCTGCGCGTGGGACGGGGGCCGGCTGCCCACGGAGGTGGAGTGGAACTACGCCGCGGCCGGCGGTGAACAGCAGCGAGAATACCCGTGGTCGGAGCCCCGGGACACGACCATCGATGAGAGCTACGCGGCGTATGACTGTACCGGAGATGGGTCTCCGACCAGCGACTGTGCGTTCAGCGATATCCTGCCCGTCGGGGCCCGGCCGAAGGGCGATGGGCGATGGGGGCAGGCGGACCTGGCGGGGAACATGTGGGAGTGGGCCCTGGACTGGCACGCCAATTATCCCGAAGAAGAGTGCGAGGATTGTGCCAACATGGCCGCTGCCTCGGGCCGGGTGGTCCGCGGCGGGGCGTTCGTCAACGATTCATCGTTCCTGCTCACTTCCTACCGCATCAAGGACGATCCGGCGAACAGCGGCAATGACGCCGGCGTCCGGTGTGCGAGAGACCTGTAGTGGAGAGCGGCGTCGCCGGAGCTCCTCGACGAGCGCGATGCCGGCGCCCCGCCGTCCAGCCGCGCGATCGCCGCGCGCCCGGCCCCGCTCGCTGCGCGGCGGCGCGGCGAGGGGGGACGGCGGGCACCGAGGGAGACCGCCGCCGCGCTCGCTCGCGGCCGGCCGCCGGCTCCCTGGATCCTTGACGCCGCCAGCCCGGTAAGCGAGCCTCCCGCCGTGTCGGCCACACTCGCGGAGGGGACCGTCTTCGCGCGGCGCTATCGCGTGGTGCGCCTCATCGCTACCGGTGGAATGGGGAGCATCCACGAGGTGGTGCACCTGGAGACGGCCCGCCGCCGGGCCCTCAAGGCCATGCACCCGCACATCTTCGCGGACGAGGAGATGCGCGCGCGCTTCAAGCTCGAGGCCCGCATCGCGGCGGACGTCGAGAGCGAGTACATCGTCGACGTCTTCGACGCGGGCGTCGACGAGGCGACCGGGACGCCCTTCCTGGTCATGGAGCTGCTTCGCGGCGAGGAGCTCGGCCAGCGCCTGAAGCGCGCCGGCCGCCTGCCGCCCGCCGAGGTGATCACCTACCTCCACCAGACGGCGCTCGCGCTCGACCGCACCCACGCCGCGTCCATCGTGCACCGCGACCTCAAGCCCGCAAACATCTTCCTGTCGGAGCGGGAGGACGGCTCCGTCCGCGTGAAGCTCCTCGATTTCGGCATCGCGAAGCTCATCGCCGAAAGCACGGCCGCGGCCGGCGCCACGCGCAACCTCGGCACGCCGATCTACATGGCGCCCGAGCAGTTCCAGGTCGGCGCGAGGCTCACCGGGGCCGCGGACATCTATGCTCTGGGCATGATCGCCTATACGCTGCTCGTGGGGATACCCTACTGGAGGCAGGAGGCGAGGAGCGCCGGCGACATGGTCGCGTTCGCGCTGCTGGCCGTCCGTGGTCCTCAGGAGCCGCCGGTGCAGCGCGCGCGCGCGCAAGGTGTGATGTTGCCGCCGGGCTTCGATGCGTGGTTTGCGCGGGCCACTGCGGTCGTGCCGGCGGCGCGGTTCGGCCGGGCGGTGGAGGCGGTGCAGGCCCTGGGCGAGGTGCTCGGCGTCCCGGTGGGCGGCGATCGGTGGTCGATCCCCGGGGCGCCGTCCCGGCCCGGGATGGTCGCCGCCGCCACGGCGATGACCCCGGCGCACGAGGCGGCGGAGCCGGCGACGATCCCGGAGTACGAGCGCGACTCGCGCTCCCACGGGCTGACGCTCGCGAGGACCCAGACCGAGGCGGCGGTGTCGGCCGGGCCGACCAGGGCGGCGAGGCCGATGCGATGGCCGATCGCCGCAGGACTGGCGGTGCTCGGGCTCGGGGTCCTCGGCGCCGGGAGCTGGCTCATGCTGGGCGCTCGCGGCGGAGGCGGTCCGGAGGCAACGGCTCCGGGCCCTGTCGCCGAGGAGCCGGCAGCTCCCGGGCCGACCGCGGCAGCGCCCGGATTGGCCGCGGCAGCGCCCGCGACAGCGTCCGAGCCCAGCGCTGCGCCGCCCGGGCCCAGCGCCGCGCCTGCGCCAGCGGTGCGTGCGGCCTCGGTGCCGGCCTCCTCGGCCTCCTCGGCGCCCGCCGCGGCCTCCCGCCGCCCGAGCGCACATCCGCCGGCGCCTACCAGCACGTCCGCGCCCTCGAGGCCCAGGGCGCCTTCGGCGTCGTCCGCCAACAAGAAGCCGCCGCCGCGCGAACCCGCCTCGACCCCCGACCTGTATGGGCGGCATTGATCTGGAGCTCCGCCGCGACGCCGCCTCGCTGCCCGCGCGCCGCGACCGGCCCGATGCGCCCCGGCGAGGCTCACGGGAGGGGTGATGTGTCATCTCGCCAGCCTGCCCTCCGGCCTTCATGCTCCGCGTCGCTTGTCCCCCACATGGGCCCGTATCCCGAGCTCCCTTGCCTGCTGAGCGCCAGATCATGATCCGTTGGTTCCGCCGGTCCACGCAGCTCCTCGCCGCCCTCGGCCTGCTCTCGCTCTCCGCGTCCGCCGCGGCCCAGGACATCGCGGCCGCCGAGGCGCTCTTCGACCGAGGGCTCGCCGACATGAAGGCAGGTCGCTACGAGACGGGCTGCAAGGCCCTCGCCGAGAGCGAGCGCCTCGACCCTCAGCCGGGCACGCTCTTCACGCTGGCCTCCTGCGAGGCGAGGTGGGGCCGGGTCGCCACCGCGGCGGCGCGCTTCAAGGACTACATGGCGTTGTTCGATCGGATGACGCGGGCCGAGAAGGCCCGGCAAGGCAGGCGGCCGGAGGTCGCGGCCCAGGAGATCGACGCGCTGTCTCGGCGTGTCCCGCGGCTCGCGCTCTCCCTGCCGCCGGGCGCGCCGGCCGGAACGGTCGTGAGGCGCGACGGCCACGAGCTGGGTGACGCCTCGCTCGGCGTCGCGTTGCCGGTGGATCCAGGTGAGCACAGGATAGCGATCGAGATGCCGGGAGGGGCTGTCCAGGAACAGCGCATCACGATCGCCGAAGGCGAGTCGAAGGAGATGGTGCTGGACATCAAGAAAGGAGCGCCGCCGCCGGACTCCGGCGCGCGGGAGGCCCCGGCGGGCCGTCGCACGGCGGCCTACGTCGCGGGCGGGGTCGGCGCCGCGGGGCTCGCGCTGGGCGGGATCATGGGCGCGCTCGTCCTCGGCAGGAAGGGCGTCATCGACCAGCACTGCGGCACCGCCATCCAGGCCAGCGACGAGAAGGCCTGTGACGCGACAGGGCTCGACGCCGCGAACAGCGCGAACGCGATGGCCGTGGTGAGCACGATCGGCTTCGGGGTGGGGCTGGCCGGGCTCGGAGCGGCGGCGGTGCTGCTGTGGACTGAGCCGGCGCACGCCGGCGCAACGACCGGCGCGAGCCCGAGGTGGCTCAGCGCGGGGGTGCTGGAGGCGGGGCCGGCGGGGGCGGTCCTCGGCGCGAAAGGCACCTTTTGACGAAGGCCGCCGCCCGCTCAGGCCGGGCTGCGCCGCGTCACCCGGAACGGCGTCCCGTTCTTCATGTGCAAGGCCATCGACAGCGCCGGCACGACCTTCCGGCGCGGCAAGCCGGCGGCGAACGTATAGCGCTGAACGAGGCGCGCCAGGATGAGCTGCGCTTCCGCCAGAGCGAAGGTGCTGCCGATGCACTGGCGCTGGCCGGTTCCGAAAGGGATCCAGGCCAGCTTGTGCCGTGACGCCGCGCGCTCCGGCGTGAAGCGCCCCGGATCGAAGCGATCGGGATCCTCCCAGAGCTCCGGATGACGATGGATGGCGTAGGTCGGGGCGAGCACGAGCGTGCCCGCCGGGACGTGAAAGCCGTCGATCTCGTCATCGACGACGGCGACCCGCACCAGCCACCAGAGCGGCGGGCGCACGCGCAGCGACTCCTGGAAGACCATGCGGGTATAGGACAGTTTGGCGAGGTGGGAGGCATCCGGTCGGTCCCGGCCGACCACGCTGTCGACCTCGGCGCGCAGCTCCGCCATGACGGCGGGCTCGTGCAGCAGCAACTGCAGTGTCCACGCGAGCGCAACCGCGGTGGTCTCGTAGCCAGCCAGGAACAGGTTCACGACCTCGTCGCGGAGCTCGCTGGCGGTCATCCGCCGGCCGGTCTCGGGATCGACCCCGCTGACGAGCATCGCGAGCAAGCCCCCGCGGTCCCCGGCGCGCTGCTGCCGCCGCTGGCTGCGCTCGATGATCTTGAGCAGCACCGCGTCCATGTCGCGGATCGCCTGCTGGTAGCGGCGCCTCCCCGGGACGGGGAGCCACGCAGGCAGCTCCTGCGCGACGATGCCGCGGAAGACGTAGTTGATGGCGAACGTCACGCGCGCGGTGACGAGCTCGATCTCCTCGCGGTTGATGTCGCCCCCGAACAGCGCTCTCGCGATCAGCTTCATCACGAGCGGGCTGACGGCGCGCATCGGATCGAGCGGCGAGCCCGTCCTCGCCGCGACGTCCCAGATCTCCAGCTCGTCGTCGATCGAGTCGACCATCACGCCGGCGAGCTGGTCGACCCGCTCGCGGTGGAAGTGCGGCTGCATCATGCGGCGCTGGCGCAGCCAGTAGTCCCCTTCGCTCACGCCCAGGCCGTTGCCCAGCAGGGTCCTGAGCGAGTCCCACAGCGCGCCGCCCTTCCCGTACTTCGAGCTGTGGTCCCGGAGGACATGCTGGACGTGCCTCGGGTGATTCACGACGATCATGCTCAAGGGGCCGAGCCGCAGCCTGTACACGTCCCCGTGTCGCATGCGGGCCCTCGGGAAGAACTCGGCCTGCTGGCTGAGCAGCGCCGGGAGCGACCCGAGCAGCGGCAGCCCGCCCTCCGCGAGGGGCGGCATGCGTGCGTAAACGGGCGCCTGGCTGCCTGGGAACGTCGCAGGATCGATCTCGGTGTTCAACGCCACCCCTCCTCCTTCCGGGCCCTCTCCTCCGCCGGAACCGCGGCGTGAGCCGAGGGCCGGCGTGCGCGTCACATCGAAAAATATTTCTCGTCGTAATAGCGGCGAGTGATCATGTACCAATCGAAGGTGCCACGGATGAGCGAGTAGGCCGTGCGCACGCACCGCGTGATCGCTTCCGCCTTCTCCTCGTACCCGTCCACGAGAGCAGGGAGATCCGCCGCCATCTGGACCATGGCCTTCACCATGTCGTCGGCGAGCTTGCCCGCCAGGTCGCAGGCGCTCTGCAGCTCGATGCCGTGCTCACGTCGGAGGAGCCCGACGAAGTTGGCTTCACCGCTCCTCATGTCCTTGTACAGGCCGAGGAGCTCGTTGTGGAGCACGATGACGAAGGCCGCGAGGTCGGTGATGCTCTTGACGTGCTGGTCTTCCAGCACCTCCTGCATGCCCAGCCCGTGCTCGCGCTCCAGGAAGATGGCGGCGAGCGGCATGAAGTAGCTGCTGCCGACGTTGTCTCGCCTCCGCATCAGGTGCGTCGTGGGGCACGGGGCGGCGCTCTGCTGGTTCAGCGTCTGGGCCCTCAGCGCCCGGAGGTGGAACCGCAGGGCCCCGGCGAAACCCTCGAAGGCCCGCGGCGAGGCGAGCGCCTCGATCTCCGCGAACCACCGGTGCCATGCCCTGACGATGTGGTCGTCTCGCGACGTCGGCGCATCTCCGCTGGCGATCTGCTCCACCCTCCTGATGTAGGTGAGCTTCTTCGACCGGTCGGCGTTCACGTCGTCGACCACGTCGTCGAGCGCGAAGAAGAGCGCCAAGGATATCGCTCCATACATCACGAGCTCTCTCGGATGCTCCGGGAAGATCAGCGCAGCGCAGTCGTCCAGCTTGATGCGCATCAGGACGTCATGTCCGCGCGTCCCTGGCTCGACGAGCTTCGCGTCCACGACCCAGTCGACGTAAGGAGACCGAATCTGCTCCAGGTGCTCGCTGACCCTGCGCTCCAGCGGGACGAGGAGAGCCGGGATCCTGACCCCCTCGAAGCCCGGGAAATCGAGCTCCATGCCCTTCAGGCGCTCGCCGAAGCCCTCGGCGCTTCCGGAACCTTGGCTCGCCCCGAAGCCCGATCGCGGGTTCATATCGCCCTCTCCTCGGCGATGCTCGACGCGCGAGCCCGCCGGCTCAAATGTGTAATGATGTTCACTGGTCGTCCAGCGCTTTCAGGGCGAAGGCGGTGACCAGGGCCTCCGAGCCGACGTAGACATCGGAGCGACCCAGCTTGTACATGGGCGAGTTGGGCCATGAGCCGTCTGAAGCCTGTGCTCTGCGTAAAGCCTCTCGCTCGGACGAGTTGTCGATGCGCAGGCGATTGGCCGTGATGACCCTGTACGCGAGCTCCAGAGGGACATCGCTGCTCCCAACGCGCGCCCTCAGCGCCTCCTCGACGACGTGAGCGTACTTCTTCCTGAACCTCTCGAACTCCAGCAACCTCGACGCCCAGTAGAGGCACACGTCCGGGGTCAGATAGTAATAGTAGGCGTTCGTACGCGCGGCCTCCTGTGCGCGCAGGGAGTCGATCAGGTACTCTTCCGTGGGCCGGGCTTCGCCCTCCCTCCCCAGGAGGTAGGCCAGGTACAGCGCGTTGGCGCAGGGGACCGGGTCGATCCTGTAGCGGCCTTCCCTTTCGCCCCTCGGCGGCAAGTAAACGTGGATGATCCCGGCGTCGTTCACGTTCTGCAGCACCTTCGAGGCAGCCGAACGAGCGACGCCCGTGGGAATGGCGCCGAGCTTGACGAGGACCGACAAGACGAGCCCCGTGACGTCCACGTCGCAGGGGAGCAGGCTCGTGTCCACGAAGTACGAGAAGAGACCGTGCTCGTGGCGCTCGCCGAGAAACTCTATGATCCGGTGTTTTATCCTCGAGCTCAGCCTGCTGTTCATCAGCAGATCCAAGATGACCGCGGAGCTGAAGATCTCATCCGGCATCTCGATGCGTGACCTGAAGTCCGGTGTCCGGCTCAGCGTGGCCTGGTAGCAGCGGTCGACGTCGAAGGCCCGGCCTAGGTATCGATAGCCCCTGTCGATGGGGCTCTCTTCAATCCTCCTCAGGGAGCTGAGCCGCTCCAGTATCCCTGCCTCGCCCTCTCGCAGGCTCAACATGTCGTGTTGTGTCGAGCTGGCGCCAAAGGTTGACTGCCCGTCGGTGTGGGACGCGCGATTGCTGAGCATCGATGGACCTCCTTCTGCATGCTGCTGGCACTGGCGGATCCATTCAGTCCTTGACACAATCGCGGAACGATGAACCGATGTCAACGCTCGCGCACGGACCTGGTGCCTATCCTTACAGGCGAGCACCCGGCGCAAATCAGCGAAGGGGCCAATGGCTGCGCCGTCGTAAATTGTGTTATGATAACGCGCGTTTGGGCGATGGCTCGATACAGGACATCACGGCGTCCTGGACAGCAGAGCGTCCTGGCCTGAGCTCGCGCGCGGGTCGCGCATCTCTCCCGGGAACGCTCGCGCGATGTTGCTCACCCGGATGGCACACCGCGTTTGCGGCTTCGAGCCGTGGTCTGGTTCACTCTGGACATATTTGTATTGCGGAGCGGAAGGCAGGCAGGCCTTGATGGATCGTGCCCGCCTGTGCACGGGCGAATCCGTGCCGCCGTCCGGCGTCGTAGGAGCCTGTCGGCCCGGTGCGCCGGAGCCGATGGCGCGCTGGCGTGCCTCAGCGCCGGGCGGCGACGTCGAGCCGCGACGCGATGGAGTGAGCCACGTTCGCCTCTGTCTGCATCATGCGCAGGCAGGTCTGTAGGCCGTGCCTGAGGTTGCGGAGGGTGAGCATGGGGCCGAGATCCACGCGCAGCATGGTGAGCGTCTGCGCCACCGCAGGTCGGACTCCGGTCAACATGCACCTGGCGCCGAGCAGCTCCACGGCGGTCACCAATCTGAGGAGCTGATCCGCCGTCGAGGAGTCCACGATCTCGACGCCCGTCACGTCGACGATGACGAAGCGGCACTGCTTCCGCGTGATCTCCTGGAGGAGCTGGTCCGTCATCTCGCCGCTGCGCCGGGAGTCGAGGACGCCGATGATGGGCAGGACGAGGATCTCATCCCAGACCTCGAGGATCGGGGTCGAGAGCTGCTGCACGGTGAGCCGCAGGCGCTCGAGCGCGTCGTTCCTATCCTTCTCACGGGTGAGCTGCTGCTCGAGCTCCTTTTCCCACCGCTTGCGCTCGCTGACGTCGCGGAACACACCCACGGCGCCGAAGAACGAGCCATCGTTGGCCATGACGGGGCGAGCGCTCACGACCAGCCAGGCGCCCGCCGGCTTGCTGCCGTGCCGGAAGAATATCTCCTCCGCCGCGACGACCTCGCCCTTGAGCGCGCGAGCGACCGGCAGCTCGTTCGCCGGGAACGGCGTCTGCTCGTCGGTGCGGTAGAATCCGTACCGCCTGCTCCACTCGTCGGGTGACACGCTGTCCACCGTGGCCTTGAGGAGCGCCTCGGCCGCCGGGTTGGAATAGAGGATCTTGCCCTCGCGATCGCTGACCACCACGCCGTCAACGATGTTGTCCAGTATCATCTGCTGCGCCCGCACGCGGCTCTCTAGCTCTTCGATCTTGTCGGCGCGAGGCGCCGACGAGCCGCGCTCGCCTCCGCCGGCGCTCTGGCTGCTCCTCTTTCGCCTCGCGTCCGCCGCGCTGGCGCGCTCTCGCTTCTTGGTCTCGTTCGACGGGAGAGAAGGTTTGGGCAATCGAGTCTTTCCTTCGTTTTGACGGGCCGGTTTCATGTCAACTTCTCCTGGTGGCTACGGCACGAAGCTTCAGACGGTTGCCTGGACCGGCCCCATCCGCTGGATCCGCGACCACGGACGCACGACGAGCAAGGGGGCTGTCCCCTCTGGTCGCATGCGCGCGTTCCTCTCCTGAGCTTGTCCTCCAGGCGCATCCGATGCTGCGTCCAGCTTGCCTAGTTGCGAGTGAGGCTAAACCACCGATGAGGGACAATCAACGGTTTGTGCTGTAGCGTACATGTGTGGAGCTCCGCTCTACTGGCAGCCGCTCAACCACATCTTGACGAACCATCGTTCGATGGCGTCGTGGCTTGTGCAGCCCGCGCGGCGCGCGCAGCCGTTGATGGAGGGGCGGCGGTGGGCGGGTTTCTCACCTCGCTGGTGAGCTTCGTCGCGAGGTGGATGGTGGTGAGTCCACGTATCCAAGGGAGACCGGGGTCTTCGCGAGCCACGGAACGGAGGGCAGGCCAGAGCAGGGCCCGCGTCGCGCAGGCCCCGTGAGCGACGACATGGACGATAACGTCCCAGCGACGCCGCGCCCCGGCGCGTCAGTCGTAGAACCGCTTGCCCGTCCTGGCCGCCTCGACGAGGGCCGGGGCTGGTGTCCAGCGCTTGCCGAAGCGGCGCTCGTACACCTCGACGCGGCGGAGCACCTCCGCGGGGCCGAGGGCGTCGACGTAGCGGAACGGGCCGCCGCGGAAGGGCGGGAACCCGAGGCCGAAGATCGCGCCGATGTCGCCGTCGCGCGGGCTCCGCAGGATGCCCTCGCCGAGGCAATACAGCGCCTCGTTCACGAGCTGGAGCGAGCACCGCATCTGGATCTCCTCGACCGCCACCGGCGGCTTGTCCTTCGCCTTCGGCACCGGCAGCCCCAGCACGGCGTACACGCTCTCGTCCGGGTGCTTCCCCTTGCCCTTCTTCTTCGCCGCCGCGCCGTACAGGTACATCCCGCGCTCGTTCTTGCGGCCCTTGCGGTCGCCTGCGACCAGCTTGGCCATCGTGGGCGGCGGGGACATGCGCTCGCCGAACGCCTCGATCATGATCGGACCGATGTGCGCCGCCACGTCGATGCCCACCTCGTCGAGCAGCGCCAGCGGGCCCACCGGCCAGCCCCACGCGACGAGCGCCCGGTCGACCTGCTCGATCGACACCCCCTCCGCCAGCAGCCAGCTCGCCTCGTTCATGTACGGCCCGAGGATCCGGCTCGTGTAGAAGCCGACTGCATCGTTCACGACGATCACCGTCTTGCCCTGCCGCTTGCCGACCGCCACCGCCGTCGCGACCACCTCGGGAGACGTCGCCTCCGTCCGGATGACCTCGAGCAACGGCATCTTGTGCACCGGGCTGAAGTAATGCATCCCGACCACGTTCTGCGGCCGCCTCGACGCGGCCGCGATCCGGGAGATCGGGATCGAGGACGTGTTCGACGCGACGATCACGCCGTCCTTGCCGTTCGCCTCGACGTCCCGCAAGACCGCGTGCTTCACCGCGAGATCCTCGAACACCGCCTCGATCACGAGATCGGCGCTCTTCAGGCCCGAGCTGTCCGTCGTCGCCGTGAGCAGCGCGAGCTTCTGGTCCCGCTCGAGCGGCGTGAGCTGCTTCTTCTTCACCCGCTCGTCGAGGATGTCGGTCACGTACTTGAGCCCGCGGCCGAGCGACGCGTCGTCGCGATCCCGGAGGCGCACGGCGATGCCGGCGTTCAGGCTCACGTAGGCGATGCCCGCGCCCATCAGGCCGGCGCCGATCATCGCGATCTTCTCGACCTTCCTCGGCTGCACCGACGGGTCGTCCACGCCGGTGTCCTTCTTCATCGCGTTCGTCGCGAAGAAGAGCTCCATCAGCCGGTGCGCCGTGCTCGACACGACGAGCTCGCCGAACGCCCGCGCCTCGACCTCCCTCGACGCGTCGAACCCCCGCTCCGCGTAGGCCCGCAGCACCTCGATGATCCGCTCGGGCGCCGGGTAGTGCCCGCCGGTCTTCTCGCGCGTCTGCTTCTGGGCCTGCTGGAAGAGCAGGGCCCTGCCGATCGGGTTCCGCTCGAGGGCGGCCCGGGTGAGCGCGGCGGCGTCGAGCTTCGGCCCCTTCTTCCCGGCGCGCTCCGGCCGGAACGGCGGGCCGCCTTCGACGCGCGCGAGCTTCAGCGCGAGCGCCGCGGCCGTCTCCTTCAGGATGGGCGCGGGGACCACGTCGTCGGCGACGCCGAGCTGCCGCGCCTTCGAGGGGCGCATGTTCTTGCCGGTGAGGCCGTGGTCGAGCGCCGCCTGGAGGCCGGCGCGCTCCGCGAGCCGCTGCAGCCCGTTGATCCCGGGGAGCAGGCCGAGCTGCACCTCGGGCAGGCCGAGCACCGTCTTCTTGTCGTCGCTCAGCACCCGGGCGTGGCAGGCGAGCGCCACCTCGAAGCCGCCGCCGAGCGCGGCGCCGTGGATCGCGGCCACGATCGGCTTGGGCGAGCGCACGATCCGCAGGGCCGCCTCGTGGCCGGCCCGGCACATCGCCTCGGCCTGGGCCGCCGTGGTGACGCTCTTCAGCATGTCGATGTCGGCGCCCGCGATCCAGGTGTCGGCCTTGCCGGACACGAGGATCGCGGCCTTGATGAGCGGGTTGCTCGCGATCTGGCCCATGATCCGCTCGAGATCGCCGGCGAACGTGGGCTTCAGCGTGTTGACCGCCTCGCCCGGGACGTCGTACGTGACGACGGCGACGCCGTCGGGGCGCACCTCGAGGGAGACGGGGCTCTTGGCCGCGGGGGCCTGCGTCACGGTGCTCTCGATCGTCGTCATGCTGCCTCCAGGACCACGGCGGCGCCGAGGCCGCCCGCCGCGCAGACGGTGAGGAGCGCGTGCTGCCCGCCGCGCTTCTTGAGCTCGCGGAGCGTGGAGAGCACCATGCGCCCCCCCGTGGCCGCGAACGGGTGGCCGAGCGCGATCGAGCCGCCGTTCACGTTGAGCTTCTCGGGATCGATCTCGCCGACGGCGGCGGACCGGCCGAGCTTGTCCGCGGCGAACGACGGCGACGCGAGCGCCTTCAGGTTCGACGCGACCTGCGCGGCGAAGGCCTCGTGCATGTCGACGAGGTCCATGCGATCCAGCGAGAGGCCGGCGCGATCGAGCGCCCGCGGCGCGGCGAGCACCGGGGCCATGAGGAGCTGCCAGCCCGGGTCGACCGCCGCGTAGGCCCACGACTTCACGTACCCGAGCGGCTGGTAGCCGAGCGCCTTGGCCTTGCTCTCGCGCATCAGGAGCAGGGCGCTCGCCCCGTCGGTGAGCGGCGAGGCGTTGCCCGCGGTGATGGTGCCGTGGCGGCGATCGAACGCGGGCGACAGCTTGGCGTAGGCCTCGGGGGTCGAGTCGTCCCGGACCACGTTGTCGCGCTCGACCGGCTTGTCGTACGGCGGGGGGATCACGTGCATGACCTCGGCCGCGTACGTGCCGTCGCGCCAGGCGCGCGCGGCGTTCGTGTGCGAGCGGTGGGCGATGGCGTCCTGCTCGGCGCGCGAGATGCCGTTCTGCTTCGCCATCTTCTCGGCGGCCTCGCCCATCTGCTCGCCCGTGGTCGGCTCGCGCGAGAAGCCCGGGATCGGGGGCACGACGTCCTTCAGCGAGAGGCGGGAGAGGATCTCCAGCCGGGCGCCGAGCGTCTTGGCCTTCTGGAGGTCGGTCAGCGCGGAGGCGAGCTTGCGGGAGACGCCGAGCGGCACGTCGCTCATGCTGTCGGCGCCGCCGACGACGGCGACGTCGTGCTGGCCGGCGAGCATCGCCTCGGCGGCGCTCGTCATGGCCTGGAGCGACGTCGCGCAGGCGCGCGAGACGCTGAAGGCGTCGATGTCCTTGGGCAGGCCCGTGCGCAGCACCACCTCGCGCGCGATGTTGAGCCAGTCGAGCGTCGGCACCACCTGGCCGTAGACGACCAGCGTGACGTCGCGCGGGCTCACCTCGCTCCTCTGGAGGAGCTCCTTGACCACCGTGGCGGCCAGATCGACGGTGCGCATCGCCTTGAGCGCCGTCCCCGCCTTGGTGAACGGCGTGCGCAGCCCGGCAACGACCGCCACCCGGTCCTTGCCGCTCTTCCCATTCTTGCCTGAAGCCATGTCGACTCCTCTGCTGCCGGAGGAACCGCCGCGGGCCCGCCCCGCGCGCCCCGCGCAGCCCCCCCGGATCCCGGCTCGCCGGTTGGAGGGATCCCTTAGGTGTGCTGACGCGACGTGTCAACCTCGCTCGGTGGGGCGCGCTGGGCGAGGGGGGCGAGGAGGGTGGAAGATCGGTGGAGCGGCCCTGAATGCTAATTGGGCCCACACTGGATCTTCTCGATAGCGTGGTTGGCTAGGGGAGACGGATTCGGTTCGCTGCGCTGCTGTGCGCAGCGCCGGTGGCCTTTGGGGGGTCGACGCTCGCGGCCAGCTCGGCGCCGGCGTCGCCGGGCGACGCGATGACGTGCGTCGAGCTCAACGATCCGTGAGCCCTGCGCAGGAGCGCTGCTCCGCGCAGCGTGTCTAGAACGCAGCCAGTCCAAGAATGAGACAGAGAAAAAAAACGCAAAGGCGCAAAGGCGCAAAGGCGCAAGAAGAGATAAGAAGATTTTTCTCTCTCCTCCCTTTGCGTCTTTGCGCCTTTGCGTTTTTTTTTCTTCTTCATCCTCCTCGCGGCAGCGACCCCCGCTCACCCCTCGCGCAGGAACGCCTCCAGCAAGGTCGCCGCCACGTCGAGGAGATCGCGCTCGGTCACGATGCCCACGAGCCGCTCGCCCGCGACCACGGGCAGGCAGCCCACGCGCTGCTCGCGCATGATCCGCATCGCCTCCAAGGTCGGCGTCTCCGGCGTGATCGTCACGGGATCGGCCCGCATGATGGACGCGACCGTGGGCGGCGCGGACCCGTTCGACGCCGCGGCGCCGCGGGCGACGAGCCGGAGCAGCGCGCGATGCGAGACGACGCCGACCAGCCGGCCCCGCTCGTCCTCGACCGGCACGTGGCGCACGTGCCGCCAGTCCATCACGCTCGCGGCGAAGTCGACGATGTCGCCGGGGCGCACCGTGAAGAGATCCGTCGACATGAACTGGCCCACGGTCCGGTAGCTGTCGCGCAGGAGATCCCGATCCGCCTCGAGCGCCGCGGGCTCCCAGGTGTGCACCGGGCGGCCAGCCCCGCCGCTCCGGGACTCCTCCTGCTGGCGGGCGAGCATCGCGGCCGAGAGCGCGCGGCACTGCCGCTCCGGGGTGCCCTGCCCGGCCATCGACGCGAGCGAGCCGAGCGCCCACTGGGCGCCGGTCTGGCCGCGGCGCACCCGCTCCTCGACGACGCCGAGGTAGCGGTCGATGTCGGCGGCGTCGATGCCCGCGGCCGCGAGGCCCTCCCGGGCCGCCGGGAGGAGGTGCACGAGGATGAGCTCCGGCGCGGGGAGGCTCCGCCCGCCGGTCCACGCGAGCTGCGCCTTGAGGCCGTGGCGCGCCGCCGCGAAGAAATTCGCCTTGGCGTCCTCGAACGGCATCTCCAGGTCGATGCGCGGGTGCCGCTCGGCGAGGCCGGACATGAGGCCGAAGAAGAAGGCGGCGTTCGCGACCTCGTCGAGGAGGGTGGGCCCCGCGGGCAGCGCGCGGCTCTCGATGCGCAGGTGCGCGACGCCGTCCGCGACGCCGTAGCAGGGGCGGTTCCAGCGGTAGACGGTGCCGTTGTGGACGCGCAGGGCCCGGAGATCCGGCGCCTCGCCGCGCGCGAGGGCCGCGAGCGGCGGCTCGCCGGTCTCGGCGGTCATGATCACCCGGAAGCGCGCGATGTCCTCGCGGAAGATCTCGAGCGCGCCGTCGCGCACCCACCCGTCGCCGAAGTGGACGCGGGGCTTGTGCTGCCGGCCCTCGAGGGCGCTCGGGCGGGTGTCGACCGAGGTCTCGAACAGGGCGATCCGCGTCTCGTGCCAGAGCCGCTGCCCGAGGAGCAACGGCGAGTTGACCGCGGCGGCGAGGACCGGCGCGGTCACCGCCTGCGCCAGGTTGTAGAGCGGCGCGAACTCCCGCGCCCCGACCTGGAGGTGGACCTGGAAGCTCGTGTTGCACGACTCGAGCAGGATGTTGTCGTGGGTCATCTCGAGCTCGTCGAGCCCGTGGATCGACACGCGGAAGTCGCCCTGGCGCAGCTCCCGGAGCGCGCGGTTGAGCTCGTGGTAGCGCGGCGCCGGCGTGAGGCTCTCCAGCCGGAGATCGCCGGCGCGCAGCGTGGGGAGGATGCCCGTGAGCAGCACCTCGGCGCCGAGGGCGCGCGCCGCCTCGGCGGCCCGGCCGACGACGTCGGCGAGCTCGGCCTCGAGGCGCCGCAGGCAGTCGCCGCCGAACGGCAGGGGGGTGAGGTTCGCCTCGAGGTTGAAGCGGGCGAGCTCGGTCGTGAGCCGGGCGTCGGCGGCCCGCTCGAGCACCTCCAGCGCGACCGGCGCGGGCCGGAGCGCGCGGTCGACCAGGAACATCTCCTGCTCGGCGCCGATCCGGCGCACGCCCGACTCGATGCGATCCTCCTCGAGGAGGCGCTCGAGCGCCGCGACGTCGTCGAGCAGCGCCCGCATGAAGGCCTGGAGCTGCTCCTCGTTCGCCCGCTCCCAGACGTGATGCTCGCCCATCGTGACCCACCCGCCCTTTCGCCCGATCCGCTCCCGCTCCGCCGAAGCCTACGACGGGCGGCGGCGCGCGCGCACCGTTCCCGGCGGCGCGCCGGCGGGCGTCAGAACCGGTGGCCGACCGCGAGCCGCAGCGTGGCGACCTTGTCCTCGGCGAGGCCGAACCCGAGCGGCGCGTCGAGCGCCACGAGCAGCCCCGCCCGGCCGTAGAAGCCGGGCTCCGCCGGCGTGTAGCCGACGAACGGCTCCAGCGCGAGCTGCGCCAGGTCCTCGTGCGCGAGCGTCAGCGCGGCCTGGAGCCGCAGCCCGCCGCCGAACGCGCCCTTGCCGCGCAGCTCGAGCTCGCTCCCCTGCTCGAGCACGAGGTCGACGTCGCCCCCGCCGGTCGGGAACGCGACCATCACCGCGGTGTCCGCGCGGAAGACGAGCCGCGTGGCGATCTCCGCCTCGACGCCGCCGCGGGCCCGCACGGGGAAGTGCTTGGGGATGAACCGGTGCAGATCGGCGTAGGCGCGCGCCGGGAGGGTCGCCTGCAGCGCGGCGCGCGCGTCCGCGTTGGGGTCGGTGATGACGGGGATCGAGAGCGCGCCGCCGCCGAAGACGGCGAGCTTCTTGGACATCGCGCGCGCGTAGTGGGCGCCGACCGTGGGGTTGCCGAAGAGGAAGCTGCCGGCGCTGCTGCTCTCGTCGACGTCGAGCCGGGACGACCGGAACGTCGCGGAGACGCTGCCGTAGGCGAGCGGGAGCTCCGCATCGAGGAGGAGCCGCTTGCGCCACGCCAGCTGACCGACGAGGGCGAAGCTCAGGCCGAACGTGCTCACCTCGGACTCGACGTCGGCCATCGACCACCCGGCCGACTTGCTCAGGACGTCGAGCTCGAGCGCCGCGCGGGAGCCCTGGGATCGGATCCAGCTGGTATTCTCCGCCGATGCGGCGGTCCGGGCCGCGAGGGCGAGGGAGAGGAGGACGGCGGCGGAGAGCAGCGGTTTCGCGTTCAAGCGGTCCCAGCTGCGATGACTAACACGGTCCGGCTCGCCCGTGGTCACCGAACGGCGCGCTCGGCGCCCGCAGCCTCCTCGTCCTCGTCCTCGTCCTCGTCGCTCTCGTCCTCGTCGTCCTCGTCGTCCGCCTCGCTGTCGTCCTCGTCCTCGTCGTCCTCGTCCGCCTCGCTGTCCTCGAAGAGGAGCGAGGGGGCGCCGCCGGCGCCGTGCTCCGCGAAGATCGCGTCGGCGGCGACAACGAGCTCCTGGAGGCGCTCCGCGTCCACAGGGCCGTACACCGCGATCGCCATGACGCGGTCCTGCACGAACAGCCACGCGTCGGGGAAGTCGCGCAGGGCGTCGCGGACGCGCGCCGAGAGCCACCGGCCGATCGGCTTCGCCTCCGGCCCCTCGACCAGGAACTGCTCCATGAAATCCGGGTCCTTCTTGAACTGGACGCCGGTGTTGGGGGCGCGCCTGCCGTCGACGATCGGCAGCGGGCACACGGTGAGCCGGGGCGCTGCCTTGGCCAGCTTCGCGACCACCACCTGGTGCTCGCTGCCGTTCTTCGCGTCCGGCCCGACGATCGCGACGTAGGCGAGCTTCGGGACGAGCTCGTAGCGGGAGACGACCGCGCCGCCGCCCGCGTCGCCCAGCATCCGCTCGAGGCTGCCCGGCATTGAGCGCACCGGGCGAGGGCCGTCGATGTCGGCGACGGTCTTCCGGGTGTCGCGCTGCGCCCCGGACCGGCGCGAAGCCGCCTTCGGGGTCATCAGCACGCGCCAGCGCACGAGCTCGGCGTCGCGCCGCGCCTCGTGCCGGCCGCGCAAGCCGGTCAGGTACCAGACGACGAGCAACGCGAGGGGACCTACGTACCAGAGCCAGGGCATGGGGCGGCGATGCTAGCAAACCTCGCGGAGCCGCGGTGGGGTCGCGCGCATCCGAGGTGGGGGGTCGCGCGTCCGAGGTGGGGTTGCGCGCATCCGAGGTGGGGGGTCGCGCGTCCGAGGTGGGGATGCGCGCATCCGAGGTGGGGTTGCGCGCCTTTGCCGCGGGGTCGCGCGCGCCGGCGGGCGGCGGCGCTCAGGGCGCGGCGGCCGCGGGCGGCGGCGCGTCGTCCCGCCGCTCGAAGATGCACCAGTAGCCGTTCTTGCTGTGGCGGATCATCCCGGCCACCTCGTAGATGCCCCGGAAGCGCCGGTCCTTGCGGAGCTTCTCCTGCGCCGGGAACGGGAGCTTGTCGCACGTGTCGGCGCCGCCGACGAACACGAAGTAGCGCGGCGACTTGTCGAACACGCGCTGCACGTAGCCGGGGCCCGTCTTGCGCGTGTAGCCGCCCGGGAGCTTGGAGATCACCGGATCGACGAGGCCGAGGAGGTCGAGCACCGGATAGTCGGTCGCGTACCCGATGTACCCGATGTCGCCCACCGCGACCTCGCCGGGCTTGTCGTGCTCCTGGAACCACGCGGCCGTGCCGCCGGCGGCGCTGTCCCAGAACCGCTTGTCGTCGTCGAGGATCCGGAACTGGGCGCGATCGAGCTTCTGCGCCCGGAAGACGCCGAGCGCGACGATGCAGCCGACGGCGAGCGCGCCGGCGCCCGCGGCGAGGGCGATCGCGCCGCCCTCGCGCGACGCCGCGGCGCGGGCCGAGAGCGCGGTGAGCAGCGGCTCGAGCAGCGAGCGGGCGCCGAGGCCGGCGAGGAGGAAGCAGAACGGCTCGAACGGGCTCATGAAGCGGTAGAACGGCATCCAGTCGCCGCCGACGAGGAGCACGTAGCCGCCCACCGCGAGCGCTAGGACCGCGACGCACAGCGCGTCGCGGTGGCGCGCGACGATCGCCACGCAGAGGCCGAAGAGCGCGAGCAGGAGCACCGGCGAGGTGTGCGCCGCGTACTCCGCGAGGTAGCGCTGCCCGCCGGCGAGCTGGTCGGCGAGGCTCCCGGTCTTGGCGCTGAGCGTGTTCGGCAGCCAGGTGCCGTAGTAGCTGTGCCGCCAGAGCATGTGGCACGCGATCGGCGCGGCGAAGACGACCCCGCGGAGGAGGTTCTGCCGCCCGAAGAAGCGCAGGCCGAGGAACAGCATGGGGATGCCGAGGAACATCGGCGCTTCGGGGCGCGTCAGGCCGGCCAGCCCGAAGACGAGGCCCGAGTACGGGAAGCCCGTCCCCCGGTCGCGCTCGCGGAACATCATCTCCGTGCCCGCGAGGACGAGCAGGACGAAGAGCGGCGTCTCCAGGCCGAAGACGGCATATCCGCTCTGCACGATCGAGGTCGCGAACAGCCACGTGGCGATGCACGGGATCGCGCCGTGCGGGCGCAGCCGCGCGGAGAGGAGGTAGACCGCGCCGAGCGAGCCGCAGGCGGCGAGCCCGCCGAGCACCTTGGCGACGACGTCGGGGTCGAGGCCGACCTTGATGAAGGCGGCGAGCAGCACGGTCCAGAGGAAGTTCGTGTACCCCTCGATGCGCTCGCCGGCGTTGTAGACGAGCCCGAGGCCCCGGGCGAAGTTGCGCGCGTAGCGGTAGGAGATGTACGCGTCGTCGATCGTGAACGAGCGCACCCGCACCATGTTCGCGACGAGCACGATCGCCGGCAGCACGAGGCCGAGCGCGAGGTGCAATCGACCGGAGAGCGGCGCGCCGCGCAGCCAGTCGCGCAAGCCCCGGGCAGGCGGCGCGTCGCGCTCGCCTTCGGCCGCGTCGTCCACCTCGCCGTCGGCGTCGTCGCCCGCCGCCGCGACCCCGGCGCGCCCGCGCACCTCTTCGTCCAGTTCCAGGGAAGCCATGTGATGCGTCTCCCTAGCATGGATGGTCCATGCCGTGGTCGTTTCTTGGTCGGGGCGGTCATCCCAGCTATGCTCGAAACATGCGTGCAGTCATTGTCGCTCTTGCCGCCTCCTCCGCGCTTTCCCTCGCGCCGCCCGCGCTGGGCGCGCAGGACGTGCCTTGCGCCTTCTATGGAATCGACCCGGGGGCGCCCGTCGATGCAGGGAAGGTGATCCTCGACGAGAAGCGGGCAGAGCAGCTGGCGCGCGCGGGCGCCGGCGCCGTGCGCGTCGAGTTCGTGCTCGACGGCGCCGAGGCGTGGGACGAGGACAAGCTCGACGAGTACGAGGCCGTCATCGAAGCCGTGCGCGGCGCCGGCCTCGAGCCGCTCGGGCTGCTGTCCCACCGCACGCTCGCAGAAGGACAGGCACGCTGGAACGACGATCCGGACGGGGACGGCAACAACGCCTATGTGGAGGCGTTCGCCGAGACGGCAGAAGCGCTCATGACGAGGTTCGCCGGGGACGTCGTGCGCTGGGAGATCTGGAGTCAGCCGAACTGCTTCGAAGACCCCGATTACGCGCTCGATCCAGAGAACGCCGGCTGCACCTACATCCTGCCGCGCGTGCTCGCGCAGATCCTCGCCCAGATCCGCATCCGCAACGAGGCGCTCTTCAACGTCGGCGAGCTGTCGCTGATCGCGGGCGGCCTGCTCGCCTCGGACGACGCCGCGGCGCCGTTCTCGGGGGTCGACTACCTGCGCGAGCTCTACGAGCAGCCCGTGCTGGAGGAGCTGGCGCTGCGCTACGGCGAGCGGACCCCGTGGTCGTACCTCGGCCATCAGCTGTTCATGAGCCAGTTCGGCGCGGTCGATCCGGTGGTGCTCGGCGGCTATCTCGACGAGGTGCGCGAGCTCGCCGAGCAGGAGGGGGACGAGAGCCCGTTCTTCGTGACCGGGATGGCGTGGTCGACGGCGCTCGTGGGCGAGGAGCTCCAGGCGGCGAACCTGACCACCTCGCTCGATCTGCTCTCGCAGCAGCGGGACGACGTCGCAGGCGTGGTCTGGGCCAGCTTCCAGGACGGGCCGCGCGACGACCGGCTCTACGGTCTTGTCGACGAGGCCGGCGCCGCCAAGGTCGCGTTCGCCGCGCTCCGCGAGGAGGCCGCGGGCTGCGAGCCCGAGCAGGGCGGTGGGACCGGGAGCGGCGGGGGCGGAAGCGGCTCGAGCAGCGGCGGCGTCAGCGGCGCCCCGTTGCCCGGCACGAGCGGCCAGGGAGGGCGGCCGATCGACGGAAAGCGGCGCGAGAGCTCCTGCAGCTATGCCGCCGGCGCGCCCCAGGGCCGCGGCGCGCTCCCAGATGTGGGCTGGCTCGCGTTGCTCGCGGGGGCGGCGATCGCACGTTCCCGCCGCCTCATCTGAAGACAGGCGTCATCGGAAGACCACACTGGCGCGTGCGGGCATCGCCTACACTAGCGCCATGCCTCACCGATCGATGCACTTCGCGCGGCTGATGGCCGTGCTCGTGGGCCTGTTGTTCTGGAACGGCTGCGGGGGCGATGACGGGGGCGACACCCCCGTCGGCGTGTGCGGCGACGGCGCGGTCGACGTGGGCGAGGCGTGCGACGACGGCAACACGGCGGAGGGCGACGGCTGCTCGCCGACGTGCCAGCCCGAGGGCGCGCCGCGGCCCCGCTGCGGGGACGGCGCGCTCGACGCGGGCGAGGCGTGCGACGACGGCAACACGGACGGCGGCGACGGCTGCTCGGCGGAGTGCGAGATCGAGGTGCCGCCGCGCTGCGGCGACGGCGTCGTGGATCCGGGCGAGCAATGCGACGACGGGAACGTCGCGGGAAGCGACGGATGCGAGGTCGACTGCACGAAGTCGAGGATCCTGGAGATCGCCTGCGGGGAGATCCCGCCGGTCGCGCACGGGACGTGCGAGGTGGTCCCCGGCGCGGGCGCCACGCTGATCCGGGGCGTCGTGCTCGCCCCGGGCGCGGTGTACCGCGGCGGGCGGGTGCTCGTGGACGAGCGGGGGACGATCGCGTGCGTCGGCTGCGATTGCGAGGCGGCGGGCGCGACGGTGATCACGTGCCCGAAGGGCGTCATCTCCCCCTCGCTGATCAACACGCACGATCACATCACGTTCACGCAGAACAACCCGTATACCCCGACCGAGGAGCGCTACGAGCACCGGCACGACTGGCGCACCGGCGATAGCGGCCACACGAAGATCGACACGCCGGGCTCGGCCACGCCGGCGCAGATCCGGTGGGGCGAGCTCCGCTTCCTGATGGGCGGCGCGACGTCGATCGTCGGCTCGGGGAGCGCGACCGGGCTCCTCCGGAACCTGGATCGGGGCGACCAGGAAGGCCTGGGGCAGAAGTCGGTCGTCTTCGACACCTTCCCGCTCCGCGACTCGAACGGCCGCGAGCTCGTGAGCGGCTGCGGCTACTCGGAGGACATGGTGAGAGGGGAGGACATCGAGGGGGAGGACGCCTATTGCCCGCACGTGGCCGAGGGGATCGAGGCGTCGGCGCGCAACGAGTTCGTCTGTCTGCAGAAGGCGCCGAACGACGTGCTGAAGCCGCAGAGCGCGTTCATCCACGGGATCGGCCTCACCGCGCCCGACTACGCGGCCATGGCCGAGAACGGGACGGCGCTCATCTGGTCTCCTCGCTCCAACATCACCCTCTACGGCGACACGGCCGTGGTCACCGCCGCGGCCCGCCTCGGGGTGCAGATCGCCCTCGGCACGGACTGGATCGCGACCGGATCGATGAACCTCCTGCGCGAGCTCCGGTGCGCGGCGACGCTCAACGAGGTGTATTACGACGGCTTCTTCACCGACGAGGAGCTGTGGAGGATGGTGACCGGGAGCGCCGCCTCGGTCACCGCCACCGACGAGGTCATCGGCGCGCTGTCGCTGGGGAAGGTCGCGGACATCGCCATCTTCAACGGCGCGGATCGCGCCGATCACCGCGCGATCGTCGCCGCGGAGCCCGAGGACGTCGTGCTCGTGATGCGCGGCGGGAAGGTCCTTTACGGCGACGCGGCCGTGGTGGCCGCGGTCCGAGGCGCGGAGGTCTGCGACGAGCTCGACGTGTGCGGCGTCGCGAAGCAGGTCTGTCTGCAGGACGAGATCGGGATGGGGCTGGAGGAGCTCGAGCGGGCGGCGGGCGAGATCTACCCGCCCTTCTTCTGCGACGAGCCCGAGGGCGAGCCGCTCTGCACCCCGTCGCGCGCGGCGACCGCGCCCGTGAACGCCTCGGTGAACGGCTCGACCGTCTACACGGGGCAGCCGACGGACGAGGACCTCGACGGCGACGGCATCGAGAACGGCGCGGACAACTGCCCGAGCGTCTTCAACCCCGTCCGGCCGCTCGACGACGGGGCGCAGGCCGACGCCGACGGCGACGGCGACGGCGACGCCTGCGACGCGTGCCCGATCGACGCGGGCAGCACCCTCTGCTCGGCGCCGAACCCGCACGACGCCGACGGCGACGGCGTCGAGAGCGGCGCGGACAACTGCCCGAGCCTCGCGAACCCCGACCAGGCCGACATGGATGGCGACGGCAAGGGCGATCCGTGCGACCTCTGCCCGGCGGACGCGAACCGGGGAGCGCTGGGCTGCCCTGTGTCGATCTACGACATCAAGGACGGCACCGTCGCCGAGGGGATGGTGGTGGCCCTGGAGAACGTGCTCGTGACGGGGAAGCACGCGAGCGGGTTCTTCGTGCAGGTCAAGCCCGGGGACCCGGGGTACGCGGGGCCCGCGTACTCCGGCCTCTACGTCTACAGCCCGGGCAACGCCGTGGTGGCGGGCGATCGCGTGCGGATCACGCGCGCGGTGGTCACGAGCTTCTACGGCCAGATCCAGCTCGGATCCGCCGTGGTCGAGGTGATCGCGTCGCTCGGCGAGGCGGCGCCGGCGCCGGCGCCGGTCGCGCCGGCCGACATCGCCACGGGCGGGCCGCGGGCCGCCGAGCTCGAGGGCGTGCTCGTCGAGGTGGCGGACGTCAGGGTGATCGGGCTCGAGACCATGTACAACGAGTTCTTCGTCACGGGCGATCTGCGCGTGAACGACCTCCTGTACCTGGCCGACCCGTTCCCGGTGGTCGGCGACCGCTTCTCGAGGATCCGCGGCATCCTCGACTACCGGAACGACGACTCGAAGATCGAGCCGCGCAGCGCGGAGGACCTCGTGCCGGGCCCGCCGCGGCTCGCGGCGTTCGGGCCGGCGGAGTCGTTCGTCTACGTGGGGCAGACCGGGGCGCAGACCGTGCCGGCGCCGCTCGAGGTGACGCTCTCCCGGCCGGCGCCGGCCGACATGTTCGTGGCCGTGACCTCGGGCGATCCGGCGGCGCTCGCGGTGGTGGGCGGCGGCGTGACCGTACCCGCCGGCGCGACGAGCGCCCCCGTGCTGCTCGACGCCATCGCCGCGGCGGAGGCCGTGACCCTGACCGCGGCCCTCGACGACGCGAGCCTCACCGCGGCGGTGCGCGTCCTCGATCCGATGGTGGCGCCGGCGCTGGCCGCGCTCGACCCGGCGTCGGCCACGGTGGCGCCGGGCCGCACGGTCTCGTTCACCGTGGCGCTCGACATCCCGGCGCCGCCGGGCGGCGCGGTCGTGGCGCTCGCGCTCGATCCGCCGGACGCTGGCACCCTGCTGGCGTCGGTCACGATCCCGGCCGGGCAGCAGGGCGCCACGTTCGAGTACGTGGACGGCGGCTCGAGCGCCGGCGTCACGGTGACCGCGACGCTCGGGGAGAGCTCGCTCACCGCGACCGTCGAGGTGGTGGCGGTGGCGGGAGCGCTCGTGATCAACGAGGTGGATTACGATCAGGAGAACACCGATGGTGCCGAGTTCATCGAGATCTACAACGGCACCGGCGCACCGGTGGACCTCGCGGGTCACGCGATCGTGTTGATCAACGGCGCTGCGGACCCTCCATCTGCCTATCTGACGGTCGATCTGAGCCCTGCCGGGACGCTCGCGGCGGGCCAGTACCTCGTGGTTGGCAGCACGGCGGTGGTCGGCAGCGCCACGGTGCCGGGCGTGGTGCCGGAGGGCGCGCTGAAGATCGCGTTCTCGGGCGCCCAGACCAACCGGGTGCAGAACGGCGCGCCTGGCGACCCGGACGGGATCGCGCTGGTGAACACGACGACAGGCGCGTTGATCGACGCGCTCTCCTACGAGGGGAGCATCACCGCCGTCACGATCGGGGGCGTCAGCGTGAGCCTCGTCGAGGGCGAGCCGTTGCCCGCCTCCGTGGCGGACCTCAACGATGCACCGGGCTCGCTCTGCCGCCTGCCCGACGGGACGGACACGAACCAGGCCGCCGCCGACTGGGCGTTCTCCGGGACGATCACGCCCGGCGCGGCGAACGTGCCGTGAGCGAGCCTCGGCCGAGGCGCTCCGCTGCGCGCTCCGGCGCAGCGCGCCTCGGCGGCCGCCATGACCCCGGTTCCGCCGCGCGGCCCGCGCCGCGCGGCCTCCGCCGGTGTCGTCATCCTGTCAGCGGGTCTGGAGGGGGATAGACCGCGAGCTGCTGCTCACGGAACAGGCGGCGCGCTGTTGCTCACGGAACAGGCGGCGCGCTGCTGCTCACAGGCAGCCGCAGAGCGGGTCGCCCTGCTTGCACACGCACTTGCCGCCCTTCTTCGCCACCCCCGCGCGGGCGCCTCGCGCGGCCTTGGCCGGCGCCGACCGGCCGCCCTTGGCCGCGGCCGCCTTGGGCGAGAGCTTCGACGTCTTCGCGTCGGCCTCGTCCTCGTCCGCGGCCGCAGCCTTCGCCTCCTCCGCGGCCTTGTACGCGGCGAACGCCTTCTGCGCCTTCTCGGCGTCGCTCTTGGCCGTATCGAGCGCGAGGGTCAGCTCGGAGATCTTCTTGTTGCGCGCCTCGAGCTCCAGGTTGAGCTGCGCGATCCGGTCCTGCTCGGCGATGCGCGCGGCCACCGCCTCGGCCTGGGCCGCCTCGGCCTCCTTCACCTTGCCGGCGAAGGTCGTGACCGCGACCGCAGCCGCGGCCGCGATGATCAGGCCCATGCCGACCGCGAGCCGGCTCCGCCGCTTCTGCCGCACGCCCTGGGCGAGCGCCTCGAGCTCGCGGTCCAGGTCCCCCGAGGAGGACGACATGGGCGGCACGCTGGCCGCCACCGGCGCGATGCTGGGGCTGACCTGGACCGCCGCGTGGACGCCCGTCCTCGTCCCCTGAGCATGCGTGGCGGGGGTGTAGGGCAGCGCCCCTGGTGTGACGGGGGTATAGGGCAGCGACCCCGGCCTCTCTTGAGTGTTGATCATCGCGCGAGACCTCCTCCTCCGTGAGCGGTTCCTCGGCAGGCAAATGTAATGCCCGGTGCGAGGAGCTCCCCGCCCCGCCGCGGCGCCTCCCGAAAAGCGCCTGAATGCGGGCAACGCAGGAGATCTCGAGGTGATCCAGAGGCGGGGCGCGCTCGATCCGGTGGATCAATCGTGCTGGTACATGGAGCTCTCACCGGACCTCCATGTGTCCCCCTGGTCCACCGGACGTCCTGCCCCAGCGCGTCGGATTCGCTGCTGCTCGCAGCTACGTAGATCCGTCGTTGCTCAATGCAGCACGAGGAGGCCTCGAGCAAGTTTTGTCATCGACCGAGATATGTCAATGGATGTGTACCGGAGCATCTCCACTGGAACGCTGGTCGGCGCAGGCGCTGGACACCCGATGCCCTTTTCCGTACGGATCCCGCGATTCGAGCTTGGCTGCACGAGCGTGGCGGCAGCGAGCCGACCTCGATCTGCAGGAATGCAGGAAGGGCGCCAGCGGGGCGGCGAAGCGCGCGTCGCCCCGGGGCGGACGTCAGGGCTGCAGCTTGGCGACGAACGCGTCGCGGCCCCCGACGCTCGTCAGCGGGGCTCCCCCGAGATCGATGCTGCCGTCGAAATTGCCCGTCAGCGCGATGACGCCCAGCGCGCCCACCGTGACGTCCGCTGCGCTCTGCGTCATCGCATCGCCGAACGAGATGGCCCAGGCCGTCGTGCCATCCGGCATGAACTTCGCCAGGAAAGCGTCCTTGTCGCCGCGGGACTCGAGGTGCCGAGAATCGAGATCGATCGAGCGCGCGAATTCTCCGACCACGACGACGTTGCCCGCCTGGTCCACCGCCACCCCGAGCGCCCGCTGATCGTCCTGACTCCCGAATTGACGGCTCCAGACAGGCTTGCCCTCGGCGTCGAAGGCGGCGACCACCGCGTCGGCCCCTCCGCGATACGGTGGAGTGGATCCGTCGATGTTCATCGTTCCGTGGGTGCTCCCCGCGACGACGATGCCTCCCTGGGCGTCCACCGCGACCGACACGAACTCTTGCGCCATGTCATCGCCGAAGCTCTTGGCGATGCGCGGCACCCCGTCCCTGTCGAGCTTGACCAGGAAGGCGTCATAGCCGCGGGGGATGATGGGCGTGTTCCCGAAATTCATCTCCCCCGCGAGGCTGCCGACCAGGACCACGCCGCCGTCGGGCGTGGCCGCGGCGTCGAGGGCGACCTGTTCGCTCCGATTGCCGAAGTTGAAGCTCCAGACGTGGTTCCCCGCCGCGTCTATCTTGGAGACGAAGATGTCCTCTCCGCCGGCGCTGTTCAGGTCCTCCACACCGAACACCTTGGCCCCATCGGTAAAGCTGCCAGCGACGAAGATGTTGCCCTCGGCATCCACGGCGAGCCCATGGACCGTGTCGGCCGCGGGACCGCTGATCTTGTTCATCCAGTCGAGGTCGCCGTTCGTATCGAGCTTCGCCACGAACACGTCCGTGCCGCCGTCGTTGCCGAGCGAGGACCCGTCGATACGGAGGGTGTTGTCGTAGGTCCCGGCCACGATCACGCCGTCGTTCGTGTACGCCACGCGGGTGCAGACATCCGAGCCCGTCCCCCCGAACGCCTTCCCCCAGATCCTGGCCCCGGTCGGGCCGAGCTTGACGACGAAGGCGTCGGTCGAGCCCTGGGAGGTGGCGAAGCCCACGTTCCCGGTGAACCGCCCCACGACCAGGAGGTTTCCCTCCCTGTCGAAGGCGATGTCATGACCGTACTGCTCGCCGCCCTCCCCGATCTTGGTGCTCCACTCGAGCTTTCCGGTGCACTTCGGCTCACCATCGCAGCTCTCGTCCAAGGCCTCCGTCGCGCAACCCTCGGCCGTGGGGACCACCTGACCGACGCACACCCCGCCGCGCAGACAGCCGCTCTTGCACTCGCCGGAATCCAAGGTGGAGGGGGGGCCGTCATAACAAGGCACACAGGGCTCCTCGCCGCCCGTGGAGGCGCTCGACGTCGCCCCGCCGACGCCGCCGCCCGCGCCGCCGTCGCCGCCCGCGCCGCCCAGGCCGCCCGTCCCGCCGGCGCCGGCCGCGCCGCCGCCGTTCATCGCGATCACGCCCTTGTCGAAGCATCCGCCGAGCGCGCCGGCCACGCCGAGCGCGCCGAAGAGCACCAAGAAGCCGCTGCGTCTCATCAGAACACCCCTGCGATCCCAGCGCCCCACGGCGATATCCACGGACGCACCGCCGCGTCCTTGGGCTTCGACGCCGACGGCGTGGTGAGGAGCAGCGCGACGCCGCCCGCGGCGAGCGCCCCGCCCACGATGAACGCCGGCGCGGGGATGAGGCGCGTGGTGTTGTACGAGCCCAGCTTGTCGCGCGTCTTCGGCGTGTCAGGGCACACGACCTTCTCGGTGCACCCGAGGTCGATGAGATCGCTGCGCAGGGCGAGGGTCACGCCGAGCGTGACGCCGCCGATGGCGAGCGCCGCCGCGCCCGTGCCCAGCGCAGACCAGCCGAGCACGCGCTGCGCGCCGCCCGGCGGCGCGGGGCCGGCGGGCGAGGGGCCGGCGGGCCGGCGGACCTCGGGGAACGCGAGCGCGATCGACGCCTCCTGGCGCTCCGCCAGCGTGACCTCCTGCCGGACGACCCGGCCCGCCCACGCGCCCTCGACGAGGTGCTTGCCGGGATCGACAGGCCGGCTCACCCCCACGAGCGCGGGCGGCATGGCCTTGCCGTCGACGGTGATCTGCACCTCGCGCTCCGGGGCGCCGCGCACCCCGACTGCCAGCTTGGGGATGCGCGGTTTGAGATCGCGATACGCCTTCTCGGCGTCGGCGACGGCCGCCTTGAAGACGTCGCTCGCCGAGGCCTCGAGCGCCGTGCGGCTCACCTGCAGGTAACGCTCGGAGGCCTCGATGAGGCGGCCGAGCTGCTCGAGGCACCGCGCCGCGTACAGGCCGATCGTGGGGGCCTGGATCAGCTCTTCCGCGCGCCCGAGCTTGTCGAGCGCCGCGGCGTACTCGCCGCGGTCGTAGAGCTCGAGGCCCTCCTCCGCGAGCGCCCGGGCAGCGTTGACGGTGGCCGGGTCGACGTCGGCCGCGCGCGCGGGGGGCGCGGCGGCGAGCGCGAGCGCGAACGCGACGGTGGCGGTGCCGAGGGCCCTCAAGCGCGGGTGCATGCGTCTCCTCAGAAGCCGAGGCGGTCGGCCTTGGTCCGCGGCTCGCTGGAGGTCGAGGGCCGCGCCGCGCCGGAGGTCGAGGGCCGCGCCGCGCCGGAGGCCGAGGGCGCGGCCGCGGACGGGGCCCTGGTCCGCTGCGCGGACGGGGCGGCCTTGCTCGGCCGAGCGGGCGCCGCCGCGGCCCACGATGCGGCCGCGGCGGGCGCTCGGGAGGCCCGCGCGGGGGCGGCGCTGTCGGCAGGGGCCGAGGGCGCTGCGGCGGACGCGGCCGTCGCCTCGCGGGAAGGCGCGATCTCGGGCGCTCCGCTGGCCGGAGCTGCCTCCGCCGGCGGCGCGTTCGCCGGAGGGGCGGCCGCCCGCGCCTCGAGCGCCGGCGTCGGCGACGACGCCGCGCCGGACGGCAGCTGGCGCGCGGCCGGGTCGCTGCCCAGCGCGCGCCAGCCCACGAAGAGCGCCACGCCGAGGACCGAGGCCGCGAGGCCGAGCACGAGGGCGGTGACGGGCGCGGTGCGGCGAGGCGGCCAGTCGGCCTCCGCGCCCTCGTCGACGACCGGCGGCGAGGCCGTGCCCCCGCCCGGCGAGACGGAGACCGGCGGTGCGGACGCCGGCGCGGCGGACGCTGGGGCGGCGGACGCCGGCGCGGCGGACGCTGGGGCGGCGGACGCCGGGGCGGCAGACGTCGGCGCGGCGGACGCCGGGGCGGCAGATGCCGGCGCGGCGGATGCCGGCGCGGGAGATGCCGGCGCGGGAGATGCCAGGGCGGCAGAGGCCGGCGCAGCGGACGCCGGCGCGGCGGACGCCGGCGGGACGGAGCTCGGCCCGGCGTCCGCGACGGCGGGGGCCGGGGCGGGGGCGGAGATCAGCGACGCCCTCCCGGCCTCCTGCGCCTCGCCGCCCGGCAGGAGCGCCTCGCGCAGCGCCTCGCCCATCGCCGTCGCCGAGGGGAACCGCGCGCTCGGATCGCGGCTGCACGCGTGCAGGAACCAGTCGTCGAACGCCGGCGGCACGGGCACGCGCGCCACCTTCGAGGGGACGGGGAGCGGGTCACTGCATATCTCGAGGATCATCGCGCCGGGCGCCTCGGCCGTGATCGCCGCCCGGCCGCACACGCACTCGAAGGCGATGACGCCGAGCGCCCACAGGTCCGATCGGTAATCGACGTTCGCGCCCTGCGCCTGCTCAGGGCTCATGTACGGCAGCGTCCCGATCAGCACGCCGGCCTGCGTCCCCAGGCCCTCGCTGCCGTACAGGCGCGTCTTCGCGACGCCGAAATCGAGGACCTTGGCCACCTCGCGGTCGTCGTCGCGGGCGAGGAAGATGTTGTCGGGCTTGAGGTCGCGATGGACGATGCCGGCGTCATGGGCCTTGCGGACCGCGCGCGCGACGTCGGCGAAGATGCGCGCCGTCTCGGCCGGCGAGAGCGGGCCGACGCGCTGGAGCCGGTGCGCGAGATCCTCGCCCTCGAGCAGCTCCATCGCGATGAAGGGGACGTCGTTGTCGACGCCGTGATCGAGGATCTGCACGACGTGCGGGCTGCGGAGCGCCGCCGCCGCCTGCGCCTCCTGGTAGAAGCGCGCGCGCACCGTCTCGTCCTTCGCGTACAGCGGGCCGAGCATCTTGATCGCGACCGGCGAGCCGAGCGTGAGATCGTCCGCGCGCCAGACGGTGCCCATGCTGCCCGAGCTGAGCGGGCGGATCAGCCGATACCGGCCGACCAGCACCTGTCCCTCCAGCCCGAACGCCTTCGTCGTCATTGTCGCAGGACCTGTCGTGCGCGCGTGGCATACCCTACGCCGGTAATTGTTCAGTGCTGTTCAACAAGCACAACGGATAGACTGAAAGTCTACGGGCCATGGTGCGGAGCGTCAATCGGCGCACGCGCCTCGGCTCGCAGGACGCTGCTAGACCACCGAACAGGTTGAAACGCCGCGCAACAGAGAGTTTGAACCACAGAGGCACAGAGGGAACAACAACAAAAACTCTGCCCAACCATGGCGCATTTCTTCGTCTCTCGAGCTGTTCGGCGCCCTAGATCAGCACGAAGTCCTCGGCCACGGAGACCTCCTCGGCCATGATGCTCGTGGTCTCCTCGTCGCGCTGGACGGCGAGCTTGTAGAGTTGCGCCAGCACGGCCGGGTGAGCCTCGACCAGACCCATGAACTCGGTGGCCGGCAGGTACAGCGCCACGGTGGGGTGGACGGCGATCACGTCGGCGTTCGCCGCGCGGCGGAGGACCATCGCGATCTCGCCGACGACGTCGCCCGGGCCGAGCGTGGTGAGCACGAGCGGCTCGAGGTGGGCGTCGTCGGCGGTGTCGCGCCGGACCACGGCGACCTCGCCGGAGGCGATGAGGAACAGGCCGGGGGGCCGCTCGTCCTGGACGAGGAGCCGCTCGTTCTTCTCGAACGTGCGGGTGTGGAACCGCTTCACGAACGCGGGCCGGTCGGCGTCGGGGACGACGCGGAGCACGTCGCTCATCCGGACGAGGTTCTCCACCATGCGGTCGCGGCAGTAGGCGGCGAGCTCCAGGCCGACCTCGGGCTCGCGCTGGGCGATCTCGTCGATCGCGTCGCGCTTCACCTCGAGCACGATGGACGGCCGCGTGGCGACGACGCTGCCGGTGCGCGGCGCCCGCGAGAGCAGCGCCATCTCGCCGAACATGGCGCCGTTCGTGAGCCGCGCGAGGACGATCTCCTCGCTGCCGCGCCGGCGCCGGGCCTCGAGCTCGCCGCGCGCGACGAAGTAGGCCTCGCTGCGCGCGGCGCCCTGCTCGATGACGGTCGTCCCCGCCGCCACCCAGATGGGCGTGAACGCGGCGCACAGGGCGCGGAGCGCGTCGCGCCCGACCGACGAGAAGACCGGCTGGGGCGCGATCCCGGGGTGGTCGCTCTGGGCGGCGAGCCTGCGGGTGGCGTCGTGGATGATCTCCGTCGCCTTGTTGAGCAGGAGCGCGCCGGTGAGCACGGACGCGAGCGGCTGGAACGCCTCGGCGGTCGGCAGGGGCGGCGGCGGCGGCGCGCCCTCGCCGAGCCGCGGCGAGTCGCGGCAAAAGGCCTCGGCGATGAGGTCGAGGCCCGGGCCGGCGTCGCCGCCGAAGCGCTCGCTCTCGCGCGCGGCGGCCACGGCGAGCGGCAGGTTCTCCAGATCGATCGCGCGGACGACCGCGGTGGCGCACGCCTCGCGCGCGGCCTCGTGCCGGTTCAGCTCGCCGAGGAGGCGGCCGCAGAGGCAGAGCGCGGACGGCATGGTCGGGTCGTGCCGGACCAGCGCCGCGGCCCAACGGAGCGCGGCGTCGCGCTCTCCTGCGAGCGCGAGCGAGAGCGCTCGGTCGATCGGCGACTCCGCTTGGTGGGTCGAACCCGGGAGCACCGGGGGGAGGGCCATGTAGGCGTCTATATCAGGGTTCGTTGCGCGACGGCAAAGAAGGCCGATCCGGTCGCAATGCGGCGGCTCGGCGGTCCGTGTCTGACCAGCGCGGGGCGCGGAGCGCGGCGAGCCCTCTCCGGGGCGGCGGCGCTCGCGGCGGCGCGCCCGCCGCCCCGCGCGATGCGCGGATCTCCGGGCAGCGCCGGGGCGCAGCGCTCAGCCGAGGTGCTGCTTCAGGAACGCGATGCTCCGCTCCCACGCGATCTTGGCCGCATCGGCGTTGTAGACCTCGGGGCGCGTGTCGTTCGCGAACGCGTGGTCGGCGTCGTAGACGTGGAGCTCCATGGACTGGCCGCGGGCGGTGAGCTCTTTCCGGATCGCCTCGGCGGCGGCGGGCGTCGCCCACCCGTCGCGCGCGGCGAAGTGGGCGAGGATCGGTGCCTTGACGCGCGTGTAGTCGGGCGCGGGGCTCGGGATGCCGTAGAAGGGCACCACGGCCGCGAGCTCCGGGATCGTCGCCGCGGCGGCGAAGCTCAGCGCGCCGCCCATGCAGAAGCCCATGACGCCGACCTTGCCGTTCGACCGCTCGTGCGCCGCCAGGAAGCGGACCGCGCCGGCGATCTCCTCGAGGGCGCGCGGCTTGTCGAGCTCGGTCATGAGCCGGTTGGCCTCGGCGGCGTCCTTGGTGGTCTTGCCGTGGTAGAGGTCGGGCGCGAGGGCGACGAACCCGGCGGCGGCGAGCCGATCGAGCAGCGAGCGGACGTGGTCGTTCAGGCCCCACCACTCCTGGATCAGCACGACGGCGGGCGCCTTGCCGCCCTGCTTCGGCCAGACGATCTCGCCGGTCGCCGAGGACCCATCCTTCACGGGGAATGAAACCTTCTCGGACATGCGACTCCTCCCTTTCAAGGCGGGCACGGCCTTCGCCGGCCCCGGTGTGAGCGAGCGGGGCACGGCCTTCGCCGGCCCCAGTGAGCGAGCGGGGCACGGCCTTCGCCGGCCCCGGTGTGAACGAGCGGGGCACGGCCTTCGCCGGCCCCGGTGTGAACGAGCGGGGCACGGCCTTCGCCGGACCCTCGGGCGCGGCGCAGGATAACCGCGCGTCGCGTCGTGCGCATCGCGCATCGCGAGGCGCCGGGCGCGCGCTGCACGCCGGGCCGGCGCGGAGTAACATGAAGGCGTGGATCCGCTGGCGGAGCGATGGAGGCGGGCCGTCTCTTCCGTGAAAGAGCTCCGGCTGCGGGTCGCGTTCCTGCGGAGCGAGATGCTGCGCGCCGAGCCCGCCGCCGTCGCCCGCGCGCTCGACGACCTGTGCCGCGACGCCGAGCAGGCCGACCCCGCCGCGCGCGACGTGCTCGGCGCCGTCGTGCCGGTCCTCGCGGATCCAGCGCTCTCCGAGCGCGTCGCGCTGCTCCGGGAGCTCGCCGCCTCCCTCGCGCTCCTGTCGCTCTCGCGGCTCTTGCGCCGCAAGGCGCGGCGGCGCGAGGCGCAGCCGGCCTCGCCGGCGCCCGACGAGCGCCAGGTGGCCACGTCGGGCGCGGGCCGCGCGCTCACGCTCGGCGAGCGGCGCGCGCTCGCGCGGCGGCCGACGCGCGCCGCCTTCGACGCCCTGCTGCGGGATCCGCACCCGCTCGTCATCCGCAACCTGCTCGCGAACCCGCGCCTGACCGAGGATGACGTCGTCCGGCTCGCGGCGCGGCGCCCGGCGAGCCCGGAGGTCATGACGGAGATCGCGCGGCACCCCGAGTGGCCCCAGCGCGCGCGGGTGCGCATGGCGATCGTGCAGAACCCGGGCGCGCCGCCGGAGATCGCGGTGCCCATGGTGCGCCTCCTCCTGCGGCCCGAGCTCCTGCAGCTCGCGGCGGCGGCGGACGTGCCCGCGGTCGTCCGCGCCGCGGCGCGGGAGCTGCTCGAGCGCCGTCCGCCCGTCCCGCACAAGCCGGGCGGCGCGCTGGAGCAGTGAGCGGCCCCGCGGCGGCCCCGGCCGCGGCGCCCCTCACGGCTCCGGCCCGCCGCGGCGCCCCGCGCGGTCGCGGCGGCGCGCGCGCCGCGCCGCGGCCACGGCGAGCGCCGCCGCGAGGCCGGGCAGGGCGCCGCGCGCAGGGCCGGCGGCGTGCGCGCAGGCCGCCGCCGACGCGCCGTCCCCCGACCGCGCGGGGCGCGCGTGCGCGCAGGCCGCGCCGAGATCGGGCGCCGTCCAGGGCTGGTGGAACGCCATCGCGCGCTCCTCGGGGTCGTCCACGTTGCTGAGCTCCTCGCTCGGCTCGTCGCCGAGCGCGATCCAGAGCCGCACGCGGCGCGCCTCCGGGCTCCACGCGACCAGGTGATACGTCCCGGTCTCCGGCACCTCCATCTGCAGCTCGAGCAGGAGCCAGGAGCGGGCGCCGGTGACGGGCTCGCGGACCACCTCCGGCGCGTGCTCGCTCGGGGTCGAGAAGAGCCGCGCGCCGAGCCCCGCGGGCGCCTTGAAGGGCAGCGCCGCGGCCCGCGGCAGGCCGGGGCCGAGCAGCGCGAGGGAGGGGCGCTCGCGGCGGAGCGCGTCCATCTCCGGCACGCCGAGCTGCACGCGCAGCGTCTCTCCCTGCGCCGCGTCGAGCGTCAGCCACACCGGGCGGCTCGGACAGCCGAGCTCCGAATACACGATGCGAGAAAGGTGGAGCCCGGAGAACTCGAGAGCCTCCTCGGCGCTCGAGTGATCTCCGTAATCGAAGAAGATCTCGCGTGCGCGCGCGGGGGGCGCCGACGCGAGCAGGGCCGCCAGCGTGACGGCCAGGAAGGCGAGGCGCTCGAGGCGCCCGCGGAGCGTCGCGCGGCGGGTCCGGATGATCATGTCCCTCGACGCGATCTCTGGGGCCGAAGATCGGTCTGTCGACGCCGGACGCGCCGCGCCGCGAGGCGGGAAATCGCCCGTCGCGGGGAAGACGCCGGGAAAGCCCGGGAAGGGGAGGACGAGGGCGATGCGCGGCGCCGGCCGCGCTCGCGGGCGCGTGCGGCGCTACGCGACCTCGGCCCAGCACCGCGCGAGGCGGCGGATCCCCTCGTCGAGGTCCTCGTCGCGCTCGACGGACGAGAAGCACAGCCGGAGGGCGAACGGGGTCACGGCGCCGTTCGCGCGGAACAGCGACCCCGGATCGAAGGCGACGCCGTGCTCGATGGCGGCGGCCAGGAAGAACGCCTCGTTCGGCTCGGCGTCGGGCTCGACCCAGATCGCGAAGCCGCCGGCCGGCGGCTCGAACCTCCAGCCGGGCAGGTACCGGCGGAGCGCTTGCTCCAGGCGGGCGGCGCGGCGGGCGTAGAACTCGCGCAGGCGCACGAGCCGCTGATCGAAGTCCTCGTTGCGGAGGTAGTCTTCCAGGATCGCCTGCGGCAAGCTGGCCGCCTGCAGATCGGCGGCCTGCTTCAGCTTGAGGACGTCGGCCCGGAGCGCGCGCGGGGGCACGAGCCAGCCGACGCGGAGCCCCGGGCACAGCGTCTTCGAGAACGTCCCGACGTGGAACACGCGATCGGGCGCCTCGGCCAGGAGCGGCCGCGGGGCGGCGCCGTCGAAGCTGAGATCCGCGTAGGCGTCGTCCTCGATGATGGGCCGGAGGGTCGACAGGACCTTGGCCCGCTCGCGGGGCGACATCCTGCGGCCGCGCGGGTTCGAGACGGCGGGCATGAGGTAGTGGGCGTCGACGTGGCGCCCGTCGTCGACGACGGTCGCGCCGAGCGCCTGGAACAGCTCGAGCGCCCCGGGGTAGCTCTCGGGGTCGACGCCGATCCTGGCGCCCGGCCCGCGGAGCATCTGCGCGGCGAGCGACACGGCCTGCTGCGCGCCGCTCGTCACGATGACGTCGTCGCCGGCGACGCTGGCGCCGCGCCGCCGCAGCTGCCCGGCGATCCAGGAGCGGAGGTCCTCGTCGCCCTCGGGCCAGCCGTACTGGAGCGCCGGGCAGCTGGGGGTCTGGAGCGCGCGGACGAACGACGCCGCGAGCTTCGTGCGCGGGAACTCCCCCGGCGCCGGCAGCCCGCCCGCGAAGCTGATGAGGCCCGGCGTGCCTGCGGCGCGCCGCTTCAGCGTCTCGAACCGGCCGAGGCCGAGCCGCGGCCCGCTCCGCGGCGGAGCCTGCGAGCTCGGGGCCTGCGACGGCCGGGTGTGGGATGACGGGGGCGGAAGGGGGGCGAGCGCGGTAGCGTCCATAGATTTGAGAGTCCGGACGCCGCTTATTCAAGGATGGTGCCGTCAGCGCTGTCCGTCTCCAGACGGAGCGGAAACCCTCGGGATCGGTGGCAGGACGTAATTCCCTGGAAATTTGGTTACATCGCGGCAACGCGGGAGGGGCGAAGGCGCGTTGCTGGGTGTGGCGTGCTCGCGCGGCGTGTCAGGCTGCCACAGCGCAACGACGGGCGTGCAGGGGTGTCCTCGAGACGGACGCGGTCTGGAAATACGACCATCGTGGTCTGAGCGGCGAGGGCTCTGCCAGGAGATCCGTGCCCGGAGCACGCTGCGCGCTGGGCGTGAAGCGCGCTCGCGAGGCGTTTCGCCCGGGCCGGTCGTCGGGGGGTGTTCGGCTGATTAGGGCTCTACGCCCCAGGCGAGCTCGCCGTCGTGGTAGACGGTGAGCTGCATCGAGGGCGTCCAGGCCGTCGTCGCCTCGAAGGAGTAGTCGTCGGTCTGGGTCATGCGGTCGTAATCGGCGCTGTAGATGCGGAGCTGCACCTCTCCGGACGTGGCGCCCGGGGCGAGGCTGCCAGCGGCGGCGACGAAGCCGAGCTCGAAATAGCGATCGGCGTCCGTGCCAGACGCTGCGCCGAAGGTCCTGACGGTGTTGTCGCACCCGCCGGTGGTCGCCGCATGGTCGCATGCGCTCCTGAGATTCACTATCGCGACGTCGGCCGTGAACCAGTAGCGAATCGTCAGATCGCTGAGCGCGACGCTCTCAGCGCTGGTGTTCTTGACCCGGACCTGGAACGACAGCTGCTGGGACTCGGCGCCGGTCTCCCTCGCCGCGTACTGCAGCTCGAGCGCCGGGGTGGTCGGGCCGCCGGTGGTGGAGCTCGCGGTGGTGGAGCTCGTGGCGCTGCCGCCGCCGACGCCCGTCGTGGCGCTGGTCGTGCTGCTCGCGGTGGTGCTGACCGAGCTGCTCGTGGTGGAGCTCGTCGTGCTGCTCGTGGTGGAGCTGGTGGTGCTGCTCGCCGTGGTGCTCGTCACGCCAGCGCCGCCGTCGCCGCCGGCCCCGCCGACGCCGCCGGCGCCGCCGTCCCCGCCTGCCGAGCTGCTCACCGTCGTGCTCGCGACACCGCCGCCGGAGCCGGACGTGCCGCTCGTCGCGGAGCTGGTCGTGCTGCTCGTGGTCGACACCGAGGACCCCGCGCCGCTCGAGCTGGTCACGCCGATCGAGGTCGAGGTGGGGCTGCCTCCGCCTCCCCCGCCGTCGCCGCCCAGACTGGAGCCTTCGGCGCACGCCGCGAGCATCAGGAGGGAGGCGGCAGCGAGAGCCCTCGAGCCCTCCAGCCAGGAGCGCGATTCTCCAACTCGATGGTTGCAACTGCCCGGCAGGAGCGGCGCTCCTGCCCTCGCCGACATCTTCATCCGAAGACCCGGGATACAAGCTGCTTCGGACGTCCTCGGGCCGAGCAGCGACGCACACCTCGCTATCGGTCGCATCTTGAGTACTCCTGCGAGCGCCCGACCCTGTCCGAAGGTCGAACGGAAGGAAGTTGAGCTCGGAAGCTTAACCAGATCCCCTCGGCGCCAGCAAGAAGTTTGGGCGCAGGAGCAGCGTTGTTTTGGTAATTTTCTGCTGATGCCGCGGTCGCTATGTGGAGCTTTCCTGTGCACAGGTATGCGCACAGGTAGGCGACGAACACGGGCCGATGCAGGGGGAGCCCTTGTGTTCTCGCCGCCTGTGTCCCGGCCCGCGGGGCCGCCTCACGCGTCCTCCAGCGGAGGCGGCGCGTGGAGCCAGTTGAGCTCGGAGTCCTCCATGAACCGCGTCTGCCACTGGGCGGGTCTCTCCCAGTCACGAAACGAGAGCACCGCGCCGCAGAACGCCTCGCCCGTGCTCTTGCCCGGCGCGCGGATGAGCTCGTCGGCGAGGCGCAGGAGATCCGCCGGCTTCTCGGGCGCGTCCGCGACGAAGGCCCTCACCCACTTGTGGTATGGATAGAGGATGCGGTTGTGCGCCAGGATCAGCCGATAGCCGAAGAGCACCGCGCGCGACGCGGCCCAGGTCAGGAGATAGCGGTTGTCGTGCTGCTCCGCCGACTCGAGATAATACCGCATCGCCTCCAGCTGGGCGATGAAGCCCAGCATCTTGTGCGCGCGCTCGTGCTCGGGATAGGCCGAGATCGCGCGCACCAGGCCGTCGATCTCCGGGAGCCGCGACCAGGCGACCATCGCGCCCAGGAACGCCGAGCGCGCCGGCTCGCTGCCGCGCTCGCGGGTCTTCTGGAGCAGGTCGAGGCTGACGATCTTGCCGTCGACGTACCCGCCCGGATAGTCCACGAGGCCCTCGTCCGAGGCGACGTAGACGAGCTCGCCGGTCGCCTGGCGCCGCCTCTGCTCCTCCTCGGTGACCACCCAGAAGAAGTCGATGTCGGACGTCTCCTTCGCCAGCCCCTTCGCCTGGGAGCCGCCGATGATGACGGCCAAGGAGCACGGGTCCGCGCTCAGCCGCTCGACGAGGCGCGATACGGTCCGGAGATGGTGCGGTCGATAGTTCGGTTCTCGCATTGAAGTCATCCACGCTTTCTTGCCCCGAGGAGCTCGCCTCCCGGAGGGCCGTCGTACGGTAGCGCGGCCGCGCGGAGACTTCCCGCTCGGAGGCTCGCCGCGCAACGCGATCGGCGAGATCCGGAGCGGCCTCGCCGATCGCGCCCCTCGCGTTCGTGGGGGACAACGGGGCCGGCAAGTCGACCCTGATCGAGACCATCGCCGGCATCTTCCCGCCCGACGGCGGCGAGATGCGGTTCGGCGGGCAGCCGATCACGCTGCGGGGGCCCAAGGACGCGTCGAGGCTCGGGCTCGCGACCGTGTATCAGGACCTCGCCCTGTGCGACAACACTCGATTCCTGGCGACCTCGCGGCTGCTCGCGGTCAATCAGTCGTCCGGCGGCGGGGACGTGCTGCTCGACGCGATCGCCGCGGCCGTGATCGGGGGGACGAGCCTGTTCGGGGGCCGACGCACCGTGTGGTCGGCGCTGACGGGGGCGCTATTGATCGGGTCGATCTCGAACGGGATGGATCTGCCGGCGCTCCCCTCGTCGGTGAAGTTCATGGTGACGGGCGCGGCGCTGCTCGCGGCCGTGGCGATCGAGGCGCTCGCGAGGTCCGGCCGGCAGCCGGCTGGGCGGTCCTGAGGGCGGCTTGCCGGCGGGGCCGCGGGCGCGTCATGCGGCGGGCTCGGGCGGCGAGGCCTCGAGGCGCGCCTTTTCGGCGAGCAGCAGCTCGGTGAACGCTGCGGTGAACAAGCGCCTGGCGAGCGAGCCGAGGAGGTCGCCGACGAGCGGCACCGGGACGTCGAAGCGCGATGTCCAGTCGACCTCCGTGCCGTCGCCGCGCGAGGTGAAGCGGAGGCGCGAGCCGTGGTGCTGGAGCGGCTGGGTGCTCTCGAGGATCTGGTAGTCGAACGAGGAGGGGCGCTCGAAGGCCGTGATCTCCTCGACGTAGCGGATCCGCTTCCCGACACGCACCTCGCGGAGGGCGCCGAGGCCGTTGCGCTCGGTGAGCCCCGGCCGGATGAGCTTCGTGTGGGTGCCGTCCCCGGAGCGAAGAAAGCTTTCGTGATCGGCCACCGCGTCGAAGACGCGCTCGACCGGGGCGTGGATGTAGACGTTGACGTGGACCTCTGCCATGCGGCGACCATCGCATGGATCCCGCGGAGCAAGCACGCGGGGCGGGGTGGGGGAGAGGGGAGAGAGGGGGGGCGGGGAAGATCCGTCCATGACGGGATTTGTGGGACGAGCTCAACCTGGGTCGGTCGGCAGAGCTCAACCTGGGTCGGTCGGCAGAGCTCAACCTGGGTCGGTCGGCAGAGCTCAACCTGGGTCGGTCGGCAGAGCTCAACCTGGGTCGGTCGGCAGAGCTGTCGGCAGAGCTGTCGGCAGAGCTCAACCTGGGTCGGCCGGCAGAGCTCAACCTGGGTCGGTCGGCAGAGCGCAACCCGGGCAGTCGGCCCCCCGAGGCGGCTGCCCTGCTCTGCTCTGCTGCCTCAACCTGGGTGGGGCGGATGAGGGGCCGGCGACGGGGTGGAGCCATGCCACCTCAACCACGTTGCGGTTGACGGTGGGGACGGTCCCCTTGCCAACACGCTTGCTCTGCCTTAGGTGAGTGAGTGCTCACTCACCAATTGGAGGCGGGTCATGGCGGGAGCACTGGACGCGCTGGTGGTCGGCGGAGGGCCGACGGGGTTGACGATGGCCGGGGAGCTCGCCCGGCGGGGGCTCACGGTGCGGATCGTGGACAAAGCACCGGAGCCGCCCTCGGATCACTCGAGAGCGCTCGCAGTTCAGACACGGACGATGGAGCTCTTCCGCAGGATGGGGATCGTCGATCTCGCCATGGAGCGCGCCGTGCGCGTGGGCGGCATCAACGTCCTCCTCTCCAACGAGCGACGCGCCCGGCTGTCGATCTTCGACTTCCCGGAGCTGTCCACGCCGATCCCGGGCATCTTCATCCTCCAGCAGTTCGATACCGAGCGCGTCCTGGCCTCCCGGCTCTCCGGGCTGGGCGTGACGCTCGAGCGCGGCGTCGGGCTCGCCTCCTACACGCAGGACAGCGCCGGCGTCACGTGCACGCTCCGCCGAGCCGACGGGAGCAGCGAAGAGGTGCGCGCCAGGTGGCTGCTCGGCTGCGACGGCGCGCACAGCCCTGTCCGCAAGGGCGCCGACATCGCCTTCGAGGGCGACACCTACGACGATCACTGCATGCTCGGCGACCTCATCATCGACTGGCCGCTGCCCGACGGCGACATCTACATCAGCCCCTCGCGCCGGGGCGTCGCCGCAGCGTTTCCTGTGCCCGGCAGCCACCGGTTCCGGGTCATCCTCATCCGGCCCGAACCGCCGCCGACGCACGACGCACAGGTCTCGCCCGAGGAGTTCGAGGCCGCGATGCGCGAGATGATCCCGGTTCCCTTCAAGGTCCAGCAAGCGATCGTCCTCTCGCGCTACCGGCTCCACCACCGCGTGGCCGCGCGGCTGCGCAAAGGGCGCGTGTTCCTCGCCGGCGACGCGGCGCATATCCACAGCCCGGCCGGCGGGCAGGGTATGAACACCGGGATCCAGGACGCCTACAACCTGGCGTGGAAGCTCGCGGCCGTCGAGCAGGGCCGGATGCCCGCGTGGCTGCTGGACACCTACGAGGTGGAGCGGCTCCCCGTGGCGCGCAGGCTGATCGGCTTCACAGACCGCCTCTTCGGCCTCATGGCCGGTCACGGTCCGGTAGGCCGGACCCTGCGCGCGATCGCGCCGCGCCTCGCGTCCCGCGCCCTCGGCATCTCCGCCGTGCAGCGCCGGATCCTGGGATTCGTCTCGCAGCTCAAGATCCGCTACCGGAAGAGCCCGCTGTCGGTGCAGATCGGCAGCCCACCGGCTCACGGGCCCCGCGCCGGGGATCGCGCGCCGGACGCCGTGGTCCGCAGCGCGGCGGGAGAGCAGGTCCACCTCTTCGACCTGATGCGCGACGCCGAGCTCACGCTGCTGCTCTTCACCGGCACGCAGGCGGACGGCGGGGCGCGCGAGCACGCCCGAAAGCTTGCAGCGCAGCTCGGCAGGCCGGACCTCGAGGTCCTGGTCATCGGCGCGCTCGACGGCGGAGGCTTCGCGGATCCCGACGGGCACGCCCACGCGGCGTACGGCGTCGCGTCCTCGGCCGCCGTCCTCGTCCGGCCGGACGGTTACGTCGGCGTGCGCAGCGACCCGCTCGACGAGGGCGAGCTCCGGCAGGCCCTCGGCCGGCTCTTCACGCGCAGCCCCGAAGCCGCCTAGCGCGGCGGCCGCTGGAGGCGCGTCGGGCGTCCGGACGACGGGAGAAGCGCGCGCCGCTTTAGAGCGCAGCGCCTCGCGCGCGACGGCGGGCGCCGCTCGCGGTCCGCCCCGCGGCGGCGGTCGAAATGCGTCCGGATCGCGGGCGGGCGGTACTAGAGGTGAGCAGAGGGAACGCCGATGAGCCGACGACCGCGCTCGAACGACACCTTGACCGAGGCGCAACGAAAGATCGTCGAGGCCGCGGTGGCTGCGTTCGCAGAGCACGGGTTCCGCGGGACCGCGACCAGGGACATCGCCCGGCGCGCGGGGGTCGCAGAGGCGACGATCTTCAAGTACTTCCCCACCAAGAGGGACCTCCTCCTCGGGGTGATCGGTCCCGTCATGGAGCAGCTCGTGGGGCCCGCGTTGGCGCGCTCCATGGACCCGCTCTTCGACGCGACGTACCCGACCGTCGAGGCTTTCCTGCGGGCGCTCCTCGCCGAGCGCACCGCGTTCGTGCGCGCGCACCCGCAGCTCGTGCGCATCCTCGCGCAGGAGCTGCCGTTCGACGCCGAGCTGCGGATCGGCATCGCCAGCCGGGTGTACGCGCCGTTCCTCGCGAAGGGGATCGCCCAGATCGAGCACTTCCAGCGCGAGGGCCAGATCGTCGGCTGGCCGCCCGCCCTCGTCCTCCGCTGCATCGCCTCGACGTTCGCGGGATACATCCTCCACCGCGTGTTCATCGCCCCCGAGGCGGCGTGGGATGACGAGGCCGAGATCGAGCGGGTCATCGCCTTCGTACTCCGCGGCCTCTCGCCCGGTCAGCCAGCGTGACCTCGCGCGACCCGGCGCACCGGCCGCGCGCCGCGGGCGGCGATCAGCTCGTCGTCAGCAGCGAGCGGAGCTGCGACGGCGATACCTGGTAGTCCTTGCCGCAGTAATCGCAGCGGATGTCGAGGACCTTCCCGTCCTCGACCATCTCCTCGATGTCGGTCCGCGGCAGGCTCGCCAGCGTGGTCATGACCCGGAGCTCGCTGCAGCGACAGCTGAAGCTGAGCGGCGAGTCGTCGAGCCGCGAGAACGGCATGCCGTAGAGCAGCTCCTCGAGCAGCACGTCCGCCGAGGCGCCTTCGTGCGCGAGCACGTCGTCGAGGCGCTCGAAATCCTTGAGCCGCTCGGTCATCACCATGAGCGGGCCGCGCTCGACCTCCGGGAGGAGCTGCACCAGATATCCGCCCGAGGCGCCGACGCCGTTCTCGCCGATCAGCGTCGCCACCGCGATCATCGAGACGACCTGCTCCGACTCCTGCATGTACGTCATCAAGCCGCCGGAGATGCCGCCCTCGGCCGGGACCTCGACGACGCCTTGATGAAGCATGCCGTTCGGCAGCGTGCGCATGACCTGCAGCAGCGATCCTTCGCCGATCTCCAGCGCGCTCTTCTCGGCGGCGCCCTTGCCCAGGTTGACCAGGCCGCGGCTCGTGCCATCCGGGTGCGAGTCGGCCACGAGGGTCCCGTGGCCGGTCGCGCCCTTGACGATCGCCTGCACGCGCAGGTTGGGCGCCATCGCCTCGCGCACGAGGATGGCGCCGGTGATCAGCTCTCCCAGCCGCTGCGCGGTCGCGCCGGTGGCCGATTGCACCGCGATGGCTCCGCGCACGGTCTTGGTGGTCAGCGCCGTGATGACGCGAAAAGCGCCATCCATCGTGATGGCGCGGACGACGGAATCAGAAGGTCGGAGCAAGATGCACTCTCCCGTGAAGAAATATCGTTAAGCCACGGACGGCAGATGGCAACCCGCGGCGGATGCGACCCGGGCGGGGGGGGCGGCGCTCGGACCTGCTGGTCCCGTCGGCAGCCTGGGCTGGGGCGGGTCCGGCGCAACCTGGGTCGGGTCCGCGCGGGGTCGAGTCCGCGGGGCAGGGCGGGGTGGCCGCGACCGGGGTCGGGTCCGCGGGGCGGGGGGGCGGCCGCAACCTGGGTGGGGCGGCCGCAACCTGGGTGGGGCGGCCGCAACCTGGGTCGGGTCCGCGGGGCGGGGGCGGCCGCAACCTGGGTCGGGTCCGCTCCGGTCCGCTCCCCGCAACCTGGGTCGGGTCCGCTTGTCCGCTCCGGTCCGCTCCCCGCAACCTGGGTCGGGTCCGCCGGGGCAACCTGGGTCGGGTCCGCTGGGTCGGGTCCGCTGGGGTCGGATCCGCTGCTCCGCCCCAGGGGGCTCGCCTGACAGGCAAACCGAAATTCTTCAGCGAATCACGACCCGGCGCCCCCACCTGCTCCGAGCGGAGGCGCCGTCGCGGAAGGACTCAGCCGCGCCGGCGGCGTCGGTGCAGCGCGGCGGCGCAGGTGCCGACCGCGAGCAACGCCCACGGCACCGAGGGGCTGCCGTGACCGTCCCCGCCCGCCGTGCAGGCGCAGCCACCGCCTTGCACCACGATCCCGTCGCCGAGCGGCGCCGTGGGGCACGGACCGATGCTGCTGTCCTCGTTGCGGCAACCCGCGACGCACTGCTTCGTCGCCTCGTCGCACACCATGCCGGCGTCGCAATCGCTGTCCCGCGCGCACGTCACGGGCCGGTCGTCCGCAGGATTGTTCGGATCGCGCTCGCCCGCGTCGACCACGCCGTCGTGATCCTCGTCCTCCTCGCCGTCGATGGCGCCGCCGCCGTCGGTGTCGGCCTTCGTCGGATCCGTCGTCGTGGCCCCGTTGTCGCCGTCGGGCACGCAGGTCCCCGCGTCGGCGTCGGTGTCCGCATGCGAGCAGTCCTTGCCCAGCTCGGTCCCGTCAAAGAGCCCGTCCCCGTCGCTGTCGGGATCGAGCGCGTTGATCTTCCCGTCGTCGTCCGTGTCGGCGCCGGGCTCGCGCTCCTCGCCGTCGAGCACCCCGTCGTCGTCGCTGTCCGCGTCGTCCGGATCGGTGCCGAGCGCCGTCTCCTCGGCGTTCGAGAGGCCGTCGCCGTCACGGTCGCCGCGGTCATCCCCGGGGTCGTTCGGATCGGTCTCGTCGCTCCCCTCGTCGACCATGCCGTTGTGGTTCCGGTCCTCCTCGCCGTCGCTCGCGCCGCCCCGATCGGTGTCGGGGTCCACGACGCTCGTCGTCGAGGCCCCACCATCGGCGTCCGGCGTGCAAGTCCCGGCGTCGACGGCGGTGTCTTCGTCCGCGCAGTCCTTCCCCGCCTCGGTGCCGTCGAAGAGCCCATCGCCGTCGCTGTCCGCATCCAGGACGCCCGGCTGCCCGTCGCCGTCGCCGTCGTCGCTGGGGTTCGGCTCATCGCCGTCGAACAGACCGTCGTCGTCGCTGTCGCGATCTCCCGGATCCGATCCGAGGTACGCCTCGAGGTCGTCGCCCAGCCCGTCGCCGTCGCTGTCGACGTTCTGGTCGTCGTCGTCGCCGTGGCCGGCGGTCGGGTCGGTCTCGCCGGCCTCGATCGCGCCGTTCAGGTTCGCGTCCTCGGAGCCGTCGCTCGCGCCACCCCGATCGCTGTCACGGAGCACCGCCGACGTCCTCGTCGCCCCGCGGTCGGCGTCCTCCCTGCAGTGCCCAGCGTCCGCGTCGGTGCCGAGGCCGTCGCAGGCGAGGCCGAGCTCCGTGCCGTCGAAGAGCCCGTCGTCGTCGCTGTCCACGTCGCGCACGTTGATCAGCCGGTCGCCGTCCGTGTCGTCCGAAGGGTTCGGCTCCTGCCCGTCCTGCACGCCGTCGTCGTCCGTGTCCGCGTCGCCAGGATCCGTGCCCAGCGTCTCCTCGAGATCGTCGCTCAGCCCGTCGCCGTCGCCGTCGGCGTTTCCGCTGTCGTCGTCGCCGTGCCCGCGGGTCGGGTTGGTCTCGCCGTTGTCCGCGACCCCGTTCAGGTTGGCGTCCTCGGAGCCATCGGTCACGCCGCCGTTGTCCGTGTCCGCGTCGAGCGGCGACGTCTTCGTGGCGCCGGCGTCCGCGTCCGGGGTGCAGCGCCGCGCCGGCGCGTCCGTGCCGGGGCCGTCGCAGGCGAGGCCGAGCTCGGTCCCGTCGAAGAGGCCGTCGTTGTCGCTGTCGACGTCGAGCGCGTTGATGAGGCCGTCGCCGTCGGTGTCGTCCGCCGGGTTCGGCTCGAGCCCGTCGCGCACCCCGTCGTCGTCGGAGTCGGCGTCGTCGGGGTCCGTGCCCAGCGTCGCCTCGAGCTTGTCGCTCAGCCCGTCGCCGTCGCTGTCGGCGTTCTGCCCGTCATCCGCCCCATGGCCCAACGTCGGGTCGGTCTCGCCTGCGTCCATGACGCCGTTGAGGTTGACGTCCTCCGACCCGTCGGTCGCGCCGCCGCGGTCGGTGTCCGGGTCGATCGGCGAGGTCGTGGTGGCCCCGCTGTCGCCGTCGGGCCTGCAGCTGCCCGCCGCGACATCGGTGCCCGGTCCGCTGCAGCCGAGGCCGAGCTCGGTGCCGTCGAAGAGGCCGTCGTTGTCACTGTCGACGTCGAGCGCGTTGATGAGCCCGTCGCCGTCGTGATCATCCGTCGGGTTCGGCTCGCGCCCGTCGCGTACGCCGTCGTCGTCGGAGTCGGCGTCGTTCGGGTCCGTGCCGAGGTGCTCCTCGAGCTTGTCGCTCAGCCCGTCGCCATCGCTGTCGGCGACCTGGCGGTCGTCGGCGCCGTGCCCCGTCGTCGGATCCGTCTCGCCCTCGTCGAGCACGCCGTTCAGGTTCGCATCCTCGGAGCCGTCGAGCGCGCCGCCGTTGTCGGTGTCGGCGTCCAGCGGATCGGTCGTGGTCGCCCCGGCGTCGCCGTCGGGCACGCAGTGCCCCGCGAGCGCGTTCGTCCCCGGGCCGTTGCAGTCCGTCAGCCCGACCTCGGTCCCGTCGAAGAGGCCGTCGTTGTCGCTGTCGACGTCCCGCGCGTTGACGAGCCCGTCGCCGTCGGTGTCGCGATCCCAGAGCTCCTCGTCGCCGTCGCTGATCCCGTCGTCGTCGGTGTCGGCGTCGTTCGGGTCCGTGCCGGCGGCGATCTCGTCGCCGTCGCTCAGCCCGTCGCCGTCGCTGTCGACAAGGATCGTCGTGGGCGGCGCGCCCGCACCCGCGCCGTTGCCGTCCGTCGGGTAGTCCTGGGCCGATCCGCCCGCCGGGCTCTGCCCGGTGACGATCGCCTGGTTCGCGATCTCGCCGTTCGTGCCCGGGTCGATGGTGACGCGGAACCGCACCGTCGTGGTCTCGTCGACGCCGAGCGACCCGCCCTGGGCCGCGTTGGCGTCGTTGCCGAGCCGGATGCGGACCGTCCTCGTGCCGGCGATGTACTCGCCCTCGTCGTCGCCGGCCGCGTCGGTCACGCCGCCCATGTTCGGGCCCGCGGTGATCTCGAGCGAGCCCGGCACGTAGGTGACCCCGGGCGGCAGCGGATCGTTCAGCACGACCCTCGCGGCGCTGTCGTCCCCGGTGTTCGCGACGATGATCGTGTATTCGAGCGTATCGCCCGGCGCGACGCCGCCGCCGTTGAGGTCCAGGACCGACTTGGTCGACTTGGCCAGATCCGGCAGCCGCGTCGGCACCGACGTGATGAGGCCGCCGAGCAGGTAGCTGTCGTTGCCCAGGACCACCGCCCGGACCTCCGCCGACGTGTCGCCCGGTCTGAGCAGGTTGGACGGGACCTGGACCACGTCGATGTCGATGCCGCTCATGCTCAGCGGCCCGCCGGTGAGCCGCGGCAGATCGCCCAACGCCGACGCCGGCGCGCCGAGGAACGACCGGGAGCTGTTGAAGAAGTCGTTCACCGGGTTCACCGCGTCGAAGAGCCCGGTCCGGTTCCACTCGATGCCGTCGCCGGTCGTGCTGTCGCCGTCGTAGCCGATGACACCGAGCTTCGCCGTGCCCGCGCCCGAGGGGACGACGAACCCCGAGATCGTCCACCCCACCGCCTCGCCGTCGAACACCATGTCGAGCCCGTCGAAGACGGCGAGGTTGCGGGCGGGCGCGGTGGTCAGCTCGTAGAGCACGACCATCCACCAGCCGGCGAACACGAAGGACTTGTTCACGTCGTTGAGGGCGATCGCGTTGGAGATGCCGCCCAGGCGGTAGGCGCCCGCGCCGCGCGCCCGCACGATCTCGGTGACGTCGGCCACCGCCTGGGCGTGGATGTCGCTGGAGGACACCTCGCCGGAGAGCGTGCCGGTCACGCTGTTGCTGAAGGTGCCGGGCCGATCCAGGGTCACGGTGAGATCGGCCGAGCCCGTGGCGCGGCTCGCCGCCCAGTAGAGGTAGGCGTGGGTCACCCGCGCGCCCGCGGGGAGGTTGAGGACCGCGGTGGTTCGGGCCGCCGAGGGAGCCACCGTGGGGCTCGCCTCGGCCTGCCCCGCGAGCGGGCTGTCGGCCCGCCAGTAGACGTCGGGCGCCGAGTCCCCGAGCGTCGCGTCCGCGCCGCAGTTCGCGGCGACCGAGCCCACCAGGGGCGCGGGCGTGGACGGCCCGCACTCGTGCGCGAGCGTGTTGCCGATGAGGACGAAGTCGCCGCGCTGCGCGACCTGGACCCGGCGCACCGGCGCCGCGCCCGCGGTCCCCGAGAGCGCCCCGAGCAGCGCGGCGCCGGTCAGCCCCGTGATTGCCAATCGCTTTGCCATCGAAGCCTCCAGCCCTATGGCTGCTTCTTTGCCTTCTCGATGATGTTGAACTGGACGCGCCGGTTCTTCTGGCGCCCCGCCTCGGTCTTGTTGTCCGCGATCGGGACGTCGGGGCCGTAGCCCTTCGCCTGCATGCGCTCGGGCGCGATGCCGCGCTCGACGAGCGCCATCAGCACCGACTCCGCGCGCGCCTGGCTCAGCTTCGTGTTGAACTGGCGCGCTCCGCGGTCGTCCGTGTGGCCCTGGACCTCGATCTTGAGGATCTCCGGATGGTCCTTGAGCACGCCGGCGACCTCCTCGAGCAGCTCGTGGCTGATCGGCCGGATGGTCGCCTTGCCGATGTCGAACTGCACCTGCTGCAGGATGACGATCTCGGTCTCGGTCACCCGGACCGCGGCCGGGCACCCGTGCTGCTTCGGATCCTCGTTCGGCTTGCCCTTCTCGTTCGGGCAGGCGTCCTGGTCGTCGCGGATGCCGTCGCCGTCGGTGTCGCCCGGGCAGCCGTTCGTGGCGGGGTCGGTCGTGGCGATGCCGGGCAGATCCGGGCACGCGTCCGAGGGATCGGGGATCTTGTCGCTGTCGCGATCGGGCGGCGGCGGGCAGCCGTTCTTGTTCGGGTCCTCGTCGCTCGGGCCGGCCTGGTCCGGGCACGCGTCGACGTCGTCGGTGATGCCGTCCTTGTCGCGGTCGCCGGGCGGCGGGCAGCCGTTCTTCTTCGGGTCCGGCGAGGCGACGCCGGCCACGGCGGGGCAGGCGTCGACGGCGTCGAGGATGCCGTCGCGATCCGCGTCCTTGGGCGGCGGACACCCGTTCTTTGCGCGGTCCGCGCTCCCCACGCCGGCGACGTCCGGGCACGCGTCGGCGTCGTCGGGGATGCCGTCGCCGTCCCGGTCCTTCACGGGCGGCTTCACCTCGGGCGAGTAGGCGACCATGGCCACCGCGCGGATCGAGGGCGTGCCGACGCCGGCGGTGAGGCCGGGGCCCACGGCGAGCCCGGCCTCGAAGTCGCTGGCGAAGCGGTAGCGCCCGCCGAGCAGGGCCTCCAGGTTGGTCGTGCGCGGCTGGACGTCGGAGATCGTGATCGAGCCGGTGATCTCCGGCCCGATCTGCAGCCGCCGCTCGTCGTCGAGCAGCAGGCCGACGCCGGCGCCCCAGTGCACCATCATCCCCTGCTCGACGTTGGCGAACTGCCTGCTCGACCGGAACTCCGGCCCCGCGGCGAGCGACCAGACCGCGCGATCCAGGTGGCCGCCGAGGACGAGCTGCGGGCTGCCGCGCACGTCGCCGTCCCCGGAGTACGCCTCGGGGTCGCCGGTCGGCAGCCACACGTAGCCGCCGAGGGCGATCTGGAACGGATCGAAGTAGTCGCCGTAGAGGGTCGCGCGCGCGCCGAGCCGGAGGTCCCCGAGCGCGCTCGTGGCCGGCTGCGGGAGCACGGCCCCCGAGGCGACCCCGCCGTCGCCGGACTGGAACGCGAGCGGCAGATCGACGTTCACCGTGAGGCGCTTCCAGAGAGAGAGCGAGGCGCTCAGGTGGAGCAGGAGCTGGCTGCCGACGACCTTGCCGTCGCCGATATCCTCGTTCCCCCGGAGCCTCCGCAACACGAGCGGATCCTGGGCGTAGTCGCCGAGGATCATGATGTGGGGCGACGTGTCTCCCGCGGCGTAGGCGGACTGGACACCGAACATGCGGTCGCCTGCCGGCGCGGGCTGGAACCTGTCGAGCGCGAAGCCTTCGGGTCTCGCGGGCTCCTGCGCTTCGGCCTGAGCCGCTGCCCCGAGCAGGCACAGCGCCGCCGCGAGCGCGGCCGTCGGATGGGTCCCCTGTGTACGAGCCGGCATGAACGAGGTCGCCTCCTTGCGCGAAGGAACAGCAAGCCCCCGGAGTATCGACCGAAACGCCCGCGGCGTTCAACGTTTCACGAGGTTTTTCCCGGCGCGGCGGCCCATCGGCCCGGATCGAGGGAGGCGCTGTGCGCGCGGCGGCGCGGCCCTGGTCGCGGCGGTTCCGACGCGCATTCACGGTGCGCCTCGCGCCCCGTACGGAGTTTCCTGCAAGCGCGGTCGGGTCTGGGGCAGGTCCGCTTGCGCCGTGAGGGCGCGCCGTGGCACCTCGCACGCCAGGGTTGCTACCGGAGGGCAGCAGCGGTAGAGCGGCGGCCTACCCCCCGCGGCACGCGTTGCTCGCGGCACTCGTTAGGAGGCACCATGGCCCGCGAACCGAAGAACTTCGACCATCTCCTCGGCGGCAACGCCAAGGGCTTGAGTGATTTGCAGCTCAAGGCGCATTTCACGCTGTACCAGGGCTACGTGAAGAAGCTCAACGAGATCTGGGAGCAGCTCGGCAAGGCGGATCGCAGCGCGCCGAACTACTCGTACAACGCGTACAGCGAGCTCAAGCGCCGCGAGCCTGTCGCGTTCAACGGCACGGTGCTGCACGAGCTGTACTTCGAGAACATCGGCAATGGCTCGACGCAGCCGAGCGCCCAGTCGAAGAAGATCATCGAGGCCTCCTTCGGCAGCTTCGACAACTGGCTGGCGGACGCCAAGGCGGCGCTCCTGAGCGCGCACGGCTGGACGGTGCTCGTGTACGACTACCAGGAGAAGAAGCTCTTCAACAACCTCATCCGGACCGAGCACGATGTAGGCCTGTTCGCGAACACGCATATCATGGTCGCGATCGACGCCTGGGAGCACGCGTACTTCGCGGACTACCAGACCAAGAAGGCGGACTACGTGGCCAACGTGCTCTCCGGCCTGAACTGGGACGTGATCAACGCGCGCCTCCAGCAGATCGGCCCGCAGGCCGCGGTGTAGTCTCGCAGTCTCACGGCGGGGGCACGCGCCGCAGTCTCGCGGCGGGGGCACGCGCCCCCGCCGCCCCACCGAGCGAAGCTCGGCGGGGCCCCACCACCCCGCGATCCATTTGTGCCGCCTGGGGCGTGCTGCCGCTTCGGGCCTGACGTTGGTCGACGTCTGAGACGAGCGCCCTCGGTAGCGTGATGCCTACCTGAGGCGAGCGCCCTCGATGGCGCGACCCTGCCTTCCTCCGTACTCGCGCTCACGCCCTCACGAGCCCTGCGCCCCTGGAGGGGCGAGCCTCGCGGTCGTCGCGATGTGCCCGCTCCGCGTTCGTCCTGTAGACTGGGCGCGACAATGACCAAGGCCGAGTCGAGCTCCCCCGGCGCCGGGGAGGAGAGCCTCATCTACGTCCGCCGGATCCACCGCCGCGACCTGAACCGAGTTTGGGAATTTCTCAAAAAGGTGTTCCGCGACGTGAACCGGGAAACGGTCGAGTACCAGCGCCCTCGCTCGAAGAAGCGGTTCCTGGAGGTCTACGAAGAGGAAGGCGTCGAGCAGCTCCTCTTCGAGGTGCGCCAGGGCGATGGGCAGGAGATCGTCGGCTACGCGGAGTGCGCGTTCGAGATCACCGGGACCGACAACTGGATGAACGAGCGGTACTTCACGAAGCACGACATGCGCCCGCTCTTCGTCGAGGAGCTCGCGGTCCACCCCGATTACCAGGGTCGCGGCGTCGGCGCGTTCATGCTCGAGCAGCTCGAGCACCTCGCGCGCATCCACGGCTGCACCCACCTCGTGCTGGAGGTGGCCGAGAACAACATCGGCGCCCTCAAGTTCTACCGGAAGCGCAGCTTTTACCGGCTCGACGCCGCGATCTTCATGGCGAAGAAGGTCGCTGTCGACTCGGAGCTCCTGCCGCCGCGGGCGCTCAAGAAGCCGCGCCCTCCGGAGGCGTCCGGCGCGTCCGCCAAGCCGAAGCGCTCGCGGCGATCGCCGAAGGCGCGCGCCGCCGAGAAGCGGACGAGCGCCCCGCCGCCGCCGGAGCCGCACCTGCCGGACGCTGCGGCCGACCGGGGGCGCGAGCCCCTCGCACGGGCGGACGCCGACGGGGACGACGACCCGCTGTGAGCCCGGACCGAGGCGCGACCCGCCGCGAGCCCGGGCGCGGCGGGCGCGCGCCGGGCTCGGCGGCGCGGGGTCAGCGCTCGGTCGTGCCGTGCTGGCGCAGGGTCGCCGGCAACGACAGCGCGTGATCGATGCAGGCCCGGATGTCGTCGAAGCTGGACAGGCCGTACCAGAACACCGTCCACTTCTCGTTGCGGTAGCTGCCCTCGGCCTGCTGAAAATACCAGGGGTTGATCTCGTTGCCGTTCCGGGCGCGCCAGAACAGCTTCGGGTTCTCGTTCTTCATCCGCGTCCAGAGCGAGCCGCCGATCCCCACGCCCTGCGCCTCCGTGGTCACCGCGAACTTGTCGAGGTACGGAGTCAGGGGCGCCTTGTCGCCCGAGTCGAGCGTGAGGATCGCCGTCGCCCGGTACGAGTCGGACAGGTAGATGCGGTAGAACGGCTTCTTGTCGAAGTAGTGCTCGTCCAGCTGCCGCTGGAAGCACGCCTCGAGCAGGTCGCGCAGCCGGCCGCGATCGATGCCGTCGAGCGTGTCGTGCCGCAGGATCCGCTCGCCGCGGCGGACGAGCGTGCCAGAGCCCGTGTGCGTGAACAGCTCCTTCGCCAGGTGATCCGGCGCCGTGATCGACACCGAGGAGGTCGGCGGCAGCCCGTCGAGCAGGAGCTTGATCTCCTGCAGCTTGAGCCGCATGCCCCCGGTCACCCAGGGCTGGCCGACGAGGCCCGCGTAGTCCTCCTCGAGGTTGATGGCCGAGATGATGCGCCCGTGCTCGTCGAGGAGGCCGCCCGCGCTCGTGAGGAAGATCATCTTGAACGGCTGCGTCGCGAGCGCGAGCTCGCGCGCGGCCACGTCGGCGTTGATGTTGACGATCTGCCCGCCCGGCGTCTCGCCGAGGCAGGCGAGGATCGGCAGGTGCCCCGCGCGCAGGCTGGACCTCACCGCGTCGACGTGGACGCGCTCCACCCTGCCGACCAGCCCGAGGCGACCCTCGTCCATCAGCGACGCCTCGAAGACGCCCGCGGTGATCGGCCGCGTGCGCGTGCCCATCTCCTCGAGCGCCTCGACGAGCCGCAGGTTCTCGCGCAGGAAGACGCGGCGCGCGATCTCCAGGACGCGGGGCGTCGTGACGCGCAGCCCGTTGACGCGCTCGGTCTGGATGCCCGCCTCGGCGAGCGCCCGATCGAGCTGCGGCCCGGCGCCGTGGATCACGATGGGATACAGGCCGACCTGGTTCAGGAACACGAGCGAGGTCGCGAGCGCCTCCAGGTCCTCGTCGAGGATGGCGCCGCCGACCTTGATGACGGCGAACTTCTGCTGATCGACGGCCGCGTACTGCTTCAGGTACTGCTCGACCTCCTTGCGGCTGCCGAGGTTCCTGAGCAGGCGGACGATGACGTCTTGTGTCGAGCCCATCGCGGTCACCACCCGTTGGCCAGCACGTCCATCACGGCCTTCTGAACATGCAACCGATTCTCGGCCTCGTCGATGACCATGGAGGCCGGCGAGTCGATCACGGCGTCCGTGACCTTCACGTTGCGCCGGACCGGCAGGCAGTGGGAGAAGAGCCCACCCGCGGTGAGCGCCATCTTCTGCTCGTCGACGATGAAGTGCTTGTGCCGGTCGCGGAGGGGCTTCTCCTGCTCCCAGCGCCCGAAGTAGGGAATCGCGCCCCAGCTCTTCGCGTACACGACGTGGGCGCCCCGGTAGGCGGACTCGATGTCGTAGGTGATCGAGAGCTTCCGCCCGTTCTCGGCCGCGCTCTTCCTGGCGGCGTCGAGGTAGCGCTCGTCGAGGTGGTACTCCTCGGTGGGGCAGAGGAGGGTGACGTCCATGCCGAGCTTGGAGGCGATGAGAACGGCCGAGTTGGCGACTGCGGTGTTGAGCGGGCGCGGGTGGTACGTCCAGGTGAGCACGAACTTCTTGCCGTCGAGGCGGCCGAGGCGCTCCTTCATGGCGAGCGCGAGGGCGAGCTCCTGGCAAGGGTGGGTGATGGTCTCGAGGTTCACCACCGGCACGGTCGCGTGGCGGGCGAAGCTCTGGAGCACCTTGTCCTGGCGATCCTCCTCCCAGCGCTGGAACTTGGGGAACGCGCGCACGCCGATGAGGTCGGCGTAGCGCGAGAGCACGCGAGCGACCTCCTGGACGTGCTCCTCCGGCTCGCCGTCCATCACGGCGCCTTCCTCGAACTCGATGGGCCAGGCGCCCCGGCCGGGCTCCAGGACCACGGCGTGCCCGCCGAGCTCCCGGATGCCGACGTCGAAGGAGGTGCGCGTGCGCAGCGACGGGTTGAAGAACACGAGCGCGATGGTGCGATCCTTGAGGCGCGGCTCGATCGGCCGGCGCTTGAAGCGCTGCGCGCGCTCGAGGAGGCCCTCGATCTCGGCGCGGGTATAGTCCATCGTGGTCAGAAAGTGCCGCATCGAATGCCTCCTCGTTGGATCAGCGCGGAGCGGGCGCTCGCATTGGAGCAATCCTGGCGGCGATGTCAACGATGCGCGCAGGCCGGCGCGGCGCGCTCCGTCGGCCGGCGCGGCGCGCCTCGTCGGACGGAGTCGAGCGGCCGCTCCGCGCGGCGGCCGCGCTCCCTGGCGCGGCGGCGACCGTGGTTCCCGCGGCCTCAAGCAACGTGGTTCCGGCGGCCCAAGCAACGTGGTCCCCGCCGGCCTCAAGCCGTGTGCGCGCGACGACGTGCTCGCGCCCGAGGAGGGCGCGGAGCCCCGCCGCCGTCGAGCATGTCGCATCGGCCGACGACGGCGGGCGCCGGCGTCAGGTGTGGCGCCGTACCGCCGGACGGGCCGCCCGTCGCCGGCAGCGACCGGAGGATGTCAGGATTGCATGCGCCGGTTTCAGGATCGAAAGGGGTACGCAGTCTCCCTAAGGAAAACGCGCGGAAAACCAGGGTGCAGCGCTTGGTCCGCATCCTGCTAAACCTGGAGGCGGAGCGCCCGTGACGGTTTCCCCCCCCCACCGTCGAATGGGCGCTCTTTTTTTTTGTGCTTCTGCGGGGGCGTGACGTGAACGAGGGGACGTTCCGGTGACGCTGGTTGTGATCCTCACGGTGCGATGCGAGGCGCTCGACGCATTCCGCGCGTACGAGAGGAGGGCCGCGGCCGTGATGGCCCGGTACGGCGGCGCGATCGAGCGCACCGTGGTGACGGCGCCCGACAGCGCTGGGCTCAGCCTGAAGGAGATTCACATCGTCACCTTTCCCGACGAACACGCCTTCTCGGCGTACCGTCGCGACGGTGAGCTCGGCGCGGTGGCGCACCTGCGGGACGCATCGGTCGTTCGGACCGAGATCCTGCGCGGGGAAGAGGGGCCGGACTATCACGCCGTCTCCGGCTGAGCCCTCTGTGCCGTCGATGACTCGGTAGGTCGATCTCGCCGGCCTCGTACCGGTCACGTGGCGAGGTCCTCGGCGCGCTCCGCCTGCTCGGGCGGCTCGGCGATGCACGCGGTGGCGACGCGCCGGAATCCGACCCGCTCGTAGACGCGCGCGACGTCGTCGTTCTGCGCAGACAGGAACACGGTGCGCATCCCGGCGTCGAGGGCGTGCCGGGCCAGGACCGCGGTGACGGCGGCGGCGAGGCCCCGGCGCCGGGCCGCAGGCAGCGTCCCGACGCCCACGATTTCGGCGACGTCCAGCGCGTGCTGGTAGCTGCCCACGCAGAGCGGCCCGGTGAGCGCGCCGCCGGGGCTCCGGGCAGCGGCGTGCACCATCGTTCCCTCGATCAGCGACGCGTGCCAGGCCGCTGCGAGCCCGGCCGGGAGCGCCGCTGCGGCGGCGTCGCGCTCGGCCGGCCCAGCAGGGCCCGCCGCAGTGCTGAGCGCGCCGAACGCGACGTGCGCGACGGCCTGCACGGCGGCGAGATCCGGGTCGTGCGCGGTGATGATCGAGAGCGCGATGTCCTCGGGCAGGGCGGCCTGGACGGGCTCGCCGTGGAGCACGAGCAGCGGGCAGCGGCGGACGTGCAGGCCCGCCGCTTCGGCGGCGGCGTCGAGCCCGGGGGTCGTCTCCAGCACCCACTCGAACGCCTCCGGGATCGAGAGCTGCCGCTGACGCGCGCGCACCGCGGCCACGTCCTCGGCCGACACGGTGCCTCGAACACCGAGGGTGGGGCGAGCATAGTAGGGCCAGCCGTCGCCGCGGCGAACGAAGAGGGTCAGCGGTCCATGGTCCTCGGCGTCGGCACGACGGCGAGGGACGGCGTCGTAGAACCGCTCGATCTCGGCAAGGAGGGCGCTCATGGGCCGGATGATCCTACCGCGGCTGCCGGGGTGGACGCCTCCGCGGCGGCACCTTGCGGCGGCGCGGCGCCGAGGGCTGCGTGGCAGTCGTTCGGACAGTTGCAGTCGTTTTCGCCCGCGCCGCAGGCGCCGTCGCCGCACTTCGCGCAGAGGTGCGCGCCGTGCCCCGTGGTCACGCACTTGCCATCGACGCGCTCCATCAGGGGAATGCGCGCGAGCTCCGGACAGCAGACGGTGAACGACTTGCTGGACGCCATCGCTCCCTCTCCCGAGCAGTGCGTGGCGAGCTCCGCGCACGAGCCATCGGCTTGCTGGACGTAGCCAGGGAGGCAATCGCACTGCGGCTGTCGCGGGCGCAGCACCGGCACCGTGCCGGCCGGACCTCTCGGCCCGAGCTCGACCCCGGTCTCCACCGGGGATCGCGCCGGCGCGGCGCCGCTCGGGGGCGCCGGTGCGGCGTCGCTCGAACTCGTCGGAGGTGCAGGAGGGGACGCGATCTTGCCGTCGGGGGTCTGCGATTCGATCGGGATCCAGTCGATGACCTGTCCGCTCGGCGTGACCGTCGTGGCCACGATGTTCCGGCGGGGAGGCCGCGGTGTTCCACCCGGCGCGCAGGGGTTGTCGGCCCCCGCGTGAGGGGGAGCGGCGGGGGCCGGCTCGCCGGCGACGCAGCCCATCACGAAGAGCAGCAGCGGGCAGAGGAGCAGGGCAGGTGCGTTCATGGAGGCATGGATCATGGGAAGCCGCAGCATCTTACGGCGCCGCGCCGCGTACCGTCATCCGTCCTGCCAGGCGTACCTGCCAGGCGTAGATGACGTAGACGACAGCCTGTTCGGCGCCCCTCTCGACATCGACCGAGCAGGCTGACGTACGCGCGCTGCGTCACCTTGCGGGGGACCGGCGCTCCACGGTCCGGGGCGCCGGCGCGCCCGTGGCGGCGGCGCCCGCATCGGCGCTGCCGGCGGCGGGCGGCGTCGGCGCCCGCCGCGCTCCTTGCACGCCGGGAGCGGCGGCCGCCTCCGGCGCAGGCTGCGTCGCGTCCGCTTCCTGCTCGTCGGTTGCGCCAGGGAGCATCTCCACCCCCAGCCCCAGCCCCTGCTCTGCAAGCTTGCCGGCCACGTCTTCGATGGCGCTGCCGGGCTGCACCTCGACCACCTTCGGCGCGTGCGCGCCATCGCCCGCGTGCGCCGCGGCGCGCGCAGGATCGCCGAGGGCCGCCGCCTTGCCCGCGCCGAGCAGCGCGTCGTCGCCGAGGGCCGCCGCCTTGCCCGCGCCGAGCAGCGCATCCCCCGCGGCCGCTGGCGCGGCATGCTCCGCCGCCCCGAGGCCCTTGAGCCCAAGTCGCCCGCAGTCGTCGGCGCCGCGCGCCACCATCATCCCGATGGCCGCAATGGCGGTACCGATGACCCCCAGCTTCTTCCCACCGTCGTCGCTCATCCCCATGCCGGCCTCCGCGCCGGCGCGCATCGTACCAGGAACGACCGCCTCCTCGCGGACATCGCCGCTTCTCGACATCGCTCCGCCGAGGGCGCGCGATGGCTCCTCCGACGTGTCGCCGCCGGACGAGCGCCTCGACGTGCCGGGGAGCAACCCAGGTGATGCCTCAGCTGCGAACGATCGAGATCCGGGGATCCGAGAGCAGCCAGAAGTACGTGCCCACCTGAGCCGCGGCGAAGGTGAGCGCCACCGCGAGCCCGATGGGCCCGACCTCTTTGAAGACGTCGCGCCCCACCGCGGCGATCAGCCCGATGCCGACCATGGAATAAGACTGAAAGCGCTGCACTTTCTGCGCATGCTCGACGAGCGCGTCCCGAGCCAGGTACGGGATCACGAACCCGAGCGCGACGCCGGGCACGGTGGGCCAGTAGGACTGCGCGTACGCGGTGAGTATCACGGCGCCCGTGAGCGCGAGGGCGAGCGCCACGACGGTGCGCACCACACCCCACTTCCCTGGGTTGGTACGGAATTGCCGCCATCGGTCGAGCATGGCGCCATCCTAGCGCAACCGCGCCAGGATGACGTGGCTCGGCGCTCGCACCTGCTGCTCCGCGCGATGTGCCGGACACCGGCGGCGCGGCGTCACGGCGCCCGGCGTCACGCCGCCGTGTGGATGTCGAGCTCGAGCCGGGCTACCCAGTCGATCGTCTTGCTCGCCTCGCCCTGGACACGCAGCTCGAGGTTGTTGCTGCTGGGCGCCACGCCGAACGTGACGTCCCAGCCCGAGACGTCCTCCCCTTCCGCGCCGATCTTCTGCGATGCTCCCAGGAGCGCCGCAGGGTCGTCTTCGTGCCGCTTGGCGCCGACCGCGCACCGGTAGACGGCGCACTCGTTATCCGCGGCGTTGCGCGCGACCACCACCGCGGTCGCGTGCACTACCGACTTCTCCGGCAGCGCGTAGCTCGCCACGATCGCCTCCGCGGCAGTGGTCGTCTGGATATGGCCGCCGAGCGAAGCCGTCCAGTTGTCCTTCGCCCACCCCTGGGTCTTCCGGTACACGGCGCCGTTCGACGTGTCCCGGTACACCGAGCCCGGCGGCGCATAGAGGAAGCCCGCCGGCGACCGAGGGTACGCGAGCTCGTAGTGGCCTGTCTGCGGGACGCTCTGGTTGACGTTCAGATCGACGATCGGCGAGCTGGTGGTCGAGGTGTACCCGGCGAGATCGATCCCGAGCAGCTTGATGTCGGTCGATCTCCCGCCCGTGGACGTCGTGTCGAACACGATGGCGATATTCTGAAGCGCGCTCGATGTACGGGAGATCCTCGTGTTCTGGACCGTGACGTTGTTCACCGACCGCAGCCTCAGTCCGACGCCTGTGTTGTCGTAGATCTCGCTGTCACTGATCGTGATCCGGTTGGTCAGATTGTCGACCGGCGGGGCACTGGCAGTGACGTCCGTCAACTTGATCCCCTCGGCATTGCCGCGGACGATGCAGCCCTGAATGATCACGTCCTCCGTGGAGGCCACCTGAAGGCCAACGGTGTTGTTTTCGCAGAGGACCCCGGAGATCACGATGTCCTTGCCAACGGCCCCGATCCGCTGCGCTCCCAGGTTGATCCCCGTCCCGTTGCTCCTCGACGATCCACCGATGATCTTGATGTTTCGAAACGGCACGAAGTTGGAATAAGCGACTCCGTTCCATGCGCTCCCACTCGGGTTGTGAACGGCGAGCGTCTGGTCCGGCGCCTTGCTCAGCGTCACGGACCACGAGGTGCCGCCTCCGAGATCGGTCACAGCGGCGACCTCGAGCGCCTCGATGCGCTTCTGGCTGTCGTTCCACACGCCCAGCCTCTCGATGTACTGCTTGGCAAGGAGCTCCGGCACCTGGAGGGTGAAGCTGGTTTGCGATGCCACGGCCGTGATGGTGCCGATGAAGGGCTCGTTGAACCTGCCGGTGCTGAACTGGATGCCGCCGCCGGAGCAGTTGTGCGCGTGGCAATCGAGGAAGGTGATGTCGTGGCCGCCGGCGACGTTGAACCCGCCACCGTTGTCCGCGGCATTGGGCGCGGTGCAATTGACGTTCTTCACCACGCACCCCACGACGGTGACGTGCTCGGCCCAGCTCAGGTAGATGCCGGGCTTGCTCACGCCGTCGACCACGCACCCGGAGATGATGCCGTCGCGCGAGCGGTACGAGACGTTGATCCCGTTGGTGAAGGAATCGCCCATCCCGGCTCCACCCCCGCGGACGGTGACCCGCTCGCAGAACCAGTCGACGCAGGCGTTGAAGTAGAGCGCTCCATCGCTGTAGGGACCGGCACCCTTGAACGCGATCGTGAGATCTCGCACGCCCACGTTCCTCAGCTCATCGAAGCCGACGCCCTTCTGCAGACGCACCGCGATGAAGGGGTTGCCCACGCCAGGCCAGTGCAGGAGCACGCTGTGCCGGCCCTCGCCCTCCAGGATCACGCCGTCCGAGGAGACCTGGATCGGCGACTGGATCCGGTAGACGCCGCGGGGGAAATAGACGACGCCGCCGCCTGCTGCGCTGGCGGCGGCGATCGCTGCCTGGATCGCCGCGGTGTTGTTGGTGTTGGCGGTGTCCGGATAATGGTTGCCATATTCGTAGGCGTCGTTGCCGTTGGTGACGCGTTCGAGCGTGACGGCGCCATAGTCCATTACATTGTAAATCATGGGTTCTCCTTCGCTGGTCTCTGCCCGAGGCGCCTCTTGCGCCCGCGTGCGCAAGCAGCGTCCTTGCCGGTGCCTCCGTGCTCGCGAGGACGGGCGGGGCATGGCCGAATCGATGCGTCGATGCGCGAATGGGGGCCATCGCTCGCCGCCTGCTTCGCCCTCGCGCCCAGAGTCATCATCATCGCACGAGCTGCCTGTGCTTACCAGGCGAGTACATGCTCTCAGGATGAGAGGAGAACCGCGTGCGGCGTCACGCGCTGAGCCCGCCGTCGACCCTCGCGCTCGAGGATCGAGGAGCGGTGATTCCATCGCCCGATCGACCCGTCGTCCACGAGGTGACACGGCGCGCTGCGGGCGTGAGCCGGGCAGTGAAGCCGCATCGATGTGCCGACGTCTGCTGCTCAGCGTGGCAGCTCGACTCGCATGCTCCCGCGCTCCGCGGCCATCCAGGCACGCGGCGTCATACCGAGCCTCGCGCGCCGCCGGTCCTCGCTCGCTGGCCTTCCGAGCGGCGGCGCCCGGCGGCGCCCCTCACACCCGGAGCACCACCCCTCTCGCCCGCTCGCCCGTCGCCTCGGCGATCGCCTGCACGTAGAGCCGCACCTGCGCCTCCTGGGCCGCGTGGGCCGTGCCGGCGTCCGAGCCGGTCTTGAAGTCGACCACGGTCCAGACGCCCACGTCGCCCACGCTCTCCCGGAACGAGAGATCGACCACGCCCTCGGCGAGCGTCCCGTCCTCGAGCCGCAGGAGCAGCGGCGTCTCCCGCTCGCACGCGCCGCGCGCCGCGCTCTCCGCCGCGCGCCGGAGCAGCGGGTGCTCGAGCGCCGCGACCGCCGCCGCGACCGCCGCGTCGACCTCCTCGGCCGGCGCTCCCAGGAGCCGCGCCTGCGCCGCGGCCACCGTCCTCACCTCGTCCTCGCCCGCCCGGAGATCCACTTCGGCCAGCACGGCGTGCACCAGCGTCCCGAACCGCTTGCCGTAAGGCCGGCCCTCGCGCGCGATCGCGGTCTGCTCGAACGAGATAACCGGCAACGCGTCCGCGCGCGGCGCGCCGGCCGCGCCGCTCCGCTGCGCGGCCGATCCCGCCGCGCCGGCCGCCGCCGCAGCCGCTTCCGTCGCCGCCTCATGGCTGATCTGCGTCGCCGTCTTCACGCGGATCGCCGCCACCGCGCCGTCCCGGATCGCCCGCTGCCGCGCCTCCAGCCACACCTCGTACCCGCGCTGCCCGATCTCCGCCGCCGCGCCCGCGCCCGCCGCGGCGCCCGCGCCCGCGGCGGTGCCCGCGCCTGCGTCCGCCGCCGCGGCGCCCGCGCCCGTCGTCGCGCCCGCGCCCGCCGTCGCGCCGGCCCCGCTCGCGTCCGCCTGCAGGATCCGCTGCTGCCGGAGCCCCGCCTCCGGCTCGCGATCCAGGTCGAGCGTGCTCGGATCCCACCACACCACGCGGTGCGACCCCGCCATCGGCGTGTGCTCCCCGGGCGCCACCGCGTCGCGCTCGTCGGCCTCGCACCGCGCCGGGCGCTCCAGCACCGTGTCGGTCCCGAACGGCGGGCAGCCGAGGTCCTCGCAGCGCCGCGCGCTGCGCCGGTCGCGCGGCGCCGGATAGAGCACCGGGTGCAGCACGTCCAGCCAGCCGTCGCTTGAGCCGTCCCCCGGGCGCGCGTCGCCCACCGCCGGCACCACGAGCAGCTCGCGCGCCCGCGTCGCCGCCACGTACGCGAGCCGCACCGCCTCCTCGCGATCGCGGCGCAGCACCTCGTCGCGGCGCTCGACGAGCTCCGCGGGCACGCAGCCCGCGAGCGGCTCCGCCCACAGCCCGAGCTCCGGATCCACGTGACGCGACGGGTGCTGGTGCACCGCCGGCGACGCCGGATCCGCCAGGATCACCACCGGGAACTCGAGCCCCTTGGCCCGGTGCACCGTCATGATCCGCACCCCCTCCGTCCCCTCCTCGACGACCGGCGCCTCCGCGACCTCGCCCCGCTCCGCGTCCGCCTCGAGCCGCTCCACGAACGCCCGGAACGACGTCGCGCCGCCCGCCTCGAACCGCCGCCCGAGATCCATCACCCGCAGCACGTTCGCGAGCGCCTGCTCCCCCGTCGGCCAGATCGCGATGCCGGCGTGCGCGCGCGTCTCGTCGAGCAGCCCGCCGATCGTGTCCGCGATCGGCCGCCGGTTGCGCTCGCGGTGCAGCCGCCCGAGCACCGCGAGCGCCTCCGCGACCTCCCAGAGCGGCCGCGCTCCGCCCTCGACCGCGAGATCGAGCGCCCCGTCGTCGGGCTGAGCCAGCGGGTGCAGGCGCTGGAACCGGTCGCGGTACAGGAGGAGCACGTCGTCCGTCAGCGCGAAGAGCGGCCCGCGCAGCGTCGCGTACACGCTGAGCTCGTCGTCCGGCCACTCGATCGCGAGCAGCGCGCTCCGCACCGCCATCACCTCCTCGCGATCGTGGAACGACCGCCCGCCCACGAGCACGTGCGGGATCCGCCGCGCCTCGAGCGCCCGCACGTAGGCGCGGGTCGCGTCCTCGCCGAACGTCTGGAACCGCTTGAACAAGAGGCAGATGTGCCGCGCCTCGAGCGGCACCCGCTGGCCCGGGCGCTCGCGCTCGGTCACCGTCCACCGCCGCCCGCCCGCCGCGCCCCGGCCGCCGTGGATGAGGTGGTGGACGAAGGCGCCCACCGCGTCCGGGATCGACTGCCGCACCCGGAAATCGGAGATCTTCCCGAAGTCGCCGTAAGGCCGCGGCACCGGCAGCGCGATCACCGTCGGCTGCCCGACGGGGTCGTCCCGGAACGGCTCGAGCGCGACGTACCGCGCCTGGCTCGCCGCGCCCTCGCCCGACCCCCCCTGCATCAGCGGCGCGAACGCCGCGTTGACGGCCTCCTGGATCGACGGGGCGCTGCGGAAGCTCGTCGACAGGTACAGCACGCTCGCGCCGCACGCGACGAGCCGGGCCTTCGTCGCCTCGTAGAGCGCGACCTCGGCGCGGCGGAAGCGGTAGATCGACTGCTTCGGATCGCCGACGACGAAGAGCTTGCCGGGCACCGGGCGCGCCCGCGTCCAGTCGGTCTCGGCCGGGTCGTCGGCCGCGAGCAGGAGCAGGAGCTCCGCCTGGAGCGGGTCGGTGTCCTGGAACTCGTCGACGAAGAGGTGCGAGAAGCGGAGGTTCAGCTCCTCGCGGACGGCGCGGCTCGAGCGGAGGAGGTTCCGGGCGCAGAGGAGCAGGTCGAGGAAGTCGAGCTTGCCGGCGCGCGCCTTGAGCGCGTCGTACGCCTCGATCGGCGGCCGGAGCTCGCGCGAGAGGCAGGCCGCGAGGTCGGCGCTCGCGGCCGTGAGCACGGCGTCGAGCTCGACCTTCACCCGGTCGCGCTGCGCGAGCACCTCGGCGCGCGAGAGGTCCGCGCCGAACGCCTTGCCCGAGCCCTTCCAGCGCCACTCCTTCCAGCGCGCGAGCTCGCCGAGCTCGGCCTCGAGCCCGTCGTGATCGCGCCCGCCGGTGACCTCCTCGCGGCGGCGGAGCTCCGCGAGGTACCGGTCGATGTTCCGGAGGCTCTGCGCGAGGTAGTCGCCCTCCCGGTCGGCCTCGGCGCCGAGGTCCGCGAGGGCCGCGAGGCGGTCGAGGAGCTCGTCGATGGCGCGCTCGCGATCGAACGGATCGCGGCGCCAGGGGCGCGTGAAGTCGCGGTGCTCGGCGAGCCGCCACGCCGCGCTCCGGAGCAGGTCGCGCGGGCCCTGCGCGCCGTCGCGCGGGCGCCGGCGGAGGATCCGGCGCACGCCCTCGGGCGGGTCGTTCAGGGTGCGCTGGAACCAGGCGTCGAAGGCCTGGTCGAAGAGCGCCTCGGCCTGGTCCGCGGCGGCGACCTGGAAGAGCGGGTCGACGCGCGCCTCGACCGGCCACTCGCGCAGGAGGTCGGCGCAGAACGAGTGGATGGTGCCGATGCGCGCCGCCTCGAGGTGCGCGAGCGCCTCGTCGAGCCGCGCGCGCTCCGCCGGGCCGGACGCCGCGTCGCCGCGCGCCCGCTCGATCTCGGCGCGGAGGCGCAGCTTCATCTCGCCGGCGGCCTTCTCCGTGAAGGTCACCGCGACGATGCGATCGAGCGTCCCGCCGCCCTCCTCGGGCGCCTTTCGCAGCACGGCGACGATCCGCGACACGAGCGCGGTCGTCTTGCCGGTGCCCGCGGCCGCCTCGACGACGAGCGTCGTCCGGAGGTCCTCGCGGATGCGGCGGCGGGCGGGCTCGTCCGCGAGCTCCCGCGCGCCGCGCGCCCGGGCCGCGTCGGCGCTCATGGGCGCCTCCGCCGGGGAGCCGGGCGCTCGCCGGGGCCGCGCCGGAGGGGCGCGCCGGCCGGGGCCGGGGAGGGGCGGGGCGAGGGCGAGGGCGAGGGGGAGACGGCGCGCCGCACGGCGGCGCCGCCCTCGGACCGGAGAGAGCGCCCATGAAAGCGGGAAGGCATGAAAATCATTGAACTTTCTTCGTGTCTTCCAGCCTTCGCGCCCGCGCCATCGCCGCCCGTCGCGCGAGGTCGCGCGGCGAGGCCGCCGGGGCATAAGGTGGCTCAGATCGGCGTGGAAGGAAACGCCGCACGGCGCGCGGTCGACACGCCGCGGCGTTGCCCCGGCGCGCCCGAGCGGCGAGCGCCCGGATCCCGGGCGGTCTCGTGGGGCCCATGGGCGCGCAGGTTCTTGTGCTAGCAGCAGAAAGACCTGATCCATGCGCGTCGAGTCGATGAGCCCTGGAGCGCGGTGGTGGTACGCGCTCAAGCCCGCGAGCTGGCCCAAGGTGCTCGTCCCGGCCGTATGTGGGCAGGCCGTGGGCGCGGCCGTCGCGGGCCGGCTGTCGGCGGGCGCGCTCGCGTTCGGCGCGCTGTGGATGGTCGCGGACGTCGCGTTCGTCGTGCTCCTGAACGACTGGGGCGATCGCGAGGTCGACGCCCTCAAGCGGCGCATGTTCCCGGAGGGCTGCTCGCCGAAGACCATCCCGGACGGCATCCTCCCGGCGCATGCCCTGCTCCTCGCCGGCCTCGGCGCCTGCGCCGCCGCGCTGCTCGTCGCCTGGGTGGCCGGCGGCGCGCTCGGTCGTCCGCTGCTGCTCCCCCTGGCCGCGCTCGGCCTGCTCGTCTTCGTCGCGTACACGCTGCCGCCGCTCCGGCTGAACTACCGCGGCGGCGGCGAGCTCCTGGAGATGATCGGCGTGGGCGGCGTGCTCCCCCTGCTGCACGCGTATGCCCAGTGCGGCGCGTGGGCGCCGGCGTGGCTCGCGGCGCTCCTGCCGGGCCTGCTCGCGCTCGCGCTGGCGAGCGCCCTGGCCAGCGGGCTCTCCGACGAGCAGAGCGATCGCGCCGGCGGAAAGCGCACCGTGGCCGCGCTGCTCGGCAACGCGATCACGCGTCGGGCCACGGAGGCCCTCGTCGGCCTCGGCCCGCTCCTCTGGCTCGCGGCGCCGCTCCTCGCCGCGGGCGCCCCGCCGACCTGGTCGGTCGCGCCGGCGGCGGCCGTCGCGCTCTATTTCCGGGCGCGGCTCGTCGGGAGGAGCGCGGGCGCGGTGACGAACGCGTTCGCCGCGCAGGCGGCCTACAAGCTCGAGCTGCACCGCGCGATCTGGTGGGGGACGGCCGCCCTGTCGGCGGGTGTGCTCGCCGCCGGGCTCTGCGCCGGCGGGAGGCCGAGGTGACCGGCGCCCCGGCCGCGTCCGCGATCCCCGCCGAAGCGCGCGACGAGCTCGCGCAGCTCACGCCGCTGCTCGGCGCGCGCGCCTCGGTCGCGCCGGGCCGGCCGTGCGCGCCCGCCCCGGTCGCGCTGGTCGAGCAGATCGCGGGCGGCTGCGAGGACGCCGAGCGCGCGCAGGCGTTCGCCCGCGGGCTCGGCGAGGTGATCCGCGCGATCTCCGACAACTTCCCCGACAACATCTTCTGGGACCTCGATTACCTGGCGTGCTGCCTGTGGCAGGCCGGGAGCGCGCCCGCGATCGGCGACTTCGCGGGCCGCGTGGTGTCGCTCTGCGTGGGCTTCGGCAACAAGTCGAAGCTGCGCTTCCGCTACGCGCACGACTTCCTCTACGGCTACGACTGGGCCCGCTGGGTGACGCGCAAGCCGGATGAGCGCGCGGGCGTCGGGCCGTTCGATCTCGCGTTCTTCGACTACCTCGACGGCCGGCAGAAGGCGCTCATCGACCTCGTGGCCAGCAACGATCGCAAGTACTCGCAGCTGAACGGCCGGGAGTACCGCAACCCGTTCAGCTTCATCCGCGAGCCGCGCGAGGAGTCGCAGCTCCATTACCTGCTCGCCCAGGTGGACCTCATCCCGCTCAAGGCGTGGCGCCTCGACGGCGAGCGCCGCTGGGATCTCCCGTTCACCGACCTGCGCGCCAAGCTGGCCGAGCGCCTCGGCCTGTCGCGGGGCGGCGGGCGATGAGCGCCCGGCGGGGGGCGCTCCGGGCCTGGCTGGCGGCGTCGCGGCTCGCCTCGCAGCCGACCATCGCGCTCCCGCTGCTGCTCGGGCAGCTGCTCGGCGCGCGGGCGGCGGGCCGGCCGCTGGATCTCGGGACGCTCGCGGCGGTCCAGCTCTTCGGCCTCCTCGACCAGCTCTTCATCGTCTACGCGAACGACGTCGCCGACCAGGAGACCGACCGCCGCAACCGGACCGCCACGCCGTTCTCGGGCGGCTCGCGCGTGCTGGTGGAGCGGCGCCTCTCGCCCCGCGCGCTCAGCGCCGCGGCCGTGGCCTGCGCCGCGGCGCTCGTGGCCGTCTCGGCGGCGCTCGCCGCGGCGGTCGGCGCGCCGCTCCTCGTGCTCCTCGCGATCGCGGCGCTCGTGCTCCTCTGGGCCTACAGCTACCCGCCGCTCCGCCTCTCGTACCGCGGGGGCGGGGAGCTGCTCCAGATGGTCGGGGTCGGCGCTGTCCTGCCGCTCTACGGGTATCTGGCGCAGGGGGGCGACCTCGCGCGGTTCCCCTTCGCGTTGCTCGCGTTCTTGCTGCCGAGCCACCTCGGCTGCGCGATCGCCACCGCGCTCCCCGACGAGCCCTCGGACCGGGAGAGCGAGAAGCGGACGCTGCCCGTGCGTGCGGGCGGAGAGCGGGCCGCGCTGTGCGTGGCGCTCCTGAACGGGCTCTCGCTGCTGCTCGCGCCGATCGGCCTGGGCTCGGTGGGCCTGCGCCCGGTGCCGGGGCTGCTCGTGCCGGCGGCGGCGACGCTCGTCGTGCTGCTGGCCCGCCCAGCGCCGCCGGGCTCGCGCCTGCTCCTGGTCCGGGTCGCGGCCGCGGGGGCGGCGACGCTGTCGCTTTTGGCCGCCACCGCCGTCGCCCTCGCCGCGCGCTGAGGAGGGGGCGGGGAGGTGACGTACGAGTTCCTGCTGCTCTCGGTCCTCTTTCTCCTGCCGGGGATCGCCATCTGGGTTGCGCGCCCGGATCTGCGCTCGCTGATGAAGCGCGCGGCGGTCGCCTCGCTGCCGTTCGCGGCGACGGAGCGGCTGTTCTACCCGACGTACTGGACGCCCAAGTTCCTGTTCGACCTGGCCGATCGGTTCGGGTTCGGCGTCGAGGACCTGCTGTTCATCGTCGGGCTCAGCGCGTTTTCGTCCACCGCGTACGCCGTGGTGTTCCGCCGCGCGCTGGTGCCCTGCGCCGCGCCGGGCGCGCCGCGGACCCGACCGTGGTTGCGGGCAGCGCGGACCCAACCGGGGTTGCGGGCGCGGACCCGACCGGGGTTGCGGGCGGCGGCGGCGCGGACCCGACCGGGGTTGCGGGCGGCGCGGACCCGACCGTGGTTGCGGGCAGCGCGGACCCGACCGGGGTTGCGGGCGGCGGCGGCGCGGGCCCGACCGTGGTTGCGGGCGGCGGCGCGACCGTGGTTGCGGGCGGCGGCGGGGGTCGCGCTCGCGCTCGCGACGGCCGGCGCGCTGCTCGCGGCCGGGGTGCCCGTCCTCTACGCCGCGGTGGTGGCGATGATCGCGGTCACCGCGGCGCTCGTCGGGGCGCGCCGCGATCTGCTCGTGCCGGGCTTGCTCGGAGCTCTCCTGTCGGCGGCCCTCTACCTCGGCCTGTGCCTCGTTTTTGCGGCGCTCGTGCCCGGCGTGTTCGAGCGCACCTGGCGGCCCAGCGTGCTGCTGCCGGGCCGGACGCTCCTCGGCGTGCCGGTCGACGAGATCCTCTACGGGCTCGGCGCGGGCCTCGCGGCCACGGTGTTCCCGGCGTGGGCCTTCGGGCTCAGGTACGCGAAGGCGCCGAGCGCCGACCGGCGAGCGGGCTGACCCGAGGACGCGCCCTCCGCGCCGCGGGCGGCTCAATCGATGGCTTCGACGCACTCGATGTTGAGCGCGGTCTCCAGCAGGAAGACCGAGGCCTCGAAGTTTCGCTCGGCGTAGAAGACCTTGAGCTTGTGGGACGACCCGGTCTTCAGGTGGAGCGCATCGGCCCACGCGTCCAGACGGACGATTCCCCCGTTCACCCCGTCGCTCACGGAGTGCTCGGCCACGATCGTGTCGTCGATGGATATCCAGACGTCGTCGCTCGATTCGTAGGAGAACGAGCTCCCCTGCGCGTAGGTGAACGGCACCTCGAACTCGACGGTGAAGCCGAAGTTGTGCGCGTAACCCTCGTTGCCGAAGCCGCGGCCGTCGACGTAGTAGAAGCTCCGGTCGCCCAGCTGTCCGCGGCCGTTCCGGATATCGAGGTGGATGAGCTGGTGGAGCGTCCTGTTGACGGCCGGATCGTCCTGGAACCATTTGTCGAAGCTGTCGCTCGCGACGGCGCCTTCCTCGGGCGGGTTCGCGACGACCGGCTTGCCGTTCTGGAGCTCGGTCTTGGGCTCGAATTTCTTCCCGCCGGTGGTCTGAGACGGGCCGAAATCTTGATGCTTTTCGGAGAAGTCGCGCACGGTCATGGGGAAGCTCGCCGTGCAGAGGCTCGCGTCGGGGGGCGGAGGTTTGGCCGAGGCGCTGCCGCCGTCGCCGTCGTCGATGAAGGCGTCGGCACCGGCGCTGCCGCCTCCGCTGCCGTCGTCGTCCTCGGGCGGACCTCCGCCGACGTTCGGCGTCTCGCTGCCGATCTCCTGGTCCGATGGATCGGGCATCTCGACGTGCGAGGCATCTTCGTTGCGACGGCCGATGGAGGCGGTTTGGACGGGGCACCCCGCGAGCGGCAGCGCCGCGCACGAGAGGAGCATCAGGGCCAGGGGCCGTCGAAAGGCCGGGCAGAAAGATGCTTCTGGGTGGGCCAGGTTCATGGAGCCGCCTCCTGCTCCCCTGGATGCGTTTGGTCCTGGTTGCCCTTCGCGAAATCGTACCGGCCGGCGTCATTCCAGGAGTGCGCGGCCGCGTCGGGCCGCCGCGGCGCCTTCTTGGACCGCTGATACGCCAAAAGCGCCGCGGGGTTGGAAGCCCCCGCGGCGCTTTCGTCTCATCGGCGCGGTGACGCTCCAGCGTAGGGGGCGGGCGATGCTGACGCGTTCCCGAAGCCTCCCGTGCGAGGGAGCGCTCGCGCCCGCCGCGTCACGGCAGCATCAGGACACACTCCGTCCGGCAGACCGGGGGTGAGCCGCCGCCGGCCGGTTCCTCGCAGATGGTCCGCTTGATCGCCTCGGGGGGGCAGATGGCGCCCTCCACGCACTCGATCCAGCACTCGCCGGGGTACGCGGCGTCGTCCATGCCGGTGCCGGTGCTGCCCGCGCCGGAGCAGACCTTCTGCTCGAGGGTGCCCGGCGGGCAGTAGGGCTCCACAGGCACGCACTCGATGAAGCAGCCGCCCCAGCCGCCGCCGCTGCCGTAACCCGTGCCGACGCTGACGGTCGTCTCGGGGATGCCGTCGTAGCAGATCTCCTGCGCCTGCGTGCCCGGCGGGCAGTAGGGCTCCACGGGCACGCAATCGGTCCAGCAGTACTCGCTGCCGGGGCTCGGGACGCCGCCGCCGGAGCCGGTGCCGGTGCCGGTGCTGCCGACGGAGACGGCGCTGCCGCCGCAGACGGTCTGCGGGATGGTGTCCGGCGGGCAGTAGGGCTCCACGGGCACGCACTCGGTCCAGCAGCCGCCCCAGCCGGTGCCGCTGCTGCCGCCGGCACCGCCGTAGCCACCGGCGCCGACGCTGGTGCTGCTGACGACGTTGGGGCCGCCATCGCAGACCGTCTGCGCCTGCGTACCCGGCGGGCAGTAGGGCTCCACGGGCACGCACTCGGTCCAGCAATCGCCGGGGTACGGCGGGGCTGTGACCCCGCCGGACCCGCCGGTGCCCTCCCAGGCGCCAGCGCCGCCGGAGCCGCCGACGCCGGTGCCAGCATAGCCGCCGGAGCCGCCGGAGCCGCCGGAGCCGCCGGAGCCGCCGGAGCCGCCGACGCCGACGCTGCTGCTGCTGCTGACGGCGACGGTGGTGCCACCGCAGACGGTCTGCGCCTTGGTGCCCGGCGGGCAGTAGGGCTGCACGGGTACGCACTCGGTCCAGCAATCGCCGGGAGGCATCGGCATGCCGACGCCGCCGTCCATACCGCCGACACCGACGCTGCTGCCGGTCCAGCCGCCGGAGCCGGCGGTGGCGGTCGTGGAGGTGACGCCGCCGCTGCACACGGTCTGCTCGATGGTGCCCGGTGGGCAGAACGGCTGCGGTGGCACGCACTCGGTCCAGCACTCATCGGGAGACATCGGCATGGCGACGCCGCCGGCCATGCCGCCCTGGCCCGCGGAGGTGGTGACGCTGGTGCTGCTGCCGCCGCAGAAGGTCTGCTGGCTCCATCCAGGAGGGCAGACGTTATCGGGCACACACTGCTCCTCGCACATTTCGCCGATCTCGCACGGCGAACAGACCGTCTCCCAGTGGAAGCCAGGTCCGCAGTCGGGCTCGGGCGGCGTCGTCGGCACGTCCACGGACCCACAGCCCTGCCCCTTGGCGCCGGTGAGCACCACGAGCGCGGAGAGCGCGACGAGCCCCTGGAGCGAGGAGCGAGCGGTCGACGAACGCGAAATAAGAGAGGAGAAGAATGCGAATCGCATGGGGGTACTCCGTCCTGCGCGCCTGTGAAAGACACGCGATCAAGGAACGATGGCGCTGCGCCGCGGCATGCGGAGCGCTGCTGCTCCGCGGCTCCTCAGCGCCACTCGGAGAGCTCGTGGGGGATAAAGCACTGGACATGCCATGCCCGTTCGGCCGCTCGGCGACGCCTCCCGCCGGCCAGAGCGCGGCGTGAGGCGGGGGATTTCTGCGTTTGCGAGAGGGGTGGGCTGGCTTGTGCGTCAACGCCGAGCGCGGTAGGGCCACAGTGTGACGGACGGAGCTGGTTGAGTGCCAGGTTGGGCCAGATGCGCCGCCGGGCATTCTGCGGCGGCGACCCGGTGACGTGACCCGGCGGGGCGACCCGACCCGGGTTGGGGCGACCCGACCCAGGTTGGACGACCCGACCCGCACAGCGGCGACCCGACCTGGGTTGGGCGACCCGACCCGGGTTGAGCGGCCCGACCCGGGCGACCCGACCCAGGTTGGGCGACCCGACCCAGGTTGGGCGACCCGACCCGGGTTGGGCGACCCGACCCAGATTGAGCGGCCCGACCCAGGTTGAGGGCACAGCGGCGACCCCACCCAGGTTGAGGGCACGGCGGCGGCTGCGACCCGACGGACCGCGCGTACCCGACCGAAGTTGAGGCGCCCGACCCAATACGCGAAACAGACCTGACCGAGATTGAGGCGTTCGATCTAGGTTTGGGGTGCCCGTGGGTGAACCGGCATCCGACCCAGGTTGAGGTGCCCGGGTTGAGGTTCCCGGAGGTGGAGGTGGCCGACCCAGGTTGAGGAAACAGAGCAGCGGGACCCCGGGTTGGAGGCGTGCGTGAGGGTAGAGCGATCTCTGCGAGCTACAGTGGAGGGCGATGAGGTCGGAGTGTAGCGGGGCCCTGGCGGTGTGCCAATTTGAGCCATTGCCGCACCTGGGGCACCCAGAGATGGCCGACCCGAGTTGAGGTACCCGGAGGTGCCCGGAGATGGCCTACCCAGGTTGAGGTGCCCGAGGTTGGGGTGCCTACCCAGGTTGAGGTGCTCGGAGGTGCTCGACCCAGGTTGAGGTGCTCGTTGCCGGCGAGCCGCCTCGCGCGGCGGCACCGGTTGAGCGCGGGGCTACTGCGCGGCGGCGCGCTGCACGTACGGCAGCCGCGCCGCCACCTTCTGGACCTCCTCGGCTCCCTCGAGCAGCTGCGCGATCGGATCCCACGTGCCCCGGAGCAGCGACTCGCGCGCCCCCGGCTTGATGGTGAACGGCACCGCGAGATCGCTCCCCGCCCGCACGACCTGCTCCTGCAGGTCCACCGTGACGAGCGCCGACGGATCGGCGTTCACGCGCGCCGCGAGCGCGGCGCGGCCCTCGCGGCTCACCGACACGCAAGGAATGCCCAGCGTCGTCGAGTTGCCGAAGAAGATCTCGGCGAAGCTCTCGGCGACGATCGCCTTGAACCCCGCCTTGGCGATCGACTGCGGCGCGTGCTCGCGCGACGACCCGCAGCCGAAGTTGCGGTCGGCGATCAGGATCGTGGCCCCCGCGAACCGCGGGTCGTTCAGCGGGTGCTCCCGCTTCTCGCCGCGCTCGTCGAAGCGCACGTCCCGGAAGAGGTGCTCGCCGATGCCGTCGAAGGTGACGCACTTGAGAAAGCGCGCCGGGATGATGCGGTCCGTATCGATGTCGTCCCCCGGAACATGAACGGCGCGACCGGTGACGGTTTGGATCAAGTCGAGTGCCATGGAAATCTCCCTCGGGTGCGAGCGTCGTCAGATTCCGAACACGTCACGAGCATCGGCGATCTCGCCGCGGACCGCGGCGGCGGCCACCATCACCGGGCTCATGAGCACGGTGCGCCCCGTGGGGCTCCCCTGCCTGCCCTTGAAATTGCGGTTCGACGAGGACGCGCACAGCTCATCGCCGATGAGCTTGTCCGGGTTCATCGCCAGGCACATCGAGCAGCCCGGCTCGCGCCACTCGAAGCCCGCCTCGCGGAAGACCCGATCCAGCCCCTCGGCCTCGGCCGCCCGCGCCACCTCCATCGATCCGGGGACCGCCAGCGCGCGCACGTGCGGCGCGACCTTGTGCCCCTTCAGGCGCTGCGCCACCTCGCGGAAATCCGAGAGCCGGCCGTTCGTGCAGCTGCCGATGAACGCCACGTTGATCTTCGTCCCCTCGATCGGCTTGCCCCCCTCGAGCCGCATGTACTCGAGCGCCTCGCGGATCAGCGCCCGCTCGGACTCGTTCGCCACGTCCTCCGCCGCCGGCACCTTCTCCTTCACCGAGATCGCCTGGCCCGGCGTGATGCCCCACGTGACCGTCGGCGCGATCGCGCTCGCGTCGATCCGCACGACATCGTCGTACCGCGCGTCCTCGTCCGACGCGATCGAGCGCCAGTACTCGAGCGCCTTCTCCCACGCCTCGCCCTTCGGGGCGTACGGACGACCCTTGATGTAATCGAACGTCGTCTGGTCCGGGTTGACGTACCCGACCCGGGCGCCGCCCTCGATCGACATGTTGCACAGGGTCATCCGCTCCTCCATCGAGAACCCGTCGATGGTCGAGCCGCCGTACTCGTACGCGTAGCCCGTGCCGCCCGACACGCCGAGCCGGCGGATGATCTCGAGGATGATGTCCTTGGCGTAGACGCCCGGGCCGAGCTTGCCCTCGACCTGGATGCGCCGGACCTTGAGCCGCTGGAGGCTCAGCGTCTGCGTGGCGAGGACGTCGCGCACCTGCGTCGTCCCGATGCCGAACGCGATCGCGCCGAACGCGCCGTGCGTCGACGTGTGCGAGTCGCCGCACGCGATCGTCATGCCAGGCTGCGTCAGGCCGAGCTCGGGGCCGATGATGTGCACGATGCCCTGCCGACCGGACTCGAGATCGAAGAAGGTGACCCCCTGCTCGGTGCACGCCTTCTTGAGCGCGTCGACCATCCCCTCGGCCAGCGAATCCTTGAACGGCCGCTTGCGGTTGTCGGTGGGGACGATGTGATCGAGCGTCGCGAACGTCCGATCGGGCATGCGCACGCGCAGGCCGAGATCGCGGAGCATCCCGAACGCCTGCGGGCTCGTCACCTCGTGGATCAGGTGAAGGCCGATGAAGAGCTGATCCTCGCCGTTCGGCAACGTGCGGACTTTGTGGAGGTCCCAAACCTTGTCATAGAGACTCTTACCCATGATGGCCTCTCGCGGTGCAACTGAACGCTGAACGCGGCTGAAGGGGACGGCGTACGAAGCGGACCGGCCCGAGCGCCGGGGCGCGCCAGCCGGCTCCGCGGAGGCGGCCGGCGCGCCCCCGATCCGGCGGTCCGGCGTCGGGCGGGCGTCATGACTATGCGGGCCCGCGAGCATTAAGTCGAATGAAACTTTTTTCACGATGGGTTAAGTAACGCTACATGGATGCGTCGCTCCTCCCCGCGCTCGAGGATGTCCTCCTGGTGGCCCGGTCGGGCTCGGTCGCCGAGGCGGCGCGGCGGCTGCACAAGACGCCGTCGGCGATCAGCCAGCAGGTGCGCCGGGTGGAGGAGCACTTCGGGGTGGCGCTGTTCGAGCGCGACGGGCGCGGCGTGCGGCTCAGCCCGGCCGGCGAGGCGGCGCTCGGCGCGATCACGCGGCTGTTCGATCAGGCGGAAGGGGTGTTCGAGCTGCTCTCGGAGCTGGCGGGGGAGCCGTCGACGACGCTGCGCCTCGCGGCGAGCGACTACCTCGGCAAGGGGCTGCTCGTGCCGGTCATCCGCCAGATGCTCGAGCAGCGCGCGCCGGTGCGGTTCGCGATCACGACGGCGAACTCGATCGACGCCGCGCGGTGGGTCGAGCGCGGGGAGGTGGACCTGGGCCTCGCGTCGGCGTCCTCGGCGGGCGGCGACCTCGTGAAGCAGCCGCTGTTCGTGCAGCCGTTCCTGTGGGTGGGGCCGCGGCTCAAGGGCAAGGCGCCGGCGCTGCGCGAGCGGCTCCGGCACGAGCCGCTGCTCCGGCTGGCGCCCGGCAGCGTGGGGCGGCGGCTGCTCGACGCCTACCTGGATCGCGAGCGGATCCGGCCGATCTCGACGATCGACGTGTCGAGCGTGTCGCTCCTCGTCTCGTACGTCTCGGGTGGGCTCGGCATCGGCCTCGCGCCGGCGCTCGCGCTGACCGAGGTTGCGCGCTCGCGGCTGGACGTCGAGATCGCCGAGGAGGTCGAGCCGCTGCCCGTCGAGCTGATGACGCGTGAAAACTTCCGACGCAATCCGATCATCGAGCGCTTCATCGAGCGCCTGGCGGCCGAGGGGCGCCGCGCGGAGCAGCGGACGCGGGCGCTCCTCCGGGCGTAGCGAGATCGCAGCGCGCGGCGGGGCGGCGGCGAGCGTCGCCGCGGCCCGCCGGGCGCACAGCTCGTCGGCCGAACGCCGCCGGGTTCAGCGACGTTCCGGAGGTCGACGAGAGGATGGAGGTCGAGATCCCCATCGATACGAGCCAGCTGGGCGAGCCCGAGCTTCGTATCTTCATCGGAGAGGCCGGCGCGGCCGGCCTCCGGGGCTCAGGCCTCGCGCGGGTTGCTGCGCGTGTCCTTCAGCATCACGTCGTGGACGCCGCCCTCGTGGATGCTGACCGCCGAGGCGACGGTCAGGCGCGCGCGCATGTACAGGTCGCGCAGCGAGATGGCGCCGCAGTTGCACATCGTCGAGCGCACCTTGGCGAGCGTGGTGTCGAGGTTGTCCTTGAGCTTGCCGGCATAGGGGACGTAGCTGTCGACCCCCTCCTCGAACTCGAGCTGGTCCTTCTTCTTGCTGGTGTCGCCGTGATCGTAGCGTTGCCAGTTGCGCGCGCGGTTGCTCCCTTCGCCCCAGTACTCCTTCATGAACTGGTTGTTCACGCGGACCTTGCGCCCGGGCGCCTCGTCGAAGCGCGCGAAGTAGCGGCCCATCATCACGAAGTCGGCGCCCATCGCGAGCGCGATCGTGATGTGGTAGTCCTGGCTGATGCCGCCGTCGGAGCAGATCGGCACGTAGACGCCGGTGCGCTGGAAGTACTCGTCGCGCGCCTTGGCCACCTCGATCACGGCCGACGCCTGGCCTCGGCCGATCCCCTTCTGCTCGCGCGTGATGCAGATCGAGCCGCCGCCGATGCCGACCTTGACGAAGTCGGCGCCGGACTCGACGAGGTAGAGGAACCCCTCGCGATCGACGACGTTGCCGGCGCCGATGTAGATCGGCTTGCCCTGCGACTTCACGAAGGCGATGGTGTCGCGCTGCCACTCCGAGTAGCCGTCCGACGAGTCGATGCAGAGCACGTCGGCGCCCGCCTCCGCCAGCGCCGGCACGCGCTCCCGGTAGTCGCGCGAGTTGATGCCGGCCCCGACGATCAGCCGCTTCTCATGGTCGACGTTCTCGAGCGGGTGCGCCTGGTGCGACTCGTAGTCCTTCCGAAACACCAGGTACTGCAGGTGCTGCCGCTCGTCGATGACCGGGAGGGTGTTGAGCTTGTGGCGCCAGATGAGCTCGTTCGCCTCCTGGAGATCGATGCCGACCTTGCCGCAGTGGATCGACTTGAACGGCGTCATGATCTCGCGCACCGGCGTGCTGAGCGGCGTCTTGCCGAGCCGGTAATCGCGGCTCGTGATGATGCCGACGAACCTGCCCGTGGGGGTGCCGTCCTCGGTGATCGCGATCGTGGAGTGGCCCGTGCGATCGGTCAGCGCGAGGACGTCGCCCAGCGTGGCCTCGGGGCGCAGGTTCGAGTCGCTGACGACGAACCCGGCCTTGTAGTTCTTCACGCGCCGCACCATGGCGGCTTCCTCCTCGATGCCCTGCGAGCCGTACACGAACGACAGGCCGCCGCAGCGCGCGAGCGCGATCGCGAGCTCGGCGCCCGAGACCGACTGCATCATCGCGCTGGTGATGGGCACGTTGATCGTGAGCGGCGCGAGCCTCGGGTCCGGCGGCCCCGCGCCCGGATCGGCCTTGAACCGGACGACGGGGGCCGTGAGATCGACGTTCGCAGGGACGCAGTCCTTCGTCGTCAGATTCGGGACGAGCAGGTACTCGCCAAAGGTCCTGCTCGGCTCATCGTAGATGAATGCCATGTCGGCTCGTAGTGCACGCGTTTCGCGCTGTCAAATGCGGCCGGGGCGGGTACCGGATGAAATGTGAGCAAAATCGGGCATTTATGGGTGCACGGAGGGGGCGGCGGGGCCCCGGCCGGGCAGAGCCGGGGGCGCCCGCGCCCGGCGCGGCTGGCGCGGCGCAGAGGTCCGGCCAGGGGCGCCGGGCGTCGGGCGAGCGCAGCTAGAGCGGGCGCACGGGCAGGCAGATCTCGCAGCGGTAGGTGTTGGTCTTGGGATCGTGGAACTCGCCCTGGTAGAGCTCGAAGCAGGGCCGGTGGTCAGGCTGATAACCGCTCTGCGGGAGCCACTCGCCGAAGAGCCGGTCCCACGCGGCGCCGATCGTGTGCGCCTCGCCGACGAACAGGCTCGCAGCGTACTTTCCGCCGGCGATGTCGGTCACGTTGACCTCGCCGTCCGCCTTGAAGCCGTCCGGGATCACGATCGAGGCGTCGTGGCGGCACTTGGACGGGTCGGTGATCTTGGGGTTGTCGTGCGCGATGCCGAGGCAGATGCGGTCCGGGGTCCACAGATCGCGCGCGCTCGCCCAGCGGATGAGGCGCTGCCAGGACTCGGTGACGCTGCCTCCGGGGCCGTAGGCGCCGACGCCCCTGACGTAGGCCACGTGGTAGCTCGGCAGCATCTTCACCGTCACGTTCATGATCTCCTCCTCGTTTTGGCGGGCGTCCGTGCCCGACGAGGCGTCATCGTGCGCGACGGCGCGCGCCGCTGCTTGGCCGGGGTTGCGGTCGACTTCACCCGGCTTGCGATCCGCTTGCCGCGCCTTGCGCGCGGCCGCGGCGCCTCCGTTGCGCCAGGCGGAGGCGCTCATGCCGAAGCGCTCCTTGAAGGCGCGGGCGAAGGCGCTCGCCGAGCTGAAGCCGTTCTCGAGCGCGATCTCGAGGATGTCGGCGTGCGGCCGCAACGTGAGATGGCCGGCCGCGGTCTCGAGGCGTGTCCGCTGGATGAACTCGCGGAGGTTCTCGCCGGTCATGGACTTGAAGACGCGGTGGAAGTGAAACGGCGAGAACGCCGCCACCGCGGCCAACGTCTCGAGGGAGAGCTCCTCGCCGCGGTGGGCCTGGATGTAGTCGATGACGCGGTTGACCCGCTTCTGGTACTCGGCTCGGCTCCTGTCGCTGGTCGCCACAGGGGGAGGTTACCTGATGGCTGGTTTGAGAAAAACCGCGACTGGACCCCGGCGGCGACCCGGCGGCGACCTGACCCAGGTTGGGCGCGCCGATGCCGACCGCACCCTGCCGACCGGACCCAGGTTGGGCGCTGCGATCTGCGACCCGACCCTGCGACCCGACCCAGGTTGGGCAAACCCGACCCAGGTTGGGCGCGCTGGCGACCGGACCCAGGTTGGACGTCCCGATCCAAGTTACCCGTCCCGATCCGGCTCGAAGTCCCGCAGGTCGGCGACTCGACCCAGGTTGGGCGACTCGGGGCGACTCGACCCAGGTTGGGGTGGATTGGATTGGATCAACCGGGAACCCGACGCAGGTTGGAGTGAGTTTTGGGACTTCAGATTTGGACTAGCCCAGGCCGGAGGAGCAGCCGCAGGTTGGGCGAGCCGCAAGGACTGTCCAGGTGGCGGACCACCTGGCGCCCTGGCGGCGCCACCCAAAGAAGCGAGCCAAGTCCTTGAAATCATTCGCACCAGCCGACGGCACGGCGTTTGTCATTGTACGCCAGCCATGAGCCAGCCCCGCGAAATTGCCGCAGGCGCCACCTACCTCATCACCCGTCGCGTCCTGCGCAGGCATCTGCTCTTCCGCCCGGATGCGGCCATCACCCAGCTCTTGGTCTACATCCTCGCCGTCTCGACGCGCCGCTTCGGCATCGAGGTCCACGCGCTCTGCGCGATGTCGACGCACCTGCACCTCGTCGTGACCGATACGATGGGCGTCCTGCCGCGTTTTTTGCAATTCTTCCATCGCATCGTCGCGCTCGGGACCAAGGTGCTCCGCACGTGGGAAGGGCCAGTGTGGGACCACGAGGCTACGAGCGTGGTGCGGCTGCTGACGCGGGCGGCGGTGGTGGAGAAGATCGCCTACGTGCTCGCGAATCCTGTGGCCGCCGGCTTGGTCCGACATGCGCACGAGTGGCCCGGCGCCAAGGTGGATGTGAACGATCTCGGCTGCAGCGTGCTGCGCGCGATGCGACCCGCGGCATATCTCGATCCGAAAAATCCGCAGTGGCCAGAAGAAGTAACGCTCGCGCTCGCGCTGCCACCTGCCATAGAACAGGACGGCGGCGATGGCTTTCGCTGCGAGGTCGCCGCCGAGCTGGAGCGACAGGAAGCGCAGGCCCGTGAAGCGGTGGAGCAGCGAGGGCAACACGTCCTTGGCGCCGAGGGCGCCAGCCGGGTGTCCCCATTTGAGCGTGCCACGAGCTTCGAACCGCTGCGCGACTGCAGTCCGACGTTTGCGGTCGGCCGCGAGCAGGGCGATGCATGGCGAATCGCTGCTGCCGCCGTGCGTACGTTTCGTGCGTCGTATCGCGCGGCGCTCGAACGGTGGCGCAGCGGTGTGCGCAACGCCGTATTCCCCGCGGGGACGTGGTGGATGCGCGCGTTTCACGGAGCCACCGTGGCGGACGCCGTGCTCACGGTGTAGTTGCTGCGCCGGCGGGGCACGGAGAGGCGACGGGGGGCGATACGTCGCCGGAGGGCACGTGCGTCTGAAGATGGCGGAGCGAGGCGACTCAAGCAGGTTGTTGTAGACCCGGTTTGACCGAACACGGGCGTACGTATGGGTGGCTGGTCCAATCGACAGGTCAACCCGGATTGGGCCACTCCGTCAACCGGGGGTTAGCCCGACCGGCGTGAAGTGGCGCGGATGGGGTGGCGCTCGGCCAACCCGGGTCGGGTCCGCTGCTGTCGGTCAACCCGGGTCGGATCGTCTGATCACCTCTGGTCAACCCGGGTGGCGGCCCGGTCAACCCGGGTGAGGTCGGGTCAGCCCGGTCAACCCGGGTGAGGTCGGGTCAGCCCGGTCAACCCGGGTCAGGTCGTCCGGCTCACTCGAGCTCTAGCTCCACGAGTCGGAGCTCTCCTTCCAAGAAACCCGTCTCCCGGAAGTAGGTCACATACTCCACCCGGCCTCCTTCCTGGGCGAGCTCCGCGTGCCCCAGGCCGGCGTACGGCCATGCCTCCGGGGTTGACGGCGCCTCGGCGGTGAACGCCACCGCACTGTCCGACCACGGGCCCTCCGGTGCGGGGGCCGTCCGCACGGAGATCTCCGACGACACCGGCTCGCTGTAGATCGCGACGTACCTGCCGGCGTGCTCGTTCCAGTGCACCGACATCATCGGCGCTCCCGCCATGACCGGCTCGGCCTCGTCGTAACCCTCCACCCAGCTGCCATCGGAGAAGAACCTCCACGCCCCGCGCTCCGTCACCTGCGCGAGCGGGACGCGCGCGATGAGGCACGGGCACGTGAGCCCCGAGCACGCGCAGGCATATACATAAAGCAGCCCCTCGTGGACGAGCGCCGCCGACGTGAACGACGGCTCGTCCGCGCCGAAGAGCAGCGTGGGATCCGCGGCGTCCGGGCGCACCGCCGGACGTACGATCGGCGCGTCAAGGCCCTCCCAGACCGCGATGGACGAGCCCAGCGCGTCGACGTCGAACCCCCCGGCACGCCCCATCAGCTTGCTGTAGAAGACCAGCGCGCGGCCGGTCGCTTCATCGACGACGATCGGCCCCGGCCACAACGCATAGCGCGCCCCACAGTCCTCCTTGCACGTCCCCTCCGCCTGAGGGCCAGAGTGCGCGACGTTGAACTCGAGCTCCTCCCCCGTGAACGGCAGGAACTCCCCAGGCGCGCCGGCCGCGTCGAGCGGCTCGGTCAGCGACGAGAGCCCGTCCGACGCGTTCAGGTCGTCGGTCGAGCAGAAGGTGCTCGATCTCCAGCCCGATCCGTCGGACCCAGGCGTCTCCAGGGTCGTATCGCCGAACACCCACACCGAGCGGTCACCCCACCGCGCGCTGTACCCGCCGTCCCGCCCTCGAATCGATGGCTCGAACGTCAGCGCGCCCAGGTCGCGCACCTCGCGCACCCGAGCCTCGGGCGCGTCCGCGCCGCACCCGGCGCACAGGAGTGCGACCCCGGCCGCCCCCGTCGTCCTTCGATAACGCATGCGCGCGAGCGTACCACGGCAGCCGATGATCGCCGCCACATGCGTCGCGCGCGACGGCCGGACCGCGCGCGGCCGCGAGCGCGGTCCGGCCGCCGCGCGCAGAGGCCGCGTGCGCAAGGGATGGGGCGATGCGGAACGACAGGGGCCGCAGGAAGGCCAGGAAGCTACACCGCTGCTCGGCTCAAAGGAAAGATCGCCAGGGCGAAAAGAACATCAAACAACGTGCTTCGTCGAAGCGCTCCGGTGGCCAGAGCCGTAAGTCAATTCAGGTACAGCACCAAGAAGCTCGACGGTATCCGCTGGCCGCCCTGCTGTTCCCGGCAGAGCATCGCGCGAGCGCGCATGGGCCGGAAGGCGCGACGCGCACGGTCGGAGCGCGCCGACGCCCCGACACCTCAGATCTGCCGGCACGCAGCGGCGCAGCGGCGGCACTCGTCCGCGCACGTCTTCATCTGCGCGTCGCCGGTGAACTTGTCGCAGCTCGCCGCGCACAGGTCGCAGAGGCTCGCGCACACGCTCGTGATCTGGGCGCGCTGCGGCGAGCTGCGCAGGAGGAGCTTCGAGGCCGCCTCGCAGATGTCGGCGCAGTCCTGGAGCAGCCGCACCTGCGTGGCGTCGGCGTGCGCGCCTCCCATCTCGAGGCAGTACTGGCTTGCATGGGTGCAGATCGCACCACAATCCTGGGTGAACCGAGCCACCTCCCGGAACGATCTGTCCCCCGGAAACCTGCTCATGGCAATCCCCTCGATCAACTGGGCCGCTCTTCGCCTCGAGGATATCTCGCGACAACGAGGCAACCTTGGTATCCAGAGGTTGAATGGATTGAGCGATCTTCGCACGTCGGGCCATCCCGCATATAGGCCTCCGAACAGCGGCCGACGCGCTTTCGCCCTCGTGTCCCGAACGCGTCGCGCGAACGGCTCGGACGCCCGGGGACGCATTTAGCGCGCGATCGAACGGCTGCGCCCGCCCTGGTCGCCCGCTCGGCGCGATGGCTGGACGCGGCGGCGCGCGAACGACGTCCAGGCGTCGACCGGGAGAGCCAGGGCCCGCCTCGCGTTCGCGAGTTCGCGGCGGGCGGCGAGAGCCGCGCGGAGGCCACCCGCGTCTGCCGTGTCGCGGGCTGGGCGGCTAGCACCCGGGCGCGCGGCAGATACCCATCTTGATACGCGCGATCTCCTGGAGCTCCTCGGCGATCTCGAGCGTGCGCATCGCCGCGGCGCGCGCGAGCGCCTGGGCCTCCTCGGTGGTCGCGAGGCGCGCCAGGAGCCGCCGGCCCATCTCGTGGTGATGGCCCTCGTCGGGCTGGATGACGTCGCGGTAGAGGCGCGCCGTCTCCGCGTCCCCCTGCGACTCGCAGTACTCGATGAAGGCCTGGTTGTGCACCTTGGCGAGCGCCTCCCGCGTGAACTGGCCCGCTGCGACGCGCTCGACCGTCGAGCCGAGCCCCTTCAGGTACCCGAACATCGGCGTGGGCGGCCCGAACCTGGCCGGGATCGCCGCCGGATCGACGCCGAGCGCGCGGAGGCGCTCGGCGATGAGCCGGTAGTGCCTCGCCTCATCGCCGCACTGCCGGGCGAGGGCGAGCTTCACCTCGACGTCGGTCTCGGTGGTGAGCCAGAGCGCAGCCTCCTCGGTCGCCTCGAGCTCCTTCTTGAGCGCGGTCGCGAGCAGCTCCGGGATGCCGATCCCGCTCCCTGGCTCCGCCGCGCCGGCCGCGGCCCCGATGCGGGCGAGGCGCTCTCCCACCCTACGGTCGAGCTCACCCAGGAATTCCTCTGGCTTCATGGGTGGCATGATTGGCGCGCCCCGGGCGGCGGGTCAATAGGCCGCCCTCCCGGGGGCGAGATGGGTGTACCCTCCCCGAATGGCCTGGCGCTTCCTGCCCCCGTGGCTCGATCTCGAGTCGGTTTCGATCTCGTTCGACCTCCCCGCGCGCACCGTCCTGAAGCGCACCGGGATAGCCGCGCTCGCCACGTCGAGCGCCACGGCGCTGCGCTTGACGCTCGCGCCGACGCTCCTGCGCGTCGCCTTCGAGCCCTACCTCGTCATCGACCTGCCGCCGCCGCTCGGCGACATGGGGTTGCAGCAGGTCGAGTACGACCTCCGCACTGGCGCCATGACGCCCAACGTCTTCTACACGGGAGGGCTCGTCCGGGTCGGGAAGGACTCGGCCGAGGACGAGGCCCGCGCCTTCATGCGCGGACTCGTCACCTCGACGCCCATGGCCATACCCCCGTACGACCCGACGAGCGATCCCGATCTCGTCGTGACCGTGCGTCAGGTGCTCCTGAACCTCGAGTCCGACGGCGGCGGCCCCGCCGTCCGCGGCGCCCGCGTGTCCGCGCGGCTGACGCTGCGCGAGGCGCTCGCGGGCGCGGTGGGCTCGGACGGGTTCCGCATCCCGGCGGGCGCCACCATCGCGGCCAGCGTCGACGTCGAGGGCACCCGGCAGGAGATCGAGACGGCGCCGCGCGTGCAGCGCATCGAGGTCGACTGCTCCTCGGCGGTGCTCCTCAAGCGCGGCGTCGAGCAGGCCGACCTCCGCCGCTTCGTCGTGAGGCGCGGCGGGGAGATCGCCGTCGAGCGGGTCGAGCCGCTCGGCGCGGCCGGCCAGGCCGCGGGCGTCGAGTCGCTCGTGCGCCTGTTCAGCGCCCTGGCCGCGGGCGGCGGCGTCACGCTCGACCCGAAGCACCTCGGCCCCAGCGCCGTCGAAGGGCTCGTCAAGGAAGAGATCGCGCGCGCCCTGCGCCCGGCGCTCGTCGACTGGGTGCGGCAGAACGCCGAGATCATCGTGGGGATGGACCTGCGGCAGGTGCTCGGGATCCCGGAGGACGGCGGCGTGGCATGAAGGGGAGCGGCGGAGGGAGCCTCTCCCGACGCGCGATCGCCGCCGGAGGAGGCCCCTTTCCAGCGCCGCCGAACGCTGCGCCGGCCGAGCGACGCCGCCGTCGAGGAGGGCGTCGCCCGCCGGCGCGGAGCGCGCGACGCCGGAGCCCTCGGCGGAGCCGAGGAGTGATATAAGCCCTGAATGCGACTCTCCGCCATCCACATCTATCCCGTCAAAGGCTGCCGTGGCGTCGCGCTCGACGCGGCGGCCGTCGACGAGCTCGGCCTCGTCGGCGACCGGCGGTTCATGATCGTCGACCCCGAGTGCAAACCCCTCACCCAGCGCCCGCTGCCGCGCATGGCGCTCATCGAGACGCAGCTCTCCGAGGGCGAGCTCACGCTCGGCGCCGCCGGCCGCTCGCCGATCTCCGTGCCGCGCGCGTCGCAGTCGGCGCAAGGCGCGCGCCTGCTCACCGTCGAGGTCTGGAGCAGCACCGGCCTCCTGGCCGAGGACTGCGGCGATGACGTCGCCGCGTGGCTCAGCGACTTCCTGGATCACCCGGCGCGGCTCGTCCGGGCCGGCGCGGCGTTCCGGCGGCCCGTCCTCAAGGATTCGGTGGCACGCCCGGAAGATGTGGTGTCGTTCGCCGACGAGTTCCCGTTGCTCGTGATCTCGGAGGCCTCCCTCGCCGACCTGAATGCTCACCTCAAGGACCGGGGCGCCGCGGCGTTGCCGATGGATCGCTTTCGTCCCAGCCTCGTCGTGAGCGGCTGCGAAGCCTTCGACGAGGACCGGTGGGGCCGCGTCCGCGTCGGTGAGCTCGTGCTCCGCGCCGGCGGCCCGTGCGCCAGATGCGTCGTCACCACCACCGATCAGCTCACCGCGGAGCGCGGCCCGGAGCCGCTCCGCACGCTCGCCACGTACCGGCGCGATCCGCAGAAGCCCGGCGACGTGAACTTCGGTCAGAACTACATCCACGAGACGAAGTCCGGCGCCTTGCGGGTGGGGGACGAGGTGACGGTCGTATGACGGGGAGCGTGGGCCGCCCGCGCGGCTCGCGCGCGCCCGCACCACGGGCGCCCCGGCGGATCGAGCTGCGGGAGGCGGCGGGCTCGCGGGGGCGACGCAGACCGCGGCGCGTCCGTGATAGACATGGATCATGAGAAAGCACGCGCCCCGTTCCTGGATCGTCTCGCTCGCCTTCGTGACCCTGCTCTCCCTCGTGTCGCTCGGCGACGCCCACGCCGGTGAGGCCGAGAAGAAGCTCGCCATGGAGCTCACGCACCTCGTCATGCCGAAGGAGGTCTACAACGCCCTCATCGATCAGCTGATGACCAACATGGGGGCGTCGATGCAGCAAGCGGGCGCGAAGATCTCGGCCAAGGACACCGGCAAGCTGAAGGCGGTCGTCGCCGAGGTCCTGCCGTACGACGAGCTGGTCCAGTGGAATGTCGAGATCTACGCGGGGAAGTTCACCGCCGATGAGCTGAAGGAGCTCATCAAGTTCTACGGCACGCCGGTCGGCAAGAAGGCCGCGAAGCTCCTCCCCGAGATCAGCGGGGAGGTGGGAAAGAAGGTCGGGTCGGTCATCATGCAGCGGATGCCCGCGGCGATGAAGAAGGTCGGGATCCAGTAGCGCGCGCCGCGCTCGGAGCCATCGTCTGCGCTACCGCCGGTAGACCAGGAAGCCGGCGATGGCGTCGAGCAGCGCCCGCGGCTCGTCGGCGCGCACAGAGTGGCCGCTGCGCTCGAAGACGCGTAGATCGGCGCCCGGGATGAGGCGCGCGATCTCCTCCGACAGATCGGGCGGGCAGATCCAGTCGTGCCGGCCGGCGATGACGAGGGTAGGGACCTTGATCTCGGGCAGGCGCGGCGTGAAGTCGAATGTCCGCATGAACCGCTCCAGGGCCACGTTCCACGCCTCGACGTTGTAGATGGCGCGCGCGCTGGCCTCGGCCGCCTTCTGCGGGTCGAACGTGGTCGAGTAGAGCGGCCCCATGATCTGGAGGAACTCGGCGAACTGCTCGTCGCTCTCGAGCTTGCCGGCCCAGAGGCGCTCGCATGCGTCTTTCTGCTGGTCGGTGCCGCGGCTCGCCACGATCTGTTTGGATCGGTCGATGAGGCGGTGGCTCGCCGCCGTGGCCACGAGGATGAGATGCGAGATGTGCTGCTGGTACCGGAGCGCATAGGCCATGGCCACCATGCCGCCATAGGAGGTGCCCATCACCACGATGCGATCGAGGCCGAGGTGCTGGCGAAGCGCCTCCATGTCCTCGACGTTGTTCTCGAGGGTATATGTCTCCTTCGGGCCGCGCGCCGAGCGCCCCCTGGCCGCGGTGATCGAAGTAGACGAGCTGCGCGCGGTCGGAGAGCGGCGTCATCCCGCCCTTGTGCGAGGAGTGATCGGCGCCCGGCCCGCCGTGCACGACGAACATCACCGGCCGTTGGCGCATCTCGGGGCCGTCGGGGACGAGGCCCATTCCCTCGACGTCGAAGTAGATCTCGGTGTCTCGGATCCTCGCGCGCACGGCGTCAGGGTAGCCGATCGGCGGCGCGCCGGGGGCGCGGGAGCGTCGGAGCGAGGGAGCTTGGGTGCGTGCGGAGGAACAGCGGAGGCGCAGCGTGGTGCCGGGGCAGCAGCGGCCGCCGAGGCGAGATCGCGTCCGGCGCGCGGTCAGGCGACGCCGTGTCGGGTCAGCCAGTCGAGCTGGCGCTCCCAGGCGTCGGCCGCGGCCTCGGGACGGTAGCTCGGCCGGTAGTCGGCGTAGAAGGCGTGCGGGGCGTCGGGGTAGACGCGGATGTCGGAGCGCGCGGCGCCGGGCGCGCCGCCGGCTTCGGAGGCGGCCCGGAGCGCTTGCTGGAGCTCGGTGACCGTCGACAGGGGGATGCCCTGGTCCTGCCCGGCATAGAGGCCCAGGACGGGGACCTGCAGCGCGGTCACCACGTCGATCGGGTGCTTCGGCTGCGCCTCGGTCCGGTCGCCGGTGAGGCGTCCGTACCAGGCGACCGCCGCCTTGAGCGCGGGGTTGTGGGCGGCATAGAGCCACGTGATGCGCCCGCCCCAGCAGAAGCCCACCGCGGCGGCCTTGGTGGCGTCGGCCTTGGCGGAGGCGCGCGCGAAGGCGATGCTGGCGTCGAGGTCGGAGAGCACCTGCCGGTCGGGCACGCGACCGGCCAGCGCCCGGAACTCGTCGATGGTGGTGAGGCGGCTCGGGTCGCCTTGGCGGACGAACAGATCCGTGGCGAGGGCGTAGTAGCCGCGCTTCGCGAAGCGGCGGACGACGTCGCGGATGTGCTCGTGGACGCCGAAGATTTCCTGGATGACGAGCACCAGCGGGAACGGCCCGCCGGAGGCGGGGTGGGCGCGGTAGCCGGGGAGGTCGCCGGCCGGTGCGGGAACGGTGACGGCGCCGGCGATGAGGCCGGCGTCGTCGGTGTGGATGGGGCTCGGAGCGTTGCTCTCGGCGATGGGCGTGGAGGCGGTCATGGCCTGGGCCCGAGCAGCCGCCGTGCCAGAGGTGGGACCGACCGACCGGAGCGACCGACCGACCGGAGCGACCGACCCGGGTTGAAGTAGCCGACCGAGGTTGAGGTGACCGACCCAGGTTGGGTTGAGCGACCGACCTGGGTTGAAGTAGCCGACCGAGGTTGAGGTGACCGACCCAGGTTGAGGTACCCGACCAGGCAGCCGGCCCAGGTTAGCCGACCGAGGTTGCGGTAGCCGACCCAGGTTGCGGTTACCAGGTTGCGGTTACCGCAACATCCCTATGTCCGGGGCGGCCGTGCTCCTATGCGGCTACCCCGCTGCCCGCACGCCCTCGCCGGCGACCGCATGCGGCCGCGGCTGCGCGGCGACGCCGCCGCCGATGCGCTCGGCGAAGAACTCCCGCGTGCGCCGCCACGAGAGCTGCGCCGCATCGGCGTGGTACGCGGGCCGCGTCTCGTTGAAAAACCCGTGCCGCGTCCCCGGGTACACGAACGAGATCAGCTCCCGCCCCGCAGCCCGGAACGCCTCCTGCACCGCGCGCGCCTTCGGCGTGATCGCCGGATCCTCCTCCGCATAGTGCACCTGCAGCGGAAATCGCACACTCGTCACCTGGTCCAGCGGCGGCGCCTGCCCGTAGAAGACCGCGCCCGCCGCGAGCTCCACACCCGCAACAGCGAGCTGTCCCACCAGCCCTCCGCCCAGCGAAAAGCCGACCGCGGCGATGCCCCCCGGACGCACGTCGAGCCGCCCAGCCAGGTGCGCCGCCGCCGCCCGGGCGTCCGGCAGGTACGTCGACGTATCGCGCTCGCTGAACCAGGCGAACACCGCCTTCAGCCGCTCCTGCTCGCCCGCCGGCAGCCGCGCGACCGCCTCGTCGCGGTCCGGAGCGCGCAGCAGCCCGACGCCGCGGGCCACCTCCGCCTCGGTGAAGGTCCGGTGAACCGCGTCGTGCGAGTACAGGTTCGGCGCGAACGCGAGGTAACCCTCCTGCGCGAAGCGCCTCGCCAGCTCGACCGTGTGGGCCGTGAGCCCCAGCCCCTCATGGAGGATCAGCACCGCCGGCGCCGGCGAGCGCCCGGCCGACGACGGGCGGACCTGTACCGCCTCGACCGTCCCATGGGGACCCCGGAACGACGTCCTCTCGACGCCTGCGCTCGCGGCGGTCACGCCTGCACCTCCGCCTCGGGCGCCTTGTCCTTTCGGGCGGCCTTCAGCTTGCTCGGGGGCCGCTTGCCGAACGGCTCGCCGGCCACGATCTCGGAGCGCACCCCGTCGACCCCGACCGGGATGTCCCCGGTCAGCGTCACGCGGTAGAGCACGCGCTCGACGTCGAGGTGCCCGAGGTCCTGCGGGCCGAGGTGCGCGGTGGCCCGGTTGTCCCAGAACGCGACGCTGCCCGGCTCCCACCGGAACCGCACGGTGTACGTCGGGCGGCTGATCTGCTCGAAGAGCAGGTCGAGGATCGCGCTGCTCTCGCGCGGCGACAGGCCGACGATGTGGCTGGTGAACCCGGGGCTGACGAACAGCGCGCGCTCGCCCGTCTCGGGGTGGACGCGCACCACCGGGTGGATCGAGATGAGCGGGTTCTCCCGCACCTTGCGCAGGTACGGGCTGTCCTGGTCCTGCGGGGCGAACCTCAGCCCGAAGCGGTGCTCGGCGCGCAGTCCGTCGACGAGCGCGCGCAGCGGCGCGGACAGCCCCTCGTAGGCCGCCACGAGGTTGGTCCAGGTCGTGTCGCCGCCGTAGGGAGGCAGGATGTGCGCCCGCAGGATCGACGCCGCCGGCGGGTTCACGGCCGCGGTGACGTCGGTGTGCCAGCGGTTCTCGTAGCTGAAGCGCTTGCCGTAGCGGCGATCGTAGCGGCGGCTGTCGATGGCGAGGATCTCCGGGTGCTCGTCGAACGGCTCGTCCTCGTGCGGGTGCGCGTAGGTCACCTCGCCGAAGCGAGCGGCGAAGGTGATCTGCTCGGCGTGGCCGAGCGGCTGGTTCCGGAAGAAGACGACCTTCCACTTCAGCAGCGCCGCGCGGATGGTCGCCACGGACTCGTCGGGCAGCGGCCTGGAGATGTCGACGCCGTGGATCTCGGCGCCGATGTGCCCTGCGAGCGGCTTCACCTGGATGGATGACTCGGATGGTCTCTGGCTCATGGGTCTCCTCCGCGTAGTCCCCCCGTCGCGGTTACGGGCGTCAGGTATGCGGGTGCCGTGCCAGGGAGCGAGCCGCGGGGTACGCGCGCGGAGACGGGGAGGCGAGGGCACACACCGAGCGCGCAGCGTGAACGTATGGACGCGCGACGTGGATGGCGGCTTCACGCAGGCCACCGCGTCGAACGCTCGCGTCCTCATGCTGCGACGATCGCCTCGCCCTCACCGTGCGCAGTGGCCCAACCTCGCGCGAAGACGATTCAAGTGAGCCTCATGATGCTGCAGGTCCGCGTGGCCAGTCGACCGGAGATACTCCACGTAATTGCGCATTGCACCGGCGGCTCGAGGGATGTTGCCCAGCGCCTCATGCACGATACCGATGTTCCAGCTCGACGCAGCTTCCGCCTCCCGATCGCCGATCTCACAGGCGATCGCCATCTGTCGGTCGTAATGCTGGATGGCCAGCAGGGGATCCCCGAGGCCGGCATGGGCGTTCCCCAGGATCGCTTCGGAGCATCATCCATCCTCGCGGTGGCTATTGACACCGCGTCTCGATGCGCGACCATCGCCTCATGGCGCGCACGGCTCCGGTCCCCAACATCCCCGCCATTCCGGGAATGAACCCCGGTGTCTTCATCATGGGCGGCGGCGCCGGCGGCGGGGGCCGCGGCGGGCGCGGCGGCAACGGACGCGGCGGAGATCAGGGCGCAGGGGGCAAGAACGGCGGCAACGGCGCCGAGGGCGGCGGCCGCAACGCCAGTAGCTGCGGCCAGGGCAGCGGCGGCGGCTGCCCCAACCCGGCGCACGGGGGCGGGGGAGGAACGCAGGCCGGACACCCCATCGATCCGGTCACGGGCCGTGTCTACACCCTCGCCGTCACCGACATGGCGCTGCCGGGAGCGTTTCCGCTCGTGATCGAGCGCGCCTACAGCTCCGCGCAGCGCGACGTCGACGATGGCCTCGGCCACGGCTGGAACCACTCGCTCGGCTGGCGCGTCATCGAGCTCCGCCGCCGCCGGGTGCGCGTCGTCACGGCCACCGCGCTCGCGTGCGAGGGCCGCTGCCCCGACGAGGGCGAGACCGTGAAGCTCCCGGTCGGGCTGCTGACGCGAACCCGCGAGGGCTACTTCCTCAAGGTCGACGACGGGATCACGCGGGTCTTCGAGCATGCCTTTGCCATCGACAACGAGTTCCGCCTCAGCGCGCTCCTGGATCGCAACGGCAACCAGGCCCGGCTCTTCTACGAGAACGGGACCGGTCCGCTCCAGTTCGTGAACGACAGCGTGGGCCGGCTGCTCCGCGTGCGCCGGCACCGCGACGGCCGCATCGCCGCGTTCGAGGTGAAGAACGCGTCCGCGAGGGGCGCCTGGACGTCCTTCCGCACGTATGAATACGACGAGCGCGGAGATCTCGTGGCCGCGCGCGACGCCCTGGGTCACGCGATGACCTTCGCGTACGACGCAGACCACCGGCTCGTGCTGGAGCGCTGGCCCACGGGCCTCGAGGTCCACTACCGCTACGACGACCACGGCCGCTGCGTGGAGACGTGGTGCAACGATCCGAACGAGCGCGCGCTCTTGGTCGAGGGCGTGCCCGAGGTGCTCGCGGACGGCAGCCGCGCGAAGGGATTCCTGCATGCGAAGGTCGAGTACGGCGCGGGCGAGAACAACGTCATCACCTCGCGCGCGCTGCGGAGGGTCGAGGTGAACGCCTTCGGCAAGGCCGACCGGATCGTCTGGGCGGGGGCAGGTGCACGACAACGCGTTCGACGAGTCGGGCGAGCTCGTGGGATACCGCGACGGCCTCGGGCGCGCGTGGAGGATGGGCGAGGCCGACGGCGTGTACCGCGTGGTCGACCCGCTGGGGCGTGCGACGGACTACGTGTATGACGATCGCGGGGACGTCGTGACCACACGCGGCCCGGATGGCCTCGAGACGCAGCACGCGCGCGATACGAACGGCAACCAGATCTACCTCTCGGACGCGATGGGCCTGGTCGCGAGCTTCCGCTATGACGAGCGCGGCTGCCTGATCCACGCCGAGACCGAGGGCGGCGGCAAGACGTCGATGAGGTACGACGCGCTCTGCAACCGCGTCGAGATCGTCGAGCCGGACGGCGGCACGCGCGCGCTGCGCTACGACTTCCTCGGGCGGCTCGTGGAGATGCGGGACGAGAAGGGCGGGGTCCACCGGTGGATCTACGATGCGATGGGGCGCGTGGTGGAGCATTGCTCGCCGCTCGGCGCCCGCACGTTCATGAGCTACGACGAGGCCGGCCGCTTCAACGGCCGGGTCATCGCGGGCGACGCCACCGCCACGCTGAGCCGATTCCCGGGGCACTGGTACGAGCCGGAGACGGGGCTCCACTACAACCGGTGGCGGTACTTCGATCCGGCGAGCGCGACGTACCTGAGCCCGGAGCCGCTGGGGCTCGAGGGAGGGCTCGAAGCGTACGGGTATGTGAACGGGCGGCCGCTCGCGTTGGTGGACCTCGATGGTTTGATGGGCTCCACCCTCAGCTCCCGGCGCCTCCCCCGATCTCAAGGAGGCGGCACACGAGACTTCACGGGGCGGTCAGCCAGCGAGCGCAACGCCGGCGGCAGGGGGCCGCTGTACGATCTCCACCCGGCAGTCGCCGCCGCGCTCCCCCAGGACTCAGGGCGCGGCCAGGGCAGGGATCCGTCTTGGTGTTCCGAGCCCCATGCGATCAGCAATTATCTCCACGACTACGAGGATCGAAACGGCGTGAGATGCGATCCGGGCACACCCGAAGGCCAGCGGCATCTCCGCCGCGCCCTGCGCCGCATGGGGCCGATCGGAAGCACCGATGTCAGTGGAACCGCGTGCGCGCCGTGCCCGAACTGCTCACAGACGCTGGCTCGCTTGCACGCCCTGGCAGGCACGGGCCAGCAGCCCGAGACGATTCCCGCGTCGCCCCCTAGAGGCGGACCGCCCCTCAACTTCCGGCCTGCCGGCGCGGGCGCACCGCTGGACCGGGCGCGGCAACAGGCCGCCCAGGGGAACACGGCGCCCCTGGACGACGCGCGCCGGGCGAACGCGGCGCGGTACCGACAGCAGCTCGAAGCGGATCGGGCGGCAGGGCGGAACAATCACTCGAATGCGGAGATTGAGCGCCGCGCCAATCGCGTGGCCGGAATGACCCCGGGCGTCTTCGGAGGTACCGGCCAGAACAACGACTGGGGTCCGACGTGAAGACTCGATTCAGCCATCCCCTCCTCGGTACAATCGAGAAGGGCATGTTCAACCCCGAGCTCCGATCCATCTGTGGAACCAAACAGCTCACGGCATCCATCTCCCAGTTGAACGAGGTGGCGGAGAGGCTCGAGCGGTGGCGTGCCCCGGGGTTCGAACTGCGGGCCCGCGTCCATCTCGGCACCTTCGAGCCGGAGACGGGGCCGGTCACCGCGCTCGACAAGACGAACGCTCTCGTCAATGGCGTTGCTCGCCGGGTCGGCCAGGCGAGTCGCCAGTCTCACCTGCACAGCTTCTCGTGGCACGTCTGCGACGACGTGCTCGCCCTGCGCGACGACGTGTTCTTGCGAGTCCTGGGGCCCACGGCGAGCAGCCTGCGGCCCTGGCTTGAAGAGTGCGCAGCGCTGCGTTTACAATGCATCTTTCCGGTGGTTCGAGCCGCCGGACCGTCGCTTGTCGCTCCCAAGTCTGGCTGGATCGAGTTTCGCGACGACTACGTCGACGCGACAGGGCGTGCGGCTCTGGACAACGACGCCGTGCACCTAGATCTCCCGCTCGAAGAAGCGAACGAACGGCTTCGACATAGCGTGGTCGGATTTCTCTGCGCAACCGTCGATCCAGCGTCAAAGACGCTTCCGCTGTCGCCTCGCGCGAGAGAGGCGGCGTCGCGCTGGCTCTGCCGGCTGCACGATCCCGGCGACCATTCGCGGCTCGCCTCATGGGTGCTGGAGAACGGCGGCAGTGGGGCACTCGCCAGGACGGCCGCAGACGCGGAGCGATCGTTCGGCGGTTTGCGCAGCGTCGACCGGGTCCAGCGCTTCGGCGGGATTCAGATGCTCGACCGAGCCCTCGCCGAAGGGAGCGTGGCGGAGTGGCCACTTCAGCAGACGCCGGACGGCCCCGCGATCCTGGTGAGCGTACGAGATATCGACAACCCCGACACCCTAGTGTGCTTGACGGAGGACGGCAGGATGTGGGCCTATGGGTTCGGCTGGGACGATTGGGAGCGAACGAGCGACTCCGCGCGCGTGTTCGTCACCCGGGTCGCGCTGTGGGGACACCCCAAAGAAGTGCCGATTCATGTCTCGCGGTCGTCGCATGGTCGTGCGCTCGCCCAGGCGCTCGGCCTGGAGGAGGTCGAAGATGCCACCGACTCCACCGGCACCTTGTACGCCGGCGACGCGGCGATGGTATTCGAGCGGAGGCTGTCCGACGGGCGCGCCGTTACATGGCTGCGCGAGCTGCGCCCCGAGGCGGTGCTCGCCTGGGACGAGTTCACCTCCCCTGCCTGAAGCACCGCGCGCTCCGTGGACTCGTCGTCGAACATGCAGATACACGATTCCCCCGCCCTTCCAGGCGTCTCGCTCAACGATCGCGAGCGGCTCCGTGAGCGAGCGCTCTTGAAGTGCTTCACCCCGCAATCCGAGGTACGAGCGTGCGACCTTCCTGCAGGATAGGCGGTCGGTTGCGGCGGTATCCACTTCTTCGACGGCTCAGCCGTGCATGCTTCCCGGTCGGTCGCTCGACACACGGGACAGGCTCGGTGGCGGGGCTCAATCCAGGGGTCTTCGACAACTCCTCCGGAACCTGCGGGCCACGCCCATGAGCTTCGCAGTGCGCGACGATCTGCCGAGCGCCCCGGGGCTCGAGGACCTGGGGCCGCTGGGCTCGCTCGCACCGCACGGGGGAGCGGTGGTGCGCATTCCACGCTCCGGAAACCCGTTCGAGCCACGACTTCCGCTGCCAGCCGACGATCCTGCCGCCCTCCGCGAGGCGGCGCGGCTGGTCGGCGAAGGGCTCGTTATCCGCCACCGTCATAACCACGGAGCGCAGGCCGCGCTCATGACCGGGTGGGTCGAGGGGGCGCTGGGTCCGCCGCGCGTGGCTCGCTCGATCGGGCCTTCGGAGCAGCTGCTGTGGTTCGACGGCGCGATCGTCCTGCTGCTGGCCGACGCCTTGACCGTGGCGTGCGCGACCACCGAGCGGCTCCGGTCTTTGCTCGCACACCCTCTGCCGTCCGGGGTCTCGCCCGCGCCAGCGAGGTACTCCTACGACCCGATCGCCGGCCTTCCGCATCCCGGAGCGCTGTTCGGGTCGCTAGACGCCAGTGACCGATACTTCCCGGAGGCGTTCGCACTTCACGAGGCGGAGGGCGGCTGCTTGGTTCACGGGGTGCTCCAGGGCGCTTTCGAGACGCAGTTCCAGATGAAGCCCGGCGGGTGCATCGCCACGGCTCCACGTCCCCCCGATCGGTTCGCGCGGGCCAGCTCGTTCGGCGAGTGGCAGCCGGGTTTGCGGGAGCAGGATGGCCTGCGCGCTCAGCTCGAGAGATTCCGGGCATCGGAGGCGCTCACGAACGCGGTGCTCGCCGTGGACGAGCTCGTGGGCGGGTTCCGCGGGCAGCGGGGGATTTCGATCATCGCCCCATGGGCGGCGAGCGTGATCCGTGAACGGACCGCGTCTGGCATCTGGTCTGCGCCGGTTCACCCGTACAACGGAGCCTGGTTCGTCGGCTGGACCGAGAATACTTCGGTGCGCACAGGCATCTACGTGGACGAGACGGGCGGGGTGTGGGCCTCGTGGCAGGAGCCAGACGACGACGAGGTGCAAGTGCGCCTGGTCGGCACGAGCGTCGAGCGCTGGTTCGAACGTCAGATCTACCTCCTCGAGAACGGGTATGCGTCGGAGGCCACGTGCCAATCGGAGGAGGCGCTGCCGCCCGGGCTCAGTCTCCGCGAAGACCTCTCCGACGCCGCTGCGCAGGTCTTCGTGGACGGGGATGCCGTGTGGCTCGTGGAGGAGTGCGGCATTCAGCGAATGTCCCGCCGCGTGCCCAGCGTTTCGGACGTGCTGGCGATCGCGGGACGCTTCGGGGGATGACATCGACGCTGCCCCAATGAAGGCGGCCAAGCGAGCACGGAACCAGCGAAACGGCGCGGCGGGCCTTCGAGGGGCTCGTTCTCACCCCGCAAGCCGAGGCTCGCGCGTGCGAGCTCCCCGCGGGGTAGGCCGTCCGTTGCGGCAGCTCCGCCTTCCACGCCGCCTCGCTCCACGTCCAGCGAACCCCCTGGAGGGCCGGCGCCCACGACGTCCCCCTCGCACCGAGGTGCACGTGCCGCCACGACCAGCGCCGAACCAGCTCGCCGCCGCGCGCCCGCCCCGCGCCCGCGCCGCCGCGCGCCCGCCCCGCGCCCCGCCGCCGCGGACCCGCCGCCGCGCAGGCGCCGCCGCACATGCGCCGCCGCGCGCCCGCCCCGCGCCCGCCCCGCGCCCCCGCCCTGCCGCGCCCCCGCCGCCGCGCCCCCGCCGCCGCGCCCCCGCCGCGCGCCCCCGCCGCCGCGCCCCCGCCGCCGCGCCCCCACGGCGCGATCTCGACGCCCACCGCGATCGCGGCCCGCCGCGCGACGGGGTCCGTCGAGTAAGCTGCGCCGCATGAAGGTACCCCGACTCACGGGCCGCGCGCTCACCGCAGCGCGCCTCGCGGCCGAGGCGCCCGGATCGTCCGCCGCGCTCCGGAAGGTGCTGAAGCGCGCCCTGGGCATCGATCGCCTCTCGTCGCTCCCGGACGCATGGCGCGACGACATCCCCGCGCAGGCCCGGCCGATCCAGGCCGCGGCGCCGCGGCGCTGGGGCGACGCCGCGCTCGGCGCGCTCCCGCGCCGCGACTGGCCCAGGACCTCGCTCGCCTACGCGGCGGCCTACCGCCACGGCGCCGCCGACCCGCGCCGCGTCGCCGAGCGCGCCCTGTCCGAGATCGACGCGCTCGCCGCGCAGCGCCCGTGCATGAACATCGCCGTCGCCGCCGCGCGCGAGGCGGCGCTCCGCGACGCCGACGCGGCGGCCGCGCGCCACGCCGCCGGCCGGGCGCGCGGCCCGCTCGACGGCGTGCCCTTCCTCGTCAAGGACGAGTTCGACGTCGAGGGCCTCCCGACCACGCTCGGCTCGCGCTGCGGCCCGCTCGAGCCCGCGCCGGGCGACGCCGCCGTCGTCGCCCGGCTCCGCCAGGCGGGCGCCGTGCTCCTCTGCAAGACGGTGCTGACCGAGTGGGGGATGTCGCCGCTCGGCAACAACGTCCACCAGCGCATGCCCCACAACCCGCACCACAGCGAGCGTGCGGCCGGCGGCTCCTCCACCGGCTCCGCCGTCGGCGTCGCGCTCGGGCTCGCCCCGCTCGCGGCCGGCGGCGACGGCGGCGGCTCGATCCGGACGCCCGCCGCGCTGAACGGCATCTTCGGCCTCAAGCCGACCTTCGGCCGCGTGAGCCGCGCCGGCGACGGCTTCAAGGGCTCGGTCGCCCACGCCGGCCCGATCGCCTGCAGCGCGGCCGATCTCGCCCTCTTCCTCGACGCCGTCGCGAGCGAGCCCGACCCCGACGACGACCTCACCGCGTGGGCGCCTCCGCCGCCCCCCGGCGGCTTCGGCGCGCTCCTCGGCGCCGGCGTGCGCGGCCTGCGCATCGGCGTCGACGAGGCCGAGTGGCGCGACGCCAGCGTCCCGATCGCGAGCGCGTGCCGGGGCGCGCTGCGCGCGCTCGAGCGCGAGGGGGCCGTCCTCGTGGACGTGCAGATCCCGATCGCCCGGTACGCCGCGCAGATCGGCTACCTCGTCATCGGCCCCGAGTCGCTCGAGGCCCACCAGCGCGCCTTTCGGGAGCAGCGCGACCTCATCAGCGAGGACCTGCGCGTCACCTTCAGCGTGCTCTCGGGCGTCACCGCGCGCGAGCGGCGCGACGCCGCGCGGCTGCGCGCCGGGATGCGGCGCGAGGTGGCGCGGGCCCTCGCCGGCGTCGACGTGCTCGCGCTCCCGACGACCGCGATCACCGCGCCCCGCTACCAGCAAGCCGAGGAGGGGCGCGCCTTCCTCGACCCCGCGGCCCTCGAGGGGGTGTGCCGCTTCGCCTTCCTCGCCAACCTCACCGGCCTCCCCGCCGGCACCGCGCCCGTCGGCATCGACGCCGAGCGCCTGCCCATCGGCCTGCAGATCATCGGCGACGCGTGGGACGAGGCGGCGGTCCTCGCCGTCCTCGCCCACCTCGAGCGGTCCGAGCTCGCGGTCGCCCCGCGGCCCCCGGGAGGCATCGACCTGCTCGGGTAGCGGGCCCGGCGCGCCCGGCAGCCCCGACCGCCATCGGACGAGCGGCGGTGCTCGGAGAGGAGATCGGCGGCGGCGACTCGCACGCTTCCGGAGACGCCCGTGGTATCGTCGGATACGAACGCGAGATGGGGCGTCAGCGGCACGGACTGGATCTTTGCATGGATAGCGATGCATCCCCTGACGCTGCTCGACCGTGATAGCGTGCCGGCTCGCTCTATCGAGCCCACGGAGATCTGGAATGGATCAGAGCGCTGGAAGCCATCCTCCTGACGTCAAGATAGCTCCGGCGCCGTGGACGCTGACCGGCGACGCCTACATCGCGATGCTCGAGCTCCCGGAGCGCCTGCTCCGGGAGCGGTGCTTCATCCCGGAGGCGCTCCGCCCGCGCTTCGACGGGCGTTACAGCCTGCTCATGGCGCTCGACTACGCGTCCTCGAACGTGGGGCCTTATCGCGAGCTCCTGTTCATCCCCGGGCGCTACCGCACGCGCCGCGGCCTGCGCTGGTCGATCAGCAAGATCTACGTCAGCTCGTGGGAGAGCGTGGTGAGCGGCCAGGCCAACTGGGGTATCCCCAAGGAGCGCGCCGATTTCGATCTCGCGCGCGAGGCCGACGGCAGCGAGCGGCTCCGGGCGTCGCAGGGGGGCGACGTCTTCGCCGACGTGCGCTTCGCGGCCGCGGGCCCGAGCCTGCCTGCCTCGAGCGCGCTCGTGCCCGCGCGCCTTCGCGGGCTCGTGCACCACCGCGACGGGCACGATTACTTCTGCACGCCGACCGCGGCCGGGCGTGTCCGCCGCGCGCGCCTGCTCGACGCGCGTGTCGATCCGGCGCGCATGCCGCCCATCGACGCGGGGCGGGTCGTGTTCGCCGTCCGGCTCTCCGGCTTCCGGGCCGAGTTCCCGGCGGCCGACGTCGAGCTCCCCGACGCGGCCTGACACCCTCGCCCCGCTGTCCGGCGGCGCGCCCGGCGACCTCGCCGGGCTTGCCGCCTCGCCTCGCCGTCACTCCGCGGCCGCCGTCACGATCCACACGGCGCTCCCCATGCGCACGCCCTCGGCGCCCGCGTGGGGCGCGATGGCCTCGCGCAGGTCGGCGCGCACGCGATCGACGAGCTCCGGCGCGGCGTTCGCCTCGCGCAGCGCGGCGGCCGCCGGACCCATCTTCAGGAGGAAATCGACGGTCTCGTCGAGCGCTCTCCCGCCTGCGATCGAGAGCTCCTGGTCGATCGGCTCGCACTGCACCCGGACGAACCCGGCGCGCGAGAGGACGTCGCCGACACGCGCTGCGTCGGCGAACGCGAACGGGCCGGGCGCGTGCGGGTCGGCCTGCGCCAGCGGGAGGTGCCTGCCCAAGATCTGGGTCGGCACCGAGAGCCACGGGTTCTCCTGGAGCGATCGCCAGCAGACGAAGGCGAGCCGCGCGCCGCGCCGCAGCGCCTTCCGGAGGTTCTCGAAGGCCGCCGCGGGGTCGGCGAAGAACATCACCCCGAAGCGCGAGTAGAGGACATCGAACGGCCCGGGCAGCGCCGCGGTCTGCGCGTCCGCGTTCTCGAAGGCCACGTTCGCGGCGCCCGCCGCCTGCGCCGCGGCGCGCGCCCTGTCCAGCATCGGCGCCGAGACGTCCACGCCGACCACGGCGCCCGAAGCGCCGACGCGGCGGCCGAGCTCGAGCGTCGTCTCGCCGATGCCGCAGCCGACGTCGAGGACGCGCTCGCCCGCGGCGATCCCGGCGCGATCCATGGCGAGGGCGCCGAGCGGCCGCATCTGCGCCGAGATGAGGTCGTTGAGGGCCACCCACTTCGGTCCGGCGACCTCGTTCCAGCACCGGATCTCGTCGGCGTTCGGGCCGGAGATCTTGATCATCGCTCGAGCTCCTTCGGTGCCCGCGCGGCGGACTTTACCGGCGGCCCCCGAGAGGTACCTCCGATCTGGGTCGGGTTCCACACCGGCGTCGTCGCGGCCTCCGCCCATCGGCGGCCGCGCTCCGAGCCAGGTGTGGCTGCATGAATGCAAGCGCCGCGCGCCCGGCCGGCCGGCGCGCGCGCTCAACGGCCGAGGGCGAGGAGGAGCTTCAGAGAGCCCAGGATTTCCTCGTTGGTCAGAGCGCAGTGGCCGTAGCGGTGGACCGGGATAGGGACCACGACGCCGCGATCCGAGGTGTCGACCTTGAGCAGGTAAAGCGGCTCGTGCCAATAGGGGACGATCGGATCCAGGGTGGTGTGGAGCGTCACCAGCGGGAGCGACACGTCGCCGGTGGTCTCGTGCTCGGCGACGTTCCGGAGCGCGCGCGGCGAGGCGGCGAAGCGCTCGACCCGCAGGTTGAGCAAGAGATCGTTGTGCGAGCCGACGTAGAGGCGCCCGCGGTTGTCGTAGGGGTTTCCCCCGAGCTGCTCGACCGCGTCGTTCGTGGCGAAGATGTTGAACTCGAGCACGCTAACGATGGTCGTCGCGATGGTCTCCGGGTCGCCCGGGTCGAAGGCCGCCTTCGCGGTGCGGACGAGCTGCTTGGCCGCGCCGGGGTTCGCGGCGATGGCGGCCTGCACCCGCGGCAGGTAGACGGTGAACCAGCCGGCGATCACCTCCGGTGGAATCTCGATGGCGCTGCCGGGGATCACGCCGGGAAAGAAGTAGTCGAAGAGCGCCCGGAAATCGCCGAAGTAGTTGAGCTGCTCCCGGAAGCTGCCGATGGGCCCGCACATGGCCAGCCCGCCGCTGTACAGCTCCGGATACCGCTCGAGCGAGAGCGTCGTGACGAGTCCGCCTTCGGAGACGCCGAACAGGTACGTGTGCGCCGGAAGCGCCCTCGCGCGGAACGCCTCGACGAGCTGCCGGACGTCCTCGACGCCCGGGAGGATTGCGAGCCCGTTTCGCCGATAGCTCGTCGTCGCGAAGGCGAAACCGCGGCTCAGCGCGGCCTCCTGCGGGTTGAACCCCTCGGGGAACGAGAAGCTGTAGAAGTCGAGGGGCTGGAGAGGGGAGACATATCCGTGCGCCCACACGAGGAGGTCGCCGTTCCATCCGCGACGGGGAATGCAGAGGCGGATGCGCGCGCGGCTCGGGAGGACCTCGTCGGTGCAGCCCTCGGGCGCCGGGCCCAGCACCTGCGCCTCGGCCGGGGCGGCGACGGCGCAGAGCAGCGCCGCCGCCGCGATCGCTCGCGCGAATCGAAGGAACGTTTGCATGGTCGACTCCGTTGCTGCGCCGCTCGACTGCGGGGCTCGCGCGGCGGTGTGCGGATGCTCGCCTGTTGCGCGATGGCCATGGTAGCCGTGGTCTCCAGCGAGTCAATGCTCGCGTGCTCGCGTGCTCGCGTGCTCGCGTTGAAGATGGCTTATCGCTCCTGCCGCGCAGTTGTGTGGTGAACGCTCGCGCCGCCCGTCGTGAGTGCAGGACGGGCATGTTGCGTGGCGGTCGCTCGAGAGCGGAGCGAGGCCGAGAAGCCTATTCGACCGAGGGTATGGCCCGTTCCCGGCGGAATACGGGTCGTGACACACCTCGCCGGGCGGCGCGCTCGTCGCACGTGCCGGCGGGGGCGCCGGCCAGCCGCTCGAGGTGCTCCCAAGCGCCCCGCAGGCGGCCGTCGCGCGAGGGGCGATGCCGGCCCGCTCGCCTGCGCGCCGATCAGCTGAGCGCGATCATCGCGGCCGTCGCCGCGTAGTCGACGCGTTGCGCGCGGTACGGGTAGGTCGGCGGGAAGCGCTCGAGCGCCGTGCGGAGGCGGCGGGTCGACGCGCCGTCGAGCGGGTCGAAGCGCAGGCCCACGGCGCGGCCCGGGTCCCCCTCGCGCCGGCCGTGCAGGGTGCGCGCGATCGTCGCCGTCGCGTCGATCCAGACGTCCGTGTCCGGGATCCGGAACGAGACGATCACCGGCTCGCCCGTGAGCGCGCGGGCGCTCGTCAGCACGAGCATGCCGTCGATGGACAGGTCGATCGCCCGAGTCCCGAGCAGCCGGAAGCCCCGCTCGCGCACGGCATGGCACTCCACGATCGCGGCGCGGCGCGTGACGCGGCGCTCGCTGGCGAGCAGCATCTCCATGGTCGTTCTCCTCAGCGCGGTACGCTACGGAGGAACGCTACAGGTGAGCAAGAAAACTACATGAGAGGGCCCCGCGCCGCGGCGGGGATGAGAGGGCCCCGCGCCGCGGCGGGGATGAGAGGGCCCCGCGCCGCGGCGGGGCCCTCTCGCTATCGCTAGCGGCCCGTGCGGCGCCGGCGCAGGGCCAGGCCGGCGAGGGCGGCGAGCATGGGCAGGAGCGCAGCCGCGCTCCGGGCGTTGCCCGCGGGCCCGGGCCGCGCGGTGCAGAGGCCGTTGCCCTCGGCGAAGATGCCGGTCGGATCGTTCGCCTCGGCGGGCCCGCAGGTGCCCGGCGCGCTGTCGGTCGAGCTGCACACCTCGTCGGACGGGCAGCTGTTGCCGTCGGCGCCGCGGCAGCCGTCCACGCAGGCATGATCCACGCAGATCGACCCGCTCGTCGGGCCGCCGCAGTCGCTGTCCTGCCTGCACGTCTCGACCAGATCGTCGTCCCCGTTGTTGGGGTCGGTCTCGCCAGGGTCGATGGCGCCGTTGTGGTTCGCGTCCTCCACGCCGTCGGGCACGCCGCCGTCGTCCGTGTCCGGATCGAGCGGGTTCGTGGTCGTCGTCGGGTCGGCGTCCGGGATGCAGGTCTCCGCGGCCGGGTCGGTCGCCGCGTCGGAGCAGTCGAGCCCGAGCTCGGTGCCGTCGAACAGCCCGTCGTTGTCGCTGTCGGGGTCGAGCGCGTTGATCAGCCCGTCGCCGTCGTGGTCGTCGCTGAAGTTCGGCTCGGCGCCGTCGAGCACGCCGTCGTCGTCGCTGTCCGCGTCGTTCGGGTCGGTTCCGATCTCCTCCTCGAGCGCGTCGATCAGCCCGTCGCCGTCGGTGTCCGCCGGCATCCCGTCGTCGTCGCCGTTGTTGGGATCGGTCTCGCCCGGGTCGATGGCGCCGTTGAGGTTCACGTCCTCCTGGCCGTCGGGCACGCCGCCGTCGTCCGTGTCCGCGTCGAGCGGGTCGGTCTTCGTCGCGCCGTTGTCCGCGTCAGGGCGGCAGTGGCCCGCGGCCGCGTTCGTGCCCTCGCCGTCGCAGCCCAGCCCGAGCTCGGTGCCGTCGAACAGCCCGTCGTTGTCGCTGTCCACGTCGAGCACGTTGATGAGCCCGTCGCCGTCGGTGTCCTCACCGGGGCGCGGCTCCTGCCCGTCGGGCACGCCGTCGTCGTCGCTGTCGGCGTCGTCCGGATCGCTCCCGATCATCTCCTCCACCGCGTCGGGCAGCCCGTCGCCGTCGCGATCGTCCGCCACGGCGTCGTCGGCGCCGTTGTTCGGATCGGTCTCGCCCGCGTCGATGGCGCCGTTGTGGTTCGCGTCCTCCACGCCGTCGGGCACGCCGCCGTCGTCCGTGTCCGGATCGAGCGGGTTCGTGGTCGTCGTCGGGTCGGCGTCCGCGATGCAGTTGCCCGCCTCGGGGTCGGTGGCCTCGAGGCCGCAGGGCAGGCCGAGCTCGGTGCCGTCGAACAGCCCGTCGCCGTCGCTGTCGGGGTCGAGCGCGTTGATGAGCCCGTCGCCGTCGTGATCGTCGCGGAAGTTCGGCTCGTCGCCGTCGATCACGCCGTCGTCGTCGCTGTCCGCGTCGTTCGGGTCGGTGCCGATCTCGGTCTCGAGCGCGTCGCTCAGCCCGTCGCCGTCGGTGTCGACCATCGGCAGGTCGTCGCGGCCGTCGTTCGGGTCGGTCTCGTCCGCGTCGACCACGCCGTTGCGGTTGATGTCCTCGTTTCCGTCGGTCACGCCGCCGTCGTCGGTGTCCGCGTCGAGCGGCGAGGTCTTGGTCGCCCCCTCGTCCGCGTCGGCGATGCAGTGGCCCGCTTCCGTGTTGGTGGCCGGGTTGTCGCAGCCCAGCCCGAGCTCGGTGCCGTCGAACAGCCCGTCGTTGTCGCTGTCGACGTCGAGCGCGTTGATGAGGCCGTCGCCGTCGGTGTCGTCGCTGAAGTTCGGCTCGTCGCCGTCGAGCACGCCGTCGTCGTCGCTGTCGGCGTCGTTCGGATCGGTCCCGATCGTCTCCTCCAGCTCGTCGCTCAGCCCGTCGCCGTCCGAGTCCACCGGCGGCACGTCGTCGTCGCCGTTGTTCGGATCGGTCTCGCCCTCGTCGACGACGCCGTCGAGGTCGACGTCCTCGTTCCCGTCGGACACGCCGCCGTCGTCGCTGTCGGCGTCGAGCGGGTCGGTCTTCGTCGCCCCCGCGTCCCCGTCGGCGCGGCAGTGGCCCGCGGCCGCGTTGGTGGCCGGGTTGTCGCAGGGCAGGCCGAGCTCGGTGCCGTCGTAGAGCCCGTCGTTGTCGCTGTCGGGGTCGAGCGCGTTGATGAGGCCGTCGCCGTCGGTGTCCTCGTTCCAGCGCGGCTCCTGCCCGTCGGGCACGCCGTCGTCGTCGCTGTCGGCGTCGTTCGGGTCGGTGCCGGCCTCGACCTCGTCGGGATCCTCGATCCCGTCGTTGTCCGAGTCGCAGCCGTTGTTGAGCACGCCGTCGCAGTCGTTGTCGATCGAGTCGCCGCAGACCTCGGCGCCCGTGGGCTCGCAGACGCAGGTGTTGCCCTCGGGATCGCACGTCGGGGTGAGCGTCCCGCAGTGCGCGTCGGTGAGGCACTCGACGCACGTGTTGGGCGTCCCCGCCGTCTCGCAGTACGGCGTCGGCGCGGCGCACTGCGCGTTCGTCTCGCACTCGTCGACGACGCTCTCGGTCGGCGGCACGCCGTCGGTCGGCCCGTTGCCGTCGGTCGGCGTCTCCTCGGCCGGCGCGCCCTGCTGCCCGGCCGCGCTGACGATCGCCTGGTTGCGGATGAGGCCCGAGGCGCCGGCGTCGACCCTCACCTGGAAGGTGACCGTCGACGACCCGGTGGCGGCGGGGAGCGAGCCCCCCGTCGCGCCGTTCGCGCCGGTGCCGAGCCGCACGCGGACCGTGCGCGTCGCGGCGTCGTACTCGCCCTGGTCGTCGCCGGCCGCGTCCGTCTTCGCGCCCATGTTGGCGCCCGCCGTGACCGAGAGCGACCCCGGCACGTACGTCACGCCCGCGGGCAGCGGATCGGTCAGCACGGTGTTGACCGACGCGTCGTTGCCGGTGTTGACGACCTGGATCGTGTACCGGATCACGTCACCCGGGAGCAGCAGCCCGCCGTTCACGTCGACGGCCGACTTCGTGGAGGACGTGAAGTCCGGCTTGAACGTCGAGATCGACGTGACGAAGCCGGCGAGGAAATACAGGTCCATGGTGCTCGACGCCACGATGGGCGCCGAGGTCAGGCCCGGGGTCACCATATCCCTGATGTTGAAGACGTCGATGTCCATGCCGGCCATGGTCCCGGGGGTCCCCGCCAGCCGGGGGAGGTCGCCCTCGTTCGACACCGGCACGCCGAAGTAGGACCGCGTGCCATTGAAGAAGTTGTCGACGGGGTTCTGATCGTTGGCGAGCGCCACCCCGTTGAAGAGGAACGCGTCTCCGGGGATGGACTGGTCCCCCTCGAACGTGACCATGCCGATCTTCGCGTCATAGCCCGCGTTCGGCACCACGAACCCCGACAAGGTGGCGGTCGTGCTCGTCCCGCTGGCCACCGTGTCGAGCCCGTCGAAGAGCGCGAGGTTGCGCGGCGGCTCGGAGGCGAGCTCGTAGAACACGACCAGCCACCACCCGGCGAAGTGGTTGTCGAAAAGGTTGTTCGTGAAGCTCGCGGTGTTGACGCCGCTTACCCGGTACGCGCCGGACCCGTGCGCCTGCACGATCGGGGTGATGTCCGCGACCGACTGGTAGTAGAGGCGATTCGAGCTGACTCTCTCGACGCTGTCATCGGCCGTCACCTCCTCGGAGAAGCCGCTCGCGCCGGGCCGCTCCAGGGTGATGGCCTCGTCCGCGGTCCCGGCGCCCGCGACGGGCCCGAGGTGCGCGGACCAGTACAGGTACGCGTGGGTGACCGTCGCGCCGGCCGGCACCTGGAGCACCGCCGTGGTGCGCGCCTGGGCGGCGGTGATGCTGCTGCTCGCCTCCGCACCGCCCTCCGCGGGCGAGTCGGCGCGCCAGAAGATGTCGGGCGCGCTGTCGCCGGTGTTGCTCCCGCACGGGCCGACGTCGCCCAGCACGGGCGGCTCGATGCCGTCGCCGCCGCACTCGTAGCCGAGCGTGTTCCCGATCAGGACGAAGTCGCCCCGCTGATCGACCTGCACGCGCAGCGCGGGCGCCGCGTGCGCTGCGCCGCTCTGCCCGCCCATCCAGGCGAGCCCGACAAGACCACCTATGAAATAACGTCGCTTCACGGCGCCTCCTGCTGCTGCTTCGGCTTCTTCTCGAGGATCTTGAACTGCACGCGGCGGTTCTTCTGGCGTCCCTCTTCGGTGTCGTTCTCCGCGATCGGGACGTCAGGCCCGTAGCCCTTCGACGCCAGCCGCTCGGCCTCGATGCCGCGCTGGACCAGCGCCTTCGTGACCGACTCGGCCCTCGCCTGGCTGAGCCGGATATTGTACGCGCGTCCGCCGCGCGGATCTGTGTGCCCCTGCACCTCGATCTTGGTGATCTCCGGGTGCTCCTTCAGCACACCCGCGACCTCGTCGAGGAGCTCGTCGCTCGCCTTCTTGATGGTCGCCTTGCCGGTGTCGAACTGCACCTGCTGCAGGATGACGATCTCCTGCTCGGTGACGCGCACCGCCACGGGGCAGCCGTTCTTCGCCGGATCCGGATCGGGCTTGCCCCTCTCGTCCGGGCAGGCGTCCTTGTCGTCGCGCACCGTGTCGCCGTCGCGATCGCCGGGGCAGCCGTTCGTCGCCGGATCCGAGGTGCGGAGCCCGGGGATGTCGGGGCAGGCGTCCTCCGCGTCGATCACACCGTCGCCGTCCTTGTCGGGCGGCGGCGGGCAGCCGTGCTTCTTCGGGTCCTCGTTGCTCGGGCCGGCCTCGTCCGGGCACGCGTCGACGTCGTCGGTGATGCCGTCCTTGTCGCGGTCCCCGGGCGGCGGGCAGCCGTGCTTCTTCGGGTCGTCGTTCGCGATGCCGGGCGTGTCCGGGCACGCGTCGACGCGGTCGAGGATGCCGTCCTCGTCGCGATCCGACGGCGGGCAGCCGTTCCTCTTGGGATCGGGGTCGCCGACGCCGGGCACGTCCGGGCAGGCGTCGTTCTCGTTGAGGATGCCGTCCTTGTCGCGGTCGGGGTCCTCGCGCCGGACCTCGGGCGAGTACGCGAGCATCGCGACCGCGCGGAAGTCCGGGGTGCCGATGCCCGACGTGAAGCCGGGGCCGGCCGCGACGCCGATCTCGAAGTCGCGGACCGCCGGCGCGAAGCGGTAGCGTACCCCGAGCAGCGCCTCGACGTTCGTGTTGCGCGCCTCCGGCTTTTCCAGCACCGTCGACACGGTCACCTCGGGCCCGATCTGGAGCTGCTCCTCGGGCAGCAGCAGCAGGCCGACGCCCGCGCCGCCGTTGAACATCAGGCCCTGCCGCACCTGCGCGAACGTCTGCGCCGGGCGCAGATCGACGCCAGCCGCGGCCGACCAGACGAAGCCCGGGACCCGGCCGCCGGCGATGAGCTGGGGCATGCCGCGCACCGAGTCCTCGCCCACGAACGAGCCTTCGCCGCCGCCGGTCGGGAACCAGATGAAGCCGCCGACGGCGAGCTGGAACGGGTCGAAGTAGTCGCCGAGCAGGCGGAGGCGCAGCCCGACCCGGAGGTCGCCGATCTGCGCGCCGCTCGGCGAGGCGAACGAGAGCCCCTCGGCTGCCGGGCTATCCCCCTCCTGCAGCACGGCGAGCGGCACGTCGACGTTCACGTGCAGCCGGTCCCAGAGCGAGAGCGAGCCGTTCAGGTGCAGGAACAGCTGGTGCCCCACGATGGCGCCGAGGTGGTCGTCGCTGCCCTCGCGCGTGAGCACGAGCGGGTTGTGAGCGTAGTCGCCGAGCAGGGCGAGGTGGAGCGTGGGGCTGCCGTCCTGGCGCGGCGAGGCCGCGTACGGCGACGACACGCTGAACATCCGGTCGCCGGCGGGCGCTGGGTTGAAGCGGTTGAGCGCGAGGCCGCGCGCCGGTCCCGCCTCCTGAGCGGACGCTGGCGCGGCCCACGCCGCCGCCGCTAGTGCGGCGGCGCCGCAGATCCATCGAGGGGGGAAATGGACTCTCATGCGCAGGATCACCTATGGGTGCATGGGGCGAGCGGCCGTCGACTGCACCGGCGCGCAGGCACGTTGGGGGAAACACCGCGTCCTCGACGAGGAGGAGCGGCCAGCTGCTTCGAATCCCGGGCCGTCTTATATTCTCCGCCGGCCGTCATCGGTGGACTTTTCGATGGGCGGCCGGCCAAATTCGCATCGGCCTCGACAGGTCGGCACCTGCTGCGACCCGGGCTTCGCAGCGACGTCGCTGCCGGGCCTATGCAAGCGTTGTGCACGCCTCTCCGCGCGCGGCGCCGGCGAGCTCCGGCGACTTTGGGCCTCATGGCGGCTCCGCGGCGGGGCGATAGAGGTCTACAGACATCAGCGCTGCGGCCCAGGTGCATCGGGGGGGCGCCGTGAAGCCACGCCGTCATCGGGTCGCGCTGTCGCCCGCACTGGCATCGATGCTCGGTGGCGTGACGGGCTCGAGGGGACGGCGCGCCGGCGCAGGCGTGCTTCTCTCACGGTCGCGGCTGCCCCTCTGCTACGCCGCTTTCGTGGAGCCGCACCCATTTCGCCAGCCGGCGGAGCGCCCCACGGCGCCTTTCGACGAGCCGCGCCTCGGCAAGCTCCGCGCCGTTCACGCCGTGCACCGGCGCTACGCGCTGTTCCACGCGGGGCGCGGCGCGCTGCTCCTGACGTTCACGAGCATCTTCGGCGCATTCATCGCCGGCTGGCAAGGCTTTTTGCGGTCGCTCCCGTTCGGGCTGGCGGGCTCTTCCGTGCTCGCGGCCTGGGCGCTGCGCCGCCGGGGCCTGCGGATCGCGCTTCACGATCACGGCATCGTGGTGGATCGCCGGCAGGGCCGTGACGTCACGGTGTTCGACGGCGTGGACGAGGTGTGGCTCGACCGGACCTCGACGCCGCTCGGGGCCGTCGGAGGCCAGACCGTGTTCCCCTGGCGGAAGGTGCGCCTCGACCGCGTCCCGCGCCCGACCGTGTTTGCCAAGCTGGCGGTCGAGCGCGCCCCGCGCGTGGAGCGCGACGAGGTCTGGGCGGCGTGGACCGGGTGAGGGGGCGACGGGCGGAGGTGATCGACGTCGCGCGCGCGGCGGGGCTCGTTCGAAGCCGACGCTCGCCCGGATCGCCCAGCCCACGCGCGCGGGCGTGACGTCTCGCATCGGGGCATAGGCGAGTATGCCTATGCCTCGCGCCAGAGCGCTCGGGTACGACGTCGTTGCGGTCACCCGCATCGGGTGATGCGGCGGCGCACGGTGATCTCGGGACAGGGAGGCGAGGGCGAATGGAAACGCTTCGTAATTGGGGCGCGATCGCTCCAGGGCTCGTCGCGCTCGCGGCGTTCGCGGCGCTGGCCTGCTCCAGCCAAGGAGATGGGACGACCGAGGCCGGCGGCAGCGCCGGAGGGCTGGCCGGGCCTGGCACCAGCGGCTCCGGCGCCACCGGTGGCTCGTCGGCGACGGGCGGCTCGTCGGCGACGGACGGCTCATCGGGGGTGACCGGTGGCGTCGGCGGCAGCGGCGGGCGCCCCTCCTCGGGGGATGCTGGCGCGGGCGGCATGGGCGCCGGCTCTGGCTCGGGCGGTTCCGGGGGCGAGGCGCAGAGCGCGGGGTGCGGCAGCGCGACGGCGCCGAAGAGCGGCCGCTTCAGCATCGATGTCGGGGGCGCGACGCGCGAGTACATCCTCGCCGTACCGGACGGCTACGATTCGAACCGTGCTTACCGGCTGATCTTCACCTGGCACCCCCGCGGCGGCTCGGCCGAGCAGGTCGCGACGGGGTTCGGCGGCGGCTACTACGGCCTCCAGAGCCGCGCCGCCGGCTCGGCGATCTTCGTCTCGCCCGAGGGCATCGACCAGGGCTGGGCGAACACGGGGGGCCGCGACATCGCGTTCCTCCGCGCCATGCTCGACCGCCTCCGCGCCGAGCTCTGCATCGACGAGAGCAGGATCTTTTCGACGGGGTTCAGCTACGGCGGCATGATGTCCTACGCGATCGGCTGCGCGATGGGCGACGTCTTCCGTGCCATCGCCCCCATGTCCGGCGCGCTTTACAGCGGTTGCGACAACGGCGACCACCCTGTGGCCATGTGGGGCTCCCACGGCGACGCCGACAACGTGGTTCCGCTCGACAATGGTCGGACGGCTCGCGATGTCTTCCTCGAGCGAAACGGCTGCGATCAGCAGACCAAGCCGGTCGACCCGAGCCCCTGCGTCAGCTACGAGGGCTGCGACGCGGGCTACCCCGTCGTCTGGTGTGAGTTCAGCGGCGGCCACGCCATGCCGAGCAATTCCGGTGAGTCGATCTGGCGCTTCTTTTCGCAGTTCTGAGCCAGAGCTCGCCCGAACGACATGCTCTTGCCTGGATAGGTGGATCGGATGATGGAGATCGCGAATCTCTCAACGAAGCTCTTGCTGATTGGAATCCTTGGCATCTGCGCTGGGGGGTGTGGTCAGTCCAACGAAGAGGACAGCGCAGGAACGGCGAGCAGCGGCTCTGGGGGCGCGGCGCCGAGCGGTCCTGGAGGAACGACGAGCACCGGTGATGGCGCCGGCACGGGCGGCGCAGGTGGCGGAATCGCCGGGACCGGTGGAGCCATGGAGACCGTTGGCAGCGGCGGCACCGGCGGGATGGTCGGCAACGGCGGCGGCGGCGGCAGCGGCGGCGGCGGCGAGGCGACGATCGTCCCCGATCCATCGTGGACATGCGGTATGCCCGACGGCATTCCGCTCCCCACGCGCGGCAAGCTCGTCTTTCGGGCGACGCTCCAGCTCGGCGAGACCCACGATGTCGGGACCACCCAGTTCGGACACCGTCGCCTCCTCGACGTGAAGGGGGGCACGCTCGAGGGCGACAAGATCCAGGCCACGTTCCTCACGGGCGGCATGGACCTCGAGCTCACGCTGTCGAACGGATCCGTCGAGCTCGAGGAGATCAACATCCTGAAGGCGAGCGACGGCTCCCTCATCTATCTGCGGAGCTGCGGCGTCGCCCCCGCCGGCGATTCGGTCGTCCGGATCGTCCCCGATTTCGAGGTGGCGCAGTCGAGCGCGCTCGCGTGGCTCAACACCGGGAAGTTTGCGGGCACCCGTGTCGTCGACGCCGAGGCGGGCACGCTCCAGCTCGACGTCTATGACATCTCCGAGGTGGCCGCCGCAGAGCCGAAGATCCAGCTCAAGGATCCCGACGGCGTCCCCCATCAATCGTGGGAGTGCTCGACGGCGACCGGGGCGAGGGGCTCGAGCGTGTTCACCGAGTCCGTCACGCTCGGCTCATCCATTTCTGTCGGCGCGAGCAAGCGCGGCACGCGCAACATCATTCCCATCACCGGGGGCACCGTCACCGGTGGAATGCTGCTCAGCGGCCTCTCGGGCTCGGTGCTCCCCGGAGGCGCGGACTACCAGCTCATCGGATCGAGCACGGTCCTGGACGCCAGGTACGCGCTGTCCTCGAGGGACGGCGAGGTCATCGTGGTGAGGAACTGTGGACCGTTCGGCGCGCTCGTGCCGGTCTTCGAGACGCGTGCGGACGGCCCTTACGCGATCCTCAACACGAAGTCGTACGTGAGCTCCGACCCGGGGGGTGCGGCGGGTGGGGTGAGCCTCACCTTCTACGAACGCAAATAGAGCAGCGCCGGAAGGTGCGGCTCGGCAGCCCGACGTCGCGGACGAACCGCGCCCGCAGGTGCGCCGGGGACACCCTCTCCGGCGCGGCGGGGCGCGGGTCGGCGGCCGGGTCGCGCAGGGCCTCGAGGGCGCGGGCGACGCGTCTTCGAGCGCGCCATCCCCTCGCAACATCCCCTAGCATCGTCTCTCCGCGGGCGGCAGCTCCCGGCGGCCTACACGACGGAGGTCCTGGCGATGAACTTGTTTCCGGACGAGGTGCGGCGCGATCCCTATCCCTTGTACGAGCGGATGCGGAGCAGCTCTCCCCTGCTCCACATCGCCCCGTTCGATCTCTGGATGATCTTCGATTACGAGGGGGTGAAGCGGGCGCTGACGGACCACGACGCGTTCAGCTCCGCCGTGACGCCCCCGACCGGCAAGGCCCCGGAGTGGATCGTCTTCTCCGACCCGCCGCGTCACACGAAGCTCCGCGGGATCGTCCAGCGGGCCTTCACGCCGCGATCCATCGCGGGCCTCGAGCCGCGCATCCGCGAGCTGTCGCGCGAGCTCCTGGATCAGCGGATCGAGCACGGGACGATGGACCTCGCGGCGGACTATGCGGGCCCGCTGCCCACGATGGTGATCGCCGAGATGATCGGCATTCCCGCCGAGGACCGGGCGCGTTTCATGCGCTGGAGCGAGGCGATCGTGAACCTCAGCCACACCCTCTCGGGGGGCGAGGCGGCGGCCAGGGTCGTGAGCGAGCACGCCGCGGTCAAGGAGGAGATGAAGGCCTATGTCGCGGACCTGCTCGAGGCGCGCCGGAGGGCGCCGGAGGACGACCTCTTGACCCGCCTGGTCGAGGCCGAGGTGGACGGCGAGCGGCTGAGCGAGGACGATCTCCTGAGCTTCTTCCAGTTCCTTCTCGCGGCGGGCACCGAGACGACCACGAACCTGATCGACAACGCGATCCTGTGCTTGCTCGAGAGCCCGGCGGAGCTGGCCCGCGTCCGGGCGGCGCCCGATCTCGTGTCATCGGCGATCGAGGAGGTCCTGCGCTATCGCTCGCCGCTCCAGATGGTGTTCCGCGAGACGAGGCGCGCCGTCGAGGTGCATGGCCAGGTGGTCCCGGCCGGGAAGCTGGTGCTGCCCGTGATCGGCTCCGCGAACCGAGATCCTCAGCAATTCCGCGACCCTGGCCGGTTCGACGTCGCGCGCGACCCCAACCCGCACGTCGGGTTCGGGCACGGCATCCACTTCTGCATCGGGGCGTCGCTGGCGCGCCTGGAGGCCCGGATCGCGCTGCCGGATCTCCTCACGCGGCTGAGGGGCCTGGAGCTTGCGAGCAAGGAGCCGTGGGAGCCGCGCAAGGCGCTCATCGTGCACGGCCCGACGCGCCTGCCGGTCTGCTTCGAGCCGGGGAGTCGCGCCGGGGGGCGCGAGGCGGGGGCGCACGCGGCCAGTCCATGAGGGAGTCCGCGAGGGGGTCCCCGCGGTGGCCGGAGAGTTGCGCAACGAGTCGAGTCCCTGCGGCGCTGCTGCCGCACGTCGACAGGCGTGGAGGCGCTTCGGCGCGGCCGCGAGGTCGTGGGCCGGCAGGGCTCAGCTCAGCCCGTCGAGCACCTCGGCGAGCGACCCGGCGACGATGGCCCGCTCAAGCCACCGCTCCAGCGTGTCCGGATCCTTCTCGGCCAGGATGCGCTCCCGCGCGACGTCTGGCACAGCGATGCCGCGAACCCGGAGCGCGGTCAGAACGGCACGTGCCGCCTCCTCGGCGCGCCCTTCGTTGAGGCCTTCCCTGTGGCCTTCCGTTCGCGCCTCGGCCCGAAGCTTTTGCTCGTACTCCTTAACCCACGCCCGGATTTCTGCGCTCACCTCGTCCTCCTCGTCGATCGCTGGCTCCTGGGTGCGCCAGCCGAGCTCGATGGCGGCGAGCAGCCGCAGCAGCGTCGCTCAGCTCAGCCCGTCGAGCACCTCGGCGAGAGATGCGGCGACGATGGCCCGCTCAAGCCACCGCTCCAGCGTGTCCGGATCCTTCTCGGCCAGGATGCGCTCCCGCGCGATGTCCGGCACAGCGATGCCGCGAACCCGGAGCGCGGTCAGAACGGCACGTGCCGCCTCCTCGGCGCGCCCTTCGTTGCGCCCTTCGTTGCGCCCTTCGTTGAGGCCTTCCCTGTGGCCTTCCGTTCGCGCCTCGGCCCGAAGCTTCTGCTCGTACTCCTTGACCCACGCCCGGATCTCTGCGCTCACCTCGTCCTCCTCGTCGATCGCCGGCTCCTTGGTTCCGAGCCGGAAGTGTATCAGCAACGGCGTGGCGATGCTCTTCTCCCAGGCATCGTCCGGCAGCGCCGCGAGATCGGCCAGCGCCTCGCGCAGGACGCGGCCTGAGCCGAGCAGCCGCAGCATCAGCGTCGCGCGCGTCCGGGGCAGCTCCGCGAGCACCACCACCCGCGTCACGAGGCCGGGCACGGCGTGGTAGACGCCCGGTTGCGCCGGCTCGCAGCGGTAGGCGTCGAGCACGGTCTCAGGACGGCCCGGGCTGATGACGACCAGCGCAGGGAACGCCACCGGCGGCTGCGGCGGCGCGTCGGCGTCCTCCTCCGGCACGACGGCGCCGGCAGCGGCGCGGGCGCGGCGTTCGAGCTCGTGATGCCACGTGAGCTGCTTGCGCAGACACCGCCGGACCTGACGGAGGCTCGGCGTGCCGTGGAACGGCTCGAACAGGCTTGGCTCCGCCGCGAGCTCGCCGAGCAGGCCCATCCTGGCGCGCTCGGCCTCGCGCGCCGGATCAGGCACGCTGAAGACGTCGATCTTCTGGGTCGCCGCCAGGACCTCGACCTCGGTCTCCGCCGCCGAGACGAGGCTGAGCCCGTCGCGCAGCAAGCTCTTCGCGAACTGGTCAGAGCGGTTGTGCATCGGGGAACGACCCTAATTCATCATCGCATCATGCGCCATCTCAAATCGATGAGAAGACGCGATTGAGGCGTCGTCGCGCCGCCGCGCATCGAATGACAAGCGCTTGCCGATATGGGGAGCCAGGCGTGTGGGAATCGTTGTTGATCGATTTTTTTTTAGCTGCGTGGGGGAACGAGCGAGTCGCCAGACCGGGGGGGGAAGACAGCGGGACTACAAGGGTGTGTGCGCCCGACCGCTGCCCGTAGCCATCAACTACCGTGATGCGATGGCTTTGCCATCGGTAAGGATTGTCTCCGCACCGGCGACGGCGGCCAGCCTGCGCAGGCCGTGGTGGACGTCGAGGGCGGCCATCCAGAGCTCCTCGTGGACGAGCGGTGCGAGCGTGGGCTCGAAGAAGCGGGCGATGTCGCGCGGCGAGCGCAGGCGCCTCGGGCGGCGGGAGCGCGCGGCGTGGACGCGTCGGCCGAGCTCGAGGGCGGCGAGCAGGCGCTGGGCGTCGTGGAGGCCGAGCTCGGTGCGCTGCGCGAGGGCGTGGGGCGAGAGGCACCCGAGCTCGAGCAAGCCGTGCACGCGGGAGGCTGCGCCGGGGATGCCGAGCACCAGGTCGACGAGCGTGGCCTCCGGGGCGGTGGGCACGTCGACGAGCGAGGCGGCTGTGGATGTTGGTGGCTCGGGCAGCAGGCGCTTGCTGCCAGGCACGGCTTGCTCATGCAGGGGCCGGTACGCTACCCTGTCCCTCATGGATCCCATCACTCCGACGAGCGATCAGGCCGATCCCGTACGTCCCGAGGACGACCGCGTACGCCTCCTTCGTGCGATTGCACAGGGGCTCGCCGACGATGCCGCGGGCCGGGTGATGGACACGAAGGCGCTCATGGACTCACTGGAGCGCGAGGTTGGGCCGATTGCGTGGCCGTAGTCTGGACGGAACGTTCGCGCGACGACTTGGTCGACATCTTTCGCTTCATTGCACGCGATAACCGGAAGGCTGCTGCGCGCTGGACAGCGCGCATCGTTCAGCATGCGGAGCTCGCGGCGACGACGCCGTTCGGCGGACGCGTCGTGCCAGAGCTCGGGCGCAACGACGTCCGAGAGGTCTTCCTTCGATCCTATTGAATCATCTACCGTGTCGCTGGTGAGGATATCCGGATTTTGACGGTGTTCGAGGGACACCGGCGCCTGCGGATGGACGAGATCGAGGAGGAATCGGCGACACCTCGTAGCCGGACGCTGCGTTGGCGCAGTGAGCGGCGACGGCCTGTTCTTGCAGTTTTAGGACAGCACGGTGCGCGGATGCCTGCCTGGCACCGTCGAGCGCAACGAGGAGCTTGCAGCGACGGAGGTCCGGTGGGACAGGTTGTTTATCCCGTGACCTGATGACGTCGCGCCGGACCGGTTGCAGTACCGGATCTGGGTCAGCGGCGGAGCACGGAGGAGAAGCGCCCGGCGGGGGTGACGATGACGTGATCGGCGAGGGGCACGCCGATGAGGTGCGCGGCGTGCTCGACGGCGTTGGTCAGGTCGACGCCTTCGTCCGTGGGCTTTGGGTCGCCGCTCGGATGGTTGTGACAGAGCACGAACGAGGTGGCGGCCATCTCGAGGGCGGCGCGCAGCACGTCGGTCTGCTGGACGACGGTGGCGGTGAGGCCGCCGCGCGCGAGCATGCGGACGCCGCGCACGCCGTGGTGGACGTCGAGCGCGGCCATCCAGAGCTCCTCGTGGACGAGCGGTGCGAGCGTGGGCTCGAAGAAGCGGGCGATGTCGCGCGGCGAGCGCAGGCGCCTCGGGCGGCGGGTGCGGGCGGCGTGGACGCGCCGGCCGAGCTCGATGGCGGCGAGCAGGCGCTGGGCGTCGCTCAGCTAAGTCCGTCGAGCACCTCGGCGAGCGACGCGGCGACGACGGCCCGCTCAAGCCACCGTTCCAGCGTTTCCGGATCCTTCTCGGCCAGGATGCGCTCCCGCGCGACGTCCGGTACGGCGATGCCGCGAACCCGGAGCGCGGTCAGCACGGCACGCGCCGCCTCCTCGGCTCGCGCCTCGGCCCGAAGCTTCTGCTCGTATTCCTCGACCCATGCCCGGATCTCTGCGCTCACCTCGTCCTCCTTGTCGATCGCCGGCTCCTGGGTTCCGAGCCGGAAGTGTATCAGCAGCGGCGTGGCGATGCTCTTCTCCCAGGCATCGTCCGGCAGCGCCGCGAGATCGGCCAGCGCCTCGCGCAGGACGCGGCCTGAGCCGAGCAGCCGCAGCATCAGGGTCGCGCGCGTCCGGGGCAGCTCCGCGAGCACCACCACGCGCGTCACGAGGCCGGGCACGGCGTGGTAGACGCCCGGTTGCGCCGGTTCGCAGCGGTAGGCGTCTAGCACCGTCTCGGGTCGCCCCGGGCTGATGACGACCAGCGCAGGGAACGCCACCGGCGGCTGCGGCGGCGCGTCGGCGTCCTCCTCCGGCACGACGGCGCCGGCAGCGGCGCGGGCGCGGCGTTCGAGCTCGTGATGCCACGTGAGCTGCTTGCGCAGGCACCGCCGGACCTGACGGAGGCTGGGCGTGCCGTGGAACGGCTCGAACAGGCTTGGCTCCGCCGCGAGCTCTCCGAGCAGGCCCATCCGGGCACGCTCGGCGTCGCGCGCTGGATCAGGCACGCTGAAGACGTCGATCTTCTGGGTCGCCGCCAGCACCTCGACCTCGGTCTCCGCCGCCGAGACGAGGCTCAGCCCGTCGCGCAGCATGTTCTTCGCGAACTGGTCAGAGCGGTTGTGCATCGGGGAACGACCCTAATCCATCACCGCATCATGCGCCATCTCGAATCGACGAGAAGATTCGAATGGAGGCATCGTCGCGTCGCCCTGTGCTCAATCGAGCTGCACTACATCGAGACATCGCAGCCGATTACCGACATGAGGTGCCAATCGTTTGGGAATCGTTGTCGGTGGCGTGAAAATTACGGCGGTCTGGAAGGAATGAGCGGTGTGCCAGGCCGGGGCAAGGCACCGCGACTGCGGGGCTATGTGCGACGCGCCGATGCCGTGGACGTCAATTCCCGTGATGCAGTGGCTTTGCTATCGGTAAGGAGATATTCGCAACGGCGACGGCGGCCGACCTTGGTTGGCGTCGCGCAGAACCGGCGGCAGGTCCGGGCCGGTGTCAGCGGCGGAGCACGGAGGAGAAGCGCCCGGCGGGCGTGACGATGACGTGATCGGCGAGGGGCACGCCGATGACGTGCGCGGCGTGCTCGACGGCGTTGGTCAGGTCGACGTCTTCGCCCGTGGGCTTGGGGTCGCCGCTCGGATGGTTGTGGCAGAGCACGAACGAGGTGGCGGCCGTCTCGAGGGCGGCGCGCAGCACGTCGGTCTGCTGGACGACGGTGGCGGTGAGGCCGCCGCGCGCGAGCATGCGGACGCCGCGCACGCCGTGGTGGACGTCGAGCGCGGCCATCCAGAGCTCCTCGTGGACGAGCGGTGCGAGCGTTGGCTCGAAGAAGCGGGCGATGTCGCGCGGCGAGCGCAGGCGCCTCGGGCGGCGGGAGCGCGCGGCGTGGACGCGCCGGCCGAGCTCGAGGGCGGCGAGCAGGCGCTGGGCGTCGTGGAGGCCGAGCTCGGTGCGCTGCGCGAGCGCGTGGGGCGAGAGGCGCCCGAGCTCGAGCAGGCCGTGCAGGCCGAGCACGCGCGAGGCGGCGCCGGGGATGCCGAGCACCAGGTCGACGAGCGTGGCCTCCGGGGCGGTGAGCACGTCGACGAGCGGGGCAGCGGTGGGGCGGCTGTCGACCGCGTCGCTCATGGCGCCCCCGTGACGGTGTCGATGGGCGGCGGCGCCAGGACCGCGGGGATGTCGGCGAGCGCGGTCGTGGAGGCGCGCTGCGCGGCGCGGCTCATCGCGGCCACCTCCGAGAGCGGGTGAGGGCGCGGGCGAAGAGGCGGCGCGCGAGGCGGAGGCGGGTGGCGACAGTGGGGCGGGGGAGCGAGAGGGAGGCGGCGATCTCGTGCGACGTAACGCCGGTGGCGGCGAGCGCCAGGACCTCGCGCAGCTCGGGGCGGAGACGGTGGAAGGCGCGCAGGAGGCCGCGGGCGACGAGGCGGGCCTCTGGAGAGGGGGCGGCGAGCGTGGAGAGGCGGTGAGGATCGAGCGGGGGCGCCTCGTGCCGGCGGTAGGCCTTGTCGCGGTAGTGCGATCCCTGTCGCGCGGCGATGCCGGCGAGCCAGGCGCGAAGGGCGTCGGCGGGAGCAGCGGAAGGGGAGGGGCGGAAGCGGCCGGCGCGCATGCTGCGCCAGGCGCCGAGGACGGTGTCCTGCGTGAGGTCGTCGAGATCGGCGGGGAGAACGCCGCGGGCGCGGAGGGTGCGGCGGATGAGCGGGCGCTGTTCGAGGAGCGCGGTGGGGTCGAGGTAGACGGCGGGGGGAGGGGGCTGGTCAGGGGTCCTGGGCGGGCGGGCGAGGCGGTTGCGAGCTGCGGGGCCGGGGCGGCGGCGGGAGGGCGGATCGATCTCTTGGCCCCCGTCGGGGCGTAGACGTACGGTTTCCATGTCGGACCTCGTGGAAGCGGGGTTCGGCCACGCCGCCCGGGGTGTTACCAGCACCCGCGGGCGGCACTTTTGTGGTCTCGTCACGCTACGGACCGACAGCCGGCGGGTCAATGAAATCCGATCCGCTGGATCATTATTCTGGACCGGGCCCGGGGGTACGCGAACGGCGTGCGAACGCTCATGCTCGATACCCTCCTGCTCTACATCGCGGCGAACCTGCGGCGTCTACGCCAGAAGCGCGGCATGACGCAGGAGCAGCTCGCGGAAGCCGCCGGAATCGAGCTGCGGACCATGCAGGCGATCGAGGTTGGGCGGCAGAGCATGAGCCTCGGCACGCTCCTCAGCCTCGCGAACGCGCTGGATGTGTCGCCCGCGGTTCTCCTCCGCAGCGCCGCGATGCCGGAGATCAAGCGAGGTCGGCCGCGGAAGCGTTCCGCTGGCGCTTGATGGTCCATCCCTCGTTGTCCGCAGGTCGATCGCCCCTGGCCATCCGCGCGCTCCGGCATTTGGCTTAGAGTTGGCCGCGCTTTGCCGCGACTGCGGATGCTGCCGCGCCTCTCGGTGGACTCAGCAAGCCGCGGCAACTTTGACCGGCCAAGCCGTTGCAAGGCCACTTTTTCAGCGGAGGAGAGGACATCGAGGGCACGCTCGCGCCATCATCTGGCGTAGAGCCCGCACGCTCCTGCGCTGGTCTCCTTGACAAGACAGGGTAGTCGTCAGGTACGCTACCTTTCCAGGATGAGTGGGGCCGGCACGACGGGGTAGAGGACGATTCCGAGTAGATTTCTCTCGTGAAACGACTGGCCCCACCCGCGGATGCTGCCGACCGCGTTTCGCGCGTCGGCAGCAGCAGGGCGTTAGACTGAACAGCCTCACTCAATCAGGACGGGCCCATGACAATAGTGAGCGTGTTCTTCTACCGTGAACAGTCCGATGCCCACGCGCAGCTACAATACTGGCGCAGCGAAAACCCGGACGGGTTCCTGCTGAACTGCCTCACGAGGACGTCGGGCAAGCTTCATCGCGCAGAGTGTCACCACCTAGGGGACTCAACTTGGGAGAGCGACGGAACCGGCGGCGACCTCGTTCGGAAGCGGAAGGCGTGTGCACTCAACATCGGTGCGCTTCGAGCGTGGGCTGTCGACCACGGAGTCACAGTAGACATCTGCAGCGACTGCCGCCCTGCTCAGGGCGAGGACCTGGTCGCCGCAGAGGCCAAAGCAGCCGATGCGGCTGGTGAGTTTGAGCCCGACGGCGTCCAGGACGCCCGCACGAAGACTATCGGCGCGATTGTTCGCCGGCAGGGTCAACCAGCATTTCGGCGGAAGCTCATTGAGGCGTACGATGGCCGCTGTGCCGTTACCGGATGCGCTCTCCTGGAGGTGCTGGACGCGGCTCATATCATTGCTTATCAGGGTCCAGGCACGAATCATCCTCAGAACGGGCTGCTCTTACGCACGGACATTCACACTCTCCTTGATCTGGGCCTACTTGCAATCGATACGGAAAGCATGACCGTAATCACGGCAGATGCACTCGCCGGATCCGACTATGCGTCGCTTGCTGGTACACCACTCCGTTTGCCACGGGACCGAGCGCTTTCTCCATGTAAGACTGCGCTGGATCGTCAGCGAGAGAAAGCGGGTCTAAATAGGCACTGAGTCGTTAGTCCTCCTCGCCTTACTCGGTCGGCTGCCCACGGGTTGCCAGCCGGATAGACGGAGAAAATGAGCCGGTTTTGTAAGCGAGCTAGCTGCGCCGGTGCCATGTGTTCGAGCATAGGGTCGGCGTATAAGGATCACTCAGCACGCCACCATGATGGGAGGCCGCCAGTGCATTCGGGGATGAAGGGCACGGTAAAGGAGTGTCCCCTAGCAGAAGCTTGCATCTGACGGGCTGCGCTGCGGCTGCAAGCCTGATACACTGGGCGGATAAACGGGATGGGGAACGAGCGATGTCGATCAGTGGTAATCGAAGGTGCTAGGAGAGTGCATGGTCGCAATATGCGTGAAACACGAACGCATTTGGCTTTCTCAGACGGGCGAGACGAATGAGAAGTGGCTCCAGGACCGCCTCAGCGCCGATACCTCGATGCTCGGGCTTGGCGATCTGCTGGTCCGAGATCGCGAGCGACGCCAGGAGCGCGCGGGTCGACTCGACCTGCTCCTCGAGGACCCAGATTCGGGCACGAGATATGAAGTCGAGTTGATGCTTGGCCCACTCGACGAGAGCCACATTGTACGCGCCATCGAGTACTGGGACATCGAGCGACGCCGGTATCCAGCCTACGAACACTGCGCGGTCATCGTGGCCGAAGACGTCACCAGTCGATTCCTGAATGTTCTCTCTCTCCTGAGTGGCACGATCCCCCTCGTGGTGCTCCAATTGAATGCCCTGCGTGTGGCGGATGGCATAGTCCTTCACTTCTCGAAAATCCTCGATCAGCGCGAACTTCGAGATGACGACTCATCGAGTCTTCCGGATGCCCCGACCAGCCGGGCCGACTGGGTCGGTCGAGCTAGCAACGAATCCGTTGCTCTTGCGGAGAAGGTGCTGAGCTACGTGAACGAGAAGGCAAAAGATAAGTTCGAGCTGAACTTCAACAAGCATTATGTTGGCCTCAAGAGGGGCCCTCTTTCCAATAACTTCGTTGTTCTTTGGCCTCGGAAGAAACATCTGCTGGTCGGCACTTACTTCGATAAGTCGTCCGAGCTTGCGACCAGACTCCGCGATGCAGGACTGACCATTCAACAGAAAGGGGAATGGGTGCGCGCTAGTGTATCGCATGCCGAGTTTGCCGCCAACGAGGCATTGCTTCGTGAGATGATCCACGCTGGAGTCGTCTACAACGCGGCGGACAAGTGAAGGGTGTGCGGGATGCGGTCGTAGTAACCCAGCCCTGCCTGGATGAACTCAGGGCGATGGTTGAGGCGTTCATCGTCGAGCATGCGCGTCGGAGGCGACGGTCTGGTCCTACGGCAGCCGTCCGATGCAGTTGGTGCTCTGCCCTATCCATCGAGCATACCAGCACGAGTATGGGTGTGCTCTGTGCAATGACAGGTAATCGGGCCTGCCCATCCGCTGCTTCCGACACCACGGCACAATTTTACTGAGACTCATGGCGCTCCGAGTGCCGCCGGGCTCCCGCTAGAGCCAGCTCACAGCCTGCGCCACCGCTCGGCCCAGGCTCGCGATCCGAACGTAGCCAGCGGCGACCACGCACGCTCACCTCCTCTACCGAAGCCTTGCGCAACGCCGCAATCCCTTGCGGTTCATGACAGGCCGTTGCGCTCCCCTCCTCGCCGTCCTCACCCGCTGCGCCGAGACATCAGCGCATCTCGCGCCGGCATATCTGTTGCCGTCTCGCGACCCCGCAACGAAACCACGGCATGCCGCCCCGGCGGCAGGTTAAATTCATATGACGTCACAGGAGGTTTCCCCCGTGAGTGAATCCCCGATGTTTTCGACCATGGTCCTCCCCCCGGATCTCGTCGCGGACGACGTGATCGGTCTCCGCGATCAGCTGAGCGCGCGCATCGCGGCGGTGCTCCGGCCCAGGGGCGGCAAGCGCAAGGAGGCCGACGCGCCGCTGCCCAGGGGGCTCGAGCCGCTCGTGGCGCTGCCGGCGCACATCGACAGGCCGTGGAGGCGCTTCGACGCTGCCGCCACGGAGCTCCAGGGCTTCCGCAGCCTGCGGGCGAGCGCGCAGGCCGATCAGCGCCATTCAGCGGCGAGCGAGGAGGAGCGGAGCGCGGCGAACACCGACGTCGACGACCGGTGGCGCGCGTTCGAGCAGTGGAACGCGGGGGCCGCCGGGCTCTCCGACGATGGGCAGACGCCGCCGCCGTCCGAGGCGCGCTGGCTCTACGCGCAGCTCTTCCCGGCGCCCGAGGGGCTTCGCTTCATCACGCGCCGGCCCCGGGTCCAGTGGGCCGCGATGGTGCAGCGGATGAAGACGCTGGAGGAGGAGCGCGCGCAGGCGGTGATCGAGGGGGTCGGCGGGACCCGGCATCACCGGCAGCTCGTCGCCGCCCACGCGCGCTTCGGCGAAGCGTACGGCTTCACGAACGTGGTCCTCGCCAACGAGGGAGCGCCGACCGATGGCCGTTCGCAGTGGAGCGCCGCCCGTGATGCGCTGCGCAGCCTGATCCAGAAGATCGAGAGCCACGCCGATCCGGAGATCCCGGGGAGCGAGGCCCTCGCCGCGTTCCTGCTGGCGCCCTACGTCGAGATGGTCGACGACCTCGCGAGGACCCGTCGAAGAGCCCCCGCCAGGAAGCCCGAAGCCGTCCCGGCGCCCCCGCCCGAGGCGGGCGGCATGCCGTGAACCCATCCGGGTGACCTGGCTCGTCCACGCGGGAGATGGGTGGCACCCGTCTCCCGGTGGACGTGCCTCCAACAAAAGACGGGTCGCACCCATCTCCGCGGTGGACGTGCCTCCAACAAAAGATGGGTGGCACCCGTGTCCGCGCTGGAGAGGCCTCCCTCCGACCCCGCGATCCTGGCCAGCTCTTCCCGCCAGCGCGCTGGTGCAAGCCCCCGCGATGCGGCGGGGGCCATCGCCGTCCCCGGCCAGGCTCGCGCGTGCTGGCACCGCCGGCCCCGCTGATGCAGGATCCACCCATGGGCAAGCCCGCGCTCGATCTGTCCAAGCTCACCGCCGACGAGAAGCTCGATCTGATCGATGACCTCTGGCGAAGCCTTTCCTCGGACGACCTTCCCCTGAGCTCCGAGCTTCGTGCTGAGCTCGACCGCCGCCTGGACCGCCTTGAGCGCGAGGGCCCCATCGGTGTCCCCTGGGAGGACGTCCGAGCCGAGATGACCACCCGCGGGTCGTGAGCCGCGTCGTCGTCTTCCTCGCCGAAGCTCGCGCCGAAGCCCTCGAGACCTTTCACTGGTACGAGGAGCAGCGGTCTGGGCTCGGCGCCGTCTTCCGAAGAGAGCTGGACGACGCCATCAAGCGCATCCGGAACGCACCGCTCGCGTACCCGCCGCTGTACCGAGATCTCCGGCGCGTACTCGTCGAACGGTTCCCGTACGCGGTCTTCTACCGGATTCTGCGCGACGCGATCGTGGTCGTTGGCGTGATTCACGGCCGCCGACATCCTCGCGAGTGGAAGCGCCGAGCGTGAGATGAGCCCGCTTCGGTCGCGGAGCGGGCCAGGGCCGTACCCCTGATCGGGTCCTCCCGAGCCAGTGACCCGCTCGCCTCTCGCCGCCGCGCGGTGGCGGGTGGTGGCCTAGTTTGCCCCGGAGTGATTCACATGAAGGTGGGAAGACGGGAAGATCATTGAGCTTTCTTCCCGCCTTCCCGCCTTCATGTTCAAATTAGGCCACCACCCGGTGGCGCGGAGCCCCTTCCCATGGCTGGACGCCCGGGTAATCTCGGACGCTCGGGAGGTGGGCCACGAACACGAACAGCGCATCGAGCCCGCGCGCGCGGGCGACGACCACGAAGTCCACGGCAGCCAGGAAGAGCAGCGCCGAGAAGCCGAAGAAGGCTGCCGCGCCCCGAAAGGCCGCCGCGACGAAGGAGAAGGCGCCTGCGAGGCAGAAGAGCACGGGGCGCAAGAAGGCTGCGCCGCCCTCGCCGGTGCCGAGGCTCCTCGGCGTCCTCGAGTCGCAGCGGCAGCTCGGCGGCGCGTCGTATCCGCCGACGCTCGAGCGGCTCGCGGAGCTGACCGGTGACACGGCCGCCGTGACGAGCAAGGCGCTGAGCTCCAAGGAAGCGAAGGCGCGCGTGCTGCTGTCCCGCGCCGCGGGAGGCAAGAAGAAGCCAGCGCCCGGTCCCGTGCTCGTGCTGCTCAAGGGAGACCTCCAAGCGGTCGCGCAGTCCGACCGGCTCCTGGAGCTGCAGCTCCAGTCAGCGCGCCAGCCCGACGTTCCGGCGGTCGATCTGGCGCAGCTCCCCAAGGGCCTCCTGCCTGCCCTGGGCCGCGCGTTCAAGGCGGCGCTCGAGCAGCGCCTCGCCGAGCGCCGGCTTCCCCGGACCATCGGCGCCCTGACCGGCAAGAAGCCGCTCTTCTTCTTCCTCGCCGACGCCGTCCTCCCGCCCGCCGGCGCGCCGGCGCGCCCCGCCGCGACCACGGCCCCGACCGACGGCGGTCCCCGCCCCGCGGCCCCCGGCGGCGCCCGCACAGCGCCTGCCGACGCTGCCGACGCGGCGCCTACCGACGCCCCCTCCAACGGCGCGCCCGCCGCCTCCCTTGCCGGCGCGCCCGCCGCCTCCCTTGCCGGCGCGCCCGCCGCCTCCCTTGCCGGCGCGCCCGCCGCCTCCCTTGCCGGCGCGCCCGCCGCCTCCCTTGCCGGCGCGCCCGCCGCCTCCCTTGCCGGTTCCCCCGACGGCGCCCCCGCCCCCTCCACCCCCGCCGCCCCCTTCGCCGACCGCTTCGACGCCGCCTTCACCGCCCTCGACCGCGACTCCGGCGGCAACAACTACGTCACCCTCCGCGCCCTCCGCGCCGCGCTCCCCGACGTCCCGCGCGCCACCTTCGACGCCGAGCTCGCCGCCCTCCGGCGCCAGCGCCGCTACTCGCTCGACCCCTCCGACGGCCGCCACCACCAGATGGCCGAGGCCGAGCGCGAGGCCGGCATCCAGGAAGCCGGCAACCTGCTCGTCTACGTCGCGCGGAGGCACGACGCATGAGCGCCGAGGAGCCCACCTTCGAGCGCTTCCTCCAGGCGCTCCGAGGCACAAACCCGTTCCGCAGCCACCGCATCACCGACGTCGGGGGCGGCGAGGCCACCGTCGAGTCGATCCACAAGAACGCCTTCACCAAGCTCACGCGCGTCGTGCAGGACGCCGCCAAGGAGCCGGCCAGCATCGGCGCGCTGCTCATCGGCGCGCCCGGCGTCGGCAAGAGCCACCTGCTCGCGCGCCTCTTCCAGTGGGCCGGCGAGGACAAGGCCACCGTCGTCTACCTGCACAACATCCTCGCCTCGCCCGAGCGGATGCTCCGGTACGTGCTCAACGCGACCGTCAGCGACCTCGCGGGCCACCGCGGGAGCGACTACACGCAGTCGCGCCTCTACACCATCCTCAACCGCGCCCTCATCCGGACCGGCGCGTTCAAGGGCCGCAAGATGATGACCGGCCCCAAGGAGATCGAGGCGCGCAAAGAGGCGCTCGCCCGGCTCGGCGCCAAGATCGACCCCCAGAGCGCCGTCATCCCCGTGCTCAACGCGTTCCTCACCGGGACGTCGCACGCGAGCCTCGGCGACCCGAGCGCCGAGAAGCGCGCCCAGGCCGCGGTGCTCTGGCTCTCCGGCGAGACGCTCGGGCCCGACGAGGCGCGCCTGCTCGACCAGGCGCGACTGCTCGACCAGGCGGCCGGCGAGGAAGGCCTCTCCCTCCCGGACGACGCCGCGGTGGAGCGCGTCCTCCACGTCCTCTCCCACCTGTGCGCGCTCGCCGAGCTCCCGCTCGTGCTCTGCCTCGACCAGGTCGACAACCTCGATCCAGACGCCGTGCGCGCCCTGATGTCGTACGCGCACGCGCTGCTCGACCGGGCCAAGCACCTCGTCGTGATCGTCTCCGGCGTGAAGCAGTCCATGCTCTCCCTGCGCACCGGCGAGGTGATCCCGGCCGCCGCGTGGGACCGGATCGCCGAGCGGATCCTCGAGCTGCACATGATCTCGCCCGAGGAGGCCCGCGCCATCCTCGCGGGGCGGCTCGACGCCGCGCTCTCCGGCTTCGAGGAGAAGGAGATCGAGGAGGTCATCGCCGCCCGCAAGCGCGACCGGCTCTTCCCGCTGGGCAGCGAGTGGCTCGAGCGGCGCCTCGACGGCGTGCAGGAGCTCCGGCCGCGCGACGCGATCCTCTGGGCGCGGGACCGCTGGGAAGCGCAGCAGGACCGGCTCGCGGCCGTCGGCGGCAAGCGCTGGCTCAAGGAGTGGCCCGGCCCCGAGGACGGCGGAGCGAAGCCGCCGCCGCCGAAGCTCGAGGACGTCATCGACGCCGAGGTGCGAAAGAAGCTCGAGGAGGGCAAGAACCGCCGCCGGCTGCAGCAGGCATCGCTGCCGCCCGACGAGGACAACCTCGCGAGCCTGACGCACCGCCTGCTCTCCAGGTGCGCCGGCAAGGCGAACGCCACGCTCCTCGGCATCGAGCACCTCACCGCGAAGAAGCGGGGCAAGGCCCCGGCGTATCACCTCCTGGCCAAGGAGCGGCGCGCGGACGGCGTGATCGTGACCACCGGCGTGACGTTCCTGTGCGCGCCGAGCGGGCACGGCGCGCGCATGCCGCTCCAGCGCATGGCCGAGGACACGAAGCACACGGACAAGCGCCTCCTGATCACCGACGAGGAGCGCCGGCCGCTGCGGCTCGGCGGCGCCGGCAAGGCCGCGTACGACGCGCTCTGCAAGCTGGGCCGCCAGCGCTTCCTCCACCTCCACCTCGACTTCGCCGGGCACGCGGAGCTCGACTCGCTGGTGGGGCTCCTCGGCGCCGCGAAGAGCCAGGACCTCGAGATCGAGCACCCGCGCGGGCAGTACCGCAAGGTGACCGAAGAGGAGGTGATCGCGTCCTTCCAGCGCCAGAGCCTGCTGCTCGCGCACCCGCTGCTGCGCGAGCTGCTCACCGAGGAGATCGTGAAGGGGGGCACGGACTCGGTGCCGCCCCCGCCGTGGGATCCGCAGCAGACGCGCGAGCACATCATGGCCGAGCTGTCGTGGCGCCTCGGCCTGATGGCCAAGGAGCTCGCGCAGATCTTCGCGAGCCGGAAGAAGCTCTCGGAGAAGCGCTTCCCGGAGGTCTGGTCGCACATCAAGAAGACGGCGCAGGCGCTCCATGACGAGGGGCACGTCCACGCGACGGCCACCGACGACGACCTCTTCGTCCAGCTCCGGGGCAGGAAATGAGGCTCGTCCACGTCAACGTGACCCAGCTCCGCGTCGCGGCGACGTGCCCGAGGCTCCACTGGTTCGACACGCGCGCCACGGCCGAGCGGCAGGACGGGCGGAAGGTGGTGAGCCGCATCTGGCGCAAGGGCGGGGAGGCGCCCGGCTGCGGCGCGCTGTTCCACACCGCGGTGGAGCGCTTCAACGCCGCCGCCGCGAGCTCGGACGAGGTGCTGGCCGCGCTCGAGGGGGCCCGCGACGCCGCGGACCTCCAGCAGGCGCTGATGCGCTGGTTCAACGCGAGCTGCATCAATTTGGACGCCTTCGCGGCGCGCCCCGTGCCGCTGCGGCTGGGCTTCATCTCCGCGGTCCAGGTCTACATGGAAGAGCTCGCGCGCCTCGCGGTGCACGCCAGGGCGGCCGGCCTGCCCGCCGCGGAGCTCAGGGGCCAGCTCTTCGGGGACTCGCGCAAGCGGGTCGACGTGACGTTCCACGTGGGGGAGGACGTCCACGTCCACGTGACCGGGGCGATCGACTACGTGTACTTCGATCCGCGGCTCGGGAAGCACCGCATCGTGGACTACAAGCTCACGCCGGCGACCTCTCCCAACAGCGATCTGTTCCAGGTCTTCACGTACGCGCTGATGCACCACCACCAGCACGGCACGAAGCCGGACGTGGCGGTGTTCTACCTCCACCCGACCCGCAGCGTGCGGGAGGCGCGCTGGGAGGAGGTCGAGGCGAAGCGCGGCAAGATCCACGAGCTCATCGCCAGCATGGTGGCCTGGTCCGACCACGCGCTGGGCGCCGGGGGGCTCCTGCCGCCGGGCGACCGCACGTACTGCGACGGCTGCAAGCACGAGCGCTCCGGGGCCTGCGTCGCGGAGCTCGGCCACAAGGACAGGGGCTCGTGGGATCGGCGCTGGACGGCGCTCGAGGCGACGCGCGGCGAGGCGCCGGAGGAGCGCGCGCGCGCCGCGGCCAGCGCGCCGGCGGCCGGAGAGCCGCTGGCAGACGAGCCGCCGGCGGACGAGCCGATGGTGGAGGACGACCCCGAGCTCGAAGAGGCGCTGGCGGTCGTGAAGCCGGCCGGCGAGCGCCCGAGGCCGGCGCCGGCGTCGGGCCGAGGGAAAAAGGCGCCGGCGGAGGCGCCGCTGGGCGGCGCGCGCTCGACGCCGGCGGAGGCGCCGCCGAGCCGTGGGCCGAAGGCGCCGCCGGGCGGTGCGCGCGCGACGCCTACGGCGCTCGACGCGGGAGCAGGGCCGCCGGAGGCACGGACCGCGGATGTCGCCGGCATGCTCCTCGGATTCGACGACGGCGGCTCGCCCGTCTGCATGGATCCCGCGGTGCTGCGGACGCACGTCTCGGTGGTCGGCGCGGCGGGCAGCGGCAAGACGTGGATGGCCAAGATCATCGCGGAGGAGGCGCTGCGGGCCGGTGTCCCCGTCCTCGCGATCGATCCGCAGGGCGATCTCGTCCAGATGATGGAAGCGCGCCCGCGCGCCGACGTGCCGCCGGCGCTGCTCCGCGCGTGGGAGGAGCTCCAGGAGCGCATGGAGCCGCGCATCCTCACCCCCGGGTCCTCGCACGGCCAGCGGCTCTGCCTCGACCCCCTGCGGCTCCCGAGCGCGAGCGAGCTGTCGCACATCGCGAACCCCGCGCTCCGCGCCGAGGAGGAGGAGGGGTTGCTCGTGGCGGTGGCGGCCAACCTCGTCAGCCTGTGCGCGTGCGGCGGCGAGGAGGAGTCGCAGCGCACGTTCCTCTACCAGGTGCTGCAGCGCCTGCCGCGCGCGGCGCCGGTCCGGCTGAGGGACATCGTGGCCGCCGTCACCGCGCCCGAGGACCTGGGCTTCGACGAGGTGGACAGCCTGATCCGCAAGTCCGAGCGCGAGCGGCTCGCGCGCCGGCTCAACACGTTCGTGCAGGGCCCGTCCGCGCGGCTGTTCTCGGGAGGGACGCGCCTCGACTTCACCGAGCTGCTCCGGCCCTCGAGGCCGGGTCGCGTGCCGCTCAACATCGTTTACCTGAACGCGCTCAGCAACGACGACGAGAAGCACTTCTTCCTCGCGGCCCTCGCGACGGAGCTGTACCGGTGGATGATCACGACCGTGGACGCGACCTCCGGCGGCGTGAACCTGCTCTTCTACATCGACGAGGCGCGCGACTGGATCCCGGCCGGCGGCAGCAAGCCGCCCGCCAAGCAGCCGCTCATCCGGCTCTTCACCCAGGGCCGGAAGTACGGCGTTGGATGTTTGCTATGCACCCAGAGCCCTCGCTCGGTGGATTACAACGTGTTCGGCAACACGAGCACGAAGCTCATCGGGCGGCTCGAGGCGGCCCAGGACGTGGAACGGGTGATCGATTGGTTCACGATCGAGGGCGGGGCCCCTCCCTGGGTCGCCGCGCGCAAGGGGGCGCCGAAGGGGAGCTTCGTCGCGCGCTGGCCCGACATGCCGGCGGCGCTCGCGGGCCGCGCGTTCAAGGGGAGAACGCTGTTCACGCGCCACGCCGGCGCGTGGTCGCCCGACCGCGTGGAGCGGGCCGTCACCGAGGCGGGGCTCCGCGGCCCGGGCGGGTGACGCGCCCGGCGTTTGCGAGGGTCTCGAGGCTGGTGAGTCGACATGGCTTCCCAAGGTGAGAAGTTCGCCGAGCTCGCCGAGCGAATCGAACGCGAGCTGAAGCGCATGAATGATGCCGCGGCCGCCGCTGCCCGGCTCGGCCCCGCGCGGGCACGGGAAACGGCGCCTTCTTGGCTCGCCCGCGTTTTTTCGAGAGTGCGACGTGGGAAGGCGCGACCGAACGCCGGGGATGAGGAGGCTCGCCGGTTCGACGAGGTGGAACGCCGCCTGGAATCCCTCGAGCAGTACGGCGCGGCGCTGGCGCGAGAGGCTGCACAGCATGCCGCGAACGCCGGTGAGTGGGAGCGATGCGCGGAGCTCGCGGTTCTGGCGGGCAACGATGATCTCGCGCGCGATGCGCTCTCGCGGCAGCGCGAGGCGCTCCAACGCGCATCGTCGCTCGAGCGGCAAGCCGCGACGATCTCGGCGGCGATGGCCGAGTACACGTCCGCTCTCGCCGCCATCAAGGCATCCTCGCGTTGACGGCATCGACGGTCACGTTCGAAGCGAAGCCTCAAGGCTGCTGCTGCTTCTTCTTCCACTTCTTCTTCGGCTTCGGCGGCGGCTTCGTCTTCTTCGGGTCCTTGGGCGCCCACGGCACGCGCGTGTCGATCGGCAGGATGTCCTCGTGGGGCAGCGCGCGCTCGCCCTCGCGCTTCACCGCGAACGACGCCGAGACCACGTTGATCCTGTGCGCCCCGATATCCGACAGATCCCCCGCGGCGCGGAGCCCCACGGGGATGCAGAAGAGCCGCTTTCTCTCTTCCTCATCCATGTCGGCGGCGGCCGCCGCCCCGTCGCCCAGGCCGCGCCGATCGCCGAGCATGTTCGGGTTCTCCATCGCTTGCTGGAGCTGCTCGAGCACCTCCTCGGCGCACACGAGCTCCGGCTTGGGCTTCTTCCTGGCGCCGGACGGATACTGCACCTTGGACTGGACCTTGACCGTCACGGTCACCGGCTGCCGGTCGGGCCCCATCTGCAGCGCGCTCCCCGCGAGCGCGCCCTTGGCCGCGTCCACGATGCGATCCCACGTGGGGCCGTCTCCGGCCGTCGCGCTCACCAGCCGGACGCCGAGGACCTGGCCGTCGGCGCCGAGCTTGACCTCGAACGTCGCGCGCGCGTCGAGGGGCGCGGTCGAGGAGCGCACCGTGTCGGCCAAGGTGCTCGCCACCGCGCCCGCGGCCGGGACGCTGATCCCCACGCTCTTGTCCTTGCCGTGCAGCGTCTCGTTCAGCACCTTGCCCGCGATCGCCGGATCCATGGGCTGGGCGCGCGGGGCGGCCGTCGGGGCCGCGCGCGGCGCGTCGGGGCCGGGGAGCAGGCCGGGCACGCTCCAGAGGGGCGTCCCGATCCCGGGCGCGAGCGCGACGCCGCCGCCCGTGGCCGCGGGGGGCGCGCCCGCCGCGGGGGGCGGTCCGCCGTACTCGTCGCCGGGCGTCCCAGCCGCAGGCGCTGCGGCCTCGGCTGCGGGCGCTGCGGCCTCCGGCTCCGGCGCCGCGGCCTCCGGCGCCTCCTTCGGCTCGGCGGCGGGCGCCGCGGGCGCGGCCGGCACCGGCCTCGCGCGCTCGGTCGAGGCGACCTTGGCGGCCGCGGCGCCCGGCGCGGGCGCCTGCGTCTTCTCGGCCAGCGTGGCCTTGCCGACCTCGCCGGCCTCTTCCGGCGCGCTCGCGACCGCCTCGCCTCCGGCCGGCGCCGCCGCGGCGCCCCGGGGGGACGGCGATTCGAGCTCGATGTCGATGCCGTCCACGAGCGCCGGCGGTCCGGCCGCAGCCTCGGGGGGTCGCTCGGGCGTCGGCGCCGCGAGGATCGCGAGGTGCGCCGCGACCGCCATGGCCAGGGCCACGGCCTCGCGTCCCCGCAACGAGATGCTCACCGCCTCCTCGAGCCAAGGCGACTACGCATCGAGCAAGGCTAGCATGCCCCCCGGCGCGCGGACCGGCTCCCCCGGTCGTCCCCCACCCGCCGTCACGAAAAGCACAATTGCGGCGCTGCCGGCGGCTCTCCCGCGGAGAGCGCGCCGGAGAGGACGCGCCGCCGCCGGAGATCGATCGGGGTTGGAAACGTAATTTGAGTTACAGAATGAGGCGTGACGTCAGAGCACCGGCGTGCCGGGCGCGGCGTCCTCGACCGTGATGGTGCGGACTCGACCCTCGACGTCGGCGGTGAGCAGCATGCCCTCGGACACGAGGCCTTTGCCGAAGTCGCGCGGCGGCAGGTTGCAGAGGACGATGACCCGCTTGCCGACCAGCTCTTCCGGGGCGTAGCTCGCGGCGATGCCCGAGATGATGCGCCGGGGCGCGCCGTCGCCGGTGTCGACCCGCAGATCGAGCAATCGGTCCTTCTTCTTCACGCGCTCGGCGCTCGTGACCACGCCGATCCGGAGGTCCAGCCGGGCGAAGTCGTCGAACGGCACGGGGCTCTTGCCCTGGCGCGCCGGCTGGGCGGCCGCCCCGGCGCCGCCGTTCGCCTCGGGCGCGGCCTTCGCCTCGGGCGCGGCCTTGGTCGCCTCGGCGTCCGCCGGCGGCGGGGCGAACCGGGCGAGCAGCTCGGCCTCTTTCTCCTTCTCGAGGCGCGGGAAGATCGGCGCGCCCTTGCGGAGCTTCTCGCCGGGCGCGCGGGCCGCGGGGAGCACCGGCCACTGGTCGTTGCCCGGCTCGGGCGCGAGCGGCGACAGCCCGAGCTGATCCCGCATCCTGCTCGCCACCTCCGGCATCACGGGGGAGATCATCACGCTGATCGCGCCGAGCTGCTCGATCAGGGTCGCGACGATCGTCCCGAGGCGCCTCGGATCGGTCTTCTTGGCCACCCACGGCGCGGCCTTGTCGACGTAGAGGTTCGCCGCCGCGATCACCGTCCAGATCGCGTCGAGCGCGCGCGTCGGCTGGTGCGCGTCGAACGCCGTCGCCGCGGCCGCCGAGGCCTGCCGCTGCGCGGCCAGGAGCTCCTCCTCGAGCGGGCCGAGCTCCCCCTTCTCGGGGACCTCGTCGGCGAACGGGAGCACCCGGTTCAGCAGGTTGCCGAGCGCGTTGCCGAGCTCCGAGCCGTACCGGGCCAAGAGGTCCTGGATGCTGAAATCGCCGTCCTGACCGAACGAGATCGCGCGCATGAGGCAATAGCGCACCACGTCCACCCCGACCGGCGGCGCGCCGGCCGCGGCGCCCGCGCCGCCGGGGAGGGCCGCCGCCGCCGCCTCGGAGAGGGCCTCCGCCACCTCGACGGGGCTGATGGTGTTGCGGAGCGTCTTCGACATCTTCTGGCCGCTGTACGTGAGGAACCCGTGGGCGAACACCTGGCGCGGCAGCTCGGCCTCGCCGTAGCCGGCCGAGAGCAGGAATGCGGGCCAGTAGACGGCGTGGAAGCGGAGGATGTCCTTGCCGACGAGGTGCACGTCCGCCGGCCAGAAGCGCGTGTTGTCCTCGGGCTCCTGGAGCGCGGTGAGGTAGTTCGCCAGCGCGTCGAACCAGACGTACATGACGTGCTTCGGGTCGCCGGGGACGGGGATGCCCCACTGGAACGTGGTGCGGGAGACCGACAGATCCTGGAGCCCCTCGCGCACGAAGCTCGTCACCTCGTTCAGGCGGCTCGCCGGCTGCACGAAGGTGGGGTTGCGCCGGTAGTAGTCGAGCAGCGCGTCTCCATACTTGGAGAGGCGGAAGAAGTAGCTCTCTTCCTTGACGCTCTCGGCGGGCCGGTGGTGCAGCGGGCAGACGTTGCCGGGCTGCTTCAGGTCCTTCTCGGTATAATAGGCCTCGCACCCGACGCAGTAGAGCCCCTCGTAGTGGCCGAGGTAGATGTCCCCGCGCGCCTGGATGCGGCGCCACAGCTCCTGCACGGCCTTCTTGTGGCGAGGCTCGCTCGTGCGGATGAAGTCGTCCGGAGCGCAGCCGAGCTTCGGCCACGTGGCGCGGAAGGCCGCGGCGATCTCGTCGGCGTGGACGCCCGGCGCCATGCCGCGCGCCTCGGCGGCGCGCTGGATCTTGAGGCCGTGCTCGTCCGTGCCGGTGAGCATGCGGCTCTCGTGGCCGCGCACCCGGTGATAGCGGCACAGCACGTCCGCGGCGATCGTCGTGTAGGCGGTGCCGAGGTGCGGGACGTCGTTGATGTAATAGATGGGCGTCGTGACGTAGAAGCGGCTCGCCATGGGAGCGCTCTCTTACCATGGGGCGCTCTCCCGCGGCGAGGCGGCGCGCGTCGCGCCGCGGCGCGGAGGTCTGGGGCGCGCGGGCCCTCGAAGGGGCGGCGCGCCCGGCGGCCTCCGGCGCGCCTGGGGGCTTCGAGGAGCAAGAGGGCCCCTCTTCGAGGGCGCGGGAGGGCCCGTCGGCGGCCTGCGCCGCGGCGCGTCGCGCTCCCGGCGCGCGCGCGCAGGGCGCCTTTCAGATCAGCGCGTCTTCGGGGAGCTCCGCCTGGTGCAGGATGCCGTCGGTGAACACCTGGCCGTCGAGCTCATAGTACAACCGAAACTGCACCTTGCGCGCGTCCGGCCGCGGCGACACCGATCCTGGCGTCGCCGTGGATCCCTGGAAGATCTTGCCGGTGAAGATATACTGCTGGACCGGGCCGAACCCGGCATAGGCCAGCGGGAGCGTCTCGGCGTCGACGAGCGCGTCGCCGCCGTCGAACACGTGGACATCGATCCATGCGTTGGCGCCCCACGCCGTGTGGCTGACCCACGCGACGAGGTCGAGGTGCGTCTGGATGTCCTTACCGACGCTCGGCCCGCTGGCCTGCCTCGGGAACGCGTTGATCTTCGAGACCCGGGCGGTCTGCACGTTCGTGACGTCGGCCCGCGCCTGCGCCCCCGCGCGGTAGACGACCGGCTGCGCCGGGCTCCGCGGCGGCGGGCCGCCGACGTCGAACCAGTAGTTCTCCCCGAAGCGGCTGTCCCACGCGTCGCAGCGGCGGCTGGTCTGGGAGAAATGGTGAAACCACATCTCCACCCGCGTGGCGTCGTCGGGCACGGCGAGCTCCAGCGGCGCGGCCCTGTGCGCGACCACGGGCCCCGGCGGCCTCCCCTCGGCCCGCACCTCCTCGACGACGCTCCCCTGCACGATCTCGCCGCGCGGGTGGAAGCGGACGTAGGCGACGATGTCGCCGATCTTCGCGCCGCGCCAGGTGGTGAAGCAGCGCGATAGGCGGCTCATGTCGTATTCGATCCTGAGCGTTTCCCGGCGCTCGATCCCGCCCTGCTGCGCGTGGAGCCAGTCGGGGAGAAACTGGAGAACAGCGGCCTTTGTCATGGAACCCTCCTCGGATGGAGAGGTACAGAGGACCGGGCCGGAGACGCAAGCGCGACGCCGTCCACCGCGCGATTATCGCGCGGTCATCGCGCGGTCATCGCACTGGCGTGGGCTCCGCCGGGTCGTTGCTCGTCATGCCCGCGGTCGCGCTCGGCGTCGCGAACACCCCGTGCACCTCGCCCGCCGGCGCCCACTGACCAGCGTTCATCAGCGCGCCGCCCGTGATCTCGGGCGGCGGCCCGGGGCGCGCGTGCACCTCGTCCGCGTGGACGCACACGTTGACGTGCACGCGCGGGTCCGCGTCCGGGCGCTGGGCCAGCGCCTCGTGGAGCGACGCGGCGGCGTCGAGCGCCATCCGCCGCGCCCGCCGCTCGTCGGCCGCGGTGGCCGGGAGGAGGCGCACCCCGAGCACCTCGTTGCTGGTGAGCGACGCCAGGATGAAGCCCGCGCGCGAGAGCCGCGCCTCCGCGAGGTCGAGCACCTGCCCGATATCGGCGGCCAGCGCCTCGTCGAGCTCGTCGGCGCCGCCGCGCGTCCGCACCTCCAGGTAAACCGCCACCGCCGGGTGCGTCGGATCAGGGCCGCCCGGCGAGACCGATGCCGGCCCGCCGATGGCGTCCCGGAGCGCGCTCATCAGCTCTTCGACCGAGCTGTAACGCCGCTCACGCATCTTCTCCATGCACCGCAGCACCACCGCGTCGAGCTCGGGAGGCAGCGGGACCCGCACGCTCGGGGGCAGCGGCGTCTCCTCCAGGTGCTTCCGCACCATCTCGTCCGTGTCGGTTGTGTGGAATGGTAATCTACCTACCAGCATGCGATGGAGAAGTACCCCGAGCGCATAGATATCGACCCGCGCATCGATGGGACCGCCCAGGATCTGCTCAGGCGCCATGATCGATGGCGTCCCGGGCATACGTCCGGCGGTGGTGAACCAGGTCGAGCTCTCCTCGGGGGCCATCATCTTGGCGATGCCGAAGTCGAGCAGCTTCACGGTGCGCGGCTGGCCCGAGCAGATGAAGATGTTGCTCGCCTTGACATCCCGGTGGATGATCCCTGCAGCGTGCGCCGCCCCGAGCGCCGCGCATACCGGCTCCATCAGCTCCAGCACGTCGCGGAGCCCGAGCCGCTTCTCGGCCTTGATGAGCGCGTCGAGCGTCTGGCCCTCGAGGTGCTCCATCGCGTAGAAGGGCCGGTGATCGTCGATCTCGCCGACCTCGTAGATCTCGACGATGTTCGGGTGGGAAATCCTGCGCAGGGCCTCGATCTCGCGCGCGAACCGGTCGAGCACGCGGGTGGAGTGGGCCACTGCCTCGTTCAGCACCTTGACAGCGGCCCGCTTCTCCGTGTGGAGGTGCCGCGCCGAAAACACGGCCCCGCAGCCGCCCTTGGCGATGAACTCCTCGAGGATGTACTCGCCGGCCATCGTGCCTGGCGGGAGCTCGCTGTGCGCGATAAGCCTTTCAGCATACAACAACGTCCTGGTTTCGTCATCTTCGTCGGTCATGTCGCCTCTTCGCGTGGTGCGTCGATATCTTACCACCTGCGCGTGCGTTGCGTGCGCCCAGCCGCCGACGCGACGCTTGCCCGCGGTTGTTCGCGCTCGTCCGCGCTCGTCCGCGCTCGTTCAGCCAAGCGATACATTTTTGATCGAGCGATACGTTTTTTATTAACTTTTACGAAGTCGTATACAGGGGCGTTTCCAAATGGTAACTTAAACTTTCCCATAGCTCGACCTCGCTTCGAAAACCCTGAGATGAAAGGGGGAGACGATCATGGAACTTTCTTGCGCGCGTCTCGCTGCATTGCTCGTCGTACCTCTGGTTACCACTGCCTGCATCGGTGCTGAGCTCGACGCTGATCCGGAAGCGCTGCTCGAGGAGGCGGAGGGCGCGCTCGAGGCCGACAACGGCTACTTGATCAACGCGCTGAGCCAGAACGCGCTGAGCCAGAACTCGCTGACATTGAACGCGCTGAGCCAGAACGCGCTGAGCCAGAACGCGCTGAGCCAGAACGCGCTGTCGGCCCTCCGGGACCCGGGAACGAACGGCGCCATGGCGAGGGACCTCCTGCGCTACACCGTGAGCTGTGCGCTGCGCGCCGACCAGACGTTCTCGTTCTCATGGATCGACAGCGGCGGGGTCTCCCACCCGGAGGTCTACCGCGGCGAGCTCGGGTACGCGCACTGGTGGACGACCACCCCCATCGGTCCCAACACATACGTTCAGCGTCAGATCACGGCCTGCCTCGCCGCGCGGATAAACTGGTACGGCGTCTCGGTGAGGATCTCCCTGCGCAACAACGAGATGTCCTCGTCCGCCGCGGAGCGCACGGCCTTTCCCGTGAGAGAGGGCGCGTTCTGGGGCAACATGTTCGGCACGGCGGAGGCGCCCTTTCTGCGGGCCTGCTACTCACCAGCAGGCGTCACGCGCGCGCGCCAGCTGCAGCGCGACTGTGCGGCCGGCCACCTCAGCGTCGACCCGGGGAGCGGGGCCACGACCGTTCAGCAGTGTGGTCCGATGGTGATCGTGGGCTCCTGCGATACCATCTGCAACGGGACGGACACGGTGAACGGCTTCTACAGGGGGTGTCTCAGGAATCCTTCGGTCTCGCCGTGGGAGCGCATGGACGAGGTGATCACCACGTTCTTGCCGCCCGCCCCCTAGGAGCGTGAATGCGCTCGGAAGCGCTGCGAGGTGAGGAGCAGGAACGCCCGGTCCGTGAGGCGGGGCGCTGTCCGGCCTGCGGGCGGCGGAGCCAGGGGGCGTGCCCCGAGTGCACGCCGTCCGCTCGGCCGCAGGCCGGCCAGTCGTCGATCCCGCCGGACATCACGGCGGTCGTCCCCGTCTCCTTGCCGCGGTTCCCCGGCTACTGGACCCGGAGGACGCTGGGGCAGGGCGGCTTCGGCCTCGTCGTCGAGGCCGAGCCCGAGGGCGGCGGGGCGCGCGTGGCCATCAAGCTCGCGCGCGCGGACCGGCGCGGCGCGGCCCAGCGCCTCCGGGGTGAGGTCGACGCGCTCTCGTCGATCGGCGCCCCCCACGTGCCCGCCGTGCACGCGTGGGGGGCGCTGGACGACGGCTCGCCCTACGCGGTGATCGAGCACATCGCCGCGCCCACGCTCGCCGCCCGGCTCGCGGCGCGCCCCGCGCCGCAGCTCGAGGAGGCCGCCCGGCTCGGGCTCGCGACCCTCGCGACCCTCGAGGCCGTGCACGCCCGCGGCTACGTGCACTGCGACCTCAAGCCCGAGAACATCCTCGTCGATCAGCACAAGGCGACACTCATCGACCTCGGCATCGCCCGCGTCGTGGGGCGGCGCTACGACGGGCAGGACGAGGACCTGGCCGTCGGCACGGCCGAGTACATGGCGCCGGAGCAGTCCGCCGGGTGGGCCGATCTCGACGCGCGCGCCGACATCTACGCGATGGGCGTCATCCTCTACGAGCTCTTCGCGGGCCGGCCCCCGTTCTGGGGGCCGCGCGCGGCGGTGCTGGAGGACCACCGGAGCCGCAGGCCGCCGCGCCTGTCGGCCAGCGCGGCCGTGCCGCGGGCGGTCGAGGAGGTGGTGCACCGCTGCCTGGCCAAGGAACGGAGCGAGCGGTTCGCGAGCGCGACCGAGCTCCGCGTGGCGCTGGAGCGCGCGCTCCGGGACGAGCGCACGGCGGGCGAGCGCGAGGCGCCGCGCTCCGTGGCCGGCATCGAGCGCCGCGTGATGGGGCTGCTGTTCTTCGAGAGCGCGTCCGATCGCATCGCCGTGCAGCGCCGGCTCCGGGCGCTCGGCGGCGAGCTCGCGCACGCCTCGGGCGCGCGTTACGTGGGCGTCTTCGCCCAGGAGGGCGCGGCCAGCCCTGCCCGCCGCGCGCGGCGCGCGGCCGACGAGCTGCTGCGGCGCGGGGTGTGCGGGCGGGTGCTCATCGATCTCGCGCCGGTGTCGATCCAGGGGCGCGCGGACGGGACGCGGCGTCTCCTGAGCCCGCTCTTCTCGCGCGCCGAGCGGTGGCCCTCCGCCTCCGGGCCGACCGGGCCGTTCCTCACGCCCGAGGCGTCGGCCGCGCTCCCGGAGGCGCCGCACGCCCCGGCGGCCGACGAGCTGCCGCCGGGCATCGAGGACCAGTCGCGGGAGGCGACGCGGCCCGACGCGTTCGTCGGCCGCCGCGACATTCTCGAGCAGCTCCTGCAGAGCGCCGAGGAGGCGCTCCGCCTGAGGCAGCCCACGGTCGTCTCCCTGACGGGCGGGCCCGGCCACGGCAAGAGCAGCCTCTTCGCCGAGCTCGTCAGGCGGCTCCGGGAGCGCCTGCCGCGCGCCCACATCATCGATCTCCGGGGGCACGAGCCGACGAGCGCCGCCTCGGACGCGACGCTCCACGAGCTCGTGCGTGAGGCGCTCGGCGTGCCCGAGGAGCCCCCGGAGAGCGGCGTCCGCGCGGCGCTCGCCGAGCGGCTCGGCCCCGCGGTCGGCGAGGAGCTCTGCTCGGGGCTCGCGATGGCGCTCGGGTGGGTGGACGAGCAGACGGGCGTCGAGATCTTCCCGGAGCTCGAGGCGCTCCGGGCCGCGCCCGGCGCGCTGCACTCGGCGCGCGTGCGGGCCGCGGGCGAGTGCCTGCGCCGGAGCGCGGCCGCGGCGCCCGTGCTCGTCGTCCTCGACGACGCGCACTACGCCCGCGACGCGACGCTCGCGGCGCTCGAGTACGCGGCGCTAGCGGATGAGGCCACGCCGCTGTGGATCTGCGCGATGGGGCGCCCGGCGTTCGCCGAGGCGAACCCTTCCTGGGGCGAGCGCGCCGCCCGGCGCGAGGCGCTGCGGCTCGAGCCGCTGGACGACGAGAGCGCGCGGGCGCTGTGCCGGCGGCTGCTCCTGCCCGCGCGGGACGTGCCGGAGCCGGCGATCGATCGCCTGCTCGAGCGCTCCCAGCGGGTGCCGCTGATCCTCGTGGAGCTCGTGCACGGGCTCAAGCGCGAGGGGATCCTGCGCCGGCACCGGCGGGGCGACGCGTGGTACCTGGCGACGGACGAGCTCGACAGCCTGCCTGCCTTGCCGGAGCTCGATCCACTGGCGCAGGCGGAGATCGAGGCGCTCGGGCCGGCGCTCGGGGCGCACGCGCGGCTCGTCTCGCTGCTGGGCGCCGAGGTGTCGATCGACGAGATCGCGGGCGTGCTGCGCCAGCTGGATCTCCGCGGCGACGGCGCGGCGTTCCCGCTCGACGCGCGCGTCGGGACCGAGCGGCTGCTGAGGGCGGGCGTGCTGGTCGACGAGCGGAAGGGCCGGCTGCGCTTCCGGCACGCGATGGTGCGGGAGGCCGTCGCGCAGGACGTCGCCGAGGCCGAGCGGCGGCGGATCCACCTGGCCGCGTACGAGCACCACCGCGAGGCGGCGCACGAGGGCCGGGACCAGCGGCGGCACAAGATCGCGCACCACGCGGCCGAGGCGGGGCTCGCCACGGTCGCCGAGGAGGTCTACCTGGAGCTCGCCGAGCGGGCGCGGGCGCGCCACGCCTACGTGGAGGCGGAGCTCCACTACAGCCGGGCGCTCGCGCAGCCGGCCCCGGAGCGCGGGGCGCGGCGGAGGGCGGCGTACCGGGGCCGCGGGCTCATGCGCTACCGGCTGGGCCGCTACCACGACGCGCTCGGGGATCTCGATCGCGCGCGCGCGATGGCGGTCGAGGAGGGCGACGTGACCGAGCAGGTCGAGATCCTGCTCGACGAGGCCACGGCGCTCGACTGGATGGATGACTACGGGCGATCGAAGCAGCGGGTGGAGGAGGCGGGGGCGCTCGCGCCGGGGGATCTGCTGCCGGCGCTCGCGGCGCGCCTGTCGATGGCGGTGGCGCGCTCGCTCCACCGCGAGAGCCGCGAGGAGGAGGCGGCGCAGCAGTTCGAGCGCGCGGCGGCGCAGGCAGAAGGGCTGGGCGACGAGGGCTACGAGACGCTGGTGGTGTCGCTGCTCCTGCTGGGCTTCATCTACCCGGGGCTGGGCAAGCTGGACGAGGCACGCGCGGTGCTAGATCGGGCGATCCACATGTGCGAGGAGCGCGGCGATCTCCTGCATCTCGGGCCCGCGATCAACAACCGGGCGATGCTCCGCGCGTGCCTCGGGGACAACGAGGGGATGGTCCTGGACCTGTGCCGTTCTCTCTCCATCTCGCGCGAGCTGGGGCTCGGCACGATGGAGGTCGTGGGGGAGTTCAACCTGGGCGAGTACCTCTACCTGATGGGCGACCTGGACGCGGCCACGCCCCGCGTGGAGCGGACCGTGGCGCTGGAGCGCCAGCAGCGCGGGGAGGAGGCGCGGGCGGTGGTGCACCTCCTCCAGGCGAGGCTGCTCCTTTACCGCGGCGAGGAGGGCCGGGCGCGGGAGATCATCGAGGGGATCCGGGCGCAGCAGGCGAAGGCCGCGGCGGCGGGGCGCGAGGACGCGGCGATGGCCCCCGCCGAAGAGGTGCTGTGGTCGATGATCGACCTGGCGACGCGGGACGCGAGCGACGAGGCGTGGGACGAGCTCGAGGAGCGGTCGGCGCGCCACTCGGTGGGGCAGGAGCAGATCGAGGTCATCGAGGCGCGCGCGCGGGCGCGCTCGCGGCGCGGCCTCCACGAGCAGGCGAAGGCGGCGCTCGAGAGGGCGATCGAGGCGGCGGGGAGGATCCCCAACGTCATGCGGGAGCGGCTCGAGCGGCAGCGAGGGGCCTAGCTCCGCGCGTCAGACATCGCGCCGACCAGACAGCCCTCGCCGTAGGCGACGCGCGAGACGAGTTTGCGCGCGCACGCAAATTCTTGCTCGCCAACACGCCGCTTCCATCGCAACCCGAGGGCGCTCGGTCGCCTTTGGTTATCGCGCCGTCGGCCGTGGAAAGGCGGCCTCGCCCTGTTGGCGAGGGTGGCACGGCAACTGCACAAGTCGGTGCAGATGCGGCGCTCGACCAAGCGAGCGCGGTAAAACGTGGGCCGATCAACGTGGACCGCACAGGGCGCCCGCCGGGGGTGATTTAGCCGGTGCGCGGAGACCTCGAGCGGTGAAGCCGCCGGCCGGCGAAACCGCCGGCGTTCGACGGCAAGCGCAGCGATTGAACGGCTCGTGAGATGTGGATGGATCGATATGATTGTGGTTGGAATCAGCAATAACGACCTGGCTGGCGCCTGCCTGGTCAGGGATAACAATATCGTTGCGGCGGTCAGCGAAGAGCGGTTTACTCGCAGGAAGGACGACAAGGTCTGGCCGGCGCGCTCGATCGCCTATGTGCTGGGCGCTGCCGGGCTCCGCCTGGAGCAGGTAGACTACATTGCATACGGCTGGAATGCCGGCTTCAACGCCGATAAGCACCTGCCGCTGTACTTCGACCGCATCGTCGAAGAGGCCACCCAGAATCCGGCCGGGTTGGTGCATGTCCGCCGGCGCATCACCGACGAGATCCACAACGACAAGGCCAAGCGCCTGGAGTTCGATACCTTCTTGGCTGAGCGCGGCTTGCGCGACAAGGCGATCTACCTCGACCATCACGAGTGCCATGCTCTGGGCGCCTTTGTGTGCTCACCGTTCGAGCGGGCGCTCGTGCTCACCTGCGACGGTCGTGGCGATTACCAGTCGCTGACCGTCAGCCGCTACGGTCCAAACGGCAGTACGGTGCTACAGCGTGAAACCAGCATCGACAGCCTGGGTTACTTCTATGGCCGCATCACCCGGCTGCTCGGCTACACGCCGAACCGCCACGAGGGCAAGATCACCGGACTGGCCGCCCACGGCGACCCGGAGAAACTCCTGCCATTGATGCAACAGATGATCGACTTCGCGGACGGCAGGATCCGCGCCCGCTGCGGCGAATTGTATCAGCCATCCTACGACGGTTATAGCGACCGGCTCAGAGCGCTGCTGGCCCAGGAAAAGCCGGAGGACATCGCGGCTGCGGCGCAGCGTCATACCGAAAACCTGCTGGTCGATACGGTTCGCCATCACCTCGATTGCGACGGGGATGAAAACCTGTGCCTCGCTGGCGGAGTGTTTGGCAATGTCAAGATCAACCAACGCCTGCGTGAAATTCGCGGAGTTGAGAATGTCTACGTGCTGCCGTGCATGGGTGATGGCGGCCTGGCACTGGCGGCCGCGGTCGGCGCTGCCTACCTCAAGCGCGGTAGCCGATTCTCCACCCCGTCGATGGCGCTGGGCCCCGATTCCGGCGACACGCGAGCCGCCCTGGCTCTGCTGTCGGGCGATTATCCGGAGCTGAGCTATCACCGGCCCGACAACATCATCTCCAGCCTCGTCGAGGCGCTGGCCCATGACCAGGTGCTCGGCATGGTCAAGGGGCGGATGGAGTTCGGGCCGCGCGCGCTCTGCAACCGGAGTATCATCTATCACGCCGCCGACAAGAGCGTGAACGACTGGCTGAACGCTCGGATGCACCGCACCGAGTTCATGCCGTTCGCACCGGTCAGCGCCGTCGAGCATGCCGCCCAAAGCTATATCGGCTGGAAGCCCGACCAGGTAGCGGCCGACTTCATGACCATGACCTACGAGTGCCACCCTGAGTTCTGCCGAGCCTGCCCGGCAGCGGTGCACATCGACGGCACCGCCCGTCCGCAAATCGTCTACCCGCAGAGCGACCCGTTCATGCACCGGTTGCTCGCCGCCTGGCATGCCCGTACGGCCCAGCTGGCGCTGATCAACACCTCGTTCAACAAGCATGAGGAGCCGATTATCAGCAGCGCTCGCGACGCGTTTGATGCGCTGCGAGCTGGCATGGTCGACTTCGTGGTGATGAACGAGCAGATCCTGGTGTGGAAGAGAGGCCGCAACCGCTTCGCCAGGCAGTATTTCGAATAGGCCCTCAGCGGCGCGGGCGGGTGCCACCGTCATCCGTCCGCCCGCCATCGACCCCACCCGATGTACCGAATCTACCTGTACTACTTCGCGGCAGAAGGCATTCTCTATCCTTTCTGGCCGACATGGCTCAGGTCGCTCGGTTATCGCAACAGCGATATCGGTCTGTTCATCGCCGCCGCCTACTGGCCGCAGGTCCTGGTCGGCTTCTCGCTCGCCTACCTCGCCGACTGGCGCTTTGGCCAGATGCGCCTCGCGGCGGCAGCGGCGCTGCTGGCGACGCTGTGCATGCTGCTATTTTACCTGCCGCACCATGTCGGCCTATATCTGCTGATTACCATCCTTTACGGGGGACTGTGGACAGCGGTGCTGCCGCTGGGTGAATCATATCTACTGGAGCTCGACAAGCAGGCGCTTCACGACTACGGCCTTATCCGCGCCGCGGGCTCGCTGGCATTCGTGCTGGCGAGCATCGGTGCAGGCAGCTTGCTCGAGCGCTTTGGCCAAGGCCTGGTGCCCGGCCTGGTGGCGGCCTGCATGCTGCTGACCGCGAAGACCTGTTTCAGCATAGCCGCACAACGCCGCGTGAGTGGGTCGGTGTGTCCGGTCGCCAAGCGGCCAGCCCCTGACTGGCGGCAGCTGCGCAACGCGCCGCTGCTGCTAGCCTTGGCCGCCGCAGGCCTGATCCAGCTCAGTCACTGCCTGTACTTCTCGACAGCATCCAATATGTGGAGCGCCGCTGGCTACTCCCCTCCGCTGATCGGCGCGTTCTGGGCAGTGGCAGTGATAGCCGAAATTAGCTATTTCGCCCTGTCGGCGCGGGTGATGCGGAGCATCGCCCCGCTGCAAGTGATCGTGCTGTCCGGGCTGTGCGCCGTGCTACGCTGGCTGCTCGCCGCGCTGGGCGGCGGACTGGTGTCAATCCTGGCGGGTCAGCTGCTTCACGCCGCCAGCTTTGCCGCTTATCACTCTGCGCTGATGCGCTATCTTCGCGACCACTCTCCCGAGGGCGTGCGCACGCTAATTCAAGGACTCTACTACTCTCTAGCAGTGGCGTTGCCAATGGGCATCGTAACCCCGCTCGCCGGCTGGCTGTTCGACATCAGCCCGAGCCGGGCCTATCTATGTATGGCGCTGATCGCTCTCGGCGGCACCGTCACAGCCTATTTGGCCAACCAACGAACAGGAGCAAAGGATGACGCGCGCGCAGTTCTCCGCCGTCCTTTTTGACATGGACGGCGTGTTGCTCCAATCTCGTCAGGTGATCGAACGCGCTTGGACCAGCGTGGCGCGCGCTTACGGCATTACCCTGACCGAGGCCTGCATACAGGCGCACATCCACGGGCGACCGGGCAGTTACACGCTAGACGCGCTGTTTGGCAGGGTCTCCGAGGCCGAGCGCCAGGCGATCAAGCAACGTGTCGACGCGGAGGAGGAAACCGCCCCTTGTGCTCTGGTGCCGGGCGTCGCCGAGCTGCTGGACGCCTTGCGCCATGCCCGGGTGCCGCTCGCGCTGGTGACGAGCAGCTGGCCGGCACGGATCGGCTACGTATTACGACAGCACGATCTGAGGAGCGCCTTTGCCACCGTGATCAGCCGTGACGACGTGGCGCTCGGTAAGCCGCACCCGGACAGCTACTTGCTGGCGGCCAGGCGGCTGGAGGTACCGATCGCAGAATGTCTGGTGTTCGAGGATTCCGAGAGCGGGGTTAAGGCGGCGGTCCAGAGCGGCGCCCTGTGCGTCGGCATCGGCGGCGATCCGACCCTGCTGCGGCACGGCGCCCGCGCGATCTATCAAGACTTCCGCGGCCTCATACCGCAGTTTGCCGACGTGCCAAGCCATTATGTCGAACTACACGAGCCTGCTGCCCTGGTCGTGGTGAAAAGCGCGCGGCCGTGAGGAGCCCGAAGAGGAATGCCCGCCGCGATAGCGCCGCGGGCGGGCTGGTGTTACTGAGCACCGTCCTCTGGGTGCCCGATGGACTGACGTTCAAGGGCAAGGCGATCCGCAAGGACCTGGCACCGGCAGCTCCTCGTCCGCTGGCAGGCTGAACCGCTCGAGCTCGAGCTCGAGCGCGAACACGTGAATCACCTCTCCCTGCTCGAGCTTTCCCTTCACCAGGAGCAACCGCGCCGCGCAGGTCGCGCTCGCGCGGGAGCCCGACGAGGCCCAGCACCAGCAAGACGGTCGCTCGACGCGTGCAAAGCCCGCGAGACCGTGTCACGGTAGGTGTCCGCCGCGCAGAGCTCGATGCTGAGGACCCCGCGTACGACAGGCCACCTCCTCGCCCTGCTGCTCCTCCTCGTCGCCGCGCCGGCCCAGGCCGGGGAGGGCAAGGGCGCGCCGGGCTCCCCGGCCACGCCCGCGCCCAGCGAAGCGCCTGCGGCCTCCGCATCGAGCGAAGCGCCTGCGTCCGCCGCATCGAGCGAAGCGCCTGCGGCCGCCGCGCCGCCAAAGGAGGGCGTCTCCACCGGGCGGCGCGCCCTCGCCGCGGCCGGCGCGGTGATCCCCGGGGTCATCGCGCACGGCACCGGGCACTTCCTCCTGGGCGAGGCGCGCACGGGCTGGATCCTCCTGGGGCTCGAGGGCGCGGGCGCCGGGCTCGCCGTGGGCGGCCTCGCGGGCGCTGCGGTCTCCGGCGCCTCGCGGCGCGTCATCGCCCCCATCGTGCTCACCACCGTGACGGGCGCAGGCCTGTTCGGGATCTCCCTCCTCGCGGACCTCTATGGCGTGCTCGCCCCGGAGGGCGGCACCGGCAGCCCTCCTCGGTCGCTGCCCTGGGTCGAGACGCAGCTCGGCATGGCCTACGTGTACGACCCCACGTTCGCCTACCGCACGTTCCTCGTGCCGGGCATGGATCTGCGCCTGAGCTCGCTCCGCCTCTCGGGCTCAGGCTGGTTTTCCCTGAACGACGACAACGCGCGCCTCCGCGCCGAGGCCGCATACCGCTTCCTCGGCCCCCGCACGCCGGACAGCCCGCGCGCGGCCGACGGCTCGTTCCTCGAGCTCGAGGGCGCGATCACCCATCATCGCTACACCTCCGACGACTTCTCGATCACCACCGGCGAGGTCACCCTCCAGGGCCGGCTCGATCTCGCCCACATCGGGCGCACGCTGCGGGGCTCGTTCGCGGAGATGGGGTGGGGGATCGCGGTCGAGGGCTACCGCTACGGCCGACGCCCGTTCGAGGGGAACGAGCTCTTGATTCCCCACTTCGCGTTCGGCATGTACCTCGGGCACGCCGGAACTCCGCGCGGCGAGGCCAAGGTGGTTTACGACCACCGGCACGACGGGTATGCCGGCGGCGCGAAGATCCCCGGCCTCGGCAGCGGCGTCCCGGGCCACCTCGGCCTCGAGGGCCGGCTCTACGCCTCGCCGCGCTGGGGCCTGCTCGCCGACGTGGAGGCCGGCTCCGCGTACGTCGGGCGCCTGTCGCTGCTCTTCCGCCCTGGAGGCTCGCCATGATCCCGAGACACGCTCTCCTCGCGCTGCTCGCCCTCACCGCGCCGCTCACCCTGTCTTGCCTCGACGTCGCCGAGGGCCGCGCGCGCCGCGACCTGGAGGTGGGGAAGGCCTCCCGGGGCCAGGCGCGCGTCGCCGTGGACGAGGGGCTCGCGGCGGTCCGCCGCCTCGAGCCCGGCGCGCTCTCGCTCTGGGCGAGCGCGCCCGCGCTCTCGATCCGCCTCACCGACGAGGCGGGCGGGCCGTGGACGATCACGATCGAGAACATGCTCGCCGACGCCGAGCTCTCGGCCCGCGTCGGCGACGAGCGCGTGCCGGTGGAGCTCGTCGAGGCGCCGTTCCCGACCCAGCGCACCTTCCGCCTCTCCCTGCCGCCCGGCGCCGAGGCGGCGCTCTCGCTGCGCCCGCCGGACGAGGCGCGGCTCGAGCCGTGGCGGTTCGCGGTGTTCGCCGATGTCCAGGAGAAGATCGACAGCGTTCAGGACATCTACGCGAAGATGAACGAGGCGGAGGGCGTCCGCTTCGCGCTCATCAGCGGCGATCTCACCTCGCGCGGCTCGACCGAGCAGCTCGAGCGGTTCCAGCGCGAGATGAAGACGCTCCGTTTCCCGTGCTATGCGACGCTCGGCAACCACGAGCTCGGCACGCGGGACGACCTGTATCACGAGTGGTTCGGCCGGGGGAACTTCAGCTTCGCGTTCCGGGGCGTGCAGTTCACGATGCTCGACTCGGCGAGCGCGACGATCGATCCGCTCGCGTACGGGTGGCTCGACGGCTGGCTCGCCGAGGGGCGGGAGCGCCTGCACGTGGTCACGATGCACCTCGCGCCCCTCGACCCGGTGGGCTCGCGCAACGGCGCGTTCGCGAGCCGCGCCGAGGCGAACAAGCTGCTCACGATGCTCGCGGACGGGCGCGTGGATCTCACGTTCTACGGCCACATCCACTCGTTCTATGCGTTCGAGAACGCGGGGATCCCGGCGTACATCTCGGGCGGCGGCGGCGCGATCCCCGAGCGGCTCGACGGCATCGGGCGACACTTCGTCACGGTCGACGTCGAGCCCCCGGGCACGATCGCGCAGGTCGCCGTCGTCCGCGTGGATTGAGTCGAATCTCCTCGCAGTCCCTTGCCGCCGCGGCGATGAGCCACGAGGCCATCGACCGGGGCGGGCGCGAGCGCCGGCCGCCGCGCTATCCTCCGGCCCATGGCCTCTCCCGAGACGCTCGCCGCGCAGGCGCGCCACTTCATCGACGACACGACCGGCGCGGTCGTGCCGCCGCTCCACGCGAGCACGACGTACGCGCGCGACGAGGGCTATCGCCTGCCCGCCGCCCACGAGTACACGCGCGACGACAACCCGACGTACCGCGCGCCCGAGGAGCTGCTCGCCGCCCTCGAGCGCGGCGCCGACGCGCGCCTGTTCGCGTCGGGCATGGCCGCCGCGACCACGGCCGTGCAGGCGCTCGTGCGGCCGGGCGCGCGCCTCGTCGCCTCGCGCGCGATGTACCACGGCCTCCGCCTCTGGATGACCGAGTGGTGCGCGACGTGGAATGTCGATCTCGAGCTCGTCGACGCGACCGACCTCGACGCGCTCCGCGGTGCCGTGCAGCGCGGCCCGACGTCCCTCGTCTGGATCGAGACGCCCGCGAACCCCACCTGGGACGTCGTCGACATCGCGGCCGCGGCCGACATCGCCCGCGCGCGCGGCGCGCTGCTCGCCGTCGACTCGACCGTCGCCACGCCCGTCCACACGCAGCCGCTCGCCCTCGGCGCCGACCTCGTGATGCACGCCGCCACCAAGGCGCTCAACGGCCACAGCGACGTCCTCGCGGGCGCGCTCGTGGCCGCGCGCGACGACGAGGCGTGGCAGCGCGTCCGCCACCTCCGCCACGTGCAGGGCGCGGTCCCCGGCCCGTTCGAGGCGTGGCTCCTCCTGCGGGGCATGCGGACGCTCTTCGTGCGCGTCGGCCGGGCGAGCGCCACCGCCCTCGCGCTCGCCCGCCGCCTCGCGGCCCACGCCGGCGTCGAGCGGGTGCTGTACCCAGGGCTCGAGTCCCACCCTGGTCACGCGGTGGCAGCGCGGCAGATGCAGGGCGGCTTCGGGTCGATGCTCTCCATCCTCGTGCGCGGCGGCGCCGAGGACGCGCTCCGCGTCGCCGGACGCGCGAAGGTCTTTCTCCGCGCGACCTCCCTCGGCGGCGTCGAGAGCCTGATCGAGCACCGGGCGACCGTGGAGGGCCCGCGGACGCTGGCGCCCCCGAACCTGCTCCGGCTCTCGATCGGCCTCGAGTCGCTCGACGATCTCTGGACCGATCTCGACGAGGCGCTCCGGGCGCGCTGACGGCCGCGGACCGCCTGGCGACGGGGTGAGCTCGGCCGTCGTGTCGGCGTCATTGATGAACCGCATTCACAGATCTACGTCTTCGCGGGCCGATTGTGCGCTGCGGCCGCCGGGTGCACCTTTCGACGCGCGACGGGGCCTTCTGCCGGCCCCGGAGAGGAGAACGCCATGCGCGCCGTAGGACTCCACCGTTACCTCCCGATCGATCACCCCGAGAGCCTGCTCGACGTCGAGCTTCCGGAGCCGGAGCCGGGGCCGCGCGACCTGCGCGTGCGGGTGCGCGCGGTGGCCGTGAACCCGGTCGACGTGAAGGTCCGCTCGCCGAAGCCCCGGGTCGAGGACGCGCCGCGCGTGCTCGGCTGGGACGCCGCCGGCGTCGTCGAGGCGGTCGGCGCGGAGGTCACCGCCTTCCGCCCGGGGGACCGCGTGTACTACGCGGGGAGCATCGCGCGGCCCGGCAGCAACGCCGAGGTGCACCTCGTCGACGAGCGCATCGCCGGGCCGATGCCGCGGACGCTCGGGTTCGCCGACGCGGCGGCGCTGCCGCTCACCGCGCTGACCGCGTGGGAGGGGCTGTTCGAGCGCCTCGGCGTCGAGCCCGACGGCCGCGACGCCGGGCGTACGGTGCTCGTCATCGGCGGCGCCGGCGGCGTGGGCTCGATGGTGGTGCAGCTCGCGAAGGCCGCCGGGCTGCGCGTCGTCGCCACCGCGTCGCGCGAGGAGAGCCGGGCGTGGGCGGCGCTCCTCGGCGCCGACGTCCTCGTCGACCACCGCGCGCCGCTCCGCCCGCAGCTCGAGGCCGCGGGCATGCAGAGCGTGGAGCTGATCTTCAACACGCAGAGCACCGAGGCGTGGTGGGACACGATGGCGGACGTCGTGGCGCCGCTCGGGCGCATCGTGGGCATCGTCGAGACGTCGGGGCCGGTCGACCTCGGCAAGCTCATGTCGAAGAGCGCGAGCTTCTCGTGGGAGCTGATGTTCACGCGGTCGCTCCACGGGACCCCGGACATGGTCGCGCAGCGGGAGATCCTCACGCGCGTGGCGACGTGGGTGGACGCGAAGCGCCTCCGCTCGACGCGCCGCGAGCACCTCGGCCGGATCGACGCGGCGAACCTGCGCGCCGCGCACGCGCGCCTGGAGTCGGGGCAGACCGTGGGGAAGATCGTGCTGGAGGGGTGGGGCTGACCGCGCGGCGCGCCGGGCCGCGCGCGCGGCCGGGGGCGCGGGCCGGGCGAGCTCGGCCGGCCCCGGCGAGGCCCGCGCGCCCGCGGCGAGGCGGTGCGATCCCGGGGCGCTGCTACGCTGAAGGAGCATGTCCGAGCCCGCGTGGAAGAAGCTCGTCGATCAGCTCAAGGACCAGGGGCACAAGAGCCCGTACCTCGACCGCCTCCGACAGCGCCTGCCCGCGGCCGCCCCGTCGGATCTCGCCGGCGAGATCCTCAGGGAGATGGCCTCGGCGCTCGGGCGATCCGAGGACAAGATCAACGTCGCGCTGCTCGAGCTCGAGCTGCAGGGCAAGGCGCTCGATGCGCTCGCCCGCGGCCAGGGCGCCGATGCGCGGGAGCGGGCGGCGATGATCGCGGCCTACAACCGGCAGCGGGAGGTGGCCGCGCAGGCGCTCTGGGAGCTGCGCGTGCACCGGGAGGCGCTCGGGTTCCGGCGGAACGACGACCTCGCCGCGATGTACCCGATCCCGCCGAAGCGGGCGTAGCGCCTCCTGTCACAGGGTGTCACCGGACACCCCTGTGACAGTGTGTCACCCGCAGAGATCCGCGGAGAGGGCGCATCGGCGAGCCGGACGTGCGGAGCGCGGGCGTCTCGGCGCCTCCCAGGCAGGCGCCGCGCGGCCGCGAGCGGGCTCGATCTCCGGGGATCGGCGCGATCTCTCGCCTGGCCTGCCGGTTGCTGAGCGTGCCTGCGAGAGCGCGCCGTCGCGGTGAATCGACGGCCGCATAACCCGAGGAGGACTCGCTATGAAGCTCGATCGACGTGTGCTCGTCCGCCGGATCTCGATCGCCGCCGCCGCCGTGGTGCCCATCGGCGCCGCGGTCGCCGTGGGCGTGCCGAACGACGCCGTGGCCGGGTGCCAGATCACGGTGCGCGTGCACAACTCCGGCAGCCAGGCGTTCACGGTCAACTGGGACGAGAGCAAGGTGAAGGTGTCCGGCGGCACGTGGGACAAGCTCGCGAAGAACTCGTCCGAGGTGGTCGGCGCCGGTCAGACGAAATCGATCGTTTACGGGGCGCTCTTCAACTGCGGAGCGAATCGCCGGTACCAGATCCACACGACCAGGAATGGCAACGACGACACGGCCTATTTCCCGAGCGAGACGACCTGGACGACAGACCAGACACCCACGATCGACATCTCGAGGTGAGCCTGCGTCGAGCGCTGCCCGGGCTTCGCCGGAGGTGGCTCGGCGTCAGCGCGAGCCGAGCGCGATCACGTCCTGGATCGCCGCCACGGGCAGCCGCACGCGGGCGGTGACGCGGGCCGCGCCGGAGCCGAGCACCTCGGAGGTGACCGCGACCGGGATCGCGACCTCGCCGCGCGCCGGCAGCGTCGCGAGCCCGGCGAGATCCTTGGCGGCTTCGTCCAGCGCCTCCTTCGTGTCGCCGGTCGCCCCCAGCAAGGTGAGGCCCGCCAGCGAGAACAGCCCGCCGGCCAGCGTCCCGGGCTGTCGCAGCGCCTCGAGGCCCGGCGCCGCGCCGAGCGTGCGTTCGTCGCGCCCCGTGTCGGTCGCGGCGCGCAGCCGGGCCACCACGGCGGCGTCGTCATCGCCGATCCCGAACCACGTCCGCTGGCCGGCGGGCACGACGTAAAAGTGGGTCGTGTGCGGGGCGCGCGCGGGCGGGGCGTCGTTCGTGAGCGGCGTCGAGCGCAGCTCGACGTGCAGCGTCCCCGCGGGCAGCGTGGCGGGCGCTCGGACGATCACGGAGGTGGTGCGCTCCTTGTCCTCGTCCTTGCTCGCGCGGCCCTCCGCGCCGCCCGCTGCCTTCGCGCTCGCCTTGAGCCTGTCCAGCTCCTCGCCGAGCAGGAGCAGCTCCTTCATCCCCGGGATCCAGGTCTGGGCCGGCTCCTCGACCGCGATCAGGATCCAGGGCTGCAGCGCGCGGCGCGCGGCCTTCTGCGAGCGCGCCGCGCCCTTGCCGCTCTGGTAGGCCGCGATCGCCCGCTCCGCCGCCGCGCGATCCCCGCCCGCGCCCATCACCAAGGAGCCGCCCGTGAGCGCCAGCGCGTCGAGGCGCTGGAGCAGCCGGTCGAGCACCGCCGCGTCGTAGCCGTCGTCCATCCAGTCGTCGCGCAGCGCCCGGAAGAGGGCCTCGCGCAGCGGGGCGAGCTCCGCGCGCGACGCGCCCTGGGTGTAGAAGGCGACGGCCGTGTCGCTCGGCAGGCGCAGGAAGGCCGGCGGGGGCGCGGCGTCCGGCGCCACGGCCGGCGCGAAGGCCAGCGTGAACGGCGAGCGCCGGCTCGCGAAGCGCAGGCTGACGCCGACGTCGACCTCCGCGTGGCCCCACCGGAGGTCCATGCTCATGCTCTCGAGCTCGCGCATGAACGCGTCGCCGAGCTCCCGCCCCAGCGCCCCGGTGTTGCCGTCGCCGCCGGCGCCGTCCTCGCTCTTCATCAGCTCGCGGATCGCCCACTCCAGGACCTCGATCCGCGCGTCGGCGTCGATCGGCTGCGGGCCCACGACCTCCACGAGGTAAGGCGCGGCCGCGTCGATGTCCTTCGCGTCCTCGGCGCAGAGCAGGCGCGCGCTGCCCCGGCGCGCGCCTGGCTCGAAGGCGCAGATCCGGGGCGGCGTCTCCTCGTCGGGGTCGGCGTCGCGCGCGCGCTCGACGCGCAGCATGCCCCGGTGCTCCTTGAGCACGAAGCGCTCGTGCAGCCGGGGCACCTCCTGCTCCGCGACCGGCAGGGAGACCACGACGCGCGACTCCGCCTCCGTGATGCCGAACCAGGCGACGTCGATCGGCCTGCCCAGATCGAGCACCCCGGCGAGCGCCGGACCCAGCGCCTGCTCGAGCAGCATCTCGGGCCCCATCGGGCCCGCGCTCCACAGGAGCGGGCCGAGCGGCGTGCTCGCCATAAACCGCGTGAGGTGGTTCCAGGTCCGCTGCGGGTCGGCGATCCGCAGCACGGAGGAGAGCCCCTCCGGCGCGGTCGCGGGCTGCGCCGCAGCAACGGCGGGCGCGGCGCGCGCCGGGGGCGGCGCCGGAGGCAGCGTCGCGACGGGGCCGCGCTGGGGGGCCGGAGCGCCGGCGCACGCGGCCAGGAGGGCGATCGGCAGCAGGAGGGCGGCGCGTTTCATGGAGAGCCGGATCGTCGCGCCCGAGCGGCCCGCGTGGCAAGCGGCCTCGGCAAAAGCAGGCTCCTGACGGCCCGCGGGGCTCATTTCGGGAGCTTCATCACCGTGCCGGCGGCGCTGTTCGTCCAGTAGACGCTCGTGGCGTCCACCGTGATGCCGAGCGGATGATCTTGCCCTGTCGCGAGCGTCGTGATGTCGCCGCCTCCGACAGGCACCTTCTTCACGGTCCCGTCATCGTTCGTCCAGTAGACGCTCTCGGCGTCGATCGCGAGCTTCCGCGGGTTGCGCTGCCCCTCCGCGAGCGTGAAGGGGCCGCCTCCATCGAGCGTGGCCTTCATGACGGTGCCTCCGTCGTTGGTCCAGTAGACGAAGGCGGCGTCCACGGCGATGTCCTTGGGCTTCGTCTGCCCTTCTGCCAGCGTGACGACGTCGCCGCCCTCGATCGGCACCTTCATCACGGTGCCCCCTTCGTTCACCCAGTAGACGTGGGTCGCGTCCACCGCGATGCCGAGGGGCGACTCTTGCGCTGTCGCGAGCGCGACGGCGTCGCCGCCCTGGACCGGCACCTTCATGACGGTGCCCTGGTCGGCGCTCGTCCAGTAGACGTTCGCGGCGTCGGCCGCGATGTCCATGGGATACGTCTGCCCATCGGCGAGGATCTCGAAATCGCCCTCGATCGACGCCTTCATGACGAGCTCGGTGCCGGAGTCGGTGAAGTACACCATGCCGTCGTGGAGCGCGACGCTCCGGGGGGAGAAGGGGGGATCTCCCTCGATGAAGACGGAGGCATTGCCGCCGCCGGCCGGCACCATCATCACCTGGCGAGTGACGGCATCGGCCCAGTAAGCGTTTGTGTCGTCGACCGCGATGTCCACCGGCTCGGTCCCGCCCGACGCCAGGAGGAGCGGCTCGCAGCGCCCCTGCGCGCACGCCTCTCCGAGGCAGTAATGGTCGCAAGCGCCGCAGTGCTCCGGATCGGAGCGCAAGTCCACGCAGAGACCGGAGCAGGAGACCTCGCCCTCGTCGCAGCCGGGCAGGTCGACCCCGCCGCTCCCTCCCCCGCCGGAGGTCCCCGCGCTCGTGGCAGAGGAGCTATCCGGCGTGAATTCCCGAGGCTCGGGGGCACACGCGACGGCCAGGGGCAACATGCTGAGTATGAGGAAGCGGCTCATGGCGCGCATTGTACACGGAACGTGGGCGCCGTCCGGCCGGCGCCTTCCTGCGAGGCGCGCCTCAGCGCGCCGGCTCCGTGTCCCCGTCGTCGAGCGCCGGCCACGCCGGCCGGAGCGGGAGGACGAGCGCATCGAACGGAGCGGGCAGGGACACGGGGGCCCTCGCGTGCACGCAGAGCTCCCGGCCAGGCCCGAGCACCATCTGGCGCATCCACAGGCCGGCGCCCGACTGGTCCAGGACCGGCGCGAGCTGGGCGAAGAGCTCACCGTAGGACATGCCGTCGGGCTTGCCGAACCAGTGGGCGTAGCCGGGCGCGCGCAGCGCCGCTCCGCCCCGCAGGCGGTACAGCCCCCCGGCCCCGCCGCTGGCCACGGCGGCGGCGGCGTCGTGCGGCGCCGAGCGGCTGGCCGAGACCGCGGCCTCGTTCAATGCGCCGAGCGCACCGAAATCTTGCACGAGGTACCAGTCCTCGTAGGCGTCGCCGCCGCCGGCCGCCCAGGGAGCCCCGGAGAGCCCGACGCTGAACGACCGGAGAAAGCCTGGCGACGGCGCCGCGGCGAGCGCCGCATGAAAGGCGCGCTGCCGGCGCTCGTAGTCCTTCGCGGCGGTCTGTGGCTGCTTCCAGTGCCAGAACACGTAAGCCAGCATCTCACCCCTTTCCCGAGGCTGGGTGCTTCATGTTCATGTAAACGCCGCCCGCTTGGAGCTCATCCAGCATCTGGAGAAGCCGCTTTTCCTTGGTCTCCTGGCGCTTGGCCTGGTTGATCCACCCGATATAGTCGTTCTGCTGGTAGGCAGGGCGCTGCTTGTAAGCCTCCATCAAGCCACGCTCGTCCAGCGCGTTCTTGATGGAATCCGGCATCGGGTACCTGGGCCGCTTCAGGCCTGACGAATCGGCGCTCATGGCCTCCTCGTTATACCGGTGCCCCGCGTCGAGGTGAAGAGGCCGGCCCGGTCCAGCAGCGCCGCCGGCGGCCCGGCGTCCGCGCCGCCGCGCGCGTGTTCGATCCGACGATGATGTCCATAAGCGCGATGGAACTTTCGCTGCCGTGGCGCGTCTCAGCTCGCCGGAGGTTCCGCCCGATGCCCCGACGTCGAGGTCTCTTCCTCGTGTTGTCCCTTCTTGGCCCGGCGCCGCTCTCCGCCGGGTGCGCCCGGCCGATCGATGCCCCGGACGGCACCGCGTACGTGCTGCTCGATCCCGCGGCGCGCGCTCGCTGGACCGTGGAGAGCGACGGCTGGCGCGGCGCGCCGGTCCTGCCGGTCGCCCTCGACGCCGCGGAGCCGGCCCTGCTGCGCGGCCCGGGGGGCGCGGAGGTGCTCGAGCTGCGCGGGGGCATGCTCGCGCACGTGCGCGGCGGAGGCGGCGAGGTCCGCTGGCTCGCGGTGGGCGAGGAGGCGCGCGACGACCGCCTGACCGTGCGCGCCAGCGAAGCGGCCGCGGCGGCGCTCGCGGCCCTCGTCGACGGGGAGATCACCGCGCGGCGCGACGGCCTGTGGACGCTCGCCGCGCCGGACCTGCTCGAGCGCGGCTCCTTCCTCGAGCCGCCCGCGGGCGTGATCGAGGCCCTGCCCGACACGCCGCGCGATCGCGCCGCGTTCACGCCCTCGGCCTCGCAGGATGCCCTCGACGCGCTCGCCGCGCCGGCCGCGGCCGCCGCCGGCAGCGCGGCCGGGACGCAGGAGCCTGGCAGCGCGGAGGCGGAGCTGGTCGGCCTCTACGCCGCGGGGCTGCGGACGCTCCTCTTGGACGCCTCCGGCGGCTTCACGATCGAGGACCGCTGCACCGGCGCGGTGATCGCGACCGGCGCGTACTCGGCCGCGGGCGATCGCGTGATGCTGCGGTCCCCCGGGGCGGCGCCGATCGTGCTGGGCCGGGATCGGGAGCGGCTGCTCCACCCGGACCTGGCGGAGTTCGCGCCGCTCGCGCCCGAGCCCTCGCGGCGCGTCGAGCCTGAGAGCGAGTTGATCGAGCGTGCCGGCGCGGACGCCGGCGAGGAGTGACCATGAAGCGCAGGCATTTGCTGGGAGCGACTGCAGCGGGGCTCGCGGCCACCGCGTGGCCCGCGTTCCTCCGCGAGGCGTTCGGCGACGGCGCCGCGTGCGACGAGACGGGCAAGCCGGCGGCCGCCGCGGGGTCGCTGGTCCAGGTCTCGGCCGCGTTCCGCCGCGCCCGGCAGGCGAAACGACCGCTGCTCGTCTTCGTCATCCCTGCCGACGACGGTGCCAAGTGGGAGCGCGGCCACGCGTTCGGCGAGCTGCTCAACTTCGGCGCGGACAGGGATCTCGCCCCGCTCGCCGGCGTCGAGGTCGTCTGCGCGACCATGGCCGATCTGAAGAAGCTCGTGCCGAGCGCCGGCGACGGGGAGCCGCTCCTCGTGGTGGTCAGGACCGACAAGGTGCCCGTCGCCGCGACGCAGCTCGACGTCGCGCTCCCGAGCTACGACGGGATGCGCCTCATGACCGGGAACCGGGAGGAGCTGCTGAAGCGCGACGACACGACGGCGGCGCGGCGGATCGGCGCGCTCGGGGCGCTGCTCCGCAAGGGCCTCGGCGCCGGCGCGGAGAACCTCGAGGCCCGGGCCGCGAGCGTGCGGGCGCGGCTCGTGAAGGCGCCGCCGGCGGGCGCGCACTGGGCGGTCGCCAGCGGATGCGGGACCGAGGTCGAGGGGGTCGACGAGACCGGGCTCATGGCCTGCGGCATGGGGCATGTGCCCTCCAAGTCCAGGCGTTTCCTCTACTTCTTCGCGGTCGAGCGACGAGGGGCATCCCCGCGTTGATCCCGGTCGGCCTCACGCTGCAGCCCGACGCGGCGTTCCTCGATCTGCTCGGCGAGGTGATCCTGCGCGACGCCGACTACTACGAGGTGGCGCCCGAGACGCTCTGGCGCGCGCCGGACGCCGCCGAGGCCGATCTCCAGGAGAACGGCTTTCACCGCCGCTTCGCCGAGCTCGCGCGCCGGTCGGAGCGGCCGTTCGTCGCGCACGGCGTGGGCTTCTCGATCGGCGGCGCCTCGGCCGCGGACGCGGGGCGGCGCGCCCGCTGGCGCGCGGCCCTCCGGCGCGATCACGCGATGTTCCGCTTCCGCTGGTACACCGATCATCTCGGGGTCAGCGCGCCGGCCGGGCTCTCGGCCGGGCTGCCGCTCCCGCTGCCGATGAGCGCGCACAGCGCGGCCGTCGCCCGCCGTGCGCTCCGGGAGATGCAGGCCGTCGTGGAGGACGTCGGCGTCGAGAACAGCGTCAGCTACTTCGTGCTCGGCGATCCGCTGGATGAGCCGCGCTTCCTCGGGCGCATCCTGAGGGCGCCGCGGACGCACCTGCTGCTCGACCTGCACAACGTCTACACCATGGCGCAGAACTTCGGCTTCGATCCGGCGGAGTACGTGGCCCGGATCGAGCTTGCGCGGGTGATCGAGATTCACCTGTCCGGCGGCGGCCCGAGCGATCCGGCCTGGCTGCCTTCCGGCCGGGTGATGCGGCTCGACGGCCACGACGATGCCGTGCCGGAGCCGGTGTGGCGCCTCCTGGAAGAGGTCGCGCCGCGGTGCCCGAACCTGCGCGGGGTGACGCTGGAGCGCATGGAGGGCACGGTGCAGGGCGCGGCCGACGCGGCCGCCGTGCGGGAGGAGCTGCGCCGCGCGCGGCGCGTGCTCGGCGGGCGCGGGAGGCGCAGGTGACGGGGCGCGCGGCCGACGGGAGGGCAGGGGAGCGCGCAGGTCGCGGCAGCGCGGCCCGCGGCAGCGCGGCGGGGCGCGCGGCCGGCGGGAGGGCAGGGGAGCGCGCGCCGGCGCGGCTGACCGGGGCGCAGGCGCACGCGCGTTACGAAGCGCTCGCGGCCCGCGCGATGACCGCCGAGGATCCCGTGGCCGCGCTGCGCGCCGCGGCCGGAGATCCGGCGCTCCCGCCCGCGCTCCGGCGGGCGCTGATCGGCGCGGACGAGGACGGCGTGCGGATGTCGGCGCTGCTCGTGGCGCGGCTCCGCTTCGAGCGGCTCCTGCGCGGATCGCCCGAGGCCGAGGCGTGGTTCGACCGCGATCCTGCGGAGTTCAGCGCCGCGTTCCGGCGCTACCACGCCGAGGTGCCGCCCACGGCCTTCTTCCCTCCGGGCGAGGCCGGCCTGTTCCGCCGCTGGATCGAGGCGCAACCCGGCGAGCAGGTCGACCCCGGGCACGGGCAGATGCAGCCCGCCTCGAATGCCGTCGTCCAGACGCTCGCGGGCGCAGCGGCACCCGCAGGCGCGGCGGAGCCAGCCGACGCTGGCCCTGCGAGCGACCCCCGATGGCGAGCTCGGTGAGCCGGTCTATCTTCTCCTCCTCGTGGTGGGTTCGTTCACAGCGCCCACGAGCGCACGGAGAGGCCGACCTGCAAGCTTTCCGTCCAAGCACTTGGAATTGCTAGCGTTCCCGAATCAGGATCGGGAATTTAGCGCGCGCCTACCGTGAGGATCCATGCGCCGAATTCGTGATCTCGAGGAGCGACCGCACGAGCGGGTCCTTGTCGTCCATGGCGCGCCACACCGAGCGGCCAAGGATGACAACGTTGAGGTCCCGAACCCGCTTGAACACCACTCCGGCAAGGAGCGTCGACGCGGCGCTCTCGGGAAACAAGCTGAGACCTTCGCCGCTCGCCACGAGCATGAGGATCACATCGCTGCTGGCCTCCTCGTGGGCGAGCTCGAGCGTATGATCATGCGCTCGGAAGGCGGCGATGATGTCGTCGTGGAGGCGCGGGCCCTCCTTGCGCGGAGGCCAGAGAAAGCGCTCCTGCTTCAGGTCCGCGACCCTCAGCGTGCGCCGTGCAGCGAGGCGATGGTTCTTCGACATCACAACGCCGACGCGCTCGCGATACAGCACGCGGAAGCGGAAGAGCGGGTTGTCTTCCGGCGAATGATAGCCGTACCCGACTGAGATCTTGCCATCGCGTAGCGCGGCGACCTGCTCCTCGCTCGGCAGCGGCCGAAGGCGTACCTCGACGCGCGGATGACGCGCGCGGAACGTCTGCACGATTTCCGGCAGCAGGAGGGTATCAGCCAGGGCGCCGTCGAATCCGACCACGATCGTCCCGATACGGCCTTGCGCCGCCGCGCGGGCGTCCTCGACCGCGAGCGTGGCGCGAGCTAGGGTCGCGCGCGCACCTTCGAGGAAACTCCGGCCGGCGGCGGACAGCTTCACCCCGCGTCCCGAGGGCACGAAGAGTTCGACGCCGATCTCCTCTTCGAGCTGAGCGATTTGCCGGCTCAAGGGCGACTGCGAGACGTGAAGCTGCTCGGCCGCCCTTCCGAAGTGCTCCGCTTCCGCGACGGCGACGAAGTACCGCAGGTGACGTAGCTCCATGATTTCAGACCTATAGGGTCTGAAACCGTTGCGATCAATGTCCTGGTCGTCTTGAACGCGACGGTGCAGGCTGTTCAACGTGAGGCGAACGCCGCGCGGCCTCTACATCGTAGGCGAGCTCCCCCGGCGCGACCCCGCCCGCTCCAGCCGAGTCAAGGACGAGTTCCTCGCGGAAGACCAGCTCCACGGCAACGACGCTGGTGACCAGGCGCTCGCGGAGCCCATCGACCTGTCTCTGTTTCGCTGAGCCTCGCGCCCGACAACCGAGAGAACCCGACTATGACCGAGAACAACCCCACTTCCAGCTCCGAACGGAAGGAGCGCGCGAGGCCCGCCCCCGAGGCGGACCAGATGATGCAACGTCGCCCCGCCGGCGCGGTGCTCGTCGCCGGGGCAGTGATCTTCTTCCTCGCCGAGTTCATCGCCGCCGCGGCATGGACGGATCCTCCATACAGCTACACGCATCACTACATCAGCAACCTGGGAGTCCGTGGCCCCCTCGAGGCTCTTGGCCAGTTCATGAACTCGCCACTCGCGTGGGTCATGAATGCCGGGTTCTTCCTCTTCGGGATCATGTTCTTCATTGGTGTCGCCGCGCTCGATGGCCTGCGAAGCTGGCGCCGCTGGGCAGCGCTCATCCTGGGAGCTCTCGTAGCGCTTGGCGGCGTCTTGCTGGCGTTCAACCCCGGTTCCGGAGAGCCGCCCGACGGCGCAGTCGACTATCACGGCTTGGGCGCCTTCGCGTCGATCGTCGGAGGCAACGTGCTCGCGATCCTTCTTGGACGCCAGCGCCAACAAATCGGAGTCACTCCGAAAGCCGGGAGGGCAATGGTCGTCCTCGGCGTGTTCGGGCTCGCCTCGATGGTGGCCTTCCTCGCGGTCGCCAGCTCGGGGGCCAACGTCCTCATCGGCCTCGTCGAACGCTGTGCCGTCTATCCCATCATGGTCGGCTTCATCTGTGCGGGGGCGTCGATCTGGAATCGCCGGACCTGTGCACGCTCGAGCGGCGAGGACGAGACTTCCCGACCACAGATGCTGAAGCGGCGGCCAGCCTCAGCCTACATCATCAAGATGCGCGCCAAGCCTGGAGCGAGTGACAAGCTGTTCCAACTAGCCACGATCGGAATGGAGAGATCGGGGGCATCGGACCGGTGGATCATCTGTCGAGAAGACGGCGACCCGGATCTTCTGTGGTGCGTGGCGGTGTTCAAGTCCGACGAGGCGAAGAACGCCTATGAGAATGGCCCGCTGGCTGACGAGCTTCGCGAAGAGATCCTGGCGCTGCTGGCCGAGGCGCCGATGCGGATTTCGGTCCACCCGTACTCCGCGGCCTGAGTTCAAGTCGCCGCCCCGGTCTACTCGTCCGGGGTCTCGCAGATGCGAAGCAGCAGCTCATGCAGCTTCGTGACCTCCGCCTACGCGCTCGAGCGCTCGTACCACGCCTTCAAGCACGGAGGGCTCGACGCCCTCCGTCCGAAGCCGCGCTCGGATGGCGCCTTCAGCGCGCAAAGACGCAAAATGAAGAACATCTGTTCTTTTTGCGCCTTTGCGCCTTTGCGTTGCGCTCTCTCTCCGGATCCCTGGCGGGACCCCTGGTGGGTGGAACTAGCTCGAGCTCCTCCAGAAAGCCTGAGCGACCCCCGCGCTCACGGCGTCGTGACGGCCCCGCACGTCTGGCGCGCGAGCTGCTCTTGCGTGAGCGTCCGGAGCACGTCGACCAGCGCGGCCACCCCGTCCGGAACCGGGACGCAGCCCGGCGCTTCCCCGCATTCGTACCCCACATCGACGACCGCGCCGTCGACCTGGATCCGGAACAAGCTCCCGTCCACGGGTCGCGCGTCTATCCCGTACAGCACAGGCGCCGCCGCGAGCGCCGCGACGACATCAGGGTGGCCGAGCGCATCCGCGACGTCGCCGGCGCTCACCCCCTCTTCGCACGCTTCAAGCTCCTGCGAGCACGTCATCAGCGGCGTGTCGCCCCGGATCGCACGCCGCTCGAAGGCGAAGACACGGCACGGCGAGAGTGCGCTGGTCTCCTCGTTCGGGGTGAATCCACCGAAGTATCCCCAGCGGATCGTGTCCGCCACGCACCCGCAGCCGTCGCTCTCGTCGGAGCTCAACCCGTTGCTCCCGCTGGAGCTCGACCCCCCGTCCCCAGGCAAGCACGCCGTACCCCATCCCCCCAGAAGCCCACTCACCACAAGAAACAATCCCCAATGATTCCGCATTTCAAGCCTCCAAGTGCGGCCACGGCAAGAACCGGACCAGGTGTGCTTCCTCGATGAAGAGCCCGTTTGTCTGCTGGGTCGTATGACATCAGCGTCCGGCGGCCAGATTGCGCCGTCACACCGCGAGCAGGTGGAACGCGTCGCCGATCCGTCGCTCGACGAGCGGTGGCTCTCCGCGGACGGCGCCCGCTTCGAGCTCATCGGCGTGGTGAACCGGATGGATCGCCGCCCGTTCCACGCCTCGGCCTGCGGCGAGACCCGCCTCGTGTACCGGCTGGCCTACGCCGTGAAGACCCCGGACGGCGCGGCCGGCGCCGCGCCCGCCACCTCGCGCCTCCCGATGACCGCGGCGTTCGAGCTCCTCGCCCCCGGCGGCGACGAGCCCTCGTGCTGCCGCCTCGCGCAGGCCTGGTCGCGCGCGGCGCAGCTCTCCGGCCCGGCGCTCGCCTCGGGTTCCCCGGCGGCATGTGCACCGGCAGCTGCGGCGCGCTCCCGGAGGAGGGCGTCTGCGGCGCCATCGCCGTGCTCGATCCGTTCAACCGCTGCCTCGCCCGCGGGACGCCGTTCACCGAGTGCTTGAGCCGCCACGTCGCGCCCGCGGGCCTGCGCCGCTGCTCGAGCGAGGCGCCCTACCGCGAGGACTACGTGTGCGCCAGGACGAGCTCGGGCGAGGGCGCCTGCATCCCGCCTTACTTCCTGTTCCAGCTCCGGGTCGACGGCCACGCGGTGCCGTGAGCCGCCCGGCGCCCGCTGCGCCGGGGCGCCGCGCTCGCCGTCCCCGGCGGCGCCATCATCGGTCCGTCAGCCGCCCTCGCCCGTCGCGAGGTCGTCCTGCAGCGTCGGAGTTTGCCAGTCTCGCCACTGCGACAGGTCCCCTGCGCCGCTGAGATGCGCTTTGATCTGTCCGACGGTCTCGCCCTCGTGCTTCAAGAACTTGGCGATGTTCCGGACGAGGGGCTCGCTGTACTCGGGCTTGCCGGAGGCACAGTGTTGCTGGTTGGCGACGTCCGAGATATAGCTGACGTTCTCCTCGGCGCCCAGCTCTTTGTAGACCTCCGCGCCTGCCAGGACGGCCGTATGGGCGGCGGGCGCGCCGAACTGACGTATGTGCGGGTTGTCGAGGACGAGCAGGCCGCGCGGCGCGATCATGGCGACCATCTCATGGGTGTCGACGGGGAGCTGGGCGGCGTTCAAGACAAATGGCTTGAAGTCGTCGGCGAGCCAGTTCAGCCCGTAGAAATTGTTGCTGGTGGTTTCCGTGCGCAGCACGTCCACGATGCGGTAGGCCGGGACTCCGCCGGTGCTCGTCTCCTGGGGGATGGTCAGGGCGATCCGCTCATCGAAGGCGCCCACCGTGAATGCGCCTTTGCCGTTGCGCGAGCACCCCGTGACGCCGAGCCTGCCGGGGTCGATGATGTCGCCTCCCGCCTCCTGCAGGACGTCGATGATCCTGCTGGCGCCCCAGGCCCAGGCCATCAGGAGCCCCGCGGGGTGATCGCTTCCATAGATATCGTAGAACAGGCCCGGGTTGGGTTTGCCTCTGGATGCCTCCGGCGTGCCCTCCTTCCCCAGGTCGTAGTGGTTGTAGAAGATGATGGCGACGCCTTGCTCCAGGATGAAGCTCTCGCCCAGCGTGATGCCGCCGAAGCCGCCCCTCGCTCCCAGGTTGATGATCGCCGGGAAGGGGCGTTGTCCCTTCGAGGGCAACACGACGCTGGCGCTGAAGTGGATGCTCTTGCCCTGGTGCTCCACGTCGACGGAGACCGCGCTCTCGGTGACGCTGCCGGTCACCTCGTCGGGCCTCGGCGGCTTTTCCCCGTAGATGTATTTCTCTGCCTGTTTGTGGAGTTCCTGCCTCCGGCAGCGCCACTCGCTTCTCCTGGTCAAGCGCGTGCCATCGAGCTTCGTGAAAGGGTCGGGCAGCTTGTCGATCTTGGGCAGCAGGCCGGGCGCCGGCAGCTCTGGCGCATCGCAGCCGACGCCCGTGTTTTCCACCGTCGCCGCATAGGCGTACGCTGGCTGTTCGGGCTCTGGCTCGCCATCGGTGTCCGGGTCCGTACCGGTGTCCGCGTCGGCGCCGCCGGCGCCACCGCCGCCGCTCCCTGCCGGCCCTGCGGCGCCGCCCCCGACTTGATCGACATCCGGAGTGTGGCTGGTTCCCCCGCCGGTCCCGGCGGCGTCGCCCACCGGCCCAGGAACCGGCTCGGTTGCGCACGCGATGAGCATCGATAGACCGGCCAGCAAACACGCATCCGTTCGCATGGGATCTCCTGCGTGAGAGTGAATCCGCTCGAAGCTAGGGCAGGCGCGCTGCTGCCAGCGAGGCCGCAGTCGGAAGGTGTGTGTGCGACGACTACCTCGAGTCGATGGTGCCGTCGACTCGAAAGACCCTCCGAGCCGGCGCGCGACGGCGACGCGGGCCTCGCGCGCGCACGGTCACTCTCGGCGTGTTGGATTGTTGCGAATGCTCTGGAATGCTCGCTCCTTGGCGGCCGGGCGCACGGCGGGACCTCTGCCGGCGCTACCGGCCGCTAGGCGGAGGGGCGCTCCGCTGGGGGCTCGAGCTAGCTCGCGCTCGCCGCCATTCCGTGAGCGGCCGCAAAGCCGCGATCGATCAACGCGATGAACGCGGCGTTCGCCTTCTTCGCCGAGCCTCCGCGCTCGAACACGCGGATCGCTTCGCCGTAAGCCGTGCGCCACGTCAGCACGACCATGCCGGCGAGGAGGCGCGCGAGGCCATCGGGCGTCGGACCCGCGAGCTCGACCGCGAGCCCCTCGACCGCCTCGTCCTCGATTTCGCGGAGGCGCGCCTTGAGCGACGGGCTCGCCGCAACGACGCGCCACCAGCCGACCGTCTGGCCGTCGATGCGCGCGAACGGATGCTTCTGCTCGCACAGCCTGTCGACGAGGCGGCGGAGCGCGTCGATCGGCGACTGCCCTCGCGGCCTGTCGCCGATGGCCTCGCGCAAGAGCAGCTTCACCTCGTCCTCGCGATCCAGGAGGAGGTCCTCCTTGCGCGCGAAGTAGTTGAACACCGTCATCTTGGAGACATTTGCGGCGGCGGCGATCTCTTCGACCGTCACCGCGTCGAAGCCGCGCGCGAAGAACAGCTCCGTCGCGACGTCGGAGATCCGCTGCCTGGTCTCGCGCTTCTTCCTTTCGCGGAGCTCGCCCATGGATCGAATCTTAGACTAAGACAAAAATTTTACTTGCGCAATGTTGTACCGAGTATAATGTTCACGTCGTGATTCACGACGTCGTCGTCGTAGGCGCTGGCCCGGTCGGGCTCTTCCTCTCGATCGAGCTCGCGATCGCTGGCGTGAGGCCGCTCGTGCTGGAGCGGCTCGTGGAGCCCGACCGCACGATGAAGGCCGCCTCGGTCGGCGCTGTGGCAGCCGAGGCGCTGGAGCGACGCGGGCTCGCGTGTGCGCTCGACGACGAGCGCCGCGCCGCCATGGCGCTGATGATGCCGGCGCTGAAGGCGCGGTTCGGACCTGGACCGATGAGGAGGCCCGGGGGCCATTTTTCTGGATTGTTCTTGATCGACCAGAGCCTCCAGCGCGACCCGGAGCGCCACATGCGTCCCGCGCCGCAAGCGGCGCTCGAGAAGATCCTGATCGCGCGCGCGACGGAGCTCGGGATCGAAATCCGTCGCGGCGTCACCATGGAAGATTTCGAGCAGGACAACGACGGCGTGACCGTGCAGACGACCGCTGGCCCGCTGCGCGCGAAGTACCTCGTCGGCTGCGACGGCGGCCGGAGCCGCGTCCGCAAGCTCGCCGGCTTCGAGTTCCCCGGCACGGATCCGACCATCACCGGATATCAGGCTGTCGTCGAGCTCGATACGCCCGAGAAGCTCGCGACGGGTTGGCACCGAACGCCGCGCGGCCTCGTCGCGTCCGGACCGACGCCGGGGCGCGTCTTCACGGCGGAGTTCAACGGACCGCCGCCCAACCGGGATGCGCCGATCACGCAAGTCGAGGTCGAAGCGGCGATCCAGCGCGTGAGCGGCACCGACGTCAAGATCCTGTCGATGACGATGGCGACGCGCTGGACCGATAACGCGCGGCAAGCGACGACCTACCGGATGGGCCGCGTCCTTCTCGCCGGTGACGCCGCGCACGTCCACTCGCCCTTCGGCGGCCAAGGCTTGAACCTCGGCCTCGTCGACGCCGCGAACCTTGGTTGGAAGCTCGCCGCGGCGGTGAAGGGGCGCGAGCATCTCCTCGACTCGTACACCGCCGAGCGCCACCCCGTCGCCGCGCGCGTCCTCGAAAACACCCGCGCGCAAGTCGCGCTCATGCGTCCTGACCCGCTGACGAGCGCGCTCCGCACCATCGTGAGCGACCTGATGAAGCTGCCCGAAGGCAATCGCTACTTCGGCGAGATGCTCACGGGCGTCGGCATTCGCTACGACCTCGGTGACGACGACCCGCTCGTCGGCACGCTCGCGAAGGACCAGCTCCTCACGCTCACCGACGGCGGCGAAGAGCGGCTCTACGCGCTGATGGAGAGAGGCGGCGGCCTCTTCATCTCGCCTTCGGCACGGTCGCTCCCGCAAGACGTGCAATTTGCACGCACCAAAGACGGCCCGTCGATGCTCGTCCGTCCCGACGGCTGCATCGCGTGGACAGACGCGTCGTCGACGTCGCTCGACGACGCGCTCGCGCGCTGGTTCTGATCAGAGCGGCGTGCGATCGGGGTATGCGCGGCTCGGCCCGACGTCCTCGCGGCCGTCGAGGCCTTCTACGCGGCGCGCGGCCTGCCGCCCGCCGTCTACCTCGATCCCGAGAGCGCTCCCGGTCTGCGCGCCCAGCTCGCCGCGGCGGGCTATGCCGAGATCACCGAGGAGCAGGTGCACGAGCGCCTGCTTAAGGGCTTTGCCCGCGTGCGCGACCACCTCACGCGCATCGGCGCGCCGCTGCGCCCCGCAGAGGCCGGTTGAGCGACCACGCCTCCCGGCCCCGGGAGCGCGCTGCCTGCCCCTCGACTTCCTCGACTCCAGGTGGGCTCACCTCAGGTAGCCTTCGATCGCCTCGTACCAGACGCGCGCCATCCGGGCGTAACCCGCCTGATTGGGGTGGACCGTGTCGCCGAGCTCGGACGCGGGGAAACCCGTGAACTGATCGGCGAAGACGATGTGCGCGCCCGCGGCGGCCCGCTCCTCGACCATCGCGGGGATGGTGGCGTTGAACGTATTGACCGCGTTCGCGGAGCGCGGCAGAGGGATGATGTTGCTCACGACGATCAGCGCGTCGGGCGCCTGGGCGATGAGCTCGTCCAGAAGAGCGGCCAGGCGGGTGTTGGCGCCGTTGGCGCCTTGCACCATGTCATTCGTGCCCGCGTGGAGCAGCACGATGTGCGGCATCTCGTTGAGCGCCGGGGTCGGCACACGATTGGCGATCTGCTGGATGGTTTGCCCGCTGATCCCCTCGTGGTTGCGGGGGAACGTCACGCCGTCGACCATCGCGGGGCCGTTCTTCTGCTGCGTGCCCGTGAAGGTGATCTCGTGGTCGTCCTGCAAGGCCAGGCGGAAGAGCTCGACCCGGTACCCGCCGTCGAAGCCGAGGCCGACGGTGATCGAGTCCCCGAGGGGCAGGACCTTGCAGGGGCCCGTCGCGGGGCAAGGCTGGAACCCCGGATCGGGAGCACCCCCACCCCCGCCCGAGCCGCCGGAAGTCGCGCTCGTGGAAGAGCTTGCACCGCCCTCCCCGGCGCTGGTCGTCGCGCCGCTGCCCGTGGTCGCCCCCCCGCCCGAGCCACCGGTCCCGGTCGCGCCGCCCGCCCCGCTCGTGGTCGAGGCGCCGCTTGCGCTCGTCGGAGCGCCGCCGGAGGTCGCCGCGCCAGACCCGCCCGAGCCCGCGGACGACCCATCAGGATCGCTGGAGCAGGCCAGGGAGCCGACGAAGAGAAGGCCCGCGAGGGGGACCGCGCGGGCGAGGGCGCCGAATGCACCACGGCGGACGAGAAGCGGAGAGGTCGAAGTCGACATATGAGCAACGCTCCCGGTCGTAGGCGACCAAGTCGTGAAAAATTGTGTCTATGGCAGAAGCCCGGCGAGGGCTCGGCGCAATGGCACGCCGTCCGCGCGGCCTCTGCGAGGAAGTGGCGGAAGGGTACGCAGCGCTCGCACCGACGTCGTTCAAATTCCCGGCGAAGCTTTTCAGGATCTCGACGCGCGGGCTCGGATCCGGGCGGCGCCTGCGGGCAGATGTGCGCGCTGGGACACGCCCCGCGAACGAAGGCCTTGACCCCTGTGTTCCTCGATGCCGACGATGCTCCGGGACGACCCCAGGCATGACCGCGAAGCTTGCATCGAAGTACGGAGCAGCGCTCACCGGATCGGACTGGGTGGGGCTGCCTCTCCGGATCGGGCACGTGCCCGAGAGCGGCCGGCTCGAGGGGCTCTCCAACGAGTCGGATGCGGTCCTGGTCTGGACCGGAGGCCCCTCGCAGGTCCACATTCGCTTCGAGGAGCCGACCTCAGGGGAGGTTCGGGAGCACTCCTTCGAGCGGCTCTCGGGCATGATGGATCTCTTGCCGCGGAGGACCAGGCTCCACAGCGTCGAGTGGCAGGGGCGGCCGTCCGTGTGCACGGCGGTGAGCTTCCCCGAAGCATCGATGTTGGCCCTCTGCTCGTCTCCGTCCCCCGGTCTGGTTCCGGAGAGGGGCCCACAGTTTGGCCTGGTCGACGCCCACGTGGTCGACCTGGTTCTCCGGCTTCAGGCGCAGGCCGAGGGGCAGGAGTACTTCGGAGCCGTGTACGTCCAGTCGCTCTCCCTGGCGCTGGCCTCCTATCTCTCGGCTCGTTACGGCGCGGGGGCCAAGGCGGAGAGCTCGCTGCGCAACACGAGCCTCTCGAGCAGCCAGCGCACCCAGATCGAAAAGTTCGTGGACAACGAGCTCTCCTCGAACTTCGGGCTCGTCGACCTGGCGGGGAAGGTGGGCTACTCGCCCGACCATTTCTCGCGCCTGTTCAAGCACGCCTTCCGCCAGACTCCCTATCAGTACGTGCTCTCGCGCCGCATCGAGAGGGCGATGGCCATGCTCCGGGACGAGCGGCTGTCCATCGCCGAGATCGCTCTGGCTTGCGGCTTCTCCAACCAGGGGCACCTCACGACGGCGTTCAAGCGCCGGACGGGGATGACGCCCGGCGCGTATCGAAAGAGGTGATCGCCCGCCCGGGCGCCTCAGGGCCTTCGACGTCAGACCGGAGACCGGGCTGGTGGAGAAGCTCGTCCGCCTCCGGGGGCGCCGTTCAGGGCGCCTGGCAGGACACGCGGTGGATCGGCTCCTTTTTCCCTTCGCCGATCATCACGTAGTCCCATCCGCCGGGCATCCACGCGATCGCCTCGGCCTGCTCCTCGTCGGCCGACGGCAGCACGCAGGGCGAGCCGGCCAGCGCCTGCGCCACCGTCTGATCCGGCGCCATCGGGTAGTAGAGTACGTGCGAGGAGGTCCGCAGCAGCACGCCCGCGCCGTCGGGGTGCACGTCGCCGCCCGTGAAGCGCGCGCTCCCGGCGGGCGGCTGGATGGAGCCCGCGTGGACGAGCGTCGCCGGCGCGCCCGCGGCGGGGAGCGCGGGCAGCTCGTAGATCTCCGAGATGCCCTTGTTGACCTTCGTCACCACGGTGAGCGCCCCGGTGGTGGGGTGAATGAGCAGCGTCTCCGCGTCGTGGCTGCCGTCGGGGTACGAGATCACGAACACCTCGGCGGTCGAGGCGCGCGGCGCGCCTCCGAGCGCGTCCGGCTCCTGCACGCTGTAGACCGCGTAGCTGTCGCGCTCGCCGTCGTTGTCGCCGATGTCCGCGAGGAACAGGCAGCTGCCCCCGCCCGTGCGGCAGGGGCCGCGCGCGATGTCCTCCCAGTCGATCGCCGCCGCGCCGGCCACGGCCACCTCGGCCCGCAGCGCGCCGCCGAGCCCGATCGCGAAGAACCGGGGGGCGTCGCCGTGGTCGTTGTGCACGTAGAGCACGTCCGGGTGCAGCCCGCTGGCGACCACGCCGGAGCACTCGTCGATGTCGCCCTCCGGAAGCGCGCCGACCCGCGCCACCCCGGCGCAGCGAGGGCAGCCGGAGACCCGCACCTCCGGCGGCGGATCCGAGGCTCCGCAGCCCAGGAGGAGCAGCGAGAGCGCGAGCGCTGGCGGCGCCGAGCGCCGCGCCAGGGACCCCCCTGTCGCAGGCCCGCCGCGCGGGCGGGGCGCCCGGAGGGGGCGCGGCGGCAGCAACGGGGCGCGGAGGATCTCGGTCGCGGGCATCGGTGACATGAGGTTCCCTGTTGGGTGAGATTCTCGCATATTTCGCTGGCGCTCGACGCGGCGCGATCGGCCCCGGCGGGGAGCACGAGCTCGTCAGCCTTGCGTCCCGCAAGGCCTGAGGCCCCCATGGTAGCCTGGCTTTCATGAAATGGACTGCTTTCATGATCGCCGGCCTGCTCCCCCTGGGCTTGCCGAGCGTGTCGTTGGCCGCTGGAGCGTGCGACTCGGTCTTCTTCGCGTCGAGCGCCACCGAGCTCGCCCTCGCTCCCGGGAGCGAGAGGGTGCTCTTTGCCGACATGGACGGGAACGGCGCCTACGACTGGCTCATGATCCGTCCCTTCGAGCTCACGCTCGAGCTTCGCGACCGCGACGGCTCGCCGCTCACCAGCACGAAGTACGTGCACGACGTGGACCGCGAGCGGGGCATGCGGCAGTTCGCGGTCGCCGATGTCACCGGCGATGGCCAGCTCGATGTCGTCGTCAGGGACGCCCAGCGCGTGTTCGTCCTCCAGCAGACGTCCGGCAACCTCACGCACGTCGGATACCTCGATGTCACGCCGCGCGATCCCGGAGCGCTGCTGCTGCTCGCCGCCGGGCATTTCCTGAGCCCGAGCCAGGCGGACATCGTCGTCGAGACGGCCCCGGGCGAGATGCAGCTGTTCCACGCGTCGGAGGGAGCGTTCCGCGCGGTGCATACGCTGACCGGCGTCGCCGTGCTCGATGCGTCCGTCGCGCTCACGACCGAGATGGTCGCGCGAGACGTTGATGGAGATGGTCTGCAGGACTTGCTGTATCCGGCCGCGGGCGGCGTCGCCATCGCCCAGCGGACCGCCGCGGGGAGCTTCCAGCCGGTGCATCGGCTGGCGATGGACGGAGGCTACCAGCTCGGGGCCTTCGGCGACTTCGACGGCAACGGTCTCCAGGATGTGGCCGTGATCGCGAGGGGTGAGGTCGCGCCGGGGGACTACAAGATGCTGCTCCACACGTGGCTCCAGGCCCCCGCGGGGACGTTCACCCCGCTGGAGCCCCAGGAGAGGGCTCGCGGGCGCGGCCGGATGCTCACGGCCGATCTCTCGGGGGACGGCGCAGACGAGCTGGTCGTCGGCTCGTTCATCGGGCGGCTCGTCGAGAGGCAATGGACGTTCACCGAGCGCAATCGGTCGGAGGACGCGCCGCAAGCGCTGATCGACCTGACGGGCGACGGGTTGCTCGATCTCGTCGACTCCATCTACGACCCCTCCGTGGCCGCCGGCCTGCGGACCGATCTCGCGGTCGAGATCGTGGATGCGCCCGACCTCGTCAGGTCAGGCGACGACCCCCGGCTGATGCTGTCGGTGACGAACCGGAGCTCCACACCGTCGCAGGGCATGACCCTCTCCGCAGACGGTGGAGCGAGCGGTCAGGTCAAGCTGAGCTGCGGCGTCCCTGGCGAATGTTCCGTACCCGGGCTCGGCGCCGGAGAGAGCAGGCAATTCGTGGCGGTCCTCGACGTCGGGGAGGGCGAGCACGTGGATCTGAGCGTCTCGGTGTGCAGCCGTCTCGTCGACGCCGACCCGAGCAACAACCGCGCGACGCTGCGGATCCCCATCGACAACGAGGTGCGCGCCGACCTGTACGGCGACGTGAGCATCGTGATCGAGGACTCGGACATCATGCTCATCGAGCACGTGAGGAACGACGGGCCCTCGGCGGCGAGCCGCGTGCGCCTGGAGCAGGATCTGCCCGAGGGCATGGTCGGCGTCACCTGGACGTCGGACGAGGGGGTGGACTGCGCCGTGCAAGCGGGCAAGCTGTCTTGCGAGGTCGCGGAGATGCCGAAGTTCGATGGCTGGTCCCTCACCGTGCGTGGCAAGCTCGATTATCGAGGGCAGCGGGTCGAGACGTGGGCGACCGTCACCAGCGACGCGAAGGATCCGGACGAGAGCAACAACAGGTTCGGTCGCGTCATACCGGAAGGCTTCCTCGGCGGGATCCCCCGCACGCCGCCGGACGGTGACGGCTCGAGCGGCTGCGGCTGCCGCCTCGCGGCGTCCCCGCCCAGCGCCCCGCCCCAGGCCCTCTGGCTCGCGCTCGCGGCCGCCGCGGCCCTCGGGCTGCGGCGGATCCGCCGCAGCTGACGCCGCGGTCGCCGCTCGCTCCTGCCGCAGTCTGGCAGGCCCGACGCGGCGACGCAGGCGCTATGGCGCCGCGTTCGCCTCCCCGGGGGTCGGCGCGGTGACGGCGCCCTCGCCGGTCAGATCGGGCAACCTGCCCCACGTCTCGCCGTCCGCTGCCGCCTCCATCGGGTACTCCAGCTGGGTGAGCACCTGGTCGTTGGCCGAGATGAGGTGGACGGTCTCGCCCCTGGAGGCGCTGACCTTCCAGGTCGCATAGAAGCAGCTGCTCGGGCCGCCATCCGGCAGACACGTGGTGTGGGGCCCAGGGCCGGCCTCGGCGGCCTGATCGCCGAGGACGAGCAGGTACGCCCCCGGGGCGAGCTGCGTGCCCTCGGGGAACCTGAGCGCGTCGGCCGTGTTGCACATCCCGCTGTCGTCGGAGTCGCAGAGGCCGAGCCCGCTGAGATCGGCCGACCCCGGTCCCGGGTTGCCGAGCTCGATCCAGTCGCCGCCCTTGGCCGAGATCTCGTTCACCACGACGGTCGTGGACGCGGGCGCGCCGCCCGTCCCCGTTCCCCCTGGCCCGCTGCCGCCGGAGCCGCTCGAGGCCCCGCTGGTGCCGCTCGAGGCCTGGGACGACGCGGCGGTCGTGGCGGCGTCCCCCGGCTCGTCGCCCGAACCGCAGCCTCCCGCGCAGAGCGCGGCAAGGCAAAGCATGATGAATCGACGTTGTGCCATCACGATGGTCTCCTCGGCGCACAGCACACGGCGGCCCCGGCGGTGCGTCAATGGGGCGGCGCGCGTGCGGCGCCCACCGCGGGTCCTCCTGCTCGTTCCATCGCCGCGCTCGAGTCGGCCGGATCACCAGCGCGGCTGCCCCGCGCCGTCGGGGCGCGGCGCCGGTGGAGGCACCCGCGCCATCGGCTCAGGGGCAGCGCCGCCGAGGTGGGGGTACCATGCCCAGCGCCGTGCTGCGGCGAGCGTGGTCCGAGAGCGGTCCACGCCGCTGCCAGCATGCGCTCGGGGTGAGGAGGACATGATGCGACGATCGCTGGAGCTGATCTTGTGCCTGTCGATGGTGACCGCGCTCGCGGCCTGCGCGGACGACTCGAGCGGAGGGGAGGGGGCGACCGGCACGGGAGGCGCCGGAGCGGCGAGCGCGTCGGGCAGCGGCGCGGGCTCGGGCGGCGCCGGCGCGGGATCACCCGCGCACGAGGGCGGCGGCCCGGCGGCGGGCAACCCCGACGGGAGCTGCGCTGTGCCGGCCGAGGCGCACGCCGCCGACACCTCGTCCCCGACCACGGTGATCGGCGACGGCACGCCGGAGAGCTGCACCTCGGAGGCCGTCGTCAGCGGCGTCGCGGCCGGCGGCATCATCACCTTCGACTGCGGCCCCGACCCGATCACCATCACGCTCGAGGAGACCGCGAAGATCTTCAACGATACCGGCCCCGAGATCGTGATCGACGGCGGCGGGCTCGTGACGCTGAGCGGCGGCGGGCAGCGGCGCATCCTCTACATGAACACGTGCGACGAGGCGCAGGTGTGGACGACGCCGAACTGCGACAACCAGGATCACCCGCGCCTGACGGTCCAGAACCTCACCTTCATCGAGGGCGACTCGACCGACGATGACGACGAGGGCGGCGGCGCCATCTTCGCGCAGGGCGGGCGCCTGAAGGTCGTCAACTCGCGCTTCTTCAACAACGCGTGCGACGGCGCCGGCCCCGACGTCGGCGGCGCCGGGATCCGCGCCTTCATGCAATACGACGGTCTGCCGCTCTACGTGGTGAACAGCACCTTCGGCGGCGCCGAGGGCTACGGGAACGCGTGCGCGAACGGCGGCGGCATCAGCAGCATCGGCGTCTCGTGGACGGTCGTGAACAGCCTGTTCTCCCACAACCGCGCGATCGGGCGCGGCGGCAACCCCGCCGAGGCGGGGACGCCGGGCGGCGGCAGCGGCGGGGCCATCTACAACGACGGCAACACAATGACGCTCACGCTCTGCGGGACCCGGATCGAGCGGAACGAGGTGAACGCGTACGGGAGCGCGATCTTCTTCGTGAGCAACGACCACTCGGGGAACATCGTCATCGATCGATCGGTGATCACCGAGAACATCGGCGGCTCGTGGTACCCGACCTACCCGCAGATCTCGAACCACGACGACACGCCGATCGCGGTGACGGACTCGGTCATCCAGTGAGCCCCGCTGCCCGCTTCGACGTCCGCGCGCTCAGAACATCACGTACATGGTGTCCGACACGACCTCCCGCTGCGCGCGATGAGGCACGCGGTGGACGACGCGAACGCCCTTCGCGATGACGGGGGCCAGGGCGCGCGCGAGCTCGGGTGAGCTCCAGCCGCTCGTGATCGCGCGACCGAAGGCGTCCGGCTGCGCGGGACGCCTCTCCAGGGCGCGCGGATAGGCGGTCGCCGCGTCGATCCGCTCCCACTGGCCCTCCGCCGGAGAGAGCGTGGCCGCCCCTGCCTCGGCGAGCGCGCCCTTGATGTCCGCGACCGCAGGCAGGAAGTCGCTGTCGAAGAGGCGCTCGAGCGGCCGTGTCACCTGCTCGGGCGCCGAGGCCCCGACGGACGCCCACTCGTCGTAGGCGCCGCCCTCCTCCGGCCACGGCGGCTGCTGCTCCTTGAGGAACAGGTGGTCCTCGATGAAGAGCGCGTCCATGTCGGTCCGCATGAAGCAGCGGTACGCATCGTAGGGCGTATTGACGATCGGCTCGCCGCGCACGTTGAACGACGTGTTGACGATCACCGGGCAACCCGTCTTCTCGGCGAACGCGTCGATGACGGCCCGGTAGGCGGGGTGCGCCTCGCGGGTCACGGTCTGCACCCTGGCCGAATAGTCGACGTGGGTCACCGCCGGCACATCGCTGCGGGGCGCCCGGACGACCTCGAGCAGATCCTCGGAGCTGCCGCGGGAAAACGGCTTGCGCTTGTCCTCCACGAGCGGCGCGACGAGCAACATGAACGGGCTCTCGCCCGCGCAATCGAAGTACTCGTTGGCTCGCTCGGCCAGAACGGACGGCGCGAACGGGCGAAACGACTCGCGGTACTTGATCTTCCGGTTGAGCGTGACCTGCATCTCGCTGCTGCGCGCGTCGCCCAGGATCGAGCGCGCGCCGAGCGCGCGCGGTCCGAACTCTGCGCGCCCGCTGAAGTGCCCGACGACCCGGCCCGAGGCCAGGAGCTCGGCGACGCGGGCAGCCCGGCTGGACGGCTCGAGGCGCTCGCACGGAAGGCCGTGGGTCTGCACGAAGGCCTCGACCTCGCTGGACGAGAAGGCCGGCCCGAGATAGGAGCCGCGCTGCGCGGAGCCGGGCGAGCTCGCCGGGCGCCGAGGTTGTCCGAAGTAGCTGTGGTAGGCGTCGAGCGCCGCCCCGAGCGCGCCTCCTGCGTCCCCGGCGGCGGGCTGGATCCAGATCTCGTCGAACGGCCCTTCCCGCAAGATGCGCCCGTTGGCCACGCAGTTGAGCGCCACCCCGCCGGCCATGCACAGCTTGGAGGCCGACGTCAGACGGTGCGCGTGCGCCGCCATCTTGAGGACCGCCTCCTCGATCACGACCTGCACGGAGCGCGCCAGATCCATCTCGCGGCGCGTGATGCGCGCGGCGGGATCCCTCGCCGGCCCCTCGAAGAGCGCCGCGAACCTCGCGTTCGTGATGGTGTCCTCCCCGAAGAAGGTGAAGTACTCCAGGTTCAGGCGGATCGAGCCGTCGTCACGGATCTCGACCAGGTTTTGAAGGATCCTGTCGACGTAGCGCGGCTCGCCGTAGGGGGCCAGGCCCATCATCTTGTATTCGCCGCTGTTCACCTTGAAGCCGGTGAACTGGGTGAAGGCGGAGTAGAGCAGCCCGAGCGAGTGGGGGAACCGCATCTCCTGAAGGAGGCGCAATTCGGAGCCTTTGCCGACGCCGATGCTCGCGGTGCTCCACTCGCCGACCCCGTCGATGGTCAGGATCGCCGCCTCCTCGAACGGGGACGGGAAGAACGCGCTCGCGGCGTGCGAGCGGTGGTGCAGGTTCTCCAGCACGAGGCCGCTGTAGGCGAGCTCGTGCTCCAGCACCTCGGCGATCCGGAGCTTTGTCGACAGCCATGACGGGAGCATGGCTGCCCACGGATCCCGCGCGGATCGGCCGGCCGCCGCGGCGCTCGAGAGGACGCGCTCGAAGGCCAGCGCGCTGTCATCGTAGTAGGCGATCGCGGCCAGATCCGAGAGGGCGACGTTCGCCTCCTCCAGACAGAAATTGATGGCCTGGCGCGGGAAGCCTCGGTCGTTCTTGACCCGTGAAAACCGCTCTTCCTCGGCGGCCGCCACCACCTCGCCGTCGCGCAGGATGCACGCCGCGGAGTCATGGTAGAAGCAGGAGACGCCGAGGATGTATTTCTCGGGCGGGCGGGCGTGCCGCGGCTGCGCGACGACGCCGCCGGCCGCTGGCGCGCCCCGCGCCGGGGCTTTTGCGCTCGGCGCCGGGAGCAAGCCACGATCGAGGATGTGCCGCGCGAGGGCCCTCGCGACCTGCTCGTGACCTTCCGGACTGAAGTGCGAGTCGATGGGGAACGAGATGCGCTTGCGCTCGTCGAACGGGAGCCGCGCCAGCTCCCCGAGCAGGTCGAGGTGCTCGCAGCCGAGATCGCGCGCCGTGTCCGCGAAGAAGGCCTGATAGCTCGCCGCGCTCGGGATCTGGCAATAGTAGCGGACCGGGACCGGCATCAGGAGGACCGGACGAGGTCGAGCGGCCTCGACGAACCTGGCGATGATGGCTCGCAGGAGCCTGGACCCGTCCGACGTCGGCTGGTCGTAGTGCGCCGAGCAGGGGCGAAAGCCGAGCATCCGCTGTATCCACGGCCGGAATGGCTTGATGTCGTCCCACGATCGAGGCGCGGCGAATCGAACGAGCTGATCGAACAGGGGCTGCCCCTGCAGTCGCTCCATCACGTCCGAGGCCGCCCTCGTGATGGGGGTCATGCTGGCCGACTCGACGGGGACGCCGCGCAGCTGGCTGTACAGCATGGCCAGCCCGGCCATGCTGGGGAAGTGGTGCTCCCACGCCAGCCCTGCGTCCGGCCTGTCTCGCGGCACCGGCTGCTGGCGAACCACGAGCTCGCCGTCGACGAGCTCGAAATAGGGCTTCGGCACCAGGAGCCTGCGTCCGGTCGCGCTGTCGATTGAAACGCGGTGCGTCGAGAGGACGCGCTCCACGTTGTCGATGTACACGGCGAGGATGATCAGATCGGCCTCGACCCCGGCGGCGAGCTCCTCGAGGATGAGGGTCTGTTGGTCCGTGCCCGACCCGGAGAGCCCGTAGTTGTAGACCTCCGCGGAGAGGAGGCGGCCGAGGTGCTCGGTGTACCGCTCGTGGTTTTCGCAGCCGTCGCCGGCGGTCATCGAGTCCCCGAACACGAGTATCCGCGGCTTGCCCCGCCGCTGCGGCGCGTAGTCGACATCGGAGCGGAAGCCCTGCGCGTTGGTGCGGACCCGATAGCCGCCGCGTTCATGCGGGATGCGCGCCTTCTGGTTGGGGACGTACAGGTGGCCGATCCGAGGGTGATACGACACGAGCATCCGGTGGGTCTGTTGAGCGAGAAGAAACATGGCGTTGCCCTTCGGGGTGCTGGTACCTGTGCTGGCGCTGGCGTCACTCGGGTCGCGCTGCGGCCTTGCTGGAGGCGAAGAAATCGTGCTGACCCGCTCGCCGCGGGCGGCGTGGTGGACGTAGGCGCTCCCCGCGCCAGACGCCTCCGATGCGCGGGCGGGCCGCGACATTCACCGACCGGCAGCAGCGGGTGATCGGCGGGCGGGGCGGGGCGGGGCTCGGGGCGGCCGCTCCTGCGTCCGGCCGGCTGCCGAGGTCACGATGCGAGCAAGTCGCTTATGGGGGAAATTTGTCCGTTATAACGGAAGATAGAAAGTCAAGCTGCGGCGGTGAGGACGGTGCAGGCGGCAGCGCGGCGGGACCTGCGACGTCACGTAGAGCGCCGGGTAGGGAGGTGAGAGCGCGAGCGACAGCGCGCTACTTCGTCCGCGCGGCCTTCTGCGCCCGGGCAAGGTCGTCCTTCAGGCGCGCGATCACGGCGACGATGCGGTCACGCGGCGCGGCGTCGAGCCACATCTCCAGCCCGTGGCTGCGCGCGAAGTCGACGAGCGCGGGCAATACGCGACCCGGCTCGGCGGTGCGCACCGTGGCGAAGGGGTGGGCCCACCCCTGGTCGGTCGAGAGCTCGTCCTCCGCGGTCAGATAAGGCCGCAACGCCACCTTGAGCGCCGCGGGGTCCGTGCACGCCGTATTCTCCTGGGAACGCGGCCGGAACGTGGCGGAGAGTCGGACCGGGCCGCCGTCCATCCACTCCGCGGTCCCGCCGGCGCGCTGGATCTGGAAGCCGTAGCGCGTCGGGATCCGCGCCGACGTGGCGATGAGATAGCGGTCCGCGATCACCGCCCTGCCGTCGAGCGAGCCGGCCACGGAGGCGGCCCTCGCGGCGTCCGGGAACGAGGCCCAGAGTCGCGCGCGATCGGCGCTCGGGGGGCGGGCGGCGAGCCATTGAGGCCAGCGGGCCTCACCGGGGAGCGGGGCCAGCTCGGCGGCCAGATGGGCGCCGTGCCTCTCGGCGATCGCCTCGAGCTGCGAGATGGTGCCGTGGAGCGCGCCCAGATCCGGCGTCCCGGAGGAGAGCGACACGTGGCGGACCGGGACGGGGCCGTACAGGTCGAGGCCGCGCCTCTCGAGGACGGCGACGTCGTCCACCGCCAGCGCGATCTCCGCCGCCTCCAGCGAGGCCGCGTCCTCGAACCGCAGGCCCGCCACGATCTCCACCGGATCGTGCTCGTGGACGCCGGAATACACCGCTCGTCCGCCCCGCTTCCAGAGGAGCGCTCGCAGCGCAGGGAAGTCGTCGTCCACGGCCATGCCGGTGTGCACCATCACGCTCCCCCCGACGCGCGCGATCGAGTCCGGCGCCACCTCTCCGCCCTCCAGGCGGATCCCCTCGCGCTCCAGGAGCGCTCGCCACTCTTTCCCGAACGGCTCGCCCGGAGTCCATCCCGGCAAGAGATCGTCGATGTAGCGGCGGGCGTCGTCGAGCTCCTCGAAGCGCCCGACGAGCACGCAGTCGCCGCTGTTGTTGCCGGAGAATCCCTGCCAGATGCGGATACCGTCGGAGAGCCTTGCCTTGCGCCGCGCGGGCCGGGCGCAGCCCGGGAGCGGCGCGGGCCCGAGGAGCCGCGCTCGCTCGGCAGACCAGGCGGCGAGCACGTCGTCCGCCGACCGGACGGGCGCTCCCCGCTGCTGGAACGAACAGGCCTTGAGCGTGCGATCCGAGGTGATCGTCACGAAGTCCAGACCGGCCCCACAATCGCCGTCCACGCCCTCGAAGAGGCGCGGCACGGGCTCCAGCCTGTCCCCGAAGCAGACCGACAGCCGCGCTCGAACAGGGCTGTCTGCGATGATCTCGGCGAGGCGGCGCTCGCCCTCCGGGCCGAGGTGGTTGTCCGGGTCGAGCCCTACATACCGCAGCAGCGCCACGTCGCGGCACCCGAGCTGGGCGAGCCGCGTGAGGAGCGCTGGCAGCGAAGGGAGCAGCGCGGGCGTCGCGAGCACGTTCACGCCGAACGTCACGCCCGCGGCCGCGAGCAGCTCCAGCCGGTCCTCCCAGGGCGTGTCTCGATACACCGAGACTCGGATCTCCCCGACGTGCGGCGCGAGCGCGCGGAGCCTCCGCTCCGTGAGCAACGTGCCGTTCGTGGTGAAATGGAGAGCGAGCGCGGTCCGTTCGGCGAGGCGCGTCAAGAGCTCGTCGAAGCCGGCGAACGCGAGCGGCTCTCCTCCGCCGAACGCCACCTCGAGGAGGCCGCGGCGCGCGAGGCCCGAGAGCACGTCGAACGCCCCGTCCACCGTCCACTCGCTCCCCGCTTCCCGGTCCCGCGAGCAGAACGAGCACGCGAGGTTGCACCGGTTGGTGATGCCGAACAGGGCGACGCGCGGGGCCCGCCTCGTCAACCGGCGCGTCTCGGCCCCGTCCCAGCGCACGTTCATCCCCGTTCGCGGATGGAACCAGAGGAGCGCCCCATCGAGCGCGTGGGGCCGGAGCTCATCGCGCGACGGCAGGGGGACCGCGTCTTCCATGGCGCGAAGGATACTCTTGTTGCGGGTCCGGAACACGAGCTCGCGTCACCGCAATTATGCGCGCCCGATACCACCGCGCGCCGGACGACAGAAGCCCCGCAGGTGCGCCGCAAAACAAAGTCCTTGCTCGATATTGTCCGTTATAGTAGACATTAATCCTTTAAAACGGATGGGAGGACGGAGACCGCTGCCTGGTCCTTCCTGGCCCTTCAGCGCTCGGAGCGCGCGCGGCCGGAAGCTCGCCTTCTGCATTCACCCTCTCCGCTTCCTGGACGAGACGCTTCCTCCCGAGCTCACGGGCCGGATCTCACGGGTGCTCGGCCGCGGACGCCGCGGCCGGCGGACGCCGACCTCCCTGCAACGAACGGAGCTGAACGCCATGACCATCGATTCTCACGATCGCGATCCCCGGAGCGATGCTTCGACGACGGACGCCGCCAGCCCCGAGGGCGCCGCGACGCGACCGAGGGCCGACAAGGCGGCAGCAGGCCGGCGCGCCTTCATGGGCGTCGCCGGCTCGCTCGCCGTGGGCGGCGTCCTCGCCGGGACCCCCGGCGTCGCGCGAGCGGCGCGGGGCAGGGACATCGACGATCTGCTCGACGGGATCGGGTCGCTGCGCCGCGATCCGCGCGTCTCGCCGCTCGATCACGAGCTCCGCCTGCGCGCGCTGCGCGTGCGCGTGGAGGCCGCGGTCGACCAGTTCGAGGAGCCCATCGCGCCTCACCCGAACAACGGCGACGAGGAGCGCTATCCCAACAAGATCGGGACGGACACGCGCGGCCTGCCGCACGACGCGCGAGGCGAGGTGGATCGGGCCGCGTACCGCGTCGCCGCGCGCGCCCACGCGTCGCGCGAATGGGACGATTTCGAGGCCATCCCGCTCGGCGGCACCCGCAAGCTGGTCAGTCCGATCGGCACCCTCGCCGTCAGCCTGATCGGCACGACCCCGCCCCAGATCGGCGTGCCCCCGGCCCCCGCGCTGGCCAGCGCGGAGAAGGCCGCCGAGGCCGTCGAGGTCTACTGGAAGGCGCTGCTGCGGGACGTGCCGTTCGAGACCTACGCCGACAGCAGCGATGTGGCGGACGCGATCGAGGAGATCGATCGCCTCTCCGGCTACACCGGCCCCCGGGTCGGCGGCCGCGTCACGCTGGAGACGCTGTTCCGCGGCAGCGTCACCTACGCCGATCCCCGGGATCGCTCGGGCAGGACGGCCAGGCACGTGATTCCTCCCGGCGTGCTCGACGGCCCTTACATCTCGCAGTTCCTCCTGCGCGACATCCCCTATGGCCCGCAGGTGCTGGAGGGCGCGATCCGCACGGCGCTGCCGGGCAACGACTTCCAGACCGATTACAACGAGTGGCTCGCGGTGCAGAACGGGCTCAACCCCACCCGGTCGATCGCGTACGACCCGGTGCGCCGCTACGTCTCGACAGGGCGCGATCTGGCGGAGTACGTGCACGGCGGCGCGGCCAGCTTCTGGGGCGCGGCGCTGCTCCTCGGCGCGGCGCGCAGCGCGAACCCGGGCGTGCCGGGGGGCATCGCGGCGCCCCTGAGCCCCACGAACCCCTACCTCACGTCGCGGACGCAGGCCTCGGCCGCCGCGACCTTCTCGCTCGCCTACCTGCAGGGCCTGCTCCCCTTCGGGACGTCGCGCGCGATCCGCGCCGCCTACTGGCAGAAGTGGTTCGTGCACCGCAGCATCCGCCCCGAGGCGTACGGCGGGCTGGTCCACCACCGCCTCGCGAACGGGCGCGAGCACCCGCTGCACCACGACATCCTCGGCTCGCTGGCGGTCGAGCTGACGTTCGACACGTTCGGGAGCTACCTCTTGCCGCAGGCCTTCCCGGAGGGCGCCCCGCTCCACGGGTCGTACCCGGGCGGCGCCGCCGCCATCGCCGGGGTCAACGTGACGCTCCTGAAGGCGTTCTTCGACGAGGACCACGTCATCGAGGATCCGTTCGTCCCCGATCCGGCCGACCCGACCCGGCTCGTCCCCTACGGCGGGGCGCCCCTGACCGTGGGCGGTGAGCTGAACAAGCTGGCGACCAACGCCGCCTTCGGGCGCAACTGGGCGGGCATCCACTGGCGCACGGACGCCGCGGCGTCGCTGGCGCTCGGCGAGGCGGTGGCGATCAGCCTGCTCCGGGACGAGCGCCGGACCTTCCGCGAGCCGTTCGACGGGTTCACGTTCACCCGGTTCGACGGCACGCGAATCACGATCTGAGCCGGACCGGCCGCCCTCGGCGAGCCCCCGCCGCCGAGGCCGATGGTTTGCGCCGCGCCCGCGGCGTGAGATAGGATGCTCACCGGGTCTCAGGTGCATCCCCGGCGGCACGCGGAGCGGCCAGATTGCAGGGGAGGTCGCGTGGCGGCCGCCGGCCAGGAGCGCCGGGCGGACAGCCACGGAAAGCTCCGCCCGTCGTCACGGCCTTCCTATGTCGGATCCGAAAGATAGAAAGCGCACGCCGCCGCTCCTGCCGGGGGCCCGGCAAGAGCAGCTCTTACGGCACATCATCTCGACGTTCCCTTACAGCATCTGGTGGAAGGACCGCGACTGCGTCTACCTCGGCACGAACGAGATGAGCGCCCGGGGCGCGGGGCTGAGCCGCGCCGAGGACATCATCGGCCTCACCGACTACGACCTGCCCTGGACCCGCGAGGAGGCCGAGCACTACATCCGCATCGACAAGGCCGTCATGGCGTCCGGCGAGCCGATGCTGAACATCGAGGAGACCCAGCGCCAGGCCGACGGCAGCACCCGGTACCTGCTCACCTGCAAGGTGCCGCTCAAGGACGACAACGGCGAGGTGTTCGGCATCCTCGGCTCCTGGACCGACATCACCGACCGCAAGCTCACCGAGATGGCGCTCGCCCGCGCCAAGGACGAGGCGGAGCGCGCCAAGGACGAGGCGGAGCGCGCCAACAACGCCAAGAGCGACTTCCTCGCCGCGGTGAGCCACGAGCTGCGCACGCCCCTCACCCTGATTCTGTCCCCGCTGGAGCGGCTCCTCGAGGCCCAGCACACGGCCCTGCCGGGCGACGTGCGCGACGAGCTGGAGCTCATCCGCCGCAACACGGCGCGGCTCCTCAACGTGGTGAGCGACCTGCTCGACTTCTCCAAGGCGGAGGCGGCGCGCATGGAGGTCGACTGGGAGCCGGTGGATGTTAACCGGTTCACCTCGCTGATGCTGAGCGACATCCGGCCGAGCGCGGTGGCCCGCGGCCGCACCCTGTCGATGACCGGCGACGCGCTCGGCGTGGTCCTCCTGGATCGCTACAAGTACGAGCGCATCCTGCTCAACCTCATCAGCAATGCGCTGAAGTTCTCCCACCCCGGCGGGCACGTCGAGGTCTCCCTGCGCGCGCTCGACGACGCGTCGTTCGAGCTCAGCGTGCGCGACGAGGGGATCGGCATCCCGCGGCACGAGCTCGGCAAGCTGTTCTCGAAGTTCACCCAGGTCGACGGCTCGGTGACGCGGCGGTACGAGGGCACCGGGCTCGGGCTCTCGCTGGTCAAGCAGTTCGCGGAGCTCATGCGCGGCGCGGTCGCCATCGAGAGCGAGCTCGGCCAGGGGACGACGGTCCGCGTGCGCCTGCCGCGGACGGACGAGGACGGCGCGCCGCAGGACACGGAGCCGAGGTCGCGCAGCGAGAACAGCGCCGCGCAGACGCGGCGCTGGCTGAGCTCGCTGCCGCCCGTGGAGGCCGCGCCCGAGCAGGCGGGGCAGGGGCCGGACGCCGGCGCGCCGCGCGCCGCGCGCAGGTCGAGCCGCCCGCCGGGGGCCACGCGCGCCGCGGGGCCGGGCGCGGAGGCGGACAGGCCGCTGCTCCTGCTCGTCGACGACAACCCGGACATGCGGCAGTTCATGCGCGCGCTGCTGTCCCCGAGCTACCGCCTCGTGGAGGCGCAGAACGGCCTCGAGGCGCAGGAGCTGATCGAGCGCTCGCCCCCGCAGGTCATCGTCTCCGACGTGATGATGCCGCGGATGTCGGGCATCGAGCTCACCGCCTGGCTGAAGGCGCACCCCGTGCTGCGCCACGTGCCGGTCATCCTGGTCACCGCCCGCGCGGACGACGAGGCGATCGCGTCGGGGCTCGACGGCGGCGCCGACGAGTACCTGGTGAAGCCGTTCGCGCCGCGGGAGCTGCTCGCGCGCGTGCGGTCGATGGTGCGGCTCTACCGGTCGTACCAGCAGCTCGGCGCGGAGCAGGCCGAGATCGCGCGGCACTCGGGCATGGCGCAGGTCGCGATGGACGTCCTCCACAGCGCGGGCAACACGCTGAGCAGCGCCGGGATCACGGCCGATCTGGTGCGGGATCGCCTCGCGAGGTCGCGGCTGCCGCGGCTCTCGAGGGCCCTCGGCGAGCTGCTCGCGGGCGGCGGCCCGGACCTCGCCGAGCCGGCGGGCGAGCCGCGCAGCGAGAGCCTGCGCCGCTACGTGGAGCTGGCGCTCGCCGCGCTGGAGCAGGAGCAGGCGGAGACGGCGGCGGACGTCGAGCGCCTGCGCGAGCAGCTCGACGTCATCCGCGACGCCATCCGCGCGCAGGAGAGGTACGCGTACAGGAACGCGTACCGCACCGAGCGGCTCTCCGTGAGCGAGGTGATCCACGAGTCGCTGCACGCGCACGGGGTGGCGCTCGTGAACGCGCGCGTCGCGCTGCAGCTCGATCTGCGGCCGGTCGACGACGTGGTGGCGAACCGCCACGATCTCTTGACCATCCTCTACAACCTGCTCGACAACGCGCGGGCCGCGCTCGGCGAGGCGGACGCGCTCGAGCCCTGGATCGAGATCTCGACGTGGCAGGACGGGGCCGAGGTGTGCTGCGCCGTGGAGGACAACGGGCCAGGCATCCCCGAGGGCGCGCGGATGCAGGTGTTTCAATACGGGTTCACGACCCGGGAGGGCGCGAACGGCATCGGGCTGCACTTCTCGGCGAACCGGATGAAGAGCTTCGGCGGATCCATCCGGATCGAGGAGGGCCGCGAGGGCGGGGCCCGGGTCGTGCTCACGTTCGCGGCCGCCCAGGGCGCGGGCGCGCGCGGCCGCTGAGCGCGGCGCGGCGCCGGGCGCGGCCGCCGGCCCTCAGCGCGGCCGCGCGGCGTGGTCGGCGATCACGCTCGCCACGCAGCAGGTCAGCTTCTTCCCCATGCCGAGGTGAAGGAACTCGTTCGGCCCGTGCGCGTTCGATTGCGGCCCGAGCACGCCGGTGATGAGGAACTGCGCCTCGGGGAACTTCTCCCCGAGCATCGCCATGAAGGGGATCGTCCCGCCCTCGCCGATCCCCATCGCTGGCCGGCCGAAGTACGCCTGCGACGCCTTGCGCACCGCCGCCTCCAGCCAGGGCGCCGTCGCCGGCGCGTCCCACCCGGGCGACGGCTCGCTCACGCGGAACCGGACCTCGGCGCCGTACGGCGGGTCCTGCTCCAGCGCCTGCTTCAGGGCCGCCGCCGCCTTCCTCGGGTCGACGCGCGGCGGGATGCGCATCGAGAGCTTCGCCCGCGTGAACGGGCGCAGCACGTTGCCCGCGCTGGCGATGGGCGGGAGGCCGTCGGCGCCGGTCACGGAGAGCGCCGGGCGCCAGGTGCGGTTCAGGAGGAGCTCGGCGACGTCGCCGGTCACCGGCCCGGCGCCCTGCACCCACGGCAGCTCGCTCACGACGGTCGCGCCCAGGACCTCGGCCGCGGCCCGCGCCTGCGCGACGCGCTCCTTCGGGATCTCGACGTGCAGCGCGTCGACGAGGACGCGCCCGGTCCGCTCGTCCTCGATGCGCGACAGCAGCTGCCGCAGGATCCGGAAGCTCGAGGGCACGACGCCGCTGCCCACGCCCGAGTGCACGCCCTCGCGCAGGATGCTCACCTCGAGCGTGCCCTGGAGGAGCCCGCGGAGCGACGTCGTGGTCCAGAGCTGGTCGTAGTTGCCGCAGCCGGAGTCGAGGCACACGACCAGGCTCGGCTTGCCGATGCGGTCCGCGAGCGCGTCGATGTAGGCCGGCAGGTCCGGGCTGCCGCTCTCCTCGCAGCCCTCGATGAGCACCACGCAGCGCGCGTGCGGGAGCCCCTGCTCGTGCAGGAGGCGCAGCGCGGCGAGCGACGCGAAGCCCGAGTAGCCGTCGTCGGCGCCGCCGCGGCCGTAGAGCCGGTCGCCCTCGCGCACCGGCTCCCAGGGGCCGAGCCCCTGCCGCCAGCCCGTCATCTCGGGCTGCTTGTCGAGGTGGCCGTAGAGGAGCACCGTGTCGTCGCGCCTGCCCGGCACCTCCATCAAGATGACCGGCGTGCGGTTCTCGAGGCGCACGACCTCCACCGTGAGCCCGGGGATCGGCTGCGCCTTGCACCAGGCGGCGAGGAGCGACGCCGCCTTGTCCATGTGGCCGTTCTCGCGCCAGGCGGGGTCGAAGGCCGGCGACTTGTTGGGGATGCGGATGTAGTCGTGCAGCGCGGGGACGATCTCCTGCTCCCAGCAGCGCTCGCAGGACGCGACGGCTTCACTCTCGTCGAGCTTCGTCAGCATGGACCTCTCCAGGGGTTGAGGACGGCGGTGATCTCCGGGGCCGACTCTACAGCGCCGGTGGGGCGGATGTACCGCCGAGAGGGGAGATCTGGCAGGTCCTGCGCGCGGCGACGCGGATCGCGGGCGGGCGGACGGGCTCCGCGCCGCGCCGGGGAGGCCGCCGTCCGGGCGCGCGGGGCGAGCGTGGGCGCGCCGGGCCTGAGGCGCTCATCCCACGCCGGGGTAGTGGTCAAATTTGAACATGAAGGTGGGAAGGCGGGAAGAAAACCTTAATGATCTTAACGCCTTCCCGCCTTCATGTGGACTCTCTCTGGGCAAAGTTGACCACTACCCACGCCGGGCTGGAGGCGCTCACCACATGCTGTCGATCCCCGGCATGCCGCGGCTGCGCCCGTCGAGGCAGTCGAGCAGAACGCAGGCGAGCCCGGCGTCCCCGGTCCACAGGCTGTAGCGCCACTGGCCGACCCGGCGGCGCTCGGCCTCGGACTGCGCGACGGCCCACATGGCGAGCTCGCGGGCGCGATCGAGCCAGGAGGCGTCCTGCGTGCGCCGGTAGATCTCGAGCAGGGCGGCGCCGTTGCCGTCGGTGCCGTGGCAGAGGGCCACGCCCTTCGCCAGCGGCCCGGCGGCAACGATCGACCGCGCGCCCTTCAGGAGCAGCGGCAGCGCCTCGGGCAGCGCCGCGTGGCGCAGCGAGGTGATGATCCCGGGCGCGCCGTGGCACCACTGCAAGAGCGGCTTCGACGGCGGCCCCGCGTGCGCGGGCCAGTTGGCGAGCTCGCCGTCGATCGTCGCCAGGCGGACGAGCCCCTCGAGCGTCCGCGCGCGCAGCTGCGATCGTTGCTCCGGGCTCAGCAGGGCGTGGGCGCGCCAGAGCGCGTAGAGGTTGCCGGCCCACCCGTGCGCGGCGCCGAGATAGCGGACCCGGCGGCCGTACAGGTCCTGCTCCCACAGCCAGACGTCCAGGGCCTCGTCGTGCGTCCAGCTCTCCCACAGCGCCGCTGCGCTGTCGCGGATCAGCGCTGCCCAGCGCTCGTCCCCGGTCGCCTCGTGCAGGAACAGCGCCGCGAGCATCGTCCCGGGCGCGCCCCACAGCGCCTCGCGCGCGGGGTTGTCGCGGTTGTCGCGGACGATCTCGGCCAGGCGATCGGCCTTGCGCGCGTCCGGCCGAGCCAGACAGCACATCGTCAGCAGGGCGCTCTCGCCGAGGAACCACGACGGCACGCGCTGGCCGTCGTCGGGCGAGCGGAGGTACGCCTCGAGCACCTCGTCGAAGATGTCCGGCAGGCTCATCGGCAGCTCGCAGAAGCCCGCCGCCGCCGCGCGGGCGAGGGCGAGCCAGACGCCGCACGCGCCGAGGTACAGGCCCTGGTACGGGCGGGGCGCGCCCGGGCCCGGGGCGTCCTCGGCGTCGCGGGGGTGCACCGGCCAGCCGTGCGGGCCCCGGGCGGCCAGCGCGTCCGCGGCCCATCGCTCGAGCCACGCCCGCGCCCGCCCGGGGGCCCAGGGCTCGGGCGGCAGCGTGATGTGGCGTGTCGGATCGTAGAGGATCATGCGGCCTTTCGCGCCGCGACGGCGCGGCGGCGCGGCCCAGGATAGCAGCGACGCCGAGCGCGACGCCCGGGGCGCCGCGGCGCGCGCTGCACCGCACGGTTGGCCCGGCTACGCGATTCTTTGATATACAGGGCGGAATAGAGCCGGGGGAACGGATGGCATTCGAGGCGGATTGCAGCGACATCGTCGCGGAGAACCAGCAGCTGAGGCAGCGCATCCGGGAGCTGGAGCAAGCCGAGGAGGAGCGGGATCGCCTCCGGGAGGCGCTGCGCCGGAGCGAGGAGCATGTGCGCCTCTTCGTTACCTATACACCGGCCGCGGTGGTCATGCTCGATCGGGACATGCGCTACGTCCTGGCCAGTAGCCGATGGCTGGTGGATTATGGCTTGAAAGAGCGAGAGATCATCGGCCGGAGCCATTATGAGCTCTTCCCTGACATCCCCGAGCACTGGAGGGCGGTCCACCGGCGGTGCCTCGCGGGGGCCTCGGAGAGCAATGATGAGGAGCCCTTCCCGCGGAGCGACGGGCACGTCGACTGGGTGCGCTGGAAGATCTTCCCGTGGCACACGACGAGCGGCGAGATCGGCGGGATCATGCTGTTCACCGAGGTGGTCACCGAGCGAAAGCGGCTCGAGGATACGCTCCGGATGCAGGCGAAGACGCTGCTGGAGCTGTCGACGCCCATCGTGCCCATCAGCCAGGGCGTCCTCGTGCTGCCGCTCGTGGGCGTGCTGGACGCGGCGCGGGCGCAGCAGATCATGGAGAACCTGCTGGGCAAGGTGGTCGAGCGGCAGGCGCGGGTGGCGATCGTCGACGTCACGGGCGTGCCGCACATCGACACGGCCTCGGCCAGCGCGCTCCTGCAGGTGGCGCGGGCGGTCCGGCTGCTCGGGGCGCAGGTCGTCCTGACGGGCATCCGGCCCGAGGTGTCGCGGGCCATCGTCGGCCTCGACATCGAGCTCGGCGGCGTCGTGGTCCGGCGCGATCTTCAGAGCGGGATCGCGTTCGCGACCGCGGCGGGCTCGCCGGCGGCGCCGCCGCCGGCTTGACGCTCGCTGCCGAGGGGGGCTGCTGCTCCGGCTGGAGCGACAAGCGAGTTGAAGCTGCCTGAAACGAGCAGAGTCTCGAGACCGCCAAGGCACCAGGACGCCAAGAAGAAGGTGCTATCTTGGCGCCCTTGGCGCCTTGCGCGCGGGCCCTGGTCGTCGCGGCGCGGGACCTGGCACAACGCGGCGCACGGCACGCTGTGCCAGGCGTATAAGTGTTGGATATCCATGGCTTTATTCGCTAGCTAAGGCGCCGGGCGGCGTGGCATACGGCATGCTGGCGGGGCAGGCATGACGGCGAGCTCTTCCCGCGATCGCCGCCCGCGTCGCGCGCGCCGTGCGCGCGCGGGGGCGGGCCTGTTGTCGTTGGTCACCTTCGTCGGTTGTTCGGGCGAGATACCCGATCCGCCGCCGGAGCAGACGTCGACGAGGTGCGACTTCGTGCTCCCTGCGGGCGGCGCGCCCGCGCCGAGCGGCGATCTGCGCATCAACGAGGTGATGACCGGCAACGACGGCGCGTGGGTCGATGAGATCGGCGAGACGGACGATTTCATCGAGCTCGTCAACATCGGCGATCGCGCGCTCGATCTCGGGGAGTACGCCCTGGGGGAGAAGCTCGGCGAGGCGACGCGGCTGCCGCAGGGGACGCTGGAGCCGGGCAAGACGGCGCTCTTCTGGGCCGACGACGCGCCCGAGCAGGGCCCGCGGCACCTGCCGTTCAAGCTCTCGAACTCGGGCGCGCGCGTGCTGCTCTGGTCGCCGTCGTGCGCGCTGGCCGACGCGATGGAGGTGCCGGAGCTGCCGCGCTCCGAGAGCTACGCGCGCTTGCCCGACGGGACGGGCGAGCCGTCGATCTGCCGCTACGCCACGCCCGAGCGCGAGAACGGCGAGAGCTGCGATCCGCCGGAGCCGCCGAGCCTCGACGACAGCTTCACGTTCGCGCCCTTCCCGTGGCCCGAGCCGTTCCCGGCCATCGCCGGGCCGCTCGTCATCTCGGAGCTCTCGCTGCGGCCCGCGGGGTTCGTCGAGGTGCTGAACGCGAGCGACGAGGCCGTGGCGCTCGACGGCTTCGCGCTGCGCCTCTCGGCGCTCGCGCCGGGGCAGGCGCCGCCCGGCGAGGGCGCGGGCGTGGCGCTCGCGTGGCCGGCGACGTCCGCCGCGCTCGCGCCCGGGGAGCGCGTGAGCGTCCCGGTGAGCGCGGCGGACACGGCCGAGATCGAGGCCTCGCCGGACTTCGAGGGCGTGGTGACGCTGTGGCAGGCCGGCCGGCCGGAGCCGAGCGATCGGATCGACTTCATGGCGTGGCCCGAGGGCGCGTCGCTGGCCCGCGTGCCCGACGCGACCGGGGCGCCGCGCTTCTGCGAGGCGGCGAGCCCCGGCGCGGCGAACGAGGGCTGCGCCGAGCTGTCCGGCCGCCCGCTCGCGAGCGGGCGCGCGCGCCGGCTGGAGACCGCCGGCGATTTCGCCGCGCTGGCCAGGGGCGGCACCGAGGTGGGCGAGGCCGGCGTCAAGTTCGTGGTCGACATGGCCGCGAACGACACCGTGCACCTCCTGAGCACCGAGAAATGGGCGCTCCACTACACCTTCATCCGCGAGCAGATCCAGCGCGAGCCGCACCTCGATCGCTGCGATCCCGAGCAAGCCGCGGAGTTCAACACCGGCTGGGGGCTGTTCAGCCAGTCCGAGTACTTCCGCGTCGAGGGGCGTCGCTTCCTCCTCGGCACGCTGGTGCAGCACACCAACGGCGCCAAGACCGTCGAGTTCGCCCCCGGCGACAAGATCGTCGGCGCGCAGATGCGGCGCGCGTTCTTCGCGGTGATGAAGGCGGTGCCCGACCCGGAGGCGTGGGCGATCCGGCCCACCGAGGCGCGCCAGATCGTCGAGATGCGCGCGATCGAGGGGACCGCGCCGCTCCTGGGGCCGAACGCGCCGTACCGGGGGCTCACCTACCAGCCGCTCAACCCGGCCGAGGGGTTCGGCACGCTGACGTTCGTCCCGGGGCGCGAGCTGGAGACGGCCGAGCTCGGCCCGAACGTGATCGTGGTGACGGACGACGTGCCGAACGAGACGGCGTTCATGGGCGGCCTCATCACCGAGGCGTTCCAGACGCCGCTCTCGCACGTGAACGTGCTGGCGCGCGGCCGGGGGACGCCGAACATGGCCCTGCGCGGCGCGCGGGAGGACGAGCGCCTGAGGGGCCTGTTCGGCAAGCTGGTGCGGCTCGAGGTGCGCGCGACGGACTTCGACCTCCGCGAGGCGACCGCGGAGGAGGCGGACGCCTACTGGGAGGCGCGCAAGCCGAAGGGCGAGCGGCTCTCGCCGGCGCTCGACGTCTCCGTGCGCGGGATCGTGTCGCTCGACGCCGCGAGCTATGCGATGAGCGACAGCATCGGGTCCAAGGCGGCGGGCATGGCCGAGCTGTACCGCGTGAGCGGCGTGGGGGCGTACTGCCCGCCCGACCTGATTCCGCTGTACGTGCCGCCCGCGGCGTTCGCGATCCCGTTCTCGCATTACATGGATCATTTCCAGGCGAGCGGCGCGGCGGAGCTCCTGGCCGAGCTCGAGCAGGACCCCGAGTTCCGCGCGGACCCGCGCGCGCACGCCGAGGGGCTGGCCGAGGTGCGCGCGCGGATGCTGGAGCACCCGGTGGACCCCGCGCTGCTGAGCGAGGTCGAGGCCGCGGTCGAACGGCGCTTCGGCGGCGACCGCGTGCGGCTGCGCAGCAGCAGCAACACCGAGGATCTGGCGACCTTCAACGGCGCGGGCCTGCACACGTCGACGAGCGGCGATCTCGACGCGGCGTCGAGCTCCATCGAGGACGCGCTGCGGACGGTCTGGTCGAGCCTCTGGAACACGCGCGCCTACGACGAGCGGGAGTTCGGCCACGTCGAGCAGGCGCGCGCGGCCATGGCCGTGCTGGTGCACCAGGCCTGGCAATCGGAGCGCGCGCAGGGCGTGGCCATCAGCCGCAACGCGCTCGACGCCACCCGCGACAGCCAATATTACATCAACGCGCAGATCGGGGAGGCGTCGGTCACCAACCCCGCGCCCGGCGTGACCAGCGACGAGATCGTGTACACGCCGCCGCCGCGCACGATCAAGGCGGAGTACCACGCTCGCTCGAGCCTGACGCGCGGGCGCGACGTGCTGTCGTTCCCGGAGGTCCAGCGGCTCGGCTGCGTGCTCGGGTCGATCCACGACCATTACCGGCCGCTGGTCGACCCGAAGGGGGAGAACCGGCTCTACGCGATGCAGATCGAGTGGAAGCTGATCGGCCCGGAGCGGCGGCTGCTGGTCAAGCAGGCGCGGCCCTACAGCTTCGGCGCGCTCGCGGCGCCGGGCGATTGCCGCGAGTACTGACGCGTCGCCACGCCCATCGACGCGTGAGCGCCGCGGGGACCTGCGGCCTACGATCGCTCGTTGTTCGCGATGGGCTCGCGACTCCAGGGGCGTCGTCCGGTGGGCAGGACGGGGCCGGGCGCCTGGCGCGCTGCGCTCAACGGAACTCGGTCCCAGGAATGTCGAGCATCGACGTCCGAAGGTAGTTGATCGGCATGTGATCGCCCCAGGAGAACGGGAAGCGCAGCAGATTGATCGGCGTCGCATGCTGAACGAGCCACGCCGAGAGCCCTATGAAGTTGCTCGCCCCGAACGTTATTGCTTGTCGGATGGGCCTCGGCTGGTACACCCACCCCGACGCCGTCGAGTTGTACTGCCGCCCCAGGTGCGCGAAGCTCCCTACCGTCAGCGGCGGCATGCGCGCGACGATGTCGTTGCGGTAGACGTGACGAAACAGCTTGTTCCCGATGGTCTTGCCGTGCTCTTCGGCGAACGCCGGATCGCCGACCATGGGCTGCCCGAACGTGTAGATCCCGCGCAGCGTATCTCGCAGATCCTTGAGCGCGGGATCTGATGCGATGATCGCCGCCGCGAGCACGGCGAGCGCGCCGCCGAAGCTATGGCCGGTGATGTACAGCGCTTTCAGTGTATCGGGAGCGGCGGTGGTGCCGCGCGCAGATGTGTCCCGCGCTCGCGCGTCGGCGCCGTCCCCGTCTCCCGCGGACCGCGTGCCGTCGTTACACTCCCCTGTCGCGGGCGCGCACGCGCTCGCCCAATATCCCTTGAGATTCGACATCTCCTTGCAGAGCTCGTTCTTGCTGTACAGGGTCATCAGGAGCTCCGTCAGCGGGTACCAGAGCGCGCGAACCGCGCGATGAAAGCCGCCATGCACGTATCCGGCGGAAGCAAACGGCTCCTTTCTGACGCTGGCGTCCGCCATCCACGTGACGGTGTTCCGCAGCTCGGTTCCACGAAAAGAGAGGACGACAACATTCTGGTCCCTGCTCTGAACGACGACTGCGGAGGTGTTCACCAGGAGCGGATCGTTCCCGATCGTGAGCGCTGCGCAGTCACATCCGAGAAACCCGCGACGCGCCATGACGCTGGCGAACGTGGGCAGATCCGAGTACGTCCACGTCGACACGAAGGCGAGGAGCTCGGCGATCTTTCGATCATACACTCCGTCGGGCATCTCGCGCAGGTGCGGCATGATGGTGGGGAACAGGCCCTCGAGCGGCCCAGACTGGGGCCTTCCGACCCCGAGCCCTGCCTGATATACAGTGTCGAACCTCATCGCGCTCATCCCTCCCATCCGGCGGCACGGCTGGCGCCGAACCCTAGAGTTCTGCCACCACCCGAGCACATTTTCCACGATAGTTTTGGCAAGCAGCGGAGTTTGCCCGTGCGGTGAGCCTCCCTCTGTCCAGGTCAGCCCCCCGACGGCCACGGCTGAGCCACGGCGGGTTCGGCAGGTGCGCGCTGCAGAGTCCCCGGACGCACAGAGATGCCGCGGCTGGCGAGGTCGTCTCCGACGACGACGGCGTTGCCCTCCGCCAGGCCGGTGAACCGCTGCCTGTCCTCGGCGCGGCCATCCTCATCCAAGCAGCGGCGCGCAGGGCGCCTGTGCCTGCGCGGCCGGTCCATGGCGCAAACAGCGGCTGGACGTCGTGCGAGCAAAACCGAGCTCAGCAGCGATCCGCTTGGACTCCTACCCTCGGGCCCGCCTCGCGATCTTGCCGGCTCGCAGGCGCCGCGACGGCCCCCCGCGGTATTGCCTACTCGCGCAACAAACTGCGCTCTTGGGCCTGCGGGCGGGCGAGCGCCGACGGTCTAGACGCTTCGGATCGCGTGAGTCGCCGGCTGGCAACCGCATTGCTAGTGGCCTGCGCCGGCGGCCGGATCTGGCTCGGCAAGGGTAGATCCTCGCCAGCCTGGAGAGCGTAGGCGCGATGCAATCACCACAGATTCAGAATACCATGAATTGTTACAAGAGTGCCAGAGGGTTGAGCTCATCACAGGTGAGCTCCAGGCTGAAACAGATTCACATGTCTATTCACCCAGAAGAACGATGAATCACAAAGAAGCGGTTGATGTGGCCGATCCCCTATACACCGGGATCTGTGCTCTAGATATCACCCCAAGAGAAGGCTCCGCAGCGTACCGCGGCACCGGGTTCTTGATTCATCCTCGCATCGTGGCCACGGCGGCTCACAATATCTACAACGATAGGTTGTACCATGGTGGCGAGGGCGAGCGCAGGTTTTATGCGTATTCCATCAGGGTGAGATTTGCTGTGGCTCGAGGGCCCAGTCGCGAGAGTTCTGTCGGTGTTGATGTTGGTATCGATAGGTTCAGGGTTTGCGACGATTGGCGAGCGCGTGCAGTGACGAAGAACGACTACGGCGCCATCCTGCTCCCTTGTAATGTCATCGATCCCAGCGTCAAGACGTTCAGGCTCAGCCGTGGCGCGAGCCTAGCGGAGTCGGTGCCTGCGAGGACCTGTCTGGCCGGATATCCGACCGTCGTAACGAGGCCGACCGAGATGTCGGGAGACGGTCGGATGTATCGCGAGGAGCGGTGTGTCGCGCTTGGCATGAATGACGTCGTCGAATATCCATTCGACACGGACGAAGGGCAGAGCGGCAGCCCGATCTGGAGAGAAATCGATGGCGAACCCGTGGCGATGGCGATCCATTCTCAGCGCGGCCGTGGCAGGCGGATCACCGCGGAAGTGGCGAGCGTGTTCGGGAGCTGGATCAAGGAGGTCGACCCGTGGTGGGGTTGAGCCGCCGCTGTGGAGGAGCCGAGCCTTGAGGCCCTCCTCCGGCCGCGTCACCGCCCGGCTCGCCGTCGACTTCGGGACCCCGAACTGCGCGGCCGCGGCCGTGAGGGATCTCACGGGGGCTGCGCGCGCCGGGATGCGCACTCGCTCTCTGGCTGAGCCCGCCTCGCAGCAGCGAGGCTCGGGCGAGGCCGTCACGGGCGCAGGGTAGAGGCCGCGTTCCAAGGGCGCTCTGCGGGACCAAGCTCCGCGGCACCGCCATCCCCGGCTCATCCCGGCTGGGGCCGGGGAAAATGTGAAGAAATGCAAACCACCGCGTGTCGTCGATGGCGACGATGTAGTGTCCAGGGCAGACCGCCACGCCCCGTCACCGGCGACGAACGTTCTTATGCGTTCTGCTATCCTCGCGAGAAGTCGATGATATCTATCGGCGGTTCGTCGATGGATTGATGAGGCTGTTGTCGCCGTGCGGCCTGCGAGACTTCAAGCTGAGTCTGCCGAATGGCCGCTCATGGCTTCATGTCGCGCTCTGCCTTAACGAAATCTATAAATAGTTCGTCTTGCACGTCGGGCGAGGCTCTTCTATGTTCGCCGCATCGCAGGCGCGACGCGCGCATCTCGCGCCCTGGACGACGGCCTGCGATACAGGAGCTATGTCATGAAGATGCGACAAGCATTCGCGGTCTTTGGCGTCATCGCTGCTGTGGGCATCGCCGGGTGCGTGGGCTCCGAAGAGCCTGCGGAGCCGGAGATCGTCCGCCTGGACCCGAGCGAAGCCGCAGAGAACCCGCTCGGCAGCTGGAGCGGGCCCGCCTCCGGACCCGCCGCCGAAGCGCAGTCGACCGGCCAGACCTCCGACGCCGCCGCATACTGTTGGGTGTGGCTCGACTACTGCGTCGACCCGCGTACCGGGACGGGGACCTGCCATGATAACGGCGGCTGTAGCTGGGAGCAGTTCATCAATGCATGCATCGACCTGTACGAAGACATCTGTATCTGAGCGTGGCGGGGAGTCCCGCGGCACGTCTTGAGACCGCTTCCAGCTGAGGTGCGCGTGCTGGCTCCGCCGGCAAAGGCAAAGGCCGGCGCGCGCCCGGCGATGGCAGGCGTTCGCCTGGATCGATCGCACCCGATGCCAGGCCGGCGCGCGCCCTCCCGGTGGTAAGGTGGGCGCGTGGTCCTGCGTCCGGCAGCCTGGGTGGGTCGCGACCGAGAGCTGAGCCTGCTCGACGACCTGCTCGGCGCGGCGCTGGCCGGCCGCGGATCGAGCGCCCTCGTGGCGGGCGAGCCGGGCATCGGCAAGACGCGCCTGCTCGAGGAGCTCGCCGAGCGCGCGCGGGCGCGCGGCTTCGCGGTCGCGTGGGGGCGGGGGTGGGAGCTCGGCCAGGCGCCGAGCTTCTGGCCCTGGCTCGAGATCCTGCGCGCGCTGCTCGGGCGGCCGCGGGCGCCCGCGGCGTTCGCCGGCCGGCTGCGCGGCCTCTTGCTCGAGCTCGCGCCCGGGGAGCCCGCGCGCGGCGCGGACGTGTTCCAGCTCTACGACGCGGTCGCCTGCCACCTCTCGGCGCACGCGCGCGAGGAGCCGATCGCGCTCTTCTTCGACGATCTCCACGCCGTCGACCCCTCGTCGCTCGAGCTCATGGAGTTCGTCGCGCGGGGCCTGCACGCCGAGCGCGTCGCGCTCTTCGGCAGCCGGCGCGACGTCGACGGCCGCCGGCCGGAGATCGAGCGGCGCCTCTCACGGCTCGCGCGCCTCTGCGATCACCTCGGCCTCGAGCGCCTGTCCGAGGGCGACGTGAGGCGCTGGATCCAGCAGACCACGGGCGACGACGACCCGGGCGCGGCGCGCCGGATCCACGCGGCGAGCGACGGCAACCCGCTCTTCGTGAGCGAGCTCCTGCGGCTGCCCGCGCCCGCCGCGCGGCGCTCCTCCGCGGCGCTGCCGGGCACGCTGCGCGCGCTCGTCGGCGAGCGCCTCGCCGCCTTCGAGGCGAGCCACCGCGAGGCGCTGCGCGCCGCGGCGCTGGTCGGGCGCGAGTTCGGGCTCCCCCTCGTGGCGGCCCTGCTCGAGCGGCCCGCCGCGGAGCTCGAGGCCGCGGCGCACGAGGCGTGCGCCCTCGGCGTGCTCGCGCCGGTGAGCCCGGGCCGTTACCGCTTCTCGCACGCCCTCGTGGCCGAGACGCTGGTGCAGGAGCTGCCCCCGGCGCGGCGCGCGCTCCTGCACCGGCGCGCCGCCGAGGCCCTGGAGGCCCGCCACGAGGGCGACCCGGCCGCGCCCCTCCACGAGATCGCGCGCCACTGGCTCGAGGCGGGCGTCGCGTCGGCGCCGCGGGCCGCGCGCGCCGCCGAGCGCGCCGCGCGCCTCGCCATGGCGCGCCTCGCCTTCGCGGACGCCGCCGCGCTCTACGAGCGGGCGCTCGCGGCCGAGGCCGTCGCCTCGCCCGTCGATCCGGCGCGGCAAGGGGAGCTGCTCGTCGCGCACGTCGAGGCGCTGGCGCGCGCCGAGCAGCGAGCGAGCGCCGAGGCGGCGTGCGGCAGGGCCGTCGAGCTCGCGCGGGCCCGGGGGGACGGCGCGCTGCTCGCGCGCGCCGCGCTCGCGCTCGGCGCGGAGAGCCGCGCCGGCGCCGCCGATCGCGAGGTCGCGCGCCTGCTCGGCGAGGCGCTCTCGCTCCTGCCGCCGGGCGACAGCCCGCTCGCGGCCCGGGTCAGCGCGCGGCTCGCCAGCGCGCGCCAGCCCGAGCTCGATCCGCGAGGGCCGATGGACCTCGCCCGGAGCGCCATCGCCATGGCGCGGCGCTTCGACGATCCCGGCCTCTCGCTCTCGGTCATCCACGCCGCGCTCGGCGCCCTGATGGACTTCGCGCCGCCCGAGGAGCGCGCAGGCCTGAACGCCGAGGCGCTCGAGCTCGCGGTCTCGCTCGGCGACGGCCCGCGCGCGCTGCTCGCGGCGCAGCGCCTCGCCTTCGATCGCGCCGAGCTGCTCGACGCGGGCGGCTTCGAGGTCGCGCTCGGCCGCTGCGAGGCGCTCGCGGGCGAGCTCGGCCAGCCGCGCTACGGCTGGGTGCCCGCCATGTTCCGGTCGATGCGCGCCGAGTGGCAGGGCGACCTCGAGCGCGCCCTGCAGTGGGAGAACGAGGCGCGCCGCATCCGCGATCAGGGCGACGCGGAAGGCGCGAGGCTCGTCCCCGCCCGGCCGCTTGCGCGCGCGCTCGGGCGCTACGACCCCGAGCGCCTCGAGCGCTTCCTGGGCGAGCTCTCGAGCCGGGCGCCCGACAGCGCCGCCGTGCCCCTGTTCACGGCGCTGCTCGCGAGCTGGCGAGGCCAGGAAGGGCCCGCGCGCGCGGCGCTCGAGGCGCTGTGCGCGCGCGGCTACGCGGGCTTCCTGCGGCGTCCCGGGCCCCCGCGCGGCGGCCCCGGGCCGGACGACCCGAGCGTCGCCGGGTACATCCACATGCCGGAGCTGGCCGTCGAGATCGCGTGCGCGCTCGGGGACGCGCCCTGGGCGCGGGCGCTCTACGACGAGCTCGCCCCATCCGCCGGGACGGCGTTCGTGCTGACCACGACCGCGTTCTCCCTGCACGGGCTTGTCGACCTCGCCCTCCTCAACCTGAGCGCCGTGCTGTCGCGCTGGGAGGACGCCGAGCGGCACGCCCGCGCGGCCCTCGCCGCCGCCGAGCGGCTGGGCGCGCGGCCCCTCGCGGCGCGCGTCCACCACGATCACGCCCGCGTCGCGCTCGCGCGCCGGCGCACGGCAGGGGCCAGCGACCGCGACGCGCTCGCGGCGAGCGCCCGGGAGCGGCTCGAGCGGGCCGCGGCGCTCGCGAGCGAGGTCGGCCTGGGCGCGCTCGAGGAGCGCTGCCGCCGGGCGCTCGCCGGGCTCGAGGGCGCGCGGCCCGCGCCGCTCGCGCCGCTCGTCCCAGCCGACCCTGCGCCGGCCCGCGCTCGCCCCGGGCGCGCCGAGCCGCTGCGGCTCGTCCGGGAGGGCGAGTACTGGACCGTCAGCGCCGCGGGCGCCCTGTGCCGCGTGCAGGACAGCCGCGGCATGCGGATGCTGGCGCAGCTCGTGGACGAGCCCGGCCGAGAGCTCCACGTGCTCGAGCTCTCGGGCAGCCCCGCGGGCGTCGATCCCGGCGACGCGGGCGAGATCCTCGACGCGCGGGCCCGCGCCGAGTACCAGGCGCGGGTGCGCGAGCTGCGCGCCGAGATCGAGGAGGCCGAGGGCTTCAGCGACCTCGGCCGCCGCGAGCGGCTCGCCGCGGAGCTCGAGGCGGTGACCCGGGAGCTCTCGCGCGGCCTCGGCCTCGGCGGCCGCGCGCGGCGCGGCGCCTCGGCGGTCGAGCGCGCGCGCGTCAACGTCCGCCGCCGCCTGACGCTCGCGCTGCGCCGCATCCGCGCCGCGAGCCCCGCCATCGCCGACGAGCTCGAGGCGGCGCTGCGCACCGGCGTGCACTGCGTCTACACCCCCCCGACCTGAGCGCCCTCGCCGCGCCGCTCAGCCGCTCGCACGGTCGAGCTCCGCGCAGAGCTCGGGCGAGAGCTCCAGGTTCACGGCGCGCAGGTTCTGCTCGAGCTGCTCGAGCGTCCGCGGCCCCACGAGCGGGACGACGCGGGGGGCGCGCTGGTGCATCAGCCACGCGAGCACCAGCTGGTGCGGCAGCACGTCGAGCCGCCGCGCGATCGCGGCGACGGCCGCGAGGCGCGCGTCGCTGTCGCTGCCGAGGTAGGGCTGCATGGCCCAGTGGCCCTGCCGCTTTTCGGCGCTGTCGTAGATCCCCTTCAGGATGGGCGAGTACGCGACCAGCGACAGGTCCGGGTGCTCGCGCAGGTAGTCGAGCTGCTCGTCGTCCACGATCGACGCGTGCTCGAGGCCCTGGCGCCGGCGGAGGTAGGAGTGCTGCTGCTGCAGCGCGACCGGCGCGGGCCAGCCCTCGGCCGCGCAGCGCTGGCGGATGCGCTCGAGGCGCCAGGTGCGCACGTTCGACCAGCCGATGAACCGCGCCTTGCCCGCCTTCACCAGCCGGGCGAGCGCCTCGAGCGTCTCGTCGAGCGGGGTCACCCGATCGTCGACGTGCACGTAGTACAGGTCCACGTGGTCCGTCTGCAGCCGGCGCAGGCTCGCCTCCAGGGCGCGCTCGAGCGTCTCGCGGCCGGCGCCCTCGAAGTCGCGGCGCGCGCTCGTCCAGTCGACCTCGCCGCCCTCGCGCCAGTGCGCGTCGGGGGTCCGCACCATCGCCGCGCCCTTGGTCGCGAGGAACACCTGCCCGCGGTTGCCGCGCTGCGCGAGCCAGCGCCCCAGCACCGCCTCGCTCTCGCCGCCGTGGCTGCCCCGTCGAAAGAACCAGCCGTAACAGTTGGCGGTGTCCAGGAAATTGCCGCCCCGCTCGAGGTAGCGATCGAGCATCTGCCGCGACTCCTCCTCGCTCGTCAGCGTGCCCATCAGCATGCAGCCCAGGCTCAGCTGGCTCACCTTCTGCCCCGTGTTACCCAGCTCGACGACCTTCATCGTGCGCTCTCCTGGCTCGAGGTGCCGTATCGGGACCGCGCAGGCGCACGCCGTCTCCCGGGCCGCCCGCCTCGAGCCGCGCGGGCGCCACCCGAGTGGCGTAACCTGGCGAGGAACGGACGTAACTCGCGCGACCTCGAGAGGCCCCGGCCGCGCCGGAGGGCCCGCCGTTCCCCGGCGTTCCTGCCGTTCCCCGGCGTTCCTGCCGTTCCCCGGTGGGGCCGGGGCCTCTCGGGCCAGCGCCGCGTCGCCCGGGCTCGTCCCTGGCGCTCCAGGCGACAGAGGCTCAGCGCTTCCGCAGGTACTTGCGAATGTCGACGGAGACGGCCGCCACGATGATGATGCCCTTGATGATCTGCTGCCAGTAAGGGGACACCCCGAGGATGACGAGGCCGTTGTTGAGCACCTCGAAGATGAGCACTCCGGTGAGGATGCCGCCGACGGTCCCGACGCCGCCCGACGTCGAGACGCCGCCGATGACGCAGGCCGCGATGGCGTCGAGCTCGTACATCAGGCCATAGTTGTTCGTGGCGCCGCCGGTCCTCGCCGCGAGCAGCGCCCCGGCGAGGCCGTAGAGGGCGCCGGCCAGGAGGTACACGAGCAGGAGCGTCTTCGGGACGTCGACCCCCGAGACGACCGCCGCTTCGCGGCTCGAGCCGATGGCATAGATGTTCTTGCCGAGGCGGGTCTGGTTGAGGAGCACCCAGATGGCGACCGTGATCACCGCCGCGATGATGACGAGGTAGGGCAGTGCCCAGTCGCCGCCGAAGCGGATCGCGCCGGTGCCGATGGCGGTGAAGTCGTCCCGCAGGCCGCCGATCGGCTGGGCGCCGAGCGGCGGGCGGTCGACGTAGAGCGACGCGGCGCCGTAGGCCATGATCATCGTGCCGAGCGTGGCGATGAAGGGCGGCACGTTGAGGAAGGCCACGATCGATCCGTTGATGAGCCCGACCGCGGCGCCGACGCTGACGGCCGCGACGATGCACAGGAGCACCGGCTGGCTGGCGAGGTGCGGGTACATCCGGCTCGCGTAATCGGGCCGCTGCAGCAGCGAGGCGGCGATGCAGGCGGCGAGCCCCACCGTGCGGCCGGCGGAGAGGTCGGTCCCGCGCGTGATCAGGACCCCTCCCTCGCCGAGGGCGATGATCACCCGGACCGAGGAGATGATGAGGACGTTGATGAGGTTGGCCACGCTCAAGAAGCTGGGCCGCATGACGCCGATCACGAGGACCAGGAGGAGGAGGACCAGAGAGATCGCCTGCCGGCTGGCGAACTCTCGAGCTGCCCTCATGCGATCGCGGGCGGCGCCGCCGGCGCTGCTGGTTGCCATGACGTGGTCCCTCTGCTTTCGATCGATTCGATGGCTCAACGGAACTGCGTGGACAGCGACATGATCTCCTCCTGGGTGGCGCTCTTGCCTTCCAGGGTGCCCGTGACCCGCCCCTCGCACATGACCAGGATGCGATCGGACATGCCGAGCACCTCGGGCAGCTCCGAGGAGATCAGGATGATGCTCTTCCCCCGCTTCGCGAGGTCCGCGATGATGGTGTAGATCTCGTATTTGGCGCCGACGTCGACGCCGCGGGTCGGCTCGTCGAGGATGAGGATATCGGGGCTCGTGAGGAGCCAGCGCGCCAGGATGACCTTCTGCTGGTTGCCGCCGGACAGGTTCTGGATGAAGGCGCGCGTGCTCGGCGTCTTGACGCGCAGCGCCTCCACGAGCCGCCGCACGTCCGCCTCGGCGCGGCCGAGATCCAGCAGACCGGCCCTGCGCTTGTAGTTCTTCCAGCTCGCCGACAGCGTGTTGTCGGCCACGTGGAGCATCGGGAAGATCCCCGTCGAGCGGCGCTCCTCGGTCAGGAGCGCCATCCCGCGCGCGATGGCCTTGATGGGGCTCCCGATCTGCGCCTCTTTCCCGTCGATGATGACACGACCCTTCGCGACGGAGCGCAGCCCGAACAGCGCTTCCATCACCTCGGTGCGCTGGGCGCCCACGAGGCCGCTCACCCCGAGGATCTCGCCCCGCCGGAGCTCGAAGCTCACGTCCTCGAAGGACCTCGGATCCGCCGAGGTCAGCCCCTCGACCCGCATCACCACCTCGCCGGGGTCGTTCTCGCGCGGCGGGAACCGGTGCGTCATGTCGCGGCCGACCATGCGCTGGATGATGAGATCGGTCGTGAGCTCGGACGACGGATAGGTCCCGACGAGGCGCCCGTCGCGCATGATCGTGACCTCATCGGAGATGCGAAGGATCTCCTCCATCTTGTGCGAGATGTAGATGATGGCCACCCCCTCGCGCCGGAGCCTGTTAATGATCTCGAAGAGGTGCTCCACCTCGTGCTCGGTGAGCGACGAGGTCGGCTCATCCATGATGATGATCTTGGCGCGCCGGGAGACCGCCTTGGCGATCTCCATCGACTGGAGCTTCGAGACCGGGAGGTCCACGGCCCAGGCGGTCGGGTCGATGTCCATCCGGAGCTCCTGGAAGAGCGCCTGCGTGTCGCGCAGCATCTTCTGGTGATCGACCAGCTTGAGAGGCCCGAACCGGCGGAGCGGGTAGCGCCCCAGCCAGAGGTTCTCCATGACGCTCCGGTAGGCGACCGGCTGCAGCTCCTGGTGGATCATGGCGATGCCATGATCGAGCGCGGCGCGCGACGACGACAGCGATACGGTCTCGCCGGCCAGCGCGATCGTGCCGGAGTCCGGCGTGTACATGCCGAACAGGCACTTCATCAGCGTGGACTTGCCCGCGCCGTTCTCCCCCATGAGGGCGTGGACGGTGCCCGGACGGACCCGCAGGGTCACCGAGTCCAGGGCCTTCACCCCCGGGAACTCCTTGGAGACGCCGCTCATCTCGAGGGCGTAATCGGCGCCGGCCATGACGGACTCCTGTGCGCTCGACCGGGGAGGCGGCGCCGGCCGCTCCCCGGCCGACGCGCGCCGCGAGCGCGCTCGCCTCACTTGAGCTGCTGGTGGTTCTCCTTCGTGACCTTCCGGTAGGGGACCCAGACGTACCTGCCGTCGAGCGGCGCGACGCTGGTCTTGACCTCGGCGCCCGTGGCGAGCGCGAGGGAGATGTCGAAGATCGCCTGGCCCTGGCCCCTGGCGTCGTTGAGGACGGTGCCGAGGAGCGTGCCGTTCGCGATCGCGTCGAGGGCGGGCGGCGTCGCGTCGACGCCGACGACCGGCATGTACTTGCCGCCGGTGAAATACCCAGCCGCCTTGAGCGCCTCGATCGCGCCGAGGGCCATGTCGTCGTTGTTGGCGAGGACGACCTCGATCTTGTCGTTGTGCGCGGCGAGGAAGGCGGCCATCTTCTCCTGCCCCTTGACGCGCTCCCACATGGCCGTGTCCTCCGCGAGCTTCTCCACCTGGAGCCCGGCGCCGGTGATGGCCTTGATGGAGTACTCCGTGCGGATCGGGGCGTCCTGGTGCCCGGGCTCGCCGGTCAGCATGACGTACTGGATCTTGCCGTCCTTGTTCCGATCGGCCTCCGGATGGGCCTTCCAGTAGTCGACGACGATCTCGCCCTGCATCGTGCCGGACTGCTCGGCCTCGGCGCCGACGTAATAGGCCTTGTCCCACCTGGCCATGTCTTCTTTGAGCGGCTCGCGGTTGAAGAAGACCACCGGCACGTCCTTGGCCTTGGCCTTGTCGACGATGATCGGCACCGCGGTCCGGTCGACCAGGTTGATGGCCATCACCTTGAAGCCCTGCACGAGGAACTGGTCGACCTGATCGTTCTGGATGGGCTGCTGGTTCTGGCTGTCGACGATGTTCAGCTCCGCCTTGCCCTTGGCGCGCTCCTCGATGGTCCGCCGTATGTACGACATGAAGGTGTTGTCGAACTGGTAGATGGCGACCGCCAGCCTGGGCGTGCCGGAGCCGGGCGCGCCGCTGCTCGGGCCGCCTTCCTGACAGCCGGACATCATGACGGCGATGGCCGCCGCCGCGAAACAATGCGCCCTCATACAGAGATCTCCTTACGCATCAGCCGTCGAATGAGCGAGGCTCGTCGTGGTCTCTGCTGGATTACCCTCGGTGAACCGCCGAGCACCGTCGAGCGGCGATCGCTTCCACCACGATCGAGCCACGGAGTCGGTGCCTGGACCCGGAGGTCTCGGCGCGCATGGTGACCCACCCATGGCGAAGCAAAAGCACAAACTTCGTCCTCATGTTAACGATAACATTTGGGGTGTCAACGCGAATCGACGCGAATCGACCGGCCAGTGGGTCTCGTCGATCCCGGGGGACGACGAGGCGGGCAGGGCTCCTCCGCAGCGCCGCGCCAGGACGGGCGGGCGCCCGCCCGCCGTCGCCGCGGCCGGCCGCCGCTGCGCGTCAATCGGGGCCGAGGATGGCGGCGTACATCGGTCGATTTCTATTGACGCTCGTGATGTTAACGTTAACATGTGCATCCTGAGCCGCGATCGTGCGGCTGAGCTTGCCCTTACCTGACAGGAGACGTCGGATGTCGATGAGCATGAAGCTGATGAGTGCCGTGTTGATGAGCGTCGGCATTGGTTTTGCGGGGGCCGCGTGGGCCGCGGGCGGGGCGGCGGACGTCCCCGCGTCGGTGGCTGAGGGGAAGGATTTCGGCTGTGGTGCAAAAGGACAGAAGGCTTGTCCGATGCAGGGCTGGATGAAGACGGTGATGCAGTCGGCGACCACGAGCGGCGACGGCGCGAAGATCGCGTCGGCGCTGGAATACGTCGCGTCGAAGCCGCCGCCTGGGATGCCCAAGTGGGTCGCGATCTCGAAGGAAGGCGCGGAGAAGGCCAAGAAGGGCGACATCGACGGCGCCAAGGCGAGCTGCAAGACGTGCCATGATCTCTACAAGGCGGAGTACAAGGCGAAGCTCCGCGACGCCGCCTTTTGAGGCGCCTCTCTCTCGGCTCTCCCCCCTCCGCAGCTCGCGCCGGGCGCGCCCTCTCCTGGCAGCCCTGGCCGTCCCCGCCGGGGCTCAGGCCAACGCTGGCCCGGAAGGGCTCCGGTCGATCCCGACGACGTTGCGTTTACAGACGCGCCGCTCGCCACTAGCTTGGCGAGACGTGAGGTGCCCATGTCCACATCTGCCCAAGGTCCGAAGTCCGACGAACAACTCACCCCCGTGCGCTGGGGCGTCCTCGGGGCGAGCAACTTCGCGCTGACGGTCAGCCTCCCCGCGATGAAGCGGGGGCCCCTCACCCAGCTCGCCGCGCTGGCGTCGCGCGACATCGGCAAGGCGAGCGCCGCCGCGCGGTCGCTCGGGATCCCGAGGGCGTACGGCAGCTACGACGAGCTGCTCGACGATCCGGAGATCGACGCCATCTACAATCCGCTGCCCAACCACCTGCACGTGAAGTGGACGGCGCGCGCGGCCCGCGCCGGCAAGCACGTCCTCTGCGAAAAGCCGATCGCGCTCAGCGCCAAGGACGCCGAGGCGCTGGTGGACGTGCAGCGCGAGACGGGCAAGCTGATCGCCGAAGCGTTCATGATCCGCAACCATCCGCAGTGGCAGAAGGCCAGGGACTGGGTGCGCAGCGGCGAGATCGGCAACCTGGTCAGCGTCCAGGCGGCGTTCTCGTACTACAACCGCGACGCCGGCAACATCCGCAACAAGAAGGCAGTCGGGGGCGGCGCGCTCTACGACATCGGCTGCTACGCGGTGAACACCTCGCGCTTCCTGTTCGGACGCGAGCCCCTGCGGGCGATGGCGCTCGTCGACCGCGATCCAGAGTTCGGCACCGATCGCTTGACCTCGGGCCTGCTCGACTACGGCGGCGCGCACCTGACGTTCACGTGCAGCACGCAGGCGGTGGCCTATCAGCGCGTGAACGCGCTCGGCACCAAGGGCCGCATCGAGATCGAGATACCGTTCAACGCCCCTGCCGACCAGCCGTGCAAGGTATGGCTCGACGACGGCTCGACGCTGAACTGCAGCTCGGCCAAGCTGACCTCGCTTCCCGCCGTCGACCAGTACCACCTGCAGAGCGAGGCGTTCTCGCGCGCCATCCGCGCCGGTGGCCCGGTCGAGAACTCGATCGAGGTCGCGGTCGGCAACATGCGCGTCATCGACGCGCTCTTCCGTTCCGCGGAGAGCGGCCGCTGGGAGAAGATCTAGCCCGCGCGACAGGCTCGGGAACGAGGCCGCTCAGGCGCTTGTCCATCGTATTTCCCTCGCCTCAATGGACCAACCGCCCGGCAGCCCCCCGGAACGCCCTCTGAATGCCCCGCGTTCGCCACGTCTCCTGCATCCCTATATTCCCGCAGGCCGGTCGACGCATTTCGGCCGGGCGCGTTCGTGGCGCGAAAGAGCGCCCGCCGATCACCGCTCGACGCGGCAGCCCGTTCCCGGCGCGCCGCCGCCCCCACGGGCGCCGAGCTCGCCGCGGCGTCAGCGCCCTCTCGTCCCGGGCGGGAAAGGGCCCTCGAGCCCGGTGCCGCCCTTCACGAAACCTGCACGAACCGCTCCACCAAGCTCCACGAGCGGCTCATGCCGCTCACCCGTCGTGTGAGCTAGGTTGAAGGCCTCACCCACGCACGGCGGTAAGGCGATGACAGAAACGGCGCACAACGGCGGCGGACGGCGCGGAAGCCCCTGGAGGATAGCGGTCTGGGGCATCGCAGCGCTCGTCCTGCTGCTGCCCTTGATCGCGATGCAGCTCACCGAAGAGGTGGCTTGGGGTCTGGAGGATTTCGCCATCTTCGGCGCCATGCTGGTCGGCGCTTGCGGCACCTACGAGCTAGCAGCGAGGGTGACGAGCAACAAGGCGTACCGGGCCGCCGTCGGCGTCGCGCTCGCGGCAGCATTCCTCCTCGTCTGGATGAACCTCGCCGTCGGCATCCTCGGCAATGAGGGGAACCCCGCCAATCTGATGGTTGCCGGAGTGCTCGCCGTCGGGATCATCGGCGCCGTCATCGCGCGCTTCCAGCCACATGGAATGGATCGCGCGATGATCGCGACGGCGATCGCTCAGGCGTTGGTCGCCGTGATCGCCGTGATCGCCGCGATCGCCCAATTGGGCCACGCCTTCCTGCTGACGGGGTTATTCGTCGCGCTGTGGCTCACATCGGCCGGGCTGTTTCGGAGAGCGGCGCGGGAGCGAGCTCACGCGGGTGCAGCGCCGTAGGCTGACCCGCGAGCGGGTCATGGCCTTGCGCTCGCTCGGGGCCATGAGGTAGCTGACGACCGTCATGGACACGCTCACGCATGGGCTCCTCGGGCTGGCGGTCGGCGCGATGCGTGGCCCCGACGTCAGGCCCGGCGAGGGGCGCGCGACGCCGACCGACCGCGCCGTGCTGCTCTCGTGCGTGATCGCCGCCGAGCTGCCGGATCTCGACTATTTCTGGCCGGCGGGGGACGCGGTGCTGCGCACGCTGCGCGCGCACCGCGGGCCGTCGCACGCGCTCCTGTTCGCGCCGGTGGTGGCGGCGGTGGCCGCCGGGCTCGCCTGGCTCGTCCTGGGGCGGCGGGCTCGGTTCGGCCCGGTCTACGCGTTCAGCGTCCTCTCGGTCGCCCTCGCGCACCTCTTGCCGGATCTCTGGACGGGGTGGGGGACGCGCCTGCTCCTCCCGTTCTCGGACGCGCGCCTGACGCTCGACTGGACCGGCGTGCTCGACCCGCTGGTCACGCTGCCGCTCGCCCTCGGCGCGCTCGTCGCGTGGCGCCGGCCGGCGCGCTGGCGGCGCGCGCTCCTCGTCGGCGCCGCCGTCGCCGCCGTGTACGTCGGCGGCCGGATCGCCACGCAGCAGGTCCTCGTCGCCCGCGTCGCCGCCGCCCACCCCGAAGCGCAGCGCGTCGCCGTGTTCCCGGCGATGCTCGGCGTGACGACCTGGCGCTTCATCGCGACGCACGAGGACGCTTACGCCGCCGGCACGGTCGACCTGTTCGGCGGCGCGCCGACCGAGGAGCGCCGGGTCGCGCGCGCGCCCAGCGGCCCTGTCCCCGCCCGTGTCGCGGCCGTCTCCACCGTGCGTGAGGCGCTCGCCTGGGCGCGCTTCCCCGTGGTCCGCCACGCGCCCGCCGGCGACGGCGGGACCACCGTGCGCGTCGCCGACCTCCGCTACCACCTGCGCGGCGAGCCGACGCTCGAGTTCATCGTCGACATCTCCCCCGACGGCGCGGTGACGCGCGCCCGCCTCGAGCGCGGCGGCTCCGCCCGCGAACTCCTCGACCGCTGGCGACAGTAGCTCCTCGCGCATGCCACGAGCACGAAATTCACCCGCGTTGCCTCTTGCATTTGCCAGAGGCTTCCATCGTTAGAAGACCTGAGGACAAAAGAAAACAAACCACAGAGGCACAGAGGGCACAGAGAACAAGAGGAGAAAGAGTCCTTTTCTTGCTCTCTCCTCTGTATCCTCTGTGCTTCTGTGGTTTGAATTTGTTTTCTCTCTACAACGGCGTGCGGCTGCACAGCGCCATCGGGTACGTCACGCCGAACGAGTTGCTGACCGGCCGTGCCAAGGCGATCTGGGCCGAACGCGATCGGAAGCTCGAAGTCGCGCGCGAGATCCTTCGTCTCCACGATCGGGGGCGTTCTCGTACGTGCGAGTCTGGAGGATGCAATGAAAAGGCTGTGGTGGATGGCTCTGCCGCTGTTGCTGAGCTCGGGTCTCGTGCCAGCGTGGAGAATCGCGTTCGAGCCACGCTAGGCCATCGGCAAGTCTTACATCACAGCGTTGACCATCGACGAACAGTGATGATGAGCTGACCCGAGCGGCCGCTGGCCGCGCTGCGCGACGACAGCGGCTCGGTCGGCCGGCTGCCGCGGAACGGTCGACGATGCGCAGATCGCCCGTGCCCTGTCCCGTGCGCTCGACCTTCCCATCGAAGCTCCGTCGCTCACGGTCTCGGCAGCCGTCGTGTCGAGCCGATCACGATCCGGGCGGACGGAGCTGCTTGCGGACCTTCTTGATGAAGGTCTGCGTGCACTTTCCGTGGGTGGCCTCATGCTCGATGATCTCGAGCGTGAGCTTGGCCTTCGTCCCGCTGGAGAGATGTGCAGCCGCGTTCACCTCCCTGGCGAGATGGATGCCTTCCAGCGACGCGGGTCCCTGCGGCTTCTCGACGGCGGCCGTCTTGTTCGGCTGCCGGAAGTGGGACGGCTTCGTCTTGGTGACGTCGCGGAAGCGGGGGTCGTCCGAGCGCCGGCCGGTGCCGTGGCAGCCCGGGCAGGTGGCGGTGCTGCCGGAGAACGAGTTGGCGATGCGGCCGTCGCCGCCACAGACGCCGCAGGATTCACTAGCCATGAGCCAGGCCCTCGGGTCGGGGTAGGTGCTTCGGGTTCTTCATGCCGAGAGCATACAGGCGATCGTGGCTCGTGGGAGCTTCGCCTGAGGCGGTCCTCCGTTTCGCGCGTGTCGACGCGTTCGACCGCGGCGCCCTGCCCGGCGAGGCCTTCCCGGACACCCGCTGCGGTGAGCGCGAAGTCGCGAAAATTCGGCTGCTGCGCTGTGACGCGCGGCTGACACGTCTCCGCGGCGCGAAGATCGTCTTGTATTGCGTCCTGTCTTCCGTTATAGCGGATCCGTGTCTCCTTTCCGCGTCCCTGCAGGGAATCGCCGACGCCTTCAGGTACTATGAATCCCAAAGGCACTTTGGGAAGGTTTACCTCGAGCTTTGAGGCCTAGGCCGAGCTCGGCCATCCGCGTCATCGTCGTCGAGGTGCGCCTGCCGCGCGCCTTGCCCGCCCCCTCGGCACCGAGCCGCCCGTCGGCGCGGTGACTGCGCTGATCGGCGGCCCGGCTCTCCTGGTGATGCTCCGCAGGCGCCATGGCTGGGGCGGAGACGTCAGCCCGGCCTGACCCGCTTGGCCGCGGGACGGCTCGTGCAGCGGGCGATCCACGCGTTCACGTTCGCGAACGGCGAGAGATCCACGCCGAAGCGGGCCAGGAACGGCAGCGCCGTCACGAGCGCCACGTCGGCGAGCGAGAACTGGTTGCCCACGAGGTACTCCTTGCCCTCGAGCGCGCGGTCGAGGATCCCGATCCCGTCCGCGAGGTCCTGCTTCGCGCCCTCGGCGACGTTGGGGTTGCGCTCGTCGGCGGGAAAGCGCTCCAGGGTGTTGCGCAGGAGCCGCGTCGTCGCCTCGTACAGCGTGACGTTGCCCCAGGCCATCCACTTGAACGCCTCGGCGCGATCGGCGTCGAGCGGCGGGAAGAGGCCCTTGTCCACGCCGAAGCGCTCGCCGAGGTAGAGCAGGATCGCGAGCCCCTCGAAGATCGGCTTCCCATCGACGACCAGCAGCGGGACCTTGCCGTTCGGGTTGAGCGCGAGGTACTCGGGCTTGCGCTGATCTCCCGCCGCGAGGTCGAGCTTGACCTTCTCGTAGGGGACGCCGAGCTCCTCGAGTGCCCAGTGCACCCGGTCTGCGCTCGTCATGGGGGCGTAATAGAATTTGAGGTCGGACATGCGGCGAGCAGAACGCCGCCGCGCGCGAGCCGCAAGGGGTTCGTTCGTCGCGCATGAGCTCGATCGCGGTGGGCAGCACCGCCTCCGCTTCCGCGCGCTCCGCCGCCATCACCGCCAGCGTGCGGCTGCTCGGCGGCGGGCCCATTGACCGCGGCCCTCGCCGGCGCGAGTCATCCGTCATGAACGCGCCCACGTACGAGCTGTATTACTGGCCGGGTATTCAGGGCCGCGGCGAATTCGTGCGCCTCGCGCTCGAGGACGCCGGCGCTCCTTATGTCGATGTCGCCCGCCTGCCCGCGGCGAAGCACGGCGGCGTCGCCGCCATGCAGAAGCTCATGAAGAGCCACGCGCTCGCGCTCGAGCCCTTCGCGCCGCCGTTCCTCCGCTCCGGCGATCTCGTGATCGCGCAGGTGGCCAACATCCTCTTCTACCTCGGCCCGCGCCTCGGCCTCGCGCCGGACGACGAGGCGAGCAGGCTCGGCGCCCATCAGCTCCAGCTCACCATCACCGATCTGATCGCCGAGGTGCACGACACGCATCACCCCATCTCCGTCGGGCTCTATTACGAGGACCAGAAGCCCGAGGCCCTCCGCCGCAGCCAGGCCTTCCTCGCCGAGCGCATGCCCAAGTTCCTCGGCTATTTCGAGCGCGTCCTCGATCGCCACGGCGGCCGTCACCTGCTGGGAGGCGCGATGTCCTACGTGGATCTCTCGTTGTTCCAGGTGATCGCGGGCCTCCGCTACGCGTTCCCGCACGCCATGGCCGCCTTCGCGCCGAGGATCCCTGGGCTGGTCGCGCTGCACGACCGCGTGGCCGAGCGCCCGCGGATCGCGGCCTACCTGGCCTCGGAGCGGCGGATACCCTTCAACGAAGACGGCATCTTCCGGCACTATCCGGAGCTCGATCCGGCGCCTTCGAAGAAACGATGAATCCGGCACGCGCGACCTGAAGGACGCCACGCCCGAGGCGCCGGTCACTCCGACTCGCCCTCGGCGAGCGCGACGGGCTGGTCGCTCTCGGTCAGGACGCCGCGCCCGTGCCACACCATCAGCACCGCATAGAGCGCCGCGAGCACGCGAAACCCGCTGAGCAGGCCGAAGCGCTGCCCGAGCGAGCCGCCCGCCACCGCGCCGATCAGGCTCCCGGCCGGCCCCGAGAGCGAGAACAGACCGCCCACGCGGCCGCGGCCGAGCTCGGCGGTGAGCGCCGCGAAGCGATTGACGCTCGTGAGGTGCTGCACGCCCAGCCCGAGCCCGAGCAAGACAGCCCCGATCCACAGCGACGCGACGCCGAGGGGGAAGGCGAGCAGGAGCTCGGTCGCGAGCAGCAGCGAGAAGGCGATCGCGTAGCGGGCAGCGTCGCGCAGCGGCGACAGGGCGCCCCCGGCGAGGAGCAAGGTCAGCACGAACACGGCGCCCTGGAGGGTCACCAGGCTCGCGGCTTGCGGCACCGAGAGGTCAAACTCGCGAATCCCGATCAACACCACGAACACGGCGAAGTAGGACATCGCCATCTGACCACACAGCTCGATGAGCATGCTCTGGCGCAGCTCGCGGCGAGACAGGATGATCCCGACCTGTCCGCGCAGGCGCTCGACGAGCGGCGTGGCCGAGCGTCCGCGGCCAGGGGGAGCCCCGGAGAGCACGCGATCGCCGAGGAAGACCGTCGCCAGCAGCCCGAGCCCCGTCACCACGAACACGCCGGTGTAGCCGAGCAGGCCGAGGAGCTCGGCGCCGAGCATCGGGCCCACGAAGAACATGCCGAGCGAGTGGGACGCGCGCTGCCAGCCTGCCTTGCGCGGGCCGAGGCGAGGGAGCAGGTGAAGAAACTCGGTCTGGGTCGCGACCATGCGAAACGGGTTGAGCAGCCCGAAGACGACCACGCCCGCGATGAGCTGCCAGGGCCGATCCATCTGGGTGAAGCCGAGCAGGTACAGCGCCGCGCCCGCGAGGCCGCCGAAGCGGAACAGCGGCCGGCTGCCGTGGCGGTCGATCAAGCCTCCGACCGGCATCGAGAGCAGCAGCATGCCGGTGAACTGCAGGCCGCCGACCAGGCCGATCTGCCAGGGGGAGGCGTGGAGCGAGGCGGCATACAGCGGCAGGACCACCTTGGCCACGCCGTTGCTCGTGCCCGCGAGCACGCCGAGCACCATGAAGCCGAGAAGATAACGCTGGGGGAGAGGCGGCGAAGCTGTCATCACGCGAACCGAGGCGAGCGTCCGGTCGATCGGCGCGTTCGTCCGCCGTGCCGATCGGGTGGTGCTGCCGCGCGGGCGCCCTGCAAGCCGCGCTCCCGAGCCGGAGCAGGCCCATGACGACCGCCTCGTCGCCCCTGGCGCCGCCGCAGGAGGCCGGCGTCAGGGCGCGGCCCGCCGCCTGCTGCTCCAGCAGCACACGCGCAGCACGCGCCCGCTGCTGGCGCAGCAACGGGGCCTCCATCTTAGTCTTAGTGAGCGCTCCCTCCAGCTCAGCTGTCGAAGGGGGCGCCCTCCAGGAGGGCGCTGGCGTCGAAGGGCTGAAAACCCGGCACATAGCGGCGGCCGAAGGCCGAGAGGAAATTGCCGGCCGCGGTGTGCGGCTTCCGCGCCACGACGCCGCAGAGGGTGCGCCGGAGCTCCTGCTTCATCTCGAGCCGCGGATACGCCCTCAGGATCTCCTCGACCGCTCCGCGCGGCAGCGCCTCCAGCCCGACGCCGCCGTAATCGATCCCGATCCCGAGATGGGCGACGGCGACCTCCGGCTCCTTGTGCGGGGCGATGCCCAGGCTTGTGTGCAGCGCGATGGCGTCCCACACGAGGGACGCCTTCTCCCGGGGCAGGCCGCGGCCCTCGAGAAAGGCCCGGGCGGCGTTGGCGCCGTCGACCTCGAAGCGCTCGGGGCCGGCGAAGCGCTCGGTCAGGCCGAGGTCGTGCAGCACCACGGAGAGGTAGAGCAGCTCGCGGTCGCAGGCGAGGCCGCTCTGCCGGGCCGCGAGCTCGCCGAAGTAGTACGAGCGCATCACGTGGTGAAAGAGGTAAAGGGCCGAGACCTCGCGCGCGAGCGCGGTCGCGTCCTGGGCAAGGCGCGTGTCGGGGGCGTGGATTCCGGCGATCTCTGTGGTCATGGCGGGGGCTCCTGTTTGCCGGCGAAGGCCGAGCGAGAGGAGGGTGCGCGCTCGCTGGCCGGGCGCCCCGCCGAACTGCCGTCATTTCCTGCCACGCGCGCGGGCGTTCCCGGAGAAGCGCTCCCGGTACTCGAGCGGTCCCACGCCGAGTTGGCGCAGGAAGGTGCGGCGCAGGTTCTGCTCGTCCCCGAAGCCGCACTGGTGGGCGATCCGCTTGAGCGGGAGGTCCGTGCCGGCGACGGCCTGGCAGGCGGCCTCGAGGCGCATGGCCGCGACCGCCTTCGCCGGCGTCTGCCCGAGCGCGGCCGTGTACGCGCGCGCGAAGGTGCGCGGGCTCATCCCCGCCTGCGCGGCCAGGCGCTCGACGCGGAGATCGCCGGCGAGGCGGTCCGCCATCCAGGCATGCAGGTCGGCGAAGGTGCCGCCCTCCGCGGCCTGCGCCGCGAGCGGCGCGCTGAACTGCGATTGCCCGCCAGGCCGCTTGAGGAACACGACGAGCTGCCGTGCGACCGCCATCGCCGCGCGGTGTCCGAGGTCCTCCTCGACGAGCGCAAGGGCGAGGTCGATGCCCGCGGAGATGCCGGCCGAGGTCCAGATCGAGCCGTCGCGCACGTAGATGGAGTCCGCGTCGACGCGGACGCGCGGGTGGCGCTCCGCGAGGAGCGGCGCGGAGCGCCAGTGGGTCGCCGCGCGGCGACCGTCGAGCAGGCCCGCGGCGGCGAGGAGGAAGGCGCCCGTGCACACGGCGCAGGTGCGGCGCACGCGCGGGGCGCGGCGGGCGAGCCAGGCGACGAGATCAGGCGGCACGGCCGGGGCCTCCGGAGGCCCGCTGCCCGGCACGATCAGGGTGTCGATGGCCTCGTCATCGAGCGCCGCGAGCGGCTCGGCGCCGACTGCGAGCCCGGTCGTGGTGCGCACCGACCCGCCGGCCGTCGAGGCGACGATCGCGCGATAGGGCGGAGGAGCGCGCGGCGGGCGCAAGGTGGTCGCCACGGTGAAGGCCTCGAGAGGCCCGGCGAGATCGAGCAGCGCGACGCCCTCGAAGGCGAGCAGGACGACGAGGCGGGGCTGGGGGAAGCTCGCTGGCATGAGGGGACAGGTAGATAGATCAAGGCGGGCCAGGCGGGAGCGCGGCAGAGCGGGAATGCGCGCGAGCCCGGCGGCGCCCGCGCCAGGACGGGATCGCTGCGCCGCCCGGGGGATGGGTGCGTCGAGGGCCTACGCGTGGACGGCGGCGTAGCGGCCGCTGGGGGTGACGATGACGTGGGCGGTGAGCGGCACTTCCAGCTCAGAGCCGAGGCGGCGCAGCTCCAGGGGCATCGCTTCGTCCTCGCGGGTCGGCGTCGGGTCGCCGCCGGGGTGGGATCGTTGGCGCTTCGACGATGGAGGATTCATCAAGGCGGCAGCTCACCCCGTTCCCCAGCCAGCGACAGGATTCGCTGGCGGATCTCGCCAGACAGCCACATGCCCGCATCGGCGAGCTTGTCGACCCACGGTCCGACGCTCTGCGTGATCCCTCGAGACTTTGCCTCCAGCAAGATCTTGAGCGTTCCCCAGACGACCAGCCCTGCCGCTTGAGCCGTGCGTCGTGCCAGCGCATCGTCGAGGAGAATCACACGGGATGGATTTTCCAGAGCCAGGGCCATGGCTGCAAGCTCTCCCGCTCCCAGGTCGAGCGCGAGCCATTCCGATGGCATGGATTTGGGGTCGACGATCTTCACCCACCCATAAGTGCTCAGCGTGGGGACCTCATACCCCTTGCGTCGCCCCTCCTTCAACTCAAGATCCACAGCGCCGGGGACCCAGACGTCTTTGAACATCTCGGCGAGCCAGTCGATGGCGCCGATGCGGTGGAGGTACAGAAGGGGTGAGGTGTTGCTGATGGCCTCAGCCAACGGCGGCCTCCAGCGCGCGGAGCTCGGCGTCGAGAGGGAAAACCTTGTAGCGACCCAGACTCAACAGAAATTCGACCCGCGCCATGCCGGCGAGCTCCGCAGCGCGGCCGGACGAGAGCCGCCCCAGCTCGTACAGCTTGACCGCGGCGAGGGTGCGGAGCTCTCGCGCAAACTCACGTTCGTCCATCTTCTCCGCAAGGAGCACCTTCTCGGGCACATCCACCACAATCTGTCGAGTTGCCATGATCCGTCCTTGGTTGCTTGGAGGGGCGGGCAAGTCTGCCTTTCGCACGTTTTAGCACGAAAGGTGCCGGGCGAGCACGCTGAGGAGCTCAGCGTGCTTCGTCAGCGCGGACGTGCGGTTCTCGCGCGCGCCTGCTCTCACGGGCGAGCGTGACGAAGTCGATGTGGGCCTGGAGAGTGGCAACCCGATCCGCTGGCGTGAGGCTCAGCATCCAGCGGATGAGCGTGAGGTCGACGCCGTCCTCATTGTAGACCGGAGGTGTCGCTTCGGAGTAGACCGGAGATGTCGCTTCGGAATCGACCATCGTGGGCGGAGCGTACCACGCACTGCTGCGATGGACGAGCCCCGCATCGCGGCGGGCTGTTTCGCACTCCATTCAGGCATGCGGTGCCAGGCGTCTCGCCGGCCGTCATTGCGCGGATCCTGCCCGGTGTTGTGACCAGAGACTTCCGCGATGGCCATCCACCAGGCCGGACCAGATGGGGCGGGGGCGCCATCCGCCAGCCTGAGCCGCCGCTGCCGGAGGCGTGCGGAGCAGTCGGCCGGCGCGATGCGTTGGGGCCGGCGGCTGGATGCGCAGGGGCGCAGCGCGCCGGCGGCGGGGCGCTGCGCGTGGGGAGGGTCTACTCGTGGACGGCGGCGTAGCGGCCGCTGGGGGTGACGATGACGTGGGCCTTGAGCGGGACTTGCAGCTCCGCTGAGAGGTGGCGCAGCTCCAGGGTCATCGCTTCGTCCTCGCGGGTCGGCGTGGGGCCGCCGCTCGGGTGGTTGTGGGCCAGGACGAAGCTGTGGGCGGCCATGTCCAGCGCCGTGCGCAGGACGGTCGTGCGGTCGATGTAGAGCACGTCGGCGCCACCGCGGGCGAGCAGGCGCGTCTCGCGGACGCGGCCGTGGGCGTCGAGCGCCGCGACCCAGAGTTCCTCGTGGACCAGGGACGCTAGGATCGGGCCGAAGGTTCGCGCCACGCGGGCCGAGGGGAGTCCTTCTGCGGGGGGCTCTCCCCCGGCGGCGCATGTCAACGCCTCGCCGTTGGCGATGTTGCTGAACCCATGCTGGAGGTTGACCGAGCGATGCTCCGGCGTTGACGCCGCAGGCTTCGACGATGGCCGTTCCAGCATGGAATGATGGCCGACCCATCATTCCATGCTGGAACGGCCATCGTCGACCTTGAGCCCGCCAGGGGGAGTCCATGGCTCCCCGAACGACGACGACGACGAAGAGCACGAGCCCCACCACGAAGCCGAGCAGTACCAGGCCGGCGACCACCCGCGAGGTAGCCGACATGCTGGGTGTGACGCTCTCGCCGCCGCGGAGGCGCCGAGCAGAGCGCGCGGCTGCGCAAGGCGCTGCCCGGCTATGCGGGCATCCTGGACGACGTGACGGCGCTGCTCGCCAAGGACGCTGGACGACGTAGCGGCGCTGCTCGCCGAGGACGCCGTCGCGCTCAACCTGCCGGACGTCACCCCGAGGGCTGCTCGAGGCGCAGGCCGAGCAGAAGTACCTCGCCGCGCGCGAGGCGGTCGCGCAGGCCGTCTACCGCAGCCTGTTCGAGCAGCGGCTGCAGGTCGACGATCGCGATGAAGATGCTCGAGAGGCGCGCCAGGCGGGTCAACGCCGTGAAGGAAGACGACCGCGATCTGCCGGCCCGCTGGAAGATGCTCCTCGCAGCCCGCCGGGCCGGCGCCGCCGGGCCGGCCGCCGCCGAGCCGGTCGCCGCCGACCCCGCCGCCGTCGCGAAGCGCGACCAGCAACCCGCCCCGGGTTTCCCCCAGCCTTTCCCGCCGTAGCCGCTCCGCACGCCCGGTCCGCTGGCGTATCCTCGGCGCATGGCCCGTACCGCCCCGGTCCCGAACATCCCTGTCATCCCCGGCATGAACCCTGGCGTCTTCGTGATGGGCGGAGGCGGCGGAGGCTGCGGAGGCGGCGGGAGCGGGGCGCGCGGCGGCAACGGGTCGAAGAACAGCCAAGGCTCCGACGGAAAGAACGGAGGCAACGGCGCCGGCGGCGGTGGCAAGAGCGCCTGCGGTTCCCCCAGGAAGGACGGTGGCGGATGCCCCCAGCACCACGGCGGGAGCAGCAGCGGCGCGGCGTCGCATGGAGATCCCATCGACGTGATCACCGGCCGCGTGTTCACCGCTCCCGTCGTGGATCTCGATCTGCCAGGGCCTTTACCGCTCGAGTTCGCGCACTCGTATTCAACGGGCGGAGCCGGCGTTATCGCTACGACGACCATGCCAACGCCGTCGAGGCTTCGGACGAGCGCGGCGTGGTGCTTTGGCAAGCCATGTACGATGAGCTCGGGCGCTGCACATCGGTTCGCGACGAGAGTGGCGCGGTCACCTCCTACAGGTACAGCAACAAAGGGCTACTCGTGTCCCTGGAAGAGCCGGGCGGGCAGATCTGGCGGTTCGTTCATGACGGCTTGGGCAATGTGATCGAGGAGAACGAACCTGGCGGAGAGTTCGATGGAGGGACGGTTCATTGGCGAAGGCCAGTCCAGAGCGTTCGAAGCGCTGCGATCCTGGCACGAAGCAGGGCGCCCGTCGGCGTGCGTCGTCCATGGTCCCCCCGGCGCAGGGAAGAGCACGGTCATTGAACGCTTCTTCCGTTCGATCGCGGATCCTGGCACCCTGAAGCTTCTCGTTCACGCCGGACGTGTTTTTGGCGCGGCCTTCGAAGAAGAGGTGCTCGCGCGGCTCTCGGCCGGCCCATGGCCCGAAGGTACGGGGTTTGACGAGGTTCACTTCGGTGTCCGCACCAGCCTCGTCAACCGCATCATGAACTGGGACGGCGAGGACGGTCAGCCGCAGCTCTTGATTGGCTTGATCGCGCCTGACGCCTGTGTGGACTGGCCGGACGACCCTCGCCGCTCGGTGCTGGACGAGCCAGGCCCCGCCGCGCGTGTGCTGGTGGCGGTCTCCGGCTCGCGCGACGTCGCCGAGCGATGGGCAGAGCGGCTCGGTCTCCGCGCCGCGCACGTGACGTATGTTGGGGTCGGCGGATTCCGCTTGGAGGAGATGGATCCATCTCTCCGTGACCATCTCGCCTGGGCGGCGGTCGACGGTCCAGGTCCACGCGCTTATGTGGACGCGATCGCGAGATCGCTCCACGATCGCGGCGCGGCGCCGATGGAAGCGCTCATGACGACCCTCGCGTGTGCCTTCGCGCCGCTCGACGTGACCGAGCTGGCGCCGCTCCTCGGCGCGCAGGTCGCCGAGGTGACCGGCTCTCTCGACGCGCATCGCGAGGCCATCGAGCCGGTCCTCCAATGGCGTGAAGAGGGGCGCCGGATTCGCTTTCGTCATGAAGCGCTGCGCGCCGCCTGGGCGGTCGCGCGCCCGGAGCACGTCGCGCTCGCTGAGCAGCGATTCGCCGAGGCTGCCCGATCGCTCGTTCGCACCTGGGAGAGCGGCGACACAGCCGAGAGGGGCGCGGTCACCTACCTCCGCCGGTACGCCGGCGACCATCTCGTCTCCTCCGGCGCGCCGCGCGCCGATCTCCTATTGCTCTGCGCACCCCAGTGGGCATGGCCGCGCTCGCGCGAGGATCTAGCTGCGCGTCGAGCGGAGCTGGGACGCGTGCGACGCTCGATGGCGGCGCCGCTTGGCGCCTCCGACGCCATGGCAATCCCGTCCGACGCGCTGTCGAGCTTCGTGCGGGTCGCGCTCGCGCAGGGCGCGCTCGCAACGCTCCACCGCGCGTGGCCTCCTGAAGCCGATCGGGCCGACGAGGAGGCGTGGAACGACACGGAGCGGGCGCTCGCCGTCTCGCTCTTCGCTCTCGCGGCGCGCGCCTCTCCATCGCTGCGCGCCGGCATCGAGGCGCCCGCGCTCGACGTCGTGAGGCGGACGGGCGCGGCATGGCGCGGTGATGGCTGGGAGGATGCGCTCGCATTGCTCGCCGCGGCGAGCGCTGCACCGGGCGACGAGGCGTCGACGTTCGCGCGGTGGGCGGTCGCGGCCACGTGGCGCGCGGACGGAGGGCCCGACGGCTACTTGAGCGCGTGGCTCACGGCCGCCGACTTCCTGCCGCGCTCCGAGGCAGAAGCGCTCGTCCAGCAAGCCGTCGAGCGCGCGCTGTCGAGCGCGAAGCCGGGGCAGGCGCTCGCGCGGCTCGCCACGGCGGATGGGATCGGGCAGAACCAGGCGCTCGCCATCCTCCGCGCGGCGGTGTCTCTTCCACCGACGTCTCGAGCGAACGCCCTGGCGCCCCTCTTGCCCGTGCTGCCCGATGAGGAGCGGGCCCGCGCTGTCTCGATGTCCTTCGATGCGTTCTTTGACGACCACGACGAGGGCGCCGAGAGGCACGACACCGACGCATGCACCGCGGCGCTGCTTCCCTTCCTCGGGATGGCCGAGCTCTCGCGGCTTCTGGACGAGGCCCTCCCGTCCCCTTCCGCGCTGGCCGTGCGGTTCGCCGAGCTCGGCGCTCCGGAGCGCGCGCTCGGCATCATCCGAGAGCGTTGTGGCAGCGGGATCTTCGCCGCTCGTCCCTTGTTGTGCGCCGCAGCGACCGAGCGAGGCCGGCCCCTCGCGCAAGCGGCGCGCGATGCGGTGGCCTCGCTGGATCCCCCGTGGGTCGCCGCGGGGCTCGTGTGTGATCACGCGGCCGAGGCGATCGAGGTGCTCGGGCTCGAGACGGCGGTGGAGATCGCCGAGGGAGGCGGCGGAGGTGGCTCGGAGGCCGCGCGCATCATGGCCCTCGCGGCGCTCTGTCTCGCCGCCCCCGAGCGGTCGCGCCCCGGGCTGGCCGCGCGCGCCATCGCTGCTTACCACGACGACCGAGGAACTGAGGGGCTGGAGGGCGTGGTGCGCTGCGCTCCCTGGATGTCGCTCACGACAGCGGCAAGGCTGTTCTTCGCGAGCCTCGGCGACGCCGCGGAGGACGTCACGCTCGTCTCGACGCTGAGCCGCTGGGGCGGCGTGGAGCAGCTCGCGCCCCTCATCGCGCGCGTCGGCGGAGATGCCGCGCTCTCGGCTGTCGCCAGCGTCCTCCCGGAGGCGCTCCTGTGGAAATCGCGGAGGAAGACCGATTAAAAAAGGCGCCCTTTGGACGGGCTCCCCGAGACTGACCGTGCGGTGAAGGCGGCTCCTGCGATGCGCAGGGGCGCAGCGCGCCGGCGGTGGGGTGCTGCGCGTGGCGAGGGCCTACTCGTGGACGGCGGCGTAGCGGCCGCTGGGGGTGACGATGACGTGGGCCGTGAGCGGGACTTGCAGCTCCGAGGCGAGGTGGCGCAGCTCCAGGGTCATCGCTTCGTCCTCGCGGGTCGGCGTCGGGTCGCCGCTGGGGTGGTTATGGGCCAGGACGAAGCTGTGGGCGGGAGGGCCGCGGGCGAGAGGCGGCAGAGCGAGGGGAGAGCGGCCGTGCCGAGGATGCATGGGCCGACGCCGGGCAGGCCGAGCACCATCTCGAAGAGGGCGGCCTCGGTCGCGGTCGGGAGATCGGCCGTTGTCTCGGCGGGGGCGTCGACGGGGGCGCGGCTGATCGGGCTCATCGGGGCCACCTCCGAGAGCGGGTCAGGGCGCGGGCGAGGAGGCGGCGAGGTGCTCCTCCGGCGCGGGGCTGCAACCGAAGCGGGGTTGCGAACACTCTGGCCGGTGAGGACCGACCAGGGGGCGTCGAATCCTTGCGGTACGCCGCATCGCGGTCGTGTGAGAGACGGCTATTTTCTACGTAGCGACCTCCGCGCCGATGCTGACAGCAGCCGCCATCAGGTTATCATCACCGCCATGGCGCGCACCGCACCCGTCCCGAACATCCCCACGATCCCTGGCATGAACCCCGGCGTGTGGATCATGGGCGGCGGCGGCGCGGGCGGAGGGGGAAACGGACGGGGTGGCAATGGACAGGCCGATGGGCAAGGGGGCAATGGGCAGAGTGGAGGCAACGAGGCCAATGGCGGAGGCAAGAACGCCAGCGGCTGCGGCCAAGGTAAAGGTGCCGGTTGCTCCAACCCCGTGCACGGCGGGGGCGGCGGCGCTGCCGCGGGTGACCCCGTCGATATCGTTACCGGTCGCGTCTACACCGAGCCCGTCGTCGACCTGGCGCTGCCCGGCCCTCTGCCGCTTATCATCACCCGCGCGTACTCGTCGACAGCGCGTAGCCGCGATGTAGGCCTCGGCTTCGGGTGGACACATTCGCTCGCGTGGGAAGTCGAAGTGCGGCGCCGCTCGGTTCGTGTGTGGCGCCCTGAGGGAACTTTCCTCTCCTCTCGCCGCCTCGAGGCCGGAGACTCCACCGTGCTCGAGGATGGCGCCCTGCTTCTCCACGATGCGACCGGCTACACCCTCATCACCTCGGACGGCCGGCGACATGAATTCCCCGGCACTCCCAACCCGGGTCAGCGCCTGCTACTGAGCCGCATCATCGACCGCAATGGAAATGCGATCAAGCTCAACTATCGCGATGGCGTACTCGAGTCGATCATCGACAGCGTGCAGCGTGTCGTCCGTGTACGCCGCCATCAGGGCGGCCGCATCGCGGCATTCGAGGTAAAGAACAGCCCGTCGCAGGGCCGGTGGATCGCCTACCGGACGTACACCTTCGATACAGCTGGGGACCTCGTCTGTGCGACGGATGCAGAGGGGCACGCATCGAGGTTTTCTTACTCCGAGCATCTCATGACGTCTCACACGTATCCGGCGGGCCTGCGCGTGGTGTATCGTTACGATGCACAGGGGCGCTGCGTCGAGACGTGGGGGGAGCACCCGGGCGCGCGTGATCCAAGCCTCGCGGACGATGTACCGGCATTCCTGGCAGACAGGACGACGGAGGCGAGGGGCGTGTATCATTGCAAGCTTGAATACGGTGGTGATGGATACACCGAGGTCGTCGACTCACGGCAGGTGCGCCGCTACTTCGGAAATGGACTTGGCAAGATCGACAAGGTCGCCTGGGGCGTCGGCGTTCACACGTCTTCCTACGATCAGTACGGCAATCTGGTCACCTATACGGATGCGCTTGGCTCGACCTGGCGCTGGGAGCGAGATGCGCAGGGAAACGTCGTCCGCGCCGTCGATCCCATGGGCGCCACGACCGAGTATCGTTACGATGAGGCCGGAAGCTTGGCCGAAATCATCGACCCGCACGGGGTCTGGACGCGCTACGAGCACGACGCACGCGGAAACCTCCTTGCCGTCCATGACGCGTCAGGCGACGTGATCCGTTACGCGTACGATGATCGCGGCCTGCTCGTGGAGGCCACACTCCCCAACGGGGGTGTGACGAGGATCCACCGAGATGCGCACGGCAATCCAATTGAAATCGTCGAGCCGAGCGGTGCCTTCAAGCGCATACGCTACGACTACCTGGGGTGCGTGCACGCCATGACGGACGAGCGCGGGTATGAGCGCCGGTATGTCTACAGTGCCCGGCGCGAGGTCGTCGCGGTTCATCTTCCGGACGGTGGTCAGTACTCGTTCGCCTACGATGCCGACGGCCGGCTCGAGCGCCTTACGGACCCCGTCGGGCGCGTCCACGAGCTCCGCTGGGCCGGGCTCGGCGCGGTGCACGAGCTCCGAAAGCCGGACGGATCGCGCATCCGCTACCGCTATGATCGCGAGGGGGCGCTCACGCTCGTCATCAATGAGAAAGGCGAAAGCCACCGGATCGTCCGCAACCCGGCGGGCTGGATCGTCGAGGAGCAGACCTTCGATGGTCGACACGTTCGCTACCAGATGGACGTCGCCGGGCGAATCACCCTGATCGAGGGCGACAGCCGTGACAAGACAGAGTTCGTCTACGACGCTTGCGGACGCATCGTCGAGCGTATCTACTCGGACGCAACGAAGGATAAATTCGTATACGATGCCTGTGGCCGCATGATCTCCGCCTCGAACGACGCCGTCGAGTGCGAGTTCACGTACGATGACCATGGACGAATGACGCGCGAGACGCAGATTTTCGGAGGCTCAACGAACGTCGTCAGCAGCGCCTACGACGCGCTCGGCAAGCGCCGGATGAAGCTCACCTCCCTCGGGTACCGCGAGGCGGTCGAGCACGACGCCATGGGCCAGCCGGTGCGCCTGCTCCTTGGCGGAGTCGATCCCATCGAATTCCGCTGGGATGCGCAGGGGTTCGAGACCGAGCGCGTGCTCCCGGGAGGCGGTGCGGTCCAGACGAAAGTGGACCCCCTCGGACGCGTCGAGCGACGCCGCGTGATGAAGCAATCCGGCGGTCCCGTGGTCGGTCCCGGGCAGCCCGAGTGGGTCGGTCCGTTGCCACTGAAGATCACAAGTGAACGCGCCTATCGGTACTCGCCAGCTGGTGATCTCCTGGAGGAATGGGATCTCTCCAAGGGGCGTGTCATCTACACGTACGATCCAGCCGGGCAGATCCTCTCCAAGCTCCCGGAGCAGGCGCGCGCCGAGATCTATGCCTACGATGAGGCAGGAAACCTCTTCGAGCAGGGCGCGGGCGCAGAACCAAGGACCTACGAGCTTGGAGGAAAGCTCGTGCGGCGCGGGCGCTCGGAGCTCCTTTACGACCGTGATGGACGCCTCGTCGAGAGGCGCATCACCGAATCCGATGGGCAGCGACCCGCGTGGAGATACCACTGGGACGCGCGCGGGCTTCTTTCACATGTCGTGACTCCGGACGGGCAGCGCGTCGGCTTCGTGTATGATCCCTTCGCGCGCCGGGTCGCCAAGCGCACGGTCGCGAGCGACGGCGTCGTGTGGCTGACTCGGTTTGTCTGGGATGGCGACGTGCTCGTGCACGAGATCCGCGAATCGGCCGGTGCTACCGGCGACCCCGTCGTGGAGCAACGGACCTACTGCTTCCGGCCGGGGACGGTCTTCCCGCTGGCCCATGTTGACGCCATTCCGGATGGCTCGCGCAGCCTGGCGGCCGAGTGGGTTCATTACGTGAACGATCGTACGGAGCGGCCCTCGGTCCTCGTCCGCGGCGACGGCGAAGTCCTCGCGCGGCTCGAGACCCGGGTGTGGGGCGGCGTCGAGCAACAGGAGAGCGCCCTGGCCACCACGCCGCTGCGCTACCCGGGCCAGTACGAGGACGAGGAAACCGGGCTGTGTTACAACCGTTATCGGTACTACGACGCGGAGGGCGGACGCTACATCAGCGCCGATCCGATCGGCCTTCAAGGCGGCCTGCGGCCGTTCGGCTACGCGAACAACCAGCCGTTGCTCGTGGTCGATCCGGATGGGCTCGACCCGGTGCTCTCGACGGTGAGCGGCAGCTCCGGCTCCTTCACGAGAGGTAGCCAGGAGTCTCCGGCGGAGATCGGGGGCGGGACGAACCCGGATTTGCATGACATTGTCAGGCAATCGCTCCCGCCTACCGTGAACAATAGATATCCCGGCGGTCCCGACCCAAAATCGTGCGCGGAGCCCCGTGCGCTCACGGCTTACATCCGGAAATGGGAGAAGGTCAATCGCGATGGCAAGCCGCTCGATCCGGACAATCCGGAAGATCACGCAGACATCCGGAAATGCCTCGGCTCGATCACGAGCGTCAGCGCCCAGAACCCGGCGAACGGGAGCCAAGAGGCCGTCGACCGCGCCCCCTGTCCCAATTGCAGCCAGCTCCTCGCGGATCTGCACTCGAAGTGGGGTGGACCTACACCAGATAAGATCCAGCGGGGCTATCCTGCGCTGACTGGCAAGCGGGGAGCGAAGAGGGGGATCGGCGAGCCCACGAACTTCTCTAGCCCGAAGGATCCGAGCTGGCTCAAAGACCCGCTTCCCAAGGACGTGAGCTACCAGCGTCATGAAGACTACGGAAGGCCGGTGTGATATGAGCATGCAGGTGGCAGAGGTGCTGAACGTCATCCTGGAGAACTTGTCCGAGCACTCACGACGCACGCTGACTGCTGGGGGCGCGTGTATCGAAGAGGCTGGCCGTGTGGACGAAGCGTCGCTCCGGGCCGTCCTGCGCGGCAAGGGGCTCCCGGAACTCGACACCGCGCTCCAGTTCCACCGTGACGTCGGCGGCCTCTCTGTGCTCGGACTCTCGCTCACCTTCTCGTCAGCGCGCCAGATAGTGCACTGGCCGGCCAGGCGAACGCCCGACGGAGAAGTTGCTGTTCCGGTCGGCTGCAGCCGAGGAGCCGTGTACTTCATCGATGCCCGTGGCGTGCTCTACCGGATGCGCGCCGCACCGCGAGACAAGGAGCTCACCCCGGTCGCCACGAGCCCCTGGACCCTGCTCGAGAAGATCGCCCTCCTCGCCAGCCTCGAGCCACTCGCGAAAGGGGCGCTGCGCTTGCGATTCCGCCCGTACGTGGGCGCGGCGCTCGCGGGAGCGCTCGGTGCGGAGCCTGTCGTCGAGGCCACGGACAGCTTCCACCGCTTCTTCCGCCGCGACTCGCTCGTCATCGCTGACGGACACCCGCTCCGGGACGAGGGGGAGCGCGACACGCTCGTGTGGGCCCCCGCCCTGGAGGACGCGATCGCCGCGCTGCGTGCCGCGGGCTCGGCGTGCGGAGCGATCGGCGCGGAGCTCACGACAGCCGCCGCCGAGCTGCAGATCGAACCGCCGAGGAGCGCGCCGGTGGCGCCGTCACCCGAGGTGCTCCGCGAAGGCGGCGCGATCGCGCTCCTCGCGGGCGCTGGGGAGGCGGGCACCTCCGGCCATGTGTGGGCGCCGCCAGGGCCTCCGCGCCTGGAGCAAACACGGCTCTTCGCGGGCACGCTGCTGTCCTGGGAGACCGTCGACGATCGGGGTGCACGCATCCGTGATTTCACCGGCGCCGAGGACACGCTGGGCCCGCAGCTCACGCCGCGCGCCGTCCGTGGGCTCTTACGGCTCGGCGCGCGCGTCGACCCCCGGCGCAAGGGGGAGCGGGCCTCGCTCGAGCACCTGCTCTCCTGCTGGGAGCTGCCGGCGCACGAGGCGGCTTTCGACTTCGAAGAGCGCCTGGGCGGCCTCCGCTTCGCCAACTTGCAGTGGGGGCCGTCCGGCATCGTCGGCGCGTGGCCGGACCGGCCAGCCGCGAAGGAGGCCGCGAGCGTGGACGAGGGCCAGCTCGTCCCGATCGGCGCAGAGATCCTGGGCAGCGTGAGCTACGCCGTCGACGCCGAGGGCGCGGTGCACCTGGAGGACGAGCACCTGGAGCCCACGCCGATCGCCGTGTCCTGGCCGGTGTGCCTCGAGCGCCTCGGCGTCGCCAGCGCGGACGAGGGCGAGCTTCCGTGCTCGTGCCAGATCAAGGCGCGTGTCGGCCTGGCGGTTGCGGCTGCGCTCGGTGCCGCGCCGGTGCCGGAGGGCACGGACCAGCATGCCTCGATGTGGTACCGCGACGGCATCTCGGTGCTCGACGTCGCGGCAGACCCCTACAGCCGCGAGCCACGGACAACGGTCGCTGCGCGCAGCGAAGGGGACTTGGTGATCGCCCTCCAAGCGGCGCTCCAGGCTGCCCCGGATGCCGCCGTCGAGGTGTTCGGAGTGAAGGGAGATCCTTCGCCGCCCGCGCCGGAGGAGCCCGTCGTGGTGCGCGCGCGCGTCTGGGGCAACACGTGGGACAAGGCGCAGCGGGAGCTCTGCATCTATGGTGGGCCCGAGCGCTACCGCTTCGTCTGGCGCTGAAGCGCCCTCGCGCGGTTCAGCACGGCCGGTGGCTCCGCGCTCCAGCTCGTTGGAGCGGCCGACGTGGAGGGCGTCGTCGGAACCGCGGGCGAGCTGGCGCGCCTCGCGGACGCGGCCGTGGGGGTCGAGCGCGGCGATCCACAGCTCCTCGTGGACCGGGGATGCGAGAGATGCGAACGGCATCCGTGCTCAGATCCGTCTCCGTTCGTCGAGCGTGGCGCGGAGCACCTGTAGCATGACCTGATCCTTGGGTCGGGTGAGCTTCTCCTTGATCGCGATGAGCCGTTCGAGCGTGATGACACGTATTGGAATCCCGCCGAGATCCAGCTCCTCGCTGTCGGCCAAGAGCTCCTCGTACGATGTCCCTTCCTCGATTGTGCCCAGAAGGTCCAGCGTTCCCATGCTGGTCGCCAGCAGCTGGTGCCCAGTGGAGGCCAGATGAGAGGCGGTTGGTGAAAGCCTCCTCTGGAGATCTATCCGGTAGACGGCATCGAGCTCACGCAGCGCACCGAGCAGCCGTTCGATATTGTCCGGCGTGCGAGCGTGTACGACGTCCAGATCGACGTGTTGACGGGGGCTCCCTGGATCACGGCGGCGACGCCACCGACGACAATGAAGTCGACGTGATGCCGGGCGAGCACCCCGAGCAGTTCAGCGATCTTCGTTGGAGCGGGCATGCGGTTCTCGCGCGCGCCTGCTCTCACGGGCGAGCGCGACGAAGTCGATGTGGGCCTGGAGGGTGGCGACCCGATCTGCTGGCGTGAGGCTTAGCATCCAGCGGATGAGCGTAAGGTCGACGCCGTCCTCATTGTAGACCGGAGGTGCCGCTTCAGGATCGACCATCTTGGGTGGAGCGTATCACGCACGGATGCGACGGACGAGCCCCCGCATCGCGGCGGGCTGTGCCGCACTCCATCCAGGCATGCGGCGCCAAGCGTCCCGCCGGCCGTCATTGCGCGGATCCTGCCCGGTGTTGTGACCAGAGACTTCCGCGATGGCCATCCACCAGGCCGGACCAGATGGGGTGGGGGCGCCATCCGCCAGCCTGAGCCGCCGCTGCCGGAGGCGTGCGGAGCCGTCGGCCGGCGCGATGCTCTGAGGCTTTCGGCTGGATGCGCAGGGGCGCAGCGCGCCGGCGGCGGGGTGCTGCGCGTGGCGAGGGCCTACTCGTGGACGGCGGCGTAGCGGCCGCTGGGGGTGACGATGACGTGGGCGTTGAGCGGGACGTGCAGCTCTGAGCCGAGGTGGCGCAGCTCCAGGGTCATCGCTTCGTCCTCGCGGGTCGGCGTCGGATCGCCGCTGGGGTGGTTGTGGGCCAGGACGAAGCTGTGGGCGGCCATGTCCAGCGCCGTGCGCAGGACGGTGGAGCGGCCGACGTAGAGGGCGTCGTCGGAACCGCGGGCGAGCAGGCGCGTCTCGCGGACGCGGCCGTGGGCGTCGAGCGCGGCGATCCAGAGCTCCTCGTGGACCAGGGAGGCGAGCCTCGGGCCGAAGTACCGCGCCACGCGGGCGGCGTCGGTGAGGAGCGCGCCCCGGCGCGCGCGGGCGGCGTGGGTGCGGCGGCCGAGCTCGAAGGCGGCGGCGAGCCGGGTCGCGTCGAAGAGGGCGATCTGGGTGCGCTCGGCCAGCGCCGCGGGCGAGAGGCGGCCGAGCGAGGGGAGAGCGGCCGTGCCGAGGAGGCGCGGGCCGACGCCGGGCAGGCCGAGCACCATCTCGAGGAGGGCGGCCTCGGTCGCGGTCGGCAGCTCGGCCGCCGTCTCGGCGGGGGCGTCGACGGGGGAGGGGCTCATCGGGCTCATCGGGGCCACCTCCGAGAGCGGGTCAGGGCGCGGGCGAAGAGGCGGCGCGCGAGGCGGAGGCGGGTGGCGACCGTGGGGCGCGGGAGCGAGAGGGAGGCGGCGATCTCGAGCGAGGAAAGGCCGGTGGCGGCGAGCGACAGGATCTCGCGCAGCTCGGGGCGGAGACGGTGGAAGGCGCGGAGGAGGCCGCGGGCGACGAGGCGGGCCTCGGGAGAGGGGGCGGCGAAGGCGGAGAGGCGGTCCGGGTCGACCGCGGGGAGCTCGTGGCGGCGGTGGGCCTTGTCGCGGTAGTGCGAGGCCTGCCGCGAGGCGATGCCGGCGAGCCAGCGGCGGAGGGCGTCGGCGGGAGGAAGGAGGGCGGGGGAGGGGCGGAAGCGGCCGGCGCGCAGGCTGCGCCAGGCGCCGAGGAGGGTGTCCTGGGTGAGGTCGTCGAGATCGGCGGGGAGAACGCCGCGGGCGCGGAGGGTGCGGCGGATGAGCGGGCGCTGTTCGAGGAGCGCGGTGGGGTCGAGGTAGACGGAGGGGGGCGGGGGCTGCTGACGGAGGGGTTGGGGCGGGCGGGCGAGCCCGTTGAGAGCAGCGGGACGGGGACGGCGACGGGAGGGCGGATCGATCTCTTGGCCCTGGTCAGGGCGTAGACGTACGGTTTCCATGTCGGACCTCGTGAACGCGGGGTTCGGCCACGCCTCCGGACGGTGCCAGCCGTCGCGGGGGCACTTTTTGTTTTGTTCAGGGTACGTGCGAGGCACGATCCGAGTCAAGGAAAGTCGCCATCTACGACTACTTTTTGCCTGCCCAGGTTCAGCCCGTGGCGATGGAACCCATCGAGACTGATACGGTTTTTCGGTACATCGCGGCGAACGTCCAGCGGCTGCGGGTCAGGCGAGGGCTCACCCAAGACGAGCTGGCGGCAGTGGCGAAGGTGAGCCCTGGCCTGCTCCATCGCCTCGAACGCGCCAAGACCAAGGTCAGCGTCGCGGCTCTTGTAGCGATCGCCAATGCGCTCGGTGTGACACCAGCGGCATTGTTCCGACCGGCCGCAATGCCCGAGATGACGCGTGGGAGGCCGCGCAAGCGTCCCGCCGGCGCTTGACGGCGCTCCCTCGCTGGCTTCAGCTCGAACGCCTGCGGCCAACCTTGGTGTTCCTCACCGCGACGCAGTGCTGGTGGGTGCTTTGCTGCAGACGCTGCACCGCGTAATGGCAGATCGACATACAGCGGCACCTCGAAAGGCCTGGCCGATGACTGGCCGGGTCGTTGCAGGGCGACTATCTCGGTTCAAAGGGGTAGGCTTCGAGAGCCGGTTCGCACCGTCGTCCGGCGTGGAGCCCTCACGCTCCTGTCTTGGTCTCCTTGACAAGGCGGGGTAGCCGTCGGATACGCTACCTTTCCACGATGAGTGGGGACGGCATGACGGGGTGGATTTGGAATCCAAGGCGCTCCACAATGAGGCGACGGTCAGCGGTCGAGGGGTAGACGACGCTGAGATGGCCGCGGTGATGATGTGGGTGTAGATCATCGTGGTCCACACATCCTTATGGCCGAGCGGTGTCTGAATCGGATGTCGCTGCCCGCCTCGAGCAGTTGGGTCGCGATGCTGTGGCGGAGGGTATGGTATGCCGCACGCTTGGTGAATCCCGCCGCGCGTCCCGTATCGCGCACGGCCCTTTGCAGTGCCAATTCGTGCAGGTGGCACACGACGCGTCGGCTAGTCGCTATCCCAAGGCAAGGGCGAGCGGCGGGGAAGAGGTATTTCCAGGCGAGGCTGGCGGCTGCCCCTGGCGTTTTTCGCTCGCAGAGCGTGGGGCAGGTCGATCTCACAGAGGCCAACCGCGAGTCGCATCGTGTACCGCCGTATCACGGAGTCCAGCGGGGTGTCCAGCTCGTCGCGCGCTCTAGCGGGAGCGAGGCGGGCCGATCGTGCTATCAGTTTCTGCGGCGCACCATCATTTGCCACCGAGCGAGATCGATATCTTTGACGCGAATCGATGACAACGGCATGCTACGTCAAAGCGCGGTAACGTTATAGATAGAGATTGAAGATGATCAAACAAGTCCGCATCGAACTCTCCGAGGAACACTCCCAGAAAGAAAAAGGTGATTTTCTTGAGGACATGTTCCGGACGCTCATGGAGAAGCAGCGTTACTCGGTAGTGCAGCGCATTCGATTCACCGGAACGGAGATCGACCTGCTTTGCGACCACCGTGACCGCAGCGATACAGCACTCGTCGAATGCAAGGCGCGTCTTACAGTTGTCGCCGACGACCTCAAGAACTTCGCATATGACCTGCTGGTCGCAAAAAAAGCTGGCCACGGCTACTTCGTCCACACGAGCGAACTGCAGCAGAACGCCGCTGGCGTCGCGGATGAACTCCGAAGAGGTCACGAATCTTTGATCACGTTTATTGGTCCAGAAAAGCTAATGGAACTACTGCAGGATGCCGGCATGGTCGCCCGCGCTCCAGAACTTCGCAATCCGCAGCTCGTTGCGACCAAGTTGATTTTGTTGTACACGCCGCGCTTTAAGGCCTGGGTCCACCTATACGCGATGGGAGCGGCACCCTCGCACTACTCTATGTGCTCTGCTGACAATTCCGAGCTTCGATCGGTCGACGCGGATGCCGTACTTGCGTTTCTTAACGTGGATTTCGCGCCCATGGGGCACGAGTGGGCTGACGGCGACGTGCGAGCATCGTTCCGCCGAAGAATGCGATGCCAATTACACATTGGTGCACCCACAGCGTCACGAAGGCACACGCCCCCCTTACCCCCGCGATGATTTCGGCTGGTCCGGACTCAATTCAGCCAGCGGGCGAGCTGCGAGCGCTCCGGCACGTGCAGGGTCGTGCCCCGACCCGACCGGGCCAACCTTCCCGGGACGAGGATGAGCGCGCGGCGCAGCCACGGCGTTCGCCAGCTCGCCAGGTGCGGAACGTGCTCCAGCACAAAGCGGCGCATCAGGTTGGCGGTGAGCAGCTTCAGCAGCAGCGCGGCATGATTGGCGTTGAAGCAGTGGCTCGGCACGCGACCGCATCCCCACCCGTGCTTGAGATCGCCGATAAGCGGCTCGATGCCCGCGCGCAGGTCATATCGCCCCGCGACGTCCTCCGGCGCTTCGACCGGCTCGTTGGTCAAGAAGACCTGCACCGTGTAGTCGAGGCCTTCCCAGAGGTAGATCTGCTTGCCGTTCTCCCGGTCGCGTGTGCGTACGGCGATGACGCGGACCCCATCCGGCCATTCGCTGCGCCGGAAGGGGACCTCGGCCACCTGCCGTCGAGGACGACCGTCGGCATCCCGGTCGATGGTACGCCATCCAGTGGCGTGTGCGACCATGCCCACCAGATCGGGACTCATCCGCGCCTTGGTGAGGAAAAAGCATCCCTTCGCGGCAACGGCGTGCATCAAGGCGCTGCAATCTCCCGCGCCATCGATCCGCACGTAGATGACCGCGCTCGGCGCTGCGGCGCGCGCCCGGTCGATGCATTCCTCGACGAAAGGTACATCGGCTTCGCCGAAGCTCGTGTCGCCAGGTCGCAGCTTGGCTCCGACGATGGCGTCGGCCTCGGCGATGCGCGCCAGGATCGGATGATAGCTCGGTCGACCGTGGTATCGCGGATTCGGGCCCGGAAGCGCCCCCTCCTGCATCCCGAAGAGCGGCTCCACGGTCGTGTCCACGTCGATGTGCACGAACCGATGCTTTCGGCGAGCAACGAGGGCGAGCCCGTGGTCGACGACCATGCTGTGCAGTGCTTCGAGCGCCTCCTCATCGAAGCGGCACAGGTCCCGGTAGACGGTGTCGATGCTGGGGACGACCCCGCCTGCCAGACGCGCGAAGAGCGGATCGACGGCGAGCGCCTCGATGCCGAAGACGCGCTCCTCGCCGGCGAGCGCGCTGTCCATCAGCAGGCGCATCTGCGCGGCCATCGGGTAGATGACCGAGCGGCCCGTCTTGAGCCGGGAAAACCTGCGGCTCAGGGCCACGTCGACGCCGAGCTCGCGGAGGAAGGCGCCGAACGGGGCAAGCCCTGCGACGCCCGTCAGGTTCTTCTCCGTGGGCTCGACGTGAATCCTGGAAGGGTCTGGCCGCCGGATTCGCTCCTGGTGCCGCCCGTCGCCTTTCCTCTTGAACCCGAGCTCGCGTCGACGCACCTTGGAGGTGCTCGGCGTGCGTCTTCGTTTGGTCATAGCAACCCGGGCGGGTCGCCACGCCGAGCCTTTCTTTCAAGGCGTTCCTTTTACTGCGCCGGATTTCTCACGCCCCAGATCGGCATCGTAGGCGCGAAATCCACGCTTAAAGAGGAATTGCAGGACCTGCAGCAGCTACGTTTTGATCGCGTGGAGAACGTGGCGTCGGCCCCACGTGAGATTGAAACGGTTGCACAGGTTCAAGAATCTGTTGAATGGACTGACTTGCGGCCGGTTGGAACGAAGTACTTCGTCGGCCGAGAGCGCCTAAACACGGACCTGTATCGATTCGTGCGAGCGCCGCTCGAGGACAACCAAGCACCTCGAGTGTTCTTCGTCGAGGGAAAGTCAGGCTGGGGAAAGAGTTCCGTGATCGCCCACCTCCGCTCTCGAGCTCGCAACAAGCGCAACAGGAATACCTTCTTCGTTTTTGCCGTTGATTCTCGCAGTGCGAACACAAGCACATTTGTCGGGATGGCGGTTTCGCAGCTTCTCGCCCACGCTGCGGAAGCCGGTTTCATACCGAAGCCGATTGCATCCAGCATCCGAGTGCCGTCGTGGTTTGACTTGCTCGCTGACGAGAACTTCGACGATCTATTTTCTTGGCTTCGAAGGGAGGGACGCATCCTCGTTCTCGTCTTCGATCAATTTGAAGACGTATTTCGAAAGACGGAGCTGTTTCGCGCATTTCATAAGCTGATGATGGATGTGACAGCTCGTGCCCAGAACCTTATTCTAGGATTTAGTTGGAAGTCGGAGATAAGCATCCCGATGGATAACCCAGCATACGGTTTGTGGCAGCAGGCACGCGAGCACGCGGTGGCATTTTCGATAGACAGGTTTGGATCCGCTGAGGTAGAAAAGGTAATCTTACAGCTACAACAGCAGAGCGGGCAGCCGATTCCGCAGCCGCTGAGGCGACGACTCAGAGAGGGCTCGCAAGGATTCCCTTGGTTGACCAAGAAGCTTGCCACCCACTGCTACCATGAATTACGAAAAGGCCTCAGTCCAGACGATCTCATCGATCAGGAGCTGAACGTTCAAGATCTGTTCGATCGAGATCGTGATTCGCTAAATCCGGATGAGGCGAGAGCGCTAAAGTTGATCGCGCAGCGCGGGTACGACGGCGACCCATTCGATGTTTCGGAGGTGGATGAGAGGGTTGCCGAACCCGTCGTGAACCGCCTGCTCGCAAAGCGACTCATTGTCCGAACAGGAGGCAAGTATACAGTATATTGGGACATTTTCCGTGACTACATCGTGGAAGGCACGCCGCCTCGGCTTGAAGAGAGCTTCCTGTTGCGCCAGTACCCTGGTCCCTGCGCCGAAGCTCTGAATGTGCTGCTCAGCAAGCGGGCACGTGGGCGTGTGCAGGACGTTCAGCTTACGTTGGGAGTGTCTGAAGGGACGGCGCTTAACCACCTTCGAGAACTGCGCAATGTTGGTGCGGTGTCAAAGAGGCTGGACCGCTATGTGGTGAGAGATGATGTCCGCTCTGAGGAAGATTTTAGAGCGTTCATGAAGAAGCGTCTCGAGAAGCATATTGTCGTACGGCTCCTTCGTGCACAGGGCGGGGACATCCTACCAGCAGATGTAATAGCCGCACTGAAGCGCGGCTACTCGAGCTTTACATTTGCTCAGAAAACCTGGGCGGCGTATGCTGAGTTCTTCGTCGCATGGGCTCGCTATTGCGGGCTGAGCATCCTAGCGCGACTGAGCAGCGCCCCTGCGCGTCGTGGTCAAGGTGAAGCGTTCTACACGCCACAGCTTCGGCCCGAAAAGCTGCTTGAGTTTCTGCGGAGCCTACCGCAGAACGAATTTCGATTTCGGCGCTCGAAGGAGCGCTCGAAGCAGCTGTACGATCTAAAGTCGCTCGGCGTGCTGCTATATACGCCGACAGAAGTTGTCCTTACGCCTCTTGGGAGGCGTGTGGTTGCAGCGCGGCCGAAAGCTATGGCGCGTATGATCGCGACGGCAGCGGTGGCAAAACCGAAGATCGCGGTGGCCGTAAGCGCGGAGGCGGAATCCAGCAAGGATCCGAATGTTAGCTTTGAGGACGGTGTTCGCTCATTGTTAGAAGATATCGACTCATCATCGTATCGAAACGTTACGCGGCACATTTTGCGTGCTTGGGCGCGGTTCATCTTGGAGCACGGCACGTTCGATCCGACTTCCGGCTCGGCGGTTCAGCACGTCGCTGCGGCGTAACCGCCCGACAGGCGCCATCTTGTGCCGTCGCGCTCCCGCGAGCACGCTCCGCCGTTTCGCCGCTGCGAGCCGTGCGCGCGCGTTCGCAGGCGGCGAGGCCCGCGCGGAGCGGCGCCCGGCGCAGCCGCGGCCGTCCGCGGCCATACGCGACCGCGCCGCCGCAGCGCACCAGGCGGCGGCTCTCGCGCTCCCCGCGATCTGTTCGATCAGCCGCCGCCCCCCCCGGGGGGGGCCTCGGCTCACGCGTCGGTCGCCGGCGACTTGCCCCAGGCGTCGGGCAGCAGCTCGTCCAGGCGCGACAGCGGCCAGCCGGCTTGCAGCTTGCCGATGACGTCCGTGGCCCACGCCAGCGGGTCGATGCCGTTCAGCTGGCAGGAGCCGAAGACGGTATACGCACGGGCGAGGCGCTCTGCTCCCTTGTCCGAGCCGGCAAACAGGTAGTTCTTCCGGCCGATCGAGATACGCCGCAGGCTTCGCTCGGCCTCACCGTTGTCGATCTCGAATCGACCGTCGGTGAAGCAGCGCCGCCACGCCGCCTCTTGACCGAGCGCGTAGCGGGTCGCTTCGTAGAGCGGTGTCTTCGGTACGAGCCGCGGGTGCAGCTCGCGAATCCACCGATACAGCTCATCGACCGCACCGAGCGACTGCTCGTCGCGTCGCTCTTTGCGCGCATCGGGCCCCAGTCCTTCGGCCTTGCAGGCGGCCTCCACCCGGTAGATCGTCTTGAAGTACGACAGCGCGATGGCGGCGCGCGCATCGCCGCTCTTCGCCGCCTTCTCGAACTTGGCGCGGATGTGCATGCCGCAGCTGAGACGGCGCTCGTCAGGCACCACGGGGGCGCCGTCCTCGTCCTCCATCGCGTCATAGCCGGCGTAGCCGTCGCCCTGCATGTACCCGCAGAAGCCGGCGAGCATCACGGCCGGCCGCTTCGAGCTCCAGTCCGGGGCATAACGAAACGCAACCAGCTTGGTGCCATCATCGACCTGGGCCGCGAACGACCAGACATGCCCGCGCTTGACCCCGTTGGGATGATCGCGATCGAGCACGCGCAGGCCCGTGTCGTCCACATGCAGGTAGAACGCCTCGACCACCCGCTCGAAGATGCGGTCGGCGACCGGGGTGAGCACGTCGACCCCGAACGCCGCCCAGTCGCCGAGGGTCGAGGGCGACAGCGACACGCCGCTGCGCTCGTACTGCTGCGTTTGCCGGTAGAGCGGCGTCGAATCGTGGTACTTGTGCACGAGGATGTGCGCGAGCAGGCCCGGTCCCGGTCGGCCCCGATCCATGACCTTCTCGCTCGCCGCGGTGACGACGCCCTCCTCGGGGCAGGCGGGGCAGGCCAGCTTCTCGCGCTTCTCCTCGATGATCCGGAACTGGGCCGGCACGAACTCGAGGACCTCGCTGGTGCGATAGCCGATGCACTGTTTCGTCTCCCCGCACTGCTCGCAGGCGCGCTCGGCCTCAGGGACCTGGATGACGCGCTCCTCGCGCGGCAGGTCCTTGGGCAGCGGCGCGCGGCCACCGCGGCCGCGCGGAGGCTTCGGAGGATCAGGCGGCTGCGGTACGGGGCCGTCGCCCGGCTCTGTCGCTGCCGCCTCGTTCGAGGGAGCGGGCGCGGGCTCGCCGCCCTTCTGCTCCGCGTCGCCGAGCGCCGCGAGCATGAGCGACAGCTGCTCGGAGCTGACCTTCTGGCTCTTGCGGCCGTACAGCTCACGAAGCGCGTTGGCCAGCCGGACGCTCAGCGCGGTGTTGGTGTCTCGCTGCCCGACGAGCAGCTGGACGACCAGCTCGATGAGGTCCGCGATGCGCCCCTCGGCTGCCAGCTGCTCGAGCTTGCGCCGGACATCCTCAATGTCGACGGGTAGCTTGGCGGGCGGTGCGGGCGGCTCGGTCATCGGGCGCGCCATGTATCCACGGCGCGCCGGACAAACAAGGCGTTCCGTTTTCAGACGGAGTTTTCTCCGTCTCGGCCCTCGTCGGGCGCCAGCGCTTGCGCCGTGTCGCGGTCGACAGGTCCAGCCCTTCGAGCATCAGCGACAGCTCCGCGGACTCGACCTCGACGTGCGTCGCCCCTTGCGGCACGTCGCGCGCCAAGTGGAACCTTCCGCACGCCAGCTTCTTCGCCACAAGCATGTACCCAGTGCGATCCCAGAACAAAATCCGGATCTGGTCGCCTCGCCGATTCCTGAACACGAACAGATGCCCGCAGAGCGGATCGGCTCCGAAGCACTGCGCGACCAGCGCCGAAAGGCCATCGAAGCTCTTCCGCAGGTCGGTCGGCTCGGCCGCGACGTACACGCGCACCGACGGCGGCAGCGTCAGCACGGCACCTCCTCGGCAGCGAGCGCCAGCACTCGCTCGAGCGTGGCCGGGTCGAAGCCCGGCCGAACACGGACCACCCGGCCGTTGGGCAGCGCGATCTCGATCGGCTCTGCCGCCGCCGGCGATGTGTCGGCCACCACGTGCACCGGCAGAAAGCGCGGCGCCTCCACCGACGGAGGCGACGGCTGGGAGGCCACTTCAGCCCGCAGCTTCCAGCGCCACCAGTACAGCTGCTTGGCCTTGTACCCCTCGCGCCGTGCGAACTGCTCGGCGCTCAGTCCGCTCCGCTCCCATCGCTGCACCCGCTCGGCCCACTCCACTCTCGTCGCCATCGCTTCCTCCTTCGTCGCGATGGGAACAGCTAACCGGCGCCGCACGGGCGGTCACGATGGCGTTGGTCGGGCGCTTACGCTGCGGCGGACGGCGCTGCGCGCCACCGCTGAACGTCAGCCCATTGCGCAGGAGGATGTCGACGAGCTTTCCCCGTGCCTGGTTCTTGATCTATAATTCCGCGCACGACCATGACCATCGATCCCACCGCGAACGAGTCTGTTGTTGCGACCCCGACCTCATCGAACAGCCAACTCAGGAGCCGCCTAACGAGCTTTGGACTCGACCTTGAGCGAGAAGCTGTTGGTGCTGGGGGCAGCGCGATTGTTCACAAATGCGTAGTGCAAGTGCCGGACGGTCGGTTGCCCGCCGCCGGAACGCCAGTCGCAGTTAAGCAGTATAAGCGAGAGTTGTTCACCCATGAAGGGCAGCTGAGACGAGTGCAGCAGGAAGCTGACCTTGGAGCTGCTTTGAATAGCCCAAATATCGTCAAAACGTTTGGACTACTACCATCAGGCAACGATCCCGAGTTCCTCGTCATGGAGTGGATTGATGGACCCACGCTCGAAGGATGGAATAAGAGCGTGGAAGCGGAAGGCGTGAGCTGGGATCGCCTGCGCGCGATCGCCCTCGGTCTCGTGAACGGTCTTCAACACCTTCATGCTAAGGGTGTCTATCATCGAGATCTAAAGCCTGAGAACGTCATGCTGCGCGCTGACGAAACACCCGTGATTATGGATGTTGGTGTCGCAGAGCTCACCGTCGAGAGCGCAGAGACGTTACATACGAATGTTGGTCAGTTTCTCGGCAGCATGAGGTACGCTTCGCCTCAGTACCTTATGGGGGAGAAATTTAGCGCTCCCGACGATATCTACGGATTGGGAACAATACTTTTCGAGCTTTTTACAGGGAAGAGGATGTTCGATGGTCTTGAGAGGAAGACCGCTCTGCCTGTGCTCATTGCTCAAGAGGGCCAGCGCGTTGAGTCCCTCCGGGATTCGGTTCCGGCTCCGTTGAAAGTCCTTCTACAGGCATGTATCCATCGAGATCGAGCACGACGACCCCAGGTCAACGACCTGAACGCGGCCATTGAGAACCCGGCTGGTTCGAGGTTCATTACAACAGAGCTGGAGCGACAGACGGCGGAGGAACGTGGATTCCCGGTCCTGGAGACGCTTGATAACGGCATGTCGTTTTTTGCCGACTTGGGGGCATCAGAATTTTATCTGGGCATGGAGTTTACAGTCGTACGCCGCGGCGAGCCGATTACAGTTCCCAGTCTATCTCGTCGCATCGTTCCCGAGCAGTGGGTCGGCGCCGCGACTCTGAAGCATATCTTTCAGAATGTAGGACATTTTGTGCTTATGGGAAAGCGCTGGGAGGAGGGACGAGGAGGGCTTGCCTCACTGGCCGGAATTGTCGGTTCAGGTGGGCACTGGGTAGAGTACGAGCAACTGGCGACCAGCGTGAAGGTCGGGGATTGGGTACTCAAGGAGCGTAGATAGACTCTTTTTTTGCGCGCCTCGAGTTTGCACTGACAGTGCATTGGTGTTTCGCTGCGAAGTGTTCGGAATGCGCGCCGTCGTTAGACGAAGCCACGCTCAAGCTGCGAGCGTCTAGAGCGGCGAACAGGTTAAAACTCATCTAATTCCGACAGGTTACGCGGCCTCCTGGATCAGCCGCTGGGCTGCCTCGAGATTCTGGATTGCTGCTGCGCGCCGGAGGTCGAATAGGTTTCTCCTGGTACCGATGTAGCGCGCGTTGTGTCCTTTCCGCGCCGCGATATGGGCAAGCGCATGCTCCACGGCCGTCCGCTGCCGGAGCACGGCGCGTCCTGGTCCGGTCCGCTGCAATTTGCGGAATTTGCCCTGAAGAGCCTCGTCCTCTGCGATGGACACGGTTCGCCCTCGCCCCGACGCGGCCTGGGTGCATCGGGCTCGGAGCGGGCACGCGCCGCATTCCTCGGGATCGAACTCGACCGTGTCGCCCGGCTCGAAAGCTTCGACCTGTCCCGCGGGACACGTGATCGTCTTGGCGCGCAGGTCGATCTTGAAGTCGCGCTTGCTGAACAGGTCGGGGCTGCGAGCCCGCTGCCCCCAAGGCTTCGAGAACACCTGGCCGCCTGCACGGATGACCTCGTCAACGACGGGACTGTTCACGTAGGCGCGATCAATGTGGAGCTCGACGAGGCGCAGCTGCTGATGCTGAACGTCCTCGGCGATCGGCGCAGCCCCCTCTTCTTCGGGCCGATTCGCTGGCGTGACCGCGCAGGCGACGATGACGGGCAGGTCAAGATCGCGCGCGATGTGTTCCTTATAGCCATCGAACCGCTTCGAGCGGCTCTTGCGACCGTGGCGCATCTCGGCATCCTCAATGGAGACACGGCGGTCAGGTGCAACACCTTGCCGAATGCGAACGGTCCCGTCCTCGGTTGTTTCCAGGTCCTGGTCTCGAACCTGTATGGCCGCGTCCAGATAGAAGCGTAGCGGTTGTTCGACGACGTCGTCCAAGTGGCGGTCGACCCATTGCTGCAGCGACGAGACCTGGCGCTCCAGGATCTGAATCGCCGCCGACTTCTGTTTCGGGTCGCTCCAGTCGAGGTCGAGCCCGGCCTTGATGCTGGGAGCCAGAAGCAGCGGGATGCCCGCCTTGCGGCAGATCTCCTCACGCGGACGCTCCGTGATCTTTGACACGACGCGGACGATGCTGCGTGCAGCATGGCCGAGCAGGTTGATCGTGTCCTCAACCCGCCCGGCTCCCGCTAAAGGGCGGCTATCGATGGCCACCCGCAGCGCGTTGGACACCGCACGCCTCTCGCCCTCGGTCATCGCGCCGGACCGAACGAGCGCCACGGTCCGCTCCAGCAACACCCGATCCATCTCGTGCGCGACCATCCGCTCCCGGAACGCCTGCAGCGCGCCCTGCGAGAACGCGGGCGTGGCCGCCCCCAGGCAGCCGAGCACCATCTGCCAGCGCAGGTCGACGACGGACAGCTCCACCGCCTCGGCATCCGATGCGCCGACGTAGCCCTGCAGCAGCGTGACCATGCACATCAGCGCCGGCGGATGCGGCGGCTCACCCGCTCCCGTGGTGCGGTACATGCCCTCGAGCTGCTCCTGGAACGTCTCATCGAACAGCTCGTGCCGGTGCAGCCTGAGAAAGCCGAACAGTGCTCTCACGCGCGTCAGCCGCTTCATCAGCGACTGCTCCTGCCGCGACAGCTCCACCGGCGGCGACCATCGTTCCATCCATGCACCTCCGACCGCGGACGAGATCATGGCCCGGCGAGACGTGTCGAGCCTTCCATCGAAGCGTCCGGAATTGCCACAAAATCAACCTGATCGGTCCTCTAGGCTGCCCAACAATGTGATGGATCTGGCGCGCCTTCGGCGCGCAGCTCATCCAAGTCGTTGTGCGGGCGCGGACGAGCTCCACTCCAGCTATTCAGCAAACCGGCGCATCTCCACAGCGACGCCGTCTTCCCCCGTGATCATCTCGCCCAGCTCGTCCCAGCTGATTCCTCCCTTGCCCGGCGGCCCCAGCGTGAAGGTGACGCCCTCGACCGTGAGCCGCTCCTCGTCGAGGTACGCGATTCCGATCGAGTCACCCCCGCGCCCCGGGCCGCCATGACCGCCCTCGCCGCCGTCGCCCCCAGGACCCCCGTTGCAGGAATAGGCCGACCTGTCCTCCAGCACGCCGCCCGGTGCGCCCCGGCCGCCTCGTCCGCCTCGCTGGGGCTCGCCGCCGTCGCCGCCCGGGCCGCCGTCGGACGTCTCGATCTCGCTGTCGCGCAGGGTCACCCTGGCGTGTAGCGCGACGATGCCGATGCTCGGAGAGCCGTTCTCGCCCCCCTTGCCGCCTCGGCCACCGCAGCCGCCGGCCCCGCCCGAGCCTCCCCCCGCGCCCCCCTTGGACGCGGCGCCGCACACGCCGAGCCCGCCCCTGCGGCCGCCGCCTCCGCCGCCGCCCTGGCCCGGCGCGCCCCGGCCGCCGTCGCCGGCCCAGTCCGCTTCCCAGCCGGCCTCGCTGATGCGCCCGATGCCCCGGCCGGGGGCGCCGACGGTGCCTCGCGCGCCGTAGATGCCGTAGTTGCCGTCCGTGCAGCCGACGTCGGCCACGTCCCCGCTTCCTCGCAGCCCGTATTTGCCGGGGTTCGGCGTCGGGGTCGGCTCGCCGTCGCGCCCGTCCTCCGCGCCGCCGGGCGATCCGTCACCGCCCTTGCCGCCGACGCTCGGGAGCCCGCCCTCGCACGGATTCACCACGGCAGCCCCGCCGGCCACGGTCTCCGCCGAGCACGCGTTCGCGCCGTACATCCCATCGGCGCCGTCGGGGGCGCGGCTCGGCTCGGGCAAGTCCTCGCCATCATGGCCTGCCCACCCATAGGAAGGGCGAAACTTGCTTCGGAGGATCTCGACCTCGGTGTTCGACTGGACGAGCATCGCAATCGGGCCATATGAACTCAAGACCATGTCGACGATCCTCGATACCCCGTCCGCAGCGCCCGTATCCTCGGCGGTCGCCGGCACGACGGTCACGGGAAAATCCGGCTCGTTGGTGAGATAAAGCCGGGAGGGGCTCCCTGTCTGACGCCACCACTGGAAGCAATGAAACCCTCCGAGCAGATCGACCCCGGAGGGCAGCACCAGCGGACCATGGAATCCGTCGGCACAGACGAACACGCGCCCGCGCCCGGTGCGCGCGAGCTCGACGCCGCGCTGGATCGTGCGCACCGGCTTCTCTTTCGTGCCGGGGTTCGCGTCGTCACCGCCTCCGAATTCGTTGGTCACGAACACGCCGCAGCCGTCCAGCAGCTCATCGGCGGCGAGGCGCTCGAGACACACCGACTCCGGCGGCGCCTCGTCGTGGCACGCCGCGGAGCCGTCGCACGGTGCTCCGCCGGCGTCGCTCGCGGCCGGCGCGGTGCCGCACCCGGCCACGACGAGCTGCAGTGCGAAAAGCGGACAGGTCGCTCGGGTGGTCATCATGGTCCTCTCTCGGCGCCGCACGTCGCGCGCCGCCACGGTCACTGGGGGCGCCCTGGATCGGGCGCGTCGAACGGCCGGTAGGCCATGGAGTCGCCGGCCTGGCCACTGCCCCGGTCGTCGTCAGGCGCCGCATTGCCTGCTGGCCCGCCCTCGGCCCCCTGTCCGGCGCGGACGCTCACGCCCGGATCGATGCTCAAGGAGGCGCCCACGAACGCGACGCCGTAGGACGAGCCCCCGATGCCGCCGGCGGCGTCCCCGCCGCGGCCGCCACGGCCCCCGCCCCCGCCGCGGCATGCGTTCAACATGTCCGTTTCATGGTGAACCCCGCCGGAGCCGCCACCGCGACCGAAGCCCCCCAATTGGCCCCTTCCGCCGGCGCCCCCTTGCCCCCCGTTGCCCGCGATGATCTCGGTCACCTCGAGCGTGAGCGCGCTCCCCTGCAACGCGACGATGCCGATGCTCGAGCCGCCGTAGCCGCCACCCTTGCCTCCCTGGCCACCGCAACCGCCACTCCCGCCCGAGCCGCCGGCCGGGCCGCCTTGGGGCCCGCCCGCGCGACACCGGACCGTGTCGCTTCGCCCTTTGCTACCGCCGCCCCCGCCGCCCCCTTGGCCGACGCCGCCCCTCTTGCCGTCCTCGCCCCGGACGCCGACCCAGCCATAGGATTCCGACAGGTAGCCCGCGCCCACCGCGCCGGCAGCGCGCCCGGCATCGTCGCCGTCGGCGCCGTTCTCCCCCGGTGTGCACGCGCTGCTGCCCGCGCCCGTCCCCGCGAGGCCTCTGCCTTGCGGATTCGCCGCCGGCTCCGGCTGTCCCGGCTCCCCGTCGCCCCCCGCGTCGAGCCCGCCGTCGCCCCCGTAGCCTCCAACGGACTCGGTGCCGTCGTCGCACACGGTCACGACCGGAAGGGCACCCGTGGCGAAGTCCGCCGTGCAGGCGTGCGCGCCGTGGTTCCCCGGCTCCCCGTCCTGTGCCCGCTCGCTGGGCGCGTCCTCGCCCGGCTCCCCGTCCTTGCCGTTGCCCGCGACGATCTTGCTGTCCCGCACGGTCGCCTGGGTCCCCGCGCTCAAGATCATCGCGATCGACGACTTCCCATCGGGCGCCGAGGCGTCCGCCGCCATGGCGCGCAGGCCGAAGATCATGGAGGTCGCGTCGTCCCCCTGGATGGCCCGCAGGTCGTCCCCGTCGACGATCCGCAGCGGGATCCCCTCGGGCGGCGCGATGACGGTGGGTTGGTCCGGCCCGCCGAACGACCACACGTACGACCAGTCGCCGTCCTCGCAGTGGCGGCCGCCCCAGAGGTCGACTCCGGAAGGCAGCGCGATCGTTTCCTCAAACGTCTCGCCGCACGCGTACACGCGCCGGGTCGGCGGCTTGCGGTCGCCTCGTCCGTGCGCGGCGAGCCCGATCGCGTGTTGCAAGGTCTTCACCGGCGCGCCCTTCGTGCCAGGGTTCCTGTCGTCGCCTGACGACGCGCTGACGAACACCCCGCATGCATCCTTCGCCGGGCTCGTCGCGGGATCGCCGTCACACGGCGACGCCGCGAGCTGCGGCGGCTTCTCGCCGGGGAGCGGCGGGCACGAGAGCGTCGTCGCGCAGTCGTAGCCGTAGCACCCGGCCCCGCCCGCGGCCCCCACGGCGCACAACGCGAGGACCGCGATGCGACGAGCAACCCCCCGGCATCGGTCCTGGAGCCTACGACGCACGAGCACCCCTCCGTCTCGCCCCGGGCCACGACGGAGGAGCCTCTCCCTGTTCGGGGACCGCCACCGGAACGGCGCGGACGCCCTCGGCCGACGGCGCGGTCCCGCCGAGCGTCACCCAGACGGCCAGCGATGGCTCGGCGACACGCATGCGCGGACGGTACGTACGCGAGCCGCGGGGCGTCAACGGGGTAGAAATCGCCACAGACCGGCGCTTTGGAAGAGAAAAAGCGGTCAGATGCCGTAAGGCGTTTGTCTGTTCCTGGGTTCGGAGGCTGTGCGAGCGCGTCGAGGTGCGCGGCCTGGGGCGATCACCTCTCGTCTTCGCCCTCGCCCGGTGCGCCGTCTTCCGTCGCGCCCCCCTCCGACGCGTCGCCTTCCGGCGCGCCGTTCTCCGCGGCGGCCTCGCCATCCTCCTCTTCCTCTTCATCTCCGGTGGACGCGGCGCCGCGGGAGACGGGGAAGGGCGCATAATCCTTCATCTTGTCCGTGCCGGCATACCAGTACTCCGCGGCGGCGCGCAGCCTCCGCTCGGCGTGCACGACGAGCGTGTATGCGGCGTCGCGGAGCTTGCGCGAGCGCTGCGCCTCGGGAGAGAACGTCTTGTCGGCGAGCATGCGCGCGAGCTCGGGCGAGAGCGCGCGGAGGCGGGCCGCCGCGTCGGCCTCGCCGCGAGGCGCCTTGCGAAGGGCGTCCGCGTGCTCGGAGCAGAGCAAGAGCAGGTCGGAGACGTCCTGGACCAGATCCGCGTCGCCGCTGCCCGCGCGGATCGCCATGAGCCGCTTTTGCCCCTCGGGGCTGTTCTTGAAGCGGAGATCGAAGAAGCGGAGGAGCGTTTGCCGGTGCAGGGCGGCCTCGGCGGCCGGCCCCTTGAACATCGCGACGGCCTGCTCCTGGCGCTGCTGCACGGCTTGCCAGCGCGATTGCGTGACGCGCAGGAGCTCGATCTTGTCGCGGAGCGCGCGGATCTCCTCGCGTGTCAGCGCGGGCTCGTCGTCGGGGAAGGGGGTGCGGACGAGATCGGCCGCGTCGCGCTCGGCGGCGAGGTGGATGCGGCTCGACCAGATGACGCGCCGAGCGAGCTTGCCGGGGAAAATCACGGTGTTGTCGCCCAGCGATTTGGCCTCTCGGAGGAGCTCGGCCTCGCGGGCGGCGCTCAGCGTGTATGCTGCTGCGCCCGTCGAGGAGCGAGGCGCGCCCCGTGTCTCGCGCGACGCGCGCTTCGTTGCGGCCTTGTCGGTCCTGGACGACGTGGTGGTGGATGCCTTCGCCATGGTAAAAATACGCCTCCTTGTCGGGGCCAGCGCCCCTCGGAATGAGGGGCCGGAAGATCGGCGAGGGTATCGGCGAACAAGGCATTGGCCAGAGGAGAGCACGAGTCGGTCGCGCCGCGAAGGAGGCGCTCGGGCCGAGGGCTGGGAGAGGCGGTGTGCCGCGCATCGAATCGAGGGGGCGGCGTGCCCGGCGCCGCGGGCAGCGGGCAGCGGGCAGCGGAGGTGGTGCACGAGGGAGGAGGGAAAAGAGTTGCGCTGCAACCACACAAGGCGCGCGAGGCGACGCCGGGGCTGCACAGGAGACCCATCGGGCCTGCGCAGGAGCCAGACGATGGTGACGAAGGACCCCAACGGGGCCGCGCAGGAGGGTCGCGAGGGCCGCGCAGGGCGCGGGCTAGTGTAGCGCAGGACACCAACCGGGGGTGCGCAGGAGGGCGCCCAGGCCGCGCAGGAGGGCCTGCAGGGCTGCGCACGAGACCCACCGGGGCCGCACAGGAGGGCGCCGGGGCTCGTGCAGGACGGCCAATGGGCTGAGCAGGACGGCCGACGGCGCTGCGCAGGCGGGCGCCGGGGCTTGTCCAGGAGGGCCAATGGGCTGCGCAGGACGGCCGGCGGCCCTGCGCAGGAGGGCCGATGGCGCTGCGCAGAAGGGCGCCGGGGCTGCGCAGGAGGGCCGATGGCGCTGCGCAGGACGGCCGGCGGGGCTGCGCAGGACGGCCGATGGCGCTGCGCAGGAGCGCCAGGGCTTGTATTGTCCAGGAGGGCCGACGGGCTGCACAGGAGGACCGGCTGGCCATGGGATTGTTCGACGTCGTCATCGCCCACGCCCGCTGCCCCGGCTGTGGGCATTCCCCGGAATGGCGCATCCAGGTTCGGTACGGCCATTGCCGGCAGCACGAGTACAGGATCGGCGACCCGATCTGCTGGTTCGATCCGCCTGGACGCCCGGCGCCGCTCGACGATCACGGAGAGAACGTGGGTGGGCTCGTCGCCGTCCCCGGGCTCGTCGAAGCCGGCTGTCCGGGATGCGGCCAGGGCGACGGCGCGGTCCTTCTCTTCCGGGACAACATCGTCTCCAGCGTCGAGATCACGCGCTCGGAAGGCGGTGACGCGTGCGAGCCCATCGAGCCTCCCTCTGGCTGGATGCGCTTCTGGTCACGCCGCGTGGCAGGTAGCGCGAACGAGGACCGTCTCGAGCTCTGCTGCCGCGGCGACCGGTGGACCGTGGCCGTTGCCGACGGCGCGGGTGGGCTCGCTGGCGGCGCGGCCGCGGCCCGCACGGCGGTGAGCGCGATGGTGGCGCTCGGCGCAGAGATGGAGCTCGATGCCGACGGCTGGTGCGAGCGCCTCCGTCGGCTCGACGGCGAGCTGGAAGCGAAGCCCACGTGCGGCGAGACGACGCTCGTCGTCGTCCAGATGCGCCGAGGCGAGCTGTGGGGCGCCAGCGTGGGGGACTCGGGAGCGCTCCTCGTCGAGCCCGACAGGGTGATCGATCTGACGGCGGCGCAAAGCCGGAAGCCGTTGGTCGGCAGCGGCGCGTGCAGGCCCGCCGGCATCCGACGCCGGCCGCTCTCGGGGCGCCTCCTGGTCGCCACCGACGGCCTCCTGAAGTACGCGTCGCGCGCGACGATCAGCGCGCTCGCGCGCACCGGCGACGTGCAGACGGCGGTGGAAGCGCTCATCCAGGCGGTGACCCTTCCGTCCGGCAACCTGCAGGACGATGTCGCGGTGGTCCTCGGCGAGCACGTCGGCTAACCGGCCGCTCTGCCGCCGCCGCTTCGCGGCGCGGCAGAGCGGCAGGCCGTCAGCGAGCAACAGCTCGACACACACTGCTGGCTCTGGCTCGTCGCCGACCCCGAGAGGATCAGGCGCGACGTCGTGGAGATGCTCGTCGCAGAAGGTACTGACGTCTACATCTCGGCTGCGACAGCATGGGAAATCGTCATCAAGCACGCGCTCGGAGAGCTCTCCCTTCCCATCCCGCCCGCCGAATACATTCCCTCTCGCATGGCCGCCCTCGGTCACCTTTCCCTGCCCATCGAGCAGCGGCACTCCCTCCAGGTCGCCGGACTTCCCCCGCATCACAATGATCCATTGGACCGGACCCTGGTCGCGCAGGCCCAGGGCGATCGTTCATCGAGATGTTTCGTGAGAACCCGAACCTCGCACCACGAACTAGCCTAGCCTATGACGATCTGCGGCGCGAGTTTGCTCTAGACATGCCAGGCATGAGTATGATATCACATATTCGGTCCTTAAATCCAATGAGGAGCGACGCTATGGACTCGAATCGCGTCGCTTTCGGGAGGAGATGGTAGCATGTTGATGTGTTCCGGCGGGGTGACGCAATCATATCAGGTATTGAAAATGGTGTTTGGGTTCGCCAGCGTGGTCGATGGTTGCGGCGGGACGCTCAACACGCAAGGTGCGTATCACGCCGCTCTCCAACGTCTTGAGGAGAGCGCCACCGCAATCGGTGCCCACGGTGTCCTGTTCATTGGATTTCAGAATCGGGTGGCGAGCGCTCAGGGATGTACCGGACCGAAGCAGGCATTCGAGGTGTTCGCATGGGGAACAGCGGTAACGTTCTGAGTGTCATCGACCGACTGCTGGGCCTTCTCGCGGTGGTTGCGATCCGCGGTTACAAGATTTTCTTGTCCAGGTGGACTGGACGGCACTGTCTGTTCAATCCGACTTGCTCGACCCGTTCCATGGGTTTCTTTCGTGAACTGGGTTATGTCGCCGGTCTCGCCGCTACGAAGCGCCATCTTGAAGATTGCTGCGGCGAATACTCCATTCGACTGGAGGCGGATGGCGGCATTAGTCTGATCGCGAAATCCGGTAAGTCTTTCCCGCAACACGAGCTGGCGGCTCACGTCACCGCGCGCTTGCCGCGCGTCACGTGACGCTATCTGCTCTTAGCATGCAAGTCGGGCATGCCGGCGCGGCTTGGCGCCTACATGTCGCTGCCCAACAAGCCGCTGCAGCGGACGGCGCTCCGCGCTGCCGCTGATCGACCGTCTCGTCAGCGAGACGTACGCCGCCCACTTCGAGCCAGTCTACCTCCTATGCCGCCCTCGAAGCCATACTCCATCGCGCGCGCCGAGCTCATCGCAGAGCAGGTAGGCAGGTTCGCGACCCAGCACGTCCACCAGCTGGCGGGACATCATGCAAATCTTGCGTTCTGGATCGCCGAAGCGGCGGCGGCGGTCCGAACCATTGACGAGTATCAGCAACGCTTTCGACAGCTCCGCGACGCTCAGGTCGCGTGGGTGCGGCAGCACGACACGAAGATCACGAGATACTGCCCGGTCTGCCGCGGCGCATGTGAATTCGGTCCGCAGACCCCGGACCGTCCGCATCGTGTCCCATCAGAAGATCTCGCCGCCGCACGTGAGGCCGTTCGAAACGCGGTCCGGCAGTTTCTCGTTCGGCTCTATCACGCGGGATTCGTCTCCGAAGCGGAGGTCCGCCGGTCGGCTGACCTCGTCGGCGCCTCGATCGAGCCGGAGGACCTGGAGCGAGGTGACGAAGCTCGTTGACCTGGCATTGCACGGCCGGAGCGGCGCGGGACGCCGGGGGCGACCTCGACGTCGCTAGGGATCGGCGACACTTCGCGTTCGAGGAGGTGCCGGCGCCTCCCGCCGGCGCGCCCCGCTGACGGGGCGGCCCCGATGCCGGGTGGTGGGCGGAGCTCGGGGTGCTCGACCGGTCACCCCCAGGGCCGCCCAGGGCCGCCGCTGTACCCAGGCCTGTGGACCTACCGGCTTCCACCGACGCGGTTCGCTGGGCGAGCTCGAATCCAGCTCTTCAGGAAACCGGCGCATCTCCACGGCGACGCCGTCCTCGCCCGTGATCATGGCGCCCCCCTTGGACGCCGCGCCGCACACGCCGAGCCCGCCCCTGCGGCCGGCGCCTCCGCCGCCGCCCTGGCCCGGCGTGCCCCGGCCGCCGTCGCCGGCACCGTCCGCTCCCCAGCCGGCCTCGCCGATGCGCCCGATTCCCTGGCCGGGTACGCCGACGGTGCCTCGCGCGCAGCAAATTCCGCAGTCGCCGTCCGTGCAGCCCACGTCGGCCACGTCCCCGCCTGGAGGCGCTGCGTCCGCCGCGGCTGCGACGCCCGGCTGCTGACCTGACACGCCGGATCCTTGCGGTGGCCCGCCCGCAGGGAGGACAATCGGGTGCGATGGTGACCACCTCGTCGTCGGTGAAGGTCGAGCTGCTGGAGCGGACGGACGTGTACGTGGTGGCGACCTGGCGGCGGCTCATGCTGCTCATCTGGCGCGGGCAGGAGAGCGTCGCCGGCGTCGAGCGTTCCCGGGCGCTCTTCCGGGCCTGGGCGGAGCGCCTGCCGGGAGGGGCAGCGTTCCTGATCGTGGTCCCCCGCCAGCGCACCGGGCCGCCCGACGAGGAGACCCGGGCGGCGATGCAGCGGGCGGCGAGCGCTCCCGGGGGGCACATGAAGGGCATCGCCACGCTCGTCGAGGCCGAGGGGTTCATCGCCGCCTCGGTCCGCGCCATCATGATGCGGCTGCAGCCCCACGGGACGCAGGGGCCCGCGCCGAACATCTTCCGGACGCCGGCCGAGGTCGCGGCCTGGGCGGCGGCGGTGCTGCAGGATCGGGAGGTCACGCCAGAGGAGCTGGCGGAGGCGATCCGCGTGGCGCGCGAGGCCTGAGCGCGCGCCCGCCGCCCGATCGCCCTCGAGCCGGCCCGGTGTGCCCGGGCCGCCCCGTGTCACCAGCCGTCAGGCGCTGTCGAACACGGCTCCGTTGATCTTGTCGCAGAGCGCCGCGTCGTAGCCGAGCTTCGCGTCGTGGAGGCTCACCGCGGGGACCGCGCCCATCAACGAGTTCGTCAAGAACACGTGGTCCGCAGCCATCAGATCCTCCACCGTGAGGCGCCGGTCCTCGACGGCGAAGCCCCACTGCGGCAGGAGCCGCCGGACCTCGGCCGCCATGGTGCCCGGCAACGCGTGCGCCGACGTGGGGAAGCACGCGGTATCGCCGAACACGCAGCACACGCTCGCGGTGTTCGTCTCCGACACGGAGCGATCCGCGTTGAGGATCAACGCTTCGTCCCCCCCGTGGCGCTTGGCCCAATCCCCGGCCAGCTTGTAGTACATGTAATTGAGGGTCTTGTGGCCGGCGAGGTGCGTGTGCCGGCAGTGCGGATACACCCGGAGGGACAGCCCAGGCCGCGAGCTCAGGACGGGGCGCGGCGAATAGGCCTTGGCGCTCGCGAAGAGCACGGGGGACGGCCGCGCGCCGCCGGGCTTGCCCGCGGCCGCCACGAGCTTCACCACGGCGACCGCGCTCGACAGCCCGTTCCTCTGGATGAGCTGGGCGATGACGTCGGCCCAGGTGACATCCGGCGGCGCGGACTGGAAGAACTCCCGCCAGGCGAGCTCGAAGCGTTGCAAATGGGCCTGGAGCAGGATCGGGCGGCCCGCTTGCACTCGCAAGGTCTCGAAGAAGCCGAAGCCATACGCCAGCCCTTCGCAGTCGAGCGGCACCGAAGCGGTCGCGCCGAATTTGAAGGCTCCGTCCTGCCAGACCGTGCTCGCGCTCCGCTCGTCGCCGCCCGTCGGAGCCAGGGCGCTCATCAGCGTGCGCCCCTTGTGGAGCGTCTCTTCGAACTCGCTCGCTGGATCCGAGTCGAAGACGATGCCACCACCGACGGAGAACACGACCCTGCCGCCCGTGAACGTCGCGGTCCGGATCGCGATGGATAGATCCATCGTACCGTCGAACCCGACGTAGCCGATGCTGCCCGTGTAGATGTGCCTGCGGACCGGCTCGAGCTCGTCGATGATCTCCATCGCCCGGATCTTCGGGCAGCCCGTGATCGAGCCGCCCGGGAAGGTCGCGCGGAGCAGATCGACGGCATCCATGCCGGGATCGAGCTCGCCCTTCACGATCGAGACGAGGTGATGGACGTTCTGATAGGCCTCGAGGCGCTTGTGCTCGAGCACGCGCACCGACCCCGGGCGGCAGACCTTGCCGATGTCGTTGCGGAGCAGGTCGACGATCATCGACAGCTCGGCGTCTTCCTTCGCGCTCTCCTGCAGCTCGGTCCGCAGGGCATCATCCTCGGCCGGAGTCTCCCCGCGAGGCCGTGTGCCTTTGATGGGCCGCGTCTCCACGCTGCCGTTCCTGAGCTCGATGAACCGCTCGGGAGAGGTCGAGACGATCTGGTGGTCTCCGGCGTTGATGTACGCGAAGAAGGGAGCCGGATTGACCGCATACATCCTGGCGAAGCAGTCGAAGGGGTCCCCGGCGAACGGCGCCTGGAAGCGCTGGGACATGTTCACTTGGTATACGTCGCCGTCGACGATGTACCTGCGGATCGCCTCGACCGCCGAGAGGTACTCCTCCCGCGAGACGATCGAAGCACATTTGCCGCTCGCTCGCGGCGCCCGCTCGCGGAGCGCCGCCGCCGGCGCGCTGAGCGCCTCCTTGAAGCGCGCCACGTCCTGGCGAAACGCAGCGTCGTCACCTTGCAAGCGCATCGCCAGGAGCGTCGTCGCTCCCGAGACCCGGTCGTGGATCACGAGGATGGCCGGCGCCACGAGGTGCATCAGCGGCAACCCGAGATCGTCGATGCTCGTCCTCGGCAGCTGTTCCAGGCAGTCCTTCAGATCGTACGCGAAGTAGCCGAGGAGCCCGCTGGACAGCGGCAGCGGCGCTCCCAGCTCCGGCAGGCTGCAGTGCTGCAGCAGGCGGCGCAGCGCGGTGAATGGGTCCTCGTCGAGCTCGACGCGATGGTCGCCGTCGGCGAGCGTGGTCCGCGCGCGGTGACCGCTCAGCGAGAGCCAGGGATAGACGCCGAGGATGTGGTGACGGGCGGAGTCGAGCTCCCCGCCGCTCATCAGCGCCACGGTGCCGGGCAGATGCGCGAAGCGGCGCACCACGTCCACGAACGGCTCCTCCAGGTCGAGGGGCTCGGAATGCACCGCCGTCACTCTCCGGAGCCAGGGCATGCTGACGTCGACCGCAGCTGTGCTCATGATAACGCTCCTTTCAGCGGACCCGAGCGCAGGAAGTTCTCGACCAGCGTGAACCCGTGCTGGGTGAGGAAGCTCTCGGGGTGGAACTGGACGCCGAAAAGCGGATGGCGAACATGCTGGATCGCCATCGGCACACCGTCCGCGGACCGGGCGTTGACCCTCAGGTCCTCGCTGATGTCCGTGATGGCGAGCGAATGGTAGCGCGCTACCGTGAACGGTCGGGGGACGCCTTCGAAGAGACCCGTCCCGTCGTGATGTACGGCGCTCGTCTTGCCGTGCATCGGCACGGGCGCGTGCACCGTGCTGCCGCCGAACGCTTCGTTCATGCACTGCATGCCGAGGCACACCCCCAGGATGGGGAGCTCGCCCTGGTAGCGACGGATGAGCTCGGTCGAGATCCCGGCGGCGCTCGGGCTCTTGGGACCAGGGCTCACGAGGACGTAGTCGGGCCGCTGGCGCGCGACGTCTTCTACCGAGAGCGCGTCGGCGCGGAACACCGAGATGTCCAGGTCGTAGCTGCGGAACATCTGCACGAGGTTGAAGGTGAAGGAGTCGTAGTTGTCGATGACGAGAAGCTTGGCAGGCATGCTCTAGCCTCGTGTTTTCGTTGAGAGAGGGCGCCGCCCTTCCCCTCGGCGCGGCCGCTACAACATCGTGAGCCCACCATCGACCGGCAGGTACGAGCCGGTCATGAACCGCGACAGGTCGCTCGCCAAGAAGAGCACGGCGCCCGCCATGTCCTCCGGCAAGCCGTTGCGGCGCAGCGGGGACTTGGAGGCGATCGCCTCCTTGACCGCGGGCGCCATCGGCATGGCCGCGTCCGTCAACGTGAGCCCGGGCGCGACCGTGTTGACGCGAACGCCAGAAGGACCCAGCTCGGCGGCGAGCGCGCGCACGAAGGCGTCGACCGCGGCCTTGGCCGTGCTCTGCGCGAGGAACCCCTCATTGCTGCGCCTGGAGAGGCTGCTCGAGACCGCCACGATGCTGCCGCTCTTGCGCCGGAGCATCTCCGGGACGACCGCCTGGCACGGGTAGAACACCGCCTTGAGCTCATCGCTGACCTTCCGCTCGAGATCGGCAAAGTCGTACTCGACGAAGGGGCGATGACGAAAGTTGATATGCGCGTTCGCCACCAGGACGTCGATGCGCTCGAAGCGCTGGTGGACCGCCTTCACGAGGTTTGCCACGTCGCCGGCGTGCGTCACGTCTGCCCCGAAGACCTCGGCGGTCCCGCCCTCCGCCTCGATCTGCTCCTTGACGCGCCGAGCCTGCGCTTCGCTGTCCCGGTAGTTGATGGCGACCCTCGCGCCGTGCTCCGCGAGCAGCATCGCGGTGGCGAGCCCGATACCACGGCTGCCGCCGGTGACCAGCGCCACCTTGTCGTGGAGCAGCCCCGAGCCCGCCCGCGTCTTCGGCGCTCGTCGAGCCGTGGAGGAGGGCTGCGCCCTTCGCTCGCCGGGCGGCCGGCGCGCGATCTGGCGGTCGATCGCGGCGGCCATCGCGTCGAGCTTGGGCGAATCGAAGAGCTCCGACACACCGAGCTCGACTTCGAATACGTCCTTGATCCTCGCCAGGACGCGCATGGCAGAGAGCGAGTGCCCACCGATGCCGAAGAAGTGCGTTCGGCGACCGATGCGCGCGGCGGGCACGTTCACGACGAGGGACCAGATGCCGGCGAGCGCGCGCTCGGTCGGGCTCGCCGGAGGCTCGTACGGGTCGCTCTGTTGCAGCTCGCCCCGCGCCTCGAGGAGCGCGCGGCGATTCAGCTTGCCGTTCGGCAGCTGCGGCATCGCGTCGAGCAGGACGAACGCGTCCGGCACCATGTACGCCGGTAGCCTGTCTTGCAGGAACGCGCGCAGCTCCGTGATCTGCACGGCGCTGCCGGGCGCGCTGGTGTAGAACGCGATCAGCCGATCGCCGTTGCCCACGACCGCCCGGGCCCGGATGCCTTCGAAGTCACCGAGCACCTTCTCCACCTGGCGCACGTCGACGCGAAAGCCCCGCACCTTGACCTGAAAGTCCCAGCGACCGATGTAGTCGAGCGTGCCGTCCGGCAGGTGTCTGACGACGTCGCCCGTGTTGTAGAGGCGATCGCTCGGTCCAGCGCCGAACGGGTTGGCCACGAAGCGCTCGGCGGTCAGGGCATCGAGGCCGTGGTACCCCTCGGGCAAGCTGACCGAGGCGACGTGCAGCTCCCCGGGGACGCCTTCGGGCACCAGCCTGCCCTGGCGATCGAGCACGTAGACCTTCGTATTGGCGATCGGCGTGCCGATCGGGACGAAATCCCGCTGACCGTCGAAGCTCGACGTATCGTAGTAGCAGATGTCGTTGAGCTCGGTGCAGCCATAGTTGTTGAGCAGGCGCGCGCTCGGGAACACCTCGCGGAAAGCGAGCACCAGGGCCTTCGGCAGCGGCTCGCCGGCGGTGATGCATATCTTGAGCGCCGGCAAGCGCCGCCCGCTCGATTGCAGCTGCTCGATGACGCTCGCGAGGTGCGAGGGCCCGATGTTGAGGCGGCTGACGTGGTGCTCGGCCAGCGCGGCGACGAAGGCCGCCGCGTCTCGAACCGTGTCGTTGCCGATGAACACCTGCGGGCACCCGTTGAGCAGGCCCGCGAACAGCTCCTTGACCGCGACCGCAAAGACGAACGTCGTCTTCTGGGCGACGACCTCACCTGCCTCGAACGGCAGCCAAGCTTCGAGGGAGCTCAGCCAGTTGTCGAGCTGGCGATGGGGCACCCGGACGCCCTTGGGCTTGCCCGTGGACCCCGACGTGTACATGACATAGGCGAGCGCCTCGGGCTCCGCGCGCGGCTCCGGCGGCGTATCCGGGTACTTCGACCCGGCGTTCCAGACCTGTTCGAGCCTGAGGCACCGAGAGTCGTCGAGCTCGAGCAGGGCCTTTTGCTGGTCGCCGCAAACGACGGCGCTCGGGCGCGCGTCATCGAGGATTTGCCGCACGTAGGACTTCGGGTACGCCGGGTCGATCGGCACGTACGCCGCCCCCGCCTTCCAGATACCGAGCAGGGTCGCGAGCAGCTCGCCGCTGCGATCCAGACACACGGCGACCAGATCCCCCCGCGCGACGCCCCGCGCCGCGAGCGCGTGCGCCACCTGGTTCGCGTGCCGCGCGACCTCGAGGTAGCTCCAGGCGCCCCGCTCGTCCCAGCACGCCACCGCGCCCGGCGAGCGCTCGACCTGCGCGTCGAAGCGCTGGACGAAGGACCAGGCTGGAGCTGGGGTCACCGGCGCTCGGTTGTACTGCTCGAGCAGCTTCTGAACGTCGGAGTCGCGCAGCAGAGGCAGCTCGAGCACGCGCCGACCCGCGTCGCTGAACATGCCTTCCAGCACCCGCTGATGCTGAGCGAGCAAGCGCTCGATGGCCTCGCGGTCGTACAGATCGGAGGCGTACACCACCTCCACCGCGAGCTCGTCCGCCCCCCCCGAGTACGACAGCTCGATCTCGCATCGCGCAGGGACGTGCTCTCTCGCGAGCAGCTTCCGGACTGCGTCGTCGCCCTCGTCGGGATCGGGGTAAGCGTGGAACTCCACGTCGCCCGGCAGCGGCGCGCCCAGCGAGGTCTCAGGGAAATTTTGATGCCTCATGACGATGGGCACCAGCGGGTTTGCGCTGCCGCGACGCGCGACGTCGGTCGCCTGCAGGATCCGCTCGAAGGGCACGGCGTGCTCGAACGCGGTCAGCACCTGCGCGCGCACCGCCTCGAGCAGCGCGCCGACGCTGCTCTGTTCGTCGATGTGCAGCCGGAGCGGCAAGATATTGATGAAGAACCCGATCAAGGGCTCGAACTCGACATCCGTTCGGTTGGACGTCGTGGTGCCGATGCAGAGGTCGTCCCTGTTCGTATACCGGCTGAGCGTGACGCCGAGCGCCGCGAGCAACGACATGAAGATCGTGCAGCCGTGCCGGCGAGACAGGCGATCGAGGTTCTGCGCGAACTCGCTCGAATAGCGGTGCACGAAGGTCTCGCTCCTCGTGCCGGATTTCGCCTGCCGCGTATGCGTCGTGGGGAGCTCGAGGCTGTCCTCGTAGCCCTCGAGCGTTCGACGCCAATGGTCGAGGCGAGCGGACATGTCCGAGGCCCGCTGCAAGCTTGCGTAGTCCCTGTACTGCACGGTCAGCGGCGGCAAAGCCGGCCGCTCCGCGCGGCAGAACGCGGCGTAAGCGCTCTGAAGCTCCCCCAGAAAGATGGCTTTCAGCGACCAGGCATCCGCCGCGATGTGGTGCACGTTGAACAGGAGCAGGTGCCGGTCCCCCGACAAGCGCAGCAGGCTCACGATGAAGATCGGACCCCGGAGGAGGTCGAAGCGATGTTCGAGATGTCGCTCGAGGTGCTCCAGCATCCGAGCGCGGTCGACGGCGATGACCGGCAGGCGCACGCGCGCCGGCGGCGCGACGAACTGCACGGGGTCTCCCTCTTCCGTCTGCCCGTAGTAGGTGCGCAAGCTCTCGTGACGGGCGACGATTTCGCTCAAGCTCTGCTCCAGCGCAGAGACATCGAGGTCGCCTCGGACGAGCAGCAGGAGGGGCAGGTTGTAGCTCGTGTTCTCTGGACTGCGCTGGTGGTGGATCCACAGTCGCTCTTGAAACAAGGACAGCGGGCTGCCCTCGTCGCCCGGCGCCGGCGGCGCCTGCAGTTCATCCGCCGCCGCCGCTGGTGACGCTGCCATGGCCGAGGGTGACGTCACGACGGGTTGCGAGCTCGCCGCCTCCTGGCGAACGATGCCTCCCTCGTCGTGCACGAGCCCCGAACGACTCGTGACGTGAACATACGAACCCTCATCGACAGCCATACCGGTTCCTCCAGGGAGTGGAATGTTCAAATGCAACGGCGATTCGCAAACCCTTGGTGATGACTGGGCTACATTTGCGCAAAGCTAAACCCTGACTTGGGACCGCCTCTTCCAGCACGCGGTCGCTCGGAGGGGCACTCACAGCTCGGCAGGTCGCCGAGGCCGGTCAATCGCCGCAGCTCCTTCTCAAGTGCACCAAGAACGGTCGATCATGCGCGTTCGGGCGTGCACCGCATCGTTCATTCCCGCAAGTGAGCACAAGGACCTTACCACGATCTGGCTTTGGTCGGAAGAGTTTGGTGTGTTCGCGAACACGAGACCAGGCTGATGGTGGTAGCGTGGACGTAGTGATGACGGCGGAGCGTGTCAACGGATTTGAAACAGCGGGAACATGAATTCCAGAGGGAAGCAGCTTACCGTCTCGAGAAAATGGCGCGGCGCGCTGAGGTGCGGAAGGCATCGGTGCAGACGGTGGCTCCGGACTCGGAGGCGCTGTCGACGTCCAAACGAACGTGTTGTTTCGTGGAAGTTTCTGATAGAGATGGAAATGGCAATCTGATCCTAGTCACCCGGTCAGTAGAACAGGCCTTGCCTTCAGTCGCACACGGTCACCTTGGCGTGCAGCGCGGCGAGGGCGATGCTCGGGGAGCCGTTCTCGCTCCCTTGCCGCCTCGGCCACCGCAGCCGCCGGTCCCGCCCGAGCCTCCCCCGGCGCCCCCCTTGGACGCCGCGCCGCACACGCCGGGCCCGCCCCTGCGGCCGCCGTCTCCGCGGCCGCCCTGGCGCGGCGTGCCCCGGTCGCCGTCGGCGGCCCAGTCCGCTTCGCAGCCGGCCTCGCCGATGCACCCGATGCCCTGGCCGGGGGCGCCGACGGCGCCTCGCGCACCGTAGATCCCGTGGTCGCCGTCCGTGCAGCCCACGTCGGCCACGTCCCCGCGTCCTCGCCGTCGGTCGTTGCTGGGGTCCGGCGTCGGGGTCGGCTCGCCGTCGTGCCCGTCCGCCGCGGCCCGCACGGTCCTGGGCCGGTCTCCTTGACAAGGCGGGGCACCCTTCGGATACGCTATCTCTCCACGATGCGTGAGGGCGGCACGAGGGGCGGGATCGGCGTTCGAGGCGCTCCACGCGGAAGCCGCGGTCAGCGGTCGAGAGGGCTGATCACGCCGAGAGCGCCGCGGTCGAGGATGTGGGTGTAGAACATCGTGCTTCGCACCTCCTTGTGGCCGAGCCATGTCTGTGTCGTCCGGATGCGGGTGCCCGCCTCGCGCAGGCCCACGCGCTTCAGGAGACCTCATGTTTGACCACGTCGTATTCGGAGTCAGCGACTATGCGGCGAGCAAGGCGTTCTTCCTGAAGGCGCTCGAGCCGCTCGGCGTCGTCAGGCGACGCAATCCACCCGAGCACCATGATGAGAAATCGCCTCGCGAGCTGCAGCTGCGGCGAGTTGTCGGCCGAAGTCGAAGGCGAGCCGATCCGCGTGTCCGTCTGTCACTGCCTGGCCTGCCAGCGAAGGACCGGAAGTGTCTTTGGCGCCCAGGCCAGGTTCAGGCGCGAGGACGTGAAGGTGAAGGGTCACGGGAAGGACTTCGTTCGAATCGGAGACGAAGGGACGAAGAGCACCTTCACGTTCTGTCCTGAATGTGGCGCCACCGTCTATTACACGATGGCCGGGCACGAGGACATGATCGCCATCCCGGTGGGAGCCTTCGCGGACCCGGCCTTCCCCGGTCCAACGTTCTCGGTCTATGAAGAGCGAATGCACGGCTGGGTGGTCATGCCGCAAGACATCGAGCACATGCGCTAGAGCACCGATCAGCTTGAAACGCCCGAGAATGAAGAGATTCGAACCACAGAGCCACAGAGGGCACAGAGGGGAGAGAAGAAATAGGAATTTTAAATTCTCTTCACTCTGTGCCCTCTGCGCCTCTGTGGTTCATTCTCTCGGGGTTTCAACCCGTTCGGTGTCCTAACGGACGTCGTCGACGCTCACGCCGAGTCGCTCGGCGTAGAGGCCAAGGGTGCGCTGCCACGCCGGGCGGGCCTGACACCGCTCGTAGTAGGCCTTGAGCCTCGGGAAGGGATCCATCAGGTCGGTCTTGCGGATGCTGCGCAGGACGCCGGCCATCATGATGTCGGCCGCCGTGAAGTCGGCGCCGGCGATCCACTCGCGGTCCTCGAGGCGGCGCTCGACGTCGCCGAGCCAGCGGCGGGCGAGCTTGGGCACCTCCGTGTGGAGCTTGGGTGCGGCCTTGCCGCTGTCGAATATCCCGATCACGTCGAGGCACACCAGGGTCGGCTCGACGGTGCTGACCGCGGCGAAGCACCACTGGACGACGCGGGTGCGGCCCTGGACGTCGCCCGGGATCAGCTTGCCGGACTTCTCCGCCAGGTAGAGCACCACCGCGGCAGATTCGGCCACCACGAAGCCGTCGTCGTCGATGACCGGCGCCTGGCGGAAGGGGCTGATGCGGCCGTAGGCGTCGCTGTCGAGCTCGCCGGCGGTGTGGTCGAGCGCGTGGACTCGATACGGCAGCCCGGTCTCCTCGAGCGCCCACTGCGCCCGGAGGTCTTTCGTCTCGCCGATCCCCTCGGGGAAAATTCTTCCGAAGCCATAGAGCGTGATCATGTCGTTCTCCGATCGGTGGCCGGATCCACCGGCGCGCGCCGGAGCGTGCCATGCCGTGGACGGCGGCGCGAGCTCCAGCGCCAGACCGGTTGACCCAACCCGAAGCGGTCCAGCGAGCCGACCCGGGTCGAGGCATGGGCGATCCAGGTTGACGCATGAGCGACCGCTGCTCCTCGGCGTCGATTCCACACATCCCCCTCCCGACGACGGTGGGCCGCTCTACTGTGCTCCTCCACAATAGCCGGCCGATCGAGGCCGCCGAGGAGGAATTCAGGGCATCCCTCGAGATCGACACGCGCATTCCGCGCAGCGGTGTGGTCCTCTGGAAATAGGGCCGCCGCGCGCGGCGCCTTCGCCGCCGCGATCCGCTCCCGCGACGTCGCCGCGGTCGGGGCGTCGAGAGCCCGGCGGACCTCGCCGTGAAGCTCGCACCCCACGGGTGAGAAGGACGAGGAGGACAAGGATGCCCACCATTGCAATCGTCGGCGCCGGCATGGCCGGCCTGCACCTCGCGCTGCACCTCCAGAAGGAGGGCCTCGACGTGCACCTCTACGAAGAGCGCACGCCGGACGAGATCCGGGCGGGGCGCCTGCCCAGCACCGTCGCGCTCTCCCCGCCGACCCGGGCGCGCCAGCGGGCGCTCGGCGTCGCGCACTGGGAGGGGGCCGAGCACGCCACCCGCATCGTCCGGTTGCGCGTGGCGGCCGATCCGCCGCTCGGCTTCGTCGGCCACCTCCCGGATCATGCGCTCTTCATCGACATGCGCGTCTATCTGCCCCGGCTGCTCGAGGACTTCGCCGCGCGCGGCGGCCGCGTGGTGAAGGCCTCGCTCGACGCGGCCGGCATCCGCGACCTCGCCGCGGGGCACGACCTCGTGGTCGCCGCCACGGGCCGCGCGGGCCTCTCGGACCTCTTCCCGAGGGTCCCCGAGCGCAGCCCGCACGCCGGGCCCCAGCGGCGGCTCTTCGCGGGCATCGTCCGCGGGCTCCGCATGCCCGAGCGGCTCGAGTTCATGTTCCAGCTCTCCCCGGGGCACGGCGAGATCTTCGAGAACCAGTACCTCACGCTCGGCGGGGTCGCGCCATCGCTGCTGATCGAGGCGATCCCCGGCGGCGCGCTCGAGCCGATCACGCGGATGCGCTACGAGGACGATCCGGCGCGGTTCGATGCGGCGCTGCTCGACGCGGTGCTCGCGCACGCGCCGCTCACGGCCGAGCGCGTCGATCGGGCGAGCTTCGGCGTGGCCAGCCCGCGCGACTACCTGACCGGCGCCGTGACGCCGCTCGTGCGGCGCGCGTACGCGCCCCTCGGCGGCGGCAGGTTCGCGCTCGCGCTGGGCGATCTCCACATCACCCACGATCCGATCACGGGCCAGGGCGCGAACATGGCCACGCTGGCGGCGTGGCTCGCCGCCGAGCGGATCGCGGGGCAGGCCGCCGCCGGCGCCGCGTTCGATGAGGCGTTCTGCGCGGACCTGGAGGACCGCCTCTGGGAGGCGCTCCGGCCGGCCACGGACTGGACGAACGCCTTCCTCCTGCCGCCGCCGGACCACGCGCTGGCGCTCCTCGCCGCGGCCTCGCGCAGCCAGCCGCTGGCCGACGCGTTCGCCACGAACTTCTCTTACCCGGATCGCCAGTGGGCGATCCTCTCGTCGCCCGAGGCGACGGCCCGCTTCATCGCGAGCCACGCCTGACGCGGAGGACCCCCGCGCTCCACCCCGGCACGCCGCGCTCCGTGCCGGGGAAGAGCACCTCGCCGGCCCTGTCGTGTCCGCCTGCGTCCGCGCGCGCGCGTCGACGCGGCGGCTTGCGCGGCGCGCAACGAAGCGCTCGACGGCGCGCTGATCAAAGGGCTGGACGGACTTAGTAAATAGTGCTAACTTACTTTCGGACCACGTGATGCAGGCCGGTGCAAGGCCGCCGTGATGATCCGTCGACCCCGTGGTGCGTCTGGTCCGGGCCTGACGAAGGCGCACGCAAGCCACGAGCAGGAGAGCCGTCCATGACCGTTGTGATTGGAAACAAAGAGTATTTCCCCGGTGTTGGCAAGATCCCCTACGAGGGGCCTGAGTCCGACAACCCCCTCGCCTTCAAGTGGTACGATGCCAACCGCGTCGTCGCCGGCAAGGCGATGAAGGAACACTTCAAGTTCGCTGTGTGTTACTGGCACACGTTCTGCGGTCGTGGGCACGACCCGTTCGGTCCGGGGACGATCAACTTCCCCTGGGACGAGGGCAAGGACCCGCTGACCCGCGCTCGCATGAAGATGGACGCGAGCTTCGAGTTCATCACCAAGCTGGGCGCGACGCACTACTGTTTCCACGACATCGACCTGGTGGAAGAGGGCGACAGCCGCGCCGAGACGTCGCGCCGCCTTCAGGGCATCGTCGAGTACGCCAAGCAGAAGCAGTCGCAGTCTGGCGTCAAGCTGCTGTGGGGCACGGCGAACCTGTTCTCCAACCCGCGCTACATGAACGGCGCCTCCACGAACCCGGACTTCTCCGTGGTGGCCTACGCCGGCGCCCAGCTGAAGGACGCCCTCGACGCCACGATCGCGCTGAACGGCGAGAACTACGTGTTCTGGGGCGGCCGCGAAGGTTACATGAGCCTCCTGAACACGGACATGAAGCGCGAGAAGGAGCACTTCGCTCGCTTCTTGAGCATGGCTCGCGACTACGCGCGCGCCCGGGGCTTCAAGGGGACCTTCTTCATCGAGCCCAAGCCCATGGAGCCCTCCAAGCACCAGTACGACTTCGACGCCGAGACCGTGATCGGGTTCCTGCGCCAGCACGGCCTGGACAAGGACTTCAAGCTCAACCTGGAGACGAACCACGCGACGCTCGCCGGCCACACCATGGAGCACGAGATGCAGGTGGCCGCGGACGCCGGCATGCTCGGCAGCATCGACGCGAACCGCGGCGACTATCAGAACGCGTGGGACACCGATCAGTTCCCCTACAACATCAACGAGACGGTGGAGATGATGCTCATCCTGCTCCGCAGCGGCGGGTTCCAGGGTGGCGGCGTCAACTTCGACGCGAAGCGCCGCCGCAACTCGACGGATCTGATCGACACCTTCCACGGCCACATCGGCGGCATGGACGTGTTCGCCCGCGCGCTCATCATCGCCGACGACCTGATCCGCAAGTCGCCGCTCGAGTCGATGCGCAAGACCCGTTACGCGTCGTTCGACAACGGCAAGGGCGCGGAGTTCGAGCACGGGAAGCTCACGCTGGAGCAGCTGGCCGAGATCGGCAACGCCGGCGGTGAGGTCAAGCTCACCAGCGGTCAGCAGGAGCTGTACGAAAACATCGTCAATCGGTGGATTCGATAAATCGATAGGGCGAGCGAACGGCCTCCCCGGCGCGTTCCAGCTCGCCCCACCCTCGCCGCCGTTCTGTAAAAGAATGATCATGGCGGCGAGCTTCATCCTGCCGTTACAGGTCGGCTCCGAGAATCTCGACGTCGCGGGACGCGGTCGCCTGTCCTATCCGCTGTAGACGTGCGCGAAGCCCGAGGGCTAGACGGGGGCGCTCGTCCATCGTCGCGGGTGGCGGCAGGTGCAGGGGCGTTGGACAAATCAAACGCGGTCCACGGACCGCATCGGACTTGGCGAGGGGTGTGTGATGGAGACGCGCAAGCCGGTCATTCTGGGTTTCATGGGCAACCGGGGGTTCTTTCCCACGGAGTTCGCGGTGGAGGGCGCGCGGGCCACGGCCGCGGTCGTGGAGGCGCTGCTCGGAGAGCACGTCAAGTACGTAGATCTAGGGAACGTGGAGTCCTACGCGGACGCCAAGCGCGCTGCGGGGATGGCTCAGGAGCATCGGCAGGGCGTCGACGGCGCTGGCGCCATCGGCGTGATCTGCTCCATGTACAATTTCTCCGATGAGAACGGCATTCGGGACTTCCTGCGCCTCGCGGATCTGAACATCCCGGTCCTGATCCACACGGAGCCGGACGTGCGCGGCCAGGGGAGGATGGGGGAGCGGGGCCGTCGTGACGGCGCTTGTGGTCGTTTTTCCGCGGCCAACGCCCTGCGCCACATCGGCTACCCCTACACCTTGACGACGAAGCACTGCGAGTCGGTGCGCTCTGCCGACTTCGCGCGGGATTTGCAGGCGTTCTATGCCACGTGTGTCCTGGCTTCCAAGTTTCGGCGTCGCGGCCGCGGCGTTCGCCTGGGGCTGGTGGGGTCGGGGCCGGACGCCTTTCAAACGGTCACCCACGTCTCCACGGAGCTCTTGGGGCACATGGGGTTGAGCACGGTGGGGCTGGAGCTGATCGCCCTGGATCGGCAGATGCGTCAGGTCGATGCGGCGCAGCTCTCCGACAAGCGCGAAGAGATCCGCGCCCACTTTGGCGCGGTCGACGTCCCGCCGCCTTCGCTGGACGCCATCGCGCGCATGGGCGTGGTCTTTGACCGCTTCATCCGCGACAACGACCTGGACGGCATCGCCGTGCGCTGCTGGACGGAGATGCAGAAGTACCAGATCGGCGGGACGGTCGGGGTCATGCCGTGCACGTGCATGAGCATGCTCTCGGACAAGCTCTTGCCCGCCGCGTGTGAGACGGACATCGCGGGCTGGATGGGCATGTACATGCTGCAATGCGCGTCCGGCCTGGTTCCGGTCCTGGGGGACTGGAACAACATGTTCGATGACGACCGAGAAGAGGTCGACCTCTTTCATTGCGGCGTCTGGGCCAAGAGCGTCATGCACCCCGGGGCCAGGATCACGGAGCATCAGATCCTGGCCAAGGAGGTCGGCAAGGACAACAGCTGGGGCGCGGTCGACGGCGATCTCAAGCCCGGGACGTGCGCTTTCTTGCGTCCGTGCACCAACGCGCGGGAGGGCAGCATCTTCATGTATGGTGGCGTGGGGCGCGTGACGGAGGAGCGCATCAAGACCTTTGGCACGCGCGGGCGCGTCCACATTCCGCGTATCCAGGAGCTCTTCCGCCACGTCACGGACCCCAAGCGGGCGGTGGAGCACCACACGGCCCTCGTCGTGGGTGAGGGCCGGGCGATCGCCACCACGATGAAGGCCGTGCGAGACGCCCTGCCGTACATCAACGCCCAGGCAGGCCTGAGCCAGACAGGTCGCGAGTTGATCGAGTACTACGAGCACAGCACGGTGGAAGAGCTCTAGCGACGCGAAGGCGGCGCGCGTCGCCCAGCCAGCACGAGCGCCGCGTCGAGCGATCGAAGGCTGAGCCCCTCGTGCCGACGGTGGGGTGGGTTACACGTTGAGGTCCACCTGCTGCAGCAGCCCCACGCCGCCTTCCTCCTCGAGAGCGCGCCGCCCGGTGCGCCCCCGCCGCCTCGTCCGCCTCGCTGGGGCTCGCCGCCGTCGCCGGCCTGGCCGCCGCGAGCCACGGCCCCTCGCCCAGGACCGGCGCCGAGGCGGGCCCGGCTCGTGACCCGGCCGAACTTGCGGTAAGCTCCCTGCGTCATGAGCGACGTCGACAATGTCCTGGCCGCAGCGCTGCGTCCGTCGGCGGAGCTGCTGCCCAACGCGCCGCTGCGGCGCACGGGCTTCGCTTGCCGCCGGGCGGCTGACCGCTAGCACATCATCAGGTGCATTCGTGTCGAAAGTCGATCTCAAGAAGGAGCTCAAACATCTCTACCAGGCATCCGCGAAGGAGGTGGTCCAGGTCGAAGTGCCGACATTCCGGTTCCTCATGATCGACGGCGAGGGCGACCCCAACACGTCGCAGGCGTATGTCGAGGCAGTGGAAGCGCTATTCTCCGTCTCCTACACGGCGAAGTTCATGGTGAAGAAGGGGGCGCGAGGGATTGACTATGCGGTCATGCCTCTCGAAGGCCTCTGGTGGTCGGATGACATGTCCGTCTTCACCTCCAACGATAGGTCAAGGTGGAAGTGGACGATGATGATCATGCAGCCTCACTTCGTGGAGGAGGCGGTGATTCACGCGGCCATGGCGGAGGTGAGGCGAAAGAAGGCGCTCCCCGCGGTGGACGCGCTCAGGCTGGAGAGCTTCACCGAAGGGACATGTGCTCAGATACTTCACGTTGGTCCCTTCACGGAAGAAGGGCCGACCATCCAGCGAGTGCATGATTTCATCGATGCGCGCTCGGCGCTCGCGGGAAAGCACCACGAGGTGTATCTGAGCGACATACGTCGCGCCGACCCGGCCAAGTGGAAAACCATCATCCGCCAACCCATGGAGTGATAGCTGACAGATCGTCGGCGACGCCGCCGCTCCGCGGCCCGGCTCGGCTCAGGCGGCAGATCGCAGAAACCACAATCTCCCCCCCCCCCACCATCACCCGTCCTTGGAGTTTTTTTTATGAAGCGAGTCACTGGCATCGGCGGCATCTTCTTCAAAGCCAAAGACGCTCCGGCGCTACAGGCTTGGTACAAGCGGCACCTCGGGATCGATGTCCAAGCATGGGGTGGCACGGCTTTTACCTGGACCGACGGTGAAGGTAAGCCGGTCGCCGGAACGACCGTCTGGTCCATCGCTCCGGCGCAAGGCGACCAATTTGCGCCCAGCGCTTCAACGTTCATGATCAATTATCGGGTCGAGGACCTCCACGCCCTCGTCAAGGTCTTGCGCGAAGAAGGCTGCAACGTCCTCGAGAAGATCGACGATTCCGAGTACGGGAAGTTTGCCTGGGTCATCGATCCGGAAGGAAACAAGGTAGAGCTTTGGCAGCCGCCTGCCGGCCAATGACCACTCTGCTGCCGCGCGTATCATCTGTCGGGGGTGCCTCGGATCGCCCGCGAGCAGATGCTCCCTGTCATGTCTGGCGGTCGTTCAATCGGAGGTGCGCTGCATGCGCTGGAGGATGGTGTCCAGGTTCCACGTCTCCGGCTTCTGCCGGGGAGGGAACTTCTGGAACGAGGCCACGAACTTCCTGGCGAAGGCGAGGGCCGGGATGAGCACGAAGGCATGGTCGATGCGCCACTTGTCGTAGAGGATGCTGCCCTGATCGGCCCTCTCGAAGGGATCGGCCCGGAGGTCGAAGAGCTTGGGCAGGCGGAGCGGCACGAAGGGATCCTGCCAGACGAGGAGCCCCTGGGCGCGCTGCTCGGCGAAGACGGCCTTCCAGCGATCGTAGCGGAGGGCGACGACCTGCCCCTCGTCATTCACGTAGAAGAATTCGCGCCGCGCGCTCGGGCCGGCGCCGGAGAGCAGCGCCGTCTGATCGTAGCCGTCGAGGTGGACCCGGAACGTCTTGTCGCCGGCGCGGTAGCCCCTGAGGAGCCGCTTCTTCACGTCGCGCACGCCCGCCGCCGCGGCCAGCGTGGGGAGCCAATCCTCGGACGCGACGATCGAGGTGTCGATCCGGCCGGGCGCGATGACGCCGGGCCAGCGCGCGAGACAAGGCACGCGATAAGCGCCTTCGTACTGCGTGTTCTTCTCGCCCCTGAACGGCGTGGTCCCGCCGTCGGGCCAGCTGAACGACTCGGCGCCGTTGTCGGTCGTGTAGATGACGAGGGTGTCCCCGGAGACGCCGAGATCGTCGAGCGCCGAGAGCAGCCGCCCGACGTGCCCGTCGTGCTCGACCATGCCATCGGCGTAGACGCCGAGCCCGGTCTTGCCCGCGGCCTCGGGCTTGAGGTGTGTCCAGATGTGCATGCGCGTGGTGTTGAACCAGACGAAGAAGGGCCTCTCCGCCTCGTGCGCGCGCTCGATGAAGCCCAGCGTGGCGGAGAGGACCTCCTCGTCGATGGTCTCCATCCGCTTGCGGGTGAGCGGCCCCGTGTCCTCGATCCGCTGCCCGCCACGGCCATCGGCCCAGCTGTGGACCACGCCGCGCGGGCCGAACTTCTCGCGGAACCTCGGGTTTCTGGGGTAGTCCGGGTGCTCGGGCTCCTCCTCGGCGTTCAGGTGGTAGAGGTTGCCGAAGAACTCGTCGAAGCCGTGCATCGTGGGCAGGTATTCGTCGCGGTCGCCGAAGTGATTTTTGCCGAACTGCCCGGTGGCGTAGCCGAGCGGCTGGAGGATCTCGGCGATCGTGGGATCCTCGTCGCTGAGCCCCCGCTTCGCGCCCGGGATGCCGACCTTGGTGAGGCCGGTCCGGAGCGGCGTCTGGCCCGTCATGAGGGCGGCGCGCCCGGCGGTGCAGCTCTGCTGTCCGTAGTAGTCGGTGAAGAGGATCCCTTCGCGCGCGATGCGGTCGATGTGGGGCGTCTCATAGCCCATCATTCCCCGGTTGTACGCGCTCAGGTTGAACCAGCCGATGTCGTCTCCCATGATGATCACGATATTCGGCTGCTCCCTGCTCCCCCTCCTGGTGCGCGCTCCGCCGCGCAGACGCCGTGCTCGCTGTCCCATGTCCGGATCATGCGCGCGGGCGTCCAGACCGGGAGCAGGGCGGCGCGTGATTCATCCACCTCCGGTGTCGCCCGCGGTTCCGGGGCCGGAGTCTCCGTCGCCCGCGCTCGGCGTGCGCGTACCGCAGCGCTCCTGAGGCCTCCGGGAAAGCGGGGACATCGGTGAGCAGGCCCAACTGGACTTCTTGTCCTCCGTGCGGTAAGGCTCCGTAAAGGACGGTGGGGGTGTAGCCGGATGCTCGAGATGAAGAGGAACACCCAGACGCGACCGAACTTCTGCTCCTTTCTCGTCGTCGCCGCCACCCTCGCTGCGGGGGCAGGATGCTCCGCTCCCGACCGGCATTTCTCGGACAGCGGCGCGGGTGGCGGAACGGGCGGCGGTCCGACCGATGCGCAGAACGGCGTAGGCGCCGGCGGGGGCGGCGGGGACGCGTCCGGGGGAGGCGGCGGGGACGCGTCCGGTGGGGGCGCGTCCGGCGGGGGGGGCGGTGGTGATCCTGGATGCCAGATCCCGCCAGACAGCCCCACGCTCGCCGACGCCATCATGGTGGCTGCGGGCGACAGCCATACGTGCGCGATCCGGCATGACGGCTCTCTCTACTGCTGGGGGGACAACTCGTTCGGCCAGCTGGGTGTCCCGCAGGCGATGGCGGTCTCCTCGAGCACGCCGGTGAGAGTGCTCTTCCCCGCGTCGCTCGGCACGGCGACGATCACGCAGATCGCGTTGACCGAGCGGGCGACCTTCGCGATCGACAGCCAGCTCCGACTCTGGGCCTGGGGAAACAACGAGACCGGGATCCTCGCGAACGGCGCCAAGGACTCGATGGCCCATGACGTCCCGGCGATCGTCAATGACGGTACGGCCCCGTTGCTCGTGCGCAAGATCGCGCCACAGTGGTACTCGGCGTGCGCGCTCACCTCGACCAGCAGCATTTACTGCTGGGGGGCCAACCTGTTCTCGAGCCTCGGGCCGGATGCGAGCGGCGAGGAGAGCCTCGTCCCGGTGAGAGCGTTCAACTTCACCGCGGCGGCGGGTCCGAAGGCCGTCCTCGCGCGGGGCATCGGCTCGATAGGCAGCTGCTCCTCGACCGGGGCCGCGGAGGACGGGCTGCGTTGCTGGGGCGCGCTCGGCGGCGGTTATATCCTCACGAACACCTCCGCCAGCTCCCAGGGCGGCGTGAACTACAGCGCGCATATGCCGCTCATCGAGGCGGGAGCGACGCTGCCCTTCTCCGAGATCTCCTACGGCACGAACTTCGGCTGCGCGCGCGACGACGTGGGAGGCCTCTTCTGCTGGGGGACGAACAACAGCTCAGGTCAGCACGGCGCCGAGGCTCCCCCGGCCGGGACGGCGGCTGCGATCCCGGGGGTCTGGGGCCCGATGTCCACCGGCTACGTCTTCGTCTGCGCGATCGACGCCCAAAGACAGCTCCGCTGCCGTGGCAGCAACGAGCAAGGGCAGCTCGGTCGCAGCACGTCGATGATGGGCGAGCATGCGCGCATGGAGCCCGTCGTGCTCGGCGACGGCACCCCGCTCGCCAAGGTCGTCGCGGTGAGCGCCGGCTTCTTCCACACGTGCGCGATCGTCGAGGGGGCGTGCGGCCCCACGGGCCCTGGCCAGGTCCTGTGCTGGGGCAGAGGCACCCTGGGTCAGCTTGGCGACGGCGCCGGGACGAGCTCCGCGGTCCCCGTCGAGGTGAAGGCGCCCTGATCAGGGGCGCCGAGGCCGAGGGCGTGAGCCGCAAGGACCTGACGCCGTTGCCCAGCTCGAGGCCGCCCGCCGGGTCGCCCGGGGCGCCGTCGGGTCCTGAAGCCGACCCGAGCGCGCGCGCCAGGCTGCGCCGTGACGCCGTCCACCTCTGGACGCTCGAGATCGCGACCCACACTGGCAAGCGGACAAGACCGGCTCCCGTGGCCCGTGGCGGGGCTCGCCGTTCCTTGCGCTCAGATCCCTAGGGCGATCGCGGCTCGCGCAAGTACCCTCTCTCCGCGAGGCACGCGATCGCGTCGCGGCCTGCTGAGCGCGACCGCCCGTGTTGCCGGGGCGGTCGCGCTCACCTCACAGCCGCCCGAGCCAGACCGAACCCCCCTCGCCCAAGGAGATGCACCATGCAGATCACCCTGTCGCCCCAGGACTACGCCACCGCGTTCCGCCTCCTCTCCGCGACCTCCAGGCACCCGGAGAACATCGCGGACGCCGTCCGGCAGCGCATCGTCCCCGACCTGCCCGAGAGGCCGTCCTTGCTCGACGTCGGCGCCGGCCCCGGCGCCGTCGCGGCGCGGCTCGCCCCCTGGTTCGGCGCCATGACCCTGATCGAGCCGAACGAGGCGCAGCTCGGCGCGTCCGCGCCGGCCGGCGCCGAGATCTTCCGCGACACCTTCGAGAGGTTCGAGTCGCCGCGCCGCTACGATCTCGTCCTCTGCTCCCACATGCTCTACCACGTGCCCCTCGCGGCGTGGGGCGGCTTCATCGACAGGCTGCTCTCGTTCGCGAAGCCGGCGGGGTACTGCGCCATCGTCCTCGGCGCCGACCGGGGGCAGAACTACGAGATGCACCGCGACTTCACGTCGACCGTCATCGACAGCTCCGTGCTCATCAAGACGCTGCGAGACAAGCAGATCGCGTTCGACGTGGTGGGGAGCCACAACGCCTACACGGCGGAGACGCTCGAGGAGATGGTCACGCTCTGTCGCTTCTTCGTGCTCGCGGACTGCATCTCCGCCGAGCAGCTCGCCGCGATGACGGAGAGCGAGGCGCGCGCGCTCGACGAGAAGATCCGCGGGCACGCCGCGCGGTGTCGGACCGAGGACGGCGCGTACCGGCTGAGCCAGGAAGACGACACGGTCATCCTCCGCCGGTCGTGACCCTCCCGCGGCACCTCGACGTCGTCGGCGCGTCAGCGCGCGACGGCGCCGAGATCCACGAACGCCTGGTCGTTCATGATCACGAAGGGCCGCTCCTCGAAGCTCAGGCCGCCCTTGCCGTCGTGATCGACGATCTGCAGCTTGCCCATGCCATAGCCCATCGGGCCGCGCGCATAGTAATGCGCCTGCAGGGTGTACCGGCTGGCCCGCCGGTCCCGGGGCGCGCGGATGGTGAAGCACTCGGGGCCGTAACCGGTGGTGACGTCGGCGTGGAGGCGCCCGCCGCTCGGCAGCGCCGGGCTCGCGTAGTAGGCGTGGCCGCCGCGGTCGTCCCGGATGTGGAAATCGACGTCGTTGGCGTCGGTCTCCCAGGTCAGCACGAAGCGGAGCGACGGCGCGCGGTCGAGGGCGGCGCCGGCCTTCGCGAGCCGGGCCAGGATGTCCGAGCGGCGCGCCGGATCCGCCTTGAGCCACGCGGCGGCGACGAGGCCGAGGTCCTCGCGCAGGATGCCCTCCACGCCGGCGAAGCGCCCCGGCGGGTAGCGGCGCGCGAGGCCCGCCGCGAGCGCGTCGAAGGCGGCGGCGTGCTCGCCCCGCTTGAGGCGCGCGAACGCGAGCAGGCGATGGCTGGAGGGGTGGTCGGGGCGCTGCTCGCGCGCCTTCTCGTAGGTGTCCACCGCCAGATCGAGGCCCGCGTCGGCCGGGAGGCGCTCGAGGCGCGCGCCGGCGAAGCGGCGGAGGTCCGCGCGCGCCGGGAACAGGTCGATGAGCGAGCCGTACGCGCGGGCGGCGCCCGGCGCATCGCCCGCGGCCTCGAGCGCCTCGCCGAGCGCGACGAGCGCGAGCACGTCGCCGGGGGCGTCGGCGTGCCAGGCCGAGGCGTCGCGCGCCGCGGCCTGCGCGTCGCCGTGGGCGAGGAGGTCGTGGATCCGCGCGAAGCGGCCGGTGTACGGCTGGACCGGCGGCTCCGGCGGCGCGGCTGCGCCGGGGGCGGCTTGCGGCGCGGAGGCGCCGGGGGCGGCTTGCGGCGCGGCCGCGGCGTCCGGAGGCGCCAGATGGATCGGGTACACCACGTCGACGCTTCCCGCCTCGGGCCGAGGGAAGCTCAGCCCATAGAAGGCGCGGATCACGCAGGAGACCACGGCCCCGTCGTGCAGATCGGACCCGCCGTCGCGCGCGTTCACGACCGCGCCGCTCGGGTCGATGGTGAAGCGCACGGCGACGCGGCCCTGCAGGCGCGGGCTCCGCTCGAGCCCGCGCTCGTAGCAGAGGCGGAAGCGGCCGAAGCTCTGGCGGACGATGCGCTGGATCACCTCGGGCGGGAAGCGGCCGCTCACCTGGGTTGCGCCCATGCGGACCGAGGGCGCCGCGGCCCGGTGGTGGCCGCCGAGGCGGCCGTGCCCGCTGCCGAAGCCGTCGCCGGCGCCCGCGGACGGCGCGGGCGCGGCGGCACCGTGGCCCACGGTGCCGATCGAGCCGAGGCCGATGCCCTCGCCGCGGCCGCCGCCGCCCTCGCCGATGCCCGATAGCCCGAGCCCGCCCGCGCCGAAGGACTCCTCGCGCGCGCCGGGAGGAGGCGCCGGCGGCGCGGGCGGCGGGCGCAGGGCCGCGGCCTCGCCGGCGGCGGCGTCGGCGCGCGCGCCGGCGGGCTGCGCGGCGCCCTGCGGCTTGTCGGCCGGCGGCCACGAGCGCCTCTGCACGGCGATTCGGCCGCCGTCCACGGTCAGGATGTCGGCGAGGCCGCGCCGGGCGATGTCGAAGCGCTCGTAGTCGCCCTCGGTCTCCAGCACGAGCAGCGCGGTGTACGGGCTCAGCACCCGGTGCGCGATCGAGAGGTCGACGATCTGCCTGCGGAGGGCGTCCTGGCCGCCGGGCGCGGCGTCGCCGGCGAGCAGGCCGTCGATCTTCGCCCGGGCCCAGGCGCGCTCGAGCAGCGGGCGCTCCACGCCGCGGAGATCGGGCGCGGTGGTGCGGCCGTCCACCGTGATCCGGACCGGTAGCTCGGCCGGCACCTCGGCGTAGACGAGCGCCTCGTCGCCGGGCTGCACGCCGTCCAGCGTGCGGGGCCAGACCCAGCGCGCGCCCTCGACGCTCACCGCGATCCCCGAGCGGGTGGCCGACGAGAGGCGCCGCTCGAGCTCGGCGACGCCGCGGGCGCCGTCGATCATGGCGCCGTCGCGGGGCAGGCCCGCCGTGACGAGCTGCCGGAGGACGACGTCGTCGCGAAGGCCGCCGAGCGCGACCGCGTCGAGCCGCTCGACGCCCGCGTCGCGCAGCGCCGCCGCGGCGCCGCGCAGGGCGCCCGGCGCGACCTCGCCCGCGGTGGCGACGCCGTCGGAGAGGAGCACCACGCGCCGCTGCCCGCGGGCGCGCGCGCGCTCGCCGGTCCAGCGGAGCGCGCGCGAGAGATCCGAGGCGCCGAGCGCCTTCCGCTCGCGGATGCGCCGGAGCTCCGCCTCGCCGAACGCCGAGGCCGCGCCGTCGAAGACGGGGGTGACGGTCTGGTCGTAGCAGGCGACGGTGAGCGGCGCGCCCGGGCCGCCCGCGCGCGCGGCCGCCTGCGCGATGGCCGCGAGCAGGCCGAGCTGCTCCTCGAGATCGAGCGCCCGCGAGGCGCTCGTGTCGACGAGGACGACGGCGGAGGCGAGCGGATCGGGCCGCGACTCCACGGCCGGGCGCACGCGGGCCAGCGCGAGCTCGCCGCTGCGCAGGCCGCCGTGCGCCTCCGTCGGCGCGAGGCGCGCGGGCTCCACCACGAAGTCGGCGTCGGGCGCCGCGTCCGTCCGGTGGAGCGCGTGGATCGGCGCGGCGGCGCCCGCGACCGTGGCCTCGAGATCGAGGTAGCTCACGGCGGGCAGGCCGCGCAGGGGAACGGTGAAGGGGGCGTCGGGGCGGAGCTCCTGGGAGTACGCGAGGACGATCTCCTTCACGCCGCGCGGCGGGATGGGGAAGACCCGCGCGGTCACCTCGTTGCCCGCCGCCTGCTCGAGCAGCGCCGGATCCTGCTTGCGGTGGAGGAAGTCCTCGTACGCCTCGCGCGCGCGCCGTCGCTCGACGACCTCGCCCTCCTGCCAGCGCCTGCCGAGCCGCATGGCGAGGCGGCCGAGGCTCGCGCCGGGCGGCAGGGTGACGCGGAAGGTGCCCTCGAGCGCGCGATCTTCGGGGTTCTCGAAGGTGAGGTGCAGCTCGGTGAACGCGAGCGGCGCCTCGATCACGGCGCGTCCGGTGAGGGCGACGAGGCGCAGCCCCGTGCCGTCGGCGGCGGTGAGCCGGATCGGCGCGGCCGCGGGGCGGCGCGCCGCGGTGGCGGGGGCCGGCTCCGCGGGCTGGGCGCGCGATGCGGCGGGGTCGGACCCGCGCCGGTGCGCGCCCGGGGCGGCGGGCGGCGAGGCGCTGTCGGCGCAGCTCGAGAGCGCGAGGACGAGGGCGGCGATCGCGGCGAGCGCAGCGCGGCCGCGGGGGAGGGAGCTTCGCACGGGGGCCTCCGGTCGTGGCGCGGCGGGCCGCGCATGAACGCAGGTCCGCCGGCGTGGGATGGGGCGATCGACAGCGGGGTGGGCCGGAGGTTCCCGGCCGTGTCGCTCGAGCGCGGGCCGCCGCCGGTGCCGGCCTGCCGCGCCGGGTGGCGGTCGTGACGAAGGGATGAGTAGAATCCTCGGCATGAACCGTCCCATCACGCCGCTCTCGCGATGCCCGCCAGCCGTCACCGAGGGTGGTCCGGCGCTGCTGCGCGCAGGGGCGCGCCTCGCCGCGCCGGCGGAGGCGACATGAGGGCCATCGTCTACGACCGGTACGGCGCGCCCGACGTTCTGAGGCTCGCGGACATCGCCGTGCCGGAGATCGGGGACGACGAGGTCCTGGTGAGAGTTCGCGCGGCGTCCGTGAACTCCTGGGACTGGGATCTCGTGACCGGAACGCCGGTGTTCTTTCGCTTCTGGGGCCTGTTCAAACCCAAGCACAGGGTCCCTGGCGCGGACATCGCGGGACAGGTCGAGGCGGTGGGCAAGAACGTGACCCGGTTCCGCCCAGGCGACGAGGTGTTCGGGGATCTCTGCCAGTGTGGCTGGGGCGGCTTTGCAGAGTACGCGCGCGCCAGCGAGAGCGCGCTGACGCTCAAGCCGGCCGGGATGACGTTCGAGCAGGCCGCAGCCATCCCCCAGGCGGGCGCCATGGCCCTGCAGGGGCTCCGCGATGAGGGCGCGATCCGGCCCGCGCAGACGATCTTGATCAACGGCGCGGGTGGAGGGGTCGGCACGTTCGCGATCCAGATCGCGAAGTCGTTCGGCGCCGAGGTCACCGGCGTGGACCGGGCGGAAAAGCTGGAGACGATGCGCTCGGTCGGCGCGGATCACGTCGTCGATTACGCGAGAGAAGACTTCGCGGAGAATGGCAAAACGTACGATCTGATCCTCGACGCCGCGGCGCATCGATCGATGTTCGACTATGCGCGTGCGCTGAGCCCGGGGGGGACCTATGTGATGCTCGGGGGATCCGTCGGTCGAATCCTCGAGCTCTTGTTGCTCGGTCCCTGGATCTCCAGGCGCGAGCGAAAGAAGATGCGCATCCTGGCGGCGAAGGCAAACCATGATCTGGCTGTCCTGGCGGAGCTGTTTCGAGCTGGGAAGGTAATGCCCGTCATCGATCGCTGTTACCCGCTCGCTGAGATCGCCGACGCGTTTCGCTATTTCGGGGAGGGACGGGCGTGTGGGAAGATCGTTATCACCCTGTGACCCCGAGGGAGAGACATGCTCGCGTTCATCCACACGGCCCGCGTCCACGTCGAGACCTTCAGCCGCCTCGTTCGGGCGGTGGACGACGCGATCCCGGTTCGGCATGAGGTTCAGGAGAGCCTCCTCGCGGATGCGCTGGCGGCCGGCGCGATCACCGACAGCGTCCGCTCGGCCACGGCCGCGGTCGTACAGGGGCTCGCCGGCGACGGCGCGCGGGTGATCGTGTGCACCTGCTCGACCCTCGGCGGCGTGGCAGAGGCGGTGCCCGTCGACGGCTGCGTGGTGACGCGGATCGATCGCCCGATGGCGGAGCAAGCCGTCGCGAGCGGCCGCCGGATCGTCGTCCTGGCCGCGCTCCAGAGCACATTCCAGCCGACCGTGGCGTTGCTGCATCAGGTAGCGTCGGACGCGAAGCGTTCGATCGACGTCGTAGAGACGCTGTGCGAGCGAGCGTGGCGGCTCTTCGAGACGGGTGACCACCCCGGCTATCTCGGCGAGATCGCCAGGACCATCGAGACCACCGCGCTCCCGAGCGATCTCGTGCTGCTGGCGCAGGCGTCGATGGCTCCCGCTGCCGAGCTCGTTCGACATCTCGGAATCCCTGTCCTGAGCAGCCCGAGATCGGGCGTGGAGGCCGCCTTGTCGAGGTATCGCTCCCATCATGCAGGTGGAGCACCGCGCGAGAGAGGATAGGCGGAGAATTCAGGCACGTCGGCAGCGCATCTGCATAGGAGTCACACCTCTTTACATCATGGCGCTGGGCTGCGGCCTCGACGATTGCTTCCGGCTGGAGCTGGACGCCGGGCAGAGCCTGCTGTTCTCGGCGGCGCTGAGCGTGTGGGAGGGCGAGCACGTGGCTCTCCGCGCGTCGGCCTGCGGCTCCCTGTTCCCGTGACCACTATCGCTCCCCCCGACGGCGGCGGTAGCGCTGGGGAGGGCATGGCTGTGTTGCCAGCGCGGCCACACCGGCTTGAGGGGCTTTACCGCGCACGCATGCTGTGATGCAGTGACGCCGTGACCACACCGAGCAAACCCAAGGCGCCCGAGGGCGATCTCGCCACCTTCCAGCGCGAGCGCATCACGCATCAGGGGGAGACGCGCGACGTCTATCGGAAAGGGAAGGGCCCCGCGGTCCTCGTGCTGACAGAGATGCCGGGCATCTCTCCCCAGGTGCTCGGGTTCGCCGACCGGGTCGTGGCGCTCGGCTGCACGGCCGTGCTGCCGGACCTCTTCGGGACCGCCGGCCGCGACCCGCTGCAGCCATCCAGGCTGTCGGGCGCGCTCTACGCGCTCTCGACCATGGCCAAGGCCTGCGTCAGCAAGGAGTTCACCGTCTTCGCGACGGGGCGCTCCTCGCCGGTCGTCGACTGGCTCCGCGCCCTCGCAGCGTCGGAGCACGAGCGCTGCGGCGGGCCGGGCGTGGGCGTCGTGGGGATGTGCTTCACCGGCGGGTTCGCGCTCGCCATGGCGGCGGACCCCCGGGTGCTGGCGCCCGTCATGTCGCAGCCGTCGCTCCCGTTCGGGCTCACCGAGAGCCGGCGGCGATCCGTCGATTGCGCTCCTGCGACCCTCGACGCGGTGGCGCAGCGCTGCGACCGGGAGGGCCTCCGGGTCATCGGGCTCCGCTTCAAGGGGGATCCGCTGGTGCCCGAGGAGCGCTTCCAATTCCTCCGCGAGCGCCTCGGCGACGGCTTCGTCGCCGTGGAGCTGGAGCAAGCCGACGGGCACCCCGAAGGCCCCCTCAAGAAGCATCACTCGGTGCTCACCGGCGCGTTGATCGATGCTCCGGGCGAGCCGACGCGCGCCGCGCTCGACCGCGTCCTCCAGCTCTTTTGCGACAAGCTGCTGGCCGCATGAGCCGCATTACGGCGTAGGTCGTTCGAGGCGCGCCGGAGCTCGCGCCCTGCCGACCCGCGGTCGCGCCGGCAAGGGGCCGTATCGACGCCCGCGCCCGCGGGCGCTCGTCACGCCATCGACCTCGGCGCTCAGGCCGCGAGGGCCTCGGGGTGGCGCCGTCGCCAGAGGGCGAGGCGCCAGCGCATCACGGCCGCGAAGAGGCGCATGGACAGGCTCCCGGACGGGGGCAGGGGCCGCACCCGGGTGTTCTGGAACGACGCCACCCGAAAGCGCCCGTCGTCGCCCCGCACCACCACCAGCGTCTGCCGCGACAGCCGGCTCGGGGGCGCCGTCTTCTGCCAGGGCCACAGCACCGCGCCGGTGCTGACGACCACGGCCGCGTCCGGGCCGAGGAAGCGCACGCTCTCGATCTCGCCGACCAGGCGCGTGCCGGCGAGCACGCCGGCGAAGAGCTCCTCGTGCACCCTGCGGTTCTCCGCGCGGCCGCGCAGCCACGAGCCGTCGAACGTCACGTAGTCGGAGTCGGGCGTGTAAAACGCGTCGACGGCGCGCGCGCCCTCGCGCGCCCACGCCTCGCACAGGGCCTCGAACAGGCGCCGAATGGCCGCTTCGTCGGTCGAACGATCCATGGAAGCTCTCCTTGCGATGTAACTCTCTTAGTAAGTAAGATATTTACTGCGGATTGTCAAGCCGGTGGCGGCTCGGGTAGAGTGCGGGCGGATCGAGGCGAGAGGCGATGGCCGCGAAACGGGCGAGCGCGAAGGAGGTGAGCGAGCTGATCGACAGCCTGGGCGACCGGCTGGGCCGCGAGCTGAGCACGCAGTCGGTGCTCCTTCACCAGGCGATCGCCGAGCGCCTCGGGCTGAAGGGCACCGACCACAAGTACCTCGACGTCCTCCGGCGGGCGGCGGAGGCGGGGCCGGTCACGCCGGGCGACCTGGTGCAGCTCACCGGGCTGACCTCGGGCGGCGTGACGGGGGTGCTCGATCGGCTGGAGGCGGCGGGGTTCGTGCGCCGCGTGAAGCACCCGAGCGACAGGCGGCAGCTGGTGGTCGAGCCGGTGGTCGAGCGCTACGCCGAGATCGGCGCGCTCTTCGCGCCGTTCCGCGAGCGCTGGGCGGCGCTCTGCTCGCGCTACTCGCTCGCCGAGCTGCGGCTCATCTGCGATTTCTTCGAGCAGGCGACCGCGCTGATGGCCGAGGAGATCGCCCGCATGCAGCGCCCGGCCGCGCCCGAGGCCGCCCCGGCGAGCGCCGCGCCTCGCGCCGGCGCGCGCGCCCGTGGGGGCGCGAAGGCGCGACCGCGCCGGACCCCCTGACGAGGCGACGGCTCACGGCTCGCCCGACGGGGCGCGCCTCAGAGATTGATGCCGCCGGACGCCTCGATGCGCTGGCCGTTGATCCACTGGCTCTCGGGCGAGAGGAGCAGGGCGACCACGCCGCCGATGTCGTCGGGGAGGCCGACCCGGCCGAGGGCGGTCTGGGAGGCGATCATCTTGTTCAATTCGGCGTTGTCGCGCACGGCGCCGCCGCCGAAGTCCGTCTCGATCGCGCCCGGCGCGAGCACGTTGACCGAGATCTTCCGCGGCCCGAGCTCCTTCGCCAGGTAGCGGGTGAGCACCTCCACGCCGCCCTTCATGGCGGCGTAGGCGGCGTACCCGGGCAAGCTGAACCGCGCGAGCCCCGACGAGACGTTCAGGATCCGCCCCCCGTCCGCGATGAGCGGCAGGAGCTTCTGCGTGAGGAAGAACGTCCCCTTCAGGTGGACGTTCACGAGCGCGTCGAACTGCTCCTCCGTCGTCTCGGCGAAGCTCGCGTGGACGCCGATGCCGGCGTTGTTCACCAGGAAATCGAGGCGATCGCGCCCGAAGCGGCCGGCGAGCTCCGCCTTCACGGCCTCGGCGAACGCGCCGAAGCCGCGCGTGTCGGCGACGTCGAGCGCGAGGGCCGCCGCCTTGCCCCCCTTGGCCTCGATCTGCTTCACCACGTCCGCCGCCTCGGCCGCGCCGCCGCGGTAGGTGATGATGACGCCCACGCCGCGATCGGCGAGGTGGAGCGCCATGCTCTTTCCCAGCCCGCGGCTCCCGCCGGTGACGAGGGCGACGGGGCTCTGCTTCGATGTGGTCATGGTCGGGTCCTTTCGGTGGAGACGCGGCCACTCGCCGCTGTCTGCGGTCATGGATAGCGAGCCGAGCCCGGTTGAGAAAGGCCCGGGATTCCGACACACTGTTTCGTCATCCGAAACAATGAGCGTCGACATCGAGTCGCTGAAGATCTTCGTGAAGGTGGCCGAGCTCGGGAGCTTCACGCGCGCGGGCGAGCACCTCGGCATGCCCAAGGCGCGCGTGTCGCTGCGGCTCTCGGCCCTCGAGGCCGAGCTCGGCACCCGGCTCCTCCAGCGCTCGACGCGCGTCGTGCGCCTCACGCCCGACGGCGAGGAGCTCCTCCCGCGGGCGCGGCGTCTCGCGCTCGAGGCCGACGAGGTCGGCGCGATGTTCCAGGCGGCGACGGCCCTGCGCGGGCGCGTGCGGATCGATCTGCCGGTGCGCTTCGCGTGCGATGTCATCATCCCGCGCCTGCCCGAGCTGCTCGCGCGCCACCCGGGGCTCGAGGTGCTCCTCAGCACGACCGATCGGCGCGTCGAGCCGCTCCGCGAGGGCTTCGACTGCGTCCTGCGCATCGGCGCCCCGGGCGACGCGGGGCTCGTCGGCCGGAGGCTCGGCGCCCTGCGGATGACCAACTGCGCGAGCCCGTCGTACTTGCGCGAGCGCGGTACGCCGCGCCGGCTCGAGGATCTCGATCGGCACCTCGTCGTCCATTACGAGTCGACGCTCGGCACCGACGCGCCGTCGTTCGAGTACCCGCACGAGGGCGGCTACCGCGAGCGGCCGATGCGCAGCGTGGTGACGGTGAACAGCGCCGACGCCTACCTCGCAGCGTGCGTGGCGGGCCTCGGCATCATCCAGGCGCCGCGGGCAGGGAGGGTCGCCAATAGCCTCGCCGCGGGCGCGCTCGTCGAGGTCCTGCCCGCCCTCACCTGCGCGCCCATGCCGGTCTCGCTCCTCCACACCCACGGCAGGAGCGTGCCGCGCCGCGTGCGCGCGGTGATGAGCTGGATCGCCGAGGTGCTCTCGCCGCACGTCGACGCGCTCGACCGCTGACCCGGGCAACCGCGCTGGAGCGAGCTCGACCCTGCATGTTCGAGCGAGCTCACCCGATGGGCGTCGATCTTCGCGACGCCGGGGCGCGCACAGCAGGAAAACGACGCGGTCGGGCGCGGTTCGCGCGAAGGGCGACCGGGGTGCCCGCATTCACCCAGGTAACCGTCCGGTCCCCCATGGGAGCCAGGCTCTCGTGGCGGTTCGTGTCGCGCATGCAGGGAGATTGAATCGATGAGACCGTCGTATCTTGCCTTGGCGAAATTGTTCTGTGTCGCGGCAATGGCCATTGCCCCCTCGGCCTGCGGCGGCGACGAGGGCGCCGATGCCGCGCCGGATCTCGACATCGAGCGGTCCGATGGGACGGCGCCGCTCGAGGGAAGCGGGAGCTGCCCGCTGCTCGACGGTGCACACTCGTACAACGAGCTCAAGGGCCCGCTCGCGAACCTGCCGATCGACTGCGTTCCCAGCTGGACCGAGGCGCAGCTGAGCGCCGGGTTCGCCCTGATCCGCGACACGCGGTTCGAGGAGCTCACCGTGCCGTCTCAGCCCGGCTTCCCGCGGCGGATCCCCTGGCTCGAGCCCGAGAACGGCTGCGAGGAGCGGGCCCCGGCGGCGACCTACTTCCTCCACGAGGAGAATTACCCGACGCCCTGGTACGCCAGGGTGACCGGGAATCTGATCTTGCAGACCGAGAACGAGCCGGACGGAGAGGTGTCGTGGAGCGGCCACGTCGCGCCCGTGGTCCGGGTCGGCGGACAGCTCATGATCCTCGACCCCGCCATCGAGCCGGCGGGGCCTCTCCCGATCGCGCAGTGGATCTCTCGCTTCGCCCCCGGCTCGTTCGACACGGCGGTGTGCCGCGACCACGCCAAAGACGACGGCTGCATGGACGCGGTGCCCGCGGCGCCGGCGCTCCCCAGCATGGCGTCCGATTACGACGGGATCCGCATGCGGCTGGTCTCCGAATGGCGCGTTCAGGAGCTGCTCGGGCGCGATCCGTACCGCTCCCTCGGCGACTGCCCGCCGTGGGTCACCACCTGCCCCCCCGAGCCCGCGCCCAACCCGAACCTGCCGCCGAGCATCCTGCGGTTCGCGTCGGACCGGACCGACATGCCCGTCTGGTATCCCATCTATGTCATCGGCGACAACTTCGTCCCGGGCTTGACGACCATCCGCATCACCGGGAACGGTATCGACGTGCTGGCGCCCATCTCCCAGATCAACAAGCGCAGGATCCTGATCGAGGAGGAGTATCCGTTCGGCGTCTATCAGGTGACGGCCTCGAACGGAGCGCACACCAGCCAGCCCGCGTCCCTGACGATCGCGTGGTGATCCGGAGGACCAGGCACGCGCGCCGGGGCCCGGCGCGCGTGCCGCCGGGCGCCGCCGCGGCTACGCGGACGCGATGGTGACGCCGATCCCCGGCAGCGCCTCGATCCAGTACACCGACGAGAAGCCCGCCTCGAGGAAGAGGCGCTGGAACTCCTCGCCCGTCCGGTGCCGGACGAAGCCGGGATCGGCGAGCACCGAGATCGGGCGCGCCAGCTCGACGAACCACGCGGGGCCGGCGTCGGCGACGAACGCCCTCCCGCCGGGCGCGAGCGCGCCGCGGAACGCCCGGGCGGCGGCCGCGCCGTCCGGGTAGTGGTGGAACGACAGGCAGCAGAAGATCGCGTCGAAGTACCCCGCGAACGCCGCCGGCGGCCGCGCCACGTCGGCCTGGAAGAACGCCATGTTGCCGCAGCCCGCGCGCCGCGCGCCCTCGTGGGCCTGCTCGAGCATCCCCCGCGACAGATCGGCCGCGACGACCTCCCCCTCCGGCACGAGCCGCGACAGCCGGATCGCCGCCTGCCCCGTCCCGGCGGAGGGATCGAGGATCCGGGCGCTCGGCGCGAGGTAGGGCCGCATCAGGGCCACCGTCTCGTCGACGATGGGCTCCGAGAACGGCCGCACCACGGCCTCGTACAGGTGGGCCACGTCGTCGAACGCCCGCACGCTCTCGTAGCCCTCCGGCTCGCCGGGCAGCAGCACCGGCTGCGCGTGCCGCAGCGAGAGATCCCGCCCGCCGCCCCGCGGCGCGCCCGCCTCCGGCCGCTCGCCGAGCGTCGCCGGCCGGTAGAGGCCCAGCCGGCGGAGCGCCAGCGCCGGCTGGAACACGTGCAGGTTCCACGAGAGGAGCGCCATCGCCAGGCCGTGGTTCAAGAGGTGCCGCTCGAGGCTCGGCGCGACCATCGATTTTCCTGCCACCATGCCCGCGTGACTGCGAGGACGTCCGCTTCTCCTCTATACTCTCCGACCCGCGGATGACGAGCAAGAGCGCCTCGTTCCTGGGCACCGGGCGTTTCGAGCTCCGAGCCCACCTCGGCCACGGCGGGATGGGGACCGTCTACCGCGTCCACGATCGCGAGCTCGGTCAGGACGTGGCGCTCAAGATGATGCACCAGCCGGGGCCGGAGCAGGTGCTCCGCCTGAAGAGCGAGTTCCGCGCGCTCGCCGGCGTGACGCACCCGAACCTCCTCCAGCTGCACGAGCTCTTCGTCGAGGACGAGCGCTGCTTCTTCACGATGGAGCTCGTCGAGGGGAAGGACCTGCTCCGCTGGATCCGCGACGATCTCGGCATCCCCGGGGCCGCCGTCCAGGCGCCGACCGCCGAGCGCGCGACGGCCACCATGACCCTGAGCCCGGCCACCCCCGCGCCCGGCGGCGACACGACCGCCAGCGCGGCGGGGAAGACGCCGCCGCTCGCGCCGCCAGGGGGCGCTCCGCCCGGCGCGCTGGACGACGGGCGCGGCGCGCCGCTCGCGGGGCCCGTCCCCGAGCAGGCCTGGGCGCGCCTGCGCCAGGGGCTCGCCGGGCTCGTCCGGGGGCTGCACGCCCTGCACGCGTCCGGCCGCGTCCACCGCGACGTCAAGCCCGCGAACGTGCTCGTCTCCGCGGGCGATCGGATCACGCTCCTCGACTTCGGGCTGGTCACGGCGCTCCGCGGCGCGAGCGAGCGTCCGCCGGGCGAGATCGCCGGCACCCCGGCGTACATGGCGCCCGAGCAGGTCCTCCGCGGCTCGATCACGCGGGCGGCGGACCTCTACGCGGTCGGGGTCATCCTCTACGAGGCGCTCACCGGCGTGCTCCCGTTCCGCGGGGCGGTGGACATGATCCTCTACCAGAAGGTCCACTACGCGCCGAAGCCCGCGCTCGCCCTCGCCCCCGACGCGCCCGGAGACCTCCTCGAGCTCGCGATGGCCCTCCTCGCCGTGGATCCAGATCGGCGCCCCGGCGCGGAGGCGTGCCTCGCCGCGCTCGCGCGGGGGCAGGGCGGCGCCGCGGCCGCCCGCGCCGCGGAGGCCGCGCCGGGGCCGCCGTTCGTCGGGCGGGCCGCCGAGATGGCGGCCATCACGCGGGCGCTCGACGAGGTCGCCGGCGCGCGGCGGCAGGTCACGGTGCACGTCCACGGCCCCTCGGGGATCGGCAAATCGACGCTGGTGCGCGAGCTCCTCGACGCCCAGCGGGGCGCGGGCGACCTCCTCGTGCTGCAGGGGCGCTGCCACCCGGCGGAGAGCCTGCCCTACAAGGCGCTCGACGCGGCGATCGACGGCCTCGCCGCCCACCTCGAGACGCTGTCCGCCGAGGCGCTCTCGGCCGTCGTGCCCGCGGGGGCCCGCGCGCTGACGCAGCTCTTCCCCGTGCTCGCGCAGTTCCCCGCGTTCCTCGCCGGCCCCGAGCCCGCCGCCCAGCCCGACCCGATCGCCCTCCAGCAGCAGGGCGCCGCGGCCCTGCGCGACCTCCTGGACCGCCTCGCGGCGACGCGCCTCGTCGTGCTGTGGCTCGACGACGTGCAGTGGGGCGACGTCGACTCGGCGCCGCTGCTCGACCAGCTCACCCGCGCGCCGGCGCCGCCGCTCCTGCTCCTGCTCACGTACCGCAGCGACGAGCGGCAGCGGAGCCCGCTCCTGCGGCACCTGCTCGAGGGCGCGGAGGGCGGCGGGGCGACGCGCACGATCGAGCTCGGCGCGCTCGCCGTGGACGACGTCGCGGCGCTCGCGCGGGCGATCCTCGGCGCGGACGGCGCCCGGCGCGCGGGGCAGATCGACGCCGTCGTCGCGCAGGCCGAGGGCAACCCGTTCATCGCGGCCGAGATGGCGCGCTACCTCGGCGCGCGCGCCGCCGAGGGCGGCGCAGGGGACGAGCGCGCGCCCCTCGACGTGGCGGAGCTCGTGATGGCGCGCGTCCGGGCGCTCGACCCCGGGTCGCAGCGCCTCCTCGAGGTCGCCGCCGTCGCGGGCAAGCCGCTCGATCGCGGCGTCGCGCTCGCGGCCGCGGGGCTCGACGAGCGGCGGCGGCCCCTCGTCGCCCGGCTCCGCGACGCGAACCTCCTGCGCGAGATCGCGGGCGACGGCGCGAGCGCCGTGGCCATCTACCACGACCGGATCCGCGAGGCCCTCCTCGCGGCCCTGCCGGCCGAGCAGCGCGCCGGCAGGCACCGCGCCATCGCGGAGGCGCTCGAGGCGCAGGGGGCGCGCGACCACGAGGCGCTCGCGTACCACTGGGAGGGCGCGGGCGAGCCCCGGAGGGCAGGGGAGCACGCGCTCCGCGCCGCCGACCGCGCGGCCGCCGCGCTCGCCTTCGAGCACGCCGCCGTCCTCTACGAGAAGGGGCTCGCGCTCTCGGGCGACGCGGCCGGGCGCGCGGGGATCCTCGAGAAGCTCGGCGACGCGCTGGTGAACCTGGGCCGCGCGCCCGAGGCGGCGGAGCGCTACCTCGAGGCGGCCGCGCACGTCGGGGGCCCGCCCGCCGCGGAGCGGGGGCTGGCGCTGCGGCGGCGCGCGGCCGAGCAGCACCTCAAGGCGGGGTTCATCGACGCGGGGTGGCGCGAGATGCGGAGCACGCTCGAGGCGCTCCGCGTGCCGATCCCGGGCTCGTTCGCCGGCGCGCTCGCCGCCGCGTCGTGGCGGCGCCTCGCCTTCTTGCTCGGGCGCACCGACGCGCGGCGGCGGGCCTTCCCCGCGGCGCCGCCGGCCGCGGAGCGCGCGCGGCTCGACGCGCTGTGGACCGCCTCCACCAGCATGTCGATGCTGAGCCCCCACCTCGCCGACGCCTTCCGGATGCTGCACCTCCGGCGGGTGCTGAAGGTCGGCGACGCCTCCACCGTCTGCCGCGCGCTCGCCTACGAGGCCTCGATGGAAGCGCACCTCGGCGGCGCCCTGCTCGACCGCAGCGTCGAGGCGCTGCTCGAGCAGGTCGACGCGCTCGCGGTCCGCACGCGGGACCCGTACGACGAGGCGTGGCGCGAGCTGGCCCTCGCCAACGTGGCGTTCACCCGCGGAGCGTGGCGGAGGACGGCGGAGGCGTGCCGGCGCGCGGACACGCTCTTCCGCGAGCGCTGCCCCGGCACGGCGTGGGAGCGCGTCACCGTGGCGATCTTCCACCACTTCGCCCTGGCCTGGCTCGGCGAGCTGCGCGAGCTGCTCCCGCGCCTGTCGGAGCTCGCGGGCGACGCGCGCCGCCGCGGCGACATGCACGCGCTCTGCGAGGCGCACGTGGGCGAGCCGATGCTCGCGTGGCTCGCCGCCGATCGCGGCGACGAGGCGCAGGCGAGCGCGGCGGCGGCGCTCGGCCGCCAGGCGTCGCGGTCGCGCCGCTGGCCCGAGCACGGCTACCGGCGCCAGGAGTACGCCGCCATGATCGCGTCGGGCTACGCGGCGCTCTACCGGGGCGACCCCTGGGCGGCGTGGGCGGCGGTGCTCGATCACTGGCCTCGCCTGGAAGCGTCGTTCCTGCTGCCGCTGCGCGGGACGGGCCTCGAGCTGCGCTGGACGCGGGCGCGCGCGGCGCTCGCGGCGGCGGCCACGCGCCCGCGCGGCCGGCGCTCGGGGTGGACCGAGCGGGCGCTGCTCGACGACGCGCGCGCGCAGATCCGCCGCATCGAGCGGGATCCGCTCGCGGCCGGCGCGCCGATCGGGCAGCTGCTCCGCGCCGGGATCGCGCGCGTCGAGGGGCGCGCCGGCGAGGCGGCGCGCGCGCTCGAGGCCGCGATCGCGGGGTTCGATCGGCTGGAGATGGCGCTGCACCGCGAGGCGGCGCGGCTCGCGCAGGGGCAGCTCGCCGGGGGCAGCGCCGGGGCCGCGCAGATCCGGCGCGCCGAGGCGTGGATGGCGGGGCAGGGGGTGGTGCGGCCGCGGGCGCTCGCGGCGGCCGTGGCGCCGGGGCTCGATCTCTCACCGGAAGGAAGGACCCATGCAGCAGCGACACACCGATCCGCGCCGTAGGCCCGTGCCGGCGCCCGTGCACCTCTTCGACGGCGGCGCCGGGCGCGCGCCCGAAGCCGCGCCGCGCCCGGGGGCGCCCGCTCCTCCCGCGCTGGAGCGGGCGCTCGGCGCCTTCCGGAGCGACGGCGTGAAGGCGAGGGCGGCCAGCTTCGCGGCCGACCTCGAGCCGCCCCGGCTCCGCCGCGCGCTCAACGATCCGGACCTCTTCCCGGACGAGGGCGGCGCGCCGGACGACCCCCAGGCGATCGCCGGCCTCCTCCTCGACCGGGCGCGGGACGGCGGCCGGCTCGCCCGCGCCTTCGAGCACGGCGCCTACCGCCGCTTCGACGCGTCCGCGGGCGAGGCGTGGGCGCGCGCCGTCGCCGAGCACCTGACGGGCATCCCGATCGCGGACCCCGCCCGCGTCTACGCCGAGGGGCGGCCGGCGATCGCCCGGGCGCTGTTCATCGAGGGCCGGGTGCCGCTCGCGGCGCTGTCCGAGGACGCGGTGACGGCGGCCCTGTGCGTGGGCGGCTGGGACGGCGGCAGGCACGGCGACATCGGGCGGGGCCTCGTGGGCCTCGAGCGCTGCCGGGAGCTCGGCGAGGCCATCGCGCCGGCCGACGCCCCGGAGCTGCTCCGCCCCTTCCGGGAGTGGGGCGGCGCCCTCTGGGATCGCATCGGGCCGGGCGCCTGCCTCTTCTGGGTGGGCTCGGCGGCCGGCGCGGGGCGCGTCGCGCTGGTCCTCCGCAAGCACGAGGACGGCGACCGGCGCGCGCTGCAGCTCTGGGGCACCCCCGGCCTCGAAGAGGTGCGGCAGGACGATCCCGCCGAGCCCGAGGCGCTCGTCGAGGGGGCGCTGTGGACGCGCTTTCCCGACCCGCTCGAGACCGAGACCGAGTCGCTCCGCTTCTGCGGCGTCGGGCTCCTCCCCGACGTCGGCGCCGCGCGCTCCGATCTGCGCCCGCGCGGGCGCGCTCGGCTGATCCTCCGGCGCAGGTCGGACGGGGAGCTCCTCTACCGCTCGGCGTGGCTCTCGATGGTGGCCGAGGGGCTCTCGATCGCCCGCCTCCTCGGCGCGCTGCGCGGCAGCCCGGCCGCCGCCGACATCGAGGCCGTCTGGCGCGTCCACTCCCTCTGCCTGACGCCCACGCCCGACGTCCCCGACAGCCAGTTCCTGCTCGAGTGCGCGTCCACCAGGCGGGGCCGCGTCGAGCTCCGCGTGGGGCCGGATCGCGGCGCCGGCGCGCTCGCGGACGAGCCCGGCGCGTACCTCCACGGCGGCGGAAAGGCGGCGTTCTGATGGGCGGCGGGAGCGATGCGGGCCGGCGGCCCACCGTGAACGTCTTCGGCGCCGGGATCGCGGGGCTGACGGCCGCGCACGAGCTCGCCGAGCGGGGCTTCGTGGTGCGCGTCGTCGAGCAGGACACCTGCCTCGACCGGCACGGCCGGCGCCGGATCGCCATGGGCGGCGTGGCGCGGACGCAGTACGCGATCGCCCGGCAGGCGCGGCCGGGCGGGGCCGAGGGGCCCTGGTCCGCGCGGTTCTGCCGCAGCGACGTCGACGGGATGAGCGCCGTCGCCGAGGCGCGCGACCTGCGCCTCGTCCCCATCCACGTCCCGTTCGCGCGCGGGAGCCACGCCGCGCCCGGCGGCGAGGCGCGCGCCGACGTCGAGGGGCGCGTGCGCGCGCTGCTCGCCTACCTCCGCGGCAAGGACGTCGATTTCCGGCTGGAGATCACCGGCTACGCCGACGCCCACGACGACGCGCCGCCGCCCGGCCCCGGCTCGAGGCCGCTGACCAACCCCGAGGAGCACCGCGAGCTCTGCGTCGAGCGGGCCGAGGCGGCGCGCGCGCTGATCGCCGCCGCCGCGGGCGGCGCCGCGTGCACGATCGCGGCGAGCGGGCAGGGCGAGCGGGCGCCGCGGCGATCGGACGGCGCGGCGCCGGACCACAACCGCTGGGCCGTCGTCGAGGTCTGCTTCACGGTGCTCCCTGGCGAGCACGGCTTTCGCTTCTTCCCTTCTTATTACAACCACGTCTTCGACACGATGCGCCGGATCCCGCTCCTCGACGAGGACGGGAACGAGAGCGGCAGGACCGTGTACGACAACGTGGTGCCCACCCCGAACCAGGGCATCGTCAGCGGCGGGCTCAGCCCGCTCATCATGCCGCGCTCGCCGCCCGGCTCGGATCACGAGCGCGCCGAGCGCCTCGCGGCGCTCCGCACCATGGGCTACACGGCGGCGGATCTCACGCAGCTCATGCTGCGCGTCCTGCGGTACATGTGCACCTCCGCGGGGCGCCGGGCGCAGGAGATGGAGCGCATCTCGTGGTGGGAGTACCTCGAGGGGTACGATCCCGCGACCGGCGCCCGGCTCTACCATTACAGCGAGCGGTTCGAGCGGGACGCCAAGACGCAATCGCGCGTCCTCGCCTCGTTCGACGCCGTGTGGGGCGACGCGCGGACCTGCGGCAACACGTACGTGCAGCTCTTTTACAACTGGGTCCGCACGCTGCCCAAGGTCGACGGCACGCTGAGCGGCCCGACCAGCGAGGCGTGGCTCGATCCCTGGAGGGCCTACCTGGAGCGGCGCCTCGGGGTGCAGTTCATCCTCGGCGGGCTGGAGCGCCTCGAGCTCGAGGGGGGCGAGATCGTGCCCCACGGCTTCCTGATCCGCCTCGCCACCGGGGAGCGGGCCGAGGGAGACGACCTCACGCCGCGGGAGAGGGAGCTCATCGAGGCCCTCCGGAGCGCCGATTACCACGTGGTCGCCACCGACGCGTGCTCGGCGGAGGCGGTCACCGAGCCGCTGCGCCGGGCCGGGGTCGCCGCGGGCGTCCCGAGGGATCTCGGCGGCTTCACCACGAAGGTCCGGCCGCCGCCGCCCGAGGAGGGCGAGGGGGCGCCGCGGCCTGCGGCCGGCGCGGGGCACGCGTTCGGCGTGACGGCCTGGGATCGCTTCCAGACGATGTCGGGTCTCCAGTTCTTCTTCACCCAGGAGCTGAAGATCAACAATGGATATGTCTATTACAGCCAGGCGCCCTGGGGATTGACCTCGATCAACAGCGCGCAGTTCTGGCGGCGCCGCCCCACGCTCGAGCGCGACGGGTTCGTCTCGCTGCTCAGCATCGACCTCTGCGACTGGAACACCCGGGCGCGGGAGGGCGCGGCGGCCGGGAGGACCGCGGCCGAGTGCGGCCCGGTGGAGATCGCCGAGCAGGTCTTCGCGCAGATCGTGGCCGAGATGCGCCCGGCGGGCGCGGCGGCCGAGGCGCCGATCTACGATCCTCCGGCGCCGGCCTGGTTTTACCTCGACGAGCTCCTCGAGTTCGACGAGCGCGGCGTGTTCACGCGCGCCCGGGTCCCGTACCTCGTGCCGATCAAGGCCGATTTCCAGAGCCGCCCCGGCCCGCCGCCGTGGGATCCGACCCCGCGGGTGGTGAGCCCGCCGCCGGCGAAGGCGCCGGAAGCGGCGCTGTGGCAGGCTCCCCACGGCGGCTATCTCGTGCACTGGGGCAAGCTGGTCTTCGCCGGTGTGTACCTGAAGACCTTCACCCGCATGTCGACGATGGAGGCGGCGAACGAGTCCGGGCGCCACGCGGTCAACGCGATCCTCGACCACCTGCGGCTCGTGAAGGCGCCCGCGATGGGGGCCGCGGCGGGGGCGCCGGGCGCGCCGGCGACGTCGGGCGTCCCCGGGGGCGGGCCCGCGCCGGCGCCGGGCGGGGGCTACGCCGGCGCCGCGCCCCAGGGGGCGCGCCATATGCGATCGGAGGTCTTCTACCGCTCCACGCCGGCCGGCGATTACTGCGCGATCTGGGACATGGAGCACTGGGAGCTCCCCGAGTTCGCGCTGGCCAAGCAGTACGACGCCTGGTGCCTGGAGCGCGGCCTCCCCCACCCGTGGGATCTCCTCGGCATCGAGCGGATCCCGTCGCTCGTCTCCAAGCTCGCCCATTCGGCCGGGGCGCCGGCGGGCGCCCGACCGGCCGGGGCCGACGGCGCGTCGCTCGACGCGCTGCTCGAGGGGACCCTGCGGATGGCGTACCCGTGGGGCGGGGCGGACGCCGTGCTGGAGATGCTGCGGGGGATCCGAAAAGCGGTCGAGGAGGGGAGCAAGCTGGCCTGAGCGCGCCAGCGGGCGTGCAAAGTCCAGCCTCGGTCGAGAGGAGCGCGGTTCTGCGATCGCGTCAGCGTTCTGTGATCCCGTGAACCCATGGTGAGCAACATCGGAGCGAGAGGATTGCCATGAACGTCATCGACGAGCCGCTGTGCCCCAAGTGCAACACTCTCACCACGTTCTACGGATGCTTCGCTTGCCAGGGGCGGACCCTCTGCGGCCGTTGCTTCGCTTGCACCGACCGGGGCTGCGCGCGGAACTCGCACGAGCGTCACATGCACGAGAGCGAGCGCCTCGTCGGGTTCGACTTTGGATCGTCGTGGCTGTACCCGCAGACGCCGAACGTGCAGGAGCAGTGGCTCGATTGGAGCTCCTGGTCGGTCAAGTTCGATTCGACGAGCACGGAGATCCCGACCGAGGAGGACCCGCCCTCCCGCAAGAGGGCGCGCGCCAAGGAGGGCGAGGGGGAGACATTCGATCCGAAAAAGAGATTCAAACCGGCTCCCAAGCTGCTCAAAGTCGCCAAGGCGGGCAAAGGGCACCCGAAGAAGCTGTCGGACAACACGCGAAGGCCCCCTCCTCTCAACCTCGGCGTGGCGACGTGGAACCTCAACCATATCAATCAGGCGGAGGAGAAGACCAGCACCATCGCCTGGATCTTCACGCGCCACCTCTGGATCGACGTCCTGGCCCTCCAGGAGGTGAACCTCGCCGGGAGAGACGTGCTCGAGAAAGAGGCGTTCGTGACCACGCTGGAGGAGGGGGGCCTCGAGTGCCGCTTCGGCCCGCTCATGCGATCGTTCTCCGCGGTCGGCCCCAAAATCGAGGTCGACGACGAGGAGGAGGACGAGGGGAGCACGAAGGGCGAGGACGACGAGACGGACAGCGAAGGCGAAGACGACGACGGCTCCCCCGAGGAGGACGCCCCCGAGGCCTACGATCGCGGCTCCGTGAGAGAGGAGACATGGTCCATCTGGGGGAAGGACCTCAAGGTCCGAGTGACCGGCGAGGGCGAGGGCGTGAAGCTCCGTGAAGTGGAAGTGGACATGGGGTGGTTCAAGACCTGGAAGAGCGTGCGGCTCGGCCAGCCGGAGTACTACCCCGTCGTCGTGCGATCCCGAATGTTCCGGGAGGCTCGCGAAGACGACGCCTGGGCGTCCTACGACGGCAAGCGCCTGGCGCCCGGGGTCCATTACTGGGCAAAGAAACCCTGCGCCCTCAAGCTGTGCGAGCTTCCAGGCGACAAGGCCCTGCCCGTCGTGGAGAGACTTCCTCTGAAGAAACCGCCGAAGAACGGCTCCGTCTACCTGCCCGTGGCGCTGCTGGAGGAGCTGAACCTGCAGCTCAACAAGAACGGAGGGGCGCCCGTACGGACCAATGCTGGAACCTACGTCCGCTCGATCAAGAGCACCGTCCGCTCCAAAGGAGCGCCCTGGGTCCGCAAATGGGTCTTCACGCTCGAGCAGCACCCCGAGGTCCAATTGTTGCTCGTGCAGATGAAGCCCGCGGCCGACTTGAAGCGGCTGATCGCCGACTATGAGAAGACGAGCAACACGGACCAACCGGACAAGACGCTCGTTCGCCAGTTCAAGAACTACGAGAAGGCCTGCCGGCAGCTCGACGCCCAGCCCGAAGGGCAGCTCGTCGCCTACCTGCAAACCCGCTTCTGGCCAGCCTACTGCAGGCCCGTCGTCGTACACGACCTGGAGCTCCTCGAGCCCCAGGGCGAGAAGGTCTCCGTCGGCGTCGTCCACACGACACCCGCCGGACACGGGCTCAAGCGACAGGGAGAGTACGAGCAGCTCGAAGGGATGTTCGCCTACGTCGGCCAGGCAGGCGGGCACTGGGTGCTCGCCGGCGACTATTACCTCGATCCCGAATCGACGGTGGTCAAGTCGACCAAGCTGAATCATTGCAAGAGCCAGCTCTTCGAGTCCCATCTAGCGAAGGCGAACCTCGAGCTCGCGATCTCGGTATCGGCGACGAACCAGACCCGTCTGAAGGGAAACGCCAAGAACATCCAAGACCGCACGACCAGGATGATCCTCGCGAAGCAGGAGGATGGGAAGACGGGAGAGCGGAGGGTCGTCGTGCTCAACAAGCGCGCCGACTTCTTCGCGCACTCGAAGACGTTCCGCTTCCGACAGGCGGGGATCGTCGCCCCGGGCGGCGGCCTCTTGCCGCTCGACTTCGACCATCGCGCCCTGAACTGGTGGTCGGACATCAGCGATCATTGTCCGGTGGGCGCCCTCCTCAGCACCGGGGAGCGACCCCGAGCCTGGCGCCGGTTCGAGATCCAAAAATTACCGAAAGACTTCAGGTCGAAGATCGAGGAAGCCTGCGAGAAGGTGGCGTGCATGCGGAGGGACGCCGTTCGAGGGATCAGCGAGTCGCTGGCCGACCTCTGCGAGCTCGCGAAGCAGCGCCAAGGAAGGAGCGACGTCTGGACCGCATGCCTCAAGAGCTTCTGTGTACTCCTCTCGTGCGTGCTCAAAGATCCCGATTTGTCGGATCTCGCCCCCGAGGTGCCGGAAGCGGACTATGAAGCGTTCGCCGAGGAGTCCAGGGGGCTTACCAGCGAGTCGCTGCTGCAGTGGCTCTCGTACTGTCACGACGTCCGGCGCCCGACCGACGAGCGGCTCACGAACTTCATGATCGCTCGATTGAAAGCCGATCCCATCGACGCGGGGCTGAGGGCCGTGCTCGAGCTCGGCCCCGCTCCCGTGAAACCGGAGAAGAAGAACAAGAAGAAGGCGAAGAACGTCGGCCCGACGAGCATGGAGCTCGAAGAAGAGAGGCTGTCGGACGACGATCTCCGCAAGGTGGGCCAGGGGTGGATCGACAGGGGCCGGGAATCCAAAGACGAGTGGGATCGAAGAGCGCGCGGGTACCTCCTCGACTGCTGGGTGGCGGGGAAGCCCGAAGGCTTCGAGGAGCTCGTCGGCGACGGCATGGCCCTTTGCAACCGCGTCCACAAGGCCAATCGCTACCTGCACCTCCTCAACTACGTCCTCGGGGATCTCGATCTGGAGGACGAGAGCGAGACGTACGGCTCGATCACGCCGAGGGACGAGGAGAGCCGCTTCGAGCCGATTCCATACTTCGAGGTCGGTGAGTTCCAGGCGCAGCTCCTCGGATCGCGCGGAAAATCGAAGGTGGTCTCGAGAGGCGAGGAGGAGACGGGCTCGGAGGACAAGGAGAATTCGTGATGGGTTTCAAGCACGTCGTGAGGCCGGGAGAGTGTCTGTCGAACATCGCTTTCCGTTATGGATTCTATCCCGATACGCTCTGGAACCTGCCCGAGAACGCGGCCCTCCGCGAGAAGCGCTCGAACCCCAGCGCCCTCCTACCGACCGAAGATGTCGTCTTCATCCCCGACAAGCGTTTGAAGATCGAAGAGCGGCCCACGGGCGCTCGTCACACCTTCCGCCGCCGCGGCGTGCCAGAAGAGCTGCGACTCCGGTTCCTCGACGCGAAGTCCGAGCCGCGCGCCGGCGTCCCCTATGTGCTCGAGATCGACGGCGCCACGTTCGAGGGCGAGACGGACGGCGACGGCTTCATCGTCGTGCCCATCTCACCCGCCGCGGCGAAGGGACGGCTCCTCCTGGGCACCGGCGAGGAGCAAGAAGAGATGGCGCTCTCGCTCGGCCATCTTCCGCCCCTCGATACGGCGGAAGGGCCGCTGGTGCGGCTCGTGAGCCTCGGTTATCTGGAGAGCGAGGAGCAGGGCCGGGAGGAGGGCCTCCTTCGGATCGCCCTGGAAGACTTCCAGAGCGACCACGGCCTGCCGGTGACGGGAGAGGCCGACGGAGCGACGCTCGCAAAGCTCGCCTCCGCGCACGGCTCGTAGCCGGGAGACCCCGCTGATCATCGTCTCCTGCCGCAGTGCATGACGACACATCGGGGGCCGGACTCCCCAAAGCGCTTCCCGGAGCACTTTTCAGGCGTGATTCGTGCCAACCAGCGCCAGAAGGTGCGCGATGCTGAGTCATCCACCGCCCCCAGCAAACCCGCACAAGAGGGTCAGCCATGCTCAAAGCAAGCTTGATTCATCGTGGTTTTCTCGCCCCCACGTTCGCGCCGCTGCGCGCCTCGATCTGGGCCGCCCTGGGCCTCACGGCGTCCGCGTGCGGCGGCCACGTCACGGTGGACCCCGCGAGCGGCGGCGGCGAAGGCGGCGGCGCGACCGGCTCGACCGGCGCGGCGGACCCCGCCTTCGTGTGCGACGGCGCCGTGCCGCTGCCCCTGCCGAACGGGGCGCACAGCGGCTATGCCAGGTGCCCTGACGGCACGGTTCATCGCGTCGAGGCCGTCGCCTGTGAGGGCTGGTTGCCGGCGTGCCAGGGCCTCGAGGACGATTTCTTGTGCAAGACCGACGCCGACTGCACGGAGAAGCCCGGCGGGATGTGCGGCTCGCACCGTGTCGACAACGTCGACGGCACGGTGTGGTTCTGCGGCTGCGTGTACCCCTGCGCCACGGACCAGGACTGCAACCCCGGCGAGGCCTGCGTGTGCACCGGCGTCTTACCGACCGTTTTTGCGTTTCCGACGTGCGTGTCCGCGGGCTGCCGCACCAACGACGATTGCGCGAGCGGCGAGTGCGGCGTCTCCTTGTTCAACGACGGGTGCGAAGTTGAGCTGGATCTCGCCTGCCGCGCCCCCGGCGATGCGTGCCGCACAGACGCCGACTGCAGGGCCGGATTCGAGCAGTGCGCTGCGCCTGACGGCGAGGGCGCGTGGGCGTGCCGGCCGCCGAGCTGCGCCATCGGCCGGCCGCTGGCCGTCGAGGGCCGAGCGCGCACCGCGGGCGGCGCGGCGCGCTCCGACTGGACCTCTGCCTCGCTCACCCCCGAGACCACGGGGCTCTGCGGCGACGTGCGCGCCGCGCTCGCCGCGCACTGGCGCGACGTCGCCGCGCTCGAGCACGCGTCGATCGCGAGCTTCGCGCGGTTCTCGCTGGAGCTGCTCGCGCTCGGCGCGCCGCCGGCCCTGCTCGCCGGCGCGCAGCGGGCGGCGATGGACGAGGTCGCCCACGCGCGCGCCGCGTACACGCTCGCGAGCGCGTACGCCGGCGCCGCGCTCGGCCCGGGGCCGCTCGACGTGACGGGCGTCGCCCCGGCCACCTCGGCCGCGGCGATCGTGGCGGCGCTGGTCGAGGAGGCGTGCGTCGGCGAGACCGTCGGCGCCGCCGAGGCGCGCGCGCTCGCCGGGATCGTGCGCGATCCGGCGCTCGCCGGGGCGTACGAGCGCTTCGCGGAGGACGAAGGGCGGCACGCGGAGCTGGGGTGGCGAGCGCTCGCCTGGCTGCTGCGCGGCGCCGGCGACGATCTTCGGGCGGTGGCGGCGAGCGCCTTCGAGCGCGCCGTCGCGCGGATGAGCGCCGATCCGGACATCGCGCCCGGCGCCGTCGCCCCCGAGCACGGCCTGCTGTCGCGCGCGATGATGGGCGCGCTGCGGCGGCAGGCGCTCGCCGAGGTGGTCGAGCCGTGCCGCCGCGCGCTGCTCGGGTAGCCCGGCGGCGAGCCGGGAACGAGCGGGCTTCGCTCGAGGATCAACCGGCGACCAGGCCGCGCGTGCGGCCGCACAGCCGCGTCAGCCCGAGCAAGCCGTCGATGGTCGGCGTGGGCACGCCGGTCAGCTTGCCGATCTCGTGCACCACGGTCACCAGCGCGTCGATCTCCAGCGGCTTGCCGGCCTCCGCGTCCTGCAGCATCGATGTCTTGAACGCGCCGAGCTTGCGCGTGACCTCCATCCGGTCCTCTCCGCTCTGCGCGATGGGGCAGCCGATCCTCGCGCCGATCGCCGCCGCTTCCTCCATCGCCTCGAGACAGAAGCCGCGCACCAGCGGATCATCGAGGATCCGGTCGCACGTCGCGCCGGTGAGCACCGACACCGGGTTCATCGTCATGTTGCCCCACAGCTTGTACCAGACGTCCGTCCGGATATCGGCGCTCGCCTCGGCGTCGAAGCCGGCGCGCTGCAGCAGCTTGACCAGCGCGGCCACCCGGTCCGAGTGTCCGCCGGCCGGCTCGCCGAGGAGCAGGCGATTGCCGAGGCCGACGCGCACGAGCCCCGGCTCCGGGCTGGAGCCCGACAGGTGCACGACGCAGCCGATCACCTGGCGGAGCGGGATGGCGCGCGGCAGGACGCCGCCCGGGTCGAGCGACCGGAGCCGGGCGCCGGCATACGGCACGTTCTCGGGCGCGAAGAACCACCACGGCACGCCGTTCATCGCGGGGACGACGATCGTGTCCGGGCGCAGCAGCGGCGCGATCCGCGCGGCGACGTCGGTCAGCGCGGTGGCCTTGACCGCGATGAGCACGACGTCCTGCGCGCCGAGCGCGGCTGGATCCGGCGCAGCGCGGATCGGCACGCTGGTGATCTCTTCCCGGATTTGCAGCAGCAAGCCGCGTCGCTGCACGGCGGCGAGGTTCTCTCCGCGCGCGACGGCGCTGACGTCGCAGCCGGCCGTGGCCAGCCGGGCGCCGAGCAGCCCGCCGATGGCTCCGAGACCGTAAACGGCGATCTTCATGATGTCCCGGCATCATAGCCCTCGCTCGGCCCCCTCGCGGCCGGCTCCGGGACGATCGCGGGGCTCCTCGCGTCGCCGAGCCGCTGAGCTCGCATCGACCTACGGGGCGACACGCTCGGGCCGGCGCGCGGCGGACGACACCTGCGCGAGCGCATCGGCGAGCGCGCCGCGCGGATCCGCCGGCAGGTCGATCGAGCGCCACGCCACGTAGCCGTCCGGGCGCACCAGAGACGCGCCCCCGGCCCCGATCCCGAACGCCCTCCGGAACGCTCCCTCCTCGACCGGGCGCACATCAACGCCGACGTGAACGCATTCGAGCGCGACGCCCAGCCGCTCGACGGCGTGCGCCGCGGCGGGGCCCCACCGCGCGTCCTCGGCGAGCAGCACCCAGGTTCGCTGGAACAGATCGAGCGTGGACAGCCGCTCGCCGCCCCTCGCCACCCACGCGTGCGGCGCGCGCGTGCCCGGCTGACCCGCCCATCGCTCGGGCCGCATCGCCGGCGGGAGCCCGTCGCCCGCGCCGAGCACCGCGGTCGATCGGTACAGCTGACCGAGCTCCATCGCATCGTCGTCGATGATCGGCACGCCCGCGGCGGCCCCGCCCGCGTGTGCCTTGTAGTCGGCCCGGGCGAAGATCTGGTCGTGCCGGAGCCACGCGATCGGGCGTCGCTCGGCGTCGTAGGTGTCGAGCAGCTCTTTCGTCGACGCGCCCGACAGGACCGCAGACAGCTTCCACGCGAGGTTATGGGTGTCCTCGATGCCGGTGTTCGCGCCATAACCGCCGCGGCTCGGCGGCAGGGTGTGCGCGGCGTCCCCGGCGAGGAATACCCTGCCGGACGCGAAGCGATCCGCGATCAGGCCGCTCATCTCCCATCGTCCGGTGGTGACGATCTCGAAGTCCAGGTCCGACCTGCCGATCGCCCTCGATATCATCGCCCTCAGCGCGCCCGCGTCGCGCTCCTCGTCGTCCCAGAACATCAGGATCCAGCGGCCATCGCCGTAGGTGGTGAGGAATGCCTTGAACCCCGGCTGCTCGATCGCGAACTGCGTGACCCCCGTCCGGCGGTACTCCTCGAGCGGAGCCCGGAACAGGACGCTGCGCACCGTCTGGATGTGGCCCCGCCCCGAGCGGCCGATCCCGAGCGCCTCGCGGATCGGGCTGCGGTGGCCGTCCGCCGCCACCAGGTAGTCCGCGCGCATCGCGTACGCTCGCCCGCCGCGCTCGCGCAGCCATGCGGTCACCCCGTCGGCGTCCTGCTCGAAGCGGACCAGCTCGGTCTCGAGCCTGACCTCGGCGCCGAGCTCGGCCGCCCTGTCCCGGAGCATGGGCTCGAGACGATCCTGGGCGAGGGCGGCGCCCGCGCACGGCGAGAGCTCGATCGAGGGCGCCCCCTGCTCCCCGGGCGTCCACGGGAGCTCTTCGAACCACGCCCCGGCGAGGCTCTCGACCCGGGCTCGGCGCAGCCGGAAGGTGGGCGGCACCTGCGGGATGCGCGGGCCCAGCCCGACCGCGCGATAGAGCTCCAGCGTCCTCGGCGTGTAGCCGATCGCGCGCGGATGCGGCGAGCTGCCCGCGTGCCGCTCGACCACGACCGCCCGCACACCTCGCCAGGCCAGGAATACCGCGGCCGACAGGCCGACCAAGCTGCCCCCGACCACGAGCGCCGACGTCGATTCTACGTGCATGATGACCGTCCTTTGATACAGTGTATCACTTCGATACACTGTATCGCGCCCGATTTGTTGTCAACCGCGCTCCGATGCGAACAAGACCGGGGCATGACCGCACGGCAGAAGAAAGCGCGCGCGACCGGCGCCTCCTCCCTCCTCTGGGAGCGTCCGGAGCCCGTCCCCCGTCCCGCGCCCGGACCGCTGAGCAGAGAGCGGATCGTGCGCGCCGCCATCGCGCTCGCCGACGCGGAAGGCCTCGCCGCGGTGTCGCTGCGCAAGGTCGGGGCCTCGCTCGACGCCGGTCCGATGCGCCTCTACGGGTACCTGGACACGAAGGAGGAGCTGCTCGAGCTCATGGTGGACGCGGTGTACGGGGAGATGGCGTCCGCCGGGCCGATCCCCGGCGGCTTTCGCGAGGCGCTCCGGACGATCGCCCACCGCACCCGGCGGGCCGCCAGGGAGCATGCGTGGTTCATCGATCTGCTGGGCGGCCGGCCGCATCTCGGTCCGAACGCCCTCGCGCACATCGAGGCCTCGTTCGCCGCGCTGAGCGGGGCTCCGGGCTTCGAGGACATCGATGCCGTCATGCTGGCCGTCGGGACCGTCAACGCCTATGTGATCGGCGCCATCCGCGGCGAGGCCGACGAGCTGCGCGCCGAGCTCGCGAGCGGCATGAGCCAGGGCGAATGGCAGCGAGCGTCGTACGCGTACATCCACCGGATGATCGCCACCGGCCGCTTCCCGACGCTCGCCAAGGTGGTCCGGGACGCGTCGCACCCGCCAGCCGACGTCGTGTTCGACTGGGGCCTCGATTGCGTGCTCGACGGCATCGAGGCGCGGCTCTCGCGCGGAGCGAAGGCGGGCGCAGGCGCTCGCGAGCGGCGGTAGCCGCGGCCTTGCCCCCGGTCGTGGATCTCCCGGGGGCGCGCCGGACCGACACGTTCGCGCGGGCGTCGAGCCTGTCGGGAGCGGACCTGCCGATGGTCATGGCGACCGGAGAGCGCGAGGGGAGAGGGCGCTGGCGCGCTGGGATGCGGCACCGCGCATTTGACGGCGTGCCCTCGCACATGCAACGGATCTCGGCCACGGCATCGTCATGGCCGCCGTGGCCTGCGATCAGCTGCCCTTGCAGACGTCGGCGCAGGTGCCCGTCGCGTCGACGCACGCGGATGACGCGCAGTCCGAATCGAAGGAGCAGGGCGCGCCGGCGGCGCCGAGCGGCGCGCACGTGGCGCCATCGCACGCCGTGCCGGCCGCGCAGTCTTCGTCCGACGCGCATGGACCGCCCGCCTGCTCCCGCGCCTGGCACGTATCGTCCTCGCCGCAGCGGAGCTCCTCCTGGCAGTCGAGGCTTCGCTTGCACGACCCGCCCACGGCGAGCCGCGGCGCGCACGTCCCCTCGTCGGGCGGCGAGGGCTGGTCGCACCGGAGCGCCTCGTCGCAGTCGAACGCCGACGAGCACGGCTCTCCGGCCGCCGCCCTCGCCTTGCACGCCGACGTCGTCTGCCCGCTCGCGTCGGTGCTGCGCACGCAGCGGTCCCGGGCGCAATCCCAGTCCGTGGCGCACGCCCCGCCCTCGGGCACGGCGCCGTCCCACGCACCGAGGCAGGACGGCGTGAACCCGTCGTTCACCCCCAAGAGCACGCCCAGGATCTGAAGCTCGGCGCAGGGGGCCGCGTCCACCTCGGCGAGGCACGCCTCCGCCTTTTCCGGGACGAAGGTGCCGTTCACCTCGCCTCCGCCGGTGACCGCGACGAGGATCGCTTCGAGCTCCGAGGCGCATGCGTCGGCAGAGCTCGCGTCCAAGCCATGCGCGGCCCGGGTCGCCGCGTCGCAGCACGCGAAGGTGCGGTCGCAGAGGGCCTTCGCATACCTGGAGAGGAAATCGGTGCCTGTCGGCGCCGGCCCTCCGCTGCTCGCCCCCGTCTCGTCGTCCCCGCACCCGGGCACGGCGGACATCGCGACCGCGAAGGCCGATAGGAGCGTCGCGAGCAAGACAGGTCGATGCGTGCGCATGAAGAACCTCCTCGGTCCGATCTTAGATGGATCCGCCGGAGCCGAGCCAGCGTGAGCTCCATGACAGGCCTCGGATCTCCTCGCCGAAGCGGGGGGAGGACCCGATGTCGAGGTGATGCGCAAAAGCCCCAGGGAGGCGGAGATCGTGGGAGGTTGTGCCGACGGCCCCTGGCCTGGCGCGATTTGTCGCCGCGTGGCGCGAGTTGTCGCCTTCGCGATCGGTTTACAGCCGAGTACACAGATGTTCGCAATGGGAGAGCGCCTATGTCTGCGCGAGCAGGCCGGGCGAGAGCGGATTCGCTTCGTCTCCTCCCGTCAACAACGGCGTCGAGGGCTTATTCATGACGAGTCTAAGATCCATACTGCTACGTCAGGTCGCACAATCACGCGCTGCCCCATGGCGCGCGGGGCGCTTGCCGCTCCTCGCGTGCCTGGGCGCGCTCACGACCGCCTGCACGGCCGGCGCCGACGATCCGGTCGCGCTGGACGGGCCCGTCGGTCAGGCGGAACAGGCGCTGTGCGCGCCGGACGACGTGGCCTGCAACGACACGACCATCCACGACTGGCCGACGTGGTCCCAGCAGCCCGACCGGCCGGACGCCGTCATCGAGGGGGAGGCCCCGGACGCCGGCACAGGCACGTTCCAGGTGCAGGCGTGCGATCCGAGCCAGCTCGGCAAGCTGCCGGAGAACCCGAACCCGAAGGGCGCCGACCTCCAGAACATCACCACGAACTTCCACGTCCTCCAGTCGATCCAGCTCCTCGCGTCGATCGTCAACAAGACGGCCGAGGCGATCAACGGCCTCAAGACGGAGCCGGCCGCGGACGCGGACAAGGGCACGTGCGTCTGCAGCCAGCAGGTGTCCTCCCAGTGCCTGAACGTCATCCAGCAGGACAAGACCACGTACGAGGAGTGCCTCGACTTCTGCGACCCGAGCTCGTCTTCGGCGGACCCGTGCAGCACCGGCGTCCTCGTGTGGCTCTCCAACGATATCCAGCAGACCCAGGCGGGCAAGGCCAAGTGGGCGCTCAGCACGGTGAAGTGGCTCGACAAGATCGCCGGCCAGATCGGCGGCGGTCAGTTCGCCAATTTCCTGAGCCAGTTCGGCGGCGAGCTCGACAACATCAGCGAGGTGATGTCGAAGATCCAGTGCTACATCGACCAGTACACCGAGGGGTACCACCTCGGCAGCTACTCGGACCAGCGGCCCGACCTGCACATGTGCATTCCGTGGGCCGGACACGGCGCGTACGCCAACCTGTCGGACAGCGACCGGTGGGGCATCGGCGGCCGCTACACGTCGCACACCCTGAGCAAGGAGCGCCGCGCCCAGATGCGCACCGGCGGCTTCGCCGTGACCGCGTTCGGCGAGACGCTGAGCATCCTGCCAGGGATGGAGTTCAACATGCAGCTTGACGGTTACAAGTGGTTCAACCGTGAAGCTCCCCTCGGCATCGAGGAGCTCGGCCACCTCGCCGGCGGCGGGGTCAGCCTCGACGCCGCGAAGAAGCTCGGCGTCTTCTACCTCGCGGACGAGGACCAGATGACGTCGCTCGACAGCGACGGCGACGGCCGCGTCTCCCCGCAGGAGTTCCTGATCGGCACCTACATGCCGTTCGACTACACGCCGACCGACGGCGTCCCGGCCCAGCTCACCTGGCCCCGCGACGGCGCGGAGGCGATCGAGGACTGGGAGGGGAAGTCGGCCGCGCTCCTCGCCGCGGCGCTCAACCTCGACCTGCGGCTGAAGCCGATCGAGAAGGAGCTGACGCCGATCCCCCTCCCGCCGGTCCCCGGCGCGTACCTCATCCCGTACTTCAAGCTCGGCGCAGGGGTGAAGTGGTACGACGAGGCTTATTTCATGCGCAGGCGCCTGCAGGAGGCGCTCAACAAGAACACGTCGCACAAGATCTCCGATCTCGACTTCAACCGCGACATGCACGGCTTCCAGGCGCCGGACGTGACCGCGGAGGCCGGGACGCAGGTGTCGGTGAGGCCGGAGGTGGGCGCGAAGCTCTTCCTCGGCGTGCCGATCGGCAAGCTCCTGAAGGTGGGCGTGGAGGCCAGCATCGGCTTCTCGGTCGATATCAAGCCGAAGGGCTCCGGCGGCGTGGTCGACCTCAACGCCTCGCTCGAGCAGGCGCTCGTGAACAGCAACCCGAACGAGGACCTCGAGTGCAAGCCCGTCTTCTCCTACAAGGATGAGGCGTCCTGCTCGAACAAGTACATCCCCGAGTCGTCGCTGAACCTCGCCTGCTCCCCGCTCGACACGAAGAACTCCTGCTGCATCACCTTCGTCAACGGCAGCCGCGCCTGCCTCGACGACTGGACGGGGATCACGCAGGATCAGTGCAGCCCGTCCAAGCTCTCGTACGCGCTGTTCTCGACCTTCCTGAAGGAGAAGGACGCGAAGACGTACAAGAGCATCTTCCAGCAGGGCTTCACGACCCAGTGGAGCGCGAACAAGTCGTGCGAGGAGTGCGCGAACGACGGTACCTGCCCGAACAGCCTGCGCGCGCCCGCGCTGCCCGAGATCTCGGCGTGCACCAAGCGCGGCGTGTGCTGCCTGCCCGCGGTCTCTTCGCCCTACGGCCTCGCCTACTCGCTGTCGCTCACGGACGGCACGTTCGGCGGCTCCCGCTTCCTCCAGCCCGCCGACCTCGCCTACGATCGCAGCGGAAACCGCCTCTTCGTCGCGGATCGGACCGCCATCCGCCGCATCAACCTGCAGACCGGCCAGGTGACGACGATCGCCGGGTCGACCGCGGCGGGCAACGTCGACGGGGTCGGGACCGCCGCGCGGTTCAACACGATCTCGGGGATCACGTACGACGCGGGCTCGCTCTACATCGCCGATCGCGGCGCTCGCTCGGTCCGCAAGCTCAACCTGAGCACGAACCAGGTGACCACGATCGCGGATCGGACGGTGTTCCTGACGCCGCGGGACGTCGCCGTGCACGACGGCGCCCTCTTCGCCACCGACAGCGGCGCCCGCACGCTGATCCGCATCCCGCTCCCGTCGGGCACGGCCACCACCGTGGCCGGCACGTCGGGCCAGACCGGGGGCACCGACGGCATCGGCTCGGCGGCCCGGTTCTCGGAGCCGACCAACATCGTCGCCGACGGGCGCGGCAGGCTGTACATCAGCGACACGCTCAACAACACGCTGCGGCGGTTCGACGTCGCGTCGGCGGCGGTCACCACCGTGGCCGGGACCAGCGGCTCGGCGGGCTCCGCGGACGGCATCGGCTCGGCCGCGCGGTTCACCGCGCCGAAGGGGCTCACCGTCGACAGCGCGGGTCACGTGCTCGTCGTCGACGGCAACAAGCCCGGTCGCGTGCGGCGCTTCGACCCGGAGACCTCCGCCGTGACGACCGTCTCCGGTGCTCCCGGCACCGTGGCGACGGACGGCCTGGCCGACGACGCGATCTTCGAGCTGCCCTCCGGCGTGGCCGTGCTCCCGACCGGCGACATCTACGTGAGCGACACGACCCCTGCGACGGTCCGCAAGATCAGCGGCGACTGCGACTCGGGCATCCCCGGCGCCGTCGTGTTCGACGTCACGGAGGCCGAGTGCCCCGGCAACTTCGACGCGTACAGCTGCCTGTCGGAGACCAAGGCCGACGCCACGGAGTGGCAGGGGCCCGGGTGCCACCCGCTCCAGACGGGCTTCCCGTCGGCGTGCGGCTGCACCTCGAACGCCGATTGCGCGAGCGGCGAGACGTGCGATGTCCAGGCGAAGCAGTGCACCGTCGGCGGGACGCCCGTCGACTGCGTCTGCACCGCGCAGAGCACCTGCCCGAACCAGCCCGGCCGCGCCTGCGTGAACGGGGCGTGCGCCCGGCACTGCACCTACAACCCCTCGACGGCGAACACGGCCTGCGGCCAGAACGAGGTCTGCACGCCCGGCGGCACGTGCGAGCCGAAGGCCGGCCCGAACGTGCCTTATGCCGAGGAGGTGATCTGGGGCATGAAGAACGGGGATGACCCCACCCACGCGATCGCGACGTACGGCCTGACCGAGATCGAGCTCATCGCCGCGCTCAACGCGGGCATCCACGTGGGCCTCGAGGCGAAGCTGTTCAAGAAGTGGAAGAAGTTCACGCTGTGGAAGTGGCGCCGGACCTTCGATATCGGCTCGGTCTCGAAGTACAAGTTCCAGCCCGGGCTCGAGGCCACCTACCAGTGGGACACCTCGCCGCTCGGCGAGATCACCAACTACCAGCCCGGCGAGGTCACGCGGTACGCGCAGGTGAACGCGTCGACGGCCGACTTCCTCGAGTGGTGCAAGGACGAGCTGCCGCTCCACGCGGCGGACCCGCTGCCCCCCACCACCGATGACGTGGTCGGCGGCGTGGAGGACGTCGTGAACTTCGGCTTCGACGTGGGCGAGACGGTCTCGTCGGCCGAGAACCTCTGCATCAACGGCCAGCCCATGACGGACTGGCTGCAGGACCAGGACGCGCTCACCCAGACGTTCGTGACCGGGACCTGCTCGTACGTCGGCCCGCAGACCGGCTCGCGCGGGAGCCTCACCTTCCCGTGCCAGGAGTCGCATCGCCACCTGCTCAAGCACTGGGGGTGCCTCGACACGCAGCGCACGGCCACGTCCATCCAGCTGGCCATCGGCGACTTCAGCGGCGCCGTGGTCAACCCCGGCACGGCCCACTTCGACCTGACCAAGGTCCTCGTCGACCCGGACGCCGGCCTCGAGGCGGAGAACCTGGTGAAGCGGACCGCCGCGTCCGAGGCGTGGCTCGCCGAGGTGGAGACCTGCTTCGACGACCACTACGAGGACACGATCCCCTGCGCGTGCCAGACGGACGCGGACTGCACCACCGGCCCTGGGCAGACCTGCGTGAGCGGGACGTGCCAGACGCCGGAGAACACGGTCGCCGAGTGCTCCGTCGTGGAGAACACGGGCGTCACCGTCGAGCGGTGCTGCGGCGACGGCGTGCAGCAGGCCTCGGAGCAGTGCGACGACGGCAACACCGTGAGCGGCGACGGCTGCTCGGCGCTCTGCAAGCCGGAGTCGAAGGGCGCGTGCTGCCGGTCGGGCGGCTGCACCGACCTCGGCCAGGGCGGCATCAGCTCCGGCCAGAGCTGCGCGAGCGCCGGCGGCTACTTCATCAGCGGCTACAGCTGCGCCGAGGTCGACGCGTGCGGCAGCGAGCCTGTCGGCGCTTGCCACGAGGCCGACGGGACCTGCCACGACCCGACCTTCCAGTCGCAGTGCGCGGCGGTGCCGGGGGCGGTGTTCACCGTCAACGGGGCCTGCGAGAACCCGGTCCAGACGCTGACGCTGCAGCCCGGCAGCGAGGGCGTCGACGCGACCATCACCAGCATGACCGGGGCCACTGGCAACAACTCCGGCAACACCGTCAACCTGACCGCGGGGTCGTGGACGGCGAGCAACGTCTGGTACCGGAACCGGAGCCTGCTCCGCTTCGATCTCTCGACCATCCCGGCGGGCGCCACGATCGAGCGGGCGCGCCTGAGCCTGTACGCGGACCCCGACGCGCGCCTCTACGGCCAGGGGACGTTCAACCCGTATTCCCCGGGGCACGTGACGGTCGGCGGCTCCAACGCCTTCCTGATCCAGCGCATCACCGCCGCCTGGCAGGAGAACACGGTGACGTGGAACAACCAGCCGGCCGTGTCGACGGTCCACCAGGTGCTCCTGCCGCAGAGCACGTCGAGCAGCCAGGACTACGAGAACATCGACGTGACCGCGCTCGTGCGAGACATGCTCAGCCCGTCGTCGAGCAACAACGGATTCATGATCCGGCTCGACAGCGAGGCGAACAGCTACCGCGAGGTCTCGTTCACGTCGAGCGACTACGCGACCGACCACCGGCGTCCGAAGCTCGAGGTCCTGTACCGCAACCCGTGAGAGCCGGCGTCGCCGGTCCGGTCAAGTAGGCAGGGTGGCGGGCCGCCGTCTGCGAGGCGGCGCCCGCTGCCCCGCCCATCCCGCCGCGCCTGATCGACGAAGGCGTATCGGCCCGGCGACGCCGCTCCCGTTCGCTCTTCAGCTTCTGTTCGTGTCCGAGAATGCAGAGGAATGCAGAGGAAATAGAGACGATGAGAACCGCAATTCGAAATTTCGCAGGCATCACCGGCGGCGTCCTCGCGGGCGTCTTGGGGCTGTCCACGGCGCTGGCTCAGGTCACGCCGCTCGACACAAACCACGTGGTCATCATCGACCGCTCCGGCAGCATGTATGGGACCAACCTCGCCCTCGCGCAGCAGGCGGCGAAGATCTACAAGAACACGCTCGCCTCGAGCAACGTGCCCGCCTCGCAGTCGTTCACCGAGCAGATCGGACTGGCGAGCTACGCGGACACGGCCTCGGAGTCCTTCCCGATCACGCCGCTCCCGGCGTCCGGCTACGACGCTGCCGTGGACGCGCTCGTCGCGAACGGGTCGACGTCGATCGGGGCGGGCCTCGAGCAGGCGCTCGACATGCTCACCACGGAGAACCCGACCAAGGGGCCGCGCGAGTGCGTCGTCCTCCTGTCCGACGGGCAGCACAACACGCCGCCGGCGCCGAGCGACTTCTTCTCGGACTACTTCAACCGCGTGGACGAGGTCCACTCGATCGCGCTCGGGGCGGGGGCGGACGAGGCGATGATGAGCGACATCGCGACGAACTACGGGACCTCGCCCGGGCTCTTCATGCGCGCCGACGTCAGCTCCGACATCGACCAGCTCGAGCTGCTCGGCGCGTTCAACCGCATGGCGAACGACTGCCGCGAGGGCGGCATGATCGATCAGGGGCTGAACCGGCTCTCACCGGTGGGCTTGCCGGGGGAGATGTCGTGCACCGAGACGTACGTCTCGGCCGCTCAGATCGTGGATTTCACGATGATCTTCCTGGGCAGCGCCGCCCCCAGCGTGCACCTGATTCCGCCGTCGCAGCACCCGGAGGCCGAGATCAGCGAGACGAGCTACGGGTCGTCGAGCTCCGACCTGACCTTCTTCTCGGCCAACAATTTCAAGCGCTTCTCGCTGAACCTCACGCAGTCGTACGAGGAGGGCTTCTGGCAGTTCTGCGCCGTCAACAACTCGCCGTCGGACATCTATCTCTATTCCGCCGTGTCGACGCTGATCGACGACATCCAGCTCCAGGTCACCACGAACGGCCTGAACGTCGGGTCGCAGCCGCTGGTCGTCGAGGCCGCGGTGAGCCACCTGGGCGCCCCGGTGACGGGCGCCGCGGTCAGCGCCGAGATGACGGCGCCGAGCGGCGCGGTCACGCCGCTGACGTTCTATGACGACGGGCTCGCCGCGCACGGCGACTCGGTGGCCAACAACGGCGTCTACTCGCTGAAGTTCAACCAGTTCACCGAGACGGGGAGCCACCAGATCACGGTGTTCGCGGACCACGCCGGCAACTCCACCGTCCCGATGTTCACGCGCCAGCACACGTTCGGGGTCTACAAGAACCCGAGCCCGACGCCGACCTGCCAGAGCCTCGGCCAGGCGGGCCCGGCGACCACGGCCACGGTGAACGGCACGGCGTGCTTCCAGATCGACCCGGCGGACTACCCGACGGGGTGGACGCCGGCGAACCTGTGGCTCCAGGTGACGTCGATGGATGGCGCGCCGCTGAACGGGGTCACCGTGTCCACCAACGGCGGGCCGGCCCAGAGCCCCGCGGCGAACAGCTGGTCGATGCAGCTCTCGACGCCGTTCCCGGGCGCGACGACCCCCGTCGTCTACCAGGTGAGCACGACGGCCAGCCGGCAGCTCCAGCTGGCGTGGCATCCGTGAGCGCCGCCGCGCCTCCGGCGCGGGCCTGCCGTCGCGGCGCCCGCGCGGGCGGCCGCGGATGACCACGCGGCCGCGGCGCCGGCGGGCCCCGGCCTTCCGGCGCCGCGGCGGGTCTACCGGCGTTGCGGCGGGTCTACCGGCGCCGCAGCGCGCGGGACGCGGAGCGGGCGCTCGCGTACCCGAGCTCGGTGGCGAGCGCGTGCCGCGAGGGGGTGGCGATGGTCAGGTACCGATCCACGAGCGCGGCGCGCGTCTCCGCGAGGAGCGCGCGGTGCGACGTGCCCTGTTCCCGCAGCTGCCGCTGGAGCGTGCGTGGGCTCACGCCCATGCGCACGGCGACCTGGTCGATGTTCGGGTTGCCCTCGGCGATGCACTCGCGGAGCGCGTGGCGGACCTCGGCGACGAAGCCGGACGGCGCGGCGGGCGGCGGCGCGTCGACCCGGCGTTGCTGCTGGAGCCGCAGCTGCGCGAGCTCCTCGAGGATCTCGCACAGCCGGGGGTCGGCGGAGCGGAACGGCATCTCCAGGTGCTCCCGCCGGAAGACCAGCTCGTCGCAGGGGGCGCCGAATTCGACCGGCGCGTCGAAGATCTGCTCGTAGGCGCCTGTGCTTCCTCGGCGATGGTGCCGGAAGCGCACGGCCAGCGGGCGGACGTGCTCGCCGGAGAACGTCCGCGCCCGGAGCACGGTCATGCCGGCGAGGAGCTCCGACACGGCGGGCAGCCCGTTGGGCGCGACGTGGCGGAAGCGCGCGCGGGCGCCGTCCACGCTCAAGCTCAGCTCGCCGGAGTCGGCGAGCAGCGGGGCGAAGCGGATGAAGCGGGAGAGCGCCGCGCCGAAGCTTTCGCTGTTCCGCGACAGGTAGTCGAGGATGTCGAGCGTGCCGACGTCGAGCGTCTCGGCGACGCGGAGCCCGAGCAGGGGATCGCCGCTCACCCGTTCGGCGGACGACCAGACGTACCGCGCTGCGCTCAAGGGGATCGGCACGCCGCGCTGGCTGAGGGCCCCCGGCGGAAGCGCCGCGCCTCGCAGGACCGCATCGAGCGGCAGGCCGAGCTTCGGCGCGGCGGAGATGAGGAGCAGGATGAAGTCGGAAAACGCGGGCGGCGCCGGCTCTTTGCGCACAGTTCCTCACAAATGCAAAGACATAGAAGATAGAGGGAGGTCGGCGGCCTTGCAACCCGGGCGGGCGTCGGGGGCGTGCGTTCTCGCGGACGCCACGCCCGCGCCATGCCCTCGCGATGCGCCCGCCTCGCCGGCGCGCCGTCGCTATTCCCCCGCCGTCTTCGACGACACCGACGACGACACCGACGAGGCCTTCACAGCCCTCTTCACGCCCGATGGGGTCCTCGAGGACCCGTGGGTACCCCGCCATCGCGCGGGAGGAAGGCCATCCTCAGCTTCCTCCGCGCGGGCAAGCAGAAGGCCAGCCATCCGAACCGAGCTAGGCCGCGGACGGGCGAATCCGAGTTGACGTCCGATTTGTGACCGCTAACATATGTAGCCTCGTTCTTCCGTCTTGCCGCGCGCGAGGCGGCCGCCCTTCTCCCTTCGTGAGCGCTGCGACCACCCGGCCGGCGTGACACGAGGGTGAAGGGTGTGGGGTTTAGGGGGCCGTGTCGTGCCCACAGGCACTTCGTGCCAGCTCGTCGACCTCGTTCGAGGCACGCGGAAGCTCAGTCATTCATTCTCCGCTCTATCTCTGGTGAAGAACTACACCAGTGACGGCGGCGCCCGCTCTGGCGAAATCGAGATCTCTTGCCGTGTCGGGTGTTGGCCGGAGCCCCTACACGCGAGACCGCGATTCGGGTGGTGTTGAACTATTTCTGCTCCAGGACGATCGGCAGGCTGGGCTCAGCGCCCGAGGTTTTTTTGTTTGTTGGTAAAGAGTATTTCCTACATAAATTGATCAGGCTGCTTATCAGGAGAATCCGATGACCTCATTGGCTTATCGATTGGCCCGCTCCCCGCGGTGGCGGCGGCTGCTCGGCGCGGGGTTGAGCGTCGCGCCGCTCCTGCTCTCGGCGTGTATGGGCGCCCTGGGCGACCCGCAGGGAGGCGACCCGCAAGGGGCCGAAGGCGATGGGGATGGCCCCGTTCCGGGCGGCGCGCGGCCAGAGGAGGTCGCAGCGCGCAGCATGTTCCCTCGGCTCAGCCATGTGCAGTGGGAAAACACCGTACGCGATCTCCTGCGCCTCGACGACAGGCCTGGCCTCTCGGCGTCGTTCACGACCGATCCGCTCGGCGGCGTGTTCGACAACAACGAGGCTGCGCTCCAGGTGACCCCGGGCCTCTGGAGCGACTACCAGCGCGCCGCCGAGGAGCTCGCGGCGATGGTGGCCGCCGATCAGGGCAAGCTCGATCGGATCGCGCCCGCCGGCCTGCCGGACGAGCCGGAGGCGCGGGCGCAGGCGTTCGTCGAGCGGTTCGGCGAGCGGGCGTTCCGGCGGCCGCTCACGGACGACGAGCGGGACGTGTACGTCGCCCTGTTCCACCGCGGCAAGGAGCTCTTCAAGGGCGAGGAGCCGTTCGTCGCGGGCGTGCGCGCGGCGCTCGAGGCGTTCCTGCAATCGCCCCATTTCGTCTACCGGGTCGAGCTCGGCGCCGGGCCGACGAAGAACGGGCTCATCCCGCTGAGCGGCCACGAGATCGCGACAAAGCTCGCGTACCTCTTCTGGAACACGATGCCCGACGACGATCTCCTCGCGGCGGCGAAGGCGGGCGAGCTGTCGACCCCCGAGGCCGTCCGGGCCTACGCCGAGCGCATGCTCGAGGATCCGCGCGCCCGCGAGGTCATCGGCTCGTTCCACCGGCAGCTCTACGACTTCGATCATTACCACGATCTCAACAAGGACCAGGCGCTCTACCCCGAGTTCGTCCCCGAGATGGGCGACGACATGGAGCGCGAGGCGGAGCTGTTCGTGGAGCACATCGTCTTCGACAAGGAGGGCGGGCTCACCGATCTGCTCACCGACCGCACCGCGTTCGTGAACGAGCGCCTCGCGACGGTCTACGGTGTCGAGGGCCAGTCGTCGAACGACTTCAAGCAGGTGGAGCTCGACGGGGACGAGCGCGCGGGGCTGCTCACGCGCCTCGGCTTCCTCGCGTCGAAGGCGACGGCGCGGCAGCCGGACTCGATCCATCGCGGCGTCTTCGTGAACCTCAGGGTCATCTGCGCCGCGCTGCCGGCGCCGCCCGACAACGCGACCTCGCTGCCGCCGGGCGAGCGCGCGACCAACCGCGAGCGCGTCGAGGCGCACACGGGCAAGGGGACGTGCGGCGAGGCGTGCCACGGGACGATGATCAACCCGGCCGGGTTCGCCTTCGAGCATTACGACGCGATCGGCAAGTACCGCACGATCGACAACGGCATGCCCGTCAACGCCGCGGACGTCTATCGGCTCGGCGGCGAGCCGAGGAGCTACGCCAACGCGATCGAGTTCAGCCGGGTCCTCGCCGAGAGCAGCGAGGCGCACGCGTGCTACGCGAAGCGCTGGGTCGAGTTCGCCCACGGCCGCGACGCGCGCGACAAGGATCGGGACTTCATCCGAAAGCTCGGCGATGCGTCGCGCGGCGGCGCCTCGACCAAGGACCTCCTCCTCCAGATCGTCTCATCCACTTCCTTCCTCGCTCGAGTTCCTGCGGAGGCGCAATGATCACCCGACGACATGTGCTTCGAGGCCTGTTTGGCGTCACGGTCGCGCTCCCGTTCCTGGAGACCTTCGCGCCCCGGCGCGCGCTGGCCGGCACGGGCGACGTGCCGCCCTTCGCGATCTTCATGCGTCAGGCGAACGGCGTCGCGCAGGCGACCAACGACGAGCCCGAGATGTTCTGGCCCAGCCAGACGGGCCCCCTGTCCAGAGAATCGCTGGAGCGGGACAGCGCCCGGGCGGTCAGCGAGCTCAAGGACTACGCGGGCCAGCTGATCATGGTGCGCGGCGTGAATTTCGCGTTCAAAGGCAACGGGTGCGGCCACTCCGGCGGCGGCAACCAGTGCCTCACGGCCGCGCGCGTGTCGGACCAGCCGTCGGGCAACGAGTCGCTCGCGATGGGCGAGTCGATCGACAACCGCATCGCGACCGAGCTGAACCCGGCGGGCGTCGAGCCGCTGACGCTCTACGCCGGCAGGATGGCCGGCTACATCAACGAGGTGCTCTCGTACCGCGGGTCGAAGCAGCTCCGCGCCGCCGAGCGCAACCCGTTCAACGCATACCAGAAGCTCTTCGGGCTCACCGACGTGGGCGCTGAGGTCCAGCAGGCGCTGACCGAGCGCCGCACCAGCGTCAACGACCTGGTGCGCGGCGAGATGCGAGCGCTCATGAGCCGGAAGGACCTCAGCAAGAGCGATCGCGAGCGGCTGCAGCTCCACTTCGACAGCATCCGCGACCTCGAGGTCGCGCTCGCGTGCAATCTCCCGGCGGAGGCGGTCGCCGCGATGGAGGCGATCTCGCCGAACGTCGGCAAATCCGAGAACGTGGAGACCGTCACCCGCATGCAGATGGATATCATCGCGCTCGCGATGGCGTGCGGCGTGACGCGCGCGGCGACGCTCCAGGTGGGCGACGGCAATGACGGGACCGAGTACACGATCGACGGCGTCCGGCAGAAGAGCTACCACAAGATCTCCCACCGCATCGACAGCGACGGCTCCGAGGGCCCGCCGATCGAGGGCGCTCAGGAGCTGCATCACAAGATCGACCGGATCCACGCGCGGATGTTCAAGCACCTGCTCGACCGGCTCTCGTCCTACGAGCTCGGCTCGGGGACGCTGCTCGACCACGGCGTGGCCGTGTGGCTCAACGACAACGCCGACAAGTACCACGGGTACCGCAAGGTCCCGTACATCCTCGCCGGCGGCGCCGCGGGCTACCTGAAGACTGGCCAGTTCGTCGACGTGAATGTCACGAACAACAAGCTGCTCAACACGATCGGCGCGGCGGTCGGGTGCACCAACGGCCAGGGAGGCCCGCTCGACAACTTCGGCGACGAGAGCCTCGCAGGTGGGCTCATCGACGCGATCGTCGCCTGATCGCGCGCTCGTCGTGCCCAGCGGGTGGAGCTACGCGCTGGGCGCCTGCCGCGACGCGGGCGATGGCTCCGGCGCTCCACAATGGCGCATCGCCCGGTCCGGGCGTGTCACCTCGCGACGGCTTTGTAAAGAATCTTTAAAAATCGAGCTCCCGACCGCGCTGGGCGTTGAACGTCGGGTGTAATCCGCTACATCATCGCTCGCCTGACGTCGCCCCGAGCATCGCTTGGTCGGCCCGGGGCGCGGCATCGTGCGCTGGGCGGCGAAGGCTGCCTCCCCGGCGGTTTCCTGCGGGGGAGTAGGGCACGAGGCCCGGGGTGCGCCGCTGGGCGGCCCGGGCTGCTCGGCGACCATGCTGAAGGATGGCTGGAACGCGCCGCTCGACCGCTCGCAACCAGTCACGGCGGTCGGGCACCGCGCTTGTAACGGAGAATACCTGGATGGGAATCTCGAAGATGGGGCTGCTATGGGTGTGCGGGGTCGGAGCGGCCCTGTTCGCCGGGGGGTGCTCGGATGCCGAGGAGGAGATCCCGGAGCGCCTCGACGAAGTTTCACAATCGCTCGCCCTGGCGGATCGGCTCGATCAATGCGCGCAGGATCCGCGCGTGGTCGCCGGGCTCGTTTCGCAGGACATCTGCGCGGGCGCGGGGGTCTTCTTCCACGAGACGTTCGAGGGCAACGGCCGCACCTGCGGTACCTGCCACCCCGTGGCCAACAACACGACGCTCGACGTGCAGTTCATCAGGGCCCTGGACCAGACCAACCCCGATGACCCGCTCTTCGTCTTCAGGGAGGTGCCGGAGCTCGCCGAGCTCGAGACCTCGGACCTCCTGGACGACGCGGGCATCCTCGAGAACGTGGACGGCTTCATCGATCCGACGCACCGGTTCGTCTCGCGCGGGGTGAACCACGTGCTTTCGCTGAGCACCAGCATCCGGGCGGATTCGGGGGACGGCACGACGAATCCGCCCGTGGAGCGGACGGGCTGGGGCGGGGACGGCTCGAGCGACGGCACGCTGCGCGGCTTCCTCAAGGACGCGGTCACCCAGCATTTTCCGAAGCGCCTCTCCCGCGAGCCGGGCGTCGATTTCCGCTTGCCGACGCCGGAAGAAGAGGACGTGACCCTGGCCTTCCAGCTCAGCCTGGGCCGGCTGAACGAGCTCGATCTGGCGAGCGTTCGCATGTTCGATGCGGAGGCGGAGGACGGCCGGCAAGCGTTCATGGATCCGGACCGCGGGCGGTGCAACGTGTGCCACCACAACGCCGGCGCGAACTTCCAGGACACGGGCAACAACCGCAACTTCGACACCGGCACGCGCAACAGGGGGTCGTCGCTGAACGGGGGCAGCTTCGAGGGCGAGTTCCTCGCGGACGGCGGCTTCGGCGGGCGAGACCTGCCAGCGCCCAATTTCGATGCCACGGGTATCGGTTTCGCCAATTCGTTCGGCAACGGCACCTTCAACCCGCCGCCCCTGATCGAGGCCGCGGACACGCCGCCCTTCTTCCACAACAACCTGCAGATCAACGACAGGGCGGATCCGGGCATCAACGATGCCGTCACGTTCTACGCCTCGACGCCGTTCAACTTGTCGCCTGCCGCCCAGGAGCTCGAGCAGCGCTTCGGGACGCCGCTCAACCTCGCGCCGCTCGACGCGAACGCCATCGCTCGTTTCTTGCGCGCGCTGAACGCCGCGTTCAACGTCGACATCGCGAAGCAACGGCTGGACGCGGCGCGGGTGCTCGTCGACAGCTTCGCGAACACGCGCGCCGACGTGCAGCAGAGGCTGATGGAGCTCGCCCGCGTCGAGATCGACGACGCCATCGAGGTGATGGCGCCGATGGCGCTGTATCCCGCTGCGTCGCAGCAGCTCGACCTCGCGCGCACCGAGATCGCCCAGGGCGTCGCGGCCAGCTCGGCGGTGGAGCGCCGCAACCGCATCGTGAACGCCGTCGCGCGCGTGGCGACCGCCCGGGCCCAGTTCGGGCAGAACATCACGTTCGTGCTCGGCCAGGGTAACCTGATGTACTGAGCGCGGCGGGGCTCGCCGGGCGCGCCCCCGCCGGCGCCCGGTGTTCGGCTGAGCGGCGCCGGGGGCGGTCACGAGAAGAGCATCTCGGCGCCGAGGGTCGTCATGAACCTGAGCTGGCGCGCGCCCGCGGGGCAGCCGCTGGGCATCGAGCTCGACGGCCTCCGGCTGCTCTGAGCCCGGACGCCCGGGGAGGGCGAGCGCTCTCACTTCCAGTGTCGCTGTGACCGGATCTTTTTCGAAGGAGCATGTCACCTGCGGCGGGCTGCGGAACCTGGGTCGTGGCGGGCTGCGGAACCTGGAGCGGAATAACCTGGGTCAGCCTCGGGGGATGGGGACAGCTTCGCGGGATGGCGGGGTGGGGCCGCTTGGGGGGATGACGGGCTCTACGTCCGCCATGGCGCCGCCACCCCCATACGCAAAGGGATCATCGCACTTCCCGCCGATTTCGCGTGCGTATGACGGTACGGATTGTGCTGGCAGGAGCCGCATGTCCGCTCCTCGGAGACTCATTGCCGGCGCCACCTACCTGGTGACGAGGCGCTGCACACAGCGGCAGATGATGCTGCGGCCCTCCGTGGAGACGAACCAGGTGTTCCTCTACTGTCTCGCGGTGGCCGCCGAACGCACCGGCATCGAGCTCCACGCCTTCGTCGTCATGTCCAACCACTGGCACGCTGTGTTGACCGATCCAGAGGCCCGCCTGCCCCAGTTCCTGCAGCTCCTCCACCGGCTCGTCGCGAGCTGCATGAATGCATACCTGAGTCGAACCGAGAACTTCTGGTCGGCGGAGCACGCGAGCGTCGTCGCGCTCGAGGGCGCTGAGGACGTGCTTGACAAGATCGCGTACGTCATCACCAACCCGACCGCCGCGGGCCTCGTGCGGTCTCCCGAGGAGTGGCCGGGAGCGATCACCACAAGGCTCGGCGAGCGCCACGTCGCGGGGATGCCTGAGGTCTACTTCCGCCGGCACGGCGCCAGGCTGCCCGAGCGGGCGCGCATCGACTGCACCGTGCCGCCCGTCCTCCGCGAGCTGGACGCGGAGACCATCGATCGACGCCTTCGCGTACTCGTTGCGCGCAACGTTCGGCGGGCACGATCGAAGGTCCGCGAGAGCGGCGGCACGTTCCTCGGCGCCGACGGGGCGCGGGCGATGTCACCTTGGCAGCGGGCGGCCACACCGGAGCCGCTCCGCCGTCGCCGGCCGACTGTCGCGGTGAGCGATCCCCACGATCGCAAGGCAGCCATCGCGAGGCTCCGCGCCTTTCGGAGCATGTACCGGAGGGCGCTGAGTCGCTGGAGAAGCGGCGATCGAACAACACGCTTTCCAGAGGGCACCTACATGATGCGTGTGTTCCACGGCGCCTGCTGCGACCCCCCGTCGTAGCGACGGTCACCAGGCGTAGTACTCAGGAACCGGCCGTATATCGCGACCAGAGCGCGGCGCACTGCCTACGGAACAGTCAACGACGCGATGGCCTGCGGCGCGGCGGTCAGAGGCGCGCTGCCGGTTCCAGGTCGACGCAGCCGAGCCGTGATAGACGCTCGGTAGCGCCGCGCTGCGCGACTGCTCGTGCGGGCTCCGTCGCTCCCCGACGCCTCGTGCAAGCCATCGGGGAAGTACTAGCCTGGGTTCGATTCACGTTGCCTGGGTTCGACTCACGTTGGCGATCGCGCGCCAGGTCACGGCCGAGAGGTCGTCGTCGATCTGGCTCGTGTGCGCGGACGTCGCGTTCTCGGGTCTCGCGCGGCCGGAGCTCGACCCGCGCGCGGCTGCGTGGGGCCCCACGTATTTCGGTGTGCGGATTGGCCGCGCGCCCTAGCTGGCGCGCTTAGATATGCACGCTGGCCGACGCCGGCGGGCCGTCAGAGGCAATCGACGAGACCGTCGTAAATCGACCTGTCCGTCCCGGGGAGCGCGGTGTCGATCGCCCGAGCTCCCGGCGCCGAGAGCGCCGCCACGAGGTCGACCACGGCGGTATCCGGGGCGACAGGCACCTCGCAGAGGAAGATCCTGGCGTCCACCTCCACATCGCCCGTGGAAGGCAGGACCTCCTCGTTGCTCGCAGCGAGGACCCACACACAGCGGCCTATCGTCCCGGCGTGCTCCTCGACGGAGCAGCGGAATCGCAGCGGCTTGTAATTGCTGTACTCGCCTTCGCAGAAGGTGTCGCCGCACACGGCGTCGAAATCGTCGTCCAGATCGCGGAGCAGCGCGTACCAGGCGTCGATCTCGGCCGAGCTCGCGAAGTATGACCCCGCGTCGATGAAGCTCTGCGCGCCGGTCGAGCCGGCCGGAGCCCCGGTGCTGCCTGGCTGCGGGGCGGCGTCCCCCGGTCGCTGCGGGACGGCGCCGTGCGCGGCAGAGCAGGCGAGCGCGAGAACCGGGAGAAGCGTGGACAGGGAGTGACGAACCAACATGCGTGCCTCCATCGAGCGCGACGCGCGGCGCCGGCTCGAGTTATCGCCGCTGCCGGGCCTCCGCGCTGCCCCGCGACGGCGAGGCAGCGCGAGGTCGGACCTCGCGGCGTTTCGGAGGCGCTCTTTGCGAGCGGCGTGCCTAGGCTTTTTGCCGCATTTCGAAGGCCGCTCCGCTCTCCGGGGCCTGGCGGCCGCCAGGCGTACCGCCAGGTCCGCCACCTCGGAGCGAAGCTACCCGCGCGTCGCGAGCCCCCGCCGCCCCCATTCCCTGTACGTCTCCACCCACCGCAAGAGCTCCTCGCACGACGCGCCGTGCTGCGCGGCGACCGGCTCCGCCTCGCCGCCGCCCAGGTAAGCGAGCACCGCAGCCTCCATCTCCCGCGGATCCCGCGGCGCCCTCGACGCTGCGGCTCCAGCGGCCGCGCTCCCCTGCGGCGCGGCCCCGCGGACGGCGACGGCGACCCCCGGTGGGACGCGCGCGACGGGCAGCCGCGCCGCCGGATCGCCGAGCAGCACGTATGCCGACAGATCCTGCCGCTGCATCCACAAATCCGCCCGCCTGGCCCTCCGCGCGCCGTCGTCGGCGCCGCCGGGCGAGGCTGCGTCCTTCTCGTACATCGCCGTGAGGTTCCGGTCGATCTCGCCGAAGAAGCTCGCGATCTCGTGGTGCACCACCCCGAAGCGGTGGCCGTTCACCGCCGACCGCAGCGCCTCCTGGAAGCGCTCGTGCCGGGGCCGCGGGGCCCCGCCGCCGGCCGTCGCGATGCCGTCCTGGAAGCTCCACGTCCAGCTCAGGTCCACGTGGCCGATCACCCCGAGCGGCCCGTCGGGGTTGGCGAGCGCCTGCTGGGGCAGCGCGGCCACGAACGGCCGTTCCCCTTCCCGGGGCAGCGCCGAGAGCACGCCCTGCGCGTGGCCGTCGTGGAGCCCCAGGGCCGCGAGCTGCTCCAGCCACGGAAGGTAGGCGCTCCGCGCGGGCGTGCCTCCGCCGAAGCACGCGAAGAACAGCCACAGGCCGCCGGGCAGGAACTTCCGGCCCCGGAGATCCTTCGCCGCGATCCGATCGTTGCTCCGGCTGATTTTCATCGCCCCCTGCAGCCGGCGCTGCTCTTCGGGCGAGGCCCAGCGCCCGCTCGCGGGCAGGCCCAGGCCGTGGCTCATCGAGAACAGCAGCCCGGCCTCGGCGCGCTCGGCCCGCGCCAGCAGGTCGTGCGCGTGATTCAGGAGATCGTCGTCCGAGAAGCGGCCCTCGCCGCCGCCGATCTCGATGAGGTCTGCGGCGGGGAACCTGCCCTTCCGCCGCAGCGCCTCTGCGGCCGAGCGGAGCGGCTTCATCAGGTGCTCGTGCCCCACGGCGATCGCTCCGGTGCCGTCCCGCGCCGTGTAGAGGATCGCGGGCGCGCCCCGGGCGAGCTCCTCCTCGCCCTGCCGCTCCCAGCGGAGCAGCTTGGCCACGTACGCCTCGTAGGCCCGCTCGTCGATGTCGCCCCGCTCGTCGGTGAACGCGAGCCGGCCGACGAACGCCTCGCCGCCGAGCATCTGCTGGAGCTCCCACGAGACGAGGTCCGGGCCGCCGAGGATGAGGAGATAGCGGGGCAGGTCGGTGGCCTGGCGGCCGACCTCATCCCGGTAGTCCTGGCCGATCCAGCGGCTCGCCGCCTCGGCATCCATGCCGGGTTCGACCTCGTAGATCTTAACCTGGGCATGTTGATCCTCGCGCCGCTTGTCCCGGAGCGGGGCGATCCGGTCGACGAGACGCCTGCCGGCGTCGCCGCGGGGCACGACCAGGCCCCAGCGCTGGGCGGGCAGCGCGTCGGGCAGGCCGCTGCGCTCGGCCAGGTGGGTGGGCTTGCGCGACTGTGCCGCCGGCCTCGGTGGCGCGTCGACCGCGTCCTGCGGCAGACCGCCGGAGAGCACAGGCTCCTGGGTGTCGGCGTGGGCGAGGAAGAGGTGGAGGGGCATGGGATCAGGGGCGCGGGGCGGCGGGCGCTCCGGGGGTCCGGCCGTGGGATCGCTCGCAGGCCTCGTGCTGCGCGCGGGCCTCGGCCTCGCTCTCTCCGGCGTAGAGCGCGCGCATCTCGGGCGGCAAGCAGGAAGGGGTCGCCTCCTGGAGCCGCCGCCGCAGGCCGCGGAGGGTGACGGGCCACAGGCGCGCGCTGCCGTCCTCGGAGACCGTGACCACGCGCTCGCCGTCGAGGCTGAACTTCGCGCCGCGGAGGGGGGCCGCGTGCCCTCGGAGCTCGAGGACCTCGCCCGGGCGCTCGAGCTCCCAGACCAGCGCCCGAGCGTCGCTCGAGGCGGTGACGAGGCGCCCGCCATCCGGGCTGAACGCCGCGGAGGTGACCACGCCCGTGTGCCGCTTGAGCTCGAGGACCTCGCCCGGGCCGTCGAGCGTCCAGACCCTCACGGTCGCCTCGGACGCCACCGTGACGACGCGCTCCCCATCCGGGCTGAACGCCGCGTCATAAACTGGGGCGGTATGCCCCCTGAGCTCGCGGGACCTCGCCGGGTCGTCGAGCTCCCAGACCCGCGCCGTGCGATCCTCGGACGTGGTGACGAGGCGCTTGCCATCCGGGCTGAACGCCGCGGAGGTGACCGTGCCCGCGTGCCCCTTGAGCTCGCGAGACCGGCCCGATCCGTCGAGCTCCCAGACCCGCGCGGTCCCCTCGCGCGACGTGGTGACGAGGCGCTTGCCGTCGGGGCTGAACGCCGCGGAGTAGATGCTGCCCGTGTACCCCTCGAGGTCGACGAATTTCCCCGAGCCGTCGAGCTCCCAGATCCGCACGATCATCCCCGTGGGGTGGGGGTCGGTGACGAGGCGCCTGCCATCCGGGCTGAACGCCGCGACGTGCGCGGGCCCCGCGAGCTGCAGCGCCGCGCCCGCGCCATCGAGCTCAAGCACGTGGACCGCGTCCAGCCCGACCAACACCGCGACGCGCCGGCGATCCGGGCTGAACGTCGCGAGGCGAGCCATCACGGGGAACGCCTTGGTCATGAGGATCTTGCCCGCGCCGCCGAGCTCCCGGACCTGCACCTCGTTGTCGTGCCGGCCCGTGACGACCAGGCACGCGCCGTCCGCGCGGAACGCCGCGGCGTGGATCACGAGCCCCGGCGGCGTCCTCCAGGGCGCCGTGGTCGAGAGCGCGTCGAGCGCGAGCTGGGCGAAGCCGCGCGCCCGCTCCGGCGCCGCGACCTCGAGCAGCAGCTCGCTCACCCGCGCCGGCTGATCGCGCGAGGCGAGCTCCCGCACCCCCGCCATCAGCGCCGCGTCCCGCGCCTCGATCGTCCTTTGCCTGGCCTCCTCCGCGGCGCGCTCGGCCGCCATCGCCGCCTCGGTCGCCGCCGTGCTCTTCGACCACGCCACGAACGCCAGCACGCCCATCGCCACGGCAAGGATGCCGGCCGCGATCCCCGCCGCCCACGCCCGCCACCGCCGCCGCGCCTCGGCCTCCTTGCTCCGCGCGATGAGCGACATCGCGCCGGGCTCGATCTCGTGCTCGTGGCGGCTCAGGAGCTCCTGCGCGGCGGCGAGCCGCTTGCCCTCGAGCAGGTGATCGTACGCGCTCGCCTCGGCCGTCCACGCCGCGAGCAGCTCGAGATCCGCGGTCATCTTCCGGTCCTCGCTCACCCAGCCGCGCAGCCGGCCCCAGCTCCGGATGAGCTGCTCGTGGGCGATCTCGGCGCTCCGCTCCTCGTCGCCGCCGACGACCACGAGCCGCTCGGCGGCGAGCAGGGCGAGCACCTCGTCGAACACCGCGGCCTCGGCGTCGGGCCCGCGGCGCAGCTCCTCCAGCCGGCGCCGCCGCCGGGTGTTCAGGGCGGCGTCATCGCGCGCATCGACCAGCTGGACCAGGAGGCGGCGCGCGGCGCGCCGGCGGACCTCGTCGAGCCCGTCGAGGATCGCGTCGGCCCTCCGGGCGAGCGCGCCCGTGACGCCGCCGAGCCGCTCGTACTCCTCGCGGGCGAGCCGCCGGCCCCTCCTTCGCTTCCACAGCTCGTCGAGCGTGTACTCGAGCAGCGGCAGCGCGCCCGGCTCGTCCCCCGCGTCGTCGGCCAGCTGCGCCGCGAGCCCATCGTCGAGGGCGAGGCCCACCTGGGCCGCGGGCCGCTCGATGATCCCCGCGAGATCGTCCCGCCGCATCCGCCGCACGAAGATCCGGTGCGCCTCATCGTAGGCCACCTGCTCCAGGTCGGGCTCGCCGTCACCGAGCCGGAGCTCGCCGCAGCGACCGAGGAAGTCGACGCGCAGCGTGGCGATCACGCTGACGCCAGAGGCGGCGTCCCCCGCGAGCCGCCAGAGCTCGCGGAGGAAACCCTCGCGCGTGGCCTTGTCCGGTAAGATGGTAAAAATCTCTTCGAACTGATCGACGACGAGCAGGAGCGGTGCCGCGGGATCCTGTCGCGCGGCGAGGGCCTGCGCGAGGCGCTCGCGAAAGTCGGGGGTCGGCCGCAGGGCCGGTGGCGCGATCCACCGCGGGTCGCGCGCCTTGAGCGCCGGGACGACGCCGGCCAGCACCAGCGAGGATTTGCCGGTGCCCGAGGCGCCGGTGACGATCAGGAAGCGCCGCGCCGCGCGGTCCGTCGCCTCGACGAGCCGCATCAGGTCCGAGATCGCCTCCTCGATCTCCGCCTGCCGGCCGTGGAAGTAGCGCGCGTGCTCGCGCTGGAAGGCGAGCAGGCCCCGGTAGGGGCGGAGCACCACCGGCCGGTGGTCCGGCCCGTCGGCGGCGCGGGCGTAGAGCTGCAGGGAGGCCCAGTCGACGCCGCCCGCGTCGGCCGCGAGCGCGGCGAGGTGCTCGCGCGCCGCGATGAACGCGCCCTCGAGCGAGCCGTGCGCGACGAGGAGCTCCCGATAGAGCGCCTCCGTGAGCGCGCCGGCGCCGTCCCACGACAGCGGGTAGCGCGACGCGACCACCGCGGGGATGCCGGCGCGGTGGAGCGCGAGGGCGACGCTGCCGAGGCGGCTGTCGATCTCGCCGGCGTCGCCGCCGTGGCAGGCGCAGAGCACGACGAGCCGCAGCACGCCCGCGTGCGGCCGGAGCTTGTCGGCGAGCCGCTCGGCCTCGACCACCTCGTAGCCGGCGCCGTCCGTGGTCCGGAGGCGCAGCCCGTAGGCGGCGCGCTCCGACGCCACCGAGCCGCCGTGGCATACGAGGTGCAGTATGTGCACCGGGGCGTGCGCCGCGAGGGCCTCGCCGAGCGTCCGCAGCGACGCGTCGCCGAGCTCGATCACGCTGCCGCCTCCGTCCGGGTGGCCGCCGTCGCGGTAGGCGCCGCGGATGGAGGCGATCTGCTCCTCGTGGGGGATGCCCATGCCGCCCGCGGACCAGGCGACGAGGATTCGCCCGTGCTCGGGCGGCGGATCCGGCGCCCGCGGCGCTGTCGCGCTGCCCGGCCACGCGTACCGGATCAGGCAATGCGGCAGCTTGCCGAGGCGCGCGCCGGACGGGAGCTCCACGGCCTCCCACGGCAGCGCGAACAGCTCGGCCGCGCCGAGCTCGAGGGTCACCTGGACCGGATGGCGCGGGTCCTCGAGCAGCCGCTCGTCGGCGTCCCACCCGAGGCGCCCCAGGAAGCGGCGGAGGCGAGCTCCCAGGTTAGGGAGCCGCCCCGGATCCGGCGTCGGGCTGCGGAGGTCGAGGAGGTCGGCGAAGACCCCCTCGTCCCACGCGAAATGCCCGTCCGCCGAGGTGCCGTCGGCGCGGGTGCGGAGATACCCGACGGTGCCGTGGCGACCGGGACCGTAAGGAAAGGAGAAGGGATCGCCCGCGTCCTCGGTGCGCGCGAGGTGGACCTCGATCTCGCGCGGCCCGCGCAGGGGATCCCCGGCGGCGCTCTCGGCGCGCGCGTCGCCCGCGCTTCCGGTGCGCTCCCCGCCGGCGCTCACAGCGCGAGCCTCCGGAACCGCTCGAGCAGCGCCGGGAACGAGGGGGACCGCACCGCGCCGTGCACGTACGCGAGCAGCGCCTCGCGCGCCTCCACCAGCCGCTCCAGCGCGCCCACCACCTCGACCTCGTCCGCGAGCACCGCCTCCGCGAGCGAGCGCCGCGCGTCGAGCACGTCGAGGATCGCGCGCCGGCTCGTCGCGACGCGCACCGCCGCCGCCACCTCCTCGCCCGTGCCCGCCGCGCGCACCTGCAGCGCGCCGCCGTCCGCCTCGACCACGAAGCGCTCGACGTCGACCCGGATCGCCACCGGCCGGCCGGCGAGCCGTGCGCTCACCCGCGCGTGGGCCTCTGGCAGCTCGGCGGCGAGCGCCGCGAGCGACTCGGCGAGCAGGCGCGCCACCGGGCCCCGATCATCCGTCGCGGAGGAACTCGAAGACACCTGGGCCCTCCATGGCCACCTCCACCCCGCGGACGCGCCCTGAGAGCGCCGCTCGCCCGCTCACCTCGTTGAGCACCGTCACCGCCTCGAGCTCGCGCTCGCTCGGCATAACAACCTGGGCCACGGCGTCCGGCGCGAAGCGCAGGCGGAGCTCGTCCCCGTCGCCGCGCGCGACGACCTCCATCCGGCGCGGCACGTCGCTTGCTAGGCCGGGGGCGAGCAGCGCCATCACCCGCGGCACCCGGAGCGGCCGCCCCACGTCGAAGCAGCCGTCGTACGCGACGCGGATCTCCTCGTCCCGGAAGACCCGCAGCGGCTCGCCTTCCCGCCACAGGAACAGGCCCTGGTAGCGCGCCGCCGACCGGCCGCGGTCGGTCATCCGCACGTGCACGACGCTCCACGCGTTCGCGGGATCCCAGGGCAGCGCCGAGCCCCACTCCCACGAGAAATCGTCGCCCCAGAGGAAGTGGCCCCAGTTGTGATCGTGGTACGCGGGCGCGGCCTCCACGCGGCGGGTCACGCCGCCGGCCGTGATGGTGCCGCGCGCGACCAGGCGCGGCACGAACAGCCACGAGAGGCTCCGCTCGGGGGAGAGCGGCTGGTTCGCCGAGAGCGCCGGGGTGGTGGTCGGCACGAGCTCGAGCTCGGCGGCGAGGGGGCGGTCGCGGAGCGCGATCGAGAGCAGGTAGCGCCCTCGATCGAACCGCAGCCAGCTCTCCCCGAAGCGCGCGTCGATGCGGCCCGAGACCACCTCGACCTCGCCGTCCGCGAAGCGATCGACGCCGCCGTCCCACGCGTCCGTGCGCGCCAGCGCGATGAGGCGCGCGACCTCGGCGCGCCGCGGGTCCGGCGCCCAGCGATCGTCGACCAGGTTGAAGTTGACGAGCAGGTGGGCGCCCTCGGTGTGGACGAGGAAGTGCTGCCACTCCTTGTGATCCGCTCGCCCGCGGAGCCGCGCGGGGGAGCGCCGGAAGTAGTCGGTGGCGGCGAGCGTCGCCGAGACGCGCGGCGCCGGGGAGGGGAAGGGGAGCGCGGCGGTCACCGGAGCAGGCTCCGGAGCCCGCGAACGGCCGCCGCGGGATCGGGGGCGCCGCGGTCCTCCCGGCGCGCCCCTTCCCGGCGCACCTGCTCCCGGCGTGCCTCCCGCAGCGGAACGAGCTCCGCGAAGAGGGTGCGCCGCACCGAGATCGCGCCGAGCAGCAGGTAGATCAGCGCGTGGCTACGGGCGTCCGTCGCGGCGCCCTCCGGGGACGCCGCCGCGCCTGTCGGCGGCTCCATCGCCCTGGGCGGCGGCTCCACCGACCCCGGCTCCACCGACCCAGGTTGCGGCGCCGGCGTGCCCACCACCGACCCAGGTTGCGGCGCCGGCGGCGGCGCCGGCGCGCCCGCCACCGACCCAGGTTGCGGCGCCGGCGTGCCCGCCACCGACCCAGGTTGCGGCGCCGGCGCGCCCGCCACCGACCCAGGTTGCGGCGCCGGCGCGCCGGGCGCGCCGAGCAGCCGGTCGAGCCGGCGCGCGAAGGAGACCAGCCCGAGGAGTAGGTGGAGGGGCACGTTGCCCTCCGCGGACGCGTCCCGGACGCTATCGAGCAGCGCCAAGCGGATCTCCTTTCGTCGCATCGTAAAGCCCACGGAGCGCGGCCTCGAGGTCGGGCGACCGCGCCGCCCGCAGCAGCGCCTCGAGGTACGCCGACGGGAGGATCGCGTCCGGATCGTCCTCGAGCATGTTCATCCCGACTGCGTCCCAGACCTGCCGGCCCCGGCGGACCAGGTCCGACCCAGCGAGCGCCGCGGCCCACTCCGCCCCCTCGGGCGTCGCGGCGAACCGCCGCCCCTCCGCGATCAGCGCCGCGAACGCGGCCTGCGCGGCGACCGGATGCTTCAGCACGAGCAGCTGCGCCCGGCGCAAGATCGCCGGGAGCGCCCCCGCGCCCTCGCCCCCCTCGCCCCCCTCGCCCCCCTCGCCCCCCTCGCCCCCCTCGCCCCCCTCGCCCCCCTCGCCCCCCTCGCCCCCCTCGCCCGGCCCGGCGGCGGCCGGCGCGAGCAGGCGCTCGAAGAGCAGGTCCTGGAGGCGCCTCGACTCCTCGTAGATCATCGCCTGGAGCCGGATCAGATCGAAGAGGGCGGGCCGCTCGCGGGCGCCGCCGTCCTCGGCGGGCGGCGCGGGGTACAGCGCGGGCAGCATCCGGAGCAGATCGATCATCGTTCGTTCACCTCACGCGCTCGAGCACGTACTGGATCAGGCTTTGGAGCAGATCGCGGTGGACCCCGGGCAGGAGCCACGCCGCGCAGCCGTCGAAGGCGCGCTGGGCCTCGCCCGCCCAGGCGCTCGCCACGGCCCGAGCGTGGTCGATGCTGCCGGTCCGCTCGATCAGCGCCCGCAAGAAGCGTACCTCGTCCGGCGTCTTGACGCGGGCCCCCGCTTCGGCCGCCGACCCGTGCCGGGGCAGCGCCAGGATCCGGAGCGCCTCGGCGCGATCCTCGGCCGCCGCGTGGCGCAGGGCATGCAGCAGGATCAGCGTTCGCTTCCCTTCCCAGAGGTCGCCGCCGATCTCCTTACCGTACTCGCCCACGTCGCCGGCGAGGTTCAGGATGTCGTCCTGGATCTGGAACGCGACGCCGAGCCGCCGCGCGAAGCTCGAGAGCGCCTCGATCCGGCCTGCATCGAGCCGCGCCGCGATCGCCCCGATCGCGACCGGGGTGATGAAGCTGTACCAGCACGTCTTCTGCTCGACCATGGTGACGTAGTCCTCATCGGCCAGGTCCCACGCTGCCCGCCGGACCCAGTCGAGCTCCAGGGCCTGCCCCTCCACGGACTCGCGCGTCATCCGCGCCACGGCCTGCAGGATGCGCAGCGCGGGGCCGAGGCCGAGCGTCTCGATGTTGTCGAGGAGCGGCTGGAGCGAGAGGGCGAGCATGGCGTCGCCCACGTTCACCGCGACCGGCACGCCGTACGCGCGGTGCAGCGTCGGCCCGCCGCGGCGCAGGAGCGACTCGTCCTCGATGTCGTCGTGGATGAGGAAGGCGTTGTGGTAGAGCTCGAGCACCGCCGCCGAGCGCAGCACCGCCTCGAGCTTCCCGCCGAGGGCGCGGCAGGCCGCGATGCACAGCGCTGGGCGGAGGCCCTTGGCCTCCCGCAGCGGGTAGTCGAGCATGAGATCGTAGAGCGCCGCCCCGCGGCGCGGATCGGCGGGGATGATCCGGCGGATCTCGGCCGTCACGAGCTCGCGGCATTCGTCGAGGTAAAGGTGCAGCTCCGCCGGCGTCATCGCGTGCCGGGTTCGGCGCCGCCGTCGCCCGCGCCGCCCCCCGGATCCGTCCATTCTGGAGGGCGCCGAGCACGGGCGTCAACGCGCCGGCGCCCCCCCCGCCAGCGGCCGACGCGCGCACGCGCGCACGCGCGCGCCGGCGCTGCGGCGCCTCGTCCCCCGGGATCCCCGCCGGGCCGGCGCTCAAGGGGAGCCGTCCGGCCCCAGGACCCTGCGGCTGCGCTCGGCTGCCGACTGTAAATATCAAGTTTCACCGTAACAAACCATCTCCACAGCAACATTACCACCATGCGGTCGAGCGGAGGGTCACCAGGAAACGCCAGCAAAATCATGTGAAGGCTCGTCTGCCGTGGCGGCATCCAGTCCGGTGAGCTGCCCGGAATCGGGCGGAGGGCTGTCGCTCGTGTGCTCTGGGCCGACGCGCGTCTCCCTGGCTGCCTGCCGACCGCGCTTCGTTCCCTCGAGCCAACGACAAACCATCTCATCCTGACGAGGGCCTGCACATGCACATGAAGTTTGGCTTGAGGAAACCCGGACATCAGGGCGCTGCCACAGCGTCGCTCATCGGCGTGGCCACGTTGGCCATCGCTGCTCGCGTTTCAGCGATGTTCCGGGCGAAGCGCGGGCCAGCGCCGTGGAAGCGGGCTGGGCGGCGTGCGGTCGACTGACTAGCTCCGCGTCGTTCAGGAGGCGGAGGCCTCGACGAGCCGCCCGGCCCTCGGCCCACCCTCTTCCAGATCCAGAGAGCGCTTGCGGCGCCGCTCGACGAAGCGCACATCCGCGCCGAGGCGCGAGCTCACGCGCAGGATTCCCCGGTAGAGCGCGCCCGACGCCGCTCAGTGAACCTCCGGTGGCGTTCTGAAGAGAAGTTCGCCTCCGGACATGAACGATCCTCACGAGTCCGGGAACAGAGCTCCGAAATCGAACGGCGCCCTTCAATCCACATGGCGACGCTCGGCGCGAGCCGCGGGCGAGCGCTGGTGATCCGGGGACGCCCGCACACGACCAGGAGCTGATCATGAAAGCCATCGACCATCACGTCACTTCTCCGAGAACGCAGGGCGCCGGCGCGGCAGCGACGTGCTTGCGAGGGGTGTTCTCGATGATCCTCGTCTCGTCGCTGCTCGGCGCCTCGCCCCTGCTCGCGGGCTGCTCCGACGCCGACGGCACCCCGGCGAGCACGGACGCCGCGAGCGGCACGGGCGGCGGGGGCGCCACGAGCGGCGCCGGCGGCGATGAGACCGACGGCGGCGGCGAAGACGCCGGCGGCGGCGGTGGCAGACCGTCGGGCGAGTGCGCCGGTGACTCCACGATCGAGGCCAACACCGATCCGAACGATCCCGTCCAGCAAGCCATGGACCGCCTGATCCGCGACGACAAGTTCCCCGCCGTGCTCGTCGCCGTCCGCGATCTGGAGGGGAAGACCCGTCACTACACGGCCGGCGTCGGCGACCTGGAGACCCAGGCGAAGGTGCCTGTCGACGGGCAGGTGCGCATCGGGAGCAACAGCAAGCCCTTCACCGCCGTCGTCGTCTTGCAGCTCGTCGGCGAGGGCAAGATCGACCTCGACGCGCCGATCGAGACGTACCTGCCGGACCTGATCCGCGGCGAGGGGATCGACGGCCGCGAGATCACGGTCCGGCACCTGCTGCAGCACACGAGCGGGCTGCCCGATTTCGTCGGGCTGCTCCTGGCCGGCGACCTCTTCAACGCCATTCGCACCTACGTCCAGCCCCGCGCTCTGCTCGATCTGGCGCTGACGCAGCCCGGGAAAGCTCCCGGCACCGAATGGGCGTACAGCAACACCAACTACATCATCGCTGGCCTGCTCGTCGAGAAGGTCACCGGCCGCCCTCTGGCCGAGGAGATCACGCGCCGGATCCTCGATCGCGTCGGGCTGCGCGACACCTACGTTCCCGGCGTCGGCGAGCAGGACATCCGGGGGTGCCATCCCAGGGGCTATCACGCGGACCTCGGCGAGCCGCTGCGCGACGTCACCGAGCTGGACCCGTCCATCGCCGGGGCCTCCGGAAACATGATCTCCACCCCGAGCGACATGAACCGTTTCTTCACCGCCCTGCTCGGCGGCGAGCTCCTCGAGCCGGCGGAGCTCGAGGAGATGCGCGCCACCGTGGACGCATCCGACCAGTGGCCCGGCTACCGGTACGGCCTCGGCCTGAGCAGCCTCCCGCTGCGCTGCGGCGGCGTCCTCTGGGGCCACGGCGGCGACATCCCCGGCTACGAGACCAGCGGCGGCGTGGCCGAGGACGGCCGCGCCGTCACCGTCGCCGTCACGGCGCTGCCCTCCGCCGTGCCCAGCGTGCAAACCCGCGAGCAGGCGTACGCCGTGTACGCCAACGTCCTCGCGCTCGCCGACACCGCCCTGTGCGACTGAGCCCCGGGCGCGCCCATGCGCGGGTGATCACGACAGCCGCACTGGCACGCTCCACAGCGGCGCATCGAAGAGAAAATCGTATCGAGGCATGAACGATCCTCTCGAGTCCGGGAACAGAGTCACGAAATCGAACGGCGCTCTCCCATGAACGCAGCGAGGCCAGGCGCGCCAGCCGCCGGCTCGCCGCAGCGAGCCGAGGGCGCCCGCACCCAACAGGAGCCAACCATGAAGTCCATGCACCATCGTTCCACCTCTCCGAGAACCCATGTCGCCGGCGCCGCTGCGAGGCGCTTGCGCGATGTCTTCTCGATGGCCCTCCTCGCGGCGCTGCTCGGCTCCTCGGCCCTCCTCGCGGGCTGCGACGACGACGAGGCCCCGGCGAACACCGACGCCACGAGCAGCACGGGCGGCGAGGGCGGCAGCGACGGCGATGGCGGCAAGGGCGGCAGCGGCGATGAGGGCGGCAGCGACGGCGATGGCGGCGAGGGCGGCAGCGGCGGTGATGACACCCCGTCGGGCGAGTGCTCCGACGGCTCCACGAACGGCGCCAACACCGATCCTGACGACCCGGTGCAGCAGGTCATGGACAGCATGGTGAGCGACCGCAAGTACCCCGCCGTCCTGGCCGCCGTCGTCGACCCCGACGGGAACACCCACCACTACGCCGCCGGTTTCGCCGACCTGGAGACGCAGGCGAAGGTGCCCGTCGACGGGCTGGTGCGCTTCGGAAGCAACAGCAAGACCTTCACCGCCGTGGTCGTCCTGCAGCTCGTCGGCGAAGGCAAGGTCGACCTCGACGCGCCGGTCGAGACGTACCTGCCGGACCTGGTCCGCGGCGAGGGCATCGACGGCCGCGAGATCACGGTCCGGCAGCTGCTCCAGCACACGAGCGGGCTGCCCGACTACGATGACGTGCTCCTGGCCGAGGGCGTCTTCAAGATCCAGCACACCTACTTCGACCCCTACACCCTGCTCGACATGGGGCTGTCGCAGCCGGGGAAGGCCCCCGGCACCGAGTGGGCGTACAGCAACACCAACTACGTCCTCGCCGGCTTGATCATCGAGAAGGTCACCGGCCGCCCGCTGAACGAGGAGATCTCGCGCCGGATCATCGACCGCATCGGGCTGCGCGACACCTATCTCCCCGAGGTCGGGGAGCAGGACATCCGGGGGTGCCATGTGAAGGGCTATCACACGGACGTGCCCCGTGAGCCGCTGCAGGACGTCACCGAGCTGGACACGTCGTGGGGGTGGGCCGCCGGACAGGTGATCGGGACCCCGAGCGACCTCAACCGCTTCTTTGCCGCCCTCTTCGGCGGCGAGCTGCTCGAGCCGGCGCAGCTCGAGGAGATGCGCAGCACCGTCGACGCCCCCGGCATGTGGCCCGGCGCCCAGTACGGGCTCGGCGTGGTCAGCACCCCGCTGAGCTGCGGCGGCGTCGTCTGGGGCCACGGCGGCGACATCCCCGGCTACCACACCCGCGGCGGCGTCACCGACGACGGCCGCGCCGTCACGGTCGCCGTCACGGTGCTGCCGTACTTCCTGTATGGCGAAGAGGGCGCTGAGGAGGCCTACATGGAGATCCTCGACCTCGTCGACACCGCCCTGTGCGAGCGATGAGCCCGCGCCCGCGCCGCCGGCGCGGGCGGCACCCCCGGGTTTTCGCCGGCGCTCAACCCTGCTTGCGCGGCGCCTTGAGCGAGAGCTTCAGCAGCACGTCGTCGCGGATCAGGTCGTCCTGCTTGCCCGGATAGACGATCCCGAAATCCTTCCGGTTGATCACGAACTCTGCGTTCCCCGAGACGGCGTCCGCGCCCTCGGAGAGGGTCGCGGGGAAGGTGATGGTCTTCTTCACCCCGTGCAGATCGAGCTCGCCGGTGATGGTGTGCGTCGCGCCGTTGTCCCCGCCGGCCTTGATCTCGGTCGAGGTGAAGGTCGCCTTCGGGAACTTCTCGACATCGAAGAAATCCGCCGACTTGAGGTGGCCGTCGAGCTTCTCCGCGTCGGTCTTCACCGACGTGGTGTCGGCCTCGATGCTGAGCTTGCCGCCCGCGGCCTTGCCGCTGGCGAGCGTGATCGAGCCCGAGATCTTCTCGAACTTGCCCTCGTGCTTGCCGGTGACCTTCGAGCCGACGAAGCCGATGGTCGACGCGGCCGCGTCGATGGGGAACGTCTCGGCGGCGCCCGTGGGCGCGGCCGCCTGCGTCTGCGCCGGCGCGGCGGACGAGACGGTCGCCTTGGGCTTGTCCTTCGTCGGATCCTCGCAGCCCGCGAGCGAGAGCAGGAGAGCGGCGGGGAGCGCGAGGCGAACGATGCGGGGGGTGATCATGAGAGACATTCTCCTTGTCGGTCAGCCAAACTGCACAGAACGCTTCGTGAACGAGCCATAGGTGAGCCCCGTGATGGGGAACACCGCAGCCTCGCTCACGTCGATCGACGCCCCGAGGGCGGCGACGACCGGTACGAAATGCTCGTGCGTCGGGAGCGCCATCTTCACCCCCGGCGCGCGCCTGCGGTAATCGAGCAGCGCGTCCACGTCCCGGCGCCCGAGGACCTCGGCGCACCAGGCATCGAACTCCGTGGCCCAGGGCTGCGCGACCGCATCACCGCGCCAGTCTGCCGCGCGCAGGTTATGGGTCAAGAAACCGCTGCCGATCAGCAGCACCCCCTCGTCGCGCAGCGGCGCGAGCGCTCGCCCCATCTCGAGGAGCGGGGCTGGAGAAAGCGTCGGTAACGAGACCTGGAGCACCGGTATGTCCGCGTCCGGGTACATGCAGAGGAGCGGCACATAGGCCCCGTGATCGAGGCCCCGGCGCGGATCCTCGGCGACCGGCCCGACGCGGCCGAGCAGCTCCCGGACGCGCCGCGCGAGCGCGGGGGCGCCGGGCGCGGGGTACGTCACGCGGTAGTACTTCTCGGGGAAGTTGTAGAAGTCGTAGACGAGGGGCACGGTCTCGGTGGCGCCGAGGGTGACTGGCGCGTCGACCCAGTGGGCCGAGAGCATCAAGATCGCCTTGGGGCGCGGCATCGCCTGCGCCCAGGCGTGGAGCTCGGCCACCCACGCGCGATCGTCGAGCAAGAACGGAGAGCCGTGCGCGAGGAAGAGGGCCGGCATGCGCCCGGCGTGGGCCTTGTCGTGCGTCTCGGACATGGTACCTCCCTCGGTCGCGATCGACGTCGCGCCGGTTGTCGGAGCCGAGCTCGATGCCGTCGGCGTCGAGCGCCCGCAGGCGCCCGCGATGGGCGCGGCCCCGCCCGCGGCGAGGAGGAGCTTCAGCGCGGCCCGGCGATCCATGAGCGAACCCTAGGTCGTTTCCGGGAATGGTACAATACCCCCACAATGAAACTCCAGGTTGTCAAAAAGGAAACCATCGACGCGGATTTGCTCGATCTGCGGGCCTTTTGCCTGGTCGTGGATCTCGGGTCGATCACGGCGGCCGCGAGGACGCTGGGGGAGACCAAGGGCAGCGTCAGCCGCCGCATCACCCGCCTGGAGCACGCGCTCGGCGTGGAGCTGCTGCGGCGCAGCCCGCGGCGGGTGCAGGCCACGGAGGACGGCGTCGCCTACCGGATGCGGGTGGGCCGGGCGCTCGAGCTCCTGGAGGACGCGCACGCGGCGGTGCAGCAGGCGCGCGCCAAGCCGAGCGGGCACCTCCGGGTGACCGCGCCGTTCGATCTCGGGCTGAGCATGCTGGCGCCGCTCTCGGCGGGCTTCGCGGAGCGCTACCCGGAGATCTCGGTGGAGATGCTCCTCACCGAGGCGCTCCTCGACTTCGACGCCCACCAGATCGACGTGGCCCTGCGCGCGACCGCGAGCCTCCCGGACTCGTCGCTCATCGCCTACAGGCTGCAGCACATCGAGATGGGGCTGTTCGCGGCGCCAGCCTACCTCCGCAAGCACGGGCCCGTGCGCAGGCCCGAGGACCTCGCGGGGCACCGGCTGCTCCTCGCCCAGACCGCCCGCGGGCACGCGACGATCGGGCTGCAGCCGCGCGACGGCGGCGACCGCGCCGAGCTCCGGGTGCGCGCGGCGATCGCGGCGTCCGACTACTCCTTCTGCCGCGAGGCCGCGCTGGCCGGGGCCGGGATCGCGCTCGTCCCCGCGGTCAACGTGCGGAGCGATCTCGACGCGAAGCGGCTCGTGCCCGTGCTCAAGGATCACGCGATCGACGGCGCTGCTCCCCTCTACCTGGTGCACCCGGGGACGCGCTTCCTTCCGTCGAAGATCCGCGCCTTCCGCGACTACCTGCTCGACGCCTTCGGCGTCCAGGGGCGGCGCGAGGCCCCCGGCGCACGATAGCGGGCTCGTCCGTCGTCTCTCCCGGCCGGCGCCTCCCGGTCGGACCGGCGCCGGCCGCGCCGTGCGATCGGACGGACGCCGGCCGCGTCGCGCGATCGGACGGACGCCGGCCGTGCTCGCGCCCGAGCAGCGGATCACCACCGGCTGCTTCTGGGGAAGCAGCGCGACCGCAGCCCCGCCGCCGGGCGCTGCGCGGCGGCGGGCGCGGGCCCATGGACCGCCGCCGTCAGGGGCGAGCCGCGGGGCGGCATGGGTGTTGCTGTTCCGTCGCCGCGCGGCGCTCGCGCGGATGGGTCGCGTCCACCGCCGTAACCGCTGCTCCTCTCAGCGTCTCTCACGGAACCCTCTCCGGCGCCGGCTCGGCGGTGGGGCGGCGCCCGAGCGCCGGAGGAGCGGCCCCGCTTCCAGCCGCGCACCGAGGTCCATCTGCGCACGTTCATCGACAGGAAACGCTTTCTTCTGGTGCTCGCGGCGCTGCTCGCCCTGCCCGGGTGCAAGCGCGAGGGCGAGGCGAGCGCCGGCGCCCGGCTCGCCCTGGACGCCGCGATCCCGGCCGAGCTCCCGCGAGAGACGCGGCTCAGCATCGGTGATCCGACGGTGCAGAAGCAACTCCAGCTCTCGGGCGACATCGACCGGCTGCCGTTCCGCGTCGACTGGCAGAACATCAGCGGTGGACCGCAGACCGTCGAGGCGTTCCGCGCCGGCGCCCTCGACGCGGGCGCGGTCGGCGACACGCCGCCCATCCACGCCACCTTCACCGGGCTCGACGTGAAGATCATCACGGTGCAGGTCCGGGAAAAGCCCATCTACGAGCTGGCCACGGCGCCGGGCGTGCGGCTCGCGTCGATCCAGGATCTCCGCGGCAAGAAGATCGCGTATTCGCCGGGGCAGGCGCAGGGCGCGCTCGTCCAGCGCGTCCTCAAGAAGGCCGGGCTGTCGCCGCAGGACGTCACGCTCGTCCAGCTGAGCAGCAGCGAGTTCAAGGAGGCGCTCACCAGCCGCCAGGTCGACGTCGCGCCGCTGTCCGGCATCATCCTCCTGCGCTACCTGAACGAGTACCGCGCCGAGGGCGCCTCGTCGATCCCGCACGGGGTCCGCGACAACCTCGGCTTCCTCTACGTGCGCACGGCCGCGCTGGAGGACGCCGACAAGGCGGCCGCGCTGGTCGAGTACGCCAAGTGGCGGACCAGGGCCCAGCTGTGGGCGTACGAGCACCCGGAGGCGTGGATCGAGGCCTATTACGTCAAGGATCAGGGCCTGACGGCCAGGGAGGGGCGCTTCCTCATCGAGTCCGCCGGCAAACCGCAATACCCGGCCGACTGGACCGAGGCCATCGCGCTGACCCAGGAGACCGTCGATCTGCTCGCCGAGGCCTCTGGCCAGAAGCGCTTCGAGGCCAGGACGATCTTCGACCTTCGCTTCCAGACGATCGGGGCGGAGGTGGCCGGCGCCGCCCAGGGCGCCGGACCGACGGACCGGCCGGCGACGGCCGGGAGGAGCACGCCATGACCACCGCACTGCCCACGAGGGCCTCATCGCCGCGCCTCGCCAGCATCCCGGATCTCACCGCGACGACCGAGGTCTCCTCGCCGCAGCTCGGCGCGAGCGCGCCGCCGGTCCGCGGCCCGTCCGCCGTCCGCCGCTCGTCGCGCCGGCTCGGCCCGGGCCGGCGCATCCCGTACGGCCTGGCGCTCGGCCCGGCGCTGCTGCTCGCCGTCTGGGCCGTCGCGTCGGCGACCGGCGCGCTCGACGCGCGCGTGCTCTCCGCGCCGTGGACCGTGGTGAGCACGGCGCGCGACCTGATCGCCGACGGGCGGCTCCTGTCCAACCTGCTCACGTCGGCGCAGCGCGCGTTCCTGGGGCTCGCCCTCGGGGTCGGTCTCGGCACGGTCCTGGCGTTGCTCTCCGGGCTGACCCGCATCGGCGAGGCGCTCGTGGACGGGCCGGTGCAGATCAAGCGCGCGATACCGACGCTCGCGCTGATTCCGCTGCTGATCCTGTGGTTCGGCATCGGCGAGCAGATGAAGGTGCTCACCATCGCCCTCGGCGTGGTCATCCCGGTCTACGTGCACACCCACGCTGCGCTGCGCACCATCGACGCGCGCTACGTGGAGCTGGCCGAGACGGTCCGCCTGACGCGGTGGCAGTTCATCCGGAAGGTGGCCTTGCCGGGGGCGCTGCCGGGCTTCCTCATGGGCCTCCGGCTGGCGGTCACCGGCGCGTGGCTGGCGCTCGTCGTGGTCGAGCAGATCAACGCCACGAGCGGCATCGGTCACATGATGTCGCTGGCCCGCTCGTACGGCCAGACGGAGATCATCCTCCTCGGGCTCGTCGTGTATGGGCTGTTCGGCCTGGCCTCCGACTCGGCCGTGCGGCTCATCGAGAGAAGGACCCTGTCATGGCGTCGCATCCTGGCCGGCTGACCGCGCCGCCGCCCACGGTGCGGATCCGCAACCTGGTTCGCCGCTTCGGCGCCCGCACGGTCCTCGACGGCATCGATCTCGAGATCCAGCGGGGCGAGTTCGTGGCGCTGCTCGGCCGGAGCGGCTCCGGCAAGAGCACGCTGCTGCGGGCGATCGCCGAGCTCGATTTCGAGGTGACCGGCTCGGGCGAGCTGAAGGTGCCGGACAATCGAGCGGTCGTGTTCCAGGACACGCGGCTCTTGCCGTGGGCGCGCGTGCTCGACAACGTGATCCTGGGGCTCGACGCGCCCTCGGCGCGGGCGCGCGGGGAGGCGGCGCTCGCGGAGGTCGGGCTGGCGGGGCGGGAGCGCGCGTGGCCTGTCGAGCTGTCCGGCGGCGAGCAGCAGCGGGTGGCGCTGGCGCGGTCGCTGGTGCGCGACCCGGAGCTCGTGCTGGCCGACGAGCCGTTCGGCGCGCTCGACGCCCTGACCCGGATGCGCATGCACGATCTGCTGCGCGAGCTGTGCGCGCGGCACCGGCCGGCCGTGCTGCTGGTCACCCACGACGTCGACGAGGCGATCGCGCTCGCCGACCGGGTGCTGGTGCTCGAAGGCGGCCGCATCGCCGAGGAGCGGCGCATCGATCTGCCGGCCCCGCGCCCGCTCCGCGATCCCCGCTTCCTCGCGTACCGCGAGTCGCTGCTGGCCGCGCTGGGCGTCGCGCCGGCCGCGGCCTCGACCGAAGACACCGATTCGAGCTCTGAACTGGAAGGGAGTGCCCCGTGACCCATCGGCCCGGACGACTGCATCTCAACGCGTTTCTCATGAGCGTAGGCCACCACGAGGCCTCGTGGCGCTTGCCGGAGAGCGATCCGTTCGCGAACACGAACATCGAGCATTTCAAGAACCTGGCCCGCATCGCGGAGCGGGGGAAGCTCGACTCGCTGTTCCTCGCCGACAGCCCGGTGCTCTGGAACAACGTCGGCCGCAGGCCGGCCGGGACGCTCGAGCCGACGGTGCTGCTCGCGGCGCTCGCGGGCGTGACCGAGCACATCGGGCTGATCGCTACCGCCTCGACCACGTACAACGAGCCGTTCAACCTGGCCCGGAGGTTCGCGTCGCTGGATCACATCAGCGGGGGGCGCGCCGGGTGGAACATCGTCACGACCGCGGGCGTGGATGCGGCGCGCAACTTCAATTTGGACGAGCTGCCGGCGCACAGCGACCGGTATGCCCGGGCGGCGGAGTTCATCGATGTGTCGCTGAAGCTGTGGGACAGCTGGGACGACGACGCGCCGGTCGGCGACAAGGAGAACGGGGTCTGGGGCGACGACCGGAAGATCTATCCGCCGCGGCACGTGGGCAAGTACTTCAAGGTCGAGGGGGCGCTCAACGTGCCGCGCGCGCCGCAGGGGTATCCGTTGCTGGTGCAGGCCGGATCGTCGGAGGACGGCAAGGAGCTGGCGGCGCGGTACGCCGAGGCGGTGTTCACGGCGCAGCAGACGCTGGAGGACGCGCAGCAGTTCTATACCGATCTGAAGGCGCGGGTGCGGGGGCTGGGGCGCGATCCGGAGTCGATCAAGATCTTGCCGGGGATCGTGCCGGTGATCGGGGCCACCGAGGCGGAGGCGCAGGCGCTCGACGCGGAGCTCGAGCGGCTCATCAAGCCGGAGTATGCGAAGCGGCAGCTCGCGCAGACGCTGCGGGTGAAGCCGGAGGAGCTCGATCTGGACGCCGAGCTGCCGAGGGATCTGCCGAGCGAGGATCAGATCGAGGGGGCGAAGAGCCGCTACACGCTGATCGTGAGCCTGGCCCGGCGGGAGCGGCTGACGGTGCGTCAGCTCATCGGCCGGCTGGGCGGCGGCCGGGGGCACCGGACGTTCGCCGGCACGCCGGAGCAGGTGGCGGACGCGGTCCAGCACTGGTGGGAGCAGGGGGCGGCCGACGGGTTCAACGTCATGCCGCCGGTGCTGCCGTCGGGGCTCGCGGCGTTCGTCGAGCACGTGGTGCCGATCCTGCAACGGCGCGGGCTGTTCAGGACGGAGTACGAGGGCAGGACGCTGCGCGAAAACTACGGGCTGCCGCGGCCGGCGAACCGCAACCACGGTCAGGAACTGGTCGAGGCGGCGGAGTGAGCTGAGTTACGGTTGGGCTGCCGGCTGGTTGGGCCGCAACCTGGGTTGGGCCGCAACCTGGGTCGCCGGACCTCAACCCCGGTCGGGCGGCGGAATCTCAACCCCGGTCGGGCGGCGGCGAAACCTCAACCCCGGTCGGGCGGAAGCTCAACCCCGGTCGGCGGCGGAACCTTAGCCCCGGTCGGGTGAGCCCCGCTCAGGTAACCCACCCTGCAACCGGGGTCGGGCGGCCGGCCGAGGCGGCCCGCAACCCGGGTCAGGGTCAGAACCCCAACCCCGGTCGGGTGAGCAGCCGTCGGGTGAGCCCGGTTCAGGTGGCCCACCGCGCAACCCGGGTCGGGCGACCCGGCCGGACCCGCAACCCCGGTCGGGCGAGCAGCAGCAGCCGGTGAGCCGCTCAAGCGAGCCATAAGTAAATTAAAATACAAAGTGCCCCAACCCCGGTCGGGTAAGCCCAACCTGGGTCGGAATAAGGCGGCATCTCGGGAGCTCAGCCCCGGTCGGGTAAGCCCGTTTGGCGAGTCACAACTACTCGATTTTATTATCAAATCTGGAGGAGCCGAGCGCCGGTTCATGTAGCCTGCGTCCGACATGCGCACTCTTTTTGCTACATGGTTTGCCATCACCCTGTCCGCCTTGGCGGTTGCCGCCTGTGGAGATGACGACGGCAGCGGCCCGCCGTCTGAGGGCAGTGGCGGTGACGGCGGTGCAGCTGGCGTGGGCGGTGGCACCGGCAGCGCGGGCGCTCCGGGGGAGGGCGGCACCGGCGGCAGCGCCGGCAGCGCCGGCAGCGCCGGCAGCGCCGGCAGCGCCGGCACCGGCGGCAGCGCCGGCACCGGCGGCAGCGCCGGCACCGCCGGCAGCGCCGGCACCGCCGGCACCGCCGGCACCGGCGGCGCCACCTCCGGCACCGCCTCGCGCGACCTCCTCGCTCAGCTCCAGGCCATCGACGGCCTCACCGCCGTCGAGCACGACTCGAGCCTCCCGGGCTACCGCTACTTCGTCCTGGAGCTCGACCAGCCCGCCGACCACGACCACCCCGACGCCGCGCGGTTCCAGCAGCGCCTCCTCCTGCACCACCGCGATCCCGCCGCGCCCGTCGTCCTCGTCTCCGAGGGCTACAACCTCTATCCCGACGCGCAGTGGCTCGACGAGCCCGCCGAGCTGCTCGCCGCCAACCAGCTCCGCGTCGAGCACCGCTTCTTCTCCCCCTCCCGCCCCGCGCCCGCGGACTGGTCGCTGCTCACCATCGAGCAGGCCGCCGCCGACCTCCACCGCGTCATCGCGTCGCTCCGCCCGCTCTACGAGGGCCGTTGGATCTCCACCGGCGCCAGCAAAAGCGGCATGACCGCGATCTACCATCGCCGCTTCTACCCCGCCGACGTCGACGGCACCGTGGCGTACGTGGCCCCGCACAGCGCAGGCGTCTCCGACCCGCGCTACCGCGACTTCGTGGCAGAGCGCGGCGACCCCGCATGCCGGCAGGCCCTCCAGCACTTCCAGCGCGAGGTGCTGCTGCGCCGCCCCGCCATGCTCGACCTCATGGAAGCCGAGGCCGCCGAGCTCGACGTCACCTATGACCTCCTCGGCATCGACAGGGCCCTCGACATCGCTGTCATCGAGTCCGTCTTCTCCCTCTGGCAATACAAGGACTCGAGCTTCTGCGCGCGCGTCCCCACCGCCGCGTCGGACGACGCCGCCGTCTGGGCCTTCCTCGACGAGGCGAACGCCCCCCACCTCTGGTCCGACCCCTACCTCCTCGCCATGGAGCCGTATTACTGGCAAGCCGCGGCAGAGCTGGGCTATCCGAGCTTCGCGGAGGAGCACATCGCCGATCTGCTCCTCTACCCCGGCGCGAACGTGCCCACCTCGTTCGTCGAGGCCGGGCCCGGCAAGACCCCGATCTTCGATCCCAGGGCGATGCAGGACATCTCCGCCTGGCTCACCACCGAGGGCGAACGGCTGCTGTTCATCTACGGCGAAAACGATCCGTACACCGCGGCCGCCTTCGACATCGGCGCCGCCCGCGACTCCCACCGTTTCATCGCGCCCGGCGGCACCCACGGCGCCGTCATCCTCTCGCTCGCGCCGGCCGACCAGGCGCTCGCCCTCGGAGCGCTCGAATCCTGGACGGGCGTCGCGCCGAGCCGCCCCGAGCCAGCGGCCCTGCGACCCCTGCTCCGGGGCCGGCGCTGGATGACGCGCGACTAGACAGCGCCGCGTCGCCCACGAAAAAACCTATCCTATCGCTCCTCCCACGGAGTCACCCCCGGGCCGCCGCCGCCGCCGCGCACCGCGCCGCGTAGGCGGCGGGCGTGAACCCGACCTGCGCCTTGAAATCACGGATCAGGTGCGCCTGATCGTGATACCCGAGCTCGGTCGCGAGCGCCGCCCACGCGACGGACGCCCCCGACGCCACGCGCTCCGCGGCCTCCTGGACCCTGGATCGCCGGATGATCCACTTGGGCCCGACCCCGATGTACCGCTCGAACGCGCGGTGCAGCGTGCGGACCGAGACCCCTGCGATCCGCGCGAGATCCTCGGCGCGGTGGATGTCGCGATCCCCCTGCGCGCGCGCGGCGAGCGTCATCGCCTCGTCGAGCCCCGGATCCGAAGGACCCCTGTGCGCCCGGAGGAGCGCCTCGATCGCCCGGACCCCGAGGAGGTCGTCAGGCTGATCGAGCACGTCGCGCTCCAGCGCGCTCGCCGCGTCGCCGAAGACCTCCGCGAGCGGGACGGCCCGATCGACCAGCCGGCGCATCGGACAGCGCGCGAACGGGAAGAAGCCCCCCGGCTTGAACTTCGTGGCCACGACGCGCCCCGTCCCCTCGAGCCGGGAAACCTCGCGCCGCGTCCCGAGCCCGTTCACGATCGACCCGTTCACCTGGATCGCCAGGTTGACGCAGGGGTGCGGCAGGATCTCCTGCTCGAACGGCGCGGGGAGCGACCAGCGGACGACCCAGTGCCAGTCGACGAGCGCGGCCAGATCGGGCGCGGGCGCGTGGCGGCGCAGCTCGAAGCGCTTGAGCCCCTCCGCGGGGTTCAGGATGCCGAGGGTGCGACCTCCGCGGGGGATGCTCAAGCTCATCGCGTGGCGCTCTTTTACAATACGCGGCCCAGCCCGGGCAGTAGGGTCCGGCCCGGAGGTACGACATGGCTGATTCGACCACGCCCGCCCGGGGAAACCTCGTCTTCTACCATTCACCGAACACGCGCGCGTCGGGCACGCGCATCCTCCTCGACGAGCTCGGCGCGCCGCACGAGCTGCGCGTCCTCAACATGAAGGCCGGCGAGCAGCGCAAGGCGCCCTACCTCGCGGTGAACCCGCTCGGGAAGGTCCCCGCCATCGTGCACGACGGCGCGCTCGTCACCGAGCAGGTCGCCATCTTCATCTACCTCGCCGACCTCTTTCCGGAAGCGGGCCTGGCCCCGGCCCCCCGCGATCCGCAGCGAGGCCCCTACCTCCGCTGGCTCGTCTACTACGGGTCTTGCTTCGAGCCGGCCATGACCGATCGCGCGATGAAGCGCGAGCCCGCGCCGCCGGCCATGTCGCCTTACGGCGACTACGACACGATGTTCGGCACGCTCGTGGAGGCGCTCCGACAGGGCCCCTACCTGCTCGGCGAGCGGCTCTCCGCGGCCGACATCCTCTGGGGTCCGGCGCTCCGGTGGATGACGCAGTTCAAGCTCATCCCCGAGCTGCCGGAGATCACCGCCTACGTCGCGCGGATCTGCAGCCGGCCGTCGTTCGCGCGGGTCATGGCGGACGACGCGCAGCTCGCCGCGGCGCATGAGGCGGCCGTCGCGGCGGCGGCGCACGCGAGCTGACCCGTCGACGCGCCGCCGCGGATCGTCGGCGCACGCAGCGCGAGCGAGCCTCGCCGCCCAGCTCGTCCGCGTCGGAACGAGCGCGAGCCATGCGGCGCCGGGCGCGATCCGGTCCCCAGATCGGCGTTGCCCGCCCCTTGCCTTCATGATGAGCTGGGCGGCATGGTCGCTTCGAAGCTTGTTGCGGTCCTCTCCACATGCACCCTCGCGCTGGCGGCCTCCATGACCGGAGGCTGCACCGCGTCAGGCGCCACGGAGCCTGATGCGGACGACTGTTCGACGCCGGGACAGAACCAGTTCCTCTTCGACCTGATGCGGGACGCCTACCTCTGGTACGACCGCGTGCCGGACCTCGATCCCCGATCCTACCCCTCGCCCGAGGCGCTGCTCCGGGATCTCGCCGACCCGTCGCGGGACCGCTGGAGCTACATCTCGAGCAAGAGCGATTACGAGGCCTATTTCCGGGAGGGGCAGACCCTCGGGCTCGGCTACCGGTGGAGCTTCGACCCGGAGGGCAGCCTCCGCCTCGCGCTGGTCCACCCCGCCTCGCCGGCCGGAGCCGCCGGCCTGCGGCGCGGCGACAAGGTGCTGGCGATCAACGGGATCGATGTCGAGCAGGTGGCGAACGACAACCTCTGGTCGGAGGTGACGGGCCCCGACGAGGAAGGACACGAGATCTCGCTGACGATCGAGCGCGCGGGCAAGGAGGTCTTCACCGTCGCCGTCCGGAAGGCGGTGCACGGCGTCACCACGGTGATGAGCCCGCGGATCCTGCAGGCCGGGTCCGCGACGGTCGGTTACCTCATGCTCACCACGTTCATCGAGCCCACCACGAAAGAGCTCGACGACGCCTTCGCGATGTTCCGGGAGAACCACGTCGACGAGCTCGTCCTCGATCTTCGTTACAACGGCGGCGGGCGCCTCGCCGTCGAGCGGCACCTCGCGAGCCTCATCCACCGGCCCGCGGAGAAAGGCGCGCTGCTCGACATCACCGCGCACAACGACAGGCACGTCACGTGGGACAAGCGGGCTTCGTTCGAGGACCTCGACCAGCCGGCGCTCTCCCTGTCCCGGCTGGTCGTCATCACCACCGGCGGCACGGCCTCCGCGAGCGAGACGCTGATCAACAGCCTGCGCGCCTACATCGACGTCAAGATCGTCGGCTCGACGACGCACGGCAAGCCCGTCGGCATGCACGGGTGGGACTATTGCGACAAGATCGTGCACCCGATCTCGTTCCGGGTGCTCAACGCCAAGGAAGAGGGCGATTTCTACGACGGCTTCGCCCCCGACTGCCCCGTCACCGACACGCTCGCGGCGGAGCTCGGCGACACCGACGAGGCGTGCCTCGCAGAGGCCCTCCACCTGCTGCAGCACGGCGCTTGCTCCACCCCGGCGCAGCCGGCCGAGGCAAGCGAACGACGCGCCGCCCCGCCGCCGGAGATCCCCTGGGACGGCTTCCGGCGCGAGGTCGGCGCGCTCTGAGGCGCTCTCACCCTCACCGGATTTCTCGCGCGCCGGGCCAGGGCCCGTACGGCCGCCCGGCCCGGCGCCGCCCGGCAGGCCGCGTCCGCCGGCGCGCCGGCGTAAAAGACGGCAGCGACCGGCTTGACACGATGCGCGGCTTGGCGGACATTCCTCCGCCATAGCGGACACATGGCCCGCGGCCAGGAGGGACTGTCATGAGCCTGCAACTCGGAAGCATCGCGCCCGATTTCGAGCAAGAGTCCACGCACGGGACCATCCGGTTCCACGAGTGGGCCGGGAAGTCGTGGGTGATCCTGTTCTCGCACCCGAAGGACTTCACCCCCGTCTGCACGACCGAGCTCGGCGCGGTCGCCAACCTCAAGGCGGAGTTCGACAAGCGCGGCGTCAAGCCCATCGCCCTGAGCGTCGACGACGTCGACTCGCACAAGCGCTGGTCCGTCGACATCGAGGAGACGCAGCGCACGAAGCTGAACTACCCGATCCTCGCCGACGTGGACCGGAAGGTGTCCACCCTGTACGGGATGATCCACCCGCAGGCGAGCGACACGCTCACGGTCCGGTCGGTGTTCGTCATCGATCCGAACAAGAAGATCCGCGCGACGTTCACGTACCCCGCGAGCACCGGGCGCAACTTCGACGAGATCCTGCGCCTCATCGACTCGCTGCAGCTCACGGACAGCCACTCCGTGGCGACGCCCGCGAACTGGAAGGACGGCGATGACGTGGTGATCGTCCCCTCGCTCCAGGATCCCGAGGTCCTCAAGCAGAAGTTCCCCAAGGGCTACAACGCCGTTCGCCCGTACCTGCGCCTCACCCCGCAGCCGAATCGCTGAGGCGGCGCGGCGCGGCGAGCGCTGAGGACTGCATGCGATCCGCGACGCGGCCCCTCGCGGCGCTCGCCGTGACGCTCGCGGCGTGCTCGCGCGCGCCGGCGCGCGACACGCTCGGGGCGACCGGCGACGCCCCGAAGCCGGCGGCGCCGGCCGCCGGCCGCGGATGGCGGCTCGTGCACCACGAGACCTTCGATGCCCCCTTCCAGGAGCCGGCGGCGTGGACCGAGGACGCGTACGGCGACGCGAGCCCCTACCACGTCGACGTCTTCGACGACGACGGCGAGTTCTTCGCCGCGCGCGGCGGGGAGGCGTTCCGCGAAGGCCTGCGGCGGTTCCGCTCGTTCCGGAAGTCGTTCACGTACGGCGAGGGAGGCTGGCTCACGGTCGAGCTGTACGGCCGGGACAGCGACCGCGACGGCGTGCCCGAGACGGGCGGCCGCTTCGAGGCCGTCTCCGGCAAGGCGAGGCTCGTCTCGACCCGCCATTACGACGGCGCGATCCTCCGCTCGACCGCGCCGCTGCCGGCGCGGTACCGCGTCGAGGTGACGGTCTCCAACATCGACTTCGGCGGCCAGCGCGAGGGCAGCTGGACGCACGGGGGCAAGATCAACGGCTACGACGGGGACGAGATCGCCGACCCGTGGCGGTTCACCGATCGGAGCACGAAGCCGCTGTCCGCCACCTTCGGAAACGGCGTTTACTTTCTCTGCATCACCGATCACGCGCGGCCGGCGCCTCACAACAACGTCTTCATCCATCATCACCGGAAGGTTGTGATGGACACCGACAGCAACTTCGGCGACGACGGCCCCTGGTCGGCGGTCTGGAACCCCGTGACCGGCCGGGCCGAGCCGGACGGCTCGCGGTATGTAAGCATGATCTGGCTCCGCGGCGACGCGTTCGGGAGCCCCTGGACCGGCAACGGGTTCACGTCGTACACGGCCGGCGGGTGGAAGGACGGCCCCGTCTTCGTGGACAAGTACCTCGACAAGGAGACGTACGTGTTCACCGTCGAGCGCGACGGCCAGGGATATGCGATGTCCGCGGCGGGCAGGTTTCACCACGGCGGCCTCACGACGTATGCGGCGCGGCGGGGGTTTCGCGAGCCGCCGGTGACGTGGCATTTCAACCAGCGCCCCGACGAGCTCGAGGGCCAGGGCTATGGCGAGACGGTCGACTTCGGCGAGCCGTTCGAGACCTGGCCGGCGGGGTCGGCGTACCCGGATCACTTCTTCTTCGGCGACCCGCACATCAACTATTACGAGGGCACCGCCGAGTTCGACGACGTGAAGCTGTACCTGCCTGACGACGGATAGGCGTTCTTCCCCCCTCCAACCGAACGGACCCCCGCCCAGCGGGAGCTCCCCGGAGCCGTCGACCGCGGCACGGCTCGAGGCGACCCGGGGCGTCTGGACGAGCTCTCGCGGGCCGTGGAGTCGAGGACGCCTCTTCGACCGACGGCTAAGTTCTCGATACAGCGCCACTTTTCCAGAGGGACCGGACCGTATGGAAGACGGCTCTGCCAGCCCGAGGCGGGCTCCGCAGTTGGGGCTTGACGCCTGGAACCGTTTGGAATTCCTTCTCCCTCCGCGGCGTCCTCCAGATCGCGGCGCCCTGCGCCGCTCACGCTAGGGATCGTCGGACCGAGCAGGATGACCGGTGGACCCGCGAGCAATGCCAGTCTTGCACGAATCGACCGTTGGCTTATGTGACCCTCACGGCCAGCAGCGCCCGGCCGGTGGTTCAGGTTCGTTTCGAGCGCGCTCGAGGTCGGCGCTCCGGCGCGTCACCCGACCTCGCGAGCATAACACACGTGAACTCGCCAATGATGTTCACGCCGAGCCCGTCTCCGATAGGACGCGAGCTCGCCAATGAGGACAGTGATGAACTTGCGAATGCTAACGTTTCCGGTCGCATCGTCGTGGTTTGCGCTCACGGTGCTCGCCTGCGCGCCCAGCAATCAGGGCAGCCAGGTCGGCTCGCCCAACCAGGCGAGCGCCGTCGATCAGGTCAGCAGCGCCGCTCCTGCCGGCGCCGCGAGCCAGACCGGCGCGGCTCAGGCGCCCCCGGCGGCGGAGCCCGCGCCCCAGGCGCCCCCGCTTCGGCCTGCGGCCAAAGGAGCGTACTTCACGGGCGAGTATCGCAACCTGTTCGCGGAGCTGGGACACAAGCCGGACGAGATCGACGCCAAGATCACGAAGGCCTACACCCAGCTGTTCCACGGCGATCCCAAGGAAGAAGCCGTCATGTTCGCGGCGGGGAAGAACGCGAACGGCCCCAAGGCGTACATCATGGACATCGGCAACAACGACGTCCGCTCCGAGGGGATGTCGTACGGCATGATGATCGCCGTTCAGGTCGATCGGAAAGACGACTTCGACGCCCTGTGGAACTGGGCCAAGTCTCACATGTATCACGCGGACCAGCGTCACCCCGGCTTCGGCTATTTCTCCTGGCAGATGCGCCCGGACGGCACGGCCATCGACGAGAACCCCGCTCCCGACGCGGAGGAGTATTTCGCGACGGCGCTCTTCTTCGCGTCCCACCGCTGGGGGAACGGCAAGGGGATCTATGACTACCGGAAGGAGGCCTTGGGCCTGCTCGACGCGATGAAGAACCGCAAGGCCATCGCGGGCGCGGTCAACGCGAACAAGCGCAAGACCACGTTGCACTCGCTCTTCAATGCCGAGCACAAGATGGTGCGGTTCACGCCGGACGCGGACAACTTCTCGAAGAACGGCGATCACACCGATCCCTCGTATCACCTGCCCGCGTTCTACGAGCTCTGGGCGGCCTGGGGCCCCGAGGCGGATCGCGCGTTCTGGGCCGACGCGGCCAAGGTGAGCCGCGACTTCTTCATCAAGACGACGCATCCGAAGACCGGGCTCGCTCCGGATTACGCCAACTTCGATGGCACCCCCAAGGCTGCCTCCTGGGACGCGGGGACCGCCAACTTCCGTTACGACGCGTTCCGCACCGCGATGAACTGGGCGGTGGACGCGGCATGGTGGGCGAAGGATCCGCGGGAGACCGAGCTGAGCGACCGGCTCCTCGCGTTCTTCGAGGCGCAGGGCCCCGAGTACAAGGCCAACTTCACCCTCGACGGTAAGCCCATCGTCGACCACGGATCGCTCGGGCTCGTGGCGATGAACGGCGTTGCGGCGCTGGCTGCCACCCAGCCGCGAGCGTGGCGTTTCGTCAAAGAGGTGTATTCACGCGAGCCGCCGACCGGCAAGTGGCGGTACTACGACGGCATGCTGTATACGATGTCCCTGCTGCACTTGAGCGGGAAATTCCGCGTCATCATGCCGCAAGCGCAGCCCGCGGCGCCCGCCGCTGCCGCTGCTACTGGTAAGCGCTAGCTCGGCAGTCCGGGGAGAGGGGCGCGCGGCGCCCCTACCGGGCGGGCGCCATCTCGGTGAACAGCCGCTCGTGGGCCGCGAGCATCGCCCCGAGGCTGAAGCGCGCGTCGAACGCCTGCGCGTTGCGCGCGCCCATCGCGGCGGCGGCCGCCGGATCGGACAGCAGCGCGAGGAGCCGATCCGCGAGCGCCCGGGGCTCCTCGGGGGCGACGAGGTAGCCGCCCGCGCCGTCCTCGATCGCCTCCGGCACGCCGCCGACGCGGGTCGCGACGATCGGCTTTCCGGCGGCCATGGCCTCGAGGACCGCGAGCGGGAGCCCCTCCCAGCGGGACGAGAGGACATAGGCGTCGAGGCTCGCCATCACGTCGGGCACGTCGCTGCGCAGCCCGAGGAAGTGCACGCGCTCCCGCGCCGCCATGCCGGCGCGCCGGGCCTCGAGATCGGCCCGGGCCGGCCCGTCGCCGGCGATCACCACGTGCACGCGCGGGTCGCGGCCCAGGACCTCGCCCGCGGCGTCGAGCAGGACGTCGATGCCCTTCTGGCGCGACAGCACCGCGACCGTGCCGAGCACGCGCGCGTCCTCGGGCAACCGCAGCTCGGCGCGGAGGCGCTCGCGGCGGCCGGCGCGGACGCGCGCGCCGTCGATGCCGTTGCGGATCACGTGGACGGGCCGCCGGACGCCGAGATCGCGCCGGAGCTTGGTCGCCAGATCGCCGGAGACCGCGATGATCGCGTCGGCGAGCCGCACATAATACCTGAACTTGCGCAGCGAGCGGGGGCTCGCGCTGTTGATCTCGTTGTGCTCCGAGTAGACGACCCGGGGCCGCGGCAGGAGCAGGCGCGACGAGACGCCGCCGAAGATGAGCGGGGCGAAGTTGTGGACGTGCAGGACGTCCGCCCGCACGTCGCGCAGGAAGCCGCGGATCGCGAGGGGCAGCTCGGGATCGACGCGGGCGAAGCCGAGGTTGAGCCGCGGGCGCCGCCGCAGGACGAGCCTTCGCCCGGGCGGGAGATCGACCTGATCGAAGAGCTTGCCGGGGGCGTCCAGGCAGATGAGAGACGGGTCGAAGCGGGCGCGATCGAGGCCGTTCAGGAGGCTGACGGCGACCTTCTCGAGGCCTCCGACGTCGAGGTTGATGACCACCGTACACACGCTGATCTTCCGCATGGGGCCCGCCTCCCGCGCTCGTACCACGGCGCCCCGGCGCCGGGTAAACCAGGTGCGGCGCGCGCGGCGATCGTGTAGAGCGAAGGCTCTGCGGCGGCTCCGGCTCCTTCACCTGATGCCCTGTCGCTTCTGGGGCGGCCCGGAGCGGCAGACCGTCCAAGCGGCGAGGATCTTGCGCGATCGCGGCGCGTGCGAGGTCTCGTTCGCCGTGATCCCGCACCGGGAGGCGAAGGTCGCGGACAATCCGCTCGTCGTGGGGGCGCGCGCGGAGGGGTTCGAGGCCGAGCCGCTCGCGCTGGCGCGGGGCTACGACCTGCTCGAGGGGGCGCGGCGGCTCCGCGCGATCGCGGCGCGGCTCCGGCCCGACGTGGTGTGCACGGTGGGGTACAAGGCGGACCTCCTGGCGCTCGGGCTGCGCGGGCGCGGCGCGCCGCGGGTGCTGGCCGTGGCGCGCGGGTGGACGGGCGAGGACCTGAAGGTGCGGCTCTTCGAGTGGGCCGATCGCCGGACCCTGCGCTGGCACGACGGGGTCGTGGTCGTGTCCGAGGCGCAGCGCGCGGCGGTGCGGGCGTGCGGGGTGAGCGAGGCGCGGATCTTCCACGTGCCGAACGCGATCGACCTCGATCGGATGCCGCCGCCGGTCCCCCGCGCGCGGCTGCTCGCGGAGCTCGGGCTCGACGCGTCGGCCCGGCTCGTCGGCGCGGTGGGGCGGCTCAGCCCCGAGAAGGGTCAGCGCTCGCTCGTGGAGGCGTTCGCGGCGGTGGCGCGCGCGGACCCGCGGGCCGCGCTCGTGCTGGTCGGGGACGGGCCGGACGAGGCCGCGGTGCGGGCGGAGGTGGCGGCGCGGGGGCTCGGCGACCGCGCGCGGCTGCTCGGCCTGCGCCGGGACGGCGCGCAGCTCATCGGGGCGCTCGACGTGCTGGCGCTGCCGTCGCGCACCGAGGGGCTGCCGAACGTGGTGCTGGAGGCGTTCGCCTACGGGACGCCGGTCGTCGCGAGCGCGGTCGGCGGCGTGCCGGAGCTCGTGCTGGACGGCGAGACGGGGTGGCTCGTCCCGCCCGGGCGGCCGGACGCGCTGGCGCGGGCGCTGCTCGAAGCGCTGGCGCGGCCGGAGGAGGCGGGGGCGCGGGCGACGCGCGCCCGGGCGCGGCTCCTGTCGCGCTTCACGGCAGAGCGGCAGGCCGACGCGTGGCTCGAGGCCTTCGCCGCGGTGACCGGCGCCGCGGCGACCGGCGCCGCCGCGGGGGCCTGATCGGCGCGGGCGGCGGGCAACGCGCCTCCCGCGGAGCGCCGCAGATCTGCCGGGCGGATCGGGTCAATAGGCCGGCGCGGCGAGGCCCGCGGGCGCGGGCGCGGGCGCTTCCGGGGCGCCGCGGCGCTGCTGGTGCAGCTGCTGGTAGATGCTCGCGAGCGTGTCGCCCACCACGCTCCAGTCGTACCTGCTCTGGACGAGCGCCCGGCCGGCCGCGCAAAGGCGCGCCCTGAGCGCCGGATCGGCGTCGAGCTCGAGGAGCGCGCCGCCGATCGCCTCGGGGCTTCGGGTGATGAGCGCGTGCTCGCGGTCGCGCAGCGTGAGCCCCTCCGCGCCGAGCTCGGTGGAGACGACGGGCACGCCGGCCGCGAGCGCCTCCAGGATCTTCAGCCGCGACCCGCCCCCGATGCGCAGCGGCACCACGGACGCGAGCGCGTCGGCGTAGTAGGGCCGCACGTCGGGCACGGTCCCGGTCACCTCCACGCCGGGCAGCGCGCCGAGCGCGCGCACCTCCGGCCCGGGGTTCCTGCCGACCACGGTGAGGCGCCACTCGGGCCGCGCGGCGCGGATGGCGGGCCAGAGATCGCGCGCGAAGGCGACGATGGCCTGCGCGTTCGGGCGGTAATCCATCGAGCCGACGAAGACGACGCGGCGGCGCGGCCCGGACGCAGCGCCGCCCGCGCCTGCGAAGGCGTCCACGTGGACGCCGTTGTCGACGGCGAAGGCGCGCAGGCCGGGGCGGAGCGCGAGGAGCTTCTGGCGATCCCGCTCGCTGACCGTGAGGTGCGCGTCGAACTGCTCCAGCACCTTGCGCTCGAACCCGGCGAGCTGCGACGCCAGCGCGAACGCCGCCAGCCCGCGGAGGCGATCGGGCGCGTTCTTGCTGTAGCGAGAGAGCACCTCCGACTCGATGTTGTGCCAGTCGCAGAGGAGCAGCGGCCGATTGCGCGCTGCGCGCAGCAAGGGCAGATACCCGGCGAGGTGGACGCTCTCGACCTGCACGGCGTCGAACTGGCCTTCGTCGAGGACGCGCGCGAGCTCCTGGCGCATGGCGCTCGTCGTGTAATTGAGGACGACGAGCGGCAGCGGCCCCACGGCGCCGCGCAGGATCTTGCCCAGGGAGTTCGGCTTCTCCTGCGTGAGCGTGAGCACCTGATCGGTGATCTGCGCGATATCGTTCATCGGATGCGGGGCGGGGCCGGCCGCGCCCATCCGCGCCCGCCCGTTCCGGACGGCGCCGTCGTCGGCGAAGCTCAGGTACGTCACCCGCGCGAACCGCGAGAGCTGCCGGACAAAGTGCCAGTTGCGCAGCTTGGCTCCGGTGTCGAGCGGCCAGCAGGCGCGAGGCGCAAAATAGAGAATACGCATCTGTCGCATCGAGGACATAGACACCTCCAGCTCGCGCGGACGTGCAGGCAGGTTGCACCGATACCTCACGCGTCGCGCGGCACGTTCAGGGCGATGAGCGCTCCGAGCCTCCGGCGCCGGCTCGGTGATGGGATTGCATGGCCGACGCCCGAAGAGCGGCGACCGTGACCTGGAAAGGTAACATGGCTCTTCGGCGCAATGTAAAGAAATCGGTGCGAGGCGGCGCGCGTGAGCGTGCGTGGGCGCCCCGGCGGACGGAGGCGGCAGGCGCATCGCGGGAGGCGCGCGCGGGCGGAGCGCGCTGCTTTTATCGATTTCGTGAACGCTTCCGGCGCGATGCGCTCGTCGAGCCAATGCGGGCAATCGCTGGGCGAGCCAACCTTTCCTTCGGGGCTGGAATCGCCCGGACTTCCATCTCCAGCCCGCGGCGCATCGCCCGGAATCTACCCAGCCGTCGACGCCGGCAGGGGGCCGCCCTTCCAGGGAGGAACGACCGCGATAACGCACAAGAATGATATGCCTGGACCATGCACGAGCCCAGCGTGAGCCAGGTGGTCGCCGAGCTGCTCGCCCTCGGCGTGAGGCAGGGTGGCGTCCTCCTCGTTCACACGTCGTTCAGGGCCGTGCGTCCGGTCGAGGGCGGCCCGCTCGGACTGATCCGCGCCCTGCGCGCCGCGCTCGGGGACGACGGCACGCTCGTCATGCCGACGATGACCGGCGGACAGAGCGTGTTCGATCCCCGGTCCACGCCGACCAGCGGCATGGGGATCACCGCCGAGACGTTCTGGAGGCAGCCCGGCGTGCTGCGCAGCGGCCACCCTGGCGGCTCCTTCGCCGCCGCCGGCCGTTTCGCCGAGCGCATCTGCGCGCCGCAGCCGCTGTCGCCCCCGCACGGGCCGGACAGCCCCCCGGGCCGCGTCCACGAGCTCGGAGGCCAGGTGCTGCTGCTCGGCGTCACGCACGCCGAGAACACGACGCTCCACGTCGCGGAGGCCATCGCGCGAGTTCCCTATGCGGTCGCGCACCCGTGCGTGATCGAGGTCGACGGCGTGGCCCGGACCGCGATGATCCACGAGACGGATCATTGCTGCCGGCGCTTCGGGCTCGCCGATGGCTGGTTGCGCGAACGGGGGCTACAGCGGGAAGGGAGGGTGGCTAGCGCCCACGCGCGCCTGTGTGCTTCACGCGATCTCGTCGCCGTGGCGGTCGAGCACCTCGCGAAAAGCCCGCTCGTGTTCCTCTGCCCGCCCGACGAGGGCTGCGACGAGTGCGACGCGGCGCGCGCCAGCGTGCCGGCCGATGGGGCCCGCGGAGAGCATGCATGATGGTCGGCCGGCTCCGGCGCGGCGCTGGGGCTCTCGCCAGCGCCGCGTTCCCGGTGGATAGCTTTAGTTAGCCTTACTAACTATTCGGCCGTCTCCGGCGCGGCGCTGGGGCTCTCGCCAGCGCCGCGTTCCCGGTGGATAGCTTTAGTTAGCCTTACTAACTATTCGGACCGTCTCCGGCGCGGCGTTGGGGCCCTCGCCAGCGCCGCGATCCCGGTGGATAGCTTTAGTTAGTCTTACTAACTATTCGAACCGGCTCCGGCGCGGCGCTGGGGCTCTCGCCAGCGCCGCGATCCCGCTGGATAGCTTTAGTTAGTCTCACTAACTATTGCGGTGACGATATGCTGACCACCACGCTGCGGCTCGCGCACCCCCAGGCCAAGCGGCGGCTCGCGCACCCCCAGGCCAAGCGGCGGCTCGCGCACCCCCAGGCCAAGCGGCGGCTCGCGCACCCCGGGCCAAGCGGCGCTGGCATGCGTATCGGAAGAACGCGCCGCTCCGCCGCCGCGACTTCGTCTACAGGTCGCGACTTCGTCTACAGATCGAGCGCCAGCGTCAGGCGCATGGCAGGCCCTCTCCACGCGAACGCGGTCGTCCGCGCCGGGTCCCCGGTGAAGACCGTCGCGGAGGGGCCGAGATCGTACCCGCCCGAGGCGTCGATAACGAAGATGGACGGCACACGCCATTTCACGCCCGCGGCGAGGCCCATGAAGCCGAACGCCTCCGCGTCGCCTCCCGCGCGCACGGAGCCCGCGCCGCCATGGCCGCGCAAGTACAGGCCGAGCCTCGTCGGGACCGGCCAGAGCACGTAGCCTGCGAAGAGGTGTCCTCCGAAGCCGCCGATGCCGATCGGGCCGGACGCCCCCACGACTCCGTGCACGCCGAGGCCGAGGAGCGGCCCGTGATGCACGCGATACGCCTCGAAGGCGACGCCCGCAGAGACGGCGTTGCCCACCGAGACTCGCGCTTCCGGGACGAACGCGACGCCCCAGAGCGGACCGCCGAGGACGACGCCGTCCTTCGGCGCGAACGGCCGATCGGGCCAGAGGCTGCGGACCTCGGCGCGGTCCCCGACCACCTCCGTGACGACGCCGGTCTTGGCGGCGCCGCCCTCCCGCGCGAGGACCCGGGCTTCGGCGCCCGCGCTCGGCGCGGAGCCGGGGATCGCCTGCACCCAGGCGCGCTCGCCGCGCGCCTCGACGACCGTCGCGCGCGGGAGCAGGTCTGCGAGCTGCTCCCGGATGCGCTCGGGCGTGCCGGACAGCGCGGACGCGCTCGCCCCCAGGACGGGCGGCCTCTCGCAGCGCGCCGGCGTGACCAGCTGGACCACCGACGTGAGCTCCCCGCGCCTGGCCCGGCGCGCCTCGTACTTCGCGGGATCCTCGTGCTCGACGCACACGCTGACCAGCGGATCGGCCTCCGGAAACGGCTTCCCGCTCGGCACCGTCTCGCGCCGGAGGCACTCCTGCTCCGGCGCTCCGCCGGCGAACGTCAGCTCGTCCGAGGCGACGAGCAGCAGCTCGGCGCCCGAGCGCTCGAGCAACGCGCACAGATCGCGCCCCGGATCGCGCTGCGCCGAGTTGTCCTCGACGACCTCCTCGCTGTAAACGAAGCGCGATCCGCGGAACGCATCCCGGATCACCGAGGTGACCGCCCGGGAGCTCGTGATCGCGTGGACCCGCAGCGCGCCGTCCGAGAGCCCGCCGACGATGTCGGCGGCCGTGGGGCTCGGCGCGTACGTCGATAGCCGCGTGTAGAAGATGCAGCCCGCCGGCGCGAGGCAGACCGCGGCGGCTGCGCAGGCGCGGAGGAGGCGGCCCAGCCGGCCGGGAAGAGGCATCGCGGCCTCTCTACGGCCCGGCGCTCGCAGCGACAAGCCAGCTCGCGCGGCGGAGTGCTCCACGGGGGTCGCTCGCTGCTCCAGGACCGAGAGCCGCTCGAGATGGCTGAACGCGGAGTCGAGCAACACGGCCTCGTTCTTCACGGCCTCGCGGATCCGCGGCCGCGCCGGGTCCTCGGTCGAGTGCTCGTCGATGAGCGCCTGGAACTCCTTGTGCCACGCGTTCGCCGGGACCTCGGGGTAGGTCTCCCCGAACAGCCCCACCGCGCCGCACGGCGCCCGATCCCGCGGCGCCACGGCGCACGGCAGGCGCGCCCTGGACGGCGGCCCGGGAACGGAGTAGATCAAATATCGGAACAGGATTCCGAATAATGGAACGTTCTGGGACGGTCGACAAGGCGGTGCGCGCCCTCGAGGCGCTGCGCGAGGGCGGCGGCAGCGCCTCGCTGGCGGAGCTCGCGGCGCGCCTCGGCATGCCCAAGGCGACGCTGCACCGGCTGCTCGCGTCGCTCGCCGCGCACGCGCTGGTCGAGCAGGACGGGGAGGGGCGCTACCGGCTCGGCGTCGGCCTCATCCGCCTCGGGCTCGGGGCGCAGGGGCTCGACCCCGTCGCGCGCGTGGCCAAGCCCGAGCTCGAGCGGGCGGCGCGCGCCTTCGGCGAGACGTTCTTCCTCGTCGCCGCCCGCGCGGGGCGGCTCGTCGTGCTCGACAAGGCGGAGGGCACGGGGCTCCTGCGCGCGGCCCCGCCGGTCGGGGCCGAGGTCCCGGTCGACGTCACCGCGAGCGGGCGGCTCTATGTCGCGCACGCGCCGGAGCTCGTGGGCGCGCAGGGCGCGGGCCCCGCCACCGAGCGCGCCGCGCAACGCGCCGCGAAGCGCGGCTACGACGTCAACGAGGGCGAGTGGATCGACGGGCTGACCGTCATCGCGGCCCCGGTGCTCGCGCGCGGCGGCCTGCACGGCTGCATCGCCTGCGCCGCCGCCGCCCAGAGCCTGCGCGGCGATCGACGCGACGCCGCGGTGCAGCACACGCGCGACGCCGCCGAGCGCGTCGCGCGCGCTCTCGAGGGAGACAGCAGGAGGTGAACGTCATGAAGACATGGATCGATGGGCGAATCGTCGACGCGAAGGACGCGACCGTGAACGTGACCGATCACGGGCTGCTCTACGGCGACGGCATCTTCGAGGGCATCCGCGTCGCGGCGGGGCGGCTCTTCCGGATCGACCGCCACCTCGCGCGGCTCGAGGCCGGCGCGAAGGCGCTCGGCATCGCGCTGCCGCGCCCGCTCGAGGGCCTCCGCGCGATCGTCGAGGAGACCGCGCGCGCCCACGCCGCGCGCGAGGCCTACGTGCGCCTCGTCGTGACGCGCGGCGTGGGCCCGCTCGGCGTCGACCCGACCACCTGCGAGCGGCCGGGGCTGTTCTGCATCGTGGGGTCGATCCGCCTCTTCGACGACGAGCAGCGGCGGCGCGGCCTCGAGCTCATCACGTCGAGCCACCGCCGGCCGAACGCGGACGCGCTCGACATGCGGATCAAGAGCCTGAACTACCTCGGCTCCGCCCTCGCCAAGCTCGAGGCCAGGCAGCGCGGCGCCGACGACGCGCTGCTCCTGAACGCGCGCGGCCACGTGGCCGAGGCCTCCGTGGCCAACGTGTTCGCGCTCCGCGGCGACGTGCTCGCGACGCCGCCCGCCACCGACGGCTGCCTCGAGGGCATCAACCGCGCGGCCGTGATGGAGCTCGCGCGCAGCATCGGCCTCACCGTGGTGGAGCGCTCGCTCGGGCGGCTCGACTTCTTCGCCGCCGACGAGGCGTTCCTGACCGGCACCGGCGCCGGCGTGATCGCGATGCGGAGCCTCGACGGGCGCACGATCGGCCGCGGCGAGCGGGGCCCCGTCACCGCCCGGCTGACCGCGCTGCACCGGCAGCTCGCCGAGCGCGAGGGCGTCGAGCTCATCGCCGCGCCCGGCGGCACTACCTGAACGGCCGAGCAGATGGAAGAGGAGAATGACTTAACCGGTCCATGGCGCCGACTCTCCGCCTCGCCGGCCCGTATCCGGGCGACGGGGCCGCGCCGGGCGCGGCGCCTGCGGCAGGTGCGGCACGTCGAACGAGGGCGCGTCAGCTGTCGCGGGCGATCTCCGCGAAGATCCCGCGCAGCCAGATGTGCGCCGGGTCCTTCGCCTGCCGCTCGTGCCACACCTGATCCAGCGAGAACCCGCCGAGCTCCACGGGCGGCTTCATGATGCGCAGCGCCTCCATCTCGGCGAACACGCGCGCGATGCGCGTCGGCACGGTCAGCACGAGATCCGTCTGCGCGACGATGTGGGCCGCCACGAGGAAGTGGGGGATCTGCAGCGCCACGCGGCGCGAGAGCCCCCGCTCGGCCAGGACCTCGTCCACCCGGCCGCCGCCATCGCCGCGCGGGCTGATGAGCGCGTGCGGCAAGCTCGTGTAGGTCTTGAGGGTGAGCTTGCTGCCCACCACCGGATGATTCTTCCTCACCACGCACATGTAGTGCTCCTCGATGAGCCTTTGCCGATAGAACCCCGCGGGCACGGTGGGGAGCAGGCCGATGGCCAGGTCGACCTTTCCGGTCTCCATGGAGCTCCACATCTCGCTGTCGTAGGGGCGCGCGATGAGATCGACGAACGGCGCGTCGGTGAAGAGCTTTTGCACGAGCCGGGGCAGCAGGATGAGCTCCACGTAATCGACCGTGGCGACCGCGAACGAGCGGCGCGCCGTCGCGGGATCGAAGCGGGGGCGGCGCGCGACGGTCACCTCGATCTGGGCGAGGGCCTCGCGGATGGGGCCGATGAGCTCCTGCGCGCGCGGCGTCGGGATCATCCCCCGCGGCGTGCGCACCAGGATGGGGTCGTCGATCAACGTGCGCAGGCGCCCGAGGGCGTGGCTCATGGCCGACTGGCTCAGCCCGACGCGCGCCGCCGCGCGCGTGACGCTCCCCTCCGCGAGGAGGGCGTCGAAGACGACGAGCAGGTTCAGGTCGATCGAGGCAAGATGCACGGGATGCATGTGGCCCATGCTACTAATGAGTTGGAGGGGCGCCACCGGCCGGTCTAGACGTTCTCCGTTGGACCGGGACGGTCGCAGACCCCGCCGAGGGAGCGGTGGGAGGGACGCCGCCGGTCGTCACGCCCATGTCTCGCTTCGATCCCCCGAGCACGCCCGCGGAGCCCGGCTTCCGGCCCCTCCTCACGCCCGATTCGCCCGTGATCGCAACCCTGTTGCAGATCGAGCCGCCGGCGCGTACCGTCTCGGGGTCCTCTGTGGTAGGTCATGATGAAGTCGGAATCGTGCTGCGAGCGCCGGTGAAGGTTGATGTGCCTGGCCTGGTCCGCTAAGTAGTCGCCCCCTAAGACCGCCCCAGCGCCGGCCCCGCGCGGCTCACCTGACCGCGGGGCGGCGAGAGTGCCCTTGTCGCACGGGAGCGGCTCAGGGGGTCTCCGGTACGCCTCGAGGGCGGCATGGAGGACCGAGAGAGGCCATCTCGTCCACGGCTGAGCCTGCACGGCCGGCCTGGATCGCGTCGACGGCCGACGCCCGCCGAGCCGGTTTCCACCGCGTTTCCCCGGTGCTGCACGCCGAGCGCGCGCAGCCCCCATGAGCGTCGCGTTTCGGCAGCTGTACGGAACAACGGTCACAGGAAGAGAGAGCGCTATGCCAAGTTCGAATTGGGGTTCCTCGTTCGTCGCTCCGCTCGTCGCCGTCACCCTCCTCGCCGCGTGCGCCCCTTCCGCGCCGGAGGGCAAGCGTCACGCCGCCGTGTCGAGCGCGCTCACCGCCGAGGACAGGCTTGCTGCTTGCGAACAGGATCCTCGCGTGATCGCCGGGCTCGTCACCAGGGAAATTTGCGCAGGCGCTGACATCTTCTTTCGCGAAACTTTCGAGGGCAACGGCCGGACATGCGGATCCTGTCATCCTGTCGAAAACAACTTCACGATTGACATTCCCTTCATCGACGCTCTCATCGACATCAACCCTTTTGATCCGCTGTTCGTCTACGAGCAGGAGCCCGAGCTGAACGACCTCGAGCTCTACGAGCTGAAGACGCTCGGCCTCATTCGCGAGAACATCGACGGCTTCGACGATCTCGACGGCAAGTACGTGATGCGCGGGGTCCAGCACACGCTCTCGCTGGCGACGACCATCGCGCCGGACCCGGCGCAGGAGGGGGAGGGCATGCCGCTCGAACGCACGGGCTGGTCGGGCGACGGCGCCCCGGGCAGCGGTTCGCTGCGCGACTTCCTCACCGGAGCGGTCACGCAGCACCTGCCGAAGGATCTCAGCCGTAAGCCGGGGGTCTCGTTCCGGCTCCCCACCGAGCAGGAGCTCGATCTCGCGCTGGCCTACCAGCTGAGCCTGGGACGGCTGAACGAGCTCAACCTCGAGCGGGTGAAGCTCACCGACCCCGATGCGAACGAGGGGCGGCTGGCGTTCCTGGATCCGCAGCGAGGCCGCTGCAACGTGTGCCACTCGAACGCGGGGGCGAACCACCTCGACACGGGGCGGAACCGCAACCTGGACACCGGGGCCCGGAAGGCGCCGGCGACCGGCGACTCCCCGGGGGCGTTCGACGGCGGGTTCGGGGGCGCCGGGCTCCCGGCGCCCAACATCGACGTCCTCGGCCGCAATATCCTCGACGGGTACGGCGACGGCACGTTCAACACCCCGCCGCTCATCGAGGCCGCCGACACGCCGCCGTTCTTCCACTCGAACGCCTTCGGGAACACCATCGAGGGGGCGATCTCCTTCTACACCGGGCCGCAGTTCAAGCAGTCGCCGGCTGCCCGGGAGCTGGAGGCGCGGTTCGGCACCCCCATCCAGTTCCCCAACGCCGACATCAGCAAGATGGGGCGCTTCCTCCGCGTCCTGAACGCCGCGTTCAACCTCGACCTCGCGAAGCAGCGCCTGCAGGCCGCCCGCGTGCTCGCGCGCCAGTTCCACGACACCCGCGACGACGTCCAGAAGCGCCTGATGGAGCTGGCCGAGGTCGAGATCGACGACGCGCTGGAGGTCCTCACCGTCGTCGGCACGCCGCTGCACAGCGTCTCGCACTACCGCCTCCAGCAGGCGAAGACCGAGATCGCCGCGGCCCTCTCGGCGGCGGGCTGGTCGGCGCGCGAGAGCCGGATCTCGATCGCGCTCCTGCGCGTCCAGAACGCGCGCGATCAGTTCGGCACGAACATCACCTTCCAGCTCGGCCAGGGCAACCTCATGTACTAGCGGCGCCCCGACGAGGAGACGACGACCGCCAAGGCCGCCAAGAGGCGAGCCCTCTCGGACATCTTGGCGTCCACGGCAGCCTTGCGGTCCTCCCACGTCCGTCGCTGCACGAGCGTCGCCGACCCGCGCGCGCAAGCCGCTGGCCAACGCCGCGCGAGCCGGTAGGGTACGGGCCCCGGCGTGGCCGGCCTGCCAGGTGCCCTGCTCCGATGTCGTCCGGCTCACGTTCTGATCGCGGCGCGCTCCCCGCGCCCGAAGCGGCGCGCTCCCGCGGCGGGCGCTCGCTCCTCCTGCGGCTCCTCGGGCTGAGCTGGGCGTACCGGGGGCGGGTCGCGCGCGTGCTCGGCTACCAGATCGTCCTGCTCTCGCTGGGGCTCGCGGGGCTCGGCTTGACCGGGCTCGCCATCGACATCCTCCGCCACCGGCTCGATCCGTCGATCCGCGCGCCCGCGCCGCCGCTCGGCCTCGGCCGGCTGGTCGACGTGGAGCGGGAGCCCATGGCCGCGGTCCTCTCGATCGGCGGCGCCATCCTCGCCATGGCGGCCGCCCGCGCGGTGCTCAACTACGGGTACGCGCTCTCGGTGGGCCACCTCGTCCACATGGAGATCGTCCCGGATCTCCGCGCGCGGGTGTACGACAAGCTCCAGCGGCTGAGCTTCCGGTTCTTCGACGTCAACACGAGCGGCTCGCTCATCAACCGCGTCACCGGCGACGTGCAGCTCGTGCGCTCGTTCGTGGACGGCGTGCTGCTGCAGAGCGTCATCATGGTCCTGTCGCTCGCCGTGTACGTCGCGTACATGCTGCGCACGCACGCCCTGCTGACGGTCGTGTGCCTCGCGCCGACGCCGCTGCTCTGGATCGCGAGCACGCTCTTCGCCCGCTGGGTGCGGCCCGCCTACCTGCAGAACCGCGAGCTCGTCGACCGCATGGTCCTGAGCTTCAGCGAGGGGCTGCAGGGGATCCAGGTCATCAAGGGGCTCGGGCGAGAGCGCGAGGCCCACCGCCGCTTCGACGAGCGGAACCGCGAGGTGCGCGAGCAGCAGCAGGGCACGTTCCGGAAGGTGAGCGTGCTCAGCCCGACCATCGACCTGCTCGGGCAGCTGAGCCTCGTCCTCCTGCTCGGCATGGGCGGGCTGCTCGTCACGCGCGACCGGATCACGCTCGGGCAGCTCGTGGTGTTCGCCGGCATCCTGCAGCAGTTCTCCGGGCAGATCGCGAGCATGGCGACGATCGTCAACACCGCGCAGCAGAGCTTCATCGGCGCGCGGCGCGTCTTCGAGGTGCTCGACACCCCCGTCGAGATCACGAGCCCCGAGGCGCCCGAGCGCCCCGCCCACGCGGAGGGGCGCCTCGTCTTCGAGCGCGTCACGTTCGGGTACGACCCGGCGAGGCCCGTGCTCCACGAGGTCGACCTCGACGTCGCGCCCGGGCAGTTCGTCGCCGTGATCGGCCCGACCGGCGCGGGCAAGAGCACGCTGCTCAGCCTGATCCCGCGCTTCTACGATCCGACCTCCGGGCGGGTCCTGCTCGACGGCGTCGACCTCCGGCGGTACGACCTCGACCTGATCCGCCGGCGCATGGGGGTCGTCTTCCAGGACAACTTCCTCTTCAGCAACACGGTGGCGGCCAACATCGCGTTCGGCGCCCCGCACGCGACGCGGGAGCAGATCGAGCGCGCCGCGGTCATCGCCCGCGCGCACGAGTTCATCCGGGAGCTGCCCGAGGGCTACGACACCGAGCTCGGCGAGTCGGCGGTCAACCTCTCGGGCGGCCAGCGGCAGCGGCTCGCCATCGCGCGCGCCGTGCTGCTCGACCCGCCGCTGCTCCTGCTCGACGACCCGACGGCCGCGGTGGACGCGCGCACCGAGCGCGAGATCCTCGACGCGATCCTCAGCGCGACCCGGGGGCGGACGACGATCATGGCCACGCACCGGGCCCACCTGCTCCGCCGCGCGGACCAGGTGATCGTGCTCGACCGGGGCCGCGTCGTCGAGCGCGGGACCCACGAGGAGCTGCTCCGGGGGCGCGGCCACTACGCGAGCGCGCTCTCGCTGCACGACGCGCACGCCGCCGCCGCGCGCGCGGACGAGAGCCCATCGCGGCGCGGCGGCGCGCGCCCCGCGGCGCAGGGCCCGGCCGAGGAGCCGGCGTGAGCGCGACGCGCCGCGCCACGAAGGCGGCGGCGGGGCCGGCGCGCGCCGCGGCCGAGCCGGCGCCGATCGACGTGCGCCTCGGCCTCTCGCGCGCCGCGATCGAGGACGAGCGCGACCACGCCCACGGCAGGCTCGATCTCGGGCTCGTGCGGCGCGTGTTCGCGTTCACACGCCCGTACGCGAGGAAGCGCAACGCGCTCTTCGCGCTCGTCGTGGTGCGGTCGATCCAGCTCCCGCTCCTCACCTGGGCGGTCGGCGCGATCATCAGCGGCCCGGTGGCCCGGCGCGACGCGCGCGCCACGGTGCTCTCCGTCCTCGGCTTCGGGGCGTTCGCGCTGCTCACGGCGGTGGTCTTCCACTACCGCTCGCGCCTCGCGCTCGAGCTCGGCGAGGCGGTGGTGTTCGACATGCGCGATCGGCTAGAAAGGCACCTTTTGCGCATGCCGATGAGCTTCTTCGTGAAGACGAAGGTGGGGCGCCTCATCGGCCGCATGACCTCCGACATCGACGCGATCCGGGTGGCGGTGCAGGACGTCGTGTTCGTGAGCACGGTGCAGCTCGGCACGATGGCGGTGGCGATGGCGCTGATGGCCCGCGCGCACTGGCCGCTCTTCCTCGTGGTGGCGGCGATGGTCCCCATCTTCTGGGGGCTGATCGTCTATTTCCACAAGCGCCTCGGGGCCGCGCACCAGCGCGCGCAGGAGAGCTTCACCCGGGTCACGGCGACGCTCGCCGAGTCGGTCACGGGGGTGCGCGTGACGCAGGGCTTCGTGCGGCAGGACATCAACGGAGGGCTCTTCCGGGCGCTGATCTTCGATCACTCGCGCTACAACATGGAAGCGGCGCGCCACTCGGCCGCCTTCCTGCCGCTCCTCGAGTTCAACGGGCAGCTGTTCCTGGCCGTGCTCGTGGTCGTCGGCGGTTATCAGGCGCTGCACGGGGCGATCGAGCTCAGCGTGCTCGTGGAGTTCTTCTTCCTCGCGAACCTCCTGTTCAACCCGATCCCGGTCCTGGGCAACCAGTACAACCAGGCCCTGACGGCGATGGCGGGCGCCGAGCGGCTCCTCCGCGTGCTCGACGCCGAGCCTGACTGGCCCGACGAGGGCGGCCTCCCGGCGCTGCCGCCCGCGCGCGGCCGGGTCGTCTTCCAGGGGGTGAGCTTCGCGTACGACCCGGGCAAGTCGGTGCTCCACGGGGTCGATCTCGTCGCCGAGCCCGGCCAGATGATCGCGCTGGTCGGGCACACGGGCAGCGGCAAGACCTCGATCCTGAACCTGCTGGCGAAGCTGTACCTGCCGACGGCGGGGTCGATCACCGTCGACGGGCACGATCTGGCGGCGACCTCGTCGGCGTCGCTGCGCGCGCAGCTCGGGCTGGTCTTGCAGAGCAACTTCCTCTTCAGCGGCACGGTGCTCGACAACGTGCGCATGGGGAACCCGGCGGCGACCGACGCCGAGATCCGCGACGCGGCGCGGGATCTGGACGTGCTCGACCTCCTGGACGCGCTGCCGGAGGGCCTCCGCACCGAGGTGGGCGAGCGGGGGACGGGGCTGTCGCTGGGGCAGCGGCAGATCGTGTGCTTCCTGCGGGCGATGGTCGCGCGTCCGCGCATCGTGCTGCTCGACGAGGCGACGAGCTCGGTGGACGCGCTGACCGAGGCCCGGCTGCAGGCGGCGCTCGGGCGGCTCCTGCGCGGGCGGACGAGCTTCGTGGTGGCGCACCGGCTGAGCACGATCCGGCACGCGGATCGGGTCGTCGTGCTCGATCACGGGCGGGTCGTGGAGCAGGGGACGCACGCGGAGCTGCTCGCCCGAGGTGGGGTGTTCGCGGCGCTCCATCGAGAGGGGACGTCCCCCTGAGAAGTGGTCTAGAGATGCAGGCGATGTCGCTCCGACGTGGGAGGGCGACGGTCGTCGATCAGGCGACTTCCAGGCGGACGGGGACGTTGTTGCGGGTGGCGTTCGAGTAGGGGCAAACCTGGTGCGCCTTCTCGACCAGCTGCTCTGCCTGCGAACGCTCGATGCCCGGCAGCGAGATGCGCAGGCCGATGTCGAGGCCAAAGCCGCCCTCGGAGCGGGGGCCGATGCCGACCGTCGCCGTCACGGTGGCCTCGGCAGGGATCCGCGCCTTCTCCTGCGCGGCCACGAACTTCAACGCACCGAGGAAGCAGGCGGCGTAGCCCGCCGCGAAGAGCTGCTCCGGGTTGTTCCCCTCGCCACCGGCGCCGCCAAGCTCCTTCGGCGTCGAGAGCTTCACGTCGAGGGCACCGTCCGCAGTCTTGGCCCGGCCGTCGCGGCCGCCCTGAGCAGTGGCTTGGGTCGTGTACTTCACGTCAACAGGCATCGGAGCGCTCCTTTCGTGACGACAGACCCGGGCACGGAAGATCCACCCCCGCGGGGCAGGGCCCGGCCAGGCCGCCGTTCGGATACGCTCCCCATACTGCTCAACCTCACCGTGCGCAACGAAGGAGGCGATCGCGCGGGGCCGCGCGGCGCGCGGCTCAGGTGCCGGTCCAGGTGTACTCCAGCGCAGAGACGTCCGGCGCGCCGACGGGGATCTCCCCCGTGAATCCGAGCGTGACAAGCTCGAGACGGTTGCCGAACGGATCGTTGAAATAGAGCGACGCCTGGCCCGGCGGCCCGAGCCGCGTGGGGCCGCCTCCCCGGCGCAGCGAACGCACGTCGCGATCGTGCGCCATGATACCACTCGGCGCGCGACGGGCGCATTCTGGAGAAGTCTCGTTGGAGAGGAACCGGGGAGATCGAGCGCTCAGGCCTCGCCTCCGCAGACCCTCTCGAACCTCTCCATCGGACAGGTGCGCTGTGCCGTCGGCGCGCACCGTAAAAAACGACGAGCCACGCGCGATCGCGTGAAGGATCGACGGGCCCTTCGCCATTCATGAGGCCACGAGGCGAGCGACGATTCGGCACGTTCCGCAGGTCGCGCGCGACCGCGCGGTAGATGTCGACGGCAATATGGTAATTTTCTAGGGGCGTGTCGCGCCCCGCGCTGGACGGTGGGTCGAGGGTGACAGGTGCTGGGGCGATGAGACGTCGTCGTTTTCTTCTATCCGGGGCGGCGCTCGGCGCGATGGCCGCGGCGGGGGGCCGACGTGGTCGTCGGGGACGCGAACGGCAACGGCCGCGACGCCGCCGGCGCCGAGCTCAGGCAGCTCGTGCCCGGGAGGCCCGAGCGGAGCTTCCTCTACCTGCGGCTCCTCGGCGACGCGCTCGGGGCGCGCATGCCGCTCGTCGAGAGCGGCTGGTCCGAGGAGGCGACGCGGGCGCTCTACCGCTTCGTGCGCGGGCTGCCGGAGGGCTGGCAGCCGGACACGCGCGTCGCCGACGAGCCCATCGCGTACGCGGGGTGCCCGAGCGACCCGGAGGACGGCGGCCCTGTCGCGTCGGACGTCGAGGCGGTGCAGGCGATCTTCGACCAACGCTGCGCGTCGGCCCCGTGCCACGGCGCCGAGCGCGCGTCGGGGCTCGACCTGCGGCGGGCCGCGCTCGCCGGGGGCGAGGTCATCGGCGCGCCGTCCCGCGAGGTGCCGGGCCGGGCGCTGATCGCGCCGGGCGCGGCGGACGAGAGCTACCTGGTTTGCAAGATCGAGCCCGGCTGCGCCGAGCGGGCCCAGGGCACCGCGCTGATGCCCGTCGGGGGAGAGCTCGGCGCGGAGGAGCGGGCGGCGATCCGCGCGTGGATCGAGGCCGGGGCGAAGCTGGACTGAGCCGGAGACACCGAAGCGATGGCACCCACCCGAGAGATGGAGAGCGGAAGCATGTCTGGGAAGCGATGGCCTGGAGCGCGCCTTGCGCCCGGCGGCGGCGCGGCGGGGCCGGCGCTGCTCGGCGCGCTGGTGTGCGCGCTGATCCTCCCGTCCTGCAAGGGCGACGGCGGCGGGGCCCCTCCCGCGGCCGCGGGGCCGTCGCTCGCGTGCGGCGACCGGACGGTGCAGCGAGGGAACGAGTGCGTGGCCGAGCCGGACGGCACGCCGCCCGCGGTGCGGTGCGGGCCAGGGACGACGCTGGTGGCCGGCGAGTGCGTGGCCGTGCAGACCTCGGAGGACGACGACCTCATCGACGCGGAGGTCGACCTTTCCGGCAGCGGCTTCCTCCCGGCGTGCATCGATGCGCCGCCCGACGCGGTCGCGAGCAACGGGAGCTGCGTTGTTGTCGACGGGGTCATGGTCACCTGCAATCCCATCACGAACGAGGGGTGCGAAGGGCAGGTGGGGCAGTGCGGTTACGACGCCTTCGCCGGCTTGTTCCAGTGTCTCTGGCAGACGAACGACGCGAAGAGCTGCAAGACCTGCTCCGTGTCGTTCGAGACCTGCGGCCCGGGGTTCACGTGCATGGGCGGTCTCTACGCATGCCAGCGATACTGCTGCGATGACGGCGACTGCGGGGAGGGCGCGGCGTGCGTGCTGCAGCCGCCCTTGCCGTTCGGCATCTGCCAGGCCCAGCGCTCCGACGCGTTCGCGCACCTGAGCGACTTCCGGCCGCCGGACCCCGGCGCGGGCGTCGGGGGCTGGTCCGGCGAGGGCGGCTGGTGGGGGGAAGGCGGTTGGTCGGGAGAAGGTGGGTTCGGCGAGGGGGGCTGGCTGGGCGAGGGCGGCTTCGGAGAGGGGGGGTGGTCAGGAGAAGGCGGCGCGGGAGGCCGAGCGGTGGGCGCCGGCGGCGCGGGCGGCGCGGCAGGCGACGATACGAGTCCTTAGGACAAGCTCCTCCGCTCCTCCGGGATCGAGCGCGCCTGCTCCTCCCGGCGTCCCCGCCATGCGACATCGCGCCGCAGGACAACGTGTCGCATGGTAGCGCCGCATGACAGCGCGTAAACAGGCCTCATGAAACGCCGACAAATCCTGGATCTCGCTGCCGCGAGCGCCGCGCTCGCCACCCTGCAAACGCTCGGCGGATGCGCGCAGGACGACGCCGGTCCTGAGCCATCGCCCACAACGCCTGAAGGAGAGAGCTCCCCCATGCAGCACATTGCCATGCTGATTTATCCGGGCTTCACCGCGCTCGATCTCATCGGTCCCCAGACCGCGTTCAGTATCCTCGAAGATACGAAAATACACCTCGTGTGGAAGACGCTCGACGCCGTGACGACGGATTCGGGCATCACCCTCCTTCCCACGGCGACCTTCGACACGTGTCCCGAGGAGCTCGAGATCCTCTTCGTTCCGGGCGGCGTCGCGGGCACGATCGCCGTGATGAAGGACGGCGAGGTCCTCGATTTCCTCGCGGCGCGCGCGGAGCAGGCGAGCTACGTGACGAGCGTTTGCACGGGGTCGCTCGTGCTCGGCGCGGCGGGGCTGCTCCGCGGTCACCGCGCGACCACGCACTGGGCATTCCGCGAGGTCTTGCCCCTCCTCGAGGCCGAGCGCGTCGACGCGCGCTACGTCGAGGACCGGAACCGCATCACGGGAGGCGGCGTGACGTCGGGCATCGATTTCGGCCTCCGGATCGCCGCCAAGATGCGGGGCGAGGAGGCCGCGCAGACGGCGCAGCTCGTGATGGAGTACGACCCCGATCCGCCGTTCCAGGCGGGCTCGCCCGAGTCCGCGCCCCCGGCCGTCGTCGAGCAGCTGCGCGGCCGCATCGCGCAGCCGCTCGCGCAGGCCAAAGAGGCCGCGGAGCAGGCCGCGGCGCGCTGGTGAGGCGCGTCGATCCCGAGGGCCGCTGATGCCTCGCTCGCAGGACAGGGCCCGTCAGCTCGTCCGGAAGACGCGGTAGAGCTCGTCGCGCCACGCGATCAGGTCGGCGTAGCGATCGCGCAGCTCGGGGTCGGAGAAGCTCCGGCGGCTGGCGGCGCCGAGCTTCAGCTCGGCGGGCGGCGCCACGTTCACGAGCACCTGGCTCATCGCGATGTCGGCGAACGTGAAGCGGCCGAGGAGCGTCCTCGGCCCGTCTCCGGACGGCACGCTCCGCGCGAGCGTCGCGCGGAGCTCGTCCAGCGCCGCGACCTGCGTTCGCAGGTGCGCCTCGGCGCCGTCCTCGTGGCCGCCGTACTTGCGCAGGGTGCGGCGGACGCCGAGCCCGCCGAGCCGCGCCGCGAGGGCGGCGTGCGCGCGGCGGATCGGCCCCGGGGCCATCTCGGCGAGCGCCTCGTCGTCGGCCAGCATGCGCGACAGCGCGCGGGCGCGCCCGGCGGCGAGCGCGCGCTCGGACAGGTCGATGAGCCGCGCGATCGTGGCCTCGTGCTCGGCCGGAAACAGGGTCGGACCGGCGCCGCGCCCGTCGGCCCAGCGCGCGATGTCGGCCGAGTCCGCGAGCACGCGCCCGTCGTCGGCGGTGAGCACCGGCACGGAGACGCGGCCGGTGAGCCGGCGGAGCTTCACCCGGAGCGCCGGCTCGCCGACGAGCGGCTGGTAGTGCCGGAAGGTGTACGGGACGCGGCGGACGTCGAGCGCCCAGCGCGCCTTCTCGGTCCACGGCGAGAACACGAGGCCCAGGAGCTCGGTCATGGCGCCGGCAGCGTACCACACGCGCCCCCGCGCCCTCGGCCGATCGCCCGCAGAGGCGCGGCCCCTCGCCGCCGGCCCTCGGGCGCACCCCGGGCGCCTCACGCGCCGGCGTCGATCTCGACCCAGAGCGACTCGGGCGCGTCGAAATCCTTGAGCCGGAAGGCGCCCGCCCGGCGGAAGTCCGCGCGCTCCGCGTCGGGGAGCGCGGCGGCCGCCGCGCGCGAGAGCGTCACCCGGCCGGGGCGCGGCAGGGCGACCCCGGCGCTCGGCTCGTCCGCGCGATCGTCCTCGGTGACCGCCTCGATCCGGAAGAGCCGGTGGACCTCCGTGCCGAGGACGTCGTGATCGCTCATCCGCACCCGGCCCCAGTGGACGATGAGGCGGAGCTCGGCAGCGTCGCCGACGGCGCGACGGAGCACGCGGGCCGCCTCGACGGCGCGGGCCACTGTCGAATAGACCGCGAGGTACCCGTCGCCGGTCCCCTTGAGGAGGCGCGGGTTCGTCGACCCGCGCAGGGCGCCGCGGAGCCGGTGGAGGTGGTCGACGAAGCTTGTATCGCCGATGTCGTGGAGCATGCGGGTCGATCGGACGATATCGATGAGCAGCATCGCCACCTCCACCCGGTCGGTCAGCTCGGGCTCCTCCTCCCGGCGCCGTGTCGGGAAGAGCTCGAGGAGCGCGAGGTGGAGGTCGTCCCAGTGGATCCGCTCCAGGTGCGCGCTGAGGCGGGTGAAGGTGGGGGAGGCGGCGATCGCCTGGCGCGCGGCGCCCTCTCCCTCGCCGTCGGCGATGTCGGCCGAGAGGCGGTCGAGGAGGGAGAACACCGCGTTGCCGATCTCCTCGTCGGCGTCCGGGCGCCGGAAGAGCTCGCGCTGGACGTCGACCACGAGGTCCCAGTGGCGGGGCCAGGGCTCCCCGTGGCCGATGACGACGTTGCGGATCGCGTTGAACTGGCCGCCGCCGGGGAGCGGCTCGATCAGCGCGCGCAGAGAAGGGTGGAGCAGGTAAAACCGCGAGCGCGGCAGCGCGTGGCGCGAGCCGACCACGGCGTCGTGCGGCTGGCGGAAGCGCTGGACCTGGCGCTCGGCACCGGGCTCGTCGCGGAGCACGCCGAGCAGGCCGCACTCGAAGAGCTCGCGGAAAGGGTGGTAGACGTCGTCGGCGTTCCGGCCGTGAGCGTCGAAGTACGCGCGGTCGACCTGGTGCAGCTTGCACCACACCTCGACCAGCTCGTCGTGGGTGAGGACGTCGCTGGGGAGCAGGGCGAGGAACTCATCCCGCTTGTCGCGGTTGCGGAGCACCTCGAGGAAGACGCGCATCTCGTCGAAGATGTTGGCGACGAGGAGGCCGGCGCTGGTGCTCTGCACGATCCGCGTGAAGGTCCGCTCGTCGAGGGCCTGCCGGTTGCGCGAGATCTCCGAGGCGAGGATCACGAGATCGCGCGGCCGCCCGAGGGTGTGCCGGCAGAGGAAGTCGAAGGTCGACTCGCCGCGGGACGAGCGCCCCGCGCGCACCTCGTCGAGGTGGATGAACTCGCGGAGCGGCAGCCTCTCGTAATAATACGTGAGCTTCTCGAGCAGCTCGAAGAGCTCGTGCTTTTCGTAACGGAGCCTCGCGGTCGCGCCGAAGAGGTTGGCCTTGATGTCGGACTCGTAGGCCGAGAACGCCTCCTCCCGGATCGTGGCGAAGATCTTGACGTGCGGGTTGGCGTTCATCAGGTCCCACGCGGCCTCGATCATCCCCGCTTGCATGTGGATCCACGCGTCTCGCGGCAGCCCCCGGAGCGCCTGATCGAGCTTGTCGATGAAGATGTAGACGCCGCTGTGGAGCGAGCGGAGCCGCCGCTCGAGCGGGCGCTCCAGCGCGTCGACGACCTGGTTGATCTGGCGGACGGTCATCGAGAGGAGCTCCTTCAGCACCATCGTCGGCTCGACCGGCCGGCCTTCGAGGAGCCCGCGCAGGTTCCGGGGGAGCGGCGAGAGGTCCTCGGGATCGCCGGCGGCGGCGGCGGACTGGTAGGAGACGATCGACAGGCGGAGGCTGAAGCTCCAGAGCCGCTTGCAGTCGTGGAGCCGCGACATGAGGTCGCGCTGGGTCTGGTCGACGCTGGGCAGGTCGCCCATCAGATCGAGGTACGGCCGCCCCTCCGGGATGAACTGCACGGCGGCGTGGCGGCGCTCGCGGCCGGTCGCGAGGTAGATCTCGCTGAGGACCGAGCGCTTGTACGTGAGGAGGAGGGTCTTGCCGAGCCCCTTGCTCCCCGAGACGAAGTGCTTCTTGGCGCTGTCGAGGAACTCGCGGACCACGGCGTTCTTGAAGGTCAGGTCCTTGAGGGCGCCGATGTCGATCTGGTTGGCGTCCGAGACCCAGCTGTGGTCTTTCGGGAGGTCGGGCGGGCCGCCGGGGGGCGGCCTCTGCGCCGGCCTGTCCGGCGGGCGGCCGGCGAGCGCCCGGAGCGCCTCGAGGAGCTCGCCGGCGGAGGCGAACCGGCGGTCGCGGTCGCGGTGGGTCGCCCGGGCGAACCAGGCGTCGAAGCCGCTCGGGACCTCGGCCAGCCGCGACGGCGCCGGCGGGACATCGAAGCAGATCTTGTGGACCAGCTCGTACAGCGACTCGCCGCGGAAGGGCCGGCGCCCGGTCATGCACTCGTAGGCGATCACGCCGAGCGACCACAGGTCCGCGCGGTGATCGACGCCCCGGGCGTTGGCGATCTGCTCCGGGCTCATGTAGCTCACGGTGCCCAGGGTCGCGCCCGCGTCGGTCTGCGGCGTCCCCTGGCGATCGAGCCCGAGGTCCTCGAGCTTGACGATCCCGAAGTCGAGGACCTTGCAGAGCGGGCGATCATCGTCGACGAGGAAGACGTTGGCCGGCTTGATGTCGCGGTGGACGACGCCGAGGCGGTGGGCCTTGCCGAGCGCGCTGCAGACATCGCCGAGGACCGCGGCCGTCTCCTCGTAGGAGAGCGGCCCGCGGGCGATCCGCTCGGCCAGGTCCTCGCCGCGGAGGAGCTCCATGGCGATGTAGGGCACCTGCGTCGCGCCATCGACGTTGAAGTCGAGGACCTGCACCACGTTCGTGCCCCGCAGCTTCGCCGCGGTCTGCGCCTCGCGGAGGAAGCGGGCGCGCGCCTTCTCGGTCCCGACGACCCCCGGATCCATCAGCTTGAGCGCCGCCGGCCCGCCGAGGTGAAGGTCGGTGGCCCGGAACACCCGGCCCATGCCCCCTTTCTTGAGGAACTCCTCGAGCCGCCAGCGCTCGCCAACGACGTCCCCCGGGCCGAGCCGGCTCCGCGACGAGTCGCTCTGAGCCGCGGAGGGCACCGTGGCTCCTTCCGGTCGGTGGGCACTCTCATCCGACATGTCGCGCAGCGTACCAGCCCCGGCGCTTCAGGAGAACCGGTGTGCCCGCGCCTACCAGCCGAGTCCGATGCGCAGCGGCAGGAACACCGCCATCCCGGTCACGATGGTGCCCAGGATGTCGCGGCGAGAGACGTAGTAGACGCTCGCCGCGAGGCTCGCGGGCAGGCGCGCGTCCTGCAAGGTCGCGATCAGGTGCCCGTCCGTCATCACCACCTCGGGCACGATCACGGCCGCCAGCGCGGCCAGCGGCGCGTAGCGCAGCCCGCGCCGGAGCCAGCCGGGCAGCGGCAGATCCCGGTCGGGGTACAGGAAGAAGGCGCGGGTGAACGCCGTGATCAGCGCGAGGCCGAGGATGGCGACGAAGATCTCCCAGGCGCTCATCGCCCGGCCTCCTCGGCCCCCTGGCGCGCGCGTCGGTGCGCCCCCTCGGCCGCCTCGACGCCCAGGCCGACCGCGACCGCTGCGGCGATGGCGACCAGGATGTTGAGCTTCAGCGGCAGCGCGTAGGCGGCCACCGCGGCGCCAGCGGCGGTGCCGGCGGCGAGCCAGGTGGCCCTGTCCTGGAGCAGCGAGCACGCGACGCCGAGGAGCGCGAGCACGCCCGCGAAGCCGAGGCCCCACTCGACCGGGATCGCGTTGGCCAGCGCGATGCCGCCCAGCGACGAGCCTTGCCATGCCGACCAGTTCGTCGCGACGCCGCCCCAGAAATAGGGCTCCTGCTCGGGCGCCGGGCCGGGCACGGGGAAGCGCTTCATGAAGATCACGTAGTTCAGGTCGCCGCTGAAGTAGCCGCACAGGCACCGCCGCCAGCGCGGGAGCGGCGCGAAGTAGGGCCGCCACATCGCGCTGAAGATCACGAACCGCAGGTTCACGCAGGCGGCGGTGGCCCAGACGACCCAGATCGGCGCGCCGGACGCGATCAGCGGCATCGCGGCGAGCTGCGCGCTGCCGGCGAAGACCGCGAGCGACATCAGCACCGCGAGCGGCGCGGTGAGCCCGCTCTTGACCATCGCGACGCCGGTCACGAGCCCCCAGGCGGCGACGCCGAGCGACACGTGCAGCATCTCGCGCGCCCCGCGGCGGAACTCGGGGTGGAGCGCGGTGGCGCGGGCGAAGGCGGCGAAGGACATGCGGTCGCTCGAGGGCTAGGAACTGTCCAGGCGGGTTGCAAAAGTCAAGGCCGCCAGCCCGGCGCCGCCGCCCAGGGCGGCCCGCCCCGGGATCCGCCGGCGTCTGGCGCTCTGGCGCTGGCGGGGAGCGATCGCCTTGCATACCGACCGACTGGTCGGTATACATCCTCGATGCCGGCGCGGACCTACTCCAGCGCGCGAGAGCGCATCCTCGACGCAGCCGAGCGGCTCATCGTCTCGCGCGGGGTGAACCAGCTGACCGTCGAGGCGGTGATCACCGAGGCGGGGATCAGCAAAGGGGGCTTCTTTCACCACTTCGCGACGAAGGACGCGCTCCTGACGGCGATCGTCGATCGGCTGACGGCCCGGGTGAACGACGACGCCGCGAAGCGCGCGGCGCAGGACCCGGAGCCCCGGGGCGCCCGGCTGCGGGCGCAGATCGCGCTGACCTTCGACGAGGACGAGCGCGAGACCGCCGCGCCTCGCGCCTTGCTCCTCGCGATCATCGAGGCGGTGAGCGCTCAGCCCGCGCTGGCGCGCCACGGCAGCAAGCTGACCGCCGAGGCGGTCGCGCGCGACGCGGCCGAGGACATCCCGGTGGGGCGGGCCATCGCGATCCAGTTTGCGCTCGACGGTTTCTGGCTCTCCCAGGCGCTCGGCGCGATGGCGTTCAGCGAAGGCCAGCTGCGGGCGCTGCGCGACGCGCTCCTCGCGCTCGCGCAGCCCGAGGCGGGCGCGGGGCGCCGGCCCGCGCGGCCGCGAGCTTCCAAGAAAGGCGGTCCAGCATGATGTCGATCCCGGATATCTCCAGCGCGAAGCACAAGGCGAACCCCTATCCGCTCTACGCGCGGCTGCGCGCCGAGGCGCCGGTCGTGCGCACCGTGCTCAAGGACGGGAAGCCCGCGTGGCTCGTGACGCGCTATGCCGACGTGGCGTCTGCGCTGAAGGACCCGCGCCTGGGCAAGGACCCGTATCGCGCGCTCAGCGCGGAGGAGCGGGCCAGGCAGGTGCCGTGGATGCCCTGGTTCCTCCGCCCGTTGACGAAGAGCATGCTCGATCATGACCCTCCGGATCACACCCGCTTGCGCGCCCTGGTGCACCAGGCCTTCACGCCGCGGCGGGTGGAGGAGCTGCGCGGGCGCGTCGAGGCGATCACCCAGCGCCTCGTCTCGCGGGCCCGGGCGCGCGGCGCGATCGACCTCCTGGAAGAGATCGCGCTGCCGCTGCCGATGACGGTGATCTGCGAGCTGCTCGGCATTCCCGAGGCGGACTGGCCGCGCTTCCGGGCCTGGACGAACCGCCTGGTCGGGATCGTCACGAGCGTGGACATGGTGCTCGCGACGCCGTCGCTCTACATGTTCCTGCGCTACCTGCGCGCGCTCTTGGAGCGGCGCCGCCGGACGGGCGGGGACGATCTCATCGCGGCGCTCGTGCGCGCCGAGGAGGCGGGCAGCCGGCTGAACGAGGAGGAGATGCTCGCGATGGTCCTCCTCCTGGTCGTGGCGGGCCACGAGACGACGGTGAACCTGATCGCCAGCGGGACGCTCGCCCTGCTCGACGATCCGGAGGCGCTCGACCGCCTGCGGCGCGAGCCCGAGCTGATCAAGCCGGCGGTCGAGGAGCTCCTGCGCTTCACGAGCCCGGTCGAGCTCGCGACCGAGCGGTACACGACGGAGGACGTCGCGTTCGGCGAGCGCGTGGTCCCGCGGGGACAGCGGCTCTTCGCGGTGCTCGGCTCGGCGAACCACGACGAGGAGGTCTTCGCGAGCCCCGAGCGGCTGATGCTCGACCGCGACCCCAACCGGCACCTCGCCTTCGGCAACGGCGCGCACTACTGCCTCGGCGCGCCGCTGGCGCGCCTCGAGGCGCAGATCGCGTTTCCCGCGATCGTCCAGGATCTCCCCGGCTTGCGGCTCGCCGTGCCGCGTTCGTCCCTGACGTGGAAGCCGTCGTCCATCCTGCGCGGGCTCGACCGGCTGCCGGTGAAGTGCGCGGCGGCGCCGGTCTACTCCGTCCCTCGGGCGCCGCGGCCGCCGGAGGCGGGCGCGCCGCTGTAGAGCACGCTCTTCGCGCTCGGTGTTCGCGCGCCGATGTCGCGGAGTGTCCCTGTGTGGCAGAAAGGTCGTCCGTCCCTCCGCGCCGCCGGAAAGTCGGGCGCGAGTCCAGGGCGCTCCTGTCCGCGGTCGTGTCTTTGCCGTCCTTCCGTTCACGCGATCTGGAGCCCGGCGACCGGCATGCTCCATGCACCCACCGTGCCTCATGCGCTCCGGGGAGCCCAGGCTTTGTCCTCGCGACGGTCGGCGAGCGGTCGCGGTGAGCGGGTCGAGCGCGCGACGTGCGGTGTGCCCGCCTCGGCGCCGGTCCCTCGGGCGGCCGTCCCCGGGGGCAGGGTAGCGGCGAAAGGAGAGGCGGCCGTGCGAATCCATCATCTCAACTGCATCTCGACCTGTCCGATCGGCGGCGCGCTGATGGATGGCCAGACGCTGGGGCTCCGCGGGAGGCTGACGTGCCACTGCCTGCTCCTGGAGACGGACAGCGGCCTGGTGCTCGTGGACACCGGGCTTGGGTTGCTGGATGTCTCGATGGCGAGGAAGCGGCTCAGCCGGTTCTTTCTGTTCCTGGTACGACCGGAATTCCGCGCCGAGATGACGGCGTGCCGGCAGATCCAGCGCCTCGGCTTCCGGCCCGAGGATGTCCGTCACATCGTGCTCACCCACCTCGATTTCGACCATGCTGGGGGCCTCGACGACTTTCCTGGCGCGGAGGTCCACCTGCTCGCGGACGAGCGTGACGCCGCGGTCGCCCGGCGGACGCTGCTCGACCGGATGCGTTACCGGCCGGCCCAGTGGTCGACGCAGCCGAACTGGATCGCCTATCCCTCGGACGGCGGAGAGCGCTGGTTCGGCTTCGAGGGGGCGCGGCCGGTGCGTGGTTTGAAGGACGAGGTGCTCTTCGTCCCGCTCATCGGTCACACGCTGGGCCACGCGGGCGTGGCGATCCGGAGCGATGGCGGCTGGCTGCTCCTCGCCGGCGATGCGTACTTCTATTACCGCGAGATGGACCCGGTGCGGCCCACCTGCACGCCCGGCCTGCGCCTCTATCAGCTCATGATGGAGAAGGACCGCGGCGCGCGGCTCGAGAACCAGCGGCGGCTGCGGGCGCTTCGCCGGGAGCACGGCCACGAGGTGACCCTCGTGTGCTCTCATGACGTCGTGGAGTTCGAGCGCCTCACCGGGCGGAGCCACGCCGTGCCGGCGGGCGTCCGGGAGAAGGGCGCGCCCGAGCCGCCGCTGTGGGCCCCCGCTGCGGCCCGAGCACAGCGGATTTGAGCCGCGGAGAGCCCCTGACTACGCCGCGTCCCGCCGCGGCGCCGCCGCCACCGGCAGCGTGAAATGGAACGTCGTGCACCCCCCTTTGGGGCTCTCGACCCAGATCCTGCCGTGGTGCGCCTCGACCAGCCCCTTCGCGATGTACAGCCCGAGCCCGAGCCCGACCGCGCGTTCCTCCCTCGCCCTCCCCCGGAAGAACCGCTCGAACAGCAGCGGGAGATCCTCGGCCGGGATCTCGCGGCCGCCGTTCCGGATGGAGATCTGCACCTCGTCGCCGCGCCGCTCCAGCGACGCCCGGATCGGCGTCTCCGGATCACCGTATTTCACGGCGTTGGAGATGAGGTTGCTGAGCACCTGCTCCACGCGCGCCGCGTCCGCGCACACGACCGGGATCTCGCCCCGGATCTCGACCTCGACCGCGTGTCCCTCCGTCTCGCCCGCCATCCGCTCCACGACCGCCTGAAGGAGCGCCGGCAGATCGACGGGAGCGCTCTCGATCGCGAGCCGCCGCGACTCGATCTGGGAGATGTCCGTCAGATCGGACACCATCCGCCCGAGCCGCTTGGCGCTCGCCACGATATGCCCCGCCCTCGTCTTCACCGCGGCCGCCACCTGGGGCTTGCGCTCGATCTGGGTCGCATAGCCGATGATCGTCGTCACCGGCTGCTTCAGATCGTGCGCCACCACCGACGTCCACTCTTCCTTGAGCCGCTCGAGCTCCTTGAGCCGCGTGATGTCGTCGAAGACGACCACCGCCCCGAGCAGCTTCCCGCCCCCGTCGACGATCGGCCCGGCGCTCACGAGCACCGCCAGCGTGCCGCCGTCGGCGCGCCGCAGCGCGAGCTCCCTCGAGCTCGTGACCTCGCCGCGCAGCGCGCTCGCCGAGGGCTGCTCGCCGTCCGGGAGCGGCTGCCCGTCCAGGGAGCAGAGGCCCCACGCGCCCGCCTGCGCGGGCGGCGCGTCGATCCCGGCGAGCTCCTGGGCGCGATGATTCCAGGCGATCTGCGCGCCGGACTGGTCGAGGAGGAGGATGCCGACGGGCGAGCGCTCGATGACCGCGGTGAGCCAGCTCCGCTCGGCCGAGAGCTGCCGGAGGAGCTGCTCGCGCTCCTCGTCGGCGAGCTTCTCCGCCGTGACGTCGCGCGAGATGCCGATCCCGGCGACCGGGTTGCCGTGCTCGTCGCGCTGGATCGTGATGTGGGTCGATATCCAGCGGATCCGGCCGCTCCTGTCGATGATCCGGAACGTGAGCCGCCCGCCGGCCGCGGCCATCTGCTCGACGAACTCGTGATAACGCCCCTCGTCCTCGGGGTGGATCAGCGTGAGGAACAGCTGAGGGTCCTCGTACCAGGCCTCGGGCGGATGGCCGGTGTGCTCGAGGACGGCGGGGCTGATGTACTCGTACCCGCCTTCCGGGCCGAGCCGCATGCGGAAGATGACGTCGCTCGCGTGCTCCGCGATCATCCGCAGGCGCTCTTCGCTGAGCCGCAAGGCCTGCTCGGCGCGCCGCTGTTCGGTGACGTCGAGGGCCGTGCCGATGAGCCGGAGCGGGGTTCCGTCGTCGGCGCGGACCACGTCCGCCTCGGTGTGGAGGAGGCGCTCTTCGCCGCTCGGGCGGAGGATCCGGTACTCCATGCAGTACGGCCTCTCCCCCCGGAGCGCGAGGTCGACGGCGCGCATGAGGCCCTCGCGGTCCTCCGGGTGGACGCAGGCGAGGAAGCGCTCGTACGTGAGCGCGCCGGCGTCGCGGGACAGCCCCAGCATCGGATAGCACTCCTCGGACCAGAACAGCTCGTCGGTCGGAATGTGCCAGTCCCAGTTGCCCAGCCTGGCGATCTTCTGCGCCCGGGCGAGGCTGTCCTCGCTCAGCCGGAGCGCGGCTTCCGTCTTCCTGGCTTCCGCGATCGCCGCGTTCAGCTGCTCGCGCGTGCGCTCCAGCGCGCGCTTCTCCTGCTCGAGCTCCTCGATCCGCGCGCGCAGGGCGCGGGGCTCGGCGGCGGCGAGCGCCATGCCGAACAGGCTCGACAGGGCGCCCGCGATCTCGACCGCCTCGGCCTGCGGCAGGGTCGGCTGCGCGGCGGCGCAGAGCAGCACCGCGCGCAGGTCGCCGGCGAAGGCGATCGGGATCGCGACCGCGTGGGCGCAGCCGCAGCGGTCGCGCAGGTGGCCGGCGTCGAGCAGCGCCGCTGCGCCCTCGCCGTCCGGCGCGCCCTGGACGACCCCGGCGCGTGCGGCCTCGGCCGCGAGGCTCGGGGCGTCGAGCGGCAGGCGCTGGAGCGCGTCCAGCGCGCCGCCGCCGCCCTCCGAGGCGACGAGCATGAGCGCTCGCGGCCCCTCGGCGAGCTCGTAGAGACAGGCGATGTCGGCGTGCAGGAGGCGCGACGCCGCCGCGACGATCGCGCGCGGCGTGCCGCCCTCGCCGGCGCGCAACAGGGCCAGCGACGCGTCGGCCACGGCGCGGGCAAGCGCGCCGTCCGACGCCGGCGGGTCCCCGCGACGTCCCCTCCCGGACGGTCCACCCCGCTCGGCCCCACGCCCTCCGTCGTCGCTGTTCACTCCGCCCCTCGCGCCTTCTACCCATTCCGGCAGGCGCGAGGTGAGCTTATCACGAGCGCTCGGGCGGCACCTCGGTCCGCTCAGCAGCCCTGCGTCGGGCTCGGGGCAGGGCGCCGGCGGCGCTCGGCCCGCGCAGCGGAGAGCGCCGGGGGAGCCTTGGGTGCTCTCCGGCTGCGCGACATTCGATCGAAGGAGACAGCGCACGTCGTTACAGTGTGAGCGTCGCGATCTCTGCTGTCGCGCTCGCCCTTGCGGAGAGGACGGTGAGCCTCGCGCTGCCGAGTCGGCGCTCGCTCGAGGCGTTGGCGGATCCGTCGGCCCTTGAAGAGAGCCCTTCGGCGGCCCGACGGCCGCAGTCCTGAACGCACTGGACGAGGTGGCCGATCCTCCGCTCCTGGATGGCGTGGTCGCGCTGCGATAGCGCCTCGACGAGGTTCTTCACGAGCTCGTCGCGCTCCCAGGGCTCGAACGCGCGGTACCGCTCGCCGGCCTGGCCGTAGTCGTTCGTGCGCGCGATGGGGCAATGTGGCTGCGGGCGTCATCGTTCCCAATACATCGTCGCTGCTGAAGTAAGTGATAGCTTGGGGCTATCAGCTCTGCGGCGCGGTCGTGGCGCGCTGGTAGGCGCCCCGGAGCGTCGCGGGAGGCGCTGGAGGGCGCTCTCGATGGGGGAGCCGCGGCGGAAGGCGAGCGCGAGGGTGCGGTACGGGGCGCGCGGGGCGAAGCGGCGCAGCGAGAGGGAGCTGGCGGAGGGTGAGGGGATGCGGTGACCAGCGCACGGGCGCAGGTAGTACGCGGCTCGCGGGGGTGCTCTGGGCGCGGAGGGGGCGGCCGCGGGCGGGGGGGCCCGGGGGGCGGGCGCCCTGGGCGACATGCCCGGCGGTTGACGCCTGCGGTCATCTCTCCATGTTCCCCGCGGACGCGGGGTGTCCGCGCATGGAGGAACCATGTCCAAGACAGCGTCGAAGGAGACCAGGAAGATCCGCTACGCCGTCGTCGGGGCGGGCAACATCGCGCAGGTCGCGGTGCTGCCGGCGTTCAAGAACGCCGCCGAGAACTCGGAGCTCGTGGCGCTCGTCTCGGGCGACCCCGAGAAGCTCGCCGCGCTGGGCGAGCGCTACGGTGTCACCGAGCGCGGCGGGTACGACGAGCTCGAGGACGTGCTGAGGCGCGCGCGGGCGGACGCGGTGTACATCGCCCTGCCCAACGCGATGCACCGCGAGTACACGGAGCGGGCCGCGGCGGCGGGCGTCCACGTGCTCTGCGAGAAGCCGATGGCCATGACCGAGGAGGACTGCGAGGCGATGATCCGCGCCACGAAGGACCGCGGCGTGAGGCTGATGATCGCCTATCGCCTGCATTTCGAGGAGGCGAACCTGCAGGCCGTCGAGATCGCGCGCTCGGGCAAGCTCGGTGAGGTGCGCGCCTTTACCTCGCTGTTCACGCAGGTGGTGCGCCCCGGTGACATTCGCACCCGGAGCGACGAGGGCGGCGGCGCGCTGTTCGATCTGGGCGTGTACTGCGTGAATGCCGCCCGGTACCTCTTCCGCGAGGAGCCGAGCGAGGTGCTCGCCACGAGCCTGCGGATCGACGAGAGGCGCGCCAAGGATGTCGACGAGACCACGGCGGCCATCCTGCGTTTCCCGAGCGGCGCCGTCGCGCAGTTCACCGTCAGCCAGGGGCTCGCGAGCGTGTCGTCGTTCCGCCTCGCGGGCACCGAGGGGGATCTGCGCGTGGAGCCGGCCTTCGATTACACGGCCGACATCAAGCATTACCTGACGGTGGGCGGGAAGACGGAGGAGAAGACGTTCAAGAAGCGCGACCAGTTCGCCCCCGAGCTCGTCTATTTCTCGCGCTGCATCCTCGAGGACAGGGAGCCGGAGCCGTCGGGACTCGAGGGGCTCGCGGACGTGCGGGTGATGCTGGCGATCCAGAGCTCTGCGGCGAGCGGGAGGGTCGAGGCGATCCCGCCGCTCAAGCTGGAGCAAAGGCCCGATATGGGCCAGAACATCAAGAAGCCCGCGGTTGCCACGCCGGAGCCGGTGAAGGCGCCGTCGCCGTCGGAGCAGTGAGGGAGGACCAGGACGACGCCAACCCGGACGACCCTAACCCGGGTTGGCGAGAGAAGGGAGATCACGCGACCCAGACCATCAGACCCAGGTTGAGGACCACCTGGACCACCCGACCCGACCACGACCACCCGACCCAGGTTGAGACCATCCAGACCACCCGACCCAGGTTGAGACCACCCGACCCAGGTTGAGACCACCCGACCCAGGTTGGGACCACCCGACCCAGGTTGAGGACCACCCGACCCAGGTTGCGCGACCGACCGAAGTTGGTACGACCAGATTGGCGACGACCCGACCCCGTTTTCCGCTCTCAACCGACCCAGGTCGGAAGAGGGAGAAGGACGATGGTATGGTGACGAACCCAGGTTGGGGAAGGAAAGGGGAAGAAGGGGAACCCAGGTTGGGGAGGGGGGGGAGGGAGGGAAGGGCAGGGAGGGAAGGGGCAGCCCAGGCCGGAGGAGCAGCCGCAGGTTGGGCGAGCCGCAAGGACTGTCCAGGTGGCGGACCACCTGGCGCCCTGGCGGCGCCACCCAAAGAAGCGAGCCAAGTCCTTGAAATCATTCGCACCAGCCGACGGCACGGCGTTTGTCATTGTACGCCAGCCATGAGCCAGCCCCGCGAAATTGCCGCAGGCGCCACCTACCTCATCACCCGTCGCGTCCTGCGCAGGCATCTGCTCTTCCGCCCGGATGCGGCCATCACCCAGCTCTTGGTCTACATCCTCGCCGTCTCGACGCGCCGCTTCGGCATCGAGGTCCACGCGCTCTGCGCGATGTCGACGCACCTGCACCTCGTCGTGACCGATACGATGGGCGTCCTGCCGCGCTTTTTGCAATTCTTCCATCGCATCGTCGCGCTCGGGACCAAGGTGCTCCGCACGTGGGAAGGGCCAGTGTGGGACCACGAGGCTACGAGCGTGGTGCGGCTGCTGACGCGGGCGGCGGTCGTGGAGAAGATCGCCTACGTGCTCGCGAATCCTGTGGCCGCCGGCCTGGTCCGACATGCGCACGAGTGGCCGGGCGCCAAGGTGGATGTGAACGATCTCGGCTGCGGCGTGCTGCGCGCGATGCGACCCGCGGCATATCTCGATCCGAAAAATCCGCAGTGGCCAGAAGAAGTGACGCTCGCGCTCGCGCTGCCGCCTGCCGTAGAACAGGACGGCGGCGATGGCTTTCGCTGCGAGGTCGCCGCCGAGCTGGAGCGACAGGAAGCGCAGGCCCGTGAAGAGGTGGAGCGGCGAGGGCAACACGTCCTTGGCGCCGAGGGCGCCAGCCGGGTGTCCCCATATGAGCGTGCCACGAGCTTCGAACCGCTGCGCGACTGCAGTCCGACGTTTGCGGTCGGCCGCGAGCAGGGCGATGCATGGCGAATCGCTGCTGCCGCCGTGCGTACGTTTCGTGCGTCGTATCGCGCGGCGCTCGAACGGTGGCGCAGCGGTGTGCGCAACGCCGTATTCCCCGCGGGGACGTGGTGGATGCGCGCGTTTCACGGAGCCACCGTGGCGGACGCCGTGCTCACGGTGTAGTTGCTGCGCCGGCGGGGCACGGAGAGGCGACGGGGGGCGATACGTCGTCGGAGGGCACGTGCGTCTGAAGCTGGCGGAGCGAGGCGACTCAAGATGCCCATGAGCCGTGCGTATGACGACGTGGATGGAGTTGCGGCCCGAGCGACCACGACGTGGTGCCGGGGCGAGAGCGCTATAGGCGCTGCTTGGTTGGAACGAACACAACCTGGATTGGCTCGGGTGGGTAGGTCGCAGGTGGCACTGCAGGTAGCAACCTGATTTGAGTCGCTCTTCACGGGTCCGCGTTAATCTGTCTGCGGCGCGTGCGTGTACAAGGGCGCGGTGCTTTGTGCAGATTTGTGGATGGCGAGCGGCCGACCTTCACCCGGGTAGCTCGCGGGTGAGCAACCTGGGTCGGGTAAGTCGGGTCGGGGAAGCCGTGTGAGCAACCCGGGTCGGGTAAGTCCACGCAATCCGGGTCAGGTCCGCCCCACTCAATGCAGGTCCGCGCCACTCAATGCAGGTCAGGTCCTCCCAATGCAGGTCAGGTCCGGGCCGGCTTACCCGTTGGCCCTGGCGACGGCCTCGAGCTGGGCAGCGCACTGGCCCCAGCCTTCGTGGAACCCCATCTTCTCGTGCGCCTCGCGGTCGGCGACCGTCCAGTGGCGGGCGCGGGCGGTGTACTTCGTCTTGCCGCCTTGGTCCTCGAACGTCAGGATCACCGTCATGAACGGCTTCTCCGACGGCTCCCATGCCGTGGTGTACGCGTCGGTGAAGACGAGCCGCTCGTTCTCGACAACCTCGAGGAAGACACCCCTGTTCGGGTAGTCGTTCCCTTGTGGGTCGCGCATCACGATCAGGCTGGCGCCGCCAGGCCGCACGTCGAGCTCGGCGAAGGGCGTGGTGAACGGCTGAGGGGCGAACCACTTCTTGAGGAGCTCAGGGTCGGTCCAGGCCTTGAACACCTTCTCGCGCGGCGCGTCGATGATACGCGTCAACACGAGGTCGCGGTCGGAAGTCGGGGTGGCTTCGGGGTTGGTGGTCATGCGTCGTCTCCTTTTCGGTGATGGGCGTAGGACGTTCGAGAGAGCCCTGGACAGGCGCCGCCTCGGACGGCTCGATGCGCGTGGCGCTCGGCGTCTAGAAGGAGGCGATCTCGGCGCCGCCGTTCCGAACCTCGGCTTCCTTGGCTCGTGCTCGTTCGATCTTCGAAGTGTTGGACAGACCGGCACCCCGAAACTCATCGGTCCCCCGTCTTTTTTTGGGGGACGCGTGCCGCACTTCCGCGTCGCGCTGGAGGACATCAGCGCCGGGCCGGACGAGGCGCTGCGGGCGCGAGCGACGGCGGCGCTGACGCGCGTCGTGCTCCGGTGCTTCCGGTATGCCCGTCACCCGAGGAGCCGGTCGCGCGCCCACCGGGCTTGACCGACCTCATCCCGCAGGTGCGCCGTGCCCCCGGCGCCGGGGGTGCGGTCTCGCTCGACCGAGCGCTGACGCGGCCCCACGCGCCCTCCTCGCGCGCGCCGCGGCCCCGCGGTTACCCTTCCAGGTACGAGCCGAGCTCTCGTTGCCGCGAGCGCATCCGGAGCTTCTCGAGCAGCTTCGCCTCGATCTGGCGGATGCGCTCCCGCGTCAGCGAGAACGACTGCCCGATCTCCTCGAGCGTCTCGTCCTCGTTGCCGTCGAGGCCGAAGCGGCGCCGCAGGAGCTCGCGCTCGCGCGGCTGCAGCGAGTCGAGCAGCTCGCGCGTCTGCTCGATCAAGCGGCGCCGCGCCAGCATGTCGGCGGGCGTCGGCTCCTCGTTGGCCAGCAGATCGCCGAACCGGGTGTCGCCTTCCTCGCCGACCGGGGCGTCGAGGCTGAGCGGCTCCAGGGCGAGCTCGCCGATCACGCGCACCTTCTCCACGGAGAGCCCGCTGCGCTCCGCGACCTCCTCGACCGTGGGCTCGCGCCCGCGCTCCTGCACCAGGTCGCGCCGGGCGCGGACCACCTGGCTCCGGATCGCGGTGAGGTGGACCGGCATGCGGACGGGCTTACCCTGGTTGAGGATCGTCCGCTTGATGGCCTGCTTGATCCACCACGCAGCGTAGGTGCCGAAGCGGTGGCCGCGGCGGTACTCGAACTTGTCGGCGGCGCGGATCAGGCCGAGGTTGCCTTCCTGCACGAGGTCGAGCAGCGGGACGCCGAAGCGCTGGTGCTCCCGCGCGATGGCGACCGCGAGCCGGAGGTTCGCCTGGACGAGCTCGGACTTCGCCTGGGCGACCGCGCGGCGCCCCCGGGCGATCGCCGCGAGCGTGGCCTCGATCGGCGCGCGCTCCGCCTTGTCGGCTGCGGCCGCCGCTGCGCGCAGGCTCCGCTCGATGCGCTCCTCGAAGGCCGGATCGAGGCGCAGCTCGGCGAGGCCAGCGGCCAGGCCCGCGAGGGCGATCTCCACGCCCTCGTCGTCCTGCTTGCGGGCGGCGAGCGCTCGGGCGACATCGAGCAGGCCCGCGAGCCGCGCCGCGCAGGCGTCCGCCTCGGGATCGTTCGCGTCGGCCTCGCACAAGAGGTCCCGGATGCTGAGCGCCCCGTGCTCGACGTCCTCCGCCGTGAAGGCCAGCTCGCGAAGGGCGATCGGCGAGCGGACCCACGCCTCGAAGCACGCGAGCGCGCCAGCCTCGATGCGACGGCCGATCGCGACCTCGCCCTCGCGCGTGAGCGGCTGGCTGCCGGCGAGCGACCGGAAGTAGAGCTCGGTCGCCCCGAGCGAGGCCTGCGCGCCTGCGGCCTTCGCACGGCGCGCAGGAGCGCGCTCGCCCCCGCGCTCGCCCGCGGAATCGATGGAAACGGGAAAACTCGATTCGGACTCGCTCGCCGACAGCGAGGAACGGAACCTCATTCAATGCGCTCCAGTGTTGCCGCTGCGTCGTGCCTGACCACGAAGGGCGTGAGGGGGCACGATCATCGAGGCGCCTCGATATCCTAACCGCCGAGGACGTAAATAGGAAAACGAATCGCGCGCCGATTTGACGTATTTTCAAGGCGTTTTTCTGGGGTCTGCCGCCGCTCGGAGCGGCGGGTTTCTCCGCCGGCGCGGGAGCGCGCGGGCGCGGGTCGCCGGACGAGCGGACACGGCGTGCTGGGCCGTCGGCGGTGCACGCCGGTGCGGTTTGGTCGTCGGGTACTGTCGCTGGACGTGGCCAAGCCAGCGCCCGACGCGCACGGCGGACCGAGGCGCCGGGCCATGCTCGTCACGGACATCAAGGCCGACGTTGCTCGATGCGTTCCTGAGCTGAGCCATCGGTCGAGGCAAGGCAGACGGGATCGTTGGAAGCGAGCGGAGCGGGCTCATGTATGAGCGCTCCAGACGCTCCGCTCGGCGCGCTGGTCCGCCGATCCCAGCCTCGCGCGGCGCGTGATCCGCCGGCGTCCCGCCTCGTTGCCGCCTGGTCGGCTGCCGCGCCCGCGCCTATGCTCCACGCCCGCGCTGCCCTCGGAGCGCGAAGCGGGCCACGCCACGCAGGAGCGACGCGCATGATCCAGATCTTCGGCTCCGCCAAGTGCAAGGCGACGCGGGCGGCGCAGCGGTTCTTCGCCGACCGCGGCATCAAGGTGCAGCTCGTCGACGTGCGCGACAAGGGCCTCTCCAAGGGGGAGCTCGCGAGCGTGGCGCGCGCCGTGGGCGGCATGCGCGCGCTCTACGACGCGGAGGGCCCGCGGGTGAAGGAGCGCGGCCTGCAGCACCTCGGCCCGAGCGAGGCGCGGATCGCCGAGCTCCTGCTGGACGATCCGCTCCTGCTCCGCACGCCCATCGTGCGCGACGGCGCGCGCGCGTGCGTGGGCCAGGCCGAGGCGACGTGGAAGGCCTTCGCGGAGTCCGCCAAGGCCGGCTGAGGCGCTCGCGCGACGGCCGCGGGAGCCCTCGACAGGCGCGCCGCCGCGCCGTCACCCTCCAGGCGCGCGCCCGTACTCCTTGAGCTTGCGGTACAGCGTCGACACGCCGATCCCGAGCTCCGCCGCGGTCCTCGTCTGGTTGCCGCCATTGCGCGCCAGCGCGGCCAGGATGTGCTCCTTCTCGACCTCGCCGAGCGTCCGCGCGCGCTCCCCGGGCGCCGGCGCGCGCGGGCCGGCGTCCGGCGGCTGCAGGGCCGAGCGCACCTCCTCGGGCAGATCGTCGGCCTCGACCCGCCGGGCCTCGGCGAGCGCCACGGCGCGCTCCATGGCGTTCTCCAGCTCCCGCACGTTGCCGGGCCACGCGTACCGGACCAGGCGATCGGCCGCGCCGGGGCTGAGGCGCGGCGCCGGCCGCCGCATGCGCGCGGCCGCCTGCACGAGCAGCGCCCGCGCGAGCGGCAGGATGTCCTCCCGGCGCTCGCGCAGCGGCGGGAGCCGGAGCTCGACCACCTTGAGCCGATAATAAAGGTCCTTCCTGAAGCGGCCGGCCGCCACCTCCGCGGCGAGCTCGCGGTTGGTCGCCGCCACCACCCGCACGTCGACCGGGCGGCTGCGGTTCTCGCCAACCCGCCGCACCTCGCGCGCCTGCAGCGCCCGGAGCAGCTTCACCTGCACCCCCGCCGGCAGCTCGCCCACCTCGTCGAGGAACAGCGTCCCTCCGGCCGCCGCCTCGAAGATCCCCGCGCGGTCCCGCGTCGCGCCCGTGAAGGCGCCGCGCGCGTGCCCGAAGAGCTCGCTCTCGAGCAGCGGCTCCGGGATCGCCGCGCAGTTGATGGCGAGCAGCGGCGCTCGCGCGCGGGGCGAAGCGTCGTGGACGAGCCGCGCCACCCGCTCCTTGCCGGTGCCGCTCTCGCCCGTGATCAGCACCGTGGCGTCCACCTGGGCCACCCGCCGCGCGAGCTCCAGCACGCGCTGCATGGCCGGGCTCGACGCGAGGACGCCGCCCGGCTCCGCCCCCGCCGCGGTCCGCAGGAGCGTCTCGGCGCGCGCCTTCAGCCTGCGCTCGGCGCGCCCCAGCGCCTCGGCGGCGCGGCGCAGCGAGGCGTCGAGGCGATCCTCCTGGAAGAACGGCAGGTGCGGCTCGAGCTCGGCGCCCCAGGCCTCTGCCGCGCGGCCGGCGAACAGGCAGCTCGCGTCGCCGCGGCCGAGGCAGCGGCGCTCGATCACGTAGATGTCCCGGCCCTCGACGCAGCTCAGGTAGCCGCTCGCGAAGCCCGCGAGCGTCCAGCACACCGGCGCCTCCGCGCGGCCGAGGTGCAAGAGGTGCTGCTCCGCCTCGTACGAGGCCTCCACCGTCGCGCCCTCGGGCGACAGCGGGCCGTCCGCGCCCGGCGCGAGGCGGATCATCCCCTGGAGCGTGTGGATGCGCCCGCCCGCGTTGCGCCACTCCTCGTCGCTCTCCAGCGGGAGCTCGGCGCGCGCCGCCTCGGCCGTGCGGAAGCCGTGCGCGAAGCCGAAGCGGGTGAGGATCGCGCGGGCTGCCGCGGCTCCCAGCGCGTCGATGAGCTGCTTGCGCAGGAGGCCCATCGCCACGGCATCGAGCAGGATCGCACGCGCCCCGGAGAAGCGGAGCTCGCCGGCCTGCGGGTCGACCGTGAGGAGCTCCGAGAGATCGAGATCTGCTGCGCGCATGCTGCCTGCCGGGTCGGCGTGACCGGAGCATAGGTGGCTCGCCGGGCGCGCGGAAGGCTCGGACACGCCGCTCGGCGCCCGGCGGGGATCGAGCGGCGCGGGGCCCGCCGGACCGCTGCTTCACGAGACATCCCGGCGAGCGCGCGTCACAGCCGAGCGTGGTAGTCCTGGATGACGTCGTGATGCGCCTGCGACATGACCGGTCCGGTCGGGAGGCGCTTGATGAGCGGCTGCCTGAATCGCCATGAGAGCTGTGACGCCGAGATCCACAACGGGTGCGAGACCGACACGGAGAGCGACAGCATGCGTTGCCGCCATCGCAACACGCCGCGTACCCGCGGCCGCACCCTCACCGCATATGAGGAAGGCGTCTGCCAGAAATGGGAGAGGATGAGGCGGGAGCGCGGCGCCTCTCCGGCGCCGCGCCCTCCTCGCGAGGACCCGCAGAGGGCCCGCGCGCCAGCGGCGTCAGACCGCCCTGGCGCGCCGCGTCGAGATCAGAGCGGCCTTTTCGCACGGTAGCGCGCGTAGCAACCCGGGCAGCGCCACTCCATCATCCTCCGCCCGTTCGCTTCGACGGTCCGCGTCAGCCGCCAGCCATAACGAGAGCTGATGAGCGTGTAGTTCGTCTCCGTCTTCGGTGCAGGCGTACCGCAATCCACGCACCGCTGTGCGACGCGCTGCTCGCTGTCCGGCGGCTCTCTCGTCACGTGACCTGACGCTGGGGCCGTGCTCTTCGGGCCATCGAGCGTTCCCGGGTAGAATGAATCGCGCCTCGTCGCCGACATCTGAACCTCAGGGTGTACGCCGAAAGTCCGCTGAGCGCGCCGCCTCGCCCGTCCGCGGGGCGCCCGGAGGCTGGCCCTAAGAAGTGTACCGAAGCACGTATCGGGTGCCAAGGTCGATCGCGGCGAGACGAGCCCACGAGGATGGCGCCGGCCTCTCGTGCATCGAGCGCATGCTGCGGCACCGGTGGTGATCACCCGGAATGCGGATGGATGCCTACAGCGCGCGAGATCGACCCCCCCTTGTCGGTCCGCCGCGGCGCCGGTCGAGGTCGTCCCGGTCGCTCCGGGCGCGCTCCTGCGGCTCGGCGGGGGCCTGGAGGCAGCGAGGAGCGGGAGCACGCTGCCGCGATCACCGCTCGCGGTGCCCGCGATCACCCTCGCGGTGCCCGCGATCACCCTCGCGGTGCCGCTCCTCGACGTGGTGCCGTCGACGCTCCGCGCGAGGCTTCTTCGCCGGCCGCGCCGGCGTCGCCGGCCTGGCCGCCGCCCCCGCCTTGACCGTCGCGCCCGCGCTGACCGTCGCGCCTGCCCGGACCGTGACCGCTGGCCTCGCCGGCGCCGCCGGCCGGACCGTGGTCGCGTGGTGCCCGTGGTCGCGGTGCCCGTGGTCGCGGTGCACGTGGCCGCGGTGCACGGGGTGCCCGTGGTCGCGGTGCACCTGGGGATGGTGGTGATGGTGAGCGCGGCGGCGCTCGAAGTCGACGCGGTAGTGGACCAGCGCGCGCGGCTCGTCGCGGTAGTAGACCCAGCCGTGGCGCGACGGATAGTACCAGCGGCCGTCCACGTAGTAGACGTACGTCCCGCGGTAGTACACGCGCGGGTAGGTCTCGATCTGGACCGGCGGCGCTGCGATGTGAACGACTGGCTCCTCGTACACCGCGAACTCGTGGTACGTGACCGTCGCAGGCGCGGCGGCCCTGGTGTGGACCTCCGCCGCGCATCCGGTCGCGCCGAGGAGCGCGAGCGTGACGAGCGCGGCCAGGGCGGCGAGCTTGCTCCGCTGCGGGGCGTGCGCCGTGGCTGTGGGGGACGAGTGTTCGAGGACTGGCACGTTCATCTCCATGGGGTTCACAGGAGCAACTGCGATGCCACCCGGCAGCCCGGAGGCAGCCGCCGGCGCCTGGCAGCGCGCCTGCTCCTGGTATAGCGCTTGCTGACCCTCCGCGCATCGGCGCGACGGCGCCAGGCTTGGATAAAGGAAGACGATCCCATGAAACTCTCGAAGGTGCTCTCGGGTCTCGCTGGCTGCGTCCTCTCCACTGCCTCGCTCACGGGGTGCATCATCGTCGATGGCGACGATGACGGCTCGCTCACCGTCTCGATGACCATCGACGGCAGCGACGCCGCGTGGGAGTGCTTCGATCACGACGTGAGCGGGCTCGCGGTCAGCGTCGAGGACGAGGCGGGCTTCCTCGTCGCGGAGGAGGTCACGGACTGCGAGGATTTCGGCCTCACCATCGGCGGCCTCTCCGAGGGGTACTATGACGTCGAGGTCTGGCTCGTGGATTTCGACGGACACACCATCAGCGATATCGTGCGCGTCGAGGGCGTCGACGTGCTCGACGGCCACGACACGCTCGTGGACGTCGATTTCCCCTGGACGTGGATCGATCCGTGACGCGCGCGGCGCGCCCGAGCGGCCGCGCGTAGGCCCTGCCGTCGGCGGTCGCTCGCGCCGCTCAGAACTTCTCCACCGACGGGCGCACGTCGATCTCGTGGGTCCAGGCGCTCGGCGGCTGGGCGTGGAGCTGGAAGTACGTCTCTGCCAGCGCCTCCGGGGCGAGCAGCGTGGCGGCGTCTCGGTCCGGCGCCGTGGCGCGCACGCGGGGCGTGTCGATCACGCCGTCGACGATCACATGCGCCACATGGATGCCGCGCGGGCCGAGCTCGCGCGCGAGCGACTGGGCCAGGGCGCGGAGGCCGAACTTGCCCACCGCCAAGGCCGCGAAGCGCGCGCCGCCGCGGAGCGAGGCCGTGGCGCCGGTGAAGAGGAGCGTCCCCCGGCCGCGCGCAAGCATGTCGGGCAGCGCCGCCTGCGCGCTCAGGAAGCCGCCGAGGCAGTTGATCTTCCAGGCGTCCTCGAGCTCTCGCGCGGTGAGCTCCAGGGCGCCGGCCATGCGAAATGCACCAGCGTTGTAGATCACCACCTCCGCCGGGCCGAGCGCCTCCTTCATCCGCGCGAAGGCCGCCGCGACCGAGGCCGGATCGGCGGCGTCCGCGGGGACGCTCAGGGCGCGCCCGCCGGCCTGCTCGATCTCCCGCTGCACGGCCTCGCAGGTGGCGGCCGTCCGGGCCACGAGCCCGATCGAGAATCCCGCGCTCGCAAAGCGCCTGGACACCGCGGCTCCCAGGCCGGGGCCGACACCGACGACGACAGCTACCTTGTTCGAGCTCATGCGTTGACCACCTTCCTGCCGGGCCTCGCGCCCGGCGAACGCTGGCAGATTACCCTCGTCCGGGGCTCGCGGCGGCGCGCGTCGAACCCGTCCTGCAGCAGATCCTCGTCAAGGCGCGTGACCCGCCCCGCGTCGCGACGGGGATCTGCCTCGGAGCTCGACGAGGTCGTCCTCCGGGGGGGCCCTCCACTGACGCACGAAGAAGGGCCACGCGTCGTGGAGATACACGCTGAACGGGACCCACCAGATGAGATCGTTCGTCAGGCAGAGGATGGCGGACCGGGGCGGCCACTGCCCGGTCGCGAGCAGGGCCACGAGGCCGATCGGCCCGAGGAGCTTGCCGAGCAGGCCGACGGCGGCGAGGAGAAAGCTGCGCTCCGGGGCGCGCGCGACCTCCGCATAGAGGACGGCGTACACGCCGACCACCATCCCGAGGCAGGCGAAGATCGCGGGGTGGTTGAGGGGCGGCATGCCCGCGAAGCGAAACAGCCATTGCGGGTCGAGCGCCGCGTAAAGCCCCCAGCAGGCGTTGTAGAGGGCGGCGAGCGAGAAGACGGCGCGGTGCAGTCGGCGGCGGGGGATCATGGGGCCTCTCAGGCGGCGGGCGTGAGGGCCAATATATCCGCGGCCCGCGCGATCCTGAAGAACGCGGCCATGATCGCGGGAGGGACTCCCCTTACCGCTGATCCTGCTGACTGCCTTGCTGCTGCGCGTACGCCTGCGGGCCTTGCTGCTGGCCGCGTCGCTGCTGGCCGAGCTAGACGCCCTGCTGCTGGCCGCGCTGCTGCTGGCCGAGCTGGCCGCGCTGCTGCTGGCCGAGCTGGCCGCGCTGCTGCTGGCCGCGCTGCTGCTGGCCGCGCTGGATGCCCTGCTGCTGGCCGCGCTGCTGCTGGCCGAACTGGGCGCCCTGCTGCTGGCCGCGCTGCTGCTGTCCGAACTGGGCGCCCTGCTGCTGGCCGCGCTGCTGCTGGCCGAGCTGGATGCCCTGCTGCTGGCCGCGTTGCTGCTGGCCGACGAGCTGGATGCCCTGCTGCTGGCCGCGTTGCTGCTGGCCGAACTGGGCGCCCTGCTGCTGGCCGCGTTGCTGCTGGCCGAACTGGGCGCCCTGCTGCTGGCCGCGCTGCTGCTGGCCGCCTTGCTGTCCGAACTGGGCACCCCGCTGCCCTTGCTGCTGGACGCCCTGCTGGCCGAACTGGGCGCCCTGTTGCTGGCCGCGCTGCTTCTGCGGGCCCTGCTGCTGGACGCCCTGCTGCCCGTACTGGGCGCGTTGCTGCTGGCCGCCTTGCTGCCCGTACTGGGCGCCTTGCTGCTGGCCGCGTTGCTGTCCGTACTGGGCGCCTTGCTGCTGGCCGCCCTGCTGCTCCTGCAGCAGCGTGCAGAAGAGCTGCTCGGCCTCTCTCAGGTGCTCCTCGACGTCCGCTCGCACCGCCTTCACGTGAGCGCGCAGCCTCGCGTTGTCCGCGCGCGCGACGGACGGCATGTCGAGGAGCTCGATGGCGCGGCGATGGAGGGAGACCTGCGCCCAGATGTAGGCGATGTCGAACTCGGCGCCTTCCTGGTCTTCCAGCGGCTCGCGCAGCTCGGTCGAGCTGGCCTCGAGCTGCTCGCAGCGCGAGCAGGCCTCGATGTTGGCCCTGCCGCCCTCAGACGTCTCCGCCCCGCGCTGCCCCGCCCGCGAGCGCTCCTCGATGATCTGCTCGGCGTAGCGCTGCACCTCCGGGGACTCGGCCTTGTCTCGAGCGATCTCCGACAGCTCGACCTCCTTCTGGTGGATGACCGAGACCAGCATCGTGATCTCCGCCTCCGACCCCTGCTGCATCTCGCCCTGCCGGCCGGCCTGCCCGCGGCCGCCTTGCCGACTGCCGATCTCGCCGCGGCCTCCCTGCCTGCCGCCTTGATAGCCGGCCTGCTCGCCGCACTCGTGCGTGCCGCCCCCGCGCTGGCCGCCGGCCTGCCCGCCGACGCGCTGTCCGCCTTGCTGGCCGGCCTGCCCGCCGACGCGCTGCCCGCCTTGCTGGCCGGCCTGCCCGCGACCTCCCTGCCTGCCGCCGGCGTGCTCGCCGCCGCGCTGCCCGCCGCCGCCTCTCGCGCCGTCTCTGCCTGTCTGGCCGCCGCTCCTGTCTGCGCCCGTGGTGCCCCTGCCGGCCCCTTGGTCGCCGGCCGTCCCCTCGCGGCCCGCCTCGGCATCCTCGTCGCCGCCGATGCAGCCGCCAGCCCCCGCGAGGACAAAGCTCCCCGCGAACATGATCGCCATGAGGCGACCTGAACGATTGCCCAACATCTGCTTGCTCCTTGCTCGATATCGGCGCGCTGTCGCGCTCACCTGCCGGTTATCGGCCCCCAACATCTGGGTTCTCGCCGCCGGGATGGTGAGCGAGGGGGAGCCCGAAGCCAGCATCGTCTTTTCCCCGAGAGCCCCACGCCTCCGGCGCGATCAGCGCGAGAATCGTAGTCCCGCTCAACGTCGACCCTGCCCGTCGCAAAACAGCCAGCCCGCAGCAGCGGCTCTCTCTCTCGCTCACGTGACCTCGCCGCGCACGCGCCCGCCCGGGGCGCCGCCCCGGAGCCGCCGCGCGCCCCCGTCCGCGCCGGCGCGGGCCGGACAGGCCGCCTGACGACAGCCGAGCCGCCGTGCGCGCGCCCAAGAACCTGCTCGCCGCGCGCCGGCGGGAACCCTCCGGCGCGCGCGGCTGTCACACGGGGCCATGCCGCCGACCGTCGTCCGGTTCTTCGTCCTCGCTTATGCCATCACCTGGCTGTGCCAGCTGCCGCTCCTCCTCCAGCAGTGGGGCGCGCCCGTCCCGCCGGGCGCCGCCATGGCGCCGCTCGCGCTCGGCGCCGTCGGCCCCTCGGTCGCAGCAGCGGTGTGCGCCTGGAAGGAACGCGGCCGCGCCGGGCTCTCCGGGCTGTTCTCGCCGCGCCGCGCGCCCGCGGGCTGGGCCCATGCGCCGCTCGCGCTGTGCATGCCGGCGCTGTTGCACCTCGTCGGCCTCGCGCTGCTCGCGCTCGCCGGCGGGAGCACGCCGGCGACGCTCCTCTACGCCCCGATCACCCCGGAGCAGCGCGGCATCGCCGTGCTCGCGCCGCTCGGCGAGGAGCTCGGCTGGCGCGGCTATGCCCTCCCGCGGCTCCTGCCGGCGCACGGGCCCGTTCGCGCCAGCCTCGTCATCGGCGCTGCGTGGACCCTCTGGCACCTTCCCATGATGTGCCTGCCAGGCGTCCCGTGGTGGTCGATCGTGCTGAGCGCGCTCTTCATCACCTCGCTGAGCGTGCTGATGACGGCGCTGCACCTCGCGTCCGGCGGCAGCATGCTCGTGGCGTGGGCGGCGCACCTCGGCATCCACCTCGACAACGTCTCTCGCGCGCACCTGTCCGGCGACGGCGCGACGCCGCTCCTCGTGACGACGATCGCCGCGATCGCCGCCGCCGCGATCACGGCGCGGCGCATGCAGACCCGGCAGGCGTGCGCGGAGGCCGCAGCGGCGCAGCCTCGATCGCGCGCGGCATGAGGCGCTCCGGCCGCGGCCTCGCGCGGCGGGGCCGCGCGCGATCCGGCCCGCGCTGCCTCTCGCCGCGCCGCCTTTCGCCGCGCCGCCGATGAGCGTAAGCTCCGGCCGATACCCGACCGGGCGACGCCTCGGCCCCGCCCCGAGCCTCCGGTTGCGGTCACTCTATGGGAACCTCCGCGCACCCCCGCCCGCCTTCCGGGCCCTCGATCAGCGTCGACTCGATGGACATCGAAGCCCTGAAGCGCGAGCTCGAGCGGCTCCGCGTCGTGGCTTCCCGTGATCGCGGGTGGCTCAACGCGCTGCTCGAGCAAGGCCCGCACGGCGTCATCATCTGCGACGCCTCCGGGAAGCTCGTCCTGCACAACCGGGCGGCGGAGCGCATCTGGGCCGGCAGCGCCTCGACCGAGTCGATGCGGGACTGGACACTGTATCGCGCCTTCCACGAGGACGGCCGCCCGTACGAGGCCACCGACTGGGCGATGGCGCGCGCGATGTCTGCGAGGCAGGTCATCGAGAGCGAGGAGACCCGGATCCAGCGCTTCGACGGGACGCGGGGCGTGGTCCTCGGGAGCGCCGCGCCGATCCTCGGGCCCGGAGGCGAGCTCGAGGGGGGGATCTCGGTGTTCGCCGACATCTCCCGCCTGAAGCAGGTCGAGGCGGAGCGCGGCGAGCTCGCCGCGCAGCTCTCGCGGCGCCTCGAGGAGCTCGATCGCAGCGCCCGGCTCACGCAGGCGCTGCTCGCGGTCAGCTCCGCGCTGAGCGGTGCGATGACGGTCGAACAGATGGCCTCCGCCGTCGTCCGCGACATCCACCGCGTGCTCGGCGCCTCGACGACGATGATGTACGCGGCGGGCGAGGCGGTCGGGGCCGCGACGCTGATCGGCTACTCGGGGCTGGAAGAGCAGCGCGCGAGCCCTTACGCGACCGTGCCCCTCGACGCCCGACTGCCGCTCTCGGAGGCGCTCCGGCTACGCCGCCCGATCTGGGTGGACACGCAGGAGAGCCTGCACGCGGCGTACCCCGAGCTCGCGGCGCTGAGGCCTGCTCGCGACGACATCCAGGCGCTCGCCGTCCTGCCGATCGTCGCCCACGGAGCGCTGCTCGGCGGGCTCTCGTTCTCGTTCGCGGCCGCGCGGGCGTGGACCGATGAAGAGCGCGAGTTCTTGCTCAGCGTGGCCGCGCAGTGCGCGTCGGCGCTCGACCGGGCGCGCCTGCTCGAGCAGGAGCGCGAGGCCCGGGCGCGCGCGGAGATGCTCGCGGCCGAGCTCGAGCGGCAGCAGGCGACCTTGCGCCTGCTGAGCGAGGCGGGCGCCGTGCTCTCGAACTCGCTCGACGTCGGGGCGCGGCTCGCGCACCTGACCCACCTCGCGGTGCCCACGCTGGCGGACTGGTGCGCCGTCGACATGCTGAACGGCGACACCGTCGAGCGCGTGGCCGTTCACCACTGCGACCCGGCGAAGATCGAGCTGGGCGAGCGCCTGCGGGCGATGTCCCCGCCCCGGCTCGACGCCCCCACCGGCGTGCCGGCGGTCATCCGCACCGGTCGCCCCGAGTGGATGGCCGACATCCCGGACTCGATGCTCGAGTCCGCCGCGATGGGCCCGGAGCACCTGCGCCTGATCCGGTCGCTGGGCCTCAGGTCCTACGTCGTCGTCCCGCTCCGGGGGCGCGAACGGAACATCGGGGCGCTCACGCTGGTCCACGCCGAGTCGGGCCGGCGCTTCAGCGAGGCGGACGTCGCGCTCGCCGAGGAGCTCGCGAACCGCGTGGCCTTGCAGATCGACAACGCCAGGCTGTTCCAGCAGGTCGACGCGTCTCGCCAGCAGCTCGCGGGCCTGTTCAACCAGGCGCCGGCCGGCATCTGCATCCTGCGGGGCCCCGAGCACGTCTTCGAGCTGGTGAACCCGACGTATCGAGACATCCTCGGCGGCCGAGAGGTGATGGGCAGTCCGATCCGGGAGGCGCTCCCCGAGCTCCACGGCCAAGGCATCTTCGAGCTCCTGGACGGGGTCTACCGGAGCGGTCAACCCTACGTCGGCACGTCCGTCCCCCTCCGCCTGCGCCGCGGCGGCGCCGGACCGGAGGAAGAGCGCTTCTTCAACTTCGTCTACCAGGCGATGCGCGCGCCGGACGGCGGCACCGAGGGCGTCATGGCGTTCGCCTTCGAGGTGACCGACCAGGTGCTGGCGCGCCGCCACGTCGAGCAGCTCGCGATCGAGCTCGCCACGAGCGAGGCGCGCCTCCGGACGCTGGTCCAGGCGACCACCGCCGTCGTGTGGACGGCCACGCCGGAGGGGACGATCGTCGAGAGCTCGCCGAGCTGGCTCGAGTTCACGGGCCAGGAAGAGGCCGAGTACCTGCAGAGGGGCTTCCTGCGGGCGGTCCACCCCGACGATCGGGAGGCGATGATGCGGGCCTGGGCGGACGCGACGGCGCGCGGCGCCGTGTACGAAGCCGAGTACAGGCTCCGCCGGCGGGACGGCACGTATGCCTACACGGTGGCGCGCGCGGCGCCGGTCCGCGCCACGGACGGCAGCGTGCGCGAGTACGTGGGCTGCAACATGGATATCAGCCAGCAGCGCGAGGCGGAGCGGCTCACGCGAGAGCACGCCGAGGTGCTCGAGACGCTCCACGAGGTGGGGCAGGTGCTGTCGGCGGAGCTCGAGCTCGACGCGCTCGTCCAGTCGGTCACCGACGCGGGGACGAAGCTCTCCGGCGCGGAGTTCGGCGCGTTCTTCTACAACGTGAGCGACGCGCAGAGCGGCAGCTACATGCTGTATGCGCTCTCGGGGGCGCCGAGGGAGGCCTTCTCGCGCTTCCCGATGCCGCGCAGTACGGCGCTGTTCGCGCCCACGTTCGGCGGAGAGGGCGTGATCCGCATCGACGACGTGACCCGGGATCCGCGCTACGGCAAGAGCCCTCCTCATCGAGGCCTGCCGGAGGGGCACCTACCCGTCGCGAGCTACCTGGCCGTCCCCGTGGTCTCGCGGAGCGGCAAGGTCATCGGCGGCATGTTCTTCGGCCACCCGAAGCCGGGGGTCTTCACCGAGCGCTCCGAGCGCATCACCGTCGGCCTCGCCGCCCAGGCGGCGGTGGCGATGGACAACGCCCGGCTGTTCCGGGAGGCGCAGTCGCTCATCCGCGCGCTGGAGCGCACCAACGCCGAGCTCGACCAGTTCGCGTACGTGACGAGCCATGATCTGAAGGCGCCGCTCCGCGGCATCGCGAGCCTCGCCCAGTGGATCGAGGAGGACCTGTCGGACAAGCTCACCGCCGACACGCGCCAGCAGATGGAGATGCTGCGCGGCCGCGTGCGGCGCATGGAGGCCCTGATCGAGGGCATCCTGGCCTACTCCCGCGCCACGAGGTTCCGCGAGAAGCCGGAGAGCATCGACATCGAGAAGCTCTCGCGGGAGGTGGTCGAGCTCATCGCCCCCAAGCCGCCTGCGCGGGTCACGCTCGACGTGCCGCCCGCGACCTTGCGGACGTACCGGGTGCCGCTGCAACAGGTCTTGATGAACCTGATCACGAACGCGCTCAAGCACGCTGGCCGCGAGGACGCGGCGGTGTCCGTGTCCGCCCGGGAGGAGGGCGATCGATACGAGTTCTCGGTGTCGGACAACGGGCCTGGCATCGCGCCTGCGTTTCAGGAGAAGGTGTGGGGGATGTTCCAGACGCTGCAGGCGCGGGACAAGGTGGAGAGCACCGGGATCGGCCTTGCCATCGTGCGGAAGATCGTGGAGAGCCGCGGCGGGCGGGCCTGGGTGGAGTCGGACGGCAAGAGCGGCGCGACCTTCCGGTTCACGTGGCCCAAGCGGGAAGAGGCGCAGGGCGCCGCGTAACGCGCTCGCGATCGCGGCGGCGCGGGGACGCGCTCAGTTCGAGGGCTTCGGCATCTGGAACACCACGGCGTCCTCTTCGGCTTCCAGGTCGTTGACGTTCCAGTAGATGAACCCGCAGTCGACGGCGATCTCGAAGAAGTACGGCTGTCCGGTCGTGAGGGTGACCGTGTCCCCCATGCCGATGTGCGCCCTGCGCACCTCGCCTTGCCCCTCGCCGTTCACGTAAACGGTCCAGTAGACGAACTCGTCGTCCACCGCGAGCGACTTGGCGACGGCCTGAGCGTCGACCGTGGTCGTGAAGGGCGGGGCGCCCGGCGCCGCGTCCGTCGCCTTGGACTGGACTGCGCCGGTGTTGTCGGTCACCCAGTACACGACGCCGCCCGCGAGGACGATCTCGGTCGGGTTGCCGTTCGTCTCCGCGAAGACCTCGGCGGTGTCGCCGAGCGGCTCCTTCGTCTTGCGCAGGATCTGGCTCGCCCAGTAATCCGACCAGTAGACGTGCGTCGCGTCGACGGCGACGCCGATCGGGTGGTCGCTGGCGGCGACCTGCTCGGCGATCGCCTGGCTGCCGTCCGCCTTGGCCCGCCACACGGCCCCGGGCGTCTGCGTCGCCCAGTAAACGCTGTCGCCGAACGAGGCGATCCGGCCGAAGCCCGGAATGACGTCCTCGTCCTCCTGCCGAGGGACCGCCGCGATCCGGATCGGGCTCGAGCTCGGCGGATCGATGGAGATCCCCAGCACGTCTCCGTTGCTCCAGTTCATCCACGAGAGCTGTCCGCCCGAGTAGGTGACCCAGGTTGTGTCGCCGAATCCGAGGGTGCCAGGGAGCGTGCGCGCGGCCCCGCCATCCTTCGGGATGGCGACGATGGCCTCGTTGTTGGCCATCAGCACGACATCCCGGGTGACCGCCATGCCCTTCGGGTTGGACCCGAGCACCCCTGGCATCTGCGTCACGGGGCACTCTCCCGCGGTGCAGCTCGATGGAGGGCACGAGGGCGCGCGCCCGCCCGCCCCATCGGCGCCACCGGAGCCGCCGGCGCCCGACGTGGCCTGCGCCGAGCCGCCATCCCCGGAGCCCGTGGTCGCCGTCGCCGAGGGGGCCGTCGTCGAGGACGAGGAGGGGGTCGCGTCCGTGCCGGGCTCGATGCCGAAGATGAGATTGCAACCGCTGCCCGCCGCTCCGAGCGCGAGCAGGGCGCAGGGCAGAGCGATCTTCTTGACCATGACGAAGTGTATAGAACGCGAGCGCGGCGCTGGCTACGATGGGCCAAGACCGCGCGATGGGAGGCGAACTGCGAGCTGGATCCGAGCGTGTCCGGAGCGGCAGCTGCGCCTGCGGCGCCGTGAGGTTTCAGCTCCGTGGCGAGCCTGTGCGCGTGGGGCTCTGCCACTGTACGTCGTGCAGGAAGGAGACCGGCAGCGTCTTCATGCCGTTCGCGGTGTGGCCGTGGTCGAGCTTCACGTTCACCGGCGAGACGAGGTGCTGGGAGGGGCGCAGCTTCTGCCCGACGTGCGGGTCGCGGCTGTTCTCTCCGCGGGAGGCGGAGGGCGAGGTCGAGATCAAGCTGGGATGTCTGGACGACGCTCCGACGGATCTCGCTCCGAGCTTCGAGATCTGGATCCAGCGCCGCGAGCCGTGGCTGCCGCCGCTCTCGGGCACGGAGCAGCACGGGGGAGATCCGCCGTGGGTCGCCGGCGCCCCGAGCGCGCCGCCGGCTCCTCGCGAGCGCGGGTGACTGGCACCCTGAACGCGCGCCCGAGCGCGATACCCGCGCTCACGCCAGCCTGCGGAGCTGCTCCAGCCGCCGGCGCTGGTCGATGTCGCGCCGCTTGATCTTCCCGGTCCTGAGCTCCTCGTACGGCCCGCACACCGGCCGGTAATCGCACTGCGCGCACGCCCCCTCCGCCGGCATCGGCAGGAGCGCCGCCCTGTCGATCGCGTCGCCGATGATCCCCGCCACCTGCGCGGCCGCCTCGCGGGCCCGCGCGTCCAGGTAGATCGGCACCTCGGTGAAGCCGCCGGCGGACGTGCAGTAATAGAGCCGCCCCGACTCGACCTGCGCCCCAGGCGGCATGAGCTTCTCCAGTGCGAGCGCGTAGAGGACCGGCTGGAGCGTGCCCCCGCCGCTCACGACCGCGTCGCGCGGCGCCCGCGCCTTGCCCGTCTTGTAGTCGGTCGCCCGCATCGCGCCCCACACGCTGCGCTCGACCAGGTCGATCGATCCCCGGAGCTTGACCCCGCAGTCGAGCGCCACCGGCTCGTCCGAGCTCCCCGGATCCCGGGTGGCGAAGCGGCGCGGCAGCCCGAACGACAGCTCGAAATGGATCGGCTCCCAGTCGCGGTCCTCCGCGGCGCGGCGCAGCCACTCGCGGAGATCGGCCCGCACCGACGCGATGCCGTCGTCCCAGACGCGCTGGATCGCCGGCGCGAGCTCGTCGGCGTAGCGCGCGGCCACGCGGTCGAGCGCCCGATCGAGCTCGGCCCGCGCCTCGTCGAGCGAGGCCACGCTCACCGGCAGCTTGCCCGCGTCGCGCAGCGCGACAAGCACCTCGTAGAGCACGTCGTGCACGAGCCGGCCGCGCTGGAGCGGATCGAGCTCCTCGATCGCCTCCGGCGCCGGGCGCGGCGCGAGCTTGTGCACGGCGTAGAGGAAGAACCGGTAGGGGCACGCGGCGAAGTGCTGGAGGGCGGTCGGCGAGAACGACCGGCGCCCGAACGCGTGCTTCGCGAGCGCCTCGCGCGCCTCGGCGGCCGGCTTGAACAGCCCGTCGGCGCTCGTCCACGCCGGGATCCAGCGCCGGGCCCGGAACCGGAGCGCCCGCGCGAGGTGCGGGTTCGCGCTGAGCAGGTAGCGCGCCGTGCCGATGGTCCGGTCCTCCGGGAGGCTGAAGAGCGTCTCCAGGAGCGCGAGGTCGTGCTCCGCCGCGTCGATGGCGTCCTCGGGCCGCGCGGGCGCGGGCCAGCCGATGCGCGCGGCGCCGCCCTGCTCGGCGCGGCGCTCGAGCTCGCCGAAGCCGGGCAGCCTGCCCTCGGCCGCGCGCAGGAGCTCGAGCCCGTAGAACGACGGCACCCGCGGCCGCGACTGGTCCATGTCGACGCGCGGGTACGACACGACGAGCTTGCGGCGGGCCGCGCCGACCGCGAGCCGGAGCGCGAGGCGCTCGCGCGCCACCCGGTCGTCGCTCGTGTCGAGGCCGGAGGCGCCCCCGGCGATCGCCCGGCGGAGCGCGTCGCGGAGGATCGGGTCCTCGACGACCTTTTGCGGGAAGATCCGCTCGGCGAGCCCGGGCACGAAGACCACGTCGAACGAGCGCCCGCGGACGGCCTCGATCGGCGCCACGAAGAGGCGCCCGTCGCGGCGGGCGGCCGGGGGCAGCACGAGGTCGGTGAGCCGGTGCGCGAGGCAGAGGCGCACCTCGCCGAGGTCCACGGGGCCCACGTCGGCCATCGGCGCGAGCTCGGCGAGCACCGCGAGCACCCGCTCGGGGTGCCGGAGGGCGCGCGTCGCGAGCGCCGAGAGCCGGTCGCGCCACGCGCCCCACGTCGCTCGCTCGCCCGGGCTCGGCAGCGCCGAAAGGAGCGGCAGCGCGAAGTCGCGCAGGGCCGAGAGGTCGGCGAGCGTCCGCGCGATGCGCGCGGCGTCGCGCTCCTCCGGGGCGCGCGCGAGCTCTTGCCGGAGCTCGCGCTCGAAGCCGGAGAGCCGCGCCTTCCACCGGTCGAGCCCGCCGATCACGGCCGCGTCGACGAGGATCCGCTCCCAGCGCCGCGGGGCGCGCAGGGTGCCGTCCTGCACGGGGGCGTCGCGGTCGCCGCCGGGCGCGGCCTGCGGAGCCGGAGCGCCCGGCGCGGCGTGCGAGGCCGGCGCCCCCGGCGATTCCGGCGTGCCCGGCGCGGCGTGCGATTCCGGCGCGCCCGTCGGTTCCGGCGCGCCCCGCGGTTCCGGCGTGCCTGCGTGGGGCAGCGCGCCGCCGCCGGAGGGCACCTCCTCTTCATCTCCGAGCGCCAGCGCGTCCCCGAGCTCCTCCGCGCCCTCGTCGAGCTCGCCGCGCAGGAGCGCGGGGAAGAAGTCGTCGTCCGGCGGCACCCACCGGTCGGCCTCGGACGCGGCCGGCGGCGGCTCGCCCGCGGGCGTGGCGTCGGGCACCTGCCCGAGCGAGAGGTACTCGGCGAAGCGCGACGCCGAGAGGTGCTCGGCCGCGCACGCGAGCAGCGCGAGCAGCGCCCGGCCCGCCGGATCGGGCTGGACCGAGCCCTGCGCGAAGTACGCGGGGATCCCGGCCCGGCGCAGCGCCTCGACGAGGTGCGCGCGGTACTGCTCGGGCGCGCGCAGGAGGATCGCCATCCGCTCGAACGGCACGCCGCGTCCGGCCTCGCGCAGCGCGATGCGCGCGAGCTCCACGCACTCCCGGCTCTCCCCGGGCGCGGAGAGGATCTCCACCTCGTCGCCGAGCCCCGGGGCCTCGTCGGTCAGCGGATCGAACAGGTGCTCCTGCAGGCGCGCGAGCGAGGTGCTGGGCGCGGCCGGCAGCGGCCCGTCGTCCGCGCCGTCCGCGTCATCCGCGTCGCCGCCCGCGCCGTTGGCCGCGCCGGCGCCGTCGTGCGCGGCCGAGACCGCGGTCAGCGAGATCCGCCGCGACGGCGACCGGAGCGCGGCCTCGAGGTGGCGCAGCGACGCGGCGTCGCCGGCGGGCACGGTGGCGAGCGCGTCGGGCGAGCGTGCGGCCAGCGCCTCGATCAGCTCGCGCTCCAGCGCGAACCGCACCGGCAGGTCGAGCAGGAGCATCGGCAGCCCGAGCAGCGGGTGCCTCGCGCGCGGGTCGCCGCCGTCGTCGGCCCGGGCGCGCTCGGCCGCGAGGCGCAGGACGAGCGCGCGATCGGCGAGCCCGGCCGCGTCCAGGGCGGCGTCGAAGGCGTGGGCGATGCGGTCGAGATCGGCCGGCGCGAGCGCGTCCGGAGCGACGCCGGCGAGCCGCACCTCGTCGAGCGTCCGCGCCACGGCGCGCGGCAGCCCGGGCCGATCCGCGACGCGGGCGAAGCGGCCGAGCAGCCCATCCTGCGCGAGCCCGTCGATGGCGCGGGCGCACAGCGCCTGGATCGCGAGGGCGCTGGCCGGGACGAGGCCGCGCGCGGCGAGCGCCGGCATCGCGAGCGCGGCGGCGACGCGCCCCAGGGTGAGCCGGTGCCAGCCGAAGGTGGCGCGGCGGCCGCGGATCGACGCGCGGGCGAGCTCGCTCACGGCCTCGACCGACGCGCCGACGAGGAGCACGCGCTCCGCGGGGCGCCGGCGGCGCAGCCAGCCCACGGCGCGATCGAGGCGGGCGGCGGCGCTTGGCGAGGTGATGACGGCGTGGGGCACGGGGCGCTGGGGGAGGCGGCGGAGGCCGCGGCGACAGAGACCGCTGCACGACGGTGCAGGCCGGGAGTGTGAAGCAGAACGGCGGTGGAGGAAACCCGCCGCCGAGCGGGACGGCGCTGGCGCGGGGCCGGCCGAGGTCGCCGGCTTCGGGCCCGTCGAGGCTACCGGCGGAGGCGCGCGAGCTGCTTGGCCTCGACGGCTGCTCGGCGTACGTCACCACGCGCGAGAGCCTCGCCACCTCGTCGATTGAGCATGCACACGCGAGCTTCGCCCTGGTTTCGGCCGCACGGGCGCGGCGTCCTGGGTGCAATCCGTGCGGCTCGACGGACCGGAGCGCCGGCGGCCGAACGGCTGGAGTACCGGTTCATGTAGCAGCCGATCGATCGCGTTGGCCGCTTCGAGCCTCCGATTATCTGCACGCTTCTGGAGCTCGTGGAGGAGTAACATCATGCGCTATTCCGATTCCATCATCGACGAGGTTCGTGCTACCCGCGACGCCATCGCCAAGCAGTACGAATATGATATCGATAAGCTCGCCGAGGCGCTCAAGGCGCTCAAGGCGCGCGAGGCCAAGAGGGAGCGGAAGATCGTACGGCTGCCACCGCGCGAGGTGACGCTCGTTCGCAAAGCCTCGTGACGAGGCGATGGGCGATAGCTCCGCCCAACGAGGGCTTGCTGACATCGTTGGGCAGCATGCGAAGGAATGGTACGAGCGCGTCGACGTCGAGATGGCTGACGAGCTCGCGAGACCCCGTCGAAGAGCCCCCGCCAGGAGGGCCGGAGCCGTCCGGGCGCCCCCGCTCGGGGCGCGCGGCACGCCGTGAACCCATCCGGGGGAGCCGGCTCGTCCACGCCGGACATGGGTGGCACCCGTCTCCCGGTGGACGTGCCTCCACAAAAACATGGGTCGCACCCATCTCCGCGGTGGACGTGCCTCCACAAAAACATGGGTGGCACCCGTCTCCCGGTGGACGTGCCTCCACAAAAACATGGGTGGCACCCATCTCCGCGGTGGACGTGCCTCCACAAAACATGGGTGGCACCCGTCTCCCGGTGGACGTGCCTCCACAAAAACATGGGTGGCACCCATCTCCGCGGTGGACGTGCCTCCACAAAAACATGGGTGGCACCGTCTCCCGGTGGACGTGCCTCCACAAAAACATGGGTCGCACCCGTCTCCGCGCTGGAGATGCCCCCCTCCGCCGCCTTCCGCCAGCCCCTCGCGCCCCCTCTCGCCGGCGCCCCGGGCCCAGCCTCCCGACGCGACGCGCCCCAGGGCGAGGCGGTTGCCGGCCGAAGGCGGCGCCGCTGCCGCGGACCCGGCGAGCGGGCGAGCTCGCTCACGGTCGCTACCTCGCCCGCCGCCCTCCGCTATACTCGCCGCGTCATGCTGTGCGCTGCCGCGGCGGGGCCACCCCTCCGCCCCTTCATGGACCGCCGTGCCCCGGGGCCGGCATGAACGACGTCGACCTTCGCTGGATGGATCGCTGCCTGGAGCTCGCAGGGCGCGCCGCCGGGCGCACCGCGCCGAACCCGATGGTCGGCTCGGTCATCGTGCGCGGCGGCGAGGTCCTCGCCGAGGGGTTCCACGAGCGAGCCGGGCTGGCCCACGCCGAGGTCGACGCCCTCCGCAAGCTCGCCGGCCGCGCCGAGGGCGCCACCCTCTACGTCAACCTCGAGCCGTGCTGCCACCACGGCCGGACCCCGCCCTGCACCGACGCGCTCCTCCGATCCGGCGTCCGGCGCGTCGTGATCGGGATGATCGACCCGAACCCCCTCGTCTCCGGCAAGGGCGCGGCCCTGCTCGAGAGCGCCGGGATCGAGGTCACGATCGGCGTCCGCGAGCTCGCGTGCCGCGAGCTCAACCGCGCCTACGTCGCGAGCATGGCGGACCGCAGCGCCGCGGCCGCTCGAGCGACGCCGACGTCCTGACTCCGCGCACCGGCACCGCCGACCCGCGCACCGGCACCGCCGACACCCCCGCAAGCGGCGGCCGCCGCGTACCCCAGGCGTCCAAGACCCGCGTGCCCCCCTGGCGAGCGCGGCGCCGCGACCCCTCTCACCTCATGAACCTCCCGGCCGTACACGCCGCGGCCAAGCGCCCGGCGAATCTCGCCGCTCGCGCGCCATTCCAGGACGCGACCCGGCGAGATCCCCCGCTCGCGCGCCATTTCCAGGCCCCCGCCGCGCGCGGATCCGGCTCATAGGCGCGGAGGCGCGCCGCGCACGGCGCTGGCACCACGCTTGTTATGTCATCCGCCCACCCGTGGGCCCGGGTGGCGCAAAGACTGTGTGCGTCCTCACGACATGGCCGTTGTAGACATCATTTGTAGACGGAAAGGTGGCAGTATGAAGAATGCTATCCCGATCGCGATCGTGTGCCTCGGCGGGCTCGGCTGCGCGGTTACGCCTGCTGGGGGCGAGGGCGAGCAACCGTTGCTCACGTCCCGACAGCGCATCGTCGGAGGCGCCGTGGACACTGCGCACGCCTATGTCGTGGGCGTGGGCAATCGCGGCCGGGCGTACTGCAGCGGGACCGTGATCTCCCGGCGCACCGTGATCACCGCGGGACACTGCTACGGCGGGCTCACGCGGGTCTTCTTCGGCACGAACCTCGGGCGGCGCTCGGCGAGCGTGCCGGTCGAAACGTCGAGGCGCCACCCCGGGTACGACCCGGGCACCCTCCAGAACGATCTCACCCTCCTCAAGCTGGAGAGCGACGCGCCCGTGCAGCCTGCGCCGCTCCTGCGCGAGTCGATGGGAAACAACGGCTGGTACATCGGGCCAGACTACACCTTCGTCGGTTATGGCGTCTCCGACGGGGTCGCCGGGACGGGGTTCGGCATGCGACGCGCCGTGACGTTTCCCATCCTGGCGATCGGCCCTGCCCAGGTCGGCGGGACGCCAGGGACGATCGACGCGACCCAGTTCTATTACCAGGTCCCCGCCATGAACACGTGCGCCGGCGACTCCGGAGGTCCGGCGTTCCTCGTGCGGCGGGGCGTCGAGCGCCACGCCGGCGTGACGTCGTTCGGCGACGACCCCTGCACCCTGGACGGGGTGCAGGCGCGCACCGATTACGACCAGATCTCCCGGTTCATCCAGCCGACGATCGACGAGTTCGAGGCGGACAATCCATGCCGCGCGGACGGCTTCTGCGAGCCGTCCTGCGATGTCGGCCCAAATCTCGTCGACCCGGACTGCGCCGACCGACACTGCGGCGCCGACGGCGTGTGCGCGCTCGCCTGCGTGTCCCCGCCCGACCCGGACTGCGCTTCCGGCGACGATGGGGCGGAGCAGTGATCAGGGCGTGTCCGAGGGGGCCGCCAGGTCGCTGCCGGCGCTCCGCTCGTCGCCGTCGAGGAAGCCGTCCTCGTCGCGATCGACGCCGGTGCGGTAGCCCGAGCCCGGCGGCGTGCACGTGTACGCCAGCGGGCGGCCCGTCGCGACCGCGATCTGGCGGAGCACGGCGTCCGGGATCGGCGGCCGCGCCAGCCGGTCGGCGGCGAGCTTCCCGGCGCCGGTAGAGAGGAAGCCGATCTCCTGCAAGATCACCTGGCCCTTCGCGATGAGGTAGCGATGAGGTAGACGGAGGGAGAGGCGGTCGGCGCCGGAGGGGCGGAGGGGCGACGACGCCCGAGCGGGGCGCCCGGGCGGGGAGCGCTACTTCTTCACCATCACGTACCGGAGGCCGCCGCGCGCGGCGCCCATGTCGAGCGCGGCGGTGCGGCGAAGCTCGATGCCGCGGGGCGCACTCGCCTTGAGGTCGTCGAGCTGGCCGATCATGGCGACGATCTCCGGCGCGCCGTGCCGCCGCGCGAAGGTCACGAGCGGGCACTCGCGCGCGCCGAAGGCGAGGCGCGCGCCGGCGTCGCCGACCCTGGCGAGGCGGGGGCCGCCCGGCGAGCCCGGGAGCACGCTCTTCATGATCAGGCGCTGCGCGGGCTTCAGCCGGAACACGATATCCATCGCGGCGCCGAGGAGCGGGCTCCGGTTCAGCTGCTTGCGGTAGAACGCGAGCAGCATGTCCTCGGCGAGGCGCAGGGCCGGCCCCCGGTCCACGCCGAGGTCGTGCAGGAGCGCCTGGTAGATCGCGAGCACCGGCGGGCCGAGCTCGAAGAGCTTGCGGCTCATGCTGCTCTGGAACCGAGGTATCGTCGCCTCCAGCGCGAGATACCTCTCCTTGGCGCGCGTGTGGAGCTCCGCCGCGCACTCTTCGCCGAGCTCGCGAGTCGCGACGAATCGGCCTTCGCTGAGGATCTGAGCAAGACGTTCGGACGGCGACGACATGCTCAGAAATTACCATACGCGGCGCCGCGGCGAGAACCATCCTTCGACGTTTTCCCGGCGGAAATGGGCACTCGCAGTGGCCGGTCTGGCCGGCCACTGGGCCCTTGAAATGGCCGGCCAGTCCGGCCAGCCGGAGCAGCGGACTGGGCAGGTCAGCCGGACTACGCGTCAGCCGGTCCTCCGGGCTGCCCGGCCAGCTCGGCCAGCCCGGCATTGAGCCCGGCGCGATCGGAGGAGTTCTGTCCGGACGCAACATGCGCTGCGGAGTCCCGGGTCTCCGGACTCGGCCTCTCGCGGAACGAGATGGAAACCTCTCGGCAATACGCCGGGACGGCCCCGGGGCGCGCCGCACCGGTCGGGCGCGGCCGGCGGGGCAGCGCTACGCGGCCTCAGGTCCCCACAGGCCGGGCACGCGCGTCCCGCACGCGGGGCACGCGCCGCCGGAGAGGAGGACCTCCTGCGTCTCGTAGTTGAACCGCCGCACCACGACCTCGTAACAGCCCGGGCAGCGGGTGTGCGAGAGCTCGCGCACGCGGTCGGCCACGTTGCTTACATAGACGTACCGCATGCCGCGCGCGTACGCGACGCCGGCCACGTCCACGAGGAACGCCGGGTCGGTCGTCAGGCGATCGCGCATCTTGTAACGCGGGTAAAAGGCGTTGAGGTGCCAGGGGATGTCGGGATCGACACGGGCGATCTCGGCGCCGAGGGCGCGGAGGCCGGCCGCCTCGTCGTTGAAGCCCGGGACGACGAGCGTCACGACCTCCACCCAGTAGCCGAGGCGGCGGGCCTCGCCGATCGCCGCGAGCACGGGCTCCACGCGGCCGCCGAGCGTCCGGTACTGGTCGGCGCTCCACCCCTTCAGATCGACGCGGAACACGTCGGTGACCGGGCGCATGTACGCGAGCGCCTCGGGGGTCGTGTTGCCGTCCGAGATCAGCGCCGTGACGAGCCCCCGCCGCCGCGCCTCGGTGAACACCGCGCGCGCCCACTCGGCCGTGATCATCGGCTCGTTGTAGGCGCTCGCGAGGACCCCGCAGCCGGCGGCGACGGCCGTCTCGACGAGATCCGCGGCGCTGATGTCGATCGGCTCGCCGTCGCCCTCGGGCTCGCGCAGCGCCTGCGAGACCTTCCAGTTCTGGCAATAAGGACACCGCAGGTCGCACCCGAACATCCCGAAGGTGAGCGACCGCGCGCCGGGGCGCACGTGGAAGATCGTGTTCGTCTCGACCGATCGCACGTAGTGGCGAGCGACGTAGCCGAACGGGACGCGGAGCTCGCCGTCCTTCTCGAAGCGGATCCCGCACGCGCCCGCGCGCCCCGGCGCGAGGACGCAGCGATGCGCGCACGCGGTGCACCGGAGATACCCCTCCTCGGGCCCTCGCTCGTAGAGCTCGCCCGGCGCCGTGCGGCGGGCGAGCTTCGCCGTGAGCGGCTCGCCCGGCGCGCCCCCCGCGACGGGCTCGGCGGGGGCGCGCTCGGCCGCGGGCGCCGCGCCGCGCACGAGGTCCTCGGCGCGGACGTGCGGGCGGCAGCCGGGGTCGAGCGGATCGTCCTTCGCTGCTTCCGGGGCGCGCTGGCCGTTCGTCACCATGGGGAGGCGCGCATCCTCGCATCGGCGCCGCGAAAGACAAGGGCCGGCGCCCCGGGCGAACGGTCAGGCCGGCAGCGCGCCCGCGCCCTCGGCGAGCCTGGCGAGCTCGCCCTCGCCGAGCTCGCGCTCGCCGGCGAACGCGATCCCCACGACGGCGCGCACGCTCGCCGAGGCGTCGCGCACCGGCAGGGCCACCGCGGCCTGCGCCGCGACCGCCCTGGCGCCCGGCCGCACGTCGCCGGACGTGTCCGTCTGCAGGTTGCACGTCTGCACGGGCTGGCCGCGCTCCCAGGCGAGCCCGGCCATGCCCTTGCCGCGCGGGACGCGGCGCGTGACCTCCTGCACCTTCTCGGGGATGTTCACGGCCGCGGCCAGCGCGAGCGCGTCGCCCTCGACGAGGTGCACCGTCCCGGCGATGCCCCCGTTCTCGGCGACGAAGCTCCGCAGCCACGGCTCGAACGACGCTTGGCGCGCATGCATGCCCGCACCCTCGACCGGCGCGGCGCGCGCGTCAACCGCGAGGACCGCAAGGCCGCAAGAGGCGCAACGGACAGAGATGGACTCGTGTTCTTCGCTTCCACTTGCGTTCCTTGCGTCCCTTGCGCCCTTGCGGTCCTCCTCCCATGAACCGATTTTCTCGCGCGCTTACGCCTCCTCCTTCGCACGCTTCGGCCAGCGCACGAAGAACGTCGCTCCCTCGCCGGGGTGCGACGTGACGCCCACGCTCCCGCCGCGGCTCTCCACGACCTTCTTCACGACCGAGAGCCCGATCCCGGTGCCCTCCACCTTGTCGCGCGACTCGAGCGTCTGAAACAGGTCCCAGATGCGACTGTGGTACTCGGGCGCGATGCCGGGCCCGTTGTCCTTGACGGCGAACTCGTAGAAGGCCCCGGCGTCCTTGCAGGTCACCTCGACGCGCGGGTCGCTCCGGCGCGCGTGCTTCAGGGCGTTGCTGATGAGGTTCTGAAACACCTGCTGCAACGGGACGACCTCCGCGACGAGCGTCGGCATCCCGGGGGCGATCTCGATCCGGGCGCCCGCCGGCGGCGAGAGCAGCTCGACGATCTCGGCGAGCAGCTGGCCGGTATCGACGCTGATCAGACCGCCGCGCACGCGCCCCGCCCGCGAGTAGTGGAGGATCCCGTTGATGAGCGCCTCCAGGCGGCGCACGCGCCCGCGCAGGAGCTGAATCTGCTCCTGCGTCTCGTCGTCCATCTTCCCCGCGAGCGACTCCTCGATCCACTCCGACAGGTTCGCGATCCCCCGGAGAGGCGCCTTGAGGTCGTGCGAGGCGACGTAGGCGAACTGATCGAGCTCCTGGTTCGTCTTCGCGAGCGCCGCGATGAGCTCCTCGCGGTGCTGGCTCAGCTGCTCGATGTGGCGCCGCGCGAGCACCTGATCGGTCACCTCGAAGGCGACCACCATGACGCCCGTGACGGCGCCGGACGGGTCGCGGAGCGGCTGCGCGACGTAGTTGAAAAAGGCGTCGCTCGCCACACCCCCGCGCACGATCGGGATGTTCAGCTCGATGATGTGCAGCGGCTGACCGCTCTTCAGCGCTCGATCCAGGGTCGCGATCACCTCGTGCTCGCCGAGCTCCGGGAACACGTCGCGCACGCTCTTGCCGACGATCTCCGCCCGGCCGACCATCTCGCAGTACGGCGGGTTCGCGACCTCGTAGACGTGCTCGGGGCCGACGAACACCGCGATGGGGACCGGCGCCTGCATGAAGAGGTCGTACAGCTTCTCGCGCTCGCGCTCGGCCGCCGCCCGCAGGCGCGCGATCTGGAGGTGCGTGGCGACCCGGGCGACGAGCTCGCGCGCGGAGAACGGCTTCGCGAGGTAGTCGTCCGCGCCCGCCTCGAGCCCCTCGACCCGCGACTCCTCGCCCGCGCGGGCGGAGAGCATGATGACCGGGAGGCTCCTCGTGCGCTCGTCGGCGCGCAGCGCGCGCAGCAGGCCGAACCCGTCGAGGTTCGGCATCATCACGTCGGTGAGCACGAGATCGGGCGGGCAAGCGCGCGCCGACTCGAGCGCCGCGACGCCGTCGGCGACCGCCTCGACCGTCCAGCGCTCGCGCAGCACGCGCCCGACGTAGTCGCGCATGTCGGCGTTGTCGTCCGCGAGGAGGATCCGCGCCGCCGGGCCCGCCGCGAGCGCGGCGTCCACCGGCGAGGTCAGCCCCGCCGGCGCGAGGGGAGCGACGTCGTTGTCGGGCTCCGCCCCGGGCAGCCATCGGAGCGCCTCGTGCACGAAGGGCGCCGCGCCCGTCGCCGTCGACACGAGCGTGCGCCGGGCGTTCACGCGGTCCTGCGGGAGGTGCGCGGTCCCGAGGGGGATGGAGATCGTGAAGGACGTGCCCTGGGCGACCTGGCTCGCGACCTGGATCGTCCCGCCGTGCAGCCGGACGAGCTCGTGGACGAGCGCGAGCCCGATCCCGGACCCCTCGTGCGTGCGGGACCGCGCCCCCTGGACGCGATGGAACCGCCTGAACAGGTGCGAGAGCTCGTGATCCGGGATGCCCGTCCCCGTGTCCCTCACGGTGAGGTCGACGCGATCGCCGTGAGCGCGGAGCGAGATCGCGATCGTGCCCTCGAACGTGAACTTGAGCGCGTTCGAGAGGAGGTTGAGCACGATCTTCTCCCACATGTCGTGATCGACATAGACGGGCTCGGGCAGCGGCGGGCAGTCGACCTCGAACGCGAGGCCCGCCCGCTCCATCGCGGAGCGGAAGGCGCTGGCGAGGTCCGCGGTGAGCGCGGACAGGTCGCTCGGCTCGTAAGACGCCTGGATCCGGCCCGCCTCGATGCGCGAGAAGTCGAGCAGCGCGTTCACCAGCTTGAGGAGGCGGACCGCGTTGCGGTAGGCGGTGTCGAGATCGGCGCCCGACAGGCTCCGCTTCGAGGACGCGAGCGCGTCCTCGAGCGGCCCGAGCATCAGCGTGAGGGGCGTGCGGAACTCGTGGCTCACGTTGCTGAAGAAGGTCGTCTTCGCGCGATCGAGCTCGGCGAGCGCCTCCGCCCGCCGCCGCTCTTCCTCGTACGCCTGCGCGTTGGCGATGCCGGCCGAGATCTGGCCGGCCACGAGGTGGAGGAAGCCGCGGTAGTCGTCGTCGAGGAGGCGGAACGGATTCAACCCGACGATCAAGACCCCCGCGCGCCCCGTCTCGCCCGACGGGGAGATCGGGAGCAGGGCGGCCCGCGCCGGGGGCCTCGACCACGCGCCGGTCGGGAGATCCCGGAGGTCGGGCGGTATCTCGACGACCCGGCAGGCCTCGTGCTCGCGCAGCGCCTCGGCGATCGGCCAGATCGACCCCTCCGCGAGCGCGATCGTCTCCGGGGCCGCGGCGTGGCCGCGCTCGATCCCCGTGGTCCCGGCGAGCTGCATGCGCTGCTTGTCGGCGTCGACGACATAGATGAGCGCGAACGGGATATCCTTGGCGTCGGTCGCGAGCGAGCGCGCGCCGTGCGCGCACGCGTCCTCCCACGAGCGCGCGTTCGCGGTCTGCGCCGCGAGGTCGCGGAGGAGCGCCAGCTGCCGCTCCCCGATGATGCGCTGCGTGTCGTCGGTGTTGGCGCAGATGATCCCGCCGGTCCCGCCCTGGTCGTTGGGCACCGGGCTGTAGGAGAACGTGTAATACGTCTCCTCCTGGTAGCCGTGCCGCTCCATGATGAGGAGGAGCGCCTCGTCGTAGGTGCCCTCGTCGCGGCGCATCGCCGACGCGGCGCGCGGCCCGACCTGGCCCCAGATCTCGCGCCAGACCACGGACGCGGGCTGTCCGAGCGCCTCGGGGTGCTTGCCGCCGACGATCGACTTGTAAGCGTCGTTGTAGAGGTTGATGAGCGCGTCGCCCCACCAGACGAACATCGGCTGGCGCGAGGTCAGGATGATGCGCACGCACGTCTTCAGGCTCTGCGGCCACGACGCGACCGGGCCGAGCGGCGTCTTCGACCAGTCGATCGCGCGCATGCGCGCGCCCATCTCTCCTCCGCCGGCGAGCACGGCGTGGGCGTCCGCGCGATCGGGCGGCGGGCCCTCCTGCTTGAGCGACATGGCTCCTTGTAGCGTGGGGAAGATGGCCAGAGAAGAGCAGAAAGACCGGTGCGCTCCGGGCGAATCGGCGGCCCGGGGCGCGGCGGACGCGGCAGCCGCGCTACGCGTCCTCGCCCTCGGGCGGCGGCGCGTCGAGCACCGCGCGGAGCGCCCGGCGCACGACATCGGGCGCGTAGCCTTGCCGCGCCAGGAACGCGTAGAGCTTCTGCCGCTGTTCCATCGGATCGAGGCGAGAGAGGGAGCGGAGCTTCTTGCGCGCTGCCCGTTCGGCCACGGCGAGCTCATCGGTCCCCTCGTCGGCCATCACCCGCCGGATCGCCGCCTCGGCCACGTCGCGCGCGACGCCCTTGCGGGCCAGGTCCTGCTCGATCCTGCGGCGCGAGCGCGGCTTGCCCACGATGCCGGAGCGGGCCTTCGCCTCGGCGAAGCGCGCGTCGTCGAGGAGCCCGTTCGCCGAGAGCCGCGCGATCGCGGTCGCCACGTGCTCCCGGGGCTCGCCCTTCTCGATCAGGCGCTTCTCCAGCTCCCTGGCCGACCGCGACCGGAACGACAGGAGCCGCAGCGCCCGCTCGTAGGTCTTCTGTTCGCCCTCGGCGGCCCTCCGGGGCGGCTCCGCCCCGGCGGCGGGGCTGTCCTGCCCGGGCGCGAGGCCCGCGGCGCTCGCCTCGGGGACCGTGGCGAAGGCGACCCCGTCGACAAGGATGACGACGTGGCCTGGCTTGTCCGGCGAGGGGACGATCCCCGTGATGATCGGCATGCGCGGGAGCACGATGGCGCAGCCCGCGCGGGCTGCAAGCGCGCTTCGACCCGGCGCCCGGCAGGCCCGGCGACCGCCGCGGCCAGGCGCCCGCTGGCCCGTCGCTCGGCGGTCGGGTCAGGGATCGAGCACGAGCACGCCGAACGCCTCGGGGACATGGAAGTTCGGCTTGCTCGTGCGGGGCGGGCTCCACGCGAGGTAGCGCCGCGGCTCCTTGCCTTCCATCCGGTAAAGATTCATGGGAAGCCGCGCGTTCGGGGCGAGCGCCTTCACGATCTCCGGCGCCGCGAGCAGCGCCTCGATGACGGCCGTGCGCTCCTCCGCGCTCTGGCGCGCCGCGATCGTCGCGCCGCTCGACCACGCCGTGTCTTCCAGGCGCGCGCCGCGGTCGACGGCGATATCGAAGAAGTGGCCGAACGGCCCGATCTCCACCTCGAAGTACCGCTTCGGCGCGCCCGGATCGGGCGTCAGGAACAGCTCGATACAGTCTTCCCTGTAAAGCCCCTTCCGCTCCTCGCCGACCGGCTTCGATCGATCCGTGTCGAGCCCCGCGTTCGAGAGCTCGAAGAGGGCGTGGAGCCCCGCCTCGGACCAGAGGAAGCGCGCCCGCGTGGGGAACCCGGTGCGCTCGCCGGCGTAATCGGTGTCCCACGCGACGGCCGTCGCGCGGCCCCAGGCCGGGTCGTCCGCCTTCCCGTCGAGCACGACCCGCTCTCCGGGCGGGAGCCGAGCCGCGCGCGCCTCCGGCTTCGCCGGGCCCGCGGCCGTCCCGCCGTCTGGCGCGCCCCCGGGCGCCGCCTGCGGGGGCGGCGGCGCGGGCTCTGACCCCCTGGCGGGCCCGCCGCCCGGCAAGGGCGCCTGCCCGGGCTCCCAGTCGAGCCGGAAGGGCGCCATCGCCTTGTAGTGGACCGGCCTCGGGGCCTTCAGGAGGTCGGCGCCGTCTCCCGTGATCTCGGTCGCCTTGAGATCGAGCCCGAAGCGCTTCGCCGCCGCGTCGATGAGCGGCGATGTCCGGTGGCCGCCGAGCTCGCGCGCGAGCGCCGGGCTGTTCCACACGCCGAGGAGCTCGGCCACCACCCGGTCGACCCGCACCGGGTTCGTGCCGCCGACCGCCACCATCTCGGCGGTGGGGCGCAGGAGCTGGAAGCCGTCGCCGCCCATCGCCGGCGCGCCGTCGCCGAGCACGGCGTCCGGCGTCGAGAGCTCGAGCACGTCGACCATCCGCTCGGCGAAGGCGCGGAGCGACGACAGGTAGAGCGCGCGGTCCTCGTTTCCGGCGGCCTTCGCGTCCAGGTACGGCTTGAGCTCGCGGTGCATTCGCCACTTCTGCTTGTAGGCCGGCGCGCTGTCCGACAGCATGACCGTGCCCTGCATGCCCTTGATGCCGGCCGAGATGACCGAATACCGGTGCATCTTGAGCCGGGGGAGCGACAGGAACAGCCCGCGATCGAGGTGCTCGGCCAGCACCTTGGGCATGAGCAGCGTCGGGACGTGGCTCGCCTCGATGCCGCGGATGGCGAGGGGCTTTCCGGGCCTGTCGCCGGCGACGTCGAAGACCCCGTCGTCGTCCATGGCGACGAGCGCGGCGCCCTCCTCCGCGGCCATCGCCTCGTAGCCGGTCCGCTGGACGAGATCCTTCCAGAACTTGTGCGAGTGGCCGCAGCCCTCGGCGATCGTGATCTTCGTGTGCCCGCGCGCCTTGAGGCACTGGACGACGCCGCGGACGAACTCCGGCTGGGTGATGCGGCCGGTCACGCCGTCGTCGCCCTTCGATTTCGCCGGGTCCTTCACGCTGTCGAACCCGCAGAGGTTCGGCTTGAGGAGCACGGGGGTCGCCGCGGGGCGGCGGGGCACGACCGCCTCGCAGATGCGCTTGCCGAGCTCCAGGGGACCCTCGCCGCGGAGCACGGTGACGGGCGAGCCGTCGGCCTTGAGGCGCTCGACGTGCCGCTTCCGGAGGGCGGCGCCGTCGATGCTGTCCGACGCGATCACCGAGGGGCCGGCGTCGTACCGCTGCGAGGCGCCCGCGACGACGTCGCTCGACGCGGCGGGCACGGCCGTGGGCACGGCCGGGTGCGCGGAGGCGGCGGCGAACGAGGAGGCGCTCGCCGCCGGCGCGGGCGCGGCGACCGAGGCCGGCGGCGCCGCGTCGGGCGCCGGCTGCGCGGCGGCGGGCCCGCCGTCGCCGGGGCCGCCGGCCGGCTGGGGATGTCGGTCGTCGCAGCCCGAGAGCAGGGCGAGCAGCGCCGGGAGCGCCGCGATCGCGCAGGAAGAGCGCCGCGCTCGGCGGCCGTGGATCGTCGGTGTCCGGTTCATCCTCGCGAGCACGATGGAGCGAAACGGCGCCCGGGTGAAGGCAGAACGTCGAGGGGCTCGCGCCTTGCCGCGCTGTCGCCGGATGCGTGTCTGGAAGCGCGTGAGCGGGATGGACGATGACGCCCGCTCCGGCGACCGACCCGGCGGGGCGACGTGCAAGGTGGGAAGGGATCCGCCGCCCGGATGCGTACAGAGGACGAGCCTCGATTCCTTGTTGTCCGGAAGCCGCGCTGCCGTGACGGCGCGATCGGAGGCGCGGCTCCCCATGCCATGACAGCCGCCGCGCCGCGCGCGGAGGGGCCTGGGGCTCTCTTGATGACCCTTCCTGGAGGAACTCATGAAATCCCGTTTTCCTACGTGCTCAATCCTGCTCGTGGCATCCCTGCTCTCGCTGTCCGCGTGCGGCGACGACGACGGCGGCAGCGATGGCGGGGGCGCCGCCTGCGGAGCGTTCGCGGCGTGCGGCGGGGACCCGACCGGGTCGTGGGCCATCGAGGAGACGTGCCTCGACCCCTCGATGTTCGCGGAGCTCACCGAGAGCTGCGACGCGCAGATCGACATCAGCGGCGTCGAGATGGCCGGAACGGCCGAGTTCAAGCCCGACAGCACCTATGTCACGACATCCACGATGGAGGGGCCGATGAAGGTCGTGTACCCGCCGTCGTGCCTCACCATGGAGGGCGTCACGCTCACGTGCGCGCAGCTCGACGCGGTCATGCAGGAGCTCCTGGCGCAAGGCGTCGCCACCTTCTCCTCGGCGTCGTGTGTAGCCGCGGGCGCGGGCTGCGCGTGCACCCTGGTCCTCGAGGAGACCACCACGACGGGAGAGGGCACCTGGTCGGTCTCCGGCACCAGCTTGACGGTCACGCCCGACAATGGCGAGGCGCCGGAAGAGGTGCCGTTCTGCGTGGAGGGATCCTCGCTCACGATGGCCCTCCAGGCCGGGGAGGAAGGCGACGCTCCGGGGAAGGCGAAGAGCTACATGCGGCTCACGAAGCAGTGAGCCGCGGCGCGCGCGGGAGCCGCTCCAGGCCGGCGTCGTGAGATCACGCGGAGCACGCGTGCTGCGGCCGCGCGACGGAGAGCCCCGGGACGAGCGCCTCGACGCGCGCCCGCTGCCGTGGGGTCAGCTCCCCGAGGGCGCGGATCAGGGCGAGATCCTTTTGCTTCGCCTCCACGAGGATCACCACCTCGCGGCCGCCCGACGCCGCCGCGACCTCCTCGCAGAAGCGGAGCAGCCCGCGCCCGGTGATGTTCTCGGCGTGCGCCCCGGCCGGCTTGCCGTTGCGCTGCTCGCTGTAATGGAGCTCGGGCACCCGATCGGCCGGCCAGCTGCGGAGGGCGCCCGCGAGCTCCACCTCGAAGGGCGCGCTCCGCGGGTTCGCGGCCCAGTGCAGGTTGTCGAACACGATGGGCACCTCGCCCCCGGTGGCCTCGAGCAGCTCGGGCACCGTCCAGCAGCGCTCGTCGTTCTCGAGCGCGAGCCGCGCGAGCGCCGGCGGCGTGAGCCGGGCGATGCCCGCCCGCAGCCGGGCCGCGGTGCGCCCGCGATCGCCGTGGACGCCGCCGCCGTGCAGGGTGATCGAGCCCCGCGCGCCGAGCAGATCCATGACCCAGCCCTGGTCGTTCATGACGGCGAGCGAGTTCAGCAGCACCTCGTCGTGCGGTGAGGAGAGCACCACGAACTGGCTCGGATGATTCGACAGGTGCACGCCGCCCCGCTCCGCTGCGCGGCGGACGGAGCGCAGATCCGGCACCAGCATGCGCGCCCCCGGCGCGATGTCGAGCAGCGGGAAGAGGTCGCTGGAGATGCGGTGCGCCGTCAGGCCGAGGCCGGCCGAGTGCGCGATCGACCGCCGGACGTACTCGGCGTTGTACCCGTAGATCGGCGTGAGATCGACCAGGCCCTTCAGATAGCGCCCGAGCTGGGCGGTCTTCAGCGAGGGCTCCGGCATTCCGAGCGACTGACAGACATAGCCGAGTCGAATCATGGCGACAGGGTGTGTCGTCCCCGATTCCCCGGCATCGGGGCCGCCGCGATTTTATTCCATGCTGTCGGCGGATGAGCCCCGCGGGGCCGCCGGGAGATGCTTTGCCGCGCCGGGGCGCGGAGGGCCCGTGTGGCGATCGTCGGCCGCGCCGACGGAATGCCGTCCGCCGCGTTCGTCTGCTTGGCCGCGTGCGCCGTCGGTCGCCCCGGATGCGCCCGGCGCGGGAGCCGGCCCACGGCGCGACGCCGCGCCCGCGGGGTGGTCGGGCGCAATCCAGGGGGAGGCCGCGCGCGACGCGGCGGCGGGCGCCGGCAGGTCGCGCCGGGACGAGGCGCGTCGTTCCTGTTGACCTCGCCGGGCGTGAATCGTCTAGTCTCGACGCTCGCTCCCTCTCCGAGCGCGCGCGGCGCTGCGCCGCCTCATGCCGCGTTCGATCCGGCGTCGGAGCGCACCGGCCAGGCATCACGTCGAATCACGGGTCCTCGTCCAGCGAAATCGTCCGTTGCGACCTTGGTTCGACCGGCGGAGCCGCGGCTCCCCATCGAGGTTGACCATGCCCCATGTGCGGATCTTCTTCTTCCTCGGTCTCGCCTTCTTCCTCGCAGCTTGCTCGAGCGACTCCCCCGGGGAGACCAGCGGCGGAGCACCCCAGTGCGGGACGGGGCAGACATTGTGCGGCGATGTGTGCGTCGACCTCGCCACCGACGCGGCCCACTGCGGGGCGTGCGACGTCTCCTGTGAGGAGGGGCAGCTCTGCGACGGGGCGGGGGAGTGCGCGGTGTCGTGCCAGCGCGGGCTTGTCGCGTGCGACGGGACGTGCATCGACCCGGACACGGACCGCGACCACTGCGGGGCGAGCGGAGACTGCGCGGGGAGCGACGCGGGGGTGACGTGCGCCGACGGGGAGATCTGCAGCGGCGCGGGGCGGTGCGAGCTGTCGTGTCAAAGCGGGCTTCTGGCGTGCGACGGGAGGTGCATCGATCCGGACACGGACCGCGACCACTGCGGGGCGAGCGGCGATTGCCGCGGAAGCGACGCGGGGGAGGCGTGCGCGGCCGGGGAGATCTGCAATGGCGCGGGGCGGTGCGAGCTGTCGTGCCAGAGCGGGCTCGTGGCGTGCGGCGGGACGTGCATCGACCCGGACACGGACCGCGACCACTGCGGGGCGAGCGGCGATTGCCGCGGAAGCGACGCGGGGGAGGCGTGCGCCGACGGGGAGATCTGCAACGGCGCGGGGCGGTGCGAGCTGTCGTGCCAGAGCGGGCTCGTGGCGTGCGACGGGAGGTGCATCGATCCGGACACGGACCGCGACCACTGCGGGGCGAGCGGCGACTGCACCGGGAGCGACGCGGGGGTGGCGTGCGGGGCCGGGGAGATCTGCAGTGGCGCGGGGCGGTGCGAGCTGTCGTGCCAGAGCGGGCTCGTGGCGTGCGACGGGACGTGCATCGACCCGGACACGGACCGCGACCACTGCGGCGCGAGCGGCGATTGCCGCGGGAGCGACGCGGGGGTGGCGTGCGGGGCCGGGGAGATCTGTAGTGGCGCGGGGCGGTGCGAGCTGTCGTGCCAGAGCGGGCTCGTGGCGTGCGACGGGACGTGCATCGACCCGGACACGGACCGCGACCACTGCGGGGCGAGCGGCGATTGCCGCGGGAGCGACGCGGGGGTGGCGTGCGCGGCCGGGGAGATCTGCAACGGCGCGGGGCGATGCGAGCTGTCGTGCCAGAGCGGGCTCGTGGCGTGCGACGGGAGGTGCATCGACCCGGACACCGACCGCGACCACTGCGGCGCGAGCGACGATTGCACCGGGAGCGACGCGGGGGTGGCGTGCGCGGCCGGGGAGATCTGCAATGGCGCGGGGCGGTGCGAGCTGTCGTGTCAGAGCGGGCTCGTGGCGTGCGACGGGACGTGCGTCGACCCGGCCACGGACCGCGACCATTGCGGGGCGAGCGGCGATTGCGCCGGGAGCGACGCGGGCGCGATCTGCGGCGCGGGCGAGATCTGCACCCACGGCGCCTGCGAGGCCTCGTGCGCGCCGCCGCTCGTCGCGTGCGGCGGGGCCTGCGTCGACCCTTCGACCGATGCGACCTACTGCGGCGCCGCCGGCGATTGCGCGGGGGCCCGCGCGGGCGTGACGTGCAGCGCGGGCGAGGCGTGCGTCGCGGGGGCCTGCGCGAGCGCGGACGCGAGCCTCTCCGGGCTCGCGGTCTCCAGTGGGGCGCTGAGCCCGGCCTTCGATCCGGGGTCGCGGCTCTATGTCGTGTCCGTCGAGGATCAAATCGCCTCGATCGAGGTGACGCCGACGGCGTCGGCCGAGGGGGCCACGATCGCGGTCAACGGCATCGCCGTCGCCTCCGGGAGCGCCTCGCCGCCCATCCCGCTGATCGAGGGCGGGAGCACGGCGATCACCATCGAGGTGACCGCGCCGAGCGGGGACGTGACGACCTACGGCGTGGTGGTCCTTCGCGGCGGGGTCGCCTCGGCGTACCTCAAGGCGTCCAACACGGACGCGGGAGATCAGTTCGGCTTCGCGGTCGCGCTCGACGGGAACACGCTCGCCGTGTCCGCGCTCGGGGAGGACAGCGCCGCGACCGGGGTCGATGGAGACCAGAACGACAACACGAAGAACTGCGGCGCCGTGTACGTGTTCGTGCGCGACGGCGGCTCCTGGGTCCAGCAGGCGTACCTGAAGCCGAGCGCCGCCGACGTGAACGACGACTTCGGTTACAGCCTGTCCCTGTCCGGGGACACCCTGGCGGTCTCCGCGCGGGGCGAGGACAGCAACGCCACCGGCGTGAACGGCAATCAGGCGAACAACGGTGCGGCGAACGCTGGCGCCGTGTACGTCTTCCGACGCAGCGGCGCGGTGTGGGCTCAGGAGGCTTATCTCAAGGCCTCCAACACGGAGGCGCAGGATCAGTTCGGCTACGCGGTGGCGCTCGCGGGAGACACCCTGGTCGTGGGCGCGCCCACCGAGGACAGCAGCGCCACCGGCGTGAACGGGGGGCAGGGGAACGGGGCGTCGCAGGCCGGGGCTGCCTACGTGTTCACGCGCGCCGGGGCGACCTGGACCCAGCAGGCGTACCTGAAGGCGTCGAACACCGGCGCGGGCGACATGTTCGGCGCGAGCGTCGCGATCTCCGGGGACACGCTCGCGGTGGGCGCGATCGGCGAGGCGAGCGCCGCGACGGGCGTGAACGGCGCGCAGGCGGACAACGGCGCTCCCGGGAGCGGCGCCGTCTACGTGTTCGCGCGCGCCGGGGCGACCTGGACCCAGCAGGCGTACCTGAAGGCGTCGAACACCGGCGCGGGCGACGCGTTCGGCGCGAGCGTCGCGATCTCCGGGCACGCCCTCGCGGTGGGCGCGACCGGCGAGGCGAGCGCCGCGACGGGCGCGAACGGCGCGCAGGCCGACGACAGCGCGCCCGGGAGCGGGGCCGTCTACGTGTTCACGCGCAGCGGGACGAGCTGGTCGCAGCATACCTATCTCAAGGCCTCCAACGCGGAGAGCGGCGACGCGTTCGGCGCCTCGGTCTCGATCGACAACGAGTTCCTCGCCGTGGGCGCGCCCGGCGAGGACAGCAGCTCGACGGAGTGGGGCTGGCTCGAGTCGGACAACGGCGCTCCCGGGAGCGGGGCGGCGTACCTGTTCGAGCGCTCCGGCGGCGTGTGGGCTCAGGACGCGTACATCAAGGCGTCGAACACCGGGGCGTCGGACGCCTTCGGGGCGCGCCTCGCCCTGTCCGGCACGACGCTCCTCGTCGCCGCGGCGTCGGAGGACAGCAGCGCCACCGGCGTCGACGGCGACGGGGCGAACGACGCGGCCGACGGCAGCGGCGCCTGCTACACCGCCAGCTGGTAGCGGCGATCGCCCAAGGAAGCGCTCTCGCGATTCAACGAGAGCCCATCTTCTCAGTCTCTAAATCTTTGCCTTTTTGCGCCTTTGCGCCTTTGCGCCTTTGCGTTGAATTCTCATCTCCAAGGCTCGACGGCTCCAGCCCTCCGCCTCCCCCGCGAACCGGAGCTCCGCACCACCGCCGCTCAGCGCCGATCCAGCCCCACGATCCGATCGAGCAGCCCCCGGTCGAGGCTCGCCTCGACCGCCGTGGCGAGCCGGTCGTACTCCTCGTGCCGGCTCGGGATCGCCGCCTCCCCCGCGGGCGCGGGGAGCCCTCGCCGCGCGCGCAGGGCCGCGAGGAGCGACCGCCGGAGCCCGTCGTTCTCGAACAGCCCGTGGATCATCGTGCCCACCACCGCGCCGTCCTCCGACACGGCCCCGTCGAGCGCCGCCTCGGCCCGGCCGCTCCTCGACCGGATCGCGAACGCCGCGCGCGCGCCGCCCACCCGCTCCACCTGGCCCATGTGGATCTCGTAGCCGGTCAGCTCTCCCGCCCCCGCGCTCTCTCCCTCTCCGCGCTCTCCCTCTCCGCCCTCTCCAGCGCCCCCCGCGCCGAGGAACGACCGCCCCGCGATCCGCGCCCGCACCTGCGCCGTCGTCTTGGTCCGCTCGAACCGCGTCCACACGTCGAGCAGCCCCAGCCCCCGCGCCGCCGGCTCGGCCGACTCGACGCCCTCCGGATCCTCGATCGCCCCGCCGAGCATCTGGCAGCCGCCGCAGATCCCGAGCGTCCACCCGCCCCGCCGGGCCCGCGCCGCCACCGCCTCGGCCAGGCCGCTCTCGCGCAGCCACGCGAGATCGGCCATCGTGCTCTTCGTCCCGGGGAGCACCACGAGATCCGCCCCGCCGATCTCGTCCGGTCGCTCGATGAACCGCACCACCACGCCCCGCTCGTGCTCCAGCGGCTCCACGTCGTCGTAATTCGATATCCGCGGCAGCCGGACCACCGCGATGTCGAGCTGCCCCGGGCCCGCCGGCGCCCGCCGCCGCCGGCCCTCCAGCGACACCGAGTCCTCGTCCGCGATCCGCAGCTGCTTCAGATACGGCACGACGCCGAGCACCGGGACGCCCGTCCGCGCGGTGAGCATCTCGAGCCCCGGCTCGAGCAGCTTGAGGTCGCCGCGGAACTTGTTGATCACGAACGCCGCGACGCGCGCCCGCTCGTCGGGCTCGAGCAGCGCCATCGTCCCGACCAGCGCCGCGAACACCCCGCCGCGATCGATGTCGCCCGCGAGGAGCACCGGCGCGTCGGCGACGCGCGCGACGTGCATGTTCACGATGTCGCGGTCCTTCAGGTTGATCTCCGCCGGGCTGCCCGCCCCCTCGATCACCACGACGTCGTGCGCCTCCCGGAGCCGCCCGAGCGACCCGGCGATGATCTCCTTGAGCTCCCCCCGGTACGCGAAATAGTCGCGCGCGTGCAGGCTCCCGATCGGCTTGCCGAGGACGACCACCTGCGAGCGCGAGTCGCCCTCCGGCTTGAGCAGCACCGGGTTCATGTCGACCGTCGGCGGCACGCGCGCCGCCTCGGCCTGCACCGCCTGCGCCCGGCCGATCTCGCCGCCGTCCAGCGTCGCGAACGAGTTCAGCGCCATGTTCTGCGACTTGAACGGCGCGACCCGGAGCCCCCGCCGCTGGAACATCCGGCAGAGCGCCGTGCAGAGCAGGCTCTTGCCGACCGAGGACGCGGTGCCCTGCACCATCACCGTGAGCGCTGTCATCGCCAAAGCTCCTGTCCGAGGGAGGTCGCCGCCAGCGCGGCCGCCGCGAGCCCGGCGAAGAGCAGCGCCGCGAGCGCCACGATCCGGCAGGCCTCGTCGATGTGCTCCCGCCGGAGCGGCTCGATCGCGTCGCCGAGCCGGTAATGGCCGCGCTTCTCGAGCTCGACCCGGAGCAGCCCCGCCATCGCCGCCATCGGCCGGCCGGCGTTCGGGCTCTCGGTGCGGCCGCCGTCGCGCCGGAGCACCAGGAGGCCGCGGCGCGCGTCGGCGCCGCGGAGCCAGCCGGCCGCGAGGAGCAGGAGCGCGGTGAGCCGCGCCGGCACGACGTTGAGCGCGTCGTCGAGCCGCGCCGACGCCTTGCCGAGGTACTCGTAGCGGCCGTGGTAGCCGATCATCGCGTCGAGGGTGTTCACGGCGCGGTAGAAGAGCGCGCCCGGCAGCCCGAAGAGGGCGAAATAGAAGAGCGGCGCGACGAAGCTGTCCGACGCGTTCTCCGCGACCGACTCGACCGACGCGGCGACCAGCGCGGGCTCGTCGAGCTCCGACGGGTCGCGGCTGCAGAGGCTGCGCAGGGCGCCGCGCGCCGCGGGGACGTCGCCGGCCGCGAGGGCGTCGCGCACGCCGAAGGCCGCGTCGCGGAGCGCGCGGAGGGCGAAGGTGGGCTTCAGAAGGAGCCCTGACAAAGCGACGCCGAGGACCGGGTGCGGGGCGATCTGCGCGGCGACGAAGGCGCCCAGCGCCGCAAAGACGCAGGGCACGGCGAGGGCCATGAGCGCGCCGAAGAGGAGCTCGGCCGCGCGGCCGCCCCGCGGCGCGCGGCGCTTCAGCGCGTGGATGGCGGAGCCCATCCACACGACCGGGTGGACGGCGGCGGGCGGCTCGCCGCAGGCGAGGTCGAGCGCGACGGCGAGGAGCAGCGCGGCGGCGGCCGTCATCGCCCGTCCTCGCCGCCGACGAGCGCGACCGGCCCGGGGCGCAGGCGCAGGATCGCGCCCATCACGGCCACGTAGAGCTCGGTCGCCGAGCGGCCGAGCCGCTGGTGCGCGCGGCCGGCGAGGTCGCGGAAGACCCGGCCGAGCCGGCTCTCGGGGACCACGCCCATGCCCACCTCGTTCGAGACGAGGACGACGTGGGGCGCCGCCGACTCGACGGCGGCCGCGAGCGCCTCGATGCGCGCCTCGATCCGCTCGGGCGCGCGCCCCTCGGTCTCGTCGCGGAGCAGCAGGTTCGACAGCCACAGGGTGAGGCAGTCGACGACGATCACGTCGACGCCGGTGAGCGAGGCGATGCGCTCCGGGAGCGCGACCGGCTCCTCGACGGTGACGAACGCGTCGCCGCGCTCGCGGGCGTGGGCGTCGATGCGCGCGCGCATCTCGTCGTCGAACGGCTCGGCGGTCGCGACGAAGGCGCGGCGCTCCCCGAGCGAGCGGCCGAGCGACAGCGCGAACGCGCTCTTGCCGGAGCGCACGCCGCCGCCGACGAGGGCGACCCGCCGCGGCGCCGCGCCGTGCCCGGTCATCGCGCCCGCTCCTTCCGGTGCGCGGCGGCGCTCGCCACGAGCCCCTCCGGGACGAGCGGGTTCGAGGCCCAGTGCGCGTGCACGTAGGAGGCGAGGACGTTCTGCGCCAGGTAGCCCTCGCGCGCGACCTGGCCGCCGCGCCGGCGCCGCACCGAGTAGGCGTGCTCGATCGGCAAGGGCGCCTGCGCGGCCGGCGAGGGCGCCTGCGCGGCCGGCGAGGGCGGCGGCGACGCGGGCGCCGCGGGGCGGAGCTCCGAGTAGCGGAACTGGTGCCCGCGGAAGCGCAGCCCCGCGCCGCCGAGGATCGTGCGCGCCTGCGTCTCGACCTCGACGTAGCCGAGCGCCTGCAGCTTCTCGCACATCACGGCCTCGGCCGGCACGAGCCCGACCATGGGGTGCGCGCGCCCGTCCAGCGTGCGGATCGCCTCGGTCAGGTACATGAGCCCGCCGCACTCGGCGTAGATCGGGCCCCCGCGGCCGGCGAACGCGCGGATCTCGGCGCGCAGGGCGGCGTTCTCGGTCAGGCGCTCCGCGTGCGCCTCGGGGTAGCCGCCGCCGAGGTAGAGCGCGTCGACGTCGGGCAAGCGCGCGTCGCGGATCGGCGAGAACCGCACGAGCTCCGCCCCCGCCGCCTCCAGGCGGCGCAGGTTGTCCGCGTAGTAGAAGTGGAACGCCTCGTCGAACGCCACGCCGATGCGCGCCCGGCGCGGCGCTGCCTCGGCGGCGGCGGCAGCGCCGGCCGGCGCCGCCTTCGCGTCGGAGGCCGCGGGCAAGGCCGGCGCCCCGCGCGCGATCTCCAGCAGCGCGTCGAGCCCGATCCACGCCTCGGCCAGCGCGCCCCAGCGGTCGAAGCGCTCCTCGGGGATCGCGGCCTCGTCGGCCGTCCGCAGGCCGAGGTGGCGCTCCGGGAAGCGCTGCGCCTCGTCCCGCGGCAGGCCGCCGATCACCGGCGGCGAGCGCTGCGCCTGCGCCTGTCGGAGGATGTCGAGGTGCCCCCGGCTGCCGACCTGGTTGCACACGACCGCCGCGACGCGGAGCGCCGGATCGAAGCCCGCGAAGCCCTGCACCAGCGCCGCGACGCTGCGGGCCATCCCGGACGCGTCGACCACGAGCGCGACCGGCGCCTCGAGCCACTTCGCGACCTCGGCCGTCGAGCCCTCCTCCCCGGTCGGGCTCGCCCCGTCGAACAGCCCCATCACCCCCTCGATCAGCGCCACGTCGGCGCCCGCGGCCTCCGCCGCGAACGTCGACAGGACCGCGTCCCGGCCCATCATCCAGCCGTCGAGGTTGTGCGACGTCCCGCCGACCGCGCGGCCGTGGTAGGTCGGATCGAGGTAGTCGGGGCCGCACTTGAACAGGGCGACCCGGAGGCCGCGGGCGCGGAGCGCGCGCGCGATCGCCACGGTGGCGGTCGTCTTCCCGACGCCGCTCGCCGTGCCGGCGATGACGAGCCGGGGGATGGCCGGGGACATCAGAAATCGACTCCGATCTGGGCCTTCATCCCCTGCTCGAACGGGTGCTTCACCGGCCGCATCTCGGTCACCAGATCGGCGAGCGCGACCAGCGCGTCGGGGGCGTTCCTGCCGGTGATCACGACGTGCACGTGCGGGGGCCTCGCGCGCAGCGCCTCGAGGAGCTCGTCCTCGGCGATGAAGCCGTAATGCAGCGCGTACGTGATCTCGTCGAGCACCACGATGTCCTGCTCGCCGCCCCCGATGAGCGCCGCGGCCTCCTGGAAGGCCGCGCGCGCCGCCGCCTTGTCGCGCGAGAGGTCGTCGCTCTCCCAGGTGAAGCCGCGCCCCATCACGAGGAAGGTGAGCCCGGGGAGCGTCTCGGCGAACAGGCGCTCTCCCGTCTTCCACTTCCCCTTGATGAACTGCACCACGGCGACGCGCATGCCCCGGCCGAGCGCGCGGAACACCATCCCGAGCGCGGCCGTCGTCTTGCCCTTGCCGTGGCCGGTATAGACGATGACGAGCCCTCGTCGCCCCGCCGTCGCCGCGCCGGCCCCGGCCCCTTGCTCCGCGCTCACGAGCCCTCCTCCGCCGAGCGGGGCGCGCGCGCCTTCTCGGCCTTGCGGAAGCGGTGGCTGAACTCCGGATCGTAGAGCCGCGAGTCGGCGAAATCGGTGGACGTGAGCACCCGGCCCACGAGGATCATCGACTGGCTCTTGATCCCCTCGGCCCGCACCTTCTCCCGGATGTCGGCGAGCGTGCCCGTCACGATCTTCTGATCGGGGCAGCTCGCCTTGTGCACGACGGCGACCGGGCAGTCGGCGCCGTAGGACGGGATGAGCGCCGCGGTCACGTCCTTGAGCAGGGTGATGCTGAGGAACAGGCAGAGCGTCGCCTGGTGGCGCGCGAGCTCCTCGAGCCGCTCGGCGGGCGGCACCGGCGTGCGCCCCTCGGCGCGCGTCAGGATCACGGTCTGCGAGAGCTCGGGCAGCGTGAGCTCGCGCCCGAGCGCCGCGGCGGCGGCGGTGAACGACGAGACGCCGGGGACGATCTCGTAGGGGATCCCGAGCGCCTCCAGCCGGCGCATCTGCTCGGCCGTCGACCCGAACAGGACCGGATCGCCCGTGTGCACGCGCGCCACGTCGTGCCCCGCGTCCCTGGCCTCGACGAAGACCTCCACGATCTGGTCGAGGGTCATGCCGGACGAGTCGATGACCCGGGCGTCCGGCCGCGCGGACGCCACGACCTCCCGCGGGACGAGGGAGCCCGTGTACATGACGACCGGGCAGCGGGCGACGAGCTCGGCGCCGCGGACCGTGATGAGCCCGGGATCGCCCGGGCCCGCGCCGATGATGTAGACGCGCATGGGGGTTCTCTCCTCGTTTCGTGCGCCGGCGATCCGGCCAGGGACTGCGGGCGCGCCAAGCTAGAGCGATCGCGAGGCGAACGCCAGGGTGCATCGTGCAGCCTCCGGCTGCGCCGGCGTCGCCCGATCTGTTCCGTGGGCGCAATGCGCCTGTGGCGCGCGGGCGTCCCCGCGCGCTCGGCGGCGGAGCGGCCGGTGGGTGTACCTCGCCCCGGCTCGACGCGCGCATCGCGCTGGGGGTGAACCCGTGGATCATCCGATAGCTAAGCCCGGTCGCGCCAGGGAACGGAGCTCGTTTCGCGTGGCGGTGACTGGCAGCTTTTGATAGACAAATCGAGCATCGTGAACCTGATCCAGCGCGGCCGTGTCGGCCGACGGAGCTCGGCGCCGCATGGGAAAGCGAGCAGTGGAGCATGGCAGACATTCGTCATCTGGTCATCGTGATGCTCGAGAACCGATCTTTCGATCACATGCTGGGCTATCTGCGCGGCACGGGCATGGACGTCGATGGAGTGAACGGCGCGACGAACTCGGACGAGCATGGCACGCCAATCAAGGGATATCATCTCGAGAGCACGAGAGTCCGGATCCTCCCGCACCATCACCGAGAGGACGTCGTGAGGCAGATCAACGGCGGCGTGATGGACGGTTTCGTCAAAGGCTACAGCGCGAGCAGCCACGTCGCCGAGATCATGGGCTGGTACGACCAGCGCGATCTGCTGACGTACGACAGCCTCGCGCGGCAGTACGTCGTTTGTGACCGGTGGTTCGCCTCGTTCGCGGGCCCGACGTGGCCGAACCGGTTCTTCGCGCTGTGCGGGACCAGCGCGGGGCTCACGGGCAACGGGAAGTGGATCGACCGTCCGACGTTCTTCGACCTATTGCCCGCCGACTCGTGGCGCTACTACTCGCACGACGTCGCGTTCTTGCGCGCCGTCGAGAAATACAAGGGCCACATCGGGCTGCCGATCGCGAAGGTATCCTCGTTTTACAGGGCCTGCCTTCAAGGCACGCTGCCCAGCGTCTCGTGGATCGACCCGAATTTCACGCTGGTCGGCGTGGACGCGCTGCTGAACTGGGCGAACGACGACCATCCCCCCGCGGACGTGGCGCGCGGCCAGAACCTCGTCGCGCGCATCTACAATCACCTGATCGCGAGCCCGGCCTGGCCGCACACGGTGCTGGTGGTGACCTACGACGAGCATGGCGGGTTCTACGACCACGTGCGCCCGCCGCCGGCCAATGAAGCGGGGCCGTTCGATACGCTCGGCGTTCGCGTGCCGGCCCTGGTCGTCTCGCCCTGGGTTCCGCGCGGCGTGCCTTTCCACGGTACACTCGATCACACGTGCATCGCGCGCACCGCGCTCGATCTGTTCGCGCCCGACCGTGTGAGCGAGCTGAGCCCCCGGGTCTCCGCGTCTCCGAGCCTGCTCTCCGTGCTCAGAGAGCCCAGGCCCCGCGCCGACGAGCGCCGGCTCGACGGCATCCCTGTCGTGGAGACCGCGATCGCCCCGATCCACATTGGCCCGACGGCTTCGTCCGGCTTCCACTCCATGGAGCTCACCGACGCCCAGCAGGAAATGATGGCGCTGAAGGCAGCCGCGCTCAAGGCCGGCGTGCCGGTCGAGAACCATTGAGCCCGCCGCAGCCGGGCACGCGCAACCACGAGACCTTCTCCTCCGGAATGATAGCCTCCTCCGGAATGACAGCGGACTGATCGCCAGGTCGCTTTGGCCGAGGGAGCTATCGAGGAGCTCGCCCGCGAGGACCGACGGCGTACACTTCGGTCACCGGCACGGCGACGCGACGTCCTCGTGCGCAGCCCCCGCGCTCCACCTGCGCAAGCTTGCGAGCACCTTCGCCACAATGGGATTTGACGCGCCCTGGCACACGGCGTGCATTCACCTTGGACCGCCTTGGACCGCCTCGGACCACCTCGGACCGAGGCGCGGCGGCGTCGTGCGATCGCTGGAGAGCGATGGAGAGGGAGAGTCAGGTGCCTGGGGAGCAAGCGGATGGGGCGGGAGTGAACTGAAACGGGGTGAAGCGGAGGGGCCGAATCAAAGTGAAAAGGTGTCGTGGAGCTCCGGCGTGCCTGAAGTCGCCCTGATCGCCACGCTGACGAGGCCACCCTCGCTCTCCGGCGAGGAGCTCACGGCGCTGCCGGAGGCGGTGAGCTTCGTGGAGGTGCGCGCGGATCAGGTGGGCGGCGTCGATCCGGGCGTCCTCCGCCGCCATTTCACCGGAAAGCTCATCTACAGCCTCCGGAGCCGCCGCGAGGGGGGCTCGTTCGACGGCGAGCGCGCGGCCCGCCATGAGCGGCTGATCGCAGCGGCGGAGCAGTACGATCGTGTCGATCTCGAGGCGGAGCGGGACCTGGTGCCCCGCGTCCTCGAGCGCATCCCGGCGGAGCGGCGCGTGATCTCGTGGCACGGAGCCGCGGCGGGCCCCTGGGACTACCGCGGTCAGCTCGGCGCGCTGGATCGCGCGGCGGCGTGGCTCTATCGGATGGTGCCGACCGTGACGCGAACGGCCGAGGCGCTCGCGGCGCTGGAGGTCCTCGCGGCGCTCGGGCGGCGCGACTTGACGGCGTTCGCCGCAGGCCAGGCGGGCGCGTGGACGAGCATCCTCGCCCCCCGCCTCGGCGCGCCTGTCGCGTTCGGCGCGGTCGAGCTCCGGGAGCCGGGCGCTGGGGAGATCAGCGCGGCGCAGCTCGTCGCCGACTACGGGCTGCCAGAGCTCGGGCCGGTGCGCGAGCTGTTCGGCGTCGTGGGCTCGACCGTCTCGCGCTCGCTGTCCCCGAGGCTCCACAACGCCGCGTACCGCGCGGCCAGCGTGCCGGCGTTGTACCTGCCCTTCTCGGCGGAGCGCTTCGAAGATCTCTGGTCGGCCAAGGTCCGGGCTGGCCTGGCCGCGCTGGGGATGCCTTTGAAGGGGCTCACGGTCATCTCTCCGCACAAGGAGGCGGCGCTCGCGGCTGCGGCCGTGGCGAGCCCCATCGCTCGGCGCGCGGGGGCGGCGAACATCCTCGTCCAGCGAGGTCGATCCTGGCTCGCGACGACGACCGATCCAGAGGGCGTCCTCTCGCCGCTGCGCGCGCGGAGGGTCGACGTGGCGCGGCGCAGGGTGGCCGTCGTCGGCTGCGGGGGTGCGGGGCGCGCGGCGGCGGCGGCCTTCGATCGGGCCGGCGCGGAGGTGACGCTCGTGAACCGGGGCCTCGAGCGTGGCCGCTTCGCGTCGTCCCTCCTGGGCCTGCCCTTCGTGCCGCTCGCTGACTTCGCGGTGGGCGACTACGCCATCGTGGTCAATGCGACGCCGTGCGCGGGCCACGGAGGCGAGTTCCCCTTCGATGTTCGAGGGCTCGCGAGGGGGGCGCTCGTCATCGATCTGGTGTATCGAGCCGCGCCGACGCCGCTCGTTCACGCTGCAGAGGCGCTCGGTCATACGGCGATCGATGGCCGGGAGGTGCTCCTCGTCGAGGCCCGCCGCCAGTTCCACCTGATGACCGGGCGGCCCATGGCGGCCGGGGCGGCGCGCGAGCTGCTCGACGGCCATGGCAACGAGCGTGCGGACAGGCCAGCTGAGCGACGGAGGCTGATCGCGTGAGGAGGAGAGAGGAGAGGTGAGATGTCGATTTTCAAGCTCTCCCCGGAGAGGCAGGCGATCGTCGATCGCGTCCACACCCTCGCCAGCGCGCGCTTCGCTCCGCGCGCGGCGCGCTATGACCGCGCGGCGGCCTTCCCGGCGGAGGATTTCGAGGATCTGTTCCGCGAAGGCCTGCTCGCGGCGGCCGTGCCGGCGGGGCACGGTGGGCTCGGGCTCGGGCCGCGCGGCGGCGACGCGCTCACCCTGTGGATGATTACCAAGGAGCTCGCGAAGGCCGATCTGTCGCTCGCGCGCTGCTGGGAGGGCCACGCGAACTCGATGGTGCTGCTCGACGCGATGGCGAACCTCGCCCAGAAGGATCGGTGGTTCGAGGGGGTCGTGCGCCGAGGCGAGAAATGGGTCGCGTGGAGCGGCGAGCCGCAATCTCCGGCCCCCGGAGAGAAGGCGCGGTTCGGCACCCGCGTCGAGCGCGCCCCGGGCGGGTGGGTCGTCGACGGCTCCAAGGTCTTCTCGACGAGCGCGGGCGGGGTCGAGTGGGCGATCCTGCTCGTGAACAGCGCTGGGCCCGGCGGCGCGAGGCACGCGCAGGGCTCGCCGGAGACGCTGCTCCTGCTCGCGTGCGAGCTCAGCGATCGCTCGGTCACCTTCGACGGCTCGTGGTGGGATCCTGTTGGCATGCGGGCGACCGTGAGCCACCTCGTCAAGTTCGACCGCACGTTCATCCCGGAGGAGAACCTGATCGGGGCGCCGGGGCAGTATCTCCGCGAGGGGTGGCAGACGGCGTTCACGCCCCATTACGCGTCGAGCTTCCTCGGCGCGGCGGAGGCGGCCTATGACTACGCGATGGAGTGCATCGCGTCGCAAGGCAAGGAGGGCGATCCCTATGTGCAGCAGCGCGTCGCGCGCATGGCGGTGAACCTCGACTCCGCGCAGCTCTGGCTCCGCCACGTCGCCTCGCTCTGGGATGAGGCGCGCCACGCCGAGGCGCAGCTCGCAGGGGTTCGTGCGCGGCACGTCATCGAGCACCTCGCGGCGGAGACGGTGGACCACGCCATCCGCGCCTGCGGCGCTCGCTCGCTGATCCGCCCGAGCCCCGTCGAGCGCATCCTCCGCGATCTCACGTTCTACCTGCGGCACGACAACGACGATCATATCCTTTCGACGATCGGCAAATCGCTGCTCGGGCAGGCGTTTGACCCCTCGTTCTACAAACCATGAGGGCCATGCCGACGAGCGCCGTGAAGCACGGAGGGCCAGGGTGCATCGTGGAGCCTCCGGTCGCGCCGGCGTCGCCCGGTCTCTTCCGAGGGGGCGGCGCGCCTGCGGCGCGCGGCCACGAGAAAATCCTGGACGGCGGATGGTTACGATGTTATACGAAGTAACACTGTTACGAATGGACGACCGACGACGGACGGCGACGGGATCCACGGCGCCGCCCGGCGACCCGACGACGCGGACATGGCGAGCACGCGCATGAAGACCACGAAGGCCGGCGGCACGACCCAGGCGGAGCGCCTGCAGGCGTCGAGCCTGCAGCGTCGCGAGCAGCAGAGAGAGAACCTGCGGGGCGCGATCCTGGCGGCGGCGGGCGAGCTGTTTCTGGAGCAGGGGTACGAGGCGTTCTCGATGCGCCAGGTGGCCGAGCGCATCGGCTACTCGGCGACGACGATCTACCGCTATTACGAGGACAAGGACGATCTCCTGTTCGCCATCGTCCACGAGGGCTTCACCGAGTTCCAGCGGGCGCTCGTCGCGGCGGCCGAGAGCACGGCGGATCCGCTCGAGCGGCTCGAGGCGCTCGGCGCCGCGTACGTTCGGTTCGGCATGCAGAACCCGGTGCACTACCGGCTGATGTTCATGCAGCGGTTCGACTTCGTCTTCGACCGGCGGAAGGAGCAGCGGCAGCCGATGGTCGGGTCGTTCGATGTGCTGCAAAAAGCGGTCGCGTCCGCGATGGATGCCGGCCTGATGCAGCGCGGCGACGTGGAGGTCCACAGCCAGGTGGTCTGGGCCCTGGTCCACGGGATCACCTCCCTCGGCCTGGCCAACGGCGGCCGCTTCCGCCCCGATGACGTCGATCGGACCATGGGGATCGCCATGAAGATGATGATTCGAGGCCTGCGCCCCTGACCGCTCTCTTTTTTTCTCACAAAGTTAACACTGTTACGGATGATTTCATCGTTACGTTCTGCCGATGGAGGATGTGATGGATCGAGTCTTTGGTCTGAGTGGCTTCCTCGTACTACCGTTCTGGGCATTGATGATCTTTCTGCCCCGCTCTCGCTGGACGCGGAGGATCATGGAGTCGCCGCTCGTGATCGTCGCGCCGGCGCTGCTCTACACGGCGCTCGTCCTCCCGGCCATCGGCGAGGTGCTGCCGATCGTCAACCGGCCGAGCCTCGCGACGGTCGCCTCGCTGCTCGGCACGCCGGCCGGCGCCACCATCGGCTGGGTCCACTTCCTCGCCTTCGATCTCTTCGTGGGACGATGGGTGTACCTCGACAGCCGCGATCGCGAGATCTCGCCCTGGCTCATGGCCCCCGTGCTCTACCTGACGCTCATGCTCGGCCCGATGGGGTTCGCGCTCTACCTCGCCGTCCGCGCCGTGGCCGAGCGCTCGGCGCACGGCGCGATCTCGGCGAGCCGCCGCGCCGAGGAGGCCTGAGATGAGCGCGCGATCGCTGCACGCCTCGCGTGAGCTCCCTCGCTCGATCGAGGAGCTCCTCCGGCGAAGCCCGGTCCTGTTCACGGCGGCCGCCGTCCACGTCGCGCTGCTCGTCCTGCTGCTCGGCGTCGCCCCGCTCGACGCGCGCCTCGTGATGGGGGTGAACCCGTGGATCAAACCGGCGAAATTCGCCGCCTCGATCGCCATCTACCTGCTGACGATCAACTGGCTCGTCGGCGATGTCGCGCTCCCGCCGAGAGGCCGGCGTGCCGTCGTCTGGGGCACGGTGGCGACGGTGAGCTTCGAGATGGTCGCGATCGCCATGCAGGCGGGGCGGGGCGTGGCGTCGCACTTCAATCAATCGTCGCTGTTCGACGGTGCGGTGTTCGCGCTCATGGGCATCGCCATCCTGGTGAACACGGGGCTCGCGGGGTACCTCGCGTCCAGGTTCTGGACGACGCGGCCTCCGCTGCCCGCGCCCTATCTCTGGGGCATCCGGCTGGGTTTCCTCCTGTTTCTGCTGGCGTGCGCGGAAGGCGGCTTCATGTCGGAGCATAACGCGCACAGCGTCGGCGTCGCGGACGGCGGGCCCGGGCTCCCCCTCGTCGACTGGAGCACGCGAGGCGGCGACCTGCGCACGGCGCACTTCTTCGGGATGCACGGGCTGCAAGCCGTCCCGCTGTTCGGAGCCTGGCTGTCGGCGCGGGCGTCGGGGTCGGCGTCGCGCACGCGGCGGGCGGTGCGATGGGTCATCGCGTTCGGCGTCGTCTACGGCGCCGTCGCGCTGGGGCTCTTCCTCATGGCGCTCGCGGGGCAGCCGCTGATTCGCATGTAGCGCGCCGAGGAGAACGGCGGTCCCACGCGTCGAGGCGCCGACTCAGGCGATCACCTGTAGAAGCTGACGTCGTCGACGTAGACGTCGAAATCCTCGTCCTGCGCGAACCGGAACTCGATCACGTAGAGCCCCGCGACGTCGACGGCCTGGGCGTCGGGCTCGGCGCCCCAGCCTTCGCGCGTGAGCTCCTCGAAGGGGATGACGACCTGGGCCCACTCCGTGCCGAGGTGAGCGGTGTAGAACCAGTGATCGAAGCACCGGTTGGGCTCGCCCGAGCCCGCCGCTTCATCGCAGATCCCGCCCGCGGGCTCCGAGACCCTGTCCGAGACGCTGACCTTCATGGTCGCCTCCGCGTCCGGGTCGCCGAGCTTGGCCCAGAAGGCGATACCGGCGTACGCGGACGCGTCGTAGGGGAACACCTGCATGTCCTCGCCGTTCAGCGCGAAGCCGACCCCGGCGCCCCACTCCGTGAAGCCGGACCCGAACGTGTGCATCGCCATCGTGCTCTCGCCGCGCGGCGGCATGAGCGCCTCGGGGACGAACCCGACGGGCACCTCCTCGGTGTAGACCGGGGGAGATTGCGTGCCTGTCCCATCATTGTAGCTGTACCAGTGGCCGAGCCTGCCACCCGTCTCCGTGATGGTGCCGTCGCCGTCTTCCATGTCGTCGATCAGATCGAGGTCGGTGGGGACGGCGACATCGTCCCCGCCGGCCCCCGCGCCGTCCGTGGCCGAGGCGGACGACCCGCCGCCCGTCGCGCCGGCCGCGCCGCCCGCCCCTTCCACCAGGTGGTAGCGCTCATCCAGCCCCACGAGGGCGGTGCACCCGCCGGCTGTGAGCGTCCACGCCGCCCACATCCATGCTGCGCGCCTCTTGGCCATGGCTTCTCCTACCACCGCCGCGCGGGCTCGGTCCACCGGCGCGCTGGACCGCCGGCGGCGCCCCGCTGCCACACGCGTCCTCCGCGCGGAGCGGCGTGAGAACATGATGGCACGGCTCCTGTGGGCGTTCGGAGGCGTCTCTCCTGGTCCACGACGCAGCTCGACCTACAGGCAGCGCAGCAAGTTATCGCGCGCGAGCTGCCAGGTGGCGCTCCCCTGGCCTCCGAGCCGGGAGGGGGCTCGCGTCCCGCCCGGACGCGCCGCGTCCGCGGGGGACGCCAGCCTGGTCGTTCCACTGGACCCGCCCCCGTTATCCTGCTTACCTGCTGCCCACCGTGACCGTATCCCGTGACGAGATCTTCATCTCGCTCGTCCCCCGCCTCGTGTCGGCCACGTACTTCGACGAAGCGGCCACGGCGGTCCTCCAGGCCATGTTCGCCTGCGTCGAGGAGGCGCTCGCCGACGGCCCGCTCGCCGGCCGCGCCCGGATCCTGCGCGGCGTCGTCCACCTCCGCCCCGAGGGCAGCTACCAGCGCCTCTTCGGCATCGACCGCGTGAGCGGCGCGCGCATCGAGGGCACCGGCTACCTCACCTCCGGCAGCGTCTGGAGCTGGATCGAGCAGCACCGCTGTTCGGTCTCGATCGACGTCCAGCGCGCCTCGGTCCGCTCCTGGATGCGGGACGGGGCGATCGAGCTCCGCGACCCGTCGGAGGCGGCCGGCGTGCCCGGCGACGCCACGCGCCAGCGCATGCTCGATCGCGACGCGACCCACGTGCACGTCGTCCCGCTGCGCGCGCCCGGCGGCAGCGTCGACGGCATGATCACCCTCGAAGCGAGCTGCAAAGGGACCGTCGGACGGGAGCTCCCCTGGGCGGAGTGCTACGAGGGGCTGGAGATCCTCGCCAGCATCGCCGGGGCGTTCATCGCCGCCCGCGCGCTGCCGCTCCGCTCGGACGAGCCGGCGAGCCCGGACGAGTTCCTGCCGGTCGTCGGTCAGAGCACCGCGCACCTCGTCGAGCTGCTCCGCGCCTTCGCCCCACGGGACGACACCATTCTCATCACCGGCCCGACCGGCGCCGGCAAATCCAGGCTCGCGCGCTGGTGCCACGAGCACTCGCAGCGACGGGGCCAGCCCTTCGAGTCGCTGGACCTCCTCGGCGTGCCCGAGGACCTGCAGATGGCCGAGCTGTTCGGCTGGAGGCGGGGCGCCTTCACCGGCGCGGTCAAGGACAACCCGGGCGCGGTCGCCCGCGCCGCGAAGGGCACGCTCTTCCTCGACGAGATCGACAAGCTCTCGCTCAAGGCCCAGGCGGGCCTCCTGCGCTTCATCGAGGAGCGCGCCTACCGGATGCTGGGCGACGACGGGGCGGGGGAGCGCCGCGCCGACGCGCGCCTCCTCGTCGGCACCAACGCCGATCTGCGCGCCGCCGTGCGCGCCGGCCGCTTCCGCGAGGACCTGTACTACCGCATCAACGTCCTGCCGGTGCGGCTGCTCCCGCTCGCCGAGCGGCTCGACGAGCTCCCGCGCTGGGCCGATTACATGCTGAACCGGCGCCATCGGGAGGCCGACGGCAAGGGCGCGGCGCGCTTCGAGCCCGAGGCCATGAAGCTGCTCGTGTCCGCGCCGTGGCCGGGCAACCTGCGGCAGCTCGACAACATCGTCCGGCGCGCCTACGCGCTCCAGCTCGCGGGGCAGAGCGGCCTGGGGGGCGATCTCGTGATCCAGCGGCGCCACGTCGAGCGCGCGCTCACCTTCGACGGCGACGCCGAGCCGAGCGCGCTGGTCAAGCTGCTCTGGCGGGCGGCGCTCAGCTTCGTGAGCGAGGCCGAGCGACGCCGGGGCGGCGGCGCCCCGCTCCCGCTCGAGCTGACCGACGCCTTCCGGGGCATGGTCCTGGGCGCGGCGGTGCAGCGGACGGGCAACCGCGACGACGCCTTCACGCTGCTCGGCCAGGAGCCGCTGCTCAAGAACCGCAACCACCACCGGGCGCTGCGCCGCGAGCTCTCGCGGGTGCGCGAGGTCCTCGACCTGCTCGGGGGCGAGGTCGATCCGGATCTCCTGGCGGTGCTCGACGCCGACAGGGAGCCCTGACGGAGAGGTGCCGGCGCGCTCCGAGCGCCTCCGGCCACCAGGAGCTCGAGCATGCAGCGCCACGTCGCAAACGATGCCGCCCTCGCGCCGGGCACCACGTTCGCTGGGCGCTACGAGGTCCTGGCCAAGCTCGGCGAGGGCGGCTTCGGCGTGGTGCACAAGGCCCGCCAGCTCACCACCGGGCAGCCGATCGCCTTGAAGATCCTGCGCCTCGCCGAGCAGGGCGGCGCCGCGCAGGCCGACAGGCGGGTCACGCGCTTCCTGCGCGAGACGCGGCTCTGCGCCCAGCTTCACCACCCCAACATCGTCCAGCTCGTCGATTCGGGGCAGATCGAGGACGGGACCCTCTACACCGCGTTCGCCTTCGCGCCCGGCGACGACCTCGCCGCGCTGCTCGAGCGAGAGGGCGCGCTCGCGCCGCCCGAGGCGCGGCACCTGATGCTGCAGGTGCTCGACGCCCTCGCCTGCGCCCACGCGGCGGGCGTGGTCCACCGCGACCTCAAGCCCAGCAACATCATGGTGATCCCCACGGGCGCCCGCCGCAACGCGCTGGTGCTCGACTTCGGGATCGGCGCCGCGCTCGACGACGAGCGATCCACGCGCCTGACCGGCAGCCACGACGCGCTGGGCACGCCGGGCTACGGGGCGCCGGAGCAGTGGCGCGGCGCCGAGCCTTCGCCGCGCGCGGATCTGTTCTCGTGGGGCCTCGTGTTCCTCGAGTGCCTGACGGGCACGCCGGCGTACGGCGGCACGGAGGCGGAGATCTTCTATCGGCTGCTCGGCCCCGAGCCCGTCCCGCTCCCCGCCGCGCTCGAGCGCCACCCCCTCGGCGACCTGCTCGCCCGCGCGCTCCGCAAGGACGAAGGCGCGCGCGACGTCACCGCCCGCGGGCTCTTCGCGGCGCTCGAGGCCTGCAGCCTGCGCGGCCTGTCGCGCGAGGCGATGCTCGGCGCCGGCGGCCCCTCGTCCGGCGCCCCCACGCGGTCGCTCGCCGCGGCCGCGACGGTCGCCGCGCCGCTCGACCGACGGAGGGCGCCCGCGCTCGACGGCGAGCGCCGGCAGCTGACGGCGCTCTGCTGTCACCTGAGGGCGCGCGCCGCCGCCGGGCAGGCCGCCGACGCCGAGGCGCTGGACGATCCGCTGCGCGCGGCGCTCGCCCTCTGCGCGGACATCGGGCGCCGGCACGGGGGGTACGTGGCCGCGGCGCTCGGCGACGATCTGCTGGTTTACTTCGGCTACCCCAGCGCGGCGGAGGACGACGCCAAGCGCGCTGCCCGCGCGGCGCTGGCGATGGCCGGCGCCGTGCAGCCCGAGGACCCGCCGAGCGCCGCGCAGGGCGTCCGGATCGCGGCGAGCGTCGGCCTCCACACCGGCCTGGTCGTCGACGGGAACCTGGGGGACCTCGACGGCGCGTGCCTCGTCACCGGCGCGACCCCGCGGCTCGCCGCGCGGCTCGCCTCGCTGACGCGGCCGGGAGCCGTCACGGTCAGCGCCGCGTCGCACGCGCTGCTGCGCGCCTCCTTCGAGCTCGAGAGCGAAGGGATCCGCTCCTTGCAGGGGATCGCGGCGCCGGTGGAGACCTTCCGCCTCCGGCAGGAGCACGGCGACGCGTCGAGGTCGCCGACCCCCGACGGCTCGAGGGCGCCGCTCTGCGGCCGGGCTCAAGAGCTCGGGCTCCTCGTGGAGCGGTGGCGCCGCGCGTGCGAGGGGGCCGGCCAGTCGAGCCTCATCACCGGCGAGCCCGGCATCGGCAAGAGCTGCCTGGCGCGCGCGCTGCTCCATCGGGTCGCGCGCGAGGACCACACCTTCCTGGAGGCGCGGTGCTCGCCCGACACGCAGAACAGCCCCCTCCGCCCGCTGATCGAGCTCCTCGAGCGCGCGCTCGGGCTCGACCAGGAGCCCGACGCGGACAGCAAGATCGCGCGGCTCGAGGGGGAGCTCACCGGCCACGGCCTCGCGCTCGCCGAGGCCATGCCGCTCTTCGTGCCGCTCTTCTCCCTGCCCCTCGGCGCGCCGTACGCCCCGCTCGACGTCTCGGCGCAGCGGCAGAAGGCGCTGACGCTCAAGGCGGTCGCGTCGCTGCTCCTCGCGATGGCCGACAGGCGGCCCGTCCTCCTGCTGGCCGAAGACTTGCACTGGGCCGACCCCACCACGATGGAGTTCCTCGCGCAGCTCGTTCGCGAGGCGCCCGAGGTCCCCATGTGCGTCCTCATGACGGCTCGCCCCGAGTTCTCACCGTCGTTCTCGACGGCCGACGTGCTGCTGCTCCCGCTGAGCCGCCTGGAGCGCCCGCAGATGGAGGAGATGCTCGCCGGGCTCGTGGGCCACAAGGCGCTGCCTGCCGCCGTGATCGAGCAGGTGACGGACCGCGCGGACGGGGTGCCGCTCTTCGCGGAGGAGCTGCTCCGGATGATGCTGGACGCGCTGCTCCTGGTGGAGCGGGACGACGGTTACGAGCTCACCCGGCCGCTCTCGGGCGCGGCGATCCCGGGGACGCTGCGGGCGCTGCTCACGGCGCGCCTGGATCGGCTCGCGCGCGCCAAGCGGACGGCCCAGCTCGCGGCGGCGCTGGGCCGGGAGTTCAGCCTCAAGGTGCTCTCGGCCGCGAGCCCGCTCGGACCGGAGGCGGTGGCGGAGGACCTGGAGCGCCTGATGGGCGCGGGGCTCGCGCTGCGCAGGCGGCGGGGCAAGGAGGCGGTGGGGATGTTCAAGCACGCGCTGGTGCGCGACGCGGCGTACGAGTCGCTGTCGACCGGCGCGCGGCAGCGGATCCACGCGCGCATCGCGAAGACGCTGGAGGAGGGGTTCCCGGAGGTGGTCCGGACGCGGCCGGATCTGCTCGCGCACCATCACGCGGCGGCGGAGCAGGAGGGGCGGGCGGTCGGGTACGCGCAGCGGGCCGCGGAGCAGGCGCTGCAGCGCTCGGCCTACGCCGAGGCCATCGCGCACGCGTCCAACGCCGCGGCGTGGGCCGGCGCCCTGCCAGGCGCGGAAGGGGTCGAGGCGGAGCTGGCCGCGAACGGCGTCTCGACCCAGGCCCTCATGGCGACCCGAGGCTGGGCCGATCCGCAGGTCAAGGCGACCGCCGATCGCTCGGCCAGCCTGTTGCAGCGGCTCGATCAGGACAGCGAGCACAGGGTGCCGACGCTGTGGTTCCTGTTCACCTACCATCACGTGGCGAGCAACCGCCGAGCGGCGCGCGCGCTGGCCGAAGGGCTGGTCGCCATCGCCGAGCGCTCCGGCGACCAGGGGCTCCGCGCTGCCGCCGCGGCGCTCCACGGCCTCGCCCTGTTCATGGATGGCGATCACGCGGACGCGAGGCGCGCCGTCGAGCGCGCCGTCGAGCTCTACGATCCCGACCTTCACCGGGATCACGGGGCGCGCTTCGGGCTGGACTCGCTCGTCCTGGCGAGGTCGTTCGTGGCCCTGCTCCGCTGGTTCTCCGGCGATACCGACGCTGCCTTCGCGCTCATCGCGAGCGCCCTCGAGTGGGCTCGAGAGGTCGGCCACGTGCCCTCGATCGCCCTCTGTCTGATGTACGGAGCGATGGTCCGCCAGCTCGCCGGCGATCGGCGCGCGGTCGCCGCCATGGCCGGAGAGCTCCTCGCCCTGAGCGGGAAATACGGGCTACCCGCCTACGAAGGATACGGGGTGATCCTCCACGGCTGGGCGGCTGGCGACGAGGAGCGCCCCGGGGCCATGGTGGGCGTCCTCTTGGACCTCGGGTGCAAGCTCGGCCTCTCGTACTACGCCTCTCTTGTCGCCGATACCCATGCGGCGCGCGGCGAGCTCACCGCGGCCATCGAGCGCATCGACCGCTGTCTCGCCATGTGTCGTGAGAGCGACGAGCATTTCTACGAGCCCGAGCTCCACCTCCGCCGGGCCATGGTCGCGGCGCGGCAAGACCCTGCGGCCGAAGGCGTGCGGACCTCGCTGGAGCGAGCGGCCCTCCTCGCGCGGCGCTTCGCCATGCCGAGGGTCGAGGCGCTGGCGACGCTCGAGCTGCTCCAGCGTTCCTGGGGCGACGAGCGACGAAGAGCGCGGCTCGACGAGCTGCTCGGGCTTCACCCTGGCCTGCGAGCGATCCAGGTCGACAGCAACGAAGGAGGCGATGGATGAGCATGAACAAGTTGATGGAGTTTCGCACGACCTACCTGCGCGCGATCGCGAAGGCGTGGGCCGAGCCCGCTTTCGAGGACAAGCTCATCGAGAGCCCCACCGGCACGCTGCTCGATTACTTCGGCTTCGACTGGGGCTCGTGGCAGAACGCATGCACCCTCCACATCGTGAGCGCCGGGCGGTCCGCGCGGCCCGGCGACACCACGGGCGACGGGCTTCCCCCGGGGCGGTTCGAGTGGATCGGCGATGAGTGGGTCTGGTCCAAGAACCTGCTCGACTCCTTGACGATGTACCTGCCGCTCACGGCCCCTTCCGCGGGAGCCGCCGAACGAGCCATGGCGCTCGCGGACTATTACGGCCAGCGCGCGTCGCTGTTCGACGACGACTGGGGGACGGAGTACGGTCCGGCCGGGAAGAAGCCAATCCTCATCACGCCGGCGCTCGGCTCTCAGAGCGGCACCCCGATCGGCGGTTTCGTCCCGGCCGACCAGGGGTTCGAGGCGTTCAAGGTCGTGCTGCTCGCGGCGATCGCCAAGGCCTGGGCCAGCGACGACTTCAAGCAGATGCTCCTGATCGACTGCGCCGCGGCGCTGAGGACCATCCGCGGCTACAGGCTGCCCTGGAACATGAACCTCTGCGTCATGAACGACGATGGGGCCCGATGGACAAAGCCTGACGCGTCGAGCGACCCGCCGTCGAAGGGCCAGTCGTACTGGACCTTTTCTCGACCGCACACGCTCACGCTCTACCTGCCCACGGCGCCGAGCGACGAGAGCGCCGAGCCCGTTGCGCTCGCCGTGTACAACGCCACGGGAGCAGAGTACCCCTTCACGTGCTGCTGCTGATGGAGGCGACGACGGCGGCGGAGGAACGATGGGGTGAGCGCTGGCCGGGGCGCAGCGCCGCGGCCGCGGCGACCCCGTTCACCTGCGTTCGTTGACGGCTGGGACCAGGACCGACGATGGACCCTCTGGAGCTGAGCCAGGTGCTGGCGTTCAAGCCCACCCTGCGCGTCGAGCGCATGGAGACCGGGGCGATATTCCTGATCGGCGAGCGCGAGCGCTTCGTCCTCTCCGGCGACTGCACCGCCGAGGTGACCGCGCTCGTCGACGGCCGGCGCACGGTGGGCGAGATCCTGCGCGCCGCGGCCGGCCGGTTCTCGGAGCCCGAGGCCCTGTACACCCTGAGCCGGCTCGCGGCGCGCGGCTACCTGGTCCCCGCAACGCCGGAGCTCCCCTCCGAGCGCGCGGCGTTCTGGCACGGGGTGGGTCTCGACGGCAAGGCGGCCGCCGAGGCGCTGAGCCGCACCCCGGTGTCGGTCCTGGCCGTCGGCGAAGCCGCTTTCGCCGGGTGGATGACCGAGGCGCTCGAACAGGCAGGCGCGCGGATCGACGGCGATGCGGCCGTGAAGGTGGTCGTGACCGACGACCCTCTGCGGCCCGAGCTCGCCGCGATCAACCTCCGCGCGCTGCGCGAAGGCACGCGCTGGTTCCTGATCGAGCCTGCCGGCGTCCAGCCGATCATCGGGCCCGCCTTCGAGCCCGGCGCCGGCCCCTGCTGGGATTGCCTGGCGTTCTGGGTGCGCCAGAACCGCCCGGTCGAGGAGCTCGTTCGCCGGCGCCGGGGGCACGAGGGCCACGTCGCTCACCCCAGGGCGGCCACCGAGGCGAGCGTCCGGACCGCCTGCGGGCTCGGCGCCTCGGCCATCGCCCGCGCGCTCGCCCAGAACGAGTCGAGCTCTCCCCACGCGCTCAGCGGCCGGGTGCTCGCCCTGGATCTGGCCACGTTCCAGCTCACCGCGCACGCGGTGGTCCGGAGGCCGCAGTGCCCGGCGTGCGGAGATCCGGCGCGAATGGCGGCCGTCGGCGAGCGCCCGATCGAATTGCAGCCGGTCGAGAAGGCGCATTTCGAGGACGGCGGATATCGCCGGCAAAACCCGCGGCGGACCTACGAGCGCTATCGGCACCTCGTCAGCCCGATCACGGGCGCCGTGACGCACCTCGTCCCGATGCCGGGGCGGGACACCGAGCTCCGCGCCGTGTACGCGTCCGGTTACCTCGTCTGTCCTCGGGAGGGCGTTCCGAGCACCAACGTCTTCGACAAGGTCTGCGCCGGCAAGGGGCGCAGCGCGGACCAGGCCCGGGTGAGCGCGCTCTGCGAGGCCCTCGAGCGCTACAGCGGCGTGTACCAGGGGGACGAGGCGCGCGTCCGCGGCAGCAAGGACGAGCTCGGCGCGGCGGCGCTCGCGCCCGGCGACCTGCTGAATTTCAGCGAGGCCCAGTATCGCGAGCGCGCTCACCTCAACGCGCGGGCAGCGGATCGTCGCCAGTGGGTGCCGGAGCCGCTCGATGCGGGCACCCGGATCGACTGGACCCCAGCGTGGTCGCTGAGCAAGCGCGAGCGGCGCTACGTCCCGCTGGCCTACTGCTACGCCGAGGCGCCGGCCGAGAGCGGCACCGCGTTCTGTGGCCCCTGCAGCAACGGCGTGGCGGCCGGCACCTGCCTCGAAGAGGCCGTGCTGCAGGCGCTGCTCGAGCTCGTGGAGCGCGATGCCGCCGCGGTCTGGTGGTACAACCGGCTCGCGCGCCCGGCCATCGATCTCGACAGCTTCGGGGACCCGTACTTCGAGGCCCTCCAGGCGGACTATGCCCGCCTCGGCTGGGCCGTCTGGGTGCTCGATCTGACGCACGACCTCGGTATCCCCACCTGCGTCGCGCTCGCCCACGAGGCCCGGGAGGATCGGTTCACCATCGGGTTCGGCTGCCACCTCGACCCGCGCCTCGCGGTGCAGCGATCGCTCACCGAGCTGAATCAGCTCTTCGATCCCGGGGGCGCGCGCCGGGCGCCGTGGGACCTCGAGCGGCTGCAGGGCCGCGCGCATCTCTTCCCGAGCCCGGATCTCCCCCGGATCGCGGCCGAGCGCCTGCCCCGGATCGTCGGCGCCGATCTGCGCGACGATATCGAACGATGCCTGGGGCGCCTCGACGAGGCGGGCCTGGAGCTCGTCGCGGTGGACAAGACCCGCCCCGACATCGGATTGCCCGTGGTCCAGGTGATCGTCCCGGGGCTGCGCCATTTCTGGCCCCGGTTCGGCCCGGGGAGGCTGTACCAGGTGCCCTGCGCGCTGGGGTGGCTCCCCCGCCCGCTCGAGGAGGGCGAGCTCAACCCGGTCCCTCTGTTCGTCTAGCCCCGATAGCCGCCGAGGAGCTGCGCATGCGAGATGGCTTCCGGATCCTCGATATCGACCGTCACGTCTCCGAGCCCGTCGCCCTATGGGCGGCGTACCTGCCGGCGGCGATGCGGGCGTATGCTCCTCGGCTCGCGCCCTTCGGTCCGCCCGAGCCGCTGGCCGGGCGGATGAAGCGCCTGGGCGAGCACGCGCTGCTGCCCACGCCCCCCATCCTCTGCGTGGACGGCGAGCCGATCCTGCGCGTCCCCGAGGCGGCCTACATCGAGCTCGGGCTCGCCGCCGAGCGCCGCCGCGAGCTCCTCGCCGCGTCGGAGAGGCCCGAGGGGCACCTCGCCGAGATGGACGCGACCGGCGTCGACGTCGCCGTCCTGCTCCCGACCTACGCGTCGTATCTGGTCCACGACGACGGCATCGGCGCCGAGCGCTCGCGCGCCTACGCCCGCGCCTACAACCAATGGCTGGGCGACTTCTGCGCGAGCGCGCCGGACAGGCTCCTCGGCCCGGCGCTGCTCTCGCGCCACGATCCGGAGGCCATGGCGGGCGATCTGGAGCAGGCCGCGCGCGACGGCGCGCGCGCCGTGGTGCTCCGGCCCAACCCGGTGCAGGGCCGCACGCTGAGCGCTCCCGCCCACGCGCGGTTCTGGGCGGCGTGCGCGCACCACGGGATCGCCGTGCTCGTCCACGAGGGCACGCACGCGCGCGTCGCCACGGCGGGCGCCGATCGCTTCGAGACGCGCTTCGGCCAGCACGCGTGCTCTCACCCGATGGAGGCGATGATGGCGCTGCTCTCGCTGATCGAGGGCGGCGTGCTCGAGGCCCACCCGACGCTGCGGGTGGGCTTGCTCGAGGCGGGGTGCGGCTTTCTGCCTTACTGGCTCTGGCGGCTCGACCACGTCGAATACGCGCAGATGCGCGGCGAGGTGCGCGGCCGGGTGCGCCGGCCGCCCTCGGAGTACTTCCAGCGGCAGTGCTGGATCGCGCTAGAGCCCGGCGAGGCGATGCTCGACCGGGTGGTGAGGGAGATCGGCGCCCGGCGCGTGGTGTTCGGGACCGATTTCCCGCACCTCGATCACGGGCCCGGGATGGTCGGCGAGATGATGGCGCTGCGGGGCGCGCTCGGGGACGAGGCGCTGCGGGCCATCCTCTGGGACAGCCCGTGCGGGCTCTTGGGCATCGATCCCAGGGCAGTGCGGTGAGCGTGGGCGTCTGGCGCTGAAGGGGGCAGGCCTCCCGGCGCCTCGTTCGCCCTGACCCTCGGCCCCGAGGAGGCGAGCACGCTTTTCGACGGCAGGTCTGACCGCCTGGATGGGTGTCGTGGAGACCGGGCGGGCGAGGGCGGGGCAGACCTGGGTCGTGCAGGGTGAAGGATCCAGAGCGCCGTCCGGCGCCCGCCGGGGAGCGGCGCCCCGCGCCTATGTCCGGGAGGGACGCAGCGCGTCCGGGAGGGACGCGGAGGCGGCGGCAGGAAGTCTCCTCGACGCCGCCGTCCCCCCGCGCGCTCTCGCATCGCTCGCGCGCGCAGGAGCATTCCCCGCAGCCCGTCTCATTTCTCACGAGCGGCATACATCATGCAATTCACCGCGTGCGTGGCGCGCTGGGCCCGGTGCGCGGTGCCCGCTCGACAACGTCTGCGAGCGCATCGCGCGCGCACGGACGCGCTGCGCCCGCGCGCCTTCTCCGACTCCGCTGTCGGAGCGAGGTCATGCGATGGACATCGATGGATGTGCCCATCGTCAGCGAGGGGCATGTCCCTCGCCGGGATCTTCATGAATTCGAACGAACAGCGGCTCATCGAGATTCATCTGCAGCACGAGCCCCGAGCGCCCGATTCCGCCGCCTGAGGCCGAGGTCCTCGCGGATGGCACCGCGGCCCCGCGCGTCGCTGCGCCCCGCCTCCTGCCGGATCTGCGCCTGTCACCGGACCGCTCGACGAAAGGACACCCTGATGCTCTCAAGGAAGATAGACAGATCCGTCGTTGCTCTCGCGTTCGCCGCGGGCCTCTCCGCGTGCGGAGGCGCCGCGCAGACCTCCACGAACCCTGGCGCCTCGTCGGCGGGAAACGGCGCCAGCGGCCCGCCGGTCCTGGCCTCGCAGCCGTCCTCGTCGGCGGACCAGCGCCAGTCGACGACGGTGCAGGCCGCGCCGGCGCCGCAGCCGCCCATCCTCGTCACGGGCTTCACGGACGTCACCTCCAGGTTCACCGCCAACCGTCCGAAGCTCCAGTCCTTCGCGTTCGCCCGGTTCACGAACGATACCCAGTACTGGATCTTCATCGCCGGACGGAACAACGGATTCCACGGGTTCAAGCAACCCGACGAGGACTTCCCCGCGGCGAACGCGAACACGAAGATCTGGGTGATCAAGGATGTCTATGGCAGCCCCACGGTGTACTCGATGGATGTCGCTCAGCTTCCATCGAAATTCGACCCGATCAAGCCGCAATGGATGTCGTCGAATCCGCTCTTCTACCAGGACTACTCGAGCGGCCTCCTGTACATCGCGGGCGGTTATGGACCGGACATCGACGGGACATACAAGACGTTCCCCATCCTCTCTGCCGTGAAGATCGACGATCTCGTCTACGCGGTGACGGGCAATGTTCCCAGCAGGCTCAACAACTCGATCGCCTACGCGAGCTCACCGCTCGTGCAGGCGACCGGCGCCGAGATGCTCAAGCTCGCGGACGGCAATTTCTACGTCGTCATGGGTCACAACTTCCAGGGCAAGTACAGCGATTTCATCACCAATAACCAGCAGAACAACGCCAAAGCCTCGCAGACGTACCTGAAGGCGATCAACCAGTTCCGCGCTACCCCGAACTTCACCACCGGCACCATCGCCCTGACGCCGGGGAAGGTGTTCAGCAACGCGGATCAGTTCGGGCGGCGCGACCTCAACGTGGCCTACACCGTGATGCAGGACGGACAGGCGGGGATCGGGGCCTACGGCGGCGTCTTCACCCCGAACCCGCAGCAGCTCAACTATTACTTCCCCATCTACCTGGGCCAGGGCCAGGGCACGCAGACGCCGATCATCGACACCAGCTACGAGCAGAAGATGAGCGCCTATTCGTGCGCCAAGGTGGTGTTCTACAGCAAGGCCAAGCAGGCGACCTACACCACCTTCTTCGGCGGCATAAGCCGGTGGCGCTTCGACTACACGATCAACGAGTTCGTGGAGAACGCGCGCATCGGCGACCCGAGCGTGCCCAACTTCAGCGACGGAATGCCCTGGATCAACACCATCACCACGCTCGCGCACACGTGGACCAGCCCGACGACCGGAACGACGTCCGAGGTCGCCCAGCCCACGACCACGCTGCCGGGTTACCTGGGCAGCGAGGCCTTGTTCATCCCGCGCACCGCGGGGAGCCCGAGCCTCAACGTTTACCAGATGGACATCATCGATCTCGACGCTCTCCCGAAGGGCACGCCGTTCTCCCTCGGATACCTCTACGGGGGCACCGTGGCGATGCCGTCCAAATTCTATCAGGGTGTGCAGGTCGACTCAGGGCAGACGCCGACCGCGATCAACGACAAGATCTACGAGGTATTCATACAGATACCCAGAGCTTCGAACTAGTGCGTAAGCAAGAAGAGAAGATGGAGAGGTCGTTCTCATGAACTACGAATACGTGCAGGTCAACGCCTTCGTGCCGAACAGCACGAGCGGATGGACCTCCTTCGCCGACGTCGCGTCTTACGAGCGAACGAGCTCGGGGACCGGCTTTCTGCTCCGCGACAGCAACGGTCGGGTGCTCCAGCTCGCCTTCCTGTCGCCGACGGCGCTCCGGGTCCGCTTCAACGCGGGGGCGGAGGGCTATGACGACGACAGCCCGTCGTACGCCGTCGTCAACCGGAGCCTCGGCCCGGTGACGCCGCGGGTCGCCGCCGATACGAGCGCGCTGTTGACGATCGACACGGGCGCCATGCAGGTGAAGGTGCAGAAGCAACCCTTCTCGCTCGCGATCTACCGCGACGGGCAGCTCATCCACGCCGACGCGACGGTGAGCGGCGCGAACAAGGGCCTGCTGTACGTGGACGACCAGCCGGCCGTCGCGTCGATCAAGGTCGCCCCGGAGAACGCCGTCTACGTGGGGCTGGGCGAGAAGGCGGGCTCGCAGCTCAAGAAGAACGGCTTCTCGATGACGTTCTTCAACTACGATAACTTCAAGTACGGGGGCACCTCGGTCATCCCCGCGCCGCCCGCCGAGGGCTGCGGCGGCCCCCTGAACCCCAGCGAGCCGCTCTATAACTCGATCCCGCTGCTCATCGAGGTGAACCCGAGCCCGACGGGCGCGTACGCGGGGCGGCCGTACAGCTACGGCATCTTCCTCGACAACCCTGCGCAGACCTACGTCAACATCGGCGCGGACGTGGAGACGGAGTACCCGTCCTTCAGCATGCAGGGGATGTATTACTTCGGGGCGCTCTACGGAGACCTGGACTATTATTTCCTCCTCGGCGACGGCGTCCCGTCCGTGGTCGACCAGTACACCCAGCTCACGGGGCGGCCGACCATGGTGCCGAGGTACGTGTTCGGATACCACCAGGGCGCCTACGGCTACTACAGCCGCGAGGTGCTGGAGCAGGTGGCGCAGTCGTTCCGGGACGCGAGCTTCCCGATCGACGGCCTGCACATCGACGTCGACTTCCAGAACAACTACCGCACGTTCACGAGCAGCGACAAGAAGTTCCCGAACGTCTCCGAGATGTTCTCCCAGCTCGCCGCGAAGGGCTTCAAGTGCAGCACGAACATCACGGCGCTCGTGACGTGCAACCCCTACGATGAGGACGGGAAGACCTACGATGAGGGCGGCCTCTGCTACGCGACCCGCGACGAGGGCTTAAAGAACGACTACTTCATCTTCAATACGCGCGTGAACCAGGGGTCGAGCCCCCAGCAGTTCATCTCCCAGGAGAACTACGGGGTGAACTACGGCCTGAACCCGTTCACGTACCCGCCCTTGAAGGAGAACACCGATGGATACACGCCGCTCATCTCCTGCGGCTTCTACCCGAACCTGGGCGACCCGGCCGTGCAGGCCTGGTGGGGCCAGCAGTACGAGGGCCTCCTCTCCGCTGGCCTCGAGATGATCTGGCAGGACATGACCTGCCCTGCCATCGAGTACGATCGCACGCCGCAGTATGGCGAGTACGTGCCCTACGAGCAGCTCCTCGACTTCAACTCGAGCGACCACGACGACTGCGACGAGGTCAAGACGCTGCCGCTGGATCTCATGATGGTGGGCCCCGACGGCAAGACCTATCAGCCGCACGCGCTCCTCCACAACGGGTACGCGCTGTCCCTGTGCAAGGCCACGTTCAACGGCATCAACGCGCTCCGGCCGGGGCGGCGCAACTTCATCATCGCGCGCGGCGGATACGCGGGCGTCCAGCGATACGCGGCGCTGTGGACCGGCGACTCGGCGTCGAGCTGGGACTTCTTGAAGGTCAACATCCCGGAGGTGCTCAACCTCGGCATGTCGGGCGTGCCCATCTCGGGCTGCGACATCGGCGGCTTCGCCACGGGCTCGGGCTCGACGCAGCAGGGCTACGTGACGGATCCGGCGCTGTTCGTGCGCTGGATGAACGTCGGCGCATTCCTGCCCTGGTACCGCAACCACTATGACCACTACGAGAAGTGGTACCAGGAGCCCTACAATTACGGGGAGCCGTACCTGTCGTATTGCCGCAAGTACGTCGAGCTGCGCTACCGCCTGAACCAGGTCTTCTATGACGCGATGTACCGGGCGACGCAGACGGGCATGCCCATCTGCCGCGCCATGTTCCTGAACTTCCCGGACGACGTCGAGGTCTACGACCACCTCGACGACCAGTTCTTCCTGGGAGACTTCCTCCTGATCGCGCCGATCGTGGACGAGGGTGACACGCGAAACATCTACCTGCCGCGGGGCGCGGACTGGTATCCTTTCCCCGAGGAGGGGGCGCTCGACGCCAAGGTGGCCGGAGGGACGAACATCGGCGTCACGTCCGGGACCACGCCGTACCATGCCCCCCTCGGCGTCGTGCCCATCTACGTCCAGGCCGGGGCCATCCTGCCCATGCGTGAGCTCGAGCAGTGGGTGGGCCAGCTCCCGCAGAACATCTTGACGATCACGGTCTTTCCGGGGCCGAGCTCGTCGTACGCGCTCTACCAGGACGACGGGATCAGCACGGGCTCGTCCTACCGCCTCTCGGCGATCACGCAGGAGACGACCGCGACGAGCCGCAGCGTCCGCGTGACGCGGAAGGTCGACCGATACACGCCGCCCGAGCCGTACTACTACGTCGCGCTGCTCGGCGTGACGGCGGCGCCGTCGAGGGTGACGGCCGGCAAGGCCACGATCCCCTGCGTGGCGGATGCCTCGAGCCTGTCGGCGTCCGCCTCGAACGCCTATACGTACGATGCGACCACGGAGACGGTCACGGTGAAGATCTTCGACACCTCCGCGGACATCACCGTGAGCGCCGCGCTGGCCTGACCGGCACGGCGGCGAGCAACGGGATTCACGGGCCGGGCGGGAGGCCAGCGCGCAGCTGGCGCTCGGCAGCACCACACCACGTCATTGAAGGAGAACATCATGTCCGTACCGTCTGCAAGCTTTCAGATCAACGGCAGCCGCGGGTCGTATACCTTTCAAATCCTTTCATGCAACCCACAGCAACCCGTCAGCTTCATGCTTCCGAATCAGACCTATGATCCGAGCCGGCTGCAGGACAGCGGGGATATCGGCGTCAGGGGGAGCATCCGCATCATCAACGTCACCACCTTCCCTCGAATCGCCGTACCGACCACCTGGAACCAGAACCCCATCAAGCTGATCATCTCCACTGTCACCACAGGTGAAGGTGATTATACCGGAAACTCAGCCGTGCTCTACGGGTACTACCTCGGCTACGGCGGGGATGGGCTCGGGTTTTATTTGAACCAGGAGCAAAGCACCACGGCTGGTCAATATGGTCGCTCGGGGATCGACTGCGGGATCAACAACTCGACGCAGAAGATTTTCCTGCCCTGAGCCTGCTTACGACGCGCAGCCGGCGCTTCGATAGCGACCTCGCGGCGCTCAGCCTGCGCCACCGCCGCGAGGTTCAGAGAGAGGCGGGCTACAGGCAGCGCAGGACGTTGTCCCGCACGAGCTGCCAGATGGTCTCGGGGATGTCCCCGAGCCACCGCGCGTCCCGCTCGACCGGCGCCTCGGCGTCGTCGAGCGGGTCGTCGGGGCTGTAGACGAGCCGCCACAGCCGCTCGCTCACCGAGCCGTTCCGTTCGATCACGAAGCGCTGCACCAGCTTCTTCGCGAGCTCCTCGCCCTCGACGTCGAGGAGCAGCGCCGGCGCCGCCACCTTCACCTCGCGCAGCGGCTTGAGCCGGAGATACGCCCCCTTCACGAGCTCCGCCTCGTCCGGCGGCTCGAACCCCGCCTCCCGGAAGTCGACCGGCGCCTTTGTGTTGCCGACGAGGTAATACTCTCCCTGGGTCTCGGCGAGGATCGCGCCGCCCAGCCTCCCTACGCGTGCCATCTAGACCTCCTCCGCGGTGACGCTCTCGTCCGAGAGCACGAGCGTGCGCCCCGGCGTCTGGCCCGGGAGCGCTTCCCCTTCCCATGTGTACTTGTTCGTATATCCGCGCGGCGTGACCATGTACCCCTCGAAGACGAAGGTGTTGGTCGACCCGACGAGCACCGTGGTCAGCATCCCGATCTCGTAGTCGAGGAAGTGATCGACATCGGTGAGCACCGCGCTCTCCAGCTTGCGATACGCGCTCTTCACCAGCGCCACCGGCGTCGTGCCCGCGCGGTGCTGGCGGATGATCTCCTGGGCCCGCACGATCTGGCGCGTGCGCCGCCCGCTCGCCGGATTGTAAAGGCCGATGACGAAGTCGGCGGCGGCCGCCGCCTCGAGCCGCCGCTCGATGACCGGCCACGGGGTCAGAAGATCCGACAGCGAGATGGCGCAGAAGTCGTGCCCGAGCGGCGCGCCGACGAGCGACCCGCACGCGTTGAGCGCCGTCATCCCGGGCACGAGCCGGAGCTCCGGCGACTCGCCCCGCTTCCAGCCGATCTCCTCCAGCACCTGGAAGACGAGCCCGGCCATACCGTACACCCCCGCGTCGCCCGACGAGATGATCGCCACGCGCGCGCCGTCCCGCGCCCGCTCCACCGCGGCGCGCGCCCGGCCGATCTCCTCGGTCATGCCGGTCTTGATCACCTCCTTGCCCTGGATGAGGTGCTTCACCAGCCGGATGTACGTCGTGTACCCCACGATGAGATCCGACGCGGCGATCGCCTCGAGGGCGGCGCGGGTCGCGTGCTCCTCGGCGCCGGGGCCGATCCCGACGATCGACAGGACTCCTTTGCTGTCACCCATGGCTCTCCTCGACGTTGCGCTTCGCGAACGGGACGCGCGCCACGGCGAGCGTCATCGACCGGCCCACGCCCGGCTCGGTGTACGCCCGCTTCGGCACGAGCAGCTTCGTAGCCCCCGCCGCGCGCAGGGCGGCCGGCTCGGCGACGCCCCGGGCGCCGACGTGCTTCTTCACCGTCTCCGACGGGTTCTCGATGCCCTCGGTCGCGTCGAGCTCCTCGGGCGTGAACGTCACGAGCGGCCACCCCCGCCGCGCCGACAGCGCGAGCAGCGCCTCCTCGTCGGCCTTCTTGTCGATCGTCGCCAGCGCCTTCACCGACCTCGCCGACAGCCCGTGCTCCTCGAGCAGCCGGTCCACGCCGCGCTCCACCATGTCGAGCGGCGCGCCGCGGTCGCAGCCGACGCCGAGCACCAGGCTCTTCGGCCGGTAGACGACGGCGCGCTCGACGATCTCGGGGTGCGAGCGCCCGAGATCGCGATCGCTCGCGACGAGCAGGATCTCCCACGCGCCCGGATCCACGCCGTCGAGCGAGGTCGCGTACCGCACGCCCGGCGGGAGCGGCGTCCCCTCGGGCCAGAACGAGGGCTCGCCCGTCTCCTGGACGAACAGCACGGGCGCGGCGTTCACGACCGCGGCGCAGCCGCGCGTCACGTTGCGATCGGGGTCGTCGAGCGTCCACCCGAGCTCGCGGCCGAGGATGTCGACCGTCAGCGTCCCGATCGCGTCGGACGCCGTGGTCACCACCGGCTGCGCGCCGAGCAGCGCGGCCACCTTCTCGGTGAACGCGTTGCCCCGGCCGACGTGGCCGGACAGCACGCAGATCGAGAACCGGGCCGCGTCGTCGACGCACACGACCGCCGGATCCACCTTCTTGTTCTTGAGCAGCGGCGCGATCATCCGCACGACGGCGCCGACGCTGATCACGAACACGTGGCAGTCGTAGGCCGTGAACGCCTCGGTCAAGAGCGGCCCCATCGGGAGCGGCAGCGGCTTCGCGCCCTCCGGCGCCCGGTCGAAGAGCTTCTGCGACACGTAGAGATCCGCGCCCGGCAGGCCAGGGACGAGCCGGCGCGCGATGTCGATCCCGTGGCGCGTGATGGCGTAGACGGCGTAGGGCTTGCGCTCGGGCGTCACGGGGCCTCCGGCTCTTCGTTCAGGCTGTCTCCGAAGCTGCCCGGCAGCGACGCCTCGGCCTCGCCGACGAGCAGCCCGCTGCGCTCCCCGCGCGTGACCACCACCATGGCGAAGCAGTCGCCCCGCTCGCCCTGCGCGGCCCTGAGGTCCCGCACGATCCGCTGCTCGGGCATCGTCGCCTTGGAGACGAACACCGCCCGGTCGAGGAGGCCCGCCCGCGTGAGCGCCTCGGTCACCTTGGGCATCTCCGAGCCGATCTTCATCAGGACCACGGTGTCGAAGCGCCGGAGCACGTCGGTCAGGTCGTCGACGCCGTACGTGGCGGGGAGGATGGCGATCCGCTCCTGCCCGTCGGCGAGCGCGAGCCCGCTCACGGCCGGGACCGCCGTGACCGAGGTGACGCCGGGGACGACCTCGACCTCGAGCCCGGGGAAGCGGCGGAGCGCCTCGCGGCGCACGTAGACGAACGTGCTGAAGAGCGACGGATCGCCCTCGGTGGCGAACGCGACGGACAGGCCCCGCGAGAGCCGGTCGCCGATCTTGTCGACGGCCGCGTCGACGTAGGGGCGGACGCGATCCGGGTCCTTGCTCATGGGGAAGGTGAGGAGCAGCCGCTCCTTGTCCCGCTGCTTGCCGACGACGGGCTCGAGGATCCGGTACGCCATCGACGCGCCGAAGTCCGAGCTGCGGGGGAGCGCGAGCACGTCCGCGCCCTCCAGCACGCGCACGGCGCGCAGCGTGAGCAGGTCCGGCGCGCCGGGGCCGACGCCGACGCCGTAGAGCTTGCCGAGGCCGCTCATGACGCCTCCGCGGCGCCCGCCGCGGGCTTCGTCGCGGCGAAGACGTGGATCGGGTTCAGCGCCTCGTACCGCATGTACCGCGCCAGCGGGACGCCGCGCGAGACCGAGAGCAGCGTGACCTCGGGGTCGAGCCCCCGCGCCCGGAGCGCGCGGTACGTCTCGGCCACGTTCTCCATCGTGATCGCGTTGATCACGAGCCGGCCGCCCGGCCGCAGCCGATCGAGCGCCGCCGCGATGATCTCCTCCATGCTCCCCTTGCTCCCGCCGACGAACACCGCGTCCGGATCCTCGAGCCCCGCGAGCGCCTCGGGCGCGCGGCCTGCCACCACGCGCACGTTGTCGACCCCGTGCGTGCGGACGTTGTCCCGGCAGATCTCGACGCCCTCCGGGTCGACCTCGATCGCGTAGACGCGCCCGAGGGGGCAGAGCATCGCCGCCTCGATCGAGACCGACCCCGAGCCGGCGCCGACGTCCCAGACGACCGCGTCGGGGCGGATCGCCATCGACGCGATCGAGAGCAGGCGCACCTCGCGCTTCGTGATGAGGCCGTTCTTCGGCATCCGCTTCGCGAACGCGTCCTCGTGCAGGTACGGGACGGAGGGCGGCGGCCGCCACGCCGGATCGCTCCGGAGGAGCAGGAGCACGTTCAGCGGCCCGATGTCCTCGCAGGCGGCGAGCGCGGCGAGGTCGAACGCGCGCACGCGCTCGCCCGCGCCGGCGAGGCTCTCGCAGACCCACGCCTTCCAGCCGGCGTCGCCGTGCTCGAGGAGCCGCGCCGCGAGGCGGGCCGGGCCGTTCTCGCCGTCGGTCAGCACCGCGACCTTCGAGAGCCGGCGGAGGCGCGTCGCGAACCCCTCGGGCGAGCGCCCGTGGACCGAGACGAACGCGGCGTCGTCCCAGGCGATGCCCGTGCGCGCGAACGCCCACTGGACCGAGCTCAGGCTCGGGATGATCTCGACGTGCTCGCCGCCGAGCTTCCGGACGACGAGCGCGCCGACGCCGAAGAACAGCGGGTCGCCCGAGGCGAGGATGCACACGTTCTGCTCGGCCGAGAGCGCCTCCACGCGCTCGAGCGCCGCGGACAGCCCGCCCTTCAGGGCGATCTTCTCGCCGCGGAACTGCGGGAAGAACTCGAGGTGCCGCTCGCCCCCCACGAGCACCTCGGCCCGGGCGACCGCGGACGCGGCGCGGCTCGACAGGCTGGCGCACCCGTCGTCGCCGATGCCGACGACGGTCACGGCGCGGCGGGCGCTCACCGCGCCCCCTGCGCCGGCTCGGCCGGAGCGGGCGCCGCCTCGGCCGAGAGGAGCAGCAGCGCGTGGACGATCGCCACGGCGATGGGGCTGCCGCCCTTGCGGCCGCGCGCGACGATGGAGGGGAGCCCGGACTCGAGCAGCGCCTCCTTGGACTCCGCCGCCGACACGAACCCGACCGGCACGCCGATCACGAGCGCCGGCCGCGCCCCCTCTTCCCGCGCGAGGCGCACGACCTCGAGCAGCGCGGTCGGCGCGTTGCCGATCGCAACGATCGCCCCGTCGAGGAGCCCGAGCCGGTGCGCCTTGCGCATCGACTCGATGGCGCGCGTCGAGCCGGCCGCCGACGCGGCCTGGATGACGTCGTCGTCCGAGATGAAGCAGTGGATCTTGCAGCCGTACGACGCGAGCCGCTGCTCGTTCAGGCCGACGCCGATCATCTTCACGTCGACGAGCACCGGCGCGCCGCCCCGGAGCGCCTCGATCCCCCGCGCGATCGCCTCGGGGTGGAGCCGCATGAGCGACGAGAACTCGAAGTCCGCGGTCGCGTGGATCACGCGGCGGACGACCTGCCACTCCGCGTCCGGGAAGCCGTGCGCGCCCGCCTCCTCGTCGATGATCGCGAAGCTCTTGTCCTCGATGCGCCGCCCGAGCGCGGTCATCTGCCGCATGTCGTTCACCGCGCGCGCCTCCTCACCGCTCATGGCTCCTCCGCTCTGTCTCTGCCGGCGCCGCCGGCCGGGTACCGGCCGAGCAGCGCCCCGTTGAAATCGACCAGGCAGGCGTGCACCTCGAGGCCGCCGCCCGCGTGGCGCGAGGTGTGCTCGACGACGCGCCGGCAGATCCCCCCGGCCACGCCGGTGAGCCCCTCGCGCTGGCACAGCTCGAGCACGTGCCGCGCGGTGTTGGCCTGCCGGATCTCGGCCGCGATCTCCGGGCGCGCGCCGAGCTCCTCGGCGATCTGCGCGAGCAGCTCCATGCTCACCTCCGAGCCGGCGGCGTGCGTCATCATCTTGCCGTCGGCCATCTTCGAGAGCTTGCCGATCATGCCGACGATGACCGCGCGGGCGATCCGCCGCCGCGCCGCGTGGCGGACGCCGGTGCCGATGAAGTCGCCCACCTGGATGAACGCGTCCTCCGGGAGCTCCGGGTAGAGCTTCATCGCGTACGCCTCGGACTTGCCGCCGGTCGTGAGCGCGAGCGTCGCGATGCCGCGCTCGGCGGCGACGTCGATCGCCTGCACCACGCTCGCGCGGAAGGCGGCGGTCGAGTACGGCTTCACGATCCCGCTCGTCCCGAGGATGGAGATGCCGCCGATGAGGCCGAGGCGCGCGTTGATGGTCTGCTTCGCCATCTCCTCGCCCTGGGGGACGCTGATCGTGACCGTGGCGCCGGCGAAGCCCGAGCCATCGAGCTCCTCGAGCACCATCTCGGTGATGTTCCGGCGCGGCACGGGGTTCACGGCCGGCGCGCCGACCGGCAGGCCGAGCCCGGGCTTGGTGACCACGGCGACCCCGTCGCCCCCGCGGATCTCGACGCCCGGCTCGCGGCGGAGCTCGACCTCGGCGACGAGCTCGGCGCCGTGGGTGCAGTCCGGATCGTCGCCGGCGTCCTTGATGACGCTGCACGTGGCGCGCGGCCCGTCGCGGTCGCAGCGCTTCAGCGGGAAGGTCACCCGCTGCCCGTTCGGCAGGGTCGTCTCGATGGCGTCGACGGCCGCGCCGCGCGCGAGCACGCGCGCCGCCGCCTTGGCCGCGGCGGCCGCGCACGCGCCCGTCGTGAACCCCTCGCGCTGCCCTTTCGGGTCTCTCGGCCGGACCTCTGCCATCCAGGATCCTGAACGATTACGCGGACTTCTTCAGCGGGTTGTTGAAGAAGCTCTCGAGGAGCACGCTGCCCTCCGGCGCGCCGAGCGCGCCAAGCCGGTCGCGGAGCGGGTAAATGACGGCGCCGTCGCCCACGCAGAGCGCGGCGTCGTAGGGGCCGGTCGCGAGCTCTTGCACGCGGTCGCCGACGAGCGCGCACGCGCGCGCCGGCCGCTCGGGGTGGCCCACCGGGAGGAAGCCGCCGAGGACCGTCAGGCGGGCGCGCTCGGGGAGGCGCTCCCGGACGAACCGCTCGGATACGAAATAGTCGTCGGACTCGACCAGCCAGAGCAGATCGAGCTGCGCCGCGCCGGCCGCGGCCGCGCCCCGCGCGACGCCGAGCGCGGCGGTGATGCCGGTGTCGGTGGCGACGACGAGCGCGCGGCCGGAGAAGCCGTCCGGGAGCCGCAGCTTGCCCCAGGGGCCGCTCCACTCGAGCTCCGCGCCCACCGCGATGTCGTTGAGCACGTTCGACCCCGGGCCGGCGCCGATGCGCTTGACCGCGATCTCGACGCTGCGCTGCTCGGCGTCGCTGGAGAGCAGCGAGTAGGCCCGCTTCGCGAGCTTGCCGCCGGGCAGGGTGACCCCGGTGTTGATGATCACGTACTGCCCGCCGGCGAAGCCGAGCGCGGCGCCGTCGGCGCGCTCGACGCGGAGCAGCCGCGCCCCGTGGCCGAGCGGTTCGGCGTGGACGATCCTGATCTTCGCGCTGCCCTGAGCCATCGGTCCGCTCCTGCTCCTGCTCCTGCTCCTGCTCCTGCTCCGCTTACTCCGCCGGGTAGATCTCGTGCACGAAGTCGTGCATCTCCTCGAGCTCGCGGTAGAGCCGGCCGAGCCCGTCGACCTGGGCGCGGAGGTCGAGCTCGACCTGCTTCGTGAGGATGAGGAGCGAGCGCAGGTAGGCGAGCTTGTCGTCGCCCGCGGGCGTCTTCGCGACCTTCTCCTGGAGCTCCGCGAGCGACCCCTCGAACAGCCGCGAGAGGCTCTTGAGATCCCCGGCGCGCAGCATCGCCGAGATCGGGCCGGGCGCCTCGGCCGCGGGGCCGAGCTCGGCGAGCTCGTGCGCGCGCTCGGCGGGATCGTCGATACCCAAGATGTTCATGAGCCCCAGGCGAAGCGCGGCGATTTCGTGACAGGCCATGTCGGCTCCCTTCGTTCGGCCCCTCCTACCAGCTAGGGAACAGGGCGGGAAGGAGCAGGCGACCAGCGCGAACGAGGGGCGCGGGCGGCGCGCTCCTCGGGCTCAGCGCGCGTCGGCGCGCTCGAGGAGCACGCCCGCGCCGGCGATGGCGAGGGCGGCGAGCGGGATCGCAGCCGCCAGCGCGACCGGCCCGAGCCAGGCCGAGGTGGCGTCGTTCCAGAGCAGCGACGCGAACACGATCGCGTCGCGGAGGCCCTCGCGCGCCTCGAACGCGTCGGGCCGGTACATGAACGCCGCCGTGGGCAAGAGCGGCGCGATCCACACGACCGACGCGACCAGGAGCGCGTGGAAGCTGTCGCGCATCCGGACGAGCAGCGGCAGGAGGGCCGAGAGCAGCGCGAGCGCGAGCGCGACGAGGGCGAGGCCGGCGCCGAGCGCGCCCGCCGCGCTGACCATGTCGTTCGCCCTGACGTAGGGCGCGACGGCGAGCGCGGTACAGGCGGCGACCGCCACGCCCGCGCCGGCCCCGGCGAGCAGCGAGGGCGCCGTGCGCGCGGCGAGCAGGACGCGGGCGCGGATCGGCTTGGCGAGGAGGATCTCGAGGCGATGCTCCTCTCGCGCGGTGACCGTCGCGTCGACGAGGCCCGCCAGGGCGACGAAGTAGGCGATGAAATAGGTGGCGAGGAGATCGTTGAGCAGGAGCACGGCGGCCATCCCCTCGATCCGGAAGGCCTGCTCCATGAAACGGATGACCTGGGCCGGCACGCGCACGAGCAGCGCGTGGGTGCCGAGCACCACGAGCACGCCGGCGATCGCCGCGACGATCGAGGTGCGGCGCGGGGCGCGGCGCGCCTCGATCGCGAAGTAGCCGCGGAGCGAGCCCGCGGCGGGGGCGGTCGCCCGGGTCATGCTTCCATCCTCCGGACGCCCGCGGCGCCGACGGCGATGGCGAGGGCGGTGAGCGCGGCGAGCGCGAGCATCGGGGGGCAGAGCACGGCGGGGCCGAGGCGGTCGAGGCTCCCGAGGCCGAGGGCGCCGAGGGTGATCGGGTTCGCGAGGGTGATGGCCCGCCAGGCGGGCTGATAGAAGCCGATGAGCGAGAGGCCCACGAGGCCCCCGAGCGCGCCGAACCCGATCAGCGCCGAGGCGCCGCGGTGCTTCACCCACGCGGCGATCGCGGCGGAGAGCGCGGTCGCGAAGAGGGCCGCGAAGGCGTGGAGCGACATCGCGCCGAGGAAGGGGCCGGGGCGGAAGCCGGGGACGCGCGCCGTGAAGTAGACGGCGCCGGCGAGCTGGGTCGCGGCGTGCAGGGTCACCATCACCGCGCACGCGCTCAGCGCGCGGAGCGCGAAGTAGCGAGGGATCGAGAGCGGCTTGCTGGCGAGGAGCGGCAGCACGCCGGTGTCGCGCTCGCGGAGCACGACGCCGCTCGCGAGCACCACGGGGACGAAGGCGATCACCTTGTTCATCGTCAGGTCGATCCACACGTACATGAAGGTCTGGAACGGCCCGGCGTCGCCGAACCAGGCGGCCATCGCGGCGCGCACGTGCTCGGGCGGCCGCGCGAGCACGACGGGGATCGCGACCAGGGCGTAGGCGAGCATCGCGGCGCAGAGCCAGGTCTTCCGCTCGCGGAGCGTCGCCAGGTAGTCGAGCCACAGGAGGCGGATCACGCGGCCTCCCTGCGCACGAGCGCGAGGTAGAGATCGTCCATGGTGCGCGCGCCGTGCGCGTCCTTGAGGCGCTCGACCTCGCCGCAGGCGACGAGGCGCGAGCGGTGCATCACCGCGACGCGCCGGCAGAGGGCCTCGACGTCGGAGAGGATGTGCGACGAGAACACGACGGTGACGCCGCGCTCGCGCGCGAGCTCGCGGAGCAGCTCGAGGAGCTCGTGGCGGCCGAGGGGATCGAGGCCCGAGGTCGGCTCGTCGAGCAGGAGCACCGCGGGCTCGTTGATCAGCGCCTGGGCGATCCCGACCTTCTGGGCCATGCCGGTGGAGAAGCCGCGCAGGGGGCGGTCGGCCTCGCGCTCGAGCCCGAAGCGGCGCAAGAGGGCGTCGGCGCGCGCGGCCGCGACCCCGCGGGGCAGCGCGAACATCGCGGCGACATAGTGGAGGAACCCGCGCGCCGTCATGTCGGGGGGCAGCGCGTACGACGCGGGCAGGTAACCCGCGCTCCGTCGGACCTCGAGCGTCTCGCGGACGACATCGCGCCCGAGCACGCGCGCGGACCCCGCGGTCGGCAGGGTCAGGCCGAGGAGCATGCGCAGCGTGGTCGTCTTGCCGGCGCCGTTGTGCCCCATGAAGCCGAAGATCTCGCCCGCCGCGACGGTGAAGCTCACGCCGTCCACGGCCGTGACCTTCCCGAAGCGCTTGCCGAGCGCGTTCACCTCGATCGCCTGGTTCATCGCTTGCTCCTCGCGCGCGACGCGGTCGCGCGCTGCTTGGTGGCCGTCGCCTCCGTGGAGGTCGTCTTCGTGGAGGTCGTCTTCGTGGAGGCCGCCGCCGGGCGCGCGGCCAGGCCGGCGCGGAAGACGTCGGCGATCGCGTCGAGCGCGCGCTCGCCGGCGAAGGTGCCGAACGACGTGACCAGCCCGAGGTGCTGGGGCGCGAAGCGCAGCACGCCGAGCACGAAGGGGATCGCGTCGCGATCGACGTCGGGCCGGATCTCGCCGCGCGCGATGCCCTCGTCGACCCAGCCGGCGATCTGGGCGACCTGCGCCTTCGCGGCGGCGGCGCTCGCGGCGTCGTCCTGCAGGCGGAGCGCGCGGAGGTCGGGGTCCTCGCGGAGGAGCTTGCCGAAGAGCGGCTCCGCGGCCTGCTGGCGGTAGGCGAAGCGGAGGGTCGCGACGAGGCGCTCGAGCGGGGACTCGAGGCCCATCACCTCGGCGGCGAAGCGGGCGCGGATCGCGGCGAAGGCCTGCTCGACCACCTCGCGCAGGAGGGCCTCCTTGTCGGCGAACTCCAGGTAGAGGGCGCCCTTCGCGCAGCCGGCCTCGGCGGCGACGGCGTCGAGGTTCACGCCCTTGAAGCCGCGCTCGGCGAAGAGGCGCCTGGCGGCCTCGAGGATCCTGGTGCGCCGGGCAGGGTCGCGGGGCTTTTCGGGGCGGCGGACGGGCACGGAACTGATATGACTCATTTGGACAAACGAGTCAAATCGGGCGACGCCCGGCGCGGGACGCGGGCAGGGGCCACGGAAGGGCTATCTCCGCGCTTCAGAGATCCACGCTCGAGCGCGGCTCCGGGCGCCGTGCCTCACTGCATGATGTCGTCGACGATCCGCGCCACCAGCCGGTCGCCGAGCAGGTGCTCCTCCACGAGGTCCTTCGCGTCCTCCTCGCGGACGCCGCGGTACCACACGCCGTCCGGGTAGACGGCGACCGTCGGCCCCTCGCCGCAGCGCCCCATGCACGACGTCCTCGTCACGCGGATCTGCTGCTGCTGGCCGGCCTGCTTCACGCGGCGGCGCAGCGACTCGAGCAGCGCCAGGCTGCCGCGGTCCACGCAGTCGGCGTTGCCGCAGACGAGCACGTGCTTGCGCAGCGGGCGGTGGGCGTGCGGGTGGTTCGACGCCTGCGTGTGCGTGAGCGTGTGGCGCACGCTGTAGAGCATCGCCTTGAGCCCGCCGACCTCCCGGGCGAGCCCCGGCATGGCCGTGCGGTACATGCACGTGTCGCAGGGGAGGGGAGACTCGCCGGCGAGCGCCTGGCGCGCGCGCTCGTCGATCAGCCCCGAGAGTGCGCTCGACCGGCCGAGGTGGGGCGCGAGCGACGCGCGGATCCACGGGTACGTCGACGCGAAGCGGTCGACCTGCTCGGCGAGCTTCGTCATGAGCCGGCCGGCGAAGAGGAAATAGGGGAGCACGACGACGCGCTCGGGCCGCTGGCGCGCGACGCGCTCCAGCGTCTCCTCGACCGAGGGCCGCGTGACGCCGATGAAGGTCGGCTCGACCAGGAGCAGCCCCCGGCCCTCGCCGATGAGGCGCGTCATCTTGCAGAAATCGCCGTTCGCGTCCGGGTCGCTGGACCCGCGCCCCACCACGACGAGCGCCGTCCGGGCGCGCGCCGCCGGGTCGTCCGGCAGCGCGGACGCGGCGCGCTCGAACGCGACCTCCGCGAGCGCCGGGTGCACGCCGAGGTGCCGCGCCGCCGAGAAGCGCACGCCCGGGTGCGCGGCCCGCGCCTGCTCGAGCGCCAGGGGGATGTCGTTCTTCACGTGCCCGGCCGCGAACAGGAACAGCGGCACGACCGCCACCCGGGACACCCGCGCCGCGAGCGCCGCGAGCGCGTCGGCGAGGTACGGCGTCGCGAGCTCGATGTAGCCGTGCTGCACCACGAGCCCGGGCCGCGACGCGCCGTAATCGGCCACGAGCGCCTCGAACTCGGCGTTCGACGCGGCGTCGCGGCTGCCGTGGCCGATCAGCAGGAGCCCTTCGTCATGCATGCGAGCGCCTCCTCCAGGGTGAGCGGGAGCCCTGCGCGGCCGCGCGGGTGGACTGGCTCGGCCGGGCTCATCCGGGCCCAGAGCTCCGCGACCCACGGCCGCCGGAGCCGCGCCCGCGCGAGCAGCTCGCCGGCCGCGAACACCTCCCGCGGCGGCCCGTCCGCGAGGACCTGCCCGTCGCCGAGCAGCACCGCGCGCGTCGCGAAGAGCGGCACGAGGTCGACCGCGTGCGTCGCGGCGACCAGCGTGGTGCCCTGTTGCTCGGAGAGCGCGCGCAGCGTCCGGCACAGGGAGAGCTCGCCCTCCGGGTCGAGCCCCGCGGTCGGCTCGTCGAGCAGGAGCACGCGCGGCTGCATCGCGAGCATCCCGGCGATGCACGCGCGCTTGCGCTCGCCGAAGCTCAGCGCCTCGATCGCGCGGCCGGCGAGGTGCGCGATCTGCACGGCCGCGAGCGCCGCCTCGGCGCGGCGCCGCGCCTCGGGCGCGGGCAGGCCCAGGTTCCGCGGGCCGAACAGGACGTCGTCGAGGAGCGTCGCGCCGAGCAGCTGGTCGTCCGGGTCCTGGAGCACGAGCGCGGCGCCCGCGGCCACGGCGTCCGAGGGCGAGCCCACGCGGCGGCCCGCGATCTCGACGCTGCCGCCGGGCGCGGGGAGGAGCCCGACGAGCGTCCGGAGCAGCGCGGTCTTGCCGGCGCCGTTGCCGCCGAGCACCGCCACGGACTCGCCCTCGGCGACGTCGAGGCGCACGTCGCGCAGCGCGGGCTCGGCGCCGCGGTAGCCGACCCTGGGGGCGCGGAGGGCGATCGCGCTCATCCCGCCGCTCCGGCGGCGACGCTGAGGCCGAGGGCCGCGAGGGCGAGGGCGGCGAACGCGAGGTTCGCGGCGGGCGCGCTCGGCCGGCGGTCGGCGACGGGGAGCTCCCCCCGGTAGCCGCGGAGCTGCATGGCGACGGCGGCGTGCTCGGAGCGCTCCAGGGTGCGGAGCGCCACGACGCCCGCGACGGCGCCGGCCGAGCGCGCGGCGGCGCCCGGGCGCGCGAACCCGCCGCGGAGCGCGGCGGCGCTCCACGCGCTGTCGGCGGCGCGCTGGAGCACGCCGGCGAAGCGCCGCGCGAGCGCGAGCAGCTCGACCAGGGCCGCGGGCGCGCCGAGCCCGGCGAGGGCCGCCTCGATCTCGGCGGGCGCGGCGGCGCTCGAGAGCCACCGGAGCACCGCGGCGGCCGCGAGGACGCGCGCGGCGATGGCCGCGGCGCGGCGGGCCCCGTCGCGCGCGATCGCGTCGAGCGGGAACGGCGCGCCCGCGAGGAGCGGCGCGCCCGGGGTGAGCGCGAGCGCGAGGGCCGCGGCGAGCCCTCCGAGCCACGCGGCGGGCGCGAAGGCGCGGAGGATGGCGCCCGCGCTCATGCCCTGGAGGGCGAGGGCCGCGCACGCGACGGCGAGCAGCGCGGCCGGCGTCCAGGGCGAGCGCGCGCCCGCGGCGACGCAGCACGCGGCCACGGCGGCCCCGAGGCGGAGCCGGGGATCCACGTCGCGGAGCCGCGCGGGGGGATCAATCCGCACGGAGCCCGTCGCCGCCGGGCTTGCCGGCGGGCTGGCCGGCGCGCTCCACGAAGAGCACGCGCGAGAAGTAGCCGAGGGCGAAGCCGGAGAGGAGCCCTGCCCAGAGGAACGCGAAGAGCAGGAGGTCGCCCTCGAGGCCCGCGAACAGCGGCCCCGTGTCGTGGCGGCCGGCGTCCTCGGCCACGCGACGGACGACGGCCTCGTCGATCCCGTCCCACGAGGCGTTGCCGCACGCGGCGAGGCAGAGCGCGGCGGCGGCCGGGAGCGCGGCGGCGAGCCGCAGCGCCGCGGCGCGCGCGCCCCCCGCGAGCGCCGGCAGCGCGCGGTGCGCGGCCCGCCGCGTCACGACGCCCCCGCGGGGAGCGGGACGACCTGGAGCCGCTCGAGGATGTCGGGCCGCCGGGCGCGCAGGAAGACGAGCGCTCCCGCGGTCATGGCGCCCTCGAGCAGGCCGAGCGGCAGCTGGGTGGGGACGAAGGCGAGGGCGACGCCGGTGAACATGGATCCCACCGACCCGTCGCCCGCGAGCCCGAGCGCGAGCTCGAGCGCCGTGGTCGCGTACGTGGCCCAGTCGGACGTCACGCCGGCCAGGAACCCCGCGACCCAGAGGCTCGCGCCGCAGCGCCGCGCGAGCCGGAAGACGAGATATCCGGTGAACGCGCCCGCGATGCCCATCGACGCGACGTCGGCGCCGAGCGTGGTGAGCCCGCCGTGGGCGAGGAAGAGGGCCTGGATGAGGAGCGCCACCACGGTGACGAGGACGGTCATCCAGGGGCCGATGAGCACCGCGGCGAGCCCGGTGCCGCACGGGTGGGAGCAGGTCCCTGCGGTCGGCACCGGCACGGGCATGCACGAGATCGCGAAGACGGCGGCGGCGATGAGGCCGACGAACGGCTTGTAGAAGGCGTCGTTCCGGGTGCGGCGCCGGAGCAGGTGGAGGGCGACGGCGACGAAGGGCAGGGCGAGCGCGTTCCAGACCGCGCACCAGCCGAGCGGCAGGACGCCCTCCGCGAGGTGCATCGCGGCCGCGGGCCGGGGCGCGAGCAGCGTCGCGAAGAGCACGGCGGCGATGGATATAGCGCGGCCGTGAAGACCGATTTCGGCGCTCCGGGTGAAGTCCGCACCCGAACGCCACGAAGACGTGCGCAAGCTGCACCTCGTGGGGAGCTCGGGTAGGTCTCCCGGCTCATGGGTTCAGGGAGCCTTTCGGGCTCCCAGCGCCGCGTCCACCTTCCCAGGCCTCTTCAGAGGCCCAGTGGTCTTTGGAGGCGGCTCCCCACTCACGGTGGCGGTACCGCGCCGGTTTCGCACCGGCTTCCCTGTTATGCCCAGAGGGCACCCGAGGTGTGGATTGTCAGATGGATGCTCGGTAGTCCCGTTTCGCGCCCGGCGTCAAGGACGTCGCGCCGCGGCCGCGGGGCAGGCGCTCGCCTCGCGGGGCTGCCCCGAGGCGCGCGGGCGCGTTCGCGGCGGCCGTCTCGCGGCGCGCGCGGGTGCGCTCGCGGCGGCCGTCTCGCGGCGCGCGCGGGTGCGCTCGCGGCGGCCGTCTCGCGGCGCGCGCGGGTGCGCTCGCGGCGGCCGTCTCGCGGCGCGCGCGGGTGCGCTCGCGGCGGCCGTCTCGCGGCGCGCGCGGGTGCGCTCGCGGCGGCCGTCTCGCGGCGCGCGCGGGTGCGCTCGCGGCGGCTGTCTCCGCGGTCCGCGCGGGCGCACCTCACGCCGGACCGAGCTCCGTGACGAACCGCGCGCGCGGGCTGCCGCCGCGTGCCGTCCAGCCCGCCGCGGTCCGCGGAGCGCTCCCGGCGTCCGGAGGTCCGGCGCGGCGGGGGCCCGCGCTGTCCCGCGCCCGCCCTCGCGCCATTGCGAGCGGCCGGTCCGCCGCTGCCGTGGTGTCCTGCGCGCGTGGCGCCGCCCTGTCGCGCCGACAGGCAGCGCGATGCGCGTTCGCGTCCTCCGCGCGCAACGTGGAGTCCGCGAAATTGACCGAGACGCACGCGGACAAGCTTCCTCGAAAAAGCTGCAAGCGATGTGTTTCTGTAGTTAAAGTCTCTTTACTTGCTCGTCCTGGGATCGCCGCTCGCCCCCGGGGCCCGCTCGGAGCGTGCGCCGCCCCGCGCGTGCGGCGCACGTTCCGGTGATTTTCTCGCCGCAGTGTGCTTTGTTCGTCCTGGCTCTTTACTTGTGAGCAAGTGTTCCGTGTCTGGCTCGCTTCGTCGCGGAGCCTGACGTGACGGGGCGGGCTCTCGTGCTCTCTTTTCGAGCGTGCGGCGAGCGACTCCGCCGGACGCTGCTCCCGCGCGGGTATGCCCGGCTCGAACGCGCATTCGCGGGAATCGGCGGTGTGCGCGCTGCGCCGTCTCCTGGCTGTCATCGTGCTGGGAGCAATCCGCTCATCCGCGTGCATCGGTTGCACTTTGTTATCGACAACCTGCTTCCGGGTGCCACACTCCGAGCACCGCATGCGCACCGGCGCGGTTTCCCCCCCCGGCCCGGAGCGCGTGCGGGCTATCTCGAGCACCGCAGCGGACGTTCTCCGCGCCGCTGCGGTTTCCCTACCGCGGTCATGTCTGGCCCCCCTCCAGCATGACACGCGGTCTTTTTTTGGGTCTTCTGGCGCGCTGTTCGGAAACTCACTTTCCTGTGAACGTGGCCTGCGATTTCGCCAGGAACGCTTTCATTCCGAGCTGTTGGTCCTCGCTGCCGAAGAGCGCGGCGAAGGCCTGGGCTTCCAGCTCGTTGGCGGCGGTGAGGTCGAGGCTCTCGCCGCGCAGGATGACGCGCTTGGCGGCGGCGACGGCGAGCGGCCCGCGCGAGGCGATCTTGAGGGCGGTCTCGCGGGCGCGGGCGAGGAGCTCGGCCGCCGGGAAGACGGCGTTGACGAGGCCGATCGAGAGCGCCTGCTCGGCGGTGATCATGTCGCCTGAGTAGATGAGCTCGCGTGCGCGGCCGGGGCCGACCCGCCGCAGCAGCCGCTGGGTGCCGCCGAACCCGGGGATCACGCCCAGGTTCACCTCGGGCTGGCCGAGCTTGGCGCCTTCCGCGGCGTAGATGAAGTCGCAGGCGAGGGCGAGCTCGCAGCCCCCGCCCAGCGCGAAGCCGTTGACCGCGGCGATCACGGGGAACGGCGCGGTCTCGATGAGGTCGGCGAGGCGGTGGCCTGCCTCGGCGAACCGCTTCGCGGCGATGCTGTTCATGGCGGCCATCTCCGCGATATCGGCGCCGGCGACGAACGCCTTGCCGGCGCCGGTGAGCACGGCCGCGCGCACCTCGTTGCCCTCGGCGGGCGCGAGGAGGTCGTGGAAGGCCGCGGTGAGCTCGCCGAGGACGGCGGGGTTCAGGGCGTTGAGCTTGTCGGGCCGCTGGATGGTCACGGTGGCGACGTGGCCCGCGCGCTCGACGGCGACAAACTGGAGGGCACCGCGAGCAGGGACCCCCGGCTGCTGTTCTTGAGCGGTCATGACCGGTGGTTAGCAGCGCGCCGCGCCGGGGGGAAGCGCGCGCCGCGCGCCGGGGAGAGGGGGTCATTTCGTGACCGCCTGGGCCTGCTATGCTGAGCCCGTGGCTGAGCCGACGAGCGAGCGATTTCCAGCGGAGGTCACGCGCCTGTTCTGGGACACGGACCCGGACGGCGTCGATCTGGAGCGGCATCGAGACTACGTCATGGAGCGGGTGATGAGCCGGGGCGGATGGGCGGCGATGCGCTGGCTGAGGCAGGCGTACTCGGTGGAGGCGCTCGCCGACTTCTTGCGACGGAAGGGGCAGCGGCTTGCACCGCGGGAGCTTGCCTACTGGGCGGTCATCGCCGGCATCGAGCTGCCGGTCCCGCGGGGGGGAGCGCGGCCGGCGTGGACAGGGCGATGAACGAGGTCCTCTCCAGCGCTCAGCGCAAGGCGCTGGAGGTGCTGGCGCGCGCCGTCGATCCGTCGACCTACCTCGCCGGCGGGGTCGCCGTGGCGCTTCGGCTTCATCATCGGCAATCGCGCGATCTCGATCTGTTCACTGCCGAGTCCGATCCGGCGAGATGGGTGCCGGCGCTCGTCGATCCGACGATCCGGGTCCTGACGCGTGCGGAAGGGACTTTGTACCTGGAGGTAGAAGGGGTCCCGGCGAGCATCCTGCGGTATGGTTATCCGTTGCTGGGAGCGCCCGAGCCGCTGCCCGGGATCCCCCTCCCGGTCGCATCGCTCGATGATCTGGAATGCATGAAGCTGTCGGCGATTGCGGGCCGCGGGGCGCGCAGGGATTTCTGGGATTTCCACGCGCTGCTCACGTCACGAGGGCGCAACGTGGGGCAGGCGCTCGAGGCGTACGCGCGGAAATATGCAGCCGAGGATGTGGGCCATGTGGTGCGCAGCCTGGCGTATTTCGTCGATGCCGAGGCGGAGCCGATGCCGGGCGGGATGACAGAGGAGCGGTGGACGCAGATCCGGTCCGATCTCATCGCCTGGGTGCGTGCGACGTGACGACCCAGCCGTGAACCTGCGCGCTATCGGGGGGAGTCGCGCAGACAGGCCGTCTTCCCGACCGCAGCGCAGCCCCGCCATCCACCCCCGTCCCGCCTGGAGAGAGCCAGCGGAGGAGGGGGTGCCGCGCGGGGGGCCGGCGGGGTAGGGCCCCACAAACCCGAGCGCCGGCGTGCTCCTCGCGCCGCCCTCCGGGACCGACCCACCCATTCCCACGGCAATAGCCCCCCAAAAGGCGCGAGTTTGTGGGAGGGGCCCCCGCCGGCCCCCCGCGCGGCACCCCCTCCTCCGCTGGCTCCGTCGCAGCCGCGCCCCCTCCTCCGCTACACCGCCCGCCCCGTCTTCTGCCCCTTCTCGTCGTACACGTAGAACCCCCGCCCGCTCTTCTTCCCGTACCACCCTGCCGCCACCAGGTTCCGCAGCAGCGTGGGCGCCCGGTACTTCGAGTCCCCGAACTCCCGGTGCAGCACCTCCGCGATCGAGAGCACCGTGTCCAGCCCGATCAGGTCCGCGAGCTCCAGCGGCCCCATCGGGTGGTTCAGCCCGAGCCGCGCCCCCGCGTCGATGTCCTCCGGCGTGGACAGCCCCTCCTGGAGCGCGAAGCACGCCTCGTTCAGGAACGGGATCAGCATCCGGTTCACGATGAACCCCGGCTGGTCCTTCGAGGTGATCACCGTCTTGCCGAGCCCCACCGCGAGCGCCCGGACGGCCTCGTACGTCGCGTCCGACGTCTGCACCCCACGGACGAGCTCGACCAGCTTCATCAGCGGCACCGGGTTCATGAAGTGCATCCCGATGACCAGCTCAGGCCGGCCGGTCACCGCCGCGAGCCGCGTGATCGAGATCGACGACGTGTTCGACGCCAGGATCGCCCCCTTCGGCATCGCCGCGTCCGCGAGCTTGAAGATCCCGCTCTTCACCTCGAAGCTCTCGGTCACCGCCTCCACGGCCAGGTCGACCCCCGACAGGCCGGCGATGCCGTCCGCGACCGCCACGCGGCCGAGGAGCGCCTCCCGCGCCTCCGCGGCCATCTTGCCCTTCTCCACCTGCTTCGCGAGGATGGCGGCGATCTGGGCCTTGCCCGACTCCGCCAGCGCCCTCGAGACGTCGCACAGGACCACCTCGAGGCCCGCGGCCGCGGCGACCTGGGCGATGCCTCGCCCCATCTGGCCCGCGCCGATCACCCCGAAGCGCTTGATCGTCGTAGCTTCCATGGCCGCGGTTGATACCCGAAGCCGAGGGCGCGGTGAACCGCCCATGCCGACGGCCCGCCCGCTGGCCGTCCCCGCAGCAGAAGCACGCGAAAGCTCCGCCCGCGCTTCCCGACCCGCGGGGGCCAGGAACCTTGAAACCGTGTCGGCCGCCCGGCTATCTTCGCCCGGCCCGTGAACGGACCGGACCGATCTCGCGAGGTCCGCGGAGAGACGATGAGCGTTGAGACGATTCGGATGGCCCTTGGGCGCCTGCAGGATGAGCCCGAAAACGAGGCGGCCTGGAACGAGCTCGCGGAGGCCGTGACCGCTCCGAACAACGGCGCGGGCGCCGGGGACGTCGAGCGCCTGCTCGGCGCGGCCCGCGCGCGGCACGAGCAGCGGCGCGAGTGGCAGGCGGTCGCCCGCCTGCTCGAGCTGGAGATCGCGCTCGCCGCCGGCAGCCCGGTCGAGGGCGCGATGCAGGCGGAGCTCGCCCGCGTCTACCACGAGGAGCTCATCGACGTGGACCGCGCGGTGGCCGCCTACAAGCGGCTGCTCGAGCTGCGCCCCGACGACGACGCCGCCGCCGAGGCCCTCGAGACCGACGCCTCGAAGCGCGAGCGGTGGCGCGACCTCGTGGACCGCTACGTGGCCGAGGCCGAGGCCGCCACCGACGGCGCCTTCAAGAGCGCGCTCACCACGAGCGCGGCCGACATCGGCTACCGCTACGGCCGGGCCGAGCTCGGCGAGAAGGTGACCGAGCTCATCGATCTCGCCCTCAAGCTCGACCCGAAGAACCGCCGCGCCGCCAACCTCGCGGAGATCGCCTTCGCCGCCGCGGGCGACTGGGACGCCGTCGTCCGCGTCCAGTCGCTCGTCAAGGCCGAGGCCCAGGCCAAGGAGGACCGCATCGCGGCGGGCCTCCGCGCGGCGCGCACCATCAAGACCCACCTCGATGACCCGGCCCGCGCGGTCGCGGCCTACGAGGAGGTGCTCGACCTCTCGCCCGGCCAGCCCGAGGCGCTCTCGTTCCTGGCCGAGGCGTACTCCGCCGCGGGCGACTGGGATCGCCTCGTCGCGCTCTACGAGGACCAGCTCCGCAGCGGCGGCGTGAAGCCGGGCGAGGAGCTCGGCATGCTCGTGCAGATCGCCATGGTCCACTGGCGCATGCGCGGCCAGCCCCAGGCGGCCGAGCCCTATTTCGACCGCGTGCGGCGCGCCGAAGCGGCGCACGCCGGGATGCTCAACTTCTACCGCGAGGTCCTGGAGCAGCGCGGCGACAAGCCGCGGCTCACGACCATCCTCACGGACGCGCAGCGCGCCCTGCCCGACGGCCCCGAGAAGCGCGCCATCGCCACCGAGCTCGCGCGGCTCGCCGAGTCGCAGGAGAACGCCGCCAAGGCGATCGAGCAGTACAAGTCCGTGCTCCGGACCGATCCGGAGAACCGCCAGGCGCGCGACGCCCTGAAGCGCCTCTACCTGCAGACCGAGGGGTACAACGCCCTCGTCGAGCTCTACCGGCAGGACCTCGAGCGCACGCCCGCCGACGACGTCGCCGGCAGGGTCGCCGTGCTCCGCGAGATCGCCGGGATCTACCGCGACCGCGCCAAGAACGACGCGGCGCTCGTCACGGTCCTCACCCAGATCGTCCAGCTCGACGACAAGGACGTGGACGCCGTGCGGGAGCTCACCCGCATCTACGAGGCGCTCGGCCGCTGGCGCGACCTGCTCTCGTACCAGCAGCGCCTCGCCGAGCTGACCGAGAGCCGCGCCGAGAAGGCGGGGCTCTACCGCGCGGTCGCGCGGCGCTGGTTCGACCAGTTCTCGAACGTGCAGAACGCCATCGCGGCGTACGAGGCGCTGCTCACCGTCGAGCCGATCGACGAGGAGGCGCAGCAGAAGCTCCGCGAGCTCTACCTGAAGCGGCGCGCCTGGCCGCAGCTCTACTCGCTCTACGAGCGCAAGCTCGAGAGCGCCGAGGGCCCCGCGAAGATCGAGCTCCTCGGCGAGATGGCCAAGCTCGCGGCCGAGCGGCTCGATCGCGGCGCCGACGCGATCGCGCTCCAGAAGCGGATCCTCGAGCTCGACCCGAGCGCCCCCGGGGTGCTCGACGCGCTGGAGAAGCAGGCCGAGCGCGAGAAGGACTTCGCCACGGTCGCCGAGGTGCTCGAGCGGCGCGTCGACCTCGCCGCCGACGACGCCGCGCGGCTCGTCTCGCTGCAGAAGCTCGGGGCCGTGTACGCCGAGCGCCTCAAGGACCCGGCCCAGGCGGCGCGGACGTGGCGGCGGGTGCTCACGCTCTCGCCGGGGCACGCGCGCGCGCTCCGCGTCCTGCGCGACGCGTACTTCGCCGCGGGCGACTGGGACGGGCTCGAGGAGCTCTACGCCTCGCAGAACGACTGGGAGGGCCTCGTCGACTTCCTCTCGGGCGCGGCGGACAAGGCGACCGACCCCACCACGAAGCTCGACATCTCCTTCCGCGCGGCGCGGATCTTCGAGGAGCAGCTCAAGGCGCCCGAGCGCGCCGCGCGCTCGTACGAGCGCGTGCTCAGCGTCTCGCCGAAGGACGCGCGCGCCGCGGCGGCGCTCGTGCCGATCTACGAGGAGGAGGAGAAGTGGGCCCGGCTGCCGGCGCTCTACGAGATCCTCCTCGACGCGACCGACGACGCCGAGGCCCAGGTCGGCATGCTGCGCAAGCTCGCGGCGGTGACGGGCGGCCCGCTCTCGGACAAGGCGAGCGCGCTCGGCTACGCGCGCCGCGCCTACGAGCTCAAGCCCGACGAGGAGGGGCTCGACCTGCTCGAGGCCTGGTCGCGGGCGGCGGGCTCCTGGGGGCCGTTCGTCGAGGCGGTCGAGGGCCGGCTCCGGACGGCGACGGACCTCACGACCGACGTCCAGCGCACGCTCCGGCTGAAGCTCGCCGAGGTCTACGCGCGCGAGATGGGCAAGCTCGACGAGGCGGTGACCGTCTACCGCGGCCTCGTCGAGGACGATCCGTCCGACGACGCCACGGTGAGGGCGCTCGACGCGCTCCTCCGCGCGAACGAGCGGCAGGCCGATCTGAGGTGGCTGTTCGACCTCCGGGCGAGCCAGGTCGGGGGCGAGGATCGCGCCGAGATCCTCGAGGAGTGGGCGACGCTCGAGGAGGAGGTCTTCGGCGACCCGGCGAAGGCGATCGAGCTCCTGCGCAAGGTCATCGCGCTCGCGCCCGGTCGCATCAACGCGCTCCGGGTGCTCTCGCGGCTCCTGAACGCCGCGGGCGAGTACGAGGCGGCGGCCGAGATCGTGGCCACGCACCGCGACGTCAGCGAGGGCGACGAGCGGGCGCGGCGCGAGATCGAGCTCGCGACGCTCTACCTCGACCGGCTCGATCGGCCCACGGACGCGTTCGAGGCGTCGGTGCGCGCGCTCGATCTGACCGCGCACGACCCGGACGCGATCGCCGTGCTCTCGCGGCTCGTCGAGCGCCCGGAGACGCGCGTGCGCGCGGCGAGGGTGCTCGCCGTCGAGTACGCCGAGACGGGCAACCACCGGCGCGAGGCCATGGCCCTGCGGGTGATCCTCGAGGCGGAGCGCGACCCGGAGCGCCGGCGGGAGCTCTACCTCACGCTCGCGAACGTCGAGGAGACGAAGCTGCACGCGGCGGGGACGGCGTTCGACGCGCTGCTCCGGGCGCTGCACGAGTTCTCGGACGACATCGAGCTCTGGGACCGCGCCGCGGAGCTGTCGCGCCGCGCCGGCCGCCCGACCGATCTCGCGGAGGCCTACCGCGTGCACCTCGTCGCGGGGCGCACCGAGGGCGACAAGGTGCTCGGCAGCGCCGTGGAGGTCGAGCTCTGCGAGCGCGCGGCGAGCCTGCACGACGAGCAGCTCGGCGACCCGGAGGGCGCGAAGCCCTACCTGGAGCGGGTGCTGAGCCTCGACCCGAACAACCACCGCGCCTTCGAGCGGCTGAAGCAGATCCTGACCGCGGCCGAGCGCTGGGGCGAGCTCGAGGAGCTCTACGACCGCGCCGCCAAGGGCACGACCGACCAGCGCGAGCGCATCGAGCTGCTCAACGAGGTGGCGCTGATCGCCGAGGAGATCATCGGCGACGCCGCCAAGGCCATCGGCTACTACGAGCGCATCCTCGAGCTCGATCCGTTCTACACGGCGGCGCTCGACTCGCTGGAGAAGCTCTACGAGCGCGAGGGGCGCTTCCGCGACCTCGCGGCGCTCCTCGAGCAGCGCCTGAAGACGGCGATCGAGTCCGAGAGCGTGGAGATCAAGCTGTCGCTCGGCAGCATCTACCTCGACCGGCTGCACGAGCCGGAGGGGTCGCTCGGGCACCTCGAGGACGTGCTCCGGATCCGGCAGAACGACCCGAAGGCGCGCGAGCTCGTCGAGCGGCTGCTCGACATCGGGGCGCTCCGGCTCCGGGCGGCGCGCGTGCTCGAGGCGGTGTACGAGGCGCGGGACGAGATCCGGCAGCTCGTGCGGGTCCTCGAGATCCGGCGCCAGGGCGCGGAGACCGAGTCGGAGCGGCGCGAGCTGCTCCGACGCGTGAGCGTGCTCCAGGACGAGCGGCTCAAGGACGACGCCGGCGCGTTCGCCAGCCTGTCGGAGCTCCTGCCGCTCGAGCCGGAGGACCTCGCGGCGCGCGAGCGGCTCATCGAGATCGGCCGGCGCCTCGGCGAGCACGAGCAGGTGGCCGAGGTGCTCACGGCGGCCGCCGACGCGTGCGGGGCCGCCTCCATCCGCGGCGAGATCCTCATGGAAGTCGCGAGGATCTGCGAGGATCTCCTCGGCGACGCCGACCGGGCCGAGAAGGTCTACCGGCGCGTGCTCTCCATCGATCCGACCGACCCCTCGCTGGTGATCCCGGCGGCGCAGGCGCTCGGCCGCATCTACGCGGCGAAGGAGGAGCACCAGGCGCTCGCGGGCGTGCTCGCGATCGAGGTGCGCCTCGAGGAGGACGCCGACACGCGGCGGTCGCTCTACGAGCGCATCGGCACGCTGTACGAGACGGTGCTCGACGACCCGGCCAAGGCGATCGAGGCGTGGCAGGCGCGGCTCGGCGACGACAGCGCCGACGCGGCGGCGCTCGCGGCGCTCGAGCGGCTCTACGAGCGGACGTCGCAGTGGCGCGAGCTCGTCTCCGTGCTCCGGGCGCGGGAGCAGTCGACCAACGACCCGGAGGAGCGGCGGCGCGCCATGACCAAGGCGGCCGAGACGCTCGCGCAGCGGCTCGCCGACGTGCCCGAGGCGATCAACGCGTGGCGCGCGGTGCTCGACGAGTTCGGGCCCGAGCGCTCGACCCTCGCGGCCCTCGAGGCGCTCTACGAGCTCGACGAGCGCTGGGTCGACCTCGCCGAGACGCTGGAGACGGACCTGTCGCTCGCGGTGGAGACGCCGGCCCGGCTCGACCTGCTCGCGCGGCTCGGCGACGTGCGGCGGCTGCACCAGGCCGACGCGACGGGGGCGCTCGAGGCGTACCGCCAGGCGCTCTCGCTCGACCCGTCGAACGCGCGCTGCCGCGCGGCGCTCGAGGCGATGCTCGAGCGGGACGACGCGCGCCGGGACGCGGCCGAGACGCTCGAGCCGCTCTACGAGGCGGACGGCGACGCCGAGCGCCTCCTCCGGGTCCTCGAGATCAAGGTCGAGACCTCGGATCTGCCGAGCGAGCGGCTCGCCACGCTGCAGAAGGCGCTCCGCACGGCCGAGGGGCCGCTCGGCGACACGTCGCGGGCGTTCGGCTACGCGCTCCGCGGCGTGCGGGAGGCGGCGGGCGAGCCCGACGTGACGACCTGGATCGAGACGGTCGAGCGGCTGGGCGAGGCCACCGGGCGCTGGGCCGAGGTGTGCGAGCTGTTCCAGCGCATCGCGCCGGACATCCTCGACGGCGACGTGCAGCAGAACGTCCGGCTCCGGGTCGGCGAGCTCGCGCGGCACAAGCTCGACAACCGCGAGCTCGCGGTCGAGCAGTACAAGAAGGCGCTCGAGGCCCACGGCGACGACCGGCGGGCGATGATCGCGCTGGAGGAGCTCTACGGCGAGGCGAACGACGCCGGGCGGCTGCTCGAGATCCTGAAGCTCCGGGTCGAGAACGCCGAGAGCGACGAGGAGAAGACGGGGCTGCTCTTCCGGATCGCCGAGCTCGAGCGGGGCCCGCTCGGGGACCAGGCGGGCGCGATCGCGACCTACGAGACGATCCTCGACATCGCGCTCCACCCGGACGCGATCGCGGCGCTCGACAGCCTCTACCGCGAGGCGGAGCGCTTCCAGGACCTCATCCGGCTCTACGAGCGGCAGCTCGACGTGCGCGCCGGCGATCTCGCCGAGCTGCACGTCAAGATCGCGCTCGTCGCGCACCGGCACACCGAGGACCTGCAGCGCGCGTTCGACGAGCTCTCCGAGGCGCTGCTCATCGATCCGGCGCACGAGGGCGCCGTCTCGCTGCTCGAGACGATCCTCGCGGGCTCGGCCGAGGCCGAGCACCGGGCGCGCGCCGGCGAGATGCTCGAGCCGGTGTACCTGCGCCGGGCGGACTGGAACCGGGTGCGGGTCGCGCTCGAGGCGCGCCTCGCCGCGAGCCAGGACCCGGTCGAGCGCCGCGACCTCCTGCAGCGGCTCGCGACGCTGCACGAGGAGCAGCTCGAGGATTACCGCGCGGCCCTGGAGACGGTGGCGAAGCTCCTCCACGAGGACCTCACCGACGAGGGGGTCTGGGCGGAGCTCGAGCGGCTCGCCAAGGTGGCGAGCGCCGAGCGGCGGCTCGCGGAGATCTACGCGGCGGAGCTCGGCGAGCTCACCTCGGACGACGCGTCGAGCGCGAAGCTCAGCCGGCGCACCGGCGAGCTCTACGCCGAGCTCGGCGACGTGGCCGACGCGCTGAAGTGGTACCGGCGCGCGCACGAGTTCGAGCCGGACTCGCGCGAGCTGTTCGACGCGATCGACGGGCTGCTCATCAAGGAGGGCCGCCACGCCGAGCGCATCCAGCTCTACCGCGCGGCGCTCGACTACCGGAAGGACGAGGACCGGCTCGACGCCCTGCACACGATCGCGCGCCTGGAGCGGACGGAGCTCCGCGAGCCCGCGCTCGCGATCGAGACGTACCGCGCGGCGCTCGACGTCGACGAGGACGACGCCCGGGCGCTCGACGCGCTGACCGAGCTCTACCGCGAGCTCGACCGGCCGCGCGACCTCGCCGACCTCTACCTGCGCCGCGCCGAGGCGGCGCCGGACGGCGAGCGGGCGGCGCCCTACCGGCTCGCGCTGGCGGAGCTGCTCCGCACGCGCCTCGAGGACACCGCGGGCGCGATCGATCAGCTCGAGGCGATCGTCGGCGAGGTGCCGACGCACGCCGAGGCGATCCGGGCGCTCGAGGCGCTGATCCAGGACCCGCAGCACAAGGCGCGGATCGTCGAGATCCTGCGGCCGCTCTACGAGGGGGCGGACGACTGGCGGCAGCTCATCCGGCTCAACGAGGAGCGGTTCGGCCTCGCCTCGGACGCGCGCGACAAGGTCGCCGTGCTGCGCGAGACGGCGAAGCTCTGGGAGACGCGGGGGAGCGACGAGCTGCGCGCCTTCGACGCGATCCGGACGGCGTTCGGCCTCGATCCGGACGACGGCGAGACGCGCGGCGAGCTCGAGCGGCTCGCCGAGCAGCTCGGCGCCTGGGAGGAGCTCGCGGAGAGCCTCGAGCAGGGCGTGACCATCACGTCCGACGAGCTCACGAAGCGCGAGCTGCTCTCGTCGCTGGCCAAGGTCTACGACACGCGCATCGACGACCCGCGCCGGGCGCTCCGCGCCTACGCGCGCCTGTCCGCGCTCGACCCGAGCGACCCCGAGCCGCTCGAGCAGATGGACACCCTGGCCGTGCTGCTCAGCGACTGGGACACGCTGATCGCCGTCCTCGAGAAGAAGAGCGAGATGGCGTCGGACGAGGAGAACGCCTCGATCTGCCGGCGCATCGCCGAGACCAAGCTCGAGATGCTCGAGGACACCGAGGGCGCCATCCAGGCGTACGAGCGGGCGCTCGAGCTCGACCCCGAGAGCGCGATGACGATCGACGCGCTCATCGAGCTGCACGAGCCCCGCGGCGCCGCGCGCCGGCTGGTGGAGCTCTACGGCCGCCGCGTCGAGCTCGCGGGCCCCGACGAGGAGGAGCTGCGCTACGACCTCAACGTCCGCGCCGCCGAGCGCTACGAGAAGGACCTCTCGAGCCCGCGCGACGCGATCACGGCGCTCACCGCGGCGCTCGAGGCGAAGCCGGGCGACCCGGCGGTGCTCTCCTCGCTCGAGCGGCTCTACCGGGCCGAGCGGATGTGGGACGAGCTCCTGTCGAACCTCATGCTCCAGGCGAGCGCCGCCGCGGACCGGGACGCGCGCGTCAAGCTGCGGACGGCGATCGGCGACCTCTACGCGCGGGAGCTCGAGAGCCCGAGCGACGCGATCGAGCAGTACCGGCTCGTCCTCGACGAGGATCCGGCGAACGATCACGCCATCCGGGCGGTCCGGGCCATCGGCGAGGGCCGCGAGGAGCTGCGCCTCGACGCGGCCCAGGTGCTCGAGCCCGTCCTCCGCGCGGCCGGCCGCCACGAGGAGCTCGCGGCCGCGCTCGAGCTGCGCCTGCGCGCGCAGACCGAGCCGTCCGACCGGGCCGAGACGCTGCGGGCGATCGCGGCGGTGCAGGACGTGCAGCTCGGGCGGCCGCTCGAGGCGGAGCAGGCGCTTCTCCGCGCCCTGGAGGACGCGCCGGACGACGCGTCGCTGCACGGCGAGATCGAGCGGCTCGCGGAGCGCACCGACGGCTTCGGCCGCTACTGCGACGCGCTCGCGCAGCGGGCCGCGTCGACCTTCGACGCGACGATCGCGAAGGACCTGTGCCTCCGGATCGGCCGCATCGCCGAGGAGAAGCTCAAGGACGACCGGCGCAGCGCCCAGGCCTACGCCAAGGCCGTCGAGCACGCCGGCGACACGCCGGAGCTCCTCGAGGCGCTCGATCGGCTCTACGGCCGCCTCGGCGACGAGAAGGCGCTCGCGGACGTGCTCGAGCGGCGCGTCGCGGTGACGAGCGGCGATCGCGACCAGGCGGATCTCTTCTACCGGCTCGCGGTGATCCAGATCGAGTCGTTCGGCGACAAGGCCCAGGGGCTGAACACCCTGCGGCAGGCGCTCGATCGCGCGGTCGATCACGAGCGGGCGAGCGCCGCGCTCGAGGCGCTCACCGAGGACCCGGCGCTCTTCGACGAGGCGGCCGAGGCGCTCGAGGGCGTCTACCGCACGCGGGGCGACAACGCCGCGCTGGCGCGCCTCTACGAGAAGCGCATCCGCTTCGCGCCGACCGGCGTGGAGCGGATCCGGATGCGCCTCGACCTCGCCAAGGTGCTCGAGGTGCGCTCGAACGACCCGCGGGCGGCGCTGGAGACCCTCGAGAAGGCGCTCGCCGACGACCCGTCGGACCCGGACGTGCTCGGCGAGATCGAGCGCCTCGCCCCGCTGACGGGCGGCTGGGCGAGCGCCGCGGCCGCGCTGGAGCGGGCGGTGCGGGCCGGGGCCGACCTCGACGTCGACACGGCGCGCGACCTCTGGATGCGCATCGCCGAGTGGCAGAAGAACAAGGTGGGCGACGCCAAGGCCGCCGAGGCGGCGTACGAGGCGGCGCTCACGCACGATCCCACGAGCGAGCACATCCTGCGGTCGATCGAGGAGCTGCAGCGGGCCCCCGGGCGCGAGCGCGACCTCATCGGCACGCTCCGCCGGATCGCGGCCCTCGACGGCTTGGAGGGGACCGCGGCCGAGCTCCGCCGCGAGGCGAAGGAGCTGGCGGAGCGCGCGCTCTCCGACCGGGAGCTCGTCGAGGCGATCCTGCGCGAGATGATCGCCGCGGACGAGGGCGACACGTGGGCGCTCGCCGAGCTCACGAAGGTGCGCGAGGAGGCGGGCGACCACAAGGAGGTCTTCCGGCTGCTGGTGCGCCAGTCCGAGCTCTACGCCGAGGCCGATCGCATCCGCGACGCGCGGCACGCCGCCGCGGCGGTCGCGCGCGAGAAGCTCGGCGACGACGCGGCGGCGATCGAGCTCTACGAGACGCTGTTCGAGGCGGATCCGGGCGACGCGCGCGCCGCGACCGCGCTGCGCGAGCTCTACGCGAAGGCCGGCAAGCACAAGGAGCTGCTCGCGCTCCTCGAGCGGCTCACCGACCTGGCCGAGTCCCCCGAGGCCCGCTCGGCGCTGCGGCTCGAGAGCGCGGAGATCTGCCTCTCGCGGCTCGACGCCGTGAGCGAGGCGACCGAGCACCTGCGCGCGGTCCTCGACGAGCAGCCCGACAACGAGAAGGCGACGGTCCTGCTCGCGCAGCTGCTCGAGAAGACCGGCCGCGATCAGGAGCTGTCGGATCTGTTCGTCACGCAGATCGAGCGCGCGAGGGACCGCGGCGACGTCGCGGCGGAGCTCTCGTACAGCGTCCGCCTCGGCGAGGTCTACGAGGCCCGGCTGAACGACACGGCCCGGGCGATCGAGACCTACCGCGCGGTCCTCGAGCGCGAGCCGCGCCACCCCGGCGCGCTCCTCGCGCTGGCGCGCCTGCACGAGCAGCGCGGGGAGAAGGCCGAGGCGGCGCAGCGGCTCGAGGTGATCCTCGAGGACGCGAGCGGCCCCGAGGCGGTGAGCACGTCGCTCCGGCTCGCGGATCTGCACCGGTCCCTCGGCGACGAGGGCGCGGTCCGGCGCGTGCTCGAGCGGGGCCTCGCGGCGGACGCGTCGGCGCAGGACATCCGCAAGCAGCTCCTCGCCCTGTACGAGAAGCAGCAGGCCTTCACCGAGCTCGCCGATCTCATCACCGGCGACGCGGAGACGGCGGCGCAGCCGGCCGAGAAGGTGGCGCTCTACCGCAAGGCGGCGGGCATCCACCTGACGAAGCGGAGCGACCCCGGCCGCGCGGCCGACCTCCTGGTCAAGGCCACGGAGCTCGTGCCGGGCGATCGCGAGCTCCTGCTCGCGCTGTGCGACGCGTACAGCGCCTCGGGCCGCGGCCAGAAGGCCGCCGAGGCGCTCCAGCAGATCGTCGAGTCCTACGGCGGCCGCCGCTCGAAGGATCTCGCCGCGATCCACCACCGCCTCGCCAAGGCCTACCTGGCCGAGGGGCAGCGGGAGCGCGCGCTCGCCGAGCTCGACACCGCCTTCAAGATCGACCCGGGCTCGATCGCCATCCTCCGCGACCTCGGCGTGCTGGCGCTGGAGCTGTCGGAGTCGGGCGACGACGCGGCGAAGGCGGCGCACATCGACCGCGCGCAGAAGACCTTCCGCGCGCTGCTCCTCCAGAAGCTCGACGAGGGCGCGCCGATCAGCAAGGGCGAGGTCTTCTATTACCTCGGCGTGATCAGCCACCGTCAGAACGACGACAAGAAGGCGATCCAGATGCTGGAGCGCGCCCTCGACAACGAGAAGGACTTCGCCCCGGCGAAGGAGCTCCTGGCGCAGCTCAAGAAGTGACGTAATCTCGCCGTGTGACGCGGCTTGTCAGCATCGACGGTGTCATCCATCGGCCGGAGGAGGCCAAGGTCTCGGTCTACGACCGCGGCTTCCTCTACGGCGACAGCGTCTTCGAGACCATCCGCACCTACGGCGGCGAGCCGTTCGCGCTCGAGGAGCACCTCGCCCGCCTGGAGCGCTCGGCCGAGCGGATCGCGATCGCGCTGCCGATCCCCCGCGACGAGCTCGGCCGCGAGGTGCGCGCGCTGCTCCGGGCCGCGACCGCGGCGGAGGGCGCCGGAGCGGCGGCGGGCTCGGCTGGCGCCGCGGGCTCGGCGGGGACGGCGGGCGCAGCCGCGCCGCTCGAGAGCTACGTCCGCGTGATGCTGACCCGCGGCAGCGGCCCGCTCGGGCTCGATCCCGCGCTCGCGGGCGCGCCCCTCCGCGTCATCGTCGTCGAGCCGCTCAAGCCGCTGCCGGGCGCGCTCTACCGCGACGGGATCTCGGCCATCACGACCCCCACCCAGCGGGCCGGCGACGCGGCGCCGGGCGCCAAGGTCTCGAACTACCTCGAGAGCCTCCTCGCCCTGCGCGAGGCGCGGGCCGCCGGGGCCCACGAGGCGCTGATCCTCGACCCGTCCGGCCACGTCGTCGAGGGCACGACGTCCAACGTCTTCCTGGTGGAGCGGCGGCCGCCCGCGCACGAGGGCGCGGAGCACGCGGGGCACCTCTTGATCACGCCGCCCAGGGAGGCCGGGATCCTCGTCGGCATCACCCGGGCCAACGTCATCGACGTCGCGGGCGAGCTCGGCATCCCCGTGTGCTGCGAGCCGGTCACGATGGCCCGCCTCCTCGCTGCGGAAGAGGCGTTCATCACCTCGAGCCTCCGCGAGATCGTTCCGGTCGTGCGCGTGGACGGGCACGCCATCGGCGCGGGCGTCCCCGGGCCGAAGACCCGGGCGCTGCACGCCGCATTCCGCAAGAAGGTGGGTCTCGGTGAGGCGCCTCTCCCGTGGGAGGCGCCCTGAGCCGCGGCGGCCGGCCGGACCGCGTCGAAATCTTGCGATCCAGGATGTGCCGCTCGGAGCCTGCGTCCAAGAAACGGGCCAGCGCGCTCCGTGCGCGGTCGGACGGGGCTCGGGCCTCGCCCGCCGTACAATCTGCCCGAGAGGAATCCATGATGAATCGCTCGCTTCGAATCGCCTGCTTCTTGATCTGCGCGGCCTCTGCCGCAGCGACGGCCGGGTGTGTCGTCACCGCCGAGACCCTCGTGCGCTACGAAGGCAACGACGAGAGCGTGCACGTCGAGTACCTCCCGACCCAGAGCATCCGCATCGTGAGCGACAACGGCGACGTCGAGGTCCGCACCGGGAACGTGAGCGACGTCGTGGTCACCTTCTCCCCGTTCACGATGCGCAAGAAGGACGAGAACCAGCTCGCGGTGCACGAGATCGAGGAGGACCTCGAGCTCGCCGCGAAGACCGACGGCGACGTCGTCATCACGACCCGCACCAGGGACGGCTCCTCGGGGTACCTCGGCGCCGACATCGAGGTCGTCCTGCCGAACGACTTCGACGGCGGGCTCCGCATCGAGCAGGATAACGGCAGCATCGACGTCGACCTCGACGGCGTCCCGTCCCGCGGCACGACCATCGTGAGCAACAACGGCAGCATCGACGTGGTCGGCGCGCGCGGCGCGATCGACGTGGCCACAAAGAACGGCAGCGTCTTCGTCGACCTCGACGCGTGGAGCAGCTCGGACGGCGCGATCTCCTCCGGCAACGGCGCGATCGAGCTCTCGGTGCCGGCGGGGGTGGACGGGACGATGACCGCGCAGACGCTCAACGGCGACGTCGTGGCGCAGGGCATCCCCTCGACGTGGGCGACCGCCGGGGAGGGCAGCGCGACGTCGTACACGATGGGCGACGGCGACGGCGGCCTCCTCGAGCTCTTCACCGAGAACGGCGACATCACCATCGACGTGAAGTAGCTCCGCCAGGACAAAAGCCGAGAGGCGAGCGCCGGAAGGATCCGGGCTCGCCTCTCCGCTCTTTGTGCCCAGCGCGCCGGGGTCGCCAGCGCTCTCGATCACGCGCCGGGGTCGCCGGCGCCCTCGATCATGCGCCGGGGTCGCCGGCGCCCTCGATCACCCGCCGGCCGCCTGCTGCGCCTCGGCGCCCTCGCCGCTCGGCGCCTCGCCGCCCGCGCCCTCGGCAGGCGCCTCGCCGCCCCCGGCCGGCGCGGCCGCGCCCGCCGGGACCGGGACCCGCAGCTGCCCGCCGCCCTGCTGCGCGAGCACGCCGAGCGCCTTCTGGAAGAACGCCGCCAGGAAGGGGATCTCGCGCGGCGGCGAGGTGATCAGCCCCGCCTCCTTGATGGCGCGCGCCACGGCGAGGGCGGCGGTGGCCGCCGCGTCGCCCTTGCGCGCCCGCAGCGAGACCGCGCTGCTCCGGATCCGCGTCGCGAGCTGCCCGCGCACCTCGGGCGAGAAGAACCGGTCGGTCGCGAGCTCGAGCTCCTCCCGCAGCGCTGTATTCACCAGCGCGGGATCGCGCATCCCGGCGGTCCCGAGCCGCTGGCCGACCTTCTGCAGGAGCTCGTCGAGCGCCTGCCGCGCGGGCAGCCAGTGCCGGAACTCCGGCTCGTCGTGCAGCGAGGCGGAGCCGGCGATGTGCGACGCCACCAGCTCGTCCGTCAGGCTCTCCTCGAGGTCGGCCACCGGGTGCCGCGGCTCGGCCTCGGGCGCCGGCTCGATGAGATCGCGACACCCCTCCAGCCCGAGCGGCAGGACCTGCCCCGACGCGGCGTTCTGCCGCTTCGCGAGCGCGATCCGGTGGCGGGCCCACTCCAGGGAGACGGCCACGGGCGCCGTGCCCAGGTTGTCCTGCGCGCGCGCCCGGCCCTCCTTGAGCTGCGAGCCGCTGAGCCACCCCGCGCCGGCGTGCACCACGCCGACCCCGTCGCGCACGATCACCTCCGCGATCCGGTAGCGGCCGCTGGTGTCGCGGCTCGTGATCGCGATCGCCTCGGTCCCGCTCGAGTCCGGCGGGATCAGCGTCGCCTCGACCACCTCGGCGCGCTCCTCGGCGAGCCGCACCACGCGCGGGCGCGTCGGGATCGCCGCCCCGCGCGACTTCAGCACGTTGAGCGCGCGCCGCGCCGCCTTCCGCGCCGCGCCGGGGGCCTCCTCCGACTCGGCGGCCGCCGCGATCGCCTCCGCGTTGGAGGCGCCGAGCCAGGCGTCGACGAGCGCCGGCGCGGCGTCGCCCGCCGATCGCAGCGCCTCGATCGCCCGGTCCCAGCCCGCCGCGAGCACCTCGGCGTCGAACTCGACCTTCGCCGCCTCGGCGCCCGCGCTGCCCTCGGGCCGCGCCCCGCCCTCGGCCTTGCCCTTCGCGGCCGCGGTCGCCTGCTTCGCCTTCGCCTTCGCGGCGAGCGCCTCGCGCGCCGTGAGCGCCGGCTTGTCCGCCGCCGCGACCTGCTTCGCCTTGGCCGCCGGCAGCGCGAACAGGAGGTGCGCCGGCTTTGCCGGGCCTTGCTGCCGGGCGCCCTTGCCCGTCACGACCGTCGCGGCGGCGCCCTGGCCGACCACGGTCACCATCCGGTCGCTCTGCTGCTGCTGCTTCGCCGCCGCGGGCGCTCGTCCCTCGGCCGCCGGGGGCCGCGCGCCCCCGCCTTCCGCGGCCGGCCGCGCCGACAGCCCGCGGTCGGGCCTGGGCCCCCGGTCGGGGCGCGGGCCGCGGTCGGGCCTCGGCCCCCGGTCGGGCCTCGGCCCCCGGTCGGGCCTGGGCCCCCGGTCGAACCTCGCGCCCTGCTCCGCGCCGGCCCCCTGCGCCGCGCCGGCGCCCTGCTCCGGCCTGGGGCCGCGGTCGGGCCTCGGCCCCCGGTCGGGGCGCGGGCCGCGGTCGGGCCTGGGCCCGCGATCGGGGCGCGGGCCGCGGTCGGGCCTCGGCCCCCGGTCGAACCGCGGCGCGCCGGAGGGCGCGGCGGCTCGCTCGGGCCTGGGCGCGCGGTAGTCGCGCACGACGCGCGGCGCGGCGGTGGGCGGCGGCGCGGCGTCTTCTGTCGTGGCCGGCGTCGTGGCCGGCGGCGGCGCGTCCGCCAGCGCCGGCCGCTTGCGGGGCGCGATCACGTCCAGCAGCGAGCCCTGCGGCTCCTTTGCGGCGGCCTTCGCCGAGGGGCGCGGCGCTTCGCCTGCGGGCTGCGCCGAGGCGCCCTCGGACGGCTCGTCGGCTCGCTTCGCGGAGGCCGACGTGCTCGCCGAGCGGACGACCCTGCGCGCGCGCGGCTTGTCTCCGCTCTCTGCATCGGGGGCGCCCTCGTGCGCAGGTTCGGGAACTGCGCTGGCGGTCCGCTCCGTGCTCTCGCTCTCGTTCTTTGTGCTCATGTCGAGGCTCCCGGGGACATTTTGGAGATGGGGGCCGCGGCCGCGGCTCCCCGATTATCGCGATAGATGGGCAACAGCTTCGATCTCGACGGCGGCGCCCTTGGGCAGCGCCGCCACCTGCACCGTCGCCCGTGCGGGCGGCGCGCCGCCGACGGCCGCCCCGTACACCTGGTTGACGACGGCGAAATCCGCGAGGTTCGTCAGGTAGATCGTGGTCTTCACCACGTCGTCCCAGCCCGCGCCGGCCGCGGAAAGCACCTCGGTCAGGTTCTTGATCACCTGGGCCGTCTGCGCCTCGATCCCCCCTCCGACGAGCTCGCCCGTCGTGGGATCGATCGGGATCTGGCCGCTGCAGAACACGAGGTCGCCGGCCCGGATGGCCTGCGAGTAGGGCCCGATGGCGCGCGGTGCACGGTCGGATGTGATTGCGGTTTTGGACATGTCGACCTCTGAATCGTGGAGCGCCCCGGCGTGCGGAAGGCCCGCCGGCCCCGGCCCTCGCTCTCGTGGGTCGGGGGCCGAGCTGCGCGGTTTTCGCTAGCCGAAGCTCTTCCGGCCTTCGATGGCTCGCCCCAGCGTCACCTGGTCGGCGAACTCCAGATCTCCCCCGTGCGGCACGCCGCTGGCAATCCGCGTGACCTGGATCCCCATGGCGCCGAGCTCGCGCGCGAGGAGCAGCGCGGTCGCCTCCCCGTCGACCGAGGGCGGGGTGGCGACGAGCACCTCCCGGACCGGCTGCTCGGGGTCGCGCACGCGCGCCCGGAGCGCCTCGAGCGGCAGCTCCTCGGCCCCGACCCCCTCGAGCGGCGAGAGGAGCCGGCCGAGCACGAAGTAGCGCCCGCGCATCGCCCCGCTCCGCTCGATCGCGAGCAGGTCCTGCACGCGCGCGACGACGCAGAGGAGGGCGCCGTCGCGCCGCGTGTCCTGGCAGATGGCGCAGAGCGCCCGGCCGTCGTCGTCGAGCTCGGCGATGTGGCCGCACCGGGTGCACGGCCGGACGTGGTCGCAGAGCTCCGCGAGCTCGCCGCCGAGGTCGCGCGCGGTGTCCTCGCCGGCGGTCACGAGGAAGAGGGCGAAGCGCTGCGCCGTCTTCTCGCCGACGCCCGGCAGGCGGGCGAGCAGCTGGGCGACGCGCGACAGCCGGCCGGGCAGGCCGCCGGGCGCGCTGCGGAAGCCGGCGGGGCCGCCGTTCGGGAGCTTCGAGGAGCCGGGGAGCGAGGCCGGGGGACGCAACGCGGTCAAGTGTGCATGCCGGGGAGCTTCACGCCGCCGGTCACCTTGGCGATCTCGCTCTCGACGAGCTTGTCGGCCGCCTCGAGCGCCGAGTTCGACGCGGCCACGATGGCGTCGAGCGCCATCTCCAGGCCCTCGCTCGCGAGGAAGGCGGGGTCGACGTCGATCCTGCGCACCTTTCCCTCGCAGGAGACCACGACGGTGACCTTGTCGCCGGCGGCGGTCGCGCTCACCTCGCGGTCCTTCAGCTCGCCCTTCACCTGGTCGATCTTGCGCTGCATGCGCGCCGCCTGGCGAACCAGCTCATTCATTCCGCCGCGAAATTGCATGGTCAGACGGCCGTCTATGCCGTGAACCGCGCCGCGCCGCAACCGGGAAGGGGACGCGGAGAGCCCGGCCGGTCCGGCCCCGTCCCGGTCCGTCTCGCGCGAGCGGGCGCTTCCGCCTCTCCAGGGACTCCCCGGCGCGCGTCGACCGGCCCCGGTCCCGGCGGAGCGGGGTGCGTTTCGAGCGGCAACTCTGGCAAACTGACCGGAATGCGGGGCGCCGTCCGTGCCGGTCACAGCTGCGGCGACGCGCCCGCGAGAAGGTGCTAGTCGAGCAGCGTATGAGCTACGTCGTCCTCGCGCGGAAATGGCGCCCGCAGTCCTTCGAGGATCTCGTCGGCCAGGAGCACGTCTCCACGACGCTCGCCAACGCCATCGCGCGGGATCGCGTCGCGCACGCCTTCCTCTTCACGGGCGTCCGCGGGGTCGGCAAGACGACGAGCGCGCGCATCCTCGCCAAGGCGCTGAATTGCGTGCACGGCCCCACGGCGAAGCCGTGCCAGACGTGCGCGCCGTGCGCCGAGATCACCGTCGGCGCGGACGTCGACGTCCAGGAGATCGACGGCGCGAGCTACAACGGCGTCGACGAGGTGCGCAAGCTCCAGGAGAGCCTGCCGTACCGGCCGGCGCGCGACCGGTTCAAGATCTTCATCGTGGACGAGGTCCACATGCTCTCGAACGCGGCGTGGAACGCGTTCCTGAAGACGCTGGAGGAGCCGCCGCCGCACGTGAAGTTCATCTTCGCGACGACGGAGGTGCACAAGGTCCCGGTCACGATCCTGAGCCGGTGCCAGCGCTACGACTTCAAGCTCATCGGGGCGCAGGCGATCGCGGCGCGGCTCCGCTGGGTGCTCGAGCAGGAGAAGATCCCCGCCGACGATCCTGCGCTCAGCGCGCTCGCGCGGGAGGCGGCGGGGAGCATGCGCGACGCGATGAGCCTGCTCGACCAGGTGATCGCGTGGGTGGGGACGAGCGGCGATCGCATCACGGCCGAGGGCGTGGCGAAGGTGCTCGGCGTCGCCGATCGCGTGGTGCTGCACCGGCTCGCGGAGGCGCTGGTGGACGGCGATCCTGCGGCGTGCGTGCGCATCGTCGGCGAGCTCGCGCAGGAGGGGTACGACCTGCCGCACGTGGCCCGCGACTTCCTCGCGCACCTGCGCGATCTCGTGGTGGCGAAGGTCTGCGACGATCCGGCGCCGCTGCTCGATCTCGCCGACGAGGAGGTCGCCGACGCGCGGGCGCTCGCGGCGCGCGCGGACGCGGACGATCTCACGCGGCTGCACCAGGGCTTCTCGCGCGCGTTCGACGACATCGTCCGGAGCGGCCAGCCCCGGGCCTCGCTGGAGATGGCGCTCGTGCGGCTCGCCAGGCGTCCGCCGCTCCTGCCGATCGACGAGCTGCTGCGCCGCCTCGGCGATCTCGAGCGGCGCCTGAACGGCGGCGGAGGTGGCGGCGGAGGCGGCGGAGGCGGTGCGCCGGAGCGGGCGCCGCAGCGGCCCGGCGCGCCGTCCGGCGGCGCGGCTGCGCCCCGGCGGGGCGCGGCGGAGGCTGCGCCGGAGGACGCGCGTGGCGCCGGCGCGGGGCCGGCGTTCGGCGCGGGGCCGGCGTTCGGCGCGGGGCCGGCGTTCGGCGCGGCGGCGAGCGGGGTGGCGAGGGCGAACGGCGCGGCGGCGAACGGCGCGGCCGCCAACGGCGTCGCGTTCGCGAGCGGCGCGCCGGGCGCGGGCGGGGCGGCGAGGGCGAACGGCGCGGCGGCGAACGGCGCGGCCGTGGCGCACGGCCCCGCGGTGGCCATGGCGGGCGGCGCGGTGGCGGCGAGGCCGAGCGGCGCGGTGGCGGCGGGCGGCCCGGTGGCTGCGGCCTACGGCGCGCCGCCGGCGGGCGTGGTGGCGCGCCCGAGCGGCGGTGTGGCGGCGAACGGCGCGGCGGCGAACGTCGTCTCCCTCGTGAACGGCGGGCCGGGCGTGAACGGCGCGGCGGCGTCCTTCGCGGGCAGCGCCGCACCGGCGTTCGCGGGCGCGGCGGCGCCGGCGTTCGCGGGCGCGGCGGCGCCGGCGTTCGCGAAGGCGCCGTACGCGAACGGCGCGGCCGCGCCGGCGTACCGCCCCGACAGCGCACCGCCTCCGTCGCCGCGCGGGGCGCTGTACTCCGTTCCGCAGAGCGCCCCGGCGGCCCCCGCGCCGTCGGGCCCGGTGTCAAGGACGAGCAGCGCGCCGCCCCCGGCGATGAGCGCCAGCGACCTCGCCACCTGGCGCGCGGTGATCACCGCGGTCCGGGCGCTGCGGCCGGCGCTCGCCTCGGTGCTCGAGCACGCGGCCGTGCTGGAGCTCTCGCCGACACGCGTCGTCCTCGGCTACGAGGCGAACTCGTTCCTGTCGGGCCAGGCCACCGAGCCCGCGGCCCGCGACATGCTCGCCCGCGTGCTGCAATCCCATTTCGGCGGCCCCGCCGAGCTCGTCTTCGAGACGATCACCCGCGGCAGCGCCGGCCCGTCGCTCGCGCAGGTCGAGACCGCCGAGCGCAAGGCGCGCGTCGAGGCCGCCCGGCGCGCCGTGGCCGACCACCCGCTCGTCACGGCCGCGATCGAGCTGCTCGGCGCGGAGCTCAAGGACGTGCGGCTCTCTCAGGAGTTCGCGGACGGGTGAGCGTCGGGCGCCGCAGTCCGAGCGGGCTCAGCCGGCGTTCCGCAGCCAGCCGCGGAACGCCTTGACCGCCGCGTGCTGGTCGGGCCAGCGGACGAACCGCGCGAGCGCGACGAGATCCAGATCCGGAAGCAGCTCGCTGGCCGCGATGGCCTCGTACGCCTCGCCGCGCAACGCATGGAGGTGGAAGGCGTCGTTCTCCCAGAACCAGACCTCACGGACGCCGAGACCGCTATAGACAGACAGCTTGTCGATTCCGCCGCTGGTCAGCACCACCTCGATCGCGATGTCGGGGAACTCCTTGATCGGCTCGCCGACGCAGTAACACTCGTCGGGCTCGAGGCCGCGTGCCTTGGCCTCGAGGCGAAACGTGGTCGAGCCGTAGCCGTAGAGCGGCACATCTCGCTCCACCGCGAAGAGCTCGATCAGGCGGGCGATGCTCTTCTTCGCCAATTCGTGATCGATGGACGGGCTCATCAGCTCCAGCGTTCCCTCGCAGAAGGTCATCCGCAGGCCGGGCCTGTCCAGCTCGTCCCGCAGCCTCACGTAGGTCTGCCAGGGAACGCCGTGGAGCACGAACCGCTGCTCACCCGCGGGAGCGGTCGGGGACGGAAACGGCATGTGCACGGCGGCTACCATGGGCGCTCACGCAGGATAGCACGCTCGCCCCGCGCGTCGCCGCCCTCACACGCCGCGACGGGCCACCTCAAGCGCTTCGCCCCGCGCCCCCGAGCCGCGCGCGGCTCGCCAGGAGCTCCGCCCGCTCTTCCACGGTGCCCGGTCCGACGTCGACCACCTCGAAGCCGGCCGCCCGGTACAGCGCGCCGAGCCGCAGGTTGATCCGCTCCGCCTCGGCGGCCCGCGCCTCGCTGCTCCTGCCCCAGCGCGGCGCCTGCAGCTCTGGCATCACGGCGAACAGGAACACCAGCGCATAGCGCTCGAACGCGGGCTCGCCGGGCGGCCAGGGATACGCCGTCTCTCCGCTCGTGCGCAGGTAGTACTCGACCGGATCGAGATACCCGCGCTCCAGCCAGTCCCCATCTCTCGCCTCCGCCTCGATCGCCTTCTGGGTCTCCAGCACCCGCGCGGCGAACTCCCGCTTGCGGCACAGGGGACAGAGGTGGTCCGGCGCGTCGATCGGGCGAAACGGCGCGTCGGGCGGGTGGCCGTGGGTGCGCGCCCCGAGCTCGTCGAGCACGCGCCGGTGCGCCTCGCCGTGCACGCGGCAGCCCCGCGTGGTCGCGAGGTGGCGGAGCGTCGTGGTCTTGCCGCACGAATAGGCGCCCGTCGCGACGAAGAGACGCTTGCCCGTCTCCGACGCGCTCATCGCCGTGCCCACCACACCGATCCGCCGCCGCGCTCGATCCGCCGCCCAGCCACGGACATGAAGTGCGCTGTCGCGTCCACGACGCCCGCGTGCTCCTCGTTGTGATCGTGGCCCCCGAGAACGCCGCCCGGCTTGAGCTTCGGCCACCAGGCCTCGAGATCGGCGAGCACGGCCGCGCGGTCGTGCGAGCCGTCGAGGAACACGAGATCCAGGCTCGCGTCGGCGAAGCGCGCCGCCGCGTCCGTGGACGGCATCCGGAGGAGGTGGGGCCTTATCCCGAGCGCCTCCATGTTCGCCCGGAACGCGCCCGGCACGTCCTCCGCGGCCAAGAGGGCGCGATACCGCTCGTCGTAGGCGTCGCTGGAGCCGTCCCACGTATCGACGCAATGGAGCGCGACACCGTGTCTCGCCGCGAGCCGCCCGACGTACGCCGTGGAGAGCCCCTTCCAGGAGCCCACCTCGACCATCGCGCCGCCCCGGAGCGAGCGCACCAGCGCTCGGTACGCGAGGCCGTCTTCCTCGGAGAACCAGCCCTGGATGGGCTCGACCCGCGTCACCGGGAACAGCGCGAGGAGCGCCGCCTGCTTCCGCGCCGGATCGCGGTATTCGTACTGCCGGTCGCAGAGCTTGACGAAGCAGCGGGCGTCGTGCGCGACGAACAGCGGCCGAGTGATCCCGGCGAATTTCTTGAGCGACGTGGACCGCTCGGGCTCCCGCTCTCCCCGCCGGATCTCGCCTTCGGTGGTCGCGAAGATCACGTCCTCGTGCCGGATCGGGCGCCCCTGGTCCGGGCCGTCGGTCCACGGCCGCTCTCCCGGATATCCGGCGCGGTCGGTGCCGTGCTCGAGGAGGCGAGCCAGCTTGTCCGTCTCGCTCGCGCGGAACAGGAGCGGGGCTGTGACGCCGCGCGCGTCGAGCTCGTCCAGCACCTCCTCCAGGAAGAGCAGGTTGCGGCCGATGTACGGAACGGGGATGACGGGCGGCGTCATGACGGGTTGAGCGACGCGCGCGCCGCCGGGGGCGGGCCCAGGATGCCGTCCCAGGGCTGCCAGGTGGACGCGAGCCGGGCGTTCGGGTGGAAGATGAGCTCGTGGACGATGCCCGGGCCCGAGCGCTTCGTCTCCTCGAGCTGGGCGAGGTCGGCCTCCTCGAAGACAACATCGATGTCCTCGAAGCGGAACACCTCGACATAGTAATAATAGCCCACGATCTGCCGCTCGAACGAGAACCGCGCGTCGGCGCTGAGCGCGTCGAGGATCGGCTCGAGCCGGACGCGCGCGCGATCGCTGTATTTCACGACGTGGTTCTCGGCGACCGCGGTCGGGTCGGTCTTCATCAGCTGCCGGAAGATCACGTTGTCCACGCCGAGCGACCGGGCGAACCGGAGATAGGCCACGATGGCGTCGACCGAGTCGATCTGCCCCGCGAGGAGCACGCAGGAGAGGCGCACCCGGGTGCCGCCCGCCGCTGCCGCCGAGACGACGCTGCGCAGCTCGTCGACGCTCAGGCCGTCTTTCATCACCATCAGCCTGGCGTTCGCGTCGTGATCGGGGTGGGCGCGGCTGATGTTGAGGTGCTGCACGCCGGTGTCGGCGATCCAGTCGATCACGCGCTTTCCGTCGCGCCGCTGGAGCAGCCCGGAGCCGTTCGTGGTGAGCGTCCGCTTGCGCCCTCGGCGGGCCTGCCCGAGGGCGAGGATGCGGGGCAGCCGCGGATCGTGGCTCGGCTCGCCGCCGGTGATGGATACCGTCGGATCGAGCGGCCTCAGCGCGTCGAGGGACTCGGCCATGGCGTCGAAATAGCGAGCGTCGTCGTCCTCGACGGTCTTCTGCAGCGAGAGGCTGCGCCCGCGCGACGCCGGCCTGAGCTCCTCGACGCAGAAGTGGCATTTCGCATTGCAGGGCTGCCGGCTGTAGATGGAGAAGTTCGCGTTGCGGTAGATCTCGACCGGCCTGCCCCACAGGTCGAAGCGCACCGTCTCGCCGGCGGTGCTGTTGCCTGTCAGGTCGAAGGCGCGGCTCTTCAGGCGGCGCCAGTCGTCGCGGAAGGGGCGCGCGCTCACGGCAGGCCCCGCATGGCGTCGGAGCGCGCCACGAGGTCGGGGCCGAAGGCGCGGCCGTCCGGGTTGAGCATCGTGAAATGGGTGCCGACGAGGAACGGCTCGTTCCAGTCCTCGCGCTTCTGCGCGAAGCCGTAGCGCTGGAGGTGGAACACGTTGGCGAGCGCGAGGAGCCCCGCGTCGCGCACCGCCTCCACGACCCACGCGTCGCCGTCGGCCTCCGTCTTGCGCAGCCGGACGTTCAGGACGAGCTGGCGGTCGCCGCCGAGCGCGGCGAGCCGCTCGCGCAGGGCGCGCGCGAGGGGGAGGAGGCCGGTGTCGTGCTCGAGGAGGTGGTGGTTGATCGAGAGCTTGAGGGTGGTGGGCTCGCCGAGCTTCTGGAGCCAGGCGTCGAGCCCGGCCGGGTCCCGCGGGATCTCGACGCCGTTGGTGACGACGACGACGCGCGCGCAGCGGGGCTCGGCGCGGGCGAGGCGCACCATCTCATCGAAGTGCGGGTGGATGGTGGGCTCGCCGCCCTCGAGCTGCACCTCGAAGGGGCCCTCGGCCGGGAAGCTCTCGCGGTAACGGTCGAGGGCGAGGAAGGTTCGGCCCCGGGGCGACGAGCAGGTGCAGCACCACGGGCAGGCGCGGTTGCAGTGGTTCGAGGTGGCCACGTAGAGCCGGTGCGGGCGCTCCGCCGTGGGGCGGTCGAGCGGGAGCGCGCCGGTGAGCGTGGCGTTCTGGGGTCTCGTCGCGGTCGGCATGGGGCCTCCAGCGAGGAGGATACGGCGGCGGGGGGAGGGGATGAAGGAGATCTGGGATCAGCCCCCGCGCGCCGGGCGCGCCATGCGCGCCGGGGCGAAGCTCCCGTAGCCGCCCTGATCGCTGCGGCGGATCGCGGATTCGAACACGATGGCGATGCCGCGGGCGCGCAGGACGCTCGGATTCACCTCGAAGACCTCCGGCGATGTCAGGACGGAGCCGACCACGGAGCGCGGGAGGGGCACCGTCCAGATTGGCCACCTGAATGTCCCCGTCTTCCACTCGCCACTGCACCCCGTCGTCACGATCCGGTCGCCCACCGGCGCGACCCGGATGAACGGCAGGCCCCGGAACGCGAGCCAGTCCGCGCCGGGCACGCCGAGCTTCTTGTCCTTCGAGGGATCGCTCGCGCGCAGCGCATAGTCGCGCGCCGACGTGTTGTCCCACTGGAGCACCGGGAGCGGCCTCTCGTACCTCCACGGCCCGAACAGCGCCTCTTCCAGGTCCTCGACGCGCACGCCCTGGATGAGCTCGCTCACCATCGTGAGGAACTCCTGCTGGCCCGCGGTGAAATGCAGCGCCGTCGGCTTCGTGTTGCCGTTGTTGTCCACCGCCACATCCGTCGCGAACGCGGCGGCGAAGGCGAGGCTCCGCCGCAGATCGTCGCTCACCAGGTGGCTCAGGTATTCCGCGAAGTAGCCAGGAGGGGGCTTGAGATCGTGCGCCTCGGCCCCATTGCCGTCCTTGCGATAACGCAGCCGCTCGATCGCGGGCTCTCCGCGGAAGCTCTCCAGATCCTGGGCGAGCACATCGAGCAACGCGCCGCGATCCGGGCCGCCCACGATCGCCGGCTGGTACGTGCCGCCGGCGCGCCAGACCAGCCTGGGCTCCGGCGTCCCATCTTTCGTCCGGTCGGCGAGCGCGTTGAGCACCCCGAGCGCCGCCAGGAACGCCAGCGGATTCTTGCCATCAATCCCGGTCAGCAAGAGCTCGGTCATCTCTTGTTCCTTGCCCCGATGTCGCCGCGCTGTTCTTCCTCGCTCCGACGGTGATCCGCGAGCCGCAGGATCGCTTCGAGCCACGCCAGGCCGAACCAGCCGTAGCGCTGCACGAGCCGCCAGAACCGCTCGGCGATGCCCGCGTCGAGCCGCGCGAGGCCGTGATCACTCGATACGTGCACGGGCGTGCCCTCCACCTCCAGGGCGAGCTCGACGGGCTCGTCATCCGCGACGACGGGCGCGAACGGCCGGCACCAGCCGTGATGCGATGCCGTGAGATGCAGGACCAGATCGCGATCGACATCCTTGTCGAACAGCCGTTCACAGCTCTGAAGGAGCGCAACGGACGAGAGCTCGTGCCGGGCACCCCGCGGGTATCCAGACCGCTTGAACGCGTGGGCGCGCGCCGCGCGATCCGCAGCGACGAGCGCGCTCTTGGCCAGCGGCTCGGTTGCGACGGCCGCCCGGAGCTCGCTGCCCCCGTGGAGCATCCGCTGGAACCGCGGATCCACCTTCCCGGCGTCGTGCCAGCGCGCCGCCAGCTCGACGGCGCGTGCGACATCGGGCGGGAGCCCACACTGCTCGGCGAAACGCCTGGCCCAGGAAGCGACGCCTCCCAGGTGCTCGCGCAGCGTCACCTCGACGCCCGTGTACGATGCGCCGTCGTCCTCCGTCGTCACATTGCCCGCCCCCTCGTCATGCGTGCGGAAACGACCGATGAGCGCGAAATAGCCCGCCTCGACCCGCGGCTCTCCGTCCTCGCCCGCCAGCTGCATGCCGTCGAGCCGCACGAGGGCGGGGCGCCTCCTGTCCTTCGCGGCGAGTTCCGTGAGCACCCGGCCAAGCCACGATGCCGCGGCCGTCGACGCGCTCATCTCCGAGAGCCACACGTCGATCTCCGCGCGATCCTCGGCATCAGACCCCTCGTCCACCACCGGCACGGGGATCTTCGGCAATACAGCATCCGTAACGTCAGCATGCTGCCCCAGGATGTCCGGGTGCAGCCGCAGCATCGGGTGCCCTGTCTGCTGCCATCGAGCGCGATCGCCCAGGTCCGAGACGGGCTTCTGGGCCGAAGGGGCCCAGGTGCCATCGGCGAGGCCTCCATACGTGCTCGGCACGACGAGCGTGGTGCCCGGGCGGAGCTCGCTGGGCCCGATCACCCGGCTCTCATCACCCTGCCAGAGGAGCGCGAGCCGTCCGCCCCGCAGTTCTCCTTCGTCCTCTCCCACCGCGCGCCCCTCGATGTCGGTGACATCGGGTGCCGCGCCGCCCTGGAGCCACGCCCGCACCGCATGGATCGGCATCGAGATGGCCTCGATCCCGACCGGCGCACACGCCTCCACGCGCTTCAACAAAGCCTCGTGCGCTTCCTCCACTCCCCTCGCTTGCGCGAGCAGCGCTTCAGTCACATCGGCGCGCCAGACGACCTGCACCTCGGGTTCCTGCTCTTGGTCGGTCCCGTGGAGCCACAGGGAGACATCAGGATCGACCTTTGGGCTTGGCCGCGTCTGCACCCAGGCGTCGAGATGCGCGGGCAGCATCACCGGCGCGCGCGACTTCTGCGACAGCATCGCGTCGAGCCTCTCCCCCTCGGGCAGCGCCGCCGCCATCGCCTGGATGCCGAAATCGCGCGCTGCCTCGCCGAGCCACGTCCACGTCGCGGCGAGCGCATTGCCATAGACCGGATCGACGTAATCCTTGGCGAGCGCGTCCGAGCGCACCAGCACCACGCCGCGCGCGTCCTCGATGGCGCCGATCCGGTTCAGCCGGCCGAAGCGCTGCCGGAGCGCGTCGATCGAGGCGCACTCGGTCACGATCGCGTCGAGGTCGAAATCGGCGCCCGCCTCGATACACTGCGTCGCGACGATGACCACCGGGTCCGCGGCGGCGTCGCGCGCCCGGCCCGTGCGCACGAGCGGGCCGAGCCTTTCGTCGAGATCGTCGCGATCGAGCGGGCGCATGCGGCCCGTGACGAGGATGGGGTCGACGCTGCCGCCGGACCGCCTCCGGATCGCCTCGGCGGCCTCGCGCGCCGTGGCGACGCGGTTGACGATGACGCCGACGGCGCGCCCCGGCGCCACGAAGCGCAGGGCGTGCTCGGCGCATGCCTCGGCGAGGGCCGCTCGCCTCGCGCCCTCCCCGCCGCTCACCTTCACGTCGGCGAGCGCGGCCGGCTTCTTCGCCTGGAGTCGCCTCGCGAGCCGCTCGTCGCGGCGATCGTCGTCGTCCAGTCCGAACACGCGCCGATCGTCTGACGCAGCGGACGTGACGCCTGCGATTCCCGACGTGCTCCCCGGCGTGGCCGACATCTCGACGACCTGCCATCGGTCGGGCAGTTTGCGGCTCGCCCACGTGCGATACCGGCACAGCGAGCGCAGCGTCTCGCGGAACGGCTGCGAGAGGTGCACCTCGTCGAGCAGCAGGAGCGCATCGTTGCCGAGCAGCCCCGCGTGGATCGGGCGCATGGCGTCGCTCACGCCGTAGCCGCGGAAGAGCAGCCGCGAGCCGACCTGATCCACGGTCGAGACGGCCACGAGCGGCTGATCGGGCCTCCGCGCCGACGCATCGTCGCGCGGCATGCCGCCGCGGAGCTGCGCCAGCGCGAGCGGCGCCTCGTCCCCCCGAAGGCCGGCGAGCGCCCGGAGCCGATCGGCCACGGCGCGGAGGACGCCGTCCCCCGCGCCCGTCAGCGTCTTGGCGATCTTCTTCGCGCGCTCGAACGCCTGATCGACGACCGTCCGCCGATCCACGACCATCACGATGCGCCGGGGGGCCGTGCGCTGCGCCGGCGGCGCTGCGGCGTCGAGCGCGAGGTGGAAGAGGGCGATGTCGATCGCCGCCGTCTTGCCCGTGCCCGTGGGCAGATCGAGCAGCGTCGGCCAGCGCCCCTCGCGCGCCACGTCGGCGAGCAGCCTCGCCTGCCACGGGAACGGCGGCGCGCCGTGGATCGCCTCGAAATACGCGGCGAAGTCGTCGGGCGAGAGCTCAGCCATTTCCCCTCAGCGGCCGGAACAGGCCGAGGCCGAAGTAACGCCCGGCGCCGAGCAAGATGGGCCCCCGTACCGGCGCGTCGAACGTGAGCGTCGCGTGCACCAGCACGCGTTGCACAGGAGGCTTGCCCGCATGGAACGGCGGGAAGCGCCGGGCCTTGTCGGCGCCCGCGAGGGGCGCTGCCGGCATGACCGTCACGCGCGATGGCCGCGGCAGTCCGATCCGCTCGCACGCGACCGCGAGCGTCGTCTCGGCCTCGGCGTAGGCGGCGGCCTCCTTCTGCGGATCGCGCGCGCCGAGATCGCCCGGGTTGCGATCGAGCGCGACCGGCGTGGCGCTGGCCCAGGATGCGGCCTCGGCGCACCAGGTCGCGGGCCTCAGCGTCGTCGCGGACGTCTGCTCTTCCAGCCGCTCAAGCATGAGCTCGCCGGCCTTGCCGAGGTGGACAGGGAGCCTCGGCGGCTCCTCATCGCCGCCGCCGCGCGCGTGCTGCTCCCAGGCGTTCAGCGCGCGGTAGACGGCGAGCCGCTCGTCGCGCGTCACGTCCCGCGGCAGGATCAACGCGACGCCGAGGATCGCGCCATCGGCATGCTCGCTGCCGACGAACGGCAGCGGGACGTAGGCGAGGTGGGGGCGCTCGCTCGGCCCGCCGGACGCGCGGTGCCCCGAGAGGATCTCGGGCGCGCCGGGACCGTAGGCCGCCATCATGGCCTTGCGCACCGTCCTGGCGACGTCGACGGCGCGGATCGAGGGGAGACGCGGGCCGGCGACCCGGCGCAGGACGATCCACCCGTCACCGAAGAGGGGCGCCGGCGCGCTCGCCTCGCCGGCGGCGCGAGGCCGGACGTAGCGCTGGAATGACGCCGGCATGACCCGCCCGGGCGTGTCGGCCTGCAGCTCGAAGGCGGCGCCGAGGGCCGCGAGCTGACCCGGCCCGACGACGCGGAGCACCGCCTCGTCGCCGGCGCGCCCCGGGCCGGTGTCGTCCGGGACCCAGGTCGCTTCGGGGCGGTCGTCGCGCACGCGGGCGGTCACGAGCGACGAGGAGTGCCCGAGCCGCGTCACGCGCGCGGCGAGCGCATCGAGCGCCGCCCGCTGCTCGGGCGTGGGGGTCGCGCTCGGCCACGCGAACACGATGCGCGGCATGGCGTGCCCCATCTCGGCGGGCACGCTCGACGGGAAGGTGCGCGGCTGCCGCATCCTTCGCTCGGGCAGGATCGACGCCGCCCTGACCGGCCCGTCTTTCCCCTCCTTCCCGGTCGGGACCGGAGCGATCGCCTTGCGCACGGCCTCCAGGAAGCGCGCCTCGGCCTTGACGAGCTTCTTCTCGGCGGCGGCGAGCGGCTTTCCGCCCGCGGGCCGTGCGGCGTCGAGCTCGGCGCGCGCCTCGCGCACGGTGAGCGCCTCGTCGTCGAGCGAGCCGACCACGCTCGTGTCGTTCACCGGTACGAACACGGTCACGACCTCCCGCGCGGCGGCTTCGGGGGCGGTGATCTCGGGCGGGCCTTGCTGCTCCAGCCACTCCAGCGCGGCGCGCTCGTCGGCGGACGGATCGAGCGTGTCGAAGTACGCCGCGACGAGCGCCGAGAACAGCCGTGCCGGATGCGGCGGCCACTCGGCCCGATCGCGGTCGTCGACGGCGGTCGCCACGTAGCGGCCGGTCAGCAGGGCGACCTCGATCGCGAGCATCAGACCTCGTCCTCGGCCTCGCCGCTCGCCGCCAGCTCGCGGCTCTTCCGGATGAGGCCCGCGAGCTTCGGCGCCGGCGTGAGCGTGATGGGCTTCGGATCCCAGCCGAGACCGACCTGCCGCGCCTTCTGCTCGGCGCCCTTGAGCAGGGCCGCGGCCTCGGCCCGCGACAGCGAGAAGCGCTCCGGCTCGCCGCCGTCGCGGCCGACGAGCTCGAAGACGAGGGGCTCTTTCGCGACGAGGGTCGAGCGCGAGCGGAGATCGTAGCCCTGGTCGCGCTGGTAGACGACGGCGGCGAGGGCCAGCGCGGCGAGGGCGGTGCGCGCCGCGGTCTCGGCCGCGTCGCGCTGCTCGGCGGGGAGGCGCTCGCCCGAGCAGGCGGTCTGGAAGCGCAGGCGGCGGAGGGCGCCGAGCGACAGCACGGTGGTCTGCACGGCGTGGCTCATCGTGACCCCGCCCGCCGCGGCGTCGATGCTCGGCGGGATGTTGCCGTGGTTGATGGCCGACGGAGAGCCCTTCTTGCCGTCGCCGCCGCTGCGCGAGAACTCGACGGGCTTGCCGCCCTTGGCAAGCTCGGCCTCCTTCGGGTCGACGGTCCAGTCCTGGGTCGGGTCCTTGTGCTTGAACACCGGGCCTGCCTTCGTCTGGATGCCGGCGGGGTCGAGGCGACTCGCCGTCTTCACGCCGGTCGCGATGTCGATGCCGACGATCTCGGAGACCAGGCAGCGCTGGAACTTGGCGCCGAGGCCGCCCTTCGGGCCGGTGCTGTCCCACACGCCGAAGATCAGGGCTGTCGGGCAGTACTTGAACATGGCCGTCGCGTGGGTCGGGCGCGCGTCGGTCACCTCCTTGCCGACGGCCGTGTGGCGGAACGGCGTGCCGCCCAGCACGCTGTCGCGGAGGAGCGCGTCGGCGATGCGATGCGGGGCCTGGAGCGCCGTGATCTGCTCGAGGTCGGCGAGCCCCTCTTCGTTCGAGAAGTCGACCTGCACGATGGGGAAGGGGAGCTCTCCGCGCCGGAATCCGTCGAGCAGCGCCTCCTCGAAGCGGTTTGCCTGGGAAGCGACCGAGTCGAGGAGCACTGTCGTGACCTCGCGCCCGTCGATGCGTCGCTGCTCCGTCGCGTACTTCGTGGTCGCGTTGCGCTCCTTCACGTAGGTCGGCGGGAAGACCTTATCGCCGGGGCCGCCCGCGGGCTCAAGGCGCGTGATGGCGCGGATCGCGGCGGCGCCGCCGGCGACGGCGTTCGCGAGGGTATCGAGGTCGAGAGAGCGCATCGGTCCTCCGTGGGCGGAACGTGGGCGGAAAACGGTAGAAGCTCCAGGCTGCGCGATCCGGGGCGAGCTGGTGCGGCTCGGGGCCGGCGTCGCGCGGCCGACGCGACGGTATTTACCATCGCAGAGGAGGAGGTGGATGGGAAGAGGGCGATGCCTGACTACGCAGCATTGCGTATACCCTGGCGAATTTACCTGAGAGCGCGGCGTACGCAGCCGAGCTCGGCTTGTCCGGCGCAGGTCCAGGCTGCTCGGGCCGGGGTGCCGGAGCTGAACAGGGGAGGCACGGGGTCGCGCCGAGGAGGGTCCGAGATGAGGTGGCGCCGCCTCTCGAGGTGGACCCGTCGCGAGGTGGACCCGTCGCGAGCGAGGCCTTCGCGCCGTCGGACGAAGAGCGCTGCTTGCAGCCTCTGTGGCCGGTGGGAGGTCGCGCAGCACAAGGCCGCAGCTCTTGCTTGGCATTGCGGTGAGCTATTCGGAATTCCCAGATCAAATTCGTGGATCCATCTGCTTGACTCTGCCTGACGCGAAGGCGTCTGATGCCGTCCAAAGGGGGTGCCACGAATGGCGCGAGCACCTGAGCGCGTGACGGACGAATCGAGCGAGCCGCTGATCCGGGCGAAGCCGCTCCCGCGGAGGTTGCCAGTCGCGGGGACGCCGCCGGAGCTGGTGCCGGCGCGGATGATCAACGAGGTGCTCTACTGCGAGCGCCTGCTCTACCTGGAGTGGGCGCAGGGCGAGTTCGAGGACAACGTCTTCACGGTGGAGGGCCGGAGCGTGCACCGGCGCGCGGACGTCGCGGGCGGCGAGCTGCCGCCGCGGCCGGCGGGCGCGGCGCAGGGCGCCGGAGCGGAGCAGGCCGAGATGGCAGCTTCCCCGGCGCAGCCGCGGCGCGCGGCGGGGAGGCGGGCGGACAGGGACGAGGAGGGCGACGAGCCGGCGCCGTACGAGGCGCGCAGCGTGTGGCTCTCGTCGGAGCGGCTCGGCATCACGGCGAAGATCGACGTGGTGGAGGGCGACGCGTCGGGGCGCCTCCTGCCGATCGAGTACAAGCGCGGCCACGCGCCGGACGTGCCCGGAGGGGCGTATCTGCCGGAGCGCGCGCAGCTCTGCGCGCACGTGCTGCTCCTGCGCGAGCACGGGTATTCGTGCGACGAGGCGGCCGTCTACTTCGCGGCGTCGCGCCGGCGCGTCTCCATCGCGATCGACGACGCGCTGATCGCCGCGACGCACGCGGCCGCGGCGCGCGCGCGGGAGGTGACGCGGGCCGCGGCCATCCCCCCGCCGCTCGTCGACAGCCCGAAGTGCAACGGCTGTTCGCTCGTCGGGATCTGCTTGCCCGACGAGACCAACCTGCTGCGGCGCCTCGCCGGCGAGGATCTCGACGCGGCGGTGGCGCCCGAGGGCCCGCCGCCCGAGGCCGACGGATCCGCGGAGCTGGAGGGCCCGCTGGAGGTGGATCCGTGGGGGATCGCCGGCGCGGCGGCTGCGGACGAGCGGGTGGCGGAGGACGGTGACGACGAGCGCGGGGTGGAGCTCAGGCGGCTTCATCCGGCGCGCGACGACAAGGTCCCTGTGTACGTGCAGGAGCAGGGGGCGCGCATCGGGCTCGCGGGGGAGCGGCTCGTGATCCACACCCGCACCGGGGGGCAGACGGAGGCGCGGCTCTCGAACACGTCGCAGGTGGCCCTGCTCGGCAACGTGCAGATCTCGACGCAGGCGATGCGGGCGCTGCTGGAGCGCGGGATACCCCTGCTCCTCATGACGTACGGCGGCTACTACCTGGGCCGCGCGACGGGGCTCGAGTCGAGGAACGTGGAGCTCCGGGTCGCGCAGCACCGGGCGGCGGCGGACGAGGCGTTCTGCCTGTCGTTCGCGCGCGGGGTGGTGGTGGGGAAGATCAAGAACGCGAGGACGATGCTCCGGCGCAACCACGCGGCGCCCGAGGCGGCGGTGCTGTCGGAGCTCGACCAGCTCGCGCGCAAGGCCGCGGAGGCGTCATCGCTGCCGTCGCTGCTCGGGATCGAGGGGACCGCCGCCCGGGTGTACTTCGGGGCGTTCGCCGGCATGTTGAAGGGCGCGGGCGAGGTGAGGGGCGAGTTCGATCTGGAGGGCAGGAACCGCCGGCCGCCGCGGGATCCGGTGAACGCGCTGCTGTCGCTTGCGTATGCGCTCCTCGCGAAGGAGCTCGCGACGACGCTGGGCACGGTCGGGCTGGATCCGCTGCTCGGGTTCTATCACCAGCCGCGCTTCGGTCGGCCGGCGCTGGCGCTGGATCTCATGGAGGAGTTCCGGCCGATCGTGGCGGACTCGGTGGTCGTGGCGGCCATCAACAACGGGGTGGTCGCGCCGGACGATTTCCAGCGCTTCGGGGACGCGGTGGCGCTGCGGACGGCTGGGCGCAAGAAGTTCCTTTTGGCGTACGAGCGGCGGATGGACCAGCTCGTGACGCACCCGGTGTTCGGATACCGGATCAGCTACCGCCGGGTGCTGGAGGTGCAGGCGCGGCTGTTCGCGCGGGTGCTGCTCGGCGAGGTCGGGGCGTATCCGTCGTTCCGGACGCGGTGAGGGAGGAGAGACGGCGAGGGAGAGAGCGAGAGGGCGGGAGAGACGGAGAGGAGGCCGGCGTGAGGCAGAGCTACATCGTGAGCTACGACGTCTGCGATCCGAAGCGGCTACGCAAGATCTTCAAGGCGATGCGGGGGTACGGCGACTGGCTGCAGCTGTCGGTGTGGCAGTGCGAGCTGAGCCGGCGGGAGCTCGTGGAGCTGCGGCGGGATCTCGGGCAGATCATCGATGCGAAGGTGGACCAGGTGCTGATCATCGACATCGGTCCGGCGAACGGGCGCGGGCTCAGCGCCATCGCGTCGCTCGGGCGGGCGTACGTCCCGTCGGAGCGGGTGGCGGTGGTGGTGTGAGGCGCTGAGCCGGCGGGGGAGACGACGACGGAGCCTGCCGGGCGCGGCGGGCGGCGGTCGCAGGGAAAGGAGAGGAGGGGAGCGGTGGGGGGGGCTCGCCGGCCGGGCGCGAGGCCATGCCGGCGGGGCGATGGCGAGGGCGGAGGCGGAAGAAGAAGGGGACGGCGGCGAGCGGCCTTCAGCTTGCGGCCGGATCCGCGAGCCATGCGGCGAGGGCGTCTGAGGAGAGCTCCAGCCGGACGTCGTCGAGGCGATCCAGGCCGAGGCGGTCGAACCGTTCGGCCAGCACGGAGCGCTCGGTCTCCGCGAGCGGTCGGCCGAGCTTCTTCTCGAACTGCGCCGCCAGCGCCTGAAGCTGCCCCGCCCTGAGGCCTTCCTTGAGGCCCTCCTTGAGGCCCTCCTGCAGCGCCTCCTTGCGTGCCTCGTCGCGGATCGACTGCTTGAGCTGCTCGAACCACTGCTGAACTTCCGTCACGATCTCCTCCTCTTCCGCGTCCTCCGCCCCGCGCGCCGAGGGCTCGGCCTGGGTCTCGAAGCGCAAGCGTACCAGCCAGGGCAGGGCGACGCTCCTCTCCCAGGCGTCCTCGGGCAGGGCGGCGAGCTCGCGGATGGCGTCCCGGAGCACGGCGCGGGCGCCGAGCAGGCGCAGGAGCAGCGTGTCGCGGGTGCGCGGGAGCTCGGCGATGACCACGACGTCGATCTGCCACCCTGGCGCTGCGCGGTAGAGCCCGGGGCGGCCGGGCTCCGGCTCGAAGCGGAACGCGTCGAGCACGGTCGCGGGCCGGCCGCCGCTGAGGACGCACAGCCTCGGGAAGGGCACATCGCCGCCGGCGCGGCGCTCGAGCTCGTGGTGCCAGTGGAGCTGCTTGCGCACGCAGCCGCGCAGCTCGGCCGGGCCGGGCGTGTCGTGGAACGGCTCGAACTGGCAGGGCTCCGCCGCGAGCTCACCGAGGAGGCCCAGCTCGGCGCGCGCGGCGGCGCGGGCTGGATCGGGCACGTACCAAAGGTCCATGGTCTGGGAAGCTGCGATGACCTCGACGGCGGTGTCGGCGGCGCCGACGCGCGCGAGGGTGTCGCGCAGGACGTTCTTGCCGAAGGCGTCGAATCGGGTGCGCATCGACTCGGCAGCAAGAGTGGAGTCTCGTGCGTGGGCCAGCAAGCGAATTGCGACGCCCCGAGCGCGGTCCCTGCGAACCGCGAGGGCGGCGTCTGGTGCGCAGCGGTGGAGGAGCATCGATATTACGATTACGCGCGGTGCATCGATATCGTGCTGGACTCGTGATCTCGCGGGTCTCGTGAGCCCGATGCTGCTGCGCAGCGCCGCAGACGCGCTACCTGCCGGCTGCCGGCGCCGCGCCGGGCTGTGTGGGGCAGAGAGCGGCGAGACGCACGGGGAGGGCGAGGAGGCTGGGCGAGGGGACGAGGCGGAGAGAACGGGGCAAGACGGGGGCAAGACAGGGAGAAGGAGAAGGCGGATGGGGAGGCAGAGCCAGGGTACGCGAGGGGTGACGGCTCCCGGGCGGGCGCTCGGGGGGACGCTGGAGACGTGCGGAGGTGCCGGGGCGACCTCGGAGCGGCGCGCGGGGAGGTGGCGACGTGGTGGGGAGGCCTTCGGAGGGGGGAGGGAGAGGTCCGGAACCGAAACGGACGGCCTCGGAGGGGGTGCGGGTCGATCTGGAACCGATGTGGACGGCCTCGAAGCGGGTTCGGGTCGATCTGGAACCGACGTGGACGGCCTCGAAGGGCGCGCGGAAAGGTGGCGACGTGGCGGGGAGGCCTTCTGAGGGGGGAAGGGGAGGTTCGGAACCGAAACGGACGGCCTCGGAGGGGGTGCGGGTCGATCTGGAACCGATGTGGGCGGCCTCGGAGGGGGTGCTGGGAGGTGGCGACGTGGCGGGGAGGCCTTCGAAGGGGGTGCGGGTCGATCTGGAACCGAGGTGGACGGCCTCGGAGGGGATGCGGGTCGATCTGGAACCGATGTGGGCGGCCTCGGAGGGGGGTGCGGGTCGATCTGGAACCGATGTGGGCGGCCTCGGAGGGGTCGGGTCGATGGGCGGGCCGGAGCCGTGACGCCGAACGCCAGGAGCGGCGGCGGTAACGGCGAGTCCGGCGAGGTGGGGACGACGTGGCGCGAGGCTGGGACCGGACGCGGCGAGCCGGGGGCGACGGCGAAGGAGACGGGGAGGCGAGCGGCGGAGGTGGGGCAGGGAACGGCAAAGCGGCCGGGGAGAACGGAAGGGCTGGGCGAGGGGAGGAGGGGGCGTGGTAGAAGAGGGAGGGAGCACCGGCTGCGAGCGGTGGAGTGACGCGAAAAAGCCGGGGGGCGCTCGCAAGGCCGGCAGGTGTTTGAAAAGACGATGGATTTCTGGATGGCCGGGGGCGCGCCGGGCGGCCTCCGGGGGCCGGAGCGAGGGGGGCGGCGGGGACCTCTCGCAAACCGGGTTGCAAGTGCGCGAAATTTCAGGTAGGCCTGGGAGGCCTCTCTCCGCCGCTGAAAGGCGGCGGCCACATTGAAGCCATCGAGGACAAGGAGGCCGCAGCGACCAACTCGACTCTCCGCCGCTGAAAGGCGGCGGCCACATTGAAGCTGCAGCCTTCTTCGCCGCGGCCTCATCCTTCTCCTTCTCTCCGCCGCTGAAAGGCGGCGGCCACATTGAAGCAGCCTCACCGGTTCTCCGGCTAGACCAGCGCTACGGCGCCCTCTCCGCCGCTGAAAGGCGGCGGCCACATTGAAGCCCCTTGCTCGCGACCGCGATGGTCGCCCACGCGTTCAGGCTCTCCGCCGCTGAAAGGCGGCGGCCACATTGAAGCTCTGCGACGGTCCTGGAGCAGGCGCGCGCCCTCGCGCTCTCCGCCGCTGAAAGGCGGCGGCCACATTGAAGCGTTCGCGTCGTGCGCGCGTCGTTTCCCGGTGTTGCGCTCTCCGCCGCTGAAAGGCGGCGGCCACATTGAAGCAGGATGAAGCGAAGGCTACCCACGGCGCGCCGCCTTCCTCTCCGCCGCTGAAAGGCGGCGGCCACATTGAAGCTACGCGTACGCGCGCGCGCACAGCGACGCGCAGATCGCTCTCCGCCGCTGAAAGGCGGCGGCCACATTGAAGCACCCCTCGGAGGAAGCGCTCGCCAGGGTGGAGGCCGCCTACTCTCCGCCGCTGAAAGGCGGCGGCCACATTGAAGCGTCGCGGCGCTGCGCCGGTCGAGCCCGCGCAGGACGAGCTCTCCGCCGCTGAAAGGCGGCGGCCACATTGAAGCCTACTTGACTCCCGGCAGCGTCGGCTCACCCGAATCCCTCTCCGCCGCTGAAAGGCGGCGGCCACATTGAAGCCGACCGGTCCGCAGGATCGTCATCGCGGTCCGTCTGGTCTCTCCGCCGCTGAAAGGCGGCGGCCACATTGAAGCTCGGAGGCAGCCAGCGCCCGTCGTCTCCCTGCTCGATCTCTCCGCCGCTGAAAGGCGGCGGCCACATTGAAGCAATAACATCGCCGAACGCAGCGACGAAACCGCCGCCCCCTCTCCGCCGCTGAAAGGCGGCGGCCACATTGAAGCAACGATGAGCGCCTCAGGTTGGAGCGAGCGATCGCCAACTCTCCGCCGCTGAAAGGCGGCGGCCACATTGAAGCAGCAACGTCCTCGGCAATCGGCCGCTCGGCGCGCTTGCTCTCCGCCGCTGAAAGGCGGCGGCCACATTGAAGCTCCAGGTGATGGATCCGGCTACGGTCCAGAACCAACTCTCCGCCGCTGAAAGGCGGCGGCCACATTGAAGCAGCGCCTTCTGCACGCCAGTCAGGAACTTGATGCCGCTCTCCGCCGCTGAAAGGCGGCGGCCACATTGAAGCTACCACCCGAGGAGGGTGGGGACCAGGGTGCAAGATCCTGGCTCTCCGCCGCTGAAAGGCGGCGGCCACATTGAAGCTTGTTGATGCGGGCGTCGCGCCACTCCGGGGTCTCCTGCGTCTCTCCGCCGCTGAAAGGCGGCGGCCACATTGAAGCAAGCGGATGGTGTCCTCTGCGGATCTCCGGCCGATCTCTCCGCCGCTGAAAGGCGGCGGCCACATTGAAGCCTCGGCCGTGCGAGCCTCTGGGATGAGCGGATGCGTGACTCTCCGCCGCTGAAAGGCGGCGGCCACATTGAAGCGCGTACTTCACAACGATCTGCGTCGGGCCTCGCTTCTCTCCGCCGCTGAAAGGCGGCGGCCACATTGAAGCGGCGCCGTCAAGAACGTGTTCGCCATGATGCCCCGGGAGCTCTCCGCCGCTGAAAGGCGGCGGCCACATTGAAGCGCAGCCGCAGCGAGCATGCCGAGCACGTCCTGGTCCCTCTCCGCCGCTGAAAGGCGGCGGCCACATTGAAGCCAATCGACGTCGTACCAGCCGACGTCGACGTCTACGCTCTCCGCCGCTGAAAGGCGGCGGCCACATTGAAGCGCCAGGATCCACGCGCCCCGCCTTGTAGGCGTCCGACTCTCCGCCGCTGAAAGGCGGCGGCCACATTGAAGCGCGAACGAAGCGGCGCAGCGCGAGGCGCGCACCGTAGCCTCTCCGCCGCTGAAAGGCGGCGGCCACATTGAAGCCCGATCGACGGCCACACGCGCGACGCGAAGCGCGAGATCTCTCCGCCGCTGAAAGGCGGCGGCCACATTGAAGCAACTGTTCGGGCGTCAGGTCGAGGATGACGCTCAGGTCCTCTCCGCCGCTGAAAGGCGGCGGCCACATTGAAGCGCGTAGATCTCCCTGCGCTTCTCGCGCCCGAGGCCGACTCTCCGCCGCTGAAAGGCGGCGGCCACATTGAAGCCGACGGAGCTCCATGACGCGCTCCGCGAGCTCGGCCTCTCCGCCGCTGAAAGGCGGCGGCCACATTGAAGCTGGGATCTGGATGCAGAGCGAGAGCGGAGATCACGGCTCTCCGCCGCTGAAAGGCGGCGGCCACATTGAAGCCTCGAGCGTGATGACCGCCACCGCGCTACCCGTCCTTGCTCTCTCCGCCGCTGAAAGGCGGCGGCCACATTGAAGCATGGGGCGGACGGTTAGAAGGGCTCAGGACCCTCGCTCTCCGCCGCTGAAAGGCGGCGGCCACATTGAAGCTCCACCCCCGCGAGCATCCCCGTCACGAGCCGGCGCTCTCCGCCGCTGAAAGGCGGCGGCCACATTGAAGCATGTCCCGCTGCATCGTCGCCGTGGATGGCCCCGGGACCTCTCCGCCGCTGAAAGGCGGCGGCCACATTGAAGCAGCGGGTCGCCAGGGCAGCCGTAGTCCAGATCCAATCTCTCCGCCGCTGAAAGGCGGCGGCCACATTGAAGCTCCCGTGACGACTGGGAGGACGAGGCGACCGTGACCGTGCTCTCCGCCGCTGAAAGGCGGCGGCCACATTGAAGCGTGAGCTCGGGTGGCACGTCGAGACGGACGGCAACTCCACTCTCCGCCGCTGAAAGGCGGCGGCCACATTGAAGCCCACGTCAGCGCGAGCGCCCGCCGCACCGGGACGACCTCCTCTCCGCCGCTGAAAGGCGGCGGCCACATTGAAGCTGCTGGATGATGCCCCGCGGGGAGGGCGGAGCGTCGTCCTCTCCGCCGCTGAAAGGCGGCGGCCACATTGAAGCCCTCTCTGCTTCATCGGCCGCATGGCCCACACCATCTCAGCTCTCCGCCGCTGAAAGGCGGCGGCCACATTGAAGCTTCCCGGCGAAGAGCAGGCCAAGTAGACCTACTCCGCTCTCCGCCGCTGAAAGGCGGCGGCCACATTGAAGCATGTGCTTCTGGGATCGGACGGCGCAGCCCGATCCGCTCTCCGCCGCTGAAAGGCGGCGGCCACATTGAAGCAATCGGGTCCGTCGCGGAGTCGACGGTGACGACGCTACTCTCCGCCGCTGAAAGGCGGCGGCCACATTGAAGCGCATAGGCGCCCCCGGGCGGCCCTTGCGGCTCCGCCCGCTCTCCGCCGCTGAAAGGCGGCGGCCACATTGAAGCGATAGGCCATCAGGGTGATGCTCTTCGGAAGGCTCTGGACCTCTCCGCCGCTGAAAGGCGGCGGCCACATTGAAGCATGGGGCTCCGTGAGCTCCACATCGAGCTCCCGCCGGCTCTCCGCCGCTGAAAGGCGGCGGCCACATTGAAGCCCGCCCATCGGGGTACACCATGCCGAGGTAGTAGGTGCTCTCCGCCGCTGAAAGGCGGCGGCCACATTGAAGCGCGAAGTAGTAGCTGCGCGGACACGCGCGGTACCGGTTCGCCTCTCCGCCGCTGAAAGGCGGCGGCCACATTGAAGCTTTGAGAGCAGCTGCACCTTCGCGTAATCCGTATCGCCTCTCCGCCGCTGAAAGGCGGCGGCCACATTGAAGCATCGCCATCACGTCGAGGAGAGCCCCCGTGAGGTCGCTCTCCGCCGCTGAAAGGCGGCGGCCACATTGAAGCTGGTCGAGCTTCGCGCCGACCCACATGCGCTTTCCGGCTCTCCGCCGCTGAAAGGCGGCGGCCACATTGAAGCTAGAAGTCGTAATCGGGCCCCGCAGGAACGATGGTCACGCTCTCCGCCGCTGAAAGGCGGCGGCCACATTGAAGCTTCCAAGCGCGAGGCGCCTTGAGCTGCTCTTCCTTCCTCTCCGCCGCTGAAAGGCGGCGGCCACATTGAAGCCGGCACCATTCTCGCCGATGGTAGGGATGAGGGACGTACTCTCCGCCGCTGAAAGGCGGCGGCCACATTGAAGCCGCTGACCACAGACCCCGGCGCCGCGGGCGTGCGGCTCTCCGCCGCTGAAAGGCGGCGGCCACATTGAAGCACGTGCGGACGCCCGGCCGACCCGCCGCCCGTGGGCGCTCTCCGCCGCTGAAAGGCGGCGGCCACATTGAAGCGTATGATGGGGCGCCGTCCGTCGAGAGAGATCGCCTCTCTCCGCCGCTGAAAGGCGGCGGCCACATTGAAGCAGCACGGCGGCCGTGCGGTCGATCCGGGCCCGGTCGGGCTCTCCGCCGCTGAAAGGCGGCGGCCACATTGAAGCCTGAGCTGTGAGCCGATGATCGAGCGGGTGGACCTTACGGCTCTCCGCCGCTGAAAGGCGGCGGCCACATTGAAGCAACTTCCCTGCGGCGCTCGATCACACGAACATCAGCGCTCTCCGCCGCTGAAAGGCGGCGGCCACATTGAAGCCGACGCCTTCGCCTTCCGACACCCAGCGCATGAACTCCTCTCCGCCGCTGAAAGGCGGCGGCCACATTGAAGCCAGGGGGAGACGGGAGCGACGACGAATGAGCCAGCTGCTCTCCGCCGCTGAAAGGCGGCGGCCACATTGAAGCCCTGATGGCGCCGGACCCTGGCGCGGATCTCCAGAACTCTCCGCCGCTGAAAGGCGGCGGCCACATTGAAGCAGCATCGCGCGGATGTAGTCCCTGAGCATGTCCGGGCGCTCTCCGCCGCTGAAAGGCGGCGGCCACATTGAAGCCACTCGAGCAGGCCGAACGAGAGCACCCACCGCCCCGGCCTCTCCGCCGCTGAAAGGCGGCGGCCACATTGAAGCATCGGAAAGTCTGACTCGAGCCATTGGCCCTTAAACTCTCCGCCGCTGAAAGGCGGCGGCCACATTGAAGCAACCGGTCGTCCGTCCAGTCGACAGTGATACCGGTCCTCTCCGCCGCTGAAAGGCGGCGGCCACATTGAAGCGTGACGTCGATGCACGGTGAGGCTTGGCCGGCTGACTCTCCGCCGCTGAAAGGCGGCGGCCACATTGAAGCGTCCGCTGCTCGCCCGCGGGCACGGAGCCGCTCGGCACAGACTCTCCGCCGCTGAAAGGCGGCGGCCACATTGAAGCCCGTCGTGGGTCCCCATGTGGGGACCGCCATGGATCTCTCTCCGCCGCTGAAAGGCGGCGGCCACATTGAAGCACGCGCTCTGCGGCCATCCACAGACCTTCGTTTTCCTCTCTCCGCCGCTGAAAGGCGGCGGCCACATTGAAGCGGAGCTGCGCCCGGCTTCGCCGCGCGCCGTCCCCCTGCTCTCCGCCGCTGAAAGGCGGCGGCCACATTGAAGCTACCCACGGCCTGGGGCCATGCTCGGCGGCCCTTGCTCTCCGCCGCTGAAAGGCGGCGGCCACATTGAAGCCTCTTACCAGCGACGCGCCCTTGCGGGCGACCGGGTCGCTCTCCGCCGCTGAAAGGCGGCGGCCACATTGAAGCGGCGTCGACTCGAAGACGATCTCGGAACCGGTCTCGGGCCTCTCCGCCGCTGAAAGGCGGCGGCCACATTGAAGCTCGACCGCAGCGCGCTCGAAGCCGGTCGCGTCACCCCTCTCCGCCGCTGAAAGGCGGCGGCCACATTGAAGCGATGCGGGCGCTCCGATCGGTCTCATCGCGAGCATCATTCTCTCCGCCGCTGAAAGGCGGCGGCCACATTGAAGCACCTCTTTGGGAGCTCTGGAGACGGATCACACATGGCTCTCCGCCGCTGAAAGGCGGCGGCCACATTGAAGCCTGATCGTGTACGCGCCCGTCGACGGCCTCGTCCCGCTCTCCGCCGCTGAAAGGCGGCGGCCACATTGAAGCGCGATGTGATCAGATTTCTACTTCTGCGACTCCGGGGACTCTCCGCCGCTGAAAGGCGGCGGCCACATTGAAGCTCCTGGCCGTCCACCGTGATCTTGTGGGGACCGGGCTCTCCGCCGCTGAAAGGCGGCGGCCACATTGAAGCATGCGCTCCGCTGCAACCTGCCCGCGGGCCTGCTCGACTCTCCGCCGCTGAAAGGCGGCGGCCACATTGAAGCGCGAGGGCCGCAGACATGGCCATAGGTCCGCTCCTTCTCTCCGCCGCTGAAAGGCGGCGGCCACATTGAAGCATCCGAGAGCGCACGGACATGGCCGACGAGGCGCCCGGCTCTCCGCCGCTGAAAGGCGGCGGCCACATTGAAGCGGTGCCTGCTCCGCGGGTGTGGCGAACCAGGTTTATCTCTCCGCCGCTGAAAGGCGGCGGCCACATTGAAGCCCACTTGGCCATGCATCTTCTAGACCACGATACGGGATCTCTCCGCCGCTGAAAGGCGGCGGCCACATTGAAGCACGATCGGCGATGTCTACGGCGTTGCGGCGGGGATCTCTCCGCCGCTGAAAGGCGGCGGCCACATTGAAGCAGCTCCGTCATCCACTTCACGGCCGCCTCGAGGCCCTCTCCGCCGCTGAAAGGCGGCGGCCACATTGAAGCACGGGGGCGACACGTGAGCATCGCCTACCCTCGCGCCCTCTCCGCCGCTGAAAGGCGGCGGCCACATTGAAGCGGAGCGACCTGATCCAGTCCGACGCGGACGCCCTTGCTCTCCGCCGCTGAAAGGCGGCGGCCACATTGAAGCTGCTCCAGCATCCGTCGGAAGTCACGTCGCTTCGTCAGCTCTCCGCCGCTGAAAGGCGGCGGCCACATTGAAGCACCGAGCGGCGCGCGAGCGCACAGCGCCCCGCTAGCTCTCCGCCGCTGAAAGGCGGCGGCCACATTGAAGCACGAGCGCTTCCGTTGGCGGGTCGCCCGTGGTCGGCCTCTCCGCCGCTGAAAGGCGGCGGCCACATTGAAGCGGCTTGAAGTAGTTGGCGGAGCCGCTCGCCTGCTGCGACTCTCTCCGCCGCTGAAAGGCGGCGGCCACATTGAAGCCTCACGTCCCACAGGTGCAGGTCGTTGTCGCCGGGGGAGGCTCTCCGCCGCTGAAAGGCGGCGGCCACATTGAAGCCTGGATAGTAGTGCGACCGCTTCCGCACCACGAAAGCGCGGCTCTCCGCCGCTGAAAGGCGGCGGCCACATTGAAGCCTCCACGGGTCCAGGTGTGCTCGGCCGCGGCGGCTCGATCTCTCCGCCGCTGAAAGGCGGCGGCCCCATTGAAGCTGGCAGCCTGGCGCGCTCCTGGTCTCCGCGTCCCTCTCTCTCCGCCGCTGAAAGGCGGCGGCCCCATTCAAGCTAGAGCCTCGTCTGGAACCTGTCGCTTTTGCTGCCGCGGGCGGCGCCGAAGGCTTGTAACACGAAGGGACCGGCACTGTCGGCAATGGCGAATGAAGGAGATGGCGCCCGAGGACAACCTGATGCGTGCGTTCGAGAAGGTGGCACAGAACGACGGCGCCCCTGGACCGCGTCGACGCAGCGCGTCGCGAACTGCCGGAGGGAAGCCGCCGACCCGGCCCGATCCGCCGGGTGTGGACCCCGAACGCAGTGGGCGGCCAGCGCGGCCTTCGCCTCTCTCGGCCGCGGGACGCACCGACGGGCCGCCTCGTCGATCGCCCGTCCGAGAGCGGCGCGGACGGGCTCAGCACCGCGCGCAGGCGCGGCGCAACGGGGTTCGCCACCGCGGCGGGCCGCGACGGAAGCCCCTCGATCCGGGACGGAGATCGGCTGCTCGCTGGCCGCCCGGAAGCCGCGTAGGCTTGCGGCGGAGCCATGGCCCAGCCGCACATCACGGTGAGCGTCGATCTTCCGCCGGATGCGGGCAGCGAGCCGATCGATGCCCTCGCCAGACGTCTGCGCCTGCTTTGGGCGCTGGACGAGGTGCGCCAGGGGCGCATGACCCGCGCCCGCGCCGCGCAGATCCTCGGGATCGGAATCGACGCGTTCCTGCGGGAGGCCGCGGCGCATGGAATCGATGCGATCGATGTTGACCTCGAGGATTTCAGGCAGGAGCTTGGATCCTCGTCGTGATCGTCATCGCTGACACGACGCCCCTTCTGTATCTGTCGCGCATCGCCCATCTCGAGAGCGTCTGCGCGGTGCCCCGCGAGATCCTCGTGCCAAAAGCCGCCTGAGAGGAGCTCGTCATCGCGCGCCCTGCTGAACCGGGGGTCGCATCTCTCCGGGCGTCGCCATGGATCCGCGTGAATGACGAGATCGAACGGACCGGCGTGGATCCTGCGCTGGCGAGCCTGCTCGATCCGGGGGAAGCCGCCGCGCTCGCGCTCGCGGAGCTGCTCCGCGCAGACACGCTCCTCATCGACGAACGGAAGGGCCGCGCGGTAGCGCGAGCCCGCGGACTGCGCATCCAAGGTACGCTGGGGCTGCTCGTCGAGGCGCGACGTGCCGGCGTCCTCGGGTCTCTCCGGGCAGTGCTCGACGACCTCGCCAACACAGGCTTCCGCGTCAGCGCGCCGCTCATGGCAGAGGCGCTGCGGCAGGTCGGCGAAGAGTAGGTTCCGCCGGGCCATCGAGATCGAGCGCCGGAGATCGGACGGCGCTCCGTCCGTCGGGTGATCGGGGGGTCGACCGCTCATCGGGCTCCAGGCTCCGCGGGAGCGTGACCGTGGCCGCGGGCCCTGTCCGTGATGTCAGCCCAGCCGGCCGGCAAGCGTCAGCAAGTCGCCCGCAGCCCCCGTGCTGCCCGCCATCTCGCTCCCCCGCCGGTCCCACCCACCGCCCGGCCCGGTCGGCACCGCGCCGGCCCACCCCTCGGCACCGCCCCCTGCCGATTCCATGACGACCCCGGGAGGCTCCCCGCAATTCTAAGCATGAGCCCTCTTTCTCCTCCTCCTCCCCCTCTCCCCCCTCCGCCCCCCGACCTCGTCCAGCACAGCACCTGGACATCCATGCACGCGACCGCCGTTCACGTCCTCCCGGGGATGCTCCGGTACCTCGGGGTCGCCGAGGTCGACATCGACGACCTCTCCCAGGAGGTCCTGCTCGGCGCCTACACCAGCCTGCCCCGGTACGACCCCCAGTATCCCGCCGGGGCGCGCGGCGCGCCCTTCCCGCCGCCGTCCGCCTCGTCGCCTCTGCACGACCTCGTCTTCGCCGCCGTGCCGATCCCCACCGCCGCCGCCGCCGCCCTCGCTGCCGCCGACTCCGCCGACCCCGCATACGACCCCGCCGACCCCGCCTCGCCCCCTCGCCGGTCCCCGCCCGTGCCCTCCAGCCGATCGCGCCCGTCCAGCCTGAGCCCGCGCTGGCGTTCCGAGTCCGCCTGGCTCTTCGGGATCGCCTGGCGCAAGGTGCGGAGCCACCTCGAGCGCGCTTACCGGCGGCGCGAGGTGCCGGTGGGCCTCGCGGACGCGGCGTGCTTCGAGGGCGCCGACGTCGCGCCGAGCAGCGAGCAGCGCATCGTCAGGAAGGAGCGGATCGCGCTCGCGATCCACTTGCTGGCGAGCATCGCGCCCGAACGGCGCGCCGTCCTCCTCATGGCCGATGCGTACGAGATCCCGATGCGCGAGGTCGCGCGCGCCCTCGAAATCAACGAGAACACCGCCGCAAGCCGCCTGCGCCTCGCGCGCGAGGACTACCGCGCCGCCGTGAAGCGCCTGCGAGCCGAGGAGCAGCACGCGCTCCGGTCCGGCCTGCTCATGGTCCCGCTCTTCTCCCTCGCCTCCGCCAGCTCCGCCGCCCCGTCGCGCCCCGTCCTCGCAGGCGCCTCCGCCATCGCCGAGACGAACGCGCCCGCGACCCTTCCCAGCCCGCGAAGCGATCCCGCACGACACGAGCCCGCGGATCGGTCCCGGAACCCGGCACGCTCCGCGCGCTTCGCCCGCGTCGCACACCTCGCGCGCCCGCTCGCTCGGTTCGTCCGCCCGGCGCTGGCTCGGGGGACGGCGGCCATCGTCGGCGCCGCCGTCGTGGTCGCGGCGCTCGCTCCAGCGCCGGTCTCCTGGGCCAACCGCCTGGCGCCGATCGCGACACAGCTCCTCGTCTCGCGCGCTGTCCACGCGGGTGCGCGACCGGAGACCGATCCAGGCGAGCCGCCGCGATCCAAGGCGCCCCGGCGCGACGCGATCGACGCGATCCCGGCCAAAGAAACGTCAGCCGCCCGGACGCCCCCGCCCCCGCCCGCGCTGGCGGATGGCTCCGGCCATCTCAAGCCCGCAGCGCCGAGGCCGCATGCCTCCTCCGAGCGACGTCAGGATCCGCTCACCGAGGAGATGCTGCTGCTCGACGCGGTCAGGCAGGCGCTGGTGCAAGGCGATCGGGCGACCGCGATGGAGCGCATCGCCGCCCACGAGCGACGGTTCCCGCAGGGGCGGCTGAACCTGACGCGCGAGCGGCTCCGAGCGAAGATTGACCCGGCGCAGTCCGCTCCGACCGGCAACCCGACGCAGCCCGCACCGACCGGCAACGCGGCGAGGGAGATGCTCCCGTGACCGCGCGAACGAGGCGCGCCCGCCGCATACCGCGCGGCCAGAGCGCGATCGCGAGCGCGATCGCCAGGCGGTTCCAGCGCGCAGCGCTCGCCGCGATGACCGCCGCCGCGATCGCCACCCTCGGGATCGCGCCGGTCCGGGCCGAGCCCAGGGCCGCGCCGGCCCGCGTGCGGCTCGAGTTCCTCCGAGGGCCGGGCGCCGAGGATTGCCCCGATGAGCGGTTCCTGCGCGAACAGACGATCCGGAAGCTGGCAGGGGTCGAGCCCTTCGATGCGGCGGCGCCGCTCACACTGACCGCCTCCATCGAGCGCCGGCGCGGCGAGCTCACCGCCGCGCTGTTCCTCCGCGATCGCTCCGGCCGGGGGCTCTGGGCCGACGGCTTCAGCGCCAGTGCGGACTGCGAGGTGCTCGTCAGCGCCATCGCCCTGTCCATCGTCGTCCTCCTCGATGGCGACGAGCTCCCCGCGATGCCGGGCGCAACGCCCGACCTCCCCGCGGCGCCGGGGGCACCGCCTGCTCCGCCGCAGCCGATCGACCAGGCGACGCTCTCAGAACAACCCTGCTCGCCGGACCGGCCTTGCCCGCCGCAGCCCACCCCCGCTCCGGCATCGCCCCCGCACAAGAAGCCGCCCCCGCGCAAGACGCCGACCGTGCGTGCGCCGTCCGGGAGCAGCGCGCCGCCGCCTCCGGCGGAGAGCTTCCGCTGGGTAGCCGGCCTCGACGCCGTGACGGGCCTCGGGCTGACGCCCGGCGTTGCCGTCGGGTCGGCGCTCTTCGTCGGGGGACGCTGGCCGGCATGGTCCGCGGCGCTGGAGCTCCGCGGCCTCTCCTCGCTGTCGGCCGATATCGAGGAGGTGCCCATGGCGGCGTCTTTCGTCACGGCGAACGTCGCGGTATGCCTGCACCGCCAACTTCTCTTCGCATGTGGGGCCGTAGAGCTCGGTATGCTCCGCGTCGTGCCCGAGGTTCCGCTCGACGCAAGACCGTTTCTGAACCTCGGCGTTGGGCTCGGTGGACGAATCGGCGTCGACTGGCCTGTCTCGCAAAGTCTATCGGCCCGCGGATACCTGAACGTCGTTCACACCCTGACCGGTGCCGCGATCGGCCGCCGTCCGCACGAGCTAACGCCAGACAGTGCCCTCTGGAGCGCACCGGACATCGCCGGCACGCTCGGGTTCGGCCTCCATGCGAGCCTGTGAGCGCTCCGGCAGCGGAAGAAACGGAAAGGAGCGGCCAGCGCTCGAATTGTGCGAGAAAATGTCTCTCGAATTTGTAATGGGTAGCCGCGAAGCTCTTTGTAGAACCTTCATGTTGCGCCGAAGATGCGCGCCTGAGTAGGATCTCCGATATGCACACTCCCTGTTTCCTCCTCCCGGGTTTGCTGCTGGTGGTTGGTTGCGAACAAGAACCGATCATCATCACCGGTCCTTGCACACCTGGAGAAATTGAGCATCAGTTGCACGGCTGCGGGCAGTCGCCCGATGCCGGCACCGGCGGCGACGGCGGCGACGGCGGCGCCGGCGGCCAGGGCGGCGACACGCACAGCTCGCTGTGCTCCGGCCAGTGCGCCCCGCCCGCACCGCTCGGCTGGTTCGGCCCGGCGCTGCTCTGGTTCGGTCCGCCCGAGGCCGTCCCCGACTGCCCCGCCGACGCGCCGACGCTCGGCTACGAGGGCTTCGCCGATCTCCGGCAGCCGCCCCTGGAGTGCGCGACCTGCGCGTGCGATCCACCGGAGGCCTCCTGCACCATCCCCACCAGCTGGGCGGCCTCCTCCTCCTCGTGCCCCGGCGACGAGCCAGGCACCGTGACGACCTCCTTCGCCGCCCCCGATGGCTGGGACGGCGCCTGCACCGCGGCGAACGCGATCCCCGCCGATCACCTCTGCAACGGCGAGCCCTGCGTGCAGTCGCTCACGATCGCCGCCCCCTCGGTCGTCACGACCGGCGCCTGCACGCCGCGCCTCGACGTCCCGCCGCCCGTCCCCAGGCTCGATCCGTGGGCGACGCGGGCCAGGGCGTGTCTCGCCGGCGCGTACACCGCGTGCGACGACGCGACGACGTGCGTGCCCTCGGCGCCCTCGGGCTTCACGACCTGCGTCTTTCACGAGGGAGACGACGCCGACTGTCCGGAGGGGTACGCCGTCCGGCACCGCTTCTTCGCGGACGTGATCGACGGCCGCGACTGCACGCCGTGCGGCTGCGGCGATCCGACCGGCGCCTCGTGCACCCTCATGGCCTCCGTGTACCGCGACGCCGCCTGCACGGACCTGCTCGCGTCGAGCCTCGTCAGCTCGAGCGTCCCGTTCTGCGTCGTGACGCCGCCCGGCGTCGCCCTGGGCAGCAAGTCGGCCGTGATCGCCGCCGTGGAGCCGGGCGCGTGCGCGCCGCACGGGGGCGAGCCCGTCGGCGAGCTCCGGCCGGGCGCGCCGTCCACGTTCTGCTGCATCGCCTGAGCTCCTCCGCCCGGGAGCTCCTCCCCCCGGGGGAGCTCCTCCTCGCCGGCGATTATCGGCGGTGGCGAGAGCGCCGGGAGGCGATGGCGCGGGCGACGGCGGTGGTGGGGGGTGGTGGAGTTGGTGACGGTGGCGGCGCAGCGCGCCTCGGGGCAGGCCCTGGCCCGGGGAGTCGGGCTCGCTCAGCGGTCAGCCATCAGCGCTCAGCGCTCAGCCTTCGCCGGCGGCCCTTGTCACGATCATCAATCGCCGCCGCAATGCACGTCATCGCGGTGAGGCGCGCAGAGCTCGCCGTAGTTGTACGCCTCGAGCCTCTCGAGCAGCGCCTCGCCGCTCGCCCATGCCGAGCGCGGATCGTTCTCGATCACGTTGCTGCCGACCGGGTGGATCCTGAGCCAGGCGTCGGCCGCGGCGATGGTGGCTTCGATGCACGTCGACCAGTTGCCGAGGCCGACGTTGAGCTTGGCGGCGATGAGCTGCTTCGCGAGCAGGTACGTCATGTCGCCCCGGTCCGGGCGGAGCAGGATGGCGACGAGCTGGAGGTTCAGGTAGACCCTGCCGCCGATCGTCAGGAACAGGACGCGCAAGCCGCCCACGTTGTCCGCCCAGTCGTTCGGCGTGGCCGTGCCAGGCGACGTGCACTCGCACACGCCGCAATCCGACGCGCAGCTCGAGCAGTCCTCGGCCCCCGCCGAGCAGACGCCGTCGCCGCAGACGGGCGCGCAGGTCCCGCAGTCGGCGGAGCAGGTCGAACAGCTCTCGCCGCCGCCGCAGACGCCGTCGCCGCAGACGGGCGGACAAGCCCCGCAGTCGGCGGCGCAGGTCGAACAGCTCTCGCCGCCGCCGCAGACGCCGTTGCCGCACGAGGGCTGATAGCCGAAGCCCGCGTCGTGCAGATCCTCGCCTGGCGCGAGCGAGATCACGGCCACGCCGTCGCCGCCGCCGTCATGGTCGACCGTCGGCTCATGCCCGGCGAGCGGCCCGCCGGCCTCGAAATTGTCCGACGCGACCACCACCGTATAGTCACCAGGATAGAGCTCGTCGAAGTGGTAGAAACCCGGCTGGCCGGTCGAGGGGTCGACGCCGGTCACCGTGCTGTCGATGAGCGTATCGCCGTCGAACAGATCGACGACGACGCCGTCCACGCCGAGCTCCGGATCGTAGAGCCCGTCCGCGTCGCCGTCGACCCACACCGCGCCGCCGATCGAGCCGGTTGGCGGCAGATAGCACACCTCGATGAACGGGTGGTTGTCCGGGTTCGGGTGATCGCTGCTCTTGTACGAGGTCCTCCCGGGGAGATCCTCCTCGAGCAGAATACCGTAATTCGGCACGACCCCGCTCACCCAGTCCTGCACGAGCCCCGTGAGGTCGATCTCGCGCCACGCGCCGCCGACGGACTCGAACGACGCGACCACGGCGGGGTCGACGCCGCCGAGGCTGTCCCAGGTGACGTCGGCCTCGCTCCAGGGGGCGAGCACCCGGTGCACGCGCACGGTCTGGTTGGTGCTGCTGTAGGTGGAGACATGGAACCTGGCCGACGAGATGAGCGCGCCCGCGGGGATCGCGCCGAGCTCGAACCCGAACAGGGCCCGCTTCTCGCCGTAGGCGCTCGAGTACCCGGTGTTCACCTCGTAGGAGTCGGGCACGTGGTAGCTCGGGTTGAGACTCCAGATCTCCGCGTCGCGCACGTCGCCGAGCGCTCCTCGCTGGATGACGTCGCAGACGGGCGTCGGCGGATCGGAGGGGCTGGCGGCGCTGGTGGAGGTCGCGAACAGCGCCGCGAGCGCGGCGGATGAGACGATGACGGCCTGTTTCATGGGTTGCTCCTTCTGGTTCCTCGTCGGGGTCGAACCACTGCTGGAGCGTCATCCGAGGTGCAGGCGCCGTGACGCAAGGGTCAGGCTCGATCGTTGTTTGTCGAGCTCTCCTCGAGCAGCACCCCCGCGGCTGCTCGGTCTCCAAACCGGCAACACGGGAGCGCTCGCCTCGATTCGAGGGCGGATGCGCAGAGTGCCAGTATCCGATCTACGCGTATCGATGCGTCCTGTCCAGCCATTTCGACGAGCCACAGAAAATCCGACTCTGCTCTGTGACGCTCATGTCGCTCATGCCGCTCATGCCGCTCATGCCGCTCATGCCGCTCATGCCGCTCATGGCGCTCCTGTGCTCCCGTGTCTTCGGTCGAGGAGCGGTGTCGCCGGCCCTGCGGCGCTTTCCCCAGATCTCTCCCACTCTCTCGGCCGCGGGTTCACCCCGCGAGCCCGCGAGCCCGCGCGGCGCTGTCCACGTTCTCTTGCATCGCCTCACGCGACCTCAACACCTCGCCTCCGGCGCACCGCGCGGCAGCCGCGCGGTGAACGTCGTCCCCCGCTCCGCCTCGCTCTCGACCTCGATCCCCCCGCCGTGCGCCCTCGCGATCTGGTGCGCGATGAACAGCCCGAGCCCGAGCCCGCGCCCCGTGCTCGCCCGCCCGCCGGCCGGCGCCTGGTGGAACGGGTCGAACAGCGTCGCCAGGAGCTCGGGCGCGATCGCCGGCCCGTCGTTGTGCACCTCGACCAGCACGTCCTCCCCGCGCGGCCGGATCGCCACCCGGACGGCGCTCCCCGGCGCGGCATAGTCGACCGCGTTCTGCACGAGGTTCGTCACCATCTGCGCGACCCGCTCGGGATCCCACTGCCCGGCGCCGCTCCCGTGCAGATCGAGCCGGATCGGCACCTCCGCGTGCATCGCCCTGAGCTCGTCGATCGCCCCCTTGCAGATGAGGTAAAGGTCCCCCGGGCTCGGCGCGATCGGGATGCTGCCGCCGAAGCGGCTCCGCGTCAGATCGAGCAGATCCTCGATCGTCCGCCCCATGCGGCGCGCGCTCGCCGCGATCCGCTCGACGCTCTTCGCCTGGCCCGGCGTCAGACTGCCGTGGTGCATCAGCACGCTCGCCGCCAGCGTGACGGACGTGAGCGGCGTGCGCAGGTAGTGGCCGAGCGCGCCCAGGAACCGATCCCGAAACGCGAGCTCCTCGCGCCGCGCGGCCTCCGCCCGCTTGCGATCCGAGATGTCGAGCACCGTGCCGATCATCCGGACGCTGCGCCCCGCGGCGTCGAAGCAGGCGCGCCCCTGCACGCAGACCCAGCGCTCGATCCGGTCGCAGAGCCCCACGAGGCGGTACTCGATGCTGTACTCCCCGCCGCTCGCCGGGTCCTGCGAGCGCAGCACGGCCTCCTGCACGCGCGCGCGATCGTCCGGGTGGATCGCCGCGACGAAGAGCTCGTAATCGACGTCCTGCTCCGGACCCATCCCGGCCACCTGCCGGCAGCGGTCGTCCCAGCGCAGCGCGCCTGTCACGGTGTCGTAATCCCATACCCCCACGCCGCCGGCCTCCGTGGCGAGCCGCAGGCGCGCGGCGCTGTCCTCGAGCGCGGCGCGCGTCGCCGCCTCGATCTCGCGGGCGCTCGTCCACATGCTCGCGTCCACCACCGCGTGGAGGACCTGCGCCTCCCTCACGCCGAGGGAGATCCCCTGTGCGGCGCACACCTCGATCAGCGCCGCCCGGAGGTGCGACAGCTCGCGCAGGGTCGCCGCGACGCAGCGGACCTGCGCGGCGCGGAGGCGCGCGTGGTCCTCGATCCGCTCGTGGGCGCTCGTGGGCTCCCCGTCCTCGCCGGCGCGGAGCTCGGCGCGCCGGCTCGCCGCGAGCGCCTCGATGAGATCATCGAACAGCCTAGGGACCTCGTCCGCCAGCAACGGACCCCCGTGCCGCTGCGCCGCCGCCCTCGGATCGTCGAGCACCCGGCGCGTCCAGCGCTCGAGCACGTCGCGCTTGCAGCTGCGCAGCCTGGCGGGGAGGGAGGTCTCGAGGGGCGGACCGGCGTCATCCATCGACACAAAAGCGAGCGCGCGCCACCGCGGATGTCACGTGAGGGCACCCCCTGATTGGCGCGTCGGTGGCCGTCATACGAGCTCGCGCACGCGCCGAGCGCTCTCACGGACGAGAACGACGCGACGGCGAGGAGACGGGCCGCCAGGGCACCGCGAGGAGAAAAGAAGAGAGAAGGGGAGGAGCCGCCGAGGAGCCGAGAGCGTCGATGAGGAGAGCAGAGAAATTCAACCCAGCCATGGATCCATGGCGACAGAGGAGAGAAACGGCGAAAGCGCCACGGCCGAGAGAGCCAGGAAAGCCCTTTCTGATAGGGACACGGGAGCCGAGGGGCGGAATCCCGCCTGTCGCGCCGGTCCGCCGCCGCGAAGCCGTCGTGGGGCGACTCGCTCCGTGCGTCAGAAATCTCGCCAGAAAAACCGGTCGATGACGCCCGCGGTGAAGGCGACACGGCGGGCGAGCTGCGCGACCGAGCGCAGATCGGCGTCCATCACGTGGGCGCCTGGACGTGGACTCGCCGGACCCCGGGCTGCTTCGCGAGCTGGTCAATCAGCGTCTCCACGCCGATCGCGTTCGGGATCCTCGCGTCGAGCGTCACGTTGACGCGCCGCTTGTCGTCGAGGCGGCGCTCGTAATCCATGTCCGAGACGACGGCCCCGAGCGCTTCGAGCACCTTCATGATGTCGGCCACGCCGGCCGACTCCTCGCCCAGGACGAGGGCGATCCGGCGCCGGGTGCTGCGGTCGTCCTTGTCCTCGAAGCGGCGGAGCGCCGTGAGCGCGAGCACGCCGAGGAGCGTGACGACGACGGCCTCGACGTACATCGCCGCGCCCGAGCACATGCCGATCGCCGTCACGAGCCACAGGCCCGCCGCGGTCGTGATGCCCTGGACCGTGGTCCCGGTGCGCAGGATGGAGCCGCCGGCGAGGAAGCCGATGCCGGCGACGATCGACGCGGCGATGCGCGAGGAGTCGACGACGACCAGATCGTCCTTTCCGTAATGCTGGAAGTAGACGAACTTCACCGAGATGACCATGAACGTCGCCGCGGCCATCGCGACGAGCAGGTGCGTCCGGAGCCCGACCTGGCGGCCGTGGCGATCGCGCTCGTATCCGATGACGCCCCCGAGCGCCGCGCCCGCGGCGATCCGGATCAACAGGTCGACGTGCATGGTGTCCATCTGTGCTTGCACCTCCCGTGGGCGGCCGAGGCTCGCGGCGCGCTTGCGCCCGCGCGCGTCCTCGCCGGACGCCGTGGCGACGCGTCCCCGTACGTAGGGCTCGCCGACGCGCAGGGGGAGACGAGGCCGCCGGGCGGCCTTGCCGGCGTCATCGCCGCTGACGCCGGGCGCCCGACGCGGCCGCGCGCGGCTGCGACGTCGAATCGCTCGCCGGCGCCGGCGACGCCGGCTCGTCCTCGCCGCCGGACCGCGGCGCGGCGGGGAGGGGATCCCCGATGTCGTCGAGCTCGCGGTCGAGCTCGCCCTTCTCGGTGCGGAACGCGTCGCGCTGATCGGCGGGGAGCTCCCGCAGGCGCGTCGCGAGCAGCGTCTCCGCGTCGAAGTAGACGCCGTTGCGGCTCGCGCTGAAGTGCAGGTGCGGCCCCGTCGACCGCCCGGTCGACCCCACGTAGCCGACGAGCTGATGGGTCGCCACGTGGTCCCCGCGCTTCAGGCCCGCCGCGAACCTCGAGAGGTGCGCGTAGCCTGTCTCGACGCCGTTGTCGTGCTGGATCGCGACCCACTTGCCGTGACCACCGTGCGGCCCCACCCAGGAGACGGTGCCCTCGAGCGCGGCATAGACCGGGGTTCCCGACGGCGCGCCGTAGTCCGTGCCCTCGTGCGGCACCACGCGGCGCAGGATGGGGTGCATCCGCTTGGGGTTGAACGGCGACGTCCGACGCAGCTTGGCGAGCGGCGCCTGCCACTGGCTCGGCACCGGCTCGCGTCCCTCTTCGTCGACGAGCCGCCCCGTGGCGCTGCCGTCGAACCGGTAGAAGCGGGCTTCCGGCTGCCCGGGCGCCCGCACGTCGAGCGCCAGAACACGAGGCTCCTCCGGCGCCCTGGCGGCGTCGGCCACGGCGCGGACCACCGCCCCGCGACGGAGCCCGTGAGGGAGGCGCCGCGCGAGCAGCTCCTCGGCTGCCCGCCGCACGCTCGCCTGCGGCTCCGCCGGCTCGCCCGGAGCTCCCACGGTCCAGGCCAGCGCGAGATGCGGCTCTGCGCCCGCGTCGGGCGCCGGCGCGGGAGGCGGCGCGTCAGAAGGCCGGGCGCTCGCGAGCTGCCGGCTCGCGGCGTCGAGCGACCTGTCGATCTCGATGGCGCGCACCGTGAACCACACGACCCCGACGCCGAGCAGCCCGAGCCCGAGCCACACGGAGGCCTCGGTGCGGGGCGACCAGCCGTCGGAAGTGGACTCGGGTCGCTTGGGGCTTCCACCGGCCATCCGAGATCACCTTGCGCTATGGCACCGACGAGCCTTGGCGGCAGTGACAGGGGCACGAGACATGCGGACGGCACGCACGCTATGCGAGAGCGTCGCTCGCGTCAACCCCGGCCGCCCGGCGGGCCCCCCCGTCACGGACGCATCCCTGGCGCGGCAGGTCTCCTCGGGCACGCCAGCGCTTCGCCACCTCCGACCGGCCTGCCACGGACCGGACGAGCTCGAACCTCGCGGCGCTCGGCCCACCTGCTCCCAGGCGGTTCTTGAATGATTGTGCCTACTTTTTAACCGTCGAATGTATGAAGTCCAGCTTCCACTCGTTTCCAACCTTCTTGAAGGTCGCGCTCTCCAGCCAGTCGCGCGTCGTGAGGCTCGTGTCGTCTTTTACGAACTCGCCGTGGTTGAAATATCTCATGCTTCCAGAGGCGTTGTCGACGTTGATCGTGAAACCATCGAACGAGTAAGTGGCTTTGACTATCGGAGATTTGTTGATGATGTCGATCAGACCGTCGTTGTTTATCACCTTCCCGTTCTCGTAGATGACAAAGTCAGTCGTTGTTAGGGATTTCATCCCTGTGAAATCCTTCTTGCTGATGCAGTCGAAATACGAGACCAGTACTGCTTTCAGATTCTCAGGGTCGTCGTGTTTGCTGGGCTGGCAAGCGGACAATGTTGCGACGAGAGCCAGGGGAATCGATGTGGTTTTCATGGCGAGTATCAGTCGCTGCTACTGCTGGTGGCCGCTTCCAATCATCCTTCGTTGGCAACCGATCACGGGCAGGATCAACGGTCGGTCACCCCTCGCCTCCGCGGCGTAGACGTCGCGCCCGCCGAAATGTCGAAGGCCCGAGGGCTGCCGCCGTCGGGCCTTCTGGAGCTCCGCCTCGTCGGAGGTCTCTATCTTATATCACAAGCCGGGCTCCAGGTCCAGAGAGCGGCGATCGGAGCCTATTGCCTTCGTCCGTCTACCGCCTCGCGCCACCATGACCACATGGCAGAGCCCGCGGGCGGGGGCAGGCCGTGACAAACAAAATCTGAAGGATCGCTCGCCGGGACGGCATGAAGTCCGGTGAGGTGCAGGGATCCGGCCGACGAACCATCCCTCGACTACGTCGGGCGACGCCCCTCGAACGAACGTCGACCATCCTCTTGATACAATTCGACGGAGTCTACTATGAAAATTTACGTCATTCTTGCTTCGTCAGCCCTCCTTTCGGCGTGCATGGGAGAGGCGGACGGCGTCTCCGCCCACGGGACCGACGGCGATTCCGCCGCCATCATCGGGGGCACGGTCGATGCACCTGTCAATGGCGCGGGCGCGCCGCCTTCGGGGGCGCGCCCGCCGACGCGCGAGGAGGCGGAAGCGATCCTCGATCGCGTGGTCGCGCTCTACCAGGACCACGCCGCGGCCGCGAATCCGGCAGGTACCCACGAGATCTCGTGGAGGATCGACTGGGACAGCGATGCGGTCAGCGCCCATGTGCTGCTCAACGCCGGGGAGGACTGGACCATCGATGTGAGCAAGGGATGGCTCACGGCCTCGAGCATGACGACGGAGGTGTTCGCGCTCACGATGTGCCACGAGATGGGGCACTTCATCGGCGGGTTCCCGTTCAAGACCTCCGGCCGCGGGGACAGCACCGGCGCGCTGGGCACGTCGGTCGCCGCCGAGGGACAGGCCGACTACTTTGCCACCAAGGATTGCCTGCCGCGGCTGTGGGCGAATGACACCGAGGCCAACGCCGCGGCGTTCGCCGAGCTCGACCCCTCCGCGCGCGAGCGCTGCACGACGGCCTACAGCGACCTGGCGAGCCAAGAGCTCTGCGGCCGGATCCTGCTCGCCAGCCTGCAGACGGGGCGGCTGTACGAGGAGCAGGCCGTGCTGCAGGCGCCCAGGGAGCTCGTCTACCCGCGGCTCGACACGCCGGACACGACCGAGGCCGCGGTGACCAAGGAGGGCCATCCTCCGTCCCAGTGCCGCCTCGACACGCTGGTGGCGGGAGCCGTGTGCAGCGTGAAGGCGACGGGGACCGAGATCCCGGGGTTCGTGCCGCCGTACGGCGAGTACAGCGCTGCGAGCGAAGAAGCGGCGCGCCCGTTCGCGTGTCAGACCGGCCCCGGGGCCCGACCGAGGTGCTGGTTCCAGCCGGACACTGTCGTCACCGACTGTTCCGAGCTCGGTGAGCAAGCGTGCGTCGTCGAGGACGGGGCACATGGGGTCCGGTACTGTGGCACGACGACCGGTGTGAGCTATTACTGGTGCTTCCCAGGCGAGGTGTGCAAGACGAGCAGCTACGGCACCTCGGACTGCTATGCTCCCGATGTCGATCCCGACGAGGGGTCTCCCTGAGTGGCCGAAGTCCGGCCGTCCCTGGTCGGATTTCGGGCGGGCGGGCTAGAACGCTCCCACCACGCTCACCCCGCCGCCCTCCGGCCAGAGGAGCGGCACCACGCGCGCCTGCACCCGCCCCGGCGCACCCGGCCTCGCGCCGGCGGCGCTCGCGCCCTCGGCGCCCGACCGGCCCGACGTCAGCACGAGGATCGCCCCCGCGCCGAGCGCGGCGACGCCCACGCCGATGCCGATCGTCGACACGAGCGCCTTGGTCTCCGCCGCGTCGATCTCCTCGCGACCCAGAGGAGTGCACTGCTTGCCCGGACAGAGCGCCGGGTCCTTCTCCGCGTCGCTCGCCTGCCCCGCCGCGAGGATCCCGAACACCGCCCCCACGCCGAGCACCGCCGCGCCCGCGCCCCCGATCACGAAGCCCGCGGTGCGCAGCCCTTCGCCGCCGCCCCCGCCGGCGCTGCCACCCGCGGCGATCCCGGCGCTGCCGGCGCCGCCCGCCGCCGGCCCCGGCGGCGCCGCGGCCGGCGTCGCGGGCGGCGCGGGCTGGAGCTTCGGGACGGCGATCGCCTTCAGATCCGCGCTCTCGCCGACCTGCACGGTCGTCGACCACACCGAGTAGCCGCTCGCGGTCGCCTCGATCTCGTGCGACCCCGGATCGATCGGGATCGGCGTGCCCAGCGCGGCCGCGGGGATGTCGTGGCCGTCGACCCGCACCAGGAGGCCGGGCGTGCCCTCCGCCTTGAGCACGATCCTCGAGAGCCTCGGCTCCAGCGCGCCGATGTGCTCCTGCGCGAACGCCTCGCGCGCGGCGTTGCCCTCCTTCTTCGAGGCGAAGAGCGCCTCCTTGAACTGCCCCCACGCCGTCGCCGTCTTGCCGAGCGCCTCGTTGCACAGCGCCAGGTTGAGCAGCGTGCCCGTGCCAGGCCGCAGCCGCTGGCTCTCCGCCAGCTTGGGGCACGCCTCCGCGTACGCCTTCGCTTCCATCAGGCGGCGCCCCTCCTCGAACAGCGTCTGGGCGAGCGTCGGGTCGCTGCTCATGCCCTGCGCCAGAGCGCCCACGGGCGCGAACAGCGCGGCCGAGGCGAGGACGACCGAGGCGACGGCGAGTCGAGCGCGACGGATCGCGCGGGGCGCAGGCAATCTCGAGAGGATCATGGCGGTGGGCTCAGTGCGGGTCGTTGAGGTCGATGCCTCGGGGAGGACGCTGGGTGGATGGCGCTGGCGAGGTGCGGGCGGCCGACCCGCCGCGCCCCGCAGGCGCCCGGGGGGGCGCAGCCCTCGTCGGCACCGATGCAGGCGTCGACGCCGAGGCGCTCGCCGACGCCGAGGCGCTCGCCGCGGCGGCGGCCGTCGCCGCTCCGGTCGGCAGGATCGTCGGCTCGTCCGGCGTCGACGCCCCGGCGCCGGGCGCAGGCGGCTCCGGGGCCGGCGCCGGCGCGGCGGTCGCCGTCGCGCTCGCCGCCTCCGTCGCGCTCGCCGCCGGCGTCGCCGCCGCGCCGCCCGCGTCGTCCGCGTCGCCCCTGCGGAGCATGAACACGCCGACGGCGAGCACCCCGAGCACGAGCGTCGCCGAGAGCAGCGCGATCGCGATGATCACGGCAGGGGAGGCGGGCAAGCCGGGGAGCCGGCGCCCGTCCGAGGAGATCCCCAGGTGGGTCGACGAGGCGAAGGTCGCCGCGGCGCGCGAGCTCATCGGCGCGCTGTACGGGCCGGGGACGATCTGCTGATGCGGCGAGAAGCCGTCCGGCGGCACCGGGCTCGGCCTGCCGCCGTCGCCGGGCGGCGCCGGGCTCGGCCCGCCGCCGTCGCCCGGCGGCACGCCCGGCGACGACCCCCGGGAGAACGGCGACGGCGGGTACGGGAAGGGCGTCGTCGCCTGGGCGACCGGCGACGGCGGCCGGGAAAACGGCGACTGCGGGTGCGGGAAGGGCGTCGTCGCCTGGGCGACCGGCGGCCGCGAGAGCGGCGACCCCGCGCCGGGCAGCGTCCCGTTCCGCGGCGGCGGCGCGACGTCGGCGAGACCGGCGCCCGCAGACGAGGGGAGCCCCGGCCACGACGGCTCGCGCAGCGCCGGCGCCGAGGCCCGCGGGTCCACGGAAGCGAACGAGGGCTGCGACGCCCGGTGCCCGCCGGCGGCCGCGGCGTGCAGCGACAGGCCGCCCATGCGCGCGATCCGGACGAGCGTCGGGTACGTGCGCGCGGGCGCGAACGGGGCGAGCGCCACGACGAGCTCGGCGACCGACGCGTACCGCTGCTCGCGCTCGCGGGCGTAGGCCTTCTCGAGCACCGCCGCGAGCGGGGCGGGCACGTCGGGGCGCAGGTCCCGGAGCGGCGTCGGGGTGCCCGTCAGCACCTCCGAGCAGAGCTGCGGCAGCGTCTCCGCGTAGTACGGCTGCCGGCCGGCGAGCAGCTCGTAGAGCGAGACGCCGAGCGCGTAGATGTCGGTGCGGTGGTCCACCGAGCGCGTCTGCCGCATCTGCTCCGGGGACATGTACAGCGCCGAGCCCAGCGCCGCGTCCGTGCCCGTCAGGACGTCGACGGCGCCGGTCGTCATCTTCGAGATGCCGAAGTCGAGCACCTTGACGAGCGGCGAGCCGTCGGCGCGCGCCGTCAGGAACAGGTTCGCCGGCTTGAGATCGCGGTGCACGATGCCGAGCCCGTGGGCCTCGGCGATCGCCTCGCTGCCCTGGACGATGTAGTCGACCGCGTCCTCCAGGCCGAGCACGCCCTGGTCCCGGAGCAGGCGCGCGAGATCGCTCCCGGTCAGGAGCTCCATGACCATGTACGGGGCGCCGTTCTCGAGCGTGCCGACGTCCGAAACACGGGCGACATGCTCGCTCTTGATCCTCATGCCCGCCTTCGCCTCGCGCAGGAAGCGGGCCGACCCCTCCGGGTGCTCGGTGAACGCGGGCAGCAGGAACTTCAGCGCGACGTGCTCGTCGAGCACGATGTGCCGCGCCTCGACGACCACCCCCATGCCGCCCTGGCCGATGATCCGCTCCACGCGGTACTTGCCGGCGAGCACGGTCCCCAGCTCGACCGGGGCCAGCGAGGGCTGTTTCGTCTCGGAACCCGACACAGCGCGCGATGATCACCGCTTCGCCCTCGGACGGCAAGCACGCGGCGCCCGCGCGGGGCGCCGCGCCGCACGGCAGGCAGAACAACGCGAAAGATGCAGCAACGCGGGCCGCCGCGCGCCCGCGCCGCAGCACGGTTACGTCGTTGCTCGCTCGCCGTCGCTCGTCGCGCCGCGCTCGTCACGCCCGCAGCACGGCCGCGCCGTCGCTCGTCGCGCCGCGCTCGTCGCGCCCGCGGCACGGCCGCGCGGACGCTCCGCCGCGCCCGCCACACCGCAGCGACCCGCGCCGCTACACCGCCGTCTTCGAGCCGAATCCTCCTGGAAACCAAGGCGTCGTACGTCCGGAGCGCGTCGCGGAGGGCGAGACGGAACGGGGGCACTTCTGGTTGGATAGGACCACCCCCGGAGACAAACACCGTGCGCCTGCTCATCCAGCACCGGACCCGTTACACGTATCCCCGCCCCACCTCGCTCGGCCCGCACCTCATCCGGCTGCGGCCCGCGACGCACGCGAAGGCGAAGATCGAGTCGTACAGCCTCAAGATCGACCCGCCCATCGCGGCCCACTGGCAGCAGGACCCGTACGGCAACCACGTGGCCCGGGTGCTCCTGCCCGCGGGCGAGCGCGTCCCGCACTTCGACATCCTCGTCGAGCTCGCCGTGGACGTCCGCCCCGTCAACCCGTTCGATTTCTACCTCGACGAGCGCGTCGAGCAGGTCCCGTTCGCGTACCCGGCCGAGCTCAAGCAGGACCTCGCCCCCTTCCTCGACAGCGCCGATCCGTCGATCGCCCGCGGGCCGTTGCTCGACGAGTTCCTCGCCGGGCTGCCCTCGAAGGGCGACACCGTGTCGCTCATCGTCGCGCTGAACACGGCCGTGAACCGGCGCGTCAAGTACGTCATCCGCGAGGAGCCCGGCATCTGGACGCCGGAGGAGACGCTCGCGCACGGCCGCGGCAGCTGCCGCGACTCGGCCGTGCTGCTCATCGCCGCCCTCAGGTCGCGCGGGCTCGCCGCGCGCTTCGTGAGCGGCTACCTCGTGCAGCTGACCGACGAGGGGATGATCCCCGACCAGCCGCGCGGCGTCAGCCGGGACGTCGTCGACCTGCACGCGTGGGCCGAGGTCTTCCTGCCCGGCGCCGGCTGGATCGGCCTCGACGCGACGAGCGGCCTGCTCTGCGGCGAAGGCCACATCCCGCTCGCCTGCACGGCCTCGCCCGCGCTCGCGGCGCCGGTCGAGGGCACGAGCGACACGCGCGCGACCGACGTGCTCTTCGAGATGAAGGTCGGCCGGCTCGGCCACGAGCCGCGGCCCACGACGCCCTACGAGGAGCCCGTGTGGCAGGAGCTCCTGTCCGTGGCCGACCGCGCGGACGCGCGGCTCGCCGCCGCGGGCCTCACCCTGACCATGGGCGGCGAGCCGACGTTCAACTCGCGCGAGTACCCGGACGCGCCGGAGTGGCACGAGGGCGCGCTCGGCCCGACCAAGTGGTCGCAGGGGCTCCGGCTGGCGCACGAGCTCCGGCGCCGGATGGCGCCGGGCGGCGTCGTGCTGCTCCGCGCCGGCAAGCACTACCCCGGCGAGAGCCTGCCCCGCTGGGCCCTCGAGATCATCGGCCGGCGCGACGGCGTCCGCCTCTGGACCGAGATGTCCGCGGCGCGCCACGCGGACCCCGCGTCCTCGACGGGCCGCTCGCCGCGCTCGAAGAACGCCGCGCTCTCGCGGAGGTTCGCCGAGGCGCTCGCGGCGCGGCTCGGCGTGGCCGAGTTCCTGCTGCCGGCCCACGAGGACCCGTGGCGCCACCTCCAGGACGAGGCGAGCCTGCCCGTCGACGTCGACCCGCTCCAGGCGAACCTCGACGACTCGGAGGAGCGGCGGCGCCTCGCGCGCGTGCTCGACCGGGGGCTCGGCAGCGAGGTCGGCTTCGTCCTGCCCCTCGCGCGCCAGTGGGGCGCGTGGATCAGCGAGCGCTGGGGCTTCCGGCGCGGGCACCTCTTCCTGCTCCCGGGCGACGGCGCCATCGGCCTGCGCCTGCCGCTCCGCTCGCTTGTCGCGGTGGCCCCGCCGCCGCCGCTCGAGGAGCTCGTGTCGCCGCCCGACCCGCGGCGCGGCGATCCCGAGGCCGCCGAGGCGGCGGAGAAGCAGCGCCGCGTCGAGCTCGCGGAGGGCGACGGCGACCCGGAGCACGCCGAGACGGCCCGCGCGCGCGCGGCGCAGCGCCACGCCCACGACGAGAAGCGCGCCGTGCACGCCCAGCGCGCCGCGCCGGCCGCCGGGCGATCGGGCTACGGGGTGCGCACGGCGCTCTGCGTCGAGACGCGCGACGGCACCGTCCACGTCTTCTTGCCGCCGCTCCTCGCGCCGGCCGACTTCTTCGAGCTCATCGCCGCGATCGACGCGACCCGGCTGGAGACGGGCATCGACGTGCTGCTCGAGGGCTACCCGCCGCCGCCCGGCGCCGACGTGCTCCGCTTCTCGGTGACGCCGGACCCGGGCGTGCTCGAGGTGAACCTCCCGCCGACCGACGGGGTGCGCAAGTACGCGTCGCTCCTGGAGACGGTGTTCGACGCGTCGCTGCACAGCGGGCTGCACTGCGAGAAGTACCTGATCGACGGGCGCATGGCGGGGAGCGGGGGCGGCCACCACCTCACGTTCGGCGGCCCGACGCCGCTCTCGAGCCCCTTCCTACGCCGGCCGGATCTCCTGGCCAGCCTGCTCACCTTCAACCAGCACCACCCGTCGCTCTCGTACATGTTCGCGGGCCTGTTCGTCGGCCCGACGTCGCAGGCGCCGCGCGTGGACGAGGCGCGCCACGAGAACCTCTACGAGCTGGAGATCGCGCTCGCGCGCGCGTTCGAGCGCCGCGAGGACGAGCCGCCGTGGCTCTCGGATCTCCTGTTCCGCCACCTGCTCGTGGACATGACGGGCAACACGCACCGCGCCGAGGTGAGCATCGACAAGCTGTTCGATCCGCAGACGGCGCACGGCCGGCAGGGGCTCATCGAGCTGCGCGCCTTCGAGATGCCGCCGCACTTCCGGATGGCGGTCGCGCAGGCGCTGCTCGTCCGGACGCTCCTCGCCTCGTTCGCCGAGAAGCCCTACACCGGCCAGCTCGTGCGCTGGGGCCAGGCGCTGCACGACCGCTTCCTCCTGCCGTACTACCTGTGGCGCGACTTCGAGGACGTGCTCGATTACCTCGAGCAGCGCGGGCTCGCCCTGCCCGCGGACGCGTACCGCCCGTTCATCGAGCTGCGCTGCCCGGTGGTGGGCACGCTGCACGCCGGCGACGTGATGCTGGAGGTGCGTAACGCGATCGAGCCGTGGCACGTGCTCGGCGAGGAGCTGACCACGACGGGCACGTCGCGCTACGTGGACTCGTCGATGGAGCGCATCGAGGTGCGGGTGAAGGGGCTCACGCCGGAGCGCCACACGGTGCTCGTCAACGGCCACGTCTTGCCGCTCCGGCCGACGGGGACGGCGGCGGAGCTCGTGGGCGGCGTGCGGTTCCGCGCCTGGGCGCCGCCGCACAGCCTGCACGCGCACATCGGCATCCACCACCCGATCCACCTCGACATCGTGGACACGTGGGGCAAGCGCTCGATCGGCGCGTGCGCCTATCACGTGTGGCACCCGGAGGGCCGCGCCTTCGACGCGGCGCCGCTCACGCGGTTCGAGGCGTCGGCGCGGCGGGCGCAGCGGTTCACGATCGAGGGGCAGACGCCCTGGCCGGTGGCGGGGAAGCCGGCGGCCCCCCACGGCGACGCGCCGTACACGCTGGATCTGCGGCGCTATCCGATGGACCGGCCGCCGCCGAAGCCGCCGAAGCTCGACGACGAGGGGTGATCGGACCGACGTGGGAGACGAGGTGAGCGCCTGGACGGATGTCAGGCGCTCACGGTCGAGGCGGGTGTGACATTCGATCTCACCGCTCCCGAGCCGCGCGCGGCGCGCTGAAGCCGGGGGAAAGCCCGGACATCGAGGGGCCGAGCCCAGCCTTGGCCCGCGCCGTGTGGCGATTTGCCTTGGATTGACGTGCTGCGTCTACCGGCCGCGGCGGCCCGATGTCCGCCGCCGGGCTCGTCGCGCGCGGCGGCGCGCATCTCCGGGGCTCGCGAGAGCGCGTGAGTCGCGCCGGAAGGGCGGTTGGTACGCCCCCTGCTTGGTGAGTCGATGTCCCCTGCATCGCATGCGGACAGTACACCACGAAGGAGGACAACCCATGATTCGCAAGATGTTGGCTATGCTTTTGGTCTCCACGGTTCCCCTGGCGGCGGGCTGCTTCATCGACGCGGACGACGACAAGGACCCGGGCGAGGGCGACGACAGCTGTATCACCGCGTGCTCGACCGAGCGCGACGACTGCGTCTCGGCGTGCGACGACGACGGCGACTGCGTCTCGGCGTGCGAAGAGGATCACGACTGCGATTCTCTGTGCATCTGAGCGACGAGCGCGCCTCGAGGGCGCGGAGCGCGCCTTGATGGCCCGGAGCGCGCCGTGCTGACGCGCGGCGCGCTCCGCTGGAGCGCCGTCAGCGCGCCGCGCGTAGATGGCTCCTGGCTCCCGCTTCCAGGCTGAATGGCCCGGAGGCGGGAGCGCTCCATGTCGGGGCCCGCGGTCCAGGGCCCGCGGTCGGCCGGGCGGCGCCCTCGGCTCAGCGCGGCCCGGGCAGGCGCCGCGAGAGCCACGCCGAGAGCGAGGGGCGCTTCCGGAGCGTGAGGCGCATCGGCTTGATCCCGGAGGCGAAGGCCGCCTCGGCGAGCGCGGGCAGGAGCGCCTCGTCGATGTTCTTGAGGGCGACCACGCGCTCTTCCCGCCGCTCGATCCAGACGAGCTCGCCGTCCGCGGCCCGCCCGAGGCGCGGCTCGCCCTCGTCGATCGCCGAGCCGCCGTAGAGAGACCACAGCGCGGACTCGACGACCGCCGCGGCGCTCACGTCGTCCCACGCGGACGCCCACGCGGTCCCGGCCGCGCCCGTCTTCCGGTCGCGCACGAACAGGGCGCGATCGCCGTCCCAGGCCGCGGCGAGCGCGCGCACGGCCCCGCTCCCGGGCGAGTCGTCGAGCGGGCGCAGGAGCAGGTAGGAGAGCCACTCGCCGAGCGAGTCCCAGTCGACCGGCTCGAGCCGATCGGCGAGCTCGGGCGGCACGTTCTCCAGCCCGACGCGCACCACGGGATCCTGGCCGTCGAGGGTGAGGACCTGCTGGGTGGTCGCGGGGGTGCGGTCGGAGAAGAGCGCGTCTTGCCGTGACCAGTCGAACGGGAAGGCCTGGTCGGGCGTGGGCGACGCCGCGCTCACGCCGCTCAGGTTGTGGGCGCAATACTCGAACCCGAAGCCGTAGGCGAACGACGGATAGTCGACGAACAGGGCAGGGAGCTCGTTCTCCTCGAGGATCTGCTCCCCGGCCCTGTGGGCGGCGTTGATGATGCCGGCCCAGTTGAGCCGGTCCAGATCGGCGTCGTTCGACTCCTGCATGAGGAAGCGCACCTCGGCGAGCATCGCGTCGCCCTCGATGGCCGCCCTCAGCGCGAGGTGCGCGTCGCTCGTCAGCGTGGCATCGAGGAGCTCTCCGAGGTTGAAGTGCTGGTCCTGGAGCCCGTGCACGTACTCGTGGATGAGCACGTTGTCGTCCACGTCGCCGATGAGCGAGATCGCCTTGCTCTCGGTCGAGTACCAGGCGGCGAACACGTCCATCGATTGGCCGAAGGCGGCGTGCAGGTCGGTGTCCGGCGGGAAGAAGCCGAGTCGGCCGTAGGTGGCGGCGAGCGCGGCGAGCGCTTCCTCGTCGATCGCGTCCGCGGCCTGCTCCGCCTCGGCGTCGACCTCGGCCCGCGCGATGGTGCGGACCGGCACCTCGCGCTCGAACGACAGCTCGCGCACCTCTTCGGCGCGCATGGCGAGCCACGCGAAGCGGCTGGGCTCGGGGTCCTCGTCGCCGCAGCCGGCGGCCAAGGGGAGGGACGACATCAAGAGAACGAGCGCTGGTTGTCTGAAGAATCGACGCATGGCCTTTCACCTCGCTGGCTCGCGTGGAGCCGGGTCCGCGGAGGCATCTCGCTTCCGGCCTCACGCTCCTGGCAAGCGGCCATCTTCGCCCGGCCCGGCGGCGCGTTCCAGCGCCGCGCCCGCATCGCACGATTCTCACGGCGAGCGCTCGCGCGCACGTCCGGGGCGCCGTGTCCGGGCGCGGCCCGGGCCGCGTCGGGCCCCGGGCCACGTTGGGGCCTCGCGCCGCGGCCGGGGCCGCGGCGTGGCCGCCGGCGGGCGCGCCACGATCGTGGCCAGAGGCGGCAGCCTCGTTCAGGAGGCCAGCGCGGCTCAGGCCGCCTGGACGTGGTGGCGCGCGAGGAGATCGTTCTGGATCCAGAGCAGCTTGTTGAAGGCGCGCAGCGTGCGCACCTCGGTCTCGCGGTCCAGGCCGAGGGACAGGATCGTCTGGAGCAGGGCGTCGGAGACGAAGCCCATGAGCGCGTTGATCTGCACGAGCGGGACGACGATCTCGGGATTGCCGGCCTTGGCCGTGTGGATCCGCCCCACCATGTCGAGGTAGGCGACCATCTTCGGGTCGTACGGGTGGGTCACGAGCCGGACGAGGTAGTCGGCGAGGTGCTTCTTGCGGAACTGGATCTGCTCGTGGCTCAGGGTGAGCGACAGGAGGTCCGCCGGCCCTTGCCCCTCGTAGCCGTGCTGCTTCGGCACGAAGTGGCGCTTCGTGGCGTCGTAGAGGAACAGCTTCTCGTACACCGCGTCGACGAGCCCCTGGACCTTCGGGGCGAGGTGCAGCGCGGCGCCGTGGATCGCGGCGATGTCCGCCTCTCCAAAGCCGACGAACTCGATGAGATACCCGAAGCGATATTCTAGATCCGACTCCAGCAGCTTCTCGTCGATGTGTTTCATGGAAACCGGTGCTCCTCTCCGCCTTCGCGGGCCGCGTGCCGCGGGACAACGCAGGGCGACGACACCGGAGCAGCTGTCCGCTGTCAAGCCTCGACTGGCGGGGCGCCGCGGGCTCATCAGGACGTCGCGTCGCGCGCTGTGCGCGCTGGATGCCGTCGCGTCGCGCGATCGAGCGCGGAGAGGCGCCTGCGCCGCCGGGGCGCGCGGCGGCTGCGGCGGAGATCGCGGCGCGCGGCCGGGTAGGGGGAGCTCCGATCCGGAGTGCAGGCTGCGACCGATGGTCGGGCTGGCCTGGCGTCCTTATTGCCAGGTACCGCTGGGGGCGCGATCGGCTTCCCACCACAGGACAGCGGCAAGGAGGAGGCATGCAGAACACTGGACCGAGCGAGGATCCGAAGGGCGCGGGCCCGAAGCCGCCTTTCGAGGGCAAGACCCAGGATCGGCCGGGCATCGAGGCCAAGATGGATCCGAGGCCCGATTACGGCGAGTCGTCGTACAAGGGCCTCGGCCGGCTGAAGGACCGCGTCGCGCTGATCACCGGCGGGGACAGCGGCATTGGCCGCGCCGTCGCGCTCGCGTTCGCCCGGGAGGGGGCCCACGTGGCGATCGCGTACCTGAGCGAGCACGAGGACGCGAAGGAGACGGCGCGGGTCGTCAAGGAGGCGGGGCGCGAGGCGATCACGATCCCCGGCGATCTGGCCGACGAGGCGCATTGCCGGAAGGTGATCGAGGAGACGGCGCGCAAGTTCGGGCGGATCGACATCCTGGTGAACAACGCGGCGGAGCAGGGCAAGGCCGCCGAGCGGTTCGAGGAGATCGACGCCGCGCGCGTCGAGCGCACCTTCCGCGTCAACATCATGGCGATGTTCCACCTCGTCCGGCACGCGTTGCCGCACATGAAGGAGGGGAGCGCGATCATCAACGTGGCGTCGATCCAGGCCTACCAGCCGAGCCCGAACATCCTCGACTATGCGTCGACCAAGGGGGCGATCGTCACCTTCAGCAAGGGCCTGGCGCAGGACCTCATCAAGCGCGGCATCCGGGTCAACACCGTCGCGCCCGGCCCGGTGTGGACGCCGCTCATCCAGCAGTCGTTCCCGGAGGAGAAGGTGGCCAGCTTCGGGAAAGACTCGCCGATGCAGCGGCCGGCGCAGCCGGCCGAGCTCGCTCCAGCGTTCGTGTTCCTGGCCTCGAACGAGGCCACCTACATCAACGGCGAGGTGCTCGGGGTCACGGGCGGCAAGCCGCTCGCCTAGCCCTGGATCGATCGTTCAAGCTCGTCCCTGAGGCCGCAGGAGGGCTCGGCGGGGGCTTACCGTGGACCCGGAGCCAGGGGCGCCGGCGCTGCGCCGCGTCCGGCGAGAGGCCGATGTGATACCGTGCCGACGAGCATGGAGATCGCCAAATCGAAAGACGGCACGGAGCTGGCGTACGATGTCTATGGCAGCGGGCCCGCGCTCATCTACATCACTGGAGCTAGCTGTTTCCGCTCGTTCAAGCCCATCCTGCAAGATGCCAAGGAGTTTGCCAGGGAGTTTACCGTCTACAACTACGACCGCCGAGGGCGCGGCGACAGCGGCGACACGCCGCCGTACTCGATAGAGCGCGAGGTCGAGGACATCGAGGCCATGATCGACGCGGCCGGCGGCAAGGCCAACCTGTATGGCCACTCCTCCGGTGCCGTGCTGGCCCTCGAGGCTGCCCTGCGCCTGGGCGACAAGGTCGACAAGGTGGCGATGTACGACCCTTCCTATGTGCACGACGAGGCAGAGAAGGTTACGTACGGCCGGTTGAGCCAGGAGGTGCAAAGGCTGCTCGATGGCGGCAAAAACAAGGAGGCGATGCGCGTCTTCTTGAAGGGCATCGGCATGCCTGGCATCTTCGTCTGGCTGCTGCCCCTGTTCCCTGGTTGGAAGACGATGGTCGCGCTCGCGCCGACCCTCGCGTACGACATCGCCTTGACCAAGGACCCCCCGCCGGTCGAGCGGGCCGCTCAAGTCGCCGTGCCGACGCAAATCATCGTGGGCGAAAAGAGCCCGGCCGGTATCCACGACGTCGCGCGCCAGCTGACGAAAGCGATCCCCAACGCGAGGTTCGAGCGGATCGCAGGCCAGGACCACATGGTCAGCGCGAAAGCTCTGCTGCCCGTGCTCGCGCGTTTTCTCAAGCGGTAATCCGGGGAGCAGGCCCCATCGCATCGCCGGCGGCGAGAGAGCGCCGCCCCAGGCTCGGAATCGGGCGGCTCAGCCGCTGACCCATGCGTTGATTCGCTCTGCCCAGCCAGGGGGGCCATCGAGGGTGAGGACGAGCCGCCGGTACGGCTCGCCCTCCAGCTCGATGGTCAGCGGATTGTCCTTGCGGCTCCGCAGCGTGTACCAGAACTCCTTGCCGCGATCGGTGTAGTACGTCCCCGCCTTGATCAGCCCGGGCAGCGACGTCCCCGGCGCGCGGATCTGCCGCCACGTGGCGGGCGGAAGCGCCGCTTCCGCCCGCACCACGTGCGCGCGGGGCACCACGATGGGCGCGAGCTTCACGGCCCAGAGCCGCTCGGCGCCCTGGAGGGTGAGGGTCAGTCGATCTTCGTCGATCTGTAGCTGCATCCCGGGAGTCTAGTTCAGCGGGAGCAGCCGGCGATCGGAATTCACCGCGGAATTGCCGCCCTGGAGCGGCGGAGCCTCCGCCGGGGAGCGACCCCGGCCACAGCGAGGTGGAAGGCGCTCGCCCCGCCGCCGGGCGCCCCTTGCGCGCCGGATCGCGGCGCTCGCGGTCGCGCCGGCGCGGGCGAGGCGCTCGCGACCGCCTCCTCGAACCGCCGCGCATCGGGCTCGATCTGGATCAGCTCGCTCGCGCCGAAGATCGTTTGGGAGCGGAGGTCGCCGCGGCTTGGCACCTTCAGGGGCGCATGGCTGGACACACCTCCGAAGAAGAAGAACGGCTGCACGAGGAGCCCCGAGATGGAGTACAGTCGGGTCTCCAGGCCGCCGAGCGTTCGAGCGCGAACGCCCATCTTGCTGGGAGGCTCACAGATGAAGAAAACGTACGCAGGGAGCTGCCACTGCGGCGCGGTCCGCTTCGAGGCCGATATCGACCTGAGCGCCGGGACCAACAAGTGCAACTGCTCCATCTGCACCAAGACGAGGAACTGGAACGCGATCATCAAGCCGGACGCGTTCCGGCTGCTCGCGGGAGAGGACGCGCTGAGCGACTACCAGTTCGGCATGAAGGTCGGGCACCACCTGTTCTGCCGGCACTGCGGCGTGCGCTCGTTCGGGCGCGGGCACGTGGAGGAGATCGGCGGCGACTATGTGGCGGTTCAGCTCGCCTCGCTCGACGACGTCGACCCCGGGGAGCTCATCGCCGCGCCGATCCGGTACGCCGACGGGCGCAACAACAACTGGCAAGCTCCACCGGAAGAGACACGGCACCTGTGAGCCTCGCCGCCGCTGCCCGCGGTGGACGGGCGGAGCAGCCCGGCGAGGTCCCCCGCGCCACCGGCGCCCCTAGGGGCTCTTGATCTGCGTCAGGTCGACGCGAACGCCCAGGTGGAGGAGCGCGTCCTCGGGCCGGGTGAAGGTCCTCACGGGCGTGACATACCCCCTCGAGAGCCGCCCCACCTGGAGCACCCCGATCGCGCTCCTCAGGATGACCGCCGCCCTCTTGAACCCCTGGAACAACCGCGCGTGCGCCTGCCCGAACGTCACCTCGAACCCGTCGTCATTGCGCATCGGTGCGTCCCGGGCGTCCACGAGCAGGAGAGAGCGCGGCCTGGAGATGATCCCGATCGCCTGCTCGATGCGCCGGAAGCTCTGCTCGAGCTCCTCGATGCTCGGATAGGGCAGCGAAGACCGCCAGATGAACACGAGCTGCTGGGTCGGATCGTGATGGACGGCCGTGTACGGGTCCCGCGCGATCTCGCGCAATCCGTGGAGAGGCACGCGCAGATGTTAGGCGGATCGCCGCCTCGCGTCGACCCCCGCGCCGCCGCGCCGCGGGGGTCGACGCGGCGCGGCTCACCCACCCTCACAATCGGCGCCGCACTGCGCCCCTTCGCACGCCGAGACCGCCGCTGCCGCCGGCGCGCCGCTCTCGTACAGCATCGCGCACAGCTCCCGGCACGCGGCGTCGCCCGCGGCGCACGTGCCGGTGCACGCGAGGAGCGCCCGGCACGACGGGTCGGCGACGCACGCGTCCATCTCGGCGGCGCACCGCGCATACCGGCAGGACTCGCAAGGAGACAGCGGTGCGCGCGACGGGCACTGCACGTTGCACCGCTCGGCCGCACAGCCGCCTTCGAGCGAGACGCCGGAGATGCCCTCCCGGTGCGCGGTCATGCACGTCTGCCGACAGGGCTCCTCTCCAGGAGCGCAGCCGAGAAGGCAGTTGGCCAGGGCGGCGCACTCCGCGCTCCGCTGGCACGCGCAATAGCGCTCCTGGCAGCGCAGCGCGAGGCACGTCGTGCAGGGATCGCCGAGCGACGCGCAGGCGTACTCCGCCTCTCCGCCCGCCCCGCCGCCAGCCGCGGTGGAGCTCGCCCCGCCGCTTCCCCCGGCGCCGCCCGCTCCCCCGGCGCCCGCGCCGCCGGACCCGCTCGCGCCGGCGCCGCCCGCGCCGCCGGAGCCGCCCGTCCCGGGGCTGTCCGGCGCCGAGCCGCAGGCCGCCGCGAGGAGCGCCACGACAGCACACGTCTTCCAGGAAGAACAGGTCATGGTCGACGCTACCCCGAAGGCCGGCGGCGGCTCAAGGCGGGGTGACGGGCCCGCGTGCTACCGTGGCCCCACAAGGAACCTCCACGATGGCCCCTCTCCTCGATCGAGACCTGGAGCGCTACGTCCACGACCACACCGAGCCGCCCCCCGCGCTCCTCGACGAGCTGCGCGAGCACACCCTCGCCAGCGATCCGCGGGCAGGCATGCAGGTGGGGCGGGTCGAGGGCGCCCTGCTCAAGCTGCTGGTCGCCCTCATGCAGGCGCGCCGCGTCCTCGAGATCGGCACCTTCACCGGCTACTCGGCCCTCAGCATGGCCGAGGCGCTCCCGCCCGACGGCGAGCTCATCACCTGCGACCGCGACCCCGACGTGACCCGCGTCGCCCGGTCGTTCTTCGACCGCAGCGAGCACGGCAAGAAGATCCGGATCGCGCTCGGCGACGCGCTCGACACGATCCGCGCCCTGCCGGCGAGCCCGGCCTTCGATCTCGTGTTCATCGACGCCGACAAGGAGCGGTATTCGGCGTACTTCGAGGAGGCCCTCCCGCGCGTCCGCCGCGGCGGGCTGATCGTCGCCGACAACACCCTCTGGGGCGGCGAGGTCCTCGCCCCCGAGACCGCGGACGGCCGCGCCATCGCCGCCTTCAACGACCTCGTCGCCCGGGATCCCCGGGTCGAGCAGGTCATGCTCTCCGTGCGCGACGGGGTGACGCTCGCGCGCAAGCGCTGAGGGGAACCGACGGGAACCAAGGGGAACCAAGGGGAACCGCCCCGCCCGCAGGCCGCCGCGCGCGTCCGAAATCCCTCCGTGAATTCCAGCGCGCGGCGCTAGAGTCCAGCCAGCATGCTGCTCGCCATCGACGTCGGGAACACGAACATCAGCTTCGGGGTGCTGGAGGGCGACGTGCTGCGGCACCACCTCCGCTGCGAGAGCGCGCGCTCGCGGACCGCGGACGAGTACGCGGTGCTCGTCCGGCAGATGCTCGATCTCCGCCGCGTCGACCTCGCCCGCATCGACAGCGCGATCATCGCGAGCGTCGTGCCGACGCTGACCGACACGATGGTGGGGCTCGTCGAGCGGGCCTTCGGCATCGAGCCGCTCGTCGTGGGCCCGGGCATCAAGACCGGCATGGCCATCCTCTACGAGAACCCGCGCGAGGTCGGCGCCGACCGGATCGTCAACGCGGTCGCGGCGCACGAGTGGATGAAGCGGTCGCCCGAGCCCGCGCCGCCACCCGCGCCCGGCCGGGGCGATCACGCCGCCTCCGGCGTCATCGTCGTCGACTTCGGCACGGCGACAACGTTCGACTGCGTGACCCCGAAGGGCGAGTACCTGGGCGGCGTCATCGCGCCGGGCATCCAGATCAGCGCCGAGGCGCTCTTCTCCCGCGCCGCGCGGCTGTCCCGCGTGGAGATCGCGCTCCCGCCCCGGGTCGTCGGCCGCAACCCCGTCCACTCGATGCAGTCGGGCATCGTGTACGGCTACGCGGGGCTCGTCGACGGGCTCGTGAACCGCCTCCGGCGGGAGCTCGGCTACCCGTGCCGGGTCATGGCCACGGGCGGCCTGGCGCGGCTCATCGCGCCGCAGACCGAGACGATCGAGGTGGTCGACGACGACCTGACGCTCACCGGGCTGCGCCTCATCTACGAGCGGAACGCCGAGCGCGGCAGCGGGCCGGCCCTGCATCCGCCCGCGGCGGGCGGATGCGGCCAGGGTTGACGGCGCCCGCGTCCGGCCGCGCTTCTCGGCCCGCACGCGCGCCCGCGCTCGCCCTCGCCGCGGCGCCCGCGGCGCTCGCCCTCGCGCTCCTCCTCGCCGTCCTCCTCGGCGCCGAGCCCGTCTCGGTCGAGCGCGCCCTCTCGGGCCCGGGCCTCGACCGGACGCTCCTCCTCGACGTGCGCCTCCCGCGCGTGCTCCTCGCCGCCATCTCCGGCGCCGGCCTCGCGGCCGTGGGCGCCGCGTTCCAGGCGCTGCTCCGCAACCCGCTCGCCGAGCCCTACGTGCTCGGCGTCTCCGGCGGCTCCGCGCTCGGCGCCGCGCTCGCGATCGCGCTCGGCGTCGGCTCGGCGACCGTCCTCGGCGCCACGCTCCTGCCCGCGGCGGCGCTCGCCGGCGGCCTCGTCGCGACGGTGCTCGTCTACGCCATCGCCCGCGGCGCGGCCGAGGGCACCTCCGGCGCCTCGATGCTCCTCGCCGGCGTGATCGTGAACTCCATCGCCGCCGGCCTCATCACGTTCCTCAAGACGATCGTCTCCCCCTCGCGCTCCCAGCAGCTGCTCCGGTGGCTCATCGGCTTCGTCGAGCTGCCCACGGCCCCGGTCCTCCTCGGCGTCGCCGCCTACGTCGTCGCGGGCTGCGCGGTGCTCCTGGCCGACGCCGCGCGCCTGAACCTCCTCTCGCTCGGCGACGAGTCGGCCGGGACCCTGGGCGTCGACGTCCGCGCCGTCGAGCGCCGGATCTTCTTCGCGTCCTCGTGCGTGGTCGGCGCGATCGTCAGCCGCACCGGCCTCATCGGCTTCGTCGGGCTCATCGTCCCGCACGCGGTCCGCCGGCTGGCCGGCGCGGATCACCGGCGGCTCCTGCCGCTGTCGCTCGTCGCCGGCGCGGTGCTGCTCACGACGTGCGACCTCCTCGCGCGCGTCTCGTTCCGGTGGCTCGGCACGGAGCCGCCCGTGGGCGCGGTGACCGCGGTCCTCGGCGGGCCGCTGTTCCTCGCGCTGCTCCGGCGCTCGCCGCGCCTGTGAGGGCGGCCCAGCGCGCCGGCCGGCCGGCGCGCGCCCTCACAGGCGCGCGGCGCGTGGCCCGCGCGAGCCGCCCCGGGCGCGTCAGGCCATGCCGAGGAGCTTGTTCATGCTGGCCTCGTCGGCCGGCGTGAACGGGTAGCGATCGAACTCGGCGCTCGTGACCCACCGGAACGCGTTCACGGCCAGCGAGGCGAGCTCGCCGCCCTTGATGTGACACTCGTAGAGGTACAGGTCGACGATGTAGCGCTCGTACGGGTGGCTCACGAACGAGATCAGCTGGCCCACCTCGATCTCGACGCCGAGCCGGTGCCGGACCTCGCGCTTCAGCGCGGCCGCGTCGGTCTCGGACTCCTCCACCCGCCCGCCGGGGAACTCCCAGAGCATCGGCAGCACGGCGGTCGGGCGGCGCTGGGTGATGAGGTATCGGCCGTCCTGTTCGATCACGGCGGCGACCACGCGGATGGTGCGGACCATTTCCATGGCGAGTGCCTCAGAGATGCCCAGCGTACGGCGGGGCGTGGGGTTATGCGAGCGGGACGGTGGCGCCCTCGGAGCTCGGGCCGCGCGGCCTCACACGGACACGCGGAACAGCTGCTGGCCCATGAGCAGGATGTCGCCGCCGGCGACCTCGGCCTCGCCGAGGACGCGCAGGAAGGTGCCGTTCGAGCTGCCGAGGTCCGTGAGGAACAGCCGGCCGCCCTGGTGCGAGATCTGGCAGTGGAGCCCGGAGACGTAGCCGTCCTCGGGGAAGAGGATGTCGCCGCGCTCGCGCCCGAGGTGCAGGCCGGTGTCGGGGACGGGGAACGCGTTGCCGGTCGCGTCCCTGCCGATGATCAGCGCCAGGCGCGCGACGTAGCCCTTCGAGGGGCTGCCGAGCCGCTCGACCCCGTCGGGCGTCGCGGGCGCGGGGGCGAGCGACTCGACGCGGACGATCTCCTGGCCGATGCGGAAGACGTCGCCGTTCTCGAGCTGCACCGGCGTGTCCCTGCGCAGCCTGCGGTAGACGCCGTTGAGGGAGCCCTCGTCCTTGATGAAGAGGCGCCCGCCCTTGATCGAGAACGTCGCGTGGCGCGGGGAGAGGTAGCTGTCGCCGCCGAAGATCGCGCCTGCGTCGCGCCCCACGGTCGTGGGGTTCGTGGGCAGGGTGTACGAGCCGGCCTCGGTGCCGTCGGCCCGGAGCGCCGTCAGCACGACGTTCGCGGCGCCCGACGTGGACACGACCGGCGCGGGCGGCTGCACGGAGGCGCCCGCCGGCTTGACGAGCTTGAAGCCGCAGAGCGCGCAGAACTTGTTCGTCGGCGGGTTGGGCTCCTGGCACTGCGGGCAGACGACCGTCCCCGCGCCGGCCGACGCCGCGGGCGTTGACGGCAGCGCGGCGGCGGGCGCGGCGGCCGCGGCCTTCCTGCTCGTGCCGGTGTCCTCGCCGCGGACCGGCACGGAGAACGCCGCCGGATCGACGAGCGCGGGCGGCGGGGGCGCGACCGCGGGGCCCTTCTGGGCGCCGGTGCCGATGGCCGTCGGCTCATCGCCGTAGGGCTGGTTCGACCGCGAGGCCGCCGGCACGCCGTGGGGCGGGGTGCCCGCCGCGAACTTCTTCGGCGAAACGTCGCGAGGCAACTCGGCGCCGCAGCCGAGGCAGAACTTGTAATGGTCCTGATTTTCCTTGGAGCACTTCGGGCAGGTGATCACCAGGCCTCCTCACAACGAGCGACCGGACGGGGTCTCAAGGCGAACGGCGGCGGGAGCATATTCGCCGCGGCCGCCCTCTGTCGACAGTCTGTCGCTCCTTCATGCGCGGCCGGCCGGCGGAATGTGCGGGCGGCCGGCGGAATGTGCGGGCGGCCGGCGCGGGGCCCGGAGCGGCCGCCGGCTCGCCTCGCCGGCGGCGCGCCCCCGCGCGGCGCTCACTTGACCAAGAGCGCGAGCGCGTCGCGCACGAGATCCCCGAGCGGGGCGCTGTCGACCCGCGCGCCGAGGGCGGCGACGGCCCGTTCGGCCTCGGCCGGCCGGTAGCCCATGCGGGTGAGCGCGCTGTGCAGGAGCTCCTGCTTCGAGCCGACGGCTGCGGGGGGCGGGGCCGCGGCGGAGGGCGCGACCGAGGGGAGGTTGACGAGCTTGTCCTTCAGCTCGAGGACGAGCCGCTCGGCGGTCTTCTTGCCGACGCCGGGGATGGCGGTGAGGCGCGCGGTCTCCCGGCGGGCGATGACCGCGGCGAGCTCCCCCGCGCCGAGCGCGCTGAGGATGGCCACGGCGATCTTCGGGCCGATGCTGGAGATGCCGATGAGCACGCGGAACGCCGCCCGGTCCTCGCGCGTCGCGAAGCCGTAGAGGAGGAGCGCGTCCTCGCGCACGTGGGTGTGGACGAACAGGGTGATCGCGTCGGAGCCCGACGGCGCGGCGATGCCGCGCGCGCGCCCGACGGCGCCGAGCGGGACCGTCACCTCGTAGCCGACCCCGCCGACGTCGAGCACCACCGTGCCCTCGTCGCCCTCTTCGACGACGTGGCCGGAGAGCCGGCCGATCAATTGACCTTGGCCCCTTGGTGGATCCACCGGCGGATGGCGTCGCGCTCCGCCGCGGGCAGGGTGTCGCCGGTGTAGGGCATCGGGGCTCCACACTGGTCGGGGGCGCACTCGAGGTCCCCGCAGCTCAGGGTGTCGTCGAGCTTGTGCATGAGGAAGCTGTTCGCGGGGTCGCCGGCCGCGATCCGGGGCATCCCGGACGGCGCGCGCGACGGGACGCCGACGTTCTGGGCCACGATCGCGTCGATCTGCGCCGGCGTGGCCTGCTCGCTCACCGCCGGGCCGAGGTAGGCGAACCCGGCCGAGCCGGCCTCGGCGCCGTGGCAGGTCGAGCTGAACGAGCAGGACCGCTGGAAGACGGGGAGGACGTCGGTCGCGAAGCTCACCGCGGGGGTCGCGCCGTCGAACTTGCCGTAGTCGAAGCACGCGGTCTCCGCGGTCCCCGGGCCGTCGTCGCCGCCGCACGCGGCGCCCGCCGCAGCGATCAGGAAAATCAAGAAGAATTTCCGCACGTTCACCCCTCGCAGCTCGTTTCTCGGGGCGCGACCCTAGCAGAACTGCGCGCGCTCCGTAACGCGCGACGTCGCGCCGCGCGTGGAGCCCGGGTCGCTCCGGCGCGGCGGGCGCGGTGCTTGGCGACGGCCGCGCGGCGCGGGGAGCAGGGCCGCGCGCCGGGCGGAGATCGCCGAGCGTTTGGCCGGCCGGCGCGGCGGCGGGTAGGCTGGGCGCCGCATGAGGATTGGCCTGGGCATCGGCTCGATGGGGCTCGCGCTCGCCGCGCTCGCCGCCGGGTGCGGCGGGGGACGGGACGCGGTCGAACAGCAGCTCGCCGAGCTGCGCGCGGAGCTCGTCCGGGTGCGCGCGGACAGCGCCGTGCTCGCGGACCGGGTGGGCTCGCTGGAGCGCGCGCGGGTCGCCCCGCGCGTCGCGGCGCGCCCGGACGAGGCCGGGCCGCGCGCCGCCTCCCCGGAGGAGCTGGACAGGCCCGACCTCGAGGTCGTGCGGCTCGCGCCGGAGGACGACGGCGCGCGGCCGCCGGTGCTCCGCTCGACCGCGCGCGGCGTCGTGATCGACGAGCCGCCGGGCGGATCGCCGCCGCCGAGCCCGCCACCCTCCACCCCGTCGAGGCGCAAGCGATGAAGTTCCACCCGAAGGCAACGCTGGTCCCGCTCTCCCTGGCGCTCGCTGCGGCGCCGCTGCTGGCGCTCGCCCAGGAGCAGGGGGGCGGGGAGGGCGCCGGCCAGGGGCCGGGCGTCACCGTGGTCCAGCTCCCGCCGGCCCAGCCGACCGTCGAGACGCAGGTCGTGGTGCCGGGCTACCCGCAGCCGGGGTTCGATCCGAACGCCCACCTGCCCTCGAGCTCGCGCGGCACCACGGACACGTCCCGCGCGTCGGACGGCTTCGATCTGGGCCGCCGCGGCGAGGGCCCCGCCTCGGTGCGGGGCAGCGCGAACGGGAGCTACGTCGTCGAGGGGCAGGTCGTGCCCGAGTCGCACTCGGTGCGGCGCGGCGACACGCTCTGGGACATCTCGGGCAGGTACTACACGAACCCCTACGCCTGGCCGCAGGTCTGGGCGTTGAACCCGCAGCTCCAGAACCCGCACTGGATCTACCCGGGCGACCGGATCCGGCTCCGCGACCCGAACGAGGCCCCGACCCGCGGCAGCATCGGGCTCGGCTTGACCAAGGCGGGCCGCGGGGGGCGGGTGCCGGCGAAGACGATCTTCCTGCGCGACCTCGGCTGGGTCGACGACGTGAAGAAGGACACGTGGGGGGAGCTCGTCGCCAGCCCCGACGACCAGATGCTCCTCAGCGAGGGCGACGACGTCTACCTCCGCCTCTCGGGCGACCACGAGGTCGCGATCGGCCAGGAGCTCACGATCTTCCGCGAGATCAAGAAGGTGAAGAGCGGCGGCGACGACAAGGGCGAGCTCGTGACCGTGCGCGGCACCGCGCGCGTCGATCGCTACAACCCGAAGACGCACATGGTGCGCGCGCGGCTCATCGAGTCGCTCGACGTGATCGAGCGCGGGGACCGGGTCGGCTGGGTGGCGCGCCGCTTCGACGTGGTGCCGCCGGCGAGCGCCGACGCGGACCTCGAGGCGCGGATCATCGCGGCGATCTACCCCTACCAGCTGTTCGGGCAGCACCAGGTGGTGTTCATCGACAAGGGCGAGAAGGACGGGGTGAAGCCGGGGCAGCGCTTCTTCGCGGTGCGGCGCGGCGACCGCTGGGTGCAGCAGCTCGGGGGCGCCGGCAAGCTGGCGACGCTCCGGCCGCGGGTGCAGGACGAGCGGCCGGCGCAGGTCGACGCGCCGAAGTTCGGCATCGACGAGGAGCTGCTCCCGGACGAGACCTACGCCGAGCTGCGCGTGCTCAACGTGCGCGAGCGCACGGCCGCGGCGCTCGTGACGAGCGCGATGTACGAGGTCGAGCGGGACGCGGTGCTCGTCTCGCGCAAGGGCCTCTGATCGCCGCCGCGACGCGGGGACCGCCGCGGCGCGGCGCCGTGCGAGGTCGGGCCGCCGCGTCGCCGTCGCCTGCGTGGGGGCGCGATCCGCGGCGGTGCGCGGCGGCACAGCCGGGGCATCGCCGCGCCGCGGCTCGCGACCCGGACGGCGGGGGCGAGCGCCGCGCTGACCGCGACGAAAAGCGCCATCGCGGAAATGTACGGCGACGCGCCGACGCGTGTACGTGGAGGCGTGGAGGGCGAGGAAGGCGCGGAGTCGGAATGTGCATGGACGCGCGGGCGTCGGCGCAATGTCTCCACGAGGGGGGCGCGGCCGCGGTATGATGTTCCGTCTATCATGCGTCGCCGCGCAGAAGCCCAGTCCGAGCTGAAGGGCGTGGATGGAGAGCCTGCCACGCAGCGCTCGTTCGAGAGCGCGTCGGAGCGCTGCGCCCCGAAGAGCGGATCGCTGTCCGAGGTGCTCGGCGACGGCGCGATGCGGGGCCCCCGATCGAGCGCCGCGCCCCCGAGCCTCACCGGCACGGCGCCGGAGGCGCGCGGCCACGCGCTGCGCGAGCGCGGCAACCTGCTGCTCCGGCGCAGCGACTACGCGAGCGCCGCGCGCGACTACGACGAGGCGCTCGCGCTGTTCCAGGCCGCGGGCGACGCGCCCGGCCAGGCCCAGGTGCTCATGGATCGCGGCGCGCTGCGCCTGCGGGAGGGCGTCCCCGTCCAGGCGGTGCGCGACTACGACGAGGCGCTCGCGCTGTTCCAGGCCGCGAGCGACCGCGCGGGGGAGGGGGAGGCGCTGCGGGCGCGGGGCTTCGCGCGCGCCGAGGAGGGCGATCTCGGCGGCGCGGTCTGCGACTACGATCTGGCCATCCAGCTCTTCCTGCAGCTCGGCGATCGCGAGCCGCTCAAGCCGCGCGCCGGGTCGCGCGGGGCCGCCCCCGACGCCGACGGCGCGGGGCCCACGGAGTCGCCCCGCGCCCGCCCGCACGGCGCGGCGCACGCGCGGGCGCTCAAGGCGCGCGGCGATCTGCGCGTCCGCCTCCGCAACCTGCCGGGCGCGGCGCGCGACTACAGCACCGCGCTCGCGCTGTTCCAGGGCGCGGGGGATCGGAGCGGGCAGGCCAGCGTGCTGAAGGCGCGCGGCGACATGCGGCTCGGCCAGGACAACATGACGGGCGCGGCGCGCGACTACGACTGGGCGCTCACGCTGTACCAGGCCACCGAGGACCACCTCGGCCAGGCCGGCGTGCTCAAGGCGCGTGGCGATCTGCGGACCCGGCAGGAGGATCTCGCGGGCGCCGAGCGGGATTACGATCAGGCGCTCGAGCTGTTCACGGCGACGCGCGACGTGCTGGGGCAGGCCGCCGTCCTGAAGGCGCGCGGGGACATGCGCTCGCTGCAGGAGGACCTCGTGGACGCGGTGCGCGACTACGACCGGGCGCTCGCCCTGTTCCGCACCGGCTTCGAGCGCCGCGGCCAGGCCGCGACGCTCAAGGCGCGGGGCGATCTCCGCCGCAAGCAGTTCGAGCTGGTGGCGGAGCTCGTGGGCGTCGCGGCGGCCGACGCGTCGGACCTGGAGGACGCGCTCTCGGACTACGAGCAGGCGCTCGCCCTGTTCGAGGTGCTCGAGGACGGCGCGGGGCAGGCCGGGGTGCTCCGGGCGCGCGGCGATCTCTCGCGCATCCAGGGGGATCTCGGCGCGGCGCTCGCGCTGTACCTGAGCGCGAAGCGGCTCCTGGACGTCTCGGGCAACGCCGCGGAGCTCTCCGCGACGCTCGCCGAGATCGCCCGGACGCACGCGCTCGCGGGCCGCGCGGCCGAGGCCCGCGCCGCGGCCGAGCAGGCGCTCGCGCGCGCCGATCGCGCGACGAGCCCCGAGGTCCGCGAGCTGGCGGAGGCGGTCCTCTCCGGCCGGATCACGGCGCGCCCGGAGGAGGGCGCGCGCGACTCCAGGGTGCCCGTCAGCCCGGGGCGCTTCGAGCGAGAGAGGTTTTGAGAGACCGAAGGGCAGAGGTTCTACTTTAAGCTTTCGTCTCTCGTCTCTCGTCTCTCGTCTTCCGTGCGCGTCCTTCGTGCGCGTGCGCGTTGATTCCGAGTGAATCGCGCACGCGCACGAAGAGGGAAGAGGGAAGAGGAGAACAGAAGACGAGAACGAGAGACGGAGGATGGTCTCTCAGTGCCGCCGCCCGCCGCGCGCCGGCTTGCCGCTGCCGCGCGGGGTCGGCTTGCCGCTGCCCCGTGCGGCCGGCTTGCCGCCTCCCCGCGGTCCCGGCTCGCCCCCGCCGCGCGGCGCGGGCTTCTCCGGCGGCGCCTCCGTCGTCCGGACCACGAGCAGCGCTCGCCCGCGATCGAAGGTCGGCGTCACGCTGACGTAGCCGTTCTCGCGCGCAAAGCCCGCCATGTCGCCGCGGTGCTCATCCATGTACCGGCTGAAGCGCGTCCAGAGATCGCGCGCCTCCTCGTCCGGGAGGGGTGCACCGTCGATGGAGGCTGCGAGGTTCGATCGATCGCTCACGGGATCCTGCGCGCGTCTCGGGGTGGCGTACCGGCAGGGCGCGCCCGCTCCGCGCGGCACAAGCGTGCCTGCGCGCGCGCAGCCCGGCAAGACCGCAGCGAGCGCCGCCCCACCCCACCGGCGCCCCATGCGCGGCGGCGAGCGCTCACTGGATCCCGTACTCCTTCAGGCGCCGGTAGAACGTCCGGCGCGGCAAGCCCACGACCTGCGCCGCCTTCACCCGGTTCCAGTTACAGCTCGAGAGCGCCACCAGGATCCGCTCGCGCTCGCTCGCCTTGTGCGCGTCGAGCGACGTCTCGACCCGGTGAGGCTCGCTCGACGGCGGGGCCCGGCCGGCGCTCGATGGAGCCCCGCCGCCGCCGAGCGGCGCCCGCGACGGGGGCGGGGCCTCGGGGCCACGGAGCGACCGCGGCGCCGCGTCGGGGAGCTCGAAGTCGTCGCTCTCCAGCTCGGGGCGGTCCGACAGGACCCACGCGTTGAGCAGCACGTTCTCGAGCTGCCGCACGTTGCCGGGCCAGCTGTACGCCGACAGCCGCTTCAGCGCGGCGCGCGAGACGCTGCGGCGATCCCGGCCGTAGCGCGCGGCGAAGATCCCGAGGAAATAGTCGATGAGCAGCGGGATGTCCTCGATCCGCTGGCGCAGCGACGGGACCCGCACCTCGACGACGTGCAGCCGGTAATAGAGATCCTCGCGGAACGTGCCGCGCGAGACCATGTCGGCGAGATCCCGGTGCGTCGCCGCGATGACCCGCGCGTCCACCGGCTCCTCGCGCGCGCCGCCGACCGGGCGGACGACCTTCTCCTGCAGCACCCGCAGCAGGCCCGCCTGCATCTTCTGCGGCATCTCCCCGATCTCGTCGAGGAGGATCGTCCCGCCGGTCACCTCCCGGAAGAGCCCCTTGCGGTCGCGATCGGCGCCCGTGAACGCGCCGCGCATGTGCCCGAAGAGCTCGCTCTCCAGGAGGTGCTCCGGGATCGCGCCGCAGTTGACGCCCACGAACGGCTTCTTCGCCCGCGGGCTCGCGTTGTGGATCGTCCGCGCGACGACCTCCTTGCCAGTCCCGCTCTCGCCCGTGATGAGGATCGGGATGTCCGTGTCCTTCACCCGGTCGATCAGCGCGTACACGCGGCGCATCGCCTCGCTCGTGCCGACCAGGCCCTCGTAGCCGAAATGGCCGCGGATCACCGCGCGCGCCGAGCGCAGATCCCGCCGCGTCGCGGCGAGCTGCGCGGTGCGGTGGCCGAGGAGCTCCTCCAGCTTGGCGCGCGCGGCGCGCAGCTCCTCGTTCGCGCGCTCCAGCTCGCGGGCGCGGCGCTCGTTCTCGCCGACGAGGCGCGCGGTCTCGATCGCGATCGCCACCTGGTCGGCCAGCGCCGTCAGCGTGGGGAGCTCGGCCTCGAACTTCGCCGCCGCGCTCAGGCGCGTCTCCAGGTACAGCGCGCCGATCACCTGCCCGCTCCGCTGCCGGATCGGCACGCAGGCGACCGACTGCAGCATGAGCTGGTGGACCGAGACGTAATCGCTCATGCGCGCGTCGTCCCGCGCGCTCGCGGTCACGACCGGCTCGCCCGTGGAGATCACCCGCTCGGCGATCGAGCTGGAGAAGCGCGCGTGCGGATCGTCCCCGGCCTGGTCGCGCGAGGCGTGGATCGAGAGATCGACCGCGCCCTCGCCCGCGGCGGGCGGCGGCTCGCCGCGCGGCGGCCGCTGCAGGATGATGAACCCGCGCTCCGCCTGGAGGAGCGCGATCGCGTGATCGGTCACCTTCGCGAGCAGGCGCGTGAGGTCGTGCTCGCCCGCGATCTCCCGGTTGATCTCGAGCACCCGCGCCAGCCGGTCCTCGCCCTGCGCGGGCGCCGCGCCCTGCGCGGGCCCCGCGCCGGACGCCGGCGCCGCGCCCGTCTGGGCGAACGGCACCGTGCGGCTGCTCATCAGCTCGAGCATCGCCGCCGCCCGGATCTCCTTGCGGCGCGCGTCGTTCCAGAAGACCTCCCTGAGGTCGCGCGGCAGCTTCGAGGCGATCTCCTCCAGCGTGATCAGCGCCTCCTCGCGGTCGTGGCGCGCCCGGATGAGGTGCCCCCGCTCCGTCTCGAGCTGCGCCCGCGCCTCCAGCGCGCGCCAGATCCAGTCGCGCTGGCCCGCCGCGCGCGCCGCCTCGAGCGCCTCGTCGTACGCCGCCCGGGCCCGCCACTCGTCGCGCGCGAGCGCCGCGACGCGCCCGCGCGCGAGCGCGAGCAGCGCCCGGTGGGCGCCGGTCGTCCCGAGGCGCTCCGCCGCCACGTCGATCTCCTCGCCGAGGGCGCGCGGGTCCGCGCCGGCGCGCGCCACCGCGAAGAGCACGCGCTCGAGCCGCGCCTCGACCCCGTCGATCCGCCGGCCCATCGCCTCGTACGCCTCGGCGCACTCCAGGCAGAGCCGCTCGGCCAGCTCGAGGTCGCCGGAGCGCGCCGCGTGCTCCGCCTCGAGCGCGAGCAGCTGGGCGTGCTGCTGCGGCGCGAGATCCGCGCGCTGGGCCGCGAGCGCGTCGAGCGACACCCGGGCGCGCGCGAGCCGCCCGAGGTAGAGGTCGAGGTTCGCGAGGTTGAGGAGCGCCTGCCGGATCGTCGTCACGCGGCCCGAGCGCCGGCCCAGGTCGACGGCCGCCTCGAGGTGGCGGATGGCCGCGCCGAGGTCGCCCTGGAGCTTCGTGAGCGCGGCGAGGTTCAGGCGGGTCGTCGCGAGCGTGCCCGCGTCGCCGGCCTGCTCCGCCGCCGTGAGCGCCTCCTCGTAGACGGTCTTCGCCTCGCTGAGGCGGTCGTCCCGCTGGAGCGCGAACGCGAGCGAGACGAGCGCGACCGAGAGGATCCGCGGCTCGCCCGTGAGCCGCGCGAGCCGCACCGCGTGCTCCAGCGAGCGCTTCGCGTCCTCGTGCCGCGAGGCGAAGCTCTGCGCGAGCCCGCGCGTCGCCACCGCCTCGGCGACGATCGCCTCGGGCGAGGCGCCGAACGCGGCGGCCGTCGCGACCTCGGGGCGCGGCGCGCCGGGGAGCTCCGCCTCGAGCTTGACCGGGCCCACCCGCTCGACGGCCTCGCCCGCGCGGCGCTCCGCCTCGACGTAGTCGCCGGTGCGGAGCAGCGCCCGGGCCATCTGCAGCGACCAGAACGCCGCCTGCGCGCGATCGCCCGAGGCCTCGACCTGGTCCTTCACGCGCGCGAGCTCCGCGAGCGCCCGCGCGGCGTCGCCGCGGTTCACGGCGAGCCGCGCGCGCGCGATCACCACGACGGGCGAGCCGTCGCTCTGCAGCCGGCCGAGCGCCTCCGCGGCCGCGTCGAAGTGGCCGCGGTCGAGCAGCCGGTGGATCTCTGCGGGCGGCAGCGCCGCGGCCTCGGCGCCGGCGCCGCCCGGCCCGGACGCCGCCGCCCCCGAGGCGGGGGGCGCCTCGAGCAGCCGATCGACGTCCTCGGTCGACGCGACGGGCGCGCGCGCGATGCGCGCGACGATCTCCCGGATGCGCCCGGGCCACCGGCCCGCGCGCGCGACGACGTGCGCGGCCACCGCGTCGCTCAGCGACGGGATGGTGCGCTGCACGAGCTCGCGGGCGACCTGCTCGTCGAGCGGCGCCATCTCGAAGCGTTGGAACCCGCCGGCGAAGGCCGCGGCGCGGCCGGGCGAGGGCGCGGCGGCCGCCGGGGCGCCCTCGGCGCCGCCCGCCGCGCGCTCCTGCGGGGCCCCGAGCACCAGCACGAGCTTGCCGCCGGCCCTCCGGACCTCGTCGAGCCGCTCGATCTCCGCGTCGCCGAGGCGATCGGCGTCGTCGACGAGCGCCGTCACCCGGCCGAGATCGTGCGCCGACAGCTCGATCGCGAGCGCCCCGCGCGGGTCGGCCACGCGGGCCGCCTCGACCCACGCGACGGCGTAGCCGCCGACCTCGAGCGACCACGCGATGCGCCGGAGCAGCGCGCTCCGCCCGGAGCCGGGCGGCCCGGCGATCGAGAGCCCGGAGCCCGCGGGCAGCGCCATGATCTGCGCGAGCAGCCGGCCGGACGGCGCGTCCAGCCCGACGATCGGCCAGACCACCGCGCCCGCGCCCGCGTCGGGCCGCGCGCCCGGCTCGGCGGGCCCGGCGGGCTCCTCGCTCGGCCCGCAGGGGAGCCGCGCGGCGCGCCGGAGCGCGTTCGCGAGCTCGTCCGCGCTCGGGTAGCGCGCGTTCGGCTCCTTGGCGGTGGCCCGGTCGACGACCTCCTGGAGCGCGTCGACGACCTTCGGATCGCGCTCGCCCTCGCTCTGGCGGAGCGCCTCGGCGAGGGTCGCGCCGAGCGCGAACACCTCGGCGCGGACGGTGAGCGGGTCGCCCTTGAAGAGCTCGGGGGCGGCGTAGCGGGGCGTGAGGCCCACGGGCCGCGAGCCGTCGTCGCGGAACGGCGCGGCGAGGCCGAGGTCGACCAGCGTGGCGCGCCCGCCCTCGCCGACGATGACGTTCGCGGGCTTCACGTCGCCGTGCAGCAGGAGCGCGCGGTGCAGGCGCGTGAGCTGGTCGGCCGCGTCGGCGATGGCCGCGAGGTTCCTGGCCAGGTCGCCCTTGCGCGCGAGCAGGTCGGCGAGGCTCGTGCCCTCGACGAGCTCGCGCACCATGAAGGGCCGCCCCGACGCGGGCAGCCGGCCGAAGCGCAGCACGCGCGGCACGCCGAGGCCCTCGACGCCCGACAGCGCCGCCGCCTCGCGGACGAGCGCGAGCACCTCCGGCTCGTCCGCGTCCTCGCCGAGCGTCTTCAGCGCGACCGCCTTGCCCGTGATCCGGTCGCGCACCGCCCACACCTCGCCGCCGCCGCCCTTTCCGAGCGTTCCGATCGGCTCATACCGCGGGGGGAACAGCGGGTGTGACGTCACGCGATCCCTCGATCAGAGGCCATACCCGGCGGACAGCCCGAAGAAGAAGCCCGTGATGGAGAACCCGGCGTCGAGCCGCGTCTGCAGCTGCTTGATCGGCTTGTACCGGAAGCTCACCTGCGGGAACGAGATCCACGGGAACACCGACGGCTTCGAGCCCCCGTTGACCCAGCTCGGCTCGCTGTAATCGCCGTAATGGTTGTTGGAGCCGTCGCAGTAGGCGCCGCCCGGGCCGCCCACGCCGGAGCACTTTCTCCACGCGCTCACGTCGTCGGGGCTCGGGTTCGACCCCGGGGCGCCCGGGTATGCCTGGGCGCGGTGGAGGTCGCCGAACACAAGGCCGATCCCGACGCCGCCGCCGACGAGGAGCGAGAAGCGGCCCTTGTCGTCGATCGGGACGTCGAAGAGGAGATCGCTCGTGAAATAGAGGAGCTTCATGTCGCTCGACACCATCTCCCAGGCGAACTGGTCGTCGTTCTTCCCCTTGAAGAGGAAGGGATCCATCGAGTAGTCGGCGTAGGACAGCCCGAGATCGATCTCGAGCCCGTTCTTGCGCGAGGTGAACTCCGGGCCGATCATGAAGACGTTCACCGTCGCGCCGCCGTCGGCGAACAGGTTGATCATGAACTTCGGGACGATGACGTTCCGGAGCCGGAGGCCGATGAACTTGTGGGCCTTGCCGTCCTTCTCGAACGGGCTGTTGTCGTCCGCGGCCTCGGGCGGCGCATCCGGCACATCGTCCTTGGCGGGCGCCTTGTCGTCCTTGGCCTGCTCGTCCTTGGCCTGCTCGTCCGCTGCGACGGCGTCGTCCGGGGTGCTGCCGCCCCCGTCCTTCGGCTGCGCGCGGGCCGTCCCGGCGAAGCACACGGCGCCGAGCAACGCGGCGAGCGCAGCGGCCCTGGCAGGCACCCCGACCGCGAGCTGCCGACCCATCTTCAAGTGGTACATTGAGGTCACCTAGCGATGCGTAAGGTCAAGGCCGGACCCGGGCACGCACGGAACGGACGCGCCGAGGCCAAGCTCCGGTTCTCCGGGCGCCCCGGTGCACCGGGTACCAGCCGAGGGGAGGGTACACGAGACGCCGCGCCGTGTGACGCCTGCGGACCGCCCAAGGCAGAGCTTTTTCCACCAGGGAGTGCCCGAGCGCGCTCGCTCGCGCCCTGGCCTCGGCGGTCGTACGATACCGGCGCTGGCGGCGCCGCGGCGCCGGCGCACCCGGCGTGCGAAGCGCGTCGGTCCGAGGTTGCGTACGGCAAAATAATCCGCAATAGACGGAAAGGATGATCCTGCATCAGTCTCAGGTCGAGCAGACGGTCGACCGCGATGAGCGGGACAGGTTCATCAAGGAGCTCGTGGTGGTGCGGGTCCGCAGCACGGCGGTCGAGGTCGCGCCGGCGAGCCGCGGGATCGAGGGGGCGCGCGCGCCGGGCGGGGAAGACCCGGGGGTCGACCGGGAGCCGGTGGTGCACGACGTGCCGCTCGCGATGATCCGGAAGCGCAGCGCGCGGCTGCGGAGCACGGTGGCGAGCGTGCTGCTGATCCACGGGTACGGCCAGAACCGGTACATCTGGCACCTGCCGTCGCGCAGCTTCTCGAACTACCTGGCGCGGGCGGGCTTCGACGTCTTCAACCTCGACCTGCGCGGGCACGGGCGGTCGCGGCACCTCGGCGCGCGGCGGCCGGGTCACGTGACGGATTTCGTCCGCGAGGACGTGCCGGCGGCGATCGAGGAGGTCCGGCGCATCTCGGGCCCGCGGCCGGTGTACCTGATCGGGCACTCGCTCGGGGGGCTCATCAGCTACGCGACGGCGCCGACGATGGGCGACGCGGTCGGCGGGATCGTCACCCTCGGGAGCCCTTATCTGTTCACGCACGGGTCGCGGGTGCTCGAGCTGGTCGGCCGGCTGATGCTGACGGTCGATCAGCGGGTCCCGCTCGGGCAGGGGGCGCTGCCGCTGTCGGCGTGGGGGGAGCCGTTCCGGTTCGTGCGCGCGTTCATCGAGAGCCCGATCTTCCCGCTGCCGATCCGCGGGTTCGTCCCGGGCTCGATGGAGACTCGCGTGCTCACGCAGCACATGTCGCTCGCCATGGACAGCGGCAGCATCACGGTGCTGCGGAACATGTTCTTGGACGCGGCGGCGTCGCGGAAGAGCGGCCACCACATGGGGAGCCTCTTCGGCTACGCCGAGCGCTTCGAGCACCTGGACCTGCCGCTGCTCGTCGTCGCGGGCACGCTCGACGACCTCGCGCCGCCGGCGTCCGTGAAGCCGGCCTACAATTTCAGCCGGTCCTCGGACAAAACGTACCGCGAGTTCCCGCGCGGACACCTCGACATCGTGGTCGGGAGGGACGCGCCGCTCACGGTGTGGCCGCTCATCGAGGCCTGGCTGAAGACGCGGGTCCGGCGCGCGGCGGCGCGGGAGCGGGAGCGGCTGAGCGCGTAGGCCGCCGCGGGCGCGGCGCCACCCGGGGAGATCGCCGCGCCGTTGCGCGCGACTCCTCTGCTTCTGCGCCGTTGCGCGCGACTCCTCTGCTTCTGCGCCGTTGCGCGCGGCTCCTTTGCTTCTGCGCCGGTGCGCGCGGCTCCTTTGCTATCGTGGCCGCATGGATATCGAGCTCCGGCAGATGACGGCCGAGCAGCAGGCCGAGTTCTCCCAGCCCATCCTCACCGCGTTCGGCATGGCCGCGAGCCCCGACCGCCTCCAGAGCGCGAAGCGCCTCCCGGAGCTCACGTCGCGCATCGGCGCCTACGACGGCGCGTCGGTCGTCGGGGCCGCCGGCTCGTACTCGCTCACGATGACCGCCCCGGGCGGCGCCGTGCCGGTCGCCGGGCTCACCATGGTCGCGGTGAACCCGACGCACCGCCGCCGCGGCATCCTCACGCGCCTCATCCGCCGGCACCTCGACGACGCGCGGGCCGAGGGGCGGCCGATCTCCTCGCTCTGGGCCACGGAGGGCGGCATCTATGGTCGCTTCGGCTACGGCATCGCGTCCCAGGCGTGCTCCATCTCGATCGAGCGGGATCGCGCCGCGTTCCGCCACGAGGCGGGCGCAGAGGGGCGGGCGCGGCTGCTCGACGAGGCGGCGGCGATCGAGGCGTTCGCGCCGATCTGGGAGCGCGCCCGGGCGTTCGCCCCCGGGATGCTCGCGCGCTCGAAGGTGTGGTGGCAGGTCCGCCGGCTGGCCGACAACGACTTCACCCGCCAGGGGGGCGGCCCGCTCCAGCGCGTCGTCATCGAGGTCGACGGGCGCGCGGAGGCGTACGCGCTCTACTGCGTGCACCACAAGTGGGACGCTTCCAGCATCCCGGTCGGCTCGGTCCGCGTGATCGAGGCGATCGGCGCGACGCCGCTCGGGACCCGGCTCGTCTGGCGCTACCTCTTCGATCTCGACCTGGCGCAGCGGATCGAGGCGAGCCTCCTGCCGCCGGATCACCCGCTCGGCCTGCTCCTCGTCGAGCCGCGGCGCCTGCGCCTCACGGCGAGCGACGGGATCTGGGTGCGCATCGTGGACGTCGAGGCCGCGCTCGCGGCGCGCGCCTACGGCAGCGCCGAGGCGCTCACGCTCGAGATCTCCGACCGCGATTGCCCCTGGAACGCCGGCCGGTTCCGGCTCGACGGCGGCGAGCGGCGCGCGGCGCGGACCAGCGCGGCGCCGGACCTCCGCCTCGACGTCGCGGCGCTCGGCTCGGCGTACCTCGGCGGCGTCTCGTTCCGGTGCCTCGCCGACGCCGGCCAGGTCGATGCGCTCTCCGAGGGCGCCGTCGAGCGCGCGGATCGGCTGTTCCGCGCCGCGCGCGCGCCGTGGTGCCCCGAGATCTTCTGAGGGCCCGCCCCCGATGACGCTCCCGCTCCGCGGCGTCTACGCGGTGACCCCGACGCGCCGCCGCCGCTTCCTGTGGGCCGCCTGGTGGACGGCCGAGCCCGCGCGCGAGCCGTTCCGCCCGCCGGACGCGAGCCAGGGCGGCGCGCGGACCGTGGAGGAGGCGAGGGCGCAGGCCGAGCGCGCCGCCGGGCGCCCGCTCGTCGAGATCGAGCCGGCGTGGGCGACGGCCTGGACGCGCGTCCTGCGCGGCGAGCCCCCGTGGCCCAAGCCGCGCGCGCGGCGGGAGGCGCCCCCGCCGCCTGCGTCCGGGCCGTCGCGGCGCGCCCCGTCGCGGCCCGCGTCTGCGCGCGGCGTGTCGCCGTTCGCGGTGCTCGGCCTCTCGGAGGCAGCCGGCGCGGCCGAGGTCCGCCGGGCGTTCCGCCGGCTCGCGCTGGTCACGCACCCCGATCGCGGCGGCGACGCCGGCGAGTTCATGCGCGTCAAGTGGGCCCACGACGAGGCCATGTCCAGGATCTCACGCCCGAAGCGCCGGGCGTAGCACCGCGGGGCAGAGCGCCCGCCAGCGGGTGGAGCTAGCGTTTCACCGCCTCCGCGGCCTTCCCCGCCTCGTCGAGGAGGGGCGCGTACTCGCGCGCGAGGAGGGGGTTGTCGCGGAGCGCCCGCTCGAGCGCGGACGCGGCGCGCAAGGAGAGCTCCCGGCGCGGCGCTTGCTCGGGCTCCGCCTTCGCCTTCAGCAGGAGCAGCGCGCCCTGCTCGGCGCTCGCCGCGGGGAGGGCCGGGTCGATGGCCAGCGCGCGATCGATCATCGCGAGCCCCGCCTCGACCTCCGCGCGCGCGTCGAGGAAGCTCGGCGCGGCCGAGGTCGCGCGCAGCCGGTGGACCTCGGCCACGGCGCCGAAGATCCGCGCGTTCCGGTCGCTCGACTCGAGGGCCCGGAGCAGCGCGCGCTCCGCGGCGTCGAGCGGCGGCGCCGGGCTCCGGCCCCGGGACGCGAACCACCGCGCCGCGAGCAGGTCGACCTGGCCGAGCGCGAGGAGCGCCCCCGCGCTCCCCGGCTTCGCGGAGAGGACGCGCTCGACCGCGCCCCGCGCCGCGCGGAGCTCGGCCGCCGGATCCTCCCCGCGGTCGAGCGCCCACCGCGCCGCCTCGAGGCGCGCGAGGCCGGCCCCCTGCTGCGCCTCGAGATCCCCCGGGCGGAGGCGCATCACCGCGCCGTACCCGTCGAGCGACCGCGCGAGCGAGACCTCCGGGCTCACGCCGGCGAGCCGCTCGTACCGGCCCTGGATCAGGTAGGCGAGGGCCAGGGCGCCGTGGGCCGGATGGCTGTCCGGGCGCAGCCGGAGCGCCGCCTCGAGGTTGTCCTTGGCGAGCTCGAGCGACTCCTCGGGCGGCGTCCCGTGGTCGAGCTCGTACTGCGCCCGCTGCGCGTAGAACCAGCCCTGGTTGAGGTGCAGCGGCGCGTCGTACGGCGCGATCTCGATCGCCCGCTCCGTGTGCGACGCGCTGAGCTCGAAGAGGGGGAGGGGATCGGCGCCGCGGGACGCGCTGTCCTCGGCCATCATGCCGTAGGCGATGCCGGCGTCGTTCCACGCCCAGAAGGAGCTCGGGTCGAGCGCGAGCGACCGCTCCATGCTCTCGACCGCGCGCCCGAGCGAGGGCCGCACGTCGAGCCCGAGGGAGCTCTCGTGGGACGCGAGCAGGAAGATGCTCGCCCCCATGGCGCCGTGCGCGGTCGCGTCCGACGGGTCGCCCCGGACCGCCTGCTCGCTCTCGGCGATCGCCTGCACGAGGTCCGGCCGCGGATCCGCGCCGCGCGCGAGGTCGCGCCTCGCCCGGTGCACGAGGGCCCAGGCCTTCTTCGCGTGGGCGCCGCTCGCGCGCGGGTTCGCGCGGAGCGCCTTGTCGCAGCGGGCGATGATCTGCGCGAAGAGCTCGTCGGCGCCGCCGCCGCGCTGCGCCTCGATCAGCATGATCTCGCTCAGGGCGCGCGCGGCCGCCTCGTGGACGTCGGGATCGCTCTCGGCCATCTCCGCCGCGACCTCGTACGAGGCGACGGCGTCCCGGAACTCGGCGAGCGCCGCGTCGGGCTCCCCGAGGTCGCGCGCCGCCGCACCCTTCGCGAGCAGGATGTCGCCCTCGAGCATCTTCGCCTCGTACTCCCAGGGCGAACGCGCGAACGCGCGCCGCGCGTCGGCGAGCGCCTCGTCGAAGCGCCCCTCGTAGAGCTCGATGAGCGCCGCGGTGTACGAGGACGGCTCCGCGGCCGATCGCGCGCTGTCCCTGAGGTGCTTGAGCGCCGGGAGCCTGTGCCGCTCCTCGAGCTCGAGCTGCTGCGCGGACCGCTCCCCCTTGTCGGCGAGGCGCCGCGCCCGGTCGAGCCCTTTTCTGTAGAGCATCCCGTGCACGAGGCCCGCCGCGAGCTTCGCCTCCCGCGCGGCGTAGCCGCTCGCGAGCGCCGCCTCGAGGTGCGAGAGCGCCTCCTCGGGCTCGTGCAGCGCGAGGTGCCCGCGCCCGAGCGCGTAGTGGCCCGGGCCCTCGACGAGCTCGCCACCGGCGTCGCGCATGGCCTGCATCTTCCGGTCGATCTCGCCCATGCGCGCGCGGATGACCTCCTTCTCCCGCGACACCTCGTGGAGGGGGAGCGCGTACGCGTAGCGCATGAAGAGCTCCATCTCCTTCACGTCCTGCCCGAAGCCCTGGGCCAGCGACGCCATGTGCGCCGAGCGCTCGGCCTGGCGCGCGGCGGCGAGCTTCGCGCGCAGGGCGACGGCGCCCGAGAGGGCGAGCACGAGGAGGGCCGCCGCGGCCGCCGAGACCGCGAGCTTGTGCTTCTGCGCCCGCTTCAGGGCGCGGTAAACGAGGCTCGCGGGCCGCGCGTCGATCGGCTCGCCCTCGAGGTAGCGCCCGAGATCGAGGGCGAGCATCGTCGCGGAGTCGTACCGCCGCTGGGGCTCCTTCTCGAGGCACTTCATCACGATGGTCTCGAGATCGAGCGGGATCCGCCTGTCGATCTGGCGCACCGGCACGGGCGGCTCGCTCGCCACCCGGGCGACGAGGCTCGTCACCGACGGGTCGACGAACGGCGGGCGCCCGGCGAGGATCTCGTAGAGCGTGGCGCCGAGGGAGTAGACGTCGGTGCGGCGGTCGAGCTGGCGCTGGCCGCCGGACACCTGCTCGGGCGCCATGTACGCCGGCGTCCCCTCGCCGCTGGTCGTCGCCCGGCCGTCCGCGGCGATGTCCCGCGCGAGCCCGAAATCGAGGAGGTAGGGGCGGAAGGCGCCGTCGGCCGTCCGCTCGACCAGGATGTTCGCCGGCTTGATGTCGCGGTGGATCAGCCCGAGACGGTGGGCGGCGTGGAGGCCGTCCGCCACGTCGGCCACGATCTTCACCCGCTGCTCGAGCGACATCTGCTGCGCCACGCGGTGGAGCGGCTGGCCGTCGATGTACTGCATGGCGATGAACGGCTGACCCTGCGCCTCGCCGACCTCGTACACCTTGCAGACGTTCGGGTGCTCGACCCGGGCCTGGGCCTGCGCTTCCCAGATGAAGCGCTGGGCGAGATCCGGGTCGTTGCCCCGGATGAGCTTGAGCGCCACGTACCGCTGGAGCCGCGGGTCCTTGGCCTTGTAGACCGTGCCCATGCCGCCCCTGCCGATGAGCGATACGCACTCGTAGCGGTCCCAGTCGCGGATCGGAAACCGGCTCGGCACGCGCGACGACGGCGGATCGACGCACGCGAACACGGTGTCCTGCGTGGCGCCGGAGCCTCCCGGCGCCGCGGAGCGCGACGGCCCGCTCTCGGGCGCGAGCGGGACGGGCCTCGACGTGGGCTCCGGGGCCGCCGGACGCGCGACCTTCGCGCTCTCCGGGCTCGCTCTCCCCGCTCGGCTCATGAACCGGACCCTCTTCAACATCGAAGGCGGCGCCCCCCGGGCTCTGGGCGCAGATCCCGCCCGAGGGGGGTCGCGACGACCGCGCGCGAGCCGCTGCACGATTCATAGCTCATCGCCCGCGAGCGCACCGACATGAACCTTCGCATCCGCACCTGCCTCGGCAGCTCCCAGCGCGATGGCCTCGACTCGCCATCTCCCGAACGCCTGGTCGCCAGCCAGTGAGCGTCTCGCCTGGGGCGTGAGCTACGAGCGATGTCGTTACAGAACTGTCGTGCAACGGTAAGCCGTAGTTTATGTCCATGTCAATACCCGGGCGGCCCGAGCCACGGTATCGTGCCGTGGTTCAGGACGGCGCCGAGGGTGCGATGCTGGCCGCGGGGCGATGTCCGCGCGGCGTGCGCGCGGGTGCGGGGGGCGCGCTGCTCAGGGCGGACGCAGAAAATTGACGCGCGCGACAACGTCCGTGGCGACCTTTGGTGAGGCGCGCGACGTGACGCCGGGGTGGGTCCAGATGCGATGCTGCGGATGGGCCCGCTTCCGGGGCGCTCAATACTTGACGGTGCAGCCGAACGCCTCGGTCTCTTTCGTGGAGACCGGCTTTCCGGCGGTGAGGTCGGCGAGCGCCGCGTCGACGTAGTTGGTGACCTGCTCGTCCGGCTCGGGCTCACCGCCCTTCGTGCTGTCGATGGCGCCCGCGTAGACGAGCGTGCCCTGCGGGTCGATGACGTACATATGCGGTGTGCGCTGTGCGCCGTACGCGCGCCCGACATCGCCCTTCTCGTCGATGAGGAGCGGGTAGCTCATCCCGAGCTCCTGCGTTGCTTTCACGTTCTCTTCCCGGGTGGTGCCCTGCTTGCCCGGAGCGCCCGAGTTGATGGCGAGCCACACGACGCCCTTCTGGATGTGCTGCGCCGGCACGCCCTTCAGGCCGCCCTTCCTGTGGGAGAGCTGCACGAACGGGCAACCGGGGTTGAACCACTCGAGCACGACCGTCTTGCCCTTGTAGTCGGCCAGCTTGACGGGCTTTCCGTCGAGGTCCGGCAGCGTGAAATCGGGCGCGGGCTGGCCGATCTTCGCCTGGGTCGCCGGCGCCTGGGCCGCCTTCGCCTCGGCGGGCTTGGCCTCGGCGGCCTTGGCGGGCTGCGCCGCCGCGGCGCCGTTCGCCGCCGGCGCGCTGGGCTCGCCGGGCTGGGTGCACGCCGCGAGCGCCGCGGCGAGGAAGGTCAGGGGAATGAGCTTGTTCATGCCGAGACGCTTACCACGCCCCGCGATGAGCGCATGCGTCAGGGGAACTCCGGCCAGCGATCTCCGGTCGCCCACCGGTACCGCAGGCCGAGCTGCCCGAGATCCGCGCCCAGCAAGCCGAGCCGATCGGGCGTCGCCGCCACCACCATCGCCGTCCCCACCGCGTCCAGGTGGTGTGTCAGCGCGATGGCCAGCACCGGGCCGACGCGCACGATGACGCTGCCGCGGCCGGGGTTGCCGATCACCTCGGCGGCGGCGCCGAACCGGAGCTCGCCGAACTTGTCCATTTCCCCCATGAACCCGAGCCGCGCGCGGTAGAGGTATGGCGGCTTCATCACCGTGTGGAGCGCCTCCTCGTAGAGGTAGAACCCCTCGGGCGCGCCGAGCACGGCGTAGCCCGTGGCCACGCCGAACAGGCTGCCTCCGAGCAGGGGTATCGAGCCCGACACCTCGATCTCCCCAGCGACATAGCGCGACAGGGGACCTTGCATGAGCTCGGTCTCCCTGCGCGTGTACGACGCCCGAGGCTCGAGGAAATACTGGCTCGTCGAGAAGGCGTATCGGGCGCCGCCGCGGAGCTCCACGCTGGGCAGCGCCGCGCGGAGGCCGACGTACTCCGCGCCGCCGCTCGGCGACACGCTCGCGTAGCCCTCGATCCCGAGCCAGGACCAGTGCGGCTTGCCGTAGCCGAGCGCGAGGCTCGGCCGGTAATAGATGACGCCGAGCTCCAGCACCGCGGAGACGAACGGGCGCGCGCCCGCGCTCCGCGCCCAGTACGAGCGCTTCTGGAGCAGGTCGACCCCCGAGGGCACCGGCGGCGCATCGGCGGCGGGCGGCGGCAGGTCGGCCGGGTCCTGGGCGCGGGCCGCGGCGGGGGCGAGCGCGGCGAGCGCCGCGGCGGCGGCGAGCGTGCGGCGCAGCGCCATCGCTAGAACCTGCCCAGCAGGTACCCGCCGAGCGGCGCGGGCACGAAGCGGATCGAGACGCCGTCCCCGCGCGGCGCGCGGCCCGACGTCGAGGCCGGGGCGCCGCCGCGGTAGTGCAGGAGCCACGGGAGCCCGAGGCCCGTCAGGGTGCCGATGGCCGCGCCGGTGAGCGCGTCGGTCGTGAAATGCTGGTCCGAGACGACCCGCAGCGTCGCCACGGCGGCCGCGGTGCCGAGCGACGCGGCGCACGCGAGCGCGTCGGGCGCGCCGCCGCCGTACAGGGGCAGGTGCGCGTGGTGCGAGCACACCAGCCCCGCCGCCGTGAACGCCGTCGAGCTGTGGCCGCTGAAGAAGCTCCGGTAGCGCTTGCTCCCCCGGCAGTCGTGGTCCTGCTGCTGCTCGGGCCCGGTGCACCCGGCGCGGTAGGGGCGCTCGCGGCTCGTGAGCCCCGCGACGACGCCGTTCAGCGCCGCGTTGAACGCGAGCGCCTCGATGTCGATCATCGCGATCTCCCACGCGACGCTGCCGCGCCCGTGCCCCCACCAGGTCACCAGCAGGGCGTCCACCGCGAGGTGGTTGGTCATGAGCGTGAGCAGGAGATCGCTCGCGTCCCGCGCCATCTCGCGCTGGCGATCGCTCTGGATGCGCAGCGCCTCTCGCGCCGAGCCGTCGAAGCCGTTCACGGTCGTCCACCGGCCCTCCGAGGGCGGGATGGCCAGCGTCCCGAAGGCGGTCGCGGCCAGGAGGCCCGTGGCCACGTACTCGCTCACGCGGAAGCGCGGCCAGCGCGGGTCCCACGCGACCTCGCGCCGCGCGCGCTCCGGCGGCGCCGCGGTCCACGCGGCCGGCGGCGCCGCGGTCCACGCGGCCGGCGGCGCCGCGCTGGGCGGCGCCGGGGCCGGCTCGGCCTGCGCCGCCGCCGCGCCGAGCATCGCTGCCGCGGCGAGCGCGCCGGAGGCGGACCGTAGGGCAGCGGTGCACCTCAAGGGGCGGACCGCGCGATCAGAAGTCGGGGTGGCCGATGACGAGGAACTCCAGCGGCCCGGCGCCCGCGTTGCGCAGCCCGTGGTGCACGTTCTTGTCGACGTGCATCATCTGGCCGGGGCCGAGCGGCACCTCGCGGTCGCCGACGATGCCGAGCGCCTTGCCGGAAAGAATGTAGATGGTCTCGCTGGTCTCGGTATGGAGCTCGCGCGAGATCTCGCAGCCGGGGTCCATCCTGCCCTTGTAGAAGCCGAAGGCCTGCCCGAGCCCCTTCCCCAGCAGCTGCGCGAAGAAGACGCCTCTGTTGGGCAAATACTCGGTGGCGTCTTCGTCGGCCGCGGTCAGCACCACGGCCCCGTCGATTTGCTGCCTCATGGCGATCCTCCTCCTCGGCGAGTGAAGCTGCTGGAGAATCCATCAGTTACAGAAGCGTGCGGCGTCCTGTCAACGGCGCCCCTCGGCGAGGATCGCGATGGTGACGATGGCATTTCAGAACGGCAACACCACGGTCGCGGCGGCGCGGAGCTCGTAGCTGAACGACATCGTCTTCAGCCCCTTCGGCGGCAGCTCGACGCGGCCGCGGAGGAAGCCGTCCTCCTCGTCGAGCGTCCAGCCGGGGGCCTCCCCGAGCGCGATCTCGACGTCGGCCACCTCGCTGACCGGGATCCGCTCGGTGACCAGCACCCGCTTCACGTCGCTGGAGAGGTTGGAGAGCGAGAGCTTCACGCGCCGGCGGATCTTGCGGCTGCCGGTGATCGCCGAGGTGTCCTGCTCCTCGTCCACGGTGCGCCGCACGCGCACCGCGTCATCCACGCCGAAGCCGAGCTCGAACGGCGCCCCGGCGCCGACGAAATCGAGCCGGGCGCGGCCGATGAGGCTGCCGCCGCGCGCGACCTTCACCGGGCCCGCGAGCAGCGGGCGCGACCGCCCGCCGGCGCCGCCGCCGTCCAGCGTCACGGTCGCGCGCAGGTGCGCCGCGGGGTGGGCCTCGGGGTACAGCACGAGCGCGAGCTCGGCCGGCAGCGAGCGCCGCGCGATCTCGATGCGCGTCGGGCGGCCGTCGGAGGGCAGGGTCACCGGCTCCGCCGCCTCGAAGATCAGCGGCTCGCCCCCGTCGTCCACGCCCGGCATCTCGTCGACCGCCCGCGCCCCGCGGCCGAGCCCGGCCGTGGCGATGGCCTGGTCGCGCGCCTCGACGACGACGCGGCGGCGGTCGATCTCCGCCCTGCGCCGCGCGCGGAGGACGTCGTCCGCGAGCAGCGGCGCCTCGGCGCTCCGCGACGGCCGCGCGGTCGAGAAGCGCGCGGTGACGTTCTCCCAGGCCTCGCCCGTCGCCTGCCACGCCGCGGCCCAGGTGGTGAGCTCGACCGCGCCGCCGGCGCCCTGCACGCCGGCGCCGCCCGCGCCCGCGGCGGCCGCGGCGGCGCCCGCGCCCGCGGGGGGAGCCGAGAGCCGCGCCAGGTGCTCGGGGCGCCAGATCGCGCACGCGACGCGGTACGTCAGCTCGATCTCGACGGGCTGCGGCGCGGGCGCGTGCACCTCGACCTCGACCACCGCCTCGAAGCGCGGCTGCTCGATCGACCCCTCGCGCAGCCGCGCCGCGGCGCGCCGGGCGTCGTCCTCGGCGTGCGCCCGCGCCGCGCGCGCGTCGGCCGACGCGCCGAGCGCCTCGGCCAGCGCCGCGTGCAGGGCCTCGACGCCGGCGCGCCACGAGGCGAGGCGCGCCGGCTCGCTGGCGTCCTTCGGGACCTCGCTCATCGCCTGCGCCCACTTCGCGAGCAGCTGGTCGAGGTGCGCCTCGCGGCGGGACGCCCGGTCCCGCGCGCGCTCGGCGGCGCCGGCCCGGCGGGACGCCTCGCGCTGCTCGCGCTCCAGCGCGTCGATCGCCTCGCGCCCGAGCGCCGCCTCCCGGTGCGCCCTCCACCGCACGCGCGCCGCCGTCACCCGGACCGCGCCCTCGGCGCCCGCGCCCGCGACGCGCGCCTGCACGGTGCGCTCGTCGACGAACACCGACACCCCGCCGATCGCGATCCACTGCGCTCCGGCCCCGACCTCGACGCGCGCGGCGCGCACGACCTCGGCGCGATCCTCGAACAGCGTCACCACGCGCGCGGCGCTCGGGTGAGGCGCCCGCTCGGCGGCGCTCGCGCCGCCCTCGACCCCGCCGCCGGCGTCCCCGTCGCCGGCGCTCCGCTCCGCCCGGTCCGAACCGCTCGCACTCGTTGCCGTCGCCATGGTGCGCCAATTTCTCCTGTTATTCTCGACGGTTGCCGCCGACGATCTCGTTCTTGGAGGAGAGCACCACGCGGTAGGTGAAGGCGACCGAGGCCTTGCCGCCGGGCGCGATCGGCACGCGCCAGCGCAGCCCGCCGCGCACGGGCTCGCCGAGATCCTCCTGGGTGTACGGCTCGGCCCTCGGCTGCGACGAGACCAGCTTGATCTCGACGTCCTTGTCGTCGGTGACCGGGATGCGGTCGAGGACCTCGACCTCGACGCCGACGCCGAGCGACGAGGAGAGGTCGATGGTGATCGCGTGCTCGACCGAGAGCGAGCCGCCGAGCAGGCCGGCGCTCGACTCGTCGACGCGGGCGTTCCTCGCGACCCGGATCCGCTCCTCGACGCCGAGGCCGGCGCGGAGGAGGCCGCCCCGATCGACGTGCCCGAGCGAGGACTGCGCGGCGAGGGCGCCGTCGACGAAGATCTCGACCGGCCCGGCGAGCAGCGGGGCGTCGAACGGGTTCTCGACGCGCGCCTCGCGGTAGACCTCGGCGGCCTCGCGCGGCGCGGCGACGAACCGCGGCGTCGCCGGGGCGCGCGCGGCGCTCAGCGCGACGCGGTGGAGCCTGCCGTTCGACGGCACGTCGGCGGCGCTCTCGCCCGCGTAGAGGTGGTCGAACTGCCCGCGCGAGTCGCGCGGGTCCACGGCTCGGGGCGGCGGTCCGAGGTCGTCGATCGCCATCTGCGCCCGCCGCGCGGCGCGCCTCGACGGCCCCGGCTCGTCGCGCGCGAGCCGACCGCGCTGCGGGCCCGTCCCGGGGAGGTGCAGCGCGTCGAAGTCGAGCCACCCTTCGACCTGCGCGGGCTCGACCGGCGCCGGGGCCGCGCCGGCGCCTTCGAGCGCGTCGCCGTGGTCGAGCAGCTCGTCGGCCGGACCGGTCCAGCGCTCGACGCTCGCGTCGTGGGCGAAGGCGGCCATGGGCGCCTCGGGCGCGCTCGCCTGGAGCGCCTGCGGCGGGGGCGGGCCGCCGTAGCCGCCGCCGAACGAGGGGAGCGACAGCCCGCGCGACTTGCGCGCCGGCGCGGCGAGCGGCATCGGCGCGGCGGCCGGCGCCGGCATCGGGGCCGCGGTGCGCTCCCGCCGCAGCGGCGGCGGGGCGGCTCCGGCGCGAGGAGGCGGCGGCAGCGCGGCCCCGCCGGCTGGAGGCGCCATCCTGGCCATCGCCTCTCGCAGCCCGTCGCTGGCCTGGCCCGGCGCGGCCCGGCTCAGCGTGGGCTCGTCGTCGTCGGGCGCGGGGGGCGGGAGCTCCGCCGGGGCGGCCGTGGGCCGCGCGGCCGGCGGGGGGAGGGCGGCGACGAAGCGGTCGAACCCCTCGAACATGGCGTCGAGGCCCTCCGGCGCGGGGCGGTAGCCGCGGCGCGGGGGGCGCTGCGCGCGGCTCAGCCGGAGCGAGGCGAGCTCCGGCAGCCGCGTGTCCTGCACGAGGTCGGCCGTGGCGAGCGCGACGCGCACGCCCTTCCAGTCCTCGCCGGACGCCTGCGCGACGAGGGCGTCGAGCTGCAGCGCGACCTCGGTCGCGCCGCGCGAGAACCGCGCCGCGTAGGCGGGCCACCACCGCGCGGCGCCGACCGCGTACTCGAGCCGGAGCGCCGGATCGCCGCCCGACCCGTCGCGCGCCGGCGCGAGCCGCACGACCACGTCGAGGCGCGCCGGCGCGCGCTCCTCGAGCTCGCCGCTGGTCGCCTGGGCGGCGTCGAGCTGCGCGGCGAGGAGCTCCTTGCGGGCGCGCTCGAGCTCGTCCTCGAGCGCGGCGAGGCGGGCGTCGAGCGCGGCGAGCTCGCCCGAGAGCAGGCCGCTCACCGCGAGGGCGTCGCGGATCCGGGCCGCCGGGTCGCCCGGCCGGAAGCGCCGCGCGAGCTCCGGGTGGAGCGCGACGGCCCCGAGCTGGTCGCGCCAGCGGCGGAGGTGGTCGTGCTCGGCCGACAGGCGCTCGATCGCGAGCTCGAGCGCGCGGAGCTCTGCCGAGAGCGCGCCCCGCGAGACGGGCGCCGGGGGCACGGCGAGCCGCGCGCGCACGCCGACGACCTCGCGCGGCGCGGCCGCCGCCGTGTCCGGCGGGCCGCCCGCGGCCGCCACGAGCGCGCGGAAGCTCCCCGGCTCGGCGAGGGGCGTGACCCCCGGCACCGAGATCTCGAGCGCCCCGCGGGGCAGGGGCGCCGCGAGCTCGACGCGGCGGGTGACGATCGCCCCGCGCGCGTACACGACGACCGCCTCGATACGGCTAGCGCACTCGATCTTCTCCGCCGTCATCCGTTCGTCCCTCGCCCGCGAACGTTGTCTGGAGGCGCGACGGTATCACGCCGCGCCCGGCGCCCGATAGCGGGCTATCTCCTCGTGTCGAGGAAGCTGAACCCCGGGAGCGCGTCGATGCCGTACGCGCGGAGCGCGAGCGCGTCGAGGCGGTGGAAATCGCGCTGCCGGAAGGAGCCGCGGAGATCGCCGATCAGCTCCTCGGGGACGCTCGCCGGCGGAGGCAGGCGGATCCGCCGCAGGTACTGGGCCTGGAAGCGCAGGTATCCGCCGCGCATCTTGACCGCGTACGACCACACGAAGAAGAGGGCGACCCTGGAGCTGAGCAGGCCGCCGAGCGCCTCCATGTCCCAGGCCTCCGACGTGACGAAGTAGAGGTTGTGGTGCGGGAGGAACCTGCCCTCCTCGTAGGCCACCTCGTTGGATCCTGCGATGTCGGGGATGAGGAGCTTCGGGGCGGAGGCGAGCTCGGGGACCACGCGATCGATCGTGCGAAACCAGCTCGCGGCGCTCCTCTGGGCGATGTAGCGTTTCCTGATCTCGGCCTCGTGGGCGCGCAGGTATCCGGCGAGCTTCGGGTATTGTTCCAGATTGACCACCTTGCCGTCGTCGCCGAACGTGTTGATGACGAACCGCCCGGCGTCCCGGACGCGGCCGCCGTCGAGCTGGTCTCGGAGGACGAGCGGCACGAGGCGGTCGCGCTCGATATCGACCTCGTCGCCGACGATGTAGATCCTGTCGTTTCCGGTGGCGACGCCGATGCCGACGCGGGTCCCGCCCACCTCCTCGATCGGCGCGAACCGCGCCTCGAGGGCGCGCAGGGCCTCGAGGTGCTCCGGCGAGCTGAGCACCCATGGGTCGTCCCCCTCGAACCAGGAGGGGTACTCCGACACGGCGACGCCGCCGCGCTCCGGCGCGCCCCGCAGGGCCGCGGACGCGGCCTCGCACTCCTCCGGAGAGGCGGTGCGCAGCGTCGCGACCGGGACGCTCCCTGTCTTGCCGGGCGACACGGCGAATATCGACGGATAGGCGACGACGTCCGACTCGAACGGGGAGGCGCGGTGCAGGTCGACATAGCACTGCACCCGGAACCACCTCGAGAGCATGCGGCGGAGCGGGGCGCCGTACCGGTTGAGGGTCCACCGGTCGGCGCAGATGAAGGAGAGGACCCCGCCGGGCGCGAGGAGATCGAGGCCGCGCTCGATGAACGCGACGTAGAGATCGGCGCGGTCGTAGAGCGACCTGTACCGCTGGCGATACTCCTCCTGCAGCTCGGGCGAGAGCTGCTCGATCCGGACGTAGGGCGGGTTTCCTACCACCGCGTCGAAGCGGCGGCCCTGGCTGGTGAGCAGGAAGTCGCCGTGGGCGATCCAGGCCTCCGCGAGGCGCTCCGCGTCGCCGTGGGGCAGCCCGAGCCGGGCGAGCGCGCCGGCGACGGCGAGGCGGGAGCGGTCGACGTGATCGCGCGCGATGTCGTACGACCGGATCGCGGACGCGATTTGCAAGAGGTCGCGGTCGTGGCGGCGCGCCGACTGGATCAGCCGCTCGGCGGCCGGGACGAGGAACGCGCCGTGGCCGCAGGCGGGCTCGAGCAGCGAAAGCGACGCGAGATCCCGGTCCGCCGTGTAGCCCGCGAGATCGAGGATGAGATTGACGACGTGGGGCTTGGTCAGCACCACGCCGTGGGTCTCGCCCGACGAGCGCTCGCCGTAGTCGTAGGCGCTCGGCGGGAGCATGACCGTCAGATCGAGGGCTGTCTGCATGGGCGCCGCGAGGAGATGCTAGCCGCGATCGGCGCCCTCCGGCGACGCCCGCCGCGCTCGCCGCGCTCGCCGCGCTGCGCCGGCGCCGAAGGCCGCGGCCGCCTGCCGCGCGCCGAGCCACCGCCCCGCCGGCGCGCGGCCCGCGAGGGCGTTTCTCCGCGATCGGGGGAGACGCGGATCGCGTTTCACGGGGCGTCGCCATTGAATAGGGTAGAGTCGCCCGCATGGCCTTCCCCCTGTGTCTCTGTTCCGGCGATCGCGCCGCGGTGAGCGCCGCCTGCGAGGGCGCCGCGCCGCCGCCGGCCGCCGCGCTCGGGCCAGGCCGCCGGCCCCTCGAGGTGGCCGCGTGATCCTCGGCATCGGCATCGACGTCTGCGGCATCGGACGCATGGAGGAGGCGCTCGCGCGGTGGGGGGATCGGTTCTGGGAGCGCGTGCTGTCCGAGCCCGAGCGGCGCTCGCTCGCGCACCGTGTCGACCGGGCGACCGCGCTCGCGGGCCGCTTCGCCGCGAAGGAGGCGGTGGTGAAGGCGCTGGCCGGGGCCCCGGGGGTCGGCTGGCACCACCTGGAGGTCCGCGGCGCGCCGCGCACGCCGCCGACGATGGCGCTCCACGGCCCGGCGCGCGCGCTCGCGGATCGCCTGGGCGTCACGCGGGTGCACCTGTCGATCACGCACGACGCCGGGGTGGCGGCGGCGGTGGTGATCCTGGAAGGGGACGGCGAAGGCCGATCCCCGACGACGGATGACGAGGGCGGCGAAGGCCGATCCCCGACGACGGATGACGAGGGCGGCGAGAGCCGATCCGCGACGACGAATGACGAGGGCGGCGAGAGCCGATCCCACCTGGACGACGAAGGGAAAGAGCGCTCGTGATTCCGGTCCTCTCGCGCGCGCAGATGCGCGCCTTCGACAAGCACGCGATCCACCATTGCCACGTCCCCGGCGTGGTCCTCATGGAGAACGCGGGCCGCGGCGCCGCCGACGTGATCTCGGCCATCATCGAGGCGCGCAGCGCCGCGCCGTCCGGCGCCGCCGCGCTCTCCGGCCACGCCGCGCTCTCCGGCCACGCCGCGCGCCTCGGCCACGCCGCGCGCCCTGCGCCGCCGCCGCACCTGGCCGCGCCCGCCAAGGCGCTCTGGCCCGCGACGCTGGCCTCCGGCGGCGGCCCTCGCTCCGGGAGCGTCCCGCCGCCGCCGAACGGCCGCCGCGACGCCGACGACGCCCGCGCCGCGCGGGTCCGCGCGTTCCCGGTGCGGCACGTCCCGAGCCCCGGCCAGCCCGCGACGTACCCGCTCCACGCCCGCGTCGTCGTCGTCTGCGGCGCCGGCAACAACGGCGGCGACGGCTTCGTCGTGGCGCGCCACCTCGTCGCCCGCGGCGCGGAGGTCCAGGTCTTCCTGGCGGCCCCGTCCGAGAAGGTCACCGGCGACAGCCGCATCAACCACGACGCGTACGTCGATCTCGGCGGCGCGCTGACCGAGCTCCCCCCGGGCGCGCCGCTCGCCCCGCTCGAGGCCGCGCTCGCGGAGGCCGATCTCGTGGTCGACGCCCTCTTCGGCACGGGCCTCGACCGCCCGATCGAGGGGCACCTCGCCGACGTCATCGGCGTCCTCAACACGGCGACCTGCCTCTGCATCGCGCTCGACGTGCCCTCGGGCCTCGACGCCGACAGCGGCGCGCCGCTCGGCGCCGCGGTGCAGGCCGACGAGACCGTCACGTTCGGCCACCTCAAGATCGGCCTGCTCACGCCCGAGGGCGCGCGGCTCGCCGGCAACGTCCACGTGGTCGATCTCGGCGTCCCGGACCGGCCGATCCTCGCCGAGGTGGGCCACGTCGCGGAGGTCATCCGCAAGGAGACGGTCGGCGCGTCGTTGCGCCCGCGCGAGGCGAGCGTCTACAAGCACCAGGCGGGCAACGTGCTCGTGATCGCCGGGTCGTCCGGCAAGCTCGGCGCCGCGCTGCTGACGGCGCGCGCGGCGATGCGCACGGGCGCGGGGCTCGTGACGATCTGCACCTGGGCCGACGCCGCGCCCGCGATGGAGTCGCGCGTCGTGGAGCTGATGACGACCTCGATCGATCCGGAGCGCATCGCCGCGTCGCTCGACGGCGCGCTCGCCGGGCGGCGTGCGGTCGCGATCGGCCCTGGCCTCGGCCTCGACGAGCGGGCGCGGGCCGCGGTGGATCACGTCGTGCTCGGCTGGGACGGCCTGAAGGTCGTCGACGCGGACGCCCTGACGCACTTCGCCGGCCGCCCCGAGGCGCTCGCGACCGCGCGCGGGCGCCTCATCCTGACGCCGCACTCCGGCGAGCTCGGCCGGCTGCTGGGCCGGAGCGCGCGGGCCGTCGAGGAGGACCGCTTCGGCGCCGTGCGCGAGGCGGTGGCCTGCACCGGGGCGATCGTCCTGCTGAAGGGGGCGCGCACGGTCATCGCGCTCCCGGACGGCCGCATGTTCATCTGCATGGCGGGCAACCCGGCGCTCGCCACCGCCGGATCGGGCGACGTCCTGACCGGCATGATCGCGGCGCTCCTGTGCTCGATGGAGCCTTCCGCCGCCGCGAGCGCGGGGGTGTTGATCCACGCGCTCGCCGGGGACGTGTGGCGCGCGCAGACGGGCAGCGATCGGGGGCTGCTCGCGAGCGAGATCGCGGAGCTCGTGCCCGGCCTGATCGCGGCCCTGGCCGCCGGCGGCGATCCGCTGTCCGGTCAGATCTAAACAAAAGCCCCCGCGGGCGCGTCCGCCGGGCCGGCGCGCCCCGCGGGCCTCTTCGCCACTCTGACGGGCCGCGGCGACCTGCTGTCGATTTGACACGCGCCCGCGTGCCTCCGCCCGCGCCATCCAGCGCCTTTCGCGCCCTTCGCGCGATCCCCTCGGTGGCACCTGCCTTGCCAGCGCTCATCGCAGGAGGTCCCGCCATGCTCGTCCACCCCGCCCATGCCCCCGCCCGGTCCCCGAATCCAGCGCCGCTGTCGCCCGGCGTGACACGCGCGGTCGGGCGCGGGCCGTCGCTCGGCGCGGCCCGGACGGCGCCGGGCGCGGGCGCGCGGGCGGCCGTCGACGAGCTGCTCCGGGGCCTTGTCGAAATGACACCGGAGCTCTTCGGCCGCGCGCTGCGGCTCTCCCGATCGCCCGCGACGGCGGAGGACCTCGTGCAGGACACGGTGGAGCGCGCCATCCGGTTCGCGGGTAGTTACGAGCCCGGGACCAACCTGCGGGCGTGGGTGCACCAGATCCTCTTCAGCGTCTTCATCACGCGCTGCCGGCGCAGCCGCCGCGAGCGCAACGCCCTCGACGTGCTCGCGACCGACCCGTGCGCCTGGACCGCGCCGGAGCGCCGCGCCGACATGCACGCCCTGTCGCCCGGCGTGCGGCGCGCGCTCGCGACGCTCCCGCCGAGCTTCCGCGACACCGTGGTGCTCGTGGACCTCGAGGAGCTTTCTTACAAGGACGCAGCGACGCAGCTGGGCGTCCCGGTCGGCACCGTCATGAGCCGCCTGCACCGCGGCCGGAAGCTGCTCGCCGAGGCGCTGCGCGGCGAGGCCCGAGGCCCGAAGATCGACCTGAAGACCGACGCGCCCACGGACGTGCAGGCCGCCGCGTGATCGGCGGTCGCGCCCTCCGCGCGCCCGGCTTGCCCCCCTGATCGGCGACCCCTACCATCGGCGTGCCACCGAGGAGGCGTTCCTCGCCAGGAGGCACCATGGCAACGACGGCGAAAGAGCCCCACGTCGTGATCGTCGGCGGAGGCTTCGGCGGCCTGAACGCGGCAAAGGCGCTTCGCAACGCCCCCGTCCGGGTCACGCTCATCGACAGGACCAATCACCACCTGTTCCAGCCGCTGCTCTACCAGGTGGCCACCGCCAGCCTCTCGCCGGCCGACATCGCGGTTCCGATCCGCTCGGTCCTGTCGCGCCAGCGCAACGTCCGGGTCCTGCTCGGCGAGGTCACGGGCGTCGATCTCGCCGGCCGGCGCATCACCGTCGACGCCGACACGATGAAGTACGATTACCTCATCCTCGCGGTCGGCGCGGCGAACAACTACTTTGGCCACGAGGAGTGGGCCCGCTTCGCGCCGGCGCTCAAGAACCTCGACGAGGCGCTCACCATCCGCGAGCGCATGCTGCTCGCCTTCGAGGCCGCCGAGCGCGAAACGGACCCCGCCGTGCGGCGGCGGCTGCTCACCTTCGTCGTCATCGGCGGCGGCGCCACGGGCGTCGAGATGGCCGGCGCCTTCGCCGAGCTCGCGCGCTACATCCTCGAGCGCGACTTCCGCTCCCTCGACGCCTCGCTCTCGCGCGTGCTGCTCGTCGAGATCGGCCAGCGCATCCTCCAGGCCTTCCCCGACAGCCTCTCGGCGAGCGCCGAGGAGCAGCTCACGTCGCTCGGGGTCGAGGTCATCAAGGGCCGCCGCTTCCGGACCATCGACGAGCAGGGGGTCGAGTTCGAGGACGGCGAGCGCCTCCCCGCCGCGACGGTCATCTGGGCGGCGGGGGTCCGCGGCACCCCGCTCGCGCGCGCCCTCGGGGTCGAGCTGGATCGCATCGGCCGCGTGAAGGTCGAGCCGGACTGCTCCCTGCCCGGGCACCCGCACGCCTTCGCGATCGGCGACATGGCCATGCTCCGCGACCGGAACGGCGTCGAGGTGCCCGGCCTCAGCCCCGCCGCGATCCAGGAGGGGCGCTTCGTCGCGCGCTGCATCCTCGGCGACCTCGCCGGCCGCCCGCGCGGGCAGTTCGCCTACCGGGACAAGGGGACGATGGCGACCATCGGCCGCTCGCGCGCCATCGCCAGGGTCGGGAGCCTGCAGATGTCCGGCTCGATCGCGTGGCTCGCCTGGCTGGGCGTCCACGTGCTCTTCCTCATCGGCTTCAAGAACCGCTTCGCCGTCATGTTCGCGTGGATGTGGCAGTACATCACCTTCAAGCGCGGCGCCCGGCTCATCACCGGCCACACCGCCCGCGCCGCGCTCCCCGCGGCGGCGCCCGCGGCCTCCCCCCCGGCGCCCCGCCCGTCGGCCAGGGGCGCGGTGGCGGACGCCGTCTCCGGCGGCGCCTGAGCGCCGTCCGCGCTCGCTTGCTTGACGCGCGGCCTCCACCATGGCGGATACGCCTCCAGTGAAGGCACGCAGAGCCCAGCCATCCGCGCGAGCGGCGACCGCCGAGCCGCCGCCGCCCCCGCCCCCGGCGAGCGAGCCGGGCGGGGACGACCTCGCGCTCGACGAATCCTCGGACCTCACGCCGGTCGTCGCCACCAACCTGAAGCGGTTCCGGGCCGAGCGCGGCCTGTCGCTCGAGCGCCTGGCGAAGGCGTCCGGGGTGAGCCGGGCGATGCTCGGGCAGATCGAGCTGGGCCAGAGCACGCCGACCATCAACGTCCTCTGGAAGATCGCGCGCGCCCTCGGGGTCCCGTTCTCGGCGCTGATGAGCCAGGCGGCCTCGCCCGTCACGACCGTCATGCAGGCCTCGCACGCGCGTATCCTGCGCTCGCGCAACGGCGACTTCTCCTCCCGGGCGCTCTTCCCGATGGACCGGCCGCGCAACGTGGAGTTCTACGAGCTCCGCCTCGCGCCGCGCTCCGTGGAGCACGCCGACGCGCACGCCCCCGGGACCTCGGAGAACCTGATCGTCACGGAGGGCTCGGTGGAGATCACCGTGGCCGGCGAGCGGCGCGTCCTCGAGACCGGCGACGCCATCCTGTTCGAGGCCGACAGCCCCCACAGCTACCGCAACCTGGGCGGCGCCGAGGCCGTCATGTACCTCGTCATGACTTACGGATCGCGCGGCTAGCCCCCTCCGTTTCCGGACCCCGGCCGCCTCGTGTCCCTCCGGTATCCAAGACGTGTCCTCCGTTATATTGTCAGATTCCGCTTGCGTCCTCTGCTTTAGCGTGAGATATGTCCGCTATAGCGGCGGGAGCCCGCTGCTGGTAGCAAGGAGACGGCGCGATGCGGATCACCTGGATCGGTGGGTTGGATCGCAACCAGGCGCAGCTGGAGCGGATGGCGTTGCAGGCCGGGCACCGTCTGGAGTTTCACACGGGCAACACGGGGGGTCGCGGGGCGGCCGAGATGCGGGCGGCCATCGAGCGGGCGGACCTCGTCATCGTGCTGACCGACGTGAACAGCCACGGCGGCGTGCTGCTCGCCAAGAAGCTCTGCCAGAAGCTCGGCCGGGCGGCCTTCATGGCCCGCCGCGTCGGCGCGTCGCGCTTCCAGCAGCTCCTCGACGCGCTCGCGCAGCGGGAAGCGCGGTATCTGGCGACCGGATGAGGGAGTGAGGACGAGCGATGCGATGCTTGATGATGGTGCTCTGCTGCGTGCTCGCGCTGGCCGGGTGCTCGAAGAGCGAGGCGAGCAAATCGGGCCCGGTGCAGCTCCTGAACGTCTCGTACGACCCCACGCGCGAGCTCTACGAGGAGGTGAACGCCGCCTTCGCGAAGCGCTGGAAGGAGCAGAGCGGGCAGGACATCACCGTCAAGCAGTCGCACGGCGGCTCGGGCAAGCAGGCCCGGTCGGTGATCGACGGGCTCGAGGCGGACGTGGTCACGCTCGCGCTCGCCTATGACGTCGACGCGCTCGTGCCGAGCGGTCGCCTCAAGGAGGGGTGGCAGGCGCGCCTCAAGGACAACAGCGCTCCTTACACGTCGACGATCGTCTTCCTGGTGCGCGCGGGCAACCCGAAGGGCATCAAGGACTGGGACGATCTCGTGAAGGAGGGCGTCGCGGTCATCACGCCGAACCCGAAGACCTCCGGCGGCGCGCGGTGGAACTACCTGGCCGCGTGGGGGTACGAGCTGAAGCGGACGGGCGGCGACGAGGCCAAGGCGAAGGAGTTCATCGGCCGCCTGTTCAAGAACGTGCCCGTCCTCGACACGGGCGCGCGCGGCTCGACCACCACGTTCGTCGAGCGCGGGCTCGGCGACGTCCTGATCGCCTGGGAGAACGAGGCGTTGCTCGCGGTGAAGCAGAGCGGGCAGAACGGTAAGGACAAGTTCGAGGTGGTCGTGCCGTCGATCAGCATCCTCGCCGAGCCTCCTGTCGCGGTGGTCGACAAGGTGGTCGACAAGCGAGGGACGCGGGCGGCGGCGGAGGCGTACCTCAACTTCCTCTACACGGAGGAGGGGCAGCGCATCGCGGTGAAGCACTTCTACCGCCCGCGGCATCCGTCGGTCCTCGCGGCGGCCGAGTCGGAGGGCGTCTTCCAGAAGGTCGCGCTCTTCTCGATTGACGAGGTGTTCGGCGGGTGGCAAAAAGCCCAGAAGGCGCACTTCTCCGACGGCGGCGTCTTCGACCAGATCTACCAGGCCGGCAAGTAAATTTCTGTGGCTCTCCTCTGGCGGCGACAGAGCGTTCTGCCCGGCTTCGGGCTCGCGATGGGGATTACGGTAACGTACCTGTCGCTGCTCGTGCTCGTCCCGCTGTCGATGATCTTCCTCAAGACGGCGACGCTGGGGCCCGGCGAGATCTGGGATGTGGTGACGTCTCCGCGCGCGATCGCCTCCTTGAAGATCAGCTTCTCCGCGTCGCTCATCGCGGCGGGCATCAACGCGGTCTTCGGCGTGCTCGTGGCGTGGGTGCTCGTGCGCTACAGCTTCCCGGGCAAGTCGATCGTCGACGCGCTCGTCGATCTGCCGTTCGCGTTGCCGACGGCGGTCGGCGGCATCGCGCTCACGGCCATCTACGCGCAGCAGGGGTGGGTCGGCCGGTTCCTCTACCCGCTCGGGATCCAGAGCGCGTTCAGCCGCCTCGGCGTGGTCATCGCGCTCACCTTCGTGGGGCTCCCGTTCGTCGTGCGGACGGTCCAGCCGGTGATGGAGGAGCTCGAGGTGGACCAGGAAGAGGCGGCGGCGTCGCTCGGCGCGGGCCGCTTCGAGATCTTCCGCCGGATCCTCCTGCCGGCGCTCTGGCCCTCGATCCTCACCGGGTTCGCGATGTCGTTCGCGAGGGCGTTCGGCGAGTACGGCTCGGTCGTGTTCATCTCGGGGAACATGCCGCTCAAGACCGAGATCATGCCGCTCGTCATCATGACGAAGCTCGAGCAGTACGACTATGCGGGGGCGACGGCGCTCGCCCTCCTGATGCTGATCTGCTCCTTCGTGCTCCTGTTCGTGATCAACCGACTCCAGCGCTGGAGCGGCTCGCGCGTCTCGTCGCGGAGCCCGGTCGAGGCGCCGCGCGCGGCGCCCGAGGGGGCCGCGGGGGCCGGCGCGCCCGGGGTCGCGTCGTAATGGCGGGCGCGGCGGGCAAGCTGCGGGTGAGGTCGCGCGGGGCGGTGCGCGGCGCGACCTCCGAGCCCGCGCCGGTGCGCTGGGCGCTCACGGCGGCGGCGCTCACGTTCCTCGGGTTCTTCCTCTTCCTGCCGGTCGTGGCGGTGTTCATCGAGGCGCTGAAGGACGGCCTCTCGGGCTACTGGCGGGCGATCACCGCGCCGGACGCCGTGGCCGCGATCCAGCTGACGCTCACGACCGCGGTCATCGCGGTGCCGCTCAACCTGGTCTTCGGCGTGGCCGCGGCCTGGGCGATCGCGCGCTTCGAGTTCACCGGCAAGAGCCTGCTGGTCACGCTGATCGACCTACCGTTCGCGGTCTCGCCGGTGATCTCCGGCATGATCTTCGTGCTCCTGTTCGGTGCGCAGGGGGTGATCGGCCCCTGGCTCCTCGATCACGACATCCAGGTGATCTTCGATCGCCCCGGGATCATCCTGGCGACGACGTTCGTGACGTTCCCCTTCGTCGCGCGCGAGCTCATCCCGTTCCTGGAGAGCCAGGGGGCGGACGAGGAGCACGCGGCGTTGTCGCTCGGCGCGAGCGGGTGGAGCATGTTCTTCCGCATCACCCTGCCCAACGCGAAGTGGGGTCTGCTCTACGGGGTGGTGCTCTGCAACGCGCGGGCGATGGGCGAGTTCGGCGCGGTGTCGGTCGTCTCCGGCCACATCCGGGGGCAGACCAACACGATGCCGCTGCACGTCGAGGTGCTCTACAACGAGTTCCACTTCTCGGCGGCGTTCGCCGTCGCCTCGCTGCTCGTCCTCCTCGCGCTCTTCACGCTCGTGGTAAAGCGCCTGATCGAGCACCGGGCGCAGCGCGAGACGGGCCCGGAGCTGGACGAGACGGCGAAGGCCGGCGCGGGCTGACCGGGCTGCGCCCGGCTTGCGATGGGCCCCCAGCGCTCCAGGTTCGAGCGAGGGGGGTACGATGCGGTTCTTGGAAGCGATTGGGCGTGCGATCGGGGGAGTCCTGTCTCCCATCGCCTTTAAGGGCAGCCTTCTCCGGGGAGCGAGGCTGTTCCACCCGGACGGCGTGGTCTACTGCGCGGGGGTGAAGCCGCTCGCGGTGGAGGGCGAGGTCGGCGCGCTGGCGCAGCGGCTCGGGGGGCCGGCGCTCGTGCGGCTGTCGGGCGGGATATGGCGATGGCGGAGCGTCAAGGTCGAGCGCCGTCCGGACGTCCTGGGGATCGCGGTGCGCTTCCGGACGAGCGAAGAGGTGACGCCGGTGGTGAGCGCCGGCGATCAGGATCTCATCTTCTTGAGCGCGCGGCGCCTGTGGCTGCTTCCGATCGCGATCTTCACGACGAAGACGCGTGATTTCTTGGACAACCACTATTACGCGCAGCTGCCGTTCGACGTGGAGGGCTTCGGTCGCGCGGAGTTCCGGCTGATACCGCTGCGCCCGTCGACGGTGAAGGGCCATCGCCTGGAGAGGCTGGAGCGCTCGGCTGCGGCGGGGCTCGCGCTGCTGCGGCTCGAGGTCCGGCGCCGGGGAGCGCGGGCGCGCTGGATGCCCGTGGCCGATATCGAGCTGTACGAGCCGGTGGACATCGACCAGAACACCTTGCGCTTCAACCCGTTCCAGGCGGGGAAGGGGATCGTGCCGAGCGGGTTGATCCAGTCGACGCGGCTCTGGACCTACTGGGGCAGCTACTTCGGGCGGGTGCTCGGGGCGCGGATACGGGCGAGGCGGGCGAGCGCGGGAGCGGCGCGGAGGGCGCGGGGGGCGCGAAGGGTGCGGGAGCAGTAAGGGGCGCTCTCCGGAAGGCAGCGGCCGGCGGAGGCGGGAGGGGGGAGGCGGGAGCGCACGGCGCGCGCTGGGGCCCCGCCGAACTCGCAAGGCCGCGGCTTCCCCTCGCGCAGCGAGGAGAAGCCGCGGCAAGATGCTCAGACAGCGGCCCGTCCCCAGCGCGCGCCGTGCGCTCCCCCTCCGCCGGCTCGAGGTCGCGGAAAGCCGCGGAAGGCCTTGGACGGTCGCGAAGGCCGTGGAAGGCCGCGGAAGGCGCGCAACGGCGGAACTCCCGTCGAGGTGGCTCGGACGCATAAATGCCGGCGGGGCGCGGTAAAGGCGTTGACATCTGGGCAGAAGTGAGGCATGACCTCCCGCCGCTTCGAACAGTCGGTGAGGTAGCCAAGTGGTTAGGCAACGGTTTGCAAAACCGTTATACGCGGGTTCGAATCCCGTCCTCACCTCCGCAACGACGAAAGTCCGGTCCGAGCGCTGAAGCGGTCCGAGGGCAGAGCGATGGGCCAGGCTGGGGCGCGAGCGCCGGTATCCTCGGAAGGCTCATGATCCGTCTCCTGACCCCGGCCGACGAGCCCTTGCTCTGGGAGATGCTCTACCAGGCCATCCACGTCCCGGAGGGCAGCCCGCCGCCCCCGCGGGACATCGTGCGCCGGCCCGAGCTCTCCAGGTACGTGCAAGGCTGGGGACAGCGGGACGATCTGGGCGTCGTGGCGCTCCAGGAAGGCGAGGTCGCAGGCGCCGCCTGGCTCCGGCGGCTCACCGGCGCGCTGCGAGGGTACGGCCACGTCGACGACGAGACCCCGGAGCTCTCCATCGCGCTCCTGCCCCAGCACCGGGGGCGAGGGCTGGGCACCCGGCTGCTGACCTCCCTGCTGGAGGAGGCCCGAAACCGCTACCCGGCCATCTCGCTGAGCGTCTCGCCGGACAACCCCGCGCTGCGGCTCTACCGCCGCCTGGGTTTCGTCGAGGTGGGCCGGAACGGCGCGTCGCTCACCATGGTGCTCACGCTCTCGGATCAGCGAGGCTCGAACCAGGTGTATCCGTAATCGAAGCAGAGCTCCTCGCCCTCGTGGATGTCGCGGAGCGCTATGGCAGCCATCGAGTCCGGCACCGGGCCGTCGTTCATCTCGATGTTGGGCGTCGACGAGTGGTTGTACAGCGCGAGCAGCCCCCACGCATACGCCTTCTCCCGCCCAGGCTCCTGTCCCCACGTGAACACGTGATGAAGCGCCTGACAGTCGCGGTGCTCCTCGGTCTTCAGATCCGACGCCGGGAAGCAGCTGACGGCGGCCCACTCGACGACGGTGCCCTTCGGCAAGAACCGGCGAGCGAAGACCCCACGGCCCTTGCCGGGGATGCGGCGCCAGACGACGTTCGGATGGAACTGGTTCTCGGCGATGAGGGCGTCGATTTCCTGATCGGTCATGGCAGGCGCCGCGGACGCTACCACGCCCCGCCGCGCCGGCGCACGAATCAGACAGGAGCTCCGGCGGCGCGCCGCACTGGACTCGCCGCCGGATGAGACGCCCGCCGCGCGGTTTCGCCGTGGTGATCGCCGCGATCGCCGCCTTCATACTGCTTGGATTCGTGCTCTTCTCCGCGCCGGGACACGACGACAGCCACGTCACCTGCTGGGCCGCGCACACCCTCAAGGAGCACGGCCAGCTACAAGTGGAACATCCAGTGATCGTCGGCGTCCGCGGCGCCCGGGCCCGTGATACCGTGGCTCGGCCGGAACTCCTAACCCGCGACGCGAGGGCGCTGCGGACTCCGGCGCGCTGACGCATGGCCTCGGATCCCCCGCGACGACCCGCCGTGCTGCCCGAGGCGCAAGGCCCCCGACCAGGGCCGAGCGCCCCGTCGGCCCCGCTGGAGCCCACGCTGCCGTACGACGCAGGCGCGACGGGCTCCGATCCGACGCCGAGCGAGCGCGCGCCGACGCGGCTCTGGTCGCCGCAGCGCCCCGCGCCGGCGCCGCCCGCGGCCGCGCCTCCGCCGCCGGCGCCGCCCGCGGCCGCGCCTCCGCCGCCGGCGCCGCCCGCGGCCGCGCCTCCGCCGCCGGCGCCGCCCGCGGCCGCGCCTCCGCCGCCGGCGCGGGTCGCCGCGGCGCTCCGCGCGGCCGTCGCGGCGCTCGGCAGGACCTTCCAGCGGAAGCCCCGCGGCGCCGGGCCCAGGCCGCCGCTCCGGCCGCAGCTCGTCCGCTGGGGCAAGCGGCTCGCGATCGCCCTCGCCGGCCTCCTCGCCGCCGCGGTGATCGCGTTCTTCCTCGTCGTCCGGCACTACGAAGCCGATCTGCCGACAACCGCGGAGCTGAAAAATTACAACCCGCCGCAGGTGACGCGGTTCCTCGCGCGCGACGGCACGGTGCTCGGCGAGCTCTTCGTCGAGCGCCGGACGCTCGTGCCCGTCACCGAGATCCCGGCGGTGATGAGCCTCGCGGCGCTCGCGGCCGAGGACGCCAGGTTCTACAAGCACGACGGGCTCAACTACCTCGGCATGCTCCGCGCGCTGCTCGTCAACCTGCGCTCCGCGGAGGCGCGCCAGGGCGGCAGCACGATCACCCAGCAGGTCGTGAAGAACGTGCTGCTCACGCACGAGCGCACCCTGGACCGCAAGATGCGCGAGCTCCTCCTCGCCCGCCGCATCGAGCAGGAGCTCACCAAGGACCAGATCCTCGAGCTCTACCTGAACCACATCTACTTCGGCCACGGGCGCTACGGGGTCGAGGAGGCGGCGCGGTTCTACTTCGGCAAGAGCGTCCGCCAGGTGACGCTCGCCGAGGCGGCGCTCCTCGCGGGCCTCGTGAAGGGGCCCTCCATCTACTCGCCGCGCGTGAACAAGGAGCGCGCCGAGAAGCGCCGCGCCTTCGTGCTCGGCCAGATGCGCGAGAAGCGCTTCGTGCCGGCCGCCGAGATCGACGCCGCCCTCGCCGAGCCGATCCGCCTCGCCCCCGAGCCGGAGCACTCGGACGAGCTCGCGCCCGAGGTCCTCGCCGAGGCCGAGCGCGCGCTGCGCAAGGCGGTCGGGCCCGAGGCCAGGTACGGCGGCTACACGGTCGTGACGTCGATCGACCCGAAGATGCAGGCGGCGGCGCGCGCGGCGGTGCGCCAGAACCTCGACGCCTACGCCGCGCGCCACGGCCTCGTCGCGCCGTTCGCCCGAAAGAAGGGGGATCCGGCGCCGTTCCAGGGCGCCCCCAGGGATCCGAACCGCGCCTACCTCGGCGTGGTGACGGGCGCCGACGACGCGCGCGGCGCGCTCGCGATCCGCGTGGGCACGGCGCAGGGGACCGTCGACCTGCGGAGCGAGCGCCGGTACAACCCGCGCGGGCTCCCGCCGAGCCGCTTCGCCGAGGTCGGCAAGGTGCTGCGCGTGCGCTTCGCGGGCGAGCCCGAGGCCGGCAAGCTGCGGCTCGATCTCGGCCCGCAGGGCGCGCTCATCGCGCTCGACGCGCGCACGCGCGAGATCGTCGCGCTCGTCGGCGGCTACGAGGGCGCGCGCGGCGGGCTCGATCGGGCGAGCCACGCGCACCGGCAGCCGGGGTCGACGTTCAAGGCCATCGTCTACGGCTACGGCATCCACGCGCGGAAGCTCACGGCCGCGTCGATGCTCGAGACGAACCCGGCGGCGCTCGAGGGCTACAAGCCCGGCAACTACGACGAGAGCGAGGGGCAGAGCCCGAAGCGCCTGCGCGAGGCGCTCGCCCACAGCGTGAACGTCGCCGCGGTGGCGGCGCTCCGGGACGTGGGCCCCGAGGCCGTGGTCGCGTGGGCGCGCGAGCTCGGGATCACGTCGAAGCTCGGCGCCGACCTGTCGCTCGCGCTCGGCGCCTACGAGGTCACGCCGCGCGAGATGGCGGGCGCGTACGCGACGTTCGCGGCGGGCGGCGTATACCAGGAGCCCGTCCTGGTGACGAAGATCACGGGCCCGCGCGGCGAGGCGCTGCCCTTGCCGGCGCGCCCCCCGCCGCGGCCGGCGATGACCGCGGCGGAGGCGTACGTCACGACGGACCTGCTCACGTCGGTCGTCGAGGTCGGCACGGCGAAGCAGGCGCTCTCGCTGCGCCGGCCGATCGCGGGCAAGACGGGCACGACGAACGACGCGAAGGACGCCTGGTTCGTCGGCTACTCGACCGACGTCGCGTGCGCCGTGTGGACCGGCTTCGACGACGCCACGCCGCTCGGCGGCGCCGAGGTGGGCAGCAGCGCCGCCCTGCCGGCCTTCATCGCGTTCATGGGCAAGGCGCACGCGGGGCGGCCGGCGACCGACTTCCCGGAGCCGCTCGGGATCGTGCGGCTCCCCATCGACCCGGAGACGGGCGCGCCCGCGATGCCCGGCCAGGAGAACGCCGTCGAGGAGGTGTTCCTCGAGGGCACCGAGCCGACCGGGGTGCCCCTGCCCGACCCGTCCGCGATCGGGCAGGGGATCCTGGACCTGTTCAAACCGCAGTGACCGTCGCCCGCGCCGCCGCGCCGCGCGCGCTGGCCAGGCGCCCCGGCGCCCCGGCGAGCCCTGCGTCACGACGTCGCGTTCCTCCGGCGCGCGGGCGCGCTATGTTCCCCCTCGCCGCATGACACGGTCACCGATCCTCGCCGCCCTGCTCCTGCTCCTGGCCGCGTGCAAAGGGCCGGCTCCCGACGAGGGGGTCGCGCTCTCGCCCCAGGCCGCGAAGGGCAAGGCCCTCTTCTCCACGCTGTGCGCGTCCTGCCACGCCCCCGCGGCCAAGCTGGTGGGTCCGCCGCTCAGCGAGATGGCGGCCCTCTACGCGGCCGATCCCGCGGGCATCGTCCGCTGGGCCGTGACCCCGGGCCGCAAGCGGGCCGACGTCCCGCCGATGCCCAGCTTCCGCGGGGTCCGCGAGTCGGACCTCGCCGACGTGGCGCAGTACATCATCGAGGCCGGCACCGCGGCCGGAAAGCAGGCTCCATGATCTATTCGTTCGTCCTCGTCGTGCACTCGTGGCTGCGCTGGGCCGTCCTGTTGCTCGGGCTCCTTGCGCTCGTGCGCTCGGTCCAGGGCTGGACCCAGCGGAAGCCGTGGACCCCGGCGGATCGCAAGGCGAGCGCCGCGTTCGTCGGCGCGCTCGACGCCCAGCTCCTCCTCGGCCTCCTGCTCTACGTCGTGCTCAGCCCGCTGCGGCCCACCTCGCTGGCCGCGCTGAAGGCCGCGATGCCCGTCGCCGCGCTGCGCTTCTTCGCCGTCGAGCACGTCTTCCTCATGATCGTGGCGGTGGCGGTCGCCCACGTCGCCTCGGCCCGGGCCAAGCGGGCCGCGGACCCCACGACGCGGCACCGGCGCATCGCGCTCGGCGTCATCGTCTCGCTGCTCCTCGTGCTCGCCGCCATCCCCTGGCCGTTCCTGCCCTACGGCCGCCCGCTGTTCCGGTTCTGAGCAGCGGACAGCCCCTTTCGGGGACGGTCCGGGGGCCGCACAGGCATCCCTCTCCCGTGCTCCGGGCCGGGGCGGGAGCGGCCGAAAGCGCCCGCCCCCGCCATCACTCGCGGATCTTCGTGTCCCTGTTGTAGCCGCGCGGGTGGAGCGGCGACAGCTTCTCCAGCCAGATCTGCTCCAGCAAGGTGAGCTCGTCGTTCAACGAGAAGCTCGGATCGTCCTTGAGCTTCACGACCTCGAGCACCTCGAACGTGAAGGCCTCGGCGCCGTGCTCCTTCCAGTCGCGCTGGAGCTCCTGGTTCGTGTGAGCGCCGATCGACAGCATGAAACGGTGCTTGTTGAGCGGCCCGTGGAGGTTCGTGCTGCTGCCGAGCAAGACCTTGCCGTTCACCGTGTTCTTCAGCTGGAAGACGCCCGCCTGCTTGGGGGTCTCGAGGTACTTCCGCTTCAGCTCCTTGCGCGTTTCCATTCTGCTCGCTCCCTTGATGGATTTGCCGGTCCCGGGGGTCTCCTTCCCCGGCTCCGGGGCCTCGAGCCGTGTCTCGGGCGCCTTCGCTTCCTGCTCGAGCAGCCAGTAGCGCTGGCCGTCGCGCGCCATGTACCCCTCGTCCACGAGCAGGCGCCGGATGGTGCAGTGGTCGGGATACAGGGTCTGGATGATCTCGTTCACCTCGCGCTCGCGGTAGCGCCGGCCCGCCTGGAACTTGCCGACGAACTGCTCGAGCACGATGCGCCGCTTGCGCCATGGCTTCGGCAGCTGGACCAGCGCGCCGTCGCGGAAGTAGGCGCGCATCACCTTGTTCCGCGACCGCTCCACGCGGCGCTGCGCCGGGCCGCCCTCGGCGTGCGGCAGCGCGGCGAGCTCCCTCAGCCGCAGATCGAGCAGATCGGCGCGCAGGGCATAGACCAGGTAATACTGGGTCTTGCGCTTCGTCACGAGGCCCGCCTCGTCGAGCTTCCGCAGGTGGAACGACACGGTGGACGGCGCGCGCCCCAGCCGCTCGGCCAGCTCCTCGGCGCAGTGAGGCCGCTCGATCAGGGCGCTCACGACCTGGAGCCGCGAGGCGTCGGCGAGCGCCTTGAGCACGCCGATGCGCTCCTCGACGCTCAGGGCGCCCGCAGCGCCCGGCGCGGGCCCCGCAGCGCCCGGCGTGGGCCCCGCAGAATCCGGTTCGACGGTCATCGAATCAGAATAGCGAGCGCCCGCGCCTGGTCAATCTGTTTCGACGGATGTCGAATCAGTCTCGGTGGGCTCGACGAGCGCCGTCGCGCCGCGTCGGCCCACGCCGGCGGGCGGGCGCCCGCGGGCGAGCCCCGCGGGCGCTGCTCCTCACGCCACGCTCACGCCACGTCTTCCCGGCTCATCCTGAGCAGCCACAGCGGCGCGAGCGCCTGCGACAGGCTCCGCGCGAGCGACGCCTCGGCGAAGCCCATCGCGTAGTCCTCGATCTCGATCGGGGCGGCCCTGCCCGGCTGGCGCGGGGGGTCGAAGCGGATCCTCCGGACCACGGGCAGGAGCGCCGCCGGGTTCGGCGGGAGCGCGCGCCCTTGCCGCGCCGCCTCGTCGAACGCCGCCTGCCGCTCGAGGTGCTCCCGCACCGCGCCCGCCGGCGAGAGGCCCGGGCGCGCCGGCAAGACGCGCACCCGCACCACCTCGGGGCCGCGCGCGAGCGACGTCCAGACGTGCGCGCCCGTCTCGAGCTCGAAGAAGTCGAGCACGCACAGGCCCACGACGCTCAGGACGAGCAGCTCCGCCCCGCGCGAGAGCATCGCGTCGAGCCCCGCCGTCCCGCGGCCCTGCTCGATCTCGGGCGCGCGACGACCTCCGGAAGGCGCGCGGCCGGCGGGCGCGCCCGCCCACCCGTCGACCTCGCCCGCCGCCTCGCCGTACGCGCGCGCGAGCGCCTCGAAGAGCCCCTCCTCCCGCGCGCCGCCCGCGCCGCCGGCCGGCGCTTCGTCGAGGTGCGCCGCGCGGAGCAGCTCGATCAGGACCGCGTGCTGGCCCGGCTCGTCCACGGTGCGGAGCGCGCGACGGAGGGCGTGGCCCTCGGCGATGCACTCCAGCACCTCCTGCTTCGCCGGCCGGCGCGGCGGTCGCGGCTGATGGCGCCGGTGGAACAGGCGCACCCGGGAGCGGCTCCACGCGTCCTCCCCCACGGTCACGTAGCCGAACCGCCGCACCTCCAGGTCGAGCTGCTGCTGCTCCTCGTCGTCGCCGCTCCGCCGCTGGACGAGCTCGATCCGCTCGCGAAACGCCCGGATCGCGCCGCGCATCGCGTCGAGGTTGTAGACCGCCTCCGCGTGCTCCTCGGCCGCGGATCCCTCCGCGGCGGTCCGGCCGTGCTCCGCGAGGTGGTAGCGGATCCGCTCCGACAGGCGCGCGAGGTCGTCGCTCCGCTCGAGGTCGCCGACGAACTCGAGCAGCGGCGAGAGCTCGGCCGTGAGCGCGCCGAGCGGCTTGGTCATCAGCGGCGCGAGCGCCCACGCGGCGGCCGCGGGCTCGGCCTCCTCGAGCGCCTCGCGGTGCAGGGAGAACGGGGGCGACGCGGCGCCGTGATCCGGCCCGGGCGCGGCGGTCGTGAAGATGCGGAGCAGCTGCATCGCGGCGGGCGCGTCGCGGGTGAGCGCGTCGCTGAGCAGCGAGCCGATCTCGTCCTCGATGAACCGCTTCACCGAGCGGGCGCCGTCCTCGGCCACGAACGCCTCGCGCGCGATCCGCTCGGCCACGCCGGCGCCCCGGCGCACGAAGACGCTCCGCTCGGCGAGCCCGCGCCGGCAGAGCAGCCGGTCGAGCTCTTTCTCGGCCACCCGCACCGCCACCTCGGGGGTCAGCGGCCGGAACGGCACGACGCGATCGATCCGGTTGAACAGCTCGGGAGGGAAGAACTCGCGCACGGCCCGCGCGACCTCCTGGGCCGCCTCCTCGGCCATCGCGAGCGCCCGCGCCTCCGGGAGGCCCGCGCCGACGAAGCCGAGCGAGGGCCGCGCCCGCGCGCCCAGGTTGGAGGTCATCACCACCACCGCGTGGTTGAAGTGCGCGGGCCTCGCCGCCGCGTCGGTGAGCCGGCCGTCCTCGAAGAGCTGGAGCAAGAGGCTGTGCACCGACGGGTGCGCCTTCTCGATCTCGTCGAGCAGCACCAGCGAGAACGGCTGCTCCCGCACCCGCTGCGTCAGGAGCCCGTCGGGCGCGTAGCGATCGCCGATGAGCCGCGCCGGCGCGTCGGGGCCGCTCTGCTCGCTCATGTCGAAGCGGAGGAGCCGCGACGCGCTGCCGTAGATGAGCTCCGCCATGCACTTGGCGAGCTCGGTCTTGCCGGTCCCCGTCGGCCCGGTGAAGAGGTACACCCCGTACGGGCGCCGCGGATCCACGAGGCCCGCCTTGATGCGCGCCACGAGATCCGCCGCGGCGCGCACGGCCTCCGGCTGGCCGATGACCCGGCGGCCGAGCTCCTCCTCCAGCGCGCCGGCGTCGAGCGGCTCGTCGCCGCCGAGCAGGAGCCTCGGCACGCCGGTCTTCTGCGAGAGGAGCCGGAGCACGTCCTGCGAGCCGACCGGCCGCGGCCCGCGCGCCGCGTCGCCGCGCGCCGGCTCCGCGGCGGGCGCGCGGACGACCTCGCGCAGCAGATCCATGGCCTTGCCCGGCAGCGCCTGCGCCGAGAGGAGCGAGCCGCCGAGGTCGAGGATCGTCCGCAGCACGTACGGGCTCACGCGGGCGGCGTGGCGCTGCTCGAGGGCGCGGACCTCGCGCACCATGAGGCGGAACGTCTCGGAGGGGGTCGCCTCGGGGAGGAAGAGCGGCGTGAACAGGGCCGCGAACGCCGGGGCGTCCTGCTCGAGGAGGCGGAACGCCTCGGGGGAGCACTCGCCGACCATCACGATCTCGCGGCGGGAGAGGGGGCCGCGGAAGAAGTCGGCGAGCGAGCGCTCGCTCTGGCGCGACCGCCCGATCCGGCCGAAGTGGTGGATGTCGTCGACGACGAGGATCGCGCCCCGGCTGCGCGCGTCCTCGACGAGCTCGACTCCGCGCTTCTCCCAGTCGCCGAGGTGGCTCATGCCGGCGATGAGCCTGCGGCCGCTCACGGCGACGACGTCGCGCGCGCGGTCGAGGTTCTTGTGGGCGCCGTACCCGTCGGCCTCCAGGAGGTCGACCACCGCCCGGTGGATCAGGGTCGTCTTGCCGCACCCCGGCGGGCCGACGACGATGACCGGCTGGGCGCGGCCCGCGCCGAGCAGCAGCGCGAGCTGCTCGCGCTGCGGCGACCGCGGCACGCCCGCGTCGAGGCTGCCCTGGGCCGCGCGCTGCGTGAGGCTCACGCCGAGGCTCGGGAGGACCTTGAGGCCGCGGCGCTTCTTCCAGCGGAACGCCGGGTCGGCGCCGGTGTCGTCGTCGCCCGGCCGATCCGGCAGGTCCGCGAGCGCCGAGCGCGGGGTGCACGAGAACGACAGCGTCGTGATGCGCTCCTTGCCCCGGCTCCAGAGCTGCGCGATCTCGTCGTCGTCGAGCTCGGCCCACGCGGCCTGGAACAGCGCGCGGAGCTGCTCGTCGAGCGGGAGATCGTCGCGGATGGGCGCGGCGTCGCCCTGCCGGATGGGGTGGTAGGCGAAGACGATGCGCTCGTGCTCCGAGGCCCAGCGTGGCTCGAGCACGACGGGGCAGAGCCCGCTCACCTTGCGGCGCTCGCCGGACCCGGCGCCGGACAGCGAGAGCTCGAGGCGCACCTTCTCGAGCCGGATGCCGCGCGGCATCTCGAACCGCGCGAGCTCGGCTGCGCGCGCCTTCTCGAAGAGGGGCCTGAGGTCCTCGATGAGCAGGCGCTGGACGCGCTCCGGGTGCCGCCCCGCCCGCGATCGCGTGCTCGGGCCGAGGCCGAGCGTCACGCACGCGACGTTCGTGGTGCGGCGTTCGAAGAGCGGGATCGTGAAGTGCACGGCGGCGAGTGTAGCGCTCCGGCGCTACTCGGACGCTGCCCCGTCGCCGCCCGCGCTGAAGTACTCGCTCCGATCGAGCCCGCTCCCCTCGTCCTCGAACAGGAGCAGGTGCGCCAGCGCGACCTCGTCGAGGCGCTCCCAGTACCACGCCGGATCCATGGCGAGCCGCGCCCGACGCCCCGCGATGAGCACCGCGCCCTCGACCTCGTCGTGCTCGCGCGCGGCCGCCCCGCGCCGCCGCGCCGCGGACGAGCCGGCGGGGGGCGGGGCGAGCGACCTGTGCTCCCACTGATCCTCGGCGATGCCGGCCGCGTGCGCGACGAAGTGCACGAACACGTGCAGCCGGCCGTCGCCTGACGCGTCGCGCGCGGCGCCCGCGTCCCGCTTGCGCGTGACGAGCTCGTGGTGCCCCCGCTCGAGCGACAGGAACGCGCCCGCGTACGCGCCGGTGCAGCGGAAGAGCACGTTCCGGAAGCCGCGCTTCGGCTGATCGAGCGCCTCGAGCACGTCGACCGGAGAGCGCGGCGGACCCCACCGCCGGCTCGCGGGCCACGCGCCGTCGCCGGGCCCGCCCCGGTCGCCGTCGATGTGCAGCGTCGCGCTCCACCCCCGCCGCGGGAGCTCCCGGAGGAGCGGCGCGAGCCACCGATCGAACGCCCCCTCGTCGAGCTCCTCCAGGATGAGCGTGATCGCGTCGCGCCGCGCCTCCGTCGCGACGAGCGCGCGCGGCAGCACCTTGCGGACGCCCTCCCACGCCGCGCGCGCCTCGCGCGCGAGCTCGCGCACCTCCTCGCCCTCGAGCAGCGCCATCAGCGCGAGCTCCTCGACGCCGTGCATCTCCTCCTGCGCGGCCGCGAGCTGCCCCCAGAGCTCGCTCAGCCGGTGGTGCTCGGCCTGCAGCGCTGCGGCGTCGATCTCGTGGCGGCGATCGCGCGTGCGCCCGCTCGACAGGCTCAGCTGCGTCAGCAGGAAGTCGATCTGCTCCCGGAGCTGCTCGATCGGCCCGAGGCCCATCCAAAGGTCCACCTCGCGCCGGAGATCGCCGACCTGCTCGACGCCGAACGCCTGCTGCCCCGCCCGCGCCGCGCGCCGCCGCCGCGCCACGAGGCGGAGCGCCGGCGTCTCCGCGCGGCCGACCGCGGCGCCCTCCGCCGGCGCCTCCGGCTCCCCCGCCTCGGCGACCCATACGGTGAGGTCCCGCGCCTCGCCGCCGAGCCCCGCGAGCAGCCGCGCGAGGGGCGCCGCGAGGTGCTCCTCGACGTGGCGCCGGAGCGCCCGCGCGCCGTAGGCCGGCGCGTGGCCGTCCTCGGCGAGCCGGGCGAGCGCCCGCGGCGAGACCTCGAGCGCGACGCCCGCCTCGGAGAGCCCGCGACGCCGGCTCAGGCGCTGCGCCGTGAGGCGGGCGACCTCGGACAGCTCCGCGCGGGTCAGCGATCGGAACGGCACCACGCGATCGATGCGGTTCACGAACTCCTGCCGGAACGCGCCCGCGACCACGCGCTGGTAATGCGCCTCGTCCAGCGCGGCCTGCTCCTCCGCGGGCGCCGCGCCTCGCTCGCCCGCGAACCCCGCCTGCGCGCGCCGCTCCGCCGCGCCGAGGTTCGAGGTCATGATCACGATCGCGTTGTGGAAGTACGCCGTCCTGCCGCGCGCGTCGGAGAGGCGCCCCTCGCCGAGCACCTGCAGCAGGAGATCGAACACGGCCCGGTGGGCCTTCTCGATCTCGTCGAGCAGGAGCACGCAGAACGGCTGCTCGCGCACGCGCTGCGTGAGCAGGCCGCCCGCGCCGTCGGTCCCGCGGATCAGGCGATCGGCCGCGCCCTCGCTCGAGAACTCGCTCATGTCGAACCGCGAGAGCCGATCGGGCGACCCGAAGAGCAGCCCCGCGAGCGCGCGGGCGAGCTCGGTCTTGCCGACGCCGGTCGGCCCCACGAAGAGGAACGTCGCGAGCGGCTTGTCCGGCGGCGAGAGCCCCGCCTTCACCACGGCGATCGTCTCGGCGAGCGCGCGCACCGCGCGCTCCTGCCCGATGACGCTCGCCCCGAGATCGCGCGCCACGCGATCGACCCGGAGCGGCAGATCGTCGCGCAGGAGGAACGCCGGCATGCCGGTGCGCATCGAGAACAGCTCGTGGAGATCGCTCCGCCCGAGCGTGACCGGCTCCCCTTGCGCGGTCCGCTCCCGCTCGTGCACGGTGCGCAGGTCCTCGTAGAGGCGGACCGCCTTGCCCGGGAAGGCGCTGTAGGGGAGGTAGCGCTCCGCGAGATCGACGAGCGCCGTCAGCGCGTCACCCGCGACCGCGGGGCGGTGCGGCTCGACGCGGCGGTCGCGCTCGGCGCGCTCGGCGAGCGCCTTCCGGGTGCCTTCCGCCGAGAGCGGCTCGACCCGGATGCGGCTCAGGCCGGCGAAGAAGGCCCAGTGCCGCCCCTCGAGCGCGTCGAGCCGGTCGTCCCGCAGCTCGCACACGACGCGCACCCGCCCCTCGTCGAGGTAGGGCCGCATCGCGCCGGCCAGGTCCACGTGACCCCCCTCGGCGCGCTCGGCGAGGAGGTCGTCGAGGTTCTCGAAGTACAGCACGGCGTCGAGCGCCGCGGCGGCCTCCATCACGCCGTGGATGCGCTCCTGCCACTGCCCGAGCCCGCTCATGCCCGCGACGAGCTGCGCGCCCGACGTCGCGTAGACGAGCCGCGTCTGGCGCGCGACGTAGGCCTGCATGAGCGCCGTCTTCCCGGCGTGCTCCGGGCCGACGAGCAGGACGCCGAGGCGCTCGTCGCCGTCGAGCAGCGCGGCGAGGCGCGCGAGCTCCGCGTCGCGGCAGGCGAGCGGCGGCGGAGCCGGGCTCCGCTGCGCGGCCACGTGGAGCGGCGTCGCGACCGAGACGAGCGCGTCCACCGCCTTCTTCCGCCGCGCGCGCTCGGCGACCGAGGCGCCGCGCTGCCCGCGCCCGCCCGCGGGCTCGGGCTCCGGCAGCGGGGCGTGGAGCACCTCCAGGCGGTGCGCGCTCCCGGGCAGGAGCCCCTGGTGCTCCCACGTCGACAGCGCCTGCGAGGCGAGCAGCCGGCGCACCTCGTGCCGGATCGCCGGCGCGATCGGCTCGCCGGCCTCGACGTGGAACGCGTGGCCGAGGCTCGGCACGAGCACCCACGCGTCGCGCGCCGCCGGCGCGCTCTGGGGCGCCCCGCGCGCCGCCCGCTCGCCGGCGGGCACCACGACGCACGGGAAGCTCACCGGCGTCTCGCTCCGCAGCTTGCGCGGCAGATCGTCGCGCGGGACGGGGACGTCCACGGAGAGGAGCTCGGTCCCCTCCGGGAACGAGAGCCGGGAGATCGCTTCGGGCTGGGCGCGCGCCGCGTGCTCGCGCAAGAAGAGCTGTTGCTCGACGAGGACGTCGTCGTCGCGGCCGAAGCTCGCGGCGTCGGGCGCCGCGACGGGGAAGGCGACGCACGCGCCGTCGAAGCGCTCGCGCACGAAGACGAGCGCCCGCGCGGTGCGCCCCTCGCGCGCCTCGGGGGCGCCGTCCGCGGGCGCGCCCGCTCCGTCCTCAGGAGCGGGCGCGGATCGTCCCTCGTCGCCGGAGCTCGCGCTCATCCGAGGGGGCGGAGCAGACCCGATCGGCCCGGTCGGCGCAATCGGATCGGCGCGCCGCTCACGACGGGTCGGCCTTGGGCGTCGCGGGCGTGCTCGGGGGCAGCTCGGGCTTCTTGATGTACTCGGTCGGGAGCTCGCCGGTGAGCGACTTGAGGAAGGCGACGATCGACTTCACCTCCTCGGGCTTGGCCTCCACGCCGAGCTGGTGCCACGCCATCTTGGTCACGGTCTCGTCGAGCGTCGCGATCGAGCCGTCGTGGAAGTAGGGGAAGGTCTTCTCGATGTTCCTGAGGCTCGGGACGCGGAAGAAGAACTTGTCCTTCTCGTCCTTCGTGGCGTCGAAGCGCCCGTTGTCCTTGAGGCCGGCGTACTCCTTCACGAGGCCGAGCTTCTGGAACGTCGAGCCGCCGACGGCGACGCCCGTGTGGCAGGTCGGGCAGCCGAGCGAGATGAACTTGTGGAACCCGGCCTTCTCCTCGGCGGTGAGGGCCTTGTCGTCGCCGTCGAGGTACTTGTCGAAGCGCGACGGCGTGACCAGGCCGCGCTCGAACGCGCCGATCGCCTTGGCCATGTTGTCGTAGGTGATCGGCTCCTTGTCGTCGGGGAAGGCGGCCTTGAAGAGCTTCACGTACTCGGGGATCGACTTGAGCGTCGTGATGACCCGCTTCTCGTCGGGCATGGCCATCTCGACGGGGTTCAGGATAGGCCCCTTGGCCTGGTCCTCGAGCGTGGCCGCGCGGCCGTCCCAGAACTGGGCGATGTGGTGGCCCGCGTTGTAGGCCGACGGCGAGTTGCGGCCGCCGAGCTGGCCCTTGTGCCCGGAGGAGAAGTTCTTGTTGTCCACGCCGTAGTTGGACAGGTCATGACACGAGTTGCAGGAGATATCGTGGTTCTTCGAGAGGCGCGCCTCGTACCAGAGCATCCTGCCCAGGGTCACCTTCTCATCGGTGATCGGGTTCTTGTCGTACTCGAATTTGGCGGGCAGCACCTTGAAGGACTTGACGTCGTCCGGATTGAAGACGAGCGGCTTCACGTCGCCCGTCGTCGAGGGCTTTGCCGTGGTCGCGGCCGGGGGGGCCTTGTACTCGTACTCCGCGGATCGTTCGCAGGCGCCGAGGCCGGCGGCGACGAGGAGCACACAGACGAGAGATGAGGGCGAACGCATGATGTCTCCTGGCTCGTGAGGACGAAGTCCACGGTAGATAGAGCCGCCTGCTACGTCAACGCGCGCCTCAGCCGCGCCGCCGTCGCCGTCGCGACCGTCGGCCAAGGCGCGCTGCGCGGCGCCGTCGCGCGGGGCGCCCGGCGACGCGGCGCGTGTTACGGCCAGGTTGCGACTCCTGGTCTCGAAGGTAGCGCAATGGGCGCTGAGGTGCCGCCTTCGCGTCCATCTCCCCCCGAAGTATGCATTTCCGCTTCATCCGATTTATCCAGGCGGGCGCGCGGCGCGCTCGCCGGCGCGGCGCAGCGGGCGCGGGACGCGGCGGGCGATCCGGGGGAGGTGGCGCGGGCGCTCGCCTCGGGGCCCTTGCGTCGCCCGGGGGCGCTGGGCAACCCTTGCGGCCGTGCAATCGCCGATCGACAGCGGGGTCGTGCTCATCACCGGCGCCTCGTCGGGCATCGGCCGCGCGCTGGCGCGCGAGGTCGCCGGCCGCGCCCGGGCGCTCGTGCTGGTGGCGCGCCGCAGGGATCGCCTGGAGGCGCTGCGCGCCGAGCTCGCCGCGGCGCGTCCGGGGCTCGCCGTGCTCGTCTTCGGCTGCGACGTCACCGATCGGGCGGCGGTCGACGCGATGCTCCTCGCCGTGGCGGCCGAGGTCGGGGGGGTCGACGTCCTCGTCAACAACGCCGGCTTCGGCGATCTCAGCCTGTTCGACCTCTCGGCGTGGTCGCGCACCGAGCAGATGATCGCGCTGAACGTGACGAGCCTCGCGTACCTCACGCACCGGCTCGTCGGCCCGATGGTGTCGCGCGGGCGCGGCGCGATCGCGAACGTGAGCTCCGGCTTCGGGCTCACCTTCGGGCCGGGGATGGCCGCCTACATCGGCACGAAGCACTTCGTCACGAGCTTTACCGAAGGCCTCCGCATCGACCTGGCCGGCACCGGCGTGCGGGTGACGCAGGTCTGTCCCGGGCCGGTGCAGACCGAGTTCGCGGAGATGGCCGGCAACTTCACGGGCCTCGAGCCGCCCCTGCTCCTGTCGATCTCTCCGGAGCGCTGCGCGCGCTCCCTCCTCCGCGCGGTGGACCGGGGTCGCGCGCTCGTCGTGCCCGGGGTGGTGGCGTGGTTCGTCGTCTACCTCGGCGTCCTCTGCCCCCGCTGGCTGCTCCGGCTCGTCTACCGGCCGATCGCGCGCATGCTGCGCAAGAAGCAGCTCGCCGTGCGCGGTGCTCCGGCGCCGCCCTGAGGCGCGTCGCGGCCGCGGCCGCCTGCGGAAGACGCGCAAGACGTGGAACGGAGCGCCGCTGAGCCGGCCATCGCTCCGCGCCACGTCGCGCTGCGGGGCCGCGGCGCGGCAGGTTCATCTCCGGGGCCATAGCCCTTGTGGTAGCGTCGTGCGCGGCTCGCCAAGCCCCTGAGGAGAACCACGGATGAAGAAATATCGGTGCCTGGTCTGCGATCACATCTACGACCCGGCGGTCGGCGACCCCGACAGCGGCATTGCGCCGGGGACCTTGTTCGAGCACCTGCCCGACACCTGGGTTTGCCCGGAGTGCGGCGCGACCAAGGCGGACTTCGAGCCGATCGAGGACTGAGCGCGCTGCCCCGCTCCGTGCCGCGGCGGGGTAGGTGCCACGGAGGCGCGGGCGGGCGGGTACATCGATGGTCCGCCCGCCGTCCCCCTGTGTTGCGTGGCGCCGTCCGCGCGCCGCCGCGCGATCGTCCTCGGGTCGGACGAGCTCGGCGCCTCCGACGAGCCAGCCGCAGCGCTATCGCGGGGCGCGCGGCGAGCGCGGCAAGCGCTCCATGGTGAGCGCGAAGCGCTCCGCGGTGCGCGAAGTACGCCGCGGCGAGCGAGAAACGTCCTCGCGGCGGCCGCGAAGCACGGCGCCGTGCGTGGGGACGGCGCAGCGCGGTGCAGTGGAGCCAACCGCGGCGCAAGCTCGGTGCGTGCTCGCTGGCGACGATACCGAGGGAGGTAAAAAGAACTGCTAAGAAAGAGAATTGAACGACTTCGAGGGTGGACCTGACAGGGATCGAACCTGCGACCTCTAGAGTGCGATTCTAGCGCTCTCCCAACTGAGCTACAGGCCCTCGCTTTCGAGAGCGCGGACTCTACCCGCCTGGGCGCGGCTGTCAAGCGAAGAAAGCGGTTTCTGTCCGGGGTCCCCGTGCCTTGCCCCCTCCGAGGGTCGGGGCAGCTCGGCACCACCTCTCGCGCGACCCCCGCGGGCCTGCGCGCGAGCGAGGCCTAGTTGGCGGGGCTCTGGTCCGTCTGCGCGGGCTCGCCGGGCGGCTCGGCCTGCGCGCGCGCCTGGGCCTTCGGGTTCTGGAAGGAGAAGAGCCGCTCGCGCTCCTCCCCGTAGCTCTGGGTGCTCCCCCACTTCGGGTTCCAGTCCTTCACCCAGTACACGTCCCCCGAGACGATCGCGTCCTCGGGCCGCCCCGTGCGCTCGGGGTAGCGGTACATGTACTCCTTCATCGCGTCGCGGTACGAGGTGTTCGCCGGCAGCTTGATGCGGGCGAAGTAGTCGCACCAGATCTGGGTGTACGCGAAGCTCTTCGCGTTCAGGAGGTCGAAGTTCGGCGGCTTGCCCGTGAAAGGATCGATGTGGCGGCCGTCGACCGTGACGGCGTCGACCACGATCGTCCCGTCGTCCATCACCGGGTTGGGCGAGAACATGAACCAGCCCTGGAGGAACCGGAGCTTCTGCGCGAGGACCCGCGTCTCCTCGGGGTGCGGCACCTTCCAGCGGTTCTTGATGACCCACAGCTCGACCGCCGCCTGGTTCACGGCGCCGACGAACATCGCGAGCGCGCCGATCTCGCGCAGCCCGATGAGCGCCTTCCGGCCGGCGAGCCGGAGCGGCGCCGGCGGGGGCGCGACCTCCGAGCGCTCCGGGAGCCGCGCGCCGAGCGCCCGGCCCAGGCTGCGGCGGTGCGCCGCCGCCATCGCCGCCGTGACCGCGTCGCGCACGAGCGGCAGGCGGAGCGCCCACGCGACCGCGGGGCCGAGCGGGATCGCCGCGACGACGTCCGCGAGCGCCAGGGCGCCCTCGACCCCCTTGCCGTCGGGGCGCCGCGCGGCGAGCCCGTGCGCCGCGGAGCTCGACGCCTCGAACGTCAGCAGCCCGAACCGGTCCATCCGCTTCAGCACGCGGCAGGCGAGGACGGCGCCCGGCGACCGCGGGTCGAACAGCACGACGCGGGCCCGGTGCGCGCGCCGCATCGTGCGCGCGGCGATCTCCCAGTCCTCGCGGCCGAAGAGGAGCGTCGAGAACACGCAGAGCGCCCACGCGAACGGTCCCAGCACGAACGTCGTGCCGAAGCCGACGTGGAGCACGTTCATCATCACGAGCGCGAGCCGCCGGGCCCACACGCGGCCGAGCGGCGAGAGGAGGCACACCGGCATGGCCGCCTCGAACGCGATCACCATCCGCGTCATGAACAGGATGATGAAGTTCGGCGCGTAGTCGCGGATGTCCGCCACGATCGGCGTCACCATCCGGTCGACGTAGAGCACGTAGTGGATCGCGGTCCCGTTCTTCCAGGCGGGGCCGGTCTTGTGCACCACGTTGAAGAAGTAGATCGCCGCGAGCTGGATCAGCAGGATGGGCCCGACGAGGGTCACGTGATCGTTCGGCTTGAGCGGATCGTCGAGGGCGGTGCGATCGTTGAGATCGTCGGCGGTCCGCTCGCGGCTCCGCTTCATCGACGCGAGGAGCGCGTCGAGCGAGAAGCGATCGCCGAGCGGCAGGAAGCACGTCCAGAGCAGGAGCAGGTTGTGGACGACGTAGCCGCCGTTCTCGATGAGCAGGACGCGCCCGTTCATGCTCGTGACGAACACGAGCGAGAGCACCTGCATGAGCTTCGTCTTCCAGCCGATGAGCAGGCAGACGTAGGTCGCGAAGATCACGACCCAGAGGACCGCGAGCTCGCCCGGCGTGGAGAAGGCGTTGACGAGCGAGAAGTTCCCGCTGCCCTGCGGGCGCCAGAGGTTCACGTGGTTCGGCAGGACGCCGATGTCCGCGAACATGTCGTTCCACGCCCACGTGCGGCGGAACAGGTCGCCGATCAGGAAGAAGCCGAGCAGGATGCGCGTGAAGCCGAGCGTCCGCCGGTCGAACGTGAAGAAGCTGTCCCGGAGGATGTCCCACATCGATGGCCCGCGCGGCGGGGGAGCCGCCTCCGGCTCGCCGTCGCCCTCGGCGTCGCCGTCGTCGGCCGCGGCGCGGTCGTCGGCCGCGGAGCCGTCGTCCGCCGCGGCGCCGCCCTGCTCCTCGTCGTTCGCGGCGCCGCCCGCGGGCGCGCCCTCGCCTGCGCCGGAGCCCCCCTCGGCGGCGGCCTTCTGGCCGGCCTCGTGGCTCCCGCTGGGGTCCTCGTCCCGGAGCGCGCCCTCGGGCCCGCGCTCGTCGCGATCGTCGTTTACGTTCATAAGGCGTCGAGGTCGGTGCTGCGCGAGCGGAGCGCTCGCCGCTGTCGGTCCCTACCTACCGCAACCGCGCGGGCGCCGCACGAGGCGACCAGGGTCGCGACGCGCGGGAGCGCCGGGGCCCTGGTCGCCTCGCGCGGCGCGCTCGATGCGCGCGGGCTCACGCGGCGGCGGCGCGGCGCGCTTGATGCGCGCGGCGCGGGGCGGTAACGGGGAGCGGAGGTGCCCCCGATGCCCGACGCGGAAGAGCGCCTTGCGCTCGCGGCCTGCGCCTTTTTGGCCGGCTGCCTCCTGCTCGCGCCGCGCGAGTGGGTCTCGGCGGCGCTCGCGCTCGCGCTCGCGGCGGCGCTCTTCGCCTGGCATCTCCGGCTGCGCGCGGGGGCCCGTCGGGTCGGGCCGGCGGCCGCGACGGCGGCCGCGGGCGCCCAAGGCGCGCCGGTCGAGGCGGCCGCTCCGGGACTGCCGGCCGCCGCGGGCCTGCCGGCCGCCGCGGGCCTGCCGGACGCCGCCCAGGGCTCGCCGGGCGAAGCGAGCGCTCAGGCCTTGCCGGGCGAGGAGCGGCGGGAGTCCGGCTGAACGCGCAGCGGCGGGCGGCCGAAGCGGGCGCGCACGCGATCGGCGACCGACCGCATCTTCGGCGCCCCGAGGAACCGCCGCTCCAGCCGCCGCTTGCCAGGGATGTCGAGGAGCATCACGCCGATCAGGATCACCAGCGCGCCCGGGCCCGGAACGCCGGGCAGCGAGAGCAGGATCCCGAGCGCCACGGCGACGACGCCGAGCAGGTTCTTCCCGACGCGCGCCGACACGCGCATCCAGGCGGGCCGCCCTGGCAGGAAAGGCTCGTCCTCCTGCTTCTGCAGGTAGTCCTCGGGCAGACGGACGAGCACGAACGCGACGAGCGCCGTGCCCGCGACGAAGCTGGCGGCGCACACGCCCACCCCGATCGCGATCTGCCCGCGATGCGCCTGCACGAACGAGATCGCGGAGCGGACGGCGTCCATCATCGAGGATGGGCAGGAGCATACGGCGCGCGGCCGGTCGGGGCGAGGCCGGCCGCGGTCCTCAGGGGACGAGCACGGTGCCGATCGATCCGGGCGCGCTCGCCTCGCGCTCGAGATCGCCCGGGCGGAGCCGCCCCAGGATGTGGATGCGGCGGACCCCCTCCGCGAGCGCGGCGAACGACTCCTCGAGCTTCGGGATCATCCCGCGCGTGACGGCGCCGCTCGCGATGAGCGCGCGCCCCTCGGCGACGGTGAGGCTCGGGATGCGCGAGGCGGGGTCCGAGACGTCGCGCAGCACGCCCGGCACGTCGCTCACGAGGAAGAGCCCCGCGGCGCCGAGCTCGATGGCGACGCGGTTGGCGACCGTGTCGGCGTTGATGTTGTAGACCTGCCCGTCCGCGCCGGCGCCGAGGCAGGCGAGCACGGGCACGTAGCCGCCGCGCCCGAGCAGCTCGAGGAGCCCGCGGTCGACGCCCGTGATGTCGCCGACGAGGCCGAGGTCCACCGGATCGGGGCCGGCGCTCCGGTAGACCTGGGGCGGACGCTTGATCGCCGCGAGGGCGGGCCCGCTCGCGCCGTGGAGCCCGACGGGCCGCGCGCCCGCGGCGAGGAGCGCGGCGCAGAGGTCGACGTTGAGCTTGCCGGCGACGACCATCTTCATGACGTCGAGCGTGTCCGCGTCGGTGACGCGCTGGCCGGCGACCTGCCGGACGGGGATGCCGAGGCGCTCCTGCAGCCGGGTCGCCTGCGCGCCGCCGCCGTGGACGACGACCGCGCGCGCGCCGGCGCGGGTGAGCGCCGCGAGATCGCTGGCGAGGACGGCGAGGGCCGGGCTGCCCACGACCTCGCCGCCGAGCTTGATGACGAGCGGGCCTTCCGACGCTGTCACGGGTGCCTCCGCGTTGCTCTGGGACGGTTCATGGGCGGACACGTATCACTTCTGCAGCGGGCAGGGCAGAGGCCGCCGGGCCCCCGCGCGCCCGCGCTCCCCGCGCGCGGGCTTCCGCGGCGCTGCGGCGCCCGCGCTTCCGCGGCGCGGCGGCGCCCGCGCTTCCGTGGCATGCTGGCGCGGTGATCCAGGCCCTCCGACAGGCGCTGTCCAGCCGCACCGCGCCGATGCTCGCGCTCCTCGAGCGGCTGGTGAACCTCAACTCGTTCACGGACAACCCGCGCGGCGGCGACGCGGTGGGCGAGGTCCTCGCCGACGAGCTCACGACGATCCCCGGCCTGTCGGTGCGCCGGTTCCCGAGCGCGCGGTTCGCGGCCCACTGGGTGGTGGAGAGCGAGGCGGCGAAGGCGTCGCCGGCGGGGCACGTCGCCCTCGTCGGGCACCTCGACACGGTGTTTCCCCCGGGCGTCTTCGAGGGCTTCCGCCTGGACGGCGATCTCGCGCGCGGGCCCGGCGTGCTCGACATGAAGGGCGGGCTCGTGGTGGCGATCGAGGCGCTCCGGGCGCTCGAGCGGATCGGCGCGCTGGCGGAGATCCCGGTGCGGCTCGCGATCGTGTCGGACGAGGAGGTCGGGTCGCCCGAGGGGCGCCCGCTGCTGCAGCGCGAGCTCGCGGGCGCGTCCTGCGCGCTCGTGTTCGAGGCCGGGCGCGAGGGCGACAGGATCATCACCGCGCGCAGGGGCACGGGTGGGGCGACGGTGCGGGCGACGGGCAAGGCGGCGCACGCCGGCAACGCGCACGAGCAGGGCGCGAACGCCATCTGGGCGCTCGCCCGCTTCATCGACTGGGCGCAGCGGCTCACCGATTACGCGCGGGGGGTCACGGTCAACGTCGGCAAGGTGAGCGGCGGGCAGGGGAGGAACACGGTGCCCGACGCGGCCGAGGCGGCGGTCGATTTCCGCTTCGTGAGCCTCGCGGACGGCGAGGCGACCCTCTCTGCGCTCGCCGCGGCGGCGCACGAGGCGGCGCTCGAGGTGCCTGGCACCTCGGTGCGCGTGGACGGCGACGTCGCGCGGTCGCCGCTCGTGCGGACCGAGGCGAGCGCGGCGCTCTGCCGGGAGTATGCGGCCTGCGCGCGGGCGGCGGGGCTCGGCGACGCCGAGGCGCCGCTCATCGGCGGCGGCTCCGACGCGAGCTCGACGGCCGAGATCGGGATCCCGTCCATCGACGGTCTCGGGCCGCGGGGCAGCGGCTTTCACACGAAGGACGAGCTCATCGAGGTGGGGACGCTCGTGCCCAAGGCGGAGGCGCTTGCGGCGTTCCTTGTGGGGCGTCGCGCCTCGGCGACGGGGTAGCGCGAGGGCGCCCCCGCGAGCGAGGAGCGAGTCCCGCCGTGTGGCGTGTCGGCCTATGCTGACTGCGGCTCCGCGCGACTCCGGATCTGAACGACTCCGGATCCGTCCTTCGAGGGTTTCGTTACGTCTCCTCGGGCTCGGGCCGCGGCGCGCGCACGAGCTTCAGGTGGCGCGGCATGGCGCCGCTGGCGCCCCGTGGCGGGCCGCCGGACGGCGCGGCGTGCACGTCATCGTCCCGCACGAAGAAGTCGGGCCGCGTCTTCGAGGGCGGCGCGAGATCCTCGACGGCCTCTCCGCGGGTGGCTCGCTCCGCGATGCAGCACGCGCAGTAGCGCTCGGGGTCCCAGTCGATGTCCTCGAGGCCCATCTTCCGCACCCACGACAGCTCCCACATCAGCGTCGGGCTGACGTGGATCACGTTTCCCGAGCGGCGCACGCCGCTGCTGTGGAACCAACGACGCTTGGACATGGGCGCACCTCTCGAGCCGAGGGCGCCCATCTTGCCGCTGATAAAGCAGCTCGCCAAGCGCTCTCCCGGTGAAATCCGTGATGCTGGGCGGCCTTACGTCTGAGTTCTTGGAATCGTCACGAAATAACATGATGGCTCTCACTGCACGCAGCTCTCGCCGGTCGTGAAAGTCTCAGCTGCTTCAGCGCTCCCCGGCGCGCTGGCGCTCTCCGGCGGACCGCCGGGCGCGGCGCTGCCGCCGTCGCCGGCCGTGCCGGGCGTGAATTGCACTCCTGCGCTTCGCTCGGTGCCGCCGCATGGGCGATGCTCACGGCGTGTCCGCCCCGGCCGCCGCCGCCTGGCCGCCGGATCTGCCTCGGCCGCATCCGCGGCGCGCTGGCGCGCTCACTCCAGCACCACGAACTTGAGGTACCGCCCCTCCCACCACGCCGGCAGCGTCGGGTGGTCCTCCGGCTGCCCGTGGATCGCCCGCACCCGCAGATCGTCCCGCTCCAGGGTGGCGTCGTCGAGCGTCGCCAGGAAGTCCTCCGCCGTGATGTGGCTCGAGCACGACGCCGCGCACAGCACGCCGCCGCGATCGAGCACGCGCGCGACCGCGGCGTGCAGCCGCCGGTAGGCGCCGAGCGCGCGCGGCTTGGCGCGCTCGCTCGGCGCGAAGCTCGGCGGATCGGAGATGACGAGATCGTACCGGTCGCCGCGGGCGCGGGCCTTCTCGAGGAAGTCGAACGCGTCCGCCGTCACGAAGTCGTGCGCCGCGGGATCGAGGCCGTTCTCGCGGAACGTGCGCTGCGCGGTCGCGTGCGCGGCCGGCGCCGAGTCCACCGAGGTGACCCGCCCCGCGCCGCCGAGCGCCGCTGCCACCGAGAAGCCGCCCGCGTAGCTGAACAGGTTGAGCACGCGCCGGCGCCCGGCCGCGAGCGCGCGCACCCGCGCGCGGTTGTCGCGCTGGTCGAGGAACGCCCCCGTCTTCTGCCCGCGCGCGAGATCGACCTCCATCGCGACCCCCGTCTCCCGCACGAAGAGGCGATCCGGCAGCGGCGGCCCGTGCAGGTGCGCGAGCTTCTTGCCGTCCGCGTCCCCGCTCGTAGCCTCCCCGCGCGCGCGCAGGCCGATCGAGCGCACGCCGCGGGCGCCGAGCGCGCGGGCGAGGTGCGGGAGCAGGCGGTCGAGCCACGGCGCGAGCATGCCGCCGTCGAGGCGGACCACCGCGACGCGGTCGTACCGATCGATGACCAGCGAGGGCACCCGGTCCCCCTCGCCGTTGCACAGGCGGTAGGCCGTCGTGTCGCGGCCGGCGAACCAGCCGTCGCGCAGGGCGAAGGCGCGCTCGAGCCGCTCCGCGATGGCGCGCTCGTCGAGCGCCGGCGCCTGCGCGCGCTGGAAGACGCGGACGGCGATCGCCGAGTCGGCGTCCCAGAGCCCCCGCCCGAGGAACGGGGCGCCCTCGGCCGACAGCTCGACCACGTCGCCCGTCGCGGCGGCGGCGCCGCCGCCGCCGCGAGGCGCGCGCTCCCCGCGCCGGCGATCCCCGGGACCGGCCGCGCGCCCGCCGCCGCCCACGATGCCGTCTCGGTACACCCACGGGTGGCCGCGGCGGACGGCGGCGGCGGCTGTCGCGGTGAGATGGACCCGCATCGACCCCGCCTAGCACGGTAAGCTCCCAGCGTGCTGCACCGTGTTGTCTCGATCGGCCGTGCCTGCCTCGGGGGGATCCTGCTCGCCGCGCTCGGTGGACCCGGCTGCACGCAGGACCACGACCTCCTCGGCCGGGATCCGCCGAGCGCGGCGAGCACGTCCGGCGCCGGCGGCGGCCCGGGATCGACCGCGAGCAGCGCGACCGCCACGGGGACGGGCGGCGGCGACGCCGTCGAGCCGCCGGGGCCGACCAGGCTCACCGTGGTGAACGGCGTCGCCGATCACGACGCGGTCCGCTTCTGCTTCCTCGCCTACCCCGACGGCACCGGCGCCGGCGTGGCGCCCTGGCCTGGCGACGACGCGGGCCTCGGCTTCGCCAGGTCCCGGGCGATCGAGCCGCTCGGCGCGGCGATCCCCGACGGGGCGAGCGTGCACGCGCACGTGATCGCCGGCGAGCTCGGCGCGACGGAGGGGCTCGACTGCGCCGAGATCCTCGCGCTCGCCGCGGAGCCCGCCGCCCCGATCGTCGCCGCGGGGCTCCCCGTGGTGCCGGCGCCGGTGTTCGCCGAGGAGAAGAGCCTCCTCCTCGTCGCCACCGGCTGCCTGGGCGGCGAGGGACACACGCACGCCAGGGAGAAGCAGGGCTGCGGCGACGCCTACACGGCCGACACGCCGACCGCCGGCCTCGTGGCGGTCGCCATGTCGCGGCGGACGAGCTTCGGCAAGCTGAGCTTGCAGATCGCCCACGCGAGCGCGGCGGCGCCGCCGGTCAACGTGCGGCTCGCGCCCGGGCGCGCGGACGTGAGCGCGGTGCCCGTCGCGCAGGACCTCTCGTACGGCGCGATCTCGCCGTTCCCTCCGTTCGTCGGCCTCTCGCGCGGCGACCTCGGCGCGCTCGAGGAGGTCGAGATCGAGACCTATGAGCCGCTCTCGGCGACGGTGACGTCCTCGGTGTCGATGCGCGAGATCCTGGCGAACAGCGATGTGCCGGCGGACGGCGTCGCGGACGGTCAAGGGCTCGTGCTCGTGGCCATCGGGGCTGCTCCGGGGACGGAACGCGGCGGCTTCTGGCACCCCCTGACGTACGCGCTGTTGTGGGCGGACCCCTGAGCGGTCCCGATCATCCCATCTCCGGTATCCCGCGCTGACCGCCCTCGCCAGGGAGGCGGGCACACCTCGTCCGGCCGCTCTCCCGTCGCAACGAGGCGCCGCAATTCCGCCTTGGGCATCGAGGCGACGTCGAGCGTGGTCTGCAATCCACGTTGCTCGCGTGGTGCGCTGCGTTGTCCGGCGCGCGCGGCGCGACCTCGGTTGCTTCTGTGCAATCGACTCGGGTGTGTCCGCCGCGCCCGACGAGCTTGCAGGGGACGTGGTCGTATCGAAGGATAAGGATTCTGCTCCCTCGGTCTCGGGCACCTCATGTCTCCCCAGCAGGTCTCCTCCTCGCAGGCCCGCCGTGGCTCTGCCCGGCGCTTCATTCGAGGTCGTCACGCCGGGAAAATCGCGAGTCGATCGAGGAGCGGGAGCGCCCTGTACGGACGACATCACAGGAGAATGCGCGCGCCGTGACGTTCGGGTGAATCTCCAGTATAACGCGAGTGCCTACATTCCGAGGGGGGGAAGAGAACATGGCGACACAGGTATTTGTCGGCGCGAGCTCCACGGCGGACCCAAAGAAGGCTGCCTCGGAGGCCGTGGCCGCGGCGCTCCGCGAGTCGGCGCGCTCCGAGCACGGCGATTACGCCGGTTACGGGGCGCGACCCGCGTTCGCGCTCGTCCTGTCGACGGATCAATACGACGCTGACGCGCTCGCTGCGGCCACGACGAGCGAGCTGCCCGGCGTGCCGTGGGCGGGGTGCTGTACGGCCGGGGTCTTCGCGGGCAGCCGCCTTCTCCGGCAGGGGCTCGTCGTGGGGCTCGTCGTCTCGGAGACCGTGCGCGTCGGCGTCGGGGTCGCGCAGCCGGTGAGCCAGGACGGGCGGCGCGCCGGCGTGCTCGCCGCCTCGCGCGCGCTCGAGGGGTTCCCGCCGTCCGTTCCGGCGGGGTGGAGCCGCGCGCTCATCGTGCTGCCGGACGCGCTCACGGGCAACGCGGCCGACGTCGTGCGCGGCGCGGTCGAGGTCGGCGGCACGGGCGTCGTCTGGGCCGGCGGCGGCGCGGGCGACAACCTCCGCTTCGTGCGCACCGCGCAGTTCGCGGGCGGCCGCGCCTACTCGGACAGCGTGGTCGTGGTCGCGATCGACTCGCCGGCGCGCATGGCGACCGGCATCCGCCACGGCTTCCGCCCCTATGGCCCGCCGACGATGGTCACCCGCGCCGAGGGCACGGTCCTCGCGGAGCTCGAGTACGAGGGCGCCTTCTCGGTCTACCAGCGCACCGCCCGGTCGAGGGGCCATCAGGTCAACCTCGACGGCTTCGCCTCCTTCGCCATGACCCACCCGCTCGGCATCCCGCAGGCCGACGGCGAGCACGTCATCCGCGACCCGCTGCGCGTGGTCTCCCCCGGCGGGCTCTACTGCGTCGGCGAGGTCCCGGACGGGTGCCTCATCCGCGTCATGGAGGGCGACCCCATCGGTCTCGTCGGCGCCGCGCGCGAGGCCGCGATCACGGCGCGCGACGCGGTCTCCGGGCCGATCGCCGGCGCCTTCGTGTTCGACTGCATCTCGCGGTGCATGATGCTCGGCGACACGGTGCGCGACGAGCTGGCCACCTTCGAGAGCGAGCTCGGCCAGAGCGTCCCGGTGATGGGCTGCCTGACGTTCGGGGAGGTGGGCACGCTCGGCCGGGGGGTGCCGCAGTTCCACAACAAGACCGCCGTCGTGCTCGCGCTGGGGGCCTGAGCCCCGGAGCGGCTGGAGCCCCGTCATGCCGAGCGGCGAAGATCACGAGATCCAGGAGGAGCGGCTGGCGCTGCTCAGCGTACTCCAGGAGCTCACGGTCGCCGCGCTCGACCTCTTCGATCCGCGCCAGTCGATGGCGATCTTCCTGGAGCGGCTCGCCGAGCGGCTGAGCTGCATCGCGGTGCTCGTGCTCGTCGAGCCGACGCCCCTCGCCCCGCGGCTGCTCGACGCCGCGGGGCTCTCGGCGAGCTCGCGCGCGCTGCCCATCTCGCCGGCCGCGGCCGGCGCGCCTCTGGGCGAGGGCGCGGGCCTCCGCTTGCCGTACCCGGAGCTCGCGCGGCCCGGGCTCGTCACGTGGCACTTCTCGCTGGAGGGGCAGGGCGACAGCGGCGCGTCCAGCCTCATCCTGTGCTTCGAGGGCGAGCCCCCGTTCGCGCCGCGGTACCGGGGCATGATGCGCAGGCTCGCGTCGACCTTCCGCACGGCGCTCGTGCACCGCCTGCTCTACGCGCGCATGATCGAGAACGAGCGCGAGCGGGCGCGGCACCTCGCGGCCGCGGAGGCGGGGCGCGCGGCGGCGGAGGCGGCGCAGCGCCGCGCCGCGTTCCTCTCGGAGGCGAGCCGGCTGCTCTCCAGCTCGCTCAACTACGAGGCCACGCTGGTCCGCGTCGCGCGGCTGCCGGTCCCGTTCGTCGCGGACTGGTGCATGGTCGACATCATCGAGCGCGAGGCGATGCTCCGGCGCGCGGTGGTCGTCCACGCCGACCCCCAGAAGAGCGAGCTCGCGCGCCTCTTGCAGGGCCAGACGCCGATGGACTCGGTCCTCCCGGCCGGCGTCTCGCGCGTGCTGCAGACGGGCGAGGCGGTGCTCTGCGAGATCGCGGGCGCGCCTGCCCCCGAGGGCGAGCGCGCCGCGCACGACGGCGAGCCGCCGGTGTCCGCCAGCGAGGCGCTGCTCAGGGAGCTCGGCCTCCAGCGCTACATCTCCGTGCCGCTCGTCACGCGCGGCACGATGCTCGGCGTGCTCACCATCGCCTCGGGCCGCGACGACCTGCCGTACGGCGTGGAGGACCGCGCGCTCGCGGAGGATCTCGGCCGGCGGGCCGCGCTGGCGATCGACAACGCGCGGCTCTACGAGAGCGCGCAGCGGGCGATCCGGGCGCGGGAGGAGCTCGTCGCGGTGGTGTCGCACGATCTCAAGAGCCCGCTCGCGACCATCGTCATGAACACGAGCCTCCTGCGCCGGAAGCTGCCGAGCGCGGACGAGGCGGCCGAGCTGCGGCGCCCGGTCGAGCGCATCCAGAAGTCGGCCGATCGCATGAACCGCCTCATCCGCGATCTGCTCGACCTGGCGAAGCTCGAAGGCGGCCACATCTCGGTCCAGCCGGTGCCGCACGACGTCGCCGTCCTCCTGGGCGACGCCCTGGAGCTCCTGCGCGAGGAGGCGGCGGAGAAGTCGCTGCGCCTGGAGCACAGCGTCGAGCTCGGCGTCGAGGGGGCGCTCTGCGATCGCGAGCGGATCCTGCAGGTGATCGCGAACCTCGTCGGTAACGCGATCAAGTTCACGCCCGCCGGCGGCGAGGTCGCGGTCCGCGCCGAGCCGTGGGGCAGGGAGGTGCGCGTGTCGGTGCGCGACACCGGCCCGGGCATCCCGGAGGACCAGCGGACGAGGATCTTCGAGCGTTACTGGCAGGCGAAGGAGACCGCGCACAAGGGCACGGGGCTCGGCCTCTCGATCGCGAAGGCGCTCGTCGAGGTGCACGGCGGGCGGATCTGGGTCGAGAGCAAGGTGGGCGAGGGGAGCACGTTCTTCTTCACGCTCCCGACGGCGGAGGCCGCGGCGGGCGCGACCACGGGAGTCGCGGCGGGCACGCGGCTCGGGGCCTGACAGCCGTCCTCGGGTTTCGCCGGACATCGATATCATCCAGCCACCGAGGGCGATCTGTCCATGATTTCGCGTCTTGGCGGGCCGATCCCTTCATCGCTATACCTACCGCGATGAAGGACGCCGGGAACGACAGGGGCGACGTGGCAGAGGCCCAGGCTCGAGCGGACGAGGACGAGCGGGGGCTCGTCAAGGCCGCATTGCAGCTCTTGGGCATCCGCAACCTGGTGCTCGCGATCCACGATCCGAGCTTTCCGTCGGACGACGCCGAGGACATCGGGCGGGGGTCCCCGTATACCGAGGGCGGGCGCCGGTTCCTCCGGTTCGCGCGCGATCTCGGGTTCAACGGCATCCAGCTCGGGCCCCAGGGGGAGACCTCGGCCGACAACGCGTCTCCGTACGACGGCACCATCTTCTCGCGGAGCACGCTGTCGATCGCGCTCGCCCGGCTCGCGGAGGACGGCCCCTTCGGCGCGCTCCTGCGCCCCGAGTCGGTGCGGAGGATCGCGGCCGAGAGGCCGGCCGGCAGCGAGGGTCGCGCGCTGCACCGCTATGCCTACCGCGCGCAGCGCGCCGCGCTCCGCGAGGCGTACGCGTCGTTCGTCGACCGGCGGAGGCGCGGCGAGCTCGGGGCCCTCGCCGAGCGGCTCGACGCGTTCAGGAAGCGGAACGCGGCGTGGCTCGAGCGCGACGGGCTCTACGGCCCCCTCTGCGAGGAGCACCAGAGCGGCTGGTTTCACGGCTGGTCGGGCGAGCCGGCGCTGGATCGCCGCCTCTTCGCGCCCGGCCCCGGCGAGGTGGTCGCGTGCGAGGAGCGCAGGCGAGAGCTCCTCGAACGGTACCGCGACGAGCTCGAGTTTTACGCCTTCTGCCAGCTCCTCGCGCACGAGCAGCACGCGGCGCTCCGCAAGGTGACGGGCGAGCTCGGGCTCAAGCTCTACGGCGATCTGCAGATCGGCTATTCGCCTCAGGACGCCTGGGCGCATCAATCGGTCTTCCTGAAGGGCTATCTGATGGGGGCGCCGCCGAGCCGCACCAACCCGGAAGGTCAGGTGTGGAGCTACCCTGTCCTGGATCCGGCGCAGTACGCGGACGGCTCCTCCGGCGCGCTCGCCCTCGTGCGCGCGCGCATGGACAAGATGTTCGACGAGTTCGACGGGGTGCGCCTCGATCACCCGCACGGCCTCGTCTGCCCGTGGGTCTACGCCGCCGACGCCCCCGACCCGCTGCGCGCGGTCCAGGGCGGGGCGCGCCTCTTCTCGTCGCCCGACCTGCCGGACCACCCGCTGCTCGCCCGCTATGCGATCGTCTCTCCCGCCCAGCTGAACCGCGCCGTGCCCCGGTACGCGGACGACTGGGTCTCCTCGCTCACGCCGGAGCAGGTGGGGCGATACAGCGTCATCTTCGACACCATCGCGAGCTGCGCGGAGGCGCGCGGCCGCGCCATCACCGACATCGTGTGCGAGGTCCTGAGCACGCTCCCGCACCCGCTCAAGGCGGTCCTCGAGCGGCACGGGCTCGGGCGCTTCCGGGTCACGCAGAAGGCCGATCTCGACAACCCGAAGGACGTCTATCGCAGCGAGAACGCCGCGCCCTCCGACTGGATCATGGTGGGCACGCACGACACGCCGCCGCTCTGGCGGCTCCTCGACGCGTGGGAGCGCTCCTCCGCGCTCGAGCGGCAGGCCGCGTACCTCGCCGCCCGGCTCGCGCCCTCGCCGGCCGAGGAGGGCGCGATGGCGCGCGCGCTCGCGTCCGACCCGCGCGCGCTCGCGCAGGCCAAGTTCGCCGACCTCTTCGCGAGCCAGGCGTCGAACGTGATGGTCTTCTTCTCCGATCTGCTCGGGGTGAAGGAGATCTACAATGCTCCCGGGACGATCGGCGATCACAACTGGTCGCTGCGGGTGCCCCGCGATTACGAGCGATCGTATTCGGAGATGCGCGCGAGCGGCGAGGCGCTCGATCTCCCGCGCGTGCTCGCGCTCGCGCTGCGCGCGCGGGGAGGCGCGGAGTCGCAGGAGCGCCGCGACCTCGCCGCGCGCCTGGAGCGCCGGTCCGGCGCGGCGCGCGGCCAGCGCTGACCGCCCGCGAGCGCGGGGAGGCGAGCCCGCGCCCCCCGCGGCGGCATTCGCGCGAACGTCACCCGGCGTTTGCGTGCAAGTAACAGGCTGAGCGCATCCTCGGGCCTGGCTTTTCCCTCGGGGATGGAGCCGGCCTAGGTCGAATGAGCGCTCCCAGCGACCCCCAAGGTTGGCGCAAGTACCGCCCGATCGCCGAGATCGGCAGGGGCGGGATGGCCGACGTCTGCCTCGCGGTCGCCCGGGGGCCGGCCGGCTTCAACAAGCTGGTCGTCCTCAAGCGGGCGCGGGCCGAGCTGTGCGAGGACGCCGAGATCCTCGCCATGTTCCTCGACGAGGCGCGGCTCGCGGCCCGGCTCAATCACCCCAACGTCGTGCAGACGTACGAGGTGGGCGAGGACGGCGAGCGGCTCTTCATCGCCATGGAGTACCTCGACGGCCAGCCGCTCAGCCAGCTCCGCGCCCGCGTGGGGCTGACCGATCTGTCGCTCCCCGTTCAGGTGCGGATCCTGACCGACGCGCTCGCCGGGCTCCATTACGCGCACGAGCTGCGCGATTTCGACGGCACGCCCATTCACGTGGTCCACCGCGACGCGAGCCCGCAGAACATCTTCGTCACCTACGACGGCGTCATCAAGGTGGTCGATTTCGGGATCGCGAAGGCGGCCGACTCGCTGTCCGAGACGCGCGCCGGCATGCTCAAGGGCAAGGTGGCCTATATGTCGCCGGAGCAATCGCGCGGCGAGCGCGTGGACCGGCGCTCCGACGTCTTCTCCGTCGGCGTGATCCTCTGGGAGGCGATCGCGCGGCGGCGCATGTGGAAGGGCTACAACGACCTCGCCATCCTCGGGCGGCTCGGCCTGGGCGAGCTCCCGGACCTCCGCGTGGCCGCGCCGGACGTCGATCCCGAGCTCGAGCGGATCTGCCGCAAGGCGCTCGCGCACGCGCCCGGCGACCGCTACGCCACCGCGGCCGAGCTGCACGCGGAGCTCGAGCGCTGGCTCCGCGAGCGTCACGGCGGGATGAGCGCGCGCGAGGTCGGCGCGTTCGTGGCGGGCCGGTTCGCGGACGACCGCGCGCGGATCCAGCAGCTCGTCGAGGAGCAGCTGCGCGACGTGCGCTGGTCCGGCAGCTACGGGAAGGTCGCGATCTCGGATCTGCCGAAGATCGGCGCCGGTCCGGTATCGATGACGCCGACCTTGACGGCCCCCGCGGCGTTCAGCCCCTCGGACGCGATCTCGACGCCGCCCGCGGTGAGCTCGACCGAGACGGGGCAGACCCGGCGAACCGGGCGAACCGTGCGTGGCGAGCGCGCCTCGCGCTCGAGCCGGCGGCTCGCCGCCGTCGCGATCGCCTTCCTCCTCGCCGCGGGCGTCGTGGCGGCCGGCATCCTGCGTCCGCCGCCTCGCACGGCGCCGGCCGGCCCCGTCGAGGCGCTCACCGCTCCTCCCGCGGACGCGCCTCCTCCGCAGCCGCCGCCACCCGAGGAGGAGGTGCGCCTCGTGGTCCGCGTCTCGCCCGCGGAGGCTCGGCTGTTCCTCGACGGAGCGCCGCTGTCGCGCGGCGATTATCAGGGCCAGCTCGTCAAGGACGGGCGCGAGCACGTCGTCCGCGCCGAGGCGCCGGGCTTCCTGGCGCAGGAGGAGACGATCACGGCGAAGAGCGATCTCGTCGTGAAGCTCGCGCTGGAGCGCGATCCGGGCGCGCCGCGGGGAAAGCCGGCGCCCATCGCCCGGAGCACGCCGGCGATCGCGCCCGCCCCAGCCGCGACGCCGCCGCCCGCCCCGCCGCGCGGCGGCGAGCGGCCGGGGCGCGGCATCGACCTGGAGAGCCCCTACGCCCGATGACGACCTCGCGCGCCCTTGCCCTCGCCGCCGCGGCGATCGTCTCCGGCCTCCCGGGCGGCGCGCTCGCCCGGCCCGCCGACAAGACCGCCGAGGCCGACGCGCGCTTCCGGCGCGGCGTCGAGCTCTACGAGGAGGCCGACTATAGCGCCGCGCTCACGGAGTTCCGCCGCGCCTACGCGCTCGCGCCCGCGTACCAGGTGCTCTACAACGTCGCGGGGGCCTGTTACCAGCTCAGGGACTACGCCTGCGCGCTGCGCGCCTTCGAGCGGTACCTGGCCGACGGCGGCGCGCAGATCGCCGCCGACCGGCGGGCCGCGGTCGAGCGGGACATCGCCGTGCTGCGGGGCCGCGTCGCGACCGTCGCGCTCTCGACCTCGGCGCCCGACGTGGAGATCGCCGTCGACGACGTCCCGGTGGGCAGGACCCCGCTCGCCGAGCCGCTGCTGCTGAGCGCCGGGCGGCGGCGCATCGTCGCCACGGCGGCGGGCCGCCCGGCCGTCACGCGGGTCATCGACGTGGCCGGCGGCGATCAGCTCGAGCTCCGGCTCGAGATCCCCGCTGCGCAGGCCCCGCCGGCCGCGAGCGCCGGCCCCCGCCTCGCCGCGCCCCCGCCGCCGGAGCGGCCCGGCGCCGCGGCCGACCGCGCTCCTCGCCGGGAGCGGAGCGCGCCCGTCCTGCCCTGGATCGCGACCGGCGCCCTCGCCGCGGGCGCGGCGGTCACCGGGGTCCTCGCGCTCGGCGCGTCGGGCGATCTCGACGCCGAGCTCGGCACCTTCCCGGGCGACGCCCGGGCGATCGAGCGCGCGCGCACCCGGACCGCGACGCTCGCGCTCACCGCCGATCTGCTCGCGGGCGCCGCCGTGGTCGTCGGCGGGGTCGCGCTCTACCTCACCGTCGCCGGCGGCTCGGAGCGCCCCGGCGGAGCCCGCGCCGCGTCGCCCTCGATCCGGGCCGCGGTCGCTCCGTCGTCCCTCCGGCTCCTCGGCGCCTTCTAGGGCAGCGCGCGCCATGCAACGTCAGCCCTCCAGAGCGCGCCGGCGGAGCCTCACGCGGCGGCCTCCGCGCGCGCTCGGCGCCTGCCTCTGCGCGGCGCTCGCGCTCGCCGCGCTCGCCTCGTGCTCGGTCCTCGTCGAGCGGCGGGATCGGCAGTGCGCCACGGACGCCGACTGCGCGCGGTTCCCGGGCGCCCGCTGCGACCCGGGCGGGCGTGTCTGCGTGCCCGCGGACGGCGTCCCGCCGGTCGGGTGCGACGGCGACGACGGCTGTTACAGCTGCGCGCCGACGACGAACGAGCAGCTCCTCAACGCTTGCACCGACGCGGCGTGCCGGCCGTTCGACAGCGGGAGACTCACGAACCTCCGCGACGGCGGGCTCCCCCCGCTGCCGGAGCCAGGAGCGCGCGGGGGTCGCTGACCCACGCCGCGGACGCGAACCGACGATGATGCGCGACGGGATGTTCCGGTCTTGCCCGATCCTCTTGCCTGCTGCGGCGCTGCTCGGCGCCGCCTTGGCCGTCGCGTCGCCGTCGGCGGCGCAGCAGGCCGTGCCGTGCTCCTCGCTGCCCTTCCCGGTCTACGTCACCGGATCGAGCGCGGTGAAGCCGTTCCTCGCCGAGCTCGCGAAGGTGCTCAGCGCGTCGACGCCCCCCATCTCGGTCGTCTATCAGGGGCAGGGCTCGTGCTCCGGGGTCGCCGCCTTCTTCGAGGGCGCGCCGCTCTCGGGCGCCGGCCTGAGCACCTGGGACGCCGACAGCGAGCTCCTCTGCGACGCCGATCCGGAGGGGAGCCCGATCGACGTCGCGGTGTCCGACGTGTTCGCGACGACCTGCGACGCCGCCTTCACGACCTCGAGCACGATCAGCGACTTCACCGGCCCCATCCAGCCGATGACCTTCGTCGTCCCCAACGCCTCGACGCAAGCGTCGATCAGCGCCGAGGCCGCGTACTTCGTGTACGGGTTCGGCCAGGGCTCCGGCGTCGCGCCCTGGGTCGACGAGCGGTTCATCTTCCAGCGCAACGCGGGCTCCGGCACGCAGCAGATGATGGCGGCGGCGATCCGCGTCCCCGCGTCGCGCTGGCTGGGGGCGCCCACGGCGTCGAGCGACGACATGAGGAACAGCGTCGCGTTCTCGGCGGACGCGGAGCGCACCATCGGCGTCCTCGGCGCCGACGTGGCGGGCGAGAGCGCCTCGCTGCTCAAGGTGCTCGCCTACCAGCACTACGACCAGCGCTGCGGCTATTACCCCGACTCCGATCCTCTGAAGCGCGACAAGCGCAACGTCAGAGACGGCCATTACGCGATCTGGGGGCCTCTCCACTTCCTCACCCACGTGAGCATCAACACCGGAGCTCCGTTGAACGACGGCGCGGCGCTGGTGATCGACTATCTCACCGGCAGGAAGCAGCCGCCCGCGGGGCTCGATCTCATCAAGCTCGAGGCCCAGCACGACGTCGTCCCCGAGTGCGCCATGCGGGTGCGGCGCACCGAGGAGATGGGGCCGCTCGCGTCGTTCATGCCGACGCGCTCGTGCTGGTGTTACTTCGACGCGGTCGCCGGCGGCGGCGCCGATTGCGCGCCTTGCGACAGCGACGCGGACTGCCCGTCCGACGCCCCGAAGTGCAACTTCGGCTACTGCGAGCCGCAGTGATCGGGCGCCCCGCCGGCGGCCGCTCGGCGCGGCGCCGGCCGCGAACCGCGGCGCCCCCCTCGGCGAACGCGCGGCCGGCGCGCGCTCCGGCGGGCCCGCCCGACGCGAGGCGTCGCAGGGTCGCGGCGGTCAAAAAGCTTGCATCCAGGGCGCTCGGGCTGCATTGATCCGAGCGAGCGCCGCGGTCATCGGGCCTCGCCCGTGCGGCGCGGCGGCGCAGTGCGACAAGGTGGTTCATCGCCCTCAGAGCCCGCGCGTCGAGAACGAGATGGGAGACACCAGGTGAGCACGACCAAAGCGTCTCTTGGAACCCTGTTCCTCATGCTCTCCCTGGCCACGCCCGCGCTGGCGCAGGAGCCGCCGCCGTCGCGGCAGCCCATCACGGACAAGACGAAGGAGCGTTGGGCGAAGAGCCAGGGAGGCCGGTTCGGGTTCGAGGTCGACGTCCTCAGCTCGTCGTACCAGGAGCAGATCGTCGAGGCGCACCCGGGCCCGGACGAGGCCAGGCTCGTGGAGTCCGATCGGCTCGGCATCGCCATCACCGCCGCCGCGCAGTACAAGATCGTCGCGGGGCTCCACCTCGACGCGGAGATACCGTTCGTCTACGGCGACGTCTCGGGCCGCCAGGACACGGACCTGTTCGGCAAGCCATTCTGGAGCGAAGGCGAGCACAGCCATTTCTTCTTCGGCAACCCCACGTTCGGCCTGCATTACGCAGGCAACGCGCTGCCGAACCTCGCGCTGTTCGGCGGCATGAGCCTGACGATCCCGCTCCATCCGCACCCGGGCTCGCGCCTCGAGGCCGCGGCGGTGGCGAATTTCCCCGCGCGGGCCTACTTCGACGCGCAGCGCGTGCTGCTCGGACACTGGGCCCTCCGGGCGCGCGTCGGGACCGAGATCCACTTCGGGAAGATCCTGTTCCTCACCCACGACGTCGCGACTCAGATCTTCCTGCCGACCCGTGAGGGGGATTTCACGAAGACCGTCATCGAGCAGGGCAACGAGATCGCGTTTCGCCCGTTCGGCAACTTCGGCATCGGCCTGCGCCTCCAGGCCGCGTTCCCCCTCTCCTCGAGCAACTCCGCCCAGCTGGCGGCGGAGCCGTTCATCGACTGGGAGCCGCTCGTGAAGGGCTCCTTCACCCGGGTCGGCGCGCTGGTCGCGCTGGACGACGATCTCGGCTTCGGCCTGGACCAGGGGAAGGTCGCCACGATCCGCGTCGCCCTCGGCAGCAAATGGTAGGAGGCGGGCGCGGCGGCGGCGAGCTACGCTGAGCGCCGCACGATGACCACGAGCTCAATCTCCGACACGTGGGTCGGCTGCCCGCGGCCGAACCCCGGTGCCCGGCTTCGCCTCTTCTGCTTCCCCTACGCCGGCGGCGGCTCATCGATCTACAGCACCTGGTGGCGCGAGCTCCCCGCGCACACCGAGGTCTGCGCGATCAAGCTCCCCGGCCGGGAGGCGCGCCTGAGCGAGCCGCCGTTCGATCGCCTCACCCCGCTCGTCCAGGCCCTCGCCACAGGGCTCGAGCGCTGGCTCGCGAAGCCGTTCGCCTTCTACGGTCACAGCCTCGGCGCGCTGGTGAGCTTCGAGCTCGCGCGCGAGCTGCGCCGGAGGGGCGCGCCCCTGCCGCGCCATCTCCTCCTGTCGGGCCGGCGCGCGCCCCACCTGCCCGACCGCGCGCCGCTCCACGGCCTGTCCGATCCCGAGTTTCTGGCGTGGATCCGCCGCATGGGCGGCACGCCCGACGAGGTGCTGCGCGAGCCGGAGCTCCTGGCGCTCTTCCTGCCCACCCTGCGCGCGGACGTGGCGGTCAACGAGGTCGAGCCGTTCGTCCCCGAGCCCCCGCTCGACTGCCCGATCTCCGCCTTCGGTGGCCTCGAGGACGAGCGCGCGAGCCGCGCCGACCTCGAGGCCTGGCGCGAGCTCACGCGCGGGGCCTTCCGGGTCGAGATGTACCCCGGCGGGCACTTCTTCCTGCGGAGCGCCCGGGAGCCGCTCCTGCGGTCGATATCGGCCCAGCTGGACGGCGTAGAGCGCGAGCTGCCCGCGTGAGGCGGCCGGCGCTGGGCGGGTGTTGAGCCCGGGGCCGGAGCCATGCAAAGAAGGGGGACCCGCAGCCTCCCTGCCCCCGGAGACCCGAACGATGACCGAATTTGAGTACCAGGACATGCTGCCCATCGGCCATGACGAGGCGCCGTACCGCCTCGTCAGCCGCGACCATGTCTCCACCTTCGAGGCCGCCGGCTCGACCTTCCTCAAGGTCGAGCCGGAGGGGCTCACCCTGCTCGCGCGCGAGGCCATGCGCGACATCGCCCACCTCCTCCGGCCCGGCCACCTCGCGCAGCTCGCGCGCATCCTCGGCGATCCCGAGGCCTCGTCGAACGATCGCTTCGTCGCCCTCGAGCTCCTCAAGAACGCGAGCATCGCCGCGGGCGGCGTGCTCCCGTCGTGCCAGGACACCGGCACGGCCATCGTCATGGGCAAGAAGGGCCAGCTCGTCTTCACGGGCGGCGGCGACGAGGCGGCGATCGCGCGCGGCGTCTTCGAGACCTACCGCGCGCAGAACCTCCGCTACTCGCAGCTCGCGCCGCTCGACATGTACAAGGAGGTCAACACGAACGACAACCTCCCTGCGCAGATCGAGATCTTCGCGACGGACGGCGACGCCTACAAGTTCCTGTTCATGGCGAAGGGCGGCGGCTCCGCGAACAAGAGCTATCTCTACCAGGAGACCAAGGCGCTCCTGAACCCCGAGAGCCTGCTCTCCTTCGTCGAGGCCAAGATCCGCGCGCTCGGCACGGCGGCGTGCCCGCCGTACCACCTCGCCATCGTCGTCGGCGGCACCTCGGCCGAGCACACGCTCAAGGTCGCGAAGCTCGCCTCGGCGCGCTACCTCGACACGCTCCCGGCCGAGGGCAACGCGCGCGGCCGCGGCTTCCGCGACCGCGACCTCGAGCAGAAGGTCCTCGAGATCGCGCAGCGGACCGGGATCGGCGCCCAGTTCGGGGGCAAGTACTTCTGTCATGACGTGCGGGTCATCCGCCTGCCGCGGCACGGCGCCTCATGCCCGGTGGGCATCGCGGTCTCGTGCTCCGCGGACCGGCAGGCGCTCGGCAAGATCACGCGCGAGGGCATCTTCCTCGAGCAGCTCGAGGCCGATCCCGCGAAGTACCTGCCCGACACCACGGACGCCGATCTCGAGGGCGAGGTCGTGAAGATCGACCTCCGCCGCCCCATGCGCGAGATCCGCGCCGAGCTCTCGAAGTACCCGATCCGGACGCGGCTCTCGCTGACCGGGCCGATGATCGTCGCGCGCGACATCGCGCACGCGAAGATCAAGGAGCGCCTCGATCGCGGCGAGGGCATGCCGAGCTACATGCAGGAGTTCATGGTCTACTACGCGGGGCCCGCGAAGACGCCGGCGGGCTATGCCTCCGGCTCGTTCGGGCCCACCACGGCCGGCCGCATGGACGCGTACGTCGATCTCTTCCAGGCGAGCGGCGGCAGCTACGTGATGCTCGCCAAGGGCAACCGCTCGCCCGCGGTCACCGCGGCGTGCAAGAAGCACGGCGGCTTCTACCTCGGCTCGATCGGCGGTCCGGCCGCGCGCCTCGCCAAGGACTGCATCAAGAAGGTCGAGGTGCTCGAGTACCCCGAGCTCGGCATGGAGGCGGTCTGGAAGATCGAGGTCGAAGACTTCCCCGCCTTCATCGTGGTGGACGACAAGGGCAACGACTTCTTCGCCGACATCAACAAGCCGACCGGCCGGAAGCTCGACGTCGCGGGCTGAGCTCCGGCGCCCGGGGATCGCGGCCGGCCAGCTCCCTCGGCCTCCAGCGCCGGCGCGGCCGCCCCACGCTGCGCGTGCCAGACCTTCCAGGACGTGCGGACGTTCCGCGCCGACGGAGCGGAAGTAACGAGTTCGACTGGCGATCATGTCCGCCGGGCCGATCGTGGAAAACCGCTGTTTCATCCATTCGTGACAAGGCCGTTGACCCGCGCTTCGCCGCTGATCGAGCGGGATCGATCGAGGCAAAAGGTCACACTCGGGGCGCCTTTGCCCCTGTTCAGTCCGCTCTGGGCCCCACGAGCATCTCTGGATCCGGGATCCGCAGGGGCACGGTCCGTGCTTTGACTCCATGCGGAAGGAGCTGAGCATGACAGTTCGACCTGATCGCACGGTGTCCCATGGCCATGCCGAGAACGGGCACCACCGCTTCGAGGATCGTCACGGTGGTCCGAACGGGGCTCGTCATCACCTGGAGGAGGAGCGCCTGGAGCGGCTGGTACGCGCCGCGCAGGAGGTCTCGGACCAGCCCGAGCGCGGAGAGCGCGACGGGCGCCGCGATGCTGGCCAGGATCGACAGGCCGCCGCAGGCGGCGCCGACGGGCGGCCGGCTCCGAGGACCGCGAGCCTCGCCGATATCGAGCGCGCGGACGACGAGGGGATGCCCCCCGTGGAGGAGGCGTGATGGCGGCGCGCGCGATGAGCCTCGATGGGGTCGTCGATCGCTTCCGCTTCGTGCCGAGCGCGCTCCGCCGGCTGGAGCGCGCGCCCCTCGCGGCGGCGCTCGACGCGGAGATCCGGCATGTCGACACGTGGAGCGCCGGGCGCCTCGCCTACTACGTGGACACGCGCGCAACGGGGCGCCCCGTGGTGCTGCTGCACGGGGTCGACGCGGCCGCCTCGTCCAAGGAGATGGCGCCGCTGTTCGATGCGCTCCGCGCGGAGCGGCCCGTCTATGCGCTCGATCTCCCGGGCTTCGGCCTCTCGGAGCGCGCGGACCGCGCCTACGATCGCGAGCTCTATCGCGCCGCGGTGCGCCGCTTCCTCACGGACGTGGTCCGCGAGCCGGGCGGCGCCGACGTCGTCGCGCTCTCCCTCTCGTCGGAGTTCGCCGCCGCCGTCGCCTGCGAGGAGATGAGCCTCGTGCACAGCCTCGTGCTCGTCTCGCCGACGGGGCTCGGCCGCGAGGCGCCCGGCGCGAGCGCCGTCCTCCGGACGGTCGCGCACGTCCCTCCGGTCGCCGGGGCGCTCTATCGCGTGCTGGCCTCGCCGCCGAGCATTCGCTGGTTCCTGAAGAAGAGCTTCGTCGGCGCGCCGGATCCCGGCCTGGTCGACTACGCCATCCGCACGTCGAAGGAGCCAGGCGCCCACCGCGCGCCCCTCGCGTTCATCTCGGGCGCCCTGTTCACGGAGGACGCCTTCGAGCGCCTGTATGCGCGCCTGCCCGTCCCCACCTTGATCGTCCACGATCAAGACCCCCATTCGCGCTTCGAGCGCCTCGGCGACCTCCAGCAGCGGAACGCACGCGTCGAGGTCGCCCGCATCGCGCCCACGCGGGGCCTCCCCCACTTCGAGCAGCTCGACGCCACGCTCGAGGTCGTGCGCAGGTTCTGGGCGCAGGACCCCTGGTAAGACCCCTTCCACGAACGACCGGGACAGCGCGGAGGCGACTCCGCGCCGGGCGGACATCGGCTGCTCGAGCAGCCCCTGCGCGTCCGCGAGCGACGCGACTGCCGGTGTCGCGAGCGGTCGACCGAGAGTGCGTAGGCTGGATTACTGAAACGCGCTCTCCGGGTTCGCGGGCGCTGCGCCGGCGGCAGCCGGTCGAGCCGAGGAGCGACCAGGCCCCTTGCGTTCCGGGTCGTGAAGCTGCTGTTGTACGAGGTAGCCGTTGCCGAGCGGCGGGCGAGATGACAGCGCCGCACTGTATGCACGCCTACACATGGGCCGCGCGCGTTCGACTCACTTCGTTAGGACCCTGACATCCGCTGCGTCGGCCGGGTTTGCCCGCGGGCCGCGATGGAGCGCTGCGCCAGAATGCCACGGTGTGGCGGCGAACGATGGAGCGGCGCGCCACGCGTCCGGGATGTGCGCGGAGTGTTTCCAAACATAAAAGTCTTTGCAAACTTGGGGTCAACGGGGTAATTAAGCTCTTATAGCGGGGGATGTCGTGAATGCAGGCGGCCAAACCATCTCGACGAACAAGCAAGTGAGCAATAGCTTGCTTGGTCGATACCGCCTGGTTGCAAAATTAGGTCGTGGGGGAATGGCGGATGTGTTCCTCGCCGTTTCCCGCGGGCCCGGGTCGTTCAACAAGCTTGTCGTTGTGAAGTGTCTCCGCGTCGGGATGGCGGAGGACCCGCGCTACGTCCTGATGTTCCTGGACGAGGCCAAGCTCTCGGCCCGGCTCAATCACCCGAACGTCGTTCAGACCTACGAGATCGGGGGCGAGAGCGGCGGGTACTTCATCGTGATGGAGTACCTCGAGGGGCAGCCGCTCAAGGACATCGTGAGGGCGGTGGTCAGCGGCTGTCCCGGCGCCGCGAGCTTCACGCGCCCGGTGTGGGTCAGGATCGTCGTCGAGGCGCTGCGCGGGCTGCACTACGCGCATGAGCTCACGGATTTCGACGGCCGCCTGCTCGGCGTCGTGCACCGCGACGTCTCGCCGCACAACATCTTCATCACGTACGACGGCGCGGTGAAGATCGTCGATTTCGGCGTTGCGAAGGCGTCCCTGAACGCGGCGCACACCGAGAGTGGGACGTTCAAGGGCAAGATGGCGTACGCCGCGCCCGAGCAGGCGATGGCGAGCGGCGACGTCGACCGGCGGGCCGACATCTTCGCGATCGGCATCGTGCTCTGGGAGCTCCTGGCGATGCGGCGGCTCTTCGACGGCGATCATGTCGCCGTGATGCACCAGCTGCTCACGCGGGACATCCCGCGGCTCTCCACCGTCGTGCCGGACATCGATCCGGCGCTCGACGAGATCGTGGAGCGGGCGCTCCAGCGGGACCCGGCGCGACGGTTCGCCACCGCGCAGGAGATGGGCGACGCGCTGGAGAGCTACCTGCGGGGCTCGGGCGAGGACGTCCGCACCGAGCAGCTCGGCGCGCACGTGCTCGCGATGTTCGCGGAGAGCAGGGCGCTCGTGCGCCAGCAGGTCACCGCGCAGTTCGAGTACCTGACCTCGCTGGACGTCGCGGGCGACATCCAGCGCACCTCGATGGTCGGCGAGTTTCCGCGCGCGTCGATGGTCATGGGGATGAACCGCTCCATGTGGCCCTCCGCGACCGCGGCGGCGCTGCCCGTCCTCACCGATCACAGCAGCCCCACGAACCACCAGCATGAGCCTGCGGCCGTCGACCCCGACAGCCTGGGCGCGACGGTGGGGCGCGTCTCGTCGTGGCGGCAGCGCGGGTATCTCGCCTCCGCGCTCGGCGTGGCGGCGCTGCTCGCCGTGGCGGCCGTCGCGATGCTCCGCGGGAGACCGGCGGAGCCGGTGGAGCCTGTGGTGTCGACGCAGCCTCCCCTCGACTCCACGGTCGATCAGGGGGTCGATTCGAACGTGGCGAAGGCCAAGGTCACGATCCGGAGCGAGCCCGCGGACGCGAACGTGAGCTGGAACGGCAGCATGCTCGGCACGACGCCGCTCAGCATCGAGCTCCCTCGGGGGATGCAGGTCGTCGTGGTGTCCAGGTCCGGCTGGTTCGACGAGTCGATCTTCCTGCAGCTCTCCGCGTCCGACGTCGTCGAGCGCACCGTGACCCTCCGCCGTCAGGAGGTCACGGGGATGCCTCCGAAGTAGAGACTCCGCGCCTCGCCGGCTGGCCCGCTGTCCACGCGCCAGGCGATCGGATGGCGGCGCGAGCCCGCTGCGTCGATACCGGTGCTCCCGCGAGAAGCGGCGGAGCCGCCGCGGCGCCAGCGACGCAGACAAGGGAAGTCCCGCGAGAAGAGGGTGACCTGCCGTGGCGTCAGCGATGCCGACAAGGGAGCTTGTCGGCACGCTTGGCGTCGTGACGGTCTCGTATGCGGGTCGCCGCAACCGGCGCGGCCGAGGCCCACGCTGGCGCGCCTGACGGACGTCGCGAGCGGTGCGGGCCCGGAGAGCGCGAGCCAGCCGGGAAGCGGCGGGACGCTCGGAGGGCCCGGACAGGAGAGCTCCACAAAGGAGCTTCGCGGAGGGTTACTCCTGCTCGATGAGGCCGCAGCCGATGCGGCCGCCGGCGTTCGGGTCTGCCGCAGCGTGGACGACGATCGAGTATTTCGTCACGTCGGTGGCCGCGTCGCCGCCGACGGTCCAGACGTCGGTCCCGCGCTTGACCGTGTGCGTGCCCTGGCCATCCTCATCGCACGTGAAGCTGCCGAGCCCTTCTCCGTTCGGAATCCAGTGGGCGCCCGCAGCGTTGCCGTTCTCCTCGCAGCTCTTGTTCTCGTGGATGTGAGCGGAGTGCTCGCCGGCAGGGCAGCCGGATACCGTGATGGTGAGCGTCACCTCCTCTCCGGACTGCGTGAACGTCGCAGTCCCGCTCAGGCCGCTCGCGTTGAGCTCCAGGAACTCCGCCTCGGCCTGCAGGGACCCGCCGCCGCCGCTCCCGCCGTCGCCGCCGCTCCCGCCGTCACCGCCGCCGTTCCCGCCATCGCCGCCGCTGCCGTCACCGCCGCCGTTCCCGCCGTCGCCGCCGCCGCCGCCGCCCGAGCCGGTCGCGGCCGACGTGCTCGCGCCGCTCGACGTGCTGCTGGACCCAGCGGGCGATTCTCCGTCGTCTCCGCACGCAGCCAAGAGAGCGCTGGCACCAAGGGCAAGCAACGAGAGCTTCAACCACCGTGACATAAGTCTCCTTTCCTCGGCGCGACCCGAGCGGGCACACCATTGCCCCCGGACACGGCCAAGCCATCGAGGGCACGAGTATGTCGCAACACGGCGAGCGTCCAAGCAACTACGTCACAAAAATCATGCATTGACCGCCTTTTCGGCGAGGGAATTGCGCTGATGATAGAAAAATGTGGCCCTGCTTGCCGACTCCAGCGCTCCGGCGCGCGTGATGGGCTATCCAGCCCGGAGCGCCCGAGCGGCGGACGCTGCAGTGGCGGCGAGGCGATCGTAGTGTCGACCGAGCCAGTCGAGAAAATCCTGATTCCACGTAGGGCCGTCTGGCCAGCCTTCACGGATGAGCGCGGCGAGCTCGAGATCCCAGCGGCCGTAGAGGTCCACGAGCGCGTCCTGGGCCCTGCGGCCGGCCAGCGCTTCAGGGTCGCCGCGACCCTCGCCCCCGTGCGCGAAGGCGTCGTCGCAGACATAGTAATTGCACGTCGCGGCGCGCCGCTCGGGCGGGATGGTGCACCCCTCGGGGCCGTGGAACACGCACCGCTTCGGCAGCGCGTGGCCGTCGCCGCCCTGGGGCTCGACGCGCAGGATGAGCAGGCCGCGGCGGCCGGGGCGCAGGTTGCCCGCGGTCATCTGATCGAGCAGCCAGCCTGCGCCGCCGAGCGACACGATCCGCCCGACGTCCGACCACTCGACCCCCGGCGGGCTGGCGCAGCAGCCGGTCGGCCCCTGCGGGCAGGCGCCGCACAGCGTCGAGTGCACCCGCGTATGCGCGCCTGCGAGCTCCAGCCGGATCATCGCCCCACCAGCGCTCGAGGATAATGGCGGCGCCCGCGTCGTCCAGCGCGCCGGCGGGCTCCGCGGAGGGGCTGGCTCACCACGCGCCGCGGAGCGCGATGCCGCTGGCCGACGCGGTGACCTCGGCGCGCGGGCTCGGTGAAGCCTCGGTGAAGAGCGCAATCCCGAGGGTGCCGGCCGCCAGCACGCCGCCGGCGATGAAGCTGGCGACGCCGAACTCGCGCGCCATGAACATGGTGTCCTCGTACCTGGCGGCCCGCTTGCATTCCGGCGCGATGAGGCGAAGGCAGTTGTTGCCGCCGACGCTGCGCGCGGTCTCGTTCCGGCTCATCTCCGCCTCGTGCGCCACGATCATCAGCCCGCCGCCGAGCGCCAGGAAGAGCGTCGAGGCCGCGGCGCCCCCGAGGATGAGGCCGGTCCGCAGCCTGGAGGCGGGCGGCGCGCTCGCGAGGGCAGGGGCCCTCGGCGCCGTCGGCCTGAGCGCCGGAGCCGGCACATCGAGCCGGACGTCGCGGAGCTCCCCGCGGCGGACATCCACGTCGACGCGGGCGGCGGCGCCGTTCAGCGTCGCGGCGATCGTGTGGCGTCCAGGGTTGACCGGGATGAGCTTGTCGCGCTCGATCGTGACCGGCTCTCCGTCGATGGTGCACGACGCCCCGGCGGGAAGGGCGATGCGGATCTCGCCCACGAGCTGGCGCGCGCGCGCCAGGTCGAACAGCCGCGACTCGTACAGCTCACGTTCCTCTGGCGTGCTCGGCGGCCGCATGATCTCCTTGCAGAGCGACAGCCAGCGCACGGCAGCGGGCGCGTCCCCGATCCGGTAAGAGAGCGCCCCGATGTTGCAGGCGGCGACCTGCGAGCGCTCCATCCCCCATATCGCCTGCCACATGTCGCGCGACTCCGCGAAGCGGCCCTCCGCCTGCGCGGCGTTCGCCTGCGCGCGCAGGCGGGCCACCGCACCTTCGACGGGCTCCCTCTCCGGCGCTTTTGTGGGCTCGGCGCGACCGGTGGATGAGAAAATCAGGAGAGCAGCGGCAATGCACAGTCCCAGGCCGAGTTGCGATATCCTGCTCACTGGGTAGGACCTCCTGGCCCGAGGTTCAGGTCAACCGCGCTCCCGGGCTCTCTTCGGCGCAGGCCGACACCCTACCAGAGGAAGCCGCCGAACGACTCGACTCTTCGTCTGCCGAACGGGCCGATGGCTCCGGGCCAAGGCATCTCCTCTCTCTTCACGCCGAGGCAAGCGCGCCCGGCACCTCCTCGCCGCGCACCGCCGCGCGAGCGCGCCGGGCGAGGAAGCCGTCGCGTCCCGGCGAGCGCCACGCCTCGGGCGCGCTCCGAGCCGAGCGCGCCCGAGCAGGTCTGACCGGAAAGGAAAAGGGAGGGGAAGGGGACCGGGGTGCTGATTTACGCCCTGGGCGTAATCAAGCGCTCCAGCCCGCGCAGCGGGATGTCCAGCCAATCGGGCCGGTTGTTGAGCTCGTAGCCGACCTCGTAGATGCACTTCTCGAGCTGGTAGAAGTCGAGCAGGAGCACCGTATCGGCGTCGCTCGCGGGCACGTACGGCGCCGTCTCGTCCGTCCGCGGCTGGGCGTCCGCCTGAGCGCGCGCGATCGTCTCCAGGTATCCCGCGAGGTAGCTCGCGGAGATCCACGCCACCCAGGCGTCGGTCCATGGCTTGAGGACGGTGACGTCCTCGGGCCGGAGGCGAGCGTCCCGGAGCGCCGAGGCGCCGGCGTAGTCGAACGAGCGCAGCATCCCGCCAACGTCCCGGAGCGGGCCGCGCTTGTAGCGGCGCTCGCTCAGCGGCCTCGCCGGCTCCCCCTCGAAATCGATCAGGATGAAGTCGTCGCCCGTCGAGAGCACCTGGCCGAGGTGGAAGTCGCCGTGCGTCCGGATGCGGGTGACGTCGAACTTCCTCGACACGATCTGCTGGAGCTTGGCGTTGATCTCGGCCTCGCGCGGCAGCATCGCCGACACCTGCTCGCGCACGTTCTCGGGGAGCGAGCGCTCGCGCTTCCGGAGCAGCGTGAAGGTGCGCGCGAGCATGCCGTGCGCCGACTGGAAGATCGACTGCTGGTGCAGCGTCGTGAACGGCTGCTGCCCGAACGCGGGGTTCTTGCTCTCCTGGCCGAGCGTGAGGTGGAGCTGCGCGGTGCGCTCGCCGAGCAGCCGCATCCTCACGAGCTCGGTGCCCATGAGCTGGTTCACGACCGGAGGCGGCGCCGCGCGCGACGCGTCGACGAGCGTGCCGGCCGGCATCGGCGGCACGCTCCCCTTCACCGACCCCTCGTCGGCGAGCACCCGCTCGAAGAAGCGGTTCAGCGACTCGAGCGTGCTCGTCCACGCGTCGCTCTGGCTCTGCACGTACTCCTGGAGCATCGCCACCGTGGTCGGCTCGCGGCCGCGGCCCTGGTACTCGATCGCCCCGGCGAGCCGCGGCGTCGAGGGGAACTGGTGGTCGGTCAGGAACCTGCCGATCTCGAGCTCCGGGTTGATGCCCTCCTCGACCTGCCGGAAGATCTTGAGGAGCAGCTTGTCGCCGTAAATGATGGTGGTGTTGCTCTGCTCGCTCTCGGCGACGCGCGCCGGGAGCTCTCCGTCCGCGCCGAGCGCCTCGAGCGTCGTCCCGAACGGCAGCGCCTGGAGCTCGCCGGCGGCGCCGGTCGCGGCGCCCTGCGCGCGGATCGCGGCGAGGATGAGCGCGGCGAACTCCGGCGTCGTCAGCGCGTCGTACAGGACGCCCTCCGGCGCCGCCGCGGCCTCGGGCTCCGGATCGCGCACCGTGACGTCGGCGATCACCGCGTGGCGCGTCCGCGCGGCGAGCGTCCGCGCCGAATCGCCCGTGGCGAAGCCGACCGGCACGACGTACGTCTCCGGCGAGCCGTCGGTGTACTCGATGCGCACGAGCAGGAGGTAGTGCTCGGCCACCGTCTGCTCGCTGCGCAGGATCGGGATGACGTCCGCGAGCGTCGTCGCGCGCCGGGTGCGCGCCTTGCCGCGGAACCAGCGCCGCGCCGCGATGAACTTCCCGAGCGCCGGCTCGAGCGCCCTGCGCCCCTCGGGCGAGAGGAGCGTCCGCCACGAGCCCCTCGTCGAGATCGCGGGCACCGCCTGGGCCTCGCCCACGGACGCCGCCGGCGTCGCCGGCTCCAGCGCGAACCAGAAGAAGTCGTGCGGCCCGAGCGACAGCGGGTAACAGCGGCTCGTGATCTCCGGGAAGCGGCTCCTGCCGAACAGCTCGACCGGGACCATGCCCTCGAAGCGCGCGAGGTCGAGCTCGACGTGCTGCGCGTACCGCGACAGGTTCGCCACGATGAGCAGCCGCTCGTCCCCGTACGCGCGGATGAACGCGAGCACCTTGCTGTTGTCCGGGTGCAGGAACTCGATCGTACCGCGGCCAAGCACCTTGTTCTGCTTGCGCAGGGTGATGAGCCGCTTCATCCACCAGAGGAGCGAGGCGGGGTTCTGCTGCTGCGCCTCGACGTTGATCGCCTCGTAGTGGTACTCGGGGTCGATGATGATCGGCAGGTAGAGCTTCTGCGGGTTCGCCCGGGAGAAGCCGGCGTTCCGGTCGGCGCTCCACTGCATCGGCGTGCGCACGCCGTCGCGGTCGCCGAGATAGATGTTGTCGCCCATCCCGATCTCGTCGCCGTAATAGAGGACGGGCGTCCCCGGCAGCGAGAAGAGCAGCGCGGTCATCAGCTCGATCCGGCGCCGCGTCTTCATGAGCGGGGCGAGCCGCCGCCGGATGCCCAGGTTGATCCGCGCGGTGTGCTCCTGCGCGTAGACGCGGTACATGTAGTCCCGGTCCTCGTCGGTCACCATCTCGAGCGTGAGCTCGTCGTGGTTCCGGAGGAACGTCGCCCACTGGCAGGTCTCGTGGACCACGGGCGTCTGCTTCAGGATGTTGACGATCGGGAAGCTGTCCTCGAGCTCCACCGCCATGAACATCCTGGGCATGAGCGGGAAGTGGAAGTTCATGTGGCACTCGTCGCCGTTCCCGAAGTACGCCGCGGCGTCGGCGGGCCACTGGTTGGCCTCGGCGAGGAGCATGCGATCGGAGAAGTTCGCGTCGATGTGCCGCCGGAGCTTCCGCAAGAACTCGTGCGTCTCCGGCAGGTTCTCGCAGTTCGTGCCGTCGCGCTCGTAGAGGTACGGCACGGCGTCGAGCCGCAGGCCGTCGACGCCCATCTCGAGCCAGAAGTCGACCACCTTGAACACGGCGGCGTGCACGTCCGGGTTCTCGAAGTTGAGGTCGGGCTGGTGGGAGTAGAAGCGGTGCCAGTAATAGGCGTTGGCCACCGGATCCCACGCCCAGTTCGACGTCTCGAAATCCTTGAAGATGATCCGGGCGTCCTTGTAGCGGTGGGGCGTGTCGCTCCAGACGTAGAAGTCGCGCCAGCGTGAGCCCTTGGGCGAGGTCCGCGCCCGCTGGAACCACTCATGCTCGTTCGAGGTGTGGTTCAGGACGAGCTCGGTGATGACGCGGATGTCGCGGCGGTGCGCCTCGCGCAGGAGGCGGGCGAACTCGCGCCGCGTCCCGTAAGACGGGTTGATGTTCGTGTAGTCCGCGATGTCGTATCCGCCGTCGCGCAGCGGCGATGGGTAAAACGGCAGGAGCCAGATCGCAGTGACGCCGAGATCCTGGAGGTAGTCGAGCTTGTCGACGAGCCCCTCGAAGTCGCCGATGCCGTCGGCGTTCGAGTCGCTGAACGCGCGGACATGGACCTCGTAGATGATCGCGTCCTTGTACCAGAGGGCGCTGCCTTCGGCGGGAGGGGGCTTTTGATCCTGGCTCATGGCTGCTCCGACGGATGCGCGTTATCCGCGCGACGACGCCGGGCGCTCAGGACACAGCGGGACGGCCCCCTCACGGCGTGAGCACACCGCCTGGGCCGGAGGAGGCCAGGAGGCAAGGCACGCTGCGGAGGTCCACCACTGGGCGCGCGCTGCCGTCCCACGCAGGTGACGCGAATCACGTGTATAGTTTAACTACTTGGAATTGCAAGACCGCGCAGGCAAACCTCGGATAGCACGGCGCGCGCGGGGCGCAAAGCGGCGCGGCGGCAGCGGGCCCGGTCCGTTGGCGTCCGTTGCCTCCGTTGCCTCCGTTGCCGCCCGTCGCCGCCGCGCTGTCGAGTCCGCTGCGTCGCGCGCTCGGCCCACACGTCGAACCGCAGCCGGTGTAAGAAGCGCCGGCACCTCGTTCAGTGATCGGGCGAGCTCATGCCCATCGAAGGAGCATTTTCATGATGCGTGTCTTCCAGGTACTCCCGCTCTCCCTGGCCGCGCTCGGAGCGCTGGCGTGCTCGTCGACGCCTGAGCCGACGATCGACCCGAGCAACCCGTGCCCGCCGGGCCAGTGGTGCGCGTCGGCCGTGCCGACGACGCCCGCGACGACGGTGCCCACGACGACGGCCACGGCCGCGCCGGCGGGCACGGCCGCCACGCCGATCCCGCCGGTCGCCGCGGTGGCCGCGACGCCCGTCCTGCAGGGGATGGGCACGACGGAGGCGCCGGGCATGAAGGCGGACGGCGGGCCGTTCGCGGCGCAGTTCCAGGAGGGCCAGACGCTCGAGCAGGACATCACCATCTCGGCCGGCAAGTGCTACACGGTCGTCGGCATCGGCATCGGCGTCCAGGAGCTCGACATCCAGCTCGTGTCGCAGCCGGCGCCCGGGCTGCCGCCCGTCGTCCTCGCGCAGGACAGCACGACCGGCGCCGCGGCGACGCTCGGCGGCAAGGCCTCCGGCTGCTGGAAGAACCCGCTGCCGATCGGCGGCCCGGGCAAGGTGATCCTCAAGGCGACGAAGGGCACCGGGATCGCGGCGGCGCAGGTCTTCTCCAAGTAACGCCGCCCTGCGCGTGCTCCGGCGGCGCGGGCGCACCGCCGGAGCGCGCGGCGCGGGCGCCGCGCCGCTCTTCTATTCTATTCCCCCCGCCTGCGTGCTCCCCTAGAGGCTGGCGGGCGCGGCCGTGCGCCGCGCGCGACGCATGAGCGAGACCGTCTTCCTCGGCCCCGACGCCAGCAATCCCTGCGCGAGGGCGCGCTGGGACTGGCTGTCGCCGCGGCTCCCCCCGGACCTCGAGCAGGAGGCGGTGCGGCGCATCGCGTGGGTGGCGCTCTCTACGATCGTCGTGGGCGCCGCCGGCTTCATCGTGTCGGAGCTCCTCCCGGGCCTCGCGCTCGGCCCCCGCCCGATCCGCTTCGCGGTCTTCCTGCCGTTCGTGCTCGTCTCGGCCGCGCTCTTCGTCGTCGCGCGGCGGCGGCTGCTCTCGCCGCCGCGGATCGTCGACCTCTCGTTCGCCTACAAGATCCTGGGCGCCGCCTCGATCGCCGTCATCACCAACGCGCAGCCGTGGCCCGAGGGGCCGATGCTGCCGGGCTGGCCGCCCGTGGCCGTCTGGGTGCTGATGTTCCCCATCATCATCCCCGCCCCGAGCGTGCGCACCCTGTTCACCTCGACGCTGGCGATCCTCGCCGATCCGGCGTGCCTCTGGGTGCTCGTCCGATCGGGCTTCATGGAGATGCCCTCGCGCGAGGCGATGTTCCGCCGCTTCTTCCCGAGCGTCATCGCGCTCGCGCTCTCCGTGTTCGTGTCGCGCGTCGTCTTCGGCCTCGGGCGCAAGCTCGACGCGGCGCGGGAGCTCGGCAGCTACCGCCTCGTCGAGCGGCTCGGCGGCGGCGGCATGGGCGAGGTGTGGCGGGCGAAGCACCGCATGCTCGCGCGCCCCGCCGCCGTGAAGCTGATCCGCCCGGAGGCGTTCCAGGGCGAGGCGGCGAGCGGCGGCAACGCGAAGGCGCGGTTCGAGCGCGAGGCGCAGGCGACCGCGGCGCTCAGGTCGCCGCACACGATCGGCATCTTCGACTTCGGCGTCGCCCGCGACGGGTCGTTCTACTACGTGATGGAGCTGCTCGACGGCATGGACCTCGACACGCTCGTCAAGCTGGACGGCCCGCAGCCGCCCGCGCGGGTGGTCCACCTGCTGCGGCAGGCCTGCCACTCGCTGCACGAGGCGCACAGGGCCTTCCTGGTGCACCGCGACATCAAGCCCGCCAACCTCTTCCTGTGCCGCTACGGCGCGGATCTCGATTTCTTGAAGGTGCTCGATTTCGGGCTCGTCGCCGTGCGCAAGAAGGACGCGGCCCCCTCCACGCTGACGGCGGACAACGCGATCACCGGGACGCCCGCGTTCATGGCCCCGGAGGTGGTGGTCGGCGACCGACCGATCGACGGCCGGACGGACATCTACGCGCTCGGGTGCGTCGCCTACTGGCTGCTCACGGGCGCGCTCGTGTTCGAGGCCGAGACCGCGATGAAGATGGTGCTGCTCCACGCCACGGAGGCGCCCGTCGCGCCGTCGAAGCGCGCGGGGCGCCCGATCCCGCCGGCGCTCGACCGCCTCGTCCTCGACTGCCTGGAGAAGGACCCGGCGAAGCGGCCGCGGTCGGCGCGCGAGCTGTCCGAGCGGCTCGCCGCGCTCCGCCTGGACGCCGAGTGGACCGAGCAGCACGCGGCGGCGTGGTGGGAGTCGGTCGCGCCGCAGTCGCTCTCGGGCCGGGCGGCCAAGGCGACGCTCGACGCCCTCGGCTGAGCGCGCGGGGCGCCGCCCAAGGCGCGGCGTCTTCAGCGGATGTTGAAGTCGACCGTCATCAACTGGCCGCCGCGCTCGATCGCCACGGACAGGTGGTTCGCGGTCCGGAGCCGCGCGTAGGCCTCCAGCGCCTTCTGCGGATCGGTGACGTCGAAGCCGTTGATCGACCGCAGCGAGTCGCCGCTCTCCAGCCCGAGCGACTCGAGCAGCGAGCCCCGCTTGATCCTGAGCTTCAGCCCGACGACCCGGCCCCCTTGCCGCTCCGGGATCACCCGGGCGGAGCGCATGAGGAGCGCCTGCTGCTCGAGGATCTGGTCGACCGCCGACCGGTCGACGTTGAACTCCGTGGCGCTCACCCGCCGGATGCGGGCGGCGATCTCCGGCGGGATCGAGCTCAGGCCGCCCTCGCCGCCGACCGGCGTCGCCTGGGGCCGCGGCGGCGGCTGCGGCTCCGGCGCCGCCGCGCGCGCGCTCTTTCCGAGCTGTAGCTGGCAGCGCGCGCCGCCCGCGGCGATCCAGACGCGGTCCCAGGCGATGCGCGCGAGCGTGCCCCCCGGCGCGTCGCCGCCGAGCCGCCGGAGCTGCGTCCGCCCGTCGGGGCCCTCGATGGCCGCGAACGACCACGCGTCGTCCTGCGAGGCCGCGATGAGCACCACGCGCCCGGCGTCGCAGAGCGGATCGCGCCACGGATCGCCGCCCGCCGCGGCCGCGCGCGCCTCGGGGGCGCCGCCCGGCGGCGGCAGGAGCGGCCCCGTCGCCGAGTCGAACGGGTTGCGCTGCAGGATCGCGTCGGCGTTCGTCGCGTGCAGGTCGTTCCGCTGCGCGCGGCCGGAGACCCGCGGCAGGGGCGCGACGCCCGCGGCTCTGTCCGGGATGATCGTCCTCCCGAGCAGGTGCGAGACCCCCGCTGCCTGGAAGTAGGCGGCGGACGCGATCAGCGTGCCCGCGATCCACGGGAAGTGATGCTTCACGGCCGCATCCAGGTCCACGGATCCTGCTCTTTCTGGGCGCGCGCGCGCCGCCGCCGTCGAGGCGAGCGCCGCGCGCACGCCGGCGTGGGAGGCGACCGTGCACGATGTCGCCACCGGCCCCCGCCCTCGGGGACGCACAGCACCGCGCATGCCGGCGTGCGCGCCGGGGCGTGCGCGCGAGCGCCGGCAGCGCGCCGCGACCCGAACGGATCAGCGCGCGCCGGCGTTCATCGAGAGGAAGGGCGAGCGGAGGGAGGTCTGGGACGGCGGGGGCCCGAGCGGTGCTCGCTCAGGGCTTCTTCTCGGGCGCCTTGGCGCCGGCCGCGGCCTCGCCGAGGCCGCGGCGGTACACCCAGGCGGCGAGGATCTTCCGGTCGTTCGCGGAGATCTTCTCCTCGAACGCCGGCATGTGGCCCTCGAGGTCCTTCGCCATGGCCGCCGGCGGGTAGGCCTTGCCGCTGCCGGGGTTCGCGATCTGCGCCTCGATCCACGCGACCGAGGCCCAGCCGCGGAGCTCGGGCGCGGCCGACTCCTCGTCGTCGGTCTTGCCGTCGAGCCGGTGGCAGCTCGTGCACCGCTGCCGGACCAGCTTCTCCCCCGCGGTCCCGGCGCTCGGCTCCCCGCGCGCCTGCGCCTCGAGGAACGCGGCGATCGTCTCCTGGTCGGCCGCGCTCATCGGCGTGAACACCTTCGCCGCCTCGGGATCCGCCGGCGGCTTGACCACCGACGGCATCATCTCCTTGAACGGCGTCTTGCCGAAGAGGTGGTCGGCGTCGGGATCCCTCAGCACCTCGAGCGCCCACGCCTTCGTCCCGAACCCGGTGAGGTCCGGCGCCGTCTGCTTGTCCTTGGGCGGGCCGAGATCGTTCAGCCGGTGGCAGCTCGCGCACTCCTTCTTGTAGAGGTCCTCGCCGCGCGTCTCCGGATCGTTGCGCAGCATCGCGAGCGCGCCCTCGGGCGGGACGCCCTGCTTGAACAGCGCGATCGCGCGCGCGGTCCGCTGGGCGTTCTGCGCCTGCGAGCGCTGGTAGCCCTCGTCCTTCGCGTCGGACGCGAACGATTTCGCGAGGAGGCCGGCGGCCCCTAGGCCGATCAGGAACAGCGGCGCGAGCGCCGGCAGGCGCGCGCGGAGCGGGCCGGGCTTCCTGTCGATGAACGGGAGCAGGGCGAGGTACAGCCCGATCACCGCCGGCAAGCCGACGGTCGCGATGAGCTCCAGCGAGCCGGGGAAGAACTTGCGCAGCTCGAAGAGCGGGCGGAAGTACCACGCCGGGCGGGCGGTGTAGTCGCTGACCGGGTCCGCGGGCGCCTCGAGGGGCGCGCCGTGCTCGATGGCCGCGAGATCGAAGAGGACGACGAGCGCGACCGCGCCGGCGAGGAGGATCATGCCGAGCTGCTTCGGGAAGAACCGGTCCGCCTTCGAGAGGTTCGCGCCGTGGGGCGCGCCGAAGCCGTGCTTGCGGAACAGCGCGAAGCTCCCGGCGAGCAGCAGGGCCGTGGCCGCCGGCAGCACGAACACGTGCAGCGCGTAGAGCCGCGTCAGCGTCATGTGGCCGAGCGAGCTGCCGCCGACCACGAGCTCTTGCGTGAGCGTCCCGACGACGGGGACCGCGCCCATGATGCCCGTCTCGACGCGCGTGCCCCAGTAGCCGTCCTGGTCCCACGGGAGCGGGTTGCCGGTGAAGGCGAAGCCGAGGATCATCAGCAGCAGGCCGAGCTTCAGGAACCAGCCGACCTCGCGCGGCGCGCGGTACGCCCCGTGGATCGCGAGCTGCGCCACGTGGACCGCGACCAGGATGACGAGCGCCTGCGCTCCGAAGTAGTGGAGGCCCCGGATGAGCCACCCGGCGCGCAGGGTGAAGTTGATGTGCGCGACGCTCGCCCACGCCGTGGTCGCGCTCGGCGCGTACGCCGACATGAGCAGCGCGCCCGTGACGGCCTCGATGAGGAGCAGCAGCGCGAGCGCGCCGCCCCAGACGTAGCCGATGCGCGCGCCGCCGGGGATGGGCTCGTCGAGCAGGCGGCGGAGGGGCTCGCGGTAGCCGACGCGCTCGTTCAGCCAGTCGCCGAAGCTCATCCTGCGATCTCCTGGAGCTCGGCGGTCCCGTCACGGTAGCGCCGGAAGTCCACCTCGACCCAGCCGTCCACGACCCGCGTCGCGAGCGGATCCATCGGCCGCGGGGACGGCCCCGTCTCCGGCGCGCCCGACAGGGCGAAGCGCGACGCGTGGCACGGGCAGTTGAAGCTCTTCTTGTCGTCGTTGAGCTCGATGCCGCAGCCGAGGTGCGGGCATGTGGCGCTCATCGCGCGGATCTTCTCGCCCTCGCGGATGACCCAGATGGCGCCGAGCATCTGGTCCTTGGCGACCGTGAAGGCGTCGCGCTCCTCGCCGATCACCTTGAGGCGTCGGGGCTCTCCTGGCGGCAGATCCGCGAGGCGCCCGACCCGGACCCAGCGCTCGCGCCCGCTTGACGCGCCGGCGTTGCCGACGGGACCGGCGAGGAACGTCGCCGCCGGCACCGCGATCGCGCCGGCGTAGGCGAGGCCGCCGATCGCCACGAGCGCCTTCAGGGCGCCGCGCCGCTCCTCGGGGGGCGGGCCGCCGAACGGCGCGCCGGCGCTCGCGGGCGCCCCAGGTTCGTGCGGCAATCCATATCCCGGGTACCCACCGGCACCAGGTTCCTTTTGCGTCGGCTCTGCCATCTCGTAGGCTCTCCCTCGCTCGCGCCGCTCCGAGGGCCCGCTCAGACTCGGACCGGGCCTCCGGCGGCCGAAGTGGACGGCAGCATATCGAAAATACGGGCCAAACGTTGAATCCTCGCCATCGCGCACACCGGGGCGATCGCATCGTCGCCGGCTCAACCGAAAGTTCTCTTTCAGGTGTTCAGGTTCCGCCGTCGCGATCGGCCGCCGCAGCGCTCACGGCGCTCGCAGCGCTGGGGGTCTCCGCCTGTGCCGCTTCGCGTCAACCGCCGGCGTGCACGCGCCCGGACCTCAGCGGGTGCGCCATCGAGGAGGTCTCGTTCGACGGCGACGAGGTGATCAGCGGCGCCGAGCTCGCCGATCGCATCGCGACCGCGGAGAGCTCGCATCTGCTCGGCGGCGCGCTCGAGCCCGTGCCGATCCTGAGCATCTGGGACGCGCTCACGGTCGAGTACGAGCGGTTCGACCGGTTCGTCCTGGAGCGGGACATGGCCCGCATCGAGCGGTACTACCGGGCGCGCGGGTTCTACAACGCGCGGGCGCGCGCGGCGCGGGTGCAGCGGACCGGCGGCCCCGGCAAGGAGGGGCGCGTGCGGGTGCGCATCGTCGTCTCCGAGGGACAGCCGGTGAAGATCGCCTCGGTGGACCTCCAGTGGCGGGACTGGACCCTGGAGAAGGGCAAGGACATCGTCCGGCCGGTGACCGACGCGAAGGCCCGGCTCCGGGTCGGCGAGCGCCTGGACGAGGACCAGTACGAGGAGCTGAAGAAGGCGCTGCTCCGCGTGCTCACGGATCGCGGCTTCGCCTACGCGACGGTCGAGGGGCACGTCGACGTCGACCTCGTGAAGAACGAGGCGCGGGTCCGCTACACGATCGAGCTCGGCCCCGAGTGCACGTTCGGCAAGGTGAAGCTGGAGGGGCTCGGCGAGCTGCCGGAGGGGCCGGTCAGGACGGCGATCGGCATCGAGGAGGGCGAGCGCTTCTCGACCGCGGCGCTCTCCGAGGCGGAGCAGGCGCTGGCCGATTTCGGCGTGTTCGGCGCCGTCGCCGTGAAGCCCGAGCTCGCGCCGCCGGGCCAGCCGAGGAGCCCGGTCGTCCCCGTGACGTTCTCCGTGGAGCCGGCCGCGCTGCGCGCCGTGAAGCTCGGCGGCGGCGCCGAGGTCGGCTCGCGCGTCGAGGCGCACCTCGTCGCCGGGTGGGAGGATCGCAACTTCCTCGGCGGCCTGCGCCGGTTCAACATCGAGGCCCGGCCGGGGCTGGTCTTCTATCCGGTCGAGTTCTCGACCCTGTTCGGCGAGGATCTCGGGGACACCTTTCGCCTCCTGCCGGAGATCCAGCTGCGGTCCGAGCTCCGCCAGCCGGGGGCGTTCGAGCGGCGCACGGCCGCGGTGCTGCGCGGCTCGTTCAAGCTCTATTGCCCGCGGACCGGTGAGTTCTGCACCAAGCCCGATGCGGCAAAGAAACCAGAAGAGGGGGAGCCAGGAAATGCAGCAAACCCTCCTCAGGAGCCCCCGGAGCACGCGATCGTCGGCTACCGCGAGTACGTCGGTTCCATCGGTTTGGAGCGGCCGTTCCTGAAATCGGACCTGAACGCGGCCCTCCTCTACAACGTTCAGCTCAACAGCCCGTTCACCTACAACGACGTGCCGCTGCCGCTGGGGTTCCAGTCCATCTTCATCCCCTATCTGCAAGCGCTCGTGTCCTACGATCGCCGCCTGAACCGGGCGGGCAAGCCGGACCGGCTGACCCCTCACCATGGCTACTACGTGGCGCTCGACGCGCAGCTCGCCGGGTACTTGCGCTTCGACACCGAGCTGGCGAACGCCATCGTCGGGCACGAGGTCCGCGCCGCGCGTGATCTCCGCCTCCAGCCCGAGTTTCGCGCCTACCTCCCCGTCTCGAGGAGATGGACCCTCGGCTTCCGCATGACGACCGGGTGGCTGTTCCCGAGCGGCTACGGCGACGCGTCGTCGGCGGATCTGACCCGGTGCGACACCCTCGCGGAGGACGATCCGGCCCGGGCGGGCTGCCGGGCGGACGTGGGGGCCGACGTCCAGCTCATGCAGTTCCGCGGGTTCTTCAGCGGCGGCGCGACGAGCAACCGCGGCTACGGGTTCAACGAGGTCGGTCCCCACGCCCGCGTGCCGAGCCTGACCGGCCAGGGGGAGGCCCAGGGCGATGAAGCCCCGCTGGTCCCCATCGGCGGCCGGTTGCTCTGGGAGGCGAGCCTGGAGCTCCGGATACCGCTCGGCGAGAGCTTCGGCACCGTGATCTTCGCCGACGCGGGCGACGTCACCCGGGAGCTCAACCTGTTCCGCTCGGGGGCGCAGCGGCCGCACCTCTCGGCCGGCGTCGGGCTGCGCTACACCACGCCGGTCGGCCCGCTGCGCTTCGACGTCGGCTACCGCGTCCCGTGCATGCAGGTCTTCGGCAAGTGCACGCCCGGGGAGGAAGGCTGGCCCGAGGACGAGCGGACCCCGAACGCGCTGTTCGGCGTGCTGCCCATCGCCGTGAACCTGGCGATCGGCGAGGCGTTCTGACGGGATGCTGAGGTGGAGCGAGCCGTCGGGCGGCGGCGCGGCCCGCGCCCGTCGCCCCTCGACGCGGCCGCGGAGGCGGGCTCAGCCCTCTTCTTCCTCGACGTTCCAGGCGGACAGCGCGGTCATTCCGATGGCGACGGCGCAGCCGCCGCACAGGGCGGGCTCCTCGATCCGGAGCTCATCGCCGCGCGACCACACGTAGAGGCCGCGCCCGGCGGGCTCGCCCTCGATGGCCGCGTCGCACACGTCGCAGCGGAGCTCGGTCGCGCCCGAGGCTGCTTGATGCGCGCGCAGCGCGCTGTCGGCGACCGCGTCGACCGAGATGCAGATCGGGTGAGTCAATGTCCCCCTGAGCCGGTGCTCCGCATTCGCGGCTCCCTCCAGCGTAGGGCGGGGGTCCAGGTTCGCGGTCCCCTTCAGAGCGCCTTCAATCACATCCACCTCCGGCGGCACGGCCGAATCTAGCTCAGGCCGAGACGGGACGCACGAGAAGGCTGTGCCTGATCCTCGTCAGGCCTGCTCCAGGGCGCAAATGTGGGTAAACACGCGGGATCGTACGCCATGGGCCTCACGGCGCGGCGGTCCCGCGTGCGTCCACAACGGAAATGTACGGGAAGCTAGGCGCCGGCGGCCGCCTCGGAGCCGGCGGCCTCCTGAGCGGCGCGGCTGCCGGCCGGGCGGTCGAGGGCGCAGCTCTCTTCGAGCAGCTCGACCACGTCGAGCTGGCGGATCGAGTCCTCCTTGGACTGATCCTTGAGCCCGTCGGTGATCATCGTCTGGCAGAACGGGCACGCGGTCGCGATCGTCTTCGCCTCGGTCTGGAGCAGCTGCAGCGTCCGCTTGACGTTCACGCGGTCCTTGTTCTGCTCCTCCATCCACATCTGCGCGCCGCCGGCGCCGCAGCAGAGCCCCTTCTGCCGGTTCCACCCCTCGGCCTCGACGAGCTGCACGCCGGGGATGCGCTTCAGGATGTCGCGCGGCTGCTCGTACACGTCGTTGTAGCGGCCGAGGTAGCAGGAGTCGTGGAAGACCACCTTCCCCTCGACCGGCTTCTTGGGGACGAGCTTCTTCTCGGCGACCAGGCCGAGCAGGAAGTCCGTGTGGTGCACGACCTCGAACTTCGCGCCGAAGTCCGGGTACTCGTTGGCGAGCGTGTTGAAGCAGTGGGGGCAGGTCGTGACGATCTTCCGGATGCCGCCCTGCTCCTTGTAGCCGTTCAGGGTCGCGGCGTTCTGCTCGGCCAGCATCGCGAAGAGGTACTCGTTGCCCGCGCGGCGCGCCGGGTCGCCGGTGCAGGTCTCCTCCTGGCCGAGGATCGCGAAGTCGACGCCGGCCGCCTTCAGGAGCCGCGCGGTCGCGCGCGCGATCTTCTTCGCGCGGTCGTCGTAGCTCGCCGCGCAGCCGACCCAGTAGAGCACCGGCGCCTGCGGCTTCTCGGCCATCGTCGGGATCTCGAGCCCCTCGGCCCAGTTTGCGCGATCGATGCGCGCGAGGTTCCACGGGTTGCCGTTGACCTCGATCGCGTTGAACGGGTTGCCGAGCTCGGCCGGGAACTCGCCCTTCACCATGACCAGGTGGCGGCGCATCGAGACGATCTTGTCGACGTAGCTGATCATCACCGGGCACTGCTCCTCGCAGGCCCGGCACGTCGTGCAGGCCCAGAGCACGTCCGGGTGGACGACGTTCGCCACGAGGTCGACCGGCTTGTACCCCGGCTCCGGGGTCGGGACCGGGTTCTCCGGAGCCGCCTGCTCCGCGTGCCCGGCGCCCTCCTGCGCCTCCGCGCCCTGGCCGTCCTGCGCCGCCGCCCCGTCGCCGGCGTGGCCGTTCGCCTGCGCCGCGTGGCCGTTGCCCTCGCCCCGCGGGCCGCCGGGCCGGTTGAGGAACTCGGCTTCGCGGCCGTACAGGTGGTCGCGCAGGTCGAGCGTGAGCTGCTTGGGGCTCAGGATCTTGCCCGTCTTGTGGGCCGGACAGTTGTCGCTGCAGCGGCCGCACTCGGTGCACGTGTAGAAGTCGAGGATCGCCTTCCAGGTGAAGTCCTCGACGCGCCCGATGCCGACCGGCTCGGCCTTCTCGGGCTCCTCGGCGGCCTTCATGACCATCTCGCCGATCGCCTCGGCGCTGCCCGCGACGAGCGGCAGCCGGCCGCGCGGGTCGAGGTTGCGCGCGAAGACGTTCGGGATCGACGTGATGATGTGGAAGTGCTTCGAGTGCGGGAGCAGGTTCAGGAACACGAGCACCAGCGTGACGTGCGTCCAGAACCCGACGTGCGCGAGGACGACGAGGGCCCCGGGGCTCGCGCCGCTCAGCAGCACGGCGAAGAGCGAGCCCGCCGGGGCGGGGAACAGGTGCCAGCGGAGCGCCGCCGGGTCCGCGGGGACGCCCGCGAACGGGGCGGTCACGGTGGCGACGCGCTCGCAGAGCGCCGCGTCGCCGGAAGCGCACGCCGCGGTCGACCAGCGGTGGTGCAGCACCAGCGAGGCGCCGTCATAGAGCATGTCGCTCACCATCATCGTGAGGATGATGCCGAGGATGAGCAGCCCCTCGCCCGACAGGGTCATGCGCCGCTCGCGCTTGATCGCCCGGTAGTAGATGAACACGAGCGCGCCGGCGACGACCAGCGACGCCATGACGTCCTTCACGAACTCGTAGATGCCGCCGAGCGGCACCGCGCCGATGCCCGGCAGCCGCACCGGGTCGTGCCCCAGGATCCACAGGTCGAACGCCGGGTCGAAGCCGCGCCCCCACAGGATCAGCGTGCGGAGCAGGAGAACCAGGAATCCGAAGAAGATGAGCTTATGCGCCAGCCCGGCGAGCGGGTAGTAACCCATCTTCCGCTGGCGGAAGGCGTACTCCCAGGTGCCTTTGAGGCGCTCGGCGAGCCGGTCGAGCCGGTTTTCCCCGCGCCCGACCTTGAGGAGCTGCCAACGCCGGTTGGCGCTCCACGCAAAGGCGGCGAAGAGGCCGACGAGCAATGTGAGCATCCAAATGGGATTCATTCGCGGGACGTCTCCGGGTGCAAAATGGCCACATCTTTTAAGGTGGGGGGATGGCGGACGTCAACCGCGCGGCGGCGGTGAAGCGCGCGGATCGCTGTCGCTGGATCCCGTTCCTGCAAGGGCGGAGTCGCTGGTGCGCGCGCTCGCGGATCGCGCTCGGGCCGGAGGTGTGCCCGCCGGGGCTCAGAGCGTGAACTCGACGCTCTTCTCCTCGCTCGCGGGCGAGGGAGACAGGTCGAGCGCCATGCTGTACGAGCGCTGGCCGACCCGCGCGCTCAGGCGGACGCGGACGGGCGCCGTCGCGTCGTTCAGCTTGTCGAGCCGCACGACGACGCGGTAGCGGCCCCGGGCCGGCTCGCCCTCGGTGAGGAAGACGTTCTCCACGTTCTGCTCCTGGCACTCGCCGCTCACGCGCGGGCAGTCGCGATCCTTCATGAGGCCGCTCGCCGTCGGCTCCCCGACGCGGGCGAGCTCTCCGGCCGGATCGTAGACGTTGAGATCGACGTCGGCCTCGGCCTCTTCCCAGGCGATCGTGAACTGGAGGATCCCGGTGTGGAGCCCGCACCCCTCGTCGATCACGCCGTTGCAGTTGTTGTCGCGGGCGTCGAAGCAGAGCTCGACCCCCGTCGGCGTGCAGGCCATCTCGAGCCCGACGCCCTCGGGGACCTTGAGGTCCTTCGGCTCGAGGGGCGGCTTGGGCGGAGGCGGCGGCACCTCGATGCAGCCGGCGAGGAGCAGGGCCGCGAGCGCCGCGCCCAGCGCCCAGCGCACGCCGGCGAGGCGCACGCGGGGGCCGCGGGGCGCCCTCGGGACGGCGCCGCGGGGGCGGCGCTCGCGCCGCGGGGGACCGGGGGTTCGCATGGGGGGCTGCATGCTAGCCGCCTTCGGGCTCCTGCGGGGCGCCGGCGCCGCGCTCTTCCCGCGCGGGGGCCGCGGCGGGCGTCCGCGGCTTGGGGCCGCGCGGCTTCGGCGGAGGGGGCGGCGCTCCTCCGAGCGGCGGCGGCAGGCGCATGCCCCGCGCGGCCAGGATCTCCGCCGCGTGGGGGACGGTGAGCACCAGCGCGCGGGCGTAGAGGCTCGTCTGGTAGGGCTCGGGCAGATCGCCGGGCCGGCCGCTGGTCGCCTGCTCGAGCAGGATCGCCGCGGTGACGCTCACGTTGAGGCTCTCCGCGAAGCCCCGCATCGGGACGCGCACGGCGCGGGCGCAGGCGGCGGCGAGGTCGGGGCGGATCCCGTCGCGCTCGTTGCCGAGCACCAGCGCGAGGCGGGGGATGCCCGCGAGATCGCGCGGGGTCAGCTCGCCGTCCGGGCGGGTCGCGACGAGCTCGTGCCCCGAGGCGCGGAGCGCCGCGACCGCGGCCTCGGTGGTCGCGTGCGTGCGCACGTCGACCCAGCGCTCGGAGCCGCGCGAGACGGTGTTCGACACGAGGAACGCCTCGGCGCGCTCGATGATGTGCAGCCGCTGCAGGCCGAACGCGTCGCACGACCGGAGCACGGCGGCCCCGTTGTGCGGGTCGTGCGGCGCGTCCATGGCGACGGTGACCGCGTCGAGCCGCGCCGCGATGACGCCGCGCAGCCGGGCCCTGCGCTCGTCGGTGACGAACTCCTCGAGGATGCGGGCGACGTCGGCGACGTCGAGGGAATCGAGCGCGGCGAGCAGCCTTCGCTGCTCCTGCGCGACGAACGAGCAATTGGGGGTCGAGCGGCGCATGGATGGGTCGGGGGCGCCTCTATAGCGCGGCGCGCCCCCGGAGGCTGCGGCCCATCGCGGCCCGGCGGGACCGCCTCCGCCGCGGCCCCGCCTGCGCGGGCGCCGCACCTCGCCGGGGCGGCGGGGCGGAGCGGCGTCAGGGATCGATCGCGATCGTGACCCGCTCGCCCTCGGCGTACTCGACGACGGCGCAGTCGCCGGGGGAGCCGTCTTCCCAGACCAGACAGACGAAGTCGGCCTCGGCGTCGAGCGCGATCATGGGGTGGTGCCAGACGCCGGGGCGATAGGTGATGCCCTGGGCGCCGTGGGCGATGAAGGCGGCGAGCGTCGCGAGGTCGGGCCGGTCGCCGCCCAGGGCGACGACGACGAGGTAGCGCCGCGCGTTCATCGGCACGAACGCCTGCGTCGAGCCGGGGTGCTTCTCGAGCAGCGCGAGCGGCAGCGGAGAGCTCGAGCGCGGAGCGCAGCGGAACACCGAAACGTTCAGCGCCGCGTGCCCGGGGCGGAGGTTCTCGATCGCGGCGAGGTGATCGAAGCGGCGGGCGGTCCCCTGGTTGGCCGGCCTGCCGGGCTGGCCGTGCGGCGAGGCCATGAGGATGTCGCCGTACGGCGCATAAGCTGCAGGGCTGAGCGAATGGGCTGCGATGCGCGGGCGATGGCTCATCGGGACTGGCGGCTGTGGCGGTGCGCCACGCGTGTGGCCCTCCTGCAGCGAGAGCCCCGGGCGCGATCGCGCAGGCGGAGGGTACCACGTCGCCGGGGCGCCGGCGGGACACCCCGCGACCGCGACGAGGCCGAGGTTTTGCATGACACGGCGCGACGCCTTACCCGTCGGGTAACGCAAGCGACCCTGGAGTCAGTCATGCGGATTGTTCACAAATCGACATTTCGGAAGCGCCTCGCGGTGTTTTCCGTGTTCTTGGCGGTGCTCGCCCTCATGACGTCTGTCGTCGGCTGCCAGCGCTACGACGTGCTCGTCGAGAAGGATCAGATCGCGGCCCAGAAGTGGTCGGATCTCGAGGCGAACCTCCAGCGGCGTTACGATCTCGTCCCGAACCTCGTGGCGGTGGTGAAGGCGTCGGCCAAGCACGAAGAGCAGACGCTTGCGAGCGTCGCCGAGGCGCGCGCCCGCGCCACCAGCGTCCAGCTGAAGGCCGAGGACCTGACCGACCCCGAGAAGGTGCAGGCTTTCCAGAAGGCGCAGGAGCAGCTCAGCGGCTCGCTCTCGCGGCTCCTCGTGGTGCAGGAGCAGTACCCCGATCTCAAGGCCAACCAGAGCTTCCACAGCCTCCAGGTCCAGCTGGAGGGCATCGAGAACCGCATCCTTCGAGCGCGCGAGGAGTACAACCAGGCGGCGCGCGAGTACAACGCGGAGCTCCTGAAGATCCGGGGCCAGGTGGTGAACAAGGCGACGGGCCAGCCGTTCAAGCCGCGCGTGTACTTCACCGCCTCCCCCGAGGTCCAGTCGGCGCCCAAGGTCGCGTTCTGAGAGGAGGGGGGCGGTGATGGGCCAGGCAATCTCGGGCGGAGCGCGGCTGCGGGCCGTGGCCAGGGCGATCGCCGCCGCGATCGCGCTGGTCTGCGCGCTCGTCGCCCGGCCCGCCCTCGCCGAGTTCACGCCGCCGAAGCTCACGGGGCACGTCGTCGACACCGCCGGGCGGCTCGGCCCGTCCGACATCCTCTACCTCGACCAGAAGCTCGATCGCCTCCGCCGCCAGACCGGCTTCGAGATCGTCGCCTTCGTGGCGGGATCGCTCGAGGGCGAGACGATCGAGGACGTCGCGTACGAGGCCTTCAACGCGTGGCAGCTCGGCCAGCGGGGGGCCGACAACGGCGTCCTCCTGGTGATCGCCCCGTCCGAGCGGCGCGTCCGCATCGAGACGGGCAAGGGCGTGGGCGGGGCGCTCACGGACCTCCAGTCGAACGACATCATCCGGCAGACGATCAACCCGTTGCTCCGGCAGGATCGGTTCCGGGACGCCATCGATCAGGGGACGACCGAGATCGCCCGTGCGCTCATCGCCGGGACGCCCGAGGAGGAGCGGCGCCCGGCGCCCGGGCCGGCGCCCACCCCGGTCTCGCCGATCAAGGTCGGCGTCACGCTCGTCGCCATCGTGGCGGCGCTGCTGCTCGCGATCGTCTCGCCCTCCTTCCGCTGGTTCCTGTGGTTCGCCCTGCAAGCGCTCCTCTTCCGCGGTGGCGGCGGCGGTTTCCGCGGCGGCGGTCGCGGCGGCGGTGGATCCGGGTTCGGCGGCGGCGGCGGCGGTCGCTCCGGCGGCGGCGGATCCAGCGACAGCTACTGATCCGCAGCGGCGCGCCAGCGCCATGCTGCGCCGCGCCAGCTCACCGTCGGGAGACGGATCGGGCCGATCGTCCGTCGCGAGGTCGGCCTGCGGCGCTGTGCTCCACCGGGCGTGACCCGGCGGGCAGGCGCGACCTCGTCGCCGCCCGGCGCGGACGAGGGCTCGAGCGCGCGATCTCGGGGCGGCGCCCCGACCGGGCGAAGCTACGCTCTCCTCATGGCTGCTGCCCTGCGCCCCGTCTTCGTCGTCGACGCCGTCCGCACCCCGATCGCACGTTACGCCGGCGCCCTGGCGACGGTCCGCCCGGACGACCTCGCGGCGCACGTCCTCGAGGCGCTCGTGCGCCGGCAGCCCTCGCTCGCGCCGCGCCTCGACCAGGTCGTCCTCGGCGCGACGAACCAGGCCGGAGAGGACAACCGCAACGTCGCGCGCATGGCCGCCCTGCTCGCCGGCCTCCCTTACGAGGTCCCGGGCGTGACGGTGAACCGCCTCTGCGGCTCGGGGCTCGAAGCGGTGGCCGACGCCGCGCGCATGATCGCCACCGGCGAGGCCGACTGCGTGATCGCCGGCGGCGTCGAGAGCATGACGCGCGCGCCGTTCACGATGCCCAAGCAGGCCGAGCGCTTCGAGCGGAGCGCGCCGACGGTCTACGATACGACCCTCGGCTGGCGTTACCCGAACCCGAGGATGGCGGCGCGGTTCGAGCTCCAGTCCATGGGCGAGACCGCCGAGAACGTGGCCAAGAAGCACGGCGTCAGCCGCGAGGATCAGGATCGGTTCGCGCTCGTGTCCCACGAGCGCGCCACGCTCGCCTGGGAGTCGGGCGGGTTCGCCGCCGAGGTCGTCCCGGTCCCCGTCTCTCAGAAGAAGGGCCCGCCCGTCCTGTTCGAGCGCGACGAGTCCGTGCGCGCCGACGCCTCGCTCGAGGCGCTGTCGAAGCTGAAGCCCGCCTTCCGCGAGGGCGGGACGGTGACCGCGGGCAACGCCTCGCCCCTCAACGACGGCGCCGCCGCGCTCCTGCTCGCCTCGGGCGACGCCGTGCAGTCCGCCGGGGCGACGCCGCTCGCGCGCGTGGTCGCGACCGCGACCGCGGGGGTGGATCCAAACCTCATGGGCGAGGGGCCGATCCCCGCCGTGAAGAAGCTGCTCCAGCGGACGGGGCTGCGCGTGCCCAACGTGGACGTCTTCGAGCTCAACGAGGCGTTCGCGGCGCAGGCGCTCGCGTGCTCGCGCGCGCTGGAGCTCGATCCGACGCGCGTCAATGTCCGGGGCGGCGCGATCGCGCTCGGGCACCCGATCGGCTGCTCGGGCGCGCGCATCGCGTGCACGCTCGTGCATGCGATGCGCGCGCGCGGCGCCAAGGTCGGGGTCGCCTCGCTGTGCATCGGCGTGGGCCAGGGCATCGCGACGCTGTTCGAGCGCGCCTGAGGCGATTTCGCCGCTCGTCCGCGGCGCCAGATGCGATAAGACCGCCGTACCAGGACGCAGGAGGGGGGCTCGCGGCCCTCCTCCCTCGGCTGACGGCGCCGCCTCGGCGGCAAAGAACACAGGAGAAGGCCCGATGGAGTTCCCCCCGATCAATGTGCCCGGCACCGGCCAGCTTCACGCTCGACTGAAGACCTCGCTCGGTGAGATCACCATCCGCCTCGAGGAGCAGCGCGCCCCGAACACCGTCAAGAACTTCGTCGGCCTCGCCACGGGCGCGATCAACTGGACCGATCCGACGACGGGCAAGGGGATGCAGGGGACGCCCTGTTACGACGGCGTCCGCTTTCACCGCGTCATCTCGGGGTTCATGATCCAGTGCGGCGATCCGCTCTCGCGCTACCCGGAGATGGCGGCGCGGTGGGGCACGGGAGGCCCGGGCTACAAGTTCGCCGACGAGTTCAACCCCGAGCTGCGGCACGACGGCCCCGGCGTGCTCTCCATGGCGAACTCCGGCAAGAACACGAACGGCGCGCAGTGGTTCATCACCGAGGGGCCGACGCCGCACCTCGACAACCGGCACTCGGTGTTCGGCAAGGTCGTGAGCGGGCTGGACGTCGTGAACCGCATCGCCAACGTGGCGACCACGCGCGACCGGCCGAACCAGGACGTCGTCCTCGAGCGCGTCGAGATCTTCCGGCAGTAGCCGCGTCGAGCGCCGCGCGATCGCGGCCGGCGTCGCGCGGCGCGGCCAGCGCCGCGCGACGCTCGTTCAGCGGGCGCAGCAGACGGTGATCTCGTCGTCGCCTTCCTCGACCTCGCCTCGGGGGTCGCCGCCGCGCGGCTGGCAGCTGCCGGTCCCGGTCACCTCGATCGACACCGAGGCGGCGGGGGGCGGCTCGTCGACGCAGGCCCCGTTGAACGGCACGGTCTCGATGGGCTCCCGACAGCGGGTCGCCCCGAAGAGCGCCAGCGTCGCCGCGCAGCGCACGCCGCCCGCGTCGCACGTGCACCGCGTGCAGCCGCGGTTGTCGATCATCGAGCTCGCGAACACGTGTCGCTCGCCGAACCCCTCGGGGCAGCGCCGCTCCCCCTCGCGCCAGACGCAGACGCCCTGCTCGAACGGCGCGTCGATCTCTCGCGGAGCGCAGGTCTCGCCCGCGTCGCATCCGCCGGCGTCCGGCCCGGGGGCGCACACGAGCCCCTCGATGCCGAAGCGCGGCGGCGGCAACGTCGCCTCGCCGCCCGACGCGGCGCACGTCGCCGAATCCACGTCGGGGGCGTCGGCGCTGTAGCTGGCAGGCTGGAAGTCGCGGAGGTTGATGCAGTTCTCCGATGCTACCGGCAGCGTCAGGCTCACCCCGTCACACCCCTCGTCCCCATACACGGTGACCGCTGGAGACTCGCACGCCACGTCCGGCGCGCCGCACGAGCACGGGCTGCAGGTCGCGGGCGTGTCGACGGGATCGCGGCCGCCCACGTCCACCCGCGTGGAGAAGCCTGCGGGACAGGCGACGTCCGCGGTGTCGGCGCCCTGGTACAGCAGGCCGGGCCCCTGCCAGCCCTCGGGCACGCCGACGCAGGCGAACCCGCCGCAGTCGTCGTCGGCGCAGTCGACCGCGCCGTCGCCGTCGTCGTCGTCGCCGTTCGAGCACTGCTCGCCGCCGCCTCCGCCGCTGCTCGTGGCGCTCGCGGTCGTCGCCTGGCCGCCGCCTCCGCCGCCTCCGCCGCCGGAGCCGCTCCCGGACGGCTGCGGGAAGAGCTCGGGCTCGAACTGATCGAAGTCCTGGGTGCACGCGCTCGCCGCGAGGAGAGCGACGATCGCGGTGACGCTTTGGACGGCAGAGCGGCGCAACACGACCTCCTGGATCGGCGAGCTTCGCCTCGATGAATGCAGCCACGGCGACGGTATCACGACCGCCTGCCGTCATGGCGAGCTCCGCGGTCGGCGAGGCCCGGCGCCCGTCCGCGGCCGTCTTGCTGCGGCGCTCCTTGCTGCACCGCGCCCGCGCGCCGCGTCACCCCGGCGGGGGCGCCGGAGGCGCGTCGGACCAGAGCGACGCGAGCGTCTCGAGCTCCTGCGCGAGCTCTTCCGTCGCCTTGGCCGCGAGCCGCGCCCGCTCGGCGCCGAGCGCCTCGACGACGGCGGCGCGATCGTCGGGCGACAGCTCCTCCGCCTTCGTCATCTGCGCGACCGCCTCGTCGACGTCGTGCAGCTGGCCGAGGCGGCGCTGCAGGCGTGACGCCGATTTGGCGGTGCGCTCGGCGCGCTGTCCGAAGAGCGGCGAGAACGTCTCCGCGGAGTAGCGCAGCCGCTTGAAGCGGATCCGGAGCGCGTGCATGGCCGCGCCGTCGCTCGGATCGCTCGCCGCGAGCGCGCGCACGTCCTCCAAGGCGTCGCGGATCGCCCGCCGCGCGAGCGCCTCGGCGCCGCGCTTCTTCGCCTTCTTGCGCGAGATGCGCCGCTCGAGGCGCGCGAGGTACGGCTCCAGCCGGAGCCGCTTGCCCTTCGCCGGCGCGGCGGCCCGCGGCTCGTCCGCCTCGCCCACCACGGGCGCGGCGGCCCGCGGCTCGTCCGCCTCGCCCGCCGGCGCCGCGTCGGCCCGCGGCTCGTCCGCGTCTCCCGCTGGCGGCGCATCGGCTCTCGGCGCGCCCCCGTCGCCCCGATGATCGCGCCGGAGCAGCGCGACGATGTGGGCCCTCGCCGCGTGCTCGCGGCGCGAGCGCTGCGCGACCCAGCCGGCGACGGCCGCCCGTGGCGCCTCGTCCAGCTCGAGCGCGGTGAGCGTCTCGCGCAGCACCTCCTCGTCGCGCAGCATCCCGGTCGCGCGCGCGAACTCCCGCAGCCCGTCGGCGATGGGGCGGATCCGCTTCCTGCCGTAGATGCGTCGCGCCGGCTTGAGCAGCGTCCGGAGCCGGCGGAGCGAGACCCGGAAGTCGTGCACCGCTTCCTCGTCCGGCTCGGCGCCGTGCGCGCTCGTGGCGACGACGCGCCGCGCATCGGCGCGCACGCTCTCGATGTGGGTGAGCAGCACTGGACCCAGGAAGTCCCGCGCCGAGAGCCTCGCCCCGTCGCCGCCGCCCGCCGGCGGCGCGCTTCCCTCGCCGCCCTCCGGGGGCGCGCTCGCGTCGCCGCCGCCCTCCGGGGGCGCGCTCGCGTCGCCGCCGCCCTCCGGGGGCGCGCTCCCCTCGAGCGGCGTCACAGCCGCGTGAGCGCCACCGTCACCAGCGGTCGCCTCCCGAGCTTCGCCTCGATCGTCCGGCGCGCTGCGAGCCGGGCGACCTCGATGATGTCGTTGTCCCGGCGCCGCGCGCGCGGATCGCAGTCGTTCACCGCCTGCGCGACCGCGCGCGCCGCGGCCCTCAGCGCGCTGCCCTCGAGCTCCCCGGTGACCCCGCGGGCGACGACCTGCGGCGGCGCCGCGAGGGCGCCGTGCACGTCGACGACCAGCGACACGAAGGCCACCCCGGAGCGACCGAGGTTCGCGCGCTCCCGGAGGATCTCCTCGCCGAGCTCCTCGCCCCCCGCCGTCGCCACCCGGCCGGTCACGGCCCGGCCGCTCCGGCCGAGCGGCTGCGTCTTGCCGATCTCCACGACGTGGCCGTTCTCGGCGACGAGCACCTCGGCCACGCCGCGCTCCCGCGCCAGCGCCGCGTGCCGCGTCAGGTGGTGCAGCGCGCCGTGCACGGGGAGGAAGCTGCGCGGCTGGGTGAGATCGATCATGCGCTCCTGCTCCGTCCGGTGCGCGTGCCCGCTCGCGTGCACGCGCCGATCCGTCGACCACGTCACGAGCTCGACGCCGAGGCGGAGCAGCCCGGCCATCATATCGACGACCGGTCGATCGTTGCCAGGGATGACGCGGCTCGAGAGCACGACCCGATCCCCCTCTTCGAGGCGCAGCAGCGGGTGCGTCCCCGACGCAAACCGCGTCAGGGTGGAGGCCCGCTCGGCCTGGGTGCCGCTCGCGACCACGAGGAGCCGCTCGCGCGGCATGGAGGACGCGACCTCGGGCGGGACGAGCAGGTCGCTCGGCCACGGGAGCCGCCCCACGGCCTGCGCGGCGCGCACGTGCGTCTGCACGCTGCGGCCGAGGAGGCAGATCTTGCGGCGCGCGCGGACCGCGGCCTGACCGAGGGCGAGCAGGCGCTGGACGTTGGAGGCGAAGACGCCGACCACGACGCGCGCCGGCGCGGTCTCGACGAGCTCCGCGAGCGCGTGGGCGACGTCGCGCTCGCTCCCGGCCTCGCCGGGCGAGTCCACGTTCGTGCTGTCGGACAGGAGCAGCCGCACCCCGTCGTTGCCGAGCGCGCGGAAGCGGGCCTCGTCGGTCGGCTCGTTGTCGAGCGGCGTCGGGTCCAGCTTGAAGTCCCCGGTGTGGACGACGAGCCCCGCGGCCGTGTGGATCGCGAGCGCCGTGGCGTCGACGATGGAGTGCGTCACCCGGAGCGGCTCCACGACGAAGCCGCCGATCGCGACCTCGCGCCCGACCTGCGTCGGCAGGAGCCGCACCTTGTCCTCGAGCGCGTGCTCGGCGAGCCGGTAGCGCACGAGCTCCAGCGCGTGCGGCGGGCCCCAGACCGGGACGTCGAGGTGGCGCAGGAGGAAGGGCAGCCCGCCGATGTGGTCCTCGTGGCCGTGCGTCAGCACGACGCCGCGCACCCGCTCGCGCAGCGCGAGCACGTGATCGAAGCGCGGGTGGTACACGTCGACGCCGAGGTCCGAGCTCGGGAACGTCACCCCGCAGTCGATGAGCAGCAGGCCATCGGCTTGCTCGAGCGCGAGACAGTTCATCCCGACCTCGCCGAGCCCTCCGAGAGGCACGAGCCGCAGGGTGGACGGGGCTGGCGGGGGGAGCTGGCTCGGGGTGGGGGCGCTCTGCTCGGGGTGCACGTTCGGTGATGGGGGTCTGCCACCCAGGGCGCCGGAGGCCTACGGCCCGCGGCTTGCTGAGCTGGTCTGTAAGAGAGAGGACGACGTCTTCAAGACCTAACCGACATCGGCTCGCCGTCCCCTTCGAAACTTCGAGCGACAGTGTAGCCACAGGGTGGCCCCTTGCGTCACGCTCTCTCTTTCCAGTGGCGGCGCGAGGCCTGGGGCCGCCGGCCTCGCGGGGCTCGCGCCGCGCGGCCCGGTCCCAGCGCACCTTGCCTTCTCCGCCGTCTCACCGCCGCCCGATGCCGGACCCCGAGCCGCCTTTCCCCTGAACGTTCCGAGGAGCCACCGGTGATCGCTGCCCTGCTCGTCAATCTCGTCCGCCTGCTGCTGCTCCCGGTGAGCGCGCTTCGCTGGGCGTTTGCTGCACCACGGGGCGGGTATGTCGTCCTCGAAATCGACGGCCGCGTGGTCGATCTTCAGCCGCCCCGGGTCCGCCTCGCCCTCTGGTGGCGTCCTCGGAAGAGGGCCCCGCTCTCGGTGGAGCGCGTCCGTGAGCTCGGCAAGCACCTGATGAAGGACCCGCGCCCGGCGGGGCTGCTGCTCCGGATGCGATCGGTCCACGCGGGGCCTGCGGTGCTCGCCTCGCTGCGGGACGCGCTCCTCGAGATCCGCGCGGGGGGCAAGGACATCGTGGCGTACCTGCCGATGGGCGCCGACAACGCGACGCTCCTGCTCGCCTCGGCGGCGCGCGCCGTCGTCGTCGGGCCCGAGACGCTGGTGTCGCCGCTCGGGTTCGCGGTGGAGGGCCGCTACGTGCGCCGCGCGCTGGAGCGGGCCGGCGTCGAGCCCGAGGTGTTCGCGAAGGGCATGTACAAGAACGCCGGCGAGGTGCTCGTGCGCGACACGATGAGCGCCGCGCAGCGCGAGCAGGTCGGCGCCCTGCTCGACGCGCGCCTCGGCGACCTCGTCGCGGCGCTCGCCCAGGGGCGCCGCGTCGATCGCGAGGCGGCCGCGCGCTGGATCGACGAGGCCCCCTACGGCGCGGAGCAGGCCGTGGCGCGGGGCATCATCGACGCGGTCGCGTACGAGGACGAGCTCGAGCACATGCTTGCGACGGGGCTGCTCCCGGGCACGACCGCGCCGCGCCGCGCCCAGGTCGGCGCCTCGGGCTCTGCGGGCGAGGGGGCCCTCGCGTCCGGCCGGCACGGGAGGAGCCGCCTCGTGGCTGCGGGCCGCTACCTGCGCGCGCGGCGCGCGCTCTCGCTGCGGCCGATGCTGCCGCGGCCCATCATCGGCGTCGTCGAGGTGCACGGCGCGATCGTCAACCGCGCCCACTTCCGGGGGGCCTCGCTCGCCAGCGAGGAGCGGCTCGTCGCGAGCCTGCGCGCGGCGCGGCAGAACCCGCGCATCCGAGGGGTCATCCTCCACATCGACTCGCCGGGCGGGTCTGCGCTCGCGTCCGACCGGATCCACCACGAGGTCACGCGGCTCGCGGAGGTGAAGCCGGTCGTGGCGTGCATGTCGAACGTGGCGGCGAGCGGCGGCTACTACGTGGCGGCGGCGGCGCACGCGATCGTCGCGCAGCCGCAGACGATCACGGGGAGCATCGGCGTGGTGTCGGCGCGCTTCGCGCTCGGCCCGCTGCTCGAGCGGCTCGGCGTCTCGACCGACGTCGTGAAGCGCGGCGCGCGGGCCGACCTGTTCTCCCCGTCGCGCAAGCTCGACGCGGGGGAGCGGGCGGTGATGGAGCGCGAGCTCGACGCGATCTACGCGACGTTCCTCCGGGTGGTCGCGCGCGGGCGGCGGCGCCCGATCGAGGAGATCGAGCCGCTCGCGCAGGGGCGCGTCTACAGCGGCGCCGAGGCGCAGGCGCGCGGGCTCGTCGACATGCTCGGCGGGTTCGAGCGGGCGCTCCACGAGCTGCGCCAGATGATCGGGCCGAAGGCGGCGGCCATCGAGCCGGCGATCGTGCGCGCGTCGCGGTACATCCCGCCGCCGCCGCTGCTGCCGGCGCCGGTGCCGACGCTGCTCGAGCTCGTCGGGCTGCATGCGGTGGCGCAGGAGGCGGCGCTCGCGATCCACTGCCAGGGGGAGCGGGTGCTCGCGTACTGCGCGGAAGCGGCGGAGCTCGACTAGAGCAGCGACGGCTGCGGGAGGTGTGGGCGCGCGCCCCGCACGCACACACTCCCCGCCCGGCTCCTCTGGAGGGTCGATGGCCGAGTAGGCAGCGGCCCGTCCCCGGCGCGCCCGCGCTCCCACACCTCGCCCGGCTCTCCGGATTCTTTGAATCCCTTCCGGAAGGGGTCGGATTTTTGCGGGGGAAAGCTGTGCGTAATCTGTGCGCCCGGTGGGTAGCACCTGTTCAGAACTGATCAGAGATCGCGACGAATCCCGCGCCGAACGGACGAGACGCTATATGTGGGCCCTGATCGGCCCGGGATCCCAAGATGTAGCGGTTCTCCTTGACGCACGGACCGTTCGCGGGTTTGACTAGCCGGCGGTCAGGCGCTCCCGAATGTCGGCGCCCGCCTTTCAGGCATGGCACCTGGACCTATGCTCACTGGTCGGAAGACGGAACGTTTGAGCAGGTAGCAGGGGAGAAGCAAACGGGACCTGTGGAGATCCGAGGCGAACGAGCCTCCGGTGTTCTCCCGGGAACTATTTGTGCTTTCGGTACGATCCGAGTCACCGACCGGTGCGGTGGCTTACAGGAGGACTTGGAAATGGCCCAGTCGGCAGTTGTGGGTGACGGCGGTAAGGTACCCGCCGGGAACGGCAAGATGACGGCGCGGACGAAGGAAGATGCGGGGGCCCGTCCGGTGACCGGCGGGGCTGGCAGGGCGCAGGTCGACGGCGCGGCCGAGAAGAAGGCCGCGAAGAAGGGGGCCTCGCGCCCGCGCGGGCTCGGGTTCGAGCGGCGGTTCACGCACCGCGGCGCGGACCCGCTCGACGAGGTCACCTGGGAGCGCCGCTCGAGCGTCATCACCAACCCCGACGGCTCGGTCGTCTTCAAGATGGAAGGGGCCGAGATCCCCGCCGGCTGGTCGCAGCTCGCGACCGACATCGTCGTCTCCAAGTACTTCCGCAAGGCAGGGATCCACGGCAAGAAGGAGCTCGGCGAGACGAGCGTCCGCCAGGTCGTCCACCGGCTCGCGCGCACCATCCGCGAGGCGGGCGAGCACTTCGGCGGCTACTTCTCCTCCACGAAGGACGCGGACACCTTCGAGGCCGAGCTCGCGTACCTGCTCGTCCACCAGTACGGCGCGTTCAACTCGCCCGTGTGGTTCAACTGCGGGCTCTTCCACCGCTACGGCATCGAGGGGTCGGGCGGCAACTACGCCTGGAACGAGGCCTCCGCCGACGCGGGGAACGGGAGCGCCGTCGGGAAGGGCGCGTCCACGAGCCGGGCGAACGCGGCCGGCGCCGTCGACGAGATCGTCGAGACCCGGAACGCGTACGAGCGGCCGCAGTGCTCCGCGTGCTTCATCCAGTCGGTCCAGGACGACCTGATGAGCATCTACGACCTCGTGAAGGCCGAGGCCCGGCTGTTCAAGTACGGGTCGGGGACGGGGACGAACTTCAGCGCGATCCGCGGGAAGCAGGAGAAGCTCTCGGGCGGCGGGACGAGCTCGGGGCTCATGAGCTTCCTCGAGGTGTTCGACCGCGCCGCCGGCGCCACCAAGAGCGGCGGCACGACGCGGCGCGCCGCCAAGATGGTCTGCCTCGACATGGACCACCCGGAGATCGTCGACTTCATCCAGTGGAAGGTCCGCGAGGAGAAGAAGGCGATGGCCCTCATCTCCGCGGGGTACCCCTCCGACTTCAACGGCGAGGCGTACCACACGGTGAGCGGGCAGAACTCGAACAACTCGGTGCGCGTGAGCGACGAGTTCATGCGCGCTGCGGCGACGGGCGCGTCGTGGGAGACGCGCTCCCGGACGACCGGTGAGGTCGTCGACACCCTGAGCGCCAAGGACCTCTGGCGTCAGGTCGCCGAGGCGGCGTGGGGCTGCGCCGACCCGGGGGTGCAGTACGACACGACCATCAACCGCTGGCACACCTGCCCGAACACGGCGCGCATCAACGCCTCGAACCCGTGCTCCGAGTACATGTTCCTCGACGACTCGGCCTGCAACCTGTCGAGCCTCAACCTCACCCGGTTCCTCCGCGAGGACGGCTCGTTCGACATCGAGGGCTACCGCCACGCGGTGCGGGTGTTCTTCGTCGCGCAGGAGATCCTGGTCGACTTCTCGGCGTACCCCACCCGGAACATCGCGAAGAACTCGCACGACTACCGCCCGCTCGGGCTCGGTTACGCGAACCTCGGCACCCTGCTCATGCTGCAGGGCATCCCGTACGACTCCGACCAGGGCCGCGCGGTCGCGGGCGCGCTCACCGCGATCCTGTGCGGCCACGCGTACCGGGTCTCGGCCGAGATGGCCGCGGCGAAGGGGCCGTTCGCCGGGTTCGCGAGGAACCGCGAGCCGATGCTCCGGGTGATGGGCATGCACCGCGACGCCGCCTATGCGATCGATCGCGACCGCTGCCCGGAGTCGCTCTGGCGGGCGGCGTGCGCCGACTGGGACGAGGCGGTGCGGCTCGGGCAGGAGCACGGCTACCGCAACGCCCAGGCGACCGTGCTCGCCCCGACCGGCACCATCGGCCTGCTGATGGACTGCGACACGACGGGCATCGAGCCCGACTTCTCGCTCGTGAAGTTCAAGAAGCTCGCCGGCGGCGGCTACTTCAAGATCGTGAACCAGTCCGTCCCCGAGGCGCTCCGGCGGCTCGGCTACCCCGAGGCCGAGGTGCAGGAGATCGTCGCCTACGTCTCCGGCACGAACACCCTCCTGGCGGCGCCGCACGTGAACCGGGCCTCGCTCAAGGCGCGGGGGCTCACGAACGACGACCTCGCGAAGGTCGAGGCCGCCATCCCCGGCGTCTTCGATCTGGATCTCGCCTTCGGCCCGTGGATCCTCGGCGAGGAGACCTACGACCGGCTCGGCGTCTCCAAGGAGTCGCGGGCGCGCTTCGGCTTCTCGCTGCTCCAGCACCTCGGCTTCTCGCCCGCGGAGATCGAGGAGGCGAACGAGACGATCATCGGCCGCATGACGGTGGAGGGCGCGCCACACCTGCGCGAGGAGCACTACGCGGTGTTCGACTGCGCCAACCGCTGCGGCAAGAAGGGCCGGCGCTTCCTCGCGCCGATGGCGCACGTCCGGATGATGGCCGCGGCGCAGCCGTTCCTGTCCGGCGCGATCTCGAAGACGGTGAACCTGCCGAACGACGCGACGGTCGAGGACGTGCAGCGGATCTACGAGGAGGGGTGGCGCCTCGGGCTCAAGGCGGTCGCGCTCTACCGCGACGGCTGCAAGGCGTCGCAGCCGCTCTCGTCGACCTCCAGCTCGAGCGACAGCAAGGCGGACGCCAAGGGCAAGGCGGACAAGGCCGAGATCGCCGGGCCCGTGCTCCAGGCGGCGACGGCGCTGGCGCGCCCGCGCTCGCCCTCGGCGGCGGCGCCCGAGCGGTTCCGCCTGCCCAGGAAGCGCAAGGGCTTCACGCAGGAGGCGCGCGTCGGCGGGCACAAGATCTACCTCCGCACCGGCGAGTACGACGACGGGACGCTCGGCGAGATCTTCATCGACCTCCACAAGGAGGGGGCCGCGTTCCGCTCGATGATGAACTGCTTCGCGATGGCGGTGTCGATCGGGCTCCAGTACGGCGTGCCGCTCGAGACGTTCGTCGAGCAGTACACCTTCACCCGGTTCGAGCCGCAGGGCGTGGTCGAAGGGCACGACTACGTGAAGTTCTCGACGTCGATCGTGGACTATCTCTTCCGCGTGCTCGGGGTCGAGTACCTGAACCGCTACGATCTCGCCCACGTGCAGCCGGTCACCTCGGCCATGGAGGATCCGGTCGAGTCGCGGGCCCAGGAGAGCGGCGTGGCGTCGTTCACGCAGGGCTCCTCGGCGTCGGCGCTGCCCGACGGCGGCGGACGGGCGTCGAGCGCGCTCGACGCCCAGCTCGAGGACATGATGGGCGACGCGCCGGTCTGCGACGGCTGCGGGCACATCACCGTGCGCAACGGGGCCTGCTACAAGTGCCTCAACTGCGGCAACAGCATGGGTTGCAGCTGAAGAGCGACGGGCGGGGGTGGGGGGGATGCGAGAGGGGCTGGCGGGGGGCCCCTCCCACGAACTCGCGCCTCTTGGCGGCTATGGCCTCCTGAACCGGTGAGATGGGGCTGGAACGCCCCGCTGCGCGCGAGGTCTGCGGGGACGTCCGGACGCGGTTCTACTTTGTCGGCCCGATGGCTGTGCTCCGCGAAGCTTTGTAGAAGACGAGGCATGATCCGGTCGCGCTCGTCCATGGCCTTCGTCGTCCTCACCTGCGGCATCCTGTCCAGCGCCTGCCAGAAAGAAGAAGCAGAGCCGGAGACGATCCCCGCGCCCGCGCAAACGGTCGCGCCGGTGGCCGCCGATCCGGTGCCCGCTGCGACGCCGGATCCGACGCCCGCTGCAACCCAGGAGCCCTCCGCAGCGGCCTCCGCCGAGCCCGCGGCCGCCGCCGCAGATGCAGACGCGGGGGCGGCGACGGCCGAGGCCGAGCCGGCGGCGGGGGCGGGGACCTCCCGCGGGGGAGGCGCCTCCATCCAGGCGTGCTGCACGGCGCTCCACGCCGTCGCCACCAAGTCGGGCAAGTCGCCGGAGGCCAAGTCGAAGGCGGCGACGGCATCCCATCTCTGCGCCGGGATCGAGAAGCTCGTGAAGAGCGGGAAGACCCCGCGCGCCAAGGCGCTCACCCAGATCCGAGCGAGCCTCGGCGGAACCACGCCGCCCGCCGAGTGCAACTGAGCCAGGGCGGCCAGCGCGCTCGCGAGCGCCGCGGACGCGATGTGGAGAGCCCCAGGCGCGCTCGCGAGCGCCGCGAGCTGCTCAGAACAGGCCACCAGCCCGGAGCAGCCGCTCCGCCGAGCACCGTCCGGCACGCGGCTCAGGCGAAGTGGTCGTACCCCCGCGCCACGAGGCTCGTGAGCTGCCCGTCGGGTCCGAGCAGCGCCACGTCGCTCGCGCCCTCCTCCCGCGGCGCGCAGCGGCCGATCGCCACGAAGCCGGGGAGCGCCCCGACGTCGGGGCCCGCGACGGCCAACGCGTAGTCCTCGCCGCCGTAGAGCGCGAGCTCCAGCGCATCGGCGCCGAGCAGCGCGGCGGCCTCGCGGAGCTCGGCGCTCACGAGCGCCCCGGGGTCGAGCAGCACGCGCACGCCGCTCGCGGCCGCGAGGTGCGCGAGATCCGCGGCGAGGCCGTCGGAGATGTCGATCGCCGCGCGGGCGACCGCGGCCGCGCGGAGGCCCGCCTCGATGCGGGCCACCGGCCGGCGGAACGCCCGGATCGCCGGGGCGGCCGCAGCGTCGGCCGGCGAGAGGCGCCGGTCGAGCAGCGCGAACCCCGCCGCGGCGAGGCCGACCGGCCCCGCCAGCGCGAGCGCGTCGCCGGGGCGCGCGCCGTCGCGCCGGAGCGGCGCGGCCGCGGCGCCGAGCGCCGTCGTGGTGATCGAGATCTCTCCGCCCCGCGAGAGGTTGCCGCCGACGATCGCCGCGCCGATCTCGTCGCACGCGGCGCGCTGGCCCGCGGCGATGGCGCCGACATCGTCGTCGCTCACGTCCGGAGGCAACACCAGCGCGGCGAGCAGGCCGAGCGGGCGCGCCCCCATCGCGGCGAGATCGCTCGCCGCGGCCATCGTCGCCCGGTAGCCGAGGTCCTCGAAGCTCAGGAGATCGCGCCGGAAATGCACGCCCTCGACGGCGCTGTCGACCGTCCAGACGAGCGGCGCCGCGCCGCCAGGGAGCGCCCCGCCCTGCGGAGCCACGGGCGCGAGGATCGCGGCGTCGTCGCCGATGCCGCAGAGCACGTGCTCGCCGGCCGCGCCGCCGAGCACGGCGCGCAGCAGCTCGATGCGCGTCCACTCGGAGCGCCCGCTCATTGGAAGATCGGCGGCACGAGGCTGTTCGACGACGAGCCGGCGACCGTGGGCAGCTTGACCACGAACACGGTGCCGCGCGGCTCGTTCGGCTCGATGCGGACCGTGCCGCTGTGCGCCTCGACCAGTCGCTTGACGATCGAGAGGCCGAGGCCCGTGCCGCCGTGCTCCCGGGTCGAGCTCTGATCGATCTGGTAGAACGGATCGAACACCTTCAGCCGCTCGCCCGCAGGAATGCCGATGCCCGTGTCCACGACGCGGATCTCGACCGCCTGCTGGAGCGGCGCGACCAGCACCAGCCCGGGGAGATCGTCCGTGTCCTCGCTCACGGCGCGGGCGACGAGCTGCACCTCGCCCCCCGCCTCGGTGAACTTCACCGCGTTCTCGACGAGGTTGACGAAGACCTGGCGCAGCCGGTCGCTGTCCCCGAGCACCGGCGGGAGATCGCTCTCGGCGTGGATCCGGAGCTCGACGCCCTTCTTCGAGGCGGCCGGCGCCATCGTCGACGCCGCCTCCACGAGCACCGGGCCGACCGCCACCTCGGTGCGGTGCACGATCAGCGTGCCGCTCTCCAGCTTCGAGAGATCGAGGAGGCTCATGATGAGCCCGAGCAGCTGCTCGCTCTTCGACCGGATGGTGTCGATGAACTCGCGCTGCTCGCCCGTCAGCGGGCCGCCGATGCCCTCGGCGAGCATCTCGCTGTAGCCCATGATCGACGTGAGCGGGGTCCGGAGCTCGTGCGACACCGTGGCGAGGAAGTTCGACTTGAGCCGATCGAGCTCCTTCAGCCGCTCGTACGCCTGCTCCAGCTCGGCGTTCTTCTGCGAGAGCTCTCGGAAGCTCTCGCGGATCGACGCGACGTGCATCGTCGACGTGAGGAGCGACTTGTGCCCGCTGAACAGGATGAGATCGAGGACGGCGCGGAGGTGATCCGCGATCTGGCCGAGCCGCTCCGGCCGGAGCCTCGGCAGCGGCGGCAGCCCCTCCGCCGCGCGCGCCTGCTCGAGCTGCGCCGCCGCGGCGAGCTCCGCAGCGGGGGGCGCGTCGAGGCCCTCGGGCAGGTACGGGCCGAGGATCGACCGGCCGATCGCGCGGCCGTCGTACTCGATCGGGAACACCTGGTAGAGCGCGCCGGGGAAGCGGGGATCCGCGAGCTCGCCGCCGGCCGCCGGGCCGCGCCGCTGCGCCCGATCCGGAGGCGGCGCGCCGGTCCGCTGGGTCTCCTGCGCGTCGCCGGCAGGGCCGCCCGGCGACGCGAGCGACGCGGGCGGCGCGAGCGCGCCGGCCTCCGCGAGCATCGCGCCGCCGATCGACTGGATGCGGATGGGCAGCCCGAACAGCTCGTGGAACGACGTCGCCATCTCGCCGAGGGCCTGGCGATCGACGAGATCCTCGAGCGAGAGCGGGCCGATGCCGACCAGATCGACGACCGGCGCGGCCGCGGGAGGCGGCAGCGTCGAGGGCTCGGGCGCGCTCGCCGCGCCGTCGCGCTTCGAGGAGCTGGGCGCGTCCGCGACGCGCGCCGACGGCATCGGCGCGGAGCTCGGCACATGGAGGAGGTCCTCGTCGTCGAGGCCGAAGTCAGCCGGCGTCCCCTTGTGGGCGTCGGGCCTCATGGAACGATCCGGGAGCTCTTCTCGAAGCTGCCGCCCATACGCCTCGCCAGGAGTTCGCCCACCGAGCTCGTCACCCCGAGCTGGCGCGCCGCGCTGTTCAGGAGCTCCTCGCCGCTGATCGACAGCCGCTTCGAGAGCTGGTGCGTCTGATCGAGCGTCTCCCACGTGAGGTGGAGCAGGCCCATGAACGTCTCCACCGTGCCCATGCCGCGGGTCGCGATGGCCCGGTACACCGGCTCCTTGCCCCGCGCGGCGAGCCGCGCCAGCTCCTCGTCGCTCCGGATATCGGGGAGGTCGCGCTTGTTGAACTGGATGACGAGCGGCATCCGGGCGAGATCCAGGCCGTTCTCCCGCAGGTTCTGGCGGAGGTCGAAGAACGCCTCGGCGTTGCGCTGCGTCTCCGTGATCTGCGAGTCGGCGATCAGCGCGACCCCGTCCGCGCCCTGGAGCACGAGCCGCCGCGTGGCGGCGTGCATCGGCTGGCCGGGCACGGTGAACAGCTTGATGCGGAGCGAGACGTCGCCGTCCTTCGCGCGGAAGGTGAGCGGCAGGAGATCGAAGAACAGCGTGCGATCGTCCTGCGTTTCGAGCGTCATCAGGCGTCCGCGAGCGTCCGACCCGGCGAGCCCGTGCAGCGAGACGAGGTTCGTCGTCTTGCCGCTGAGCGCCGGGCCGTAATAGACGAGCTTGATCGTCACTTCACGGGCTGCGAAGTCGAGCTGCACGGCCGCATTCTCGCATGAGCGCCGGACGGTTGGATATGGCCACGGCGCCCGGCCGAGGGGGCCGGGCCGGGCGGCGCCTCCCCCCGTGTCAGGAGGCGTGCGCGCCGCTCAGGCCGAGCCGCCGGGCGCGTTGGGCACGCTGGACACGGGCGGGGGGATCGGCTTGCTCTCGCCGTTCTCGACGGTCCAGAGCGCGCTGCGCAGCCCCTCGAGGCGGGCCGTCAGCGCCTTGAGCGCCTCCGCCTGGTCGTCGCACGCCCTGAGTTGGCTCTCGCTGCTCGGCTCGGCGCGGACCCGCTCCTCGCGGGCCGCCTTGAGCACCTCGATGACCTCCCGGTGCAGCTCCTGGCCGGCCGTGACCACCCACGCGTCGAGGCGGCTCGCGAACTCCTGGATCATCTCGTCGAGCTTCGGCCCGATCCGGGTGGCGGCCTCGCGCAGGGCGTTCGGCGCCATCTCCTTCGCCTTCTTGCGGGTCTCGGCCTCGACCTTCTCCTTCACGTACACGGCCAGGACCGGCGCCGCGAGCGCCAGGATCCCGCCGAGCAGGGCGTTCGTGAACATGACGCCGAGGCCGATCGTGAAGAGCGCGAAGACCCCGACGTCGTAGCCGAACGTGTCGACCTCGACGTTCGGCGTCTTCACGTCGCCCCCGAGCGCCTCGCTGACCCGCTTGGCCACGTCGTGCGCGTCCTCGCGGACGAGCGCGATCGTCTTCTCGGCGAGCGTCTCGAGCGCCGTGGCGATCTCCTTCGTCTCGGCCTGCGCCCATTCCGCGAAGGTGCGTTCCAGGAAGGCGCCGAGGTAGACCTTGATCTCGTCGGTGTGGGCCTCGTCGATGATCGCCGGCAGCTGCCGGAGCACGTCGTCGACGAAGCGGTCCAGGTCGCGGCGCACCCACGCCCGGATGGCGCTCACCTCCTCGCGGATGCCGGCGCGCCGCTCCTCGATGGTGCGCGACTGGCCGGCCAGGTCCTTCTCGATCATCTCGATGCGGCGGCTGAGCTCGTCGCGCGACATCGCGGTCGCCCGCCGCCGCGCGTCCACGCCCTTGCCGAGCAGCCGCGCGGACTCCAGGCCCTCGCCGAGCGCGTTGTCGAGGAGGATGCGCCCGCGCTCCTCGGCGAGGAACCGGGTCAGGTGATCGAGCAGCTCCGGCATGCCGCTGCCGGCCCGGTCACCCTCCAGCTCCCGCTCGCTCGAGATCGGGAACACCACCGGCGATTTCACGAGCTTGCCGAGCTCGCCCCGGATGTAGGCGAGCGCCTCGGCCTCCTCGTCATGGCTCCAGATGTCGCGCTTCGTCACGACGAAGAGGATCTTGTCGCGGGACTGCCCGAGCAGCTTGTCCTGGAGGAAGACGCGCTCGCTCTCCTTGAGCGGCTGGCCGGCGTCGATGAGGAACAGCACGGCGTCGGACCGCGGGATGTAGCTGTAGGTGATGTCCGCGCGCTGCAGCGAGAGGTCGTTCACCCCGGGGGTGTCGACGAGGACGACGCGCTCGCGCAGGAGCTCGGCCGGGTACCCCACCTCGAGGAACTTGACCTCGCCGGCGCTCGACGAGCGCTCCCCGCCGACGGTGAAGGCCCGCACGTCCTCGAAGGGCAGGCCCACGCGCTCTCCCGACGCGTAGACCACCTCGGCGCGCGGCTCGGCCGCGTACTCGAGGTGGTGGATCACCGCCGTCGTGGGCGTCACGCCGACGGGGAGGATCGAGGCGCCGAGCAGGGCGTTCACGAAGGTCGTCTTGCCGTGGTTGAACTCGCCGACCACGACGAGGTGGAACCTGTCGGCCTCGAGCTTCTTCACGAGATCGTTCGTGATGCGCGTCCCGACGCTCTTCGCGCCGAGGCCCTCGGCGAACTCCGCGAGCTCCCGGAGCGCCCCGGTCACGTCGTCTTTGCGGCTGTGGAAGGATTCGAGCATGTGCGTTGACCTCGGCCTTGGGTCGGTAGCCAGGAGGAGCGAGCCCCTCAGCCCCAGATCTTGATGACTTCGTGCACCTTCTCGTCGACCTCCTCCATCGAGAGGCCGCCCGCGCCGAGCCCGGCGTGGCGCTGGTAAAGCTCGCTCTCGGCGAAGGCCCGGAGCGCCAGGACGCGCTTCGGCAGCCACGGGTGGCTGGCCGTGAACTCGGCGAACCGGCCGATGCCGCCCTTGCCCTCGTCGTGCTGGGCGATGAACGCCTCGAGGTTCAGCTCCTCGTAGAGCTTTGTCGAGCCGAGCGCGAGCTTGGTGAGCGCGCGCGTCGAGACGTCGAGGCTCTTCGCGCAGAGCAGGCCGGCGCGGTCGCAGGTGACCTCGGCCCGGCGCGACCAGCCGGAGAGCGCGAGCATCGCCGGGCCGACGATCCACTTCACGAAGACCGACGCCATCCGCGTCAGGTAGTGCATCGCGGTCAGGTAGACGACGTGGCTGTTGTGGATGTGGCCGCACTCGTGGCCGATGACGCTGAGCAGCTCGTCGTCGGTGAAATGGTCGACGAGCGCCGAGTGCACCATGATGAACGAGTCGTCGTTCGTGCCGTAGGTGGCCGCGTTGAGGGTGGGGCTATTGACGATGTAGAGCGTCGGGGTCGCGATCCCGAGCGTCTCGGCGCAGTGGACCGCGAGCTTGTGGACGCGCGGGAACTGCGCGGGGCCGACCTTCACGGCGTGGCCGAGGAGCTCGTTCTTGCCGACCGTCTTGAACAGCCTGACCGCGGCGGTCACGGCGAGCTCGACCGGACGCATCTTCTCGAACGCGAGCCGCGTGTTCTTATCGGACACGTAGGCGTACGCGTTGCCGGCGCCGTCCCCGCCGCCCGCGCGCTGGCCCTTCCGTCTCTCGATGAAGCCCTTGAAATCGAGCGTTCCGACCTGTGCCATCCGGCGAAGGTAACGGTCGGGCCGCGGGCGCGCAACGCCGCCCTCGCCCGGCGCCGTGAACTTCACGCAAAATCACGAGGCGACCATCGCGCACACCCGAATCGGACGCGAGCGGACGAGAGCGGGCGCAACACAGGCGCGATCATGACGCGAGCGGTCGCGATCAGACGCGCAGCAGCGCGAGGAGCCCCTCCGGGCCGAGGCGCTCGATCGTCCGCTGCCGCGCGAGGAAGCGCCGGAAATCCTTGTAGACGCCGCTGCCCTTCGGGCGGAGCTCGAAGTCGGTGATCCGCGTGATGGAGAACCGCAGCGCCGCGACCAAGCTCTCGTGGAATAGCCGGCCGCGCTCCTCGGTTGATAGCGGCCGCACCGAGGTGTAGCCGGCGACGAGCGCGGCCGCGAGGTCGGGGTCGAGGTCGTCGCCGTAGCACCACGCCAGCATCGTGACGGCGAGATCGAAGGCGGCGCTGCCGCGCGAGGCGCTCTCGAAGTCGAGCAGCGCCGAGATCTCGCCGCCCTGCCACAGCACGTTGTCGCGGAAGAGATCGCCGTGGATCAGCGTCTCGGGCCCGGGCGCCCGCGGCGCCGAGGCGCGGATCCGCTGGAGCCGGCCGGTGAGCTCGTCCACCGCGGCGGCCACATCGGGCGGGAGGGCCGCGGCGGCCTCGCCGGTAGGGCGCGCCGGCGCGCGGAGGCCCTGGAGCCGCTGGTCGAGGCTGTCGAGGTCGAACCGGCTCGCGTTGGCCCCCTCGAACGACGCGCCGACGAGGTGCACCCGCGCCAGGGCCGCGCCGACGCGTCGGGCCGCGTCGGGCGTGACGCGCTTCTGGCAGAGCGAGTCGCCCGCGACCCACGGGAACAGCGCGACCGGCTTGCCGGCGTGCTCTGCAATGAACGCGGTGTCCTCCGACCCGGACATCCCATCCTGGCGCCGGAGCGGCTGCGGCGTGGCCACGCCGCCGGCCGCGAGGTGCGCCAGCATGCGCGCCTCGCGCGAGGCGGCGCCGAGCTGCTGCTCCTCGTAGATGCGCAGGAAGACCTGCCCGCGACCGTCGGCGAGCGTCAGCGCGAAGTTCGAGTTCACGCTCCCGGCGAGGAGGCCGCGGACGTCGGCGACCTCGAGGCCGTAGAGCGCGCCGATGCGGCGGGCATCTGCGAGCGAGAGGGGGGTCAGGATGGCCATCGTGGGCAGCGTTGCCACGGCTCGGCCGCGGCCTCTACAGGAACGTGGAGGCGCGCGCAGGCGGGAGACGCGAAGCGCGGGGAAGGGGACGCTGGAAGGGGAGATGGAGGCGAGCGACGAGAAAATGCGCGAACCACGCGAGATCCGCGGCGGGCCAGGTCGCGGACCGGCCCTGCGTGCGTTATGAATGAGCGGGAGCAACACTCCCTTCGACCACCGAATGCCCACCCTCTACGGAAACACCACCGGACTCAGCCCCCTCGCCACCAAGACCCTAGAGCGCATCTACCGCCGCAAGGTCCCGCTCGCCAGCATCGCCACGCCCGAGCTCATCAAGGCGCTCGCCGAAGCGTCGCACGAGACGGGGCGCCAGGTCGGCGCCCTGGTCCACCGCTCGGGCGAGATCGATTACGTCGTCGTCGGCGACGCGACCCGGCTGATGCTGCCCGACATCGGGCGCCTCCGCGCCGCGCAGGGGCGCTTCAGGGCGCTCCGGCTCGTCCACACGCACCTCTTCAACGAGCCGCTCACGCGGGACGACCTCGTCGACCTCGTCCGCCTCCGGCTCGATCTGATCGCGGCCGTGCAGCTCTCCCCGCAGGGAGAGCCGCGGACCGTCCAGTACGCGTACAACGTGCCGGTCCACGGGAAGGGAGCGGTCACGGTGACCGTGGACGACGAGGGCGGCGACGGCCGCGGGAAGGCGGAGCTGCCGTACCGGACCGTGGGCCCCGTCGCGGTCGGCCGCGTCGACGTCGATTTCGGCGCGCTCATCCAGGCGCTCGAGGACGAATTCGCGAAGCGCTCGCGCACGCGATCGGTCTCGGCCAAGGACGGCCGGGCGATCCTCGTGCACGTCGCCGAGAAGGCCAAGGCGGGCGCGCTCGCGCGGGCCGAGGAGAGCCTGCGCGAGCTGACCGAGCTCGCCGGGACCGCCGGCGTCGACGTCGCGGACACGGTCCTCCAGCTGCGCGACCGCATCGATCCGCGGCTCGTGCTCGGCAAGGGGAAGCTCGACGAGGTCGTGCTGCGCGCCTCGGAGCTCGACGCGGAGACGCTGGTCTTCGACCGGGATCTCACCCCGTCGCAGGCGTCGGCGATCGCGAAGCACACGGACCTCAAGGTGCTCGATCGGACGCAGCTCATCCTCGACATCTTCGCCCAGCGCGCAGAGTCGTCGGACGGCAAGCTCCAGGTCGAGCTGGCCCAGCTGAAGTACACGCTCCCGCGCCTCGGGCAGAAGGACGACTCCCTGTCCCGCCTGACCGGCGGCATCGGGGGGCGTGGTCCCGGCGAGACGAAGCTCGAGATCGGGCGCCGCCGCGCGAAGGAGCGCGTCAGCTTCCTGGAGGCGCAGCTGAAGCGGCTCTCCCGGCAGCGCGAGCAGCGCCGCCGGCGCCGCGCCCGGCTCGGCGTGCCGGTGGTCTCGATCGTGGGCTACACGAACGCCGGCAAGAGCACGCTGCTGAACACGCTGACCGGCGCCGACGTGCTCGCCGAGAACAAGCTGTTCGCGACGCTCGACACCCGCTCGCGGCGGCTGCGCTTCCCCGAGGAGCGCGAGGTGGTGATCACCGACACGGTCGGCTTCATCCGGGAGCTCCCGAAGGACCTGTTCGCCGCCTTCCGGGCGACGTTCGAGGAGGCCGCCGACGCCGACCTCCTGCTCCACGTCGTGGACGCGAGCGATCCCGCGCGCGATCAGCACATCGAGACGACCGAGGCGCTCTTGACCGAGCTCGATCTCATCGGCATCCCGCGCATCCTGGTGTTCAACAAGGCGGACTTGATCGCCCCGGAGGAGGGGCGGCGGCTGCTGCTCGGGCACCCGGACGCGGTGCTCCTGTCCGCCACGGACCGGGAGACGACGCGAGAGCTGCTCGCGAAGCTCGCGGATCGGCTCAAGAGCCGCTGGGAGGAGGCCGCGACGGTGCCCGCCTACGAGGCGGAGGCCGAAGGCGGCGAGCCGGAGGAAGACGGCGGCCTGTTCGACGGGGAAGCCGAGTCGATGACGGTGCTCGGCCCGACCTCCGGCGCCGGGGCCGAGGCGAGCAGCGCGCGCGCGCGAGGGACGTTCGGGGCGTGAGCTCCGCCGGGCTCCGCGGGGAGCCCGGCGGGAGCCGGGGAGAGCTCAGGGATCCGGGGTCGCGATCTCGTCGCAGGTGAAGACGGTGCCGAGGCAGTTGCCGCTCGCGCACTCGTCGTCCGTGGCGCACCTCTGGCCTTCGGCCAGCTTGCAAGCGCCCTCGCCGTCGCAGACGTTGATGTCGCTGCAGTCCATCCCGTCCTCGGCGCCGAGCGGGACGTTCGAGCACGTGCCCGCCGACCCCTCGACGTTGCAGGCCTGGCAAGCCGAGTCGCAGGCGGTGTCGCAGCAGACGCCGTCGACGCAGATCCCGCTGCCGCAGTCGGCCGCTTCCGTGCATTCCTGACCGTTCGCGGCCTTGCACTCGCCCGCGGCGTCGCACGCCTGGTCGTCCTCGCAGCCGAGGCCCGGCGTGCCCGCCGGGGCCAGCGAGCAGGTCTCCGCATCGCAGACGTGGCACTTGGCGCACTGCGTGTCCTCCGAGCACTCGGAGAAGCACGCGTTCGCCTCCGGATCGCAGGCGAACGTCTCGCACGACGTCTCCTCGCCGGGCGCGCACTCCACGCTCGTCCCGTCGCAGGTGCCGCGGGCCGTCTGGACGCCCTCGGAGCACGTCGCCTCGCCGCACTCGGACTCGGCCTTCGCGGGGCCGCACGAGCCGTCCTCTTCGCCCGACTCCTTGAGAGCGGCGGTGCAGGCGTCGCATTCCGCGTCGCACGCGGCGTTGCAGCAGACGCCGTCGGCGCAGAAGCCGCTCGCGCAGTCCTCTTTCGCCGTGCACGCCTTGGCGAGCTCGCACTGCGGGCAGGTGGGGCCGCCGCAGTCGATGTCGGTCTCTTCGCCGTTCTTCGTGCCGTCAGCACACCCGTCGGTGACGCCGTCGTCCCCGGGGATGCGCGAGCGGTCGACCGTGGCGATGAGCTCGCAGCCCATCCCGAGGGTCGAGAGCGCGCCGGCGCAGAGCGCCATCGCGAGAAGGTACTGGTTCTTCCACATGGTGTAGTCCCCTTAGAAGGTAAACCGCGCGGCGGCGCCGCCGCCTGTCGGGCTGACGTACGGAGTGACGAACGCCTTCTTCTTCGCGCTCGCAGCAGCGGCCTTCGGCTCGGCCGGCGCGTCATCGGTGAGGAGCAGGACCGCGCCGGTGACGCCGAACGTGAGCGCCACCGCGAAGGACATGTCCGAGATGAGCGCGAAGCGGTCGACGCGATCCGCGTTCTTCGTCGTCGGCTGCTCGTCGAAGTCGCCCTTCGCGCCGAGCGCCTGGATGCCGAAGATCGTCCCGACGACGACGCCGGCGCCGGCGAGCCCGAGGGTCACGTACGCCGGCACCGGGGAGCGCGGCTCGGTCACCGGCGCAGGCGGCGGCGGCTGCGCCGGGGGCACCTCGGCGGCCGGCGGCGGGGCCGGGGGCTGCGCCGGCGTCGCGGCGACCGGCTCCGGCGGCTTGGGCGTCAGCGCCACGCTGACCTCGCGCGCCTCGGCGAAGGTGACCTCGAGCTCCTGGCTCGCGTCGGCGAACCCCTCGGCCGAGACGGTGAGGGTGTGCTTGCCGGGCGGGACCGAGAGCTCAGCGCCCGTCTGAGCCACGCCGTCGATCGCGATCTTGAGGCCCGGCGGCGCCTCCGGAACGGTCGCGACCTTCACCTTGGCCGGCGTCTTCTTCAGGGCCTCGACGCGCCCCTGCGCCTCGGTGATCTTGTCCTTGAACTTCTCCGCGTCCGGCTTCGAGTCGAGGAACGCCTGCCACGCCGCGACCGACTCGGCCGCGAGCCCCTGCTTGTCGAGCGAGAGGGCGAGCTTGTACTTCGGCGCGGCGCCGGGCACGTGCTCGTCCGCCTGGCGGTACAGGTCGGCCGCGACGGCGTACTCGCCCTTCTCGAACCTGGCCTCGGCTTCCTTGTAGAGCTTCTTCGCCTCTTCCTTCTTCTGCTTCTCCGTCAGCGGCTTCTTCGGCTTGGTGGTGGTCACCTTCGCCGCGGGCTCGGCGGTCTTTCCGGGCGCTGCCGTCGCGGGCGTACCGGCGGCGGGCGGCGTGGCGCCGGCGGCGGGCGGCGTGACGCCGGCGGCGGGCGGCGTGGCGCCGGGCGCCTGCGCGGCCCCGGCGGGCGCCTGCGCGGCCGGCTTGCCCGCCGGAGGCGGCGCCGTCTGCGCAGATACCGGGCTGACGTTCGTCAGCGTCAGGAGCCCAGAGACCATCGCCGCCGAGGTCAACATCGTCAGCCGGCCCGATCGTGAACGCATACCGTAAGCCCTCCTCCGCGGATAGTGTCGCGTGGGCGCCCACTTAAGCCTTGAAGGCCGCTTTACACAAGGGTTTTCGCGTCCATCGGGGGACCGCGCGCCCCCTCGTTCGCGGCGCCCCCGGCCCGGCCCGCGGCATCTCCGGACATCAAGGCTCGTCGCCGCGCTCCACCCATGCAGGGAACCGCAGCCTCGCCTCCACGCCGAAGCCCGAGGTGGCCTTCCGCATGCGCGCGGCCCGCTCGGCGCCCCGCGGGAGGCTCTCGCGGAGCCGCCGCAGCGCCTCGATGTAGCGCGCGAACCGGGGATCCGAGAAGAGCGCGCTGAGATCCTCCCGGATGCGCCGTATCGTCCCCGGGCTGACGCCGTGGCTGCTGAAGCTCATGGTCAGTCCGGAGGCGGAGACCACCGAAGGGTTGGCGAAGCTCGACACCTCCGGGCGATCCAGCGTGCAGACGAGTCGCCCGGCGTCCGCGAGCTCGCGATGGAGACGCCGCGAGAGCGCGTCGTCGCCCGGCGCGAGGAACACGATCGCCGCGCCGGCGAGGTCGCCGTCCGCGAACGGCCGCCGGTGCAGCTCGAGCCGCCCTTCCTGGGCGGCGCGCTCGATCGACGCGTCGACCTGCCCCGGCGCCACGACGGAGACGCGGGCGCCCGCCGAGAGGAGCCGCTCCACGGTGTAGGGCACCTCGCCGTCGGCGCCGATGACGAGGGCCCGCCGGCCGTTGAGGTCGAGCGCGATGGGAAAGAGGCGCATGGGGGTGGAGTAGACACGAACCGGGGCTGGCCGCGCAGCGATTGTCGAGCGTCGGACGCGGCGGCGCTGCGCCGTGACGGCGGGCGAGCGCGCCGCGCCTCAGCGGCTCGGGGGGCTCTGGGGCGGCGGGGGAGGGCTCGGCGGCGGAGCCGGCGGGAGGAAGGCCTGCGTGCGGAACGCGAGCCTCCGGTCGGCGTTGCCGATGCGCGTCACGAACAGGCCGACGAAGGAGCCGAACAGCGAGTCGCTGGGCCCGATCGCGGTGGAGCCGGGCGGGCGCGTGACCCACCGCTTGATGCGATCGAGCATCTCGGCGCTCATGGGGTTCACCTCGACGAGCACGGCCACGAAATAGCGGTTGCCGTCGCGGACGAGCGACCGCTCCACGAGCGGCAGCCTCCGGGCCTCGGCGCAGTTGCGGAGCACGCCCTCGACGTTGACCGCGACCGTGCTCGACTGACCTCCGGCCTGGATCAGCTGGATCCGGAACACCTCGTCCCAGAGGTCGTAGACGATCCGGCAGCTCTTGGCGGCGAGCGCGACCGGGTTGCCCCCGCTCTCGTGGAAGAGATAGCCGCGCATCGTGATGACGGTCGGCAGCCCGCTGAGCAGCTTCTTCGAGATCTCGCCGTCGACCACGTCGCGGAAGCCGACGGTGAGCTGCACGATCGTCTTGTCGAGCGAGAGGCTCGCCACGCGCATGGGCAGCGCGGCCGGCGTGCCGAGCGCCTGCTGCGCGTCCGCGTCGGCGATCTCCTTGGTCCCCTGCCGGCCGTCCGCACCGCCGGGCCCCTCCTGGGCCGCCGCCCGGCGCGCGCCCAGGGAGAGCGCGGCGAGCAGCGCGATCCAGAGCCAGCGCGCCGCGCCGCGGCCTGCGCCAGGGCAGGTCATTTCCGCTCACCGCGCCGCGCCGGGATCAGCCCGAGCAGGTTCGAGAAGGCGAGCGTCACGCCGCCGACCGCCGTGTCGACCCGCAGACCGAGGTTGTACGTGATGTCCACGGGCACGCGGGCGAAGCCCTCGTACCCGGTCGGCGGATCGGTGAACTCGCGGCGGGTCGCGAGCCCGTACACGCCTGCGGCGCCGAAGAGATCGACGCCGTAGATCGATCCGCGGCCTGCGTAGACCGGGATCCGGTACTCCGCCTCGAGCTTCGCGGCGAAGTCCCCGTACCGGACCTCGATGATGTCCGTGCTGAGGAAGTTCGGCGGTTGCCTGCGATCGGGGGCGAGGTCGAGCAGCCGATCCGGCAGGAGATCGGTGAGGTCGCCCACGTAGAACTTCTCGAAGAAGGGCGCGTCCCCCGCGACGGCGCCGGCGAACGCCTCGACGCGGAGCACGTGCCGCATCGGGAGGCGGAACCAGCGTTGCGCGGCGAACTCGAACTTCTGGTAGCCGTAGTCGCTGCCGAGCGGCGGGACGCCCACCGTGACCGCGACGGAGGCGAGCGTGCCCCGCGTGGTGAGGAACGGCGCGTCGCGCGTGTCGTAGTCGATCGCGGCGCGCAGCGACGAGAGCACCGTCTTGCCGCCCAGGATGTCGAAATCGATGGGCTCGCGGCGGTCTCCGCGCATGTGCGAGGCGACCGTGGGCACGGTCGCGTCGATCTGCTCGAGGTGGTAGTCGAGCGACAGCTGCGAGGAGGAGGAGACGTCGTGGCCCGTGCCGAGCGTCGCGCCGAACCGCTTGTAGGCGACGACCGCGTAGCCCGTGACCTCGCGCTGCTCGAGCAGCGGGGACTCGAACGAGACGTCCCGGTTGCCGAAGAAGTCGCGCGCGTCGTTGTAGAGCACCGTCACCGCGGCCGACCAGCGGGTCCCGACGAACGCGGGATCGACGAAGCGGGTCCTCAGGGCGAGCTGGTCCGCCGCGAGGCCGACGCCGGCGCCGAGCGTGATCCCGGTCCCCGCGAGGTTTGTCTCGGCGGCCTGCACGCCGGTGAACGCGGAGAGCGGCCGCGCGTTGCCCGCCGTGTCCTCGTCGGCCGCGATGCCGAGCCAGAGGTCCTGCACGACGAACGTGTTGCGCTCGACCACGTCGATCACGAGCGTCGCGCTCCCACGCTCGGCCCCTTTGCGGAGCGACAGCCCGACCGACGCGAAGAACCCGGTCCCGAGGAGGCGGTAGCGCGTGAGCTCGATCTCCGGATCCTCGACGTCGAGCACGCCGCCTGCGCGAAACCTGACGTAGCGGAGGATCACGCGCGCGGCGGTCCGCACGTTGCCGCGGATCTCGATGCCGTCGAGGGTGTACCGGACCCGGTGCCTCTCCGGCGGCGTCGCGCCGGCGGACAGCCCGGCCGCGCGGTGGCGCGCCGCCGCGCGAGGCGCCGGCTCGGGGGCCGCGGTCCCCGCGCCGGCGGCCGCCTCCGCGCCTTGACCGAGCGCAGGGCCCGGGCGCGACCCCACGAGCAGCGCGCTACAGAGCGCGAGGAGCGCGCGGCGGAGCACAGGGGGCAGGGGGATGGCCGGGGAGCGTGACGCGCTCCGGAATCGAGGAGGATTCACAGGATCGCCGCGACACCGCCGGAGCCTGCTGCGGCGTCAGCGACGCACCCTTCGACGACGCATCGCTCAGCGGGGCACCGGTCAACGGCGCACCATAGCACGGCCTTCTCCTCCGCCGGCGGGCTCGGCCGCGTCGAGCTCGGCGAGCGACGCGGCGTCCGCGGCGTCGTCGCCGGGAGGGGCTTCGGGCGACGGCGCCCCGCGGCGGATCCGCGCCGCGGCGGGCGCGCGCTGCTGCCGCCGCGGCTCGCGCGAGATCGGGGCGGCCTCGGTGTGCTCCGCCAGCGTGAGCAGATCCAGCCGGGCCGGCGTCGGCTCGAGCAGGTGATCGGCCGCGGCGAGCAGCAGCGACCGAACCTCGTCGCGGACGCCGGCGTCGCGCGTCCAGCGCGCGCCGGCGCTCGCGGCGATGGCGCGGGCCAGGAGGAGCTCCGCGCGGCCGCGCACGTCCGCGGGGATCCAGTCGGCGACGAGCGGATCCGCGAGCATGGAGAGCGTCCTGCGCAGCGCGGCGACGCGGCGGGGGCCGAACCGCTCCGGCGCGCGCGCCGCCTGGCGGGCGAGGCGCAATGCGCTGCGGAGCGCGCGCCTCGCCGCCCTGCCGACCACGGCGCCGCGCACGGTGAGCCGCTCGCGCGGCGCATCGAGGGCGCGCAGCACCGCGGCCAGCGAGAGCCCTCCGGCGATCACGAGCGCCACCGTCGCGGCGGTCGCACCGACGCCGCGCAGCCTGATGCCGCCGGTCGCCGCGACGAAGGCGCAGGCGGCCGCCAGCAAGAGCCCCAGCGAGCCCAGCGCGCCTGCCGCATGCGACCGCCAGCGGAAGGCGCCGCCCTCGCCCTGGATGAGCCGCGCGTAGCCGTCGGGCGCGATGAGCCTTCCGCCGCTCGGGATGAGGCCCACCATCGCTCGCCGCGCCGCGCGCCCGAGGCCGACCTCCAGCGGGCCGAGCTCGACGCCGGGCGGCTCACGGAACGGGCTCACGCCTCCAGGATAGCCCATCCCTCGCCGGCGCGGAGGGCGCGCCGCGGCGCAGCGGCCACGGCGGATTGCGCCCGCTTTTCACGGTCTACACGCTCGGCGCGTGAAGCGCATGGCCGCCTGCTGCCTCGCCCTCGCCTGCGCCGCCGCGACCGGGGCGGTCTTGCTACGCGATGGCGAGCTGCGGCGAGGTGCGGTCCGACGCCTCGCGGCAGCTCACCGAGGGCTTCGCGCGATGCGCGGCGGCCACGCCTGCGCCCACGCCGCCGCGCTGAGACGGCGGCGCGTCACGGCGCTCCCGCCCGGTCTTTCTGCGCTCGCTGCGCCTTCTCGACGAGGCCGCTCGTGCCCATGCGCGCCGCGAGCGCGGCGAGGACCGCGCGCAGCGGGACGCCGCGCGACGCGACGCCGACCAGCAGGTGGTAGATGACGTCTGCCGCCTCCGACGCGACGCGATCGTCGCTCTCCCCGGCGATCGCCTGCGCGAGCTCGCCGGCCTCCTCGCGCAGCTTCGCGCCGATGAGCGGCGCGCCGCCGTCGAGCAGCTTGCGGGTGTAGCTCTTCGTCGCCGACGACGCCTTGCGCGCCTCGATCTCCCGCTCGAGCGACTCGAGCACCGCGGACGCGTCCTGCCCCTCGTCGGCGGCCTCCGGCTCGGCGTCGCCGCGGGCCTCGACCTGCCGGAAGAAGCAGCTCGCGCTGCCCGTGTGGCACGTCGGGCCGCGCGGCTCCGCGAGCACGAGGAGCGCATCCCCGTCGCAATCGGCGTGAATGCTCGTGACGGCGAGCGTGTTGCCGCTCGTCGCCCCCTTCTCCCAGAGCTCGCCGCGCGATCGGCTGAAGAAGGTGGCGCGCCCCGTCTCCAGCGTCCGGGCGAGCGACTCGCGCGTCATGTACGCGAGCATCCGGACCTGTCCAGTCAGCCGATCCTGCACGACGGCCGGAATGAGCTTGCCCTCTCCGAATGCGATCTTCACAGCCTATGCCTCTCCGGTGGTGTCGGGCGCCTCGGCAGCGGCGCCGCGTTCGCGGGCCGTCGCCCGGCCTCCGTCCTTCGCGCTGCCGCGCTTCCCCCGCGACGGCTTGTCGCCGGCCTTCGCCTTCGCGCCGCGCTTCTCGCTCGGCGCGCCCTCCTCGTCGTCGCCGTCGCCCGGCGCGTCGTCCTCGTCCTCGTCTTCGTCCTCTTCATCGCCCTCGTCGTCGGCGGCGGGCTGGCTCTGCGGGAGGTGGAGCGCCATCGCCTGCTCCGGGTGGTCCAGGGCGGCCTTGTAGTAGACCGCGAACGCGATCGACGCGCCGAGCCCGGTCGCCAGCGCGACCGCCTGGGAGGTCGAGTACTGGAGCGCCGTGGACGCGCCGAACGTCTCGGGCTTGAGGGCGAGGTACAGGGCGACCGCGGGGACGAAGGCGAGCGCCTGCGTCACCTTGCGCGCCACGTCGTTGCGGATGACGTGGGAGAACCCGATCGTGTACCCCACGGCGAAGACGAGGAGGCCGGCGGGGAGCAGCACGTGCTCCGGGAGCGTCGGCGGGATCGAGCCGCGCTCCGCGTCGTCGCGCAGGAGCTCGAGCAGGTAGCGGCAGACGCCGTAGGAGAACGTGAAGAGCAGGAAGATCTCGCCGCGGAACTTCTGCCGCCGTCGCGCGAGGAGCAGGAGCGCGAGCAGCCCCGCGCCGACGAGCGACTCGTAGATCTGCGTCGGGTGCACGGCGAGCGACGCCTCGGAGGTCGGATCCAGCCCGCGCTCCTTGACGTGCTGCACCCACGCCGGGGACCCGCTGCCGTGGTCCAGCGTGCCCTCGGCCCAGTGGGGGAACGTGCCGAGCTTCTTCAGCCAGGCGGGCGCCGTCTCGCCGAGCGGCCGGCCGAAATCGCAGCCGAAGAGGTAGCAGCCGATGCGCGTGATCATGAGGCCCGAGGCGAGGCTCGGGACGGCGACGTCGGCCCAGGGGAGCAGCGGGAGCCGGTGGGACCGCAGGAACAGGTACGAGCCCAGGAAGCCGCCCAGGAACCCGCCGTACGCCACGAGCCCGCCGCGGCGGATGTCGAACATCGCGCCGAACGAGTCGAACTCGTCGAGGTTCGTGAGGATGTAGAGCACGCGCGAGCCGAGGACCGCGGCGAGCGCGGTGACGACGTAGCAGTTCGCCATCGTCTCCTTCGGCAGGCCGTCGCGCTCCGCGAGCCCGAGCGTCAGGTACCAGCCGACGACGAGCGAGAGGCCGAGCATGACCCCGTAGCTGTAAATGGGGATCGGACCCAGGGTGTAGGTCTGCTCCTTGAACTGGGACGCGAGCACGGCGAGCACGACGCCCGCGACGCCCGCCGCAGCGGCGCCTGGCTTGTTCTTGCCGATGAGCAGCCCGATCGCGCCCGCGAAGGCGATGCCCGCAGCGATCAGGAAGACCCAGAGCAGGGGCACGGTCCAGACGGGCAGCGGGACGCGGAACAGGATGGGATGCATGGCGCCTCTCCTTACGCCCGGGATTGGGGCCCATCAAGCGCCGTCTCTCGGGCATGACGCGGCGAGCCAAGGCGCTTTCGGACGCCGGTCCGGCCGCGTCGGGCGATCGCCATGCGCCCGGACTGGCGGCGCGGCGCAGGCTCGACTCCCTCCCGGCGATGGCGTCCGCCAGCGGTCTCGAAGTCCGCGCGCACCGCTGCTAGCATCGATTCCGTGCTCTCTGGCCGTGCCACCGTCAGCGTGTTCGCCGTGCCTTCGCTGCTCGTGAGCGCGTCGTGCGTGCCCGAGGGTCCGGCCACCGGCGACACGAGCGCGCGGCCAGCCGGGACGGTCGCGGCCTCGACCTCCGCGTCGATCGTCGCGGGCGGCGTCCAGGGGGCGCAGCGCGCGGGGGTGTTCGAGGACGATTTCGACCGGTCGGCGCTCGGCCCCGACTGGAACGCCCTCAGCCCCAAGTGGAAGATCGAGGAGGGGCGGCTCTGCGTCCGCGGCGCGCGGAACCGCGGCGTGTGGTTGAGACGGCCGCTGCCCGAGAACGCTCGGATCGAGTTCGACGCCATCGCCGAGGCCCCCGACGGCGATCTCAAGGCGGAGCTCTGGGGCGATGGACGGAGCGGCGCGACGGCGGCGAGCTACACGAACGCGACGAGCTACCTCGTGATCCTCGGCGGATGGAAGAACACGAAGCACGTGCTCGCCCGGCTCGACGAGCACGGCTCGGATCGCCTCGAGATCGACGTGGATCCGGACAGCGACGACGAGCGCGCGCGCCCGGTCGCGCCGGGGCAGCCGTACCGCTTCCGGATCGAGCGCCGCGACGGCAGGACGCTCTCCTGGTCGGTCAACGGCGTCGACACCTTGGAGCTCAGCGATCCCGCGCCGCTCTCCGGCCCTGGGCACGAGCACCTGGGCTTCAACGACTGGGATGCGCCAGTCTGCTTCGACAACCTGCGCATCACGCCCCTCTAGCCGCGATGGAATCGAGCGAGGTCGAACGGGAGCTTGAGGAGCTGGAGACGCGCATCGAGCGGCTGCGCGCGCTGTACGAGCAGTACTTCATGGGGATCGAGCGGATCGAGCCGCTCATCCCGCGCAAGGACGTCGAGCGCCGCATCTGGGTGATGCGGCGGGAGCAGATCAGGAACACCGGGCTCCGGTTCAAGTTCCAGATGCTGTTCCAGCGCTACAACACGTTCCAGCAGTACTGGGGCCGCATCGCGCGCGAGATCGAGAACGGGACGTACCGTCGCGACGTCATCCGCGCAGCGAAGCGGGTCGGAACGAAGGAGGCGCTCACGATCGTCGGCCGGAAGCGGGCGGAGCGCTACGCGGAGCTCGCCGAGCAGCAGGCGGCGCGCGAGGCAGCCCGCCGCGATGACACCGACGATCACGAGGAGATCGACGTCGACGACGAGGCGGTCACGCTGGCGCCGCCGCCGCTGCCCGCCGCGTCGCCGTCGCGCAAGCAGCCGCCGGTCGAGCTGGCCGCCGAGGAGGCCTCGCCGTATGAGGCCGTCGCGCCGCCGATCGCACCGCCGCCGGCCCCGGCGCCCGCCGGCCCGCAGGTGCGCCCCGCCCTGGTGCCGCCCGCCACGCCGCAAGCGGCGGCGGCCGTGAAGCCGGCCCCGCTGGGGGGCTTGCCCCGGGGGCTCGGCCTGACCAGGCCCCAGCAGAAGCCGCCGGAGATCAAGCCGGCCGAGGCGAAGCCGGCCGAAGCGAAGCCGACCGAGGCAGCGCCAGCGGGGGTGAGGACCTCCGCGCGCACCGCCGCCGACCGGGCGCCGCCCGCGACGGGCGCCGCCAACCGCCAGCGGTTGGCCGAGCTCGCGGCGGAGATGCGCGCTCAGCGCGCGCAGAGCGCCAAGACCGGCGACGCGGCGGCGGTCGCCGCCGGGTCTCCCGGGGCCCTGACGGACGTCGCGTCCGAGCCGCCGGCTGCTCCGCCGAAGCGACCGCCGCCACCGCTGCCCGTCCGAGCTGCGCCGAGCGCTGCGGCCGCGCCGGCAGCCGCGTCGGCCCCGGGCGCCGCGAAGGCGCCGGCAGCCGCAGCCGCAGCGCCGCCGACCGCATCGGCTCCGGGCGCCGCGAAGGCGCCGGCAGCCGCAGCGCCGGCAGCCGCAGCGCCGCCCGCCACCGCGGCGGCTGGCGAGGCGAGGGGCGCTGGTGCGAGGCGGCAGGACCGCGTGCACTCGGAGCGACCGCCGCCGAGCCGGCGCCGTCGCTCCACCGCGCCGCCCGCGGCGGACACGGGTACGGCGAGCGGCGGAGCGCGGCACGCGACGCCGCGCGCATCGTCGCGCCCGCCGGAGGCCGCGCGCGCCGGCCTGGACCCCGCGGCGCGCCCGCGGCCCGGGCCGCCCCCGCAGCGATCGGCCGCGCGCGACGACGAGCTCCCGGAACAACGGCTGCGCCAGATCTACGCGAAGTACGTCGAGACAAAGCGCGCCGCGCGGGAATCGACGGCCGGCGTCACCTACGAGCGCCTCGCCGAGAGCCTCCGCGCGCAGGCTGCGAAGCTGCGCGCGACGAACCCGGCCAAGTCGGTGGACTACGACGTCGTCGTCAAGGACGGCAAGACGCTGCTGAAGCCGATCCTGAAGTAGCCGGTCGTCGTCGCTCAGCCGGGCTCCGCCAGATCCAGGCGGCCCCGGGGGGGCGCGACCCGCCAAGGCGGGCGCTGGCGCGCGCGCACCACTGCCACCGCGGCGAGCCCCAGGAGCTGAGCTCGCCGAGCCGTGCCCGGCGCGCCGTGTCGCTCCGGAAGCGCTCGTTACGTCAGGTCGCGGGTTGGATGATGTGGTTGTGACCGGTCAGTGGTGCGCGACGCGGCGCCAGAGCTGCGGCAGTCGCTGGACCTGTGACGGAACCCCGGCCTCCTCCTCGACGAAGAGGATCGCACAGGCCGTACGATCGGCTTCGCGCATCCGCGCGCATAAGTCGGCCAGGTCGTCGTCGGCGTCCACGACGTCGGCCTCGGCCGGCTGACAGCCGCCCTGAACGTATCGGACGTTGTCAAGGGCGATCCATCGCCCAGCAAACTGTTCGGATCGACATATGTCGCGCCAGGTCATTCGAGGCGCGGCCAAACGAATCTTACTGCCCATTTCCCGTGAGCGACCTTCTCCCCCATGTTCCAAAGTCAAGCGCCAACCTACCAAGCCAGGTTGTGGCGTTCACTGAACTTTCAGAACCCGTCGGGGCAGGATCTAGCATCGGTCAAAATCGGGCGTCAAGGCAAGCCTGGAACAGACCGGACCCGCCCGGCGTTGAGCCCGATCGTCCACAGCCGTCGCACCCGCGCCGCTCCGTTCGCCACGTTCGTCTCGCGGCGTTCGCCACGTCGGCCACGTCCGCGCGGCATGGTCACTGACACCGCGCCGGCAGCTGGGACATCGCCTCACCCGCCCCGATGCGCGCGGCAGCCATGGCGTGGGACTTGGCCGCGCACCCCTTGGAGGCGACGGCCCGCTTGGCGCTCGCGCTGATCGCGGCCCTCGCCTCGGCCTTCCTGGGGCCGTCGCAGGCCGCGAAGCGCTTCACCGCGAGATCCGTGTTGCCGCCGTTCGCCAGGTTGATCGCGGCCCTGCACTCCTGCTCGGCCTTCTCGTTGCCGGCGGGCGGGGTTTTGGGCCCGGCGGTCGGGGTCGGCGTGCTCTTCGTGGGGTCGGGGGGCGTCTTGACCTGACCCGCCTGCTCGGGCGGGGGCTCCGGGGTGGAGGGCTCGCTCGTCGGCGGGGGCACGGTCGGGTCCGACGCGACGGAGACGGGCGGCGCCACGGACGATGCGCCCGAGGGCAGGGGGATCGCGGTCGACGTGCTCTCCTCGGTCGCGCCCCCGCTGCCCCGCTTCGTCATCATGACGACGCCCACGACGCCGAGCACCGCGACGGCCGCGACCGCGGCGAGGATCGGGGCCGTCTTGCTCTTCTGCACCGGCGGCGGCGGCGGCGCGGGGAACACCTGACCGCTGCCCGTGTTCACGGGCGGGTGGGCCGGCACGGCGCCCCCCGGCAGCGCCGCCTGGTCCATCACGGTGGCGGCGTGGTGGGGGACGACGGTCTTGCCCGGTCCCGTGGGCGGCCCCGCGACGAACAGCGGCTCGCCGATCTGGGTCTGACCCGAGCGCGACGGCATCAGCGCGGTCCCGCTGGTCGGGGCCTCGAGCCCGACCTGGGTGCGGGGCGGCGTCCCGAGCACCGAGAGGCGGGGCCCGGCGCCGATGGTGAGCTCCTCGTAGAACTCCCGCGCCGACTGCTGGCGGTCCTCGCGGTTCTTGCTGAGGGCCCTCATGACGGCCGCCTTCATCTTCGCCGGGGCCGCGGCGCCCATCGGCACGGCCTCGAACGGGAACGGCTGCGCCGTCATGTGCTGCGTCGCCCACGCCCACGGGGTGTCGGCCTCGAACGGCAGGCGCCCGGTGAGCATCTCGTACCCCAGCACGCCGAGCGAGTAGATGTCGCTCCTCGCGTCGAGCTCCTTGCCCGTGAACTGCTCGGGGCTCATGTACGGCGGCGTCCCGAGCACCGTCCCCTGCTGCGTCAGCTTCTGCTCGGCCTTGGCGCTGCGCTCGTCGCGCTTCGCGATGCCGAAGTCGAGGACCTTGACGTAGTCCTCTTCGCCGGCGCGCCTGGTCAGGAAGATGTTGGCGGGCTTCAGGTCGCGGTGGACGATCCCCTTCTCGTGGGCCTCCTGGAGCGACCCGCACACCTGCGCGAGGATGCGATCGACCCGCTCGGGCGCCAGCGCGCCGCCTCGCTCGAGCGCCGTCTCCAGCGACTGCCCGGTGAGGAGCTCCATCGCGATGTAGAGCTCCCCGGTGTTCGTCTGCCCGAAGTCGTAGACCTTGATCGTGTTCGGGTGCTCGAGCTCGCTGACCGTGCCGCACTCCCGCATGAAGCGCGCGACCACCTGAGGGTCCTTCGCGTGCTGCGAGAGGAGCGTCTTGATGGCGACCTTCCGCACCGAGGTCCCCATCGGCTGCTCGCCGTTGTAGACGCGGCCCATCCCGCCCTCGCCGAGCACCCCGACGATCCGGAACCGGCCGCCCACGATCGTGCCGATGAGCGGGTCTGCCTCCACCGGCGCGACAGGGAGGAGCGCGCCGCACGTGGCGCAGAAGCGCGCCCCATCGATGTTTGGCTGATGGCAAGCGGGACAGTCCATGCGATCGAACCTCTACCCCCCCGAAGCGTGACGAACCGCGACGACGCCCGGCGCTGCTCCGCTGCGCGCTCGAGCGAACGTGCGCCGGGCAGGATCGCAGCAGCCGCGCGCCGAGCGCAAGGGAGCTCTTGCTCGCCCGAGGCGCGGCCACGGAGCGTCTGCCGTGACTTCCCGTGGCTTCCCGCGACTTCCCGCGACTTCGCGTGCCCTAGCGTGCCTTCGCTCGCCTCCCGTGGCTCCCCGCGAGCGCGCGCGTCGCGACGGCGTCGTGCTCCGGAGCGCGCCGCGCGTCGCGACGGCGTCGTGCTCCGGAGGGCGCGGCGCGACGACGGTGCGGCGCGGGCTCGCCGTCGTGCCGGCGCGGCGCCATCGTGCGGCTTGGGCCCGCCGCCGTGCCCGGCGGCGAAGGTGTGGATCGAGCCCGCGCCGCTCCCGCGCCGCGCCGCTTCGCGCTGGGCGCGACGTCCGCCTTGAAAACGGTCGTCACTCGAGCGAGATCGGCGCTGCCGGACGAGGCAGGAGCTCCGGCCCGCCGCAGCTCGACGGCGCGCTTGACCCGCGCTTTCGCAGCCGATTCCAGCGAAACGGACGAAAACGGGACGAAAACGATGCACACCGCTTGACACGTCTCTTGCAGGGGGCTAAGAGCCTCCTCCCTTCGCGGGACTCGTCTACCTTCGGAGCGACGTGAACAGCACCAGCTGCTCCACCTCGCTGCGGTCCAGCCCGGCTCGGGATGCCCCGAGCCGCGCAGGCTGACGGTCCAGCAGGGCCGGGAGTTGATTGCTCGCACAGAAGTGATCGATCTTGGGACATATCGCTAGGTCAGCACGCACGCCTCCCGGAGCCCCGGGGGCGAGCAGCGGGTCGATGTCGCTGGCGTAGCTCAATCGGTAGAGCACCTGCCTTGTAAGCAGGGGGTTAGGGGTTCAAGTCCCCTCGCCAGCTCCGATGCAAGGCAGCAGGTCGACGGTTCGGGAGGCCACGGGACGGACAAACGCGGTAAGATAAAGAAAAGAGAGAAAATCTGGAGGGTTGCCCGAGCGGCCAAAGGGAGCAGACTGTAAATCTGCCGGCAATGCCTACGATGGTTCGAATCCATCACCCTCCACCGGAGCGGTCGTTCGCTCCGACAGCGGTCCGACCAAGAAGTAGATCCGCTGGGAACACTCCCGGCGGAACCCCGCGGGCGTAGCTCAGTTGGTAGAGCGTCAGCCTTCCAAGCTGAACGTCGCCGGTTCGAACCCGGTCGCCCGCTCCATGGTCGGTCGTTTGCCCACCTAGCTCAGTTGGCAGAGCACGTCCTTGGTAAGGACGAGGTCGTCGGTTCAATCCCGATGGTGGGCTCCAGCGAGGACAGCGCAACGCAGTCGCGAACTTCATTTCGGCAGGAGACATCTCGATGGCCAAGGAGAAATTCACTCGTACGAAGCCGCACGTGAACGTGGGCACCATCGGCCACATCGACCACGGCAAGACCACGCTCACGGCCGCGCTCGTCAAGGTGCAGTCGAAGCGCCAGCTGGCGAAGGCGATCTCGTACGCCGACATCGCGAAGGGCGGGACGGTCCGTGACGAGACCAAGACGGTGACCATCGCGGCGGCGCACGTCGAGTACGAGTCCGAGAAGCGCCACTACGCGCACGTCGACTGCCCCGGGCACGCCGACTACATCAAGAACATGATCACGGGCGCGGCGCAGATGGACGGGGCCATCCTCGTCGTGTCGGCGCTCGACAGCGTGATGCCGCAGACGCGCGAGCACGTGCTGCTCGCCCGGCAGGTCGGCCTGAACCACATCGTCGTGTTCCTGAACAAGTGCGACGCCGTGGACGACCCGGAGATGCTGGACCTGGTCGAGATGGAGGTCCGCGAGCTCCTGTCGAAGTACAAGTTCGACGGCGACAACGCGCCGGTGGTCCGGGGCGCGTCGCTGCCCGCGCTCCAGGGCGACCCGAAGTGGGAGGAGACGATCCAGCAGCTGCTCAACGCGCTGGACAGCTACATCCCCGAGCCGGTGCGCGACATCGACAAGCCGTTCCTGATGGCGGTCGAGGACGTGTTCTCGATCAAGGGCCGCGGCACGGTGGCCACGGGCCGCATCGAGCGCGGCGTGATCAAGGTCGGCGACGAGGTGCAGATCATCGGCTTCAAGGACACGAAGAAGTCGGTCGTGACCGGCGTCGAGATGTTCCGGAAGCTGCTCGACCAGGGGCAGGCGGGCGACAACGTCGGGTGTCTGCTCCGCGGCGTGGAGAAGGAAGAGATCGAGCGCGGCCAGGTGCTGGCGAAGCCCGGGTCGATCACGCCGCACACGAAGTTCACCGGTGAGGTGTACGTCCTCAAGAAGGAGGAGGGCGGGCGCCACACGCCGTTCTTCACCAACTACCGGCCGCAGTTCTACATCCGGACGACGGACGTGACCGGCACGGTGAACCTCCCCGAGGGGGTGAAGATGGTGATGCCGGGCGACAACATCACGATGACGATCGAGCTCATCGCCCCGGTCGCGCTGGAGGAGCAGATGCGCTTCGCCATCCGCGAGGGCGGCAAGACGGTGGGCGCCGGCGTCGTCACCAAGATCCTCGCGTAGGAGGCCGACGTGGGCGAGCAGGCCGGTGGGTGGCGTGCGGCGCGCATCGCCGTCTCACTGGCCTGCTGCGAGTGCAAGTCGCGGAACTACAAGACCACGAAGGCGCCCGACCAGGTGGTTTCGCTCAAGAAGTTCTGCAAGCAGTGCAAGAAGCACACGGTTCACAACGAGACGAAGTGAACGGGTGCTCAGGAAGGCGCAACGATTCTAGGGGTATAGCTCAGTTGGTAGAGCAGCGGATTCCAAATCCGCAGGTCGGGAGTTCGAGCCTCTCTGCCCCTGCCGGGGAATGTGGGCGCCCAGGGGGCGCCCTCGGAGCCCCATCGAGCAGGCTTCTGTCTGCCGCGTGCCGGCGCGTTTGGTGTGGTTATGGCGAAGGGTCAAAAAGACAAGCAAACGCCGAAGGTCGCGGAGGATGGGGAGCCGGATGAATCTGGACCGCCCGCGCCCGCCGAAGCGTCGTCCCTCGTGACGCAGGGCGAGGAGCCGGAAGCCGCTGACGCCGGGAGCGCCGAGGCGCAGCGCGCCGGCGAGCACGAGGACGCCGAGGAGGCCGAGGAAGAGGTCGCGGCCACGCAGCTCGGGACCGAGCGCTATGTGCTCGCCGGCTTCTTCGCCTCGGGGATGCTGCTCGCTTACCTGCTCGGCAAGATCATCCACGGCGTCTGGGCGACCCTCTCCAACAAGGACTGGTTCAGCCGAGCGCTGCCGGCGGTCTCCGCGGTGGGTGACGACGACAAGACGACCTACGGCATGGTCGTCGGCGGCGTGGTCGCGCTCATCGTCGTGCTGCGTGCGTTCCGCAACGCGGAGCTCCGCACCTGGAGCGACGAGGTCGCCTCCGAGCTGGCGAAGGTGAAGTGGCCGACCAAAAAAGAGGTGACGAACGCGACGTTCGTCGTCATCGCGACGACCACCGTGGCGACCCTCTACCTGGCGCTGCTCGACCGCTTCTGGGCGTTCGTGACCAACATCGTTTACGGCGATGGAAGCTGAAGCAGGGGGATCCTGAGGGAATCAAGCGCCATGGCCAAGAAGTGGTACGTCATCCATACCTACTCGGGATACGAGGCGAAGGTGCGCGACGCGCTCCAGCAGCGCGTGAAGCAGTACGGACTGGAAGATCGGTTCGGCGAGATCCTCATCCCGAGCGAGACGGTCACGGAGAACCGTCCCGGCGGCAAGACGCGCGTCCGTCAGAAGCTCAGCTTGCCCGGCTACATCTTCGTCGAGATGGAGATGAACGAGCAGGTCTGGCACCTGGTCAAGGACACGCCCAAGGTGACCGGCTTCATCGGCAACCAGACGCCGCAGGAAGTCCCGCTGGTGCAGATCGACAACCTCCGGCGGGGCATCGTCGAGGGGTCGGTCAAGCCGAAGCCGCGGCTCACGTTCGAGGTGGGTGAGGAGGTGCGGGTCCTGGACGGGGCCTTCGCGAACTTCACCGGCACGGTCGACGACGTGAAGATGGACAAGCAGAAGCTCAAGGTGAAGGTCAGCATCTTCGGCCGACCCACCAGCGTGGAGCTCGACTTCTCAGCCGTGGAGAAGCGCTAGCCGGGGGCGAACGGCTGCAAACCTGCGGGCGAGCGCCGCGCCTCCGCGGCGCTCCGCTGTTTCTCTGAAAAGTAGACCGCCCGTCGGGCGGCGGTTCGATAGGGTGCGAGATTCATCATGGCGAAGAAAGTCACTGGGTACGTGAAGCTGCAGCTTCCGGCGGGCAAGGCCAACCCGTCGCCCCCCGTCGGTCCGGCGCTCGGCCAGCACGGCGTCAACATCATGGCGTTCTGCAAGGACTTCAACTCGCGGACGGCAGCGCAGGGAGACATGATCATCCCGGTGGTGATCACGGTCTACTCGGACCGCTCGTTCACGTTCATCATGAAGACGCCGCCGGCCTCCGTCCTCCTCAAGAAGGCGGCGGGGCTCGAGACCAAGAAGAAGCCGGGCGCGGGTTCCAAGGAGCCCAACAAGGTCAAGGTGGGCAAGGTCACGCAGAAGCAGCTGCAGGAGCTCGCCCAGCTCAAGATGCAGGACATGAACACGACGAACCTCGAGTCCGCGATGCGCAGCATGGCGGGCACGGCCCGCTCGATGGGCATCGACATCGTCGACTGAGGTGGGTCGCAGCGCTCCCCGCGGTCGGGGATGCGCGCCGCCTGGCGGCGCTCCGAGGAGGGCGCACCGGCGGTCGGGATAGAAGACTTACCACGGTAGTTTGAGGCGCACCGTGGGAGGCGAGAGCCGTTAAGAAGGAGGGCATGTGCCGAAAGTCGCCAAGAAGAAACTCGCAGCGCGAGCAGTCGTCGATCGCGCTCGAAAGTACACGTTGCAGGAGGCCTGCGCGCTCGTGAAGCAAGCCGCGCCTGCCAAGTTCGACGAGACGGTGGACCTCGCGGTCCGGCTGGGGGTCAACCCGCGGCACGCGGACCAGATGGTCCGCGGCGCCGTGGTGCTCCCGCATGGTACGGGGCAGTCGCTCCGGGTGCTGGTGTTCGCCAAGGGCGAGAAGGCCAGGGAGGCCGAGGCTGCCGGGGCCGATTTCGTCGGCGAGGCGGATCTCGTGAACAAGGTCCAGGAAGGCTTCATGGACTTTGACCGCGTGATCGCGACGCCCGACATGATGGGCCTGGTGGGCAAGCTCGGCCGTATCCTCGGTCCGCGCGGCCTGATGCCGAACCCCAAGGTCGGGACGGTCACGTTCGACGTGAAGACGGCCATCACCGAGGCCAAGGCCGGCAAGGTCGAGTACCGCGTCGAGAAGGCGGGCATCGTCCACGCTCGGATCGGCAAGGTCTCCTTCGCGGAGAACGCGCTCCAGGTCAACGCGGACGCGCTGATCCAGGCGCTCGTCCGGGCCAAGCCGGCGACGGCCAAGGGCATCTACCTCCGGAGCATCACGATGTCCTCGACGATGGGCCCGGGGGTTCGTATCGACCCGGTCCACTTCGTCGGCAAGACAGAGGAGGCGTAGCCCATGGAACGGTCCCAGAAGGAAGAGGTCGTCGGCTCCGTCCGGCAGAAGTTCGAGCGGATGTCTTCCGCGGTCTTCCTGGACTTCAAGGGGATGAACGTCGAGGCGGTCACAAAGCTTCGCGATGAGTTCCGGAAGTCCGGCGTCGAGTACCGGGTCGTGAAGAACACGCTCGTCCGCCACGCCATCAAGGAGCACCCCTGGGCGAACACGCTGGCGAAGAGCCTGACCGGCATGACCGGCGTGGCCTGGAGCTACGAGGATCCGAGCGCGGCAGCCAAGGTCGTCAAGGCGTTCCGCAAGGACAACCAGAAGCTCCAGATCAAGGCCGGGCTCATCGAGGGGCAGATCCTCTCCGCCGACGCCGTCGAGTCGCAGCTCGCGTCGATGCCCGGCAAGGATGAACTCCGCGCCACGCTGCTCGCGACGCTCCAGGCGCCGCTCCAGCAGTTCGTGCAGCAGCTCAACGCGCCTCTCCAGAATTTCGCCTATCTCCTGAAGGCGAAGGAAGACGCGGCGGGCACGTCGGCCTGAGAGGGCGCTTTCGTAAAAATGGGCCTTGCGCCCGTCTGGTTTTGGTTTACATGGCCCCCTCCCCGGGGCGCGCAGAAGAGTTTGAAGGAGTCTTGCAATGGCTGAGATCACGCGCGAGCAGGTCGTCGATTACCTCTCCAACCTCCCTGTCATCCAGATCGCCGAGCTCATCAAGGACCTCGAGAACAAGTGGGGCGTCAAGGCCGCCCCGGCGGCCGTCGCGGTCGCGGCCGGCGGCGCTGCCGCCGGCGCCGCTCCGGCCGAGAAGCCGCCGGAGCAGACCGAGTTCGACGTCATCCTCGCCAACGCCGGCAGCAACAAGATCGGCGTGATCAAGGCGATCCGCGAGATCACGGGTCTGGGCCTGAAGGAGGCGAAGGACCTGGTCGAGGCCGCGCCGAAGACCGTCAAGGAGCAGGTTTCCAAGGCGGACGCGGAGGAGATGAAGAAGAAGCTCGTCGAGGCAGGTGCTACCGTCGAGCTCAAGTAACGATCACCGCTCCCTGCCAGGGGAAATCGGGATCCGCCGGAGGACGGCGGCAGGGCGATCGTCCCTGCCGCACGTCCCGCTTTTGTCTGAAGAAGGGGACCGCGCATGCGGGCCCTCGCGCAACGCTGAAGAGGGCCGCGGATACGGGTCCTCGGTCAATTCTGAAGAGGACCGCGGGTGCGGGTCCTCGACCAATGCCGGAGCTCAATGGGTCGCCACGCGGTCCGCTCTGCCCCCACAGCCAAGATGTTTTGGGTCCCCACATGCTGGGGACGCTCGCTCGCCATTGGTGCGTAGCTTCGTGTTCGTTGCTCGGTTCGAGCCGTGCGCCCGCCCCGCGCGGCTCGTGTGAGCCGGAGGAAATCGATGCCGTCGGTCGTCCAATCCAACTTCCGCGTCCGTAAGAACCTGGGTCGCGTTCGTCGCATCATCGACGTCCCCAACCTGATCGACATCCAGAAGTCGAGCTACGACAAGTTCCTCCAGATGACCGTTCCGCCGAACGAGCGGGAGGAAGTCGGGCTTCAGGCGGTGTTCCGCTCGGTCTTCCCGATCAAAGACTTCAACGGCACGAGCGAGCTCGTCTTCGTCTCGTACAACCTCGAGCCGCCGAAGTACGACGTCGATGAGTGTCGCCAGCGCGGCATGACCTACTCGGCCCCGATCAAGGTCACGAACCAGCTGATGATCTACGACACCCGCGACGGCGGGGAGCGGATCGTGCGCGACATCAAGGAGCAGGAGGTCTACTTCGGCGAGCTCCCGCTGATGACCGAGACGGGCACGTTCATCATCAACGGGACCGAGCGCGTCGTCGTTAGCCAGCTGCACCGCAGCCCCGGCGTCTTCTTCGACCACGACAAGGGCAAGACGCACTCGAGCGGCAAGCTGCTCTACTCCGCGCGCGTCATCCCCTACCGCGGCTCGTGGCTCGACTTCGAGTTCGACCCGAAGGACATCATCTACGTGCGCATCGATCGGCGGCGGAAGATGCACGCGACCGTGCTGCTGCGCGCGCTCGGGTACTCGACGCAGGACCTGCTCAACTACTTCTATTCGACCGAGACCGTGTACCTAGAGAAGGGGGGCAAGTACTCGAAGAGCATCGAGTACGATCTCCTGGCCGGCCAGCGGACGACGCGCGACATCAAGATCGGCAACGACGTCATCGTCAAGAAGAACACGAAGTTCACCCGCGCCGCCATCCGGAAGATGAAGGAGGCGAAGCTCGAGCGGCTCAGCCTCGAGCCGGAGGAGCTCGTCGGGAAGGTCGCGGCGCACGACATCGTCGACCCGGAGACGGGCGAGGTTGTGGTCGAGGTCAACGAGGAGCTCACCGAGGCGAAGCTCGAGCGGCTGCGCGACGCGAACATCGAGCAGTTCCGCATCCTCTTCATCGACGGCCTGAACGTGGGCTCGTACCTCCGCGACACGCTCCTCACCGACAAGGTGAAGACGATGGAGGACTCGATCCTCGAGATCTACCGCCGGCTGCGGCCGGGCGATCCGCCGACGCTCGAGACCGCGAAGACCCTGTTCCACAACCTGTTCTTCAACGCCGAGCGCTACGACCTGTCGAAGGTCGGCCGGCTGAAGCTGAACTACAAGTTCTACCGGGACGTCCCTGAGGACGAGCGGCCGGGGCTCGACCTCACCGTGCTCACGCCGCAGGACATCCTCGAGACGGTGCGCCACCTGATCGAGCTGAAGAACGGGCGCGGCTCGGTCGACGACATCGACCACCTCGGCAACCGCCGCGTCCGCGCGGTCGGCGAGCTGATGGAGAATCAGTATCGCATCGGCCTCGTCCGCATGGAGCGCGCGATCAAGGAGCGCATGAGCATGTCGCAGGAGATCGACACGCTCATGCCCCACGACCTGATCAACGCGAAGCCGGTCAGCGCGGTCGTGAAGGAGTACTTCGGGAGCTCGCAGCTCTCGCAGTTCATGGACCAGACCAACCCGCTCTCCGAGGTCACCCACAAGCGCCGCCTGTCGGCGCTCGGGCCGGGCGGCCTCACCCGCGAGCGGGCCGGGTTCGAGGTGCGCGACGTCCACGCGACCCATTACGGGCGCATCTGCCCGATCGAGACGCCGGAAGGGCCGAACATCGGCCTCATCGCCTCGCTGTCGACGTTCGCCCGCGTGAACGAGTTCGGCTTCGTCGAGACGCCGTACCGCAAGGTCGAGAACGGCCGCGTGACCGAGGACGTGATCTGGCTGTCCGCGCTCGAGGAAGAGGGCAAGTACATCGCGCAGGCGACCGTGAACCTCGACGAGAGCGGGCGCTTCAAGGAGTCGCTCGTCTCGGCCCGTTACAACGGCGAGTTCAAGATCGTCACGCCCGAGATGGTGGAGCTCATGGACGTCGCGCCGAACCAGATGGTGTCGGTCGCCGCCGCGCTCGTGCCCTTCCTCGAGCACGACGACGCGAACCGCGCGCTCATGGGCGCCAACATGCAGCGCCAGGCCGTGCCGCTCGTCCAGTCGCACGCGCCGCTCGTGGGCACCGGCATGGAGGAGCGGCTCGCCCGCGACTCCGGCGTCTGCGTGATCGCGCGGCGCCCCGGCGTCGTCGAGAGCGTCGACGCGACGCGCATCGTCGTCCGGGCCGAGGGCGAGGGCGCCGAGGTGCCCGACATCTACCACCTCATGAAGTTCCAGCGCTCGAACCAGTCGACCTGCTACACGCAGAAGCCGGTCGTCCGGACGGGCGAGGTGGTGAAGAAGGGCGACGTGCTCGCCGACGGCCCGTCGACGGACATGGGCGAGCTCGCGCTCGGCCAGAACGTGCTCGTCGCGTTCATGCCGTGGCAGGGCTACAACTTCGAGGACTCCATCCTCGTGTCCGAGCGCATCGCCAAGGACGACGTGTTCACCTCGATCCACATCGAGGAGTTCGAGTGCGTCGCCCGCGACACGAAGCTCGGCAAGGAGGAGATCACCCGCGACATCCCGAACGTCGGCGAGGAGGCGCTCAAGGACCTCGACGACTCCGGCATCGTCCGCATCGGGGCCGAGGTGCGCCCGGGCGACATCCTGGTCGGCAAGATCACCCCGAAGGGTGAGACCCAGCTCTCGCCCGAGGAGAAGCTGCTCCGGGCGATCTTCGGCGAGAAGGCCGGCGACGTGCGCGACAGCTCGCTCAAGGTGCCGCCCGGCGTCGGCGGGATCGTCATCAACGCCCGCGTGTTCTCGCGCAAGGGGACCGAGAAGGACGACCGCGCGCGGGACATCGAGGACCAGGAGCGGGCCCGGATCGAGCGGACGCGCGACGAGGAGATCAAGATCCTCCGCGACTCGTTCTTCCGCCGCATCCGCGAGCTCCTCCTCGGCAAGGAGACGACGGGCAAGCTCGTCGACGACAAGGGCAAGGTGCTCTTCCAGAAGGGCGCCATCATCGACGAGGCCTCGCTCGCCGAGATCCCCCGCAAGTACTGGGGCGAGATCCCGGTCGACGACGCCGAGCGGGTCCAGCAGATCCTGCGGGACCTCGAGGAGCTCGTCCGCACGCGCGAGGAGCACTTCCGGGACAAGATCGATCGCCTGTCCAAGGGCGACGAGCTGCCGCCGGGCGTCATCAAGATGGTGAAGGTCTATATCGCCATCAAGCGCAAGCTCCAGGTCGGCGACAAGATGGCGGGCCGCCACGGCAACAAGGGCGTCATCAGCCGCATCCTCCCCGAGGAGGACATGCCGTATCTGCAGGACGGCAGGCCGGTCGATCTCGTGCTCAACCCGCTCGGTGTGCCGAGCCGCATGAACGTCGGTCAGATCCTCGAGATCCACCTCGGGTGGGGCGCCTTCGAGCTCGGCAACCAGCTGCAGCGGATGCTCGAGCAGCAGCGGTCGGCCGCCGACATCAAGGAGCACCTCAAGGCCATCTACGCGGGCGACGAGTCGATGAGCGGCTTCTTCGACGACCTCGAGGACGCCGACGTCAAGCGCTTCGTCAAGACGGTCGACGAGGGCGTCTTCATGGGCTCTCCGGTGTTCGATGGCGCGCACGAGTCGGACATCAAGGGCGCCCTCGAGCTCGCGGGTCTCCCGCCCTCGGGCCAGGCGATCCTCTTCGACGGGCGCACGGGCGAGGCGTTCGATCAGAACGTCACGGTGGGCATCATGTACATGCTGAAGCTCCACCACCTCGTCGACGACAAGATCCACGCGCGCTCGATCGGGCCCTACTCGCTCGTCACGCAGCAGCCCCTCGGCGGCAAGGCGCAGTTCGGCGGGCAGCGGCTCGGCGAGATGGAGGTCTGGGCGATGGAGGCCTACGGCGCGGCCTACGCGCTGCAGGAGTTCCTCACCGTGAAGAGCGACGACGTGATGGGCCGCACCCGGATGTACGAGGCCATCGTGAAGGGGGATTACACCCTGGAGGCGGGGCTGCCGGAGAGCTTCAACGTGCTCATCAAGGAGCTCCAGTCGCTGTGCCTGAACGTCGAGCTGGTCGAGACGAGCGGGGGCGTGGAGGCCTCGGCCGCGGAGGAAGAGGAGTGATGCAGTTCGTCACGTCGCGAGCGCCGCGCGAACGGTCGGTGGTGACGGGAGAGGCGCGCCGCGCGGGCGGCGCGCCCCCGAAGTCCGACTCGGTGGGCGCGGGCAGGTTCATCGGTATCGTTTCCGTCTCCGGAGGTCTCCATGCGTGACATCTTCAGCTTCTTCGAGAAGCCCAAAGACCCGCTCTCGTTCAGCGCCATCCGCATCTCGCTCGCGAGCCCGGAGAAGATCCGCGAGTGGTCGCACGGCGAGGTGAAGAAGCCGGAGACCATCAACTACCGGACGTTCAAGCCGGAGCGCGATGGTCTGTTCTGCGCCAAGATCTTCGGGCCGGTGAAGGACTACGAGTGCAACTGCGGCAAGTACAAGCGCATGAAGCACCGTGGCATCGTGTGCGAGAAGTGCGGCGTCGAGGTCATCCAGTCGAAGGTCCGCCGCGAGCGGCTCGGGCACATCTCGCTGGCCACGCCGGTCGCCCACATCTGGTTCCTGAAGAGCCTGCCGTCGCGCATCGGCAACATGCTCGACATCACGCTCAAGGACCTGGAGAAGGTGCTCTATTGCGAGGCCTACATCGTCATCGATCCGAAGGAGACCGGCCTGATGAGGGGCGATCTCCTGAGCGAGGAGCGCTACCTGCAGCTGCTCGACGAGTACGGTGACGACAAGTTCAGCGCCGGCATGGGCGGCGAGGCGATCCTCGAGATGCTCAAGCAGGTCGACGTGCACGGCCTGGCCGAGCTGCTCCGGACGGAGATGCGCGCCGCGACCAGCGAGGCCAAGCGGAAGAAGCTCGCGAAGCGGCTCAAGGTCGTCGAGGCCTTCCGCGAGAGCGGCAATCGGCCGGAGTGGATGATGCTGACCGTGATCCCGGTGCTGCCGCCGGATCTGCGCCCGCTCGTCCCCCTGGACGGCGGCCGCTTCGCGACCAGCGATCTCAACGACCTCTACCGCCGCGTCATCAACCGCAACAACCGCCTGAAGCGGCTCCTCGAGCTGAACGCGCCGGAGATCATCATCCGGAACGAGCGCCGGATGCTGCAGGAGGCGGTCGACGCGCTGTTCGACAACGGCCGCCGCGGCAAGACGATCACCGGCCCGAACAAGCGCCCGCTCAAGTCGCTCTCCGACATGCTGAAGGGCAAGCAGGGCCGGTTCCGCCAGAACCTGCTCGGCAAGCGCGTCGACTACTCGGGCCGCTCGGTCATCGTCGTGGGCCCGACGCTGCGCCTGCACCAGTGCGGCCTGCCCAAGAAGATGGCGCTCGAGCTCTTCAAGCCGTTCATCTACAACAAGCTGGAAGAGCGCGGCTACGTCAACACCATCAAGAGCGCGAAGAAGATGGTGGAGAAGGAGCGGCCGGAGGTCTGGGACATCCTCGAGGAGGTCATCAGCGAGCACCCGGTGCTCCTGAACCGCGCCCCGACGCTCCACCGCCTCGGCATCCAGGCGTTCGAGCCGGTGCTCATCGAGGGCAAGGCGATCCAGCTGCACCCGCTCGTCTGCGCGGCGTTCAACGCCGACTTCGACGGCGACCAGATGGCGGTCCACGTGCCGCTGTCGGTCGAGGCGCAGATGGAGGCGCGCGTGCTCATGATGAGCACGAACAACATCCTCTCGCCCGCGAGCGGCAAGCCGATCATCAACCCGACGCAGGACATCGTGCTCGGGCTCTACTACGCCACCCGCGAGCGCAAGTTCGAGAAGGGGTCGTTCCGCGCGGACACCCTCTCCGTCGGCGAGGACGGCGTGGCGCAGGGCTACCTGCGGGGCATCTACGCCTCCCCCGAGGAGGTGCGGATGGCCTACGACAACGGCGAGGTCGCCCTGCACGCCGGCATCCGCGTCCGCGTGCCGGTCATCGACGACGACGGCAACCCGCAGCTCGACGAGTTCGGCCACGTGAAGCGCCGCATCGTCGAGACCACGGTCGGCCGCGTCCTCATCTCCGAGGTCCTCCCGAAGGGGGTCGCGTTCGAGTACGCGAACAAGACCCTCGACAAGAAGGCGCTCTCGGCGCTCATCGACGTCTGCTACCGCATCCACCGCAACAAGGAGACCGTCCTCCTCGCGGACCGGCTCCGCACGCTCGGCTTCGACCACGCGATGCGGGCGGGCATCTCCATCTGCATGGATCACATGGTGATCCCCCCGGCCAAGAAGATCCTGCTCGGCGAGGCGCAGAAGGAGGTCGAGCGCGTCGTCGAGCAGTACCAGGAGGGGCTCATCACCGACGGCGAGCGGTACAACAAGATCGTCGATATCTGGGCGAGCATCGCCGACCAGGTCACGACCGAGATGATGGGCGGCATCGGCAAGGAGACCGTCGTCGACCACGAGACGGGCAAGGAGTCGGTCGAGCCGAGCTTCAACCCCATCTACATCATGGCCGACTCCGGCGCGCGCGGCTCCACGCAGCAGATCCGGCAGCTGGCCGCGATGCGCGGCCTGATGGCCAAGCCGTCCGGCGAGATCATCGAGACGCCGATCACCGCGAACTTCCGCGAGGGTCTCAGCGTGCTCCAGTACTTCATCTCGACGCACGGCGCCCGCAAGGGCCTCGCGGACACCGCGCTCAAGACGGCGAACTCGGGTTACCTCACCCGCCGGCTCGTCGACGTGGCCCAGGACGCGGTCATCTCCGAGTTCGACTGCGGCACGCTCGACGGCATCCGCGTGGCGAAGCTCGAGGAGGCCGGCGAGGTCATCCAGCCGCTCGGCGACCGCATCCTCGGCCGCGTCGCGCTGGAGGACGTGGTCGACCCGCTCACCGGCGAGGTGCTCATCACGGCGAACACCGAGCTCGACGAGCAGGCGGTGCGGTCCATCGAGGACGCCGGCATCGAGGAGGTCGTCATCCGCTCGGTGCTCACGTGCCAGCTCCGCCGCGGGGTGTGCGCGCTCTGCTACGGCCGCGACCTCGCGCGCGGCTACCGGGTCAACATCGGCGAGGCGGTGGGCATCATCGCCGCCCAGTCGATCGGCGAGCCGGGCACGCAGCTCACGATGCGCACCTTCCACATCGGCGGCACCGCGGCGCGCGGCAAGATCGAGGCGAGCTACCTCGAGGCCCGCACCGAGGGCACCGTCCGCCTCCGCCGCGCGGTCGTCCAGAAGAAGAAGGACGGCACCATGGTGGTCATGAACCGCCACGGCGAGATCGTGGTCGTCGACGAGACGGGGCGCGAGCGCGAGCACAACCGCCTCGTCTACGGCGCCATCCTCAAGAAGGCCGACGGCGAGCGCACCAAGCCCGGCGAGCTGCTCGCCGAGTGGGACCAGTTCGCGACGCCGATCCTCACCGAGGTCTCCGGCGTGGTGAAGTTCGGCGACCTCATCGAGGGCGTCAGCGTGCAGGATCGCCTCGACGAGGTGACGGGCCTCTCGCGGAAGGTCGTCATCGAGTCGAAGGCGGCCGACGTCCGCCCGCGCATCTCGCTGAAGGACCCCGAGTCCGGCAGGACGCTGAAGCTCCCGAACAGCGAGCTCGAGGCGCGCTACCTGCTCCCCGTCGGCGCGCACATCGTCGCGCAGGAGGGGGATCTCATCGAGGCCGGCGAGGTCATCGCGAAGATCCCGCGCGACACGACGAAGGTGCAGGACATCACCGGCGGTCTGCCCCGCGTCGCCGAGCTGTTCGAGGCCCGAAAGCCCAAGGATCACGCCATCATCAGCGAGATCGACGGCGAGGTCACGTTCGGCAAGGACACGAAGGGCAAGCGGAAGGTCATCATCACGCCGTACTCGCCGGACGGGCATGCGCTCGGCGATCAGGCGCGCGAGTACCTGATCCCCAAGGGCAAGCACATCCAGGTGCAGCCGGGCGACCGGGTGCGCGCGGGTGATCCGCTCCAGGACGGCCCGCCGAACCCGCACGACATCCTCCGGGTGAAGGGCGAGAAGGAGCTGTCGGCCTGGCTCGTGAACGAGATCCAGCAGGTCTACCGGCTCCAGGGCGTCGGCATCAACGACAAGCACATCGAGGTCATCGTCCGGCAGATGCTCCGGCGGGTCCGCGTGCGTGAGGTCGGCGATACGAACTTCCTGGTCGACGAGCAGGTGGAGAAGCACATCTTCGAGAAGGAGAACGAGAACGTCATCGAGCGCGGCGGCAAGCCCGCCATCGCCGAGGCGCTCCTCCTCGGCATCACCAAGGCCAGCCTGTCGACCGAGTCGTTCATCAGCGCCTCGTCGTTCCAGGAGACGACCAAGGTGCTCACCGAGGCCGCGATCAACGGCAAGACGGACGATCTCCGCGGTCTGAAGGAGAACGTCATCATGGGTCGCCTGATCCCGGCAGGGACGGGTCTGCCCGCCTACAAGCGCCTCCAGGTCGTGGTCGAGGGCGAGCCGGTGGTGCAGGCGCCGTACGTCGCCCCGCGGCCGCGCCCCGAGGAGACGGCGCCGCTCACGGCGGTGAACGAGGAGTGACGGCCACCGGCGCGCCCAGGGCGGGGCCCACCCCCGCCTCCGGGCGCGCCGGCCGGACTCCGGGCGCGCCGCCCGGCACCCCAGTCACCGGGCGCGCCGCCCCGGGGGCCGCTTTCCTCTCCCAGCTCTGAGCTTGCCGGCCTGGCGAACCGCGCCGGACGTGGCGTGAGCGCCTACCCGGGGTCAGTCTTCATCTCCACGTAGCAGCGCATCGGGTCGAGCGGGACCTCGGGGGCCAACCGGCGCTGGCCGGGATGCTCACGGGGCTCGCGCACCGCTCCGAGCTCTGCTCTCATCCATCGAGCGCACCCCATGGCTCATACGCCGCGAGCGGCTGGCCAGCTTTCCCCGCGTGCTTTCGTTCCGCGAGGGTTCTTGGGCGCGCGCCTACCTCCAATTTCTGAGTAGAATCAGGGTTTCGATGGCTTCCGTTCAAGGATTGAACCAGCGGATTGCCGATCGCCTCGTCCTCGAGGGGCGCATCACCCCGGACGACCATCGTCGCGCGGTGGAGTACGCGATGCGGACCCGCGGCCGCATCGAGGACGCCATCATCGAGCTCGATATCGTCAACGAGGCCGAGCTCCTGAAGTTCATCGCGACCGTCCACAACACCCGCTTCGTCTCGACCGAGAAGCTCTCGAAGGCGATCATCGAGCCCCGCGTGCTCGCCAAGGTCTCGGCGATCACCGCGACGTTGCACGGCGTCTTTCCGGTCCTGCTCGACGAGCGGAACACGACGCTCTCCGTCGCGACCGCGGATCCCGACAACGACGCCGCGCTGCACGAGATCCGGCTGGCCGCGGGCGTGCGGGATGTACGCGCCATCGTCGCCCGGCCGGCGGCGGTGCGCGCGGCCATCGCCTACCATTACCGGGGCGACACGACCGCCTTCAATTCGCTGCTGCGGCCGGTCAGCTCGTTCGACGAGATCCTCTACAACAACAACAGCAATCCGTTCGAGCGTACGTCGATGACGTACGAGCGCGCGTCGATCCCCGATCGCACGTCGATGACGCACGTGCCGGCAGCGCATCCGCAGCCGATGCACGGGCAGGCGACGATGCACGGCCAGCCGGCGCACGCGCCGCCCGCGCACCCGCAGGCGACGATGCACGGGCAGGCGACGATGCACGGCCAGCCGATGCACGGGCAGACGACGATGCACGGGCAGGCGACGATGCACGGGCAGCCGGCGCACGCGCAGCCGATGCACGGCCAGCCGGCGCACGCGACGCCGGCGCTAGCGCCCATCCCTGCGCCGCTCGTCGCGACGCCGCAGCCTCCGGCGGTGATGCGGGGGCCCGCCGCGCCCTCCGCGCCGCCGCGCGTGGCCCCGGCTGGCCCCCCGCCCACGCCGGTGCCGCCCTCGCCGCCGCCTCAGCTGCAGGTCGCCCCGGTCTCCGCGCCGATCGCGGCGGCCCCGCCGCCGCCGCCCGACCCGACCACGAGCCACGCGTACGTCGAGACGCTGAACGTCCTCGTGAGCCTGCTCGAGAACGCGCGGCAGGACCTCCGGGGCCACTCCTCCACGGTCGCGCGCATCGTCCGCAAGCTCTGCGAGCGCATCGGCCTGCCGCCGACGACGGTCGCGAGCTACGTGGCCTCGGCGTACCTGCACGACCTCGGCAAGAACGGCCCGTACCACCTCACCGCGCTCAACGTGGCCGAGTACGAGGGGCACCGGCTCGCCGCGACGAAGAGCGTCGACCTCCCGGCGCACCTCATGGAGTCGGTGGGGCTGCCGCAGGAGGTCGTCTCGGCGATCAGCCTGATGTACGAGCGCTACGACGGCAGCGGCTTCCCCGACGGCCTGTCCGGCAAGGAGATCCCGCTCGGCGCGCGCATCCTCGCGGTCGCGGACACCTACGCCGACCTCACCCAGAACCCGCGCAACCCGTACCGCAAGGCGCTCCGCCCGCCCGAGGCGTGCGACGTGCTCGCCCAGTACCGCGGCACCATCTTCGATCCGAACATCGTCGACCTCTTCCGCCAGGTCATGACCGGCGACGACATGCGCGCGAAGCTCCTCTCCGACCGGCACCAGGCGCTCATCGTCGACCCGGATCCCGAGGAGACGACGGTGCTCGAGCTGCGGCTCCTCGAGCAGGGGTTCGAGGTCTCGATCGCGCGCAACGTGGCGCAGGCGCGGCGCGAGCTCGAGACGAAGGACATCGAGGTGGTCGTCAGCGAGATCGATCTCGAGGAGCCCGACGCCGGCCTCGCGCTCCGCGCCGACGCGCTGAAGCTCGGCTTCGGCCGCGACAAGACGTGGGTCATCCTCACCGCGAAGACCGACCGGCAGACCGCCCAGCGCGCCTTCGATCTCGGCGTCGACGACTTCGTCTCGAAGCCGGCGTCGACCGACGTCATGGCCGCCAAGCTCCGCCAGCTCATCGAGCGGCGCTCCTCGACCGCCGCCCCGCGCGGCGTGTCCGGCTCGCTCGCCGAGATGGGCCTGCCGGACATGATCCAGATCCTCTGGCACGGCCGGAAGACGTGCGCGCTCAAGATCCAGGCGAACTCCATGGCCGGCGAGATCCACTTCGCCGACGGGCAGGTCGTCCACGCGCTCTGGGCCGGCGCGCAGGGCGAGGACGCGTTCTACCGGATGCTCACGCTCCGCGAGGGCGACTTCCGCCTCGACCCGACCTTCTCCCCCAGCACGCGCAGCATCACCGCCTCGCCCGAGGCGCTGCTCCTCGAAGGGATGCGCCGCCTCGACGAGGGCACGCTGTCGTAGGCGCGCCGCGCGGGAGGCCGGGTTGAAGAGCTCCGTCTGCATCGAGACCCCGCGGCTGCGCGTCCACCTCCCGCCCCTCGACTTCGCCGGCCGCTACCTCGCCTATTTCGAGCGCAACCGCGAGCACCTCGCCCGGTGGGATCCGCCGCGCCCCGAGGGCTTCTACACCGAGGCGTTCTGGCGCGAGCGCATCCTCCGCGATCACGACGACTTCGCCGCCGATCGGGCGCTCCGGCTCGCGCTGCAGTGGCGCGGCGCCCCCGACGGCGAGGTGATCGGGGTCTGCAACTTCACCCAGTTCGTGCGCGGCGCCTTCCAGGCCGCGACGCTCGGGTACTCGCTCGACCAGCGCGCCGTGGGCGCGGGCGTGATGTTCGAGGCGCTCGAGGCGGCGATCGCGTACGTGTTCGACGCGCTCGGCTTCCACCGGGTGATGGCGAACTACCTGCCGCACAACGAGCGCAGCGGCCGGCTGCTCCGGCGCCTCGGCTTCGTCGTCGAGGGGTACGCCCGCGATTACCTGTTCATCGACGGCGCCTGGCGCGACCACGTCCTGACGGCGCTGACGAACCCGAGGTCCGCGCCGCCGGGCGCGTCGCGAGCGCCGGCAGCGGCGCTCCCCGCCGGCGGCGCCGGGCACCGCCGCGGATGAGCGGGCCGGCGCAAGAGCGGGCGCGCCGCGCCCGCGCCCGCCGCGGCTGCCGAGGTGGATAAGTATCCAGGACGATTGCGGATTGTGACCAGGTAGGCCGCGGCCGGCGCGCGCCGCGTCTTGCCCGGACGCGGGCGCGGCCCTAGCCTCCCTGGAGGCGTGGACCGCAGGTGCGGCCGCGACCCGGAGGAACATGTACGGTCCGCAAGGCAATGGTGGGGGCGGCGCGCGCAGGCCAGCGCAGCGCTCGACGAAGGTCACGGTCCCCGAGATCCGCGCCCGCAAAGGGGTCTCGCCGATCGCGATGGTGACGGCCTACGACTTCACGATAGCGCGGCTGCTCGACGAGGGCGGCGCCGATCTGCTGCTCGTCGGCGACTCGCTCGGGATGGTCGTGCAAGGGCACGCGACGACGCTCCCCGTGACGGTCGAGGAGATCTGTTATCACGGGCGCGCGGTGGCGCGCGGCGCGCGGCGCGCCCACGTCGTGGGCGACATGCCGTTCATGAGCTTCCAGCTCTCTCCGATGCACGCGCTCGAGAACGCCGGGCGGATGATGAAGGAGGGCAGCTTCGAGAGCATCAAGCTCGAGGGGGGCGCCGAGATCGCGGAGCACGTGCGCCGGATCGTCGCCGCGGGCATCCCGGTGATGGGCCACCTCGGGCTCACGCCGCAGTCGGTGCACGCGATGGGCGGCTTCAAGGTGCAGGGCAAGGGCGACGAGGCGGCCGAGCGCCTCATCGCCGACGCACGCATCCTCGACGAGGCGGGCGCCTACGCGATCGTGCTCGAGGCCATCCCGCCGGATCTCGCGCAGGAGGTGACGGCGGCGGTCTCCGTGCCGACGATCGGCATCGGCGCGGGGGCCGGCTGCGACGGGCAGGTGCTCGTCTGCTACGACCTGCTCGGGATGTACCGCGAGCTGACGCCGAAGTTCGCGAAGCGCTTCGCCGAGGTCGGCGATCAGATCGTGGAGGCGACGCGCGCCTACGTGGACGAGGTGCAGTCGCGCACGTTCCCGGCCGCAGAGCACAGCTTCAAGCCGAACGGGCCCCGCCGAGCGGCCGTCCTGCCCGCCGCGCCGGCCAAGCCCGAGTTCGCGCCGGCGGACGAGATCCCCCCGCACTGGCAGACGCACTGAGCGCGGCGGCGCGGCGGCGCGGCGTTGCGGCGTTGCGGCGTTGCGGCGTTCGACGAGCGCCGGCCGCGCCGCTCGCGGGCCGCGCCGAAGGCGGCCGCCGGCCTCAGCCCGCCCGGAGCTCCGCCGCCTCCCGCCGCCCGCCGAGGGCGCGCAGCAGGAGCTCGGCCGCGAGCAGCGCGAGCAGCAGCAGCGCGACATACGGCGATCCGTCGATCGAGGCCGACATGCCGCCCAGCTCGGCCGCGCGGGCGCTCTCGGCGACGCGCCGGGGGCGGAGATCGATCTCGCGCTCCGGGACCGAGACGACGCGCGTCGAGCGCTCGCCGTCGAGGGTGAGCTCGTAGAGCCCGGCGAGCGGGGGCGAGACGCGCAGCCGCCGCTCGACCTCCACGACGGGGAGCGCCTCGCGCCCCGCGGGCCCCTGGCCGCGGTCGACCTGCACGCGCTCGACCTTGACGTCGTGGTAGCCGTCGAACGTCCACGTCTCGCCCGCGGCGAGCCGCCGCGCGCCGCCGCGGGCGCGCGCGGCGCCGACGAACCCGTCGAGCAGCGAGAGGAACGCCGGCCGCAGCGCGACGTCGCTCTCCTCCGTGCTGAGCGGCAGCGTCATGAACAGCACGACGCCGCGCCCGAGCGGGCGGCGCACGAGGAACGGGGCGCCGTCCGACCACCGGGCGAGCACCTCGGCGCCCTCCGAGGCCTCGGCGCCCAGCGTGGCCCGGCCGCGCGGGGCGACGTCGGCGAGGCCGGCCGCGGACGGGCCGAGCCAGCCCGCCGTGGCCGGATCCACCCCGCGCGCCGGGGACGCCGACCAGCGGACCACGCCGGGCACCAGCGGCTCGAACCCGGCGCCGAGCGGCGCCGCGGCGGCGCGCTGGCCGAGCGTGAGGAGCGCGACGCCGCCGCGCTCGACCCACGCGGCGAGCGAGCGGCGCACCTCGGGCGTGAAGCCGGGCGCGTCGTCGACGATGAGCCCCGCGTGCGCGGCCAGCTCGTCCGCGTGCTCGGGGACCGAGGGCAGCGGCCTGATCTGCGCGTCGAGATCGAGCGCCGAGAGCGCCTGCTCCAGCGGCGGCGGGCCGCCCGTCTCGACGTGCGTGGCCGCGGGGTCGACGACGACCGCGATCGAGAGCGGGCCGCCGGCAGAGATGATCGGCGCGCGGTCGTCCTCGGCGATCGCGTCGCCGCCGGTGAGCGCGGCGATCAAGAGCTCCGGCGTCCCGGGGGGCAGGTCGATCGTGAGCTCCTCGGCGCGCAGCGCCGGATCGAGCGCGACCTTGCCGATCACCGCGTCGCCGGCGCGCACCTCCAGGGACCGCCCCGCGGCGGCGGACGCGCCCGCGGCGGCGGAGGCGGCCGGCGCCGCCGCGCCGCCGTCGCGCTCCGCGGCGGGGAGGTCGGGCCCGGGCGCGGCGGCCTGCGGGGCGGTGCAGACGACGCGGACGCGCGCCTTCTGGCTGGACCGATCCGCGCGCACGATCCCGCAGTCCTGTCCCGCCGCCTCCAGCTCCTCGAGCGGCACCCACGTGGCGATGTCGGGGGTGCCCGAGATGGGCGGGGCGCCGGGCGCGCCGTCCGCGAGGTCGCTGAGGAGCACGATGCGCTTGTCGCTCTGGGGCAGCCCCCGGAGCAGATCGCGCGCGAGATCGAGGGCGCCGTCGAGGTCGGTGGCGCGGTCCGACGGCGTCACCGCGGCGAGCGCGTCGGTGACGGCGGCGAGGTTGGTCGTCGACGCGAGGGCGACGCGGGCCGGGGCGCCCGCGAGGACGAGCGCCGCGGCGTCGCCGGGCGCGAGCCCGCCGGCGAGCTCGCGCGCGGCCGTGAGCGCGCGCTCGAACCGCGAGGGGCCGGCGCGCTCCGCGCCGCCGCCGCCCGGGCGCGCGCGCATGCTGAGCGAGTCGTCGACGACGATGGCGAGCGCGACCGACGCGCCGGCCCTGCGGCTGAGCGACAGGTGCGTGCAGCGCAGGAGCGGCGTGGCGCCGAGCACAGCGAGCGCGAGCACCGACACGGCCCGGGTGGCGAAGAGGGCGCGGTCCTCGAGGAGGCTCCGGCGCCGCGCCGTCGGCGGCGTGGGCGGGACCAGGCGCGCGGGCGGGAACGGCCGCTCCTCGGCGCGTCGGCGGCGCAGGAGGTGCGCGGCGATCGGCGCGCCGACGAGGAGCGCGACGAGCAGCGCGCCGAGCGTGACGAAGCTCATCGCCGCACCTCGGCGATCGCCTGCACCAGGGCGCGGACGACGTCGGTCGGGGGATCGGCGCTGGTCGCGCGGAGCAGGCGGCCGCCGCGCGACGCGAGCGCGCGCGCCCAGACGTCGGCGAGGGCGTCGAGGCGCGCCTTGTACTGCGCGCGGACCGCGCCCGCGTCGGCCTCCACGACGGCGCCGCCCTCGAGCGCGCGGAGGCGCACGTTGCCCTCGAAGTCGAGCTCCGCCTCGCTCGGGTCGAGGACCTGGAGGGCGATCAGCGTGCGGCCGCCGGTGCTGAGCGGCGTGAACGCGGAGAGGGCGCGCTCCGTGCCGGATTCATGAGCGAGATCGAGCAGATCCGAGATGAGCAGGACGACGGCGCCGCGGCGGGCCTTCTTCGCGACGGGCGCGAGCGCGCGCTCGATGGCGCCCGCGTCGCCGCTCCAGTCCTGGGCGGCGGAGGTGGCCTCGAGGGCGCCCACGATCCGCTCGAACGCCTCGCGCCCGGCCATGGCGGGCAGGCCGTGGGTGCCGGCGCCGCCGAGCCACGCGAGGCCCACCGGGTCGCCGGTGGCGAGCGCGACGCGGGCCATGGCCGCGGCGATGAGCGCCGCGTACGCGAGCTTGGCGCCGGGCGCGCGCCGGCCGCGGTAGGACATCGAGGCGGTCGCGTCGATGCACAGCCAGAGGGCGCGGTCGGTCTCGGTCTCGAACTCGCGCACCATGAGGCGATCGTGGCGGAGCAGGGCGCGGCGATCGAAGAAGCGGAGATCGTCGCCGGGCACGTAGGGCCGTTGCCCGCCGAACTCGACGCCGGCGCCCTTGCGGATGCTCCGGTGCATGCCGGCGTAGACGCCCTCGGCGACGGCGCGCGACTTGAGGCGGAGCGGGGCGAGCCCGCCCCAGTCGATGGGGAACGCGGCGAGCGAGGCGCGGTCGGAAGCGAGCGGCACAAGGGCGCTTCTTAGCCTGGATCCCCGGGGCGATCACCCGGCGGCAACCGTGGGTGGCCGAGCGGTGGCCGAGCGGTGGCGAGCGGCAGCCGAGCGGTGACCAGGCGGTAGAAGCGCGGTGGAGGCGTGGAGCCGGGGGGCGGACGCGCCGTGAAGCGCGGCCAGGCGGCTCCCGGCGGGGCTCCCCTCCCGCGCCGCTTTACCGTGTGATTTCCGGTTCTTCCGGGCCCCGGGGCTTGCCGAGGTGACGCCCGCCACACATCAGCTCCATGGAATGGCTGACGAGAAAAGGCCGGTGTCGCGCACGTGGCTCGGGTACCTGCTGATCGCCGCCGCGATCCTGGTCTTTTCCGGGATCGTCAAGCCGCCGGGGCCCCCGCTCGTGCCCTACGACGAGGCGGTCGCCGCGGTGCGGCGCGGGGAGGTCGGCTCGGCGGTCGTGAAGCCCGACGAGATCGAGCTCGTCCGCCACGCCGGCGCGCAGCGGACCGAGGAGCACGTCCGCGTGACGCGGCTGCCCGGCGTCGAGGACGAGCCGCTCGTGCGGGCGCTGCTCGAGCAGCACGTCCGCATCGAGGCGAAGAGCGCCCGGTCCTCGGCGTGGGCGCAGGCGGCGATCTGGCTCCTGCCGCTCCTGTTCATCAACGCGGCGTTCTTCATGATGCTGCGCCGGGCGGGGCAGGGGGCCGGCGGGCCGCTCGGGTTCCTGCGCAGCAAGGCGAAGATCTACGACCGGTCCAAGCAGGATCCGGTGCGCTTCTCCGACGTCGCGGGGGTCGACGAGGCCAAGGACGAGCTCGTCGAGGTGGTCGACTTCCTGAAGGAGCCGTCGCGGTACCGGTCGCTCGGCGGGCGGATCCCGCGGGGCCTCTTGCTCGTCGGGCCGCCCGGCACCGGCAAGACGCTGCTCGCGCGCGCCGTGGCGGGCGAGGCGAACGTGCCGTTCTTCTCGCTGAACGCGAGCGAGTTCGTCGAGATGTTCGTCGGGCTCGGGGCCGCGCGCGTGCGCGAGCTCTTCGAGGAGGCGCGCAAGAGCGCGCCCAGCATCGTGTTCATCGACGAGATCGACGCCGTGGGCAGGACCCGGGGCGGCCTCAGCGCCCTGTCGACCCACGACGAGCGCGAGCAGACGCTCCACCAGCTCCTCGCCGAGCTGGACGGCTTCGACGCGCGCACCACCGTGATCCTGATGGCCGCCACGAACCGGCCCGAGGTGCTCGATCCGGCCCTCTTGCGCCCCGGGCGCTTCGACCGCCAGGTCATCGTGGATCGCCCCGATCTGCAGGGGCGCGAGGCGATCCTCGCCGTGCACGCGCGGCGGGTGCCGCTCGCGAAGGGCGTCGACCTCGGGCTCGTGGCGCGCCGCACGCCGGGCATGGTCGGGGCCGACCTCGCCAAGATCGTCAACGAGGCGGCGCTCGCCGGGGCGCGGCGCGGCGCGAGCGAGATCAGCCAGGCCGACTTCGACGAGGCGCTCGACCGGTCGCAGCTCGGCCTCCGGCGCCGCGGGCAGATCATGACCGCGGAGGAGCGGCGGCGCGTGGCCTACCACGAGGCCGGGCACGCGCTCGTCGCGCTCGCGCTGCCGGCCGCCGATCCGGTGGAGCGGGTGTCGATCGTGGCGCGCACGATCGGCGCGCTCGGCGTCACGATCCAGGTGCCGCGCGGCGAGCGCCAGCTGGTCACCGAGCAGGAGCTCGAGTCGCGCGTCACGGTGATGCTCGGCGGCAGGGCGGCGGAGGAGATCGCGCTGGGCCAGGTCTCGAGCGGCGCGCACGACGATCTCGGGCGGGCCACGGCGCTCGTCCGCGAGATGGTGACCCGCCTCGGGATGAGCCGGCGCCTCGGGTTGCCCGCGCTCTCGCGCAACGTCGGCGCGCCCTTGCTCGGCGTGATCCAGGAGGAGCGCACGTGCAGCGAGGAGACCGCGCGCGAGGTCGACGAGGAGGTGAGGGAGAGGCTCGGCGAGATGTACCTGAAGGCCAAGCAGCTGCTCGTCGATCGCCGCGAGGGCCTCGAGGCCGCCGCGGAGGCGCTCGTGCTCAAGGAGACCCTCCGCGGCGAGGAGCTGGAGCAGATCGCGGCCGTGTCGACGCGCCGGAAGATCTCCGTGGGGTCGCCGAGCGCGGCCTGAGGCGCGCGCCGCGCGGGGCCGGGATCCGGGGCTCAGGCCGCGCGGCGCCGTCGCCTGAGGCCGCCCGCGAGCGCGGCGAGCGACAGCCCGACGGCCGCCCACGCCCGGTCGCCCGCGCCCCCGGCGGCGCGGCAGCCGCAGCCGCCGTCCTCTTCCGCGAGCGCGCCGCCGTCCGGCCCGTCGTCCGGCGGCGCGACGCCGATCCCGCGCACCGTGATCTCCTGCACGGGATCGCTCGGGTCGTTCGACGTGACGCGGACGGTCGCCGCGAACGCGCCGCCGGCCTTCGGCGCGAAGCGGATCGCGAAGTCGACCGCCGCCTCGGGGTCGATCTCGAGCGCCTCGTCGGCGAGCTCGAAGCTCTCCGGATCGTCCGTCGTCACCGCGACGTCGAGCAGCGCCTCCCCTGCGTTCGACAGCTGGACGATCTCCACGTTGGCCCGCCCGACCTCGACCGGGCCGAAGTGGATCTCCCGCTTGTCCAGCGCGAGATCCGGGAGCGGCACATGGACGCGCTCGCTCTCGAAGATCCACGCCCGCTCGGTGAGGGGGAAGTCGAGCGGGATGTCGGCGATCGGGATCGACCACTCGCGGCCGAGCAGGCTGACCTTGAACGCGGGGATGAGGTGGAGCGTGCCCTCGTAGCGCACCGAGCCCTCGGGACGCACGTTGAGCTCGACCGACGGACCGCCCAGGTACTCCGTGAACGAGGCGCTGCGCTCCTTCGTGATGTCGCCCCCGCTCACCGTCGCCTGATCGAGCGTCTCGACGGCCACGCGGTGGGTCACGTAGCGAGCGTCGACATCCATGGCGACGTCGAGCTCGAACCTCCCCTCGATCCCGGGGATCGAGCCGCCGATGAGGTCGCCGAGGGAGACGGACGCGAGCCGCTGCGGCGCGGTCGAGCTGGCCATCGCGATGCCCGGCTCCCAGCCCCAGGCGTCGAACGGCTCGCTCTCGTGCACCTGGAAATCGATCTGGGGCACATAAGGGATATCGCCCGTCCACTCGAAGTCCTGGCCGAGGACGGAGATGCCGATGCGCCCCTCTGCGCTGACGTCGAGCCCGTAATCGCAGCTGAACGTGCCTCCGCCCTGGTCGCCGGGGGCCGCGAGCGCGAGCGCCTCTGGCCACGACGCCTCGAGCGCCCCGCTCAACGAGAGCTGCGTGTTCGCGTAGACCGCGGCCCGGAGGTTCACTTGCAACGGTGAGCCCGGAGGGACCCAGCCCGTAGCGAAGTCGAGCTCGAGCGGGATTCCCTCCCTGCGCTGGAAGGTGAGCGCGCCCCGCTGGCAATAGAACGGGTCGTCGGCGCACGGCGCAGCGAGCGAGTCGTAGGCCGACGCGGCCGCGGGGGCGAGGAGGGTGAGCGCGGCGGTGGCGCAGGGGAGCGCGCGCCGGGGCCGGGCGGAGCGGGAGGCCTCGAGATCAGCGTCGCCGGACAGCAGAGAACGCATGTTAGCGATTACCACGATCCGCGCGCTCCTCGCCATAGCCGCATTCCAGGGGTGCGGCGTCGTTAACGTGCCCCGAACAGCGTGCCGACCACGATGCCAGCGGCCGCGCAGAGGATGGCCACCACGGTCCAGAGGAGCCGCTCGCGCGAGGCGCGCTCCGGCGTCGCCGCGGCCGCTGCGCCGCGGCCGAGCGCGTCGCCGCGCGCCGCGGCTCGGCCCGCGGGCAGCGCCCCGATCCCCTGGCTCTCCCGGGGCGGAACCGCGGGAGCGACGTCCGCGGTGGAAACGTCGTTCTGGGGCGTCGCGGCGTGGTCCAGGCCGGTGCGCTCGAGCCCGAGCTCGGTGATCGAGATGGCGTCCGCGAGGCCCGTGGGGGTGTGGCCCACGACGCGCCGCTCGCGGCAGGCGCGCAGGGCGTCGGCGAAGGCCCGGGCGCTCGGGTGCCGCTCGGCGGGGTCCTTGGCGAGGGCCCTCAGGATGACGGCCTCCAGGCCGGCCGAGATGAGCCCGTCGCGCTTGCCGGAGCGCGGCGGGAGCGGCTGCTCGGTGATCTGCGCCGTCATGACGGCGATGGGCGTCCGTTTGCTGAACGGCACCGCGCCGACCACCATCTCGTAGAGGATGCAGCCGAGCGCGTAGATGTCGCAGCGCGGATCGACGTCCTCGCCGCGCACCTGCTCCGGCGCCATGTACTCCGGCGTCCCGAAGATCATGCCCTGCTCGGTGAGCCCGGTCGTCATCTGCTCGCCGTGCACGACCTTCGCGAGCCCGAAGTCGACCACGCGGACGCGGCCCGCGAGCGGCGACGGCGCGCCTCCAGGTTGCCCGCCCGGCGGCGGCGCGCCCGGGCGCTCGATGAGCACGTTGGCCGGCTTGAGGTCGCGATGGACCACGCCCGCCGCGTGCGCGGTCTCCAGCGCGGCGCAGATCTGGAGGGCGATCTCGATCGCCCGGTCGACCTCGATCGGCGCGTGCTCCCGCAGGAGCTCCTCCAGCGAGCTGCCGTCGATGTGCTCCAGCGCGATCGTGAGCAGCCCGCCCTCCTCGACGAAGTCGAGCATCCGGACGACGTGCGGGCCCTCGAGGCGCTTCAGGATGGCGGCTTCCCGGTGGTAGCGCCGGAAGATCTGCGGCGCGCCGGAGAGGTGCCGGTGGATCACCTTGAGCGCGACGCGCCGGCCGTCCTCGTCGCGGGCGGCGCGGTAGACGACGCCGGAGGTGCCCTCGCCGACGACCGACTCCACGGTGTACCGCGACGCGACGCGGTGCCCGGGGGCGAGGCGATCGGGCGCCGGCGGCGGCGAGGTCACCGCGCACCACCCGCGTCCGCGGGGTCCGTCGGCGCGGGATCCGGCGGAGGCAGCCGGAGGTGCTGCTCGGTGAACGAGGTGCAGGCGCGCACGATCTTCGGGCTGAGCTCGATGGGGTCGAGCCGCGCGGTCGGATCGTGCTCGCGCCACGCGGCGCAGGCGGTCTCGGCGAGCCCGGTCGCGTCGAGCGCGACGTAGGCCTCGAGCAGGTGCCGGTGCAGCGTGGCGATCTGCATCCGGGCGAGATCGCCGTAGCCGAGCAGCCGGCTCGCCCGCGCCACCGCGTCGATGTAGCGGCCGCTCCGCACGTCGCTCGCGAGCTGCGGCAGCTCGGCGTCGACCCGCCGCTGCGCCTCGCGCGCGCGGCCCGCCCCCTCGGAGCGCACGAGCGCGCCGGCGCTCGCGGCCTCGGCCTTGCCCTCGGCCGTGAGCGGCAGGTCCGTGAGCGGCACGAGGATCACCATGCCGCGGCGCAGCGTGTCCTTCTTGAAATGGTTGTACTTGTGGAGCATCCACGCGTTGTCGCGCTTGCCGAGGAAGCGATAGGCGATGGTGAGCAGCGTGTCGTGCTGTCCGACGACGTACCGGAGGTTGTACGGCACGATGATCTCCTGGCCGTCGGTCGGCTCGATCCAGGGCATCGTGTCGTTCGAGAGGGCGAGGACGTCGCTCCGGTCGGCGGCGCCGAGCAGGCGCTCCGCGAGGATCGCCCAGGTCTCGCCGGCGGTGACGCGGTGGTGGCCGAGCGCGGGCACCTCCAGCCGCAGGCCGGGCATGATCGGCACGCCGGCGCCCGCGTCGAGCGCGTTCGCGGCGACGAGCACCTGCTCCATCTGCACGCGCCCGTAGGTGCGCTCCGCGATCTGCGCGAGGGTCTCTCCCTCGCGGACGACGTGCGGGAACGCCGCCGCGGCGCTGGCTGCCAGCGTCGTCGCGGCCAGGGCGCCCGCGGAAACCCAAGTTCGCCGAGAGCTCACGCCGGCGAGGGTACCAGGGGATCGCCCGGCGTGGGGCGGCTCGTTCGGCGGCGGCCGCGGGACGTTCGCCGCGATTTCGTCGCGCCGGCGGTTTCGTGCCAGAGTGCGCGCGACGCATGAACACCACGACGACGGCCGGTAAGATCCCGGCGTGGATGTCGCGGCGCTGGCCCGCCGCGGCGAGGCTCCTCACGGCCGCCCTGCTCGGGCTGGCGACGCCGGGCTGCCTCGTCCGGCAGGACCTGTACGACCAGGCGCGCGCGGAGATCCAGAGAGAGCGCGAGGCGGGAGAGCGGGCGCGCGCCGAGGCCCAGCTCGCCCGCGCCGAGGCGGCGCAGCGGTCGGCGCAGGCCGCCGCGATCGAGGCGGAGCTGTTGCGGCTCGCGGACGATCTCCGGGCGCGCGATCTCCAGCTGTCCGACGTGACGACGACCGAGGCCGGGCTCGCGCGGCGGCTGGACGAGCTCGCCGCGATGAACGAGGAGCTGTCGGCGCGGCTCCGGAGCGCGGGGCAGAGCGTGGGCCAGCTCGCGAACGAGCGCGGCAGCCTGTCGGCGGAGCTCGCCGAGGCGCGGGCCAAGGTCGACGAGCTGCGCCGCCACCAGGCGGCGGCCGAGGCGCGCGCGGCGCGGATGCGCGACGCCGCGAGCCGGCTCCAGGCGACGGTGGACGGCGGGAAGATCCGCGTCGGGATCCGCGGCGGGCTGCCGCTGCTCGAGATCTCGAGCGACGCGCTGTTCGACGGCGCGAGGACCGAGGTCAAGCCGGCCGGGCGGAAGCTCCTGGCCGAGGTGGCCGGGGCGCTCCGAACGATCGCCGATCACCGCTTCCAGGTCGTCGGGCACACGGACGACCGGAAGGCGAGGGGCGCGAACCGCGCGTCGAGCTGGGACGTCTCGACGGCGCGTGCGGCGGCGGTCGTCGAGGTGCTCATCGAGGGCGGGGTGTCGCCGGAGCGCCTGTCTGCGGCCGGGGCCGGGGAGTTCGCCCCGGTGGCGCCGAACGCCTCCGAGGAAGGGCGGGCGAAGAACCGGCGCATCGAGATCGTCCTGCAGGCCGAGCCGGAAGGGGCGGGGAAGGCGCCCGGCGAGGCGGGGGCGGCGACGGCGCCCTGAGGGGTGCGAGAGCGGCCCCTTCGCTCTCCGGCCGGCGTCCCGGCGCGCACCGCGGCGAGGCCGTGCGCGTCGTAGGAGCCGGCGGTGGGGTGGGGGGCCGGTGCCTGGCCGTCCTCAGCTCGGGTCGTCGAGCACCTCGGCGAGCGCGGCCGCGGTGACGGCCTTCTCGATCCAGCGCTCGAGGCGTTCCGGGTCCTTCTGGGCGACGATGCGCTCGCGTGCCGCCTCGGGCACCGCGATGCCGCGAGCCCGGAGCACGCTCAGCAGGGCGCGCACCGCTCCCTCGATGCGCCCCTCGTCACGGCCCTGCGCGACGTACTTCTTCGCGAAATCGCTCTGGTACTCGTAGCCCTTCATCATGGCCTCCAGCGCCCGGCGGGCCGCCTCGTTCAGGGAATTGTATAGGAGATCGTAGTAGAGCCGGGCGCGTTCGTCATCGAGCCCCTGGATCGCAGGCAGCACGGCCCCGGCGATCGTTGCGCCTTGCTCCGTCTCGCCGTGGGCCATTGCGGAGAGCACCCCCAGCTCCGGTCGACGGACCGCTTCCGCCGGGTCCGTCACGACCGGAACGTTGCTGCGACGGAGCACGGGCGGGCGCAGGACGAAGCCTGGCACACCGATCTCGATCGGCTGCGCGCACCAGTCCGCGACGAGGGGGTCGGGCGCGACGACGAGCAGGCCCGCCTGACAGCGGTGCTGATCGCGCGAGACCGTCAGATAGGCGGGCCAGCTAAACGGCTTGTTGTCGTCCTTCCTGAGCTGGACCTCGACGATGATGACCCGCACTGGCTTGTCCCCATCGAGGAGCACGACGACGACATCGGCCCGGTACTCGGCGGGCGTGGTCTCGGTCAGATCGATGGAGGCGACTCGGGCCTCGCTGTACGTCGGGAGCGCGACGCCGAGGACCTCGACGAGGATCTCGGCGGCGAGGGAAGGTCGGTTTCTGAAGAGATCCACGAGGACCTCGTGGCGCATGGAGACCATGGCGAGGCGCCTTCGCATAGGCCCGGACAGAGGGCCAACCACCCGGCGTGCGACGATGACGCCGGGGGCGCCCGGCGATGCGTCCGTGCGATTCCAGAACGAGCGCGCGGCGAAGTCCGTATTCAACGCATCGGGCTTGCTGCAAGCCTCAACCCATCGTGCGGTCTGCCGCCTCCTGCCCTGCTTCGCGCGTCGCCTCCCCACGCCGCAGCGCGCACGCCGCCAGGATGCACAGCGCCGGGGTCACCACCATGTGATACCGATCCTCGCCGAAGAACACCGCGTGCGTCAGCGCCACCGAGGCGACCGCGAACGCGAGGTAGCCGACGACGCCCCCGTTCGCGGGCCGGCCCGGCAGCGGCAGCGCCGCGAGGAGCGGGATCGCCACCGCGAGCGGCCAGAACGCGTGCTCGTCCCCGAGCACCCCCCACGCGACGAGCCCGAGCACCGCCGCGAGCGCCAGCAGCTGCGCGACGAGCGCCCGCCACGGCCTCGGCCGCGGCAGCGCCACCACCCCGAGCCCCGCGACGGAGAGCAAGGCGAGGTGCGACGTCGTGAGCACCCGGCGCCACGCCGCGCGCCGCCCCTCGGGCCACGCCGCCGGGTTCGCCTCGCCCAGGTACCCGACCGGGAACGACTCGTGATCGAACGTGAAGCTCAGCTTCTTCGGGATCAGGCCCAGCCAGCGGGATGGATCGTTCTTGATCCACCGCAGCCCCTCGGCCATCCAGCAGCGGTCCTGGGCCACCTGTCCGCGCGCGATCGGGCAGCCGTCCCCGGCGCGCAGCGTCTCGAAGCGGCCCGTCGCGCGCGGGAACGCGCCGATGGCGAGGTTCCAGCCGCCGTTCGTGGAGACGAGCGCGCAGCCGTCCATCACGCGGCAGTTCCGGATCGTCCACGGCGCCACCACGGCGAGGGCCGTCGCGGTCGCGAGCGCGGCCGCGAGCGCGCCGCGCCGCCACGCGGCCCGTACCCCGCCGGTCGCCCCGCCCGGGCCGCCGCGCGCGAGCAGCGCGAACGCCGGCGCGCAGAGCAGGCTCTGCGGCCGCACCAGCGTCGCCAGCCCGAGCGCCGCGCCCGCGAGGATCGCGCCGCGGACCGGCCGCCCGCGGGCCGCGTCGCGCGCGAGCAGCCACGGCGCCGTCACCAGGCCGAGCGCCGCGAGCGGCTCGGTCATGACGAGCGCAGCATAGAGGACGAGCCCCGGCGAGAGCGCCGCGAGGAGCGCCGCCGCGCGGGCGCGCGCCGGCGTGGTCGCGTACCGGGCGAGGCGATGGAGCACGACGACGAGCAGCGCGCCGGTCACCGCGTTCGCGACGGTCGCCACGTGCGGCCCGGCACCGAACAGCTTGTAAATGAGGCCCAGAAAGCCGCTGTAGCCGACCGGGTAGTGGCACCACGGGTGCCACACCGCCTGGCCGCCGACGATGAGATCGTCCGAGTAGCCGAGACCAGCGGCGATCCGGCGCGCGCCGAAGTCGTAGTAATGGCCGTCCCACACCGGCTCGTGCGCCCACGCGATCGCCACGTAGAGCCGCGGCAGGAGCGCGAGCACGAACGCGAGCGCCGAGAAGGCGAGATCCCCGCCGGCGCCCGGCGCCTCCCCGCCCACGCGCGCGGCCTCGGCGCCGGCGCGCGCTGCCTCAGCCATGCTGCCTGGGGCGTGTTCCGGCGGAGATCTCGCGCAGTCGGCGCATGTAGGTCTTCGCCACCTGGGCCGGATCGAGCCGCAGGAACTTCGCGATTTCCTGAATGAATCCATGGACATAGACGGGCGCCGGCAGGTCGCCCATCGCCTCGTTCTCGATCGCCTGGAGGTGCGCGAGCGAGATCTTCGTCCGCTGCGAGATGTCGGTGAGCTCGACCCCCTGCGACTCGCGCACCTTGCGCAAGAGCGCGCCGCTGAACTGCGTCTCGGCGTTGATCTCGCGCGCGAGCTCGGCCTGGAGCATGGCGAGCTCGGCCGCGGCGGCGGCGTTCTCGGCGCGCGCCGGGCCGAGCGGCATGCGCGGGTCGTCCGGGTAGGTCGAGAGGTCGTAGGCGCGGCGGCGCACCGGATCGAGCAGCGTGTCGTGCGCCTCCTCGATGCGCGCCTGCTCCTTCTGGAGCACCGCGGGGCTCAGCACGCTGACGACCGGCAGGCTCCCCTCGCGGTAGATGTCGCGCTGCCGCTTGTAGGCGCGCCGGATCTCGTCGTCCGCGGCCGTCCGGGCCAGGCCGAGCGCCTCGTACAGGGTGGCCGGCGCGGCGCTCTTCGAGGCGGCGGCCAGGGCGCGCGCGTGCGCCTCGGCCGGGCGCGAGTCGCGCGCGGCGAGCAGCGCGAGGATGCGCCGGGCCACGCGCTCGAGGTTGCGCGCGCTCTTCGAGGTCGGGCTGTCGATGAGGAGCGGCTGGCGGCGCCGCGCGGTCAGCCACACCGCGTCGTCGTGCTCGATGTGCCCGAGGTAATCGAGGGAGATGCCGAGGAAGCGCTCCGAGACGGCGCTCATCGCCGGGCCGAGCTCCAGGTCCGAGCGGTGCCGCGTCTGGCTGACGACGAGGTGCGGCTTCACCCGCGGCAGCTGCGCGGCGGCGAGCGACGCGACCCCCTCGTCGAAGCGCTTCACCTCCATGATGAAGTCGCGCGGCGTCGCGAGCGCCGGGAGCGACGAGGCCACCTTCTCGACGAGCCGGATCTTGAAGCGCTCCTTCATGAGCGCGCGGCGCAGGGTGCGCTGGTAGAGCGCGCGGCAGAAGCGGTAGGAGTGCTCGACCGCGAGCGGCTCGGGCGTGGTGACGCAGATACTGACGTCGGCGTGCAGGAAGAGGTCGAGCGTCGAGGAGCCGGTCGCCGCGCCGAGGCTGACGATGACGTAGTCGACGTCGAGCTCCTGGATCATCTTCATCCAGTAGGCGGCGCGGCTCGGCCGGAGCGGCGTGGCCGTCATCGGGTCGTACGCGGTCGGGACGAGCCGGAGCCCGGGCACCGTGGTCGCGATCGGCTCGGCCTTGCCCTCCTCGATGTCCTCGCGCGTGACGAGCGGCGGCGCCTCGATCCCGAGCGCCGCGTGCAACCCCGGGCTGTAGGCGTCGGTGTCGATGATGATCACGTCGCGCCCGAGCTGCGCGAAGTACACGCCCAGGTTGACCGCGAGCGTCGCCTTCCCGACGCCCCCGCGGCCGCCCCCGACGGCGATCACCCGGCGGGATCGCGAGCTGGAGAACGAGGGGACCTCGCCCGGCAGGGCGAGGTCGTCGTCCGACGAGCCGGGCGGGAGGGTCGAGAAGCGCGACGGAGGGTAGGACTCACCGGAGCTGGACAAGGTTCCTCTTCGTGCGGCGTGCGGGGGGCGATGTCGGCGGCTGCGGCTGCTCGCGGAGCGCGCGTGTCCCTCTAGCACGCGCCGCGCGCCGCCATCAGCGCCGACGTCGCCGGCGTCGGCGCGGGCGCGCGCGGTCTGCTCGCCCTGCTCGGCGCAGCCGGAGCCGTCTCGACGCGCCCCGGCCGTTGGGCTAGTCGCTCCCCGTGGCCACCGTCCGACCCTTCCGCGCTTACCGACCTCCCCAGGCGCACGCGGCCCGCGTCGCCAGCCCGCCGTACGACGTCATCTCCACCGCCGAGGCGCGCACGCTCGCGGCCGGGGGCCTGCACAGCTTCCTCCGCGTCTCCCGGCCCGAGATCGACCTGCCCGAAGGGACGGACGAGCACGACGACGCCGTCTACGCCCGCGGCGCGCAGAACCTCGCCGACCTCATCGCCAGCGGCGACCTCGCGCAGGACCCGGAGCCGCACCTCTACCTCTACGCCCAGAAGATGGGCGATCACCGGCAGATCGGCGTCGTCGGCTGCGCCTCGGTCGCGGAGTACGAGCAGGACGTCATCAAGAAGCACGAGAAGACGCGCCCCGACAAGGAGGACGACCGCACCCGCCACATCGAGGAGCTCGGCGCCCACGACGAGCCGGTGTTCCTCACGTACCGCGCCGACGCGGGCATCGACCGCGCCGTCGCGGCGGCCACGCAGTCGCCGCCCATCTACGATTTCACGACCGCCGACGGGGTCGAGCACAAGCTCTGGGTCCTCGGCCGCGCGGCGACCGCCGACCTCGAGGAGCGCTTCCAGGCGATCCCGACGCTCTACGTCGCCGACGGCCACCACCGCAGCGCCGCGGCGGCGCGCGTCCACAGGAAGCTGCGCGGCGACGGCGGCGAGCACGACGTCTTCCTCGCCGTGGTCTTCCCGCACGACCAGATGAACATCATGCCGTACAACCGCGTCGTGCGAGACCTCGCCGGCCGCAGCGCGGAGGCGATCCTCGCCGCCCTCGGCGAGCGGCTCGACGTCGCGCCGGCTCAGGACGGCGCGGCCGCGGCCCCGGCCGGCCCGCGGGCCTTCGGGCTCTACCTCGGCGGCCGCTGGTTCACCGCGAAGGCCCGCCCGGGGTCGTTCGACGCGAACGACCCGGTGGCCTCGCTCGATTGCTCCATCTGCCAGGACCAGATCCTCGGCCCGATCTTCGGCGTCAGCGACCCCCGCCGGGACAAGCACGTCGATTTCGTCGGCGGCATCCGCGGCATCGCCGAGCTCGAGCGGCGCGTCGACTCGGGCGCGTTCACGATGGCGATCCGCCTCTATCCGACGCAGATCGGCGAGCTGTTCGCGGTCAGCGACGCGGGGCTGCTCATGCCGCCGAAGAGCACGTGGTTCGAGCCGAAGCTCCGCAGCGGGCTCTTCATCCATACGTTCTGACGACAGCGCCGCGCCAGAGGTAGACTGCGCCCATGGCGGACATCAAGCGCGTATCACCCGAACAGGCAAAGAGGCTCATCGACGAGGAGGGGTATCTCTACCTCGATGTCCGGAGCGAGCCGGAATATGCGGCCGGGCACCCGAGCGGCGCGCACAACGTGCCGCTCATGCACGCCGCCGCCGGCGGCATGAAGCCCAACCCGGACTTCCTCGATGTGGTCTGCTCCCTCTATCCCAAGGACGCGAAGATCATCGTGGGCTGCCGGTCCGGACAGCGCTCGATGCGCGCGGCCGAGGCCATGGTGTCCGCCGGCTACACGGCCGTCATCGATCAGCGCGCCGGCTTCGAGGGGCCGCGCGACGCGTTCGGCGCGCTCACCGAGAAGGGGTGGGGGCCCGCCGGGCTGCCGGCCGAGACGACCACGCCCGGCGCGTCGTACGCCGAGCTCCGGCAGAAGGCAGGCAGGTGACGGCCCCACCGGGCCCCGCAGGCGATGACAACCGCGCGCGCGGCGCTCACGGCCGCGCGCGGTCGTCATCGCCGCAATCCATCGTAATCGAGCGCCGCGCGCTCCACGACGTCCCAGTCCCGGGCGGCCCGCTCCGCCTCGGCGACCAGCTCCGCGGTGAACATCGACAGCCCCCAGAGGCCGCCCTCGCGCCGCCGGAACGGGTAGCGCGTCCCCCGCGCGGTCTCCACGACCGCGCGATCGCCGTCGACCTCGACCCGCGCGACACCGGACAGATCCCGGCGGAGGCGGGCGATCCAGCCGAGCCGCGCCGCCATCTCGACCCAGACGTCCGCGCCGTCGGGCGCCTCGGCGTGGGCCCTGTACAGCGCGAGCAGCTTCGAGCGCTCCGGCTCCGGGTAGCTTTCCTGAATCCGGTCGCTCGTCTTCTGTCGATGGTCGCGGATGTCGTGGCAGGCGCGCTGCGCCTCATCGTCGAGGGCCGTGAAGGTGGGCCGGACGTCGCCGCGGCCGAGCGCGCTCGCGAGGCGGAGATACGCCCTCTCGGGGGTCGTGTCGCCGGGATGGCGCATGACGGTGAAGCCCGTGAGCCCACACGCGGCGGCGGTGATCCCCAGGGCGATGGCGGTGCGGCGGTGCATGGCAGGAGCGGTGTGGAGCGGAGCGCGCTCCCTCTACCACGCCCGGGCGCGCAGGGGCTCGCGGCGCGCGACGTGGCGCCGAGCGCGTTGCCGAGGGCCGCGCCTTCCGCTAGGAACCCGCGTGCTCCACGGTGCGCGCGTCGCAGTGGTCATCCCCGCGCGGGACGAGGCCGGGTGGATCGCCGAGGCGGTGGGGGCCGTCCCCGCCTTCGTCGACCACGTGATCGTCGTGGACGATGCCAGTCGAGACGGCACTGCCGAGCTCGCGCGCGGGACCGGGGACGAGCGCCTCGAGGTCGTCGTGCACGCCGAGTGCCGCGGCGTCGGCGCGGCGATCGTCTCCGGCTACCGGCGCGCTCGCGCCCGCGGGGCCGCCGCCGTCGCCGTCATGGCCGGCGATGGGCAGATGGACCCGCGCGACCTCCCCCGCGTCGTCGCCCCGATCCTCTCGGGAGAGGCCGATTATGTGAAGGGCGATCGGCTGCGGCACCCCGACGTCTTCCGCGTCATGCCCCTCCCGCGGCTCGCGGCCACGGCGGCGCTCGCCGCGCTCACCCGCCGCGCGGCGAGGCTCGACGCCCTCTCCGACAGCCAGTGCGGGTACACCGCGATCTCGTCCCGCGCGATCGACGCGCTCGACCTCGACGGCCTCTGGCCCCGCTACGGCTACCCGAACGACCTGCTCGCCGCGCTCGCGGCGCGCCGCCTCCGCGTCCGCGAGGTCAGCGTGCGCCCCGTCTACCGCGGCGAGGCGAGCGGCTTGCGCGCGCGCCACGTGATCACCATCCTTTTCTTGATCGCCAGGAGCGCCATAAGGCACCGCCTGAGCTCATCAGGGAAACCGAAAGATCGCCCAGGCCAGGACGGAACGCGTGAGTCGGAGTCGAGCGAATCGACATGAGCCGTCGCTCAAATAGGTCGACAATCCGCGCATCGGTTCCATAGCAAAGCGGCCTGGCGACCTGACTCATCGGCTTGGCGCGGCGGACCCCACAGGCGCGGACCCCGCAGCCATGCTTCAACATGGGGGGTGACGGACGTGGCGATCAGCCGAGCCGCCTGGTCTAGAATCTGGAATCCGGGGAGGGCCCGGACTCCATCCTTCACCCCCCGGGTCGTGGCCTATGCGTTCGGCATCGAGCTGCCGTATAGCCTGCTCGTCCCGGTCGCTCACCTGCGGCTCCTCGGCGTCGTGGACTCGTCGGTCCAGGCGCGCATGCTCGGGCTGATCGGGCTCATGTATGTCGTGAAGACGGCGGGCCTCGTCGCGCTGCTCGTCCACATGCTCCGTCCGATCGAGCACCTCCGGCGGTACGCCGTGGCCCACCCGCTCCGGAGCGGCGCGGGCGTCGAGGAGCTGGGCGGCGCGGCGCCCCCGGAGGAGCTCATCCTCGCCGCGGCGAACGCCGCCTACGACACGCCGCTTTCGTTCGCGACGGTCTGGGCCGTGTCCTGGGCGCTCCTGTACCTGCCCGTCACCGTAGCGTTCTACTACATCGCGCCGGACCAGAGCCCGCTCGACGTCCAGCGCGGCGTCGCGCTGGCCCTGTTCGCGCTGGCGCTCTTCGCGGCCGCGCTGCCGCTCGCCTACAGCATCCTCGGCCGCCTGCTCTCGCCCGCCGCCGGCGTCATCTCGCTCATCGCCCGCGAGCGCGGCCTGTCCGTGCCCGGCAAGGGCTACTCGCTCGCCGTCCGCCTCGTGATCCTCGGCGCCTGCCTCGCCATCGCGCCGACGAGCTGGATGGCGGCGATGGTGCTCGGCGAGACGGCGGGGCCCGCCAAGCCTGGCCTGAAGCTCACGCTGGCCATCTTCTCGATGGTCGCGGTCACCTGGGCGCCCGTCTGCGCCGGCTTCCTCGCGGGCGCCCTGGCGGGCCCGTTCCAGCAGGTCGCCGCGGTCATCCAGAAGATCGTCCAGCGCGGCGAGGTCGACCGGCTGGAGCGGATCCCGGTCTACTTCAAGGACGAGATCGGCGCCCTGGCGGGCGGCGTCAACGCCATGGTCGATCGCCTGGAGGAGTCGTCCCGGCGCATGCGCAGCTACCTGGCCGAGCGCGAGCGCCTCTTGCAGGACGCGGCGCAGCGCGCGGCGCAGCTCGGCGCCGTGCTGGACAACCTCGTCGAGGGGGTGTTCGCGTGCGACCGCCAGGGCCGGCTGACGATGATCAACGCCTCGGGGCTCAGGCTGCTCGGCCTGTCGGGCCGCTCCGAGCAGGCCGGCCGGATCGTCGAGGAGGTGATGGACCTCAGTCGGATGCGCCACACCGACGGCCGCGCCTTCACGCGCGACGAGCTGCCCATGGTGCGGGCGCTCGCCGGCGAGACCATCGTGCAGGAGGAGCAGGTGCTCGCGAACGGCCGCGCGGGCCGGGACGTCTTCCTGCGCACCAGCGCGGCGCCGATCCGCAGCGAGGGCGGGGCGATCCTCGGCGCGGTCACGGTCGCCCGCGACGTGACGGAGCTCATGGAGCTCGATCTCGTCAAGGACCAGTTCATCCGGGTCGGCGCGCACGAGCTCAAGACGCCGGTCGCGATCATGAAGGGCTACGCGCTCGCGCTCCTGCGCAACACGAGCGACCTGCCGGCGCCCCGCCGCAAGATGCTCGAGGCCATCGACCGCGGCGCGGACAGGATCAACCGCATCGTCGACGATCTCCTGGCGATCTCGCAGGTCACGCTCGACGTGCTCCAGGTCTCGGAGGAGGACGTCGATCTGAAGGAGCTCCTGGAGGAGACGGTCGACCGCGTGGCCAAGTCGGCGAGCCGCCACCGCGTGCGGCTCTCGCTCGGCGCCGAGCGGCCGCCCGTCGTGCGCGCCGATCCGGAGCGGCTGCGCCAGGTGCTCGCGAGCCTGCTCGACAACGCGGTGAAGTACTCGCCGGACGGCGGCGACATCGACGTCAGCGTCGCCGTGGCCGAGCGCGCGCCGGTGTCCTCGCCGCCCCGCTGCGACGCCGCGCTCTTCTCGCAGCGCCACGGCTCGACCCCCGGCTTCGAGGCGGTCGTGTCGGTGCGCGACCGGGGCGTCGGCATCCCGGCGCACAAGCAGGAGCGGATCTTCGAGCGCTTCTTCCGTGCCCACACCGACACCCGACACGACTACGGCGGGATGGGCATCGGGCTGTTCCTTGCGAAGGACATGATCACCCGTCACGGTGGTCGCATCTGGTTCGAGAGCGAGGAGGACAAGGGCAGCACGTTCTATTTCACCGTCCCACTCAGCAGCGAGGCCACCGCGGTGGACCGACGATGAGCGAAAGACATGCAAAGACGGTGCTCTTGGTGGAGGACGACGCGGACCTCGTGGCGCTCGTCTCCCTCGTGCTCCAGGAGGACGGCTACCGGGTCAAGATCGCGTGCAACGGCCGCGAGGCGCTGGCCAAGCTGGAGCACGATCTCCCGGATCTCATCCTGCTCGACATGAAGATGCCGGTGATGAACGGCCCGGAGTTCGCGCGCGAGCTCGAGGTGCGTCACGGGCGGCAGGCGCCCATCATCGTGCTCACCGCCGCGGCCGACGCGCACCGGCGGGCGGCCGAGGTCGGCGCGGACGCGTGGCTGGGCAAGCCGTTCGACCCGGACGCGCTGCTCTCGACGGTGAGGCGTTACGCGGGGTGAGCGCGGGGGAGCTGCCGCCGCTCGGCGAGGTCGCGCCGCACCTCGGCCCAGTACCGCGCGGGGAACCGGCGGTGATCGAAGCCGGTCGCGCGGAACACCCGCGCGATGCGGGCATAACGGCGCAGGCTCCACTCCCTCATGATCTCGAGCGAGGGGTGGAGGCCGCGCGCGCCGATGAACGGCGCTGCCCGCGCGTAGAGCGAAGGCATGACCTCCTCGAGCCAGGACCGCATCAGGCGCTGGTATCCGGGCAGCTCGACGCACCGTCCGGAGATCACCTGAGCGCGCGTGACGCCGTGGCGCGTGAGCTCCTCCTCGGGCAGGTAGCAGAGGCCGCGATCGGCGTCTTCCTGCATGTCCCTCAGGTTGTTGAAGAACTGGTCGAGCCGGCCGAACTCCCCGGCTGCGTCCCAGTGCTCCTTCGTCAGGAACGGAACCAGCTGGAAGATATGCCCTGACAGCCGCGCCAGCATGGTGTCGTGCTCCTTCATCGTGCGGATGAGGAGCCCGGGAGCGTGGTAGTCGGCGAGGGCGCGCAGGTAGGCGTCCCAGGCGGCGAGCGCGCGCACCTGCATGTCGTCCTGGTCGGCGGGGGGGTCGTGTCCTGGGCCGATCGCGTCCCGGAGCCACAGCGCGCGGATGGCCGAGAGCTCGCTCGCGAAGGGGCAGCTCGGATCGACGAAGCCGCGTGAACGGAGCAGCCTCCAGGCCTCCATGAACCGGCTGAAGCGCCGCTCGTGGGGCTCGATGCGCTCGTTCTCGGCGAGGCGATCGACGATGCGGATCCAGCGGATGCGGTCGAGCCACGCCTGCTTCACGTCCGGATCGAGGCCGAGCACCCAGGCGGCGTTGTCCTCGTCCTTCAAGGCGTCGTCGGACAGCGCGCGATAGTGCGATGAGCCGACGACCGCGGAGATGGTCTGGTAGGCAGTCCGCTCCGACGCCGGCGCCGCGGCGGGCAGGCAAGGCAGTCGGGGGGAGATGGGTTGAATAGGTTTCACGACGTCGAGTGCCGAACGTTGATGGTGACTGTTTCCGGTGTCGCCCCGGGCTCGCGCGCGAGCGTCGGTGATTATGGGCATGGCCCAATCTGGCTACTTGGGATCACCTGTGTTGATGATGCTCGTGGCCCTCAGTCTTGTAGAACTTTCCGCTCCTCCGCCGGATGCGGGGTGACGCGTGCTCGCCTTCCTTTATGAGACCTTATAGTCTCCCAGTCGACGCGGAAATTCGTCGTCCAGGGCACGGGCTCCGCAGATAATGCATGGATTCCCTGTGCGTTTTTGCCCATGTGTTGGGAGCGCGCCGGCAATGATCGTCGGTGTATACCCTGGGTTCATACGTTGTCCAACGGATAAGACCGGGATTGGCTCGACGTTTTCGCTTCTTGGTTCTCCGTCGCGGCGGCCTCTCAGGCGTCCAGGGCAGATGGCCTTTCCGGAGTTCCGGGTGGATCGCTGCTCTGCCTACATGACGTCCGGCGGGGCGCGCGCGGGCGTCGCGGGGCGAGCCCCCTTTTCCGTGTCGCTCAGCCCGCCACGGCGCGTGGGGCGATCGGCTCGATCCGAGGCGCGATCCGGCGCGATGCTAGACGCACTCGTGAGCTGGATGATTCAGCGTTTGTTGCCACACAGCTCGTGCTGCGGTGAACGCGGCGACTCTGTGGTTGTGGTCACGACGCCAGGCCATCATCCGTGCCTGTACGGTCATCCGCTCCAGACATAGGAAGACGACACGTCCCGTCGAGGGAGCAGGTCGCGCGGCGCGGAGATGGGCGGACGTCCGAGCGAGAAGCCATGGAGGGGGCGGCCGGGCCTCCTCGACTACCGCTCTCGCAGCCGCGCCACCCGGTCCCGCCAGTACTGCAGATCGAGCGCCGAGAAGAGCGCGACCGCGCGCGCGATCTGCCGCTCGCGCCCCGGATCCCCGCGCTCGAGGTGCCGCGCGAGCTCGAACCGCGCGCGCGCCTCGTCCACGGGCAGGCCGCGCCGCAGCGCCTCGCCGATCGCCGCGGCCCAGAGCCGCCGCGCGCGCGCGCGGCCGCCCGCGAGCCACGCGGCGAGCCCCCGCAGGCGGAGCGAGATCGAGCGCCCGAGCGGGAAGACGCGCGCGTACCGGCCGAGCGCGCGGCACGCCTCGGCCGAGCGCCGCCCGAGCTCGCGCCGCTCCGACGGGGCGCGGGCCTCCTCGAGCAGCGCGAGCAGCACCTCGCACGTCGCCGCGTAGCCGTACAGGCAGTGATAGCCGGCCGGCTGCCCGTCGCGGATCATGGGGAGCGTCCGCTCGGCGGCCGCGCGCGCGTCGTCGCGCGCGCCGCGGAGCAGGTGCCCCAGCGCGACCTGCCCGTGCGTGATCTGCTGCGTGCGGTCGCCGATCCGCTGCACCTCGGCCGACAGCGCCTCGAAGATGGCCGTCGCGCCCTCGCCGTCGCCGAGCAGCAGCCGGCACTGCGCGCGGCCGCTCTCCGCCCAGAGGTGCCCCTGCGCGTTGTCGCTCGCGCGCGCCGCGTCCGCGAGCGCCCCGTACCGGTCGAGCGCCTCCGCCCAGCGGCCCTCGGTGTGCGCCACCCCGGCGAGCAGCGCGAGGCACTCCTCCTTGCGGCGGCGGTCCTGCAGCGCCTCCGCGAGCCGCTCCGCCTCCGTCAGCAGCGCCCGCGCGTCCCGGCACCGGCCCTCGCCGAGCGCCGTCAGCCCGCGCAGGAACGACACCGACGCGACGCCCCGCGGATCGTCGAGCGCCGCGGCGGCCTCGGCCGCGCGCGCGGCGTAGGCGTCCACCACGGCCTTCCACGGGACATACCCGAACGCGACGCTCAGGGTCGCGTAGCCGCGCGCGAGCGCGAGCGACGGACCGAGCCGCGCCGCGGCGTTCGTCGCCGCCAGCGCGGCCAAAAAGGCGAGCGTCGGCTCGTTGCGGAACAGGTACGTCTCCGACAGCTTCTCCGCCGCGAGCGACGCCTCCGTGAAGCGCTCGCGCTCGGCCGCGTCGCTCGCGACCGGGATCGGCAGGCCCGCGACGTGCGCGAGCTGCAGGCCGAGCTGCTTCATCGAGGCCGCCGCGGCGCGGAGCCGCTCCCCGATCGGCGCGCCGCCGCGCTCCCCACGCGGCGCGCCGCCGCCCGAGGCGCGCAGCCACCCCGCGCCGCCCCGCGAGAGCAGCTCCAGCGCCGCCGCGCAGTGCCGCTCCGCGCCGATCAGGTCGCCCACGTTGTAGTGGGCCTGGCCGAGCCGCCGCTCCCAGCGCGCGCGCCGCAGCGGCGACGCGCGCTCCTCCGGCGAGAGCGCGCCGTCCAGATCGAGCGCCCTCCGGTAGAAATCGACGGCGTCGCCGGACGCGCCGGTCGCGAGCGCCTGGGCGCCCGCCTTGTCGAGGTACTCGAGCGTCTTCTGGACGACGCCCGCGGTCGCGTAGTGGTGGGCGAGGAGCGGGTACGACAGCGCGAGGTCCGGCGCGTCGCGGTGCCGCTGCTCGATCGCGCGCGCCGCCGCGCCGTGCAGGGCCCGCCGCCCCGGCTCGGGGATGCCGGCGTAGACGACCTCGCGCAGCTTGTCGTGCACGAAGCGGAGCTGCCCCGGCTCGGTCTCCTCGAGCACGTGGCGGCCGGCGAGCTCCGCGAGCGCGTCCATCGCCTCGACCTCGGCGAGGCCGGCGGCGCCGAGGAGCAGGCGCTCCTCGAGCTCGCGGCCGAGCACCGAGGCGAGCCGCGCGAGCGCGAGCGCCCCCGGGCTCAGGCCCGACAGCCGGCGCGCGACGAGCTCGCGCAGCGACCCCGGCAGCGGCAGCGACGGGGGCGGCTGGCTCGCGCGCGCGGCGCGGGCGAGCGCCTGCGCCGCGGTGCCCTCGGCGCTCGCGCGGATGCGCCACACGTAGGCCTCGTCCCGGTAGATCATCCGCTCCTGGATCGCGGCCCGGAGGTACTCGGCGATGAAGAACGGGTTCCCCTCCGACTGCTCGAAGAGGTAGCGCACGAGCGCCTCGGGCGGCTCGTCCAGCGCGAGCATGTCGCGCACCATCCGCCCGACCGACGCGCGATCGAGCCGCCCGAGCTCGATCCGCGACGCCCAGGGCGCGCCGAGCAGCGGGGCGAGCGCGGGCGTCGCCTCCTCGGTCCGGTAGGCGCCGAGCAGGACCACGGGGTGGGCCGCGAAGTAGGCGTCGTCGAGGTGCTCGAGGACGTCGCGCGAGCTCTCGTCGGCCCACTGGAGGTCGTCGAGCACGAGCAGGACGGGCCTCGTGGCCGCGAACGCGGCGAGCGTGTCGGCGAGCGCGGTCCGCAGCCGGAAGCGGGCCGCGTCCGGCGAGAGCTCCGGCGGCTCCGGGGTGCGCTCGTGGCCGCGGAGCTGGGCGAGCGACGGCTCGTACGGCGCGAGGACCCGGCCGCGCGGGCCGAGCAGCGCGTCGTAGCCGCCGGGCCCGAGCTCGTTGCACCGGTCGGCCACCGCGAGCAGGAGGGGGCGGAACGGGTGCAGCGGCGCGGCCCTGACCGCGCCGTCGCGCTCGCCCTCGGCGGACACGGCCGCGCACGCGCCCGTGACCACGGCCATGTGGACGAGCGCCGCCTGGTGCACCGCCTCGACCGCGAGGCGCGTCTTGCCGACGCCGCTCTCGCCGCCGACGAGGACGAGGCTGCCCTGGCGGCGCTCGTTCGCGCGCTCGATCGCCGCGTTGATCTGCCCGAGCGCCTCCCCGCGCCCGGCGAGGCGCGGCCGGTACAGGTACGGCTGCGCCGGCGGCGCGGGCGCCTCGTCGCGCGGCGGCGGCGCGTCGTCGGCGCCGAGCGCGGCGAGCGCGTTCGCGACGTCGTCGGCGTAGCCGAGCCGGTCCTCGGGGCGCTTCTTGAGGAGCCGCGCGATGAGGGCGTCGAGCTCGGGGGGCACGTCGGCGACGAGCTCGGAGGCCGGGAGCGGCTCGGCGTAGAGGTGCATGGACAGCACGACCGCGCTGGAGTCGCCGAGGAACGGGACCGCCCCGGTGACGGCCTCGTAGAGCATGCAGCCGAGCGCGTAGAGGTCCGCGCGCGCGTCGACGAGATCGCCGCGGATCTGCTCGGGGGACATGTAATCCGGGCTGCCCATGAGCCGGCCGCCGGCCTGGAGCTCGTCGCGCCCCTTGTGGCCCTCGAACCGGAAGGCGAGGCCGAAGTCGAAGAGCACCGGCGCCCCGTCCTCGCGGATGAACACGTTGTCCGGCTTGAGATCGCGGTGGACGACGCCCCGGCCGTGGACGTACGCGAGCGGCCGGCAGATGGCGCGGAGGAGCGCCAGCGCCTGGCGGAGCGCGCCGCCCGCCGCGCGGTGGAACGGGCGCGGCGCGAACGGCTGGTACGAGCGCGGGATGATCGAGTCGGGCGCGATCTCGGCCGTGGCGGTGCTCGTCTCCGCGTCGAGGATCGCGGACACGCTCACGGTCACCTCGCTGTTCGAGGTCCCGCGGGGGCGCCAGCGCTCCTGGTTGTGGTCCCGGAGCGTGCGCCCCTCGAGCAGCTCCATCGCGTACCACGGGATCCCGCCCTGGACGCCCTCATCGAGGATCCGGACGACGCCCGGGTGCTGGACGCCCCGGAGCGCGTGGATCTCGCGGCGGATGCTGGAGACGAGGCTCGCGTCGCCCACGCAGACGGTCTTCAGCGCCGCGAGCGCGCCGGTCCCGCTGTGTTGGGCGCGGTAGACGACCCCCATGCCGCCGCGGCCGAGCTGCGCGAGCACCCGCCACGGCCCGATGGACACGGGGAGATCCGGAGCGTGCCTAGCCTGTCCCGAGCTTGGCGTCGTGATCATCTGGGGACCGCGGCCCCCCGGGCCTGGGCCGGGATTCGCTCCAGGTGGTAGGCCAAAGGCGGTCTCCCCACATCGCCGCTGGGACTGAGTACATCCACCCGAGGGGCTGCGATGATGTCACGAGGCGGCCGATCCTACAACAAGTCTGCGTCGAGCCCCGATCATCGCACGAGCGCCGCGGTGAGGGCATCGCACCGACAGACGACCACACGCGACGAGGGGTGAGGCGAGGCTGCGGCCCTCCGCCGGCGCCCCGGCGCGACAGCGGCGGAGGACCTCCCGGCGCGGCGCTCGGGCCAGGACGTCTCGGCGCCCTCGGGACGCTCGGGTTGTCGAGAATGGTTCTCTTTTCTCGCTCGGCAGATTCCGCATCTCCGTGGTCGATGTCCTGTTTTGCGGGGCCGCCGCCCCGTCGAGCGGCTCAATCGTGCACAACTGAGAACGAGGTACATGGCTTGCTCCCGGGAGCCCCAAGGCCGCGCCCGCGGCCGCACTTAGAAAGGAAGATAGCGAATGAAGCGATCGACTCATCTCGGGGCATTTCTGACCGTCCTCTCCCTCGCCGCGTGCGGCGGCGAAGGTGCAGATTCCGCCCCGACGGACACCGCCATGAGCAGCAAGCAGCTCAAGGACCTGACGGCCGACGACGTCCAGTCCGCCTGCGATTCGCTCGAGGCGAGGGTGAAGCTCACCAAGGAAGATGCCTGTGAATACCTGGGGCTCCTAGCGTCTACCGCCCTCGGGAAGCCGTGCGGCACGCTGAGGGACGAGTGCGTCTCCGCGGAGGAGCCGGCCGAGGAGGAGGTCGCCCATCCGGACTGCATGCCTCCGACCGACCAGCGCGCGGGCTGCACCGCCACCGTGGCCGAGTACGAGGTCTGCTTGGTCGCCCAGACGCAGCAGGTCCGGGCGCTCACGTGCGACTCTTCCCTGAGCTCGCTGGATACCGTTCCTCCGGATTGTGACGCCGTGTCGCGCAAGTGCCCGCAGCTCATCGCGACGCAGGCGACCGAAGGCCAGGGCGCCGAGAGCCCCTGATCGGGGCGCCGCAGCGCGCGTGATCGGGAATCGATCGACGCGCGGCCCGCTGCCTGAACGAATTGCGGGTAGGCCCGACACGGCCGCTCAGCGGCCGTGAGCCCCGTTGTCCCACCTCGGTTCTTCTGGATCTTTTGATTCCCACCGATATTCGCGCTCGTCCGCGCCTTCCGGGGCATCTCGTCGTATGATGCGCTCCGACGCTGGCGCGTCCGGGGAGCTTTCGGCTCCGGCGCGCCGGCCCGAGCGAGGCCGCGGCTCACCGCCGAGGGCTCGCTCGCACCGAGGAGGATTTCATGAAGATCACCAAGCTTTCCGGAGTGTTCGCCCTGCTGCTGATCGGCCTTGCCGCGCCCGGGTGCGGCAAGGAAGAGCAGCCGGCAGAGGCGAACGCGACGGTCGAGGTGACCGCCACCGCCGAGTCGGCGATCGGCGAAGGCGCCTACGTCGAGGAGCACGAGAGCGGCAAGGCCGCCTTCAACGTCGCCGCGGACGGGAACGTCAAGGCCGCGGTCAGCGGCCCGGACGGCAAGCCGATCGGCGAGGACGTGAGCGGCACGCTGCTGTGGAAGGACGCGTCCGGGGAGAAGACCCTGCCGCTGACGCTCGACGCGAAGACCGGGCTCCTGGTCGCCGCCGGCCCCAAGCTCGAGGCGGATCTCACGGAGATCGGCTACACGCTCAACGTCGCGGGCAAGCCGTGGAACGGCACCCTGCACGTCCCCGCCGGCGGCACCGCCGAGCTCTACGCCAACGCCAAGGGGGCGGCGGACCTCGGGCTCCCGGAGGGCAAGCTCGGCCCGCACGGCGGGCGCATCGAGATCGTCGGCGACGACCGCCTCGAGCTCCTGGTCGACGAGGTGACCGGCGAGGTCCGCGTCTACGTGCTCGACGTCGACCTGAAGCCCATCGACATCGGCGAGCGCAAGGTCACGCTCGGCGTGGTGGCCGAGGCGCCGCAGGTGGTCGTCCTCGCCCCGGTGGCCGCGACCGCGGGGGTCTCGGCAGGGGCGTACCTGACCGGCAAGCTCGCGCTCGCGGCCGATCCGCTGAAGGTGACGGTCGCCGTGCGGAACGCGGGCCGCTCGGCGGTGGCCCTCTGCGGCTACCGGGCCGGGGCGGCGTTCGCGGTCCACGCGCACGCCCCGCGCGTGAAGGTGCGCGTGAAGACCGACTGGCACGCGCACGCGCACGCGCACGCCGACCTGAAGGCGAAGGCCGATCTCGACCCGAAGGTCCACGTCCACACCGGCGCCGGCGCGAAGGCCCACGCGAAGGCGAACGTGAACGTCAAGGCGCCGAGCGTCCGCGTGACGCCGCCGAGCGTGAACGTGCAGATCAAGGCGCCCAGCATCTCGATCCCCAAGCCGAGCTTCAAGGCGTCGGCGTCGGCGCGCGCGAGCGCGGGCGCGAAGGTGGGGACGCACTGACGGGCGCCCCGGGGGGAGCGGCGCGCGGCGCAGGCCGACCGGCTGGCGCTCCCTCCCGTTCTTCCCACCGATCTCTTCAGCGGCGCCGGAGATCGCCTCGTTGACGCGGACGACCTCGACGAAGGCGCGGACGACCTCGACGAAGGTGCGGGCGACCTCGACGAGGGCGCGGGCGACCTCGACGAAGCGGCCGCGGCGGGCCTCTCCGCCCGCCGGCGCCGTGACGGCCGTGGCGCTCGACCCGGCGTCGAGCGCGCCGCTCCACCGGCAGGTCTACGAAGCGGTGCGCGGCGCGATCCTCGCCGGACGGCTGCGATCCGGGAGCAAGCTGCCGTCGACGCGGGCGCTCGCGGCCCACCTCGGCCTTTCGCGCAACACGGTGCTCGGCGCGTACGCGCAGCTCCTCTCGGAGGGGTACCTGCGCGGCCGGATCGGCTCCGGGACGTACGTCGCCGACGCCTTGCCGGAGCGCCTGCTGCTCGCCCGGCCGAGGCCCGAGCCGCGGCCTTCGCCCTCGCCGGGCGCTGGGGCCCTGTCGAGGCGCGGCGTCCTCGTGGCGGGCGCCGCGTCGCCGTTCCGGCGCGCGGCCGCGCAGCTCGGGCCTGCCGGCTGGGCGTTCCAGGTGGGCGTGCCCGCGTTCGACGCCTTCCCCGCCGCCGTCTGGGGCCGGCTGATGAGCCGGCGCTGGGACCGCTCGTGGCGGGCGCTCGTGCCGCGCTGCGAGCCGCAGGGGTACGCGCCGCTGCGCCGGGCGATCGCCGACTACCTCGTCACCGCGAGGGGCGTGCGGTGCACGCCGGAGCAGGTCATCGTGGTCGGCGGCGCCCAGCAGGCGATCTCGCTGGCGGCCGAGGTGCTGCTCGATCCGGGCGATCCGGTCTGGGTCGAGGATCCGGGCTACACCGCGGCGCGGAGCGCCCTCGTGGCGGCCGGGGCGACGCCGGTCCCGGTGCCGGTCGACGAGGAGGGGCTCGACGTGGCGTCGGCCGTCGCGCGGCGGCTCCCGGCGCGGCTCGCCGTGGTGACGCCGTCGCACCAGTTCCCGCTGGGCGTGACGATGAGCCTCGGGCGCCGGCTCGCGCTGCTCGACTGGGCGAGGTCGTCGGGCGGCTGGGTCTTCGAGGACGATTACGACAGCGAGTTCCGCTACGCGGGCCGGCCGCTCGCCGCCCTGCAGGGCCTGTCGCCGGGCGCGCGGGTGATCTACGCGGGCACGTTCAGCAAGGTGCTGTCGCCGTCGCTGCGGCTCGGTTACGTCGTGGTGCCGGAGGGGCTGGTCGACGCGTTCGTCGCGGCCAAGGCGCTGGCCGACGTGTCGTCGCCCTCGCTGGAGCAGGCGGTCTTGGCGGACTTCATGGCCGAGGGCCATTTCGCGCGCCACGTGCGCCGCATGCGGGTGCTGTACGAGCGGCGCCAGGCCGCGCTGGTGGCGGCGGCGGAGCGGGAGCTCCGGGGGTTGCTCGAGGTGCGCGCTGCGCCCGCCGGCATGCACTTGCTCGGCTGGCTGCCGGTCGGGCGCGCGGACGGCGCGGCGGCCGAGAGGGCGGCCGCGAACGGCGTGCGGTGCGTCGCGCTGTCCGAGCTCCGCGTGCGTTCGGCCGGGCCGGGGGCGCTGGTGCTCGGCTATGCCGCGGCGGGGGAGGACGAGATCGATGAGGGCGCGCGCCGGCTCAGGGCGGCTTTGCGTTAGTTCCACCCGCCAGGGATCCGCAGGGAGAGCTCAACGCAAAGGCGCAAAGGCGCGAAGGCGCAAAACGACAAATAGATGTATTGGGTCTTTGCGCGAGCCCCGGCGCGCGCGCGAGCGCGAGCGCGCCGCGCGGGTGGATCCCGTCGATCGTGGCGAAGTGGCCCTCGCCGCGGCGCCGCGCGCCGCTTAAAGGTGGGCTGTCGCGCGCGGCGTGGCCGGCGCAGAAGGGATGCCCACGGAGGATGAGCATGCAATCACGCATCGATTACGCGAGCGTCAACCCCGAGGCTTACAGAGCGATGCTGGCGCTGAGCGCCTGTGTGAAGCGCAGCTCGCTCGAGGGGCCGCTGAAGCACCTCGTGCTCCTCCGCGCCTCGCAGATCAACGGCTGTGCGTTCTGCATCGACATGCACTGGAAGGACGCGCGGGCGGCCGGGGAGGGCGAGCAGCGGCTGTACGGGCTCAGCGCATGGCGCGAGGCCCCCTATTACAACGAGCGCGAGCGGGCGGCGCTCGCCTGGACGGAGGCGGTGACCCTCGTGGCCCAGGATCATGTGCCCGATCCCGCGTATGACGCTGTGCGTCGGCACTTCTCGGAGCGGGAGCTCACGGATCTGACCTGGCTCGTGGCGACGATCAACGCCTGGAACCGGATGGCCGTCTCGTTCCGGAAAGAGCCCGGCTCGCACGAGCCCCCGGAGCGGTCGAACGACTGAGGCCCCGCCAGGTCGGGCGGATCGCGACGCCCACGGCCGGCGAGCGCGGCGCGAGCTGCGGTCTGCGCGAGCGCGCGTGGCCGCGGCGCGCCGCGCGCGCTCAGCCGGGCAGCGCGCGATAATCGATCTTCCCCGTCGGGGTCCGCGGCAGCTCGTCCATCGTGACGATCGTCTCCGGGACCATGTACGGAGGCAGCCGCTCCGCGAGGTGCATCCGGAGCGCGCGGTCGTCCGCGTCGCCTGCGAGCGCGACGAAGCCGCGGAGCGTCTTGCCGAGCCGCGCGTCCTCGACGGCGATCACGGCGGCCTGGCGCACGGCGGGGTGCGCCGCGAGCGCCGCCTCGACCTCGCCCGGCTCGACCCGGTAGCCCCGGATCTTCACCATCCGGTCGATGCGGCCGCGGAAGTAGAAGAGCCCGTCCGCCTTGCGCTCCACCCGGTCGCGCGTCCGGTACGGGCCGCCGCCCACGGTCGTCGGCCCCGAGACCACGAGCTCGCCCGTGCCAGGGCCCTCGATGGCGCGGCCGCCCTCGCCGTCGGCGTCCAGCGCGAGCAAGGCGCAGGCCGCGTAGGGGCACGCGACGCCGATCGGGACCTCGCTCACCCCGTCCAGCGCCGCGCGGTCGACGCGGTGGAACGTGCAGACGTTCGTCTCGGTCGGGCCGTACAGGTTGTAGAGCGCCGCGCCGGGGGCGCGCGCCGCGAGCGCCGCGAGCTCGCGCGGCGGGAACACCTCGCCGGCGAAGAGGATGGCGCGCACCGGCGGCGAGAGCGCCCCGGCCGGCGCGCCCGGTCCCGCCGCGGGGAGCGCCGCGACGAGCTTCATGAACATCGACGGCACGCCGTAGATGACCGTCGGCGCGAGCGCGGCGACCGCGTCGCGCAGCGCGCGGCCCGAGGCGAGATCGCGCCGCGCCATGGTCGCGAGCGTCGCGCCGGCGCGGAGCGTCGCGAGGTGGTCGAACCACGCGAGATCGAAGACCAGCTCGGCCACCCGGAGCACCCGATCCGCCGGCGCGAGGCCGATGAGATCGATGCAGAAGGCGGTGAACGCGTCGAGCCCGGCCCACGTGATGGGCACCGGCTTCGGCTCGCCCGTGCTGCCGGAGGTGTGCAGGATGCACGCGAGCTCCTGCGCCTCGGCGGCGCCTTCGCCGCCCGCGCCTGCGGCGGCACCTTCGCCGCCGGCGCCTCCAGCGCCGCCTTCGCCCGCGCCTGCGGCGCCGCCCTCGCGGCTCGCGCCATCGTCGCCATCCGCGCGGGCGGGCGCCGCCCCGCGCAGCACCCGGCCCTCGGCGTCGAGCTCCACCCGCGCGAGGCCGCCGCCGAGCGCGGCGTCGATCCCGTCCGCGAGGCCGCGAGCCGCGGCGTCGAGCACGAGCGCCCGGCACCCCCGGCCCCGCGCGATCCGCCCGAGCCGCGCGGGCGGCGCGGTCGCGTCGAGCGGGACCGCCACGGCGCCGGCCGTGAGCACCCCGACGAGCGCCACCGGCTCGTCGTGCGCGCGGCCCGAGGAGAGCAGCGCCACCCGGTCGCCCGGGCGCACGCCCGCCCCGGCGAGCGCCGCGCCGACGTCCGCCGCGCGCGCCGCGAGCTCGGCGTAGGTCACCGCGGCGCCGCGCGACGCGAGCGCCACGGCGTCGCCGCGCGCCGAGAGGTCCTCGGCGCGCAGCCGGTAGGGGGCGGCCACCGCGGCCCCGCTAGCCCCGCGCGGCCGCGATGCGGCCGGCGACGAAGCGCGCCATGCGGTCCACGGTCGACACCGCGTCGAGGTCCACCTCCTCGTCCGGGATCTTCACGCCGAAGCGCTGCTCGATGAACACGAGCACCCGCGTCAGCGACATGGAGTCGAACCCGGACCCGCCCTCGAAGAGATCCTCGTCCAGGGCGAGCGGCGCCTTGCGCAGCAGGATCTCGTTCACGATATGGTCGTGCAGCGCGCGCCGCACCGTCTCGAGGTCGTGTGTCACCGCGGTGTCCCTTTCCTGTCCTGTAAAGCCGCTCAGCCGAGCGCCGGCGTCGCCTTGCGGGCAAGATAATCGATGAGGTCGATCTTGGACACGACGCCGAGCACCGTCTCCTCGTCGACGACGAGCGCGATCTTCGCGTCGCTCAGGACGCCCTTCAGGAGCTCGACCTTCGTCGCCGGCGTCACGGTCGCGTAGTCGCTCTCGACGAGCCCGCCGATGCTCGAGTCGAGCGTGCCGCTCCCCTCCACCAGGTGCCGCAAGAGGTCGACCTCGTGGACCATCCCGCGCAGCTTGCCGCCCTCGGTGACCGGGAGCTGGCTTATCCCGTGCGATTTCATCATGTCGATGACCTCGCGGACCCGCGCGTTCGCGTCGGCGGTGACCACCGCGCCGCTCGGCTTGACGGCGAGCAGATCGCGCACCGTCCCGAGGCCCTTGTCCTCCTCGAGGAAGCCGTTCTCGCGCATCCAGTCGTCGTTGAAGATCTTCGAGATGTACTTTGACGCGCCGTCGGGCAAGAGGACGAGGATGTTCTCCTTCTTCCCGCTCTGCCGCGCATACTTGATCGCGCCGGCGACCGCCGCGCCCGCGGAGCCGCCCACGAAGAGGCCCTCGAGCCGCACGAGATCCCGGGTCATGAGGAAGCATTCCTTGTCGTCGACCCGGATGATCTCGTCGATGATCTTGAGGTTCATCGTGCTCGGGAAGAAATCCTCGCCGATCCCTTCGACCTTGTAGGCGAAAGGCTTCGTGATCCGCTGCGTCTTCACGTAATCGTAATAGAGCGAGCCGACCGGATCGACGCCGACCATCTTGATGTCCGGCCTCCGCTGCTTGAGGAACTTGCCGACGCCGCTGATGGTGCCGCCGGTCCCCATGCCGGCGACGAAGACGTCGAGCTCGTCCCCGCACTGCTCCCAGATCTCTGGGCCGGTGGAGCCGACGTGGGCCTCGGGGTTCGACGGGTTGTGGTACTGGTTCGCGTAAAAGCAGTTCGGCGTCTCGTCGGCGATGCGCTTCGCGACCTGGTAATAGCTGCGCGGGTCGTCGGGCTCGACGGCGGTGGGACAGACCACGACGCGGGCGCCGTAGGCGCGCAGGGTCGCGATCTTCTCCTGCGACATCTTGTCTGGCATGACGAAGACGCACTTGTAACCCCGGATGGCCGCGACCATGGCGAGGGCGGCGCCCGTGTTGCCGCTGGTCGCCTCGACGATGGTCCCGCCCGGCCTGAGCCCGCTCGCCTCGGCGTCGCGGATCATGTTCAGCGCGACCCGATCCTTGTGGCTGCCGCCCGGGTTCAGGTACTCGCACTTGACATAGATGTCGCTCTCGAGCCCCTCGGTCACCCGGTTCAGCTTGACGATCGGCGTGTGGCCGACGGCCCTCGTGATATCGCTGAGCGCGCCTCGCATCATGGGGAGACCTCTTACCCGCCGCGCGCCGCAGCCACAAGGGGAGCAAGCGGCCGCGGCGGGCCGCGCACCATCGCCTCGCGCGCCGGCGCAGGGCGGCGGCTCACGGGCGTTTTCGCGATCGTGGGGTGGTCGATGAGATAGGGTCTTATCCATGATCTCCCGCCGCGTCGTGCTCGCCGCAGCCGGTCCATTCCTCGCCGGCGCGCTCGCCCCGGGCCTGGCCCGCGCCGAGGGGCGCGCGCCCGCGCCCCTCCCGGCGTTTCCCCTGTCGATCGCCGTGGCGGAGGAGGCGGCGGGAAAGCCGGTGCGCGACGACGCCTGGATCGACGCGCAGATCGCCGAGGCGGTCCGGCTGTTCGAGCCCGCCGGCGTGGCGCTGCGCAAGGTGGGCTCGCGCGCGCTCGCCCCGCGCTTCCTGCGGCTCGAGACGCGCGCCGACCGGGACGCGCTCGCCGCGGTGCTCGAGGCGCGCCGGATCAACGTGATGGTTGTCGCGTCGCTGCGGGACGTCGACGATCCGCGGCGCTTCCGGATGGGCGTGCACTGGCGGAACCGGGCGACGCCGGAGCGCCGCTGCGTGATCATCGCGGCGAACGCGCGGCCCACCGTGCTCGCGCACGAGCTCGGGCACTTCTTCGGGCTCGGGCACAGCGGCGTCGACGACAACGTGATGAGCTACACGCGCACCGGGGCGCCCGTCTCCTTCGATCGAGCGCAGATCGAGAAGATCCGGTCCGCCGCGCGCGGGTACGCGGCGAGCAAGGCGTTCGAGCCCGCATAGGGCGGCAACCCCTCATCGAGCATCGGGGGGAGCGCCTCTGCTGCTGCCGTGCTCGTTCGTCTGGTCGTCTATCCGGAGAAAAAAAGTAGGAGAGTTTACAATGAAACCGCTGATGACCCACGTCGCGCTCCACGTGAGCGATCTCGACGCGACGATCGCCTTTTATCGCGAGTTCTGCGGGCTCAAGGTGGTTCACGAGCGCAACGACGCCGGCACGCGCGTCGCCTGGCTCGCCGAGGAGGGGAAGGAGCGGGCGTTCGTCCTGGTGATGATCGAGGGCGGCCGGCGCGCGCCGCAGGCGCCGGAGGACATGAGCCATTTCGGGTTTGCGCTCGAGAGCCGCGACGCCGTGGACGAGATCGCGCGCCGCGGCCGGGAGCACCTCGTCTGGCCGCCCAAGGAGCTGCCCTATCCGGTGGCGTATTTCTGCGCGCTCAAGGACCCGGACGGCAACTACGTCGAGTTCTCGTATGGCCAGCCGCTCGGGCCCGGCGCCGAGGCGCGCGACGCGGAGCTCTTGGCGACCTCGGGCTGAGCGAGCCAGGGCCGGCGCGCGCTCCGAACGCCGGCCGCCGGGGCGCCCGGCAGGCCCGCGAGGGCGGACCGGCAGGCCCGCGAGGGCGGACCGGCAGGCCCGCGAGGGCGGAGACGAGCGCCTCGCGGCCGCGGCCGCCCCGAGGCCGCCGAAGCCGGCCAGCCCCGGCCATGCGCGGCACCGTCGTGGTAGGCTGGCGCGATGGGCTCCGAGCCGAAGGTTCACCCGAGCGCCGAGACGGCGCTCCTCAAGGTCCGCTCCAAAGAGATCGCGTTCACCCGCTTCCGCGTGCAGGTGACGAACGGCCCCGACGCCGGGTCGTCCCAGGTGTCGGACGCCACCGAGTTCGTGATCGGCACGGCGCCCGGCAACCAGCTCATCCTGAGCGACCGGGCCGTCTCGCGGCACCATTGCGTGATCACCGTCACCCCGCGGGGCTTCTTGCTCCGCGATCTCGGCAGCAAGAACGGCACGACCCTCTCCGGCTTCCGCGTCGAGGCGGCCTACCTCCAGCCGGGCGCCACGCTCGGCCTCGGGCAGTCGACGCTCCGCTTCGAGCCGCTCGCCGAGGAGATCCGCGAGCCGCTCGGCGACGAGGACCGGTACGGCCGGGTGCTCGGGCAGAGCACCGCGATGCGCCGCATCTTCGCGGCGCTGCCGCGGATCGCCGCGTCGGACTCGACGGTGCTCATCGAGGGCGAGACGGGCACGGGCAAGGGCCTGCTCGCCGAGGCGATCCACGAGAACAGCCCGCGCGCGGGCGGGCCGTTCGTCGTGATCGACTGCGGATCCATCCCGCCGACCCTGATCGAGGCGGAGCTCTTCGGCCACGCGAAGGGCGCGTTCACGGGCGCGCAGGCGGCGCGCGCCGGCGCCTTCGAGGCGGCGCGGGGCGGCACCGTGCTGCTCGACGAGATGGGCGAGCTCCCGCTCGACATGCAGCCGAAGCTCCTGCGCGTGCTCGAGGAGCGGCAGATCCGGCGCATCGGCACGATCGAGCCGATCAAGCTCGACATCCGGGTCATCGCGACGACCAACCGCGATCTCCGCCAGGAGGTGAACCGCGGGAATTTCCGGTCGGATCTCTATTACCGGCTGAACATCGTCCGCCTCCGCGTCCCGGCGCTGCGCGAGCGCCCCGACGACATCGCGCTGCTCACGGCGCATTTCTACCGGCAGCTCGCGCAGGGGCCGGACCAGAGCCCGCCGGGCGAGCTGCTGGAGGCGTTCATGCGCCAGGACTGGCCCGGCAACGTCCGCGAGCTGCGCGGCGCGGTCGAGCGCGCGGTGCTGATGATCGATCCGGCGCTGTTCCGCGAGGCGGTGATGGCGGGAGAGAAGGAAGGCGGCGCCCCGGCGGTGGAGGCGCTCCGGGACGACGATCTCAGCCTGTCGTTCCGCGAGGCGAAGGAGCGCGCCGTGGCGCGCTGGGAGCGGACGTACCTCGCGGCGCTGGTGCGCGCGAACGGCGGCAATCTCTCGCGCGCCGCGCGCGCGGCGCGGATGGACCGGAGCCACCTGCGCGAGCTCCTCCAGCGGCACGGCGTCTCGGCGGCCGAGGTGTGACGGCGCGAGGCCGCGCAGGAGCCCGGCCGGGGAGGGCCGGGCTCCCGTCGAGCGGGCCCTCTCGCGCCCGCTCGCGCGGGCGGGCAGGGCGCGCACCCTACTGATTGGCCTTCTGCCGGTTCTCTCCCCGGAGCTCCTTGGCCTTTCCTTCGGCCGCCATCTGCTCGTTGTCGACGAGCTTCCCGACCCGGTTCTTGATGGCGCCGGCGGCCTCCTCGAGCGCGCCCCGCGCGCGCTCATCCGCCTTGGCGTCCTCTTGCTGGACCCTTCCTCGGAGCTCCTTGGCGCGGCCCTCCGCTTCCATCTGCTCGTCGCCGAGCAGCTTGCCGATGCCCTTCTTGAGCTTGCCGCCCATCTCCTCGGCAGCCCCTTCATTCCGATCGCTCTCGTTGCTCATCGTACCCTCCTCATGGTGAACGCCCGCAGAGCATCTCCGCGGCGCGCCGTTGCCCTCTGGAGATAGCAATCGCTGCGCCACCGCCGCGCGAGGCGCGTTGTCGAGGTCGTGGAGGCGAATGGGGCAGGCTACCTCGCCCGCGCTCTGCTTTTCAGCCCGTCTGAGGCAATCCGCCACGGCGTCGCGACGCGAGCAATCCCACGGTTCGATCCGACCGTCCCGGCTCTCCAGGGCGCATTCCCCGCCGCGGTCGGATTTTGCGATCGATAAGGTGGCCCGGCGCGCTGTCCTGGCCGTTCAGCTCGCCTGAGGGCCTGTGGAGAGGCCGGACTCCGCGGCATGGCGCGGCGCTTGCTGAACAGACTGCATAGCAACCAGGAGCGCTTCGCTCCACTCTGGGAGGTTCATCATGTCGTTCATTCTCTTTCTCCTGTTTGGCCTCGTCGTCGGCGCTCTGGCGCGCCTTATCGTCCCGGGGCGTGAGCCTGGCGGGTGGGTCGTCTCGATGATCATCGGCGTCGTCGGCTCGTTCGTCGGCGGGCTGCTCGGCCGCATGCTCTTCATGTACCGCGAGGGTGAGCCTGCCGGGTTCTTCATGTCCCTGATCGGCGCCATCCTGCTCACGGCCGCCTATCAGGCGATCTCGCGCCGCCGCTCGGTGGTATGAAAGGGTCGATTGACCCTCTCGTGAGGCGCTACGCCCGATGCCGTCTCGGGGCGCGACGAGGAGGAGCTCTCGCTCCGCTGCCGCGCCCCGTGACGTCCGGGATCACCTCGGGCCGACCGCACGAGGAGCAGGGATGAGGCGTCGTCGTGCATGAGCTCGATCTCGGGCTCGAGCGCCGCGGCGCCCTCCTCCCTCCCCGCGGTAGGCCAGAGGGGGCCCTGTTCGTCGCATGGCTCGCCCCCAGGGCCGTGCGACGAGCAGGGCCTCCTCGGCAGGCCGGAGGGGGCCTCGCTCGTCGCATGGCTCGCCCCCCAGGGCCGTGCGACGAGCCGGGTCCCTTCGGGCCGGCAGCCCGCGGACCGGCCCCCCGGGAAACCCGGGACGCGATGAATTTGTCGCCTCGGCCCGGCGTCCGGCGCGCTCTCAGGCCGTCCCGCGCCATGCCCGGGTCCGTCGCGGGCCTCGCCGGCTTGCCCGGTAGCGCTTGACGCCGCAGGATGCATTGGGCTTGCTAGCGCGCTCCGCGCTCTCGCCCAAGGTTCCTGGCCATGTCGTTCTCCATCCTGCCCCCGCCGATCACGCCCCTCGCCGCGATCCTGCCGTCCGAGCCGCTGCTCCTCATGGGCGCCGGTCCCGTGCCGATCCCGCAGGCGGTGGCCCAGGCGAACGGGGTCATCATCAATCACCTCGGCCCGACCATGGACCGCGTCATCCAGAACGTGAAGTACATGGCGGCCTACGCGTTCCAGACGCGCAGCGACAAGATCATCGGCATCGCCGGGCCGGCGTCCGCGGCGATGGAGATGGCCGTCTCGAACCTGTGCTGGCCCGGGCGCAAGGTCCTCTGCCTGAAGGTGGGGACGTTCAGCGGCCGCCTCGGCGAGATGGCGCTCGGCCTGGGCGCCGACGTGACCTTCCTCGAGGGGCCGCCCGGCCGGCCCGTGACGCTCGCCGACGCGCGCGAGGCGATGAAGAAGCAGCGCTACGACGTGGTCACGATGGCGCACGGCGAGACGTCCTGCGGCGTCCGCATGGTGGAGCTGCCGGAGATCTGCAAGCTCGCGAAGTCGCAGGGCGCCCTCACGATCGTCGACGCGGTGGTCACGCTCACGGCCATGCCGGTGCACATGGACGAGTGGGGCATCGACGTCGGCATCGTCGGCGGCCAGAAGGCGCTGTCGTCGATCCCGGGCGTGTCGGCCTGCGCGTTCTCGCAGGACGCGTGGAAGACGGTCGAGGAGCGCCCCTCGCCGCGCCCGCACTGGTGCTACGACGCCACGCGCGCGCAGCGGTTCTGGGGGTACCAGCAATACCACTACACCGCACCGGTGCCCGGCGTGCTCGCGCTGCACGAGGCGCTGCGCCTCGTCTGCGAGGAGACGCTCGAGCGGCGGTTCCGCCGCCACGAGATGAGCTCGCTGGCGATGCAGGCGGGCCTCGAGGCGATGGGGCTCGAGCTGTTCGCGTCGAAGGACGTGCGCCTCAACAGCGTGCTCGCCATCAAGCTGCCGAGCGGCGTCGACAGCGCCCGGGTCCGCGAGTACATGACCAAGGCGTTCCGCGTCGAGATCTCGGGCGCCTTCGGCCTCAACATCGTGCGCGTGGGCCAGATGGGCGAGCAGTGCCGCTCGCACAACCTGTTCAAGACGCTCTACGCCATGGGCATGAGCTTCCGGCGCGAGGGCGTGAAGCTCGACGTCGCCAAGGGCATGGCCGCGCTCGAGCAGGGCCTCGCGGGCGATCGCGATTACTTCGTCGACTAGCTCCGCCCGCGCGGCGCTCGCCGCCCGCCGCGCGGCGCTCGCCGCCCGCCGCGCGGCGCTCGCCGCCCGCCGCTAGCTGCGCCCGGCAGAGCCATCGGCCGTCAGACCAGCGACGGCGGCCCGGCCGCCGAACCGCCTCGCGGCGGCGAGCGCCAGCTCGCGCCGCTGCCCGGCATCGATTCGGCTCCGGTGCGCGTCGAGCAGGTCGCTGCGCGTCAGCATCCCGATCACCTTGCGGGGCGCCTCCCTGGACACCACCGGGAGCCTGCCCACCTCCTCGGCGACCATGTGATCGGCGGCCTCGCGGAGCGAGCTGTCCTCGAACACCACCGCGGGCGGGCGCCGGAGGAGGTCGCGGATCGAGAGCGCGCTGGGCTGCTCGGCGAGCAGGTCGCGCTGGGTGACCACGCCGACGAGCTCGCCTCCGCGGTCCACGACGGGGAAGCCTTGGTGGCGCGAGCCCTCCGCCCGCGACAGCAGGAAGGCGCGGGCGGACTCGACGGTGTCGTCGGCGGCGAGCGTCACGGCCGGGCGCGAGGCGACGTCGCGCACGAGGATCTGCGCCAGGTGGTCGGCCGCGTACTCGACCATCACGCGCGCGCCGCGGCGGGCGAGCTTCTCGGTCATGATGGAGTGCCGCATCAGCAGGCTCGAGACGAGGAACGCCGCGGTGCAGCCGCCGAGCAGCGGCAAGAGCCCCATCGGCTGCCGGGTCGTCTCGAAGGCGAAGACGACCGAGGCGAGGAGCGCGCGGGAGGCGCCCGCGAAGATCGCCGCCATCCCGACGAGCGCGGCGACGCGCGCGTCCACGCCGAGCCAGGGGAAGAGCGCGGCGGCGCCGAGGCCGAGGATCGCGCCGAGCCCGCCGCCGATGGTGAAGAGCGGCGCGAGCGTCCCGCCCGAGGTGCCGCTGCCGAGCGCGATCGACCAGGAGACGAACTTCAGCACCGAGAGCGACACGAGCGCGGTGAGCGCGAGGCGGCCGCTCAGGATGTCGTCGATGTTGTCGTACCCGACGCCGAGCGTCCGCGGCGCGACGTAGCCCACGGCGCCGATCGCGACGGCGCCGATCGCCGGCCACCACATCCAGTGGATCGGCAGCCGCTCGAACGCCTCCTCGATCGCGTAGATGGCGCGGGTCGCCCCCATGGCCGCGACGCCGAGCACCGCGCCGAGCGCGACGTAGAAGGCGAGCGCGGGGCCGGTCGAGGGCGCGACGGCCGGCATCTCGAACGCCGGCGCGGTCGCGCCGACGGCGAGGCGCGCGGCGGCCGCCGTGGCGGTGGCGAGGGCGACGGGGATCACCGAGCGCGGGCGGTACTCGAAGAGCAGGAGCTCGATCGCGAGGAGCACCGCGGACACCGGGCTGCCGAACGTCGCCGACATGCCCGCCGCCGCGCCCGCGGCGAGCAGCGTCTTGCGCTCGTCCGCGGTGATCCGGAGCAGCTGCCCGACCAGCGAGCCGAGCGCCCCGCCGGTCGCGATGATCGGCCCCTCCGCGCCGAACGGCCCGCCGGTGCCGATCGCGATCGCCGCGGACAGAGGCTTGAGCAGCGTCATCCGCGGCGGGATGCGGCTCTGGTTGAAGAGCACCTGCTCCATCGCCTCCGGGATCCCGTGGCCGCGGATCGCCTGGGAGCCGTAGCGCGCCATGAGGCCGACGACGAGCGCGCCGGCGATCGGGATGACGAGCACGAGCGCGCCCGCGTGGTGCTCGGCGGGGGAGGCGTGCGCGGCGGAGAGCCGGCCGAAGAACGCGAGGTTCGTGATGACGGCGATGAGCGCGGTGAGCAGCTCCGCCGCGAGGAACGCGGCGCCGGCGATCGCGATCGCGAGGCCGCTCACGAGGACGACGCGCCGGTCGACGGCGGCGCCCGGGGCGGGGACGCGGAGGTCCGCGAGGGTCGGGCTCATCGAGGGGGCGACCGGGATGCTCTCGCCGGCCGCGGCATTTGGGGCGTGCACGCTGGACATGTCAGCTCTCCTCGCGGTTTGCCGCCGCGGTGCCGGCGAGGGCGTCTTCGCCCTCGAAGAACAGGGGTGGGGCCTCGTCGCCGGCCCCGAGCGCCCGGGCGAGGGTGGTGAGGCTCTGCGCGAGCCCGCGGCGCTCGTCCTCCGGCAGGCGGTCCACGGCGGCGACGAGCTCGGCCTGCACGGTGCGCGGCGCGCGGCGGAGCAGCGCGCGGCCGGCGGGGGTGAGCGAGATCTCGGTCCGGCGCGCGTCCTCCGGCGAGGCGCGCCGGGAGACCAGCCCGCGCTCGGCGAGGCGCGTCACCACGACCGAGACCGAGCTCTGGTGGGTGAGCGTGCGCTGCGCGAGCTCGGCGACGGACGCGGCGGCCGCCTGGTCGAGCTGCTGCAGCACGAACAGCTGCGCGCTGCTCAGGCCGAGCTGCCGCTCGCACGCGCGCGAGGAGACGCGCAGGCGCTGCACGATGGCGCGGATCGCGTCCATGACCCGCCGCGCGTCCGGCCCGCCCTGGGCCTTCCGCGCGGCGGTCTTCCGCCGCGCCGCTGGAGATGCATGGGAGCCCATACAACGCGCCGGAAGCTACGCCATGCGCCGGACAGGCGCAAGCGGCCGGCAGGGCGGCGCGGGCGGCGCCTCCGGGTCGGCGTGGGCCGAGGCGGGCCGGCGTGGCCAAGGCGGGTCGGCGTGGGCCGAGGCGGGGCCGTCCTCGACGGGGTTTACGCCAGGAGGGGCGTTCGGCGCGGCGCCCGCGACGCGCCGCCCCTCGGGCGGACCGTGCGGGCGATCCTTCGCGGGGCGTCGCCTGCGCGGGCGATCCAGGCTAAGAACCGGCCCTCCCACCATGACCTTCCAAGACCTCATTCTCACCCTGCAGAAGTTCTGGGCCGATCGCGGCTGTCTCATCGTGCAGCCGTACAACTCGGAGGTCGGCGCTGGCACCTTCAACCCGGCGACGTTCCTGCGCGCGCTCGGCCCCGAGCCCTGGAATGTGGCCTTCGTCGAGCCTTCCCGGCGGCCCGCGGACGGTCGTTACGGGGAGAACCCGAACCGGATGCAGCAGTTTCACCAGTTCCAGGTGATCCTCAAGCCGAGCCCGATCGACATCCAGGACCTCTACCTGGAGTCGCTGCGGGCGATCGGCACGAACCCGCTTGAGCACGACGTCCGGTTCCTCGAGGACGACTGGGAGTCGCCGACCCTCGGGGCGTGGGGGCTCGGCTGGCAGGTGTGGATCGACGGGCTCGAGATCTCGCAGTTCACCTACTTCCAGCAGATCGGCGGGATCGACTGCCGCCCCGTGTCCGGCGAGCTCACGTACGGCCTCGAGCGGATCGCGATGTACCTGCAGGACAAGGACAGCATCTACGACGTCGTCTACTCGGACAGCGGCGGGAAGATCGTGCGCTACGGCGACCTCTACCAGCGCGCCGAGTGGGAGTGGTCGACGTACAACTTCGAGGAGGCCGACATCCCCGAGCACTTCGCGGCGTTCGACGTGTGCGAGGCCGAGGTGAAGCGGCTCCTCTACCGGGGCGCGGATCCGGCGGCGAAGGGGGCGGCGATCGATCCGAAGAAGGCGCTCGTGCTCCCGGCGTACGATTTCGTGGTGAAGGCGGCGCACCGCTTCAACGTGCTCGACGCGCGGGGCGCGATCAGCGTGACCGAGCGGCAGCGCTACATCGGCCGGGTCCGCGCGCTGGCGCGGGCGGTCGCCGAGACGTACCTCGCGCAGCGCGAGGCGCTCGGCTACCCGCTCCTCGGCGAGCCGCTGGCGAAGGCGGCGGAGTAGCGCGCCGCGGGCGGAGGCGGAGCAGCGCGCCGCAAAGCGGAGGCGGCGCCGCTGCGCGCCGCCTCGCCCGGGCCGCCCGCTTCAGCCGAGCGGGCTGTCGGGGAGGAAATCGCGGCGCGTGCAGATCGAGACGACCGGCAGCCCCGCCGCGCGGATCGCCTCGGCGCCGCCCTCGAGGCGGTCGACCAGGGCGATCACGCCGACCACCGAGGCGCCCGCGGTGCGCAGCTTCTCGACCGCCTTCAGCGTCGAGCCGCCCGTCGTGATGACGTCCTCGAGGATCGCGACGGGCATCCCGGGCACGAGCCCGCGATCGCCCTCGACCAGGCGGCGCGAGCCGTGGTCCTTGACCTCCTTGCGCACGTACAGCGCGGGGAGGGGGCGGCCGCGCAGGAAGCTCGTGAGCGACACCGCGCTCGCGAGGGGGCAGCCGCCGAGCTCGACGCCGGCGACGGCCTCGCACCGGGGGAGCGCGTCGAGCGCCTCGAACATCAGCGCGCCGACGAGGGCGTGGCCCTCGGCCGTCAGCACCGACTGCTTGCAGTCGATGAAGAAGTCGCTCTCGCGGCCGGACGCGAGGACGACGCGCTTCTGCTCGAACGATCGCTCGCGCAGCAGCGCGACGAACCGCTCCCGCTCGGACGTGCCGGCGGCGCTCACCGCCCGCCCCGCTTGCGGAGCGACGCCTTCGCGGCCCCCTTCCGGAGCGCGGGGACGACGGGCGGCGGCGGCCCGCCGGCGCCCTCGCCCGCCTCGGCCTCGTCGCCCTCGCCGCCCGCGGCGGAGGCCGACAGATCGGCCTCCTCCTCGTCCTGCGCCGCCGCGAGGCGCGGCTCGGGCGCGGGCGCGGGCCTCGCCTCGACCGGGGCCGGGCGGGCCGCCGGCGCGGGGCGCGCGGGCGCCGGCGCGGGGCGGGCCGCGGGCCGCGCGGCCGGCGCCGGCGCGCGCTCCGCCGGCGCCCGCGCCGGCCGCGCAGCCGCGGGCGCGGCGGCGGCGGCGCGCGGCGCAGCTGCCGGGGCGGCGGCCCGGACCGGGGCGGGCGTCACGGCGAGCGGGGCGCCCGTGGTGACGTTGCCGCGCACCAGCGCGCCGGCGTGGATGCCGATCTGCGGCGCGCCGAGGTCGCCGACCACGCGCGCGCCGGGCTCGAGGATCACGGCCTCCTCGCCGGAGATGTTCCCGGCGACCGCGCCGCGGACGACCACGCGCCGCCCCCGCACGTCGCTCTGGATGAGCGCGCCCTCGCCGATGGTCACGTCGCCGGTCATGACGACGCTCCCCTCGACGCGGCCGAGGATCTCGAGATCCCCGTCGCCCTGCACGTTCCCGCGGATGGCCGTCGTCGGCCCGATCGAGGACTGGGCGGCCATCGGCTACACGTCCATGTCGACGTTGCCCTTGAACGAGGCTCCGTCCGCGATGGTCAGCCGCGACGCCTTCACGTCGCCGACGAGGCGACCGCCCGCGAGGAGGTCCACGCGGTCGGCCGCCGTGACGTTGCCGGTCACGTTGCCGCCCACCTGGAGCGACGCCGCCCCGATGTCCGCTTCGACCAGCGCCCCTGCGTCGATGGTCAGAGGCCCCTCGACGGTGAGCTTGCCGCGCACCGTCCCGGCGACGATCACCTCGTCGTCGGAGGTGATCTCGCCCTCGATCGTGAGCCCGTTTCCGATGATCGTACCCGCCACGTTCGTGCTCCTCGTCGCGCCGTCGCGGCGCGCTTGTCCGTCCGTCAACGCGCGCTACCGCCCCGCCGGTTCGCGCCGGGGGCTCTGCGCGCGCCCGCCGGTCCGCTCCGAGAGCTCGGCCGGCAGGTCGAACTCCGCCTCGATGCGGCCGGCGAACGCCGCGCCTTCCTCGAGGATCACCTCGCTGCCGCCCACGTTCCCGGCGTACTGCGCGGTCGCCCGGATGGTGACGGGGCCGCGCGACGTCACGTCTCCCGTGAGCTGTCCGGCGACGACGAGCGAGCTCGCCTCGACGTCCCCGGTGACCGACGCTCCGTCCTCGATCTCGAGATCGCCGGTCAGCTGGATGTTCCCCTCGACGCTGCCCTCGACCCGGAGCGAGCCATCGCCGTGGACGCGCCCGCGGATGCGGGAGCCCCTTCCGATGAGCGACTCGGCGGCGTCCGATTCGCGGTGCGTGGTTGTCGAGCCTCGGGCCATTCTCGTCTCCAGTGCGCGTCCAGTGCGCGAGGGGGCCGCGCGAGCCGGGGCGCGCACTCGAGGCCCGGCTCGTCCGCTCGGGCGGGGCGATCGGCGTCGCCCGGCCCTGCGGCGGCGCGGACGCTACTCCAAGGCGCTGCGCCTCGCAACCGGCGGGCGGGCTCGGTGGGCGGTGCCTCGGCGCGGGGGGCTCGGTGCGGGGGCCTCGGTGCAGGGCGGGCTCCGCGCGCTGCAACGGAGCCCTCGGGGGGAGGGGGTGTCGCGCGGGGGGCCGAGGGGGGCCCTCCCACGAACTCGCGCCTCGTGGTGGCTATGGCTTCCTGTACGGAGATGCCGAGTCCATGGGCGACCCGCTGCGATGCGGGCCGGCGCTCGGGTTCGTGGGGCCCTCCCCCTCGGCCCCCCGCGCGACACCCCCTCCCCCCGAGGGCTCTCTCCGATGGAGGGGGGCCTCTCCGGTTGTCGGTCGTCCAGCACCTCGTAGGAGGCTTCCGGCGCTCCTGGCCGAGGTGATACGGTCTCCTTTGACTGGGCTTCCCTCGCTCGCGACGCCTCCGGTGCCCCTGACGGCGAACCGACCTGGATGGCTCGGCGCGCGTCGTCGTGAGACGAGCGCAGACCAACGCAACCTGGGGGTTCCTTATGCGCAAGATTGCTATCGTGGGGTCTGGACAGGCTGGTTTGCTGGCGGCGCACGCGCTGGTGAAGGCCGGCTACGGCGTGACGCTCTACTCGGATCGCACGCCCGAGCAGTGGCTCCACGAATCGAAGCCGACCGGCACCGCCGCCCGGTTCGACAGGGCGCTCCAGCTCGAGCGCGAGCTCGGCCTGGCCTTCTGGGAGGACGCCGCGCCCCCGGGCGAGGGCGTCCAGCTGACCGCGTGCCCCGCGCCGGGCAACCGCCTCCTGACGCTGGCAGGGCGCCTGGAGCGGCCCTTCAGGGCGATCGATCTCCGGCTCCAGAGCCACCGGTGGATGCTCGAGCTCGAGCGGCGCGGGGGCAAGATCGCGATCGAGCCGGTCACCGTCCCGCGGCTCGACGCGATCGCGGCGGAGAACGATCTCACCATCGTCGCCGCGGGACGAGGCGACCTGTGCAACCTGTTCGAGCGCGACCCGGCGCGCAGCGTCCACACCGAAGCGCAGCGCAACCTCGTCATGATGTGCGTCACCGGCCCGAAGCTCGGGTTCGACGGCGTCCCGCTGCTCCCCGTCAAGTTCAACCTGTTCGCCGGCCTCGGGGAGGCGTTCTGGATCCCCTACCACCACAAGGACGTGGGGCCGAGCTGGAACTGTATCATCGAGGCGATACCCGGTGGGGCGTTCGACCGGTTCCAGGGCGCGACGACGGGCGAGGAGATCGTCGCGATCACGAAGGAGCTGGTGAAGGAGCTCATCCCCTGGGACTACGAGTGGTTCAGGACAGCCGAGCTGTCGGACAAGCATGGATGGCAGAAGGGTCGGGTCGTCCCGGCGGTGCGCAAGCCCGTCGGGCGGCTGCCCTCCGGCCGCATCGTGACGCCGCTGGGCGACACGGCGATGTCGCTCGACCCGATCGGCGGCCAGGGCGCCAACACCGGCAACAAGATGGCGCGCAACCTATTCGAGTGCGTCGTGCAGCACGGCGACCGGCCCTTCGACGCCGAATGGATGACGCGCACCTTCGATCGCTTCTACGCGCGGCACGGCGGGCCGACCGATCGGTTCAACAATCTCCTCCTCTCCGGAGCGTCCGCGGGGATATTCCACCTCCTCTTCGCGCAGTACGGCAGCGACGGGCGGGCGGACAACGCGAGCCGACCGCAGGCGCTCGCGAACGCCTTCGTGAACAACTTCAACGATCCGGCGCAGATGACGCCGGTCCTCGAGGACGTGGGGCGGGTGCGCGCGTTCATCGGGCAGACGACGGGGAAGCCGTGGCCGCTCGCGCTCGCCGCCGGGGGCGTGGGCGTCGGCCTCGCGCAGGTGCGGCAGCGCCTCGGGCTCCCGCCCGGGCACCCGAGGGCGCCGGCGCACGCCGGGGGAGCATTCGCGTAACGCCCGCGCCGGCCAGCCCGGAGCGGGCTGCGCGCGCCGCCGAGCCCGGAGGTTCCTTCGCGACGCGGTGAGCAGCCCACCGCCATCGCGCAACGCGTGGCTCCGCGCCGGCCGGCCGGAGTGTCATGAAGTCGTTCGACGACCAGCCTCTCGTGCCCCTCGGGATGGGCGACGACCTCGGGCCCTATCGCATCCATCGCCGGCTGAAGAGCCCTCAGGGGACCGAGCTCTACCAGGCGCGGGACCGAGCCGATCCGGACGCCCCTCTCGTCCGGCTGGAGGTCTGGGTGAAGGAGCCGCACGACCGGTTCATGCAGCTCGCCCGCTCCCACAGTACCGTCCCGTCGGGCAGCGCCGCGCGCGTCACCAGGCCGTCGGCATTAAACCCCCAATCGCGCCTCTTCGAGCAGAACGTCGTTCTCGATCCTGAAGACTATGCTCTTCTCCCCGTCTTCGCCCTGAGCGTGGAAATATCCGGATAGATCGGCTTTGAGAAGAATTAGATCGTTGATGACGCTACGGAATATTGTCAGGCCTTCCTCTGTGACGTCCGCACCGTAGAATAGGTAGCGCGTCCAATTGATCGAGTCGTTGCTCCAGCACCAGCCTTTCATATAGAGATGTGCTTTCTCATTGTCGCGCCATCGTTCTCGAATCGTTGATATGGTGGATGTTATGCTGGAAAAAATGTCGGGCGACACTTCCAGCCAGCCGCGGACCGAATAGAAATACGACATGTGTATCGCCTCGTTGCTCTATGGTTGTGTCGGCGCTGCGCCTTGTGCGCAGACATTAGGAGGAGCAGCTTCCTTTTGTTGATGAGGGCAGGCCAACGCGTACCTCCGCGCCCTTTTCTTCGATGTAGCTGCGAACTTCAGGGTGTGGCTCCTCTTTGAACCAGTAGACCGGCTTCTTGCCGTGCTCGCCCGCGAGGCGGACTGTCTCCTTGATCTGATTTCTGGTGCTCTTGCCGAGGAAATTCTTGGGCTTGGTGACTGCGCTCGGTGAGTCCTTCGCCTGGATGAGCTCCGTGGACGTCACTGAGTCAATTTCTCGGTCATCGATTATTTGAGATGTCCCTCCGCTAACCCTCCGGACATCATCTTCCCAAGCTTTTCCTGCTTCGCCCAATACCTTGCCCTTCGCGAGACCGAGGGGATCGATGTGGAGGGTTGGACTGCCGTCGAACATGAACAGGTGCCGTCCGCCGGCCGCTCCAAGCGGATCCGGGCTGCACCAGCCGCCGGTCTCGGGATCGAAGAACCTGAACCTCGTATAGCAGAGCCCCGTCTCGTCATCGGCGTACTGCCCGAGCAGCCTGAACGGCGACTCGACGGTGGTCCTGTGGTTGAGGACGCTGACCGGATCGCGCCACACGTCGATGACCTTGCCCCAGGCGGAGTGGGCCGCCGACCAGGCGACGAGCCCGCGCGGGTCGAGCAGCTCCTTGGGCGTGCCGAGGTGGTCGTTGACGTAGGTGAGCACGCGCCCGTCCTGCTGCTGGAGCAGCGGCACGAAGGTCCCCGGCGCGTGGACGAACGTGCGCGCCCCGCGCTCGTTGTCGACGTCGGCCGCCAGCACATCGCCATCCCAGACGAACTCGATCCTGCACGGCAGACCGACGACGGCCTCACGGAGCACCTCCTTGCTCACGCGCCTTCCGAAGGCGTCATAGGTCATGATGACGCGGGTGCCATCGGGCAGCCGCACCTCCCTGAGCCGGTCACGGCAGTCCCAGACGTAGCGGGTCATGTCCTGCTCGGTCGCGGCGCCGCCGCTCGGGTGGTTCTCGCGGTAGCGCGCCAGCTCGAGCTTGGCGGTGCGGCGCCCGCGCGCATCGACCTCGTAGGCCGCGGTCTCGGTCCTGCGCAGCACGCCGCCGGGCTCGAGCCTCCACGACGGCTGCGTCCAGCCCTGGGGCTGCTGCGCTTGCGTCGCCGGCGCGAGCGGCCCCAGATCGTCGTTGCCCGCGAGCTCCTCGAGCATGCGCGTGATCGAGCCGGCCGGGTCGTAGGCGAACAACTCGCGCACGGTCCCACGCTGCGCGGACAGCAGCCGGCCGACGCGGTCGTAGCGGTACGCGGTCGCGCCCCAGCGCGCGTCGTCGATGCGCTCGACACGACCGCGCGCGTCGTACAGCCACTGCCGCGCGACGAGCACCTTGGGCACGCCCGGCGCCGGCGCGGTCGCGCGCTGCTCGATGAGCCGGTCCATCGCATCGTAGCTGCTCCGCACCGTGATCGCCGCGGCCTCGCCCGCCGCGTCGTCCTCGCCCGGCGCGCGGCTCGTCCTCTGCACCTCGCGCCCCAGCGCGTCGCGTTCGATCGCGACGCGGTGCCCGTCGTGCTCGACGGCGCTCAGCGCGTCGAGCGCGTCGTAGGCATACCTCGTCCTCGCCCCGTTCGGCATGACGCGCTCGATGCGCCGGCCGCGCGTGTCGTAGGCGTACCGCATCGCACGGTCGCCCTGCCGCTCGCACACCACGCGCCCGAGCCCGTCGCGCTCGAACCACGTCTCGACGCGCAGCCCGCTCGCCTCCTCGAGCGCGGCCCCGAGCAGCCGCCCCATCCGATCGCGCGCGTAGCGGATCACCCCGTCGGGCGTCTCGTCGCCGGTGAGGTTGCCCGCGCGGTCGTAGAACAGGTTGCGCCACCAGGTCCGGTCGGCCGCGAGCTCAATGCGCCCGAGCCGCCCCGAGCTCCGGTAGCCGTAGCGGAGCTTGCGGCCGTCGAACGTCTCTTCCCGCGTCACCCTTCCTGCATCGTCGTAGCCGAAGACGTACTTCTCGCCCTTGGGGTTCGTGATGACGTGCAGCCGCTCCTTGCTCGTATATTCGAAGCGCCACACGCCCCCGCCCGGCTCGACGACCTGCGCCAGCACGCCCGTGCCCTGGTAGGCGAGCTGCGTGGTCTGCCCCAGTGCGTCGACCAGCCGCACCGGGTTGCCCATGCGATCGTAGGTCGCAACAGTCCTCGTCCCGTCGGGCCGCTCCACGCGGATCGGCCGCCCCATCGGATCGTACGTCACGCGCGTCGTCCGCCCCAGCGCGTCGGTCCTCGACACGGGCCTCCCCATCCCGTCGTGCGCGTACGTCGTCCGCGCGCCGCGTGCGTCGATCTCGGCAATCACGTTGTGCTGCGCGTCGTGCTCGTAGCCGAACAGCAGCCCGCCCTGCTCGCCGCCGTGCGCGTACACGCCCGTGACGCGCCCGCGCTCGTCGCGCGCGAACGAGACCGCCTCGCCCGCCGGCAGCAGCACCGCGCTCACCTCGCCGCGCGCGTCGCGCATCACCTGGGTCACCAGCCCCTCGGGGCTGATCTCGCGCACCACGAGGTCGCCCTCGTGCTCCCACCGCGTCTCGTTGCCGAGCGCGTCCATCTCCCGGACCACATTCCCGCGGGCGTCATGCCAGGTCTGCACGCCCTCGCCGTCGCCGTTGACCTCGGCGACGAGGCGTGCGTCCTCGTCGTACGCCCGCTCCCACAGCACCGTCCCATCGGGCAGCGCCGCGCGCGTGACCAGGCCGTCGGCGTTCCAGGTGTACACCCGCGGCTCCTCGCCGCGGACCTCGGTCGTCCTCGCCCGCTCGTCGCGCCGGAACTCCACCTCATAGAGCCCGTCCCGCCCTCCAGTCTTCCGGCACCGGTGCCCGTGGGGATTCTCGTAGGCGTACCAGAACCGCTCGCCGTTCTTCAGCGTGGTCGCCGTCATCCGGCAGCGCACGTCGACCTCGTACGCCTCGACGCCTCCCACCGCATCGACCGCCGCGATCAGGCTCCCCGCGCGGTCATACCGGTAATCCACCCACTGCCAGAGCCGCCGCTCCGCCCACAGCTCCAGGCGCGTGATCCGCCCGTCCTTCCACCACACCCCGAGCTCCCGCCCCGCCGTATCCACGATCCGGACGAGCCGATCCCCCTCGTAGTCCAGGCGGATCTCGTTGCCGTGCACGTCCCGGATCGCGCGCAACAGCGCCCTCGCCGATCCGCCCTCCGCCGCGAACACCCGCACCTGCCGCGACCCGAGCTCCACCACCCGGTACTCCCGCGCTCCGTCTCGGTGCAGCTCCAGCCGCTTGCGCCGGTGGAACGCGCGCTCTCCGGGCCCGACCTTCTCGAACCAGATCCACCGCCCCTGGCCGTCCCGCAGCGCGAGGACCTGCTCTCCCTCCTCGATCCATTGCTCGTAAGAAAACGCCCACCCCGGGCCGAGCGCCGCGTTGCGCTCCTCGTACCGAGAGGAGCGGTAGTGCCGCGCCCACGTGAGCGGGATCATGCCCGCCACCTCGATATCCGTCGCCGCGTCGACCACCGCGCCGTCCGTGACGTCGACCGGGTGCCCCTCGGTCGTGCACTGGTCCACCGGCGGCGATGACGACTTGCCCGCCGTCGCCCCCTTGTGGCTCCTCCCGCCGCCGCCGCCCCCGCCGCCGCCCGGCGTGCTCGGCTTCCTCCCGCCCGGCGCCCCCGCGCCGCCGCCGCCCCCGCCGCCGCCGCCCCCCGCGCCGCCCGCCCCGCTCGCGCTCGTCCCGGCGCCGGCGGTGACCGACTTGTTCATCTGCCCCATGCTGCCGGTGATACCGGCCATCCCCAGCTCGACGAGCACGTTCGGCGCGCCGAGCCACGGGAAGCACGGACCGCCCGTGTTGAGGCTCAACGTCTCCTTCAACGTGCCCGGCTCGTTGCCGTGACACGCCTTCATGCACCCGCCGACCGTCAGGATCTTCTTCCCTTCGAGCTTCGTCCGCATCGGCGCGTCGATGACCCCTTCGGCCACCGTGCCCATCGTGGGATATGGAATCGGCAGCGGGCTGGGCGCCGCCGGCGTCGTGCACACGCTGACGGCCATGCCGGTCATCTGATGTCCAGAACCTTCGTGGACCGTATCCAGCCCCAGCGCCGTGACCTTGCTCATGGCAGCAGCAATTTCGCTCACACCCTGTCGGGCATACAATCGGGACCCGCCCGACGCGGATGCGAACGCGACGCCGGCCGCGCCGGTCGGGCGGCGACGGACCGTACGCTCCTCGCCGGACCTCTGCGAGCCTGAGGGGCTCTACATGGTCGCGGACATGGCCTCGCGACGGCTACTCCAGGACGGCGGCGTAGCGCCCGCTGGGCGTGACGATGACGTGAGCCTGGAGCGGCACGTTCAGCGCGTAGGAGAGAGCGCGCAGCTCCTGGGTCATGGCTTGATCCACCTCGGTAGGCGCCGGGTCGCCGCTCGGATGGTTGTGGGCGAGGACGAAGCTCTGGGCTGCCATGTCGAGCGCCGCGCGCAGGATGTCCGCATGGCCGACGTACACGCCATCGGCGCCACCGCGCGCGAGCATGCGCGCCTCGCGCACGCGACCGTGGACATCGAGCGCCGCGATCCAGAGCTCCTCGTGGACGAGGCAAGCGAGCCTCGGGCCGAAGTAGCGCGCCACGCGGGCGGCATCGGTGAGACGCGCGCCCCGGCGAGCGCGTGCGGCGTGGGCGCGGCGGCCGAGCTCGAAGGCAGCCACGAGCCGGGTGGCGTCGAGCAGCGCGATCTGCGCCCGCGCGGCGAGCGCCGCCGGAGAAAGGCGAGCGAGGGCGGCGAGGGCGCCCGTACCGAGGATGCGCGGCGCCACGCCCGGGACGCCGAGCACCATCTCGATCAAGCCGACCTCCGTCGCGGCGAGGACATCCACCGCCGTCTCGGTGGGGGCATCGACGCTCTCGCTGCTCATCGCGGCCACCTCCGCTTGCGGGTGAGCGCCGTCCACGCGCCACGCGTCGCGAGCTACCGAGGGGCGAACCGCCCGTAGATCTGGCCTGCTGAACCGACAAGCTCGATTCCAAGCGCGTCCAGCTCGTCCTTCACGCCGACCTTTTTGAGAAAATCTGAATCTTTGGTGAGAAAGAATCGCGCCGGCCTATTGTTTGTCGCGTCCGCCCGCCCAATCGCCAGAGCGGCCTCAAAGATCCTGCAGTCCTGGACTCCGCGCTTGGGCTCATCCGGAGGGAGCCCTTGAACGTACCGAAGGTCACCCTTGTAATGAATGTCGGGTGAATGCGGCTCGACGTCGAATTGCTTACGAACCACATCCAAGAACGTGTCGAGCTTGCCTCGGAGGCGAGCAATATCCTCCATGACGAGTTCACATCCAGCGCGGAGCCGGTCAACTCCGCTCATCCAGTGATCAGCGCGCTCCAATTCGTTCGCGAGTTGCCGGACGGAGGATAGAGCCTTCTCCTTGCCTCCGAGTTCTCGAAGAATCGATCCCCGAAATTCCATGAGAACGAACTCGGGGATACGAATCTCGACATGCTGACGAGAAAGCTGCGCGAGAAGAAGGATTTCGGGATCGCGTCCCAAGAAAAAGTCGAAGATGACATTGGTGTCGAACATGACGAGGGGCAGAGCGGTTGCCCCAGCGGGTGCGGCAGCAGTCATCGCAGGGCCCTCCGCAGGGCCTCAGCGCTGGCGTTGCCAGCCGTCAGGTGACCATGAACATCATATCGCAGTTTGTTCCGTACCAGCGCCGGAACGTCGCTCGGTCCGGTCGTTCCGTTGGGCAGATCGTACCAGATGATGCCCTCGGTGACCTTATTGAAGTCTCGAGATATGTAAGAAGCTATAAAATATCGGGAGCCTTCGGTCTGCTCCCGGAGGCGCTGGATCGTGACCTTGTCGAGTTGGTTCCGGTGCAAACTCTCGAGTGCATTCCTCAACTCGGCGAGAACGTCTTCTCGCGTCATGCCGAGTTGATCTCGCATCTGCGTGACTGCGTCCGATGACGCGCTGGCAGTGGCCGCAGCTTCCCCTTCGACCCGAAGCACCAGGCGCAGATCGTCGCCGCTACTTTCATCAACGATCTCGTAGGTATCTCGCGACATACAAGAATCCTACCACCTTCCAGCACGATGGTCCAGGTCGTCTTCACGGGGATGAAAGCTGAAGGGGGATGAAAGCTGACAGACGGGCGCGGGATGTCTAGAGCACCGATCACGTTGGAGTTTTGAAGAAATCAACAAAAGCGGCAGAGAAACCGCAAGGGCGCGAGGAGCGCAAGGGAAAGAGAAATATCATCTGGTCTCTGATTCCTTGCGCCCCTTGCGCCCTTGCGGTTTCTCTCTTTCCCGCATTCCTTGCCCCTAAGGGCGTGAAACTCCGCGGGGGTAGCGACCGCGCGGGTCTCCTTCAGGACCGTGTGCTGCTCTTGCGACAATTCGATTCCCATGAACCTACCTCCAGTGGGGTGGCGAGCGCGCAGGCGTAGCACGACGGCAGAGCTCGCAGCGCTCCAGGCGTGCTCCGGTGATCCGGAGAGCACGGTTGTGTCGCCGCGTAGCTACGCCAGCGCGCCCGGGACGCGTCCCAGCGGGCCGGGGCGCACACCCAGCGGACCGCGGAGCGCGGCCAGCGGGCCGGGAGCGCGGCCAGCACGCGGCGAGACGGCCAGAATCGTGTCAGCAGGTCCGAGGAGCCGCACCAGCAGGTCCGAGGAGCCGTACCAGCAGGTCCGAGGAGCCGTACCAGCAGGTCCGAGCAGCCGTACCAGCAGGTCCGAGGAGCCGTACCAGCAGGTCCGAGGAGCCGTACCAGCAGGTCCGAGGAGCCGTACCAGCAGGTCCGAGGAGCCGTACCAGCAGGTCCGAGGAGCCGCACCAGCAGGTCCGAGGAGCCGTACCAGCAGGTCCGAGCAGCCGCACCAGCGGGTGCCGGCAGGCATCCCGGGGCTGCTGGCGGCATGCCGGGAGGTGCTGGCGACGTGCGGGGAGTTGCTGGCAGCCGACCTGGAGGAGCCGGCAGGGCACGGCAGTGTGCCGGGAGATGTGCGCTGGCCGCCGGATTGCAGCGCGGCGAGAGCGACTTCGCGTTCCTGTGCCGGATGCAGGCCGTGTACCCCGCGCGAGCTCCGTGGGCGAAGGCCGTCGAGGCGTGAGCGGCCCTCGCGCTGCCCCGTCCGCCCGATCGCGAGCTGTACCTCGCCGTGAGCGACACGGCCTATGTCGATATCTTCGAGGATGCCCTGGGGGAGATCCTCCTCGACAACAGGAGGATGAAGCTGCTTGTGTTCAACGCCGAGACGGAGGTCATTGAACGATGGACGCCCGAACCGCCGACCGCGAGGTGATCGAAAAGGTGCTCTCCGAGTATGCTGCCATCCCGTACGCCCACGATGACGTGGCGACGCAAACGGTGTTCGATCGGGACTCGGACCACTACCTGCTCATGATCATCGGGCGCGAGAAGCGACGGCGCGTTCACGGCTGCCTGGTCACATCGATCGGATCGGTGACGAGATCTGGATTCAGGCGGACGGCACCGAGCGCGGAATGGCGCCGGCGCTGGTCCGCGGCGGCATTCCAGCGGAGCGGATCGTGCTCGCGTTCTCCTCGGACGGCCCCTATCGCTACTCCGACGTCCTCGCTGCGTGAGCGCGGTCGCTGCGGCCTGGTGGCGCCGCAAGTACATGGTTTCCCTCGACGTCGCGCCCGCCTCGCGATGGCCGAGAAGCCATGTCACAGGCGACCGCGGCGGCGCGCCAGGATCTTCTCCGCGGCGGTGAGCGGCCGTCCTTCCGGCGTCGCTCCTGGCGCCCCAGCCAGGTGTGCTCCCTGTGACGGCGCGGAGCGAGGCACCGCGGCCGACCCAGGTTGCGCGGCCGACCCAGGTTGCGCCGCCGACCCGGGTTGCGCCGCCGACCCGGGTTGCCCCGCGGCCGACCCAGGTTGCGCGGCCGAGCCAGGTTGCGCGGCCGACCCAGGCTGCGCGGCCGACCCAGGTTGCGCGGCCGACCCAGGTTGCGCCGCCGACCCAGGTTGCGCCGCCGACCCAGGCTGCGCCGTCCACATCGCCGCCGCTCTCGCCCCGGCCGCCCGCGCCTGCCCCCCCTCTCGCGCCGTCCTCGCCCGCTCCCGCGCCGACAGCAGCGCCCCCACCGTCTCGCCCGCGCCGGCCTCCTCCACCGCCGCTCCCGACCGCCGCGCCCGCAGCCGCTCCCCGGCCCGCGCGGCCCACGCCCACGCCGCCTCCGGCAGCGCGAGCCGCCGCGCCGCCACCGCGAGCAGCAGCGCGAGCGCCGCCAGGCCGACGAGCCCCGGCGTCGCGTCCCGGTACGCGAACCGCCTCGACGCCCGGTCCTCGAAGATGCCCGCCAGCGTGTCGCGCCGCTTGCCCCCGGTGAACTCCGCGATCCGCCCGAGCAGCGACAGATCGCTGCCCGTCGGGCGCAGCTCCTCGCCGGCCGTCATCGCCGCCCCCGTCGTCCCCACGGCCTCCCCCGTCAGCTCGTCCCGCGCCACCGCCACGTAGGTGCCCGGCCGCGACAGCGGCAGCGTCGCCGTGTACGCCCCCGCGCCCGTCGCCTCGAGCGGGAGCTCCCGCGCGAAGCCGTCCGGCCCCGCCACGTGCACGACCAGCCGGCGGAACGACTGCGCCCGCCCGTCGTCGCCGATCACGGTCGCCCGCACCGACAGCTCGCCCCCCGACGCGTCCGCCTCGAGGCGCACGCGCGGATCCTCCGCCTTGCGCGCCACGTCGCGCGCCGCCTGCGCCATCATCCGCGCCGCGCCCGGCCAGCGCGTCCACGCCGCCCCCCAGCGGCCCTTCAGATCGCTCGTGAACGCCGCGGCCCGGCCGAGCCCCGCCGACCACACCGCGAGCACCGGATCCCCCTCCGGCCCGGACAGCAGCACCGTCGACCGGCCCTTCGGGACCGTCACCACGTAGCCCGCGAGCGGCGGCGCCTCGCCGAACGGCACCCCGGCCGTGATCGACGACGGCGCGCCCAGCGCCACCTGGAACGGCTCCTCCACGATCGCGCTCCTCGCCGCGAGGATCGTCTCCTGCGTGAACACCGCCGGCAGCCGCCCGGCGTCCTCCACCAGGTAGAACCGGCCGCCGCCGAGGCGCGACAGCGCCTCGAGCTCCGGCACGTCGGCGCCCTGGCCCAGCGCCACGACGCTCGTCGTGATCCCGCGGCGCATCGCCGCCCCCACCATCGCGCGGCACGGCCCCATGTTCTCCGCGTCCGACCCGTCGGCGAAGAGCAGCACGTGCTTCAGGTTCGTGGCCTCCCGGTCGAGCGCCCGGTACGCCGCGTCGAGCGTGATGTCGACGTAGATCCCGCCGCCGCCCGGCCCCACGGCGCGGATCGCCCTGTCGATCGCGGCCTTGTCCGCCACCGGCCCGAGCGGCACGCTCCACCGCACCGCCGTGTCGACGTGCGCGACGCCGAGCCGGTCGCCGGGGCCGAGCAGCGACGCCGACCGGGCCGCGGCCTCGTTGGCGAGCTCGAGCTTCGTGTGCGCGCCGGCGCTCGCCGCCATCGAGCCGGAGATGTCGATGCCGATCACCTCGGCCAGGCTCGCCCGCCGGCGCTCCTGCTTCAGGTCGAACGAGACGGGGGAGACCTCCTCGATCGGCGTCCGCGCGTAGCCGCCGGGCCCCATGCTCCGGTCGCCGCCCATCAGGACGAGCCCGCCGCCGAGATCGCGCACGTAGCTCGCGAGCGCCTCGATCTGGTTCGGCGACAGGTCCGCCGCGCGGAGGTCGCTGAGCACCACCACGTCGTAGCCGGCGAGCTCCCCGAGGTCGGCCGGGACGCGGTCGAGGCCCCCCTCGTCCACCCGGAACGCGCCGTCCGCGAGCGCCCGCGCGATGAACGCGCCCTGACCGGCGTCGCCCTCCAGCACGAGCGCGGCCGCGGCCCCGCGCACGCGCAGGAACGCGCTCGCCGCGTTGTCCTCCGCGGCCTGGTCGAGCCGCGGATCCTTCGCGGTGATCTCGACGTCGTAGCGGTGCAGCCCCGGCCCCGGCGCCTTCTCGCGGATGCGCAGCACGTCCTCCCCGGCGGCGATCGAGGCGTCGGCGCGGGCGATGAGCTCGCCGTCGCGGCGCAGGCGGATCTCGACCTCGGCCGGCGACGGCGACGAGGTGACGAGCCGCAGATCGAGCGCCTCGCCCTCGTCGGCCCGCGCGGGCGCGCGGAGGGCGACCACGCGGACGTCGGGGACCATGCGCTGCTCCAGCGGGAGCACGTCGATCGGCAGGCCGGCGGCGACGGCGGCCGCGGCCGCGGCCATCGTGTCGCCGCGGGTGGCGACCCCGTCGGTGACGAGCACGACGCGCGCCGCGGAGTCCGGCGGCACCTCGGCGAGGGCGCGCCGGATGCCCGCGGCGAGGTCCGTCCCGTCGCGGCCGAGCGCGACCCGCTGCGGCGCGGGGAGCTGCGAGCGCGGGCGCGGCGGATCCTCGGTGGCGGCGCCGGCGGCGAACGCGATGGTGGCGATCCGGTCGTCCTCGCGCATGCCGAGCTCGGCGACGGAGAGCTCCTGCGCGACGCGCGTGTCGGCGTTCGGCACGAGGTCGATCGAGCGGCTGCGATCGATCGCGACCAGGACGGTGAGCCGGTCGAGTGGCCGGCCGATCTCTGGCCCGGCCACGGCCATGGCCGCGGCGAACGCCGCGAAGGGCGTAAGGAGATCCCCGAGCCGCGCGCGCCACGCCCCCTGCCTGCGGGCGTGCGGCGACGCGAGCGCGAGCGCGAGGTACCGGAGCGCCACGAACGACGTGGCGCCCGCCGCGAGCAGCGCGCCCCAGGGCCGCGCGAGCCGGAGCTGCGCGCCCGAGAGCACCCCGCACCAGACCAGCCCCACGTAGAGCGCCGGGAGCGCGCCCGCGAGCATCCAGGCGAGCAGGATCGGGCGGCGGAGCGCACCCTGTCGGAGGGCGAGGCGGAGCAGCGCGGCGAAGAGGAGCGCGCCGGCCAGCGTGGCGAGATAGGGCAGGGCGCGCAGCGCGGCCGCCGGGATCAGGGAGGCCTCCGTTCGGTCCGCATGCGGTCGTGCCGCAGTAAATCATCTTTGCGGCGCTCCGGGGATGCCGCTTCCGCGGGTGTGGCCGAGTGCCCCATCGGGGCAGCCGTGCGGCGTCTCTGTCGGTCTCGAGCGGGTACCAGGCGGCGTTTTGGCCCTTCCTGTTCACATTTCCATGTTTGTCAAAGATGGCACGACGTCTGCTTCAGCGCGGGCACCGGTGCGGCGAGGCCGCGCAGCAGGGGGCAGGAGAGATCATGTCGCGCATCGAGACCACGGATGCCTGGAGCACCTCGGACGACAGCTCATGGGACCTCGACGAGGGGTTCGGTGAGGCCCCGTGCGGCGTGCACTACCAGGAGGGGGATCTCGTCGCGGGCAAGTACCGGCTGGTCCGCAAGATCGGCGAGGGGGCGATGGGCACGGTCTGGGTCGCGACAAACGTCGCGGTCGGATCGGAGGTCGCGATCAAGCTGATGCGGCCCGAGCTCCGGTCGGCGGAGCTGACCGACTATTTCCTCCGCGAGGCGCGCGCCGCAGGAAGGCTGAACCACGCGGAGATCGTCCGGATCTTCGACCTCGGCGAGACGGCCGAGGGCGATCCCTACCTGGTGATGGAGCTCATCGAGGGCGAGTCGCTGAGGAGCGTGCTGGCGCGCGAGGGGGGGATGGCGCCGGAGCGGGCGATCGCGCTCTTGCTGCCGGTCGCGGGCGCGATGCACGCGGTGCACGAGAAGGGGGTGGTCCACCGCGATCTCAAGCCGGACAACGTGATGCTGGTGCGCCGCGGCGGCGGCCGGCTGCAGCCGAAGGTCGTCGATTTCGGCGTGGCGAAGCTCGTCGCCGAGCGCGAGGAGGGGCAGGCGACGGGGGCCTTCGAGGTGTTCGGGACCCCGGACTACATGCCGCCGGAGCAGGCGCTCGCCGTCCCTGACGTCGATCGCCGGGCCGACGTCTGGTCGTTCTGCGCGACGCTGTACGAGCTGCTCTCGGGGCGGCCGCCGTTCTCGTCGAAGAACGCGCTGGACGGCCTGCGCGCGGTCCTGCAGGACGCGGTGCCGTCGCTGGTCGACGCGTGCGGTCTCGACGCGGAGCTCTGGGCGATCGTCGAGCGCGGGCTGCAGAAGGAGCCGTCGCTGCGCTGGTCGAGCATGCGCGAGCTCGGCGAGGCGCTCGCCGCGTGGCTGAGGGCGCGGGGCGTCCGGGAGGACGTGCGGGGCGTGTCGCTCGAGGGCGAGTGGCTCCCGCGCGAGGAGGCCAGCGCGCCGGTGAGCTGTGGCGTAACGCCACGCCTTTCATGGTTGGAAGAGCGCGGCCGGCCAAGCCGCCGGTGGTCGTCGCGCCGCCGGGGGCACCGGCTGCACCGGGGGCGGCCTCAGGGCGAGCAGGCGGTCTGCCCGTGAGGGAGGGGGCGAGCTGCTGAGCGGTCGGGGAGCCCCGGCCCCCGGAGCCCACGGTGGTGTATGCTCGCGCAGGTCGTGCATGAATCTCGCGGAGAAGCTCGTCTGGCCCGCCACGCTCGCCGATCTCGATGAGCTGCCGCCCGGCTGGCGGGGCGAGATCATCGACGGCACGCTGTACGCCTTTCCTCGTCCGCGCTTCGCTCACGCGAACATCGAGGACCTGATCACGGCCGACCTCAAGAACCCCTACCAGCGGGGCAAGGGCGGTCCAGGAGGCTGGTGGATCCTCTCCGAGCCGGGCATCCAGCTCGAGCGCGCGCCCGAGATCTCGCCTGACGTTGCAGGCTGGCGCCGCGCGCGCATGCCCGTGCCGCCGCCGCCCAAGGAGCCCATTGCCCTCGTTCCCGACTGGTGCTGCGAGATCCTCTCGCCGCGCACGGCGAGCTACGACAACCTCGTGAAGCGCCGCTTCTACGCCGAGATCGGCGTGCCTCACCTCTGGTACGTGGATCCCGCCCGGCGGACGTTGCTGGTCAGCCAGCTCGAGAACGGGCGGTGGGTCGAGCTGGGTCTCCACGGGCGCGACGAGAAGGTGCGCGCCGCGCCGTTCGAGGACGTCGAGATCGATCTGGCCGAGTGGTGGGAAGGGCTCGAGCAGGACCTGGACGACGAGGCCTGAGCCCCAGGGGAGGCGCCCCAGGAGCGGCCGAAGCGGACACCTCTCGCTCCTGCTCGACACGATCCGAGGGCAGCCTCGGTGTTTGGAGCGCGAGCTTTGAGCTCGCGTTCAGCGGCGCAGGGTCGCATCCTTCGAGCGGCATTCGAACGACAGGAGAGGATGAGCCCATGAAGGCGTATGAGCTGCAAAAGACCGGGGGAGCGGACGCGTGGGTGCCGGTGGAGAGGGACGCGCCGAAGGCAGGGCCCGGGCAGGCGCTGGTGCGGATGCGGGCCGTGTCGCTCAACTACCGCGATCTGCTGATCGCGAAGGGCGGCTACCTGCAGCCGGTGACGCGGCCGGTGATCCCGGTCTCGGATGGGGCTGGCGAGGTCGTGGCGGTGGGAGAGCGGGTGACGCGGGTCAAGGTGGGCGACCGGGTGACGCCGACGTTCTTCCAGACGTGGACCGACGGCGAGGCGACGCGGGCGCAGCTCGGGGACAGGGCGCTGGGGGCCGGGAGCACGGACGGGGTGCTCGCGGAGCTCGTGGCGCTCGACGCCGAGGGGCTCGTACCGCTGCCGGAGCACATGAGCTTCGAGGAGGGGGCGACGCTGCCGTGCGCGGCGGTGACGGCGTGGAACGCGCTGGTGCCGCAGGGAAAGCTGCAGGCGGGGCAGTCGGTGCTGGTGCAGGGGACGGGCGGGGTGTCCATCTTCGCGCTGCAGCTCGCGCATGCGCTCGGGGCGCGGGTGATCGTCACGTCGAGCAAGGACGAGAAGCTGGCGCGAGCGCGCGAGCTCGGGGCGGACGAGGGGATCAATTACCGGAAGCACCCTGACTGGGAGGAGCAGGTGCTGGCGGCGACAGGAGGGCAGGGGGTGGATCACGTGCTGGAGGTGGGCGGGGAGGAGACCCTGCCGAGGTCGATCCGGGCGACGCGGCGAGGGGGGCACATCGCGCTGATCGGGCTCCTGAGCGGGAAATGGGGGGCGCCCGATCCGAAGGAGATCGAGCAGAAGGAGCTCCGGGCGATGCCGGTGTTCGTCGGGAGCCGGGTGATGTTCGAGGAGATGAACCGGGTGCTCGTGGCACACCGGATCAAGCCGGTGATCGATCGGGTGTTCGAGTTCGAGGAGGCGCGCCAGGCGATGAGGCACCTGGAGTCGGGGGCGCACTTCGGGAAGGTGGTGATCCGCGTCTGAACGGCCCGACCCGAGACTAGCCAGCAGGGCTGCCGCCGCCTCGCAGCGGCCGGGGCACGCGCGTGAAGTACCAGACGTCGACGATCACGAACGCGAGCGCCGCGAGGGCGACGAGCCAGGTCCACTCGGTGTGGGCCTCCGGCTCCCCCGCCGCGCTGGAGACCGCGACCTCGCCGCCGCCCTCCGCGAGGACCGGCCTCGGCGTGAGATCGCTCTCGGCGACGCTCGTGAGGTTCGCCGGCACCACGACCGATCCCGCCTGCGGCCCCTGCCAGGCGAGGCGGTACAGGCCCGCGCGCGGCGTCTCGGCGACCACCGCGACGCCGGCCCGCTGCGCCACGTCGAGCCGCTCGCCGGCGGGGCCGATCGCCTGGAGATCCCGCGCCGTCGCGGGGACGCTCACGCGCAGCGGCTCGCCGGTGCGCGCCGGGCCGGTGATGCCGTGCGCGCGGTGGGCCCGCGCCTGCTCGAGCAGGTTGCGCACGAAGAGCACGAACGACGCCTTGAGCGGCCAGTCGCTCTCGCCGACGTCGAAGCCGAGCAGCGTGCCCGTCCGCGACGACGTGGAGATGTCGGTCGCGATCGCGCCCTCCTGGGCATGGATCAGCGCCTGCGCCGCCGCCTCCGGGGCAAGGGACGAGGCGGCGCGGAGGTGCACGCCGTCCAGCGTGAGGAAGCGCAGCCGCGGATCGGCCGTGTCCCACGACGTGATCGTGGGGCGCTCGAGCGCCTCCCCGACGACGGTGCCGAAGCAGCGCCCGGGCGGCGGGTTCACGATCAGCAGATCGCCGCCCGGTGGGTCGGGCGGGCACGCGCCGTCGATCACCACGAACGTGTCGGGATCGAGCCCGGGCGCGCCCAGGAGATCCGCGAGCCCGCCCGAGGTGACCGAGGTCATCGGGTCGGACGCGAGCGCTCGCTCGATCCAGGGGGCGCCGCCGGAGGCCGCTCCCGGCTGCGCGCCCGCGCCCGGCTGCGCGCCCGCGCCCGGCTGCGCGCCCGCGCCCGGATCGGCCCGGCCCGCGCCGGCCGACGCGAGGAAGACGGGGAGCTCGTCGCCGGCCGGCACGCGGCCGTAGGCGACGTCGTCGAGCGGCATCGCGTCGCGCGGCGAGAGCTCGAAGACGAGCCCCTTGCGGTAGTCGCCGGGCGACGGGCGGAAGGTGAGCACGACCGGCAGGCGCTCGCCCGGCTTCACCAGCACGCGCCGCGAGCTGAGCACGTCGAGGGCGCTGTCCTGCCGCATCGTCACGTAGACGTCGCGCGGCTGCGCCCCGAAGTTCGCGACCACGAGGAAGGCCTGCACCTCCTCGCCGGCCTCCGGCGGCTCGCCGCTCGCGCTGCCCGCGCTGCCGGAGCGCACGTCGACGCGGACGATGGCGGCGTTGTCGACAGGATCGCCGACGGTGATGACGTCGAGCGGGAGCGACACCCCGCGCAGCGCGCCGGGGCGGGCCAGGTTGCCGTCGGTGATCACGACGATCCGGCGGGCGCCGCCGAGCTGCCGGAGCCGGTCGACCGCGAGCGCGACCGCGGCGCCGAGATCGCCCTCGACGTCGCGCGCGGCGACGGGATCGATCGCCGCCCTGAGCCGGACGAGATCGCGATCGAGCGCCGCGACGAGCCGCGCGTCGCGCCCCGCCTCGAGGATCAGCGCGTCGCTGCCCGGGGCGAGGCCGGAGAGGAGATCCCTGGCGAGCTGCTTGGCGAGCTCGATGCGCGTCGTCGCCTCGCCCGACGGGCCCCGCGCGGCCGCGGACATCGAGGCGCTCGCGTCGAGGATGATCGCCACGTGATCGCCGGTGAGCTCGCGCCCGCGCGAGGCGGGGCGGGCGAGGGCGAGCGCGAGCAGCGCGAGCGCGAGCGCCTGCAGGACGAGCGGCAGCTGGGCGAGGAGCCTCCGGAAGGGCGCGCGCGCCATGAGGTCGCGCTGCGCGGTGGCCCAGAGCCACGTCGAGGGGACGCGCCGGCGGCTCCGCTTGATCTTGAGGATGTAGAGGAGGACCAGCGGGCCGAGCAGCGCGAGCAGCCATAGGCCGCTCGGCGAGAGCAGCGCGAGCGGGGTCCCCGCGGAGGCCTGGGCGAGCGGCGCGGCCACGTCAGTCGACGCTCCTCGCGACGAAGCGGCGGACCGCGCCCTCGAGCGGCTCGTCGCTCCGCGCCCGCACGTACGTCGCCCCGTGCCGGCGGGCCCAGCCGCGCAGCGCCTCGCAGAGCCCGGCGAAGCGCGCCGCGTAGGCGGCGAGGGCCGCGGCGTCCATGGTGACGTCGACGAGCGCCCCGGTCTCGGCGTCCTCGAGCGTCAGGTCCCCCTCGAAGCTCGGCGCGAGCTCCTCGGCGGCGACGACCTGCAGGAGCGCGACGTCGTGGCCGGCCTGCGCCGCGCGCCCGAGCGCGGCGGTGACCGGGCCGGGATCGAAGAAATCGGAGACGACGCAGAGCAGGCCCGGCCGGGCGCTCCGCCGCACGACGGCGTCGATGGCCCGGGCGAGGTGCGTCCCGCCGGCCGCCTTCACGCCGTCGAGCGCGCGGAGGAGCGCGGCCAGCCCGGCGCGCCCGCGCACGGGCGCGTGCTCGCGGGCGATGCCGTCGCCCGCCACGAAGAGCTGCGCGCGCTCGGAGCGCGCGAGCGACATGTAGCCGACCGCGGCCGCGAGCCGCCGGGCGGCGTCGAGCTTCGTGGGCTCCCCGAAGTCGAGCGACGCCGACGCGTCGCACACGAGCCGGGCGATGACGTCTTCCTCGGCGCGGAACAGCTTGAGCACCGGCTCGCCGGTGCGGGCGTAGGCGGCCCAGTCGATGCGCCGCAGGTCGTCGCCGGGCGCGTAGGCGCGGTGCTCCTTGAACTCGGCCGACCCGCCGCGGCGCCGCGCGAGGTGCTCGCCGGCGCCCCCGGAGCGGGCGCGGATCTCGAGCCGCCGCTGCAGGACCTCGAGCTCGCGGACGAAGCTCGCGCCAAGGAGCGGCGCGGGACCGGGACCGGGACCGGAACCGGAACCGGAAGAGGACGAGGGGAGCATCGGAGACGAGTAGACCTCGGCGCCGGCGAAGGGGCCAGCGGCGTCGCGGAGGAACGGCCGCCCGCGCGGCGAGAGGGGCGGCGGGCGGGGCCCGGCCCGCGGCTGCCCGGCGGCTCCGAGACAAAGCGCCACCCTGGGGCTCCGCGCCACATTCGGATTCTCCGCAGCCCTCCGAATTCCGTCCTCGGGCGCGCGTTCCCTCCGTGGCTCGCTTTATGCGAGCCAGCGCCGCTGTCCAGCCGTTCGTGCGTGGGCTCGACCGGGTAGAGCCGTCGATCGCCCTGTACCGAGGGTTCACCAGAGGAGGAGGCATCGTGAAGGCGCTCGTTTTCCACAAACCTTCCGACGTCCGCGTCGAAGACGTCCCGGATCCCAGCATCAAAGAGCCCACCGACGCCATCGTGCGCGTCACCGCGACCGCGATCTGCGGCTCCGATCTCCATATCTACAACGGCTTCTTTCCGCAGGCGCGGCCCATGGTGCTCGGCCACGAGTTCATGGGCGTCGTCGAGGAGACAGGCCCGCAGGTCACGAAGCTGAAGAAGGGTGATCGGGTCATCGTCCCGTTCCCCATCGCGTGTGGACACTGCTTCTTCTGTCAGGCGGAGCTCCCGGGCCACTGCGAGCGATCCAACCCCAAGCATTACGGCCCCGAGGGCGGCGTGATCGAGAGCAAGGGCGGCGCCCTGTTCGGGTATACGGATCTCTACGGCGGTTACGACGGCGGCCAGGCCGAGCTCGTGCGCGTCCCGTACGCCGATTTCGGGCCGCGGAGGGTGCCCGAGGGGCTCACCGACGAGGAGGTCCTCTTCACGACCGACGTCCTGCCCACCGGGTGGACGGCGATCGAGTGGGCCGAGCTCAAGGGCGGAGAGACGGTCGCGGTGTTCGGGTGCGGGCCGGTCGGGCTCGCGACCATGAAGATCGCCTGGCTGCGCGGCGCCGGGCGCGTCATCGGCGTCGATCGCGAGGAGTACCGCCTGAAGAAGGCCCGCGACGTCGCCCAGGCCGAGACGATCAACATCGACAAGGCCGACGCCGTCGAGGCGATCCGCTCGATGACCGATGGGCGCGGCGCGGACGTGTGCGTCGACGCCGTCGGGATGGAGGCGCATCGCACCGTCCTCGAGAAGGCCGCCAACGTGCTTCACGGCCAGGTCGGGACGATATCGACCCTGAAGCTCGCCTTCAGCGCCGTGCGCCGCGGCGGGGTCGTGCCGATCGTGGGCGTCTACGGCGTGCCGTACGACAACTTCCCGCTGGGCCAGTTCTTCGACAAGGGCCTCAGGATGAGGGCCGGCCAGGCCCCGGCGCACAACTTCGTCGATCAGATCCTGCGGCACATCCAGGAGGGCCACCTCCGCGCGGACGACATCATCACCCACCGCCTGCCGCTCTCGCGCGCCCCGCACGGCTACGAGGTCTTCAACAAGAAGCTCGAAGACTGCGTCAAGGTCGTCCTCAAGCCCTGACCCGGATTCCCCCGCTCTCCGCGCGTCCGCGCGCCGCGCCCTCCGCGCCGGGCCGCCGCCCCGCCGCCGGCGCGGTCGCTCCAGCGCCCGCGCCGTGGGGCGCGGAGCCCGGCCGCCTGACATCCGCGTCAGGGGGCGCGCCGGGGCGTAGACGCATAAGCTATCGAATCTACGAACATTTTTGTGGGGTATGGCCCTTGCCTTGGGGCGGTCCTCGGCAAGCCCTTCGTTCGCTTGCTTGGCCACCGTGCTGGCCCTCATCGCACGGAAGGACAGCTCCGATGCCCAGAGATCTGCGCTCGTATCGACCGCTCCTTCACCCTTTATGGATCGGAGCCCTGGCGCTCCTCGTCCTCAACGATCACGCCCTCAAGGGGTCTGGCCTGCTCCCCGGATGGGCGACCGGAAAGCTCAGCGACTTCGCGGGTCTCCTGGTCGCGCCCGCGGTCCTCGCCGCGCTGCTCCGCCTCTCCTCGCGCCGCGGCTTCCTCGGGGCGCACGTCGCCACCGGCGCTGTCTTCTCGGCCATCAAGCTCGCTCCGGAGGCCGCCCGCGCGGTCGAGGCGCTCATGGCGCTCACGCCGCTCCCGTGGCGCATCACCGTCGACCCGACCGACCTCATCGCCCTGCCGATGCTCGTCGTGTCGTACCGCGTGCTCGGCGAGGCCGCGCGGCGGCCCGAGCCCGCGCGGCGCCCGATCGCGCACCGGCTCGCGCTGATGGCGGGCAGCCTCGCGTGCGCGGCCACGAGCAGACCGACGGAGCCGTGCGACGAGGGCGCGGGGTGCGATCCGTGGGCACCGCCGCCGCCGCAGGAGGTCGCGTCGCTCCTGATCGGCAACGCGACCGAGACCGAGCAGCTCCTCCGCGTGCGCCGGCTCCGCGAGACGGCGCGGGTCGACTGCAGCGTCATGCTCGCCGATCCGGAGGGGGCCCTCTCGCGCGATCTGTTCGAGAACGCCGAGACCTGGCTCATCGCGCCTGGCCGCGCGCTCCCGCTCGACAACGCGGGGTGCGACGCCTACCTGATCGACGCCGACGGGCTGCCGCTCACGCTGCTCGCGTGGTCGGCGGAGCAGTTCCCGGAGCAGCTCCTCGTCACCACGACGGACAACTCGCTGCCCGGCCGGGTGATCGCGCTGCAGCGCGACGGCGCCAGGCTCGCGCTCGCCGAGCACCCGGCGGTGTTCGACGCGCCGCCCGCCGAGCCCCGGCCGCCCGCGGAGGCGTGCGGCGTCTCGGTGAAAGGGGGCCGGCTCGACTGGACCGTGCCCGTCTCCAAGGCGGCGGTCCTCACCGGCATCATGTCGTCCCCGGACGGGTGCCACGCCCTCGCGCTCGATCGCGGCGAGACCTTCTTCCTCTGCGCTCCCGCCGAGGCGATCCCGTTCGGCGCGGGCGACCTCCTCCACCTGAGCCCGGTCGAGATCGACGGCGGCGTCTACCCGGAGCGCCCGGAGAACGAGCGGGCGTTCGCGCGCGGCATCCACATCGAGAGCGAGACGCACGCCGTGCTCGTGCTGCGCGGCAACGTGCTCGCCCGCGGATCGATGATCGGCCGGCAGCCGTCCGTCGATTTCCGGGCCGAGCTCACCCCGCTCAAGGGCTGCCGCGGGTTCCACGACGCGTGCGGCAGCCTGGTCGAGCCGCTCGAGGTGTCGCTCCTCGGCGACGGCGTCTCCGGCGTCGTCTCGCTGCGCGCCGGAGAGATCGCCGAGCTCGCGGAGGGCGCCGAGACGCTCCTCGTCGTGCGCGCCGAGGACATGCCCGTCCGCAACGCGGACTGCTTCACCGCCCCCATCGATCAACCCCGCCTGCTCGAGTCGGTCTGGATCGCCGCCGCCGCGGCGCCGTAGGAGGTCACGCCATGAAGCTTCGAATCCATCCTCTCCTCGCGCTCTGCGCCGCCGCGGCGCTCGGCGCGCTCGGCTGCGGCAACGACGCGAGCGACTCCGGCGGCTTCGCCGAGCCGAGCGCGCCGGGGGCCCCGCCGGGCAGCGTGGGCGTCTCCCAGGGCGGCTCGCAGGACTTCGGCCTGTTCCGCCAGATCCTGGAGGACGGCGAGATCCCCGGGCCGGACACGCTCGACGACGTCGGCTTCTTCGCCGAGCACAAGCTCGACTACCCCGCCGCGACGTGCGGCGACGACGTGTGCATGCACGGCCTGCTCGGGATCATGGGCAACATGATCAGCGGGTCGCCCTGCACGCTCATCCAGGTCGGGATGAACTCGCCCGTGGATCTCGGCGCGCTCGAGCGGCCGCCGCTGCACCTCGTCCTCGCGGTCGACACGAGCGCCTCGATGATGGGCGACCCGATCGAGTACCTGAAGGCGGGGCTCGTCGAGATGATCGACGCGCTCGGGCCGACCGACCGGATCTCGCTCGTCCGCTACTCGAACACCGCCGAGGTGGTCCTGGAGCACGCGGAGGGCTCGGACCGGGAGGCGCTCGCCGAGGCGTTCGAGGGGCTCGTGGCGGCCGGGTCGACCAACCTCTACGAGGGGCTCTTCACCGCGTTCGCGGTCGCGGAGCGGCACCTCGATCCGGGCTGGCAGAACCGCGTGATCTTTCTGTCCGACGGCGTCGCGACCACGGGGCTCACCTCTCCGGAGCGGCTCGTCTCGCTCGCGCGCGGGTACGCGGAGATGGGGATCGGCGTCACGGCCGTCGGCGTCGGCGCCGAGTTCGACGTCGACGCGATGCGCGGGATCAGCCAGATCGGCGCGGGCAATTTCTACTTCCTCGAGGACCCGAAGGCGGTGGAGGAGGTCTTCACGGAGGAGGTGAAGACGTTCCTCGTGCCCTTGGCGCTCGACGTCGAGCTCGACGTCGACGTGGGCGACGGCTACGTCGTGCGCGGCGCCTACGGCACGAACGGCTGGCAGGGCGGCGAGCGCGGCGGGGCCGTGCACATCCCGAGCCTCTTCCTCGCCGGCCGGACCAGCGCCGCGGAGCCCGTCGGCTCGGGCCGGCGCGGCGGCGGCGGCGCCATCCTGATCGAGCTCGTGCCGAACCCCGACCAGCGAGGCGTCGAAGACCCGCACGCGGTGGGCTCCCTCGCGCTGTCGTGGAGGCACCCGCTGACCGGCGAGATCCACGCGCAGGAGGTGGAGATCGAGGCGCCGAGCACGCCCGACGCGCCGCCGAAGGGCGGCTATTTCTCCGGCGATACCGTCGAGAAGGGCTTCGTGATGCTGAACCTCTACGCCGGCTTCAAGCTCGCCGCCCAGCTCGCCGCCGACGCCGATCCCCGCACCGCGCGCCGCACGCTCGAGGCGCTGCGCCCGAACGTCGAGGCGTGGCTCGAGGAGCACCCGGACCCGGACGTCGAGGACGACCTGCGCTACGTCGACCTGTTCATCGAGAACCTCATCACGGTGGAGGCGAGCGTGCAGCCCTACACGCCGGCCGAGCCGCCGAACCCCTGGCCCGCCGATTGATTCCGCGCTCATCCCGCGAGGCCGCCGGCCGGCGATGCGCCGCGGCGGCCTCGCGGGACGGCCGAACCCGTCGCCCGGCATTCACATGGATCCCATCAACTGGCGTTCACAGGCGCGCCCGGTGTCCTGAAACTGACGCGAACCGACGCGGACTGACGCAAACCGACGCAAACCGACGCAAACCGACGCGCACCGACGCGCCCTGAAACGCTCCCCACGCCGCGAGCCAGAGCCGCGCAAATAGCGCTTCCCTGACGAGATTTGCCCTGTGTAACATCCTGTGTTTGCGGCCGTTCGAAAAGGAGAGCTCATCGTGAGAGTATCGAGAATTCTTGGGTTGGCGAGCATCGCCGCAGGTCTTTCGGCCGCGCTCCCCGCGAGCGCGGGGGTCGAGGCGTGCGGCAACATCCGCTTCGACGGGCTCTCGGACTGCGAGGTGCGCGTCACGGCCGAGTGCAAGGCGAGCTGCAGCGAGCTCGGTATCTACAAGACGGCGTGCGCCACGAAGCTCGTACCGGTCTGCAAGACGGAGTGCTCCCTGTCGGCGGAGGCGACCTGCACGGACAGCTGCACGACGCAGTGTCAGACGGACTGCGACAGGGGCGTCAACGTCATCTGCTCCCACAACTGCTTCGTCGAGTGCACCACCGAGCGGGACGGCGAGTGCGCCGCCGCCGCCGATCCAGGGAGGTGCTCCGCGACGTGGGACGCGAACTGCGACAGCGAGTGCGACGCCCAGTGCGTGACGGTGGATGGAGGCTGCTATCAGCACTGTATCGAGTGCTGCGGCGGCTCGTGCACCGCCGACGCCAACATGGACTGCCAGACCACCTGCCAGGACGAGATCTTCGAGGAGTGCGAGCACGAGTTCCGCGCGAACTGCGATGCTTCCTGCAGCGGGGACGGCGCGCTCTTCTGCGGGGGGAGGTACATCATCTCCGGATCGCAGGTCCCGGCGTGCGTGAACGCGCTGCTCGCGCAGGGCATCTCCGTCGAGGTCGAGGCCCAGGTCTCCATCGGTCCCGACGGCGTGACGGGGGATCTGTCCGCCGGCATGTGCGCCGTGAGCCCGGGGAGCAAGGCCCCCCTCGCCGCACCGTTCGCCGCGCTCGCCGCGGCGGCAGGCTGGCTCGCGCGGCGGCGCAGGCGCGCGTCGCGCTGATCGGCTCCACGTGGTCATGCGGCCGGCACTCCAGGCGCTGCTCGCGCTGCTCGCCCTCTCGGCCTGCGGGGGCGAGGAGGCCGACGGGCGCGTGGTGGTCGGCCTCACGACGGACATGGCGATCGGCTTCGAGGTCCACGCGATCGAGAGCACCACGACGGTGGATGGCGTCGTCACCCGCGCCGAGCGCCTCTCGTACGGCAGCGGCGATCTGTCGCTGCCGGCGGAGCTCCCGATCGGGCCAGCGCGAGACGGCGCCGAGATCGAGCTGTCCATCGCGGCGCTCCGCGACGGCGAGGCGGCGCCCGTCGTGACGCGGCGGGCGGCGACCCGCGCGGTCAGCGGGCGAAGCTTGCTCCTGCCGGTCTCGATCGACGCGGCGTGCTCCGGCGTGGCCTGCGCCGCCGGCGCGACCTGCGCGGCGGGGGCATGCGTCGATCCCTTCATCGCCCCGTCCGCCCTCGACGACCACGATCCGATGTGGATCGCCTCGGCGAAAGACGCGTGCAAGACGCCCTCCTCGGGCGATCCGGCGATCGTGATCGGGCAGGGGGAGAGCGCGTTCGCCCCGCTGGACGAGGGCGAGGTGGTGCCGATCGAGGCGGGCCCTCAAGGGGGGCACCACGTGTGGCTCGCGCTGCGCACGACCGGCCTCCGGCAGATGGGCTCGCGCCTGCGGGTGGGGGGCTACTTCCCCGAGCTCGATCTCGAGCTGCTCCCCTTCACCGCGCTGGTCACGCTGCGCCGCGCAGGGGAAGGCCGCTGCGAGATCTACGGCATCCGCTTCCAGGTGGATCGAGGCCTGTCGGTCGAGGCCGTCCGGGGCCGAGCGCTCGACGTCGAGGTCACCCTGGAGGACCCGAACGGCGACGCGGCGACGGCCGCGCAGCGGGTCGTCATCGCCCCCTGACGCCTGGCGCAGCGACCCGAGCATCGCGCCGCTGTCACCGCGACGCACGGAGCCGGACGGGCGCGGCGGCGCGCTCCCGACGACGTCGGTCTCGGGCGCGACGGCGACGCCAGGATCACCGACGCTCTGCCGACGCTCTGTCGACGCTCTGTCGACGCTCGGATTGCATGACGATTGCATGGCGGGGAGGGACAGCGGAGGGCGCCGCGACCCGCGATAGGGCAAAGCGAGCGGTCGCCCGAGATCGGTGGGCCGAGCGGGCGCCGCTCAGCGGGGGGGCCGAGCGGCCCGTGCCGGCGGCGCCCGTTCGCGATGCAGGTCCGGAGGATTCCGGGGTTGGGGGTAGATCATGGTGAAGCAACAGGAGATCGCGCGTGGAATGGTCGTCCGGAGCTCGGACGGCGAGAAGCTGGGCAAGGTGACGCGGCTCGACGCGGACGCGTTCGAGATCGAAAAGGGCTTCTTCTTCCCGAAGGAGTACGCCGTGCGCTACGACGAGGTGCTCGGCATCCGGGACGGGGACATCATCCTCAAGCACGCCCGCGACCAGCTCGCCGGGGCGCGCGACCAGGGGCGCGGGGCCGAGGGCGCGATCGCGGCGAGCGACGAGATCCGCGTGCCGCTCGTGGAGGAGGAGCTCACGGCCGGGAAGACGGTGAAGGAGGTCGGTCGGGTCCAGGTCAGGAAAGAGGTCGTGACCGAGGAGAAGCAGGTCACCGTGCCCGTGGCGCGCGAGGTCGTGCACGTCGAGCGCGTCCCCGCGAGCGAGGCGCGCCCGATCGCGTCCGGAACGACGATCGAGGAGGGGTCGATCAGCGTCCCTGTCCGCGAGGAGCAGGTGGAGATCTCGAAGCGGCCCGTGGTGAAGGAAGAGCTCCGGATCAGCAAGGAGGTCGTCCACGAGCAGGCGCAGGCGAGGGCGACCGTGCGCCGCGAGGAGGCCGAGGTCCGGACCGAAGGGCAGGTGGGGCGCGAGGACACGCCGGACACGGCGCCCGAGCAGATGCCGCCGGAGCTGGCGACCGGGACGGGCGGCAGGAGGCGCTAAGCGCGCCGCCGCGCCGCCGCGGCCGCCGCCAGGCACGCCGCGGCGACGGCGCCGGCCCAGCCCGCGCTCCCGCCGCCCGTGCGGCAGCCGCAGCCGCCGTCGCTCGGCCGCGCGCCGCTGGCAGGCTGCGCCCCGCCGGCGGACACCTCGAGCGCTCCGCCCGCGCCCCCGGCGCCGCTCGCCGCGCCTCCGCCGCCGCTCGCCGCGCCGCCGCTCGCCGCCGTCGCTCCGCCGGCGCCGGTCGCGCCGGTCGCGCTGGCGCTCGCGCCGCTGCTGGCCGCGGGGGAGCCGGCGTCCGGCGCGCAGTCCTCGTGGCCCGTCATCATCGCGATGCGCGGCCAGTCGAGCGGGCAGAGCGCCCCGACCGAGGTGCTCGTCGCGCAGTCGAGCGGGCCGCGGATGCACGCCTGCCGGAGCAGCGGCTCGAACGTCGCGCCGCCGTCGAGCGAGCGGCCGATCGTGAAGTCGTCCAGGAACTCGCTCGCGCACGCGTAGAGGCCCGCCTCCGTCCAGGCGAAGCAGCGCGGCGCGACCGTCGAGACGCGCTCGAACGAGAGCGTCGACGAGGGCGCGCGGAAGACGCCGTCGACGTCGGTGCCGACCGTCACCTCCGCGCCGTCCGGCGAGATCGCGAACGCGCGCACGAACCCCTGCGTGTCGAACACCGGCTCGAACGTCGCGCCGCCGTCCCTCGAGACGAACAGGCGCCCCGGCGCGCTCGCGATGCGCACGTACAGCACGTCGGCGTCGCGCGGATCGACCCCCGCGATGTACGGCTCGCGCGACGTCGTGCTCCCCGGCACCACCGAGGTCTCCCACGTCTCCCCGCCGTCGGCCGAGCGCGCGAGCTCCCCCTTGACGGGGCCGCCTCCGCCCGCGAGGCCGCTCACGTAGATGCGCCGCGGATCCGAGGGCGCGACGTCGACCGTCCGCGCCTGGAAGCCCGCCGGGAGGAGCGCCCCCGCGCTGGCCCAGCGCGCGCCGCCGTCGCGCGACGCCCAGAGGCCGTGCCTCGGCCCCGCGACGATGGCGACGACGCGCGACGGGTCGCCCTGCCGGACCGAGAGATCGATCACCGCCTTCCCCTCGAGCTCGGCGGCGCGCGTGAAGGAGCAGCCGCCCTCGGCGCCGATCGCGAGCCCGTCGCTCAGCGCGGCGAGCACCCTGCCGCCCTCCGCCGCCGCGATGGGCGGAGCGACGGCGCCCGTGTCGTCGTACCCGACCGCGCCCTCGCAGATCCAGCGCCAGCTCGCGCCCCCGTCCCGCGTGGCCAGCAGGCCGTACGTCATCCGGGCCACGGCGCGCGCCGGGTCCGCCGGGTCGAAGACGATCTGGTCCGCGGAGGGAAAGACGCCGTTCGCAGCGGCAGGGGAGGGCAGCGCCGAGAGCGCCGCGGCGGCGAGCGCGGCGGCGCGCGCGCGGCGAGAGCGCGCCTTTGCGGCGCGCGCGGGGGGCGATCGCATCGAGGATCCATCGTACCGCGGGGCGGGCGCGCGCACGCCAAGAACCGCCCACGCGCTTCCCGCGCCCCGCTACACTCGCCGCAATGCCGGAGCGCATCGTCGTGTCCTTTCGAGGTACTGCGGCCCTCTCGCGACCGGACAGCACGGACGCGGTCCTGCCGTGGCCCGGCCGACGCGGCGCCCCGCGCGCGGCCGCGCCGCCCTCGCGCCACCGGGGCGCGCCGCGCGACGCGGGCGGCGCGGCGCGCGGCGAGGAGAGCTACCTCGCGCGGGCGCTCGCGCTGAAGAAGCGCGCCGAGGCGCTCGGCGCCACCCTGTGCGCCTGGAGCGCGCAGACCTTCTCCTTCGAGTTCACGCCGGACGACATCGAGGAGGCGGTGCTGCTCGCCGCGCTCGCCGCGGAGGACGCGTCCGTGCACGCCGACGCGCGCTTCGCGGTCGGCATCGCGCAGGGGGAGATGACGTACGTGGGTGAGGCCGGGCGCTTCACCGCGCTCTCGTGGGGGCAGCCGCTGCTCGTCGCCGTCATGCTCGCCCGCATCGCCCTCCCGGGCGACGTGCTCCTCGACCCCGCGCTGCCCGCCGTGCTCGCGGGCGAGCTCATGACCCTCGGCGCCCACCGCGGCGTCGACGGCGCGCGCCGGGTGCGCGGCCTGCGCCTCGACGCGCAGCAGCCGCTGCGCCGGCAGGTCGCCGAGAGCGTCGCGCGCCTCTCTCGGCCGCCGCTGATCGGCCGCGACGGCGAGCTCGCCGCGCTCGCCGTGCCCCCCGGCTCCCTCGCGCTCGTCCGCGCCGAGCCCGGCGCCGGCGGCTCGCGGCTGCTCCTCGAGCTGAGCCGGGTCCTCGCCCCGTCGCGGAGCCTCTTCGTCGCGCCGATCGGGGCCTCGCGCGAGCCGTTCGGCGCGCTCCGGCGCGCCCTCGCGCGCGCGGCGATCCGCGCCGAGAAGGGCCGCGCCTGCGCGCCCTCGCTCCCGGATCGGCTGAGGCCCGCGCTCGCGACGCTCATCGCCGGCGAGGGCGTCGAGCCGTGGACCGCCGCCGAGGTGGTCGCCTCGTGGCTCGCCCCGGAAGGCGCCCGCTCCGGCCTCATCCTGGTCGACGACGCCGGCGAGGTCGACGCCGCGAGCCTGGAGGTGCTCGCGATCGCGCTCGAGATGGGCGGCGGCCTGCGCGCCGTCGTCCGGCTCGGGCGCGCGGATCCGCTCCCCGCGCCGCTCAACGCGATGACCCTCGCCGCGACGGCCGCGCTGGGGCCGCTCTCCGCCGCGGGCGCCCAGGAGCTCGTCCGCCGCCTCCTCGACGGCTGCATCGACGAGGCGGGCGCGCGGAGGTGGGCCGCGCGCGCGCCGGCCTTCCCGCTGGCCCTGCGCGAGCTCATCTGCGAGGCGCTGGAGAGCGGCGCGCTGCGCTGGATCGGCAGGAGCGTGGCGCCGCGCCGGCGCAGCGCCGGGCGGGGCGGGCCCGCGCGCACCATGACCGGGGCCGAGCTCGCGGCGCCGCCCGCGTCCCGCGCGATCGAGGGCCGCCTGCGCCTGCTCGCGATCGGCCCGCGCACGGTCCTCACCGCGCTGGCGACGCTCGGCGGCGACGCGTCGGAGTCGGCGATCGACGCCCTGTGCGACGGCACCGGCGCCCCGAAGGTCGCCGCGGCCCAGGCGGCGCTGCTCGGCGCCGGCTGGGTCGTCCGCCCGGAGCCGGGCTGGCTGAAGCTCTCCTCGCGCACGCTGCGCGACGTCCTGCTCGCGGCCGTCCCGCCGGGCGAGCGCTCCGCGTGGCACCTCGCCGCGGCGCGCGTCGTCGAGGACCACGCCGGCGTGCTCGGCCTCGCCGACGCGGCGTGGCACGCCGCGAAGGCGGGCGATCGACGCTCCGCGGCCGATCTCGCCGGGCGCGCCGCGCGCGCCGCCGGCGACGCGCTGCTCGAGTCGTCGGCCGCCGAGCTGCTCGCGTTCGCCGACGAGCAGGAGACCGCGCGGGAGCACCGGCTCGACGGGGCGCCGGACAGCACCTCGAGCCAGCCGCCCACCTTCCGCACGCCGATCGAGGTGGTCGGCGACGCGCCGGATCCGCAGCGCGGCGCGCCCGTCTCGGATCGCTCCTTCGCCGACGCGTCGCGCGAGGCGGCCGACAGCGCCGCGCGCCGGCGGGGCTCCACGATGCCGGTCGAGAGCGGCGGCGCGCGCGACGGCGCTCCCCGCGCGTCGCGGCCGGACGTCGCGGCGGCGCTCCCGGACGGGGCGCCCGCGGGCTCCCCCGACGTGCCGCTGCTGGAGGAGGACTTTCCGCTCGCCGACGCCTCGGGCGATCCGCTCGCGAAGACCTCGGAGTCGCCCGTCCTGTCGATGAACGACATCGCGGTCCGCCTCGCCGAGCTGGCCAAGCAGGCGCTCGTGCAGGGCGAGCTCCGCACGCTGGAGCGGCTCGTGGAGGAGCTCCGCCGCACCGGCGAGCACCCGGGGCTGGTGGAGCGCATGACGGGGCTGATCTCGCTCGGGCGCGGCGCGAAGGAGGAGGCGCTGCGGCGCTTCCGGATCGCGGCGGAGGCCGAGGCGTCGTCTGCGCAGAAGGCGCGGGCGCTGCTCGTCTACGGGATCGCGCTCGCCGCCGCGGGCCGCACGGAGGGCGCCCTGCTCGAGGCGCTGAGCGCCCTGGCGCGCGCCCGCGAGGCCGCGGATCGCCGCGGCGAGCAGGCGTGCGCGCAGTTCCTGGCGAGGCTCGCGGCCGCGACCGGGCACGAGGAGGCGGCCCGCACGTGGACGCAGGTGGCGCGCCTCGCCGGCGCGGCGCCCCCTGCCTGACGGCGCATCGATTGACAGCGTCGTCGCGGCTGGCCATACCCGCGGCCATGTCGTCTCGAGAGCCCTCGGGCGAGCCTGCCTCCGCGCCGGGGACCGGCGAGGAGCGCGCCGCGCCGGATGCGCGCGAGGAGCACGCCGCGCCGGATGCGAGCGAGCAGCGCGCCGCGCGCCCCGGCGTCGGCGCGAGCGAGCAGCGCGCCGCGCGCCCCGGCGTCGGCGCGCGCTGGATCGCCGCGCTCCTCGCGCTCGCGCTCTCGCTCGGCGCGGTCGCCGGCGTCGCGTACCAGCGCTACGCCGCGGCGCACCTGCGCGAGCTCCCGAAGGTCCCCCGCTGTGTCCGTGGGGCGCGGGTCGCGTTGCGCAGGCCGGTCGCGGTGTCCGGCACGGAGCCCCGCCAGACGGCGTCGGGCGAGACGGTCTACCTCACGGCCGGCGAAGACCGCGCCGTCGCCTGCGCCCTGCAGTTCGACGACGCGCTCGCGCGCCACCTCGCCGGAGCGCTGGCCGAGCAGGCGCCCGCGCAGCGCGCCGCCCGGCTGCTCGAGCTCGCGCGCGACCGCGTGCCGCCCGATCCGGCGCACGATCGCTCCGCCGCCGCGGCCTACATGATGGCCTCGGCGGCCCTGCGCGGCCTGCCCGAGGACGCGCCCGAGGTCCGCGCCGCCGCCGACGCGCTCGAGCAGCACCACGCCTGCCGCTTCGCCACGCGGCGCGTCTGCCCGACGCGCCCCTCGCCGCCGGCGCTCGTGTGGCTCGCCGGCGTCCCCGCGGCGCTGAGCCTGCTCGGGCTGCTCGGGATCGGCCTCGCCGCGAGCGCCGCGCGCTACCGGCGCTGGACCGCGCGGGGCCGCTGATCGCTCGCGCGCCGGCCGCCGAGCGCCCCCGCGCCGGTGGCGGATCGCCCGCGCTCCGGTCGCGCCCCCGCGCGCCTCAGTCGATCGCCTCGACGCGGAAGCTCGACTGGACCAGGCGGTGACGCCCCGCGCCGATGTCGGCCACGTCGAACCCGAAGCCCGCGCCCTGGTGGTGGATCCCGCCCGACGTGGCGCCGCTCGGCATCTTCACCGACGAGCTCACCGTCACGTAGACCTTCGCGCCCTTGGCGAACGCGGCGGTCATCGCGAGGACGCGCCCGGCGAGCTGCGCCGCCGCCTCGCGCGCCACCCGCGCCCAGAGCGCCGCGGCTCCGGCCGTCGACGACAGCGCGCGCACCCCGAGCACCGCGCCGGCGCCGCTCAGCTGCACCTCGAACACCGCGCGCGCCGTCTCGGGCGTGTCGGAGGCGCGCACCGCGTCCGCCACCACGGACGCGACCGTGCCGGCGGCGGGCAGATCCAGCCCCAGCGTCTTGTCCCGATCGCGCATCGCCTCGCGCAGCACCTCGCCGCCCCTGTCCATCGACATCTCGCGCGGCGCGGGGGGCGCGGTCGGCGCCGCCGGCGGCGGCGCGCGGTCCGGCAGCACGCCGGGCAGCTGCCACACTGGCACGCCGCCGACCCCGGCCACGCCCGGCGGCCCCTCGGCGCTCGGCGGCCCGTCGTACTCGGAAGGCGGCGCCGGCGCCGGAGGCGCGACGGGGCCCTCCCGCGGCTCGACCGGCGCCTCCGGCGGCGCGGGCGCCTCCGGCGCGCGGCGATCGCGGCGCGCCGTCCGCCCGAGGGCCGGCGCCGCGTCCTCGCGCGGCCGCGCCACGTCCGGAGCGCGCGGCTCGTCCTGCGGCGGAGCGAGCGGCGCGACGGGCTGCACCTCGATCTCGACCTCGCTGTAAGCGCCGCTCGAGCGGGCCACGAGCGCAGCCGGGCGGTCCGCGATCCGCGAGAGCCACGGGATGGCAGCGTGGAGCAGCGTCGCTGCGAGCAGAAAGCGGGCCTCACGGGGGAACAAGCGCGAGCACCTTGCTGGGTGACGGGGAGGGGTGCAAGTGCGCGTTTCATCGCCGCCATGCTCTGTTCACGGCGCGCACCTCACCCTGCGCCGTCGCGAGCACATCCCTCTCGCTCCCCCGCTTCGCCGCCCGGCGGGCTCACCCACGCGTGATCCAGCAGGGCACACAGTATTACGGTCACGCTTAAATCTGCGCCTACGGCACGGTTGCCGCTTGAGCTTGTGGCCGTGCTGGTCGATCCTCCCGCTGCCACGGCGCCTTCCAGGCTCATGGCAGGAGCAGAAACGCAGCGCGGCGCCGCACGTGCACCGCGCTCACCGAACAGAAGCAGCGCCTGGCACCCAAGGCCGAGCGCTACGTCCCCGATGTGAGGAGGCGTATCGACATGAAGGGAACCGTGTGCGCAGACGGGTCGCCTGTGGACCTCTCGCCGACGCCCACGCCGCCGCCCGTCACCGTGGTCCAGGGCTCCCTGGATCGCGGTCTCCCCCTCGACCCGCCGCCCCTCGGCGCGGCGTCCGATCCGCTGGAGCAAGGGCTGCTCTTCGATCCGCCGCCCCTCGGCGCTGCGCCCGGTCCGGTGGGGCCGCTCTTCGAGGATCCGCCGCCCTCCGGCGCTGCGCCCGGTCCGGTGGAGCCGGGGTTCGCGCCCGGCCTCGTCGATCCCGCGCTGCAGGGGGCGCCGCTCCACCTCGCCGGGGTCGGGCCGTACGGCTCCTTCTCCGCGCCGTCGCCGAGCGAGCGCCGCGCCCGCACGTGGCGCGCGCTCGGCGCGTTCGCCCTCGCCGCGGCGACCGTGATCGCCGTCGTCGTCCTCACCGCGCGCGGGATCGCCGCGAGGATGCCGGTCAACGGCGAGGCCTTCCGCGCCATGACGCCCGTCAGCCGCGCGCTGCTCCTCGCCTCGCGCTCCGTGGCCGAGGGCGCCGCGGCAAGGGTGCTCGTCGCGCCCGAGGTGTTCGCGCGCTGGCAGGGGGCGACGCCGCCGCCCGAGATCCGGCACGACGGCTACGCGTCGATCCGCGGCGGCGTGCTCTTCACGCCCGAGACGTTCAGGCCCGCCGGCTCGAGCTACGATCTCGTGATCCATTTCCACGGCAACACCCAGCTCGTCCGCGAGAGCGCCGAGGTCGCCGGGCTGAACGCCGCGGTCGCCGTCATCAACCTGGGCATCGGCTCGGGCGCCTACGAGGAGCTCTATGCGCAGCCGGGCGTCTACGAGAGCTTGCTCGCCGACATCGACCGGGCGCTCGCGCAGCGCGGCCTGCCGACCCCGAAGCTCCGCCGGCTCGCGCTCTCCTCGTGGAGCGCGGGCTACGGCGCGATCGCGAAGATCCTGGAGCTCCGCCGCGGCATCGACGCGCTCGACGCGATCCTCGTCACGGACGGCATCCACTGCGGCTTCGTCCCGGACCACCCGAGCGGGCTCAATACCCTGCAGCTCGCCTCGTTCGCGCGCGCCGCGCAGCTCGCCGCCGCGGGGCAGGTGCTGTTCACGATCACGCACTCGGAGATCGACCCGATCACGTACGCCAGCTCCAGCGCGACGGCCAACTACCTGCTCGGCGCGGCGGCCGGGCACCCCGTCGAGCGTTCGCGCTCGCTCGAGGCGCCGCCGCACCTGCGCCTGCGCGCGGCCGAGGGCGCCGTCTCGAGGAAGCTCGAGAAGCAGATGATCCCGACCACCGAGGCCGCCGTGGGCGAGCTCCGCGTCCGCGGGTTCCGCGGCAACACGCCGGAGCACCACATGGCGCACCTGCTCCAGATGGCCTCGACCGTCCTCCCCGAGCTCGTCGAGCGCTGGCGCGAGGGCGGCGACCCCGCGCCGCCTTCCCGCTGAACCCGATCGCCCCCGTCAGCTCCGGCTCCGCGCCTCGTCCATCCAGGCCTCGATCGCCCCGGCCACCGGGTGATCCGACCCGAGCTCCGCCTCGGCCAGCCGGAGCGCCCGCTCGTAGAGCGGCAGCGCCGCGGAGGGCCGCCCCGCGGCGTGGTGGACCTGCGCGAGCCGGACCAGCGTCGGCCGGAGCGACGGGTGGGCGTCCCCGACGAGCGCCTCCCGCGCGGCGAGCGCGCGCTCGTACAGCGTCGCCGCCTCGGCCGCGTCCCCGAGCGCCTCCCGCGCGGCCGCCAGGTTGTGGAGGATCGACGCGCGCAGCGCCCCCTCCACGGCGGGGGCCGCCTCGGCGATCGCGAGCGCCCTCCGGAGCATCGCCTCCCGCTCGGCGGCCGGACGGTCCTCCTCGAAGAACGTGGCCGCGTTGTACAGCGCCTCCGCGACGAGCGGGTGGCCGGCGCCGAGCGCCCCCTCACGCAGCGCGACCGCCCGCTGGAAGAGCGGCGCCGCCTCCGCGCGCGCCCCCTTCCGGCCGAGCAGCAGGCCGAGCCGGTTCAGCAGCGCGGACAGCTCGAGCGGATCGGGGTCGCGCATCCGGTCGTAGCCCGCCAGCATCCGGCGGAACAGCGCCTCGCCGTCCTCGGCCGCCCCCTGGCGCTCCAGGATGGCGGCGAGCTGCTCGAGCAGCCTCGGCAGCGGCGGGTCCGCGCCCGCCCCCGCCGCCTCGGCGATGGCGATCGCCCTGGCGGAGCTCGCGCGCGCCTCGGAGAGCCGCCCCTGCGCGAGCTGCGCCGAGCTCAGCGCGTACAGCGGCCCCGTGAGCTCGGCGTCCCCGGCGCCGTAAATCTCCTCGGCGATGGCGATCGCCCGGGCGCACGTCGCCTCGGCCTCGGCGTGGCGGGAGCCGGCCAGCTCGGACGCCGCCTGGTCGAGTAGGCGCCGGTACTCTCTCCCCCTCCACCAGCGCCGCAGGGCGCGATCGGGTCGCATCCTTCTCTACTACCTCGTCCCCACCCGCCGGGGCGAGAGGGCCGGCGGGGACGTCCGGCGCCCGCGGCGGCGCCGCGAGGCGGGGGCGATCGGAAGAGCGTTGCGCCGGCGCGGAGCAGTGTAATCTGCTCGCAGGGTCTCGTGGTGCGCAGGTGGGATGCAGACGCTCGGTGCCAGCAACTGGCGGTCCTCGTCGATCGGGGCTATGGCGCTCGGCGCATGGTGCAGCGCCTCCCGCCCGGCCTCGGGCAGGGCTTCCGGAAGGGCCCCTGGCAGGGGACACTCGGCCTCGCGGACGGGGCGATCGAGGAAAGGTCGCCAAGGACTTTTCTTCCGTTTAGACTGCCCCGACGGCCCCACGCACCGACGCCCCCCACGATCATGAGGTCCAAGCTCACGCATCGCGAGGCATCGTTACCGAGGGGAGGGCTCGCCCGCGCCCGCACGGGGAAGGCGACGGAGTTCATATGAGTGCCAACGAAAACGTCGTCGATGAAGTAGCGCGCAGCGAGCCGATCGATCCGTTGCTCGGAAAGGTGCTCAACGGCAAGTTCAAGATCCTGTCCATGCTCGCGACCGGCGGCATGGGCACGATCTATCGCGGCGAGCAGATCCCGCTCGGGCGCCCGGTGGCGATCAAGGTCCTGATCCCGAACCAGGCGTCGCGGCAGCTCGACCCGAACTTCCACAAGCGCTTCTTCCTCGAAGCGAGCATCCTCGCGCGCCTCCAGCACCCGAACATCGTCACCGTCTTCGACTACGGCCGCATCGAGGCCGACGATCAGGACCGGTTCTTCATGGCGATGGAGTTCCTCGAGGGCGAGACGCTCTTCCGGCGCGTGCGCCGGCAGGGGCGCCTGCCGCCGCCCGAGGCGATGCGCATCGCGCGGCAGATCGCGCGCGGGCTGCGCGAGGCGCACAAGCACGGCGTCGTCCACCGCGACCTCAAGCCGTCGAACGTCATGCTCGTCTCCAACGAGGACTCGGAGGAGGCGGTCAAGATCCTCGACTTCGGCCTGGTGAAGCAGCTCGGCGACGACTCGGAGGAGCTCACGCAGCAGGGCGCGTTCCTCGGATCGCCCCGCTTCATGTCGCCCGAGCAGATCTCGCACGGCAAGGTCGATCTCAGGACCGACATCTACTCGCTGGGCGTGATCCTCTACCAGATGCTCTGCGGGAAGGTCCCGTTCGAGTCCGAGAAGTCGATCCAGATCCTGATGGCGCACCTCCAGCAGCCGGTGCCGCGCATGAAGGATCGGAACCCGGACGTCGACATCCCGGAGCCGCTCGAGGCGCTCGTGATGCGCTGTCTGGCGAAGGATCCGGACGGGCGGCCCGCGACGATGGACGCGCTCATCCAGGGCCTCGGCGAGTGCGCCCGCGGCATGGGCGTGACCACCGCGTTCGGCGGCACGCAGATCACCTCGTTCGAGTCGCTGCCCGGCGTGCAGATCTCGTCGCGCTCGTCGACCGTGCAGGCGCTCAAGGAGGCGGTGACGCTCCCGGCGCCGTCGACGGACGACGAGGCGAGCGGCCGCACCTCGGGCGTCGGCACGGGGGTCTCGGCGGCGACCACGGCGGACGCGTCGAAGGGCGCCGCGGGGTCGCAGGAGGCGCGCCCCGGCGGCGGACGCAAGGCGGCGATCCTCGCCGCGATCGGCGCCGTCGTCGTGGCGGCGGTCGTGTTCGTGCTGACCCGCAGCCCCGCGCAGAGCGAGGCCACGACCGAGCCCCCGCCCGCCGCCGCGCCGCCGCCGACGACGAGCGCGCCCAGCGAGCACAAGGGCGCGCCGTCGTTCATGCTCATCATCGAGTCGATCCCGCCGGGCGCCGAGGTCCTCGAGGACGGCAAGTCGCTCGGGCTCACGCCGCTCCAGCTCTCGATCGAGAACGAGCAGGTGCGCGCGGCGCCGCGCCGGCTGACGCTGCAGAAGGAAGGCTTCCAGCCCTACTCCATCGTGCAGGGGCCGTCCGAGATGTCCGTCCAGACCGTCGCGAGGCTCGCGCAAGTGGCGGCGCCGGCGAAGACGGAGGAGCCGTCCAACTCGGGCAGCAAGCGCAACTGGGGCCGCTCCGTTCGCCCGGCCGCGCCTCCGCCCACGACGAAGCCCGCCACCCCCGAGAACACCGCGCCCCCGATCCGGATCGACCGCTGACGTTCAGGACGAGCCCGAACAGCCGTATCGGCTCGTCCCTGATTTCGCCGCGCCGCGAGGGCGCGGCGCGGTCGCCATGCGCTAGCTTTTTCGCCCGCGCATGTCCCGCCTGCTCATCGTCTCGAACCGCCTGCCCGTGACCGTTCACGTCGATCGGGGCGACGTCTCCGTCGCCCCGTCGGCGGGCGGCCTGGTCACCGCGATGCGGAGCCCCCACGAGCGCCACGGCGGGCTCTGGCTGGGCTGGCCGGGCGACGTCTCGCGCCTCGGCGCGGCGCAGCGCGCGGCGCTCGAGGAGCAGCTCCGGCAGCTCGGCACCGTCCCGGTGCACCTCACGCCGGCCGAGGTGCGGCGCTATTACGACGGCTTCTCGAACGGCGTGCTGTGGCCGCTGTTCCACTACCTGACCGAGAAGGTCCACCTCGACGCCCGGCGCGACTGGGAGACCTACCGCGAGGTGAACGAGCGCTTCACCGAGGCGATCGTCGCGCAGCACAGGCCCGGCGACCGCGTCTGGATCCACGACTACCAGCTCACGCTCGTGCCGGCGATGCTGCGCCAGCGGATCCCGGACGCGCGGATCGGCTTCTTCCTGCACATCCCGTTCCCCGCGGCCGAGGTCTTCCGGAGCCTGCCGTGGCGGGAGCAGGTGCTGCGCGGCATGCTCGGCGCGGACGTCGTCGGGTTTCACACGGCGTCGTATCGGTACCACTTCGTCTACTCCGCCGCGCGCGTGCTCGGCCTCGATCCCGACCTCGAGACGCTCGCGGTCGAGGGGCGGAAGGTGCGGCTCGGCGTCTACCCGGTCAGCATCGACGTCGACGAGCTCGTGCGGCTCGCCCGGGACGAGGAGGTCCGCGCCGAGGCGCGGCGCATCCGCGAGCGCGCCCAGGGGCGGAAGATCGTGCTCGGCATCGATCGGCTCGACTACACCAAGGGCATCCCGCGGCGCATGCTCGCGATCGAGCGCTTCCTCGAGCGCGAGCCCGAGCTCCGGAGCAAGGTCCGGTTCATCCAGCTCGCGGTGCCGACGCGCGAGAAGGTGGACGCCTACGCCGACTTCCGGCGCACCGTGAACGAGCTCGTCGGCCGCATCAACGGCAGCTACGCGACGCTCGACGACGTCCCGATCCACTTCCTGCACCGGTCGATGCCCATGTCCGAGGTGGTTGCGCTCTACCTCGCGGCCGACGTGATGATGGTGACGCCGCTGCGCGACGGGATGAACCTGGTCTGCAAGGAGTACGTGGCCTCGCGGATCGACGACACCGGCGCCCTCGTGCTGAGCGAGTTCGCGGGCGCGGCCGCCGAGCTGATCGAGGCGCTCCAGGTCAACCCGTACGACATCGACTCGGTGGCCGCGACGATCAAGCGGGCGCTCGTCATGCGGCCGTCCGAGCAGCGCGTCCGGATGCAGGCGCTCCGGCGCCGCGTCGTCACGCACGACGTGCACCGCTGGGCGCACTGCTTCCTGAACGATCTCGAGCGCGCGTGCAGCGCGGCGCCCGAGGTCGGGGCGGTCCGGCGGCGCGCCGACGCGCCCCAGCTGAACACGATCGCGAGCGCGCGCAGCGCCCCGTCGCTGGTCGTGATACTCGACTACGACGGCACGCTCGTCCCGCTCGCGGCGATGCCCGAGCTCGCGCCGCCGGACGAGGAGCTCATCGCGGATCTGCGCGAGCTCGCGGCGCGCCCGCGGACGCAGGTGCACGTGGTGAGCGGCCGGCCGCGCGAGGATCTCGATCGCTGGCTGGGCGAGCTGCCCATCAGCCTGCACGCGGAGCACGGGTTCTTCTCCCGCGCGGCCCCCGGCGAGCCCTGGGTCGCGCTCCGCGAGGCGTCGCTCGACTGGAAGCCGCGGGTCCGCGACGTCCTCCAGGGGTTCGTCGACCGCACGGCGGGCAGCTTCATCGAGGAGAAGGTGGCGTCGATCGCGTGGCACTACCGGTCGGCCGACCCGGAGCTCGCCAGCCAGATGGCGCGCGAGGTGCCCGCCAAGCTCGAGGAGGTGCTGCGCGAGCGCGACCTCGAGCTGATCCCCGGCCGGAAGGTGCTCGAGGTGCGGCTGCGCGGCGTGAACAAGGGGGTGATCGTGCCGCGGGTGCTGGCGACGGTGCCGCCCGAGGCGATGGTGGTCGCGCTCGGCGACGACCGGACGGACGAGGATCTGTTCGCGGCGCTCCCCCCGACGGCCCTGACCATCCACGTGGGCGGCGGGGAGAGCTCCGCGGCGTTTCAGCTGCCCGATCCGGCCGCGGCGCGGCGCTTCCTGCGCGCGCTCGTGGCGTGAGCGCCCGCGCTGCGGCGCACGCGAGCTAGCGGCGGCCGCGGCGCCGGAGGGCGGCCCCGAGGAGCGCGGCGGCCGCGGCGGCGGCGGCGCCGGAGCCGGCGAGCGGGCCACCTGCGAGCGCCCCGCCGGCGCTGCACGAGCCGGCGTGGCTGGCGGCGGCGTCGCTGTCGATCTCCGCGCCGTCGTTGCCGGCGGCGTCGCTGTCCGCGCCGTCGTTGCCGGCGGCGTCGCTGTCCACGCCGTCGCTCTCGGCCGCGGCGCCGCCGGCGTCGTCCTCGTCGGCAGCCCTCATGGCGATCGTGGCGTCGGCGAGGCCGGGCCCGAACTCGTAGGCGCCGATGTCGATCGCGCCCGTGGTCGGCCGCTGCGGCGCTCCGCTGGCCGCGCGCACGCCCCTGGCGGGGGCGGACCGCGGCGCGGCGAGCGGGCTCGGGAACGGGTGCCCGGCCGGGCTCGGCGTCCACCGGGCGCCGGCGTCGATGAGCGGGCTGCCCGCCGCCGGGCGGAGGTCGAGCGAGCCGACGTCGGCGAACCTGGGATCGGCGCCCTGCAGCGTGCCCGTCCACGCCGCGGGGATGGCCGAGGAGCCGGACGGAACCCAGTTGTTCGCGCCCGCGATGAGCGCCGCTCCCGTCACCCAGCTCGCCGACCTGTCGACGTAGACCTCCACGCCGCCGCCGCCGCGCCGATAGAACACGTTGTTGCTCATCTCGACGCTCTCGATGCCGTCGAACATCCGGATCGCCGGCCGCGAGCCGGGGGCGAGCAGGAACGTGTTGTTGACGAACCGGAAGCGACCGAACGTCTGCCCCGTCCCGTCGCCGCCGATGCGCGCGAGGAAGTGCTGGCCCGTCTTGACGAAGACGTTGCCGACCACGTCCGAGTCCTCGCGCGCGAGCCCCTCGTCCTGGCCGTCGGGCCCGATGAGCTCGATCTCGTGGTATTTCGCGCCCTCGATCCAGTTGTAATAGATCTCGTTCCGCTCGGCGCGGCTCTTCACGTTGTTGCCGCCGTTGCCGTCGTGGACGTAGCAATGCCGCATGCGGAACACCGAGCCGAGGCGCGTCTCCTCGTCGGTCGCGATGTAGATGGGGTGCCTGCTGTCGCCGGAGCCGCACGCGTAGACCTCGACGTACTCCAGCGTGAACGAGCCCGACTCGGAGTCGGCGCCTAGGATGCCGTGGCCTGGGCAATCGTGCACCACCGCGTCGCGGACGGTGACGTCGTGCGCGCGGTTGAACACGCAGCGGCTCGCGCCCCGGGTGATCTCGAATCCTTCGAAGGTGTAATGATTGCCACCGAAGACCACCGTGTTCGTCCCTCCGGACAGCACGGGGCGGCGGCCGTTCACGCGGACGCCGCGGATGGTGATCTTCTGCGCTTCGGTGCCGGATTTCTTGAAGATCACGTCCCCTGGATAGGTCGCGTCGCCCTGGACCTCGACCACATCCCCCGCAGCGAGGCGAGGGGCGACCTCCGCGAGGCTCGAGTACTGCTTGCCTCGACCCACCTCGTACGTCGCTCCGCTCGCCGGCGAGGCCGCGAGCAGCACGGAGAGCCCGATGCCCGGCGCGACGAGAGAGAGCGTGACGAGGTGTCTTGTATTGAGTTGCTGCATCGCCGCAATCTCACGTGCTGGGGAGTCGAAGTGCAAGCTGCTTTTTAATGAAATGCATGATGGGTAATTCAGGCGACACCTTACGGCGGCCAATGTACGCCATTCTTTCGCGGATCCCCGGTGTTTTTGCTGTTGCTGACTCTCCGTGTCCGCAGGCAAATTCGATGGAATGAATGCAGTTGGCGAATCGGCGCCGAGGTGCGGATTGTTTTCGCGGGGATTCGAGCGGCGCCCGGGTGCGCCTGGCACGGGAATTGAAGCTGAAGCTGAGATTGAAATTGAGATGGAGTTGGATTGCGATGAATCGAGATGAAGAAAGCCGCCGAGGCGCCAAGAGAGCGAGAAGTGCGACGGGGCAAACCGCCAAGGCGCCAAGAAAACAAGAAGAACTGAGGTGAAGAGCTCGGCCGAGGAACACGGGAAGCCCACGGTTCCCGTCTTGGCGTCCTTGGCGGCTTGGCGGTCTTCTCCTCCCTCTCGTCCGAGCGGCGCGCGGAGCAGGGGGACCGGTCCCCCTCGGCACGGGCGCCGTTCCGTGCCATGGATCCGGCCATGTCCCAGGTTGTCCTCGCCTCCACGTCTCCGTTCCGGAGGGCGCTCCTCGATCGCCTCGGGCTCGCGTACGAGGCCGTCGCGCCGGCGTTCGACGAGATCGCGCCCGAGGGGCTGGCGCCCGTCGCCTGCGCCCGCGCTTTCGCGGAGGGGAAGGCGCTGAGCCTCGCGGCCGCGCATGAAGGCGCCCTGATCATCGGCGCCGACCAGGCGCTCGATCTCGACGGCGAGCTCCTCCGCAAGCCGGCGTCGCTCGACGAGGCGGCGGACCAGCTCGGGCGGCTCGCCGGGCGCGTCCACGCCCTCCACACCGCCGTCGCGGTGCACGCGCCTCCGGGGCTGCCGCTCGCGCCCGGGGAGCCGCGGACGCTGGTCGAGACCGTCACGGTGGAGCTCCGCGTCCGGCCGCTCGACCGCGCGCAGATCCGCCGCTACGTCGCGCTGGATCGGCCCATCGGCAGCGCGGGCGGGTACCTCTTCGAGAAGCACGGGCCGTGGCTGTTCGACGACGTGCGCCACGCCGACGAGACCGCCATCGTGGGGCTGCCGCTCGTGCCGCTCTGCCGCCTCCTGCGCCGGTTCGGGGTCGATCCGCTCGGCCCGCCCGCGCCCGCCTGAGCGCCCCGCCGCGGGAGCGGCGCGCGCCGCCGCGCGCCGCCGCGCGAACGGCGCTCGTCAGCGCGAGCAGCCGCAGGAGCGACGGACGACGAGCTCGACGGGGAGCCGTGGCTGCGGCTCCGCGGCGCCGCTCTGCGCGGCGCCGCTCTGGACGAGCCGCACGAGCTCCCGGACGGCGAGCCTCCCGACGAGCTCCGTCGGCGGGCGGACCGTGGTGAGCGCCGGATCGAGGTGCCGGGCGGGACCGATGTCGTCGAACCCCACCACCGACACGTCGGCGGGGACGCCCCGGCCCTCGCTCCGCAGCGCATCCATCGCGCCGATCGCGGCGGCGTCGCACCAGCCGACGACCGCGTCGAGCTCCGCCTGCTCGCGGAGCCACGCCATCGTCGAGGCGCGCGCCTCCTCGGCGCTGAGCCCGCTGCGGCAGAGGCGCGGATCGACCGGGAGGCCGTGGCGCACGAGCGTCGCCCGGTACGCCTCCTCGCGCCGCCCCGCGTCCTCGTTCCCCGCGGGGCCCCGCAGGAACGCGATGCGACGCCGGCCGTGCGCCTGGATCAGGTGCTCGATCGACTCCCGCACGCCGGCCTCGTTGTCGATGGCGATGCTCGGCAAGGAGAGGTCCGGCGGCGGCGTTCGATAGACGAGCAGCGCCGGGAACCCCTCGGCCGCGAGCCGCCTCAGGCTCGCCTCGCCCATCGCGGAGCCGAAGATCAGGACGCCATCGGTGTTGTGCCGGCCGAGCATCCGACGCAGCGAGCTCTCCGAGCGCAGTGCGATGAGGAGATCATACCCCTCCTCGGTGGCCGCGCTCGCGACGACCTGGAGGAAGCTCGACATGAACTCGGTGCCGATGGTGGGCAGGAGAAAGCCGAGGGAGCCTGTCCGGCCCTGCGCGAGGCTCCTCGCGGCCGCGTTCGCGACGTAGCCGAGATCGCGTATCGCGGCGAGCACCCGCTCGCGCGTCTTCGCGCTGCACTTGCCCCGGTCGTTCAGGACCCGGCTGACCGTCGCCGGAGACACCCCGGCGTGCCGGGCCACCTCCTCCATGCGCACCGACGGCCGAGCGCCGGAGTTCGTCGTGACCGCCTGAGGCGAAGATTTCATGATACAAGACAAGCCGAAGGAAAGCGCTTCCATTCTAGTCGTCGCGGCTGGCTTCTGTCAAACCGAACTCCGCGCGTCGACACGGTTCGATTGGTCGAGGAAAAATTCGAGGATGTCGGAATGTGCCGGAGGGCGATTGGACCGCCCGAGGCGGAGCGCTGACGCGTAGCGCTGGCCGCTGGCGCAGGCGGGCGGCGCCGCGGGCACGGTCGGCGCGGCCGGCGCGGCTGGCGCGGCCGTGGCGCGCGCGTTGCTAACCCGTCTCTCACCGTGGATCGAGGGCCGAGCTTGCCGCTGGGCTCCGCTGACTGAGCACCTTCTGCCGGGCGACGCCGACGGGGCGGGCCAGGCGCTCGACGAGGTGAGGCGATGATGGAACGCCCGCCCATCCAGGCGAACGAGACGCTCTCGGCCGCCGAGCTGTCCGTGTCGTGGCCGGCCCTGGAGAACGAGGAGCGGGTGCAGGCCTATCGCCGCCTGCGGCGCGAAGAGGCGGAGGATTTCTTCCAGGGCCTCCCCACCGCCGACCAGGCCGCGCTCCTCGCCGCCCTCAGCAAGGGCGAGCGAAGGCTGTGGCTCCGCCTGCTCGCGCCCGACGACGTGGCGGACATCCTCCTCGAGGTGTCCCCGGCCGAGCAGGAAGAGCTCCTCTCGCTGCTCGACCATCCGACGCGCCGGGAGGTGAGCGCCCTCCTCGCCTACGCGGAGGACGAGGCCGGCGGGCTCATGAGCCCGTGGTTCGCGCGCGTGCGGCCCGAGGCGACCGTCGACGAGGCGATCAGCTACCTCAAGCGGCAGGCCCGGGATCACCTCGAGACCATCTACTACGGTTATGTGCTCGACGCCGAGCAGCGGCTGCGCGGCGTGGTGTCGCTGAGGCAGCTCATGATCACGCCCGGCCACCTCCGGATCAGCGACGTCATGAGGACCGACGTCGTCTCGGTCAACGAGGACGCCGACCAGGAGGCGGTCGCGCGGCGCTTCGCGGAGCACGATCTCGTGGCGATCCCCGTCGTCGACGGCGAGGGCCGCATGAAGGGGATCGTCACCGCCGACGACATCGTGGACGTCGTGGAGGAGGAGGCGACCGAGGACATCCAGAAGCTCGGCGGCATGCAGGCGCTCGACGCGCCGTATCTCCGGACCCCGCTCTTCAAGATGCTCGGCAAGCGCGCGGGCTGGCTCTCCGCGCTGTTCGTGGGCGAGCTCCTCACCGCCACCGCGATGGGGCACTACGAGGACGAGATCGCCCGCGCGGTCGTGCTGGCCCTCTTCGTGCCGCTCATCATCTCGAGCGGGGGCAACTCCGGATCTCAGGCGACGACGCTGGTCATCCGGGCGATGGCGCTCGGCGAGATCCGGATCGGCGATTTCTTCCGCGTCAGCCGCCGGGAGCTCGCGTCGGGCCTCCTGCTCGGCGGGATCCTCGGCGGGATCGGCTTCCTGCGCGTCCTCGCCTGGGAGCAGCTCTTCGGGGCCTACGGCCGGCACTACGTGCTGCTCGCGCTGACCGTCGCCCTCAGCCTGGTCGGCGTCGTGACGTGGGGCACGCTGGCGGGCGCGCTCCTGCCGTTCGCGCTCCGGGCGCTCGGCTTCGACCCGGCGAGCGCCTCGGCGCCGTTCGTGGCGACCCTCGTCGACGTCTCCGGCCTCGTGATCTACTTCAGCGTGGCCGAGCTCCTGCTCCGCGGGATCCTGCTGTGAAGCGGGCGGGCGGCCGCTGCGGCGCGGGGCCCGCGCGGCGCCCCGCGGGCGCGGCTCCCCGGGCCTGGAGGCGCCGGGGAGGGGGGAAGGGCGGCTCCGCCGCGGCGCCCTAGGGGGCGACGCGCGACGCGAGATAGCGGGCCGCGTAGGCGCCGATCACGCGCGCGTCCTCGCGCCAGCGGCCGCCCATCGTCAGCTTGTCCGCCTCGGCGGCGCTCATGGCCGTGTTCGGGATGGGCGACGGCGTGCGGCTCGAGAACTGGACCTCGTCGAGCACCTTGCCGTCCTGCGTCGTGATCCGCAAGGTCAGCCGGATCTGGCTGGGCGCCGAGGAGACCACCGCGTAGAAGCCGGGGTTCAGGTAGCCGACATAGGGCTTGAGCACGAACTGCGCCGACGTCGCGCCGGTGGCCTCCGCGACCTCGATGCCCTCCTCCTTGGCGTCCTCGACCAGGGCCTTCGCGAACTCCTCGTTGATGGAGTCCTTGTCGGCCATGAAGCGCTGGTAGTCGTCCCCGTCCTTGCCGGCGAGGTACCGGTCCTCGGACTGGTCGATGATCTGGAGGCCCACGAAGTCGATGGGCATCAGGGCGAAATACCGCTGGCCCACGAACGGAGCGGGGCTCGCCTGGGCCACGACGCGCCAGCTCGGCGCGCACCCGGCGAGGGCCGCGACGCCGAGCAGCGCGGCCGCGATGAAGCTGCGACGGTACATGAGGTCTCCTTCAGGGGGCCCGCCTTGTAGGCCATGTCCGAGCGCGCTGGCAAGCGCGGCCCCGCGCTCTGGCGAGCGCGGCCCCCCGCGCCGCCGGCGCGGCCCCGGGCGGCGGCGCGTCCCCGTCGGCGGCGACCGGGCCCGGCGCCTCCGGCCCGGACGGGCCGGCTCCCTCGCTCGGGAGCGCGCTCGCCGCGCGGCCGTGTGCAATGGGCGGACATGACCCGAGCTGGCCTGTCGAATGCATATCGATACGGCAGATGCACTCGCTACCTCGTACGCGGATGCATTTTCATCGACGTTGGAGGTGAGCTCATGATCCCGCATTTCGTAGCAGGCCTCTTCGGCCTCTTGCCCATCGTGGTATTCCCGGCGTTCGGCGTCGATCCGCCGGGGGACGCCGGCGGCACCGGCGCCCAGGTGGGCGGCGCGTCCGAGCCGGGGAGCCCCGGCGACCCCGGAGAGAGCGGCTCGCGGTTCGTCTATTCGATCTCCTGCATCGAGGGCAGCACGGGAGAGAAGTTCTTCCGCACGGCCGACGATTTCTGCAGCGCCCTGCGCGCCGAGCAGGTCTGCTCCGAGAGCGCGGCCTTCTTCGCGCTCCTCCACGGCTGCCCCTGAGCGACCGCGCGGCCGCGGCACAAACCCTTGACATTCGAGGGGGGCCTTGCTCTTCCTAGCGGGCGCGGACCGCCCCGCGCGGCCGTCCCCCTCGCCAGGTCGCGCGCCTCGGAGGCTCAGATCGTGACGAACCTCTATCTCATCCGGCACGGAGAAGCGCTCGTCAACGTGAACCATATCGTGGGCGGGATGCGCGGGGACACCGGGCTGACGTCGCTCGGGGTCCTCCAGGCGGAGCGGCTGCGCGATCGCCTGGCCGCGACGCGCGAGCTCGCCGCCGATGTCCTGATCGCGAGCTCCTTTCGCCGGGCGCAGCAGACCGCCGAGATCATCGCGCCCGCCCTGGGGCTGCCCGTCACGCTCGACGACGACGTCCAGGAGCTCCGCCCCGGCGAGGCGGACGGGATGCCCGTCGGAGAGGCGATGGTGCGTTATGCGATCGATTTCGAGCGCGAGCCGTACCGCCCGGCGAGCCCCGGCGGGGAGAGCTGGGCTCAGTTCATGCTGCGGGTCTCCGTCGCCCTCGATCGCATCACCCGCGAGCACGAGGGGCGGACGATCACGATCGTCACGCACGGCGGCTTCATCGACGTCGCGTTCCTCCACTTCTTCAAGATGAACGCGCTCGCGTTTCCGGTGGCGCACTTCGCCACCCGCCACACGTCGCTCACCCACTGGCAGCGCCGGCGGCGCTGGGGGCGCGCGGAGGCGTGGCACCTCATCTATTACAACGACAGCGCCCACCTGCGCGACGTCGAGCGCACCGTGCGCATCCCCTGGGCGGAGCTCTCCACGCTGGCGCCCAGGAGCGCGGAGGATCCGTCGGGGCCGCCGTCCTCGGAGAGCGGCGAGGGGCGCTAGCGCCCCGCCGGCCCGCCGCGCCCCGCGCTTGCGCCGCTGCCTCGGGGCGAGCACCATGGCCCGCATGACGGGTCCTGCCCACGCAACCTTCCTCGTCGCCGCGCCCGACCAGCCCGGTCTCGTCGCGCGACTCGCAGGGTTCTTCTACAACATCGGCCTGAACATCATCGACGCGAGCAATCACACGGATGCGTTCACGGACGAGGGACCGCGCTTCTTCATGCGCCTCGTCGTCGATCTGTCCGGTCTCTCCTCGCCGGCCGCGGTCACCGCCCTGGGCGGCTCGGCCTCCCGCAGCGCGATCGAGGCCGCCTTTCGCGAGCTCGCCACGTCGCTCTCGGCCCGCTGGTCGGTCGACTACAGCGATCACGTCCCGAAGATGGCGATCCTGGTGACCAAGGATCCAGCGTGCCTCTACGATCTCGTGCTCCGGCAGCGCGCGGGCGAGCTCCGGTGCGAGATCCCGCTCGTCATCTCCAACCACCCCACGCTCGAGGCGGTGGCCGAGAGCTTCCGAATCCCCTTCTTCTGTCTCCCGATCACCCCGGAGACGAAGCGCGATCAGGAGCGCCAGGTGCTCCACCTGCTGAAGAGGCACCATGTCGATCTCGTCGTGCTGGCGCGGTACATGCAAATCCTGTCCGAGCAGATCCTCGATGAGGGGCCGCCCGTCATCAACATTCACCACGGGTTCCTGCCCGCGTTCCAGGGCGCGAAGCCGTACCATCAGGCGCACGCGCGCGGCGTGAAGCTCATCGGCGCGACGGCGCACTACGCCACGCCGGATCTGGACCAGGGGCCGATCATCGAGCAGGACGTCGCGCGCGTGAATCACCAGCTGGGTCCAGACGAGATGACCCGGGTGGGGCGCGACGTGGAGCGCCTCGTCCTCTCTCGCGCCGTCCGGGCGCACCTGGAGCGGCGGGTCATCGTCGAGGGCCGCCGGACCGTCGTGTTCTGACAGCCCGAGGCGCGGCGGATCCAGGGGCGGATCCTGCCCTGAACGCGGTCACCTGGGGGCTCGGACGAGAGGAGATCGACCGCCGAGACGCCGAGGGCGCGAGGGAGACAGCGGACGTCTCCTTGGGTCCTGGCGTCTTGGCGGCCTCGTGCTCCGGATCGTCGCGCGGGGCGCGGCCCATGGCGGCTCCGGTGAGCCGGAGGGGCTCGCGCGCGGGGAGATCAGGGGTTGCGCTGCTGGCCGTACCCGCCGGTCTGGCCCGTGGCGCCGGGCGCGAAGCCCGACTGCTGGCCGACGCCCAGCTGGCCGACGTGGCCGTAAGCGCCCGATTGGCCGATGGCCGTCTGGCCGAGGGCGGCGGTCTGGCCAACGCCGGCCTGCTGACCCAGCATCGCCTGGCCGGATTGCTGGCCGTAGCCGAACCCAGCCTTGGACGGGATCCCGCCCTTGCTCGGACCGAAAGAGCCCTTGCTCGGACCGAAAGAGCCCTTGCTCGGACCGAAAGAGCCCTTGCTCGGGATCATCTCACCCTTGCTCGGACCGAAAGAGCCCTTGCTCGGACCGAAAGAGCCCTTGCTCGGGACGAGCCCCGCCTGGCTGGGGATGAGCCCCGCCTGGCTGGGGACGAGCCCCGCCTGGCTGGGGATGAGCCCCGCCTGGCTGGGGACGAGCCCCGCCTGCCCCGGACCGAGCTGGGACGTGCTCATTCCCATGTATCCGCCCCGCGCCCCCTCGAGCGCTTGCTCGGCCGACACGATCGAGGCCTCGTCGAGCTCGGCTTGATCGAGATCGGCCTCGTCCGTGCTCACCGCGCAACCGGCGGCGAGGGCAGCGAAAAGAACTGCAGGCACCAGCATCTTGCTATGCATCGACATGATCGGTTCCCCCCGATGTCCACGAGAGCCCAGCAGGCCCAGACATCTCGGCTCACCGCAGAGCAGAGTGTGTGCCTATCCGACGTGTGCATACGTTTCCGCTCCCGGCATGCTTGACGTTGGGGCGGCGGAACATGCAGCGCGCGCGAGCGGCGTCCGGGTCCAGCCAGGGCGCACCGCTCCTCCGAAGCGCAGCGCGCAGATCCGCCCGCGAGGCGCGTTGCGCGCCGGCCTCGCCCTGCTCGGAGGCGCGTCGCTCGAGCCGCGTGTGCATCGCCGGGGCGCCGGGACGGGACGGTTCGTCCGAGGTCGACCCGTCCGCCCAGGCCGCAGCCCCGTTCACGAAGCGTTGCGCGCCCGCGACGCTCGAGCGCGCCGCCGCGGGGCGCGGAGGCCGCGCCTCACGCGCCCCGCGGACGGGCGGCTCACGCCTGGGGCTTCTTGCCGAACAACCAGCGCTTCGCCTCGTCGTCGAGCGACTGGCTCTGGTTCCGCAGCTCGCTCCCCGCCGCGAGCCCCCGCGCGACGGCCGGCCGCGCGCGCACCGCGTCGATCCACCGCTTGAAGCTCGGGAGCTCGTCGGCGGACACCCCGTAGCGCTCGTACAGCATCGCCCAGGGGAAGCTCGCGATGTCGGCGATCGAGTACTCGCCCGCCAGGTAGGGCCGATCCGCGAGCCGCTTGTCCATCACGCCGTAGAGCCGGCGGACCTCGTTCGTGTAGCGCTCGATCGCGTACGGGATCTTCTCCGGCGCATACTGGCTGAAGTGCCCCGCCTGACCGGTCATCGGGCCGAGGCCGCCCATCTGCCACATGAGCCACTGGGTCACGTCGTAACGACCACGGACGTCCGAGGGGATGAGCTGCCCCGTCTTCTCCGCGAGGTAGAGCAGGATCGCGCCCGACTCGAATACCGAGATCGGCGCACCGCCGCCCGGCGGATCGTGATCGACGATCGCGGGCATCCGGTTGTTGGGGCTGATCGCGAGGAACTCCGGCTTGAACTGATCGCCCCGCCCGATGTTGACCGGGATGAGCTTGTACGGGAGGCCCGTCTCCTCGAGCATGATGCTGATCTTCCAGCCGTTCGGGGTGGGCCAGTAATAGAGGTCGATCATCGTGCGCTCCGTCTCCGTGGTGTGTCGCCGATCGCGACTGCGTGCCATCTCGGGATCTGGATCGTCTGCAGGGCGCCGCGCCGGCGCCGCCCTGCGCCTCGGGCATCGGTGGCACGTCGACCCGGGAAGAGCAACCGGCGATCGGCGCCTCAGCGCAGAGGCCCCGCCTCAGCGCAGAGGCCCCGCCGGGCGGCGCGCCGCCTCGTCGGCGAGCGCGCGCAGCGCCGCGACGTGCGCGGGCCCCGTCCCGCAGCAGCCGCCCACGATCGTGGCGCCCGCCTCGATCCAGCCGCGCGCGAGGTCGGCGTAGCGCGCGGCCGAAGCGCGGCCCTGCCCCTCGGCCCAGCCGAGCCCCTCGGCCTCCGCGCCGGCGTTCGCGTAGGCGCCGAACGGGACGCCGCACGCCGCGAGCCGCTCGACGTGCTCGAGCGTGCGCGTCGCCGGGGTGCAGTTGACCAGGACGGCCCGCGCGCCGCGGGCGGCCGCCTCCCGCGCGGCGGCGCCGATGTCCTCGGGCGAGAGGAGATCCGCGCCCGGTCCCGCCGTGAACGACACCCACGCTTCGACGCCCGTGGCGACGGCCTCCTCGAGCGCCACGAGCGCCTCGCCGACGTGCGGGAACGTCTCGCAGAGCAGGACGTCGACGCGCGCCGCCGCGAGCGCCTGCGCGAGCTCGCGGTGCTCCTGCCGCGCGTCGGCCGGGCTGAGATCCGGCCGGTAGCAGTCCTCGAGCGGCGCGATGCTCCCGGCGACGCGGTGCCGCGGGTCCACCTCGCCGACGGCCTCGCGCGCGAGCGAGACCGCGCGCGAGAGGAGCTCGGCCCACGCGGCGCCCGCCTGCCTCCGCTTCGCGCGGAACGTGTTCGCCGTGTGCACCGTGGCGCCCGCGCGCGCGTAGTCCCGGTGGATCGCGCGGACGACGTCGCAGCCGCGCGCGTCGAGCAGGGCCGCCGCGCTCCAGAGCGGCGCCGGCGTCTCGACCCCCCGCGCGGCGAGCTCGGTCCCGAGCGGGCCGTCAAGCACCACGATGTCGGCCTCAGCCGTCCCCTCGACTCGCCCGGACCGCGCGCGCTGCTCGTCCACCATGTAGGCTCCGGTATGTCCGTGACCGGCTCTCAAGGCAACCCCTGATTCCCGCCGTGGGATCGCTGTACTGCAGCAGGTATGCCGGGCCCGCACAGCGCACCGTCCCGACCACTATGCCGCAGAAAGAACGATGGAATTCTCTTTCGCCCCGGGAATTTACTTGCCAGGTATGGGGGGGCTGCGGCACCGTTTGAAATCATCTTCCCCTCATTCCGATCGACTCGCGGGAGTCGTGGGGTCCGACAGGCAGCCATCGCTCGAAGGACCGACAGGGGGTGGAGCTCCCTCTGGCCAGCTCGGGGCTAGGTGACCTCCGTCAGTGAGCCTATAGAAAGGAATGCCCAACATGATTCGACAGTCCATCCGTTCTTCCAAATCGCTCGCTCTCAGTGTTGCGCTCGGCGTCATCGCGGCGGCCGGTTTTACCGGATGCGGCGCGTCGGAGGAGCCGGTCGTCGATGACGCGGTGACGCATGAGCGGATCACGCAGGCCGACATCCCGGAGGGGAAGTTCCTGAGCCTCGAGATGGACCAGAAGACGGTCTACGCCCTCGACTACTCGGCGGCGCCGATCGACTACGCGCGCATCAAGCTCGCCACCGGCAACGGCAAGGAGGTCCTGCTCTCGGAGCAGATGGCCGCGGTGGAGAGCGCCGACTACGGCGACTACCCGGCGCCCGTGCTGACGGAGAGCTCGGACGACAGGTTCAGCATCGCCGCGGACGCGGCCGCCTTCGGCAAGCTGTCGGCGAGCGAGCTCGATCAGCTGAAGGCCGACGGGTTCTTCTACTCGGAGAAGCCCGTGAAGTCCCCGGGGGCGAGCCCGCAGAGCACCGACCCCGAGTGCATCCACGCGTACTGCGAGATCTGCGTCGACAACGACACCGGCGGGCACCCCGAGACCTGGTATCCGGGGACGTACACCTGCTACCTCGTCGAGCACGTCTGGTGCTGAGCCTCGCCTGACGACCTCCTCCCCCCTCGCTCGCGAGGCCCTCATTGATGCGTTCGCTCTCGGTTTGGTGCGTTGCGTCGCTCGCCCTCGCCGCGGTGGGGTGCGGGGATGATGGACCGGTGCTCCCGAGCGGCCTCCCGCGGCCGCTCGCGGGGGTCTACCTCGACTTCGGCCCGGCGCCGGAGGAGGACCGCTTCCGCGCGCTGATCGGGTTCCCGACCCGGGACGTCCCCGGGCTCGAGAGCGCGATCGAGGACATGTACGATCCCGGGAAGCCGGAGACGTTCCGGAAGTACATGTCGGTCGACGCGTGGATGGAGCGCCACGCCCCGTCCGAGAGCGATATCGCGGCCGTCGAGGCCTGGCTCACCCAGCACAAGATGGAGATCCGGCGCCGGTCCAAGAACCGGCTCCTGCTCGAGTTCGCGGGCACGGTGGAGCAGTTCAACACCGCCTTCGACACGGAGCTGCGCGATTTCGAGCGCGAGAACCCCTCGAAGGGCGGCAAGCCGCTCCGCACGTTCGGCGCGCTGGATCCGCTCAGGCCGCCGCAGAAGATCATCGATCTCACGTCGGGCGTCATCGCGGTCGACGTCCCGGCGGACACCGCGCCGCTCCCCGGCGAGACGGGCTCGATCGAGAAGACGCCGCCGGAGGGGCAAGAGCAGGGGGTCACGCCAGCGCAGATCGCGCGCGCCTACGCGGTCGACAAGCTCCACGCCGAGGATCACCGCGGGCAGGGCGTGAAGCTCGGCATCGTGGTCGGGGCGACGTTCAAGACCCGCGATCTCCAGTCGTTCTGGCAATCGTTCGGCATCACGTCGCGCGACAACCCGGAGGTCGTGGTCACGGCGGATCCGGTCTCGACGCGCTACCTCGAGACGACGCTGGACACGGAGTGGGCGGGCGCGATGGCGCCCGAGGCGGAGCTCATCGCGTACGAGGGGCCGGATGCGCGCACCCTCTCGATCCTCTACGCGTGGAACGAGGCGATCGCTGCCGGCGAGGTGTCGGTGCTCTCGACGTCGTTCGCGCACCGCGAGGAGACGGAGGCGGAGCCGATCCGGCAGCAGTACCACGAGGCGGCGCGGATGGGCGCGGCGCTCGGGATGACGATCGTCGTCGCGGCCGGCGACTCGGCGAAGCCCGACGTGCCGTCGTCGAGCCCGTACGTGACGTGCGTCGGCGGGACCCGGCTCGAGTTCGGCGGCGACGGCGAGGTCGCGCGCGAGGTCGCGTGGAGCGGCTCGGGGTCGGGGCGATCGCGCCAGTTCGAGACCCCGTGGTGGCAGGAGGGCGTCGTGCTGGACGCGCAGGGGCGGCGCGCCGTCTCCGATGTCGCGCTGAACGCCTCGGGGGACTCCACGTACTGGCTCTACTACCTGGGCGAGTGGGAGCGGCGCAGCGGCACGTCGTTCGCCGCGCCGGTGTTCGCCGGGCTGATGGCGACGGTGAACAGCCAGCGGCTCGCGCAGGGCAAGCCCGTCGTGGGGTGGCTGAACCGGGCGCTCTACACCGACGCGAAGGTGCAGGCGGCCTTCCGCGACATCACGGAGGGCAAGACCGACGACGGGAACGGCGAGGGGTTCAGCGCGGGGCGCGGCTGGGACTATCCGACCGGCTGGGGCGCTCCGCTCGCGGACAAGCTCGCCGAGGCGCTGCCGTAGGGCAGGGCGCCTCGTGCGCTCGATCTGGCGCCGGCCTGCGCGTCGTCTCCGCGGCGACGATGCGTCATCCTGGGTCGGATGACGCCCCCCGCCGCATCGCTCTCCCGCCCGTTCGTTTGCTTTGCGCTCCTCGCGGCGGCGGCGCTGGGATGCGATCGCGCGGGCCGCGCCGCCGGGCCGTCGCCCGCGCCGCCCAGCGCCGCGCCCGCCGCGGCGCCGGAAGGCGCGGCGCCGGCCGCGGCGCGAGAGGGCGCGGCGCCGGCGGGGGATGCCGCCGCGCCCGCCCCGGCGGCGGAGGGCGCCGCGTCGGCTGCCGCGCAGGTCGCGCCGCTCCGCGCGGACGCGCCGTTCGTGGAGCTCGCGGTCGACGGGTTCGCGAGCGCCGTGGTGTCGGTGCCGATCGGCGCCGCGGCGCGGCGCCCGGTGCTCATCGCCTCGCACGGCAACTACGACCGGCCCGAGTGGCAGTGCCAGGTGTGGCGCGGCATCGCGGGAGGCGACGCCTTCATCCTGTGCCCGCGCGGCGTCGCGCGGTCCGACTCGCCGTCGGCGAGCGACGTCCGCTTCACGTACGAGAGCAACGCCCGCCTGGAGCAGGAGATCGACGCGGGGCTCGCGGCGCTGCGCGCGCGCTTTCCCGAGCACGTCGACGCCGGCGCGGTGCTCTACACCGGCTTCTCGCTGGGCGCGATCATGGGCTCTGCGATCGCCGCGCGGCGGGCGGCGCTCTTCCCGCGGCTCGTGCTGGTCGAGGGCGGACACGACAAGTGGACCCCGAAGGCGGCCAGGGCGTTCGCGGACGGCGGCGGGCAGCGCGTCCTCTTCGTCTGCGCGCAGGCCGGGTGCGGCGCCGCGGCGAAGGCGGCGGCCGCGCGCCTCGAGAAGGCTGGCGTGCTCACGCGCGTGGTGCGCAGCGAGGAGGCCGGGCACCGGTACGACGGACCGATCGCCGAGGAGACGCGGCGGGCGCTCGGCTGGGCGATCGAGGGCGACGCGCGGTGGCGCTCGCGCTAGGGCCGCGCAAGGCGAAGGACGAGCTCGCCGCGGCGAACCGGGCGCAGCGAGGCCTTGTTTCGCTGCTCACGGTGCGACCACGGCGACCGCCGGCACGCCCGCGGCGGCGGGCGCGCTGGCCATCCAGCGGCCTGGTCGGTGGAGCATCCGTCTGCCCGAGCGTCGACGCAAGGCCGCGAGGTGTCGGGGAGGTGCGGGCCGTCGCTCAGTCTGCGCTCACGACCACCTTCGAGCCGTTGTACGTGACCGTTTGATCTGCAGCGGCGGTGACGTCGATGCCGGCGCCATGACCCTCGCCTACCCACACGATCTTGAACGTCCTGGTGGCCGGCATCCCGTCATAGCTCCCCTCCCTTGCGCCGATGGTCAAGTCCTGGGTGGCCTCGTCCCACGTGAGCGGGATTTGCGAGTATTGCCCATCCTCATAATCATAGCTGTCGCCCTCGTCTTCATACAGGGTGAAGGACCCGTCTTGACCTTTGTAGATCCGGATCTCCAGCGGGTCGATGCTCTGCGTCGCGTACTGAATGTTGGGACCCATGGGGACGATCGAGCCCGCTTTGACGAAGAGCGGCAGCTCGCTCAGCGGCGCGGGGACCGTGGCCGTGCTCCCGCCGTTCGTCGTCGCGCCTGTCCAGAAATTGTACCAGGTCCCCGCGGGGAGATAGACGGAGCGGCTGGTGGCGCCCGCGGCGGTCACTGGATTGACCAGGAAGGATGGACCGAACAGGAACTGATCCTTGATATTGAACACCTTCTCATCGTTGGGGTAGTCGAAGACCAGGTGCCGCATGATGGTGTAGCCTTCGCTGGTCACCTTCCATGCCAATGAGTAGATGTAAGGCATCAGCCGATAGCGCAGATTGTCGATTTTGAGGAGGTTGGCCTTGGTGGCGGCGCTCCAGCTGTTGCTGTACAGCTCCCTCGACCCGCCTCCATGGATCCGGAAGATCGGGGAGAACGCGCCATACTGGAACCAGCGGGTGAAGAGCTCATTGTTCGCGCTGGTGCTCCAGTTCACGTTGTGGCCCCAGTACCCGCCGATGTCCGTGGTCCAGTAGGGCATCCCCGCGAGCGAGAAATTGAGCCCCGCAGGGATCTGCTTGACATAGGTCGCAAAATCGCTGTTGATGTCTCCCGACCAGCACGTCGTGGCGTATCGCTGCTGGCCGGCAAAGGCGCTTCGGGTGAGGTTGTAGACTCGCTTCCCTTTCGGGCCGATGGCACGCCAGTGCTCGTACAACCCCGCGGAGTGTTGCAGGGGATAAGCGTTCACGTACAGCGCCCCCTTGCCGAGCGCGGTGCTGGCCGCCCGCACGTTGACGGGGTCCGGATAGCCCTGCGGCTCGGTGTTGTCGGCCCAGATGCCGTCCCAGCCATGCGGCCCCAGCAGGCGATCATGGATCTGCTGGTACACCAGCGCTCTGGCGGCGGGGTTGAAGGTGTCATAGAAATGGTGTGAGCCGCCGCTGGGGTACAGCGCTCCAATTTCGTCGAGCGCGCGATAGTTGTCCAGCTCTCCCGCCTTCCTCTCCGTGTTTACGCGTTGGTACAACGGCCAGATCGATATGATCGTATGGACGTTGTCTTCATGCATCTGGGTGATGAGAGACGCTGGATTGGGATAGCGGCTCTCATCCATGAGATGGGAGCCCCACGCGTACGGGGTCCAGTAGTCCCAGTCTTGAACGATGCAGTCGAGCGGGATGTTGTTGTCGCGGTAGCCGTCCTTGACCCTCAGCAGCTCGGACTGGCTGCCGTACTTGTCCTTCGACTGGAAGAGCCCGTAAGCCCATTTCGGGAACATCGGGGCTGCGCCGGTCGCGGTGCGGTAACCGGCGACGACCTGGTCGATGCTCGGGCCATAGAAGAAATAGTAGTCCACCATTTCGCCCGCTTCGGACGAATAGCTGTACTTCGTGTTGTTGGAATCGGTCCCGTCGAACTCCGAGCTGGAGTAGTTGTCCCAGAAGATTCCGTAGCCCTTGTTGGACACCAACACCGGAACGTTGATCTCCGTGTTGGCGTTGATGATGCGTCGTTTGGTGCCCTTGCGGTTCATCACGCTGTCCTGGTGCTGACCAAGGCCAAACAGGGCTTCATCAGGAGGCGATTTGAAGACGGTCTTGACGCGGTTCGTGCTGACCCCCTCGACGGTCGCGGGGGTCACGGCCTTGCTGTCTTCCGACAAGATGACGTTGCCGTTCAAGTCGGCATAGCTGACCAAGCCGCTGGCCATGTCGACATTGGCCTTCATGCGTGTGGTGGTGATGGTCACGACCCCCGAATCTTCCTCGACGCAAAAGCTCCGTGTGTCCCACTTGTTGTTGACGGACAGAGAGATCTTGTCGGGGAGCGAAGCGGCGGTGGTGTACTGGACCCGGATGGTGCTCTCGTTGCAAACCTCCAGTTTCAGCAGACCGTCTCCCAAGGTGAAGGTGACGCCGGTCGCGTCGACAGCATAAGCCCCGGTCTCTGCAGGTGCGGGCGGGCAGACGAGTTGGTCGTCGCCTCCCTGGCCTCCGGTCCCGCCGCCCGCGCCGCCCGCGCCGCCCGCGCCGCCCGCGCCGCCCGCGCCGCCTCCCACGCCGGTCGTGCTAGCGGCGTTGGTCGCCGTGCCGCCGGTACCCGGATCGGGGGCGGGGTCGGGCCCGTCCGAGCATGCGCCGCCGAGCGGTATGAGGCCGATCAGTGCCACGTAAAAATATCGATTGATTAAGCTTCGCATGACTCCTCGCGAACAACGGATTTGATAGCGGATCGCCGCGATTTCAGCCGTTTGCGCCGGCTCTGACCTCGCCAGGAACGCTCCTTCGCGGGGGCAACTTTGGACGAACTCCCGCAGGCGGCGGCGTGAGGGCGGCGCCTTGGATGCATGGACGACCTGTTGAGATAGCGTCGCTCTTCCAGGGGGGACCGGATCGCACGGAGGACGCTCTGCCGGCCAGGCAGCGCAGTCAGGTGGGGCCTGACGTTTCCATGCGCTTGGGATTCCTTCTCCCTTCAAGACAAGGCGGTACCCCGCAGGACCATATTGTTAACGTTAACATTCGAGGGCGTCAATTCCAATCAGCCGGCCGGCGACTGTTCTCAAACCGAGGGACAAGGCTGGCGGGTCGCGTCCGGAGCGCCGCGTCAAGAAGAGCCGGCGCCGGACCGTCGTCGCCGCGGTCCCGCTCGGCTCAACGCTGGAGCCGCCGGCGCCGAGATATCGCCTCCTCTGCGCGGCGACTCCTGCGCGCGTTCCGGCTACGAGCTCGCCAGGGCTCCTCCGAGCTCGACATCAGCGACTCCACCCAGCGCTCGCGCAGATCGCGAGCGACCGGCGGTCCTGGTCGAGCGTCGTGGTCGAGACCGAGGTGGTCCTGCGCGAGGGCTCCGCGGCGGTGCCTCCCCAGGAACCAATGGGCTCGTACGAGCCGAGATCATGGGGGTACACGCGCGCCGGGGCCGGCCTCCGCTGCGCACCAGTGCGCACAAGTCCAGGTCGCGGATAGCCGCGCGCGGACTGGTCACATCATATATGTTATCGTTAACATTCGGCGTTCGGGTTGCGGATCTGCTCGATAGCATGCTGTCGGGCCCCCCAGCTCCAGCACACGATGGGAGACGCGGGCTGGCAGCGGAGCCAGTCACCGAGCTGCTCGGTCCGCTCGAGCTCGGCGCACGCGCAGCGCGGCGGCGCGCCGTGCGCCGACGCCCTCTGGCCGGCGGGCGGCCTCTGAGCTAGACGAGGCCCGTCGTCGATGATGGCTTGCTCTTTCCTGGAAACGCGCGCGCGGCATCGCGGTGGCCCGGGTAGGTCGCTCCGCGCGATGGCGCTCGCGGCGTCCGCCCTCGCAGCCGCCTGCGGCCCGGGCGAGGAGCCGCCGGGGCGCTCGGCCGCCGCGCTGCCGGCGGCCCCCGAGCAGCCGCCGGCCGACTCGGGCGCCTCCGAGCTGCTCGCCGCCCTCGACGCCGGCGGCGAGGCCGAGCCCGCGGCGACCCGGGAGGCGTTGCGCCCCGGGCGCGGCGACAAGCTCGCGAGCATCGCGATGCGCACGTTCGTGTACGCCGCGCCCGAGCGCGGCGCCGCCAAGCTGGGCTACCTGCGGGCCGGCGCGGTCATCGAGCGCGCGGCGGCGCCGTCGGGCGACGCGGGGTGCCCCGGCGGGTGGTACGCCGTGCACCCCCGCGGCTTCGTGTGCGTCGGCAAGGGCGCCTCGCTCGACCTGAATCACGAGATCGTCGCCGCCACGCCGGCCGGCCCGCGCCGCGGGCAGCCGTATCCCTACCGCTACGTCGTGTCGCGGAAGCCGCCGCCGCACCTCTATGTCCACCTGCCGAGCGAGGCGGAGCAGCGGCGCGTCGAGGGGCGCTCGCGCGGCCAGGCCACCCCGGCGTGGTCCCTCCGCGACGAGGCGCTCCTCGGCGAGCCGGAGCCGCTCACGCCGTTCTTCGCGAGCCGCCGCGACCTGCCGAAGCCGTTCGGCGCCGCCGAGAAGGTCCGCTTCCCCGCGCACCGCGGGCGCGCGCGGGCCGACTCGGCCTTCGGCCTGATCTCGACCTTCGCGTGGACCGGGCGGCGCTTCGGCCTGACGACCGAGCTCGATCTCATCCCGATCGACCGCACCTCGGCCGTCGTCCCCACGGCGATGCGCGGCGTCGAGGTGAAGACCGAGGGGACCCCCGCGTTCGTCATGCACCACGGGGTGCGCATGCTGAAGCCGGACGCCTCGGGCGAGCTCAAGCCGGACGCCTGGGCGCCGTACCGGTCCGGCTGGGTGCTCACGGGCAAGACGGCCGCCGGCGGGGCCTACGTCGAGACGGACGCGGGCGCGTGGATCCCCGCGTCCGCGCTGCGCGTCGCGCGGCTGGGCCGCGACTTCTGGGGGCACGCGGCGCGCGGCCGGAAGTGGATCGACATCTCGATCGAGCTCCAGATGCTCGTCGCCTACGAGGGCGTGCGCCCCGTCTTCGCGACCCTGGTGTCGACGGGCAGGGGCGAGCTCGCCGACCCGACGACCACGAGCGCGACCGTGCAGGGCACGTTCTTCGTCCGCGAGAAGCACGTCACGGCGACGATGGACGGCGACGATCTCAGCGAGACGTCGGTCGATCTGCGCGACGTGCCCTATGTCCAGTACTTCCACAACAGCTATGCGCTGCACGGCGTCTACTGGCACGACGCGTTCGGCAAGGTGCGGAGCAGCGGTTGCGTGAACCTCTCGCCCGCCGACGCCGCGTGGCTGTTCGAGTGGACCGATCCCCCCGTCCCCGAGGGCTGGCACGCCGCGTTCAACGACAAGGGCGGGACGCTCGTGTACATCCACGCCTAGCCTCGACGTGGGCAGCTCCCCGGGTCACCACGCGAGAGCGCCCATGTCCGGGCTGGCCGGCTCGACGACGGGCGGGACACCCGAACACGCCACCGGGCAGGCTGAGCCATGAGACTCCGGACTGGCAGCCAACGAATCCGATCGAAGGCGGTGTAATGCCGCCGGAGCGTGCGCGTCCGCCAGGTACAACCCCGAACGAAGGGACCCCTGGTCATGACGCGTCTCCTGGTCGTCTCCGGTCTGTTTGCTGCCTCGCTCTTCGCCCCCTCGCTGCTCGTGTCGAGCGCCGCGGCCGAGGAGGCGCCCACCCCATCGCCCCAGACCGTCCGCGAGATCGAGATCGCGGTGGACGGCGGCTACAAGCCGAGCCGCATCGTCGTCACCGAGGGCGAGCGGGTCCGCCTGAAGCTGGTCCGGCGGGACTATTCGCCGTGCTCGCGCGAGGTCGTGTTCGCTTCCCTCGGGATCCGGCGCGAGCTGCCGACGAACGTGCCGGTGGTGATCGATCTTCCCGCGCTGAGCCCTGGAGAGATCGAGTTCAAATGCGGCATGAACATGCTACGGGGCGTCATCGTCGTCGAGCCCCGCAAGTGATGGCGCTCGCCGATGCTGGAGCGGCTTCCATGAAACCACGTCACCTCGCCGGGCCGAACGCCCTGCTGATGCTCGTCGTTGCGCTCGCCGGCTGCGCGCCGCGCAGCGTTCCCGCGAGCTTCCCCGCATCGTCTGCCGCCTCACCGCAGGCCGCGGAGGCTCCCTCGCCGCGGATCGGCGTCGCCCTCGCGGAGGACCCTCCTCTGCCCGGAGAGCCCACCGCCGGCTGGGTCGGGCTCGAGCCCGCGTCGGCGCCCGGCGCCGATCCTCACCAGCATCACCACCACCATCACCACGGCGCCGCGCCGGCCCCGACGGCGCCGGGCGGTCACCAGCACCACGACCCCGGCGCCGCGCCGGCCCCGACGGCGCCGAGCGGTCACCAGCACCACGACCCCGGCGCCGCGCCGGCCCCGGCGCCGCCGGCCGGCCAGGCGTTGCCCAGGCCCAAGGAGCCCGCGCATGCCCACTGAACCCCGTCGCTCGCGCCCGCGCGCCGCGCGCCTCGCGCCGCGCGCGGCGGCCCTCGCCCTCCTCTCCGCGGCCGCGGCCGGCTGCGGCGCCCCCTCGGCCGCCGCCGACATCGCGCGGATCCGCGCGCTCTCCGGCGCGGAGCTCCCGCCGAGCGCGACGTCCGATGCCGTCGATCCGGAGCCCGCCGGCGACGCGCGCGCCCTCGGCCAGGCGTCGCGACGGCCGCTCACCGCGGACGCCGCGGTGCGGCTCGCCCTGCTCAACAACCGCGAGCTGCGCGCCGCCCTCAAGGAGGTCGGCGTCGCCCGGGGCCAGCTCGAGCAGGCGGGCGCGCTGCCGAACCCGGAGATCGAGGTCGAGGTCACGCCGCGGCAGGAGGGGCTCGAGCACACGCACGTCGAGCTCGCGGTCGAGATCGACCTGACCTCGGCGCTCCTGTCGCCGCTCCGCGCGCGGGCCGCGCGCTCGGAGCACGAGGCGGCGCGCTTCCGCGCCGCCGGCGCCGTCATCGAGCTCGGCTACCAGGTGCGCGCCGCGTTCTACGCCGCGCAGGCGGCGGAGCAGCGCCTCGGCATCGCGAACCGCGCGCTCGACGCGTTCGCCGCCGCGCGCGACGCCGCCCGCGCGCTCTTCGCGGCGGGCAACGTCCCGGAGCTCGACGTGGCGACCCAGGAGGCGGGCTACGAGGAGGCGCGCGTCACGGCCGCGCAGATCGAGCTGGAGCTCCTCACGCAGCGCGAGCGGCTCCACCGGCTGCTCGGCCTCTCGGGCGCGGCGACCGCGTGGACGATCGCCGGCGCGCTCCCGTCGGCGCCCGAGGCGATCGCGACGCCCGCGCGCGCCGAGACGCAGGCCGTGCGGGCGAGCCTCGAGCTCGCGGAGCTGCGCAGCCGCCTCGAGGCCGCGGCCGGCCGGGCCGGCGCCCTGCGCGCCGAGGGCTGGGTGCCGGACATGTCGATCAGCGTGCGCGGCGAGCGGGAGCTCCCCGAGCGCGGCGAGGTCGACGGGCACCCGTGGGTCCTCGGCGCCGGGCTCCGCGTCGCGCTCCCGATCTTCAACCGGCGGGGCGGCGCCGAGGCCGCGCAGACGGCGGAGTTCGACAGCCAGCTCGAGCGCTACCACGGGCGCGCCGTCGACGTCCGCTCGGCGGTCCGCGACGCCCGGAACCGGCTCGTGTCCGCGCACGCGCGGGCGCGGCACTACGAGCGCGTCGTCCTCCCCGCGCGCAAGCGGGTCCTGGAGCAGACGCTGCTCCAGTACAACGCGATGCAGGTCGGCGTCTTCCAGCTGCTCTCGGCGCGCCGCGAGCAGCTCGACGCCGAGCTCGCGGCGGTCGAGGCGCTGCGCGAGCACTGGACGGCGAAGGCGGCGTTCGACGCGCTCCTCTCGGGGCGCCGCGTCGAGGCGGCGGGGGCGGAGGCGCCCGCCGCGATGCCGAGGACCACGGGCACGGGCGAAGGAGGGCACTGACATGGATCGACGTTCGTTCATTCACGCGGGCGGCCTGGCCGCCGGCGCCGCCTTGCTCACGCGCGGGCTCGCGCACGCCCAGGAGCGCCCGGCCGCGCCGCCCGGCGCCGCGGCGCCGGCGCCCCGCCGGATCGCGGCGCCCGGGGGGCAGCCCGCCGTGGTGACGCCGAACGGCAGCACGCTCCCGCTGCGGGCGGTGGACGGCGTGAAGGTCGGCCACCTCGTCGCGGGCCCCCTCGAGCACGAGTTCGCGCCTGGCCTGAAGTGCGAGGTCTGGGGCTACAACGGCAGCACGCCCGGCCCGACCATCGAGGCGGTCGAGGGCGATCGCCTGCGCATCTACGTGACGAACAGGCTGCCCGAGCCCACCACGGTCCACTGGCACGGGCTCGTGGTGCCGAACGGCATGGATGGAGTCGCCGGGCTCAACCAGCGGCCGATCCCGCCCGGCGAGACGTATGTTTACGAGTTCGTCGCGCGGTATCCGGGGACGTACATGTATCACTCGCATTTCGACGAGATGACCCAGATCGCGCTGGGCGCGGTGGGGATGTTCGTCGTGCACCCGAAGAGGCCCCGCGGCCCGCGCGTGGACAGGGATTTCGTGCTGATGACGCACGAGTGGAAGATCAACGCCGGGGCGCGCCGGCCCGATCCGAACGCGATGAGCGACTTCAACGTCCTCACGTTCAACGGCAAGGCGTTCCCCGCGACGGCGCCGCTCCTCGTCGGCCGCGGCGAGCGCGTGCGCATCCGCCTCGGGAACCTCGGCCCCATGGATCACCACCCGATCCACCTGCACGGCCTGTGGTTCCAGGTCACGGCGACCGACGGCGGGTATGTCCCCGAGTCCGCCCAGTACCCGGAGACCACGGTCCTCGTCCCGGTCGGCAGCACGCGGGTCATCGAGTTCGTCCCCGAGGAGCCGGGCGACTGGGCGGTGCACTGCCACATGACCCATCACACGATGATGCAGATGGGCCACGGCCTCCCGAACATGGTCGGCGCCGACACCCGCGCGCTCGATCGCCGGATGAGCCGCGTGATGCCCGACTACATGACGATGGGGACCACGGGGATGGGCGGCATGGGCGAGATGCCCATGCCCATGCCCGCGAACAGCCTGCCGATGCGCGGCGGGGCCGGGCCGTTCTCGTACATCGACATGGGCGGGATGTTCACCCTCCTGAAGGTCCGCGACGCGCCGGACACGGCGGATCCCTCCGGCTGGTACGCGCACCCGGCCGGCACCGTGGCGGGGCCGGCGAGCGCGGAGAGGATGCGCGCCGACGGGATCGACCCGGCCGGAGGAGGGAAGTCGGGCGGGTGAGCCTCTCGACGTGGTCTCCGGCGGCGGCGCGGTCCGGCCGTCGCGCCGGACACACAGGGCGCGGCCCGGCGACCACAGTGGCCGGAGAAATCCTCAATGATTCCGATGGATCAGCAGCGGTCCGCGCCTTGCCATATCGACGGCGAGACGGGGACGCCCCGGAACACGGAGGAGTGCTTCGATGGCTACGAGGATGGCACGACGGATGACGTTTCTGGTGCTTTGCGCGGTTTCGCTCGCTGGCTGCGGTGAGCGTCACGACGCGCGGCCTCCGGCGGCGGCCGCCGCCGCGAGCCCCGCGGTGGCGCAGTGCCCCGAGCCGGTGGTCGCCGCGGCGGCGCCGCCCGCGAGCCCGCCGGCCGCGGCGGTGACGGCGGCGGCGCCGGCGCCGGACGCGAGCGCCGCGGCGGGCAAGGGCGGCAAGGCGGGCAGGGAGAAGGGGAGTGGCGCGGCGGAGCTGAAGGTGAAGCGGCTGGTGCTCGCGGAGGGGGTGAAGGACCGCGAGCCGGTGGCGCCGGGGACGACGTTCCGCGCGCCGGAGACGGAGCGGCTCTATGCCTTCCTGGAGATCGAGAATCGCGGCGACGCGGAGGGCGAGGTGACGGTGGCGTTCGTTCCGCCGGACGGCGGGGCCCCGGTCGGCAACGTGACGCTCGGGGTCGGGCCGTCGCCGCGCTGGCGGACGTGGGCCTTCACGCGCGGGGTGCGCAAGGCGGGGGAGTGGACGGCCGTCGTGCGGTCGGAGACGGGCGAGGAGCTCGCGCGCGCGCCGTTCGAGGTGACGCTGTAGCCGGCGCGGCCGCGCGCGGAGGGCGCTCCGCCGCGGTCAGGGCGCGGCCGGCGGCCCGTCGCCCGTCGCGCCCTGATCGAAGACGTCCAGGTACACCCGGTCGACGTCGAGCGCGCAGCCCAGGGACGAGAGCGCCGCGCGCTCGCCCGGCCCGTGGATTCGGAGCAGCCAGGCCCCGTCCGGCTGGCGTGTGAAGACCTCGATTCGCGGCGCCTTCTGGGACGCGAGCACGTACTCCTCGAGCGACGGCAGGGTCCTGTACTGCGCGAATTTCTCTCCGCGATCGTAGGCCTCGCTCGAGTCCGAGAGCACCTCGACCACGAGGCGCGGGTTCAGGAGCGTGTCGCGCTGCTCGTCCTCGAACTCGGGGCGCGAGCAGACGACCGCGCCGTCGGGGTACACGTAGCGGCGCGTCGCGGCGATCTTGATGCGCATGTCGGAGGTGAGCACACGGCATCCTCGACCCTGGAGCGCGCTCCGCAGCTCGCCGATGACGTTCGCGGCGACCGCGCTGTGCTCCAGCGTGCCGCCTGCCATGGCGAAGATCTCGCCGTCCGCGTACTCGTGGCGGAGCGGCGAGGAACGCTCGAAAGCCAGGTATTCCTGGGGCGAAAGGCCCGTGCGCGCCGCGGCTTGTGCCATGGTCCTCACTTTCACCCAGGACGCCGAGCGCGTCCACACGGAGCCCGCGTTCGGCGTGCTCCGATGCGTCAGGCGGGCACGAGCTCGACGAGCGTGATCTCCGGCGGGCAGTTGATGCGCACCGGCAGCCAGCCGCCGGCGCCCGCGTTGACGTGGAGGCGCCGGCCGCGGTGCTCGTAAAGGCCGTTGTGGTAAAGCCCGGCCGGCAGCATCGGCGTGAGGGCGTAATCGCCGATCCGGCCCAGCGAGATCTGCCCGCCGTGCGTGTGGCCGGACAGCATCAGGTCGAACGGCAGCTCGCGCGCCGCGCGGAACGTGCCCGGGTGGTGGCTGAGCAGGACGCGCGGCGCGCCGTCGTCCTGCATCTGCCCGAGCGCGCGGGCCAGCCCGTCGGCCGTCGGGCGCCGGGCGGGCTCTCCAGGGCGCGCGCGGCTCGGGTAATCGATCGCGCCCATCCACAGGCGATCGCCGCCGAGGCGGACCTCGCGCGCCTCGTCGACGAGCACCTGGGCGCCCGCTTCTTCGAGGCCCTTCACGATCGCCGGGATGCTGGCCGAGCGCGCGGCGATGTACTCGTGGTTGCCCATGCAGAAGAAGAGCTGCCCCCGGGCGGGGCGCAGGCCCCGGAGCAGCCGCGTGGACAGCTCGAGCTGGGAGACGTGGTGATCGAGCAGATCGCCCGTGATGACGTGGATGTCGGCGCGGACCGCGTTGATTGCGTCGCGGAGCTCGTCGAGCCGCTCCGCGTCCATGAAGCTGCCGACGTGCACGTCGCTGAGCTGCGCGATGGTGACGCCATGGAGGCTCGTCAGCTCGCGCCGCACGGGCAGCGCGACCCTCACCACGACCGGACGCTGTCGCGAGGCGAGCACGCCGCCCATCGACACCGCGACGGCCGCCGCCGGCAGCGCCCACGACGCGCCGACGACGAGCCGACGGCGGGTCTCGTCGACGGGCTCCGGTCCGGTCTCGGCTTCTCCGGGAGCGCAGCTGGCCTGAGCGGCTGGAGCATTGGCGGTCTGAGCGGCTGAATCGGCCTGAGCGGCTGAATCGGCCCGAGCGTTCGTGTCGACCTGAGCGCCCATGACCGCCCCGGCGTTCGGGGCCGTTCGGCCGCAGCGAAGCGCCCGGACGGCCGCGGCCGCGGTCGCGGCGATCGCGAGGAGCAGCCCGTACATCAGCAGGGCCACCTGAGCGCCCATGGCGATCAGCGACACCGGCTCGGGCACGTGGCGCTGGAGCGCGCGCAGCCCCGGCCAGCTCGCCACGGTCATGAGCAGCGCCGGGTGCGCGACAAGCAGCAGCCCCGCGGCGCACAGCCCGTCGAGCAGCGCTCCGTGCCGCGGGAACGCCGCGCGGAGCCGCCGCCAGACGAGCAGGCCGAGGAGCGCGTTGACGAGCGTGACGACGAGGCCGCCGAGCTGGAACACGTGCTCGAAAGTAGCATCGCGCCGCTCGATCGTCCGGCCGCCTGCGCCCGACGAACGAGCGGCCCCTCCACGAGGAGCGGCGGCGCCGGCGGCGGCGCCGGCGGCGCGCCGCGCGGCCAGCCCTAGAGTCCAGCGCCGCGGCCAGCGGTCTCCGCGCTCACCGGGATCTCCCTCGCTTCGAGCCCCTCGAGCGACTCCTTGCCCGAGAGCGCGTCGAGGCACCGCCGCGCATCCCGGAGATAGCCGCTGAAGAACGCGGCGAGGTAGCCCATCGCGATCGCCTGCTGCTCGCGGCGCGGGAGCTCGGCAGGGCCGTCGAGCGGCTCGGCGAGGCCGAGCGACGTCGTGTAGCCGAAGTGGCTCGCGCCCGGCAGGGTCACGAGGTGCTTGGGCGCACGCGCGCGGCCGTAGAGCGTCGCCGGGACCGAGGCGGAGATCGGATCCGCGGTGCCGCGGACGACGAGCACCGGGCGAGGCGCGAGCGCGTCGATGGGCGGGGATCCCTCCGGCTCGCCCGCCGGCGCGAGCAGCGCGAGGGCGCGGACATGGAACGGGCACGCGGGATCGAGCGCCAGCGCGAGGGCGGCCTGCGCGCCGAGCCCGTGGCCGAGGGCGCCCACGTGGTCGAAGTCGGCCAGGAGCGGGCCTCGCGAGCCGGCCCGGAGGTGCGCGAGCGCGTCCCGGAGGACCGCGGCGCGGCGCAGCGGCGCGTCGTCCGGGGCGAGCCACGAGAGATCGGGCGCGATGACGACGAAGCCCCAGCGCGCGAGGTGCGCCATGACGCCCGCGAGCTGGCGATAATCCTGGCCGATGCCGGCCGGCGACCCAGCACCAGCGGTGACGGAGCTCGTGGGGAGGCGTCGCTCGTGGGCGATCGCGATGACCGGGAACGGACCTCCCGGCGAGAGCGGCGCCTCCTCGCCGTCCGCCGACGCGGGGTAGTAGAGCAGCGCGGCGCCCTGCGCAGGGCAGCGGTAGAGGGCGCCCTGGAACGGCCAGGTGTCGGGGTAGCGGGCGTCCTCCGACAGCGAGAGCGCGCCGATGCGCCGGAACCCCGCTCGGTGCGGCCCGGCGCGCAGCTGCGGCGCAGCGCTGGCGGGGCGCGGCGCTGCGGGGGCGGGGGCGGGCGAGGGCGGCTGCGGCGCCGCGGCCGCGGGCGGCTGCGGCGTCGCGGACGCGGGCGGCTGCGGGGCCGCAGACGCCGGCGGCTCCGGCCCAGCCGGAGAGGGCGCGTCCGCCGCAGCGAGCCCGCTGCGGAGCACCGCGCGCCGCGACCAGAGCTCGCCGTCGCGCGCAAGGTGGACGATCTGCCCCTCGGCGCGCACGGCGAGCTCTATCCGCGCGAGCGGGCGGCTCTCGATGACGGACACCGCCTCACACCGGCCCAGCGCGGTGGCGAACACCGTCGGCCCGCGGAAGCGCGCGCCCGGGGCGCCGTCGCCGCGACGCCACCACGCGAGCCCCACGCCCGCGAGCGGCGCGAACAGCTCGAGCGCGCCCTCTCCGCCGGGCGCGCTCCGGAAGAGCGCCGGCGTCCCCCGGACCCCGGAGACCACCTCCTCGGGACCCTGCCACGCAGCCCCGGGAGGGCGCCGGAACATCACGAGGCGATCGCCGATGCGCGCGATCACCTCGAGATCGCCCGGCGCGCCGGGCGCGCCGGCGCCGCGCTGGACCATCGCGACCGCCTCGAACCGCCCGAGCTCCGCGCCGAAGATCGCCGGGCCGTGCCAGCCGAGCTCCGCGGTGTCGTTGTCGCGGTGGTAGTGCGCGATCCCGCCGCGCGCGTGCGGCACCACGAGCTCGAAGTTCCCCCGGCCGCCGGAGGCGCCCTGGATCAGGGCGGGGTCGCCGGCCGCGCCCTCCGCGAAGAAGCGCGGCGCGCTCCACGACGGCTCGCGCGCGGGCGCGCACCAGAGCGCGGCCAGCCGATCCCCGGCGCGCACCACCGCCTCGAGGTGGCCCGGATCGCCGAAGTTGCTCTGGATGAGCGCCACCGCGCCGACCGGGCCGAGGTCCGCGGCGAACGTCGCCGCGTGGCGCCACGGCCCGGCGGCGTCCTCGCGGCGGTGGTGCTCGACGCCGAACGGCGCCCCGGCGGCGGGCACGACGAGCTCGAGCGTGCCGCGCGAGGCGCATTGCAGGAAGTAGCCGCTGGTCGTGGTGGGCATGGCTCCGATGAGGTTTACCGGCGAGGCGCGGCCGCGCCTATCGAAGCATCTCCTCGACCTTCGCGCCCGTCGCCGCGGCCAGCCCCCGGGCGAGCGCGCGCGGGTCCAGCTCGACGGCGACGGCCACCGCGTCGTCCGCGTGCGTCGCGAGCGGCGGCTCGACCGGCGCGTCGAGCCCGAGCAGGTGGCCGAACGAGCCGTGCGCGAGCTCCTCCCACGCCGCGAGCAGCTCTTCCGAGGCGGCCGCGCCGCTCGTCGAGAAATCGCCCGCCACCGCGATCGCGAGCGCGATGCCCTCGCGCGCGCTCGGCCTCGCGGCCGCGCCCACGGCCGTCGCCGCCGCGAGCAGGCCGCGCGCGCCGCGGGCGAGCTCCCCGTCGAACGGGCCCGGCGCGAACGCGCGCGCGGGCGCCGGGCCGAAGCGGGCCGCGAGCGCCGCGAGCGGGCCCTCCGACAGCGCCGTCGGCGAGCGCTTCAGGCGGCCGAGCGCGTACAGCGACGCCACCCGCGCCGGCCCGCGCTGCGGGCTGCCGCCGTCCTGCACGCCGACCACGTCCTCGCCGAGGAGCACCAGCGCGTGCGGCGCCGTGCCGATGTCGCCCATCACGCGCACGACGTCCGGGCGATCGAGCGCCCGCCGCTCCTTGCCCGTGAGCCTCTGTCGGAAGAGGCGCTCGATGGTCCGGGGATCGCCGCTGTGACGCGCCACGTAGAACCTGGCCTCGCCCGACGCGCCCGCGTACGACGCGATCGCGGCCTCGCGCACTTGCCGCAGGTCGATGCCGGTCGCGCGAGCGTGCCGGGCCAGGTTCTCCTCGGGCGCCACGAGCGCGATCGAGGGGATGAGCCACGGCACGGTCGCGATCTCGCGGGGCCGGACCAGGACGAGCCACCGGAGCCCCGCCTGCGGCAAGAGGCGCGTGAGGTCCGCCGTGCCGAGGGGCGGCAGCGGCGGGCCCGGCCGAGCGGGCGGCCGCGGCGCGCCGCCGCACGACGGCAGCGCGAGGCCGAGGACGCAGCCCAGGACGCCGCCGAGCGCGCCGCGGCGGCCGAGCCCCCGCCCGGGCGCGTCAGCCAACGACGAGGTAGGCGAAGCGGCGGTTCTTCGAGCCGACGCGGACCAGAAATCGCTTCCCACGCTCGAGCTTGAGCTGGTCGTCCTTGATCACCTCGCCGTCGAGGTGCACCGCGCCGCCCTTCACGAGGCGGAGCGCCTCGGAGGTCGACTTGGCGAGCCCGGCCAGCGCGAGCGCCTTGCCGATGGGGATCGCGTCGCGGTCGCTCGCGACGTGGAGCTCCTCGACGACCTCGGGCAGGCCGCCGGCCGCGACGCTGCGGCGCCGCTCGAGGGCGGCGCGCGCGTCGTCGGCCGAGTGGAAGCGGGCGACGATCTCCTGCGCGAAGAGCTCCTTCACCGCGATGACGCTCTCCTCGCCGCGCACGACCGCCTCCCGCAGGCGGGCGACCTCCTCGGGCGGGCGCGACGACAGGAGCTCCATGTAGCGCCAGATGACCCCGTCATCGACGAGCATCAGCTTCTGCAGCATGTCGAACGGCGGCTCGGTGATGCCGACGTAGTTGTCCGCGCTCTTCGACATCTTCGGGCCCACGACCTTGCCGTCCTCGATTCGCGCGTTCGTGCCCTCGAGGAGCGGCATCGTCATCACCATCTGGGCGCGCTTGCCGTAGCGGGGCATGAGGTCGCGCGCCACGAGCAGGTTGAAGAGCTGATCGGTGCCGCCGAGCTCGATGTCGGCCTCGAGCTCGACCGAGTCGTAGGCCTGGAGGAGCGGGTACATGAACTCGTGCACGTAGATGGGCCGCGCCTCCTCGTAGCGCTTCTTGAAGTCGTCGCGCTCGAGCATGCGGGCCACGGTGTACTTCGCGCAGAGCTCGATCATCTGCGTCGGATCGAGCTTGTTGAGCCACTCGGAGTTGTAGCGGACCACGGTCTTGTTCCGGTCGAGGACCTTGAACGCCTGCGCCTGGTAGGTCTCGGCCGCGGCGACGACCTCCTCGCGCGAGAGCCGCGGGCGCAGCTCGTTCTTGCCGGTCGGATCGCCGACCATCGCCGTGAAGTCGCCGACCACGAAGATGACGGCGTGCCCGAAGTCCTGGAACTCCCGCATCTTCTGCATGACCACCGTGTGGCCGAGGTGGAGGTCGGGGCGGGTCGGGTCGAAGCCGGCCTTGACGCGCAGCGGCTTGCCCTCGCGGAGCCGCTCCTCGAGCTCGGCGCGGACATGGAGGTCGACGGCACCCTTGCAGAGAATCTCGAGCTGACGTTCGGCGGGGACCATGGGGCCCCGCTTCTACCGCGCAGCGGAACTGCCCGCCAGGGGGGCGAGCGTGTCCCGCCGCGCGCGGCGCACGGCCCGCGTCGACATCGACGTCGCCGACATCGACGACGTCGCGGGCGTGCGCGGGCGCGTCACGCCGCCGGCGATATCATGGGCGTCGCCGGCGCGTCGCCTCATTCGTCGTCGGCGTCCTCGTCCTCGTCGTCCTCGTCGTCGTCATCGCCCGAGATGGCGTATGCGCGGCTCGCGTTGACGAGCTCCTTGAGCTCCTTGCCGACCTTGAAGAACGGGAGCCGCTTGGCGGGCACGGGCACGGGCTGGCCCGTGCGAGGGTTCCTGCCGCTGTACGGCTTGTAAGGCCTGACCGTGAAGCTGCCGAAGCCGCGGATCTCGATGCCCTCGTTGCGCTGGAGCGCCTGCGTCATCGCGTCGAAGACGCAGTTCACCACGAGCTCGGCTCGAGCCTTGGTGAGCTCTCCCCGTCCCGCGATCGCGTCGATGAGCTCGCTTTTCGTCATTGGTCCACCTCCCCCACCCGAGCGGACCGCCGCCGGCGCCCGACTTGCCGCTTTCCACCGCAGGGCTCCGGGAGATGCGCCGGTCCAGGAGCCGCATGACAACAGAATCCTATGAAAAGCTCGCATGTTACGGGACTAGCGGTCAACCGAATTCCCGCCCGCGACCGCGACCGCGTCGAGCGCAAAGAGGCCTCCGGCCGCGGGGCCGCCCGGGCCTCCCGGAGCGCTCTCAGCGGCGGTCCCGACGCGGATCCGCGCGGCATTCGCGGCCGTCGGCGCGGCGGCGCCGGCCTCGTCGCGCGGGGCCTCGCGCGCGTCCCGCCGCAACTTTCCGTGCTGGCGCGCATTCGCGCGCGCGATGGAGAGCTCGATTCCGACGGCGTCCTCGGGGATCGGGTGGGGCGGGAGCTCGGCGCAGGTGAGCGGCGCGCCGGGGGCGCCCGGCGCGGCGGGCTCGACCCGCCAGACGTGGATCGGGGCGCCGTCGACGGCGAGGACCAGCTCGCCCGCGCCGTCGCCCGAGACCGCCACGCGCGGGCTGATCCGGGCGCCGCGGAGCCACGGGGCGGGCAGGCCGACCCGGACGACGGCCTCGCCGCTCGCCGCCGCGTGCACGGCGAGGAGGCGCCCCCCGGACGCGCACGTGCCGCCGGCGTGCTCGGGCGCCGCCCAGGCGCCGCGCTGGGCGCGCGGCGGCCACAGCGACTCGCCCTCGATGAGGGCCTCGCGGGGCGGGGCGGCGTCGAAGGCGAGCGGCGCGAGCGAGACCGAGGCGAGGCCGCCGCCGTCCGGGATCGCGAAGCGGTAGCGGTAGGCTGGGGGGCGGCCGCGGGCCTCCCACGCCATCCGGTCGATCGCGTCGCCGCGGTAGCGCAGCACCGCGACGTCTCCAGGGGCGGGGTCGAAGCCGAGGTTGAAGCCGTGGTCCGTGTCGACGAACACGAGGCCGCGCGCGACGCCCGCGCGCGCGACGGCGGCGGGATCGAACATGGGCAGGCCGCCCTCGCGATCGCGGAGCGCGGCGTGGTCGAAGCCCGCGCGGAAGGCGAAGCCGGCGAGGGGGAGCGCCGCCGCGAAGAGCGCCGCTGGAACGAACGGCACCGGGAGGAGCGCGCGGAGCCGCCCCGCGAGGCCGCCGCGCGCGGCCGGCGATCCCGCGCGCTCCGCGATCGCGGCGCAGGCGAGGGCGGCGAGGGCGTGCTCCACCGGCAGCACGTCGGCGAAGAAGCGAGCGCCGCCGCCGGGGTAGTTGCCGTCGAAATAGAAGGGGGCGTAGGCGGCGATCTGGAGGAGCGGCGCGATCGCGAGGGCGCGCGAGCGCGGCCGCCGGAGGGCGATCGCGGCGCCGGCGATCACGAGCAGCGAGAGCGGCTCGGCGTTGAGCGCGTCGACCAGGTGGAGCTTCAGGCGGCGCAGCGTCGTGCCGGCGGCGGCCAGAAAACCGTATTCTTCCGCGAGGTTGTGCCGGACGAAGTCGCCGTGCTCGAAGAGGCAGCCGACGCCTTCGCCGAAGCCGTAGCGGAAGCAGCCGGGCGGGCCGTCGGAGACGGCGTAGTAGGCGCCCTGCGACGACGCGAAGGCGCCCGTCGCGGCGCGCTGGTGCGCGGCGAGCAGCGCGAGGCCGGGGACGGCGCCGATCGCGAGCGCCGCGGCGAGCCGCCCGAGCCGCGGCGACGGGCGCGGCGCGGCGTCGCGAGGGCCGGCCGCGGCGCTGCCCGGCGGGCGCTCCGGCAGCAGCGCCACGAGGAGCGCCGCGGCGAGGGCGAGCGCGCTCGGCGGGCGCGTGGCCGCGAGCCAGCCGGCCGCGACGCCCGCGAGCGCGGCGGCGCGGACGGCGGGATCGCGCCACCAGCGCGGCGCGCCCGCCGCGGCGGCGGCCTCGTCGAGCGCGCGGCGCGCCGACGCGAGCGCGACCGTGAAGCAGAGGGCCGCGAGCCCGTGCGACATCGTGTCGGCCGTGTGGTAGCGGAGCGCGGCGCAGAGCGCCGAGAAGAGCGCGGCGAGGAGCGGCGCGAGGGGGAGCCGCGCGCCGCTCCCGGCGGAGGCCGGGGCTGCCGGCGCGAACCGCGCGGCGAGGTCGTACGTGGCGAGGGTCAGCGCCGCGGCGAGCAGGGGACCGACCGCGAGCGGCGCGCCCGCGAGGAAGCCCAGCGCGAGGAGGGCGGGGTAGCCCGGGGGGAAGATGACCGCGACCTCGGCCGCGCCGCGCCGGGCCGCGTCGCCGGCGGCGTCGCTGCGGACGAGGAAGCGGCCGAGCACGGAGGCCTCGGGCTCGCCGAGCGGCCACGCGAGGTGCCCGGCGGCCATGGCGCGGGCCTCGAGCCAGTAGCTCGTCGCGTCGATGATCCGGGGGCCGCCCCGCAGGTAGACCGCGACGTACGCGGCCGAGATCAGCGCCGCGGCGAGCCCGAGGGCCGCCGCGACGGCGACGCCGCGGGGCGCGCCGGGGCGCGCCGCGGGGCCGGGCGGTGCGGGGCCGGGGCGCGGCGGTGGATCGAGGCCCGCGGCGCCGGGGCGCGGGGGCGCGGGGCCGGGGCGCGCGGCGGCGGACGAGCGGCCGCGGCGGAGGAGCCAGGCGCCGGCGAGCAGCGCGGCGAGGGAGAGCGCGAGCGCGATCCACTGCGCGGGATCGCGGGGCAGGCCGGCGCGCACGTCACGGCCCGGCGAGCGGGCGCGCCTCGAAGCGCGCGGCGCGCTCGAGGACCCAGACGTGGTGATCGACCCACTCTCCCTCGACCGGCGTGAGCGCGAGCGTGAACGTCTCGGGCAGCCCTTCGGGCAGGTCGATCGACGCCTCGGTCCAGCCGGCGCTCTCGCGGACGGCGAGGTGGCCGAGCTCGCGGCCGTCCGCGGTCACGCGGATCTTGGCGGGGCGGGACGCGGCGGTGCGGACCACGAGCCGGCCCGGGCCTCCGCGCGGGGCGCGCAGGCGGGCCGTCTCGCTCTTGCCGCCCGGGATGACGCGCCCCGCGTCGAACCGATCGCGCCCGGATCCGCGCGGATCCGGCAGCACGCTGAAGCTGACGAAGCCGGCCTGCGGCCGCGGGAAGGCGTAGCCGTGCTCCCGCTCGCTCACGAGGTCGGCGACGTCGAGCTCGTCGAGCACCTGCTCGCCGGCGCGCATCGACGCGGGCGGCTCGCCGTGCGCGAGCGGGCTCCAGTCGGCCTGGTAGATGACCTTCTCGGCGCCGCCGCAGATGACGTTCCCGACGACGGGGATCCCGACGATCCGCTTGCCGAAGATGGCCGGGAGCTCGCCCCACCAGGTCGGGTAGATGGCCAGCGCGTCGGGCCGGTCGTCGGCGGGGATGCGCTCGATGAGCTCCAGCGACGCGCCGAGGCCGTGGACGCCCGCGCGCGCGAACGGGAGGTCGTGGTAGCCGCCGAGCCCGATGAGGTCGAGCCCGGGCCGGTCCGACGCGTAGAGGAGCGCGCCCGCGTCGCCGACGAGGACGCGGCGCACGTCGAGCTGCGCGAGGACCTTGCCGGCGACGAGGTGCTGATCGCGGATGTTGCGGCTCGCGCGGCCGAAGAACCAGATCTGGTCGCGCATCCTGGGCAGCTGGTGGACCCAGAAGAGCGCGGCGAGCGCGAGCGCGAGCGCGACGCGCGCGGCCCAGAGGCCGCGGCCCGCGAGGCCGAGGCGGGCCGCGAGGCCGCCGGGAGCGCCGCCGTCGGGCGCGGCCCACGCGGCGCGCGCGACGAGCAGCGCGAGCCCCATCGCCGCGAGCACAAGCAGCCAGGCGACCGCGGGCATCGTGTAGCGCTCGTTCTGCCAGCGCACCTGGCCGTTCAGGGCGACGAGCGCGAGCCAGCCGGCGACCTGGACCCAGAGCAGCGCCGCGATCCCGCGCGTCCGGCGCGAGGCGAGGGGGACGAGCGCGAGGGCGGGGACGAGCCAACCCCAGGGGAGGGCGTCCGAGAAGTGGTGGTTGGCGTTGCGGGCGATGACGTAGCGGACGAGGAACTCGTAGGTGTCCCACTTTTCCTGGGACGTCATGTACGGGTTGTTCAGCGCGAGCTTGGCGATGGCGCCGCTCGCGGACCACTCCCCGGTGAACACGCGGTTGGCGACCGCCTGGGCGACGCACGCGATCGCGCCGGGCACCGACATCCGGAGCAGCGTCGCGATCGCGGCGCGCGCGCCGCGGGCCCGCCCCACGGCCGCGGCCGCGTACACGCTCAGGGCCGCGACGCAGACGACCGACTCCGGCCGGGTGGCGTAGAGGAGCGCCCCGGCGAGGCCGGCGAGCCAGCCGAGGCGGGCGAGGCGCTCCGGCGGCGCGGCGGCCGCGCCGGCGACCGAGAGCGCGACGAGGGTGGCGAGGGCCCAGACGCCGAGGTGGAAGGCGTTCTCCATCCCGCTGAACAGCGACCAGTCGAGCGCGCCGATGGAGAGCGCCACGGGCGGCAGCAGGTACTTCGCCCAGCGCCCGATCGGCTCGAGGAGCCGCGCGCCGACGAGCAGGAAGCCGAGCGTCGAGGCGCAGGCGACGATCGCCGCCCACTGCATCAGCAGGAGGCCGCGGAAGCCGACGAGGTAGCCGAGCGCGAGGACGAACGGATAGCTCAGGCTGGTGTTCCCGCTCGAGAAGCCGTTGCCCTCGGACCATTCGAACGGGTATCCGCGCGCCGCGGCGCGGGCGTAGTCGAAGTGGATGAACACGTCATCGAGCGGCGCCGACCACATGCCGCCCGTCTGCTCGTGCATCGCGCGGTAGAACGCGGCGGCGGCGTAGAGCACGCACGCGCCCGCGTAGACGGCGAACAGGACCGGATCGAGGCGCGGCCAGGCGGCGACCACGCGATCGGGCCAGCCCGGGGGCGCTGCCGGACCGGCGCCCTGCGAGGCCGCGGCGTTCGTGTCGCCAGGGGAGACGCTGCTCGGCCGAGACGGAGGCGCAGCTCCTCCGGGCGGCGCGGAGGACACGGGTTCGGCGCTGGACGGTGACACGCGGCTCTTTTACACGACTTTCGCGCGGCCCGAGCCCGCGGAGCCCGGTCCGCGAGGGGCGCCGGCGCGGGGGAGGGGCGGGCAGACGGGTGAACGCCCGCAGCCCACGGCTCTGTCCAGCACGTTTGCAAGCGGCCGCTTCAGGATTGAAAGGCGTAAGCCATTTTCATGGGGAAAGTGCCCGAAAACGAGAAAGATGTACCTTGGCCCGCCTCCTGCTTAGGGCAGAGGCCAGAGCGCCCGTGACGGTCTCCCCCCCCCGGCCGTCGAATGGGCGCTCTGTTTTTTTGTGCTGGTGACCCCCGGCGCGACGCGGACCGATGCGCCGGATCGCGGTGCGGCGCGGGCCGATGGCGCAGGCGACCCGAGCCGCTCACCGCCTGCGGGCACGGCGCCACCGGCGGCCTCGCGCCCGCAGGCGGTCGATCTTGCGATCCCCGCCGCGGCGCCGGCCCACGCTGCGGCGCCCGAGCCGGAGGCCGGCGCCGCCGTGCCCGTCACCCGCGCGCATCCGTGGTGGAGTTCGAGCAGGCGCTGGAGAAGGTCGCTGTCGGCTCGCTGAGCGGGGCCGTGGAGACGGCGTTCGGCTTCCACATCATCCTGCGGACGCGATAGTGAGCGTGGCGGGCCCTCCGGGGTGGATCAGCGCACGAGTGGAGTTGCAGCGTCGAGCATCACAGATCGTCCCCTGGGTCGGGATCGCCGTCCACCTGGTGATCGGCCCGGCTTACGCGTTCGCCGGTCTCCTCGCGCCGCCTTGGGCGGTCGCGACGCTCTGGGGGATCTGGATTGCGCTGCTCGTGATGGCCATTCGGGCGCGGCGCAGCCGCCCGTGGCTCGCAGCGGCGACCCCGTTGATCTCGGCGGCCCTGTGGCTCGGCCTGCTCACCCTCGGCGAACGGCTGCTCGGCTGGACGGCCTGAGCCCGCCCCGAGGGCCGCAGGCGCCGGCGCGGCCGGCGCCGCGCTCGCGCGCCTCTCGCGAGCGGACGTGCGACGCGGCTCCCGCTTCCAGACAGCACAGCGGATGACCGGACAGCGCGGCGGATCACCTGGAGGCGACCGAGGCCGAGTGGCCCCTTCCATCGCACGATACCGCCGGCGGCGCGACAGCCGGGATCTCCCGCCTCTACAGGAATACCCGGCGGCCGTTCAGTGGCCGAGCGAATTCGGCTGCGGCGCCTCGCCGTGCGCGGGTGACTTCAGGACAGGGCGGATATTCCCTGCCGGTCGGCGGTTGAGAATATTTCGGACCCTGCGCCAAAGGCGCCCGCGCGCTCTCCGTGCGGTCTGCGCGTTGACCCCTCTCGCGCGCGTCGAGTAGAACGATGTTCGCGCCAGAGCGCGCGACCCAGTCAGCGCCAGCGCGGATTGGAACCGCAAACGATGCGTTGGTTCGTCGAGATCTCGTCATTGGGCCAGAACGCGCCGCCGACCAGGAAGGTGTGCGTCGAGGCCCCGCAGTGGCAGCCCGCGCTGCAGAAGGCCCGGGCGCTCCGCGGCGATGGCGGGCCGCTCAACAATTTCTCCGTGGACCTGCTCGAGAGCGGCTACCGAGCGATCGATCCGGCGACGCGCGTGCGGTACGTCGTGCAGCGCGCGCCGGACGACGCGGCGCTGACCGACGGGTCGGACCCTCCGGCGGGCGCGCCGCCGGCCGGCGCAGCGTCTCCCAGGCCCGCCGACCCGGCGGGGGCTCGTCTGCCGGGGAAACGGCCGGTGGCGGCCACGGTCCCGTTCATCTCGATGGGGACCGCGCTCCTCGTGTCGGAGCCTGCGGCCGCGGCGGCGCAGGCGGCCAAAGGCGGCGACGCGGCGGAGCGGGACGCCGCGGTGGAGCGGGGCGCCGCGCCGAAGCGGGACGCCGCGGCGGAGCGGGGCGCCGCGGCGGAGCGGGGCGCCGCGGCGGAGCTGGGCGCCGCGGCGGAGCGGGGCGTCGCGCCGGAGCCGAGCGCGCTGCCGCCGTTCGAGCTCGTGTCGCAGCGCGAGGAGAACCCGTCCGAGCGCTCGCCGCTCACGTACCGAGAGCTCGTCTATGCGGTCCCGACGGGCACCCCGCGCGATCTCGTCAGCGCATTGCTGCTCGACCGGCTCGAGAAGGCACGGCAGCTCATCGACGACGCGCGTCCGGGCAAGTTCATCCATCTCGCGGTGTTCGATCACGTCTTCCGCGGCCGGCCTCAGCGCGGTCCGCTCGCGACCCTCGCCTGGAAGGACTGGCGCTCCGCGGAGCCCGAGATCCAGTTCCGCCCGCGCACCGGCGCCACCTCGCCGCCGCCGGCCGCCGCGCCGCCGGCCGCCGCGCTGCCGACCGAGGGGTCTCTGCTGGCCGCCGCGCTGCCGACCGAGGGGTCTCTGCTGGTCGCCGCGCCGCCCGCCGAAGCGTCGCGGGCGGCCGACGTATCGTCGGCGTCCGCTGCGCCGCCGGCCGACGTGTCGCCCCCTGCCGCCGCGCCGCCGGCCGCCGCACCACCGGACGATGCGTCGCCTTCGGCCGTCGCGCCGCCGGTCGCCACGCCATCGGTCGAGGGCTCGCCCTCGGCCGACGCGTCGCCTTCCGCCGCAGCGCCGCTGGCCGACGCGTCGCCCTCTGCCGCTGCGCCTGCTGCCGACACATCGCCCTCTGCCGCCGCACCGCCGGCCGACGCGTCGCCCTCTGCCGCTGCGCCTGCTGCCGACACATCGCCCTCTGCCGCCGCACCGCCGGCCGACGCGTCGCCCTCCGCCGCTGCGCCTGCTGCCGACGCATCGCCCTCTGCCGCCGCACCGCCGGCCGACGCGTCGCCCTCTGCCGACGCGTCGCCTTCCGCCGCTGCGCCGCCGGCCGACGCGTCGCCCTCTGCCGCTGCGCCGCTGGCCGACGCGTCGCCCTCTGCCGCCGCGCCGCCCGGCGCGCCGAGCGCGCTGCCTCGGCCCGAGGCCGCTCCGGCGTCGGCCGAGATCCCCGCGCCCACGCCGAGCCAGCCGCCGCGGAGGCGCTCCTCCTTCCCGCCGAGGAACGGGCGCCTCTCCGGCGACGACCTCATCGCCGAGCTGTTCGAGGCGTGCAGCGACCTGCATTTCCTCCAGGACACGCTCGCGGGCGCCGACTTCATCCTCGCGCTCACGCTCGACAAGATCCCGTGCGCCCTCGGGCTCGTGTCGCTGTTCGACATCAACCGGCGCGAGTTCGTCGTCGTCCGGCAGTACGGCGGCAAGAGCGCGCTCCTCGCCAGGCTGTCCGAGCGCGCGCCGCTCGCCCTCGCCGCCATGCGGTCCAGGCGCGCCGTCGTGGTGCCCGACGCGTCCAGGGACGAGCGCGCCGTCGACGACCGGTGGAACGCGATCGGCGTCGAGCTCCGGAGCGTCATCTGCGCGCCCGTGGAGATCGCGGGCCGCTACCTCGGCCTCCTCGAGATCGGCAACCCCCTCGACGGCAAGCCGTTCTCCGAGAGCGACGGCAACGCGCTCACCTACATCGGCCAGCAGTTCGCGGAGTTCGTCGGGGCCCGCGGCGTGGTCCTCGACCCCGGCCTCGTGACCGCGGGGGCGAAGAAGGCCGCCCGCTAGCGGAGCCCAGCGATGGACCTCCTCCCCTCGGTCGGGCAGCGCCATCGCGTCCCGTACTTCGCCCTCGTCCCCGCCATCGTCGTCGCCGTGCTCGTCCTCGGCGGGATCGCCCTGCGCACCACGCTGCAGATCGAGAAGGCCCGCCAGCAGACCGTCTTCGACGCGACCCTCACCCTCGCCGACGAGCGCGTCGACCGCCTCGACAAGCTGATCATCGCGCAGGACAACGTCGTCGCCGCGCACGTCGACGTGGCGAACCTCTCGGTCATCGCGCGGAGGTGGCTCCCCACCGCGGCGCGCGAGACGCCGACCGTGCGCGCCATCCTGGTCCTCGACATGGACCACGAGGCCCACGACGTGCTCGCGTTCGCCTCGCGCGGCGCGTCCGGCCGGGAAGACGACGCCTTCCGCAAGCTCCTGCTCGCCCGCCTCCTGCCCCAGATGAACTTCGGCGGCGACGCGGCCGAGCTGCGCCACCTCCACCACGTCATCGACCAGCAGAGCCTGCTCGTGAGCTACTGGCAGCGCGAGCACCAGGGGCGCCGGTTCCTCGTGGTCGCCTGGCACGAGGTGCCGCGCCTGGTCCACGAGGTGATGCCCCGGCTCTTCCGCGACCTCGATCGGGAGAAGAGCCGGATGAACGTCATCGACGAGGAGGGCCGCATCGTGTTCGGCCCGCCCATCATCGGCGGCGAGTTCACGGTCGGGCGCCCGTTCCCCACCACGCTCTACAACTGGCGCCTCCAGATGGCGCTCACCACCGCCGAGGAGCTCGGCGAGAAGGTGGAGCGGCAGCGCCTCATCGAGATCCTGATGGTCGGCTTCTCGGCCCTGGTCGCCCTGGCCGGGCTCGCGATCGTGGTGCTCGCCTCCGTGAACGAGCGGCGGCTCGCGGCGCTGAAGAGCGACTTCGTCGCGAACGTGTCCCACGAGCTCAAGACGCCGCTCTCGCTGGTCCGCATGTTCGGCGAGCTCCTCCTCGGCGATCGCGTGCCCAACGACGAGAAGCGCCGTCAGTACCTGCAGATCATCGTGAGCGAGAGCGAGCGGCTCACCGCGCTCATCGAGAACGTCCTCGATTTCGCCCGGGTCGAGCGGGGCAAGGCCGCCTACGAGTTCGCGCGCGGGAGCGTCGCCGAGGTGGCCGCGCGCGCCGTCGACATGTACCGCTACCGCGCCGAGCGCGAGGAGATGACCGTCGAGCTGACGGTCGCCGACGGGCTGCCCGAGGCGCTCATCGACGCGCGCGCGCTCGAGCTCGCCATCGTGAACCTGCTCGACAACGCGCTCAAGTACGCGAAAGACGGCGGCCGCGTCGCCGTCGAGGTCGAGGTCGAGGGCGGGGGCAGTGGGCGCCTCGCCGCGCTGACGCAAAAGGCGAAGCGCGTCGCCATCCGGGTGAGCGACCGGGGGCCCGGCATCGATCCGGACGAGCAGAAGCACATCTTCGAGCGCTTCGCGCGCGGCCGGCGGGCGAGCGAGCGCCAGGTGCGCGGCAGCGGGATCGGGCTCGCGCTCGTGAAGCACATCGCCGAGAGCCACGGCGGCTCCGTGCGGGTCGAGAGCCCGGTCACCGAGGACGGGCGCGGCAGCGCCTTCGTCGTGTCGCTCCCGGCGCTCGAGCACGACGGCGAGGCGCCGGAGCGGACCGCGCGGGACGAGCCGCTCGCGGCCGACGCGGCGTCCGGCGCGGGGGCGACGTGAGGGCGCGCAGGCGTGACGGGCGCGGTGAGACGGCGGTGCGGCGGAGCGAGACGGCGGTGCGGCGGAGCGAGACGGCGGTGCGGCGGAGCGAGACGGCGGTGCGGCGGAGCGAGACGGCGGTGCGGCGGAGCGAGACGGCGGTGCGGCGGAGCGAGACGGCGGTGCGGCGGAGCGAGACGGCGCCCGGGCGGGACGCCGGGCGGAGCGCTGCCTTGCAGGCGGCGCTGGACGAGGTGCGCGCGCGGTGCGCCATCGAGGAGCGCCGCGCGCAGGACCCGGTCTCCTTCGTCCATCGCTACACCGATCCGGCCGATCAGGAGCTCGTGGCGCTCCTCGCCGCGTCGCTCGCCTTCGGCAACGTGAAGGCGCTGCGCGCCAAGATCGGCGAGGCGCTCGACCGGCTCGGCCCGCAGATCGCCCTCACCGCGGACGACGCCCGGGCCGTCTCGGCGCGCCTCCGCGGCTTCCGGCACCGCGTCTACCGCGACCGCGACCTCGCGGCGCTCCTCGTCGGCGCGCGGCGGGTGCAGCGCGCCTCGGGCTCGCTCGGCGCCGCCTTCGCGGCCGAGCTCTCGCGCAGCCGCGACCTGCGCCAGGCCCTCGGCGCCTGGGTGCGCGCGATCCGGCGCGCGGGCGGGCTCGACCGCCGCCCGGACGACCGGGGCGCGGCGCACATCCTCCCCGACCCCGAGAAGGGCAGCGCCACAAAGCGGCTCATGCTCCTCCTGCGATGGATGATCCGCCCCGCCGACGGCGTGGATCTCGGCCTGTGGCCGATACCGCCGTCCGCCCTCCTGATCCCCGTCGACACCCACATCCAGAAGCTCGGCTACAACATCGGCCTCACCGACCGCAGGGGAGCCACCTGGAAGACGGCCGAGGAGATCACCGCCGCCCTCCGCAGCTTCGATCCCGCCGACCCGGTCAAGTACGACTTCGCCCTCTGCCACCTCGGCATGCTCCAGCAGTGCCCGTCGCGACGCGATCCGGTCCGCTGCCAGGGGTGCGGCGTGAAGCCCGTCTGCCGCCACTGGGACGAGTGAGCACGCCGTACACAGTCATTTCGTCCAGGACAGCTGCAGGCCTTGCCACGGAAAACCTTTAAATCCTTCGAATTTGCACCGGATTTCAATTTTGTTTTGCAAGGATGCAACGACGGCGGTGGTTTCGCGCGATAACTGCATGAAATATGGTGGACGATAGGCCGGCACAAAGCCTGCTCTAAGGGTGGGCGAGCGCCGTCGCGGAGACCTTCCCCCCCCAGGTCCGCGAGGCGCTTTTTTCATTTTGTCTCAGTTTGTCTCAGTGGACGCCAGAGCTCGTCGGCTCGGCGTTGCCACCGGCGTGACACGAAGAGCGCCGCAGCGGAGCCCCCCCGAGCTCCGCTGCGGCGCCTTGATGTGTGCCCCCGTGCACCGGGGTGCTTACGGGACCCTTTCCACGTCTCTCCTCTCCGCGACGTGATGCGACCCGCATGCCACGTCCCGGGCCGGCCACGATGGAACCTTTGTGCACGCATGCAGCGAAGGCGTCACGCCGAGCCCTGTGGTCCCGGACACCCGCCGCCATCGCGACGCGAGGGGATGCGGCTCAAACCGGGCGGTCGCGACGTCCGTTTCCGTCGAGAGCAGTCGCTGAAGCGCGCTGTGGGATCGAAGCGGCGGAGTCGATGGGCCAGCGCTGTGTGACTTTCTCGCGCGCTGGTAGAAATGATCATGAAACATGGTGTTCCCATGGATTCATGATCATCCGGCGCCGTGCGCGGGTAAGCGGGCTCAGCGAGCGGCTGGCCCGCGCTCCGTCCGTGCGCCACTATTGCCGAGGGCGCTCGCATGCGGGAACGGCGCCAGCAGGTAGATTGGGCGTATGATCTGGACATTCGGGGCTTACCTCCTGGTCGCGCTGGCCCTCGTGGCGCTGGCAGCGGTCGGGCTGTGGGCCCACCTCTTCTACTGGGTCAAACGGCTGACCCTGCCGCTCGAGTACAGCGTCGAAGAGGTCCTGCGGACCGAGGACGGCGCCCCGATCGAGATCCGCCGCGTCCCGGTGCCGCCCGGCGCGGAAGCGCAGCCGGATCTGCCGCCGATCCTCCTGGTCCACGGGATCGCCGCGAACCACAGAAACCAGGACATCCACCCCGATTACTCGCTGGCCCGCCACCTCGCCACGCTCGGACGCGACGTGTGGCTGCTGACGTTGCGGAGCGGCCGCCTCCTCACCCGCCTCGAGCGCCGCGGCGTCCGCTTCTCGGCCATGGTCCGGTACGACCTGCCCTGCGCCTTCGACGCCATCCTGAAGCGCACCGGCGCCCGTTCGCTCGATTATGTCGGCTTCTCGATGGGCGGCATGCTCCTCTATGCCGCGCTCGGTCGCAGCGTGCCGGAGGATCGGGTGCGCCGGGTCGTCATCGTCGGCTCTCCGGGCCGCCTCTCCACGCCGGCGCGGCTCATGCGCTTTCTGCCGGGGCGGCTGCTCCCGGGCGTGCCGCTCCGCTTCATGGCACGCAGCGTCGCCTTCGCCTCGGAGTGGCTGCCGACGCCGATTCACCACGCCGTCGCCAATCCGCGCAACGTGCCTCCCGGCGTCACGCGGCTCGCGCTCGTCAACTGCATCGAGGACATCCCCGCTGCGCTGAACGCGGACTTCGCCGCCTGGCTGGCGAGCGACGGAGAGATCCGTGTGGACGGCGAGCGGGTCCTCGACGGCCTCGCGTCCGTCGCGGCGCCGGCGCTCTTCATCGCGGGCAGCGCCGACAGGATAGCCCCCGTCTCGTCGGTGCGCGCCGCGTTCGACGCGTGGGGGCGCGATCACCCGGAGACGCCGAAGCGGTTTCTCGTGCTCGGTCGTGACTTCGGGGCGCGGGAAGATTACGGCCACGGCGACCTCGCCGTGGGCGCCTATACCGGCGTCGAGCTCTTCGAGCCGATCGCCCGCTTCCTCGGCCCGGAGCGGCAGCCCGAAGACGCGCCGGGGCCCGAGACGGGCGCTACGGCGCTGGAGGCCGTCCAGGCGCGTCAACCCACCTCCGACCAGGCCGATCCGCTGCCGGATCTCCCGGCCGCGTGACGCGTGCGCCCCGCGCGGGCGTATCGCGCATTCCGTCGGACCGCCCCTCCGTGCGGGGCCCTACGCTCCATCTCACGAGCGCGCATCCGAGTGCGTGGAGGTCGAACGATCTCGAGTCGATGCGCGGTGATCCGTGATTGCAGAGCGAAAGCGAAGAGGCGTATCCTCGACCGCGAAATCTCCGAGAGCCGCGAGGCGGCCGGCGTATCCGCCAAAGGAAGTTCATGAGTCAACCCGGATTGCGCTCCAGGTTCGAGCTGTCGTTCACAGCGCTCTGGCTGACGGCAGCTGCCCTCCTCGTCTGCTCTGCGTCCTGCGCGCGGGGAGACAGCTCGAGCATCGCGTGCGATGACGGCCTCGCGATGTGCGGCGGCGCGTGCGTCGACACGCAGGTCGATCCCGACCACTGCGGCGGCTGCGACGGCGGCTGCGCGAGCGGGCAGCGGTGCGAGGCGGGCGAGTGCGTCGGCGAGGACAAGGGGAACGGCGGGGGCAGCGGGGACGACGATGGCGCAGAGGCCCCAGGGGAGGCGGGCGGGACCGGCGGCGCGCTCTGCGCGCCTGGCCTCGAGCCGTGCAGCGGCGGCTGCGTCGATCTCGACATCAACCCGCATCACTGCGGGGGCTGCGGCCAGGAATGCCCGGCCGGGCAGCTGTGCGAGGGCGGCGCCTGCCGCTGCGACGTCGGCCTCGCGGAGTGCGGCGGCGGCTGCGCGGATCTGAAGAAAGATCCGCTGCATTGCGGGGGCTGCGACGTCCGGTGCGGGCTCAACGCGACGTGCGTGGACGGGGAGTGCGCCTGCAACGAGGGCCTCACGGACTGCGGCGGCAAGTGCGTCGATCTCGCGAGCCACCCCCAGCATTGCGGCGCGTGCGGCGCGGCGTGCGGCGGGGGGCTGGTCTGCCAGGCGGGCACGTGCGCCTGCATCGTCGGCGAGCACGAGGACATCGGCTCGACGATCCCGCAGATCGTGACGGGCACCACGCTCGGCGCAGACACCTATTTCGGGCTGGACTGCGTGGCCGCCGGCTCGACCGAGGTCGTCTACAAGTTCACGGCGGAGGAGGCCGGTACGTACAGGTTCGATACGGCCGGGTCGAGCTACGACACCGCCATCGCCGTGCTCGATCGCGCGGTCTGCGGCGAGCTCGCGTGCAACGACGATCGCGGGGGGCCCGAGGCGGCCGCCTCGGTGGTCCTCGACGGGGGGAGGGAGGTCCTCGTCGTCGTCTCGGGGTACAACGGCGCGCAAGGCGACTTCGTGCTCTACATCGACCGGGCGGCGCCGCCGGTCTGCCCGGTGGGCACCATCGCGCCGACCCTCCCGCAGTCGGTCCTCGGCGACACCTGGATACTCGGCGACGCCCTCGTGCCGAGCTGCGGCTCGCTCGACACCCCCGACGCGAGCTACACGTTCACCGCGCCGCACGCCGGCAGGTTCATCTTCGACACGGCCGGCTCCTCGTTCGACACCGTCCTCGAGCTGCGCAGCGGGACCTGCACCGGCTCGATGATCGCCTGCAACAACAACAACGCATCGGAAAAGACGTCGCGCGTCGTCGCGAACCTCACCGCGGGCGAGACGGTGGTCGCGATCGTCGACGGCGCCGACGGAGAGTACGGACCGTTCACGCTCAACGTCAGCGAGTACGTGCCGCCGCCGTGCCCGGAGCTCGTCCTCGACGCCACCACGTTCCCGCAGCGGGCGACGGGCACCACCGCGATCGCGGATCGCGAGAGCGCCCTGTCGGCGCCCTGCGGCAGCGGCGCCGGCCCCGAGGTCACCTATGCGTTCACCGCGCCGGCGGACGCGCTCTATACCTTCGACACCGTCGGCTCCGGCTTCGATACGGTCCTCCACATCCACGACGGCACGTGCCGCGGGCCGAGCCTCGGGTGCAACGACGACGTGGCCACCGGCGTCCTTCAGTCGCAGGTGAAGGTGCTGCTCGACGAGGGGCAGACGGTCGTCGTCGTCGTGGACGGCTACAGCAGCGCGGCCTCCGGCGCCTACACGCTCAACGTGAGCCAGGCCTTCGTACCCCCGTGCCCGCTGATCGATCTCGGGACGACGGTGCCTCAGACGGTGACCGGGACGACCGCGGAGGCGGTGGACATCCTGCGCCCGACCTGCGGCGGCGCCGGCGGCCGCGAGACGACCTACAGCTTCACCGCGCCCGCGGACGGGACGTACCTCATCGATACGTTCGGATCGAGCTTCAACACGACCCTCTCCGCGCTCAACGGCACCTGCGGCGGGCCCACGATCGCGTGCAACGCCGACGCGGCAGGGACCCAGCAGTCGCAGCTCACGCTGGATCTCGAGGAGGGGCAGACGATCATCCTGCTCATCGACGGCGAATCGGCGAGCGCGTCGGGCGATTTCACGCTCAATATCGAGCGGTTCGACGGCGGCGGCACCTGCTCGACGCCCATCGATCTCGGCTCCAGCTACCCGCAGGTCGTCACGGGGAGCACCGTGGAGCAACCCGGGTCGGTCACCCCGAGCTGCGGCTCCTCGACCGCTCCGGACATGATCTACAGCTTCACCGCGCCGGAGAACGGGACCTACATCTTCAATACGTTCGGCTCGAGCTTCGACACGGTCCTCCAGATCTTGAATGGGAGCTGCAGGGGCTCGTCGCTCGGGTGCAACGACGACTTTTCGGGCGGCCGGCAGTCGCGCGTCTCCGCCGAACTGGTCGCGGATCAGACCGTCTTCATCGTCGTCGACGGCCGCGGCACGAGCGCCGGCGACTACGTGCTCCAGGTGGACCGCTTCACCGGCCCGGGGACCTGCTCGACGGCGATCGACCTCGGCTCGGAGCTGCCGCTCACGAGGACCGGCACCACGTCGGGCCAGCCCAACTCGGCGACGCCCGGCTCCGGCTGCACGCCCAACTCGAGCGCTGCGGACATGGTGTTCACCTACACCGCGCCGGTCGACGGCGACTACGTCATCGACACGATCGGATCGTCGTACGATACCGTCCTTCACGTGCACAGCGACGGCTGCGGGGGCGAGACGCTCAAATGCAACGACGATTGGGCCGGCTCCTCGAGGTCGAGGGTGACGCTGACGCTCAACGCCGGTGAGGTCATCACCGTGGTCGTCGACGGATACGACACGTCGTCGGGCAGCTTCACGCTGAACATCACCCGCGCTCCGTGAGGACGCGCCGCGCTCGCCCTCTCGCCGGCCTGGCGGCGCCGCCTCCCGCCGCGCCGAGCCCGCCGCGGCGCCTCCGCGCGGCGCGGCGAGCACGGTCCAGGCCGCGGCTCGATCCGCGCGTGGCCAGGCGAACTTCTCCCTCCACGAGCGCCCCCGCCGGTTGCGGATACCTCGGGCGTGGGCGTATCGTGTTATCCGCTTCGCCCCCAACGGCCAGGTACCCCCAAGGATGCATATGAAACGATCCGGATTACGCCTCAGGCCCACCCTCTCGTCCGCTGCGTTGCTCCTGGTCGCGGGGGTTGTCCTCGCGTCGTCCTGCGCCGAGAGCTCCAACACGTCGAACCCGTGCGCGGACGGGCAGTCGCAGTGCGGCGGCGAATGCGTCGATACCCAGGCGAGCGCCGACCATTGCGGCGAATGCGGCAACGCCTGCGCGGCGGGGCGCCGCTGCGCGGCGGGCATCTGCGTCGAGGGCGAAGACCCCGGGGAGGGCGGGGGCGGCGGCCAGTTCGGCGAGGGCGGCACCGACGCTCCGGGCCAAGGGGGGGCCGACGGCGCGTGCAGCGAAGAGCAGACCGAGTGCGCCGGCCGCTGCGTGAACCTCGAGACCGACCCGCGGAACTGCGGCGATTGCAAGGCCGCGTGCGGGGAGGGGCAGGTCTGCGCGCACGGCGAGTGCGCCTGCCCCGCGGGGCTCACGGCGTGCGACGGCGCGTGCGTGGACGCGCTCACCGACAGGACCCACTGCGGCGGCTGCGGGACCCGCTGCCCGGCCAGCCAGCTGTGCGTCGAGGGCGTCTGCTCCTGCGCCGAAGGTCTCACGGACTGCGACGGCGCGTGCGCCAACCTGCAGACGAGCGAGCAGCACTGCGGCTCCTGCGAGGTCGCGTGCGAGCGCGGGGCCATCTGCCAGGGAGGCGCGTGCACCTGCGCCATCGGCACCTACGACGTGATCGAAGATACGTTCCCGCAGACGGTGACGGGGACCACCGTCGCGGGAGAGACGAACTACGGGCTCGCGTGCGTGGCGGCGGGCTCGTCGGAGCGGGTCTACCTCTTCACGCCCGCCGAGGCCGGGACCTACACGCTGGACACCCTGGGGTCCAGCTTCGATACGGCCCTTGGCGTGGTGGCGGCGACCACCTGCGCTCAGCTCGCGTGCAACGATGACAGCACCCCTTCCATCGCCCAGTCCAAGGTCCGCGCGGTCATCGGCGCGGGCGAGCCGGTCTTGATCGTCGTGACGGGCTTCGACGGCGCGGAGGGCGACTTCGCGCTTCACCTGTCGAAGGCAGGTCCGCCGATCTGCCCTTCAGGGGACGTCGGCGACGCGCTCCCGAAGACGTTCACCGGCGACACCGAGCTGCTCGGCGACGCCATCACGCCGACCTGCGGCCACCCGGGCGGCCCCGACGTGAGCTATACCTTCACGGCGCCGGCGGACGGGAAGTATGTATTCGACACGTTCGGCTCCGAATTCAACACCATCCTGGAGCTGCAGGACGGCGAGTGCGGCGGTGAGGTGCTCGCCTGCAACGACGACTCGCGAGGAGGATCGCAGTCGCGCGCCGTGGTCGAGCTCGAGGCCGGTCAGACGGTCGTGGCCGTCGTCGATGGCTTCGAGGCCGCGGGCGGGCGCTATACGCTGAACATCGCCGCGTGGGAGCCGCCCCCGTGCCCCATGATGGATCTCGGCTCGACCTACCCGCAGTCGGTCACGGGCAACACGTCGGGCCTCGACCACGTCCTCGAGTCGCCCTGCGCCTCGAGCAACAGCCCCGAGGCCACCTACAGCTTCACGGCGCCCGTCGACGGCCGTTATACCTTCGATACGCTGGGGTCGAGCCTCGACACGGTGGTGCACGTCCACGACGGCAGCTGCACGGGCCCCTCGCTGGGCTGCAACGACAACGCGTCGTCCTCGTCCCAGTCGGTGGTGTCCACGCCGCTCTCGGCGGGACAGACCGCGTACGTGGTCGTCGACGGCGCGTACGGCGCCTCCGGCGCCTACAAGCTCAACGTGAGCGGCATCCCGGCGCCCCCGTGCCCGGCGAACGAGCTGGAGCCGGTCGTCCCGCAGACCGTGAACGGGACGACCGCCGGCCTCGGCGACTTCGTGGCCGCGCCGTGCGGCGCGCCCGGCGGCGCGGAGGAGACCTACACGTTCGTCGCCCCGGAGGATGGCGTCTATGTCTTCGACACGTTCGGCTCGAGCTTCGACACGGTCATCCACGTGCACGACGGCGCGTGCGGCGGCCCGTCGCTCGGCTGCAACGACAACACGACTGGCCCCCAGTCGCGGGTCGCGGTGCCGCTCGTCGCGGGGCAGGAGACGGTCGTCGTGGTCGACGGCTCCGGGCCGTCCGCCTCGGGGGCGTTCAAGCTCAACATCGCCCTGTCCAACGGCGAGGGCACCTGCGCCAACCCGATCGACCTCGGCTCGACGGTCCCGCAGACGGTGAATGGCTCCACCTTGCTGCAGCCGAACTCGGCCGCGCCGGGCTGCACGGCGTCGAGCGGCAACGACCGGGTCTACCGCTTCACCGCGCCGGCGGCTGGGACCTACATCATCGACACGCTGACCTCGACCTTCGACACCATCCTTCACGTGCACGACGGCGGCAGCTGCACCGGCGCCGAGCTCGCGTGCAACGACAACGCGAGCGGGGTCGCCTCGCGGGTGCAGGTCACCCTCACCGCGGGCCAGGTGATCACGATCGTCGGCGACAGCCGGCCCTCCTCCTCCGGCAACCTCGTGCTGCACATCAGCGCCGTGCCCGCGCCCGATCCTGACCCGGATCCCGGTCCCGACGCGGGGACCGATCCCGATGCGGGGACCGAGCCCGATCCGGGATCCGATCCCGATGCGGGGACCGATCCCTAGACCAGGCCCGACGGGCCGCCTGCGTCGACCCGAAGAAGACACCGCCAAGGTGCCAAGAACGCCAGGAAGCAAGAGAGCGAAAAATTTTCTTCTTGGCGTCCTCGATACCTTGGCGGTTCAATTTTCCTCTCCGCTGAGAGCCGCTTCTGGCCCGCGTGGAGCAGAGCCGGGGTGGGGGAAAGGCTCGCGCGACGGCGACGCCGCTGGCGCCCTCGGCCGGCTCGCGCGAGGCGTGAGGCACAGGGCTGGGTCGGTTCGGCCGCTGCGCCTCGTCGGCGGTGGGACGAGCAGGCAGGGGCGGGGCTCGGAGCGCGGTGGGGGCAGGTGGACCGGCGTGGCGCGATGGATGGCGGACGGCGGATGGCGGACGGCGGATGGCGGACGGCGACGGCGGATGCCGGCGGCGCGCTCGACGCCGATGCGCGCGATCCCTAGGAGTTTTCTTGAGAGCCGCGCGCGACCGTGCGAGTCTCGCCCCCCTGGGACCTGCGTCCGTCATCCGGGACGCGCCCTTCGGATCCGGGTCGAACCATGCCAAAGGAACGCGTGTTCTCCCTCGATGCCGTACGGACCGACGGCTGGTTCGAGCGCATAGGCGACGGCATCGGCAGCTTCCAGGCGCTCTGCGAGATCGTGGGCGAGGCGTTCTTTGCCTTCTCGATGATTACGGGCGCCCGCATCACGGCGCTCACCGTCGACCGCCGCAACCCGGACAACACGCTGGTCGACTTCGTTATCGCGCCCCCGGGCGAGGAGGAGATCGACGGCGACGTCCAGCGGCTCACGCTCGCCGACTTCCGCCACCGCCTCGTCGGCGCCCTCCTCACGGAGGACACGACGCCGCAGGCCCCCGAGCGCGACACCGACCTCGAGGGCATCCAGCTCCACATCGGCGTCCGCTACCTGCTCCTCGCCCCCCTCTACGGCTACAGCCTCCGCAAGCTGTCCGTCGAGGGGAAGACCTCGCGCCTCCTCCTCCTGCGCGACGGCATCGAGGAGACGCACGAGCTGAACGAGTTCCGCGCCCGCATCCGCTCGCACGTGCGCGACGAGCTCGAGCGCGCCTCGGCCGGCGCGCGCTCCGCCATCGACCTCACCAAGGTCGCGGAGGCCGAGGTCGCGTCCCAGCGCGGCGACTACCCGAAGGTGATCCAGCTGCTCGGCACCTGGCCGGCGCCGCTCGCGATCTTCCTGCGCACGCCCGAGGGGCAGATGCTCACCCCGGACGCCCGCAGCCTGATCGCCAAGGGGCTGGGCCTGCTCGGCACCGCGTGCGTCAAGCTCGGCGAGGAGCACCAGGGCGAGGAGGTCATGCGCCTCGCGGTCCAGTACGCGCACGACGGGGCCGCGGCCGGCGACATCTTCCGCCGGCTGGGCGAGGCCATGCTCGACGACGGCCGGGCGGGCGAGGCCATCGGCCCCCTCCGGCGCGCCGCGAACCTCGGCGCCCCGCCGAAGCACATCTGGCCGCTGCTCGCGCGGGCGTTCGTGCAGCGCAAGAAGTACGTCGCCGCCCTCGCCTGCGTCCGCGAGGCGCGGAGCGCCGGCGTGCCGGACGCCGAGATGGTCGAGGAGATCCGGGAGATCGAGGCGAGCCTGGGGACGGCGCTGACCGCATGGAGAGGGCTGGTCCTCGTGGCGAACCGCTCCTAGGATTACGGCCCGCCGGTTGGGGGCAGGTTGACCGAGCGCCTCCATTGACACCCCCGCGGCGGCCGACTAGATCCGGCGCGGATTAAGCCGGGATCGCTCGGATTTTTGCTGTTTCAGGCAGCAATCGCCGCGTCGCTCTCACCTTTTGGACTGCATGGTTCGGGGCCGCGGGCCCTGAGGTCTCGCCCGAGGCGCCGCGCGCTGCGGCGAGGCGGTCGACCCTCCCGGGGCCGACCCGTAGGAGTGCTCTCTCGATGGCCACCTACATCCCCTTGTTCCTGCTGTTTCTCGTCGCCGCGGTCATCGCGCTCGCGATGTTCACGCTGACGTCGCTCCTCGGCCCGAGGAACCCGACGCCCGAGAAGATGATCCCGTACGAGTGCGGCAGCGACTCGACGGGCGGGCGATTCGTCAAGCCGAGCGTGAAGTTCTACCTGACGGCGATCCTCTTTGTCGTGTTCGACATCGAGGCGGTGCTCATCTACCCGTGGACGGTCCAGTTCCGCTCCCTGGGGTGGACGGGCCTCGCAACGATGAGCTCGTTCATCGCGATGCTCGTCGTCGTGCTCGTGTACGTGTGGAAGAAGGGAGCTCTGGAATGGGAGAAATGAAGGGTGGAGGGCCCTCGACGCGGGTGATGGAGGGCTCCGAGCACGGGTTCGCGACGACGCGCGTGGACGCGCTGCTCAACTGGGCGAAGAAGTACTCCCTGTTCCAGTACCCGTTCGTGACGGCCTGCTGCGGGATGGAGTACATGGCGATGGCGAGCCCGCGCTACGACATGGCGCGGTTCGGCGCCGAGGTGCCGCGCTTCTCGCCGCGCCAGGCCGACCTGCTCTGGGTGGTGGGGACCATCAGCCAGCGCCAGGCGCCCGCGCTCCGGCGCATCTACGAGCAGATGGCCGACCCGAAGTGGGTGCTCGCCTTCGGCACGTGCGCCTCCTGCGGCGGCTTCTACGACAACTACACGACCGTCGCCGGCATCGACAAGATCATCCCCTGCGACGTCTACGTGCCCGGCTGCCCGCCGCGCCCGGAGGCGGTGCTCGACGGCCTCATGCTCCTCCAGGACAAGATCGCGCGCGGCGACCGCACGCCGGCGATCGTCAAGCCGCGCGAGGACCCGGCCCAGACCGCGGAGCGCCTCGTCACCCTCCAGCGCAAGGAGAGGAGCCAGCAGTGAGCAAGAAGGTCCTCGAGATCCTGACCGCCCAGTTCCCGGGCGCCGTCCTGGAGACGCACTCGCAGTTCGGCGACGACACCGCGGTGGTCGACCCGGCGGTGTGGCGCGACGTCGCGCTGTTCCTCCGCAACGACCCGCGGACGCTGATGAACATGTTCATCGACCTCACGGCGGTCGACTACCTCTGGCGCGGCGACGTGCCCCGCTTCGAGGTGGTCTGCCACCTGCGCTCCTTCGAGCGGAACCACCGCATCCGGATCAAGGCGCGCGTGGGCGACGAGGAGGGCAACGGCGCCGAGATCGACTCGATCGTGCCGGTGTGGAAGGGCGCGAACTGGTTCGAGCGCGAGTGCTACGACCTGCTCGGCATCGTCTTCCGCGGGCACCCGGACCTCCGGCGCATCCTGATGTACCCGGAGTTCGAGGGGCACCCGCTGCGCAAGGACTACCCGGCCAACCGCATCCAGCCGCTCATCCCGTTCCGGGAGGTGCCGAACATCGGCAAGCTGCCGCCGTTCGGCCCCGACGAGGGCATGAGCTTCGGCCGCCAGACGCACGACTTCGCGCTGCAGAGCGCGGGCGCGTCGCTCGAGTCGACCGGCGGGGACGAGGCCTCGGACAACGGCAAACCGCAGGGCATCGGCGTGGGTGCGCTGCAGGAGCGGAGCTGAACGATGGAACCCCTGGATCGCGATCTGGACGAGGCCCACCTCGATCTCCCGAGCGAGCCGATGCTCCTCAACATGGGGCCGTCCCACCCGGCGATGCACGGCACGGTGCGGATCGTGCTCGAGCTCTCGGGTGAGACGATCAACAAGGCCGACGTGCAGATCGGCTACCTGCACCGCGGCTTCGAGAAGATGTGCGAGCGCGGCACGTGGACGCAGGTCTTCCCGTACGTCGACCGGCTCAACTACGTCTCGCCGATGCTCAACAACGTCGGCTTCGCGCTGGCGGTCGAGAAGATGCTCGGCGTCACGGTGCCCGAGCGCTGCCAGTACTACCGCGTGATCCTCGGCGAGATGGCGCGCATCTGCGATCACATGATCTGCAGCGGCGCCATGAGCATGGAGCTCGGCGCCTTCACGCCGTTCCTCTACCTGTGCCGCGCGCGCGAGATCTTCTGGGAGATCTTCGAGGAGGAGACGGGGGCCCGCCTGACGCACAGCTTCGGCCGCGTCGGCGGCATGGCGCGGCCGCCCACGCCCGACTTCAAGTCGATGGTGCGGGTGGGGCTCGCGCGCGTGCTCGCGCTCATCAACGACGCCGAGAAGCTCATCCTGAAGAACCGCATCTTCCTCGATCGCCTCGACGGCGTCGGCCCGATCTCGCAGGAGGACGCGCTCGCGCTCGGCTGGACGGGCGTCGTGCTCCGGGCGACCGGCGTGGCGTACGACGTGCGCCGCGCGAACCCGTACTTGGTCTACGACCGCTTCGAGTTCGACGTGCCGGTCGGCACGCGGGGCGACAACTACGACCGGTTCATGTGCCGCCAGGAGGAGATCCGCCAGTCGGCGCGGATCATCGAGCAGGCGCTCGAGCAGATGCCCGACGAGGGGCCGATCAACATCGACGATCCGCGCATCGTGCTGCCGCCGAAGGAGGAGGTCTACACGACCATCGAGGCGACCATCCAGCACTTCAAGATCGTCATGGAGGGCATCAAGGTGCCCGCCGGCGAGTGCTACTCGTACACCGAGGCCGGCAACGGCGAGCTCGGCTTCTACCTGGTGTCCGACGGCAGCGGCACGCCCTACCGCGTCCGCATCCGGCCGCCGTGCTTCGCCACGACGCAGGGGCTCTCGCAGCTCATCACCGGGCTGATGATCCCCGACGTGGTGCCGACCTTCGGCTCGCTCAACATGATCGGCGGGGAGTGCGACCACTAGCGACGGCGCTCCCGTCATCGACCTAAGGAAGCTGGGGCCCGCGCGGCCCCGCCGGGAACCGAGAGCACGATGCCTACGATCAAGATCGACGGAAGGGAGATCCCCTTCGAGAGCGGTGACACGATCATCCGGGCGGCACACCGCGCCGGGATCGACATCCCCCATTACTGCTGGCACCCGGGCCTCAGCGTCGCCGCCAACTGCCGGATGTGCCTCGTCGAGGTGCTGCCGCCGCCCGGGCGGCCGGCGATGAGCCTCGACATCCTCCGCTGGGACCCGGCCAAGCAGGACTACGTGCCGGCGGCGAAGCCGAAGCTCCAGCCGGCCTGCCAGATGGCCTGCGCGAACGGCATGGAGGTGCTGTCCGAGGGCAGCGATCACGTGGCGGAGGCGCGCTCGGCGGTGCAGGAGCTCCTGCTCCTGAACCACCCGGTCGACTGCCCGATCTGCGACCAGGCCGGCGAGTGCCGCCTCCAGGACTACTGGCTCGAGCACCAGCGCAAGGGCAAGCGCATGCACCAGGAGCCGGTGCACAAGCCGAAGGCGGTCACCTTCGGGCCGACCATCGTCTACGACGCCGAGCGCTGCATCGTCTGCACGCGGTGCATCCGCGTCTGCAACGAGCTCGCCCGCGATCCGGTGCTCTCGGTCCGCGAGCGCGGCAACCTCGGGGAGATCACGGTCTCGCCAGGGCGCGAGCTCGACCACAATTACACGCTGATGACCGAGCACGTCTGCCCGGTCGGCGCCCTCACGTCGCGCGACTTCCGGTTCAAGGCGCGGGTCTGGTTCCTCCGCAGCGCCCGGACCATCTGCCAGGGCTGCGCGACGGGCTGCAACGCCTACCTCGACTACGATCCGCGCAACAACACGCCGTACCGGCACCGCCCGCGCGAGAACATGGCGGTCAACACGTACTGGATGTGCGACGAAGGCATGCTGTCGTACCGGCACGCGGTCGAGGGGCGGCTGCTCACCGCGCTCGTCGGCAACGACGACGCGAGCGTCGAGGACGCCCTGGCCGCGGCCAAGGAGCAGCTCAGCGGCCACGCCGACGACCCGTCGCGGGTCGCGATCGTCCTGTCGGCCCAGCACTCGAACGAGGACAACTTCGCGCTCTACCACCTCGCCACGACGTACCTCGGCGCGACCGACTTCTTCGTGTCGGGCAGGCCGCTCGGCCAGGGCGACGACATCCTGATCAGCGAGGACAAGAACCCGAACACCCGCGGCGCCGTGCAGATCGCGGCGGCGACCCCGCCGCGCCCGGTCGCGGAGCTGCTCCAGGGGATCGCGTCGGGGCAGTACGCGTACGTCGTCGCCCTCGGGTCGGACCTCGAGGTCGACGCGGGCGAGGCGCAGCGGGCGCTCTCTCGGCTCAAGGGCGTGGTGACGATCGCCGCCCACGAGGGGCCGCTGGCGAAGGCGGCGCGCGTCGCGCTGCCGGCGTGCTCCTGGGCCGAGGCCGAGGGGACGTACGTGAACCGGAAGGGCCTCGCGCAGCGGAGCGAGCGGGCGCTGCTCCCGCACGGCGACGCGCGCCCGGCCTGGGAGCTCATCGGCCGGCTCGGGCGCGCGCTCGGGTACGAGACCGGGTGGAAGACCCTCGCCGAGCTGCGCCGCGCCATGCCGCCCGGCGCGGTCGCGGGGGCGGGCGCGGCCGCAGCGGTGCTCGGCGCGGCGCCCCCCGCGCACACCGCGGCGGCGACCGCCGTCGCCGACGGCGCGCGGGTTGAGCCCAAGAAGACGGAGGCCACGGCATGACTCTCGTCGAGGTCGTTCTCGCGATCGTGAAGATTCTCATCGTCGTCCTGTTCCTGCTGAACATGGCGGCGATCGCCACCTGGGCCGACCGGCGCCAGGGCGCGATGGTGCAGGACCGCGTCGGCCCGAACCGCGCGGTCGTCTACCTGCCGTCGATGCTCGTGCGCGGCATCGTGTTCTTCCCGCCGGCGCTGCTCGGGGCGCTCGCCGTGTTCACGGCGACGCGCGCGATGACCGGGCCGGCCGCCGTCGAGACGCTGGTGATCGGCGCGCAGTTCGCGGTGCTCGTGACCTGGCTCGGCCTGCTCGTGTTCTGCGCGTCGGCCCGCCGCGGCGGCCCGATCAACGGGGCCGAGGAGGCGCTCGCCCGCGTCGACCCGCGCAGCATCTTCTACGCCGGCGTCCTGGGCCACGTGCTGGCCTTCTTCGTCACGCAGGCGATCCCGGTCGCGGCGGCGCCCACGGCCGCGCGGGTCGTGTGCGGGCTGCTCGGCGCGCTGCTCGTCGTGACGGGCGCCTACACGGCGCTGCGCGTGCCCGAGGGCAAGATCCCGCTGCGCCTGCTCGGCACGCTCCACGCGGCCGCCGACGCGATCAAGATGATCTGGAAGGAGGACTTCATCCCGAAGAACGCCGACCGGCTCCTCCACTCGCTCGCGCCGCTGCTCGCGATGTTCCCGGCGCTGGTGACGTTCGCGGTCATCCCCTTCGGCGACAAGCTCTGCTTCGCGGACAACGGCGACGGGATCTTCGGCTTCGCGGACCTCCCGCTCCTCCAGCGCACGGTCGACCAGTCGTTCACGTGCTCCGGTCACGTCGTGAACCTCCAGGTCGCCGACCTCAACGTCGGCATCCTCTACATCTTCGCGATGGCGGGCACCGGCATCATCGGCGCCGCGCTCGCCGGCTGGGCGAGCGACAACAAGTTCTCGCTGCTCGGCGGGCTGCGCGCCGCGAGCCAGATGGTCAGCTACGAGGTCGCCATGGGCCTCAGCGTCGTCGGGCTCTTCATGATCTACGGCAGCGTCCGGCTCGGCGACATGGTGCAGTGGCAGGCCGAGCACGCGTGGGGCATCTTCGTCCAGCCGCTCGCCTTCTTCCTGTTCCTCGCGGCCCTCGCGGCCGAGACGAAGCGCATCCCGTTCGACCAGCCCGAGGGCGAGAGCGAGATCGTCGCCGGCTACTTCGTCGAGTACTCCGGGATGAAGTTCGGCATGTTCATGACGGGCGAGTACGTGGAGCTCATCACGTCGAGCGCGCTCCTCGTCACGCTCTTCTTCGGCGGCTACCACCTGCCGTTCCTGGACCGCGACGGCATCAACGTCGTCTTCGGCGACGTGACGCTGTTCCAGTACAAGATGACCCACCTCGCCGTGAGCCTGACGTACGTCATCGCCTTCTTCGGCAAGACGATCCTCATGTCGTGGGTCCAGGTCTTCTTCCGCTGGACGCTGCCGCGCTTCCGTTACGACCAGGTGATGCGGCTCGGGTGGACGAAGCTCCTGCCGCTCACGCTCGTCAACATGATGGTGACCGGCATCGTGATCCTGGCCGTCGACTCGGCGCCGGCGGGGCTCCGCGGCGGCCTCCAGGTCGCCGCCGACATCACCCACGCGGTCGTCGCCGTCGGCGGGTTCGCGGCGGTCGTGGCGATGATCGCCGGCCTCCTCGAGCCGGTCGAGCGCCAGCGAATCATCGTCTCCACCTCGGCCCGGTTCGCCGCCGCGGCGGGGGGCACCAAGGCGACGCCCCAGCAGGCGTAGAGGAGGATCCCATGGCGAAGGCTACCCCGAGCAACCCCTGGACGAAGCCGGCCGGCAGGCCCGTCGCCGGCAAGCCGATCCCGCGTCCCTCCCGGACCGCCGACGTGCAGGCCTACATCCCCGAGATGGTGAAGGGGCTGGGGCTCACGATGAAGCACTTCTTCAAGAACACGAAGGAGATGGTGCTCGGCCAGAAGCCGGACCCGGTGCTCAACGCGCTCGAGCCGGGGGTCACGACGATCAGCTACCCCGAGGAGAAGCGCCCCTACCCGGAGCGCTTCCGGGGCATCCACCGGCTCACCCTGCGCGAGGACGGCTCGCCCCGCTGCGTCGCGTGCCTCTGCTGCTCGACCGCGTGCCCGGCGCAGTGCATCGCGATCGATCCGGCCGAGTACCCCGAGGGGGATCGGCGGCACGGCTACGAGCGGTTCCCGAGCAGCTTCGTCATCGACGAGCTCCGCTGCGTCTTCTGCGGCTACTGCGTCGAGGCGTGCCCCGTCGACGCGATCCGCATGGACACGGGCCTCCACGCGGTGCCCTACGACTCGCGCGAGCAGTTCATCTACCGGCGCGATCTCCTCATGAGCCTCACCGATCGCTCGGGCTCGCGGCTGACGGCGAACAAGCGCCACGAGCCGGGCGACCCGACGCACCCCGGCCTCACGCGCGAAGCCGCGGATCACTGAGCCAGCCTCGCCGGAGCCCCCTCGCCCGGGCGCGGTTCTGCTAGAACGGCGAGCCATGGCGACGACGTACGGCTCCTTCGAGGCGGTCATCGGGCTCGAGGTCCACGCGCAGCTCCTCACCCGCACCAAGGCGTTCTGCGGCTGCGCGACCAGCTTCGGCGACCCGCCGAACACGCACACCTGCCCGGTCTGCCTCGGCCTCCCGGGCTCGCTCCCGGTGCTGAACCGCGACGCCGTCCGGATGGCGGTGAGCGCCGCGCTCGCGCTCGGCTGCGAGATCCAGGAGAGCAGCATCTTCGCGAGGAAGAACTACTTCTACCCGGACCTCCCGAAGGGCTTTCAGCTCAGCCAGTACGATCGGCCGCTCGCGCTGCGCGGCGCCCTCGAGATCGAGACCGAGGCCGGCAAGCGGCGGGCGGGGATCACGCGCGTCCACATGGAGGAGGACGCCGGCAAGAACCTCCACGGCATCGGGGGCCTGTCGGTCGTCGATCTCAACCGCGCCGGCACGCCGCTCATCGAGATCGTCGGCGAGCCCGACCTCCGCTCGGGCGCCGAGGCCGCCGAGTACCTGAAGCGGCTGCGCGAGATCCTGATGTTCATCGGCGTCAACGACGGCAACCTCGAGCAGGGCAGCTTCCGCTGCGACGCCAACGTCTCGGTCCGCCCGGTCGGGGAGGCGAAGCTCGGCACGCGGACCGAGCTCAAGAACATCAACTCGTTCCGCTTCGTCGCCGAGGCGATCGATCTCGAGATCCGGCGGCAGATCGCGCTCATCGAGCAGGGCGGCCGGGTACGGCAGCAGACCCGCGGGTACAACGCCGAGAAGAAGGAGACGTACCTCCTCCGCGACAAGGAGAACGAGTCCGGCTACCGCTACTTCCCCGAGCCGGACCTGCCGCCGCTCGTCGTCGACGAGGCGTTCCTCGCCGAGGTGCGCGCCGCGCTCCCGGAGCCGCCGGCCGACAAGCGCCGCCGCTTCGCCGAGTCGCTCGGGCTGACGCCGTACGCGGCGCAGGTCCTGACCGGGCACCCGCAGATCGCGGCGTTCTTCGAGGAGGCGGCGCGCCTCCACGGCGACGCGGTCAAGGTCGCGAACTTCGTCCAGGGCGAGGTGCTGCGCGACACCCGCACGGCGGGCCTGTCGGCGACGTTCCCGGTCTCCCCGGCGCAGGTGGCCGGGCTGCTCCGCCTCGTGGACGAGGGCGCGATCAGCGGCAAGCAGGCCAAGGAGGTGTACATGGAGATGGCCGGCACCGACCGGGCGCCCGGCGACATCGTCCGCGACAAGGGGATGGCCGTGATGAGCGACGCCGGCGCGATCGAGGCGATCGCCGCCTCGATCATCGCCGCGAACGAGAAGCAGGCGGCGGCGTACCGCGCCGGCAAGACCGCGCTGCTCGGCTTCTTCGTCGGGCAGATCATGAAGAAGACGGGGGGCAGCGCGAACCCGGCCGTCGTGAACGACGTCCTCAAGCGGCTGCTCGAGGGCGCCCCCGCCGCCGGCGCGTGAGGGAGCCGCCCCCCCGGGCGCTCGCCACGAACTTGGCGAGCGGCGGCCTCGCCGCGGTCATCTGCATCCCGTATGCGGTCGCCTGCGACGCCCGGGCGCGCCGAGGCTTCCTCTCCGTGCAGCTCCACGCCAAGGATCGCCCCGCCGCCTGAACCGCCCAGCGACCAGGACACCCGAAGCATGGTCAGCGCTCTTCCCTTCGACGCCCTCCGGTTTCCGCTCCGCACCGCCGGCTTCGTCGGCCTCACCTTCGGCATGTACGGCCTGCTCGAGATCGACACCGCGCTCTCCAGCGACGCCGATCGCGAGGTGGTCCTCCATACATGGATGCGCCGTTACGGGCGCGCGCTCCTGAAGTTGTACGGCCTCGACGTGCGCGCCGGCGGTCTCGTCCAGGCGGAGCCCACGCGCGGCCCCGCCGGCGGCGCGGCCGACCCGGCCGTGGCGAGCGGGGCGTACTACCCCGGGCGCGATCCGGGCGGCGTCGGGCGGCTGTTCGTGATGAACCACCGGTCCGCGCTCGACATCATGGTCACGCTCGCGTTCTTCGAGGCCACCGTCGTGAGCCGCGCCGACCTCGCCGGCTGGCCGGTCATCGGCATGGCGGCGCGCCGCGTCGGAACGCTCTTCGTCGATCGGTCGAGCAAGCGCAGCGGCTCCGCGGTCGTGCATGCGATGTGCACCGCGCTCAAGCGCGGCCGTGGTGTGATGGTTTACCCCGAGGGGACCACGTTCTCCGGAGATGAGGTGCGGCCGTTCCGCGCGGGCGGCTTCACCGCGGCCTGCCGCGTCGGCGCCGAGATCGTCCCCGTCGGCCTCGCGTACGGCGGCGCGGACTCGTCCTACGCCGACGAGTCGTTCGCGGCGCACATGGCCCGGGTGAGCCGTACGCGACATATCCCCGCGGCGATCGAGGTCGGCGCGCCCATCGCCACGGCAGGCCAGGACGTCGGCGCCGTCCGCGACGAGTCGCACCGGGCCGTCCAGGCGCTCGTCCACCGCGCCCGCGCGCGGCTCAGCGCCGACGTATAGGCGCCCGGCCCCGCTCCTGCGCCGCTGGCTTCTGCGATCGGCCCTCGCTACGATGCGGGCCGCCGGCGACCATCATGGAGCGTGAAGGCAACCCCAGCGAGACCGCCATGGCCTGGCAGGTCCTGAAGCAGCCCCGCGGCGGGGCGATCCATAATGAGCTGATGTTCCTGGCGGACGCGAGCGAGCAGCTCACCGGATCGTTGGATCCGCACACGATCCTGGAGCGTCTCGCGCGCCTGTCGGTCCCCTTCCTCGCGGACTGGTGCACGGTCGATCTGATCGAGCGCGGCGCCGCCGACGCGATGGGCCTGGTCAGCTCCGTGCCGCCGCCGTCGCCGCTCTCCGAGGCCGACGGGCCGCCGTTCGCGCCGGGGGTGAGCGCGCTCGACGTCACGCCCGCGCCGGGGATCTACGCGCAGCGCCGCCAGCGCGCCGCGGCCGAGGCGGCGGGGGCCGATCGGGCGGGGCAGGCGGGCGCGCCGAAGAACCGGTTCTGCCGGGTCGCGGCCAAGCACGTGAACCCCGAGCGCGAGGGGCTCCTGCGCGCGATCTCGCCCGACGCCGAGGAGCGCCTCGGCATCGCCAAGGTGCTGCACAGCGGCGAGTCCGAGCTCCTGCACGAGCTCGACGGCGAGCAGGGCGAGGAGGCCGCCGAGCGCGCCGCCGCGCTGGAGCAGCTCGGCACGCGCTCGGCCATGGCGGTGCCGCTCATCGCGCGCGGCCGCAAGCTCGGCGTGCTCTCGTTCGGCGTCTCCGAGTCGAACCGCATCTACTCCGCGGACGACCTCGTGCTCGCGGCCGAGCTCGCGCACCGCGTGGCGCTGGCGCTCGACAACGCCTACCTCTACCGGAAGGCGGAGGAGGCGCGCCAGTCCGCGGAGCGGAGCGCGGACCGCGCCGCCTGGCTGTTCGCGGTCACGGCCGCGCTGTCCGACGCGATCACGCCGCCCGCGGTGCTCCGCGTGCTCGCGAGCGACGTCGTCGCGGCCGCCGGCGCGGTGACGGGCATGGTGGCGCTGCGCGCCGGGCTCGGCGGCGAGCTCGAGACGGTGCGCTCGACGGGGTACCTGGAGGCGCAGATCGCGCGCTTCAAGACGTTCGAGCTGAGCGCGGAGCTGCCGCTCGCGCGGGCGGTCCGCGAGCGGCAGCCGATCTTCCTCGAGTCGGACGAGCGCTTCGTCGAGTTCGAGGCGGGCTTCGTGTCCTGCTGCGCCGCCACGGGCGAGCGCGCGTACGCCGCGATCCCGCTCTTCCTCGAGGGGCGCGTGCTCGGCGCCGTGGGCTTCGGCTTCTCGGCGCCGCAGTCGTTCTCCGAGGACGACCGGGCGTTCATGCTCGCGCTGGTCCAGCAGAGCGCGCAGGCGCTCGAGCGGGCGCGCCTCTCCGCGCTGCAGACGGAGGAGGCGATGCACCTCTCGCACGAGGTGCTCAAGCAGATGCCCGAGGCGATCCTCGTCACCGACGTCGAGGGCAACATCCGGTACTGGATGGGCGAGGCCGAGTCGATCTTCGGCTACCTCTCCGAGGAGATCGTCGGCAAGAGCATGGCGCTCCTGCACCGCGAGGACGCCCGCGACGAGACCACGCGGAGGATCCTCCAGCAGATCGAGGACGCGCGCACCTTCGTCGGCGAGGTCCCGTGCGTGCGGCGCGACGGCTCCGAGGTGCCGATCGAGGTGACCGCGTACGCGGTGCACGACCAGGAGGGCCGCCCGCTGTTCCTGGTCGGCATCCACCGCGACATCACCGATCGGAAGCGGGCCGAGGAGGAGCGCGCGCGGCTCATCCGGGTGCAGGCGGCGCGCGCCGAGGCCGAGGAGGCGGCGCGGCGCTTCGCCTTCCTGGCGGAGCTCAGCACGGCGCTCGCCGCGTCGCTCGACTTCACGGCCACGCTCCAGTCGCTCGCGCGGCTCGCCCTCCCGGTGCTCGCCGATTTCTGCCTGGTGGACATCGACGACGGTCTCGGCCTGCGCCACGTCGCGGTCGCGCACGTGAGCCCGCTGAAGGAGCCGCTCCTCCGGTACTTCCACCCGAGCCGCGTCGACGGCGAGCCGGGCCCGGTGGCGCGCGTGCTGCGCACGGGCCGGTCGGAGCTCTACGCCGACGTGCGCGGGGACGTGCTGCTGCACGACGCGATGACGAGCGAGGAGGCCGCGGCCAACCGGGCGCTCGCGCCGCTCTCGTACCTCGTGGTGGCGCTCCGGGCGCGCGGGCGGATCCTCGGCGCCATCTCGCTCGTGTCGTCGGAGTCCGGCCGGTTCTTCGAGCGGTCCGACGTCGCCTTCGCCGAGGAGGTCGCGCACCGCGCCGCGCTCGCGCTCGACAACGCGCGGCTGTACCGCGAGGTGCAGGACGCGAACCGGCTGAAGGACGAGTTCCTCGGGACGGTGTCGCACGAGCTGCGCACGCCGCTCAACGCGATCCTCGGCTGGGCGCGGATGATGCAGGCGGGCTCGCTCGATCGGGTCGCGGAGACGCGGGCCTTGTCGGCGATCGAGCGCAACGCCGAGCACCAGGTGACGCTCATCGACGAGCTGCTCGACGCGTCGCAGGTCGTGACGGGCACGCTGAAGATCGAGCGGCTCGCGGTGGAGCTGACGCTGCCGGTGCAGACGGCGGTCGAGTCGATCCTCCCCTCGGCCGCCGGCAAGGGCGTGGCGATCGAGACGAGGCTCGATCCCGAGGGCGTGTTCGTGGAGGGCGATCCGGCGCGGCTCCAGCAGGTCGTGTGGCACCTCCTGTCGAACGCGGTGAAGTTCGCGCGGCCCGGGGGGCTGGTCCAGGTGCAGCTCTCGCAGGACGAGCGCCACGCCGAGATCAAGGTGATCGACGACGGGGAGGGCATCTCGGCGGACTCGCTGCCGCACGTGTTCGAGCGGTTCCGGCAGGAGGACAACAGCGGCGCGCGCCGCCACGGCGGCCTCGGCCTGGGGCTGTCGATCGTGCGGCACGTCGTGGGGCTGCACGGCGGCGCGGTGCGCATCACGAGCGCCGGCCCCGGGCGCGGGACGACGTGCGCGGTGCAGCTGCCGCTGTCGACGGGCGCCACGGCGACGGCGCTGACGAGCGCCGGCATCGCGCCCGACCCGCGCAACCCGTTCCCGCGGCTCTCGGGCGTGCGCGTGCTCATCGCCGACGACGATCCCGACACGCTCGCGATGCTGACGTCGGTGCTGCGGCGCTGCGGGGCCGAGGTCAGCACGGCGACGTCGAGCGCCGAGGCGCTCAAGCTGCTGGAGACGTCGGAGCCGGCGCTGCTCGTGGTCGACATCGGGATGCCGGGCGAGGACGGGTACTCGCTGATCCGGAAGGTGCGGGACCTCTTGCCGCGCAAGGTGGGGCGGACGCCGGCGCTGGCGCTGACGCCGTACGCGCGGACCGAGGACCGGGTGCGGGCGCTCGCGGCCGGCTACCAGATGCACGTGCCCAAGCCGATCGAGCCGATCGAGCTGGCGGCGGCGGTGAAGAGCCTGGCGACCGGGCTCCTGCCGTGGTCGCGCGAGGAGTGACCGGGGGTCCAGGCCCGCGGCTGCTATAGCGGAAGGGCGGGCTCCCCGGGAGCGACGCCGCGTCACCCCCAGTTGCGCGCGCGAGCCGCGCCTCGCTGTGCTCGATCTGCTCGGCGGGCGCCGCGTGACCGGCGCCGGTGGTGACGCGACCTCGCTCGCCGAGGGGACGGGCGCCCAATGCCCAGCGCGTCGCGTCGTCGCGCCCGCTCCATGGACCATGCGTTGCACACCTTGCAGCCGACGGGCAGTGGAGTGGTCGCGGCGCGGAGCATGCCTATGCGGATCCTCGGAAAAACGACGCTGGCGGCAATCCTCGGCACCTCGCTCCCGCTCGCCGCGGCGGCGAGGGCCGCGGCGCCCTCCGGCGCGGCGCCCGGGTCCTCGTCCTCCGGGAGCTGGTCTCACGGCTCCAAGGATTTCTTCGGCGCCGCGTACGAGAGCTACGATGCGGACCTGAAGTATTCGGCGCGCTCCGATACGGCCCCGATCAGCAGGGTTTGGTTCACGGGGGCGAGCGGCATCCTGACCGAGGTGTATTGGCCGACGAACGACACCCCGCAGACACGGGACAGTCAGCTCCTGGTCACGGGCGGTGGTCGAGGCCTCTTCGAGGAGCGGCGAGACGCGCGGCGGAGCATCTCCTGGATCGAGGAGGGGGTGCCGGCCTTCCGGGTGATCTCGGAAGACCCGGGCGGCAGGTTCAGGATCGAGAAGACGATCTTCGCCGATCCCGATCGCGACGTGGTCCTGCAGCGGCTGAAGATCACCCGGAACGCCCGGGGGCTCAGGTTCTTCGTCCTCCACAACCCCGGCGCGGGGAACACGCCGCTCGGCGACAGCGCCATGGCGAGCACCGGAGATGCGCCGGGAGCCGGGTTGTTCGCCTGGCAAGGCCCCTTTGCGCAGGCCCTCGTGGCCTCCGTCCCATGGCGCGACGCCACGGCCGGCTTTTCAGGGACCGCGAGCGACGGATATCGGGATCTGACGCAACATCGCACGCTGACCGCGCATTACCGCGACGCGACGGACGGAGATGTCGTGCTCACCGGGGAGCTGGACATCCCGCTCTCCCCCGGGGCCACCGAGCTCACGCTGGCGCTCGGGTTCGGACGCGACATCGGCGAGGCCTACCGCGCCGCCCGGGCGTCGCTCCGCGAGGGGCCAGGCGCCCTCCTCGACAGGTACCGCGCCCAGTGGCGCGCCTATCAGGCGTCCCTCCGCCCGCTCGGGAGCGCTTCGCCCGGCCTCGCGCGCCTTTACCGCAGCTCCGTGGCGGTCATGAAGTCCCTGGAGGACAGGACGCATCCAGGGGCCTTCATCGCGTCGCCGTCCGTGCCCTGGGGCGACGTCAGGCTCGACCGGGCGAGCGCGATCTCGCCGCGGACCTCGGACAGGATCACGGGCGGTTATCACCTCGTGTGGCCGCGCGACCTCGTCCAGATCTCGCTCGCGCTGCTCGCCGCCGGCGACGCGCGCTCCCCCCTGGCCGCGACGCGGTTCCTGAGCGGCATCCAGCTCTCCGCGTCCGACGGCACCTGGGATTTCGGCGCACTCCATGTGTCGAAAGAGGGGTCGTTTTACCAGAACACCTGGTCCGACGGGGCGCCGTACTGGAAAGGCCTTGAGCTCGATCAGGTCGCGCAGCCGATCGACCTCTGTTATCACATCCATAAAGAGCAGCTCGTCGCCGCCGACGCATGCTGGGATCTCGTGCGCCGCGCGGCCGACTTCCTCGTGGCCTTCGGCCCCTGGACCCCGCTCGATCGATGGGAGGAGGTGTCGGGCGTCTCGCCGTCGACCCTGGCCTTCCTCTGCGCCGCGCTCGTCCATGCGGCGGAGATCGCGGGCACGAGGGGGGACGGCGATCGCCAGGCCCGGTACAGGGAGACCGCCGAGCGCTGGGCCAGGCAGGTCGACGGCTGGACGTTCACGACTCGAGGGAGCATCGGCAAGGGGCGGTATTACGAGCGCGTCGACGGGGCCGGTGGCCCGGACGCCCCGAGGGACCCGAACGACGATCGAGGCTACGTCCTGCGAGGACGCTTCTGGCTGGAGCGCGACGTCGTCGATTGCGGCTTCCTCCGGCTCCCCGTGCTCGGCGTGCGCCCGGCGCTCGCGGCGGACATCACCGATTCGGTGGCGGCCTGCGACGCCGCGCTGCGCGTCGAGATCCCGGGGCTCGGCCCAGGATTCCACCGCTACGTCGGCGACGCGTATGGCTTCGATCCGCGCACGGGGGCGCGGACGCGAGGCATGTTGTGGCCGATCCTCACGGGCGAAAGGGCCGAGTACGAGCTCGCGCGGGCGCTCGAGGAGTCCGGCTCCTCCGCGGCGGCGCGGAAGCGGATGCGGCCCTACCTCGACGCGATGGCGCGCTTCGCGAACGCGACCCACATGCTGCCGGAGCAGGTCTTCGATAGCGGGCCTCACGCCGGCCAGGCGACCGGCGCGGCGGCGCCCCTCGGGTGGGCGCACGCCGAGCTCGTCACGGTCCTGCGCGAGCACGGCGACGGGAGGCTCTTCCGCCTGCCGATCCGCGTCACCGGACCGCACACGGGCGCCCGACGGCAGTGAGGCCCGGCTTCCTGCTCCCGAGCAGCCCCACGGCCGCGAGCGCCACGGCGGCCGCGCCAGCCGCCTGGAGCCACCGGCCGCGCCGCGCCCGCCGCCGCTCCGCCGCGAGCCGCGCGAGCCGCCGACCGCCCGCCCAGAGGAGCGCCGCCGCGCCGGCCGGCGCCGCGGCGAGCGCCGCCGCCTTCGCGCGCGGCATCATGTACACCTCCGCCGGGCCTGGCAGGTACGCGCGCTCGGGGTAGTCGCCCGTCGGCCCCTCGGGGCCGTGCAGCGTCGCCATGCGCACGACCTGGGCCAGGTGCAGCGCCTTCCGGTCGGTCGTCTGCTGGATCTGCTCGCGGCAGCTGAAGCCGTCGGCCACGATCAGCGCGTCCTTCGGCGCCGACCGGACCGCGGGCAGCAGCACCCGCTCGCCGCACTGGATCGAGACGTCGTACTTGTCGCCCTCCTCGAAGCCGAAGGCCCCCGCCATCCCGCAGCAGCCCGAGTCGAGGAGCTCGGCGTCGAGGCCCATGCCGCGCAGCACGTCGCGCTCGCCGTCCATCCCGAGGATCGCCTTGTGGTGGCAGTGGCCGTGCACCACGGCGCGCCGGTCGAGCCGCGGCAGCTCGCGCCCACGCGGGCCGAGCAAAGGCCGGCCGGGATCGCCGTCCGGCGCCCCCTTCAGGAAGTCGCCGAACATGTGCGTCAGCTCCCGGAGCCTCGACGCCACCGGGTCGTCGGGGAAGAGCCCGTGGAGCTCGTCGCGGAAGACCGAGACGCAGCTCGGCTCCAGGCCGACCACCGGCACGCCGCGCTCGATCGGGTCGCGCAGCGCGCTCATCACGTCGCGCAGCATGCGCTTGGCCGTCGTGAGGAAGCCGAAGTCGTAGAGCGGCCGGCCGCAGCAGAGCTGCTGCTCCGGGACGATCACCTCGTAGCCCGCCCACTCGAGCACCTCGGTCGCGGCGATCGCCGTGTCCGGGAAGAAGTGATCGTTGAACGTGTCCGGCCAGAGCAGCACCTGGGGCGCGCCGGCGTTGCGCCGCGGCCGGCCGTGGAACCACTGCCGGAACGACTGCCGCGCGAACGGCGGAATGCTCCGCTCGGGCGCGATGCCGGCGATCTTCTTGGCGATCGCGGCGAGGGCCGGCGTCTGCGTCACGAGGTTCGCGAGCCCGGGCACGCGCTGCCCGAGCCTCGCCCACCAGGTGATGAGCCCCATCGTGTACGCGGCGCGCGGCCGGAGCCGCCCCGCGTAGTAGTGCGACAGGAACTCCGCCTTGTAGGTGGCCATGTCGACGTTGAGCGGGCACTCGCCCTTGCACCCCTTGCACGCCAGGCACAGGTCGAGCGACTCCTTCACCGCGTCATCGCGGAAGCCCCGGAGCTCGCTCCCCTCCAGCATCTCGAAGAGCAGCCGCGCCCGGCCGCGCGTGGTGTGCTCCTCCTCGTGCGTCGCCATGTAGCTCGGGCACATCGTGCCGCCGCCGTGGCGCCGGCACTTGCCGACGCCCACGCAGCGCATCGTCGCGCGCGTGAAGTCGCCGTCGTCGTCCGGGAAGCGGAAGTGCGTCTCCACGGCGGCCGGGCGGAAGCCCGCGCCGAGGCGGAGGTTCTCGGTGACGTCGTACGGGTCGACGACCTTGCCGGGGTTCATGCGAAAGGCGGGATCCCAGGCGGCCTTGAACCGGCGGAACGCCTCGATGAGCTCCTCGCCGTACATCTTCGGCAGGAACTGCGCGCGCGCCTGGCCGTCGCCGTGCTCGCCGGAGAACGAGCCGCCGTAGCGGACCACGAGGTCGGTCGCCGCGTCGAGGAAGCTCTTCCAGTTCCGGATGCCCTCGGCCGTCACCAGGTCGAAGTCCACGCGGCAGTGCACGCACGCCTGCCCGAAGTGGCCGTAGAGCGAGGGGTGGTAGCCGTGGCGATCGAACAGCGCGCGCAGGTCGCGGAGGTAGCCGCCCAGGTTGTCCGGGTGCACGGCCGAGTCCTCCCAGCCGGGCCACGTGTCGGGCTCTCCCGGGACGCGCGCGGTCGCGCCGAGCCCCGATTTGCGCACCTCCCAGAGCGCCTGCTCCTGCTCGGGGTCGTCGTACATCTTCATCGACGGCGGGTTCGGCCCGCGCGCGAGGGCGTCCATGGCGGCGCGCGCCCGCGCGTCGGCCTCCTCCCGCGTGTCGCCCCCGAACTCGACCAGGAGGAAGCCGCGGCCCTCCGGCAGATAGCGCAGGTAGCGCACGTGCAGCCCCTTCTTGTGCATGTACTCGAGGAGCCGGTGGTCGAGCCCCTCGAGCGCGATCGGCCCGGAGCGCAGCACCTCGGGCACGTGGTCGCCCGCGGAGAACACGTCCGGGTAGCCCAGCACCACGAGCGACCGGAACCTGGGCCAGTCGACGAGGCGCAGGGTGGCCTCGAGCACCGTGACGCACGTGCACTCGGTGCCGACCAGGGCGCGCGCCACGTGGAAGCCGTTCTCCGGGAGCAGCTCGTCGAGGTTGTAGCCCGACACGCGGCGCGGGATCCGCGGGTAGCGGGCGCGGATGAGATCCGCGTACCGGTCGCGGATCGCGCGCAGCTCGGCGTAGATCTGCCCGCGCCGGCCGCCCTGGCGGACGATGGCGTCGAGCTCCTCCTCGCTCGTCGGCCCCACGCGCAGCCGCAGGCCGTCGTAGGTCAGCACCTCGAGCTCGTGCACGTTGTCGACGGTGCGACCGCCGAGCACCGAGTGCACGCCGCAGGAGTTGTTGCCGATCATCCCGCCGAGCGTGCAGTACTCGTGGGTCGAGGGGTCGGGCGCGAACGTCAGGTCGAGCTCGTTCGCGGCGTCGCGCAGGGTGTCGAGCACCGTGCCCGGCAGGACCCGGGCGCGCTTGCCCGCGCGGTCGAGCTCCAGGACGCCGCGCATGTACTTCGAGAAGTCGAGCACGACCGCGACGTTGCACGTCTGCCCGGCGAGGCTCGTGCCGCCCCCGCGCGCGAGGATCGGCGCGCCGTGGCGGTGGCACGCGGCCACGGCGGCGATCACGTCGTCCTTGTGGCGCGGCACGACCACGCCGATGGGCAGCTGCCGGTAGTTCGACCCGTCGGTCGCGTAGAGCGCCCGGTCGCCCGCGGTGAAGCGGACCTCGCCCTCGACGACGCGCGAGAGCTCGTCGGCGAGCGCCTCCACCTCCGCGCTCGCCGCGGGCGCGAGCCGGACGCGCCGCTCGCCGGGGAGCCGGATCACGCCGCGATCGATCTCGCGCTGGACTGGCTCGGAGGGCACGTCCTCCGCCGGAAACCTCTCCCTCTGCTGCTCGATGTGCTGCATGGTCCCCCCTCACACCGCGAAGCGCTCGGCGTCGGCGCGACGGAGCTCGAGGCCCATCCCGGGGCGCGAGAGGTCCGGGGCGAGCGCCCCGCCCGCGGGCGCCGCCGCGCCGTCGAAGAGCATTCGCTCGATGCGGACGTGATCGTGAAAGAACTCGAGGTGCGCGAGCCGCTGCACCGCGCACGCCGGGTGCAGGTGCAGCGACGGCGCGCAGTGGCCCGACAGGTCGAGCGAGCGCGCCTCGCACAGCGCCGCCGCGGCGAGGAAGCCGGTGATCCCGCAGCGGCTCGCGTCCGCCTGCAGGACGTCGACGGCGCCGGCGTCGAGCATGCGGCGGAAATAGACGAGGTCGTAGCCGTACTCGCCCGCCGCGACGTCCATGCCGGCGGGCGCCCGGTCGCGCAGGAGCCGCAGCCCGTCGAGGTCGTCCGAGGTCACGGGCTCCTCGAACCAGCGGACGCCCTCGTCGGCGAACCGCTCGGCGAGGGCGAGCGCCTGCTTGCGCGAGTAGGCCCCGTTCGCGTCGACGAACAGCGCGGCGTCCGGGCCGACGGCGCAGCGCGCCGCGCGCACGCGCGCGAGGTCGGCCGCGGGGTCGCGCCCCACCTTCATCTTCACGCGCGGGATGCCCTCGGCGACCCAGCCGCCGAGCTGCTCGGCGAGCTCAGCCTCGGTGTACGAGGTGAACCCGCCGCTGCCGTAGATCGGCGCGCGGTCGCGCGCCATCCCGAGCAGCGTCGCGAGCGGCAGCGCGAGCAGGCGGGCCTTCAGGTCCCAGAGCGCCGCGTCGACGGCGGCGATGGCCATCTGCGCGATCCCGGGCCGGCCGAGGTTGCGGATGCTGCGCACCATCGCGGCCCACGCGCCGGGCACCGCCATCGCGTCGCGCCCGCGCACGACGTCGGCGAGCTTGTCCGCCACGAGCCGCGCCGCCGCGACGTCGGCGTACGTGTAGCCGAGCCCGCGCTCGCCGCCGGCGGACGCGTGCACGACGACCAGCGTCGTCTCGCGCCACTCGAGCGTGCCGTCCGACTCCGGCCGGTCGGTCGGGATGATGTACGCGGCCACCTTGATCCGCTCGACCGGGACCGCCGCGCGCTGCCTCGGATCGGCCATCGTCAGCCCCGGTGCGGGATCCAGCTCTCGATCATGTCCCGGTACGCCTGGCGGATGATCCCGCGCGCGCCCGGGTCCCCCCGGAGCAGCGCCGTCGTGAGCATCCTCGCCTGCTTCACCGTGATGTGCGGCGGCAGCGGCGGGACCTCCGGGTCGGTCACCGCCTCGACCACGACCGGCCGGTCGACCCGGAAGGCCTCGTCCCAGGTGCGCGCGACCTGGTCCGGGCGGTCGATCCGCACGCCCGAGAGCCCGAGCGCCTCGGCGTAGGCCGCGTACGGGAAGTCCGGCAGCGTCTGGGACGCCTCGAGCTTGGGGTCGCCGCTCATCACGCGGAGCTCCCAGGTCACCTGGTTGAGGTCGCGGTTGTTGAGCACCAGCACGACGAGGCGCGGGTCCTTCCACTCGCGCCAGTACTTCGCCACGGTGACGAGCACGTTGATGCCGTTCATCTGCATCGCGCCGTCGCCGACCATCGCGACGACCGGGCGGTCGGGGAAGGCGAACTTCGCCGCGACCGCGTACGGCATCCCGGGGCCCATCGTCGCCAGCGTCCCGGAGAGCGAGGCCATCATGCCCTCGCGGATCTTGATGTCGCGCGCGTACCAGTTCGCCGACGAGCCGGAGTCGGCGGTCAGGATGCACCGGTCGGGCAGCCGCGGCGACAGCTCCCAGTAGACCCGCTGCGGGTTGAGCGGATGGGCGTCGTTCATCGCCCGCGCCTCGAGCACTTTCCACCAGTCGGCCACGCTCTCCTCGAGCTTGCGCCGCCACGAGCGATCGGTCTTGAGCTTGAGGTAGGGGATGAGCGCCCGCAGCGTCTCGGCGCTGTCGCCGATCAGGTTCAACTCCATCGGGTAGCGCAGGCCGAGCATCCGGCCGTCGATGTCGATCTGGACGCCGCGCGCCTGGCCCTCTTCCGGCAGGAACTCCGGGTAGGGGAAGTTCGAGCCGACCATGAAGAGCGTGTCGCAGTTGGCCATCATCTCCCAGCTCGGCTTTGTGCCGAGCAGGCCGATCGCGCCGGTGACCCAGGGCAGATCGTCGGGGAGCGCCGCCTTGCCGAGCAGGGCCTTGGCCACGCCGCACCCGAGGATCTCGGCGACGCGCGCGACCTCCGGCGCGGCGCCGAGCGCGCCCTGGCCGATGAGCATGGCGACGCGCTTGCCGGCGTTGAGCACGTCGGCCGCGCGCCGCAGGTCCTCCTCCTTCGGCACCACGCGCGGCGACGAGTAGCCGAGGCCGGTGTGCACGGTGCCGTGCTTGTGCGGGGGCTCCTCGACGGCGTCCATCTCCTGGACGTCCTTCGGGACGATGACGCACGTGACCGTGCGCTCCGCCCGCGCGATGCGCATCGCGCGGTCGATGAGGTGCCGGACCTGCGCGGGCGAGGACGCCATCTGCACGTACTCGTGCGCGACGTCCTTGAAGAGCGTGACGAGATCGACCTCCTGCTGGTAGTGCCCGCCGAGCGCGGCGCGGTCCTGCTGGCCGACGATGGCCACGACCGGCTGGTGGTCCAGCTTCGCGTCGTAGAGCCCGTTCAGGAGGTGGATCGCGCCGGGCCCCGAGGTCGCCAGGCACACGCCCACCTCGCCGGTGAACTTCGCGTGGGCGCACGCCATGAACGCGCCCATCTCCTCGTGCCGCACCTGGATGAACCGCAGGTCCGGGACGCGGTGGAACGCGCCCACGATGCCGTTGATGCCGTCGCCTGGGTAGGCGTACACGCGCCGGACACCCCACGCGACGAGGCGCCTCAGCAGGAACTCGCCGACGGTCTGCGCCATGAGTCTTCTCCCCCGCGAGCCCGGAACGTGAGCTCGACCCTGCGCGGCGTGCGAACTCCGTGCCGCCTCGGCGCGCCGCGCGCTGCGTGCCGCGTCTGCGCGTGCGGGCGGGCGCTGCGCGCGCGGCGCCGCCGAGCGGCCGCGCCGACGCGAAGAGCGCGTCATGCGGGCGGCAGCACGGCGAGATCGACAAGGATCCGTCGAAGCTCCTCCACCCGCTCCTTCTCGAGCGGCTGCAGCGGGGCCCGGAGCGGCCCGACCCGGGTGCCCATCAGCTCGAGGGCCGCCGAGATGGCGCGCGGCAGCCCATGCGCGACGATGAACTGGAGGAAAGGCAGCTGGCGGTAGAAGCACCTCCGAGCGGCGTCGAGGTCGCCGCGCGCCACCGCGTCGTAGAGCTCGACGGTGAGGCGAGGGATGACGTGCGGGGCCGCCGTGCACCAGCCGCGGGCCCCGGCCACGAACGCGGCCAGCGCGAGCGGATTGCTCCCGTTGTAGAAGGCGACCTGATCGCCGCAGAGCTGCACGAGCCGGTGCATCCGGTTCACGTCCCCGGTGCTCTCCTTCACCATGGTGACGTTCGGGATGCGCAGCAGCCGCGCGATCGTGTCGGGGCTCAGGTCGATTCCGCCCGTCGCCGGGTTGTTGTACACGGCGATGGGGATGGAGATCGCCTTCGCGACGGCCTCGAAATGCGCCACGATCTCCCTGTCCGAGAGCTTCCAGTAGCTCATCGGGAGGATCATCACCGCGGAGGCACCCGCCCGCTCCGCGTACTTCGCGTGGCGCGCGGTCCGCTCGGTGGTGAGGCTCGACACGCCGACCAGGGTCGGGGCCCGGCCCGCCACGCGCTTGACGACGAGGTCGGTGACGGCCTCGCGCTCCTCGTCCGAGAGGTACGGCAGCACCCCGGTGCTGCCCAGCGGCGCGATCGCGTGCACGCCCGCGGCGAGCATATCGTCGACGATGCGCCCGAGGAGCTGCTCGTCGACGCGCCCGGCCTCGGTGAACGGCGTGATCGGGTAAGCGACGATGCCACGGAGAGGGGATGTCATCGCGCGCCCCCTTCCGGCTCGTGGTTCCTGTCGAAGAGCTGGTCGGCCCGGCCTGGCACCTCCTCGCGCAGCGCGACCCCGCCCATGTTCTGCAGCGCCGGCGCGTTCTCGCAGGCGAGGTAGCGCGCCCGCCCCTCTCCGGTGTTGACGTGGTTGTGCCACGCCCACACCGGGACGTAGATGGCGTCCCCCTGCTTCCAGTCGACGCGCCTCCCGCCCACGTACGAGTAGCCCTCTCCCTCGAGGACGTAGAGGATGGTCTCGTACGTGTGCCGGTGCCGATTCGACGATTGCCCCGGCTCGAGCCAGCCGATGGTCACGCTGATCGCGTGTGACGGGAGATCCACGAAGAAGACCGGGTGCTTCCTCGCCCTCGAGTAGGCGTCGCGGTGCCCGTCGGACTCCACCGCCGGGTGCGCGAGCCTCTCGGGCATCACCACGCGAGGCCGCGGCGGCGTCTTGTCGAAGTCTGCTGAATGGAACCGTTCGCTCATGTCTGCTCCTTGTCCGCGCGAAGAGCGCCTTGCGCAGGAGCAGGAGTAGCGTGAAGCTGGACCCATGGGAGGCTCCAGAACCAACATATCGACGGGTCCAGCTGGTCGGCCATGGCGCTTCGACCTGGCGCTCGACGGCGGCGCGTCCGTGCCGCGCCAAACGCAGCTGAGCCGCGCGATCGTCCAGGAGATTCAGCGCGGGCGGCTCCTGCCGGGGGCGACGCTCCCGGGCAGCCGGACGCTCGCCGCCCAGCTCAAGGTCAACCGGAAGGTCGTCGTCGCCGCCGTGGGCGAGCTGGTGGCCCAGGGGTGGCTCGAGGCGCTCCCCGCCCGCGGCACCCGGGTCGCGCTCAACCTCCCGACGCTCGCCGTCGCCGACGCCGAGGGCCGCCGCTCCGCCGGGGCGGCCGTCGCTCGCCGAGGCGCCGCCGCGATCGCGGTGAGCGACGGAGTCCCGGACGCCCGGATCGCGCCCGTGGACCAGCTCGCCCGCGCCCAGCGGCGCGCCCTCCGCGCGCTGACCCGGACGGGCCTCGGCTACGGAGATGCCGCGGGCGATCCCGTGCTCAGGGAGGTCCTTGCGGGCTTCGTCAACCACGCTCGCGGCCTCTCGTGCTCCTCGGAGGAGGTCGTCCTGACGCGCGGCAGCCAGGGCGCGCTGAGCCTGTTCGCGCTGGCGATGCTGGAGCCCGGGGATGTCGTCGCCGCCGAGCACCCCGGCTACGCGCCGGCGTGGCGCGCCTTCCGGCTCGCCCGGGCCGAGGTCGTCCATGTGCCCGTCGACGCCGAGGGCCTCCGGACCGATGAGCTGGAGGTGCACGCCAGGCGGCTCAAGGGGCGCCTCAAGGCCGTGTACGTGACACCGCACCATCAGTACCCCACGACCGTGGCGATGTCCGCGGAGCGCCGGATGCACCTGCGGCGAATCTGCGAGTCGTTCCGGCTCTACATCGTGGAGGACGACTACGACTACGAGTACCACTTCGAGGGCGCGCCGCTCTTGCCCCTCTCCGCGACCAAGGACCTCTCGTCGCGCTGCGTCTACATCGCTTCGCTATCGAAGCTCATCGCCCCCGCCCTGCGGCTCGGATACATCATCGCGGACAGGTCCGTGGTCGCGCGATTGAGCGCGGTCCGCGAGCTGCTCGATCGCCAGGGAGACGTGGTCCTCGAGCGCGCCGTGGCCGAGCTCATCGAGGATGGCGAGGTCCAGCGCCACGCGCGGCGCGCCCGGCAGCTCTACCGAGAGCGCCGTGATCACCTGCTGGAGCAGCTCGCGTCGCGGCCGCCCTTGCGCTCCGCGCTCGCGTGCGATCCGCCCGGCGGGGGACTGGCGCTCTGGATACGCCTTTGCGGTTTGACCTCGGAGGAGCTCGTCCGACGCGCGCGCGCGCGCGACCTGACCCTCACGCCGGGGTCTGCGCACGTCGCGGACGGGTCTTTACCCGCGTTTCGCTTCGGCTTCGCGGCTCACACCACCGAGGAGCTGTCGAGGATCTGCGACACGCTGGAGGCGTGTCTCAAGCCCGACTCCGGCGCGAAGCGCCGATGAGCAGCGCGCGGGCGCGCGCGACGTTCTCCATCTCACGCTCATGCCGTCGAAGCTCCCGGCCGGGGGAGCGATACCGGCGGCCGCCCACCCGCGCCGGGGCCCGGGCGCATGCAGGGCGAGATCCCTTCTCCCCCACACGCCGCACTCCTTCCCGACACGCGCGCACAGCCGGCCGCGCCAGCCACGCGCCCTCGACTCGACCCCCTTCGCCGCGCGGCGTCGGCCGCCTGCGCGCATCGGCCGTGATGAGGGATAGCCATTGATTCGAAAATGCTGTTAGCCTGAAAGCGTCGTCCGCCATCACCCCGGATCACACGAACGGGAGGGAGGAATCATGCAATCGAACGTCAAGCTCGCGCGCTTCCATGCGCGCCTCGCCGTCGCTGCGGCCGCGTCCCTGGGCACGCTCGCGACGAGCGATCTCGCGCGGGGCGCGCCGTCGTACACCCTCTTCGAGAGCGGCCAGGTCCGCCCCCTCGCCATGTCGCCCGACGGCAAGCTGCTCCTCGCGCTCAACACGCCCGACGGCCGCCTCGAGGTCTTCCGGGCCAACCAGGGCGGCCTCTCCCATCGCGCGTCGATCCCGGTGGGCGTCGAGCCGGTCGCGGTCGCCGCCCGGACCAATGACGAGGTGTGGGTCGTCAATCACCTGTCCGACAGCGTGAGCGTCGTCGAGCTCGACCCCGGGGGTACCGGCGGGCGCGTGGTGCGCACCCTGCTGGTCGGCGACGAGCCGCGCGATATCGTCTTTGCCGGGCCGGGGCGGCGCCGCGCCTTCATCACGACCGCGCATCGCGGCCAGAACGTCCCCTTCGACCCGCAGTTCACGACGCCCGGCATCGGCCGCGCCGACGTGTGGGTCTTCGACGCGAACCACCTCGGCGCGTCGCTCGGCGGCGACCCGCTCACCATCGTCACCCTGTTCACCGACACCCCTAGGGCGCTCGCCGTGACGCCGGACGGCAAGCGCGTCTATGCGGCGGGCTTCCATTCCGGCAACCGGACGACCACCGTCAACGAGCAGGTCATCCCCGACGGCTTCGGGCCCGGCGGGACGCTCGGCCCGGCGACGAACGCGCAAGGCTTCCAGGCGCCGGAGGTCTCCCTCATCGTCCAGCACGACGGCGCCCACTGGAAGGACGAAGCCGGGCGCGACTGGGACCACGTCATCAAGCTCTCGCTGCCCGACAAGGACGTGTTCGCGATCGACGCGATGGCGAGCCCGCCCAGGCAGGTCAGCGGCCCCGCCGGCTTCTTCACCGGCGTCGGCACCATCCTGTTCAACATGGCGGTGAACCCCGTCAACGGGAAGATCTACGTCTCGAACACCGAGGCGCTCAACCTGCAGCGCTTCGAGGGGCCCGGCATCTTCGCCGGCAGCAGCCTGCGCGGGCACCTCCACGAGAGCCGGATCACCGTCCTCGGGGGCGGCTCGGTCGCGCCGCGGCACCTGAACAAGCACATCGATTACGCGAGCTGCTGCGCGCCGGCGCCCAACGCGGAGAGCGCGAAGAGCCTCGCCCAGCCCACGGGCATGGCGGTCTCCCCCGACGGCGAGACGCTCTATGTGGCGGCGCTGGGCTCGAGCAAGGTCGGCGTCTTCAGCACGGAGGAGCTCGAGGACGACACGTTCGTCCCCGACACGAAGAGCCATATCCCGGTGACCGGCGGCGGCCCGACGGGGCTCGTGCTCGACCCCGCGCGGCGCCAGCTCTACGTGATGACGCGGTTCGACAACGGCATCTCGATCATCGACACCCGGAAGCGCAAGGAGGTGGCTCACGTCACGATGTTCACCCCCGAGCCCCCCGCCATCGTGAACGGCCGGCGGTTCCTCTACGACGCGGCGTTCTCCTCGAGCCACGGCGACTCGTCGTGCGCGAGCTGCCATATCTTCGGCGATTTCGACAGCCTGGCGTGGGACCTCGGCAACCCGGACGCCCCCGTGGAGCCGAACCCGGGTCCGTTCGGAAACATCACGAACTTCTTCACCGGCGAGCCGATGCCGACCGACTTCCACCCCATGAAGGGCCCCATGACGACGCAGAGCCTGCGCGGCATGGCCAACCACGGGCCCATGCACTGGCGCGGCGATCGGACGGGCGGCACCCCCGACGCGCCCTCCGCGCAGCCCGACACCGGCACGTTCGACGAGCGCGCGGCCTTCAAGAAGTTCCGGCCCTCCTTCATGGACCTGCTCGGGCGGCACGAGCTCATCCCGGAGGCCGACATGGAGGCCTTCACGGATTTCATCCTCAAGGTGACCTACCCGCCGAACCCCGTCCGGAACCTCGACAACTCGCTGACCCCCGCCCAGCAGCAAGCCGAGGATTTCTTCAACAACGTCGTCGTCGACATCACCGAGCGGTGCGGCGATTGCCACGCCGTGGACCCTGCCGCAAACCCGGAGTCCGACGCCCCGGGGTTCTTCGGCACGACGGCGTTCACGACCTTCGAGTTCCAGCCGATGGTGCTCAAGATCCCGCACCTGCGCAACGCTTATCAGAAGGTGGGGATGTTCGGCGCGGAGCTCCCGCTCTCGAACACCTTCGACGATTTCCCGTTCATGGGAGACCAGGTGCGGGGGTTCGGCTATATCCACGACGGGACGTTCGATACGATCTTCAGGTTCCTCCGGGTCTCGGATTTCTCGGATCAATTCGTGACGCCGTTCGCCGAGAACCCGACGGGCATCCCGGTCACGCCGCAGGGCGACGCGCTCCGCCGCGGGCTCGAGTCGCTCATCCTCGCGTTCCCGACCAACATGGCGCCCATCGTGGGCCAGCAGATCACGCTGACCCGCCACAACGCGCATACCGCGGCGCCCCGCATCCACCTGCTGCGCGCGCGCGCCGACGCCGGCGAGTGCGACCTCGTCGCGAGGACAACCCTGCTCGGCCGATCGCTCGGCTATCATTACCTGGGCGGCGGCTACTTCTCCGCGAACCGCAGCGCCGCCCCGCCGCTCAGCGAGCCGCTGCTCCGGTACCTGGCCGTCGTGACCGGCCGCGAGCTGACGTATACCTGCATGCCGCCCGGCTCCGGAGAGCGCGCGGGGATCGACCGCGATCTCGACGGCTTCCTCGACGGCGACGAAGAAGACGCCGGCAGCGATCCCGCCGATCCCTCGGACACGCCCTGACCCGCGCGCGGGCGCGCACATCGTCGCCCGTCGCCTCCTGCCGGCCCGCCACCCGCGCTTCCGGAGTCTCCGGCCCATTCCCTCAATCGCCGCGCGCACCTCGATGCGACCGAGATCGACCCCGGCCGTGACGTAAGCGTGGCCACCGACGGCCCTCCTGCGATAGAAGGCAGACTCATCTGGAGAGTCACGCCATGCAGCCGTTCCTGGACTCGCAAGCCCTCCCTGCCGGCACCTTGCTGGCCGCACCGATGGACATGCCGCGCTTCCTCGCCGCGGCGGTGCGCCTCTCCCTGTCGCTCGCGGACCTGCACAAGGACGGCGCGATCCATGGCCGGCTGTCGCCTCGCAGCCTGCTCGTCGGGGAGAGCGGCGACCCGCTCCGCATCGTCGCCCCCCCGGCCGGCGCTCACGACCGAGAGCAGCTCGTGGCGCACGTGCTCGCCCAGCCGGAGCTATTTCCGTACATATCGCCCGAGATCACGGGGCGGATCAACCGACCGATCGATCACCGCGCCGACCTGTATTCGCTGGGGGCCATCTTCTACGAGATGATCTCGGGCGCACCGCCTTTTCAGGCCAGCGACCTGCTCGAGTGGACCCATTGCCACGTCGCCCGGCGGCCACGCCCGCTCACCGAGGTGGCGCCGGCGACACCTCCTCTCGTGTCCGAGATCGTCTTGAAGCTCCTGGCCAAGATGCCCGACGAGCGTTACCGGACGGCGCGCGGGCTCGCGCACGATCTCGAGCGGTGCGCCGCCGCCCTGCGCGAGGCGGGCGACGTCGCGCCGTTCGCGCTCGGCGCTCGGGACACGCCGGATCGGTTCCAGATCCCGAGGACCCTCATCGGGCGAGATCGCGAGATCGCCGCGCTCACCGGCGCGTTCGAGCAGGTCGTCTCGACGGGCACGCCGGCGCTCGCGCTGGTCACCGGGCCCTCGGGGATCGGCAAATCATCGCTCGTGCGCGAGCTGCTCCACCACGTCGTGAGGGCCCACGGGGCGTTCGCCTCGGGCAAGTTCGACCAGTACAAGCGCGGTATCCCGTATTCCACGTTCGCGCAGGCGTTCGGAGAGCTCGTCCGCCGCCTCCTGACCGAGAGCGAGGCTCGCCTCGACGCGTGGAGGGCGCGCTTGCTCGAGGCGCTCGGCCGGCACGGTCAGCTCATCATCGACGTCATCCCCCGGGTCGAGCTCATCCTCGGGCCGCAGCCGCCCGTGGAGCGGCTGCCGATGAGCGAGGCGGAGAACCGCTTCGTCAGGACGTTCCAGCAGTTCGTCGGCGTCTTCGCCGCCCCCGATCACCCGTTCGTCCTGTTCCTGGACGACCTCCAGTGGGCGGACGCCGCCAGCCTCCGGCTGCTGCGGCGCCTGCTCGATCCGGCGCCGTCGCGCCCCCTGCTCATCCTCGGAGCCTACCGCGACGGCGAGGTCGGCCGCGCGCACCCCCTGACCGCGGTCGTGGACGAGCTGACCGCGGCAGGCGCGCCGGTGCGCCGCGTCCCCCTGGCGCCGCTCGCCGCTGCCGACGTGCGCGAGCTGGTGGCGGCCACGCTCTCCTGCGATCCCGGGGCCGCCGAGCCCCTCGCCGAGCGCGTGCACCTCGCGTCGGGCGGCAACCCGTTCCTCTCGGCGCAGGCGCTCACCGCGCTGCACAAGCGCGGGCTCGTGCGGTTCGACGGCGGCGAGGGCGCGTGGCGGTGGGATCTCGCCGAGATCGACGCGAAGGGGCAGCTCGGCGGCGCCTCGGACCTGTCGGCGAGCGCGCTCGAGCGGCTGTCGGACGAGGCGCGGGCAGCGCTGCGGCTCGGCGCGTGCCTCGGCGACGATTTCGAGATCGCCACGCTGGCGCTGCTCGCCGGCACGCCGGAGGAGGCGCTCCGGGAGCACCTCCGGGAGGCGGCCCGGGAGGAGCTCGTGACGCTCGGACAGCGCACGTGCGCGTTCGTGCACGATCGGGTGAGGCAGGCGGCCTACGCGCTGATCCCCGAGGAGACGCGCGCGGCGGAGCACCTCCGCATCGGGCGGCTCCTCCTCGCGGCGGAGGCGCCCGGACAGAGCGTCTTCGCCGTCGCCAGCCAGATGAACCTGGGCGCGGCCCTGATCCGCGAGCGGGGCGAGCGGGCGCGGGTCGCCGCGCTGAACCTCGACGCAGGGCGAAGGGCCAAGTCGTCCGCTGCCTACCGGCCGGCCGCAGACTACCTCGCTGCCGGGAGCGCCATGCTCGCCGAGGATTGCTGGGAGACGCAGCACGAGCTCGCGTTCGCCCTGCACCTCGAGCGCGCCGAGTGCGCGCAGCAGAACGGCGATCTCGACGAGGCGGAGCGGCTCTGCGCCCTGCTCCTCTCGCACGCGAGGACGCTCCTGCACAGGGCGCCGGTCTATCGGGTGAAGATCGAGATCCGCACGAGCCGGTTCAGCCCCGACACGATGCCTTGCATCCTCGAGTGCCTGAGCGCCCTCGGCGTGGGCGTGCCCGAGCGCCCGAGCGACGCCGACGTCCAGGCCGCGTTCGACAGGGTGTGGCGCGCGCTCGGGGATCGCCCCGTCGCGTCGCTGATCGAGCTGCCGCCGATGGCCGACGCGGAGAGCCAGGCGGTGATGAGCACGCTGGCCGTGACCTACGTCGCGACCTGGTTCATGGACGAGAACGTCGCGCACCTGACGGCCAGCTGGATGGTGCACCTCAGCATGACCCGCGGCAATGCCGACGCGTCGGCGCTCGCGTATGGCGGCTTCGGGATGTCGCTCGTGCAGCGGTTCGGCGACTACAAGAATGCGGTTCGCTTCAGCGAGCTCGCCTACCGCCTCGCCGAGGACCGCGGATCGATCTACTTCCTGGGCGTCGCGGCGGATCTCCACGGGGTCATGATCTCGCCCTGGGTGCGCCCCTTGCCGGTGAGCCTCGAGGTCATCCGGAGGGGCCTCGGCGCGGCGATCGAGTCCGGAAACCTCATCTTCTCGGCCTTCCTCGCCCTCGGCACGATCACGCACGGCCTCGCGCGAGGGGAGCCGCTGGAGGAGCTCTATCGCGCGAGCGAGGCGCGGATGGAGACCGTCCGGGCGGCGAGCTTCGCCATGGCCGAGCGCTGCCTCGTCGTCTTGCAGCGCTTCATCAAGAACATGATGGGCCAGACGAGCGGCCCGCTGACGTTCAGCGGCGACGGCTTCGACGAGGCGGAGTTCACGGAGCGGCTCGCCGACGGGAGCTCGCCGCTGGCGGCGCTCTGGTATCATGTGGCGCGGCTCCAGGCCCGCTTCCTCGTCGGCGAGCTGGACGAGGCTTCCCGGGCCGCGGCGGCGGCGCAGGAGATGTACTGGGCGAGCGTGCTCCAGATCCTGGTGCCGGACTATCACTGCTATGCCGCCCTCACCCTCGCGGCGAGCCCCGCCGATCCCGAGGACCCTCGGAAAAGGCGCGAGGCCATTGCGATGCACGAGGCGCGCCTCCGCGGGTTCGCGGAGAACTGCCCCGAGAACTTCTCGCACAAACATGCGCTGATCCAGGCCGAGATCGCCAGGATCGAGGACCGCCCGCTCGACGCGATGGGGCTTTACGAGCGCGCCATCGGCGCGGCCCGGGAGGGCGGCTTCGTGCACGACGAGGGCGTCTGCGCGGAGATCGCCGCGCGCTTTTACATGGCCCGCGGGGCCACGACCGCGGGGCTCGGCTATCTCGGCGTGGCGCGGGCGTGTTATGCCCGCTGGGGCGCGGCGCTCCTCGTCGACCGGCTCGAGCAGCGGTACCCGGAGCTCCGTCAGGCGGCGATCGACGCGCCCCAGCGCCCCGCGGGCGACCGCAGCCGGCAGCTGGACACGCTCGCCGTCGTCAGGGCGCTTCAGGCCATCTCCAGCGAGATCGTCCTCGACAAGCTCCTCTCGAACCTGCTCCGCGTCGTCATCGAGCACGCGGCCGCCGAGCGCTGCCGCCTGCTCCTCGTCCAGGATGGCCAGTTCACGCTGCTCGCGAGCGCCTGCGCCGAGCAGCCGGTGGAGATCCACCGCCTCGCGGAGGGGGGCACGCTGCCCGCGGGCTGCGTGCCGATGTCCATCGTCAGCTACGTGAAGCGGACGGGAGAGCACGTGATCCTGGACGACGCGTCCGAAGGCGGCCATTACGCGACCGACGAGTACGTCGCGCGCCGCCGGACCAAGTCGGCGTGCTGCGTGCCGATCACGAGGCAGAAGGCGCTGACGGGCATCCTCTACCTGGAGAACGATCTCACGAGCGGCGCGTTCAAGGCGGACCGGCTGGCGCTGCTGGATCTCGTGGCGAAGCAGGCGGCCATCTCCGTGGAGAACGCCCTCCTGTACGAGGGGCTCGCCCGCGAGAACGGCGAGCGGAAGCGGGTGGAGGACGAGCTGCGCGAGCAGCTGCAGATCGTGTTGCGCCAGGAGGACGCGATACGGGCGCTGTCGACGCCGATCATCGAGGTGTGGGACGGCGTCGTGACGATGCCGATCTTCGGGGCCATCGACGGCCAGCGCGCGACGCAGATCATGGATGTGCTGCTCACGACGATCACGCGCAAGCGATGCAGGTTCGCGATCCTGGATCTCACGGGCGTCGAGGTCGTCGACACGGTCACGGCGCACCATGTGCTCTCGGTGATCCGCGCGGTCGAGCTGCTGGGCGCCCGAGGCATGGTGGTCGGGCTCCGGGCCGAGGTGGCTCAGACCATCGTGTCGGCCGGCGTGGATCTGACGCGCATCAAGACGCTCGGGAACCTCCGGCAGGCGCTCCAGGTCTGCATGCGGGCGTCGAAGAGCTCGCCCTGATCACGAGCAAGGCCGAGCGGCGACAGCTGACGCGGCGTCTCCGCGAGGTCACGGCCGTCACTCCATCAACGCCAGCCTCCGGGCAGCACGACGCGGCGGAGAGCGCGGCGTCGCCTGCGGGGAGCAAGCAACGACTAGCTGCTCGCGCGAAGAGCCGTGAATTCTCCCGGATCCTTGATGTCCGGTGGGTTATTCACGTCGGCAAAGAGCTTGGTGTCGTCGTGCTTGCCGAAGTGAGTCACCTCTCGCGTGCCGCCTATCGCCGGGAAGCCGTCCGGACCGGCCTTCACCCCGATGGCGTTCATCAAGTTGCAGAAGTACTTGTTGATCGGCTGCGAGGCGACAGTCGACGGAGTCCCCAGGTTATGCAGCTCGTTGTACCTGAGCACAGACGGGCCGTCCAGCCACCTGCAAGCACCCTCGCTGTTGCCGCGGGTCAGGTCGGCGCTGCCGCCGTCCACGTTCACGGCCTGACCCACCTTGAAGTAGCCTCCACAGCTCCCGGCCTGGAGGATCGGAAGGTTGTTGAGGTTGCGGGCGGCGCCGTCCGAACATTCCTGGAACCAGACGGTCGCGGTGTTGTCGAGGAGCTTCACGTCGCCCTCCTCGATACTGTCGAGCCGACCGACGAGGTATGCGAATTTCTTCGCGTACCAGTCGTCGATTTCTCGAAGCATTTCGAGCACGCCAAGCGCGCAATCCCCTTCGATCGATTGGGTGCCAGTGCGGTGGGAGAGGCCATCGGAATCTCTGCCATGATCGATGCCGTCCCACTTGAAGACGACGGCCGGGGGGAACTTCATGAAGATGACGCGGTTCTGGTCGCAGATGGCCGAAAGCACCGCGAGGTCCAGAATGACCTTCGTGCGCTTCGGCACGTCGAAGCTTGAGCCGTCACCTTCCGCCGCCTGCACGGATCCGGGCGTCAAACCGAGCGCCGCCGCGATCCCTGCGGAGCATTCGGCCCTGACCGTGCCCGATGTCTGGTGGAGGAGATCCACCCAGTCAGAGAGCTTTCTCTTGTCCGACTGGCTCATGTCGACCCTCTGGAGCCTCGCCAGGTCGTCTCGCACGATGTCGACGATGCTCTTTCCGCGGGCCACCTTGTACGAATCCGGCGACACGGGGCCCTGACCGAAGAGGTTCGTCAGGTCGTTGAAGACCTCGATCGGCGACCTGACGCCCCCGAATATCTCTCCGGGCGCGGAGTACGAGATATTCGATCTGGTGTCTTGCCGTTTCTGGCCCATGGACATCACGAGGGGAGGCGCGCCATTGGGGTTGACCTGCTCCGCACAGAAGTGATCGAGCGAGCGGCCGGTTGGCTTGGCGTTGAGCTTGTCGCTCTCGGGCGTCACCGGGTGGCAGGTGAAATACGATCCGATGACCTGAGTGTGGGGATCGTTGTTCTGGCCGTAGGTCCGCTCCAAGCTCCACTCGTTCATCGCTCGGATGCCGCGGGGCACCAGGAGCTTGGGCGCAAAGGGGGCGAGGTGCTTGAGCGTCGTCGCCTCGTAATCGGCGCCGGTCAAGGTGCCATGGGCCTTCTTCGGGAACCATCGATTCGTAACGCAGCCGTTGTGCGTAAAGAACACGATCAGCCGCTTCGGACCTTCGACGCCGCCCGACTGCGCCTTCGCGGTACGCTCCGCGACGGAGCCCAAGAAAGGCGCAGCGACGACAGCTCCGCCCAGGCCTCGGAGGAATATTCTTCGGGTCAGATTCTTCGTCATGTTCGTATTCCCCTCTCAGTCTCCGACGACTCGCAGACGGAAAGAATCTGCTTGGGTAAGATCGGCGAGCAGATCGAGAATGGTATAGCCGTCGTCAGACAGCTTGATGCTGAGCTCATCGACGACGCAGGCGTCGCTCGAGTTCGGCGACCGTCGAGTGGCAAAGGAGACCCACCGCTCGGCATAGTGGCGCCTGACGCCCGGACCAGCGCCGAGCTCGGTCATCAGCTCGATGGGTGTCGTGATCGTCTTGGTGTTGTCAGCGCTAAAGTAGACGTCGGCGGTCCCGTCGATGGCACCGCCGAGCGGATCGGTCGTCTGCGCCTTACCAACCGCGTCGTACCTCTCGAGCACGAAGCCCGGCGGATTGGTAAAAGGCACGTGACACGCGGAGCACGCCGCCGTGGAGGTCAAAGCCTCGACGACCTGACGGTTCGTGGTGTAGTCGTTCGGAGGGACCGACGATGTATCCATAAAGGGCTCTGGCGGCAGGTCGATCCCGAGTAGCCTCGTGATGAACGCGCCCCGGAGGATCGGGTTCGTACTGGCGTAGGACGAGTAGGAGCTCAAGAACCCAACGCGGGTCAAGAACCCCGGCCGCTCGCTCGGGTCGAGCTCCACCCGCGTCAGCTGCGTACCGTAGCTCGCGGGATTGAGCCCATAGAGCGGAGCGGTGTCCTTGTTGACGAAACCGATGTTGCTCAGGAAGAGGTCCTTGAGCGACCCCGCCGCGAACGCCACCTCCTCGAAGAAGGCGTCCATCTCTGCCACCATGAGGGGAGCCGCGTCCGGGGAATAGTCGGGGTACTTGGTCCTGTCGTGATCGCGGGTCCCCCACGGCGAACCTGCGCGAATCTCCGCCAAATCACGATGGAAGGCGACCACGACCCGCGCCGTCTTTTGGCGGTTCTGAATCATCCGCCGCGCCTGCGCCAAGATCTGCGCCTTGGTGGTGAGCTGACCAGCATCAGCCGCGGCGTTCAGGATGTCATCCGGAACGGAATCCCAGAGCAGGAACGAGAGCCTCGCCGCCACTTCGTGGCTGGAGAGCTTGATAGCGTCTCCTTCTCGCTCCTGCGCCAGCTCGGGGAGCATGATGAACGAGGGCGAAGCGAGGAAGGCGATGAGGACGGCCTCAGCAACCTCTTCGGGCGTGCCCGGGGGCTCTAGCGTGGTGAGCCGCATGAAGCTCTGCACCTCCTCTTCTATCAGAGGACGACGAAAGGCCTTGCGACCAAAGGCGCGAATCGTCGCCTCGAGGCACCCTGGCGCCGCCGGATCGCAGGCAATGAACTTGGACTTGTTCGGCCCGGCCATCAGTTCGGCGGCAATAGATTCGGCTACCACGAGGTACCTGTTCCACGCGAGATCCGTCAGGCTGCCCTCGAAGTCGGAAACGAGGACCTCAGACGGCGGGCGGTCGTCGGCGCTCGCCAAGATCGTCACGCCGAGCAGATCCTGCACCACCGCGTCGTACTCCCGGTTCAACAGGCGTGGGATCTGGGACGTCGCCGGGATGTCGTGGATGCAGACACCTGAGCTCCCCCCGACGCCCGAGCTCCCCTCGACACCGGAGGCGGTGCCGTTGCCACCGCCTCCGGCATTGTCATCGTCATTGCCATTGCCCAGAATCGTGATCCCGCACCCAGAGACGAAGAGCGAGAGCACCGAGGCGCAGCAGAGTAAAGATACGTCATCCAAGAGCCTCATGACAAAGCCTCCTGCGGTATCAATCTCCGAGTCTGTTCCCCGGGATCACGAATTCGTCGCGCGCGTCGATCCCGGCGGCCGATTCGATACGCTTCGCGTGAGGGCTGCCCGGGTGCGCTTCGAGGAAGCGCCGCGCCGCCGCATGGGCGCCCGCGCGATCCCCCTGGCTCGCCAGCGCTTCGACGCGGATCACGGCGGCCTCGTCGGTGAGCTGAGCGCCGGCGAACTCGCGCGCATGGCGATCCAGCAGCGCGAGCGCGGCCGCCGGATCCCCCCGCCGCAGCGCGCGCCGCGCGGTGTCGAGCAACGCGAGCTCGGAGGCCAGCGTCGGCGCGCGCTTCTCGGGCGCGCGCGGGCTGTTCGCCGCGGGGGCGGCGGGTGCCGGGGCGGCAGGCGCGGCCAGAGGCGGCCCCTCATCCGCTGCAATCGGCCCTTCCGCTGTGAGCGACCCCTCCGCTGGAGGCGGCCCCTCGTCCGCGCGCTCCTCCGGGACTCGCCTTGCCTCCGCCTCTGCGGCGCGGCGGGCGGGCGGAGCACTGAACGCTGCCGGCGCGCTGGGCGCCTCCTGAGCGTGCCTCTCCGGCGCCGACACGCTGACGACGCCCGTCCATTCCACGACCCCAAGCGTGAGGACCCCCGCGAGCACGCCGATCCCGAACGCGCTCAAGATCCCACCCCCGGCGGCCGCGCCCACCGCCGCGCCGCTCACCGCCGCGCCGCTCGCCGCCGCGGCCGCCCCACCCGTGGCCGCCCCGCTCATGGCCGCCCCACCCGTGCTCGCGACCGCGCCGCCCGCGCTCGCCGCGGCCGCGCCGCCCGCGCTCGCCGCGGCCGCGCCGCCCGCGCTCGCCGCGGCCGCGCCGCCCACGCTCGCCGCGGCGGCGGCGACGCCGAGCGCGACGAGCGTGCGCCGGGTCAGGCCGCTCGGCACGCTCTCGTCGAGCGCCGCGCGGAGGAGCGCCGTTTGCAGATCACTCCCCTTCTGGTCCAGGAGGCGCTCAGGATCACTCATTGCACTCACCTCGGAAATGGGCTCGCGCCTCGAGCCGCCTCACGGCGGCCTGGAAGTGCTCGCGCGCGCGGCGGAGGCGGGAGGCGACCGTGCCCGCCGGGAGCTCGAGCATCGCGGCGATGGTCGCCGTCGTCAGCTGCTCCAGCTCGAACAGCACGAAGACCGCGCGCAGATCGAGCGGCATGGTGTCGAGGATGGCGTCGAGCGTCGCGCGGGCGCGCGCGCGATCCATCATCTCCTCGGGATCCGGCGCCGGATCGACGCGCTCGAGGGGCTCGTCCTCGAGGACCTCCCGGCGCCGCTGCTGCGTCCTCCGCGCGCGCGAGGCGATCCGCAGCGCCGTGCTGAACAGGAACGCCGACTCCCGGCCGTATTCGATGTCCCCGAGCTTCCGGGCCACAACGAGGAAGACCTGCTGCACCGCGTCCTCCGCGTCAGCGCGCGGCACGCCGAGCCGCACCAGCGAGCGCCACACGAAGGCCGAGTGCTCCGCCACGAGCGCGGCAAGGCGCCCCGCCGCCGCCCGGCTCTCGGGGGGAACAGCGGCGGGGAGCTCCATCAGGGTCAGCGCTTCACCACGGCTCACACCTCGAGCAATCTCCGGCTCGCGACCGCCTGATCATCAAAACGAGAGGCCGGCGCCGACGTGGAGCGCCCACGTGACCGCGGGCACCTCGTGAATGACCAGCGCGGGCCTCTCGAACATAAACGAGCGCTGTACCAGCGGAAATTGCGGTCCACCGTGCACGTCGACGCGCACGAGGGCGCCGAGCGAGGCGGTCATGCGCGCGAGGAGCCCGAGGCTGGCCCACGGTACCGTGGCGTCCTTCACCTCGGTGATCGTGTCGCCGACCAGCCCACTGCTGTGGAGGAAGCCGCCCTCCGCGCCCACGCAGGACCCGAGCGAGAGCCAGCGCGCCGGTCGGAGGACGTCCGCGCAGGTGTCGAGCCGACCGATCCAGCGGGTGAAGCGGGCGCCGCCCGGCCCGACATCGATGGCGCCGGTGGCGGCCACCTCGGCTGCGACGCGAAATGACGCGCGGAGGCCCAGATCGGCGCGCAGCTCGACGAAGGGCCCGCCGCCGAGGAGGGCCTCGGGCGCGACCCCGGACGCCGCGCTCGCCTGGATGCCGAGCGTCCACCGGCGCTCCAAGGGCAGCGGCCGCTGCGGGGAGCGCAATGCACCGGCGGCCGGTGACGGCGGGCGGGGCGGCGCGGTCGCGGGGCGCGCGACCGGGGCGGTTGGGGCCAGGGACGCGGCTTGCGGCGGCCCCGCGCGCGGCGGGCTCGCCGGTTCCGGCGCCTGGCCGCCGGGGGGGACGAGAGCCCCGGCCGGTGGCGCAGCCCCGGTGGGACCCGCGGCGGCGCCCGCGGCCCCGGCGGGGTCCGGATCCTCGGACGAGCGCGGCTTCGCGGTCGGCCGCTGCGGATCGAGGGATGCGGTGGGGTCGACCCAGAGGGCCGTGATGAGCGCCAGGGCCGCGACGACGTCCGCGCACGTGGCGCCGCCGACCTCGCGGACGCGCGCGTCCTCCTCCGTGCCGACCGTGATTCGGCCGCGGCTTTCGCCCTCGGCCGAGGTGATGTGCACGCGCACCTCGAGCGCCGCCTCGTCCGGCGCGGCATCACGGGCGAGCTCCGTGCGCGCGGTCACCTCGCGCAGGAACGCCTCGGCGCTGGGACAGCCCTCGTGCGCCTCGTACGCGACGCGCAGGGGCTGTACCTCCGCCCGCGCGTCGGCCCCGGTCAGGACGCCAGCGAGCACGGCGACGGCCGCGAGCCAGCGCGGGGGCAGCACGGCAGTCTCGAACGATCGCACGGCGGCGCAGGTTACACCGAACCGCGCCGCCCGGGCGGACCATCGAGGCGGAACTGCCCGACGATGAGGAATTGGCGAAGGAGCACAAGGTACTGGAGATGCACTACGGCGAACGCCAAGAACACCCCCTCCAGGGATTTGCTGAGGCTCATCTTACTGCACGCCGGAACCGACCTCGGGCTGCGGCAAACCGTGGCCGTGGTAGCCGAGAGCGGCGGACCCAGCGTCAGTCATGTGGCGCTGCACGAGAAGATAAGGTTGAGCGCCCCCCATCTCCATGCGCTGGTCGGTCGACTGGCACAGGGAGATGAGGCGACGCCAGAGCGGTAGGCAGGCTACGAGGTCGTGACGGTCGACGGCTCGACCCCAGCTGGTCCCAGCGTCTGCCGACCGTGGCCGCGCAGCTGGACATGTGTGTTGGCGCAAATCGGTATCGCGGTCATTGGGCCTTAGCGGCGGAGCAACCACCGAAGCTTCCTGCGAGCCCGGTGGAGTTGCCGCACCGCCGTCGAGCTGGGCATGCCGAGCGCGCGTGCGATGTCGCGGATACCGTGGCCGACCGCGCAGCGGGCGAGCATCTGCTGGTCGCGCTGCGGCAGCCAGGATATCGCGATGCGCACGGCGAGGAGGCGCTCGCGCGCATCGAGGAGAAGCTCGTCGTCGCGCGGCGGCTCCGGCCGGACGCTCCACGGATCCGCCACCGGGATTTCCCGGCGGACCCAGGCGCGCTTGCGGTGGTGTCCCACCTTGCGCCAGACGATGCCGTAGAGCCAGCCGAGGAGCGCTCGCCGCGGGTCGACGGACGCGTCCGGACAGTATCTGCCCTCCTCGACGGCGATCCACGCGGCCAGGATCGCGGCCTGCGCCACATCCTCGCGGTCGCGGGGCGATACACCGAAAGAGAGGACGAGCGCGGCGATCCAGCGGCGCTCGGCGAGGATGCGCTCTACGGGAATGCGGAGCGCGGGGTGCTTTGCGATCGATGGAAAGCGTCGCCGGGGCGTGCTGCGGTCGTGGACAGCGGTTGTCGTGCGGCGTCGAGTCGGCATACCGGATCTCGCCAAGCGGCGTTTGTAGAGAAGCCCTGAAAGCCATCTCGCCCGCGGCGGCCGTGCGCCGCCCGTGCGCGCGAGCCGACATTGCGGCTCGTCGGTCGAGTCGACCCACGTCGAGGATTTGGGGCGCCGGCAGTCGTGATCCGTCGTCGCGGAGGCGCTCTTCTTCAGCGGACGCGCGCCGTGGGCGTCGAGGAAGCCAGGGAGTTGTCGCGGCCGGGCGCGGCAGCGACGCCCGGCAGCTCGTGGCGGGGCTGCTCCAGCAGCGCACGCGCCAGCGCGTCGTGCCCGATGGCGCGGGCTGCGGCGGCCATTCTCTGGCGCAGGTCGTCGTCCTGCGCGCCGGGCCGGCGCTGCGGCTGGCGGGGCAGGGGGCCCGGAGGACCTGACGCGCTGTCGCTGGTCATCGAGGAAGACATCGCTCCTCGCGACGGCGTTTCGTCGTTCACCACCAAATACGCGTGCTCGCTGACTCCTCCTGCCGGCGTGGCTGTCGAAGCCGCGTGAGGATGCGCGGCGATGGAGGGGGCCGGCGATGCCGCGCCTCCGGGAAGAGCGCCGCCGTGTCCGACCAGCAGGAGCCCTGCTGTCAGGACGACGCCCAAAGCGCCCACCGCGAGCGAGGCGCAGGCGTGAGCGACCGTTCGGAGCCGCGGCGCCCTTGCGGCGGACATCGCATGACGGAGCGCGCGCCCGGCGCGATGCAGCAGGCGCTCCCGCGCCGCGCGGCGCCGCGAGCGCTCCCCCGAGCAACCTGCTGCGCGCATCGGCAGCAGGGCGGCGAGGCGGCGGTGATGGCGCGCCTGCCAGCGGCGCGCCGCCGCCTTGAGCTCCTCGCGCCCATGGCGGACTCGGCTCTTCGCGGTGGTGGCGGGTATCGAGAGCAGCTCCGCGACATGGCCGATGCCCGCTTCGTCGAGCTCGTGGGCGATCACCGCCTCGCGCCGCTCCGGCGGCAGCTCGAGGAGCAGCTTCGACAGGAGCTGCCGCCGCTCGCGCTCCATCTGGCGCTCCTCGGAGCTCGGCGCCTCGTCGGCGACCTCCAGCGGCTCGTCCGGCCACGGCGCCTCGCGCCGCCGGTAGGCGCGGCGCCGGTACATGGATGCATGGTTGTGGACGATGGCCTTCAACCAGGCGCGCAGCTCGCCCCGGGCCGGATCGAACGTGGCGAGGGCCCGCGAGATGCCGTGCAGCACCTCCTGCAGCACGTCCTCCCTGTCGGCCGCCGGGATCCGCTCCGACGCCACGCAGCCGCGCAGGTAGCGGAGGTGCTCGCGGACGACGGTCTCCCAGGTGGGCGGCGGCGCACCGGTGGGCGCGCCGCGCGGATCCTTTGCATCCATGCCCGATCCATTATCCGCCGGTTACCCGATGGCGCTCGAAATCGTTCGCGCTTCCCGAGCTGACGGTGTTGCGTTGTCATTGGATTCCGGGTGCCAGGAGGGCGCTGAGCCGACGTGGCGAGGCGTGAGGGCACGCCGGAACATGATGCTTTACGCGGACATCGTTTCATTTCTCATCCGAGCGCTTGCTCGTTCGGCGCTTACGGCGCGTGCTTGCGGGCGAACAGCGGGCTGACTAGGCTCGGCGCCCATGCGCTTGGCGAGGTGCGCGGGGCTTGCGGTGCTGTTGGTTGCCGCAGGCTACAGCCGCGGTGCGCTGGCCGAGGAGCCGCAATCGGCGGGCTCGGGGGTGGGGGGCTCGCCGGTGGCGGTCGCGCCGTCAGGAGTCTCGGGCTCGACCGCTTCGCCCTCAAGCGTACCGCCCGCGGACATGGCAGCGACGCTCCGCCGCGCGGAGCAGGCGCGGCGCGCCGGGCGATGGGAAGAGGCCGCGGCGGCATACCGAAGCGCCTGGGCGTCGACCGGCGACCCTCGCTGGGCCGGCGAGCTCGGGCTGGCGGAGCTCTCGCTGCGCCGCTACCGGGACGCCGCGGAGCTCCTGCGCCGGGCGCTCGAGGCGGAGGACGCGCTCGCGCCCGACAGGAAAGCTCGGGTCCAGCAAGGGCTCCGGCGGGCTGCGCAGGAGGTCGCCGCGGTCGCGATCGTGGTGGGCAAGCCCGAGGCCGAGGTGTTCATCGACGGCCGGCGCGTCGGCCAGGGGCTCGCCACGTACGTGGTCTATGTCGAGCCCGGCAGCCACGAGGCGCGGGCGACGCTCGCAGGCCACGAGGACGGCGTGGGGCGCTTCGAGGCGCAGCGCGGGGACACGCCGGCGATCGGCCTGGCCTTGAAGGAGAAGCCGAAGCCGCCGGCGCCGCGGCCGGCGGCGGCACCGCCTGCCGCGGCGTCCGCGCCGGGGCCGGCGGCGATGCGGCCTGCGGGCGAGGGGACGGCGGTCGGACCGGCGATCCGGATCGGGGGGCCCGCGCTCGCGTCGGCGGGCGTCGTGGTCGGCGCGGGGTTCGCGCTCGCGTGGGCGGTCAAGGACGGCGAGGCCGCGACGTTGCGCGAGCAGATTCGCAGCGTGAGCGGGGAGAACGGGTGCAGCCCGAAGAAAGGGATCACCGACGCGCGGTGCCCCCATCTCCGCGACGCGCTCGAGGCCCGCGATGCCCTGGGTCTCGTCGCGGTCGCGAGCCTCGTGGCGAGCGGCGTGATCGGCGCGGCGGCGCTGTCGTCGTTCTGGTGGGCGCCCGCGCCGGACCACGGCGGCGTCCGCGTGGTGCCGCGCGCGACGGCGCACGGCGGCGGCGTCCGGATCGAAGGGGCGTGGTGAGGACCCGGCGTGAAAGAGGAGAAGCGGCGATGAGACGATGGGAGGCCGGGCAGGTCCTGGCGGCGCTGGCGAGCGTGGGCGGCGCGGCGGTCGCGATGGCGAGCGGCTGCGGGACCGTGGACGGCTACGACTGCCACGAGCTCCTGGCGTGCGACGTCATGAACGAGGACGGCACCAGCAACGGGGGCTGCGAGGGGAGCTGTGTTCCCATGAAGCTCTCCGGCTTCGAGCAGGGTGTGTACCTGGTGCGGGTGACCTCAGGCCTCGAGGACCTCCGGTGCGACGAGGCCGTGGTGTTGAACCCACGCTGGAACGAGGAGGAACGCAAGAACATGACTCCACCGTTGTACAGCGAGCTGTTCGTCGCGCCGGGAGCGCATCCGGGGTGCGGCCCGTGCGCGTGCTCCGCGCCCGCGTGCGTCCTCCCGGCCGGCCTCACGGTGAGCTCCGGCTGGATGTGCGACGACAGCCCTGGCGAGACGTTGACCCCGTTCGACACACCGGCCGGCTGGGACGGCGCGTGCGTCGCGCCCGGCGCGGTCGGGGCCGAGGCGTTCGGCTCGTTCCGGATCGCGCCCGTCACCGCGCGCCCTTGCGAGGTCGTGACGTCCCCGGTGCCGCGCGACGGCGATGCGCCCGCGGGAGGGCAGGTCGTGGTCACCTGCAACGCGTTGCGGGGCGACATGTGCCCGGGCGCTGCGCAGGTCTGTGTCCTCGGCGCGGAGGAGGTCAGCCCGGGCTGGCGCCGGTGTCTCCTCTCGGAGGACGACAAGGACGTCGGGTGTCCCTCCAGCGAGGGGACCTCGGGCCTCCACTTCTCGGAGCAGTTCACGTTCTGGCGCGAGGTCGAGGACCGCCGCGCGTGCACGCCGTGCTCGTGTACCGAGACCGCGCCGAGCACGTGCGAGGCGCTCGTGTCGACGTTCGAGGACGGCGCGTGCGACGATCTCGTCGCGGCCGCCGTCGTCGCCGGCAACGGCGTCTGTCACGACGCCGAGCCCGGCTCGACGCTCGGGAGCGTGCGCGCGGAATGGCGGGTCAACGCGCCGGGGAGCTGCGCGCCGAGCGGCCGGGAGCTCGTGGGCGAGCTGAGCTTGAGCAAAAAGGTGATCGCCTGTTGCTTGCCGGAGGGAACATGACGCGCGCGATCGGGACGACGTGGATTCGGACGACATCGATGGGGGCGGCGCTCCTCGCGCTCGGCGCCGGGGCGGCGCTGCTCGGGGCGTCGTGCAACTTCGGCCCGTGCCCTGGCATCGACTGCCCCGATCCCCATGCCGGCACCTGTCCCTGGCGTTGCGCCGAGCCCGTGTGGGACGGCAGCTACTCCGTCGACGGCTTCGAGAACCGGCGCGTCCGCGTCGCCTGGGTGGGGAGCCCGCGCGACGCGCCGGACTGTGAAGCGTCCAACTACAATCATTTCCGGGATTACTATCAAGAGCCGAAGTCCCTCGATCGCTGTCCCCGATGTGTGGCCGAGCCGCGGAGGGGGAGGCGATACGAAAGGGTCGAGCTCGTGAAGGGCGACAACTGTACCGAGGACGTGGTCATCGAAGCCCCCACCGTCAGCGAGTTCGTCCTGCCGCCTCACTGGGACGGCAGCTGCGTGTCCCAGAGGACGGACGTGGTGCCGGCGCCGGACGACGTCGACCTCGGCTGGGGCACCGCGGAGTATGGACTCTGGGACTGCGACACGTCGCTCTCCCTGGAGGATGTGGACGCCCTCTGGGGGAAAATCGTTCGGGTGTGTGAGCGCACCTGGCCCATGGATCAGTACTGCGCGAAGATTGGCTCCGAATGTATCCCGGTGCCGGCGCCAGGCTTCCGCGAGTGCCTTCAGTATTTCGGTGAGGACGAGCTCCAGGCGTGTCCTCGCAGCCACCCCGAGCTCGTGCGGGCCCACTCCGGTGTGGAGGGGTGCACCGAGTGCGATTATGACGCCGATGGCGACCGGAGCGGGACGCGAACGCTCACCTTCTACGCCGACGAGCAGTGCTCGCAGCCGATTCCCAGCACCGATGCCCGCGGCAACGGTCAATGTTTCGACCTGCCGCCCGGCGTTTTCCCGCGGAGCGTCAGCGCGACGTTGACCGTCGAGAGCATCCCTGTCTGCGAACCCAGAGGCGGCGAGCAGGAGGGCGAGCTCAGGCCGGGAGGCGTGGCGACCTTCTGCTGCGGGCCGCCCGCGTGACGCGGAGGGGTCCAGCTCCGCAGCGAAAGCGCTTGGAACGGCGCAAGACGAACGAGCTCGTGCTCGATCTCGGCAATTCAGCCGCGGGGAGGGCAGGCGAGCGAACCGAGCCTGCCCTCCCCGTCGGTCTGCGACGCGGCGTTGGGCAGCTCAGGACGCGAACGCATAGAACCCGTGGAGGACGGGCTTCTTCCCCATCGTCATGATACCCAGATGCCGCAGAATCTCAGCGTCCCACACGAGATCCGATTCAAACGTAAGCTCCTGGCCGGTGACGTCATTCTGCACGGAGACGGTGAGCGCGACGGTCCGCTTCAGCCGGTACGAAAAGTCGATCGCGGAGATCTCCATGCCCCGAAGCACACAATAAACCATCGCGCGCATCGCGCATGACGTGGGCGATGCGAACATCTGCACGAGCGGCTTCATGGCCTCGGGCTCATTCAGCATTTCGCCCAGTGCATCGATCTTCGCCGGAGCCAAGCGCCGGCTGAGCTCGCTCGATAGCTCCGCGATCTCGGCGGCGATCTGGCGAAGCCGCACGTCGCGATCCTGCTGGAGCAGCCAACCAACGCCGCTGGCTTCGAGAAGTCGTGCGAGATTGGTGAGTTCTTCATCGCGCATGGCGTGCTCTCCTCAGGCTGCTTGCAGGACGATCCTGTTGGGCCGCAGTGACACCAGCAGCTCTCGCGCCATGTCTGCGAGGGCAGAGTCGGGGCGATCGACGACGAGTGTCACGTTGTCATCGGCTACGATGAGATGAATCATGGCGTCTTGATTGTCTGCGGCGGCCCCCTTGGACGTCCACGATTGATAACTTGCGTTGTCACGATAGACGATCAGCTCGGCGGGGCCGATGACCGGAAAATGGAATTCGCGGATCGGAACGCCATTCTCCTTGTCGGCATGCTGGATTACCGCATTCGGCCACTCCGTGCGAATGGCACGAACCAACAGATCCGTATCATGCGCCTTGGTCTGCCCGTACAGAACGATGTCTGCTCCGCCGATCATAGGCCCGTAGCTCCTTTGAACTCCTGACGCTCTTGGGTGACGGTATAGTCGACAGGTGAATAGAATATGTAGGTGCCGCGCCCGCCGTGTAGCGGCTTGAGATCTCCGGCGTCGTGAAACTTGAAGACGAATTCCAGCTTCTCGCGCGGGATCCGCAGCCTGACGGCTAGATTGGGAGCTTCAGGAGAAAGCGTGGTAAAATAGGCGCCCTTGGGGTGGTCGGCAGGGGGCTCGGAGGCCTTGAAGCACCAGTCGAGCTGGCTCCCGATCGCATTGTAGCCCGTCTTGCTCGTGAAGTGATTCATGGGGCTGTGCGCAGCTTACCGCGAGGTCGGATCCTCGGCAAGGGGCCGACCTGGACGTTCGACGCACGCCCCGAGGCTTCGGCTGCCCAACGGGAAGACCGCCCGGGAAATGCCCTGCTCTCTGGAGCGCAGCCTCGTGCGCCTCCCATGTCCCGGCCTCGATCGTCGAACGGCGCATCCTGGATCTCGGAGCTCCTTGAAGCCCCCGACCGGCGCGGCCGCGGCGCCGGCGCCGGCGCCGCCGGGTCTGTGCTTCATTTCGTTGCTGTGCCCGATCGTTCCTCGATCAGGATCCGCGGGAACCAATGTCCTGCCGCGCCTTCCCTCGTATGAAACTCCCCATCTTCCGCGAGGCTGTCCAGAAGGATCGGGGTGAGATAGAGCAGGTGCGTCAGCGCTTGAATCGAGTCTTCTCCCGCCCCGAAGCGACGCTGGACCGCGCCTTTCGGGCCGATGATCTCGCACGGAGCGCGCCAGTAGCCTCTGGACATGTATGGATGCCCGAGGCACACGATCACGCTCTCCTCGCTGCCATCCTTCCCCTTCAGCGTCAGCGCTCGCTCGCCGAGGACGTCCACTTTTGCGAGCATCATCTCGCTGCCGAGGCTGGAATCGTGTTCTGACGCGATTCTCGGCGCGAGCCGCCAGGCTTTCGGCTTCTCGGTAGGCTCTCGTTCCACGGGTTGATTGCTTCCGGATAGCTCGATGGATCCACGCTCCGCCATGGCCTCGATCTGGGCATCGAGGAGCAGGAATGCGTGCAAGATGGCCTGAGCCTGGTCCATGCCATGGGCTCGGTCCGTCGTACCGGCTTTTCCTGTTTTCTCCACTTCGACGTCCACGTGCCAGATGCCGTTGATTCCTGGTTCTGGATGGCCGAACCGGGCGACCACCGTCCGAGGCGGTGAGCCGTCGGAAGGCTTGAAGACCAGCTTCCGCTCTCCGAGGATCTCGTTCATGCGTCGTCCGATACCCGCCCTCGGCGCCCGGTCAAGCGGGAGATGCGTCCGGTCGGGCTCAGGCGAGGCTCTCTACCTCGTCGCGGACCAGCGGGTCGCCGACGTCGAAGTACCCCTCCATCCAGACCAGAGGTGACCGAGCTTGCCGCCGGCCTCGTACATCGCGCGGGCACGCTCCATGTCGGCGACGCGGCGGGCCTGCGTGTAGCCGTGCTCGTCTCGGTAGAGCACGCGGAGCTCCTCGGGACGGAGATCCGAGACGAAGAACGGCGAGTGCGAGGTCACGAGGAGCTGCGTCCTCTCCGAGGCGTTGCGGCACTCCTCCGCGAGCTCGGGGAGGAGGCGCGGGTGGAGGTAGTTCTCTGGCTCCTCGATCCCGATGAGCTGCGGAGGGGAAGGATCGTAGAGGACCGTGAGGTAGGCCAGGAGCTTGAGCGTCCCGTCCGATGCGTACTTGGCGAGGACCGGCCTCTCGAACGGCGCGTCCTTGATCTGGAGCAGCAAGCGCCCGTCCTGCATCGCCTCTGCGGTGACCTTCTCGAGCTTGGGGACACGGCGCGCGAGCACCCTCAGGATCGTATCGAGGCGCTCCTCGTGCTGCTCCTTGAGGTACTGGATGACGTTGGGCAGGTTGTCGCCCGTCTGGGAGAGCCGCTCCTGGGGTCCAGCCTCCGGCGTGCTGCGGGCGCTGTCCGCGGAGAGGTAGGTCATGTACCAGCTCGTGATGAACCGCCGCAGCGCGCCGACGCGTGGATGCTTGGCGAGCTGACCGAGGGTGTTCACCGCGAGGAGCTCGGGCGAGTCGAGGCGCTCCTCGATGCGCTCGGCCGTCTCGTCGGGATCCTCGCCGGAGACGACCTGGCCCTCACCCCGCTTGAAGTCCAGGAAGCGCCACGGCCGGCCGCGTTCCCCGCGCCGCCAGCGCAGCCACTCGCTGCCGATCACGGGGCCGCGGGGCTCCTCGTCGATCTCGAGGTGGTAGGTGATGAGCGGGGTTCCGGGCTTCTCTCGGTACTGGAGCTCGAGGACGATGGGCCCCTCGGCGCCCCGGGTGCGGAGCTCCTTGAACCGGCCGCGCCGGTCCCAGGCCTTGCGGAGGCCCAGCGAGAAGGCTTCGGAGAGGAAGGCGAACACGTCGAAGACGGTCGATTTGCCGCTCCCGTTCGGCCCGAGGAGCACGGTGAGCGGGGTGATCGCGTCAAGATCGAGCTGCCTCAGCGCGCGGTAGTTCTCGACGTGGAGCGACTCGATCCGCGGCACGCTCGCCTGGTTGGGGGCGCGGGGCTGCGGGTCGGTTGCCCGCGCCCGTCGCCCGGGGTCCCGGGTTGTCTTCGTCATCGCTTCTTCTTCCCCTTCCGCGCCGCCGGTTCCACGGCGTTGCCGAACCGATCCTTCTGCACCGGCTCGGCGGTGAACAGCAGGGGTTGCCTCTCGCCGGACACACCCCCGCGTACGGGCTCAGGCGTCTGCCGGCGCGTCAACGGCGCTTCCTCGGGCCTCCCACGACTCCTCGACGCCCTGCTCGAGCTGCCAGGGCAGGAAGCGGTCGCCGAGCCGGGCGGCCACGGGCTGGGGCTCCCTGGCGCGCGCGTCGCCATCATGCCAACCCGGGGGTCGCCAGCCGGTCCACTCATGGTAGAGGCTCACATCCTGCGGGTCGCTCGTCGCCGCTGGCCGCGGGACCGAACGGCGCGCCGACGGCTAGATGTAACAACCCGGGCCGGTGTCCGGCGAAAAAACGCTTCCCACCTTCGCGCAGCGGCGCGGTCGAGCGACCGCGGCAGCCGTGGTCTTCGGAGCGGCGCAGCGCGAGCGTGCCGAGAAGATCGCGGGCGAGCCCCCGTCGAGCAGCGCTCGGGGCTGCGAGCCGGGGGGCCACCGGGGGTGCGAGGCGAAAATGGGCTGAGTGAAGCGGTTCAGGGCGACCGTGGAGCGGTTCAGGGCGACCGTGGAGCGGTTCAGGGCGACCGTGGAGCGGTTCAGGGCGACCGTGGAGCGGTTCAGGGCGACCGCGGAGCGGTTCAGGGCGACCGCGGAGCGGTTCAGGGCGACCGTGGAGCGGTTCAGGGCGACCGTGGAGCGGTTCAGGGCGACCGTGGGATGGATGAGGACGGCTCTGGAGGGGCCAGCACGCTCCTCACGAAGTACTCAGGCCTCTTCCGTGCGCTCACGGCTCGTGAACGAGCGCGGAGAGACCCCGGAGCGCTGCCGGAGCCGAGCGCACCGTCGATGGTAAAGAGTTGCAGTGACCCTGCTCCTCCTGCGGTTGAGCTGCGGCTGCGGCCGATGCTGTTGTCACGAGAGCCATCTCCGCTCTCGTCCTGGCGTGGAGTTCGTGCTCCGGTGGTCTGCCATGCTTGCGGGCCCAGATATGCCACCTTACGGTACCCGCTCGCAACCGCAGCACGGGAGGAGAACCAATGCCCTCGAAGAAGAAGGATTCGAATTGGACCACGTGGGAAGACATGCCGATCGAGGAGTTCCGGGCGCGCGCCGAGAAGGCCAAGGCCCTGGCCGCCGAGTTCGGCGAGCGGCTCGACAGCCTCTTCCCGGGGCTCGTGACGCTGACGAAGGAGCAGCGGCAGACCGCGCCGCGGCTGCGTGACGGCGAGCACGCGATGCTGAACAAGGTGCTCGACGTGGTGAACATGAAGCCCGCCCTGTTCGAGTCGCTCGCGGATCAGGACGAAGGGATGGACCCGAACCGCTTCGAGACCGCCCTGCTCCGGGACCGCATCGAGAAGCACCTGCTCTTCAGCAAGCTCGCGGAGAGCCTCGCGCCGATCGGAGGGGAGCTCGGCGACTCGACGCTCTACACCGCCATCAAGTTCCGCGAGGCGCTCTACGCGGCCTACCGGATCGCCAAGACGCACGCGCAGACCGATCGGAAGGTGATGGACGTGCTGGCGCCGGTCATCGATTTCATGCGCAGGAACGCCGCCACCGCGGCCGCGGCGAAGAAGAGCCGCAAGCCGGCGCCGGCCCCGAGCGCGATCGCCGTCGCAGACGACGCGTAGCCTCGAACCCGCCGAGCACTCGCTAGCGACCGGATCCCCGGCGCGCGCCGTCGCGCGGCGCCGCGGCGTGCTCCACCATGCGCCGCCCTTCCATCGTCATCTTCCAGCCGATCCCTCGCTGCCGGAGCTCCGCGGTGTAGATGGACTCGCGGCGGAGCCGACGGGACAAGAGCGCCGCGATCGCGGTGGCGAGCACGAGCGGAAGGACGATGGCGTAGTCGCCGGAGAGCTCGAAGACCATGACCGCGGCCATGAGCGGGGCGTGGGTGGTCGCCGCCGTCGCGGCCGCCATCCCGACCAGCGCGTACCCCCCGGCCTCGCCGAGGGGCACGCCGGCGTGGGAGAGCGCCCAGGCGTAGAGGACGCCGGCGCCTCCGCCGAGCAGGAGGGTCGGCGTGAAGACGCCGCCCGGGCTCCCGGACGACACGGACGCCGTCGTGGCGAAGCACTTGCCGAGCAGCAGCAGCGCCACGAAGCCGACCGAGAACCGCCCGTCGAGCACCGCGTTGAGCGGCTCGTAGCCGTTGCCGGCGACCTCCGGGAGGAACGCGACGACCGCGCCCGCCAGCGCGCCCCCCACGGCCGGGCGCCAGGGCAGCCCGAGCCAGGGCCGCCGGAACTGGCGCTCGCCGAACGACAGCAGCCGCATGAACCCCTGGGCGCCCAGCGCCGCGGAGATCCCGAGCCCGGCGAAGGCGAGCAGCTCGGCCGGCGACCGGAGGTGGAATGTGCGCTGGCCATAGATGGGGTCCTCGCCGAGGACCGAGCGCGTGATCGCCGCGGCGATCACCGTCGCGATGAGGGCGGGCACGATCGCGTCGAGCACGACGACGCCCGTGACGACCTCCAGCACGAACAGCACCGCGGCGAACGGGGTGTTGTAGGCCGCCGCGAACCCGGCGGCGGTCCCGGCGGCGATGAGCAGCCGCGCCCGGTCGATCGGCAGGCCCAGGCGATCGCTGACGAGCTTGCCGGCCGCTCCTCCGAACTGGATGAGCGGCCCCTCGCGGCCGATCGAGCCGCCGGTCGCGATCGCCAGCCACGACGCGGCGGACTTGAGCAGGGTGACGCGCATGGACAGGCGGACGCGCCCGAGGACCACGGCCTCCATGACGTCGCCGACGCCGTGCCCCGCGGGCGCCCGCGCCACGAGCATCCCCAGCAGGCCGGCGAGGAGGCCGCCCGCGGCCGGCAAGGCGAGCCGCGCCCAGCGCGGCGCCGCGAGCATCGCCGACACGACGTCCGACGTGCCCGCGGCGCGGTGGAGCGCGAGCGCGAGCGCCGAGCGGAACGCGGCCGCGAAGGCCGCCGCGGCCGTGGCGACGAGCAGGACGCCGAGCCCGAAGCGGACGCTCGCGCTCCACCGCGCCGCGGGCGCCGCACGCGGCGCGGCGGCCTCGCCATGGGCCGGGGCCGCCGGGGCGTCGGGCGAGGCTGGAGGTACCACCCGGGGACACTACCACCCGGGGCGTCTGCTCTCCTTGCCCGCGCGGGCGGCGTCCCGCAGGGGGCCTGCGGAATGCAGCCGGGGCTGGTCCGGTTCTTGAGATGCCATTCCCGTCGTGACATCGAAACGGCGGGCGTGGCCGACTGCCGCCAGGTGCGGGCGAGCCCGTCGTCCGGGCGTCCTGCGCGCAGCGGCGATGAAGGAGGGTGACACATGGTCACGAGCGACAGGTTGATCGCGCCGACGCGGATCGTCAGGGATTACCTCAACAGCTCCCTTGTCTGGAACGACTTCCTGGCACAGGGCGGCTTCATCTCCGGCGACATCGTCGTGGCGGACCCGTTCAAGGCGGGGACCACATGGACCCAGCGCATCATCCAGCAGATCCTCGACAACGGAGAAGAGCAGGAAGAGGCGCTCTCGGACACCTCCCCCTGGCTCGACTCCAGCTTCGGCGACCACGCCGCGATGCTGGCGATGCTGAAGGCGCAGCGCGAGGCCGGCGAGCGGCGCGTGCTGAAGTCGCACCTGCCCGCGGACGCCGTGCCCATCGCCGCGCAGGCCCGCTACATCTTCGTCGGCCGGAACGGCAAGGATCTCGGCATCAGCTTCCACAACTACTTGAGCCAGTTCTCCGCCGAGACCATGGATACAATCAACCGCATCCACGCGGCGTGGTCCGGCGATCCGACGCGCCTCGTGATCCCGGAGAGCATGCAGGAGTTCTTCGACCGGTGGCTGGACACCGACGGGTACGGCTGCTGCGACCTGTTCGACGTCGTGCGATCGTGGTGGAAGCTCCGGGACGAGCCGAATGTGCTCCTCGTGCACTACCGGCGGCTCAAGGAGGATCTGCGCGGTCAGATCGTGCGCATCGCCGGGTTCATCGACGTCGATCCGGCCGGGCTGCGGTTGGATCGGATCGTGGAGCACTGCTCGTTCGGCTACATGCGCGCGCGAGCCGAGCAGATGGCCCCGTTCGCCGGCGCGCACATGCGGGATCCCAAGGCGTTCTTCCACAAGGGGCCGGCCCGCGACTACCGCGCCGAGATCACCCCAGCGCAGAGCGCGCGCTTCGATCGGCTGGCGCTGGAGAAGCTGGGGGGCGACTGCGCCCGCTGGCTGGAGACCGGCGAGGAGCGCCCCGGCGCGTCGGCCGGCGGGCACCCTCAGGCCGCCTGATCGTGCGCTCGCTCCCGCATCGCCGAGAGGAGGATCTGCGCGACCTCCGGGCGGCTGAACTCGGGTGGAGGCAGCTTCCCGGCGCGCAGGAGCTCGCGCACCTGGGTCCCCGAGAGCGTGATGCGCGTCTCCGGCCCCCCCGGCGCGGTCTTGTCGGTCGCCATCCCGCCGACGACCGTGGACCAGAAGGCCTCCTCGAATTTGAGCGGCTCGATGCCGAGCTCGCCCGGGAGGAAGTCGTCGAACGCGCGCTGCGCGTCGTACGTCCCATAGAAGTGCCCGACGCCGGCGTGGTCGCGCCCGACGATGAAATGGGAGCAGCCGTAGTTCTTGCGCACGAGCGCGTGGAAGAGGGCCTCGCGCGGCCCCGCGTAGCGCATGGCGGCCGGATACAGCGCGAGGACGACCCGGTCCGCGGGGTAGTACTTCTCCAGCAAGAGCTCGTAGCAACGCATCCGCACGTCCGCCGGGATGTCGCCGGCCTTCGTCGCGCCGACGAGCGGGTGCAGCAGGAGCCCGTCCGTGATCTCGAGCGCGCACTTGGTGATGTGCTCGTGCGCGCGGTGGATCGGATTGCGCGTCTGGAACCCCACGACGCGCCGCCAGCCGCGCGCCTCGAAGGCCGCCCGCGTCGCCGCCGGATCCCGGGGATGCTCCGGGAACTGCGGCACCACGGGGCGATCGACCAGCCAGACCTCGCCGCCGAGGTACACGTCGCCCGACGACCGCAGGGAGGCGACGCCCGGGTGGCTGACGTCCGTCGTGCCGTAGACGTCGCGCGCCTCAATATCCTTGTCCGGTGTCCAGCGGTCGACGAGCTCGAGCACACCGACGACGCGCCCGTCCGGCGCTGCCAGCGCCACCTCGCTGCCGAGGGAGAGGCGGCCGGCGTCCTCGCCCGGGACCGCGAGCGTGATCGGGATCGACCAGACGAGGCCGCTCTCCAGCCGCCGCTCATGGACCACGCGCAGGTAATCCCGCGACGTCATGAACCCCTTGAGCGGGGAATAGGCGCCATTGCCGATGAGCTCCAGATCGCTCGCCCCGCGCTCGTCGAGCGTCACCCTGGGTAAGCCGGCCGCGCGCTCGAGCAGCCGTAGCCTTGTCTCGCCGCGAACGAACCTGTCGACGAGCTCCCCGCCGTGCGGGGGCACGAGGCCCGTCCGCGCCGGCTCGGCCGGCTGCGCCGCGGGACGGACATACCCGAGCTCCTCGAGCTTCGCGAGGATCCGGGCGACGCCCTCGCGGGGCGACTCGCGATCGGTGTGGACGACCACCTCGGGCGAGCGCGGCGGCTCGTACGGGTCGTCGATGCCGGTGAAGCCCTTGATCTCGCCCGCGCGGGCGCGCGCGTAGAGCCCCATGGCATCCCGGCGCTCGAGCACCTCGATGGGGCACTCGCAGTAGACCTCGCAGAAACGCCCGATCGCGCGCCGCTGCTCGTCGCGGATGTCCCGGTAGGGGCTGATCGCCGCGGTGATCGCGCATCCGCCGGAGCGCGCCACGAGCCTCGCGACGAAGCCGATCCGGCGGATGTTCGTGTCGCGATCCTCTCGCGAGAACCCGAGCCCCTTGGAGAGGTGCGTGCGGACGACGTCGCCATCGAGCGACTCGACATGCACGCCCCGCCGCGGCAGCTCGGCAGCCAGCATGGCGGCCAAGGTCGACTTGCCGGACCCCGACAACCCAGTGAACCACACAACGAAGCCCTCGCCCGACGCCATTTCGTACCTCTCCCCGACGCGTTCAGCGCGCGTCAGGGCTTCGGGCACGCAGTATGCCATCCTGCATGGGCGCGCTGCCCGACGCGCGGGCGGCCGTCGCCTGCCTCCCGGCGGCGCGGGAGAGCTCCGCGCGCTCGGGCGCGCTCGGCTCGTCCCCGGAACGCGTCGGTACGACGCGGCGAAGCGCTATGACGATGTACCTGATAGCAGCGCTCGGCCTGGTCATCGGGATCGTATCGGCCATCCTCGGGGCCGGCCCGTCGATCCTCACCGTGCTGCTGTTGACCAACATCGCCGGGCTCGCGCTCCACCGCGCGGTCGCCACCTCGCTCGTGGCCGTCCTGCTGATGAGCCTCGCCGCCCTCGTCCCGTACGCCATGGAGAAGGCCGTCGTCTGGCGGTTCGCCCTCGCCTTCGGCCTCGCTTCGATGACTGGAGCCTACCTCTCCGGGCACATCGCGGGCGTGATCCCGGAGCGCGTCCTTCAGGTGATCTTCTTCATGGCCACGGTGGTGGCGTCCGTTTCCATGCTCTGGAAGCGCCCCACGCTTCCGCGGGACCAGGGCAGAAGGCGGCCGGGCTGGCAGACGTTGGCCGTGCTCGCGGTAGGGGGGGCCCTGGTCGGCTGCTTGACCGGCCTGGTCGGCCTCGGCGGCGGATTTGCCATCGTTCCCCTGCTCGTCGTGTTCGCGGGGACCCCCGTGCACGCGGCGATGGGCACTTCCATCCTCGTCATCGCGATGAACACGATGGCTGGTCTCGCCGGCCATCTCCCCCACCCGCCGGTCGATTGGCGGATCGCCGCTTGCCTGAGCGCCAGCGAGTGTGCAGGCAGCCTGGCCGGCGCCCGGCTATCCAGCCGCATCAGCGCGGCCGTGCGGCGTTGGGCGTTCGCCGGCCTCATGCTCGCGGCGTCCGTCTTGACGCTCGGACGAGCCATCCACGGATAGCAGCGCTCGCGAGCGCCGCGACGCCGCCGCGGCTGCGCAGAGCCCTGCCATCACCTCACGGCCGTCCGGCCGCCGGCTGCGCGCCAATGTGACATGTGGGCGCGCTCTGGCGGTGGGCTGCGCTCGTCGACCCCCGCTCACGCCACCAGCCCCGGCAGCGCCCCGGTGCACACGCCGGGGATCCCGAAGGTGGTCACGTCCTCCAGCCCCATCGCATTGCACACCGACACGAGCAGGTTGTTGTGCGGCAGGTCCGCGTACTTCAGGTAGCGCCCCATCTTGAAGTAGCCGCCCGCGCCGCCCGCGAGCACCCACGGGATGTCCCTGTACGTGTGCGTATTGCCGGCGCCGAGCTCGTTCCCCCAGAGCAACAGCGTATTGTCGAGCATCGAGCTGCCGTCCACCTCCTTGGCGAGCGCCAGCTGGTCCAGCACGTACGTCACCTGCTCGCTGTGCCACCGGTTGATCTTCACGAGCTTCTCGTTCGCGACCGCGTCGTCGTCGCCGGCATGGGACAGCTCGTGGTGCTCCTCGTTCACGCCGATCCAGGGATAGTATTGCCAGCTATCGGCGTTGGCCCACATGAACGTGGACACGCGGGTCATGCCGCAGATGTGCGCGAGCAGCATCAGATCGGTCTGCAGCCGGCCGACCTTCGGGTAGCTCTCCATCGCGCGCGTGTCGAACTTCTCCGGCATCGCGAGCGGCGTGCACGAGACCCCCGAGCTCTGCAGCCGCTGCTCGATGTTGCGAATCCCGCCGAGGTGCGCCTCGAGCCGCGCCTTGTCCTCGGCGCCGACGCGCGCCTGCAGCCGGCCGATGTCGTCCTTGAGGAAATCCAGCACGCTCTGGCGCTCGGCGATCAGCCGCTGGAGCTCCGTGTCGGACAGGTCCGCGTTGGCGAAGATGCGCGCGTACATCTGGAACGGGTCGTCGACCGCGATGTTCGGCTGGTTCGCGCCGCGGTACGAGATGACGCGGAGCGGCTCCTGCCCCTCGATGCGCACGCCGAACTCGAGCGACGGGAACTGGCTGTTCCCGCCAATCCGATGGGCGATGTGCTGATCCACCGAGATCCGGTCCGCCCAGCCGGCGGGGCCGCCCGCGCCGGTGAAGCTGCCGGCGAGCAGCGAGCCGCCCGTCAGCATCGCGCCGGGGCCCTTCATGTGCGGGCCACCGGGCTTGTTCGCGCTCGACACGCCGAGCTCGTCCTCGACCGTCGAATTCATGTGCACGCCCTTGAGCACCAGCATCTTCTGCTTGTGCGCCTCGAGTGGCTCCAGGATCGGGCCGAGCGAGAGCGGCGCCTCGTGCGCGTCCCCCGGCGGAAAGAACGCCGACGGCACCGTGCCATTGGCCGAGAAGATGCCGATGAAGCGCTTTGCGCCCGGCTGCTTCGCGTCCTGTCCGAACACCGTGGCGCTCCGCCAGATGGGGCTCGTCAGCGCGACGGTCAGGGCGCCCAGCCCGCCGAGCAGCTTGCGGCGGCTGATCTGGGTCCGGAGGTCGATCGGGCCTTTGCGGTTCATGGCATCTCCTTCGCGTGCTCGTCGATCGGACGGCGGTAGAGGAAAGCGTCCGTCTCCACGACGGCGCGGGGCAGCGCGTTCAGATCCTGACCGGCGGCCCTGAAGGTCTCGAGCAACCGCTCCATCGAGCAGCCATCCATCTCCTGCTCGAAGCGGGCGATCGCGAAGCGGAACCACTGGCGCGCCACGCACTCTTCCACCTCGGCGCTGCCCGCGAGCATTTCGCCGAGCTCCGCCACGCCCACGAAATCGCCGTTCATGTCGCGGGTGGCGACCACCTTGCCGCTCGCGTCGACCGGCTTGCCGCCGTCGAGCTCGCGGTAGCGGCCGAGCGCGTCGTAATGCTCGAAGCCGAAGCCGATCGGGTCGAGCAGCTGGTGGCAGCCGGAGCAGCTCGGGTCCACCTCGTGCTGCGCCAGCCGCTCGCGGGTCGAGCTGCTCGCGTCGACCTCGGGCGGCTTGGGGATGTTGGCCGGCGGGGCCGGCAGCTGCTGGCAGAGCAGCGCCTCGCGCACGAACCTCCCCCGGTAGATCGGCGAGCTCTCGGCGGGCTTCGCCTGGACGGCGAGCAGCGCCGGGAGCGTCAGGATGCCAGACGCGGTGCCGTCCGTGCGCTCGAGCGCCTGGAAGGCGTCGCCGCCGGCGACGCCGTAATACCCGCCCAGATCCTTGTTGTAGAAGACCGTCGTCGAGGTGAAGAGCGCGCGCAGGGCGCCGCCCTGCTCGTGGAGCACGTGGTCGAAGAAGGCGTCGGCCTGCCCGCGCAGCGACTCGCGGAACGACCGCGATTGCCACTCGGGGAAGGCGCCCTCGTCCTTCACCACGCCGACCAGGCCGTTCAGGTGCGTCCAGCTGCCGAGGAAGCGATGGAGGAGCTCCTTGCCGCGCTCGTCCTCGAGCATCCAGCCGACCTGCGCCGCGACGCCCTCCCGGGTGGTCAGGCTGCCGTCCTCGATGGCCTCGTTCAGCCGGGCGTCCGGCACGGTGCCCCACAGCGTGTAGGAGAGGCGAGCGGCCACCTCGTGCGGAGAGAGCTTCACGGCGCGCTCGCTCACCTTCTCGGGGGTGCCGATCTCGACGCGGTACAGGAAGCGCGGCGACTGCAGCATGCCGCGGAGGAGCATCTCGATCCCGTGCGCGTAGCTCGTCTCCGCGCCGACGCCGAAGAGCCCGAGGTGTCGATCGATGTCCGCCGCGTCCGTGATCGGCGCGCGGTAGGCGCGGGCGCCGAAGCGCACGACCATCTGGCGCGCGCACGCGCGCGGCTCGGCGCCGGCCTCGCAAGGCGCGATGTCGCCGAGCCGCGCCGGGTCGGCGGCGATCGCCGCGGCGATGACGTCCGCCGCGGCCTGGAAATGCTCGAGCTCGACCTGCGTCACGTCGGGCTGCACGAGGCCGAACGCCGACGCCTCGTTCGCGGGGCCGAGCGCCGCCTCAAGGCCGGCCACGTCGCCGACGAGGTCGCGCACGGTATTCAGGTACTGCTCCCGCGAGAGCAGGCGCATCGGCGAGGGCCCCGGATCGACGACGTTCGCGTCGCACGCGAGCGCCTCACCGGGGCTCCCCGGCCCCGGGCCGCCGCCGCTCGTGCCGCTCGCGCCGTCCCCGGGCGGCGCGCCGTCGACGCCTCCCAGGTTGCCGATGCACGCCGACAGCGCGAACGCCAGGGCGAGCACTCCCACGCTTCCGTGGACCGTGGATTTATCGATGGATAACGTAGTCATTCAGGGCTCCGCTCGGGGCTGCTGGCGACTCCGGGTGGGTGGCAGTCCAGCGCGGGAGCGATCACTTTTTTCGTCATCGAGACGTGGAGACGCCTCGATGGGGTGCGAAGAGGTGTGTCTTCGGTCGACGAGCTCCGACCCGATCCCGGGGAGCGGCTCGGCTCACGGCCCTTCGACGCGACAGCACACCCCGCAGTCGTAGGCGTCGAGCAATTCGCGTCCTGCACACTGGGCCTCGCCGCATTCGGTGCCCTGCAAGGCGCCGCAGCTCGGGAGGCATTCGCCGCCGACCTCGATCGAATGCGGGGGATCGCACGGCGTGTCGTTGCCCGGAGGCTCGTCGCCGTCCGGCGTGAAGTACAGCCGATCCAGCCGGACGCCGTCGGCGGCGTTCGCGAGGACGAGCTCGTGAGCCCCGGCCGCGAGGGAGAAGCGGAGCGGCTCGCCGTAGCGCGTGTCGTCGTGGAGATCGTCCCAGAACCAGATCTCGCCGACGCTGATGCGCCAGAGGGTCCACGCTCCGCCGTCCACCTGGAACCAGAAGCGGTTGTCGATCGCGTTCGGCGCGTAGATCCGCCCCCAGATCACGTATTCTGCCGCGCTCGGCGCCTCGAAGCGGTAGCGAGCGCGCGCGGGCCCAGGCGCCTCGCCCGAGCTCATCCCGTCGGGGGGCGAGAGGAAGCGGCCCCCGGAAGCGCGGCTGTCCTCGCCCACGGTGAAGCCGCCGGTCAGCACTCCGAGCTCCGCCTCGATGTAAGAAGCTCCGGAGACGACCGGCGCCCAGGCGCCGACCGAGGTGATCTCCGCGTCACACCCGGAGGCGGCGAGCCAGCCGAGCGCCGCGATGCGAGCGGCCGGCCAGCGCTTCACGGCGGATCCAGGAATCGCTTGAGCTTCGCGCTGTGGGGGCTATTGGGATACTGCTTGACGAAGGCCTGAGCGCGCCGCTTCGCTTCCTGCAGATTGCCGCGCGAGGCCAGCACGTCGATGGCGAGCACCTCGCGCTCCTGTCGGAGGACGCCGTTCGGGAACTGCGCGCGCAGGCGCTCGAGGGTCGCCGCGGCCGCCGCCGCGTCTCCGGAGCGCAGCTTGGCGCGCGCTTCCATGAGCAGCGCGCTCTCGGCGCGCAGCAGATCGGTCTCGGTCTGCTTCGGCCCGCTCGGCCTCCGGCTCGGTTCCCCCTCGATCTGAGCCTCCGGCCGCGGTTCGGGAGGCGGCGCAGGCTCGGCCGCCGTCGCGACCGGCGCTCGCGGCGCCACCGCCGATGCTTCCGGCGCGACCGCCGGCGCTCGCTCCGGGCCTGCCGCGCCGCGCGGCGCAGGCGGCTCGGCCGACGACGAGAGCGCCCAGTACCCTCCGCCGAGCGCCAGGCCGCCGCCCACGAGCACCGCCGCTGCCTTGAGCGCGAACGCCGGCGACAGGAGCGAACCGGCGGCCCCCTTCTTGGCAGCCGCCGCGCCGGAGCCCGCCGTGACGCCGACGGCCGCCGCCGCCGCGAGCTGGCTTGCGATGCCGCTCCACGCGCGCTCCTTCGCGCCCTCGGGCGGGCCCACGTGGCGCACGCTCCCCAGGAGCTCCCGCTCGAGCGGGTCCGCGCCGCCCTTGGCGCTCAGCAACCGTTCCGGATCCCCCATCACACCGCCTCCTTTCGGCCCGTGCCCTGTGCGAGGGCGAGGCGCTTGACCTCGCGCGAGAACGCTTCGCGCGCCAGGCGCAGGCGCGAGCGTACGGTGCCGACCGAAATCCCCAGCAGATCTGCGATGTCCTGGCCGGACATCTCCTCGAGCTCGAACAGGACGAACACGAGGCGCTGCGGCTCTGGCAGCTTGTTCAAGAGGGCTTCCGCCTCCTGCGCGCGCTGCCGCGACTCCGCGCTCTGCGCGAGCTCCTCGGACGCGCCGCCGTAGAGGTCCATCTCCGCGGCGTCCGTCGTGACCTCGCGCCGGAACCGCGCGGAGCGCCGGTAGTCGCTCGCCACCCGCTGGCAGATGGCGAAGAGCCAGGTCGTGACGAGCGAGCGGCCCTCGAACTCGGGGAGCTTGAGGTGCGCGGTCAAGAACACCTTTTGCGCCAGATCGAGCACGTCCGCCTCGCGCACGCCGAGGCGCCTGAGCGAGCACCAGACGAAGTTGAAGTGCGCGTCATAGAGGGCTCGAAAGCTGGGGTCCGGTGTGCTCATGCCCGTGACGTCCGGGTGACCTGCTCAGCGAGCGCAACGAACCGAACCCGCGAGCTCGGGCGCGGAACTGTACGGAGAATGGTGCGGAAACGATACCACTCGGCCCCCTTGTGGGGAGACGGGCCCGACCCGATCACAAAAAATCGCGCGTGTTCCGCGCTGCGGCTACGCTCGCGTCGTCCCGATGCGGAGGATTCGCGCTCTTTGCGTGGGTTTTTGTGCGATGCTGGCCGCAGCGGGGACCGCCAGGGCGCGCGCCGAGCCATTTCTGAGCGTGACGCGCGGTGCCGGCGCCGAGAGCTGTCCGGACGCGGCGCGCCTCATCGCGCGCGTCGAGCAGCTCCGGGGGCGACCGGAGACGGGTGCGAGCGGGGCCTACGCCGTCCGCTTCACCCGCGGCGACGACGGCTTCCGCGCGTCGATCCGGAGCGGGAGCGGCGCGCGCGAGCTGCGCGATCGCGGCGGCGGCTGCGCGGCGCTCGAGCAGGCGACGGCGGTGACGCTCGCGCTGCTGCTCGACTCCGACGCGCGGGAGCCGCCCTTGCAAGCGCCCGAGGCCGACGTGGGCGGCGAGCCCGCGCCAGCCCCCGGAGCGCCGGCGCCAGCCCCTGGAGCGCCGGCGGCTGCCGCTGGGGCGCCGGCGCCAGCCCCTGGAGCGCCGTCGCCCCAGGCTTCAGCGGCGGTGCCGCCCGCGCCGCCCGAGCCCTTGGGGGCCGGTGGGGGCGAGCGGGAAGGCGAGGCGTCAAGCCCGGAGGGCGGCGCCACGCGACTCACGCTGGCGGCCGGCGCGACCGGCCTGTTCGGCGTGGTGCGCCCCTTCGCGCCGGCGCTCTCGGCGGAGGTCGGCATCGGCGGCGCGCGATGGCGAGCGACGATGGGCGCGCTCTGGCTCGTCCCGCAGACGCTGAGGCACGGACCGGGCGAGCTCCGCGAAACGCTGCTCGGCGGCGCCGCGCGCGCCTGCTTCGCGGCCGCCGGCTCGGAGGCGCTGCGCTTCGATGTCTGCTCCGGCATTCACGCCGGCTGGCTCCAGGTCGCGGCGAGCGGCTATACGCGGAACGACGTCGCGGAGAAGGCGTGGCTGGCGGTGCCGCTCGAACTGTCGCTCTCGCGCCTCTCAGGTCCGCTCGGCTTCGACGTCGGCGCCGCCGCGCTGCTGCCGCTCCGGCGCAACGACTTCTCGGTGGATGGCGTGGGCGTCGCGTACAGCTCCCCGCCGGTCGGCGCGCTGGTGTCGCTCCGGGGGGTCGGGGTCTGGGTGCTGTAGGCGCCTGCCTCGGTCAGGGAGGGCGCGTGGGAGCTGACGGGCGGCATCGCACGGTCGTCCGTCGGTCAGCCGCTGCGAGACAGCGCAGCGGCCAGCTGCTCGGCCGTGCGCGCTGGGTCGCCGGTGCGGAGCGTGTCCCGGAGCAGCGGAATGGCGAAGGAGAAGATGCCGTCCTGCTCTATGAGGAAGCCGAAGAGCCTGAGCTCCTGCAGGGCGCTGTCGATCGCCGCCGCGGGCACCGCGCGGCCGAGGGCGTCGGCGAGGGCGCTCTCCGCGTCCGCCGCGGTGAAGTCGTCCCTGTCGAGCAATCGATAGACGAGCAGCTGCGCCTCGTCGCCGGCGTTGGACCGGAAGATGTCTCGGAGCGAGATGCCCACCTTCCGCTCGGCCTGCGCGAGGTGCCCCGCGGAGAGCACGAGATCGCCGCTGCCCACATCCCGGAGCACGTCGAGTTCGGCATCGCAGAGGACCTGCACGAAGCTCGGGTAGCCGCCGGTTCGCTCCGCGATCCGCGCGGGCAGCTCGGGATCGGCGTAGGCGACGCCGAGGCGCTGCATGGGCACGAGGGCGAGGTCGCGCGCGGCCTCGGGCTCGAGCGGCCCGAGCATGCGCACGCTCGCGAAGTTGTAGAGAGGGGAGCGCTGATTGAGCGACTCGCGATAGAGGAATAGATAGCCGGCCAGGACGAAGGAGCAAATCTCTTCGGCCTGGAGCGTGCGCATGGCGGCCAGCAGGGGAAATCCCAACGCTGCGTCTGCCTGAATCAACCCGTCGGCCTCATCGATGAGCACCACGCCTTTCCTGCCACCGTCCTGGAAGCGCGCGCGGAGCAGGTCCGCGAACGCGGTATCCGGATCGTGGTCGCGCGGCACGTCCGTCTTGAGTGTTCGGGCGAGCATGCGCGCGGCGCGTCCGTGGTCGGCGATTCCGAGCAGGTCGACGAAGACGGCGTCGACATCGGGTCTGCGGGCAGGGAGCTCGCGCAGCAGGCGTTTCAGGAGAGATGTTTTGCCGACGCGGCGAGGGCCGATCACGATGTGCTGGATGGAGCTCGCGAGCAGGAGCTCCTTGAGGAGCGCCACGCGGCCGAAGAACATCTGCTCGTCCTTCACCTCGCCCGCGGTGGCGTAGGGCGAGAGGGCGACGAGGCGGCGGGCGTGGAGCAGGCCCGCGAAGGTGTGCTGCGGATTCCGGGCGAAGAGCAGGGACTTGAGCTCGCGCTCGCCGAGGCGCAGGCTGCCCAGGTCGGCGGGGAGGAGGTCGCGCTCGACGTCGTCACGCGCCAGCAGCACGAACGGGAGCTCGAAGCGCTGGCCAGCTTCTTTGAGCGCCACCTCGAACGCGGCGCGCAGATGCGCCGGCTCCGCGCTCTCGGCCTCGGCGACATCGAGGGATACGAGGGCGACGGTGTGACCGCGCACCGGGGCCGGGTAGGGGAGGCGAGCGGCGAGGACGGAGAGGCTGTGGGGGCACGCCTGCACGGGCGCGGAGGCAGCGCCCTCCATGCCGAGGAGCTCGGCGAGCGCGCGGAGCTGCTTCGCGGCATTCGGGGCCGGCGACGCGAGCGCTTCGATGAGGGGAATGCGGGTCCTCGGCAGGCCGAGGTGAGACCAGCACTCGTCGAGCACGCGGAAGCGGCGCATGGAGGTGAGGGCCGACGGTAGGCTGGAGAGGGAGAGAGCCGCGAGCGAGGTGTGGAGGTGCAGGTTGCGGCGGTTGACGATCGCGATCGCGAGCGCAGCGAAGGCCAGCATCAGCCCGGCGGTCGTGAGGGCAATCCAGAGCACCCGGGCGATGAGCGCCTCATTCGAATCCACGCGGACGAACACCGGCCCCCTGGCGACCATCGACGCGACCTGGACGATGAGCTCACCGCTGGCCGTGAGGGCGAGATTGTCGATGGTGTCGCCTTGTGGGACGCCGTCCTCGGGCTTCAACATGTACGCCTCGTGCGTCTCAGGGCGGTACCCGATCACGAGCGCCGGCATGTTGCCCTGCCGATCGACGCCCATCCAGACGGTGTGCGGCTCGTCCGGAGCGATGGCGAGCCGCCGGATGGATCTCCGCCCCACCGCCATATCGGCCGTTGCGTGCCTGAAGCCGTCGTGGCGTTCGCCGACGCTGAAGGCGGCCTGATCTCTGGCGAGAAACAGACCCACGGAAGTTCCTGCCCACAGGCCGTCCTTCGCGCTGAAGGCGAGGGCGCGCACCTCGCTGCCGGCGAGTACGTTGTTGGTCTCTATCTCCAGCACCGCACCTTGAGCGGATACACGGAAAATTCGCGTTTTGGATCGATGCTGAGCCAGCGCGGGGACGAGGTAACGCTGTTCTGGGATCGCATTGTAAGCGACGAACACGCTGCCATCGTCAGCGGCCGCCAGCGCGTCCACCGGACCTATCGGTACCTGATCTCCCGTGAAATCTACTCGTTCAACATGAGGAGATCTGTTCCTCAGAGCCACCACGGCCAATCCTGCGGTGGTGCCGACCCAAACCCGGCTACTGCCTGTGCCAGGGACCGCGGCGAGCGCCGTCACCGTGTTCGAGGGCAGGCTGCCGTCGCCGGTTAGATGAAAGCTGTCCCCCTCTTCGTAAGAGAGTATGAGGCCGCTGAGATCTGTCCCCACCCACGTGATCCCGGAAGGCCCGGTGACCAGCGTGGTGATCCCGGTGCCTCTGGCGAGCGGGGGCAGGCTCGACCACTTTGGGTCTTCGGAGCCCCTGAGCTGGATGGTGGATAAACGCCCGAACTGCGAGATGGCGATGCTGTCGCCGTCGGCTGCGAGGGAGGTCCGCGCGGCAGAGATCGTGTGCGCTGTCCCGACCTCTTTCGTGCGGCCGAGCACGAGGCGGCTCGTCCCGGTCGTGGTCGCTACCCAGACGGCACCGCTCGCGTCTTGAGCGATCGAGAGGACGTCGTCTCCTGCGAGCCCATCCTTCACCGTGTAGGTCGACCAGGTGCGCGTCTTCCGGTCGAGCCGGATGGCGCCGTCGCTCCGGGTTCCGAACCACAGCGATCCGTCCGCCGCCTGCGCGATCGCTCGCACATCGGCATCGCGCGGCGCAGCCTCCTTCGCGTATTTGGTCCACGAGCCGTTCCTCTCGAGTCGGAGCGCTCCGGTCTTGGTGCCGAACCACATCGCTCCGTCGGCGTCACGCAGGATCGCCTGGATACTTCCCTTTATCGACGCCTCGTCGTCGTATGTGCTCCAGGCTCGGCTCCTGGGGTCGAACCGGCATGCTCCACGGGATGAAGTCCCGAACCACATCGCTCCGTCGGCGTCCTGGGCGATCGCCTGGACGTTGTTGTCGGCGAGCCCGTCTTTTGTCGTGTAGCTGACCCAGGAGCGCGTCTTCGGGTTGAACCGGCTCACGCCACGGCCGAGCGTCCCGAACCAGAGGGTGCCGTCGGCGTCCTGGGCGATTGCCTGTACGTTGTTGTCGGCGAGGCCATCTTTAGTCGTGTAGGTGACCCAGGAGCGCGTCTTCGGGATGAACCGGCTCACCCCGCCGAGGGACGTACCGAACCAGAGCGCACCATCCGCGTCCTGCGTCACGGCTTGTACGACTCCTTCGGCAGGGCCATTGTGGAGATGAGCAGACCAGGTTCGCGTTGCGGACTCGAACTGGCTTACACCTTCGCCCCATGTTCCGAACCAGATCGAGCCGTCGCGATCGGACGCCATGGTTCGGATGTAGTTGCTTGTGAGCCCGCTGTTGGTGTTGTATGCAGACCAGGAGAGCGCCTTCGGGTCGTAGCGGTGTACGCCCCCGCCCCATGTTCCGAACCAGAGAGAGCCGTCAGGCCCCTGAGCGATCGCCTGGATGTAATTGCTCGTGAGCCCGTTGTTGGTGTTGTATGCAGACCAGGAGAGCGTCCTCCGGTCGTGGCGGCGTACGCCTCTGCCCCACGTTCCGAGCCAGACAGAGCCGTCGGGGCCGTGCGCGATTGCCTTGATGTCGGCGTCGCTGAGGTCGTCTTCGGTGTTGTAGATCGACCAGGAGCTCGTCTTCGGGTCGAACCGGCTTACCCCACCGTTCGACGTTCCAAACCAAATGATGCTGTTGCGGTCCTGCGTGATTGTAAATACGTTGTTGTTGCCGATGTCGTTCTTCGTGTTGTAAATTGACCAGGAGTTGGTCTTGGGGTTGAGCCGGCTCGCTCCACGGCCGGCGGTCCCGAACCAGAGCATGCCGTCCCGGTCCTTCATGATCGACAGGATCTTGCTGTCGCCGGGGCCATCCTCGGCCGTGTAGGTTGACCAGGAGCGGGTTTGAGGAGCGAAGCGGGCGATCCCGCCGCTCGACAGCCCGAGCCAGAGGCTGCCGTCGCTGCCTTCCGCGATCGCGATGATGTTTTCCTCGACGAGCCCGTCCTCTGCCGTGTAAGTCGACCAGGAGCGGGTATAAGAGTCGAAGCGGGTCACTCCGCTGCCAGAGGTTCCAAACCAGGTTCCGCCATCGCTGCTCGTCGCGATCGCCTGGACATCGCTGATGCCGCTCTTGTTCTTGTAAATGGACCACGCGCGAGTTTGAGGATCGAAGCGGTTTACTCCGCCACCGGCGGTCCCAAACCAGAGCGTGCCGTTCTGATCGCTGTAGATGACGCTGCTCGCGCTCGGCGCCAGCTCGTTGGTCGGAGGCAGGTTCCAGGCTGCGAGCCGGGGATTCTCGACAGCTCGCGTGGCGCTGGCCTCCCTCGCCGGCTCGTCCGGGCACCCTGTGCCGAGCAGCAGCACCAGCGCCGCTGGCGCGACGGCCGCTTTCGCTGCCCTCATGACCATTCGGCCGCGAACCGCTGCATCGCGGGGGCCACCCAGTCCCAGTGCGTAGCGCCCGCGTCTCTCAGCACGCCGAGCCAGGCGAGCCTCTCCTCGCCCCTCTGGCACCGCGGCAGCGGCCTCTCCGCCACCCGCGCGAGCGCTCTCAGGACCTCCTGCGCCTCCGCGTCGCTCGCGACGGTCCGCCGCAGCCGGGCCAGGTGGTCGCTCGTCAGGATACGCGCCCTGAGCGCCTCGCGATTCGCGGCCCGCACGTCGTCCGCGTGCGCGTCGGCCAGCTCGCGCACGAGCGCCGGGTGGCCGCCCGTCTCGTCGCAGAGCACCTCCGCCGCCGCTGCGTCCCCGCCGCGCGCGCGCACGAGGTCGTGCACCTCCCGGCTCGACAGCGCGCCGAGCGAGACCGCGCTCAGCAGATGAAACGCCGAGAAGAGCCCACCGGATGCCGGCCGTGTGCGCAGCTCGTGCAGCTCCTGCCCGCCCCAGACGAGCAGCCTGAGGCCTCGGTCCGAGAGCCTCGCCATCATGTGCCCCCATCGCTCGAGCTGTGGCGCCGGCACCTGCGCCAGCCCGTCGACCACGAAGAGCAGCTTTCTCCTCGCCTCGGCGACAGGTCCACCGAGCAGGTCGTCCACCGCGTCCTCGAAGCGATCGATGACGCTGGTCTCGGCGCGAGCGTCCACGAAATGCCGCCAGGGCTCCGGCAGCGCCCAGCGCAGATCGCGCAGCAAGCGGCCATAGAACCGCTCCTCGTTCACGCCCTTGACTTCCGGCACGAGCCGCACCGGCAGGAGGGGCTCGTCCGGGCGCTGCAGCCGGTGGAGCACGTCGCCGGCGACCTGATGGGCCTCGAAGCCGAACGGCGCGAGCAGCGCGACGCCGACGCAGTCCGGTTTGCCCAGCCACTGCATGATCTCCCGCACCTTGTCGGTGCGCGTGACCTCGCCCTGCCCGAGCCGCTGCGACTGGCGGACGATCGCGGGCGACCGGGCACCCGCGATCGCGGTCACGGCGTCCCGGATACCCCGCGCGACGTCGGCGAACGCTTCATCCTCGTCCTCCCAGCTCTTCACCGGCCGTCCATTCTTGGGCAGCGCTCTCAGGTCGCCGAACGGGGCATGGCGCCAGTCGCAATCGCGCAGGAGCACGGGAACGACCTGCGCCTGCCGAGCCTCGTGGCGCGCCAGCGCGCGCGCCACATCGCCTTCGTAGCACGCCCTCGAGGCCAGGAAGTCCGAGCTGACGAGGAGCAACACCATGTCGGCGCGCTCGAGATGGGCCTCGATGAGCGCCTTGCACGCCTGTCCGGCGCCGACGTCGCCAGCGTGAAAGCTCCGGATCAGACCTTCGCCGCGAAGCGCGCTGAGGTGCTTCTCTAGCTTGGCAAGGAGCTCCCCGTCCTCGGGCGCGTACGAGAGGAACACCTCGATATGACGATCCTGAGCCGGCACGGGGACAGTATATACGACCTCGAGCGTTCCCACATCGCGGACCTCATCCTTACACCGGAGACGGAAGCGCCGTCTTGCGGTTGCCTTCGCCGCCCATCCGCCACGGCGGTGCAGGCGCAGGTCGAAGAGGAGCGTCCTTCTGCAATGGTGCCGGAGGCCGACGCGAGCCGGGGCCGGACATCCGTGGTCGGCCAGCCCCTCGCGTGCGCGGTGTAATGGCGTGGGCGTCGCGTACAGCTCCCCGCCGGTCGGCGCGCTGGTGTCGCTCCGGGGCGTCGGGGTCTGGGTGCTTTAGCTCCGCGCCTCCGGTGGGCCCTCCGTCCTCGCCCACGGCTCCCGCGCCGCATCCTCCCCGAGGTGGAACAGGCGATCCGGGCCGGCGAAGCGCGGGCGCCCGCGCCGCGCCGAGCGCGCGCCTTGACAGCCGCGGGACGCTCGCGATGTAGTGCCGGCTTCGGAGGTGGTGAGCGCGGGACATGGCCGAGGGCGACGAGGCAAAAGGCGTGGCGATCTCGACCGGGAAGGCCCACCGCTTCATCTTCAGCCCGAAGATCGAGTGCAGTGAGCTCTCGGGCCCGCACTTCGATTTCGATCGCACGTTCATTCGCCCCGGCGGGATGGACTCTCTCGGCTCCATCGCCGCGACGGTCAAGGCCAAGCCCAGCAAACAGGCGGCGATCTTCGGCCACACCGACACGGTCGGCGACGAGGCGTACAACAAGGGGCTCTCCGAGCAGCGCGCCCGCCTGGCCCACGCGGCGCTCACCCATGACCCGGAGCCATGGGAAGAGCGTTATCGGGCCGAGCACTGGGGCTCGAGCGCGCTCCAGGTGATGCTCAACGCCGTTCAGCCTCCCGAGGACAGGAGCCCTCGCCTCGCCGAGGACGGCGTGCTCGGCCCCAAGACCAGGGCCGCGATCGCGCGCTTTCAGGAGCGCTCCGGCCTCGGCCCCGACGGCGACGCCGGCCCTGACACCCGCAAAGCCCTCTTCAAGGCGTATTTCCAGCGCTCGATCCCGGAGCCCATCGACGCGGCGCAGGTCCTCGACGTCGGCGGCTCCAAGTTCATGGGCTGCGGCGAGTACAACCCCTTCACCCAGGGCGTCGCCGACGACGCCAGCCGCCGCGTTGTCGTCATCCTCTTCAGCCCGTCGACCAGGCCGAGCGGCCTCCCGTGCCGCCTGGGCGATGTGGGGCCGTGCAAGGGCAACCTCCGCGGCAAGGACGCGCCGCCGCCCCCGGACGACAAGACCCCTCACTTCCGCTGCCAGGTCTACCGCGGCATCGCCGAGCGCTGCCCCTGTGGTCCCGGCGTCGAGCTCCAGCCGTTCGAGCTCCAGATCCACGACGAGCTTTACCGCCCGTCCGGCGATGTCGAATATCGCCTCACCCTGCCCTCTCAGGCGCGGATTCATGGCAAGACCGACGCGAAGGGCTGGATCAAGAACGCCGTGCCCAAGGGCCGCCAGATGATCGCCGTCACCTACACGCCCGAGGGGAGCGATCACGAGATCACGTTGCGCGTCGTCGTCACCGACGCCGACCCGAGCTCGGACGAGGCCATGCTCTGCCACCTGCGCAACTTCGGCTTCACCCACGACGATGACAGCGATCGCGGCGCGATCCTGCGCTTCCAGGCGGCGAAGGGCCTCGAGCGCTCGGGGGAGCTCGACGGGCCGACGCGCGACGCGATCCGGCGGATCGTCGAGGGAGGCGATGACTCCATGCAAGAGAGCCTGCGGGAGGAGACGGCATGAGCGTCGTCAAGGCGGCCCCCAGCTTCTTCTATTACGCCATGGCCGACGGCACCTCGGCCGTCGACAGCGAGGCGTTCGGCAAGCTCCTCGACGCCAAGGGGGGCGCCACGGGCTGGCGCAACCTGCTCGACCTGCTCGACCAGGACCCGGCCGAGCCCGGGCGCCTCGTCGATCCCAAGCACGATTTCCTGCCCATCTACAAGCTGAAGCGCTCCGGCCCCCTCGCCGCGAAGGATCCGAAGGGCATCGCCTGCATCTGCCCGGGCGGGCTCAACGGGCTCGGTCAGGACGCCATGTGGCAGAGCTTCCGCGGCGGCGCGGCCGTGGATTTCCCGGAGCTCAAGGGCACGAGCTACGAGAAGCTCGTCGGGCGCCACGCCGGCGCCGAGCTCTCCGCGAAGTTCCTCAGCGAGTTCATGCTCGATCCCGTGGTCGAGGTCGACGGCGCCAAGAAGCAGATCGTCAGCGGCGCGGCGGCCGGCGCCAAGGGCACCCTCTTCCGCGCCAGCCTGCTGTACCTGAGCTCTCACGGCTGGCTCGGCGGCTTCGCCCGGGGCGACATGAACCCCGAGTACCCGGCGGCGCTCCCGCGCCCCAGCGCGGGCGTCGCCGACGACCCGCGCGAGGCGTACATTCCCTTCAGCGCCTATTTCGTGGCCGGCAAGTACGACATGGCGGGCCGCGCGTTCAGCGGGCCGGAGTGGATCATCCTCGCCCAGTGCTCGACGCTCAACAACACGACGTGGGCGATGTGGGCGCGCGTCATGGCCCGCAGCTCGCCCCAGGTGCGCGGCATCCTCGGGTACGAGGAGGCCTCGCCCGCGGCGGTCGCGTCGATCTCGATCGCGACCTCGTTCTTCACGCACCTGAAGAACAAGAAGAGCTTCTACGAAGCGTGGAAGGCCGCCAACCCGGGGCAGAACTGGGCGGCGCTGGTCCACGAGGACGCCATGGGCGACACCCTCGATGGGTGGGCGGCGCGCAAGGCGCTCGGCGGGAAAGACCTGTCCAATTACCTGGGCTCCGCCTCGAAGGCCACGAAGCAGGTCAAGGTCGCGGATCCGCCGCCTCCCTACCGCGTCCAGGTCTTCCACAAACTCAGCGCCGCGTACGGCGGCGGCACGTTCGAGATCAAGCCCGACGTGCTCGACCGCATCGACGCCGGGCTCTTCGACGAGAGCGAGTACCGCGTGGAGATCTCGCACCTGGCCGGCGGGAAGATCAGCCAGGTGAAGCTGCAGTGGATCCACATCCGCGACACCTTCAAGCAGTTCGACCTCAAGACCATTTTCAGCAGCTACTCCGCCCTCGGCGCCGGCGCGTCCGTGAGCACCAAGGACCCCAAGGTGCTCGTCGCCGATCTCGCGACCCCCGCGAGCAAGGTCGTGGTCACCTTCACGGCGAGAGACGCGAAGGGCCTCGTCGCGAGCGGCCTCGAGGGCCATCACTCCTACCTGTGGCCGCGGGTGCACGCGACCGGCGACGGCCTGGCCGATCAGCGGCACGACGCGAAGGCCCGCGGCCTCGTCTATTATGGAGTCTAGGCGCAATGACGATGCGTGGCCGTCTCTGCTCGATCTTGGCGCTCGTGGCCGCCTGCTCCTCCGGGGAGCCAGCCGCGCCGCCGCGCGCGCCCGCGTCCACGGCCGTGGCAGCGGCGCCGCCGTCCGCGTCCACCGCCGTGGCAGCGGCGCCGCCGCCGTCCGCGTCCAGCGCGCCGGCCCCCGCCGCCGCGTCGGCGTCCGCGTCCAGCGCGCCAGCCTCCGCCGTCGCGTCGGCGAACGAGACGCCGCCTCCGCCGCCGGTCGTGGAGGTCCACACCTCGGCCCTGCGTAAGCGGTTCTCGATCGCGGCCTCCGGGGCGGCCACGCGCCGGCGCAGCACGGGGTTCCGGCCGGACGTCGTGGGGCATGGGCAGGTAAAGCCCGAGAGCCTGGAGGCCTTTCACAAGCTCCTGCTCGACGTCGGGTTCTGCGGGCTCGCGCCGAAGGAGCGGGAGAGCGCGCCGGGCTACATCGTGATCAAGGCGGGCTTTCCCGACGTGACGTGCACCGTCGAGCTGCCCGACAAGAAGTGGGACAAGATTCCGAAGGCGAAGCGGGTCATCGAGGCGGCGCGGAAGCTCGAGGAGGAGGCGTGCGCTCAGGGGTGTCTGCCGTGAGCCGGAGGCTGGCCGAGCCCGTCTGGAGGCTCCCGCCTGCGGCTGGACCTCGTTGAGCACCGCGCGCGCTCCGCGCCCGGCTTCTCGCGCCACGCCTGGTCGCCGACCGCGCCGCGAGCGTCGTGGCGGCTCATGCCGTCTCTGCGCCTAAGCGGGCCGCCAGTCGTCGGCGTCGAGCTCGGGGAACGAGATCTTGCACGTCCCGGGGTCGATCCCCTCGACGAAGATCCGACCGTTTTGATCGAGCAAGCCCTCGCGGGGCAGCTGACCGGGCAGCTCCAGGCGGTATTTCTTGAAAGGCACGGGCTGCGGCGGATCCGCGTCGTCCATGAGCTGAATCGCGATCCAGGTCTTCTCTTCCCGGGCAGGCGGCTCAGGCCCGCTGGGCTCGGGGAGCTCCGGCGACAGGACGGGCGCGCCGGGGGAGACGCGCTTCGTGCGGTACGCGACCAGACGGCCGTCGAGGAGCGCCTCCCGCACCCGCGCCCGGAGCCCGCTCGGATCGAGCCACGGTCCCGAGGAGGGCGTGTGGCCGAGCGCATCACAGATGTCGGCGAGCGCCAGCCGGCCGTAGATCGGGTCGGCGGCGCGCACGTCGAGCCACCACGCCGCTTCCAGCGCCGAGAGCCGCTGGGCGCCTGCGTGCGCCGGCACGTCGGAGCCTCGTGCAATCCACACGACCTCAGGGAAGGAGTCGATACGAAAGCGGTGACTCATCGGACGATCGGCTCGAGCTGAGCAGCACCGTCATGGCACCACATCGCGACGGACGCGTCAATCCCAGGCGCGCCCGGGGCCGGGCCCGACGAGCGCCGCCCGCCGGACATCGTCACATCGTCACATCGAGTTGCATCGAGTTGCATCGAGTTACATCGACTCGACCGACTTGAGCATCTCCGGGATGAAGTGGAGCCTCGGCCGGAGCAGCCTGTCGCGGCGCCCGGGCTGCCGGACCTGGAGCATGGCGCCCGTCGCGTTGCTGTTCGAGGCATCGAGGAGGTCGTCCGTGAACGTGTAGCTGTAATTCTCTTGCTTGGTAGGGGTCTTGTCCTGCGCGGCGGCTTCAGGGCTCGAGGCGCAGAGAAACAACAGCGCGGCTGTGATCGAAAAGAGCGATCTCGGCTTCATCATGACTCCTCGCCGTTATCGGACACGGGCGACGACCACGTATTGGGACCCTTTTGCCGAGCTCGATGTCGCGTCGCGGAGCACGCCGGCGCGGCCCCGCGGCCGGCGCGCGGAGACCCTCGCCCTGGGGGCGCGCTCCACGTGCGCGATGCGCCGCTGTGGCTCCGTGCCGACAGCCGCGCTCGGTGTCGTCGCGATGCGCCCCCTGGACGGAGCGCCGGATCCGGCGACATCGCAGGTGACATCGAGCACCTTCCGCGTAGAATCACCCCCGATGCTCATCCGCGGTCGAAGGAGCATGGCGGGCAGCCTCATCGTCGCCGTCGTCGCGGCGCTCGCCGTGGTCGTCCCCGGCGGAGCGGCGGGCGCGGCCGAGGAGGCGCCGGCCAAGGTGGCGAGCGGCATCGCCGTCGGCGTGCAGCTGGAGGCGCTCGCGGACGTCAAGGTCGCGCGCGCCGAGGTCGCACGGGGCTCCAGGGTGAGCGTGGCCAGGCTCATCGAGCGCCAGGGGCAGGTCACCGCGGTGGACGTCGAGCTCGCCGACGGCCACATCGCGCGCGTGGCGATGGCGACGGTCCGCGCGTCGTTCCGCGTCCTCTCCGAGTAGCGCGGCGCGCCTCCGGCCGCCCCGACCCCGCCTTCTTCACCCCCGCGCCCGATCGCGGCTAGGGTGCCGCCATGCGGAACCCCGCCAAGGTGCGCGTCGCCGTCCTGTTCGGCGGCCGATCGGCCGAGCACGAGATCTCCCTCCTGTCTGCCCGCTTCGTCGTCGAGGCGCTCGATCGCGACCGCTTCGAGCCGGTGCTCATCGGCATCGACAAGTCCGGCCGCTGGCTGCTCCAGGACGAGGCGCTGCTCCTCGGCGCCGCGCGCGACCCCCGCCTCGCGCGGCTGAACGAAGCGATGCCGGAGATCGCGCTCGACGCCCACCCGGGGCCCGCCGGCGAGGCGACGCTGGCCGTGCCGGGCGGCGGACGCTCGCCGATCGACGTGGTCTTCCCCGTCCTGCACGGGCCCACGGGCGAGGACGGGTGCGTCCAGGGGCTCCTCGAGCTGGCCGGCGTCCCGTACGTCGGCGCCGGCGTGCTCGGCTCCGCCGTGGGGATGGACAAGGACGTGATGAAGCGCCTGCTGCGCGACGCGGAGATCCCGATCGTGCCTCACGTCGCGCTCCGCCGCGCCGCGTGGGAGCGCGATCGGGTCGCGTGCCTCGAGCAGATCGCCGGCCTGTCCGCCGCCGGGGGCGGCCGCTTCGGGCCGATCTTCGTCAAGCCGGCGAACCTCGGGTCGTCCGTCGGGGTCCGGCGCGTCACGGCGCGCGCCGAGCTCGAGGCGGCCGTCGAGCACGCCTTCGAGTTCGACCTGAAGATCGTCTGCGAGCGGGGCATCGAGGGCGTGCGCGAGATCGAGTGCTCCGTGCTCGGCGACGACGACCCCATCGCCTCCGTGCCCGGCGAGATCGTCGTCGGCCACGCCGACGGCTTCTACTCCTACGCCGCGAAGTACATCGACGCCGACGGCGCCACGATCCGCATCCCGGCCGACCTCTCGCCGGCCGAGGCGAACGCCGTCCAGCTGCTCGCGCTCCGCACGTTCGGCGCGCTGGAGGCGTCGGGCATGGCCCGCGTCGACCTCTTCCTCGCCCCGGACCGCTCGCTCTACGTGAACGAGATCAACACCATCCCCGGCTTCACGGCGATCTCGATGTACCCGAAGCTCTGGGAGGCGAGCGGCATCCCGCCGCGCGCGCTGATCGAGCGCCTCATCGCGCTCGCGCTCGAGCGCGGCGCCAAAAAGGCACGCCTCAGGACGAGCGCCTAGTTCCACCCATCAGGAGTCCGGCCAGGGATCCTGAGAGAGAGTTCAACGCAAAGGCGCAAAGGCGCAAAGGCGCAAAAAAGATTTGTAGTTTTGCGTCTTTGCGCCTTTGCGTCTCTGCGTTGAATTTCTCTTCGCTCGCGAGGCAGATCCCTGGCGGGAGCTCTGCCCCGCGGTACTAGACGCAAGCGCACAAGCGGCCGGGCAGCCCGGCAGCTCACGCCGCAGCATCGGGATCGAGCCGCACCCCCGCCGCCCCGAGCGCAGGCCGCCGCACCAGACACGGCCCAAGCGCCGCCAGGATCTGCGCGTGCCGCTCCGCCGGCGCCCAGATCAGGATGTGCCCGCCCCCGCCCGCGCCGCACATCCGGAGCACCTCGACCCCCAGCCCGTCGAGCCGCTGCTGCATGGAGACCGCGATGGCGCTCGCCGCCTCCGACAGCCGCACCTTGGCAGCCGCCCCGCGCCGCATGCCCGAGAGCACCAGCGCGAGCGAGCCGATCTCGAACCCGCGGGCGACGTCGCCGGCCGCCGCGACGAGCTCGCCCTTCGCCCCGCGCGCCGCGCCGGCGTCCACCCGATCCAGCACCTCGCCGGACACGCGCCGCACCGCCGTGTCCACCAGCAAGAGCCCGGCCGAGAGCGCCGGCACGAGCGCCGGGCTGCCGATCGCGAGCCGCCGCACCCCCGAGCAGCCCCGCGCGTCGAAGGCGAGATCGAGCAGCCCGCCGAACGCCGCGAACACCTGATCCTGCGCGCCGCACGCGTTGCCCAGGCGCTCGCGCTCGATCGCGACCGCCTCGCGCGAGAGCTCCTCCGGCGAGGCGGCCTCGCCCACCGAGGCGCGCAGCGCGAACAGCGCCGCTACCGCCGCGGACGCGCTGCCGCCGAGCCCGGCGCCGGGCGACATCTCGGTCTCGACCCGGAGCGCGACCCCGTCGCCCACGCCCGCCGCGGCGAGCGTCGCCTCGATCAGCCGGAACGCGAGATCGTCGCGCGGAGGATCCGTGCGGCGCCGCGTGAGCACGCGCGGCGCGCCCGCCTCGGCGCCCCCGCCCGACGGCCCCTGGCCGCGCGAGGCGAGCTCCATCCGCACCCAGCCCCGATCAAACGGCTCCACGACCACGCGGACGCGCAGATCGATCGCCGCGCCCACGACGCGCCCGCCGTCCAGCAGGGCGACGCCGGGCAGATCGCTGCCGCCTCCGGCGAAGGAGACGCGCATCGGGGCGCTCGCGGCCGCGCGCGAGAGCGGGGTTCGCAGCGCTCGCGGCGCGAGGAGGGAGCCGGCGCAGGGGGTGCTCATGTCGTCTTCAACGCTTCAACGCGCAACGCCTCAGCGCGGGAGCGACCCGACGGGACGCGAGAGGATCCCAGGGACCGAGGTGGAGCGCCCCGCGGCGGCTCCCCGTGCAGGGAGCGAGCCAGCGATGGAGCGCCCGGCGTGCACGCACGCCCGCGCCCGAGCAGGGAGCGAGCCGCGGCCCTCGAGCGCCGTCGTCCAGAGGTGCGCGCGCCCGCGCGGCCCTGGTGCGGCTCGGTCGTGGACGGAGATCACGGGAGCGGCGCGCCGCCGCCCGCCAGCCGCGCTCAGTTCAGGTCCTTGCTCGCCGGCTCGTTCCGGGGCGCGGGCTGCGCGCGCGCCGCGTCGAGGATCCGCTCGATGACCCTGAGGCCGGCCGCGAACATCTCCCGCTCAGCGCGCTCGCCCCCGGCGTGCACCTCGGCCGCCTTCTCGCGCAGCGCGAGCGCGTCGCGGCGGACGACCGGGAGGCGGGCCGCGGCCGCCGCCTCGGCGATGCACCCGGCGAGATCGTAGACGAGGAACGCGTCCTCCTCGCTGATCCGGGGGTCCGCGCGGCGCGCCCCGGCGCGCCCGCGCGCCCCGGCTCCGCGACCCTTCTGGACGAACGACGACGCGACGTCCCGCTCCTCGTCGTCCCCGATCGAGCCGGCGGAGACGCGATCGAGCAGGCTGGTCAGCTCGGCGCGGTAGGCGGCGAGGACCAGCGCGCAGAGCGCCCCGCGGTCGCGCAGCGAGAAGAGGATCAGCTCGAGGAGCCGGTCGGACCGGGTCGCGCAGTTTTGCATCGCTGCCTTTTACGGTGTTCACCCACGCGACCTCAATCCAGAACGCCACCGCCCGCGGCGGATCCGCTCGCGGATGGAGGGCGCGTCACGCCGCGAAGGCGCTTGCACGGCGGCCGCGGCGCGCCGGGGCGCCGCCCAGGTGGGGGGCCCCACGCGGCGGTTGCGGAGCTGAGCCGGATCGGTCAATAGGTCCGACCCTCCTGCGCCAGCGAGCCTCGACGGATGTCCGGCGCGCTGGCGCTGCTGTTCAGCCTGTCACCCGATCCTCACCGCACCGGCATTCCCGTGACCGCGAATCGTTCTACGAGCCCCACGCCCACCGAAGAGCCGTCCACCGCGCCGTCCTCGGCCACCGTCGTGACCACGTCCGCCCAGCCCGCAGCCGGCGCGCCCGGCGCCGGGTTGAGCGCGAACGGCGAGGCGATCGTGCGCGAGGAGGAGGCCGTGCTCGCCCGCGTGACCGCGCACCTCGCCACCGCCACGACCAAGCCGTCGCGGCCGCCGCCCATCGAGAACTACGAGGAGCAGCTCCTCTCGCTGCGCGATCAGATCGCGGCGGCGCGGCTGGAGGACGTGCCGGCGCTGGTGCAGCAGATGGAGCGCCTGCAAGGGATCGCCGCGCGGCGGAACGAGAACGTCGTCGAGCCCGTCGATCCGAAGTCGCCTTACTTCGGCCACCTGCGCCTGCGGGAGAAGGGCCGTCCCGAGCGCGACGTGCTCATCGGGCGCACGACGCTCGTCGACGCGAGCGCGGGCGTGCGGATCGTCGACTGGCGTCACGCCCCGGTCAGTCAGATCTATTACCGCTACGAGGAGGGCGCGGAGTACGAGGAGACCTTCGGCGAGCGCGAGGTCGAGGGCACTGTGCTCGTGCGGCGCACCGTGACCATCGACGACGGCGAGCTCTACCGCATCGCGGCGCCGCAGGGGACGTTCGTGCGGGGGCCGTCGGGCTTCCGCGAGATCGCGACGCGGGCGACCGAGCTCGCCGGCGGCCAGGGCAGCGCGGTGCGCCCCGAGGACATGCGCGACATCGCGCTCGCGGCCGGCGCGCGCGGCGGGCTCGGGACCGGGGCGGCGTTCCACGCGCGCGAGGACCGGCACCTGCCGGAGATCGCCGCGCTCCTCGACCCGCGGCAGTTCGAGCTCATCTCGAAGCCGGACGCCGGCATCGTGGTCATCCAGGGCGGCGCCGGCAGCGGCAAGACGACGATCGGCGTCCACCGCCTCGCCTTCCTCGCGTACAACGGCGGCCGCCGCTTCACCGCCGACAAGATGCTCGTCATCGTCGGCAGCCCGGCGCTCCGCGCGTACATCAGCGAGGCGCTCCCCGCGCTCGGCCTGGGCGGCATCGCGGTGGAGACGTTCTCCGAGTGGGCGCGCGTGGCCAGGAAGCGCGCGTTCCCGTGGCTCGAGGCGCCGGTCGAGGAGAACACGCCCTCGGTCGTGACCCGGTACAAGACCCACCCGGCGATGCTCCACCTCCTCGAGCAGCGCGCGTCGGAGCTCAAGGACGACGCGCGGGCGCGCCGCGACTCGCGCGGCACCCTCGCGTTCTGGGCGGACCTGCTCACCGATCTCGACCGGGTGCTGGCCGCCTTCGAGGCGGCGGGGGACCCCGAGTTCGGCCCGGAGCAGGTGAAGCGCGCGTGGCGCTGGTGCGCGGATCGCTGCCCTGCCGTGCTCGATCTCGATCCCGGCGATCGCGCCGAGCGCAAGGCGGCGATGGCCGACGAGCCCGCGGGCGACGGCGACGACGAGCGCGGCGCCGACGCGCGCGAGGTCTCGAGCGACGACCGCGCGGTGCTCGATCCCGAGGACGACGCGCTCCTCCTGCGGGCGTACCAGCTCCTCCGGGGCGAGCTCCGCAAGGGGAAGAACGTGCTCACCTACGAGCACCTCTTCGTGGACGAGGCGCAGGATCTCGCGCCGATCGACCTCGCGGTGCTGCTCGGCGTGGTGGCCGAGCCGCGCAGCGTGACGCTGGCGGGCGACACGGCGCAGCGGCTCTTCATGGACTCCGGCTTCCGCGACTGGCGCGCGACGCTGGACGATCTCGGCCTGTCGCGGGTCGACGTCGAGCCGCTGCGCATCGCGTACCGCTCCACGCGCCAGGTGCTCGCGTTCGCCCGCGCGGTGCTCGGCCCGCTCGCGGATCCGACGCCGCCGCTCGCGCCGCGCAGCGGCGCGCCGGTCGAGCACCACCATTTCCCGAGCGCCGGCGCCGCCGTCGCGTTCCTGGCCGACGCGATCCGCCCGCTGTTCGCCCGCGAGCCCCGCGCGACGCTGGCGATCCTGGCGCGCCACCCCGAGCAGGCGGACGTCTATTACGACGCCCTCAGGATGGCGGAGATCCCGAACCTCCGGCGCGTGCGCGCCTACGAGTTCGCGTTCCGCCCCGGCGTCGAGGTGACGGAGATCCGGCAGGTGAAGGGGCTGGAGTACGACTACGTGGTGCTCGTCGACGCGAACGCGTCGACCTACCCGGCGGACGACGAGTCGCGGCACCTGCTCCACATCGGCGCGACGCGCGCGGCGCACCAGCTCTGGGTGGTGTCGACGGCGGCGCCGTCGCCGCTCCTGCCGGACTGGCTGGGCTGAGGCCGGCCGCCGGCGGCGGAGCCGGGACTGGCCGGCTCGGAGGCGAGCTCGACACAATCGACATGGTGCCGTGAGAGAATCCTTGACCTTCAGGGGGCCGCGAGTAGATTCCCTCTCGCGCGGTGGAGCAGCCTGGTAGCTCGTCGGGCTCATAACCCGAAGGTCGTGGGTTCAAATCCCGCCCGCGCAACCAAACGGTCCTGAGGACCAACCCACGCAGCCCCGGTGGTTATTCCCCCGGGGCTTTTTGCTGTCCGCGTATCCGCGGTGCTTCGCAAGCTCGCGTCGAGGAGCGGTCTCTCGGCTCGATGCCGAGGGCTCCTGGTGCTCTGGGGCGGTCGGGCGCTCCTGCTGGGCCCCAGGGGGCGAATCTCGGTATCGCCAGGCGCCGAGGCCTGCCGGCGGGTCATGCGCCGATGGTCGGGTGACCGTCGGGCTCTGGCGGAGCGGCTCAGGGGGTGACCGCCGGGCATCGACCTGACGATTCGTGATGGGTGCACGCTCCCTCGAGCAACTGGGTCCGGCATGGACCACTGCGCCTCTGCCGCTGCCCGCGCGCTCCTTACCCCCGTGCCGTCTGGTGCGCTGGCCGGGGGCGATCCTTCCTCACCACGAACGGCCGGCGGCGGACCCGTGGCCCTGACGCGTGGAGGGTGCCGATGAAGCGGCTCAGCGATCTTTCGCGTGGGGTCATGCTCCATGCCTCGAGCGCGACCCCAGCTGTTCTCCTCGTGCTCGCGGCGCTCGTCACGCCCGCGTGCGGCGACGGCGGCGGCAGCCCCCCGGGCTCGGGCGCGGCTGGAGCGCCGGGGGACGGCGGGGCCGGATCCATGGGCGGCGGCGGATCGAGCTCGATCACGGGCGTCGCCTCGAGCGGTGGTGCCGCGGGGGAGGGCGGGGCGACGGTCGCCGGCAGCGGCGGCTCGTCGGGCGATGGCGCTTCTGTCGGCGGGGGCTCTGCGGCTTCCGGTGCCGGCAGCGGCGGGGCGCCGCCGAGCGGCGAAGTGCTCGCGTTTCCGGGGGCTCAGGGGTTCGGGCGACACGCGGTCGGCGGGCGCGGCGGCGACGTCGTGCACGTCACGAACCTGAACGACTCCGGCGCGGGCTCGCTGCGCGACGCGATCAGCCAGCCGAACCGCACGGTCGTGTTCGATGTGGGCGGCGTGATCGAGATCTCGTCGCGCCTCGTGTTCAAGAGCAACCAGACGATCGCGGGTCAAACGGCCCCGGGCGGCGGTATCACCATCTACGGCAATGGCACCTCGTTCTCCGGAGCGTCGAACACCATCGTACGCTTCGTCCGCTTCCGCATGGGCGCCGGGGGCGACTCGGGCAAGGACACGGTGACCATGGCGAACGGCCATGACGTGATCTGGGACCACTGCTCGCTCAGCTGGGGGCGCGACGGCACGTTCGATCTCAACCGGGAGAGCGGCGCCGAGCTCTACAACTTGACGCTTCAGGACTCGATCGTCGCGCAGGGGCTCCAGTCGCACAGCACTGGCGGCCTGGTGAACACCGCCGGCACCTCGATCATCCGCTCGCTCTACATCGACAACAACTCGCGCAACCCGAAGGCGCGCGGCACGCTGCAGTTCGTCAACAACGTGGTCTACAACTGGGTCGTGTCCGGCTACATCCTGGGCGACACCAGCGGCCGCTCGGACGGCTCGATGCTGGGCAACTACTTCATCACCGGCCCGGAGACGAGGGGCGGCACGCTGGATAGCCCCACTCCCGCGTACAATCTCCACGCCGACGGCAATTACTACGACAGCGACAAGGACGGCACGCTCGACGGCAGGCTCCTCGGCAAGGGCGATTTCGGCACGGTCACCTGGCTGGACGCGCCTTCCGTCGAGTTCCCTGACGTGCCCGCCATGACCGCGCAAGAGGCCTACGCGTATGTCAGCGCGCACGCCGGAGCGTCGATCCACCGCGACGAGGCGGATCTCTACGTGCTCGACGAGCTGGCGTCGCTCGGCAAGCGGGGCGCGACGATCAGCAACGAGTCGAGCCTCGGCTTCGCGAACGGTGTCGGCGCCCTGCCCGGGGGCAGCGCTCCGAGCGACGCCGACAGGGACGGCATGCCGGACGCCTGGGAGCGCGCACGAGATCTCGACCCGGCGAACGCGGACGATCGGAACGGAGACCGCGACGGCGACGGCTACACGAACCTCGAGGAGTATCTGAGCTCGCTCGTGCCGTGAGCCCGGCCTGCGAGGACGCGTCCGGCCAGAAGGAGCCGTCGGGATCGACCCGCTCGTCCATCGGAGCCGGTCACGTTTCACGACGACACGCTCGATCCCGTTTCCGACCGTCCACGCGCTCGTCGCGCGCTGCGCAGGACCTCGCGTCCAGCTCGGAAGCCGAGCCTTCGTCCAGGCGAGCGCCTCTTCGGCGTCGAGCACGCCCGCGATGTCCCAGCGATGAGCCTGCCCGGCGGTACCGTCAGCCAGCCTGAGGGGCTGCCGCGCGACCGCCACGGCAACGACCGCGACGTGCGCCGTGAGAGAATCCTTGACCTGCGCAGGGCCGTGAGTAGATTCCCTCCCGCGCGGTGGAGCAGCCTGGTAGCTCGTCGGGCTCATAACCCGAAGGTCGTGGGTTCAAATCCCGCCCGCGCAACCACGACCCGAAGCAGCACAGCACGAAGCGACGCAAAAGGACGCGAGGGCTGGCCGAACCTGGCCGCCTCGCGTTTTTCGCGTTCAGCCCTCCGGGACCTCGCCTCGGCGACCGTGTGACTCGCCGCACGGCAGCTGCGGTCCAGCGGCCGCGCGTGCTCCTCCTTCCTGTTCGCAGTCGTCGCGCGGCCGCCGGGCCACGTCGGCAACACCGCCGGCCAGTCCCGCTCATCGCCACGAGCCCCGTCGCCGTCGGGCGATGCGAGCCCGCCCACCAGCTCGTGGGGCCGCAGCCTCGGCCATGCCCCAACCTTGCGCCGCTCCCTTCGCGTTAGGCGCGGCCGGGGACCAGGGATGCGGGCACCGCTTCTTCCGACACCGACGTTCGCGCCGGGTCCACCCCGTGTCGCTCTCCAGCGATATCCAGGGGGGGAAGCCAGAGCGCCGCGGCGCGCACCCCGCGGGAGCCGCGCGGCGGTCCTCGCCGCGCCGAAGTCCTCATCAGCGCCGCGGTTCTCGTCGCGCCGCGTTCCTCGTCAGCGCCGCGCTCCTCGTCAGCGCCGCGGTCTCGTCGCGCCGTAGGCAGGCGCCGGCTCCCTGATGTAGGATAGCGGTAGCGGCAGCTCCTGTGCTCTGAACGCGCGCGCCACAGCGCGCAACTCACCGATGCAATCCCGGTAACCCCCAGCGGACAACTCACGATGGCCAAACCGAACGATCCCTTCGCTCCCCCGACCAACACGCGCGGCTCCGCGACGCCGGGGGACGCCGCGAAGCCGCAACGCGGGGTCAGCGCGCCCGCGCCCGCGGCGCGCGCGTTGCCCGCGACGTCGGCCGGGCCTGCCACCCAGCGAGGGCCGGGGGCCTACGGCGCCCCGGATTTCCTGAACAAGGCCGCCCGCACCGCGCCGCCCGCCGAGCTCCTGAGCGCACGCACCATCGAGCTCGTGCAGTGGTCCTGGGCGAAGGTGATGCCCATCTCCGATGCCGCGGCGTCCCTGTTCTATGAGCGGCTGTTCACGCTCGATCCGTCCGTGCGGCCGCTCTTCAAGAACGACATGGCCGAGCAGAAGAAGAAGCTCATGCAGATGCTCACGGTGGCCGTCGACGGGCTGAACAACCTGCCGAAGCTCGTGACCGTGCTCCAGGCGCTCGGCGTCCGCCACCAGGGCTATATGGTGGCCGAGCGCCATTACGATGTCGTGGGCGAGGCGCTGCTCTGGACGCTGCGCGAGGGGCTCGGCGACGCGTTCTCGAGCGACGTCGAGACGGCGTGGAAAGAGGTCTACGGCGTCGTCGCCGACGTCATGAAGAAGGGCGCCGCGGCGCACGCGGCGGTGGGCACCACGCAGGCGCTCCCGCCGACGCCCGCCCCGGGCGGCAGGGACGCCGCCCGGGGCCACGCCCCGCCGGCGCCGGGCCCCGCGGCGCGCCCGGGGGCCGCGGATCCCGTGCATCGGCCGAAGTCGGTGCCGCCGCCCTCGTCGGCCCAGGCCGCGCGGACGCTGGTCGGGGTCGTCCCGCCGTGGCAGGGCGAGCCGCCTCCGCCGGCCGCCGCGCCCTCGCCTGCAGCGGCTGGCCCGAGCGCGGGCGCGCCGATCAACCAGCGCACCATCGAGCTCGTGCAGCGCTCGTGGGCGAAGGTGATGCCGATCTCGGACGCGGCGTCGGCGCTCTTCTACGACCGCCTCTTCGAGCTCGATCCGTCGGTGCGGCCGCTCTTCAAGAACGACATGGCCGAGCAGAAGAAGAAGCTCATGCAGACGCTCGCCGTGGCCGTCGACGGGCTGAACAACCTCGGCCGGCTCGTGCCCGTGCTCCAGGCGCTCGGCGTCCGGCACCACGGCTACATGGTCGTCGATCGCCACTACGACCTGGTGGGCGAGGCGCTGCTCTGGACGCTGCGCGAGGGGCTGGGCGACGGCTTCACGCGCGAGGTCGAGGTGGCGTGGAAGGAGGTCTACGGCCTCGTCGCCGACGTCATGAAGAAGGCGGCCGCCGAGCACGTCGCCGGCGGGGCCCAGGGCAAGGCCGACGCGGCGCCGGCCCGCGAGCGCCCGCAGCGGCCGCCGATGTCGGAGCCGCGGGCGCCGGCCCCGCAGAGCGTGACGGAGGTGATGCCGCAGAAGAAGCGCCCGAGGAGCCCGATCGACGAGGACGCCGACACGCTGCACTACCAGACGAACCCGGCCCACGAGGCCCTGGCGAGCAGCGGCGTCGACCACGAGGAGCCGCGGGGGCCGAGGCCGGCCGCCGGCGTGCCGGCGGGCCCGCAGGGGCTCGTCGTCCCGTGGTCGGGGCAGGACATGGTCCTCAACGTCCACGTCAAGCTGGACGGTCCGCTCGTGACGGTCCCCGCTGCGGCGCCGGTCGTCGCCCCCGCGGCGCCGGCCTTCGCGGCCGCGCAGGAGCCGACCGGGCCGAGCGGTCTCGTCGCCGGGCTCGCGATCGCGTTGCTCTCGATCGCCGCCTCGATGGCCACGGCCATCCTGCTCACGGTGGGCGGGCCCGACCGGGCCGCGGCCGGGGCGGGCGCCGCGGCGGACCGGGCGTCGCCCAGCGTCGCGTCGCTCGCGACCTACGCCGTGCCGATCATCGTCACGGTCCTGGTCCTCTCCGCCTTCACGATGGGCCACATCCTGGGGCGGGGCCGGGCGCGGAGCGACGCGGGGCCGGGCGGGGGCCGGCTGTGAGCCGCGCGGCCGGGTGGTGACCTCGCGCCGACGCATGCGCCGGGCGAGCGCAGGGGTTTGATGTCAAGATGGGAATGACTCTCCGATGATCGCGGATCCTGCGATGACGCTGAACCACCTTGCGGGACAGTGGCTGGGCCCCTTCCAGCTGATCCAGCTGCTCGGCATCGGCGCGATGGGCGCCGTCTACCTGGCCCGGGACACGGTCCTCCAGCGCGACGTGGCGGTGAAGCTCATCGCGAAGGGGAGCGCGGACACGGATCCCGACCGGCGCGACCGCTTCCTGCGCGAGGCGCGGGCGGCGGCGCGCCTCCTCCACCCGAACGTGGTGCAGATCTTCCAGGTCGGCGAGGACGAGGACGTCCGTTACATCGCCATGGAGTACGTCCACGGCCTGACCATGGCGCAGGCGGCCAAGCAGCAAGGCGGACGCTTGCCGGAGCAGTTCGGGATCGAGAAGATGCGCGAGGCCGCGGCGGCGCTCGAGCTCGCGGCCTCGTTCGGCATCTCCCACCGCGACATCAAGCCCGCGAACCTCCTCCTGAACGCCTCGGGGACGCTCAAGATCGCGGACTTCGGCCTGGCGTCGCACCCGGAGAGCGGCCCGCTCGGCAGCACCAGCGCCTCCCGTTCGCTGGAGGGCACGCCGTTCTACATGAGCCCGGAGCAGTGGACCGGGCAGGAGATCGCGCCCCCGTCCGACATCTACAGCCTCGGCTGCACCTTCTACCACCTCCTGGTCGGCCGGACGCCGTACTCGGCGCGGGATCTCGCCGGCTGCTTCCAGGCGCACTGCCACGCTCCGGTCCCGGATCCGAAGGTGTCGATGCCGGACATCGATCCGCTCCTCGCGGAGCTCCTGCGCCGCTGCATGGCCAAGCGGCCCCAGGAGCGCCCGTCCGCCGGGCACATCGTGGCGTTCCTCGAGGACATGCTGATGCTCCGGCGCAGCACCGTGCGGCCGCGGGAGCTGCCTGAGCCCAAGCGCCCGAGCCTGCTCTCCACGATGGATCTCTCCGATACGCGGGTGAGCGAGCTGCCGCCGGCGCCCAAGGGCTCGGTCGCGACGCCGACGGGCACGATCCTGGTGAGCAGCTCGACCGCGCTCGGGCATTTCACCGGCCAGTACAGCTACCGCGACCATTTCGGCCTGACCGGGTATCCGTTCAGCGACATCCGGCAGCCGAGCTCCTTCTGGGATGCGGGCCCGTATGCCTGGATCCTGAGGACCCTGGCGTCGCAGATCGTCGCCGGGCAGCGCCCTGCGATCCTCGTGGGCGAGCCCGGGAGCGGCCGGACGTTCGTGTGCGAGATGATCAAGAACAAGGTCCCTCGCATCCACGTCTTCACGATCGAGCCGCAGCTGCTCTTCGGGACGCGGCCTCTCGTGTCGCTGTGCAGGCAGGTGGGGGCGGCGGCCATCTCCCCGACCCTGAGCCAGCAGTTCCTCGTCGACGCGTTCCTCGGGCAGGCGCTGCTCCGCGCCGGGCCGGACGCGATCGCGGTCCTGGTCATCGACGGCGTCGATCCGGAGGATCACGAGCTCCTGATGGAGCTCCACGACATCCTCCGCTGCGCCCCTCTGGGCCGGCTGTCGATGATCCTGGTGGGCGCCCCCGATCTGCCTGCGACGCTCGCGTCGAACGGCGTGCCGCGCGAGCTCTACACCGGCGCGCAATCGCTCCTGCTCCCCGGCATGACGCAGCAGGAGATGATCGAGTACATCGACTTCAGGATGCGGTCGGTCGGGGGGAGCGGGCGTGGGCTCAAGCTGGACCTCGCGTCACAGCAGCTCTTGCACGCGAGGAGCGGCGGCAGCCCGAAGCTCATCAACATCTACTGCCACAACGCGCTGACGCTCGCGGCGATCCAGGGCGAGTCCGAGGTGAGCCTGTCGTCGATCCGCCTCGGCATGAAGAGCAAGAGCTACCTCACCGCCGACGCGGCCATGTCCCTGCTCCGCGGCTGAGCCGCGCGCCGCGGCGAGCCGTCGCTGCCGGGCTGGTCGAGGGCGAAGGTGGCGTCTCCGGCCCGGTCGGACCTCAGTCGGTCCACGGGTGGGTCTCTTCGGGTGTCCCGCCGAAGGTGGCCATGGGGATGGTCCACGTGCGGGGCCGCCGATCGCTGCGCGCGTACGCGCGGACGCGGTCGGCCGAGAAGGCGGTCGTCGCGCGGAGCAGCTGGTTGAATCCATCTCTCCAGAGGAATGAGCTCGTTTTCGTAAGGCACGCCGCTCAGATCCATCATGAGCCTGGCGACTTCCACGCGTCCGCGCACTGCAAAATAGGTGAGCTTCATCGTCGTCCTCCGGTGTTGGCGGGGAATCTACAGCACCCCGGCTCTCCGAGCCAAAGGGCATCGGGCCGGCCTGAGCCAGACTCTGCTCCACAGCATAGGTGCTCGAGGAGCGATTGATCTGCCGATCTTCCGAGGGCGCCAGTCGACGATAGCTTTTCTGTCGGCGTCCCCGGCGCCTAGCCGAGCTTTCAGCGGGAAGGCGGGGGCCGGGCGTCTCGGAACGCTCCTGGTCCTGGTCCGGCCGCGTCTAGCTATCGTTTCCCGCCGCCGCCGCCGGCGCCGCCCGCGGAGCGGGTTTGGCCTTGCCCCCCTGCACGGAGGCGAGCACCGCCTCGTCCGCCATCGGCGCGCGCGGCGCGTTCTGCGCGCGTCCGATACGTGCTCTCGAGTGCTTGTCGTTGACGATACACCTGCCGCGCGTGTATGCGCTGAGCCGGTCGCGCGCCTCCTGTTTGCGGCACGCCCCGAAGGATCGCCTGATCAGCGCGAGCCCCGAGCGAAAGCACTTCTCGCGATCCGAGACGAGGTCCTCGTGCGACCACCCCTCCCGGGTCTTGCCGGCGCCGACGCGGATCTGGAGCAGACAGGAGTCGACCCCCGAGCCGCGCGCGAGCTTCCCGAGGCCGAGGTCCACGTCCCGGCGGTAGCCGCTCTCGAAATACGCGATCGACAGGAGCAGCGCCATCGTCTCGGCTCGCCCGCGCGGGCCGCCGAAGAGCGGCTTCAACTCGGGATCATACGCCACCTTCGCCGCCGCGCGCGCGATCTCGTGATAGCGCGCGCGGCCGTCCTCGGGCGTCTCGACCGCGTCCTTGATGTGGCTCGTCCCGGGCGGGGCCCATGCGATCATGATACCAACCGCCCACGCGATAATCGAGTCCATGAGATATGTAAGGTCCTATTGTCCCTCTGTGTCAAGCAATTAGAACAGCCTGGCTGCGATTATCGTCATGCATTGGATGATTGCGTGCCGCCCAGCGTGCATTTATACCGTCCTCGTCAAATTGCCAATCGTGCGGACGGCGGTACGCGGTGCGCAAATGGTTTCGCAGCAGAGTCATTTCGCGCGTTCGTCGCGGGGCCGAAGCGTGGATTGGCTTCCTTCGGTCCTCGCGAGAACGACTCGCGTTCATCTTTCGTCTAGCGCGGCGCGAGCATGGCAGCGGCGGTGTGCTGCGCGCCGCCGAGCGTGAGCCCGCGCGGGCGCGCGGCGCACGTCGCGCGCGGCGCTCGTCACGCCTTCTCGGCGGCGTCTTCTTCGGAGGTCGCGCGCGTGTCCTCGAGCCTGTCCACCGCGCGCAGCTCGGGGAACAGCCATCCCCAGAGCAGCACGACGGCGATCGTCCCAAGGCCGCCGACGATCACGGTAGGGACGGTCCCGATGAGCCTCGCGAGGGTGCCCGACTCGAGCTCTCCGAGCTCGTTCGAGGCGCCGACGAACACCATGTTGACCGCGCTCACGCGGCCGCGCATCTCGGGCGGCGTCGCGAGCTGCTCCAGGGTCATCCGCACGACGACGCTCACCATGTCGGCGGCGCCGATCACGGTCAGCGCGACGAGCGAGAGGAGGAAGCTGTGCGACAGGCCGAACACGACCGTCGCGAGCCCGAACACCCCCACGCAGAGGAGCATCTTCGTCCCGGCGTGTCGCCCGATCGGCCGGAACGCGAGGAGCACGGCCATCAGCCCGGCCCCCACCGCGGGCGCGGCGCGCAGCAGGCCGAACCCCTGGGGGCCGACGCGGAGCACGTCGGTCGCGAAGATGGGCAAGAGCGCGACCGCGCCGCCCAGGAACACCGCCACGAAGTCGAGCGAGATGGACGCGAGGAGGATCTTCCTCCGGTAGACGTAGCGCAGCCCGGCGAACGCCGTGGCGAGCGACGGCGGCTTCTTCTCCATGCGCCCCGTGCGCGCCCGCACCGCCAGGAGGCCGGCGGACGCCGCGCCGAGCGCGAGGCTCGCGGTCAGGTAGACGGGCGCGGGCGCCTTCCAGACGCCGTAGAGCAGCCCGCCCACGCTCGGTCCGCCGATGGCCCCGACCTGCCAGAGCGTCGACTGCCACGTCGCGGCGTTCTGGAAGTGGGCCACGGGCACGAGGGACGGCAGGAGCGACGAGCCGGCTGGCCCCTGGAAGGCGCGCACCGTGCCGAGGAGCACGAGGACGGCATAGATGGCCGACACGTTCGGGCTCGGCGCGCGCGCGAGGAAGAAGAGCGCGAGCGCCGCGAGCGACGAGGTGAGATAGCAAAGGAGGAGGATCCCTCGCCGATCGAAGCGATCCGCCGCGTGCCCGGAGGCGAGCGACAACCCCGCGATGGGGAGGAACTGGGCGAGACCCACGTAGCCGAGCGCGAGCGGATCGCGCGTGAGGTCGTAAATTTGAAACCCCACGGCGACCGATTGCATCTGGTACGCCATCGTGGCGAGCAGGCGAGCTGCCGCGTACGCGCGGAAATCGTGCGATTCGAAGGCGGCGAAAGGCGACGAAGGCTTCAGGGCGGTGAGATCGGCGGCCATGAACGAGTCCGGGCGACGTTCATGGCGCATTCGAGCGCGTGCCGCCAGGGACGCCCTGCGCCCACCCCATCAAAAATCAGTGCGGCTGTTCCTCTTGTCGGAGAGAGCGTTCTGTCTCGGCGATCCGCAGTTCGGGGCGGACGCCGTTCGGGGGCGCAGCGGTCGAGCCTGCGCGCAGAAAGCTGGCGCGTCGGCCCAGAATCGTGGTAAGCGGCTGCCCGACATGATGCCCCATGGAGACGACACCGCGCCTGGCCGAGCGCGCGACCTAGCCGCGCAGGCGCGGCGTGCCTGGATGCTGTTCGGGAGCCGTTCCCGCCGCGGGCGCGATGGCCGGCGCGATGACGACGACGACGACGATCTGCCGCGTCCGAACGCGATCGTCGCCCTGTTTCCGTTGCTGAGCCTCGTCGCCTCGCCGCTGCCCGCCTGACCTGCGCTCATCGAGGGCCTGAGGCGGCGACGCTGTCAGGGCCTGAGACGGCGACGCTGTTCCTCGGCGCGACCTCGTCAGGAGCGCACCTCGAGCTCCCCGTCTCGCCACGCCACGACCCGGTCCGCGGTCGCGACCTTCGCCCAGCTGAACTCGCGCAGCAGCTCCGCCGGCGTGCACGGCTCCGGCCGATCCCGCAGGCCGACGCACCACGCGAGCGCGCCGCAGAGCGCGGGCGCGCTCCGGGCGAGCGCCGCGCCGCGCGCCGCGCCGTGCGTCTTGGCCAGCTTGCCGCCGCGCTCCTCCAGGAGGAGCAGGTGGTGGCGGTAGACCGGCGCCGGCAGCCCGAGCAGCGCCTGGAGCGCCGCCTGCGTCGCGGTGCTCGGCGCGATGTCGCGCCCCCGGACGACGCGCGTCACGCCCGCCGCCCCGTCGTCGACCACCACCGCGAGCTGGTACGAGAACGCGCCGTCGCGCCGGCGCACCACCGGATCGCCCATCGCCAGCGCGGGCTCCTGCGACAGGTCGAGCCCGCCCTCGTCGACGGGCCGGAACACCCCGTCCGGCAGCCGTGCCCGGATCGGCTCCGCGCTCGCGCGCCACCCGCCGGGCGGCAGCGCGCGGCCGCGGCCGCGGTTGTCGTAGGCCCAGCCGCCGTCGGGCGCGCGCCGGCCGATCGCGCGCACCTCCTCGCGCGTCGCGGGGCAGGGGTACAGCGCGCCGAGCGCCTCCAGCCGGTCCATCGCTGTCTCGTGGTGCGCCCGCCGGGTGTGCTGCTCGACGCGCTCGTCGAAATCGAGCCCCAGCCACGCGAGATCCTCTTCCAGGGAGCGCGCGAACTCGGACCGGCATCGGTCGGGATCGAGGTCCTCCAGCCGGAGCAGCAGCCGCGCGCCCCGCGACCGCGCGTCGAGCCAAGCGAGCAGCGCCGCGGCGAGCGTGCCGAGGTGGGCCGGCCCGGTGGTCGACGGGGCGAACCGGCACACCTCGCTCATCGTTCCTCCTGCCGCCGCCGGACGCGGCGCTCGGGCCGCCCGCGCCCTTGGCGCGCCGCCCGCGGGCCCGTCACCCCGCGCCTCAGAGGAAGCGCGCGAGGCGCGCCCGCACGCGCTCCTCGCCGAGCACCGTCATGACCTCGGCCAGATCGGGGCTGTTGCGCGTCCCGCAGATCGCGACCCGGACCACCATCGAGACGTCGCCGACATGGCCCTTCCACGACTCGGGAGAGGCCTTGTACTGCTTCACCTCGCCGGCGTAGCCCAGGGTCACCCCGATCTGCCGGACCTTCTCGAACCACGCCTCCTTCGAATCGGCCGGATCGAAGGCGTCGAGCATCTGCTTGAGCACCGCCGAGCGGTCTGCCTCCGGGACGTTCTCGGGGAAATCGAACGACTGAAGGCCGTCATAGAGCTCGTCGTAGAAGAAGAAGAGCTGAGGGCGCAGGTCGGGCCAGGTGACGATGCGCTTGTTCGACTTCTTGCCGCCGCGCTCGATGCCGAGCGCGCGCTTCGTGTACTCCGGATCTCGCTCCATCAGGGCCGCGAGCTCCCTGTCGTACGCCCTCGCCCAGTCGAGCCCCTGGGTGTAGACCTCCTCGGCGCTCATCCGGCTCACGACCGCCTGGCTGACGCTCTTCAGCTTGACCAGGTCGCTCAGGGCGCCGCCGGGGGCGAGCTTGTTCAGCTTGAGGGGGAAGGCGGAATAGGGCTTGTCGGGGTTCGCCTTGCGCCAGTCCTCGAACGCGGAGTTGGCGATGTTGAGCAGGTACTCGATCGTGGCCGTCTCCGGGACGCCGATCTCCCGGTAATACTCGATGTTCGCCTCGGGATCCTTGCGCTTGCTCAGCTTGCGCCGCGCGTCCGAGACCTTCTGCTCGCCCGTCTCCGGGTCGGTCTCCTCCACGCGATCGAGCTTCTGGATCGGCGGGACGTGGGCGTACTCGACCGGCTTGAACCCGAGCACGCGGAAGAGCTGGAGGTGGAGGGGCATCGACGAGATCCACTCGTCGCCGCGGATCACGTGCGTCGTCCGCATCAGGTGATCGTCGACGGCGTGGGCGAAGTGGTAGGTCGGGATGCCGTCCGACTTGAGGAGGATGGTGTCGAGATCGTTGACCGGCATCGAGATGACGCCCTTCACGCCGTCCTTCCACTCGACCCGGCCCGAGACGTCGTCCGGGGCGCGCAGCCGGAGCACGAACGGGGTGCCGCTGGCGAGCGCGTCCTTCACCCGGGCGAGCGGCGCGTCGCGCCACTTCGCCCACCGGCCGTGGTATCCGGGCTTGACCGTGAGCGCCATCTGCTCCTGCCGGATGGCGTCGAGCTCCTCGACCGTGCAGAAGCAGGGGTAGGCGAAGCCGCGGCGGATGAGGTCGATCGCGTAATCCCGGTAGATCTCGACCCGCTCCGTCTGGATGTAGGGGCCGTAGCTGCCCTGCTGGATGAACTCGCCCCGCGCCTCCGGCCCGCCGCCCTCCTTCGCCGGCGCGCGGAGCACGCCCTCCTGGGGCGAGAGATCGAAGCGCGCGAGCGAGTCGACGATGGTGTCGAGCGCGCCGGGGATGGCGCGCTTCACGTCGGTGTCCTCGAGGCGGAGGAAGAAGACTCCCTCGCTCTGGACCGAGAGCCGCTTGTTGATGAGCGACACGAAGATGCCGCCAATGTGCATGAACCCGGTCGGGCTCGGCGCGTAGCGGGTGACCATCGCGCCCTTGGGCAGGGGGCGGCGGGGATAGCGCGCCTCGTACTCCTCGGGCCGCTTGGCCGACGCGGCGGCGTCGCCGAACAGGAGGCGCACGAGCTCGTCGCGGTCCTCTCCGGGGCCCGGTTCGCGGACGGTGACGGGAAGCGTCGTCTCGTTCGTTGCCTGCTTGTCCATGAGGGCGCGTCGCTCCAGGTCTGACATCGGGCGGGGGGGCAGCCATTGCACGCCCGCCCGGCCTTGTCAATCGCGGCCTCGGGCGCGGACGCCGCGATCCGCGCGGCCGCGCCGGGCGAAACGCGCCCTGCGTCGGACGTCGCGCGTCGCGCGTCGCGCGGCCGCCGCGCTACCGCGGTGTCTTCTCGCCGAGGAGCCAATAGGTCTTCATCGCGCCCTTGCCCTTGATCGCCACGAGGCCCCGCTCCTCGAGGAGGAAGTCCCCCCGGAGCAGGGCATAGCTCGCCTCGCTCACCTGGACGCGCCCGGGCTCTCCGCTCGACTCCATGCGGCTCGCCACGTTCACCGCGTCGCCCCAGAGATCGTAGCTGAACTTCTTCTTGCCGATCACGCCGGCGATGACAGGCCCGGTGTTGATGCCGATCCGGAGCCGGAACGGCTCGCCGTCGTCGGCCGGGAACTGGCTCATGGCGCGGGTCATCGCGAGGGCCATCCGCGCTATCGCCCTCGCGTGGTCGGGGCGCTGCGCCGGCAGGCCGCCGACGACCATGTAGGCGTCTCCGATGGTCTTGATCTTCTCCAGCCCGTGCTGGTCGGCGAGCTGATCGAACGACGAGAACATGCGGTTGAGGAGGCCGACGACCTCGGTCGGGCTCAGCCGCGCGGCGAGGGAGGTGAAGCCGGCGATGTCCGCGAAGAGGATGGTCACCTCCTCGAAGTGCTCGGCGATGAGCTGCTCGTGCTCCTTCAGCTGCTCGGCGATGGACCGCGGCAGGATGTTGAGGAGGAGCCGGTCCGAGCGCTCGTGGGCCCGCTCCGCCGCCGCCTTCGCCTGCTCGAGCGCGGCCTTCTGCTGGCTCTGCCGCCGGGCGTTCGCCTCGAGGGCCGAGAGCATGCCGTTGATCGAGCCGGTGAGGCGCGACAGCTCGTCGGTGCCCGGCATGGCGACCCGCGCCGAGAGATCGCCGACGCCGCCGATGTCGGTGACCTCCCGGCTGAGCCGGGCGAGCCGGGAGAGGACGAGCCTCTCCAGGAGCAGCAGGGTGACGCCCCCGAAGACCAGGCCGACGAGCACCGTCACCAGCACGAGGTAGCGCAGGGTGTCGTGGCCCATCCTGAGGATCGCCCGGTCGTTGTCCACGCGCAGGAGCAGCGCCGGCCGGCCGTCGATGTCGTCGAGGACGGTGTACCCGGCGATCCGGTCCTCGCCGAGCGGGTGGACGAGGATCGGCTCGGGGTCGTCCATGGCGGCGCGGGCCTCGCGGAAGTCGGCGGGCAGGTCGGGGTCGTCGAGGCGGCGCACGGCGAGCGAGAGGCCGGCGGGCTCGGTGAGGCGCCTGAGCTCGGCGTCCGTCAGGAAGCGGCCGAACGTGACCGTGCCGGCGACGGGCCCGCGGCCCGAGCTGCCGACGCTCGGCTGGGAGCAGACGAGCATGGGCCCGTCCGGCAGGAGGACGATGCCGCCCCGGACCGCGCTCGGCGGCGCGTCCTGCCCGAACAGGAGATCGCCGATGCGGAGCCGCTCGGCGATGCCTCGAGGGAGCGGGGCCCAGCGCTTCCCGGCGCGATCGTAACCGGTGCTGTACACGGGGATTCCGTCCGCATCGGCGAAGACGGCGAGATCGATCCGGGCGATATCGAAGAGCTCGGCGACGAGGTTCGAGCGGACGAACTCTTGATTGCCGTCCTGCACGAAGGCGTGCGCGTCGTCCCACTGGCTCCAGTCGGTCCAGCGGGCGTTGAAGTCGTGGACGGCTTGGCTCACCAGGTTGAGGGCGACCTGGACGGTGCGGCGCGTGTCCTGCGCCTCGGCGGCCATGGAGTTGGCGAGGAGCGCCCGCGACGAGACGCCGTAGAGGGCAAAGCTGAGCCCGAGCAGCGTGGCGGCGATCGCCAGCAGCGTCTTCGCGCGCAGCGAGAGCAGGGCGTCGAGGGCGGGCTTCAGCGTCAGGGACGTCGAGCCTATCGAAATGCGCGCCGGCGCGGAAGCGCGGCGGACGGAGCGGAGGCGCGCTGGGCCGATGCGGCGGACGGGGCGGAAGCGCGCTGGGCCGATGCTGAGGGCCGAGGTGGATGCGCGCCGGTGGGACGGGGCGGGCGCGGTGCGAGGGGGGCCGGGGGAGCGAGCGGGGGTCCGGGGATCTGGCGCTCGTCTGGACGGGCCTACTCGACGCTGGACGGGGGGGAGGGAGCGATGTCCTCCCCGCCCACGCAGCGCGCCAGGTGGCGGTCCCGTGCAGCGTTCCAGGTGCCGAGTTCCAGGTGTGTATCGAGGACGTTGCTGCGGCCGTCCGTGCTGCGGTGCGGTGCACCTTCGTCAGCTCCTGGGAAATTCAGGTTTATGGTAACGGATGCAACTCGGCGGGTCGCGAGCGTTACGGGCCCGTGGTGCGCATCGTCACGGTATCGCATTCCACCGGGTGGCTTCCTTGGACCGCTCTCGCGAGAGCAGATAGAATGCTCTCAATGCTCACGCCCCACCGGCAGCTGGTCGTTCCTGCGCTCCTCCTCATCCTCGCTGCGTGCGCCAACGGCACCGACGAGTTGATGCCCGGGTACTACGAGGAGCAAGCCGGCGGAGGCGGAAGCGGCGGCGGGGGAGGCGAGGGCGGCGCCGGAGGGGTGGACGCCTCCTCGAGCTCGAGAGCGAGCTCAAGCTCGAGCTCGAGCTCCGCCGGGGTCGGCGGCGCCGGGGGCGAGGGCGGAAGCAGCGATGGCGGCGCGGGTGCGGGCGGCGCCGGAGGCGCGGCGAGCGAATGCGACTACGGCTCGCCGAACACGTGTGCGGGGGCAGAGGACCTCGGTGAGATCTCGGGCGATGACGGCGCCGATTCGGTGACGGTGACAGGGACCACGTCGAAGTGGTTCAAAGTCTATGTCGTCGACGAGCCCATTGTAATTCCACTGCCCAGCACCGAGAGCTTCAAGGCCACGCTAACCTCGCCGCCGGGGATGAACTTCGATCTGATCGTCTATCAAGGGGAACTCCTAGGTGCTGCGCCCGATTGCTTCGCGTCCGGCGTGAGGGGGCAGGGCACGCCTGAGTCGTTCACGGCTATCTGGGACGATGAGGCGATCGCGGAGGACGGCCTCTGGTTCGCCATCGAGGTGCGGCATGTGGAGGGCACCGCGTGCGGAGCGGAAGCGACATGGACATTGAAGCTCCAGGGCAATCCGGATGGATGACCCTTCGACCGCCGTGTCAGCCTGCGTCGTTGGAATCCGACAGGGCTTGATAGGCACAATGACGCGGGTCGCCCGTACGACACGAGGGCGATTCGCCATAGCCGAGATTTTCCGGTGGTTCATGCATCGCGTTCAGGGCGACATTCGCGCCATCACCACACCGAGAGTATCGGTCGTGAGTGGAGGAGTTACCAGGTCGATCGTGCCGTCGCTCACGCCCGCCGCGATGATCTCGTGCGTCACCGAGTGGATCGCCGCGGTGGTTGCTCCCTGGAAAGCCGCGCCGCTACCATAACGGTGACTCCACCGGTGAGTTCCTGAGGCGTCAAATTTGGCGATGAACCAGTCAGCGTCGTCGGCGGTCAGCTCCCCGCCGCCGAAATCCATCTTCCCGCGGAAACCGCCGGCGAAGACGAGCCCCCCCTCGCTGTCGAACGCGACACCCTGTAACGGCATGTCCCAGCTCTGAACGGTCGTGTCTCCGAACTGTTTCGACCACGAGTGAGTGCCGCTCGCTGAAAGGCGAACGACGAACAGATCGCGGTCGTCGGCGCCGGTCGTCTTACGCGTGACTTTGACGTCGCTCGTGGCTGGGAACCTGACGCTGCCCGAGAAGTGCCCGACGATGCCAGCATTGCCAGCTCGATCGACGTCGACGCCGGTGATCTCGACCGTGCTGCCGTCATTGTCATGGCTAAAGCTGGCGATCCAGAGCGGCATTCCTTGCGTGTCGTACCGAGCCACCCAGCCGAACACTCCCATGTTGTCGGGGTCGTCACGCGTGTGGTCGGAACCGAGGTCGACCGAGTTCACGAACGTGCCGGCGACCACCGCGCGGCCCATCGCATCGACCCCGACGCCTTTGGCCACCTGATCGCCCGGGGCATCACCGGTGCGATCCCCGATCCGGACGCTGTAGACGTGGCTGCCGTCATCACCGCTCAATTTTACGAGAAAGCCGTCTGTGTCCGACGTCGTTGCCGCCTCCAGCGGCGGACCGCCGAAGCTCACCGTGCCGATAAAGAAGCCGGTGATCACCGGGGCGCCGTCCGGGGCCATAGCGATGTCCAGCGGCTCGGTCTCCCGATTGTCCGGACCGCCGAAATTCTTGCTCCACTCGTGACCGCCGTGCGCGTCGAACTTGGCGACAACCATGTCGCTGCCCCCGCTGACGGGGAGATCGCCGCCGCCGAGGTTCACGGTCTCCGTGTAGCTGGCCGCGAAGAACACATTGCTCTCCGCGTCCAGCGCCACCACAGGCCAGCTGTCATCGGTCGGCACCGAATAACTGTACACATGGTTGCCTTCACCATCGAATACGGCAAGGAAGGCGGCGCCGCCATCCGCCGCCAGGGCCGTCATGGGATCAGGGCCGAAGTTGATCTCGTGTCGATAAAGGCCAGCGAGCGCGATGCGATCCCCCCTCGGGCTGATCGCCACCGACGTCGCCCACTGTAGAGGCCCGGTGCCGAAGATCCTCGCCCACACGACGTCGCTGCACCCCACGCCGTCGCAGTCCTCATCGCCCCTCTCGTTGCAGTCCTCCTCTCCCGGAAGCACCTGCTTCTCGCACGCCCCCCAGCTCCCGTCCGCGCCGCAGGTCTGCGTGCCCGGCGCGCAGATGCCGACACCCTCGGTCTCGCTCGCGCCCTCGTAGCACGCCCGCGTATCGCCCCGCTCGCAAGGCGTCGCGTCGCCGCCCCCGGTCCCCCCGGAGCCCGTGGCCGGCGCATCGGTGAACTCGTCGAGGCCGAGCAGCGCGCCGCAGCCGGAGACGAGCAGCGCGGTCAAGGCAAAGGATGGCAGGACACGACGCAGAGGAGGCACGCCGAAACAGTAGCCGAGACCGGCCCCCCCAGGACAGGGGGCTCCTCGACAGAGGGCACCCCGAACGCGCGAGAGGCACCGCGCGCCGCCCCGACGCCGCCCCGAGGGGCCCGCCTTTCGCCGGCGACGCGGTGCCTCGACCGCTCTCACGCCACATCAGCCCGCGCTGATCGGGATCTGACGGGGCTTGAGCGACGCGCTCTTCGGCAGGTGAATCCGCAGGACGCCCGCCTGGAGCTCCGCGGAGATCCTGTCCGAGTCGATGCCCTGCGGGACCACGAAGCTGCGACGGAAGTCCGGCAGGTTGTCCGCGCTCTGCTCGCGCTCGGCCGCGTCGGCGCGCCGGCCCTCGAAGCTCAGCTCCCCCTTCTCCAGGCGAATGGCCAGACGATCCTGCGTCACACCCGGGAGATCCGCCACGACCAGGAGCTCCTCGGCGTTCTCGTAGATGTCCACCGCCGGGGGCACCGCAGGGCGCTGCTGGATCTTCTCAGGGTTGGTCTCAGCGCGGTTCGTCAAGTTGCGATCGGTGCTCATCTTCTTCACTCCTTCCTCGCCTTCTTCAGTGCATTCCAAATCCGCTGCTCGTGGGAGCGCCCCTCTCCGTCGGCTCCCGCCCGCCTCAGCGCGCCGTCACCGTGATCTGCCGCGGCTGCGCCTCGGCGGCCTTGTTCAGCGTCAGCGTCAGCACGCCGTTCTTCAGCACCGCGGTCGTCTTCTCGGGATCGACCTTGCTCGGCAGCGTGAAGCTCCGGCTGAAGCGCACCCCGCCCCGCTCCTTGCGGTGGACCAGATACCCCTCGGGCGCGTCCGACTTGCGCTCGCCGCTCACCGTCAGGACGTCCTGGTTGAGCGAGATCTGCACGTCCTTCTCCGTCAGCCCAGGAAGATCCGCCTTCACGACCAGCGCGCTGCCCGTGTCATACAGGTGGATGCGCGGGCCAGGCGTGTACCGGGGCGACTGGTCGAACTCGCCGCGGAGCGACGAGCGGGGCGCGTCGTAGTCCTCGAACACCCGATCCATCCGCCGGCGAAGCTCATCCATCATGGCAAACGTGCGATCGAAATCCGTGTAACGGTTCAGCATGACGACTCCTCCGTGACCCCCGCGCGCGGCGCGCGCCGGGGCCTCGCCCGCGGCGCCGTCACCCTGCTCGCGACGGCCCTTTTGTTGTAGCGTTACGGGACCTTGGCTCCGAGAGCCGGTCTCTTCGCACCGCCCAATCTTCGCACGCCGCCGATGGTGTCAAGAGCCGGGCCAGCCACCTCTCCCCGCACCAGACCGCCAGGAAAAGCGGACACGACAGCCGCGGCCAGCCTCCCGCAGAGGACCTCCAGGACACCCGCAAGACGCCCCCGGCAAGCTCCAGCAAGACGCTCCGGCCGCGCGCGCCCGGCAGATCGACCAGCTTGAACGACCCTAGAAATGCATTCCTGAAATTGCTACGAACCATGGACATGCCGAACCGCCCGCCCACCGCCCGCCGCTCGTGGACCGCCCGCCTCCTCGCGGCCGCATCCGCCGGAGCGCTGTCCCTCGCGCTGATCTCGGGCGCCGCGCTGGCGCTGCCGACCGTGGGCGACCGGGCGCCGAACGCGCGCGTGGAGGACGCCGACGGCCGCGAGCTCCAGCTCAAGGCGCTGCGGGGCAAGCCGATCCTCATCATGTACGAGGACAAGGACTCGACGGCGCAGAACCAGGCGCTCAAGGACGCGCTGGCGAAGCTCGCGAAGGGCGACCGCTACCGGCGAGCCATGGCCGTCACCGCGATCGCCGACGTGAGCTCCTACGACTTCTGGCCGGCGAAGGGGTTCGTGAAGGACGCCATCCGCGAGGAGTCGCGGAAGGTCGGCGCGACCATCTACTGCGACTGGGACGGCACCTTCCGCGAGGCCTACCGCCTCCGCCGCGGGATCAGCAACGTCGTCCTCGTCGGCAAGAGCGGCCAGGTGCTCTTCGCGGCCGAGGGCAAGCTCAAGCCCGAGGCGCAGACGAGGGTCCTCGACCTGCTCCGCAACGAGGTCGATGGCTGACAGCGGCGCGCGCCAAGGTCGAGGGCCGACCGCGGCGCGCGCTCAGCTCGCGTCCTTGCGGCGGCGGCGCGAGAGCAGCGCCGACTCGACCTGCGTGCGGATCTCCGCGATGTCCGCGGCCGCCACGATGCCGCCGCGCGCCTCGATGAACGGCCGGAGCGCCTCGGAGCCCGCGCCGCCCACGATCCACGCCGCGTCCCGGCAGGCGTCGGCGTAGGCGTCGACGAGCTCGCGCGCGGTCGGCGGCGGCGGCGGGATCGCGACCGTCAGCGCGACAATGTCCGGCGCGAGCGACTCGACCGCGCGCGCGATCGCGGCGGGCGGCGTCCTCGGGCCGAGCACGATCGAGCGGAAACCCCACGCGCAGAAGCGCAGGCCGATGCCGAACAGCCCGAGCACGTGATCCTCGTCGGCGAAGGCGGCGAGCAGCACGCGCCGACCGCTCTCGCCCGGCTGCGCGAGCCGCAGGAGGTGCACCAGCGTCGCGCCGAGGACCTGCGAGGCGAGGTGCTCCTGCGCGACCGTGATCTTCCCCTCGTGCCAGAGATCGCCGATCCGCTCGAGCGCCGGGCCGAGCGCGCGCTCGAAGATCGTCACCGCAGGGCCGAGCGAGAGGGCCCGGTTCACCTCGGCCTCGAGGCCGTCGGGATCGAACCGGATCGCGGCGTCGACGATGCGCTCGCTCGCGCCCGCGAACGCGTCGCCGCCGTTCGAGGGCGCCGGCGCGCGCGGCGCCTCCGTCTCGAGCACCATGCGCGCCGCCTCGGCGGCCGCCATCCCGCCGTTCACGTAGTCGCGCATCTTCTTGATCACCGCGACGTCGTCATCGCTGTACAGGCGGTACGCCGACGCCGTGCGCGCAGGGGACGGCACGCCGTACCGGCGCTCCCACGCGCGCAGCGTCGCCGAGGACACGCCACACATCTTGGAGACGGCATGGATTCTGTAGCGGCTCACGTGGACAACCCTGGTCGACCCGCCGGGCCGCGGCCGCCAGCGCCGGCTCGACGCGCCGAGCCGACGGGCAGCGAGGCCCAGGAAGGTCATCTTGTGCAGATGCTTTCGCCTTTGTCAAAGGCTGGGACAAACTTTATACTCGCCGCCATGCAAAACACCAGCGCTTCGTCGGCGCAGGAAGAGCGGCCCGGCGCCTCGCCGGGCGAGGACGGGGCTGCCCCGCCGCGGGCGGGCCGCCGGGGATCCAGGCCGCGCGCCGTCGTGATCGGCAGCGGCTTCGGGGGGCTCGCGGCGGCCGTGCGGCTCGGGGTGCGGGGCTACGAGGTCACGGTCGTCGAGAAGCTCGACGCGCCGGGCGGGCGCGCGTACGTGCACCGGCAGGACGGCTTCACCTTCGACGCGGGGCCGACCGTCATCACGGCGCCGTTCCTCTTCGAGGAGCTCTGGCAGCTCTGCGGCCGGAAGATGGCCGACGACATCGACCTCAGGCCGGTGACGCCGTTCTACCGGATCCGCTTCCACGACGGCGTGACCTTCGACTACACGGGCGACGCCGCCGCGATGCGCGCCGAGGTCGCGCGCCTGTCACCCGGCGACGTCGCGGGCTACGAGCGCTTCGTCAAGATGAGCGAGGCGATCTTCCGCGTCGGCTTCGAGGAGCTCGCCCACGTGCCGTTCGGGTCGTGGACGGACATGGCGCGCATCGTGCCTGACATGATGCGGCTCGAGAGCTACCGCACGGTCTACGGGCTCGTCGCGAAGCACGTGAAGGACGACCGCCTGCGCCAGGTGCTGAGCTTCCACCCGCTGCTCGTCGGCGGGAACCCGTTCTCGACCACCTCGATCTACAGCCTGATCGCGTTCCTCGAGCGCAACTGGGGCGTGCACTTCCCGATCGGCGGCACCGGCGCCCTCGTGCGCGGGCTCGTGGCCCTCATCGAGGGGCTCGGCGGGTCGGTGCGGTGCGGCGCCGAGGTGCGGCGCATCGCGGTCGAGGGCGGCCGCGCGCGCGGCGTCGAGCTCGCGTCGGGGGAGCGGCTCGCGGCCGACGTCGTGGTCTCGAACGCGGACTCGGCGTGGACGTACCGGCACCTCGTGGCGCCCGAGGCGCGGAGGCGCTGGACCGACCGCCGCATCGAGCGGCAGCGCTACTCGATGAGCCTCTTCGTGTGGTACTTCGGCACGCGCCGGCAGTACCCGGACGTCGCGCACCACACCATCCTCCTCGGCCCGCGGTACAAGCCGCTGCTCGAGGACATCTTCCAGAGGCACGTGCTCGCAGACGATTTCAGCCTGTACCTGCACCGGCCGACCGCCACGGACCCGGCCCTCGCGCCGCCCGGGTGCGACGCGTTCTACGTGCTGTCGCCGGTGCCGAACCTGCTCAGCGGCACGGACTGGCCCGCGACCCAGGAGCGCTACCGGCGCTCCGTCGCGGCGCTGCTCGAGGCGACGCTCCTGCCGGGGCTCGAGGGCGCGCTCGCGAGCTCGCGGCTCCTCACGCCGCAGGATTTCCAGGACCGGCTGCTGTCGTTCCGGGGCGCGGCGTTCGGGCCGGAGCCGGTGCTCACGCAGAGCGCCTTCTTCCGGCCCCACAACGCGAGCGAGGACGTCGAGCACCTCTACCTCGTCGGGGCAGGGACGCACCCGGGGGCCGGCCTGCCCGGGGTGCTCTCGTCGGCGCGCGTGCTGGATCGGGTGGTGCCGGATGCATCGACCTTCCGTTGAGGCGTCGGCGGCGGACTTCGCCGCGTGCAGGGCGCTCCTGCGCAAGGGGTCGAAGAGCTTCGCCGCCGCGGCGCTCCTCCTGCCCGCGCGGGTGAGGGAGCCGGCCGCGGCGTTCTACGCGTTCTGCCGCGTCGCCGACGACGCGGTCGACGAGCTCGGCGAGCACGCCCCGCCGTCCGCGGCCGCGGCGGCGGTGGCGGCCCTGCGCGAGCGGCTCGCGCGCGCGGCGACGGGCCGCCCCGACGACGGCCCCGTCGACCGGGCGCTCGCCCACGTCATGGCGGCGCACGCGCTGCCGCGCGCGTTCATCGAGGCGCTGCTCGAGGGGTTCGCGTGGGACGCGGAGGGGCGCCGCTACGAGACGCTCCCGGAGCTGAACGCCTACGCGGCGCGCGTGGCGGGCGCCGTGGGCGCGACGATGTCGACGCTCATGGGGGCGCGCGGGCCCGACGCGCTCGCGCGGGCGTGCGATCTGGGCGTCGCCATGCAGCTCACGAACATCGCGCGCGACGTCGGGGAGGACGCCCGACGCGGGCGGATCTACCTGCCGCTCGCGTGGATGCGCGAGGCCGGGATCGAGCCGGACGCGTGGCTCCTGCGGCCCGCCTTCGACGACCGGCTGGGGCGGATCGTCTCGCGGCTGCTCGCCGAGGCGGAGGTGCTCTACCGCCGCGCGGGCGCCGGGATCCCGATGCTGCCGCGCGACTGCCGCGCCGCGATCCAGGCGGCGCGGCTGATCTACGCGGACATCGGGCGCGCCGTCGCGCGCCGCGGCTTCGACTCGGTGTCGGCGCGGGCCGTGGTGTCGCCGGGCCGCAAGCTGTGGCTGGTGCTGCAGGCGCTCGTCCGCAGGCCGGTCGCGCCGGCGGAGGAGCGCGAGCTCGGCGCGGCGCCGCCGCTCGACGAGGTCCGCTTCCTCCTGGAGGCGGCCCGATGAGCGCCGGGGCGGGCGGCGCGGCGGCGCGGGAGCTCGACGCGGCGCGGGCGCGCGTGCGCGAGGCGGGCGGCGAGGCGCTGCTCGCGCGCCTCGAGCACCTCGACGCGGCGCGGGCCGAGCCCTCGGGGCCGGCGGCGCCGCCGCGGCCGCCGGACCGGGGCGCCGCCGTCGATTTCGACGTCGTCGTCGCGGGCGGCGGGCTGTCGCTCCTGCTCGCGCCGATGCTCGCGTCGGCCGGGCTGCGGGTCGCGGTGCTCGACCGGGCGCGGATCGGCGCGGCGCACCGCGAGTGGAACGCCGGGACGGCCGAGGTGGCCGCGCTCGAGGCGTCGGGGATCTTCGCGCCGGGCGAGGTGGGGCGGCTCGTGGTCGCCCGCTACGTCGAGGGGCTGTGCCGCTGGCACGGCGGCGGGACGTACCCGGTGCGCGGCGTGCTCGATCACGCCATCGACGCGGGGGGTCTGCTCGCCGCGGCGCGGGCCCGGGCCGAGGCGCTCGGGGTGACGCTGCTCGACGGGCACGCGCTGCTCGGGCACGCGGAGGGTCCGGACGCGGTCGCGCTCGCGGTGGCCGAGGCGCGGCCGGGCGCCGCGCCGCGCGGCCTGTCCGCGCGGCTCCTCGTCGACGCGCGCGGCGCGGCGAGCCCCTACGCGACCGCGGATCTGGTCTGTCCGACGGTCGGCGGCGTGCTCGCGGGGCTGGCCGAGGGCGACGGCGCGCGGCGGATCCGGCCGGACGTCGGCGAGATCCTCGCCACCACGGAGGACGTCGAGGAGGGCCGGCAGCACCTCTGGGAGGCGTTCCCGGGGCGGCCGGGCGAGACGACGGTCTACCTCTTCTATTACGCGCGCTCCGGGGACGTCGGGCCGGGCGCGCTCCTGTCGCTCTACGCGCGGTTCTTCCGGCTCCTCTCGCGGTACAAGGAGGGCGACGCGCGCCTCGTCCGGCCGACGTTCGGGTTCATCCCCGGCTGGTCGCGGCTGTCGGCCGCGCCGCGCGCGCCGGGGCGGCGGGTGCGGCTCGTGGGCGACGCGGCGGCGCGGCACTCGCCGCTGACGTTCTGCGGCTTCGGCGCGAACGTCCGCGAGCTCGCGACCACGGCCGCCGACCTGGCGCGCGCGGTGGCGGACCCGAGCGCGCCGAGCACGGCGCGCGACGCGCCGGTGCACTCGGGCACGGGCGCGCTCGCGGCCCTCATGGCGAGGCCGGCCGGCGGGGCGAGGGCAGGGGAGATGAACGCGCTCCTCAACACGGCGTTCGCCGTGCTCCACGCGATGGGCGACGACGCCTACGCGGCGCTCCTGCGCGACGAGATGCAACCCGCCGATTTTGTTCGGTTTTTGCGGGAGACGGCGGCGCGGCGGCCCGAGGTGTACCGCGAGGTCGTGAGCGCGCTGCCGCTCCGGGCCATCGGCCGCTGGGGCGCGGGGCTCGCGCGGGAGCTCTACCGCGCGCGCTGAGGGGGCGCGTCCTCCGCGGCGCCCGCCGCTGCCCGGCGCGCGAGGACGAGGGGCCCGAGGAACAGGCCGTATGGCGGGCCCCCGGTGCTGTGGTGGACGCGGTGCGCGTCGCGGACGCGCGCGAGGTAGGGGATGCGCGCGAGGCCCGAGACCGGGAGCCGCCGGTGGACGAGGCCGTCGTGGACGAGGACGTACGCGAGGCCGAAGGCGGTCATACCGAGGCCGAAGCCGAACGCGGCCTCGCGCAGCGGTCCCGGCGCGCCCTCGCCGCCGTAGATGATGAGCCCGGCGGCGATCGGGGCGTGGAGGAACGCGAGCGCGTCGTTCTGCTCGAAGGCGCCGCGCCGCTTCGTGTGGTGGGAGCGGTGGATGCTCCAGAGGGCGTGATGCCAGACCCTGCCGTGGAGGAGCGCGGCCCACACCTCCATGATCGCGAAGGCGGCGAGCGCCGTGGCGATCCAGATCGCGAGCGTCATCGCGCCCTCCGCATGCGGAACGGCAGGAGGAACTGCACCCAGGGGCTGGCGAAGCGGTCGAGCGAGAGGGCCTCGTGGACGACCGTCGCCGGCTTGCCGGCGAACGTCGCGGCCGCGAGGGAACGCGCGTAGAACGGCGTGTCCTCGTAGGTGCGGAGGAGCCGCGGCGAGGAGCCCGGGTCGGCGGCGATCTCCCGCGCCATGCCCCAGCGCGTGTCGCCGAGCGGCCGCGGGGCGAGCGGCGGGAGCTCGCGCGCGCCGCCCCCCGCGTCGAACGCGGGCGAGAGGAGCACGCGCGTGCCGTCGCGGCGCCGGACATCGTAGGTGAGGGCGATCCCGTCCGAGCCGAGCGCGCGCGACCAGGTCCAGCGGTCGAACGCGCGCTCGAGCGGCTCGTCGCCGGCGTTCGTGTCGAGGTAGGCGCTGCCGGAGAAGCGCAGCGACGGGTGCGCGAGCTCGACCTCGGCGCGCGCGATCGGCGCGAGCGGCGACCAGCGGTGCCGCCCCCAGCGGTCCAGCGCGACCCCGGCGCGCGCGCCCAGCGCCGCGGGCTCGGGCGCGGACGGGCGGAGGCGCACCGTCCCGGCGAGGCGCGAGGGGACTGGCGCCGTGACCTCGTCGAAGGCGACGCGGAGCTCGCCCCCGGACCACTCCATCACGCTCGGGCCGATGGCGAGCGACCGCGGCGCCTGGAAGACGGCGCCCCGCGGCCGCTCGGTCAGCGCCCAGCGATCGGCGCGCGGGCCGTACAGCGCGACGTTCATCGCGCAGTGCATGAGCGGGTCCGCGGCGCCGCGCGCGCGGGCCCTGGCGTAGTACGGCGAGAAGACGCTCCCGAGCATCGCGATGATCGTGATCGCGCTCCGGCCGTCGTCGCTCACCGCGTCCAGGTACCACCAGGCGTAGCCGCCGCTCGGGATCTCGAGGTCGAAGCGAGGTCCTCCATCACGCTCCGCGCCGCCAGCTGGCCGCTCAGCGCCGCCATCGGCACGCCCGCCCCCGGGTGCGCGCTCCCACCGGCGAAGTACAGGCCCGGGAGCTTCGAGCGCGAGGCCGGGCGCGCGAAGGTGGAGTTCCACCCGTGGGACACCGGCCCGTAGAGCGCGCCCCCCGTCGCCGGGAACATGCGCTCGAAGTCCGCCGGCGTCGTCGCCACCGGCGAGGGGCCGGTGCTCTTCAGCGAGAGGCCGAACCGGTGCAGTTGCTGGAACACGCGCTGTTCCCATTCGTGGATCTCCGTGGATGAGAGGGTGTGCATATCACCGGTCGCAGGGGCGTTGACGATGAAAAACAGGCGCTCTTCTGCAGGCGCGGGCGCCGCGGCGAGCTCGGGGGACGGCTGGTTCCAGCGGTCCTCGGCGCAGATGAAGATGGTGGGGTCGCGCGGGGCCTCGGCGCGATCGAAGAGGTGGCGGAACTCGGCCTCGTAGTCCCTCGAGAAGAAGACGTTGTGCCGGAGTAGGGGAAAGCCGCTCACCTCGGCCACGAGCGCCAAGGTGACCGCCGAGAGCGACCGCGGCGCCTCGGCCGGGGCCTTGCGGGCGGCGCGCTGGCCGAACAGGCCGCTCCGCAGCGCCGCCGGGTCGGCGTTCATCACGATCGCGTCGGCCTCGATGCGCTCGCCGCCCTCGAGCACGACGCCCGTCGCCCGGCCGCGGCCCTCCTCGATGCCGGCGACGTGCGCGCCGCAGCGCAGGGTCGCCCCGGCGCGGGTCGCGGCCGCGGCGAGCGCCTCGGCCACCCGGTACATCCCGCCCTCGGGGAGCCAGACGCCCTCGCGCTCCACGTGCGCGATGACGCTCAGCGTCGCCGGCGCGAGGTACGGCGACGAGCCGCAGTAGGTGGCGTAGCGCCCGAACAGCTGCAGGAGGCGCGCGTCCGCGAAGAAGTCGCCGAGCGCGCGGTGGAGGGTGCGGTGCCCGTCGATCTTCATCATCCCGCCGAGGCCCAGGCTGCCCGCCGTGCTCAGGATCGTCTTGAGCGTGGGCCGCTCCGCGCGCAGGAACGGCGCCTCCACCACGTCGAAGATCTCGCGCGCGTACCGGCAGAACCGGCGGTACCCGTCCGCCTCCCGCGCCCCCGCGAGCGCGCCGATCGCGTCCGCGCTGCGCTCGAGGTCCGCGAAGAGATCGAGCGTCGAGCCGTCCGGCCAGGCGTGGCGCGCGAGCGTCTCGACCGGGCGGAGCGGCACGCAGTCCCCGAAGCTCTGCCCGAGCGACGCGAAGATCTCGTCGAAGACCCACCGCATCGTGAGCGCCGTCGGGCCGACGTCGAGGCGGCGATCGCCGATGGCCACCTCGCGCATCTTTCCGCCGACGCGCGCCGCCCGCTCGAGTAGCACGACGTCGAGCCCGTTCGATGCAAGGAGCGCGGCCGCGGTCAGCCCGCCGATGCCCCCGCCGATCACCACGACGCGATCTCGTGTGTCCACCATGGAGCCGCAGTGTACCCGGCGCGGGTGGTTTGTCTATACTTTGTTTAACTAGTGTTCAAACTGTTGACAATCCCTTGATCATCGCCCAAAACTCGGCCGATATGGATTTCGATCGCCGGATCGAGCGCGTCCTTCTCGTCGCCATCGAGTCGCTCTCCTCGCCCGCGTCGCCGCCCGGGCTCCTCGCGGCGACGCACCACGCCGTCTTCCCCGGGGGCGCCCGCATCCGGCCGCGGCTCTGCCTGGCCGTCGCCTCGGCGTACGGCGATCCTGCGCCGGAGGTCGCGGACGCGGCGGCGGCGGCGGTCGAGCTCATCCACTGCGCGTCGCTGGTCCATGACGACCTCCCGTGCTTCGACGACGCGCCGTTCCGGCGCGGCCAGCCCTCGGTCCACCGGGCCTTCGGCGAGCCGATCGCGGTGCTCGCCGGCGATCAGCTGATCGTGCTCGCCTTCGAGGCGCTCGCGCGCGGCGCGTTCCACGCGGTGGCGAGCGGGGTGTCGGACGCGCGGCGGGCGGTCCGGTTCTTCGAGGTGCTCGCGGGCGGCGTCGGGATGCCCCAGGGGATCATCGCCGGGCAGGCGTGGGAGTCGGAGGCGAAGGTCGCGCTGTCGGCGTACCGGCGCGCGAAGACGGGGGCGCTGTTCGAGGCGGCGGCGACGCTGGGCGCGCTCTCGGCGGGCCAGGACGGGGCGGCCTGGGGGGACCTCGGGCAGCGCATCGGCGAGGCGTACCAGGTCGCGGACGACGTGCTCGACCTGATCGGCCAGCCGGAGGACATGGGCAAGCCGGCGGGGCGGGACGGGGCGCTGGGGCGGCCGAACACGGCGCTGGAGCTCGGGCTCTCGGGGACGACGCGGCTGCTCCAGCGGCTCATCCAGGACGCGGTCGAGTCGGTGCCGCAGTGCCCGCGGGCCGATGACGTGCGGTCGTGGGCGGTCGAGCTGGGGGACAGGCTCCTCCGGGCGTGCGCGAGGCGGGCGGCAGTCCCGAACGTGAGCTCGGCATAGCGGGCCTCAACCGGCTCCGCCGGAGGGCCCGGCCCCCTCGGGGGGTGTGTTCGCGCCGGGCGCGGACGGGCTGAACTCGCCTGGGACGTCGTGTGCCCGAGGGGGCCTACGGCTATTTTAAAGGGGAGGCCGTCCGAGGCTGATGGCCGGGCTCCAGACATCAGCCCGTCCGCGGCCGGCGCGAACACACCCTCCGCGGGGATCTACGGTTGTTCAAGGGGGAGCTCGGCGGCCGTCCGAGACTTAGGGGTTGCGGAGGAACAGGGCTGTTTGCGCGTCGCCGGACGGAAGCGATAAACGGGCTTCGGGAAAGGCCTTAATGCGGCGTCGATATGAGACAGAGCGCGTGCGGGCCGGCTCGACGAACGCTGTTTGGAGTGCCATCCTCGGCAGGCCTTTCCGCGCCTGCCGCGGCGGGCATGGGCGTGGGGCGGCGCGGAGGGGATATGCCCTGCGCCTCGTGATGCAAGGGGTGGATCGTAGTCCGCGATCGGGGGGATTGGGGATGAGGGCGATTCGGGAGCAGCACGCCACCATCGTTTCTCGCAAGCTCGAGGCCGACAGCCCAGGGGGAATGCGCGAGGCGATCACCTCCGTCGAGCAGCTCGCGCGCGTCGCGCGAGGGCGGCTCCGGGACCGGGTGGTGGACGTCGGGAGCCCGACGAACGCAGGCCTCCGGGGCGCGCCGAGGAGCGCGAGCTTCGTCCGGCCAAGCGCCGCCGTGCCGCTGCACGTGTCGCGCATGCTGCTCGATCGACACCAGCTCGCAGCCCACGCGCTCGCCCACCTCTACGCGGAGATCGAGGCCTGCAGGGCGCTCGCCAGCTGGGCGTGCGAGACCGGCGGCGAGGCCAGGCCCGTCGCAGAGGCGCACGCCGGAGCGCTGCTGCTCTCGCTGCGCGGAGGCGTCGATCTGGGGGGCGGCGAGATCGCGCCGCTCGGCGAGCTCGAGCTCCGCGACGACGAGGTCGCCAAGGCGATCGGACACCCCGCGGTCACGGCGTGGGCGCGCGACGCGGGGTCGGGCGCGGCCGTGGCAACGCTCGCGCGCACGGCCGCGGAGCAGGGGATCCCCGGCTGCGGCGGCGCCGAGGACGAGCGCGTCGGCTGGATACGGCACAACATGCGCGACTTCGTGGAGCGCCTCGTCGAGCCGCTCGCCCCGGAGATCCACCGGCGCAACGGGCTCATCCCGGAGTCGATCGTCCGCCGCATGGGGGAGTTCGGGGTGTTCCGGCTGGCCACCGCGCCCGAGCACGGCGGCGATGGGCTCGGCGCGGCCGCCATGGCCGCCGCCGTCGAGGAGCTCGCGCGCGGGTCGCTCGGCTTCGGCGTGCTCACCATGACCGCCTCCACCGCGGCGGACCTCCTCGCCCGATCCGGCACGGACCTCCAGCGCAGGACGTGGCTGCCGCGCATCGCGGGCGGCGAGGCGCGCTGCGCCCTCGCGCTCTCGGAGCCCGCCTACGGATCCGACCTCGCGCGCGTCGCCACGCGCGCCGAGCGCCAGGCCGATGGCAGCTACCTCATCACCGGCAAGAAGACATGGGTCACCGGCGCGTCGCGCGCCGACCTCGTGCTCACCCTCGCGCGGACCACGACGCCCGGCGGACAGGGGCAGCAGCCGCTCGGGCCAAGCCTCTTCGCCATCGCCAAGCGGCGCGGCGCGCCCGGCGCCGACTTCCCGGACGCGGGGATCGCCGGGGCCGAGCTGCGGGCGCTCGGACAGCGAGGCATGGGCCACTACGAGCTCCGGATCGAGGGGCTCCAGGTCGGCCGCGAGGCGCTGCTCGGCGAGCGCGAGGGCGAGGGGATCGCCCAGCTCCAGCGGTCGCTCGCGATCGGCCGCGTCTACGCGGCGGCGTGCGGCGTGGGCGTGGCGCAGGCCGCGCTGGAGCTCGCGCTCGAGCGGGCCAGGACGCGCGTGCAGTTCGGGTCGCAGCTCATCTCCTTCCCGCGCGTGGCGCACCGGATCGGCGGGCTCATCGCCCGCGTCGCGGCCGCGCGCCAGCTCACGCGCGCCGCCGCGCAGGCCGCGGACACGGGGCAGCCGTGCGAGCTCACGTCCGCCATGGCGAAGCTGTTCTCGAGCCGCGTCGCCTGGGACGCGGCCGACGCCTGCATGCAGGTCCACGGGGCGAACGGCTACGCCGAGAGCTCGGTCCCGGCGCGGCTCCTGCTCGACGCGCGCAGCCTCGCGTTCCACCTGGGCACGCGCGAGGTGCTCGCGCAGGGCATCGCGCGCGCCCTGCTCGAAGGATCGCTGCCCTGAGCGGGCCCGCTCCGGCGCGGCGCGGCGCGCGGGCGCACGCGGCCGTGGGCGCCCGCGCCACGCCGGGCCAGCGCGCGCGGGCGGCGCCGTCGTCAGCGGTGCGCGCCTGTGCCATCATCGCGCGGACCGATGGTCCGCGTCCGCTCTCCCCGCTACGGCCGCAAGCTCGACGATTTCACGGTCGGCGCGGTGTACGCCCACCCCTGGGACGTCACCGTCGACGAGGGGATGCTCGCGCTCTTCGCGGCCTCGTTCCAGGACGCGATCCCGACCTACTCGAGCCGCGTCGCCGCCCGATCGGTGGGGCTCAGGGACAGGCCGGTGAGCCCGCTGCTGCTCCTCAACCTCGGGATCTCCTTCAGCGTCCACGACGTGAGCGAGCAGGCGATCGCGCACCTCGCGTACATCGACGTGCGCTTCCCGGAGGCCTGCTATCCAGGGGACACGCTGCGCGCGAGCTCGATGGTCATCGGCAAGAAGCCGGTGTCGACGGGCGACAAGGGCGTCGTCCACGTCCGGACGCAGGTGGTGAACCAGGACGGGCTGCTCGTCTGCTCGTTCGAGCGCAAGGCCCTCGTGCCCCCCGGCCGCGTCGCGGAGCGCCCCGCGGACGCGCCGCACGCGGTCGTGCAGCCGGACGAGCCCCCGGGGCGCCTGCCGAGGGAGCTCGGCGGCCCGCTCGCGCCGCCGGCGCGCCACGGCGGCTTCGCCTGCTTCTGGGAAGACTTCGAGGTGGGCGACGTGCTCACCCACGAGGTCGGCCGGACGGTCGGCGACAGCGAGCACATGCAGCTCGCGACCCTCCTGCGCAACTCCCACCCGCTGCACCTCGACGAGCAGTACTGCAGGGCGAGCTCCTTCGCGAAGACGCGCGTCGTCCACGGCGGGCTCGTGCTGTCCTGGGTGCTCGCGCTCTCGAGCCGGGACACGGCCGGGTGCGGCGTCTGGGACCTCGGCCTCGACGACGGCGCCCACCCGAGCGGCGTCCTCGCGGGCGACACGCTCTTCGCCGCGTCGAAGGTGATCGCCCGGGAAGAGGCCAGCGCGGGCGCGGGGAGCGTCACGTTCCGGATCGTCGGCGTGAAGAACACGCCGCCCCGCGCGCTGCTCGAGCAGGGGGCCGACCTGTTCACCCCCGAGCTCGGCAAGGCCGACGGCAGGGTCAAGGAAAAGGTCGTGGAGATCACGCGAACGCTGCTCGTGCGGCGACGGAGCTAGGCGCGCTCGCGCGCCGCGACCGCGGAGCGCGCCGCAGAAGAGGGATCCCCCGCGGGGCGCGCCGCGGCATACAATGCGCGTCATGAGCACCGGCGCTCCGCGACGAGGGACAGAACGGCCATGAGCGCGGCTGCGAGCCGTGAGCTCGACGCGCTCCGCGCGCGCGTCGCCGAGCTGGAGCAGGCGCTGTCCCGCGCCGAGGCGTCGCTCCAGCGCGGCTCCAGCGCGGACCGGCCCGCGGCGCCGATCCGCGCGCGGGGCCCCGTCGCCATCGGGTCGGAGGCGCAGCTCGACGAGGCCGAGCAGGCGGCCCAGATGGGCAACTGGCTCTGGGAGCTCGACTCGAACCACGTCACGTGGTCGCGGCAGCTGTTCCGGATCCTGGGCTGCGATCCCGCGACGGACAAGCCGTCGACGGAGGCGTTCCTCGCGGCCGTCCACCCCGACGACCGGGAGCGGATGCACGCCGGCCTGACGCTGGCGATCGAGACCGGCGAGGGAACCGGCGCGAGCGCGTTCCGCGTGCGCCACCGGGACGGCACGGTGCGGGAGTGCCTCCTGAGCAGCCTGCCCGTCGTCGAGGGGGCGGGGCCGCCCACCCGGTTCTTCGGCGCGATCGTCGACCTCACCGAGCGCCGCCGCGCCGAGCAGGAGCTCCGCCGCAGCGAGCGCATGCTCAACGAGGCGCAGCGCATCGCCCAGGTGGGCAGCTGGTCCTACGACCTCGCGTCGCGGACCATCCGCTGGTCCGAGGAGCTCTTCCATATCCTCGGCGTCAATCCGTCGGTGCGCCCGACGTTCGAGCTCTTCGCGAGCCTCATCCACCCGGAGGACCGCCACCGCGTCTTCGGCGGCGCGGAGAGCGCGTCGCCGCTCGGCATCGCGAGCCCCGTCGAGTGCCGTGTCGTGCGCCCGTCGAGCGGGGAGCTGCGGCACGTGCAGATGGCGGCGCAGCTGCTCACGGACGACGCCGGGGCGATCACCGGGCTCGTCGGCACGAGCCTCGACATCACCGAGCGCCGGCGCCTCGAGGAGCAGCTCCTGCACAGCCAGAAGCTCGAGGCGATCGGGCGCCTCGCCGGCGGGGTCGCGCACGACTTCAACAACATGCTCACCGCGATCTTCGGGCACAGGGAGCTCGCGGTGCGCAAGGTGCCGCCGTCGTCGCCCGTGCTCGATCACCTCACGCAGATCGGCACCGCCGCGGAGCGCGCCGCGGCGCTCACGCGGCAGCTGCTCGCGTTCGCGCGCAAGCAGCTCATCCAGCCGACCGTGGTCGACCCGAACGCGCTCATCCTCGGCGTCGAGCCGCTCCTCCGCCCGCTCGTCGGCGAGGACGTGGAGCTCGCCGTGCTGCCGGGGGGCCAGGTCTGGCCCATCCACATCGATCGCGGCCAGTTCGAGCAGCTGCTCATGAACCTCGCCGTGAACGCGCGCGACGCGATGCCCGCCGGGGGCCGCCTGACCATCGAGACCTCGAACACGACGATCGAGGCGGGCGACGCGGCGTCGAGGCCCGAGATCGAGCCGGGCGACTACGTGGAGCTCACGGTCACCGACACCGGGCAGGGCATCGACGACGCCATCCGGCACTACGTGTTCGAGCCGTTCTTCACGACGAAGGAGCCGGGCAAGGGGTCGGGGCTCGGGCTCGCGACGTGCCACGGCATCGTGAAGCAGCACGGCGGCCACATCTGGTTCTCGAGCGCCCCCGGCCAGGGGACGCGCTTCACGATCTGCTTCCCGCGCGTGCGCGGCGCGCCGTCCGAGCAGCCCGCGAGGGCGCCCTCCGCCGTCTCGGGGGGCGGGGAGACGGTGCTCGTCGTGGAGGACGAGGCGCAGGTGCGCGACCTGTGCGTCACCGCGCTGCGCTCGTTCGGGTACTCGGTCCTCGCGGCGCGGAACGGCAAGGAGGCGGTCGCGCTCGCGGCGACCTACTCAGGCGCCATCCACCTGCTCGTGAGCGACGTGGTCCTGCCCGACGCGCGCGGCCCCGCGCTCGCGGCGGCGCTCGCCCGCGCGCGCGCGCCGCTGCCCGTCCTGTACGCGTCGGGCTACACCGAGGACTCCCTCTTCCCGGGCGATCTGCTCGACGGGTCCGTCCACTTCCTCGCCAAGCCGTACACGCCCACGCAGCTCGCGAAGGCGGTGCGCGCCGTGCTCGACGCGTCCGCGCAGGCGCGGCGGGCGAAGGGCCCGGGCGACGCGCCGCCGCCGGCGGCCGCCGAGCGCCTGCAGTGAGCGCGCCCGCGCGCGACGGAGGGCACACACAGCGGAGCGGCGGCGCCGGAGCGCGTCGCGTGTGCGCGCGTGTGTCCGCGCGCGCGCCGCGACGCGCTCCGGCGCCACCGCTCCGCGCTGGCCCGAGCGGCCGGAGAGCATCTATCCTGGGCGGGCGGCCGTCTCGATGAAGATCCGGGGCTCAGCGCTCATGCATACGAGGACCTACCTGCAGACGCGGTGGGGGAGCCAGGCCATGTCGGTCCTCGACGCCAAGCTGCCCGCCGCCGCCCGCGCGGTCTTCTCGTCGCCCGATCTCGTGGCGCACAGCTGGTACCCTGTCGCGGTCTGGAACGCCATCGCGGACGAGATCTCGAGGTGGCCCAACAAGACCGGTGTCATCCGCGATCTCGCGGCCTACGTCGCCGAGCAGGACCTGACGCTGGCGCACAAGGTGCTCATCAAGCTCGGCACGCCCGCGCTCGTCATGCGGCAGGCCGGCGTGATGTGGGGCATGTATTTCAACGGGGGCCGGCTCGCCCCGCTCGCGGAGGGCGAGCGGTTCTTCCGCCTGATCCTCTACCTCGGCGTCGATCCTCAGTCCGACCCGGGGCGCCAGATCTGCAGAGACGCCGTGCCGGCGTGGCAGGAGAACGCGCTCCGGCTCTCGGGCGCGCGGGGCGGGCAGAGCCTCCACACGAGGTGCCGTTTCGAGGGACACCCCACCTGCGAGTACGAGGTGCGCTGGCTCCGCTGAGGCCGCGGCCCCCGCGGGCCAGCGCGCCTTGCCGCGCGAGGCGCGCTGCCCCGCGGGGGCCGCGGCGGCGCGGGCGCGTCACGTCTTGGTGCAGAACGCGAACAGGTTGACCTGCGCCTCCTCGGCGCGCACCTCGACGGGGGTGCTCCCGAATTTCGAGCGGGTGAACAGCGTCTTGAGATCATCGGCGCTGCGATGGATGAGCTCCCATTCGAGGACGTGGTCCATGAAGGCCTTGCTCGGGTTGTTCACCCCGAAGTTGCCCACGACCGCGATGCCCCCGGGGAGGAGCTTGTCGTGCATGCAGTTGAGGAGGCTCACGACGAGGTCGTCGCGGAGGTAGTCGGTGAGCCCGATGCTGTAGATCATGTGCTGGGGCTTGAGCACCGTCCTGCCGCGGCCGTGGGCGAGCCGCACCACGTTGTCCTGGGCGAAGCTGAAGCGGTCCATGACGCCGAGCTCCTCGGCGATGCCGGCCGCGTAGGCGAGGGCCTGGTTGTCGATATCGATGCACGTCGCCTTGATGTCGGGCGGCTCGCCCCCCTCGGCGAAGAGGTCGAACAGCTCGCGGGCGGGGCCGCTCGCCAGGCTGGTCACGAGGACCTGGCCGGGCCCGTGGACGCGGCAGGCCTCCCGGAGCGCGCGGCTCAGCACGCCGCGCCTGTTCTTGACGGCGCGGCAGGCCTCGAGCTCGAGCCCCCAATGGTCGATGAAGCGGCCGAGGCGGCCGTCGCCCGAGGGCTCGTCGTTGTACATCATCTCGATCGTATAGAAATCGCCCGCGTAGCCGCGCGGCTTCGTGTAGCAGCGGTCGACGGTGCGGCTCAGCATGAAGAGCGAGAAGGTCTCGCGGAAGACGTAGGCGCCGATGCCCTTCTCGAGGTGGCGCTCGCGCTCGATGTGCTCGCGCAGCGCGGACACGATCGTCTGGCACGCGGCGCTCACCTTCTCCTGGATCTCCGCCTCGGGGTGCTTGGCCTCCTTGACCATCCTGTCGGCGATCATCATCTCGAACTTGAACTGTTCGACCGTGTCGATGAGCTTCGGAGGGATGTTGTTGGTGCCGGCCTGGCCCGTCCTCGCCGCGTGAAAGCGGTTGACCTGGGGCACGTCCTCGACGAGGAGCGGGGGGAGCATCGCGGTGTTCTCGCGGAGGCGCTGGGCGAGCATGATCGCGAGCGACTGGTAGAAGCGCGCCGCGAGGCCGGGGACGGAGGCAAGCAGCGAGTGGACATACGGGCCCTCGATCACGTCGAGGGTGCACTCCTCGCGGGCGACGACGGAGGCGCTCGCGGCGGCGCTCTCGAGGAACGACATCTCGCCGAAGATGGCGCCGGGGCCGAGCTGGCGGAGGGCCACGCCGCGCCCGAGGTGGGCGACCTCGACGCCGACCAGGCCGCTGCGCACGATGAAGATGCCCTGCCTGCGCGAGCCCTCCTCGAGGATCTGCTCGCCCGGTCGGTAGGTGACGCAGGTCGACTTCTCCAGCAGCAGCCGCTCGTCATCCTGGGTCAAGAACTCGAAACCTGTCGACATGATGCCTCCCGACCACCGCGCGACGCCTCCGCGCCGCGGCGAGCTGGATCCCTCCCCCGCCGCGGCGACCGGACGTCCACGCGTGCGCCTCTTCTACCACGACGCATCGCGACCTCGCTGGGGCATGGCGCGCCCCTCGGCGGCTCGGCCCCGGCCAGGGCCGCGGCCCTCAACGCGGCAGCGCGGCCGCTCCGCTCACCGCGGGGCGCAGGCGGCGAGGCCGCCGTCCTCGGCGAGCAGCAGCACACAGGTGCGGAGCACATCCATTCCGGCAAATCCGTCCGACGGGCAGGCCCCCCGCCGCTCGCCGGGCAAGAGATCGATTTCCGCGGCGGCGTCGAACCCCGCCAGGTGGAGGCGAGCGCCTGACAGCACGGGAAGGGTGTGCTTGCCGGAGGCGGCGTAGGCGCTCCGGCCGCCGGCCGCCCGGTGCGACAGCCGCCTCCCCGCGGGCGAGGCGGCGAAGAGGGAGCTCTGCGACGCGCCCGAGTCGACCTTCAGCGTCACGGCGATCCCGTCGACCGTCGCCGCGGCGGTGATCTCGTGGCCCTGGTTCGGGCCGCCGCAATGGCCGAGCTCCACGACCGCGGCCTCGCCGAACCGCGCCCGGAGCGCGCGGGCGGCCTCGTCGCGGGGCGCCTCGGTCATCCGGCCCTCGCGCAGGTCGAGCACGACGACGCGGCCCGGCCCGGCGAGCGCCTGCGGCGCGAGGACGCCGCCGATCCCGAGCCGCTGCAGCGCGTCGGGGACGGGGACGACGAGCAGCGCGGGGGCGTCCACCGAGCCCCACCCGGCGAGCGCGATCGTCGCGCGCTCGATGCGGGAGACGGGCAGAGGCCTGCCCGCGTGATCGACCGCGACGTCGCCGGCGGTCGAGAGCGGCAGCGCGAGCTCGTCGGCGAGCCAGCGGGCGATCACGTGGTGGGAGGCGCCGGTGTCGACGATCAGCGTGGTCGGCTGGCCGGCGACGACGGCATCGATGAGCGGCGAGGGGAACGGGCGTTCGTTGAGCTCGAACTGGAGGCTCGCCCGGCGCCCCCCGGCGCTCGCCGGCGACGGCGCCGCCGGGCTCGCCGGCGCCGCGCGCGGAGGCCCGCCGGCGGCGCCTTCGGCCGGCGTCGCGCCGTGCGCCGAGGCCGGCGCCGCGCGGACCGCGGCGGGCTCGGCGCAGCCGGCCGCCGCGAGCGCGCCGGCGGCGAGGGAGATCGAGAGCGCGAGGGCGGCGCCCCCACGAGCGCGCTTCACCCGCGTCACCTGCGCTCGACCTGCCGCGGTGAAGGGCGGCCCCGGCGCCGGGCCTCGCCGCGCGCGCCCCTCCTCGCGGCGCTCGCAGAGGAGGAGAGCCTCTCTCGCATCGTCATCAATCCATCATTGGCCGGCGCTCGACCTCGGTCAAGCGGCCTCTACCGATGAGCCCGGAGCGCCGCGCCGGTGAGCGCGGGCGGCCTTGAGGTGTGTCGCCAGCAGAAACCGCACCTCGGCGGCTCGGCGACTCGGCGGCGTGCCCTCGTGTTCTCTGCCTCTCTCGCGGCGCTCGGCGTCGGTGCGCTGGCGGCGCCAAGACATCTGCGCCGAGCTTCGTCGCGCCGGTTGTCAGTCGGCTCGTCCGGCTCCAAGGTGTGCGCAGGAGAGGGCAAACGCATGATCCACATCGAGGCGAGGCACGTGATCCGCTGCGACGAGGACACCTTCTGGGAGCTGTTCTTCAGCGGTGAGGTCAATGAACGGATGTACCGCGACGTCCTCAAATTCCCCTCGTTCGAGGTGCTGGAGCAGCGGGAGGACGAGCGCACGCGGGTGCGCAAGGCGGTCGGGCAGCCCCGTATCCACGCGCTCCCCGCCGCCCTTCAATCGATGCTCGGGCCGAACTTCCGTTACGTCGAGGAGAGCGTCTTCGACAAGGCCGCGCGGACGTGGAGCTGGACCATGGCGCCGAGCCTGCTCTCCGATCGGCTGCGCAACTGGGGCACCCTGCGGGTCGAGCCGTCGGGTCCCGGCCAGGTGACGCGCGTGGCGAGGGCCACGATCGAGGCGAAGATCTTCGGATTCGGCAAGATGCTCGAGGGCATCATGGAGAAGGAGATGCGCGCGGGCTGGGACGACAGCGCGGCGTTCCTGAATCGATGGATCGCGGAGCACCCGGCCCGGGCGGCGGCGAGCGTCCAGCCGGCGTGAGGGGAGCGCGCCTCGCCCGGAAGGCCGGGCGGAGCGGCGATCACGGGCTCAGGGAGGCGCCGAGGCGGCGCTCCACCTCGGCGCGGGTCGGATAGGAGGGCTGGCACCCCTCGCGCTCGACCGAGATGGCCGCCGCCGCGATCGCCAGGCGCAACGCGGCCTCGATGGCCATCCCGGAGGCGAGCCCGCCGGCGAGCACGCCCGCGAGCGCGTCGCCCGCGCCGGTCGTGTCGACGGCGCGCGCGGGGAGGGCGGGGAGCTCCTCGCCCGAGGGCAGCAGCACGGCGCCGCGGGCGCCGCGGGTGAGCACCACGCGCGCCGGCAGGTGACCTCGCAGCGCCTCGTGCTCGAGCTCGTTGACCACGGCGAGGTCGAACCGGCCGACGAGCGCGGGGTCGATGGCGTTGACGGGCGACGGATTGCAGATCGACAGCGCGCCGTCCGCCCGCGCGGCCGACAGCACGCCGGCGATGGCCTCGGCCGGGATCTCGCCCTGGCACAGCCAGACCGACGCCCCGCACGGCGCGGGCGGCGCGACGAGCGCGTTGGCGCCGGGGAGCGCGAGGATCTGGTTCTCGCCGGCGTCGTCGACGCAGATGAGGGCCACGCCGGTCGTCGCGCCGCGGTGGACCGCCACGGCGGAGAGGTCCACGCCGTCGGCGGCGAGCGCGGCGGCGCAGAGCTCGCCGTGGGCGTCGTCGCCGCGCGCGCCCGCGAGCCGCACACGGGCGCCGGAGCGCGCCGCCGCGACCGCCTGGTTCGCGCCCTTGCCGCCCGGCGCGACGAGGAAGCGGCGGCCCAGCACCGACTCGCCCGGGCGCGGTAGCCGCGGGCCGTAACCGAGGAGATCGGCGGTGATCGAGCCGCAGATCGCGAGCAACCCCATGTCCGCGGCATACCACGAACGCGGCGGCGCGGCGCCGCGGGGCGGGCGCTCGCGCCGACGGGGCGGCCGCTCGCTCGAGATCAGCCGCCGAGCGCGCCGCCCGCGTGGCCGGACGCCAGCGCGAGCCCGAGGGCGAGCAGCATCGTGCGGCCGAGCAGCCATGCGAGCGCGCGCAGCGGCCATTTCGCCCGGCGCGCCGCTTCGCTCCGCGCCCCCTCGCCGCGCTCGTGCTCCGCCTTGCCGGCGCGCGAGAGCCGGTGTCTCCGGGCCCTCTCCATCCGCTTCTGCGCCGACTCGCTGGCGAGCTGCGCCGGCGTGCGCGCCGTGGGCCGCGGGCAGATCTCGGCGTCGAAGAGCAGGGCGCCGTCTGGGGCGTAGCGGCGCGCGCCCGAGCCGTTCTCGAAGAGCCAGACGCCGTCGTCGGCGGCGAGGAGCACGGAGTCGCGCCACACGCGATCGGCCGGGCCGTCGAGGCAGGTGCGGAGCTCCTCGTCCCCGGGCCGGGCCACCCAGAGGCGGCGGTGGTTGAGCACGCCGACGAGCCCGCTCCGGCTGAGCGAGAACGCGAGCCCGTCGAGCGAGCCGTCCTTCGGATTGACAAGGAACGTCCTGAGCCCGCCGCGCGGATCGACCACGTCGAGCCGCACCCCGCGGTGGCGGGAGAGGACGCCGAGCCCGCCGCCGGGCAGGCGCCGGACGACCTTCACGCCGCGCCGGCCGAGGACCGCTCCGGGGAGCGCGGCGGCGTCGCCTTGCACCACGGCGAGGCGTCCCTTGTCGATCCTCAGCTGGAGGCCGAGCGCGCGCGCCTCCCGCCCGTGGAGCGACGCGATCATCGCGCCGCTCGTCGCATGTTTCCCGAGCGAGGCGCCCGTCGTGCCGTCGAGCACCTCGTGCCCTTCTCGGGAGGAATAGAGGATGACGCGCTCGCCGTCGGACGCGAGGCCGAGCGCCTGCTTCCCGAGCCTGCCGGGGACGCGCTCGCGCCGGAGCCACCGCACCCGGAGGTCCGGGTCGAGCGCCATGACGACGCGCTCGTGCACCTCGTCGAGGTTCCGCGGCCCGGTCCACGCTCCGCTGGAGAGCGAGAGCAGGACGAACCCTCCGTCGTCGAGCGGAGCGACCCTGGGCGCCTCCCTCCAGTCGAAGAGCCCTTCTTGCACGGGCGCGGCGTGCCCGCTGATCGGGGCGAACCGCTCCGACGCGATGAGCCACGGTATCGGCGCGCGGTCACGGGCGCGTTGCGACGATGTTTCGGGGACGTGCGGGGCCGCGGCGCAGCGCTCGCAGTCCGCCGCGGGAGCGCTGGAGTCGCGGGCGCCGCCGCAAAGCGCGCAGGGCGAAGGATCGAGCCCCGGGCCGTCGGGGCGCTCGTCCGGGGGCGCGATCTCGGCCTCCTCTCCGACGAGGACCGCCTCGGGATCGAGCCCGGCGATGGGGATGTCCGCCGGCCAGCGGCGGCGGGCGTGCTGCGCCCCGCAGCTCGAGCACGGGAGGGGCGTGAGCGCGCTCGAATCCACCGCGAGCGGCGTCCGGCAAGAGCGGCACGCGGGCTTCGACCGAGAAAATTCGAGCGACAGAGACATTTCCTGCACGCGCTGCACCTCGCCTGGCAGCAGGCGCGGCGCGCGGTAGAGCGGCTCGCGTAGCATACGATGCCACACGCGGTTGGCGATCTCGGTGAACGTGCCGCACCCCGAGCAGAAGATCTTCGTGTCGACCCGGTTGATGGGCAGCATCGCCTGGCAATACTGGCACCGCCCCCGCATCGTTACGCACAGCGCTTCCACGGCAGCGTCCTCGCTTCCCGCCTTCGTCCCGCGCGATACGCCCGAGGACGGTGAATGATAAAAGCGACATCGGTGACGAGATGTCAAGTCACAGTTCCGCGGATTCCAGTCGAGGAACTGCAATGGATCTGCGCCGCGCTGGAATCCAGTCTGCCGGTTGCTCTCGTCGGTTGGCTTTGGTCGGCTGTCGTCGTGGGCGGCGTGCGTTGCGCTTCCACGCGGCGCGGGTCTGCGATATCGCGGTTTCGGCATTGCGAGGGGGGCCGCCGGGGGGAGCCGGCGCTGTGAGCCGCGGTGAGTGTGTGTGCAATAGAGTGCGCTTCGAAAATACGGCCGAGCTTCGGCGTGTCGTTTCCTGTCACGGCTCGATGTGCCGGTTGCCGACGAGGGGTCGCCTGCGTCCTGCGGCGTGCCTGGATGCTCCGGAGGCAGGTAAATATATGAAGAATTTAACGCAAAGGCGCAAAGGCGCAAAGACGCAAAAAAGAAAGAGAGAGAAGGGGCGAGCTCTCTCTCTCTCTCTCTGCGCCTTTGCGCCTTTGCGCCTTTGCGCCTTTGCGCCTTTGCGCCTTTGCGTTAAACGTGGATTTCGCGCCTACGAGGCCGATCCGACGCGTGAGAAATCCGGCGTCGTAAACGGAACGCCTTGAAAGAAAGGCTCGGCGTGGCGACTCGTCCGGGTTGCTATGACCAAACGAAGGCACACGCCGAGCACCTTGAAGGTGCGCCGGCGCGAGCTCGGGTTCAAGAGGAAAGGCGACGGGCATCGCCAGGAGCGAATCCGGCGGCCGGACCCTCGCAGGATTCACGTCGAGCTCACGGAGAAGAACCTGACCGGAGTCGCAGGGCTTGCCACTTTCGGTGCCTTCATTCGCGAGCTCGGCCTCGACGCGACCCTGAGCCGCAGGTTCTCCCGGCTCAAGACGGGCCGCTCGGTCATCTACCCCATGGCCGCGCAGATGCGCCTGCTGATGGACAGCGCGCTCGCCGGTGAGGAGCGCGTCTTCGGCATCGAGGCGCTCGCCGTCGATCCGCTCTTCGTGCATCTCGCAGGCGGGGTCGTCCCGAGCATCGACACCGTCTACCGGGACCTGTGCCGGTTCGACGAGGATGCGCTCGAAGCGCTGCACAGCATGGTCGTCGACCACGGGCTCGCCCTCGTTGCTCGCCGAAAGCACCGGTTCCTCCATATCGACGTCGATACGACCGTGGAGCCGCTCTTCGGCATGCAAGAGGGGGCACTTCCGGGCCCGAACCCACGCTACCACGGCCGGCCGAGCTATCATCCGATCCTGGCGCGCATCGCCGAGGTCGAGGCCATCGTCGGGGCCAAGCTGCGACCGGGCGATACGAGCTTCGGCGAAGCCGATGTGCCCTTCGTCGAGGAGTGCATCGACCGGGCGCGCGCCGCAGTGCCGAGCGCGGCCATCTACGTGCGGATCGATGGCGCAGGGGATTGCAGCGCCTTGATGCACGCCGTCGCCGCGAAGGGATGCTTTTTCCTGACCAAGGCGCGGATGAGCCCCGATATGGTGGGCATGGTCGCATACGCCACCGGATGGCGTACCATCGACCGGGATGCCGACGGTCGTCCTCGAAGGCAGGTGACCGAGGTCCCCTTCCGGCGCAGCGGTTGGCCGGAGGGGGTCCGCGTGATCGCCGTACGCACACGCGACCGGGACAACGGCAAGCAGATCTACCTCTGGGAGGGCCTCGACTACACGGTGCAGGTCTTCCTGACCAACGAGCCGGTCGAAGCGCCGGAAGACGTCGCGGCGCGGTATGACCTGCGCGCGGGTATCGAGCCGCTCATCGGCGATCTCAAGCATGGGTGGGGATGCGGTCGCGTGCCGAGCCATAGCTTCAACGCCAATCACGCCGCGCTGCTGCTGAAATTGCTGACCGCTAACCTGAATCGCCGCTATGTGCTGGAGCACGTTCCGCACCTGGCAAGCTGGCGAACACCGTGGCTGCGCCGAGCGCTGATCCTCGTCCCGGGGCGGCTGGCCCGCTCGGCTCGGGGCACGAAGCTGCACGTGCCAGAGCGCTCGCAGCTCGCCCGCCGGCTGAATTGAGTCCGGAACCAGCCGAAATCACGGTGGGGGGTAAGGGGGGCGTGTGCCTTCGCGACGCGCTGAGCGCGTTCAATTGTAACGGACGTCGCATTCGTCGGCGAATCGCCGCTCGCGCATCGCCGTCGGCCCGCTCGTGCCCCGTGGGCGCGAAATCCAGGCTAAATTCTCTTCTCTCTATCTCCCTCTCCTGACATCCAGACACCTCGCCCCTCGAGCACCGCTGCTTCAGCGATGCCGTCCCCCCGTCAAGCACCGCCGCCTCCCCGGCCGGTCAGTCGGCGCCCCTCGCGGCCACCGCGTCCGTCTTGCCGCCCGCGAGCGCGCCGGCGCGGCGGACGATGCCGATGAACTCCTGCTGATCGACCTTGCTGGACGCCGCCGCCCTCGCGATCTTCTCGACGTCGGAGAGCCTCCAGGAGCGCGCATGCGGGCTGTGGCGCAAGATCTCGGAGAAGCCGGCCACCGCGGACGCAAAGCGAAGATCGGCCGGCGCCGCGTCGAAGGTCGGGGCGATGGCGCCCGGAGCCATCTTGACCATCGTCTCCTCGGCCACGTCCGAGCCGAGCGGCGCCTTGTGGCGGAGGCGCACGACGAGCGGCGCCGCTCCCGCGCCCCTCAGCGCGGCGTCCTTGAGCTCGACATCGTAGATGGCCGTCACGCTGTGACCGGCGCCGATCTCGCCCGCGTCCACCTTGTCGTTCCGGAAATCCCGGTCGGCAACGTTGCGGTTCTCGTAGCCGATGAGCCGATAGCTCTTCACGAAGCTCGGATCGAACTCGACCTGGATCTTCACGTCGCGCGCGATGACCTGGAGCATCCCGCCCACCTGCTCGGAGAAGACCCGCCGCGCCTGCGCCTCGCTGTCGATGTACGCGTAATTCCCGTCGCCCTGGTTGGCGAGCTGCTCCATCATGACATCCTTGTAGTTGCCCTGGCCGAAGCCGACCGTGGACAGCGTGATCCCCTTGTCCCGCGCGCGCTTGATGGTCTTCAGGATCTCCTCGTGAGAGGTCGGGCCGACGTTCGCGTCGCCGTCGGACAGCACGACGACACGGTTGACGTGCCCCTTCACGAGCGTCCGCTCCGCCAGGCTGTAGGCGAGATCGATCCCGCTCGCCATGGCGGTGGACCCGCCCGCCGTGAGGTCCGCGATCGCCGCGAGGATCTTCCCCTTGCTCTCGATGCCGGTCGGCGCCAGCACCTCCCGCACGCTGCCCGCATACGTGCAGAGCGCGACCGTATCCCCCGGCTTGAGCGACTCGGTGAGCATCCGCAGGCTCTTCTTCGCGAGCTCGATCCGGTCCGGCGCGTGCATCGAGCCGCTCGTGTCGACGAGGTACACGAGGTGCACCGGCGTCCGCTCCTTGGCCGGCACGCGCTTGCCCTGGACCGCCACGCGCACGAGGTGATGGCCCACCGTGAACGGCGAAGGCGCGGCCGCGAGGTGCACCGCGAACGGGCCCGCCGTGGGAGACGCATAGCCATAATCGAAGTAGTTGAGGAACTCCTCGGCGCGCACGGCCTGATACGGCGGCAGGGCGCCGTCCAGGATCTTGCGGCGCGCGATCGCGTATGAGGCCGTGTCCACGTCGATCGCGAACGTCGAGAGCCGGTCCTTCGCGGGGTCCTCCACCGGGTTGACGCCGTAGTCCCGGTACGACTCGCTGCCCTGGGGCTCGGGCGCCGTCACGGCGACCGCGGGCGGGGCGGCGGGACGCGGGGCGGCGACCGGCGCCGGCGCGGAGCCCTTCTTCGGCGCCGGCGCGGCGCCCGCCACGCTGCGGCGCGCCTCCGGCTTGCCAGCCGCGGTCACGCCGGCCGACGGGGCCACCGGCGCCGGCGCGGCCGGCGGGGGCGGAGCCGCCGCGACGGGCGGGGCGCCCGAGGCGTCCGCCTCCTCGGCCTTCTCCGCGGCGGCGGACGCGCGGCCCTCCGCTTGCGGAGCGTCGTACTCCGGCTGCATCGACGGCGCGATGGCGGTGTCCATCGGCGCTGCCGGCCCCGCCGGCGCTGCCGTCTCCCTGGCGGCAGGCGCGGCGCCGCCGCAGCCGACGAGCAGCGCGGCGAGGAGAGCAGGGGCGACGAGATCGAGGGGCCGGATGCGCATGAGGTGTCCTCCTTGAAGGGGATCGCGAGCGCGGATCCCCGCAGTGCGTTCTCGCGGGGCGGCCATCGCCGACCCCGACACAGGTCCTCGCGAGGGCCGCACGCGCGGCCCCCGTTCAGGGACGAGACGGATCCCTCCGCCGCTCTCGCCGCGCGAGGGCCGCGAGCCGCTGGTTGTCCGGCGGTCGACGGAGGGACCGGGGCGGCGGGGGCCCGCGGTGGCGGGCCCCGGCGCGTCCGAGTGCCAGGGAAACGCGGTCGCCTCCGCCGGCTTACACCCGAAATCGAGGGCGCGTCGACGGCGCGTCCGCCGCGGCCGGGATCGGGCGCGCCCGCCGTGCGGCGCGCGCCGGCCGCGGAGCAGGCGCCGGCCGCGGCGCAGACGTCGCCCCGCGGCGTGCGCTAGAGTGCGCCGGAACGCGGGAAGCTCCGGGCAGGCGCGATCGCCCATCCACCTTCCCGCCTCCCTGCTCGATTCTCAGGAGGTCCGCCATGAGCGCAACGAGCCGCGAGCGTTTCCAGTCCAGCCTGCGCCGCGCCAGGAAGATCGCCGTCCTGACCGGCGCCGGCGTCTCGGCGGAGTCGGGCATCCCCACGTTCCGCGGCGCCGGCGGGCTGTGGCGGCGCTACGAGGCGACGAGCCTCGCCTCGCCCGAGGCGTGGCAGCGCGATCCGGGCCTCGTGTGGGAGTTCTACAACCACCGGCGCGAGCGCGCGCGCGGCTGCCAGCCGAACCCGGGCCACCACGCGCTGGCGCGGCTGGAGGCGCGGTTCCGGGAGGCCGGCGGCGCGTTCACCCTGATCACCCAGAACATCGACGGCCTGCACGAACAGGCGGGCTCGCGGGATCCGGTGCGGCTCCACGGCTCGCTGTGGCAGGTGCGCTGCCTCTCGTGCGGGCGCGTGACCGAGAACCGCGACGTGCCCATCACCCCCGCCTTCGCGGGGAGCGGCTCCCCCGATCCGGAGACCCGCGCCCGCCGCTTCACCGCCGCGGAGCTGCCCCACTGCCCCTGCGGCGGCGTGCAGCGCCCGCACGTCGTCTGGTTCGGCGAGGCCCTGGAGGAGAGCGACCTGGCCGCAGCGGCCGCCGGCGTCGACGGCTGCGATCTCCTGCTCGTGGTCGGCACCTCGGCCGTGGTGTACCCGGCCGCGGGGTTCGTCCCCCTGGCCAAGCGCCACGGCGCCCTCATCGCCGAGGTCAACGTCGAGCCCAGCGCGGTCACCAATCTCTGCGACTTCGTGTTCACCGGCGGCGCGGGAGAGATCCTCCCCTCGCTGCTCGACGTCGCGCCGGCGCACGCATGACCGCCGCCTCCCGCCGAGCCCTCCGGTTCCATCGCGCCGAGGGCCATGGAAGTGAGCCCATCCGGACGAGATCGCCTATCGCGATAACGACACCAGCGAGGCATCCGCGATCGCGTCCAGCAGCGATCGCGGAGCCTGCCAGGCGCGCCGGCTGAGCGCTGGCCGAGCGAGCCGACGGCGCCAGCGCCGCAGCGGGCGCGCGGTGCACGTCGCGCGCGGCGCGGCTCGTGCTTCTCCCGGAGGGCATGGAACAGGTCAACCGTGAGATTTCAGGGCTAACGTGGGCCGCGATCGTGCTCGTCGTGATCGGCGCCGTCAACTGGGGGCTCGTTGGGCTGTTCGAGTTCAACCTGGTCGCGGCGATCTTCGGCAGGCTCAGCGTGATCAGCCGCATCGTCTACGTGCTCGTCGGGCTCGCCGGCCTCTATCTCCTGTACGCCTCGGTCCAGCTCGGAAAGCGCGCGCGCGTCTCCACCATGCCGTGAGCAGCATCGGCTCGATCGGGCGCTCCGGCGCGGAGCAGGCGCGCCGAGCCGAGCTCCGGAGTCTCTGGGAGTCGGGCGGCTCCTGAGGTCGTGGCCTGTTCCGGCGCGGGTTTTGCAGCTCATGGTGCCTGTCCAAGGCACCGAGTCCGGAACCATGGAGCAGCGAGCACAGCGGCAACTCACGGGTATCCTCTGCCGTTCGCCGGAGGCGTCGATCCGGCGGGCTGGAGAGGTGCAGCCGTGTCCGAGGCTGCCGCGGCCGCCACGGACCAAGGAGTGACACCATGCCCAGCTCTCGAGAACCCGTGACCGCCCTCGTCCGCGACGCCGCCCGGCCGCTGCGCGGCGGCGCGCGCGACTACGACGCGCTGCTCGACGCGATCGGCGATCGCCGCTTCGTCCTGCTCGGCGAGGCCACGCACGGCACCCACGAGTTCTACCAGGCGCGCGCCCAGATCACGCGGCGGCTCATCGCCGAGAAGGGCTTCTCCGCGGTCATCGTCGAGGCCGACTGGCCGGACGCGTACCGCGTGAACCGCTATGTCCGCGGGACGGACGACGACGGCAGCGCCGAGGAGGCGCTCTCCGGCTTCAAGCGGTTCCCGCAGTGGATGTGGCGGAACGAGGACGTCCTCGGCCTCGTCCGCTGGCTCCGCGAGCACAACGCCGGCGTCCCGCGCGGGCAGGCGAAGGCAGGCTTTTACGGCATGGACCTCTACAGCCTGCACGCCTCGATGGAGGCCGTCCTCGAGTACCTCGACCGCGTCGATCCGGAGGCCGCCGGGCGGGCGCGGCGCCGCTACGGCTGTTTCGACCGGTTCAGCGAGGATCCGCAGGTGTACGGGTACGCGGCCGGCTTCGAGCTCAGCGGGTCGTGCGAGCGCGAGGTCGTCGAGCAGCTGATGGAGCTGATGAAGAAGCAGGCCGAGTACGCGAAGCTCGACGGGCGCGTCGCCGAGGACGAGTACTTCCAGGTCGAGCAGAACGCGCGGCTCGTGCAGAGCGCCGAGGAGTATTATCGCACCATGTTTCGCGGCCCCGTGTCGTCGTGGAACCTCCGCGACCGGTACATGGCCGAGACCGTCGAGGCGCTCGTCGCGCACCTCGACCGGTTCCACGCGCCGACGCGGGTCGTCCTCTGGGCGCACAACTCGCACCTCGGCGACGCGCGCGCGACGCAGATGGGCGAAGCGGGCGAGTGGAACGTCGGCCAGCTCCTGCGCGAGCGCTTCGGCGAAGGCACCTTCCTCGTCGGCTTCTCGACGCACACCGGCACCGTGATGGCCGCCTCCGGGTGGGGCGATCCCGCGGAGATCAAGCGCGTCCGGCCGTCGCTGCCGAGCAGCTACGAGCGGCTCTTCCACGACACGGAGCTCTCGCGCTTCTGGCTCGACCTGCGGTCCGAGGCGGGCGCGCGCCGCGAGCTCGTCGAGGCGCTGCGCGAGCGGTCGCTCGAGCGCGCGATCGGCGTGCTCTATCTCCCGGAGACCGAGCGGGCGAGCCACTACTTCCACGCGAGGCTCAGCGAGCAGTTCGACGCGGTCGTCCACATCGACGAGACGACCGCGGTGAGGCCGCTGGAGTGGAGGGCCGAGCGGCGCGAGCCCGAGGCGGAGACGTACCCGACAGGGATGTGAGCGCCGGGATCAGGCGCTCTGGCAATCCGCGGTGTGGCCCGTGCGCCAGCGCGCCTCGGGCGTTCGTTTGCCCGGAGGGCGGCGGGTCGCGGTATCGTCTGCGCCGTGTCCTCGGCTCACACGCTCCGCGAGCTCCTCGCGACGCCCGGCCTCCTCGTGATGCCTTGCTGCTTCGACGCGCTGTCGGCGCGTCTCGTCGAACAGGCCGGCTTCCCGCTCACGTTCATGAGCGGCTTCGCGGTCTCGGCCGCGCGCCTCGGCGCCCCGGACACGGGGCTCATCTCGTATGGCGAGATGGTCGACCAGGCGCGGGCGATCTGCGCTGCGGTGTCGATCCCGGTGCTCGGCGACGGCGACACGGGCTACGGCAACGCGATGAACGTGAAGCGCACGGTGCGCGGCTACGCGCAGGCCGGGCTCGCGTGCGTCATGATCGAGGACCAGGTGGCCCCGAAGCGCTGCGGCCACACGCGCGGCAAGCAGGTCGTGCCCCGCGACGAGGCGCTCGCCCGCATCCGGGCCGCCGTGGACGCGCGCGACGAGGGCGCCGGGGTGCTCATCATGGCGCGCACCGACGCCCGGCAGACGCACGGCTTCGACGAGGCGCTGGCCCGCGCCCAGGCGTTCGCCGATCTCGGGGCCGACATCGTGTTCCTGGAGGCGCCCGAGAGCGTCGAGGAGATGCGCACGTTCTGCCGGGAAGTGCGCGCGCCGGCCATGGCGAACATGGTGGATCACGGCAGGACCCCGGTGCTGCCGCCGGCCGAGCTCGAGGCGATCGGCTACAAGATCGCGGCGTATCCGCTCACCCTGCTCTCGGTCGCCGCCGCCGCCATGCGCGAGGCGCTCGCCGCATTGCGCGCCGGCCGGCACCCGGACCCCCGGATGCGCTTCGAGGCGCTCCAGGAGATCGTCGGATTCCCCGAATACTATGCCGAAGAGGGGCGCTACGCGCAGCCGCCCAGGAAGGGGTGAGCCTCCTGCCATGGCCACGATGTCCTCCGCCGAACCCGCGTCGCTCCTCGAGGCGGCGCGCAGCCTCGCTCCGCTGATCCAGAAACACGCGCAGCAAGGAGAGCGCGAGCGCCGTTTGCCGGATCCGGTCGCGCGGGCGCTCCGGGAGGCGGGGTTCTTTCGACTGTTTCGTCCGGCCGCGCTCGGCGGGCTCGAGACAGACCCCCTCACGGCGATGCAGGCCATCGAGGAGCTCTCGCGCGCCGACGGCGCGGCGGGCTGGTGCGCCATGATCTGCGGCGCGACCGGCGCCTTCGACGCGTACGTCCCCGCGGAGGGGGGCAAAGAGATGTATGCGCGCCCGGAGGTCGTCACGGCCGGGGTCTTCGCGCCGGGCGGGCGCGCCGTCGAGGTCGAGGGAGGGGTTCGCGTCACCGGGAGGTGGGCGATGGCGAGCGCCTGTCAGCACTGCGACTGGCTGGGCGGCACCGCGGTGGTCTTCGACGGGCTGGCGCCGCGCCTGTCGCCGGCGGGCGTGCCGGAGGCCGTCGTGCCCATGTTCCGCGCCTCGGAGTGCACGATCCTGGATACGTGGAGCGCCTCCGGGCTCGCCGGCACCGGCAGCCACGATTTCGCGGTCGCGGACGTCTTCGTGCCGAGCCGCCGGTGCATCCGCCTCCCGATGGCGGCGCCGACCCATCCGGCGCCCCTGTTCGCGTTCCCCCTCTTCGGCCTGCTCGCGAGCGCGGTCGCGGCGACCGCGCTCGGGATCGCGCGCGCGGCCCTCGACGAGCTCCTCCGGCTCGCGGCGACGAGGCGGCCGGTCGGCGCCGCGGTGCCGCTCGCGGCGCGGCCGTCGACGGCGCTCGCCGTGGCCGAGGCCGAGGCCACGCTGGGCGCGGCCAGGGCGTACCTCGTCGAGGCGGTCTCTGCCCTCTGGGACGCCGCCCTGTCTGGCAAGTCGATCTCGATCCGGGATCGGGCGCGCCTCCGGCTGGCCGCGACGAACGCCGCCCTCGGCGCGGCCCGCGCCGTCGATCTGGCCTTCACGGCGGGCGGCGCCGCGGCGCTCTACGCGGAGAGCCCGCTTCAACGCTGCTTCCGCGACGTCCACGCCGTCACGCAGCACGCCCTCGTCGCGCCGCACACGCGCGACGTCCAGGGCCGCGTGCTCCTCGGCCTGGACACCGAAGTGCCGATGTTCTGAAGGGCCGTCCGCGCGGGGAGAGGCGGAGACGAGCGGCCGGAGCGGGCGAGCCGTCGCTCGCCCGCGGCCGGCGCGCGCCTCACGTGAGCGGGAGATCCACCCAGCGCTCGAAGCCCGGCCGGCGCTTGATGCGGCCGTACCACGCGTCGACGTGCTGGAGCGCGGGGCGCTCGGTCGGCAGGTTGTACCACCGCTGCGCCGCCACCCCGAGGGGGATGTCGGCGAACGTGAAGTACTCTCCGGCGACCCACGGGTGCTTCGACAGCTGCCGGTCGAGGATCCCGAGGGCGGCGAGCGCCGCCTTGCGCGCGCCTTCGATCGCGCCCTGATCGCGGCGCTCCTCCGGCGTGCGCAGGAGCTGCACAAGGAGCGTCCGGACCGGGGGCCACAGGGTCCCGAACTGCCAGTCCGTCCACGCGTCGGCGCGCGCCCTGTCCGCGAGATCGCTCGGCTGGAGGGGCGGCGAGCCGTACCGCGAGAACAGGTAACGCACGATCGCGTGCGACTCCCAGAGCACCAGCGGCCCGTCCTCGAGCGTCGGCACCAGCCCGTTCGGGTTGAGGGTGAGGTAGTCGGCGTCCTTCACGCGGCCGAACGGCCCGCCGGCGTCGATGCGCTCGAAATCGAGCCTCAGCTCGTCGAGCGCCCAGAGGACCTTCTGCACGTTCGAGGAATTCTTGTGACCCCAGAGCTTCAACATGATGTCTCCTGTCTCCCGGCGCCGCTCAGGCGGCCGTCGCCTTCGCCGGCTTCACGAACTTCGCGTAACGCTCCACGTAGAAATCGACCGGGTTCGCGGTGGCGCGGACCGCGTCGCGCGCCTCCACGGCGTCGATCCACGCCCGGAGCCGCGTGAGCTCTGCCGGGATGGAGAACCCGCGGAGCCGATCCACCGCGGGCAGCCGCTCGAACCACGGATAGAACGCGAGATCGACGAGGCTGACGTCGGCGCCGAGCCAGTAGGGCCCAGGGCCCGACGACCTCGCCAGCGCCTCCCGCTCGATGAACGCGAGCACGTCGCCGAGCGCCTTGCGCCCCTCCGCCTCCTGGTCCGGCGTCTCGGCCCGGAGCAGCTGGGCGAACGCCGGCACGACGCGCGTGTTCGCGTAATCGATCCAGATCCTCGCCAGGGCGCGCCTGGCCGGCTCCTTCGGCAGGAGCGGCGGATCGGGGAAGGCCTCCTCGAGGTACTCGTTGATGATCGCCGATTCCCAGATGCGGTGGCCCTCGTGCTCGATCGCCGGGACCTTGCCGTAGAGCGAGGCGTCGACGAACGCCTGCGGCTTGTTCTGCAGATCGACCTCGATCAGCTCGGCGTCGATCGCCTTCTCCTTGAGCGCGAGCCGGGTGCGGTGCGCGAAGGGGCACGCCTTCGCGCTGTAGAGTCGAAGCTTCGTCATCCTGTTCTCCTTCGTGGCGTCTGCCACGCGAAAAGCGCTCCTGTCGTCCAGACCCGAGGGCGCGCTCAACGGGGCGGGACGCGATCGTTGAATCGCCCGTCGATCACCTTCGAGACCTCGATCTTCTGCGGCAAGAGCCCCTCCTGAAAGAAGGCGTCCGCCATCGTTTGCTGCGCCTCGGTGATCTCGTCGTCGAGCGGGACGTATCTCGGCTCGTGGTGCGCGAACATGTCCTCCGCGACCTCGAGCGGCAGCTTGGTGACCTCGGCGAACTTGCGCGCCCACACGTCCTTGTGGCCGTTCGACCACTCGTGGGCCCGGTGCGACCGGGCCAGGTAGTCGGCGATCGCGGCGGCCTTGCCCGGATCGGCGAGGGCCTTCTCGCTGCTCACCTGGAACGAGAGCGCGTCGGTGAGCCCGGCGCCGTCGAGGAGCTTCGCCGCCCCTTGCCGCACGTTGCTCGCCACATAGGGCTCCCAGACCGCCCAGGCGTCGACGTCTCCGCTGGCGAAGGCCGGCTGGGCGTCGTTCGGGTTCATGTACACGGGCACGATGTCCGCCATGCCGAGGCCGTCCCGGCGGAGCGCCGCCAGCAACAGGTAATGGGCCGAGGAGCCCTTGGCCACCGCCACCTTCTTGCCCTTGAGCTCGCGGAAGGCCCGGACGCTCGACCCCTTGGGCACGAGGATCGCCTTGTATTCCGGGCGATTCCGGGTGACCGCGACGATCCGGATCGGGGCCCCGGCGGCCTGCGCGAAGATGGGCGGCGTATCCCCGACGGCGCCGATGTCCACCGCGTCGGCGTTGATGGCCTCGAGCAGCGGAGGGCCGGCGGTGAACGTCGCCCACTCGATCGTGTAGGGGATCCCTTCGAGCTGGCCCGCGGCCTCGAGCCCGCTCTTCACGATGCCCGTCTGCTCGCCGATCCGGAGCGTCACCGCCGCCAGGTCGACCGCGGCCGGCTCGCCGGCCGCGGGGGGAGCGGGCGCGTCCCCCGCCTTCGAGCACGCGGCGACGGACAGGGCGAGCAGCGCCGCCGCGGCGTGGCGGAGCGGGGCGAGCGCGTCGAGGAGAGCGGCGATGGACATGGGCCTTCCTTCAGGAGACGACAGACGGTAGGGCCCGCGCTTCGGCGGGAGCAGGGGGTGGCGACGCCGCTCGCTGGGCGCGCGGGGTCGATCGGGGGACGGGAGCGTCGTCCGGCTCGTCGCCCTCGACGCCGAGGTGGCCGAGGAGCGCGCTGCGCAGCGCCGCGAACCGGGGGCCGCTGCGCCGCCGCGGCGCCGGAAGGTCGAGGGCGAGGTCCGCGGTGATCACGCTGCCGGCCTCGGGCGACGGCCTGGCGAGGACGAGCGCGCGATCGGCCAGGAGGAGCGCCTCGTCGACGTCGTGCGTGACGAGCAGCACGGCGGGCCGGTGCCTGGCGCAGAGCTCGGCCAAGAGGCCGTGCATGCGGAGCCGCGTGAGCGCGTCGAGCGCGCCGAACGGCTCGTCGAGGAGCAGGAGCTCCGGCTCGCGCACGAGCGAGCGGGCCAGCGCCGCGCGCTGGGCCTCACCGCCCGAGAGCGTGAGCGGCCAGGCGTTCGCGTGGGCCGAGAGCCCCACCTCCGCGAGCGCGAGGAGCGCGCGCCGCTTCGCCTCGTCGGGCGGGCAGGGGAGCCCCAGGGCGACGTTCCGCCACACCCGCTTCCACGGGAAGAGCCGCGGCTCCTGGAAGACGACGGCGCGCCGGTCCGGGACCGCGACGTCGCCGCTCGCGTGCGCGTCGAGCCCCGCGAGCACCCGCAGCAGCGTGCTCTTGCCGGAGCCGCTCGCGCCGAGCAGCGCGACGAACTCGCCGGAGCGGACGGTGAGGTCGACGCCGCCGAGCACCGGGCGGGCTCCGAACGCCCGCCGGACGCCGCGGAGGCGCACGGCGGGACCAGGGATCGCGCTCATCCTAGAAGCCTCCACGCTGCGTTCCATGGGATTGCCGTCCTCACCGGCCGGCGAACGCCGCGCGCCAGCCGAGGACGTTGCGCTCGAGCCATCGGACGAAGAGATCGGTGCTGAGCCCGAGCAGGGCGTAGATCGCGAGGCCGAGGACGATGATGTCGGTCCGCAGGAACTCTCGCGCGTTCGTCATGAGGTAGCCGATGCCGGCCGTGGCGTTGATCTGCTCGCTGATGACCAGCACGAGCCAGGCGACCCCCATCGAATGGCGCAGCCCGACGAGGGCGTTCGGGAGGGCGGCGGGGAGCACCACGTGGGCGACGAGCCCGATGCGGCCGAGCCCGAGCGTGGTCGCGGCCTCGACGAGCTTGTTGTCGACGCTGCGGATGCCCGCGTACGTGTTCAGGTACACGGGGAAGAACGTGCCCAGCGAGACCAGCGCGATCTTCGGCGTCTCGCCGATGCCGAACCAGAGGATGAAGAGCGGCACGAGCGCCAGGACAGGGAGGGTCCTGAGCATCTGGATGGGAGCGTCGAGCAGGTCTTCGCCGAGCCGGAACAGCCCCGCGACGAGCGCCAGCGTCACGCCGGCGCTCACGCCGAGGGCGAGCCCCCGGCTGACCCGGCCGAGCGACACCCAGAGGTGGCGCGGCAGCTCCCCGCTGGCGAGGAGCGTGAGCCCCGTCTGCGCCACCGTGGTCGGCGACGCGAGCACGCGCGGCGACACGAGGCCGAGCGACGTCACGGCTTGCCATGCGAAGAGCAGGAACAGGAGCACCAGGATCCTGGCCCATCGGACCTCGTTCCAGGTGCGCCGCGCGGCTCCACGCTCGGAGCGCGCGCCGGCGTCGGCGGCGATCGTCGATTGCGTGCGCGTCATCTCACGAGCTGCCGGAAGAGCAGGTAACGTGCCAGAGCGCTGTCGCAGGAACGGATCGCAATCCGTCATGGTGGACATGGACTTGCTGCGACAGGAGCAAGGCGATGCTGGTGATGTGCTGCTACGGCAGCAGTCGATGCGGCGCGCGGCGGGGGTCGTGCTGGCGGCATCCTGGGATGCCGAGAGGGCTCCAGGGGCCGCCGGGGCGGCGCGTTCGAGGTGATCGGGGGTCGGCTTGCTCGTCCGGCGCTCCGCGGAGCGTCGGGCGCAGGGATGGATCTTCGTGAGGGAAGGGGCGAATGACGTCAAACACCCGGGAGGCGTTGCGCTTCTCGGGGGGCGCAGGTTCAGATCTTCATCCTTCCTCCTCGTGTCATGCTGGTCGCGGATGCGACAGAGAGAGGCGCAGTCGGCGCCACCGCGTCGGGTGGCGTCTCTGCTCGAGCGGGTCATCCACGCGCGGGCATGGACGCGGGACCTCCTCACCGGCGCAACGGAGGGAGCGCTGCTGTTTTCCGCCTTACTCTTCTGGGGCGGAAGTTAGTCCGTTATAACGGAGGTGTCAAGCCGCGCCGCGAGGGGGTCGAGGCGCCCGTCGGGAGCGCCCGGGACGGTTTGCGGCAGAAATGGCGCTGCCGGGAGGTGGGCCGGACGTGGGGGGCTGTGCGGGGGAGGTCTTCGTTGTAGGCTCCGATGCATGATGACGGCTCGCCTCCATGCAGGAGGGATCGGCGGTGGGGGACGTGTCCTTCGCGCGGTCTGCTGCGGTCGACCGGGGACAGCCATCGGCGTCGGGGTCGCGATGACAGAGGGTAGGGAGCCGGGCGATGGCCGGTGAGCGCCCGCCGGCATCTATCCTGACCGCTCGGCTGACGCTGCGCGCGTGGCGTCCCGAGGATGCCCCGCTGCTCAGGGAGGCGATCGACTCCAGCCTTGCGCACCTGCGGCCCTGGATGCCGTGGGCCGTGCACGAGCCGTCCTCCCTGGAGGCGACGACCGCGCTGCTGGAGAAGTTCCGGGACGACTTCACGGCAGGATGCGACTTTCATTACGGCATCTTCACGCGCGACGAGCGCGAGGTGCTCGGGGGGACGGGGCTACACCCGCGGATCGGTCCGGGCGCGATCGAGATCGGCTATTGGCTCCGCGAGTCCGCGACAGGCCGCGGCCATGCGACGGAGGCCGTGGCGCGGCTCACCCGGGTCGCGCTCGAGGAGGTCGGGTGGAGCCGCGTCGAGATCCGCTGCGATCCGCGGAACACCGCGAGCGCCGCCGTGCCCCGGCGGCTCGGGTATCGGCACGTGACGACGCTCGAGGCGAACGCCCTGACGCCCGCGGGCGAGCCGCGCGACACGATGGTGTGGGCGCAGACCGCCGCGGGCCTGGGGCCAAGCCGGGAGCAAGCCCCCTGAGCATGAAGGCGGGGAGTCATGGAGAATATCCCATGATCTTCCCGCGCACCCGTCTTCATGGGACATCGCTCCGGGCGAGTGACAGCACCGTTGCCCGGAGGAAGGCCAACGTCCAGGAGACCACCGCGCTCGGCCAGCGCACCGCAGGCACCATCGCCTTCGGAGCGAGGAGCCCGGGGCGCGCTGCGGCGATCAGAGCTCGAGCGTCATCTCGATCATCGTGCGGCGGAAGCCGAACCGCTCGAACAGGCGCTGCGCGGCGGCGTTCTGCGTCGCGGTGTGGAGCACGACGCGCGGCGCACCGAGGGCGCGGAGGCGCGCGATCACGGCCTCCAGCAGGAGCGCGCCCGCGCCGAGCCGGCGCGCGGGCTCGTCGACGTAGAGGTCGTGGAGCGCGCCGCAGGCGTCGAGCAGGCTGTTCCAGTCGCGCGGCTCCCGGCGGCCGTAGGCGTAGCCGACCAGCGCCGGCTCGGCGCCACCTCGCTCGGCCACGACGATCGCGGCGCCGGGGTCGGCGAGCTCGCGGGTGAGCCATCGCTCGTAGCCCGGCTCGAGCGGCTCAAGACACAGGAAGCGGTGGGGATCCAGGGCGTGGTGGAGGCGGACGAGCTGCGCCGCGAAGCGCGCCACCTCGGGCATGTCGGCGCGCACCGCCGCGCGGATCGTGAGGGCAGAGATCATCCGCCAGGATAGCCGAGCGGGGGCCGCCCGTCCGGCGCCCGGCTATGAGCGGCCACCCAGATCCGCGGAAATTGGACCCGAACCGGGCTCCGGCTGCCTTGGCTCGCCGTGGTGGCGCGCCGCGCTGTCAATCGAGAGCGGCAGCTCGACAAAGAAGGTCGAGCCCCGGCCGACCTCGCTCGATACGCGGATTCGCCCGCCGTGCGCCTCGACGATGGTGCGCGTGATATAGAGGCCGAGCCCGAGCCCCCCGTAATTCCGCGACGAGACGCCGCGGCGAAACCGCTCGAAGAGCTGCTCCTGCACCTCGGCCGGGATCCCGATCCCGTGGTCCGTCACCGAGAGCCGTGCGACCCGATCTTCCCCGGTGATGGCGATCTCGATCGGTGAGCCTCCCCCGAACTTGATTGCATTGGTGAGGAGGTTGGTCACGACCTGCTCCAGGCGGTACGGGTCCCACCAGCCGATGACGGGCTGCTCCGTGCGCATGGCGAGCGTGCTGCCCGACTGCGCGAGCTGGTCGCCGAGGTGGGCGACGATCTCGGCGACCAGCTCGCGTAGATCGACGGACGCCCTGTTCAGATCGAGCCTCCCCGCCTGGATCCGGGAGGCGTCGAGGAGCATATCGATGAGGGTGGCGAGGCGCGTGATCTGGCGGCCGGAGAGGGCGACCGCGGATCGCACGCGCCCGGCGTCCATGCCCTGCGAGAGCCTTCGCCCCAGCGATTGAATGGAGAGCTGCAGGCTGGTGAGCGGGGTGCGGAGCTCGTGCGAGGCGACAAGGAGGAACTCGTCCCGCAGACCGATGGCCTCCTCCGCCGCCGCACGCGCGCGCCGCTCCTCCAGGAGGACCCGATTGCGTTGCTGTTCGGCGTCCACGCGCGCGGTGATGTCGCGGAAGCTGAAGACCCGACCGACCACGCGCCCACCGAGGCGCTGGGGCTGCGAATAACGCTCGAAGACCCGCCCGTCCAGGAGCGGGAACGTATCGACGGCGCTCGCCTCGGGCTCGGCGTAGAGCTCATCGACGCTTCGCAGGAAGAGGTCGGGCTCGCGGAGCCGGCCGCCGGCGAACGCGAAGAAGGTGTCGGCCGATCTGCTGGCGAGGACGTCCTCGGGGATGCGCCACATCTGCGCGAGCTTGTGGTTATGGCGCACGACGCGCCTCGCGCCGTCGACGACCACGATGCCGTCCGCTGTCGATTCGAGCGTGGCCTCGAGAAGCGAGTAGGAATGGCGCAGCACGTCCTCGGCGTGCTTGCGGGAGGTGATCTCGGTCGAGATGCCGCAAATGCCCTCAGGTCTTCCGGCGGGACCGCGGAGCGGGAACTTGAGGGACATGTACGTGCGCACGCCGTTGCGCTGGGGAGCCAGCTCGTCGAGCTCGATGGCCCGATTCTGCTGCAGGACGAGCAAATCGTTGGCTCGGTACCCATCGGCCTGCTCGCGTGGGAAGACGTCGTGGTCGGTCTTGCCGAGGACCTGCTCGCGACCCATGTGGAAGAGCTCTTCGAACCCGCGGTTGACGAGCATGTAGCGCCCCTCGAGGTCCTTGGCGAAGATGACGGCGGCCGTATTGTCGACGATGGCTTGAAGCAGCTGCTGGCTCTCGCGGAGAGCGGCGTTCGAGCTGCCCAGCTCGGCCGTGCGTTCTCGCACCCGCTGTTCCAGCTCTTGATGAGCACGCTGCAGCGCCGCCTCTTTTTGCTGGCGTATCGCCATCTCGCACTGCAGCTGCGCGTTCTTCGCTTCGAGCTCCTTTTGCGCCTCGCGCAGGCTCAGGTGCGTCGTGACGCGCGCTATCACCTCTCCAGTGTCGAATGGTTTGGTGATGTAATCGACGCCCCCCAGCTTGAACCCCGCGAGCTTGTCAGCCGCATCGGTCACACAGGTCATGAAAAGCACCGGGATGTCTCGGGTTCTTTCATCCGCTTTCAGGCGCCGGCACGTCTCGAACCCGTCGATGCCAGGCATCACCACGTCCAGCAGGATCAGGTCGGGTCTCGTGAAGCTGGCCCGCTTCAAAGCCTCTTCACCGCCCTGAGCGACGAGCACTCGATGACCTATGCATTCCAGGCTATCCACCAGCAGGCCGAGGTTGGCTGGCATGTCATCCACGATCAGGATGGTGCCGGTGCACGCACCGGCTGCTGTGGCTCCGCTCATGGTCGCTGACCGCCCTCCCTGCGCCGCGGCGGCTCCAGCCCCACCATCGCCCTCGGTTCGACCCCCTGCAGGTGCTCCTCGACCAGGCTGAGGATCGCCTGGGACTGATAGTCCTGCGCCAGGCGATGCAGGCGGTCGGCGAAGGGACGATAGCGTTCGTCGAGGGTGATCAGATGGTCCGCCCGCTTTCGGATGTCGCGCATGTTGCCCTCCAGGGCCAGGGCATGCAGGACGTCCATCTCCTCTGGGGGCGGCGCCACGAGCTCCGCGGCCTCCCCGTCCCCGGCTCGCTCCTCAGCCGATCTGGCATAGACCCAGGTGAGCCCCAGCTGGGCCCCGATGATCCGCAGCAGGCTCTCCTGGTCGATCGGCTTGGCGAGGAAGGCGTCGGCACCGACCGCCATGCTCCCAGCCTGGTCTTCCTCGTTGGCGCTCGCGGAGACCGTGATGGACGGCAGCCGCGCGAGCCCCCGAGCCCGGCGATTGCGACGAATGCAATGGATGGCCTCCAGGCCGTCCATCACCGGCATGACCAGATCCATCACCGCCAGATCCGGCGACGCCGCCATCTCCTGCTCGACGGCCTCCTGGCCATTGGCCGCTTCGCACACTTCGAAGCCCAGGCCGCTCAGCAGGTCCAAGAGCACCGCCCGATTGCCCACCACGTCGTCGGCCACCAGCACCTTCCGGCGCGGCCCCTCGTAGCCGATGGGGGCCCGCTGAGAGGGCCGGAGGGGGGCTGCGAGCTCGGTCATCGGCAGGATCACCTCGAACCAGAACCGGCTGCCCTCGTCGGGCCGGCTCTCCACCTGGATCTCGCTGCCCATGAGGTGCACCAGCTGGTGGCTTATCATGAGCCCCAGGCCGCTGCCCGCGCGGCGCCGCACGTCCCCCACCCGCCCGAAAGGCTGGAAGAGCTTGGCCAGCTGCTCCGGCGCCATTCCCACGCCGGTATCCTCCACCTCGAAGCGCAGCCGCGCCGAGGCCCCGTCCTGGGAAAGAGGCTGCACGCCGAAGCTCACCCGCCCCCGGTCGGTGAATTTCACCGCGTTGCCCAGCAGGTTGAGCAGCACCTGGCGCAGGCGCTTCTCGTCGACCAGCACCGCCTGGGGCAGGTGGGGCGTGACCTCGTAGTCGAAGTAAAGGCTCTTCTGCTCCGCCCTGACGCGGATGATGTCGGCGACGCCCCTCAGGAAGGTCGAGAGGTGGATCGGCTCGGGGTAGAGATCGAGCTTGCCCGCCTCGATCTTGGCCAGGTCCAACAGGTCGTTGATGAGGGTCAAGAGGTGCTGACCGCTCTGCTGGATGGTGTTCAGTCCCGTCGCCTGGCGGTCGTCGAGCCCCGGGGAGCGCTTGAGGATCTGGGCGTAGCCAAGGATAGCATTGAGCGGCGTGCGCAGCTCGTGACTCATGTTCCTGAGGAACTCGGTCTTCGCACGGCTCTCGGCTTCGGCCGTCTTGCGGGCCTGGCGTTCCGCTTCGGCCTGCTTGCGCTCGGTGATGTCGGTGGAAATGCCGCAGAGGGCATAGGGCTGCCCCGCCGCATTGCACAGGGGGTATTTGAGGGAGATGTAGGTGTGCAGCCCATCGTCCTGGGGAGCCTCTTCCTCGACTTGCAGTGCCGTTCCGGTGGCCAGCACCTCTTGGTCGAGGGCGCGGAAGGCATCGGCCCGCTCCCTGGGGAAGACATCGTAGTCGGTCCGGCCGACGATCGCTTGCTCACCGACGTGGAACAGCTCGGCGTAGCGCCGGTTGACCATCAGGTAGCGCCCCTCGACATTTTTGAGGTAGATGACCGCTGTCGAGTTGTCGACGATCGACTGCAGCAGCTCCTTGCTGTCCCGCACGGCCTGCTCCGCTCGCCGGCGTTCGCTGTTCTCCTGGAGCAGGTCGGCGTAGAGCGTGGCATTGGCGATAGAGATGGCGGCCTGGGCCGAGAGCAGCTCCAGCACCGAAAGCCGGTCCGGGGTGAACGCGCCGGCGATGAGGTCGTTTTCAAGGTAGAGCAACCCCACGAGCTCCGCCTGCCGCAGGATGGGCAGGCAGAGGGCGGATCTGGCGTACCGATAGAGGTCGTCGCCGGCGATGATGGGGTTCCGTGCCGTCCCGTCGTCCAGGATCACCTTCTCCCGGCTGCGCCGGACGTAGTTGAGCAGGGACGCCGGCAGATCCGAAGGGGAGGCTTCGGGCTCGTGAGGAATACGCACCTCGATCTCGGGCCCCTCCGCCCTCGCCTCGGCAGCCAAGAACAGGGTCTCGGCGCGGGCGAGGAGCAGGCAGCCCCGCCTCGCGCCGGCGTTCTCGACCAGGATCCGCATGAGCGCGTCGAGCAGGCGGTCGAGGACGATCTCGCCCGAGATGGCCTGGGAGGCCTTGAGCACCGAGCCGAGGTCGAGCGCGGCGCTGGCGGGCGCGGCGGCCTCCGGGCACCTCGCGCCGCGGAGGATCTCGCTGGGGACGAGGTCGGGGTACGCGCGCTCGAGGCGCCGCATCGCCTCCGTCGCGCCCCATCGGCCGTAGGCCCTGTGCGCCTCGGAGAGGTAGGCGCGGGCGATGGTGGTCTTGCCGAGCGCGCGGAAGAAGAGGCCGGCGAGCTCGTTGGCGAGCGCCTCGTCGTGGAGGTAGCCGCCGCGCTGCGCGAGGGCGATCGCCTCGTCGTAGCGATCTCCCGCCGCGGCGCGAGCGTCACCGCGGACGCGCGCGAGCTCGGCGCAGAGCAGGGCGCTGCGGTGTGCCAGGTTCTCCGGGAAGAGGTCCGCCCAGCGCGAGAGTTTTTCAGCAAAGATTTCCGCGCGTTCGAGGAAGAGCGCGCGCTCGTCCGGGGAGACCACGTCCGCCGCCCGCGTGAACGCGACACCGGCGTAGAAATGGAACGCGGGGATGCCGTGCCAGGCCGCCACGGTCGGGGTCTCGACGTTCAGCGGGAGAGCCGCGCGCGCCGCTTCCTCGAACGCGCCCTGGAAGACGCCGAGGAGAACGACGTAGAAGTTGGCGAAGACGAGCGAGCCCTGGCTGTCGATCCGGCGTGCCTCCTCGATCACCTCGTCGATGTCGATCCACGCGCCCGCGAGCTTGGCCGGGCACGCGGTCTCGACCGACAGCTGGTGCGCGAGCTGCCCGGCCGCGGCGATGATCCAGGTGATGGCGTTGAACTTGTCGAGCTTCCGTATCGGCTGGTAGCTCTGCGCCTCGGCGAGGAGGTCGGAGAGCGGGAGGCCGCGGAGGACGCTGTTCGTCATGCCATTTACCGCGCTGTAGAACGCCCAGATGTACTGGCCCGTCTCGAGCCCGGCGTGCATCCCCGCGAGCAACGAATCCTTGCAGGCGGGATAGCCCTCTCTCCAGTGCTGCACGAAGGTGCCCCACATGTCGCGGAGCACCGCTTCGGACTTCTTGTCCGTGTAGCGCTCCGAGAGGTCGATGGCGGCGCGGCCGAAGCGGTAGCCGAGCGCGATGTCGCCACGGCCGCAGAGGAACGCCCCGAATTGGATGTAACCGAAGATCGCGTGCTTCGACACCCCGTGGCGCAGCGTGTTCTCGACGAGCTTCGCGAGCGTGATGCTGAGATTGTTGAGGCTCAAGAACCAGCAGGGGAGGAAGAGCTCCACGAGCACGTCCTGCATGGCACGGATCTCCGGGTCCTCGAGCTGCGGCAGAGCTGGCAGCGCCTCGATCGTCTTTTCCCGGACGAGGTCCATCGTCGCTCGGATCTGGGCGTCGACCATGGCTTCGTCGGGGAACGCGGGCAGGTCGAGCCCGAACGGGCGCAGGGCTGCGAGCCCCTCCGCGAGCGCGGCGGGTAGGTCGTTCCTGAGCACCTGCACGCTCAGCTTGAGCCGCAGCACCTCGGTGCGATCGAGCCGGCTCGCGGCCCGCTCCAGGCAATCGGAGAGGAGCGCGAGGGCGTCGTCGTGCCGGCCGCAGAGCGAGAGCATGAGGGCGGTCCTCATCGCGTACCTGAGGCGGAGCGGGTACTGCGACGTCCATGCGTCCTCTGGAAGGCGCAGGAGGCCGAGCTCCAGGTAGCGCAGGGCGGCACCGAAGGCGGCCGCGTCCTCGGCGCGGCAGGCGGCCTCGAGGCTCATGTGGGCGAGGCGCAGGCGCTCCGCGGGGTGCGACACGAGGTCGCCCGCGCTGTTCAGGTGGCCGACGACGTCGAAGAGGCTCTGGCTCTCGGACAGGTCCACCTTGCCCGCGAGCAGCCGGCCGATCCGGAGGTGGAAGGCGGGCCGGTCCGCCACCGGGATCATCGCGTAGGCGCCCTCCTGGACCTTGTCATGAGCGAAGCGGTATACCTCGCGCCCGGGCGTCATGAGCCCCTCGCGCACGGCGGGATCGAGGCGGCTGTACGCTTCTTCCAGCGAGCACTCGCTCACCGTGGCGAGCACGTCGAGGTCGAACCGGTTGCCGATCGCCGCGGCGAGCTTGAGCGCCTCCACCGCCTCCGGCGGCAGGCGCGCAATGGTGCGCACCATGAGGTCGACGACATTGTCCGTGTACGCGAGCGCGTCGATCCTGGCGAGGTCCCATCTCCAGCCTGACCCGGCTGCGAACGTGAGCGCGCCGTGGTCGTGCAGCGACCGGACGAACTGCTTGACGAAGAACGGGTTGCCGCCCGTCTTCTTCTGCACCGCGTCGACGAGCGGCCCGCAGTCGTCGCACGTGAGGCTGTCCGAGAGCATCTGGAGCAGGTGCCGGCGCGCGAGCGGGGCGAGGACGATGTCGCGCACGACGAGCCCCGCGTGCTTGAGCTCCTCGATGGCCCGGACGAGCGGGTGCCCGGGCGACACCTCGTTGTCGCGGTAGGCGCCGCAGAAGAAGAGCGCCTCGAGCGAGTCGTCGGCGAGCAGCGCGCGGAGCAGCCCGAGGCTCGCGGGGTCGATCCACTGAAGATCGTCGAGGAACAGGACGAGCGGGTGCGCACCGCGCGCGAACACCGAGACGAACAGCAAGAAGCACCGATTCAGGCGGTTCTGCGCCTCGAGCGGGTCGAGCGCCGGCACGGGCGGCTGCGCACCGAGCACATGGCAGAGCGAGGGGATGACGTCGCAGACGACCTGCGCGTTCGGCCCGAGCGCCTCGAGGATCGCGCTCCGAAAGCGGTGGATGCGCGCCTCGCTCTCGGTGAGGATCTGCCGCACGAGGCCGTCGAACGCCTGGATCACCGCGCTGTAGGGCGCGTCGCGGTTGTACTGGTCGTACTTGCCGCTCGTGAAATAGCCCTTCTGCCGCGCGAGCGGCTTCAAGATCTCCTGCACGAGCGAGGACTTGCCGATGCCCGAGTAACCGGAGACGAGGACGATCTCGCGGCTGCCGTCGAGCGCGCGCCCGAACGCGGCAGTCAGCGCCTCGATGTCCTGCTCGCGGCCGTAGAGCTTCTGGTGGATCCGGAACAGGTCCTGGCGATCGTGCTGGCCCGCGACGAAGGGCTCGATCGTCCCGGTGCTGCACAGGGCCTCGCGGCAGCGCTCGAGGTCGGCGAGCAGGCCCTCGGCGCTCTGGTAGCGGTCCTCGGCGTTCTTCGCGAGCAGCTTGAGCACCACGCGGGAGACGGCCTCGGGGATCGTCGGGTCGACGCGGGACGGCGGCGCGGGAGCGAGGGCGAGGTGCGCGTGGATGAGCTCCATCGGGTCCAGGGCCTCGAAGGGGCGCTCCCCCGTGAGCATCTGGTAAAGGATGACGCCGAGCGCGTAGAGGTCCGTCCGGTAGTCGACGCCGCGGTTCATGCGGCCTGTCTGCTCGGGGGAGACGTAGGGCAGCACGTCGGCGATCACCGCCGGCGCGTAGAGCCGTTCGTGCGCGCGGGTGATCTCGGCGTCGACGCCGAAGCTCGTGAGCTTGACCGCGCCGCACGCGCCGACGAGCACGTTGTGCGGGCGCAGATCGCGGTGGATGAGCCCCGCCGCGTGCACGGCGGCGAGGCCTTCGGCGATCGCAACCGCGAGATCGAGCGCCTCGCTGAGGGGCATTCTGTGCGGCGGACGCTCGGCGAGGGTGCGCGCGAGATCGCGGCCCGCGAAGTCCTCGAGAACGACGATGAGGGCGCCGGCGAGCTCCTCGACGCCGTGCAGCGCGACGAGGCGGGGCGAGGCGAGCTGCGCGATGCGCTCGCACTGGTGCTTGAAGCGCGCGACCTCGGCGCGAGTCGCTTTTTCCGCACGCAGGACCTTCAGCAAGATCGGGATGTCGTCACCTTTGCGGCACGCGCGGATCAGACTGAAATCGACAGTTTCCTCGGCCTTCTCAAGGATCGAATAGCCTTTCCCGAGGATCATCGACCACCTTGCTTGCTCGCCCGTGAAACCAGCGAATTCGATTATAGTCAGAGGTAGAGGCTCGGCACCGGAAGTTGGTCGTACCACTGCGGCTTGGCGCTGCCCACGCCACCCGCCTGCTCGCATGCCGAGATAGGAGAAATATGATTTTGCAGAGTAGGAGGACTGAGGGCCCGCGAAGTCGCGGCGGCTGTGCTTGGAAAGGTGGTGGCGCTCGACGTCGCGCTCAGCGACCACCGGAGGTGATTCGGCTGTCAGTAGGAGAGCTACACCCTATCTCAAGATGCCTGCCGCCTGCTCGGCGAGGCTGCCGCCCATGTCGCGACATGCCCGCCGCCTGCGCGGCGAGGCTGCCGCCCATGTCGCGACATGCCCGCCGCCTGCGCGGCGAGGCTGCCGCCCATGTCGCGACATGCCCGCCGCCTGCGTGGCGAGGCTGCCGCCCATGTCGCGACATGCCCGTCGCCTGCTCGGCGAGGCTGCCGCCCATGTCGCGACATGCCCGCCGCCTGCGCGGCGACGCATCTACGCATGTCGCGACATCCCCGGGGGCGTGACGCGCGAGGCAGCTGCCCCTGGCCGACTTGCCTGGGGGCCTGACCCGCGGCGCAGGCGCCCAGGTCTCCCTCGCTCACCGCCCTTTGCCCGCCCCCAGGCTCTCCAGCGCCTGCTGCGCGTCGCGCCGGTAGGCGTTGTCGGTCGGCGCCGTCTCCAGGAAGCGCTGGTAGTGACGGATGGCCTTCTCGCGGTCGTTCGTCGCGCGGAGCGCCTCGGCCAGGAGGAAGTGCGCGTCGAACAGCCACGGCGGGGTCGAGCGCTCCGGCGCCTCGCCCAGCGTGACCGCCTGCTCCATCTCGGCCGCGGCCCCGGCCCGGTTGCCGCGCGACGCGTAGATCTTGCCGAGCCGGTAGTGCCACTCGGGGACCTTGTCGTTGGCCGCGATCGCCTTGCGCCACGCCTCCTCCGCGGCCGCCCAGTTGCCCTGATCCTGGTAGCAGAGCGCCATCGTGGCGTAGGCCTCGTAGCGCGACGGCCGCTTCTGGAGCGCGATCTGCAGATCCGCCAGCGCGTCGCGGCTCGCCCCCTGCTTCTGCAAGAGGACGCCGCGCTGCCAGTAAGCGTCGCCGAGCTCCGCGTCGAGCTCCAGCGCCCGCTTGAGCGCCATCTCCGCGCGCGCGGTCTGGCCCGTCTCGTTGGCGCCCCAGCCGACGTAGAGGTGGTACTCGGCGCGGTTCGGGTCGATCTCCGCGGCGCGCTCCAAGAAGCGCAGCGCCTCGGCCATGTTCGTGCCGCGCCCGAGGAGCGCGCGGCCGAGGAAATGGTTCGCCTCGGCGGAGTTCGGGCGGTTCTGGATCACCTCGCGCAGGATGGGCTCGGCCTGGCTCGCGTGCCCCGCCATCACCTGGGTCGAGCCGACGCGCAGCTTCAGATCGACGTCGTTCGGCGCCTTGCGGAGCGCGTCCGCGTACATCTCCAGCGCGCGCTCGCTCTGCCCGGTCTCCTCGAACAGGAGCCCTCGCTCCAGCGCCAGGCCGGGGTAGTCCTTGTCCGCCGCCGTGACCTTGTCGAAGAGCCGCGCCGCGTCCTCGAACCGGCGCAGGCGGCGGTAGGCCACCCCCAGCTTGAACTGGCTGCCGAGGTCGTCCTCCTTGGCGAGCGCGAGCTCGAGCTCCTGCCGCGCCTCCTCGTTCCTCCCGGTCTGGAGCGCGACCTCGGCCTTCGCCTTGTGGAGCGCCGGCAGGTCCGGGAACTTCGCCGTCGCCTCCGACAGCTTCGCCGCCGCCGCCTCGTTGCGGCCCAGGCTCGACAAGAGCGAGGACAGCGCCACGTAAGCGTCGACCACCTCCGGCCGGTTCTCGCTCGACTTCACCGCGTCGAGGTACGCCTGCTCGGCCTCCTTCTTGTTGCCGAGCGCGAGCTCGGTGCGCCCGATCCAGTAGGCGACCTGCGGATCGGCCGCGTGCGTCTTCTGCAGCCCCTTCAGGAGGTCCTTCGCCTCCTTCATGCGCTCCTGCGCGAGCCAGGTCTTCGCCTTGCCGATGTGCGCGCCGAGGTTCTGCGCGTCGGCGCGGGCCGCGGCCTCGAAGCGCGCCTGCGCCTCGGAGTAGCGGCCGGACCGGTAGAGGACCTCGCCGTTGCCGATGAGCGCGCGCACCGCCTGCGGGTCGATCTTCACCGCGGCGGCGAAGGCCTGCTCGGCCGCGCTCATGCGCGACCGCGCGAGGTGGATGGTGCCGAGCAGCGTGTACGCCTCGACGATCTCGGGGTCGCTCGCGGCGGCCCGGACCGAGCCGTCGCCGGTGACCTTGCCGAGCAGCTCGAGCGCCTCCTGCTCGCGGCCCGGCGTCTGCCAGACGAGCGACGCGATCAGGGTGCGGGCCCCGACGTGGTCCGGCGACGCCTCGAGCGCGCTCCTGGCGCTCGCCTCGGCGCCGGACGCGTCGCCGGCGAGCAGCTGCGCCCGGGCCGCGCCGAACAGCGTGCGCGCGCTCTTCTGCAGCTCGCGCGCGCGCTGCCACGCCGCGGTCGCCTTGGGCGCGTCCTTGGCGAGCAGCTCGATCTCGGCGGCGAGGACGGCGACGTCGACGTCGTCCTTGAGCTGGGCGCCGAGCGCCTGCGCGGCCTCTCGCGCGCGGGGGAGCTGGCCCGTGGCCGCGTCCTGCGCCGCGACGGCGAGGGTGAGCAGGTCGCCCGGGCGGGAGCCCGCGAGCGCGACCATCTCCTTGCCGAAGGCGTCGTCGACGGTCCGGTGCCCGAAGCGGATGCTGCGCGCGAAGGCGACGTACGCGGCGTAGGCCATGGTCGGCCGGTGGCGGGGCGCGTTCGCGCGCGTGGATTTCGCGTCGCTCAGCGCGCCGTTCGCGGCCGAGGCGGTGTCCTTGGCGAGGGCGGACTGGGTCCGCTGCCGGAGATCGGCGAGCGCCGCCTCGTGCGCGAAGACGTTGAGCCGGTCGCTGATGAGGTTCACGCCGAAGGCGCCGACGTCCGGGACGAGCGCGAGCGCGCCGCCGCCGACCGCGGCGACGGCGAGCGCCGCGACGACGTAGCGCTTGATCTTCGACTTCTGCTGCGGGGCTTCCTGGGCAGGCGCGGGCTTCTCGACCTGCGCCCCCGTCCCGGCGCTCAGGTCGCCGATCTCGGTGCCCGCGCCCGTGAGATCGACCTCGTCGCCGACGCTCGGGTGCGGCTCGCTGAGCTCGATGCCCCGATCGTCGGCGTCCATCTGCGTCTGCGTGAAGTTCGCGGAGCGGTCGGACGGATCGTAGGCGGCGGGCGCGGCGCCGGTGGCGAGCTGGGTCACGCCCTCGCCGAGCGCGATCTCGTCGCCGAAATCGGCCGGCGGCATCGCGCCGGTGCCCCGGCCGAAGCCGGCCGGCGGCATCGCGCCGGTGCTCCGGCCGAAGCCGGCCGGCGGCATCGCGCCGGTGCTCCGGCCGAAGCCGGCCGCAGCACCAGCGCCGGCGCTCGGACCGAAGTCGGCCGGCGGCATGGCGCCGCTGCTCGGGCCGAAGTCGGCCGGCGGCATGGCGCCGCTGCTCGGGCCGAAGTCGGCCGGCGGCATGGCGCCGGCGCTCGGGCCGAAGTCGGCCGGCGGCATGGCGCCGGCGCTCGGGCCGAAGTCGGCCGGCGGCATGGCGCCGCTGCTCGGGGGCTCGGGCGGCGCCGGCGGGAGCGGGCGCGGGCCGGGCGCCTGGAACGCGGCGCCGACGCGCGAGTCGTCGTAGTCCGGCGGGGCCTCATCGAAGAGCTCGGCGCCGACGATGGTGCCCGGTCCGGCGGGCAAGCCGGGGCCGGTGGCCTTCGTGGGAAGGGCGGGGCCGGTGGCCTTCGTGGGGAAGCCCGCGGGGGCCGTGGCCGGGAAGCCTGCTTGCGCCGGGGCGGGGTAGCCCGCGGACGCCGGGGCGGGGTAGCCCGCGGACGCCGGGGCCGGGAGCCCCGCGCGGACCGGCGAGGGGAGCGGGGCAGAGGCCGGCGAGGGCAAGCCCGCGCCCGGGAACGGGGCGGGCATGCCGATGACGCCCGGGACCGAGCTCGGCAGATCGCCGGCGACGATGGGCAGGTCGCCCGAGGAGGGCGAGGGCAGCTCGGCCTCGCCGTCGCCCTCGAGCGGCAGCTCGAGCTCGCCGAAGCCGAACGACATGGAGCCGCTGCTGGAGCGCGCCGGAGGCGCCGGGGGCGCGTCGTCGTCGAGGTCTCCGAAGTCGTACTCCGGGGCCACGCGCGGGGGCGCGACGTCCCCCATCCCGCGGGTGCGCCCGCGGCCGAGCGGCTGCGAGGCGGCCCCGGAGTCGCGCGCGCCGGGCGCGCCGGGGGCGCCGGGTGTCGAAGGAGCGCTCGGCCGCGAGTCCCGCAGGCCGAACCCGAGGGTGCGCCGGCTGCTCGGAGGGAGCGGATCGACCCGCGCCGGCAGGTCGGTCTCGGCGAACGCGGTGGGCGTCGCCGGAGCGGTGCGCGACTGCGCGCGCGATCGCGCCGAGAGCGGCGCCGGCGCGGCGGGCGCGTTGCCGTAGACGACCGGCAGGTCGTCGGGATCGAGCCCCTGCACCTCGGCGTCCGTCGGGCTCGGGAGCTCGACCATGAGGTCGATCTCGCCGAAGCCGCGCCGCTGCGGCACGGTCTTGGCGTTTCGCCGATCGGACGGGGCCGGGCGATCGGGGACGTCGGGCAGGCCGATCTCGCCGAAGACCTCCGGGCCCGGCGGCTCAGGAGCCGGCGCGGGCGGCGCGGGAGGCGCGGGCCGCTGGGGGACCGTGGTCGCCGCGCGGCGCGGCGGCGTGGCCACCGGCGCCGGCCCCGGGCGCCGAGGCGGCGCGACCGCGGGGAACGCGACGTCCTCCGGGGCTGCCACGGGCAGATCGGCGTCGTCGTGCGGCGCCGGCGCGCTCCGCTCCGAGAGCTGCAAGCCTCCCGCTCCAGCCCGCGGCGCGGGCGTCGGCGCAGGCGCAGGCGCAGCGCTCGCGCCCCCCTTGGTCACCAGCAGGCTCGTGCCGCACTTCGGACAGCGCATCCTGAGCCCCGCAGGGGGAACGCGCTTCTCGTCGACCTGGTACGGCGATTTGCATCCGTCGCACTCGACCTTGATCATGCTCCCCGACCCAATGCCGGCGCTGCGAGTGCTTCCGCAGGCGCCTTCACGCTCGTTCGGCCTGCGAAAGGCCGGGATGCCCCGACATCCGCTCTCCTTACTAGCAGGGCTTGTGGTCCTTGGATCGCCTCTTCTACCGGCCGTCCTCAAATCGGCGATTTCCTCGGGCATGTCGCGCGCTTGTCTCCGGCGTGGAGCCGGGACGGCGCCGGCGTAAAGCCGGGACGGCGCCGGCGTGAAGGCCTCGCCAAGCGTCCTGCACTTGTGCTAACGCGCTGCCGCTCATGCAGCGCTCGACGGCGGTCATCTACACGCTCTTCTTTGCGGGCGCGCTGGCGTTCGTCATCGCGAACGGCGGCCCGAAGGGGCGCGGCGCGGCCAGCGCGCCCGCCGACGCGGGCGCCGACGCCGACGCCGACGCGGGCTCGCCCGCGGCGACGGCGGCCGGCGACGGCGACGCCGGGACCGACGCTGGCGCAGAGGAGCTCGTCCAGGAGCGCGGCCCGGAGCTGGCCGTGCGATCCGACGCGGGCGTCACGCTCCTCTCGGGCGAGGCGCCGCCCGCGCTGTCGGCCGAGGCGCCGAAGAAGGTGCGCTTCGGCGTGGTGCTGGTCCAGTACCGCGGGGCGCAGGGGGCGCCGCAGAGCGCGCGCTCCAAGGACGCCGCGCTGGCGCTCGCCAGGGAGCTCGCCGAGGTCGCCAAGACGGACTTCAAGGCCGCCGTCGACAAGGGGGACAAGGGCTCGACCGACGATCTCGGCTACCTCCCGCGCGGCGTGCTCGAGCCCGCCCCGGAGTACGAGCTGTTCAGCCTCCCCAAGGGGGGCGTGAGCGGCCCGGTCGACACGCCGCGCGGCTTTTGGATCGCGCGGCGGATCGAGTAAGTAGGGCCTACCGCGCGGCGCGTCGCCGCGCGCGCGAACGAGTGGAGATACCGTATGGCGACGATCGAGATCCGCCGGCAGCACGCGCTCACCAAGGACGATGCCAAGAAGCGCGCGGAAGAGCTCGCGCGGGGCATGGAGGACAAGCTCGGCATCCGGTGGCGATGGGACGGCGATCTCATCCGGTTCGACGCCCCGGGCGGCGCCGCGAAGGGCACGACGGGCCTCGTGCGCGTCGAGGCTTCCGCCGTCCAGGTGGAGATCGATCTCCCGTTCCTGCTGAAGGCGATGAAGGGCATGGTCGAGTCGAAGGTCAACGAGAAGCTCGACGCCGTGCTCTCCAAGGCCTAGCCGCGGCGGCCGGGCTCGACCCGGAGGGCGCGCCCCGGCACCTCGATCGCCCGCCGCGCCGACGCGGGCCGCCGCCCGCCGCGCCGACGCGGGCCGCGCGGCTGCCCGAGGCGCATCGTCGCCCCGCGCTCCGTCGTCCTCGCCTCCCTCTCTCCATCTCCATCGCCCGCGCAGGCCCGCGCCGGCGAGCGACCTCCACCCGAAGCGCCGCGCCGATCGCGCGTGGCAGCGCCCGCGAGCTCCTCGCTTTCCAGGGGCGCGCGCGGAGGCCGCGGCCACGCGCGGCGCGGCCTCGCCCGAGGGGCGGCCGCGCGCGCGGCGCCGACCGAGCCCACCCCCGCCCGGCGAGCTTTACTCCGCGACGTTCGGTTCGCTACTCTCCGCCATCGTCATGCGTTGCGCACAGATGAGACCCCCTTCGGAGGCGACGCGAGCGAGATGACGGTTCAGGTACCCGAAGGGCACGTGGAGAGCATGACGGCCCTGATCGCGCGGCTCCGCGCGGAACAAGGCGACCAACCGGAGCGACAGCTCCAGGCGCTCTTGCTGCACGAGCTCGGCGCGCTCGAGGAGGCGCTCGGCGAAGAGCCGACGGCCGCGCGCGACTACCTCGCCGCGTTCAACGCCGATCCCCAGTTCCGCGAGCCGCTCGAGGCGCTGGTCCGCATCCTCACGCGCCGCAAGTCGATCAAGAACCTCGGCAAGCTGCTCGACGCGCTCACGCGCGCCGCGGCCACGCCCGAGGAGCGGGCGCGCGCGTTCTGGGAGCGCGCGGCGTACCTCCAGGACCACGAGCAGAACCTCGCGGCGTCCAAGGAGGCGCTCGAGGAGGCGGCGCTCAGCAACCCGGAGGACGCGACGCCGTGGCTCGAGCTCGAGCTCATCGCGGCCAAGGAGGGGGACCTCGCCGGCCGCATGCGCGCGATCGAGGCCCGCGCCGAGCTCGCGACCGACGCGACGTGGAAGGGGCTGCTCTTCATCGAGCTCGCCGACCTCGCCGCCGCGACCGAGAACGTGGAGCGCGCCTACGAGCTGCTCGACGCGGCCGCCGCCCTGGAGGGGCGGGCGCGCTTCCGGTCGCAGCTCGCGCTCGAGGCGATCGCGCGGCGCGAGGAGGACCTCGGCGCGCTCGCGCGCGCCCTCGAGGGCCAGGCGGAGCTCATCGCCGACGCGCTCGACGACGAGGCGAGCGGCGAGGCCAACGGCGTCCCGCGGTACATGCGCAAGCCGGAGTACGCGGCCGACGCGTGGCTCCGCGCCGCCGAGCTGACGCAGCGCACGGGCACGGGCGGCTTCGCGTCGCTCCTCGAGCGGGCCGCGGAGCGGCTGCCCGGGTCGGCGCTGCTCGGGCGGGCGCGCATCGCCGCCCTCGAGGCCGCCGGCGAGGCCGAGGCCGCCGCCGGCCTGGCCAAGCAGGAGATCGCGCGCGGCGCGAGCGGGCCCGGCGCCGCGGCGCTGTGGCTCCGCATCGCCGAGGCCGCGGCGCTGGCGAGCGACCGCGAGGCCGCCCTCGCGGCGCTCCGGAGCGCGCTCACGGCCGACCCGCAGTGCATCCCGGCGCGCGCGCTGGAGATCGATCTGCTCGGCGACGGGCAGGACCCGTCCGCGTTCGCGGCCTCGCTCGAGGCGATGGCGGCGTCGTACGGCAGCGACGAGGCGAGGGGGCGCGCGCTGCTCCTCGCGGCCTACGTCTGGGCGGTGCGGACGGACGACGTCGGCGCCGCGAAGGACGCCCTGTCGCAGGCCGGCATGGCCGGCGTGCACCCGGGCGTGCTCGCGCGCTTCGGGCGGTCGTTCGCGGCGCTCCGCGGCGACGCGGCCTGGTACGAGGAGTCGACGAAGCGGCTGCTCTCGACCGGCGTCGACCCGGCCGAGAAGGCGAGCCTGTGGTTCGAGATCGGCAGGAGCCGCCTGCTCCGGGGCGACGCGGACGGCGCCGAGGGCGCCTTCGCCGAGCTCGCCGCCGCCGGCGCGGACGACGGCGGCGCCGCGCCGAACGCGTGGCTCGGGCGGGCGCTCGGCGCCCTCGCGGTCGATCTCGTCCGCAGCCGGCGCGAGCGCGGCGACGAGCCCGGCGCCCCCGGCCCGCGGCGCTCGCCGACGGTGATCGAGGCGCTCGCGGAGGTCGAGGGCCCGGAGACCGCGCGCGGGCTGTGGCTCGTCGCGGCCCTGCGCAGCGCGCGCAGCGGCGAGCTCGATCGCGCGCGGAGCCGGCTCCGCGCGCTCTTCGAGCAGTCCGCGGACGACGAGGTCGTCGCCGTGTTCCTGGCCGAGCTGGAGCGGCGCGCCGGGAGCCCCGCCTCCGCGGCCGCGACGCTCTCGACCTGCGCCGCGGCGATCGACGACGCCGATCTGTCGGCGGCGCTGCACATCGAGGCGGCCATCCTGCTCTGGCGCGCCGGCGAGCGCGGGCGCGCCGTCGAGGAGCTCGAGGCGGCGCGGGGCAAGGCGCCGCGGGCGGGCGCGACGGCGCTCACCTGGGCGCTCCGCGGCCACGAGGCGAGCGATCTCCTCAGCCGGCGCCGCGCCCTCGAGGTGGCGGGCGAGGCGGGCGAGGACCCGGCGGCGCTCGCGCTGTCGCGGTTCGGCCTCGAGATCGGCGCGGCCGAGGGCGGCGACGCCGACGAGGCGCTCGCGACGCTCGAGGCGCTCGAGGCGCAGGCGAGCGACGACCTCGCCCTGGCCGCCGCGCTCGGGCGGCTGCTCTGGCAGCCGGCGCTCGAGCAGCGGAGCGCCGTCGAGCGCGCGCTCGACTACATCGAGGAGCGGGGCGACGGCGCGACGTCCATCGCGCACGCCGAGCGCTTCCGCCTCGCGCGCACGCTCGACCACGACCGCGCGCGCACCGCGGCGCGCGCGGCGGCGTGGGCCGCGGCCGACCCGAGCCCGCACGCCGAGCTCGAGTGGCTCGGCGCGGCGCTCGGCGCCGAGGACCGCGAGGCCGAGGTCGCCGCCCGGAGCGCCCTCGCGCGCCACATGGAGGGCGAGGCCCGCGCGGCGATGGAGGCCTCGGCCGCGCTCGTCGGCGCGCTCGACCAGCCGAACCTGCCGCGCCCGTTCCTGTCGGGCGAGCACGCGCCCGCGCAGCTCGCCAACCTGGAGCTCGCGCTCCCGGGCTGCGATCCGCGGCGCCGCGCCGCCGCGCTGCACGGGCTCGGCGACGCGCTCGGGGAGGACGCGCAGCTCACCGCGCTCTCCCTCGCGGGCTGGTCGGACTTCGCGGCCGGCGATCACGAGCGCGCGCTCGCCGCGTTCCGCGCGGTGGTCGAGCGGAGGCCCGACGACGTCGCCGCGTGGGAGGGCGTCCGCGCCACGTCCGAGGCGCTGCGCGACCCGGTGTCGACGGCGCTCGCCTCGGCCCAGCTCGGCGCGCTCTGCAAGGACGACGCGCGCGGCGCGGGGTTCTGGGAGAGCGCGGGGCTCCTGCTCCTCCAGCACACCGAGGCGCACGATGACGCCGAGATCGCCTTCGACCGCGCCTTCGCGCGCGACCCGCGGCGCGGCGTCGCCTTCGACCGGCTGTTCCGCCGGGTCCGCGCGCGCAACGAGGACGATCGGCTGCTCGACATCATCGAGCGGCGGCTCGGCGTGGCCGACAACGACCTCGAGATCTGCAAGCTGTTCTGGGAGCGCGCGCGCGTGCTCCGCAAGAAGGGCAAGCTCGACGAGGCGCTCGCCGCGCTCGAGAACGTGACGCTGCTCGAGCCGGATCACATCGGCGCGCTCGCGCTCTCGGCCGACATCTCGAAGGCGCAGGGCGACCTCGGTCAGGCGGCGGCGTTCTACGCCGAGCTCTCGCGGGTCGCGAAGGCGCCCGGGGAGCAGCGCCTCATGTCGGGCATCACGGCGGTCGACGCCTACGAGAAGCTCGGCGAGCACGACAAGGCGCTCGAGGTGCTGGTCGGCCTGCACCGCGCCGGGCTGTCGACGCTCCCGGTCCGCGAGCGCCTCGTGCGGGTCGCCGCCCGGGTCGGCGCCTGGGAGGAGGCCACGCGCCTGCTCGAGGAGCTCATGGTCGAGCGCGACGCGCCCGAGGGGCGCATCGAGGCGGCGCGGCTCGCGATGGCCATCTACCGGGACCAGCTCCGCGCGCCCCGCCGCGCGGAGCGGGCGGCGGCGAAGCTCCTCGAGGAGGCCCCGGACGACGGGGAGGCGATCGATCTCGTCCTCACGACGGACTACGACCCGGCGTTCCGCACCCGCGTGCTCGGCCGCGCCAAGGCGACGCTGATCCAGGCGCTCGCGTCGGACCCGATCGACGCGGACCGGGTCGCGCTCCTCGCGAAGATCGCCGGCGCCGGGCAGGACGCGCCGCTCCGGCAGGCCACGCTCGGCGCGCTGGTCGCGCTCGGCCGGATCGACGACGGCATCTCCGCGGAGCTCAGGAAGATCGACGCCCGCGTCCCGGCGCGGCCGCAGATCGCCCTCGACGCCAAGGCCATGGCCGACATCGCCGATCCGCTCGACAGCGGGCCGGTCGGCGAGCTGTTCGCGAAGATGGCCGAGACCATCTCCATGGCGCTCGGCCCCTCGCTCGTGTCGCTCGGCGTCGGCAAGAAGGACCGCATCGAGGCGCGCGGCGGCCACCCGCTGCGCGTCGCGGTCGCCGAGTGGATGGGCGCGCTCAGCTTCGAGACAGACTTCGAGCTCTACGTCGGCGGCCCGAGCCCGCGCGGCGCGACGGGCGTCTACGGCCAGCTGCCGGCGCTCGTGCTCGGCCCCGAGATCACGACGCCGCTCGACGCCGCCTCGCGCTCGGCGATCGCGCGAGAGGCGTTCGCCCTGCGCCGGGGCATCACCTCGCTCCGGACCCGGGACGACAACACCGTCGCCTCGCTCGTCGCGGCGGCGTGCATCGAGGCGGGCTTCGCGGTCCCCCAGCCGCCCTACGCCGTCTTCGGCGAGGTCTCGCGCGCCATCCACAAGGAGATGTCGCGCGCGACCCGGAAGGCCATCGCCGAGGTGTGCCAGCGCATCGTCTCGAGCCAGCAGGACCCGCACCGCTGGGCGCAGGCCGCCCGCAGGAGCATCGATCGCATGGCCGTCATCGCCGCCGGCGACGTCTCGCTGGTCCTCTCGGACATCCTCAACACCCCGCGCGAGCAGCTCGGCGGCGTCGTCGCCGAGAGCGACCGGGCGCGCCAGCTGGTCGCGTTCGTCCTGTCGCAGAGCTACCTCGAGCTCCGAAAGAAGCTCGGGATGGGGGTCCGGTGAGCAAGAATCCGCAATCCAAGAGCTCCTCTGGCAACGGCGGCGAGGAGGGCACCCCGTCGCAGGAGAAGATCACCGTCCCGCCGCCGGCGATGTACGGCGCGGCGGTCTCGGAGGGCGACGTCGAGGAGGCCACGCTCCTCGCGAAGATCCCCGACGAGCTCATCAAGTCGATCCGCGCCGAGGAGGGCGAGCGCGTCGGCGAGGGCGGCCTGAAGCAGCTGTTCTCGCGCGAGCCGGTGCCCGTGCCCGCGCGGCCGGCGCAGAGCGCCGGGGAGAGCGACGCGCTCCTCGACATGCTCTTCGAGGACCAGCGCGCCGACGACGCCGACGACGGGGTCGTCACCTCGGCGCCCGCGCTGCCCGGCGCGCGCCGGGGCGCCTCGCCCCCCATCCCGCCGCCGCGGCCCCCGTCGCTGCCCCGCCCCGCGGCCCCGCCGCGCTCGGGCAGGCCGAGCGACGTGAAGCCGCCCGCCGCCGATCTCGCGCCGGGCGATCGGACGCCGAAGTTCCCGGCGCCGTCCGCGTCCTCGAGGCCCGGGCCGCCGCGCCCGCAGCCCGCCGCCGCGGCGCCGCCCCCGCTGCCGCCGCAGCCGCAGCCCAGGCGCCCGGAGCCGGTGCAGGACGAGGACACCGCCGAGCCGGGCGACCGCGCCACGCCCATCCCCGACGGCGGCGACTCCCCGTTCGAGTTCGCGCCGCTCAGCCTCGTGAACAGCAGCCGGCGCGCCGCGGCGCCGGACTTCGACGACGAGGACACGACCGGCTTCGACGACGAGGAGACGAAGGCGCTCGACGAGCCCGGGCCCACGACCCGCCCGTACGCCGGCGAGCCGTCCGCCCCGGTGAGCCGCTGGGACCAGGCCGCGATCGAGAGCGATCCCGGCGAGCTCGTGGACGAGTCCAGCCTGCTCGACGGGCAGGCCGACGAGGACGATCTCGCCCAGACGCGCGTCGCGAGCCGGAGGCCGGAGGTCGGCTCGGCGTTCGGTCGGCCGCGCTCGTCCGCGCCCGCCCGCGCGCCCGAGAGCCTCCCGCCGCTGCCGTCGATCCCGCCGCCCGCGTCCGTGTTCGACGCCGAGCAGGACGCGAGTGCGATCCTCGTCCAGTCGCAGCAGCGCGACGTCTGGGCGGCGCGCGCCGCCTGGCTCCGCGCCGAGGCCGAGCTCATCGAGGATCCGACGTCCCGGGCGCGCGCGCTGCTCCCCGTCGCCGAGCTCTACGTGATGGCCGGGGAGGACGCGACCGCCCGCGCCATCGCCGCCGAGGCGCGCGATCTCGCCCCGAGCCTGATCTTCGCCCACCGGCAGCTCCGCGGGCTCCTGATGCGCGAGGGGGACCTGCCCGCCGCCCTCGACGCGCTGGAGGCCGAGACCCGCATCCTCGGGACGCCGGCCGCGCGCTGCCACAACCTGGCGCTCGGCGCCGAGCTCTCCCGCGTCTCGCTCGCCGATCCCGACGGCGCGCACAAGCGCCTGGAGCTCGCGGCCCGGATGCACCCCGCCGATCCGCGCCCGCACGTCCAGCGCTTCTGCGAGGCGCTCGCGGCGCCGGACTCGGACGCCCAGGCCTCCGCCGCGATCGCGAAGTTCCGCCTCCCCGACGCGCCCGAGCTCGCGCCGCTCGCCGCGGCGTGCGCGCAGGTCGCCGCGCACCGCGGCGCGCTGCGGCCGGCGCGCGGCCGCGCCGCCCCCGCCACGCCGTACGAGGCGCTGCTCCGCGCCCGCGCCCACCTCCGCGCCGGCGACCTCTCCGAGGGCCTCGCGAGCCTCGAGCCCCTGCGCGGCACCTCGCTCGCGCCCGGCGTCGCGTGGCTCACCGCCGCGCTCAGCGCCGCGCGCAAGGAGACCCGCCCGGCGGCGCTCGGCGCGCTCCGCGCCGTCGCCGCCGGCTCGCACGCCGGCCAGGCGCGGCGCGCCCTCGCCGCGCAGGCGATCGAGCTCGGCGACGCCGCCGCCGCGCGCGAGGCGACGCTCGACGACGGCGACGCGTTCTCGCCGGCCGACCGCATCGTCCTGTCGGCGCTCGCCGGCGGCTCCGCGGGCGAGATCGAGCCGTGGCTCGACGCCCTCGCCGACGATCCGGACTTCGCGCCGCTCTGCGCCGCGGCGAGCGCCGCCCTGAGCGACGCCGGCGGCGCGGCGGCCGAGGCGCCCGCGCCGCGGGGCGTGCGCGCCCTCGGCGGCCCGAGCGCCCGCGCCGCCGCGGTCCTCGGCCGCGCGCTCTCCCGCGAGGCCGTCCCGGCCGAGGGCGGCATCGACGCGAGCGACGCCTTCTCCCGCGCCGTCGTCACCTACGGCGACACCGCGCCCGAGAGCCCGCTCTTCCGGGCCCTCTCGCTCGAGCTCGATCTCGACGGCGACCGCGGCGCCCGCGTCGCCAGGGCCGTGGCGGCGCTCCGCGAGGTCGCGTCCGAGCGCGACAGCGCGCTCGCCGCCGCCGTGATCGCGGAGATCGCGGGGGATCAGCGGGCGGCCATGAGCGACCTCGATCGCGCCCGCGCCGCCGATCCGCAGCACGAGGGCGCCGCGCGCGCCCGCGCCGCGCAGGAGAGCGGCGTCGGCGCGGCCCGCATCCTCGCGGAGCACGCGCTCACGCTCGAGGAGGGGCCGCGCGCCGCGGTGCTCGTCACCGAGGCGGCGATCCGCCTGCTCGACGCCGGCGACAACGAGGAGGGCGAGCGCCTGCTCTCGCGCGCCGCGCAGATCGATCCGAAGCTCCCCGTCGCGCTCCACCTCGGCGAGCGGAGCGCGCGCGCCCGCGTGGACCGCGACGGCCTCCTCGAGTGGCTCCGGACCCGCCGCGAGAGCGCGACCGACCCGCTGGAGCGCGCCCACGACCTCGTCCGCGAGGCGCTCCTCGTCGCCGAGGCCGACCCCGCGTCGGCCGCGTCGCTCCTCGAGACGGCGCACCGCTCGCGCCCGCAGGACATCGGCCTGCGCGAGCTCTTCGAGCGGCTCGCGCCCGAGCCCCCGGCCGATCGCGCCGCCTGGCGCGCCGAGCGCGCCACCGAGCTGATGCGCGCCCTCCACCCGGGCGGCGACGGCCCGGCCGAGGGCGACGACCGCGCCGCCACGGGCGTCGAGGCCGCGCGCCTCGCCCTCGAGGCCGCCCTCGAGCACGAGCGCGCCGGCGATCTCGGGCAGGCCGCCGCGTCGGCCCGCCAGGCGATCGCCGCGGGCGACGACGCGCTCGCGCCGATCGCCCTCTACCGCGCGGCCGTCGCCGGCCACGGCGCCGGCGAGCTCGTCGACGCCCTGATCCCGCGCGCCCGCGAGGCGGCGGACGCGGCGGAGCGCCTCGAGATCTACGAGCGCCTCGCCGAGCTCGACGAGCTCGGGCGCAAGGATCCCGGCAACGCCCTGCTCTGGCGCCGCTCCATCCTGGAGGAGACGCCGCACCACCTGCCGACGCTCCGCCGGGTCGCCTCCTACCTCATCGGCGAGGGGCGCGACGAGGAGCTCGAGCCCATCGCGCTCGAGATCGCGCGCGTCCTCGACGGCCCCGAGGCGATCGCGCACGCGCTCCTGTCGGCGCGGCTGCGCCTGCGCGTGCTCCCGTGGGAGGAGACGCTCGAGCCGGTCCAGATCGCGTACAGGAACGAGCCCCGGGGCATCTGGGCGCTGCGCCAGATGGCCGCGCACGCCCGCGCGAAGGCGGATCACGCCCTCGCGATCGAGGCGGATCGCCAGCTCATCGAGCGCACCGATCGCCCGTCCGAGGCCGCCGCCCTCTCGGTGCGGGCCGCCAAGGACGCCCTCCTCGCCGGCTCGATCGAGGACGCCGTCGCCTTCTTCCGGCACGCCATCACGCTCGTCCCGCACTACCTCGTCGCGCACCTCGATCTCGCCGACGCGCTCGAGCGCGGCGGCGACGCGGCCGCCGCCGCGGCCGCGCTCGAGTCCGCGGCGGGCGCCAGCGTCGGCTCCGAGGGGCGCGCGCACTCGCTCTACGCCGCGGCGGTGCTCTGGCAGGACAAGGTCCAGAACGCCGCGCGGGCCCGCGACGTCCTCGAGGCGGTCGCCACGGTCGACCCGTCGTACGCCGACGTCTTCTCGCGGCTCAAGGCGATCTACGTCGCCGAGGGCGCGCGCGCCGAGCTGGCGGCCCTCCTCGAGCGCCGCCTCGACGCGGTGACGGATCCGGCGGAGCGGGTCGAGATGGAGGTCCTCCGCGGCCGCGCGCTCGCCGACGTCGGCGACGCGGCGGCGGCGAAGCGGGCGCTCGCCGCCGCGCTCGACGCGAACCCCGACCACGTCGAGGCCCTGTCCGCGTTCGCGGACGTCTGCGCCGGCGAGGGCGACTGGGCCGGCGCCGAGCAGGCCTGGATCCGGCTCGCGCGCCTCGTGCCCGATCCCGACAAGCAGGTCGCGATTTACCTCCGCCTCGGCGAGCTCTACGACGAGCACCTCCCGAACGCGGAGCGCGCCGAGCTCGCCTACCAGGAGATCTTGAAGCGCGCGCCGGGCGACGTGAGCGCGCGCGAGCGCCTCGTCGCGCTCTACAAGCGCGCCGGCGACGGCGCCCGCGCGCTCGAGCAGCAGAACGTCCTCATCAACGCCGCGGAGGCGCCCGAGCAGAAGTGCCGCCGCACGGCGGAGCTCGCCGAGATCTACGAGTCGATGGGGGACATGAAGAAGGCCGAGGCCACGCTGCTCACGGCCCGCAAGACGTGGCCCAAGGACGACTTCGCGCTCGGCGCGCTGGCCCGCTACTACCAGCGCACCGAGCAGGCCTCCGCGGCGGGTGTCCTGCTCGATCGCGCCCTCGCCGACGCCCGCCGCGCGCTGAGCACCGGCCGCTTCGAGCCGTACCTGTTCTCGACGGTCGCCACGGTCGCGGAGCTCCGCGGCCGCGCCGGCGCCTCGCGGATCGCGCGCGCGACGGTCGCCGCGCTCGACGGCCGCGACGCGGCGATGGGCGGCGCCGGCAACGCCGCGGGCGCGGCCCGCCTCGACGTCCACCTCGCGCCGGAGCTCATGACCGCGGCGTTCCGCGAGCTCCTGCTCAAGACCGGCCCGCTGCTCGACGCCGCGGTGCCGTTCGATCTCGACTCGATCCGCGCGACCCCGCTGCCGCCCCAGCACGCCGACATCACCGACCTCGCCCGCGGCGTCGGGGCGGCGTACGGCCTGCCCAACCTGCAGGTCTACGTGACGGCCGCGCTCGGCGCCGTCTGCGTCCCGGCCGCCTCGAGCCCGCCGAAGATCGTCCTCGGGCAGGCCCTGGTCGCCTCGCCGCGCGAGGACGTCCGGCTCTTCCTCATCCACCGCGCCGTCAAGATCCTCCAGACCAACGCCTCGGCCTTCTCGCGGACGGCGCCGATCGACCTCTGGCCGCTGCTCGCGGCGTACCTGAAGGCGCTCACGCCCTCGTGGACGCCGCAGGGCGCCGACGCCGGTCGCCTGCGCGAGTACCAGGGCCGGATCGAACGGGTGATGACGGGCGGCGTGGATCCGAAGCTCAGCGTGCTCGCCGCCGACGTCATCGGCTCGATCGGCAACCGGGCGTCGACGCTGAACACGGCGATCAACGGCTGGGGGAACCGGGCTGCGTTCCTCGCGGTGGGCGATCTCAACATTGCCCTCACGGGCATCGCCTGGTCGGGCGGCCACACGAACGCGCCGCCCGCCGGGGGCAAGGACCGCGTCACCTGGATCGGGCGCAACGCCGAGGCGCGCGACCTCATCGTCTTCGCCGTGGGCGACGGCCTGGCCGAGGCGCGGGAGCAGCTCGGGTTCACCGAGTGAGCGCGCGGGCGCCCGCGCGCTCGTCGTCGCGCGCCGCCGCGCTATGTTGAGCGCGCGCCGTCGCGCGCGCTTCGCCGTCGCGGAGGCTCGCGCGGTCGCGTATGCTCCGCTGCCCGCCAGCGAGCGTGCCGCCTCTCCTCGCCGGCATCGGCCGCACGTCCCTCACGATCCATGACCACGACCCTCAAGGCGAAGCGCCGCGTCTCTTACGACTGCTCGAAGTGCCCGGCCTACTGCTGCTCCATCTACGAGCGGGTCGAGGTGACGCCGCGCGACCTGCGTCGGCTCGCCCGCCACTTCGGCCTCACGGTCGAGGCCGCCGAGGAGCGCTTCACGAAGCGCTACAACGGCGAGCGCATCCTCCGGCGGCAGTCGGATCCGGTGCTCGGCCGTGTCTGCCGCTTCCTCGATCTCACGACGCGCGGCTGCACCATCTACGAGGCTCGGCCGGAGGTCTGCCGCGACTACCCCGGCCGGCCGCGGTGCGGGTACTACGACGTGCTCCAGTTCGAGCGGGAGACGCAGGACGATCCCAACGTGATGCCGCTCGTGCAGATCACGTTCCGGTCCAGGACGCCTGCGGGCTAGCTCCGCGGATCGCTGGGCTCACGTCGTCTCGTTGAGCTCGTCCGCGTCGGCCTGCGCCTCGACGGCCCTTCTCTTCTCGTGCAGCCACTCCTCCGGCCGGTCGGCGGGGTAGACCCGCAGCGATCCGTCGGCCGGCCCGAGCAGGTCCCCCGCGCGCGCCGCGCCGGTGATGCGCTGCGCCGCCATGAGCCCCGACATCGCGGCGCCGGCCACCCCGTGGCTCAGCGTGCTCGCGCCGCACTGGTACAGCCCCGGGATCCTCGTCTTGACGGAGAACGACAGCGGGCCGAGCTGCCACGGCGTCTTGGCGGTGCCGTAGGCGGCGCCGCGGTGCGAGGCGCAGTAGAAATCGTTGGTCAGCGGCGTCGCCACCGAGCGAAACACGAGCGCGCGGGAGATGCCGGGAATGACGTTCTCCGCGGCGGCGATCATCTGATCTCCGAGCGACTCCTTGAGCTTGTCGTACTCGGCCCCTCGCTCGCCCGTGCGGGTCTTCTCCCAGCGCGCGAAGGGGCCGTGGGGCACGAACGTGAACATCTCGATCGTGTGGTGATTGCCCCGCGTCGGGTGGCCCGGGTCCTTCAGCGTCGTGATGGTCAGGAACAGCCCGTCCACCGCGCCGCGCGGCAGCTGGCGCTCCGCGCGCTCGTAGATGCGGCCCACGTCGCTCCCGCGGTACCACCAGTAATTGCCTGAGTCGTAGCCCATCGACCGCAGATCCATGTCCACGGCGCAGAACACGCTGAGCAGGCTCACGGAATACTCCATCCGCTCGACCTTGCGGCGCTCGCGGGCGGTCAGCTCGGGCGGGAGCAGCTCGCCGTAGGTGATCGCCGGGTCCGCGTTCGAGACGACGCTCGCCGAGCGCAAAATCTCGCCCCCTTCCAGCTCGACGCCGGCCGCCCGCCCGCGCTCGACGACGATCCGCCTCACCCGCGCGCGCATCCGCACCTGCCCCCCGAGCCGGCGCAGCGCCCGGATCATCGCGAGCGGGAGGCGCCTGGCCCCGCCGCGCGGGTAATACCCGCCCTCGAGGTAATGGCAAATGATGCTCGCGTGGATCGGCAGCGCGACGCGCGACGGCGAGAGGCCGTGATCTCCCCCCTGCGCGGCGAGGAACGCGCGCAGCAGCGGGTCCCGGATCGTCGCGTCCAGCAGATCCTCCTGGGTGCGGAGGCCCCAGCGCACGAGGTTCGGTGCCTTGAACGGCAAGAGCAGCACCTTCGGGAACTCGAGCATCTCGTCGACGCGGCCGAGATCGTCGCTCAGCCCGCGGAGGACGCGGAAGTACCGCGCGATCCCCGCCGCCTCGTGCGGGAAGCGCGCCGTCAGCCGGGCGACGAGCCGCTCGAAGCCCTTGGGCACGTCGAACCGCGCTTCGCCGACGATCAGGTGATCGAGCCCGTCCGGGTTGAGCTCGCAGAACTCGAGATCCTCCGAGAGGCCGAGCCCCTCGTAGAGCCGCCGCACGGCGCCTCCCGGGCCGAGCTCGCCGATGTAGTGGACTCCCGGGCTGAACAGATAACCGTCCAGCGAGAAGCTGTGGGTCCACCCGCCGGGGAGGTAGTGCTGCTCGACGACGATCACCTTCTGTCCCGCGCGCGCGAGCGCGAGCGCGGCCGTGAGCCCGCCGGCGCCTGATCCGATCACGACGGTATCCGCGTCTCTCATGCGTCCCCCCTCGGACTCCGATGCTCCGGGGAGGAGCCTGGCTGCGCGCTTTTGCCGCTCTTCTTATTTGCCGCCGCCCGGCTTGCCGCCGTCCCGCCCGCCGTCCGGCTTGCCGCCGTCCGGCGGCGCTCCGGCGTCGGGCGGCGCCCTGTCCGCCTTCTCCAGGTTCATGAGCGCCAGCGGACAGACGACCGGCACGGCGCGGCTCGGGGTCTGCGCCGACTCGCGCATGCACGTCTTGCCGGTCAGGCGAACGCGCTCGCCCACCTCCAGGTCGGGCGGGCACACGACCGTCTGGGACGCGGAGACGAGGTCCCCGTCGATCCAGAAGAGCTCGCAGCCGTCGTCCGTCCGCCGCAGGTGGTAGTACCGCGTCGGGCGCCGCGGCGCCGGCGTGCCCTCGGCCGCCAGCGCCGCCCCGCCGTCGAGCGCCGGCGCTCCCGCGCCCTCCCGCCCGGCGTCTCCCTGGCACGCCGCGACCCCGGCGAGGAGCGCGGGCACGACCCGGGCGACGAACCCGGTCCCTCGGCGCGGCGACGTCGGCGACGGCATCGGGGCGCCTTCCGGGCCGGGCGCGATCACCGGCTCGGGAAGAACAGGATGGACATCTTGGTCAGGAAAAAGTCGGCGATCAGGATGGAGATCGACGTCACCACCACGGTGCGCGTGGTCGCGTGGCCGACGCCCTCCGTTCCGCCGCGCGTGATCAGCCCGAAGTGACATCCGACGAGCGCGATGATCGCCCCGAAGAAGGGCGTCTTGTACATCCCGCTGAAGTAATCCATGAACGTCACCGAGCTCAGCGCCGTCCGCAGGAAGAAGCCGGCCGGGATGCCGAACTCGGTCGCGCAGATCAGCATCGCGCCGCTGAAGCCCAGCACCAGCGCGAACGCGCCGAGCACCGGCATCACCACGATGCTCGCGAGCAGCCGGGGCAGGACGAGCTTCTTCACCGGGTTGGCGCCGAGGGCGCGGATCGCGTCGATCTGCTCGGTGACGGCCATCGACCCGACCTCCGCCGCGATGCCGGCGCCGATGCGGCCGCCCACGATGACCGCCGTCAGCGTCGGCGCGAGCTCGCGCGAGAACGACAGGCCGATGATGCGGCCCGTGTACTCCATGCCCCCGAACTTCTGCAGGCCGATGGCGAACTGCACCGCCATGACCATCCCGACGAACAGCGCCGTCACGGACGCGATCGCGGCCGAGCGCACGCCGAGCGCCTCCATCTGGTAGAGGGTCGAGCGCAGCTCGAGCGGCCGATCGAAGATCGCCTTGATCGCCCCCCACGTCATCCGCCCGAACTGCCCGAGGTGCTCGACGAACCCGACGGCCGTGTCGTTGATCCTCGCGACCAGCGGGGGGAGCGGCGGCGGGGCGATGCTGGCCGGCCCCCGGCTCCCGGGGGCCAGGCTGCTCGGCGGCAGGCTGCTCGGGCCCGCGCTGGCCGGGGCCGGGCTGCTCGCGGAGGGCGGCGCCGCCTCCGGGGGCCGTTTGCGCTCAGTCGTCATCGGCCGGCAGGGTCGAGAAGCCGCGGACCATCCGCGTGAACGCCGGCTCGCCGGCGGCGTAGCGGGCGGGATCGGCGATGAGGAGCATGTCGTACACGCAGCCGTTCTTCTTCAGCACCCAGACGTCGAACACCTTCGGCACCCCGTCGAGCTTCGCCGAGAGGACCGTGTGCATCGCCTCGCGGCCGTCGAACGGGACGACCTCTTGCTTCAGCACCTCGCGCTCCGTGAAATGCAGGAAGAGGTGGTTGGTCAGCGAGACGAGCGGGACGTCGTCCTCGTTCCGGCAGCGTCCGTTCAGGGCGATGGTCGATCCGTTCGCCTCGTCGCGGAACGCCACGGCGGCGTCCGACACCGAGAGCGGCTTCCAGCCCGCCGGCGCCGGGGGCACGCGGAACGCGACCTCGGAGCCGCGGTAGACCGTTCCGTCGAACGACGGGCCACCGCAGCCGGCGAGCGCGACCGCGAGCGCCAGCAGCCTGGCCCGGGGGTTCGCTGCCTCTGCCGCAGAACCGCCGGCGGTGGGGCGCCTTCGAAGGGGTCGTCGCATCGCTGCGGCCGGGACGCTATCACGCTTTTGCATCCTGGGCGAACCACGAGCGCCGCGATCGCGCCGCGCCGCTACCAGCCCCAGGGGTCGCGCCGCCGCGGCGTGTCCCACGGCGCGGGGCGGCGGGCTGCCGGGCGCCGGGGCGCCGCGCGCCAGTGCTGCCAGCGCTCGTGCTCGCGCCGGGCGCGCCCCACCATGAAGAGGCGGACGAGGAAGAGCCCGGCGACGAACCCCCCGAGGTGCGCGAAGAACGCGACGCCGCCGCTGCGCATGCCGATGGCGCCGAGCCCGTTCAGCAGGTTCACCACGAAGTACTCGAGGATGACCAGCCACGCCGGGAGCTCCAGGAACAGGCCGAAGATGAACCACAGGAGAAAGATCGGGTTCAGCACCGTGACCGGCGAGCGCGGGTAGAGCGACGCGTACGCGGCCAGCACGCCCGAGATGGCGCCCGAGGCGCCCACCATGGGGATCATCGAGCCGGGATCGATCAGGATCTGGGCGCCCGCGGCGGCGATCCCGGACAGCACATAGAACGCCGCGTAGCGGAGGCTGCCCAGCGCATCCTCGACGTTGTCGCCGAAGATCCAGAGGAACAGCATGTTCCCGCCGAGGTGGGCCCACCCCGTCGGATCGTGCATGAACATGCTGGTGAAGACCGTCCACCAGGCGTCGGTCGGCTCGTGCAGCAGCTGCACCGGGACGAGGCCCCACAAGGAGAGCAGCCGGTCGGGCGGGAACCCGGCCGCGATCATCGACCGCATCCAGAAGAAGCCGAGGACGTTGGCCGCGATCAGCAGGTAGTTGACGATCGGCACCTTGCGGGTGGGCAGTTGGTCTCGGAGGGGCAGCATCGCGATTTACTTAAGCACGCGGACCGGTGACAGCATCCGCCGGCCTTGATAGACCCGGGGGCCATGCCCGAGGTGCGGCTCCGCGACACGATGGCCGAGGCGCCCGCCCCGCTCGGCTCGCCGCTGCGTGGCGAGGTCCGCCACGCGCGCTCCCCGGCCGCGGCCGTCCTCAGCACCAGTGGACGAAAACGGCAGGCAGATCTAGGTTTCCGCCCGATGAGGGCCCCTCGCGGCCCGCATCGCCTGCATCTCCTGCAGCCCAGAATGACGACGGACGACCATGGCTCGTGATCTCTACTCCGTGCTCGGCGTCTCGCGCGATGCGGACGAGGACTCCATCAAGAAGGCGTTCCGCAAGCTCGCGATGAAGTACCACCCGGACAAGAGCCCGGGGAAGGCCAACGAGCAGAGGTTCAAGGAGATCAACCAGGCGCACGAGGTGCTGAGCGACAAGGCGAAGCGCGCGCTCTACGACGAGTTCGGCGAGGAGAGCCTGTCGCAGAACTTCGACGCCGAGCGCGCCCGCGCCTACCGTCGCTACGCGAACGCTCGGGCCGCGGGCGGGGGCCGCGGCGTGCCCGGCAACTTCGACGTCCAGGAGATCTTCGGCAACGCCGGCGGCGGCGCCGGCGATCTCAGCGACATCCTCGGCGATCTCTTCGGCCGCGGCCGCGGCGGCGCGGGCCGGCGCGGGCCGCCCGCGCGCAGCCGCGGCAGCGACGTCGAGCAGAACCTCACCATCGACTTCGTCTCGGCGGTGCGGGGCACGACGCTCCAGCTCCAGCGCGAAGGCGAGCCCGAGCCGGTGACCGTGCGCGTCCCGCCCGGGGCCGCCGAGGGGAGCCGCCTGCGCATTCGCGGCCAGGGCGGCCCGGGCATGGGCGGCGGCGAGCCGGGCGATCTGCTGCTCAACATCCACGTCACGCCGCACCCGTTCTTCAAGCGCGAGGGCGACGATCTCCACCTCGACGTGCCCGTCACCCTGGGCGAGGCCTACCGGGGCGAGAAGATCCGCATCCCCACGCCCGACGGCGAGGTGACGCTCAAGATCCCGGCGCGCACCCAGACCGGCCAGGTGATCCGGCTGCGCGGCAAGGGCATCGCCCGCAAGGGCAAGGAGCCGGGGGATCTCTACGTGAAGTTCGTGGTGCACGTCCCGACCGTCGACGACCCCGAGGTGGCGAAGGCGATCGAGCTGCTCGACGGCAAGGTGGAGGCGCCTCGCGGCGATCTCCGGTTCTGAGCGCGGCGCTCCGCCTCCGCGCGCGCGTCGCCCCGCGCGGGCGCGGCTCCCAGGTCGACCTCCCATGAAGCAGCCGCTCGCGATCGATCCCCGGCCCCTCCTCGCGGCCGCCGTCGCGCTCGCCGCGTGCGCGGCGCCGCCGCGCCCGGCGCCGCGCGCCGCCGGCCTCCCTGCGCCCGCCGCCGTCCAGCCTGCGCGCCCCCCGCGGCCCGCGGGCGCGCCGGCGTCCGCCGTCGCCTCCACCGCCGATCCGCGCGCGCCGTCCGCGCCGCCCGCGTCCGCGGCGGTCCCGCCCGCCGCGCCGAGCGCCGCCGACGCGGCCTCGCCCGCCACGTCCGGCGAGGGCGGCGCCCCCGGCGCGGCCGCGCCGCAGGGGCCCTCGATCGCGATCGAGCCGCCCTACAAGCTCGGCCAGCACCCGGTGCCCCGCGGCCAGGCCGAGGCGGCGGAGCGGGATCGCTGGAACGCCGGGGGCAGGGGAGAGCCCCCCGCGCCGCCGCCGCCGGCCGAGGGGCACCCGCTGCCGCGGATCATCGTGGACATCGACACGGTGAAGGGGCCGCTCAAGGCGCGCGAGGTCGAGCGCATCGCCCGGCGTCACCTCTGGATCCACGTGTACTCGTGCTACCGGCTGCGCGCCTACAGGGACCCGTCGCTGCACGGCAAGACCACCGTGCGGCTCACGGTGAGCCGCGCCGGCAAGGTGACGGGCGCGCGCGCGACCTCGTCCACCCTCTCCGCGCCGGACGTCGTCTCGTGCCTCGCCGAGCGCGCGCGGTCGCTCCCGCTGCCCAGGGCCAAGGCCGGCTCGACCGTCGTGGCCACGCTGCAGGTCTACCCGGGCGACGATCCGGTCGAGCCCCCGCCGTCCGTCCTCGCTCCCGGCCCGGGCGAGCTCCGGCCCGACGCGATCGAGGCCGCGGTGGCCGAGGCCATGCCCGCGTTCCGGAGCTGCTACGAGGCGGCCCTCGCCGGCGCGCCGGCGCTCTGGGGCCGCCTCGCCGTCCGCTTTCACGTGACCGGCAGCGGCGCCGTCGACGAGGCCTTCGAGGTCGAGTCGCGCTTCCCGGACGAACGGCTCGCCCGCTGCGTGCTCCGGCGCGCGCGCGCGCTCACGTTCCCGGCGCCGGAGGGAGGCGACCTGCGCTTCGTCGTGCCGCTCCGCTTTTCGCCCGACCCGCAGAGCCCCTGACGGCCGCGCCCGACGTGGGCGGCCCTCCCCGTGCGCTCCCCCCGTGCGAACGCTCACAGCGCATCCACGGTCGAGGCGATTTCTCAAGCGATCCGCGCCGCTACAAATTGCGCCCCGGGGTCGATGTGCAACTTTACCGTGGGGGAGGAGGCTCAGGTATATGGACTTCACACCGGGCACCATCGTCGGGGGGAAATATCTGCTTGAGAGGCAGCTCGTGCGCCCTGGCGCGCGGCTGGCGCGCGACCGAGGCTCGGTCTGGGTCGCGCGCGAGCTGCAGCTCGGCGGGCGCGTCGCCCTGAAGCTCTTCCTCCCCGACGCTGGCGCGACGGGGGAGCACCTCCGGATCGATCGTTGTGTCCGTGCTGCCGTCGGGCTCTCGTCGCGGCACGTGGTGCGCGTGCACGACCACGGCGCCGAGGGCGACGTGGTCTACCTGGCCATGGACCTGCTCTCCGGCGAGGATCTCGCGGCGCGCCTGCTCCGGCGCAGCCGCCTCTCGCTGCAGGAGGCGGCGCGCCTCGCCGCGCAGGCCGGCGAGGCCCTCCGGTGCGCCCACGCGGCGGACCTCCTCCACCAGGGCCTCCGGCCGGAGAGCTTCTTCCTCGCGCTGGACGGCGGCGAGGAGGTCGTGAAGGTGCTCGATCTCGGGCTCCCGCGGCCGGTCGCGCCGCGGCTCCTGGGCGAGGTCGCGGCCGAGGTGAGCGCGAGCTCGCTCCACTACCTCAGCCCCGAGCAGATCCGGTCGGAACGCACCCTCGATGCGCAGACCGATCTCTGGTCGCTGGCTGCGGTCCTGTTCCGCGCGGTGACCGGCCAGCTCCCTTTTCCCGGCGACATCGCCAGCGTCGTGGCCTCGAAGATCCTGCTCGCGCCGCCGCCAGCGGCGACGCAGCTCGTGCCGAGCCTGCCTGCTGCGCTGGACGGCTTCTTCGAGAAGGCGTTCGCGCGCGATCTGGCGCGGCGCTTTCGATCGATCGAGGAGATGGTGGACGCGCTCGTCGGCATCGCGGATCTCGCGCCGCCTCCCTCGTCCGGCGTGCTGCGTCCGCCCCCGCCGGCGCGCGTCCCCCCCTGGGTGGCCTCGGCGCGGCCGCTGGCCGCGCTGTCCGCGGAGGTGGCGTCCGACGTTGCTGCGCGGGCGGATCCTGGCCCCGAGCCGCCGAGCGCGGACCAGCGGGCGGCCCCGGACACGCTGCTCAGCGCGGAGAGCGCCGACGTCCTGCGCGGGCTCGACGGCCCGCATGCGCGCGGCGCGTGGATCCTCTCGGCGGGCCTCGTGGCGCTGCTCGGCGCGGTGGCGCTCGCGACGAGCGCTCGGCTGGATCGCCCCGCGCCGGCGATGGCGGTCGGCGGCGCCAGGGCGGCGGTGCTCTCGGCCTCCCTCGCCGTCCACCGCGCCGCGCCGCTGCCCGCCGCGCCCGAGGCGGCCTCCTCCGCGTTCTTCCGCCGAGCCCCTCACGCCTCTCCCCAGCGCAGCGCCCACGCCGCCACGGCCGCGCCGCCGCACGCCGCGCCGCCGCGCCCGGCGCGGCCTGGCTCCTCGGCAGGGTCCGCTCCCGCGCGCGTGCGCCACGGCTTCGCGCCGGACTGAGCGGGCGCGGCGCGCGCGCTGGCCCGAGGGCGGCGCTGGCCCTGGTGGAGCGCGCTAGCCGCCCCGGGACGCGTCGTCCCCGGCGGCATCCTTCTCGGCGGCCGCCCTCTCGGCGGCGGCCCTCTTTGCCCTGTCGAGGTCGTGCGCCTTGCGCGCCTCCTGCGCCGCGCGGATCGCCGACAGCGGGCCGCGCGCGTCGCGGTGCGTCCGCTCGGCTTCCGCGCGGGGCTCGCTTCCGTTCCCGATGCGCGCGCCGGTCATCACCTCGAAGTACCCGGACGCGCTCCAGACGGCGCCGAGCGTGTGCGCGATCTCGGAGCCCTCCGGCCCGAAGTAGCCCACCGCGCCGCCGTAGACCCAACGCGGGCCGGCCTCCAGGCTGCGGCTGATGGCGCTCGCGCGCGCTGCCGGCTGGCCGACGGCGCTGCCGCCCGCGAGGGCGGCGCGCAGCGCCTCGACCAACGACGCGTCCCCGGGGCGCGGCTCGGCCGACGGATCGCGCTCGGCGCGCACGAGCGTCTCGCCCGACGCCCCCGCGATGGTGAGCCCCGGCGCGAACGGCGACTCGGCGAAGTCGAGGAAATAGAGGTGCGTCGACGGCGCGAGCATCCGCAGCGCGCGGTACACATCGAACGGATCCGCGCCCCGGAGCGGCGCCCGGAACCTGCGGGCGAGCACCACCTCCGTCGCCTCGCCGGCCGCGATCCGCGCGCGCGCGGCCGCCACCTTCGCCGCGTAGTCCTCGTCGGTCACCGGCGTCTCGAGGTGCTCCGGCAGCGCCTCTGGATCGAGCGCGGGCAGGCCCGGCTGCTCCGGCCCGTGCGTCATCTCCCAGGCGCAGCGGTTCACCGCGCCCTGCGAGCGGCCGGCGATGGTCATCGTCTGCGCCGCGCTGTCGAACACGACCACGGTCGCGTCCTTCAGCATGCGCCCGAGGTACATCTCCTCGGGCCACGGCTCGATGCCCATGAGCTGGTGCACCGTATCGTGCGAGAGGAAGCCGACCCACGACTGGCAGACGCGGGCCGCCAGGTCGCGCGAGCCCGGCGCCGCCGGCGGCGCGAGCCCCTCGGCCAGCGTCTCGAACGGGTCGAACCCGCTCGGGAGGAGGGTCTCGGCGCGCGCCCGGTACCCCAGGATCGCGTAGCGGCCCCAGCGCTCGCCGGAGACGGCGGACTCGAACATGAACGACGATCGGCCCGGCGCGTGGGCGCGGAGCGCGGCGTAGGCGCGGACCGGCGTGATGTGATCGGCCGGGAGGGTGCGGGTCACGACGGAGCTCATCGCCGCCGAGCCTACACGACGTTGCGCCGTCCGGCGAAGGAGGCCAAGGTTGCCAGGGAACACCGTGCGAAGCGCGATCGTCCTCTCGTCGGTCCTCTGCCTGGCCGCCTGCGGCGGCGCCCAGCCCGCCTCGTCCGACGCGCGCACCACCGTCGTCTCGCTGCGGAACATCGACTGCGAGGCGTGCGGCGCCGAGCTCGTCGCGGATCTCCGCGAGCGCCCCGGCGTCTACGCGGCCACGTTCGACAAGCGCCGCGCCGAGATCGCCGTCACCGCGTCGAGCTCGTTCGACGTCGCGGGCGCCGTGAAGCAGCTCGCCGCCGACGAGGGGTTCGAGGCGGTGCTCGGCGGCGGCAAGGGGCAGTACCTCGGCTGGGCGACCTTCCCCGAGGGGGCGGACGCTCGGACGATCTCCGAGGGCGGCGCGGACATCCCCGATCTCGGCGCCCACGTCGTCCCGGGCAAGGTCACGGTCATCGATTTCGCGGCGAGCTGGTGCTTGCCGTGCCGCAAGCTGGACGCGCACATGGCCAAGGTGCTCGAGGCTCGCCGGGACGTCGCCTACCGCAAGCTCGACATCGTCGACTGGGGCACCCCGCTCGCCCAGCGCTACCTGAAGCACGTCTCGAAGCTGCCTTACGTGATCGTCTACGACGCGACCGGCGCGCATCTGGACGCGTTCGCGGGCCTCGAGCTCGGCAAGCTCGACGCGGCGATCGAGCGCGGCGCGCGGCCCTGAGCCGGCGCCCGCCCGGTCGCTCGCGCGCGCGGCGTCGCGGCGCGCGGGCGTCCGCCGCGGATCAGTAGTGGCCGAAGAGGTCCTGGATGCGCGACTCGAGGGCGACCGCGATCTTGTAGAGCGACGAGATGGACGCCGACGACTCGGCGCGCTCGATCTGCGAGAGCAGCGACACGCTGAGCCCCGTGCGGCGCGCCATCTGCTTGAGCGTCAGGTCCTTGTCCTTGCGTAGGTTCCTGATCGTGTCGCCGATGACGCGGTGGAGCTGCTCCTCGGGCGTCCGCGCGAGGCCCTTCTTGCGCATGACGCGGGCGAGCACCTCGCGGAACTCGTCGACGTTGAACGGCTTCTTGATGTAGTCGACCGCGTCGAGCTTCATGGACGCGACGGCGCTCTCGAGGTTGGGGAAGCCGGTGAAGATGACGACGGCGATGTCGTTGTCGACCTTGCGGATGCGCTTGAGCACCTCGATGCCGTCGAGCTTCGGCATCATGAGGTCGAGGATGATGAGGTGGTAGCCGCCCGCGCGGACCTCCTCTTCCACGGTCGTGGGATCGCCCAGCGTCTTGACCTGATAGCCGTCGCGCTCGAGCAGCGTCTGCATGTAGTCACAGATCGCCCGGTCGTCGTCGACGATCAGAATGCGCACAGCGGGAAGCTCAATTGCCACCTGTTCCTCCTCTCACGTACCCGTAGGACCGCCGAAGCCGGTCGCCTTTGTCTCACGGTCGACCGAAGCCGGTCGCTCGTGTGTCACGCACCCGCACGACCGCCGAAACCGGTCGTCCTGGTCTGTTCTGGAAGGGGCCGCACCGGCGGTCCCCTGCCCAACGCTGCGCGAGCAGGGGGCGAGGCCCTGACCGGCGCCACAGGCCCCTCGCGCTTTGCTTCCTCTCGGCATCATCGGGATTCCAGTGACACTTTAACACGGTCTGAGCAAGGCGGAGACGGGAGTTTTTTCTTGCGCTCCTCCGATTCTTGGCTTCGTGAAACGTCCGGGGCGCCGGGTAAGGCGCGAAACAGGTGTGTTTCTGGACACTTTCCGCCGTTCGTCCGTGCTGCGGCGGGCCGGCTTTTCTGGGGGGTGCGGGTTGGGGTGGGGGGCCGCTGGTTCATTTCGTCTTGACAAGCGGCTCACTCTTGGCGATGTTGCGCGCCCGCTGTTCAGCGGGCGTTGCTCTTGCGGCAGCGTACGGGGCGTAGCGCAGCCTGGTAGCGCACTCGGTTCGGGACCGAGGAGTCGGAGGTTCAAATCCTCTCGCCCCGACCCTTTTCTTCGACATACGGACGGGTCGATCGCAGCGAGGGCGTCCGTCGCCCTCGCTGGTATCCCTGCCGTCGGCGAGCGACGCTCGATGGCGCCTCGCTGCCTCAGCGGCCTCTGCGAGCCGCGGCTTGGGCTCCCTTGGAGCCGCCCCCGCGGGCCCGCCAATGCCCCTGCGGGCCGCCACTGAGCGCGCTTTGCGAGCTGCCGCTGCGGACTCCCACCTGCGTGGGAAGGCGCTCCTAGGAAGGCGGTAGGCCCTCGGCAGCCCGGTGGGCCCCCAGCTATCCGGTGCGCCCCGCCAGGTTGGCGATCACGGCCGCGAGCTCCGACGCCTCGATCGGCTTGGGCACATGCGACTGGAACCCCGCCAGCAGCGCCCGCGTCCGGTCCTGCGCGCTCGCGTACGCCGTCAGCGCCGCCGCCGGGATGCGCCCGCCGTGCTCGGGGCTCTGCGCGCGCAGCCGCCGGATCAGGCTGTAGCCGTCCTCCCCGGGCATCCCGAGATCGCTCAGGATCACGTCGGGCTTCTCGCGCGCGATCGCCGACAGCGCCTCGTCGACGGTCGCCACCGCCGTGATGCTCGCCCCCTTGCGCTCCAGCACCGTCGTCACGAGCTCCCGCGCGTCCGGCTCGTCGTCGACCATCAGCACGCGCACGCCCTGCAGCGTCGGCTCCGAATCGGCGGCCAGGTTGCTCAGCCCCTCGGCCTTCCGGAGCGCCGCGATCGCGCCCCGCGGCGCGAGCGGGATGTCCACCGTGAACGTCGCGCCCTTGCCCTCGCCGCCGCTCTCCGCCTTCACCGTGCCGCCGTGCAGCTCGACCAGGTGGCGCGCGATCGCGAGGCCGAGCCCGAGCCCGCTGTGCGGCCGCGTGCTCGTGCTGTCGGCCTGCCGGAAGCGGTCGAACACGTATGGCAGGAACTCTGGGACGATGCCCTGGCCGGTGTCGCTCACCTGGACGCGCGCCAGGCCCTCGACCCTGCCGAGCTGGATCGACACCTTGCCGCCGCGCGGCGTGAACTTGATCGCGTTCGACAGGAGGTTCCACACCACCTGCTGCAGCCGCGTCTGGTCGCCCGAGATCGGCCCCGCGCCCGCGTCGAGCTGCACCGCGAGCTCGATCCCCTTCGCGTCCGCGCCGTGGCGGACCGCGTCGATGGCCGCGTTGATGATCGGCGGCAGATCCACGAGCATCACGTCGAGCCGCAGCTTGCCGGTGATGATGCGCGAGGCGTCGAGCAGGTCCTCGACGAGCTGCGCCTGGAGCGTGCCGTTGCGCTCGATCGCCTCCAGCGCGCGGACGTGCGTGTCCGGCTTCAGCGAGCCCTGCCGGAGCATGCGCGCCCAGCCGAGGATCGCGGTGAGCGGCGTCCTGAGCTCGTGGGAGAGCGTGGCGAGGAACTCGTCCTTCGCGCGGTTGACCTGCTGCGACTCGCGGTAGAGCTGCGCGTTGTCGAGCGCGAGCGCCGCGAAGTTGCAGAGCTCCTCGGCGAGCGCGAGATCGTCGACGCCGTAGCGCCGGCTCGACTCGGTCGAGAACAGCGTGATCGCGCCGCGCGTCCGGCCGCGCGCGCGCAGCGGGACGATCATCGCCGAGCGGACGCCGAGCTCCCGGAGCAGCGCGAGGTAGACCGGATCGTGCGCGCCGGACCAGGCCTCGTGGCCGTGCTCCGACGACGAGGCCCGCTGCCACGCCATGCCGTCGACCTCCGGGAGCAGCAGCGACTCGCCGCACCGGAGCACCGCGTGCACCGCGCGCGGCACCTCGGGGTCGGTCGGGTAGCGGGCCGACAGCTCCTTGCCGAGCGCCTGCTTCGCGGTGCTCGCGTGCACGGCCGCGAGCCGGCTCAGCGAGCCGTCGGGCTCGACGATGTCCACCACCGTCGCGTCCGCGATGTGCGGCACCGCGAGGCGCGCGACGTTGGACAGGGTCGTGTCGTACTCGAGGCCGGACAGCGCGAGCTGCCGGCTCGCCTCGCCGATGAAGTAGCGCCGCTTGTCGGCGAGCCGCTTCTCGGTCACGTCGCGGAAGACGAGCACGAGCCCGACGAGCTCGCCCTCGTCGCTCCGGATCGGCGCCCCGCTCGAGTCGATCGCGAGCTCCGAGCCGTCCCTGCGCAGGAGCAGCGTCGTGTCGTCGAGCCCGATGATGCCGCCGTGGCGCAGCACCTCGGTGACCGGGTTGTCGAGGTCGTCGCGCGTCTGCTCGGAGATGACGCGGAAGACCTCGGACAGCCGGCGATCCCGCGCCTCATCGAGCGTCCACCCGGTCAGCGTCTCGGCCACGGCGTTCATGAAGTCGATGCGGCCCGAGCCGTCGGTCGAGATCACCGCGTCGCCGATGCTCTTCAGCGTCGTCGAGAACTTGGTCCTGCTGACGTGCAGGTCCGCCTCGAGCTGCTTGAACTGGGTGATGTCGGCGAAGATGGAGACGGCGCCGAGCAGCTCGCCCTCCGGCGAGAAGAGCGGCGCGCAGCTCCCGAGCAGCATCCCGTGGGTGCCGTCGAAGCGCTGGAAGTGGATCTCCTCGGCGGGCACGCTCTCCCGGCTGGAGAGGCACCGCGCCATCGACCAGTCCTCGCCCTCGAACGGCCGGCCGTCGGGGTGGAACGCGCGGTAGCGCCCCCACCCCTCGACGTTGTCGGCGGTGGAGCTGCCGGCCCAGATGCGCTCGGACGCCCGGTTCTGGAGGATCAGCTTGCCCTGCGCGTCGGAGACGATGATGCCGTGCGGGCTCTCGCTGAGCAGCGCGTCGAGCAGCCCGCGCTCGTGCCGGGTGATGGCGCGCAGCCGCTCGACCTCGCGGCGCAGCGTCTCGACCTCCGTGTCGATGGGCGGCACCGACGCGGCGAGCGGCGTGAGCTCGAACGAGGCGCTCGCGGCCGGGTCGAGGCTCACGATCGCGCGATCGATCTCCATGACCGCCGGGCCGATGAGCCGGCGCTGCTCGGCGGTCGCGGCGGCCTCGAGGAGCGAGGCCCGCGCCTGCGCGAGCGCCGTGACGATCGGGATGTCCGAACGTTCGGGCATGGGTTCAAGGGATCCCACGGCCGCCGGACGCGAACAAGATGCTATGCGGGCGACCTGACACGGAAATTACGTTGGCGTACGTGGACTTCTCGCTGGACGGACTCTTCCGGTAGGCCGGGGCACGGCCGCGGCCCGGGGAGGGCGGCGCGGCGCGCCCCGGCGGGGCCGGTCGCGGCGGTCGGTTTCGTGCCGCGCGCGCCGCCTGGATCAGCCGCGCGCGGCCTGGATCTGCTTCACGAGCTCGGGCACGGTCGTGAAGAGGTCGGCGACCAGGCCGTAGTCGGCGACCTGGAAGATCGGCGCGTCGGCGTCCTTGTTGATGGCCACGATGACCTTCGACCCCTTCATCCCGGCGAGGTGCTGGATGGCGCCGGAGATGCCGACGGCGATGTAGAGCGACGGCGCGACGACCTTGCCCGTCTGGCCGACCTGCAGGTCGCTGGCGGCGTAGCCGGCGTCGCACGCGGCGCGGCTCGCGCCGACGGCGGCGCCGAGGACGTCGGCGAGCGGGTCGAGGATCTCGTTGAACCGCTCCTTCAGGGCGCGGCCGCCGGAGACGACGACCTTGGCCTCGGTGAGCTCGGGGCGCTCGCTCTTCACCTGGTCGAAGGAGACGAACTCCACGCGCTCCGCGGCGGCGCTCGGCGCGACGACCGCGACCTGCTCGATCGGCGACTTCGAGCCGGCGGGCTCGGCGGGGGCGAACGCGCTCTGCCGGACGCTCACGACCTGGACCGGGGTCGTGACGGAGCAGATCCCGTACGCGTTGCCGGCGTACATCGGGCGCTTGTACTTGAGCGTCGCGCCTTCGGCCACGAGCTCGGAGATGTCGCTCGCGAACCCGGCCGAGAGCCGCGCGGCCACGCGCGGGAGCAGGTCCTTGCCGTAGGCGCTCGCGGTGCCCACGACGACGGCGTAGCCCTTGGCCGCCGCCGCGATGGTCGGCACGTAGCGCTCGGCGACATAGTCCTTGAGCGCGCTCGACTCGGCGACGAGCACCTTGGCCGCGCCGAGCGTCGCCGCCTCGGCGGCCGCCTCGCCGAGGGCGTCGCCGATCACGAGGATCGCGTACGTCCCGCCGAGCGCCGCCGCCGCTTGTCTGGCGAACGTGACCGCGGAGTGCGTCGTCTTCTTCAGCTTTCCATCGGCGGCCTCGGCCACCACGAGAACGTCAGCCATGATCCCTCCTGCACCTCCTCAAATGGTGTCGGTTCACCCCCGCGCGGGCGGGGATGTGCCCTTCGGGTCCCGTCAGAGGACCTTCGCCTCGTTCTTGAGGCGGGTGACGAGCTCACCGACGTCCTTCACCTTGATGCCCGCCTTGCGCGCCGGGGGCGGCTGGAACGCGTGGTACTGGACCTTGAGCGCCTGGTCGGCGGCGAGATCGGCGAGCTTCACCTCGGCGAGGGGCTTCTTCTTGGCGGCCATGATGGCGGGGAGCGCCGCGAAGCGCACGCCGTCGTTGTACTTGAACGCGGGCGCGGTCTTCATCGAGTAGACGCTGGTCGGCGCGACGATGCGGAGGTCGACCGTGACGACGGCCGGCAGGCGCACGCGGAGGGTGGCGACGCCGCCGTCGACCTCGCGGCCGACGAGCAGGGCGCCCTTCTCTTCCTTGAGGGTCGCGGCGAAGGTGGCGAGCGGCCAGTCGAGCAGCTCGGCGAGGATCTGGCCGACCTGGTTCGAGTCGCCGTCGACGGCCTGCTTGCCCATGACCACGGCGTCGGGCTTCTCGCGCTCGACGAGCGTCTTGAGGGCGCGGGCGACGAGGTCGCCGTCGAGCTTGTCGTCGGTGACGTCGACGCGGATGGCCCGGTCGGCGCCGGTGGCGAGGGCGGCGCGGAGGGTCTGCTCGGTGTCCTTGGGCCCGAAGGTGACGACGACGACCTCGCCTGCCCGCGTCTTCGGCGCCTTGCCGTCCTCGGTCAGGCGCAGCGCTGCTTCGAGCGCGTATTCGTCGAACGGGTTCGGCTTCCACTCGAGCCCGGTCGTCTCGATTTTGTCCCCTGACGCAGGGATCTTCACCTTGTTCGCGTTATCCGGATCGGCGACGCGCTTGAGCGGAACGAGGATCTTCACGGCTCGGTTGGCTCCTGTGGCTGTGGGGGTAACGCAGAGCGTAGTCCGCCCGGGCAGGGGCGCGCCACACCACAGACGGGCCGGCGGACCCGAGCGTGGATCCGGCGAGCCCGACTGAAATAGCGCGCCCGAGGCGGAGGAAATCGGTCATGGCAGCGCCGACGTGGTGCGTCAAGCAGACGCGGCGGTTCTTGTGGGATGGAGGCGACTCGTTGTGAGGAATCTCGCGGCGGGGAGGGAGCCGGGGGTGAGCCGGTGTGAGGGCGTGAGGGAGCCGGCGCCGGGAGGGGAAGGGAGGGATGGAGGTGAGCCGTGGAGAGGGGGCTGGCGGCGGGGGGCTTAACGGATGCGATCCGTGGAGAGGGGGCTGGCGGGGGGGACGTAACGGATGCGATCCGTGGAGAGGGGGCTGGCGGCGGGGAGGCGTAACGGATGCGATCCGTGGAGAGGGGGCTGGCGGCGGGGGGCTTAACGGATGCGATCCGTGGAGAGGGCCTGGCGGCGCGGGGGCTTAACGGATGCGATCCGTGGAGAGGGCCTGGCGGCGGGGGGGCTTCAACGGATCGAGTCCGTCACGAGGGCCTGGCGGCGGGGGTGGCGTAACGGATTGAGTCCGTCACGAGAGCCTGCCGGCGGGGGGCTTCAACGGATCGAGTGTGTCACGAGGGCCTGCCGGCAGGGGGGCTTCAACGGATCGAGTGTGTCACGAGAGCCTGCCGGCGGGGGGCTTCAACGGATCGAGTGTGTCACGAGGGCCTGCCGGCAGGGGGGCTTCAACGGATCGAGTGTGTCACGAGGGCCTGCCGGCGGGGGGGCTTCAACGGATCGAGTGTGTCACGAGGGCCTGCCGGCGGGGGGCTTCAACGGATCGAGTGTGTCACGAGGGCCTGCCGGCGGGGGCGCCTCGTCAGTCGACTCCGGCCCCGAGCGCGTCCTCGTCGATGGAGGGCTCGCCCGGCGGAGCGCCGCCTTCGGCGTCGGTATCCTTGCCATTCGAGCGCCGGCGCTCGGCCTTGGCCGTCTCTCGCTGCAGCGGCGCGAGCAGCCGGCCCGTCGTCTCCGCGTCGGGCCCCTCGAGCTCCAGCATCTGGAGCACGCTGCGCACCACCTTGATCCAGCGATTGCGGGCCCGGAGCTGCCCTCCCGGCGAATTGGCCTCGCCCGGCCTGTCCTGCGCCTCCAGATGGACGCGCTGCGCGTCGAGCTTGCCGAGCTCGTCGCCCGCGGCAAACCACGCCTGTACCGCCTTGAGCAAGTTGCCCCCCGGCGTCGGCAGCGCCCTGAGCGCCGCCTTCGACTCCGGCGTCAGCCGGTCGCGCGCGAGCTTCACCTCGCCCGCCTCATCGCTGTAGCTCGCCGAGATGAACTTGAGCCCATCCGCGAACAGCTGATCGCGGATTTCGAGGTAAATCGCCGCGTCCTCGGGATCGTCGGCGAGATCGGCGAACCCGGTGAGCACCGCGTGGGCGCCGCGCGCCTTGCGGTCGTGGACCTGGTCGACCGCGACCTGCTTTTGCTGGATCGCGGCGAGCTCGTCGTTCGCCTTCTTCTGCCGGCGGTGCGATTTCAAGATACCGTCGTGCGCGGCCTCGATATCGTCGATGAGCGGGGCGCACCGCTTCAGCGACACGAGGCGCGGCCGTTCGCGCTCCGGATCGAGCCACGCGGCCGTGATCTGAACCATTTGACGAGGAGAGAGGTCTTTGAGCGCCATGGTGCCTCCTTGGCTTTCCTCCGGCGGCGATCGCCGGGGAATGCACCATCGGCCAGGCTTGCAGGTCGAGCGCTGTCCGGGAAGGCCGCTCGCGCGACGCGAACGTGCCCTGGCCACCATCACGGCGGCAGTTTTTCCGCCGGCGTGAACCGCGGCCGCCCGGCGCCGGCGTCCAGCCGCCGTCCGACCTCGCCGACCGGCCGAGCCCTCGCCTGTTGACGCCCTCGTCCAGACCGTGTTCACACGGTGCGGCGATGGCCCGATCGAGCGCGCTGACCCTCTCCACCAAGGCGGCCGACCTGCTGTCCGCGGCGCTGCGGCATGTGCGGGACGCCGAGCACCTGCTGGACCCGGCGGCCGGCTACACGTCGCCCGACCAGGCGTATCACCTCGCGGGCTACGGTCCGGAGTGCGCGCGCAAGGCCACCGTCTCCCTGCGCTGGCTCGACCAGGCCATCGGCCACGGCGTCGAGACCTCCGCGGCCGACGTGACCGCGTTCATGCTGGACCTCGACCCGCTGGCGCGGCGCTACGATGTGCCTATGGATGCCGCACGTTGCCCTGCCCTGTCCGCCTGGCGGGTCGAGGCGCGTTACCAGCGCACTGGAGCGCGATCCCGGTCGGAAGCACAGGCGCTCTGCCAGGAGGCGCGCGAGGTGGTGGATTCCGTCGCGGTCGCGCTCTGGGCGGACGGTCGTATCGCCGAGGGGCACACTCCATGGTGACGTTCGATGAGGTGCTTCCGACGCTGGTGCGGGTGTGCGAGGAGGCTCCCCACTTCGTCACGGTCCGGCGCTGCTGCGCGGTGCGGGATCTCCACGGCCGGGTGAGGCTCGTCATCGATCCCGAGCCCGGCGCCGCGGCCGTCGACGTCGACGCGCTCGCGCAGGCGCTCCGGGGGGCGCTCGGCGGGTATTTCGTCGGCCCGATCTGGTCGACCGCGACCCGGCACGCCGATGAGGCCAGGCTCGCCCGCGCCGTGCTGGCTCGCCCGGAGGCGCAACCCCGGTGGGGCGCGACGTACGACGACCCCGCCACGGGCGTTCGCGGGCTCGCTGCTCGCGCTCCATGGCACAAGATGGAAAGGCGCCTGTCGAAGCAGGCGTGGCTGGAAGCGGGCCAGCCCAACCTGCCATGGGAGCTGGGGGACGGTCCGGCGATCGTGACCTTCTACTCCTACAAGGGTGGGGTCGGCAGGACGACCGCGCTGACGGCGTGCGCGTGGCAGCTGGCGCAGGCGGGGCGGCGGGTCGCGGTCGTAGATCTGGATCTGGAGGCGCCGGGCCTCGGCGTGCTGCTGGAGGGGGAATCCGGGCGAGGGGTCGTCGATTTCCTGGCCGATCATGTCGCGACGGGCGCATCTCGGCTTGATGACCTCGTCGCGGGGGCTCGTGCCCTCGGGGACGACGAGGAGCGCGTGCATGTGCTCGCGGCGGGCAGGCTCGGCCCCATGTACCTGGAGAAGCTCGCGCGCCTCGACTTCCTCAGCGCCGATGCCGGCCAGGGCGGTCACGCCTCCACGAGCCCGATGGAGCTGGCGCTTCGCGAGCTGCTCTTCGCCGTGCGGCGGGACATCGCGCCCGACTACATCCTGATCGACTCCCGGGCAGGGCTGCACGATCTCGCGGGGCTGTCGCTGCACCGGCTGGCGCACGTCGACGTCATCGTCAGCCGCGCGAGCGAGCAGGGGTATCGCGGGCTCGACGTGACGCTCGGCGCGCTCGTGGGCCGCAAGGGGACGATAGGGCTCCAGTGCGTCATCGCGCAGTCGTTCGTGCCATCGGAGGGGCTCCCCGAGGCGCTGTTCGAGGAGCAGGAGTTCCGGCAGCGCAGCTACGCGAGCTTTGCCGAGCACGTGTACCAGAGGGCGGCGCTCACCATCTCCGAGCAGGATCCGGGCCCTCACGTGCCGTTCGTGCTGCGCTACGACGCGGGGCTCGCGCGGTTCGCCTCGCTGCAGGGTATCCGAACGTCGCTGTTTGCTCCGTGGTTCGAGGAGCTGCGCAAGCGGGTCGAGATCCTGTGCGTGCCGCCGAGGGAGGACGAGGACGCATGAGCCCGGAGGAGCGCGAGCAGGTGCTCGAGGCGTTCGCGCGGCTCGGCGCGCGCGGCGACGGCGAGGCGCTGGATCCGCTGACCACGTTCGTTCCGCTCGGCCCGCACCGCCGCGCCCTCTGGCCCGAGAACGTCGTTATCCTGGGCAGCCGGGGGACGGGGAAGACGGCGCTCTTCCGGCTCGTCAACGAGCCGCGCACCGCCTCGCGTTTGCGGGCGCTCTTCGAGGACGAGCGGATCCCGGAGGCGACGTGGATCGACGCCTTCTCGGCGGCGGCGCTCCATCCGGAGGTGGGCACCTTGGAGGCCTATGCTGCCGGCTCCAGCGACGTCACGCTGCGGGCATTCTGGATGACGCACCTGCTCCGGCGGCTGCGGGACGAGGTGCCGGAGGTCGTCGCGGTGCCGGAGGCGCTCTCGTCCGTGCTGGCAGCACCTGTGCCCGATCTCAAGGCATGGCTGCCGGCCGCCGAGGCGAACCTCGGCGCGGTCAACGCGGCGCTGGATGCGGCCGAGCGCGCGCTGTCGTCGGCTGATCGCTCAGTCATGGCGACGTACGACACGCTGGACCGGATCGGCCAGTTCGACCCCGGCGTGCGGCGCCGCTACCTGAGCGCGCTACTGTCCCTGTGGTTGTCGCTCTCCAGCCGCTACCGGCGCCTGCGAGGCAAGCTGTTCCTGCGGGACGACCTGCTCGATGCGGGAGAGCTCGGCTTCGCGGACGCGAGCAAGCTCCGGGCGAGATCCGAGGCGCTCACCTGGGATCCGGGAGCGCTCTTGCAAGTAGCGGCGCGACACCTCGCGGAGGAGTCGGAGCCCGCGCGGGCCTGGCTGCGCGACGTCCCGGGCCTCACGCTCGTGGACCGGGGGGAGTTCGGCTGGATGCCTGGCGAGATGAAATCGCGCGAGGTGCAGAGCGCGTTCGTCGCCAGGTTCGCGGGCAAGGTGATCGGCCAAGGGGTGGTCAAGGCGTCCTCCCTGGACTGGATGATGGGCCGACTGCGCGATGCGCACGGCGGGGTCACGCCGAGGGTGCTGCTCTGGTTCCTCTCGTTCGCCGCGGAGTCGGCGAGGAAGGGGCCGCCTCGGAGCCGGGGAGCGCTCGTGACGCCCAGGGATCTCCTGACCTCGCTCCAGCAGACGTCGCGGCAGCGGGTACAGGAGCTGGTGGAGGAGTACCCGCTCGTGAGGCGCATGGAGAACCTTCGCGGGCTGACGCTCTGGCTGGGCCGCGGTGAGGTCGAGGCGCGGCTCGCGCAGCGCCGCCCGGACGAGCCGGCGGGGATCCCGGCGCGCGGCGATCTGGTGGTGTCGGAATTGCTCCGGCTCGGCGTGCTGCGCGAGGTGGACGACGGGAAGCTCGACGTTCCGGATATCTACCGATATGCGTTCGAGATCACCCCGGATTACTCGGCGTCATGGCGTGATCTGCTGGTTGGGGAGAAGCAGCGGGCGCGGGAGCAGTTCATCCGGGAGCTGCCTATCCTGAGGCAGATCGTGGGCCAGGTCGGCGATGCGTGGAAGATCGCTCAGGGCGAAATCGCGCGCGGAGATTTCGCCGCTGCGCGGGCTCGTTTCGCGCGCGCTCTAGAGATAGCGAGGGATACTGGCAACGTCAGGCTGCAGTCGAATATCTGGGCGCAGCAAGGTCTCATGAGCCTCAATGAGGGGGACGGCAAGCGGGCGCGAGAGGAATTCGAGGAAGCCGTGGGCCTGGCCAGGCAGGCACGTGATTCCTCGCTACTCGCAGTCATGCTATGGGCGCTCGGGCATGTCGAGCTGAGGGGCGGGGAGCCACAGAGCGCGCGTTCGCACCTTCAGGAGAGTGCCAAGCTGTACGAAGACCTCAATGATGAGTCATCGGGGGCAGAATCCAGGCTAGATCTCACGCTGGCGCTGCTCCTTCTCGGCGATGCGCAAGAAGGGCGTTCGCAATTCCAGCAGGCTCTGCGGCGCAGCGCCGCTCTGTCCGCCGAAAAGAGAACCGCTCTATACGCTGGCTTCTGCAAACGCACGGCAGATGTGATGACCTACAGGCGGCTATATCGCTTTGCGTTGCAGTTTCTCCGGCTCGCTCGGGCACAATCGCCGGAAACGATGCCGGACTCGTCGCTGCGCGATTACGTGATCGCAAAGGCGCAGCTGGAGCGCGCCGAGGTCGATGGCCTCGAGCAGGAAGCGGACGCGCTCTATGCGCGCGACCAAGGCTGGAGTCTCCTCGTCGCCGCAGCCTCGGCTGGAAAGTGACTCTTCAGAGGGGGCTCGGCAGCCGATGCTCATGCCCCCTCGCTCGGCGGCGGCTCGTCCACCTCGCTGGCCCGCAGATCGCCCCGGAGCCGCTGCCGCAGCTGCTCGTCCATGCGCGTCGCGTACTTCTCGTGCACGCCGAGCGCCGCGGCGACCTTGGCCCAGGAGAGGTCCTGCCAGTAGCGGAGCTCGATGAGGCGCGCCTCCCGCTCGTCGAGGCCGCGGAGCGCCGTCCGGAGCGCCTCGAGGGCCTGGGTGCGCGCCATCGTGTCCTCGGGGTGCGCCCGGAGCCGCTCGCCGGCGCACGCGACGAAGCGCGCGAAGACGAGCGCGCGACACTGGTCCTTGAGCTGATTCAAGGCGTCGGCGTCGCCGTCGCCGAACGGATCGCTCGCGTCGCGCATCGACTCGGCCGCGTCGAGCGCGGCGTCGAGGCCGGCGCGGCGGAACGACGCCTCGCGGGTGAGCAGCCGGATGACGGCGCCGGCCACCCGCTTCCAGGCATACACGCCGAACGGGACGCCGCGCGCCGCGTCGTATCCGGGGCTCGCCTCGGGGAGCGCCTGATAGGCCGTCTGCTCGCAGTCCTCCAGGCCCTGTCGCGTCCGCACGCCGTAGACCCGCGCGGTCGTCCGCGCGACGTGGCGCGCCATCGGGAGCGCCTCCAGCACGCGCTCATGATCCGGAGAAGAGGGAGGTGGACGCTGGCTGCCCGTCACCGCCGCCCACCGAAGGTCCCGTCGCCGCGCTCCGGCGCCGCCGGGGTCGCCATCGCCCCTTTCGCGCCCGAGCCCTCGCGGGCCACCTCGCCGCTCTCGGACAGGACAGGAGGCCTCGCCCGCAAGCGATCGTAGAGCGGCATCGACGCCGGGTGTGTCGTGATGAAGACCTCGAGGAGCCTGCGGTAGTCCTCGATCTCCTCGGGCGAGAGCGCCCCGAGGTAGGGGCTCAGCGCGTCGGCGACACAGGCATCGACGAGGGGATCGACGTCACCCGTCCTGTCCAGGTCGTCGCGCTCGGGGGCTTCGTGCGTCATGGGGCCTCGCGTGGCGGGACCCTGCGTGCGGCGCGGCGCCCCTTCGTCCTTCCTCTTTTCAAATCACCATCGGCGGACCGGTTCGGACAGGGAAAGCGTCGCCCCCGTCGTTTTTCTGCGCCGCCCGGGCGGGCGCGGCGGCGGCGGGCGCGGGCCGGGGCGGACGCGCGGGCGTTCGTGGCCAGGCAACTACGCGAATCGACGCTGCTTTTCAACAATCGACCGCGCCGGTGCATTTTCTCTGTCGGAACCGGCCCCGTGCTCGTGATTTCCCCTTCAGGAGACCACGCCGGTGGCACGCCTCACGTCAGGCAGCGCAGGGCCCCCCCGCGGCGGGGGGGACGAGCTGGAAGGAACGCCGTACCGGGCGCTCCGGCGGCTCGGGCGCGGGGGCATGGGGGAGGTGATCGAGGCGGAGCACCGCGCCCTCCGGAAGCGGGTCGTGGTGAAGCTGGTCCGCCGCGCCCTCGCCGGGGATCCGCGGTTCGCCGACCGGCTGCGGGTCGAGGCGCAGGCGCTGGCGGCGGTGTCGTCGCCGCACGTGGTGGCGGTCCTCGATCTGGGACGGACGCCGGCGGGGCGGCCCTACCTCGTGATGGAGCGGCTCGAAGGCAGGACGCTGGGGGAGGAACTCGAGCGGCGGGGGGCGTTGCCGGTGGCCGAGGCGATCGAGCTGGTGCGGCAGGTGCTGGCGGGGCTCGCGGCGGCGCATCGGGTCGGGCTTGTGCACCGCGACGTGAAGCTCGACAACGTGTTCCTGTGCGCGCCGGGGTCGGCGGCGCCGGGCGGCGGGCGCGTCGCAAAGCTGCTCGACTTCGGGGTCGCGAAGGTGCTCGACGGGGGCGTCGAGGCGGGCGCGGCGGGCGCGGAGCGGCCCTTTCCCCTGGCCGGGCCGGCGTATCCGACCGAGGCCGGGTTGCTCGTCGGGACCCCTCGAACGGCCTCGCCGGAGCAGGCGCGATGCCAGCCGGTCGACGCGCGGGCGGACGTGTATGCCGTTGGGCTGCTGATGTATACGCTCCTGGTGGGGCACGGGCCGTTCGCTCACCTGGACGACGCGCTGGCGGTGCTCCGCGCGCACGTGCTGGAAGCGCCGGCGGCTCCGTCGCGGCGCGCCGCGCAGCCCATCCCGCCGGCGCTGGACCGGGCCGTGCTGAGGGCGCTGGCGAAGCGGCCGGAGGAGCGGTTCCAGAGCGCCGAGGCGTTCGCGGAGGAGCTGGGGCGGATCGCGGCGGAGCTGGGGGAGGCGGGAGGGAGCGCGCGGGCGGGGGTGGCGGGGGTGGCGGGGACCGGGGGAGCGGAGCGGGCGGCGTTGTCGGCGGCGGCAGAGCGGGCATCGAAGGGGGCGATGGCTGGCGGAGGGGAGGCGGGGGCAGCGTGGACGCCGGAGCTCGGGGCGTGGTTCGAGGCGGTGCCGGACGGCACCGGCGGGGCGGGGGCTCGCGCGTGTGTGGCACCGGGCGAGGCGGAACGGGCGGCGCCGGTGGACGCGCGGCTGTTCGCGGCGCTGACGGCGGCGAGCACGGTGGTGTTCTCGCTGATCGCGGCGCTGCTGCTGCGCGGCCTGGGGGTGTGGTGATGGCGCGTGAGGCGCTGAAGGCCGGGGACGTGTTCCTGGACTACCGGATCACGGAGGTGATCGACGCGGGTGGGATGGGGGAAGTGTACAAGGCGGTGGAGGAGTACTCGGACGACGTGGTGGCGATCAAGTGCATGTCGCCGCGGCACGTGAGGAGAGAGGACTTCGCGAGGCGGTTCCGGCAGGAGTGCAAGTTCTATCCGAAGCTGAAGCACCCGAACATCGTGAGGATGAGGAAGGCCGGGGTGTCGCCGGACGACGTGGCGTACATCGTGATGGACTACCTCGAGGGGCGGACGCTGAGGAAGGTGCTGAACAAGATCTACCGTCTGGATTTCTTGAGCGCGATGCACGTGATGCTGCAGGTGGCGGACGCGATGATGTTCGTGCACTCGAAGGGGATATGGCACCGCGACCTGAAGCCCGAGAACATCATGGTGGGCGCGAAGGGGGACGCGAAGGGGCACGTGTGGCTCTTGGACTTCGGGATAGCGAAGTTCGCCGATGGGGGGATGAACACGGACGACCTGCCGGACGTGGGTACGGTGAGGTACATCTCGCCGGAGCAGGTGAAGATGCTGTACGGGACGTCGAAGAAGGCGGAGCGCGGGGAGGGGGCGAGGCCGGACGGTCGGACGGATATTTACGCGTTCGGGGCGATTTTTTACGAGGTGCTGACGGGGAAGCACCTGTTTTTGGATGACGGGGAGCCGGCGACGGCGGAGGAGACGCTGACGGGGCACTTGGTAGCGGCGCCCGAGCCGGTGCACGAGCTTGTGCCGGATTGCCCCGAGTTCGTGTGGCCGGTGGTGGCGCGCTGCATCGCGATCGACCGTGAGGAGCGGTATTCGAGGTTCGACGAGGTGGCGCGGGACCTGCGCGGGCTCTTGAGGGACACGGTGCCGGCGGGGCACGTGCTGGCGCAGCGGCTGGCGCAGGAGCGGATGAAGGCGGAACGGCAGGCGGCGTTCGCCGGGGTGGAGATGGAGGAGGACAGCGCGCCGGTGGCGGGAGAGGCGGGGGAGGCGCGCGGCGAGGGCGGGAGAGAGGGGGGCGGGATGGTGCGGGGGAGCGAGAGCGAGAAGGCGAGGGGGCGGCGGGTGGTGCACGGGGAGACGGCGCCGCTGGAGCAGTTCGTGGCGCCGGCGAGCCCGCTGCCGTTCGCGCCGGCGTCGCGGGAGCCGGCGCGGGTGCCGCGCGGGCGGGGGGTGGGGTATACGGAGCCGCTGCCGCCGACGCTGCCGACGCTGCCGGTGCGCGGCGGCGCGGGGGGGCGCGGGAGCGCGGCGCCGCGGGAGGCGACGGCGGTGCTGCCGGGGGCGTGGGCGGAGAGGGCGGCGGCGCGAGGAGGGGCGCCGGGGCTGTCGGGAGCCGCGGCGCAGTGCCAAGCGGCGGCGGCGGCGCTCGAGGCGGGAGCGCAGCGGGCGGTGCCGCCGACGCTGGCCGCGATGGAGACGCTGCACGCAGCGCCGATGCAGTCGCCGTGGAGGGAAGCGCAGCGAGCGGTGCCGCCGCCGGAGATCGCGTCGGCGCAGGTGATGCCGGCGGCGCCGGTGAGGACGGCGCCGGCGGAGACGGAGAAGGACGATGTCTACCCGATGCCGACGCGGCAAAAGCCGTCGTTTCTGCGAGTGCTGTCGGAGGAGAAGAAGGCGGCGCTGGGGCCGAAGGCTGCGCCCGCAGATGCAGGGAGCGCGAAGCCGGCAGGTCCATGCGCGTCGGCTGGGTGCAGGCCGTTCTAGTCGCTGACGAGAGAGGTCTTCGAGATGAGCAGCAACAAGGACAGCGACGACGTCCGGCAGTACCTGCCGGACCTAGAGAGCATCCGGCGCGAGGCGGATCCGGCGGTTGCGGAGCGGAAGCTGCAGCAGGCGCTGAACAACCCGGAGCTGGACCGGGCGCTGTCCGAGATGCAGCAGCAGAAGCCGACAGGGCAGCCGCTGTTCCAGTTCCCGGTGGTGCCGGCGCTGCCCCAGGGGCAACAAGCGGCGCCGCAGGGGCCGCCGCCGCTGCCGGGGGTGGGGGCGCAGCACGGCGCGGTGGGGCCGCCGCCGCTGCCGGGGGCGGCGGCGCAGCAGGGCGCAGCGGTAGCGCATCGAGGAGCGGCGGTAGCGCGTCACGCACCAGCGGCGGCGCATCACGCACCAGCGGCGGCGCATCACAGAGCGGCGGTGCCGCTGTACGGAGGCGCGGCAGCGCCGCAGGGAGCGGCGATGCCCGGTGCCGGGGTCCCACGGAGTACGGTTGCGCAGCAGGGGGCGATGGCGCCGAGCCAGTGGGCGGATCGTTCGCTGCCGCCGATCGACAAGTCGCTGCTGCCGTCGTCGTTGCTGCCGATCTCACCGCCGCCGGTGGCGACGCCGAAGACGCCCGCCAGCGCGCCGGCGACCGCGAAGCGCCGGCCGTGGATGCCGACGTGGCTGATGGTCGTGCTTGCGGTGTTCGCGGTGAGCATGCCGTTCGTGCTGGCGGCGCTGCTGTTGCGAGCGACACCGCCGAAGGAGCAGCAGCCAGCGCCGCCGCCGAGCGGGGCGCCGGCGCGGAGCGCGCTGCCGCCGCCGCCAGCCTCGGAGCTGCCGTCGCCGGTAGCGCCCACGCCGCCGGCGGAGGCCGAGCCGAGCCTTGACGATGTCGCGACCGAGGGCGAGCCGCCTGCCCCTGCACCGACGGTGCCTGCGCGGCCGGTGGGCGCGGCGCCGCGCCCGCCGCAGGCGCCGGCGGCACCCGTGCCTACCGAGCGGCCGCTTGCCGATGATGTGATGGAGTGAAACCGCGTGGAGCCATGATGATGACCTGCCGATCCTTTGCTCTGTTATTCACTGCGGCGACCGTGATTGTCGCCCCGGAGATCGCTGCCGCACAGCCTGTGGCGCCGCGGGAAGCCTCGGCCAGCGCTGATGCAGCGGCGCGAGCCGATGCATTTTATCGACGAGGCTTGCGCCTGTACTCGGACGGAAAATACGTGGAGGCGGAGGCGGAGCTTCAGTCGGCGTGGGAGCTGAACCCGACGTTCGACGTGGCGTACAACCTCGGGAATACGAAGTACCAGCTGAAGAAGCACAAGGAAGCAGCGCAGTACCTGTCGCATGCGCTGCGGCACTGGCCGCTGATGAAAGCGGCGGCGAAGCTGAAGACGACGGCGGAGAAACGGCTGGCGGAGTCGCGAGCGCAGGTGGGAGCGCTGGCGGTGACGGCGGGCGCGCCGGGGGCGGAGGTGCTGGTCGACGGCAAGGCCGTGGGCAAGGCGCCGCTGGAGGGGGAGGTGTTCGTCGAGCCGGGCGAGCACCGGGTGGAGGCGAGGCTGGAAGGGTACGCGCCGGCGAGCCAGACGGTGAAGGTCGCCAAGGGAGGGACGGCGGAAGTGACGCTGGCGATGGCGCTGGCGAAGAGCGAGGCGCAGGCGACGGCGCCGGTCGTGAAGACGGACGGAGGCACGGGCGCGTCGAGCGCGCACGCCGGCGCGCCTGCGGCAGAGCTGGCGCCTGGGGCGCCGGTGGAGCCGGCATCGCCGCCGCAGCAAAGGAGCTGGGTTCCGGTGATCGCGATGGGAGCGGCGAGCGTGGTGGGGCTCGGCGTGGGGATCGGGATGACGGTGGCGTCACGCAACGCGCGGAGCGATGCCGATGCACAACGTGCCGCAATCTTGTCGAGGGGTCCCGGGTGCGTGAATGCACCGAGCGACGTGGCGAGCGCATGCGATGCCTTCAAGGACACGGCTGGTCGCGCCGAGGCGTTCGGTACAGGCGCGCTCGTTGCGTACGTCGCGTCCGGTGCGCTGGCTGCAGGGGCAGCGATGTACGCGCTCTGGCCTCGGTCGGCCACGACGGACAGCTCGGTCGGCGTTCGACCGATCGTCTCGCTGGCGACGAGCGAGACGATGGTCGGTGTCGTTGGTGCGTGGTGAGCGGCGGCGGGAAGGAAAGGACGCGAACGTGAGAGGACATAACGGCTTCACGGCTGGCGCCATCTGCGCGGTGCTCGCGGCCGTCGGGTGCGATTCGCTATCGATCGGCCTGACCGGCGATCATGAGTACACACTGGAGAACGCACATCACGACTGGCTCCAGGGAGAGGGAGGCGGGCCGCCGAACCCCGCGTGCGCGGGGGACCCGACACAGGACGCGAGCGCCGTGAGCGACGAATGCGCGGTGTTCGCGAGCGCGAGCGCGGAGTCGGGGGGCGACGGGACGAAGGCGAAGCCATACGCGTCGCTGGGGGAAGCGGTGGCGAACGCGAAGGGCAAGCGGGTGCTTGCGTGCGCGAGCGAGCCGTTCGCGGAGAGCGTGACGATCGAGGCGGGGCTCGAGGTGATCGGGGGCTTCGACTGCGAGGCGGGGTGGACGTGGAGCGAGGAGGCGCGGAGCGCGATCGAGGCGCCTGCGAACCAGATTGCTCTCACGCTGGGGGAAGGTGCGAGCGGGGCGAAGGTGCGGAGCTTCTCGGTCCGCGCGGCGAGCGCGACGGAGCCGGGCGGGTCGTCGATCGGCGTGGCCGTGGCGGACATCGAGGCGGAGCTGGCGCAGGTGGACGTGACTGCGGGCGATGGGATGCCTGGCGCGAACGGCGAGACGCCGATGGTGGCGCCGCAGGCGGGAGCGAGCGCGCCAGACACGGAGCAGACGCGGCCGTCGAGTGCGTGCGGTTTACCCGCGGCAGTTCGAGGCGGCGATCCCGGCGTGACGATGTGCGAGGACGGCGATACGCGCGGCGGCGCCGGTGGGCTTGGTGGGATTGCGGGCACCGACGAGGGCAATGGGCAGCCCGGGGAGAACGGGGCGCCGCTGCCGGAGCCGAACCCGGAGGACTACGGTCTCGGCGGCGTAGGGCAGACTGGCGGTAATTGCCGGCAGGGACAGCCCGGCGCGCCTGGATCTGCCGGCGACTCCGGCGAAGCGGACAGCGACACGCAGCTGACGCTGGCCGGCATCGCCGGCGGCGATGGCGACAACGGCCTAACGGGGAAGAAAGGTCAAGGGGGAGGCGGGGGCGGGGGCGCGAAGGCGGGGCTGTTCTGCCCGGCCGGTCCGAACACCGTTGAGGGCCCCGGCGCGAGCGGTGGCGGTGGCGGAGCCGGCGGCTGCGGCGGCAAGGGAGGCGGCGGCGGGAAGGCCGGCGGATCGAGCATCGGGATCGTGAGCCTGGGGACGAAGCTTGTGCTGACGGAGGTGACGGTCGCGGTGGGCAAGGCAGGGAAGGGCGGGGATGGCGCCGGTGGAAGAGGCGGTGCCGCTGGGGGCAGTGGCGGGACTGGGGGTGCCGCTTCGCCCCTCGGTGGATCCATCGGATGCGATGGTGGACGAGGCGGCCAAGGCGGAATGGGCGGCCCCGGCGCGGGCGGTCGAGGAGGCCATGCGGTGGGCATCGCCTATGCCGCGGCGCCGAGCGCAACAGTTGCGCTGAAGAGCTTCATGGCGGGCACAGCCGGCGACGGAGGCAGCACGGCGCCGCGCGGCAATGCCGGCGGAGCGGGTGAGAGCGGAGAATGTTGGGACTTCACCGCCAATGCGAGCTGCGGGCAGTGAGAAGCGCGGTGTCGTCGCGTGGCAATTCTGGACAGCTCAACGGAATGCAATCGACCGGAGAACGAGAGCAATGGGCGTGAGCTGCTGAGCTGAAGGAGACAACAAGAATTAAGTGGACGCACCCCGAGCCGGGGTGGTAGGGACTGCTTTGTCGTGGAAACGCGGCACGGTGGGCTGCTCGGCGCTTACAACTTCTCCACCACAGCGTGGAATGCCCAGGGCGCGGGTGGACGGACCGAGGATCTGCTGAACCCTTCTGCGTCGGGCCGCGAGAGCGGATGTTATCCGACGGTCGCTGAAGGCAGCCCGGCAGCAGATCGCTTTTGTGTTCTGCGAGAGCCTGCGGCCGGGCGGATGCGCCGCAGCGCTGACGCGAGGGTCGCCGGCGCTCCGGGAACCACTCCCGTCGCGCGCGGGGCGTGGGAGGGGCGGACCGCGCGCGGGCCCGAAGGGTCGAGCATGGGCAGGGGGTGGGCATCCTTGTGGTGCTCTCTCTTCTCTTGTGTACACCAGCGCGAATTGCGTGGTGCGGGCAGGAGGTGAGGCCAGCAAAGGCAGGGAAGCCGGAAGTGACGCTAACGATGGCGCTTGTGCTACCGGAGCCGCGGGTCGATGGTGTCGACGTCGTGGTGGTGAGCGATGGTGAGCCGGAGCGAGCGGCGGCAGCGGTGGAGTCGGCGGCTGCGGCGGGCTGCCGGGGCAAGGCGGTGGAGCCGGCGGAGCGAGTCTCGCGCTGGCGAGCGTGAAGGGAAAGGTGGCGCTGAAGGGCTGCGCGCTGAAGGCGGGCAACGGAGTCAGGGGGAGGCGCAGATGGCGATCTGCGCCGGGCGCAGCCGGCGGGGTCGGCGGCATGGGGGGCGGCGGGTCGAAGAACGCGTGCGCTCGCGGTCAGGGAGGCCAGGGAGGCACCGGCGGCCCCGGAGGAGGAGGTCTCGGTGGGCCGTCGCCGGCGATCGCGCACCGGGGCGAGGCGGTGAGGCAGGAACGGCAGACGATGCAAATGCCCGGCACAGCGGGTGCGGGGGAGCCCAGCGGAAGCAGCAACGTTGCGGAGAACGCAGGCGCCGAAGCCGTAAGGGCGGCGGAGCAGGAGTCTCGGCGAGCGAGCGATGAGACAGCGGGCGGCGTCGTCGGAGCACCGCCAGCGCCGCGGTGGAGGGGGCAGGGAGAGGTTGGTGGCGAGCACATGAGGAGCGATCGGAAGGAAGATACATTCCGAGGTGTGGCGAGGTATCGCGAAGGATCCGCGGGAACTACGCTCCCGGAGGACCGCGGAAAGCGATCGCTGCCGTACGATTCCCTGATAAATAGACATCGTTGAACGTAAACTACCGAAAGAGCATCAATTTGTGGAAGAAACCCCTTGGCGGGCTCTTCCGATCTCGGCAGAGTTGGCGATGCCGAAGGAGCGCCATGCCGATGCGCCGGAAGTCCAGCCGAGACGACCTGCCTCCCTCCCGTAGGCGCCCGAGCCTGAGCGGGCTGGGGGAGTGGGAGCGGAAGTGGGTGCGGAAGATGGGGCTCGACGACATCCCGTGGGATCCGGAGCAATGCTGCGAGCACTGCCTCGCGGCGCGTGCGGCTCGCGGAGATGCGGTGGAGGAGATTGCTCCGCCATCGGAGAGCCGACCGAAGCCGCTGCTGGTCGTCGGCGAGCCGAAGACCGCTGCCGGGGCGGGTGGTCCGAAGAGGCCGAGCAAGCGCCGAGGCAAGCTGAGGCTCGTACGCTCACCGCGTGTCGAGCGCAAGGATGCTTGAGGCTTGAACCGATGCAGGCGCGGCGGCCCTGCGTCGAGGTGTCGTGCGAGCAACAGGAGAGCTCTGATGCGTGGCGTCGCTTGGGCGCCGGTGGATTCGGGGGAGGGGTTGTCTCCCGCAGCGCTGTTATGGTGGCGTATCGGATGACATCATCTCGCCTGATGCGCTCGCCAGGTTGACACACCACGCAGCCTGCTCCCCGACTGCGCTCCTGAGAGCGGCGAGCGCGAGCCAGTGACGTGCCTCTCGGCGCGCGTGGCCGGCAGCCGAGGGGCTGCGACTCCGGTCGAGATAGGCGAGCACGAATGATACCCGACGGTCGCTGAAGGCAGCCCAGCAGTACATCGCTCTTGCCGTCGACGAGAGCTGCCGGCCCCGGCCCCTGCTCGGCAGACACGCCGCACCACCGCCTCGCGGGCGAGTGCGGACGCGCAGCCAGCCTCGACCAGGGCATCGGCCTCGCGCCTGCCCGCGGCATCGGCCTCGCGCCGGCTCACACAAGCCCCCACGCCAGCGCTCGCCTCGGCTCACCTCGGCGCGGCTCCCCTCGGCGCGGCGCCGCCCACGCCGGCGCTCGCCTCGGCTGCGCTCGCGCGGCGCCGGCCCGAACGCCAGGCCCGCAGCGCCGTCGCGTGCAGGGCGCGCACCACGGCCTACCTTCGCACGCCCCGCTCCTGCTACCCTACCGGACCGTGGCGATTACGACCGATTTCCTCGTCATCGGCAGCGGTGTAGCTGGGCTTACATTTGCGCTCGAGGCGGCCGAGCACGGCGAGGTGATCGTCGTCACCAAGCGCTCGCGCGACGAGTCCAACACGAAATACGCTCAGGGGGGCATCGCCGCGGTCTTCGCGCCGGACGACTCCCCCGAGGCGCACATCGCCGACACCCTCGAGGCGGGCGCGGGCCTCTGCCACGACGTGGTCGTCGAGATCTGCGCGCGCGAAGGCCCCGAGCGGGTGCGCGAGCTCATCGCGCGGGGCGCCCAGTTCGACCACGAGAACGGTCAGGTGCGCCTCGGGCGCGAGGGCGGGCACTCCGCGCGGCGGATCGTGCACGCCGCCGACGCCACCGGCCTCGAGATCGAGCGCGCGCTCCTCGAGCAGGCCCGGCAGAACCCGAACATCCGCTTCGCCGAGCACCACACGGCGATCGACCTGATCCCGCTCTCCCGCTTCGGCGGGCCGGACGTCTGCGCCGGCGCCTACGTGCTCGACGAGACCGACGCCGCGCTGAACCCGGCGCCGCGGCCGCGCGACTCGGAGCGGCCCGCGCCCCGCCACCGCCCCGCCTCGAAGCCGCACGTCGTCGAGACCTACCTCGCGCGGGCGACCGTGCTCGCCACCGGCGGCGCGGGCAAGGTCTACCTCTACACGACGAACCCCGACGTCGCGACGGGCGACGGCGTCGCCATGGCCTACCGCGCCGGCGCCGAGATCGCGAACATGGAGTTCTACCAGTTCCATCCGACGTGCCTGTTCCACCCGGAGGCGAAGAGCTTCCTCGTCAGCGAGGCGCTGCGCGGCGAGGGCGCCATCCTCCGCCTGCCGGACGGCACGGCCTTCATGGCGAGCCACGATCCGCGCAAGGACCTCGCGCCGCGCGACATCGTGGCGCGCGCCATCGACTTCGAGATGAAGCGGACCGGCTCGGACTACGTGCTGCTCGACATCACCCACCGGCCGGCCAGCTTCGTCCGCGAGCACTTCCCGACCATCTACGCGCAGTGCCTCCGCTACGGCATCGACATCACCGCGCAGCCGATCCCCGTGGTGCCGGCCGCCCACTACATGTGCGGCGGCGTCACCACCGACCTCTACGGCAGGACGACGATCCCCGGCCTCTGGGCGATCGGCGAGTGCACGTGCACCGGCCTCCACGGCGCGAACCGGCTCGCCTCGAACTCGCTGCTCGAGGGGCTCGTCTTCGGCCACCGCGCGGCCGCGCGCCTGTCCACGCAGATCGACGAGCTCCGGCAGAGCCCGTTCCCGTCGGTCCCCGAGTGGCAGGCCGGCAACGCGGTCGCGAGCGACGAGGAGGTCGTCGTCGCCCACAACTGGGACGAGCTGCGCCGGACCATGTGGAACTACGTCGGCATCGTCCGGTCCGACGCCCGCCTCCGCCGCGCCGCCCGGCGGATCGCCCTGCTCCAGGAGGAGATCCGCGAGTACTACTGGAAGCACCTCGTCACGCGGGATCTGCTCGAGCTGCGCAACATCGCCACCGTGGCGGAGCTCATCGTCGGCTGCGCCGCCGCCCGGCACGAGAGCCGGGGGCTGCACTCGACCATCGACTACCCGGAGACGAACGATCGCCTCTCCACGGACACGGTCGTGAAGCGGGGTGTGCTGCCTCATCTGCGAGGTCGATGAGCGATCCGCGCAGCACCGCCGAGCCTCCGCCCAGCGACGGCGCGAAGGGCCCGCTCGTCCATCGCGGCCGCGGCGAGCGACCGATGCCGGTCCTCGCGGCGGCCGGCTGGACGGCGGCCGTCACCTTCGTCTTCGTGTGCCTGCTCGGCGCGCTCGCCCTGCTCCGGCCGGCGCCGGGCGGCGCGGCCGGCTCGCCGCCGCCGGCGCCGAGGCTCGACGTGGTGGGCAGCTTCGCGTGCCAGGCCGCGGCGTACCTCCTCGGGCTCCTCGGCGTGCGCCGCGTCCACGCGCCGCGCGCGAGGGTCCGCGAGCTCCTCGGGGTGCGCGGGACGCACGCGGCGTTCTACCCGCTCGCGGTCGCGCTCGGCTTCGCGCTCGAGCCGCCCGTCACCGCCCTCTACGAGGCCATCGAGCGGCGCTTCCCGTCGGGGATCAGCGACGCCCGGCTCGTGCAGGCCTTCGTGGAGGCGAGCGCGCTCGATCGGATCGCGTTCGGCCTCATCTTCATCGCGCTCGGCCCCGCCCTGGAGGAGGCCTTCTTCCGCGGGGCGCTCGCCCGCCCGATGCGCCTCGTGCACGGCGCCCCGGTCGTTGTCGCGACCACGGCCGCGCTCTTCGGCGCGGCCCACGGCGAGTGGCAGAAGCTCTTGCCGATCGCGCTCTTCGGCGCGGCCCTCGGCGTCGTCCGGGTCGCGAGCGGCTCGCTGCTGCCGCCCATCGTGATGCACGGGACCTACAACGCGATCCAGTGCTCCGCGCTCCTCTCCGCCGGGGGGGCGGACCCGGCCTTCGAGGTGCCCGCCGCTTCCGGCGCGGCGCTGCCGGAGATCGCGTCGATCCCGGGGTGGCTCGTGGCGGTGAGCTCCGCCTGCGCGCTTGTGTTGACTGCGCTCGCCTGCGCCCTCGGCAACCGCGCCGAGGGGGCGGCCCGCGCGAGGGAAGAGGACCTCCGATGATGCCGGCGTTCGAGAGCCAAGGCGGCGGCGCGAGCCGAGCCGCGCAGATCGCAGCGGGGGACGGCGAAGGCCGCGCCCCGGAGACCGTGGAAGCGAACGGCGGGGGCCGCGCGGCCCCTCGCCGCGAGGCGAGGCGGGCCCGCGTGAGCCTCTGCCTCCCGGGGGGCGGCCTGACCGGCGCGCTCTACCAGATCGGGGCGCTCGCGGCCCTCGAGGACGGGGTCGAGGGGATCGACAACCAGAGCTTCTCGCTCTACCTCGGGCACGGCAGCGGCGCCGCGGTGGCCGCGGCCCTCGCCGGCGGCATCCCGACCGAGCGGCTCTACCGCGCCCTGCTCGATCCGGTCGACAACTTCTTCCCGCTGGAGCGCGGCCACCTCCTCCACCTCGACGTCGGCGAGTGGCGCCGCGCGCTCACCACCAGCCTGGTCGCGCTCCGTCACGCCATCGTCCGGCTCTCGACCCGGGGCGACGCGACCCCGAACGCGCCGGCGCAGCAGTACCTCTTCGAGCAGCTCGATCGCTTCAACGACTCGCTCCCCGCGGGCCTGTTCCAGCTCGATCGCTACGAGCGGTTCCTCGCCGAGTTCTTCCTGCGGCGCGGCATCCCGAACTCGTTCCGCGCGATGCCGCGGACGCTGCGCATCCCGACGTACGACCTCGACTCGGGCGAGCGGGTGATCTTCGGCGCCGAGGGGTTCGACGACGTCCCCGTGTCGCTCGCCTGCGCCGCGTCGATCGCGCTGCCGCTGTTCTTCTCGCCGGTGCGCATCGACCACCGGCACTACCTGGACGGCGGGCTCGGCCACGTGGCGCACCTCGATTTCGCGCAGGCCGCCGGGGCGGAGCTCACGATCATCGTGAGCCCGCTCGTGCCGGTCTCCACGGCGCACCGCCCGGTCCCGACCGGTCACGGCGTGCGCGAGAGCGTGCGCGACAAGGGCATGCTGTGGATCTTCAACCAGGCGATGCGGATCGGCGCGCACGCGCGGCTCCACCAGGCGGTGGGGCGGACGCTCGCCGAGGGCAAGATGCAGGTCCTCGTGCTCGAGCCCGCGCCGAACGACGCGCTCTTGTTCCTCCACAACCCGGCCAACCTGCGCGCGCGGCGCGCCATCCTGGAGTACGCCTACCGCACGACGCGCGAGCGCATCGCGGTGTGGATGGAGAAGAACCGCCCGGTGGTCGAGGCGGTGGGGTGGCACGAGGCGCGCGCCTCGGGCGCGGCGGCCGGCTGAGACGCGGCGGCCGGCCGAGGCGCTCCCGGCCGGCCGAGGCGCCCCCGGCCGGGAGCGCGGTCAGGCGACCAGCGACGAGAAGCGCGCGATCGTCAGCTCGTCGGCCGGGACGCTGATGCGGGCCCGCGGGACGGCCACGCCGTGGAGGTAGCGCCAGCCCTCGCCGTCGTGGAGGAAATCGGAGAGCTCGATGAACGAGCGGTCCGCGCCCGCCTCGAAGATCTTGGCGAGGAACAGCACCGACGCGGAGTCGCCGCCCTGCAGGCTGTCGAGGATCTTCAGGCCCCGGTACCGGTGGTGGTGGATCGTCGCCTTGAGCTCGCGGAGCACCTCGTCCCTGTCGCGCCCTCGGTCGGTGTGGCCCATGTGCAGCGTCCGCCAGAGGTAGGCGGCGTCTCCGACGGCGAACGCGGCGTACCTCGAGCGCATCAGCGCCACGGCGTCCGACGCCTCGCGATCCCCCAGATGGCAGGGGGCGCAGCACTCGCGGTACGCGCGCCCCGAGCCGCACGGGCACGGGCGGGAGAGGCTCCCCGTGCCAGGACGAACATCTCGGGCCATCGGCGTCCTCTACACGGGTTCGCGCCGCGCGGCAGCGCCCGGCGTCACCGGCGCGGCGCGCAGCAGGGCGACGCAAGCGCGCCCTCCGTGCCGCGCTGCTGCCCCCCGGCGTCCCCCGGGGGCGCCGGGGGCGCCGGGCCCGGACCCTCGCAGGACGCCCGCCGCGCCCCGGGCGCGAACCCCCTTGCAGGGCGCCGAGGAGGGCGGTAAGGCGGGCGAGACGTATGCCCGCAGCGCGCGCTCACGCTGCGGCCCTCCTCCTGGCCTTTGCCCTGGTTCTGGGGGGCTGTAAGCGCCAATACGCCATCGGCGACGACGTCCTCGTGTCGTGGGAGGGGAACGACTACCCGGCCAAGGTCATCGAGGTCGTGGGCCCGACGAAGTTCAAGGTCCACTACCAGGGGTACGATGACATCTGGGATGAAGTTGTACCGCGAGAGCGGATCCGCGGCTTCGTCGACCGGGACGTCGTCCACCCGCCGCCGCCGCCGAAGGTCCGGAGCAAGGGGCTGCAGGCCTCGCAGACCAACCTGTACAAGATCGGCGACAGGGTGCGCGTCGAGTGGCACGGGCAGATGTACCCGGCCGTCGTCACCGGCATCGTGGGGCAGGAGCGCTACCGCATCCACTACGACGGCTACGGACCGGAGTGGGACGAGACCGTCGGGCTTTCCAGGATCCAGGCCAAGTAGTTGAAATGATCGCGGAGGATCATTTTCCCCCTGGCGCTTAGGATGGGGCCGAATTAAGAGCCGCGCCGAATTTCTGACTGGGCGATCGCAAGAGTGCGCCCGCCCGGCTGATGTTCATTGCGTGCCGCACGCCCTCCACGGGCACGCCCTCACGGGTGCGCGGCGGGGAGCCTTCTGTGATCAGCGATCTGTCCAAGCTGCGCAACATCGGGATCAGCGCCCACATCGATTCGGGCAAGACGACGCTGACCGAGCGCATCCTGTTCTACACCAAGCGGATCCACGCCATCCACGACGTCAAGGGCAAGGACGGCGTCGGCGCGAAGATGGACTCGATGGATCTCGAGCGCGAGCGCGGGATCACCATCCAGTCCGCGGCGACGCACTGCTTCTGGAGCGGGCACCAGATCAACGTGATCGACACGCCCGGGCACGTGGACTTCACGATCGAGGTCGAGCGCGCGATGCGCGTGCTCGACGGGGCGATCCTGGTGCTCTGCGCCGTCGCCGGCGTGCAGAGCCAGTCGCTCACCGTCGACCGCCAGATGCGCCGCTACGGCGTCCCGCGCATCGCGTTCGTGAACAAGTGCGACCGCGCCGGCGCGAACCCGCTGCGGGTCCGCGCGCAGCTGCGCGAGAAGCTCAACCTGAACCCGGTCCTCCTGCAGCTGCCGATCGGGCTCGAGGACAAGTTCGAGGGCGTCGTCGACCTCGTCACGCTGAAGTCCTACCGGTTCGAGGGCTCGAACGGCGAGAAGATCCTCGTCGGCGACGTCCCGGCCGACATGGCGGACGAGGTGAAGGTGGCGCGCGAGGAGATGCTCGACGCGCTCTCGATGTACTCGGACGAGCTCACCGAGGCGATCCTCGAGGAGCGCGTCACCGAGGAGCTCCTGCACAGGACGATCCGCGAGGCGACCGTGAAGCTCCAGATCGTGCCGGTGATGATGGGGTCGGCCTACAAGAACAAGGCCGTGCAGGTCCTGCTCGACGCGGTGACCCGCTACCTCCCGAACCCGGGCGACATCACGAACAAGGCCGTCGATCTCGACAAGGACGAGGCCGAGGTCGCCCTGACGAGCGACTCGGAGAAGCCGCTCGTGATGCTCGCGTTCAAGCTCGAGGATGGCCGCTTCGGCCAGCTCACGTACCTCCGGGTCTACCAGGGCAGCGTGTCCCGCGGGATCGAGATCACGAACACCCGCACGGGCAAGCGCCACAAGGTCGGCCGGCTCGTCCGCATGCACGCCGACGAGATGGAGGACATCGAGGGCGCGAGCGCGGGCGACATCGTCGCGATGTTCGGCATCGACTGCAACTCCGGGGACACCTTCACGGACGGGACCCTGAGCGTCGCGATGACGTCGATGCACGTGCCCGACCCGGTCATCTCGCTGACCGTGACGCCCAAGGACAACAAGGCCCAGGCGAACATGTCGAAGGCGCTGCGCCGCTTCACGAAGGAGGACCCGACGTTCCGCGTCGGGGCGGATCCGGAGAGCGGCGAGACGATCATCCAGGGCATGGGCGAGCTCCACCTCGACGTCTACATCGAGCGCATGAAGCGCGAGTACTCGGCCGAGGTCGTCACGAGCCCGCCGCGCGTCGCCTACCGCGAGACGATCACGCGCAAGGTCGACTTCAACTACACGCACAAGAAGCAGACCGGCGGCTCGGGCCAGTACGGCAAGGTCGGCGGCTACATCGAGCCGTGGACCGAGGCGCCGTACCGGTTCGACGATCAGGTCGTCGGCGGCGCGATCCCGCGCGAGTTCATCCCGGCGGTCGACAAGGGCTTCCAGTCGATGCTCCCGAAGGGGCAGCTCATCGGCGCGCCGGTCACGGGCGTGTCCGTCACGCTGAACGACGGCGCGGCCCACTCGGTCGACTCGTCCGACATCGCCTTCCAGGAGGCCGCGCGCGGCGCCTGGCGCGAGACGTACCCCAAGGCCGGCCCGCAGATCCTGGAGCCGCTGATGAAGGTCGCCGTCGAGGGGCCGGGCGAGTTCCAGGGCGGCATCGTCGGCATCCTCATGCAGCGGCGCGGCATCATCGTCGGTTCGACCGAGGCGGACGGCTTCTGCCGCGTCGAGGCGGAGGTGCCCCTGTCCGACATGTTCGGCTTCTCGACCGTCCTTCGTTCTGCGACCCAGGGCAAAGCCGAGTTCACGATGGAGTTCTCGCGCTATGCTCCCCTTCCGGCGGCGCTCTCGGAGGAGCTCATCAAGAAGTACCGGGAGGAGCAGGCCAAGAAGGCCAAGTGAGGGGGTGGGCATGTACCGCAAAGAGGTGAACGAGCGGAGCCCGATGCGGGTCTTCGAGGGGTCGATGCACGGCGGCCTGGGCCGCGGCAACGTCGGCGTCATCGTCTCTCGGCCCGGCGTGGGCAAGACGGCGTTGCTCGTGCAGATCGCGCTCGACGATCTGCTCCGGGATCGCAGGGTCCTGCACATCTCGCACGAGAACGCGGTCGACCACGTCCGCGCCTACTACGACGAGATCTTCCACGACCTCGCGCAGTCGATGCGGCTCGAGGAGCCCGAGGCCGTCCGGCTCGAGGTCGAGCGGCACCGGCAGATCTACTCGCACCTCGGCCACGTGAAGGCGTCGCCCGACTCGCCCGAGCAGGCGGCGCGGCTGTGGGTCGAGAAGATGCTCGAGACGGTGGCGTTCGCGCGCGGCGTCGCCCACTTCGAGCCCGACGTGATCATCGTCGACGGCTTCGACGTGGCGGTCGCGTCCGAGCAGGCGATGGAGGCGCTCGGCCGCCTCGCCAAGGAGCGCTCCGCCGAGGTCTGGATCGCGGCGCAGGTCGACGAGGCGGGCGCCCCGGGCAAGCTGCCGGCGGCGCTGGAGAAGGTCGAGCGCCACCTCAGCGTGGTCGTCTACCTCCAGCCGGAGCGCGACGTCGTCCGCCTGCGGCTGCTCAAGGACCACGGCAACAAGGACCTCGCCGATCTCCACCTGCGCCTCGATCCCCACTCGATGCGGGTCATCGACGAGGACGTGCGCCCCCCCTCGGAGCGGCCGAAGGACCCGCGGAAGTTCCGCCTGCACTCGGGCGGGGCCAAGGGGGCCGAGGCCGAGTTCGGCGCGTGCGCCGAGCGGTACGGGGTGCAGGAGCTGAACTACAGCTTCGAGGGCCACCGGCTCCTCGAGCGCCAGCGGGGCGTGGTCGTGCTCGGGGACGACGAGCTGCGCAAGGGCGACTTCAGCCTCGTCTACGTGTCGCGGCGCCTCGGCCGCGTGCTGAGCGAGATCCCGCTCGTGCGCAACATCCTCCAGACGATCTGGCACCAGATCAACGCGGCCAGCCAGGTCTTCGTCGTGGGGACGCTCCAGGACGACGGCACGGTGCGCGGCGGCACCGGCTGGGGCGCGGAGCTCGCGCGGCTCTGGAAGAAGCCGCTGTTCGTCTACGATCAGGAGAAGCGCGGCTGGTTCCGCTGGAGCGGCACGGCCTGGGAGATCGCGCGGCAGCCGAGCATCATCAGCGAGAATTTCGCCGGCATCGGCACGCAGGATCTCAACGACGCCGGCCGCGAGGCCATCCGCGAGCTCTTCGCGCGGAGCTTCGGCGCGCCCGACTGAGCCGCGCGCGGAGCGCTCCCCGGACATCCCGCGCACGATTCGGCGCGCCGGCTCAGCCGGCGCGCGGAGCGCTCCCCCCGTCCCCCCCGACATCTCCCGCTCTCACGAGGCGCGCCGGCGGCGCTGCGGCGCGCAGCAGGCCGGCGCGGGCCTGCTGCGCCGGGCGGCTCAGGACGCGTGCTTCTGGATCAGCTGGGCCAGGCGGGGGACGGCGTCCTCGACGTTCTTCTTCGCCGAGCCGCGCAGCTTCTCGTAGGTGCCGCGCACCACGCCGCTCGTCGACGTCTTCGCCTTCTCGTCGGTGACGCTGAGGAGCGCGTCGGCGACCCGCGAGCGGTTCGTGGTCAGGTACGAGCTCGCGTTGCCGCTGCGCGTGGCCTCGGCCCAGACGGGATCGAGCTTCGCGGCGAACTCGGGCAGGAGCTTCTCGACCACCTGGGCGATGAAGCCGGGCTTGATGCCCTTCACGGCCGCGTAGCCGGCCTTGACCGCCAGGCCGGAGAGCCCGCCCTTCGAGGCCACCTCCTCGTCGACCAGCGTGCAGCAGTCGGCGATGACCTGCGATTTCTTGTTCGCATCGAGCAGCGTTTCGCTGAGACCCATTCTCGAACTCCTCCGGGCGCTTCGGAGGCCGGACGCGGCCCCCAGACCCATGTCAGCGTGACCCCCGGCAGGGAGCCCCGACCCCGTCGAGCGGACCTCCGGCCCGCTCCCGACCACACGAAGCGCGGCTCTTACCACAGCGGCTCAGAGGCAGGCATCGCAAGCGCCCACCCGGAAACCCTTCGGTCCAGGACGGTTCGCGCAACCTCCTCGACCGTCCAGGATGACAACCCATCGCGCGTCCCGCGCTCGATTCCCGGGGACACCCCATGCACGGCCGGCCCGAGCACGCCATACTCTCGATGTAATTTAAATCACAAAATCCGACGTGGCGGGCTCTCGGCGCCGTCACGGTGCGAGGCCTGCGGGGGGCTCATGGACGTCTACTGCGAAGTCTGCGGAATCGTCACCACGGTCTCGGGCGGCGCGCGCGGCGGGGCTGCGATCGAGTGCCGCGTCTGCGGCAGCGCGATGCTCGGCGCGCGGGGGAGGGGCACGGCCGGGCTGCCGGCGGCGGGCGCCGCGGCGCGCTCGAGCCGGCCGCCCCCCCCGCTCCGGCGATCGAGCGCGCCCCCGGTGCCGCGGCACGACGACGACCCGACGATGATGGATCTCCGGTCGCTCGCCCTGAAGTCGGTCCTCGCGACCGATCCCGCCCCGAGGACGGCGGCGGCGCCGGCGGCGAGCTCGCCGCCGCCCGGGGGCGGCCCTGCCGCTCCGGCGGGCGTGACGGGGCTGGCGGCGGGGCGGGTCGCGGCGTCGATGCCGGTCGCGGTCGATGCGCCGCCGAGCGTGAACGACGTGCTGCGGGTCTACGGCGCGCTCGCGCCGGTCGCGACGCCCTCGGGGGCGCGGCACCGGGTCCGCGTGGGCGCGCTCGTAGCGGCGTCGGCGGCCGGCGCGCTGGCGATCGCCGTCCTGGTCGCGCTGGTCGCCCGCCAGCGGCCCCGCGCGCCGGAGGACGCTCTGCTGCCCGCCGCGCAGCGCGGCGTCTCCCGGGCCGGGGAGATCGCGCGCGAGGTGAGCGCGCCGGCCGATGCGCCCGGGCAGCCCGGCGCAGCGCCGCGCGGGCGCGAGGCGCTGGCGCCTGGGTCCGGCGAGGCTGGCGCAGCGGAGCGCGGCGCGGCGCCGGCGCCGGCCGCCGCGGCCAGGGCCGAGGCGAGCGCGGCCTCCGGCGCGGACGCCCGCACGGCCGCCAGCGCAGGCGTCCGCGCCCTCGCCGCGGCAGGCGCGCGCGCGGCGTCCGCGTCGGGGGCCCGCGCCCGGCCGGCGCGCCCGCCGGCGCCGCCGCCCGCGCCGCCCGCGTCCGAAGAGGCGCCGCGGCCCGCGCCGCCCGTGTCGCTCACCGACGCGATGGCCGCCGCCGTCGCCGGCACCCCGCCGCCCGCCGCCGCGCAGCCGGAGCGACAGGCGGACCAGAGCGAGGAGTAACCCGCGAGGGGCTCTGGGCGAGCTTCAGCGCCGCGCGCGCCCGGCGAGCGTCAGCGCCGCGCCCTCCCGCGCCGCCGTCGCGCGATGACGGCTGCGGCCACGCCCGCCGCGAGCAGCGGCCAGCGCGCCGCGCCCTCCGCGGTCGCGAGGCGACAGCCGCAGCCGGCGTCGTCCTGGATGCCGCCGCCGCCGTTGCCGCCTCCGCCGCCGTTGCCGCCGTCGCCGTCACCGCCTCCGGCGCCCGCAGCGCCTGCGCCTCCGGCGCCCGCAGCGCCCGCGCCTCCGGTGCCTCCAGCGCCCGCCCCGCCGTAGCCGGCGCTGCCGCTCGAGGGGCCGCCCCCGGCCCCCGTCACATCGGTGGGCCCCTCATCGAAGTACGCGCCGCACGCCGGCCCGACGGCCAGCCCGTCGCGCGCCGCGAGCGCGAGCGCGTAGACGCCCGCGCCGAACCCGATCATCGGCGCGTTGAACTTGTAGGCGCCGCTCGTCTCGTCATACGTCTCCGCGATCGCGAGGTAGTTCGCGGACGACTGGTCGAGCACCCACCGGAGCAGCCGGTCCGAGCGCGCCTCGTCCCCCATGAGCCGCGCGGCGACCGCGCCGCGCAGATCGGTCACGACCCACTCGGCGCTGTCGTACTCGCTGCCCCAGGGGCTCAGGTCGCTCGCGCCGGCGTGATCGAAGCGATCGTCGTTCCGGGACCACCCGGCGCCCGCGGGGACGCGCAGGTGCTCGTCGAGCCCGGCGAGCGTGGCGGCGGCGATGCGGCCCCGCGGATCGAACAGGCCCATCGCGATCCCCTCGAGCACCGCCGCGTCCCAGTAGCCCGCGCCCGCCTCGAGCTCCTCCAGGCTCGCGGCGAGCGCGCCCGAGGCGTCCGTGAGCCGCGCGGCGATCGCGGCGCGCAGCCGGTTCGCGGCGTCGCGGTACCCCGCGGCCCGCTCCGCCTCGCCGCGCCGCGCCGCGATGTCCGCCGCGTCGCACAGGCCGCGCGCCGCGGTGATGCTCGTGTACGCGAAGGAGCGCTCTCGCCCGTTCCAGTGGGTCTCCCAAATCGACGAGTCCTTCCGGACGAGGCCGGTGTCCGGGTCGATGAGCGCGACGAGCGCGTCCGCGACCTTCGCCGACGCTTCGGCCCAGCGCTCGTCCACGAAGGCCGTGTCGCCGGTGAGCTCCTCGTAGCGGCGCAGCGCCCAGAGGAACAGGCCGAACCCGTCGAACTCGAGGTTCGGGCCGAAATCGTTGACGTCGGTCTCCTCGACCCCGAAGCCGTGGTAGCGCACGAGGCTCATCTGGTAGGGCGGCATGTCGTACGACGCGAGCTCGTTCCAGCGCTGGAAGCGCCCCGCCTCCGCGTCGAGGTAGTAGCTCAGCGCGTCGCGCGCCTCGGTCTGCATGCCGAGGGCCGCCATCGCCACCGTGGCGTAGGCGCCGTCGCGGATCCAGGCGACCGTCCACTCGCCCGGCGGGAGGCTCGCGAGCACCGCGCCGCGGCCGCGGTGGGCGACCGTCGCCGGCAACGCCGCGGGCTCGCCGCCGAGCGTCGTGCCGAAGCGCGTGGCGCGCGGCTCCTGGTCGCGCGTCAGGTGCTCGCGCAGGAACGCGTGGCTCTCGCGGGACTGCGCCATCCGGAGCATCACGGCCGATTGCCGGAGCAGCGCCGTCTCCTCGGGCGTCGCCGTGGGCGGCACCTTCACCGCGCCCTGGAACGCGCGGTACGCCGCGATCTCGCCCGCGACCACCTCCGCCGCGCCCTTGTCGCCGACGTACGCGTCGAGGGCGCCCTGCACGCGCGGATCCGCCGCGCCCGAGGGGTCGCCGTGGTGCGCGAACGCCACGCCGACCCACCGCGCCTCGCCGGGCGCGATGCTGCCGAGGTCCCACTGGAACGCGCTCACCGAGCCGTCCGAGGTCGGCGCGGCCCCCTCGAGGTCCGGCAGGTCGGCGACGGCGCCGCCCGCGACGATCCGGTAGACGTTGAGGTCCGCCGGGCTGCTCGCGCTCGACGCGCCGTGGCGCGCGACGGGCTCGAGCGCGCGGGCGACGACCACGCCGGCGAAGGCGCGCTCGAGGAAGTCGCGCCGGCCGTCGCTCGCGTCGTAGGCGACGGTCTCGCCCGACTCGCCGATGTCGGCCATCACGCCCGGGCGCCCGAAGCCGAGGTGGAAGTTGTGCAGCGAGAACGCCGACACGCCCTCCGCCGGCACATCGCCACGGTTCTCGACGCGCATCGCCATCACGAACCCCGCCTGCGCGAGGCCCTGCGGCGCGAAGAAGAACTGCGCGCACTCGAGGTTGCCGACCCGCTGGACCATCGTGACGACGCCCGTGCCGCCGCGCTCCCCGCCGGTCCAACCGGCGTAGCCGCTCGCGTCGAGGTCGACCGGGACGTCGGTCAGCCAGCGCTGCCTGCCGTCGGAGCGCAGCCCGAAGTACGCGTCGTAGAGCAGGTCGCGCGTGGCCACGGCCTGCGGCTGGTTGCCGACCCAGACCTCCGCGCCGCGCTCGTCGAGGAGCGGTTCCTCGGTGGCGAACAGGTGCTCGCGGAAGTGGGTGAGCCTCGCCGCGCCCAGATCGAGGAGCACCGCGCCGAACCCGTTCGACGAGGGCAGCCGGAAGAACGTGCGCCGCACCGGCGCCTCGGCCCGCGCCGCGCCGGGGGCCGCGACCGCCGCCGCGGCGCCGAGCGAGAGGAGCGCGGCGCCGAGCGCGCGGAGGGCGCCACGGGCGGCGCGAGGCGGGACGCTTCGTTGGTGCCCCAAGTATTCCCGTGCCGGGGTCCGGCGATGCATCCGCGGCACTTTACAGGAATGGCCGTCGTCCCGGCGCGCCGGCTCGCCGGCCGCCGCTCAAAATGCTGCAACGCGCCCCCCGGCGTGGTAACGGCATGCCCATGACAAAACTGCCTGCGTTGATCCTCGTGGTCTCGGCGCCCCTCGCGGCCTTCGCGGCCGGCTGCGGCTCCGATCCGCAGCCGCCGGCGAATGTCGGCGGCACCGTCGCGCCCCCTCCGGTGGCGAGCACCGCGGCGCCTGCCCCGAAGCAGGACACCTCCAAGCCGACGAGCGGGTCCATCCGCATCGACGACAAGATCCTCAAGGCCTGCGGCGATCTGCCGACGGCCCGCTTCGCGTTCGACTCGACGGCCATCGAGGGCGAGGCGGCGGGCGCGCTCGACGCGCTCGCGCGCTGCTTCGTCTCGGGTCCGCTCAAGGGCAAGGGGATGAAGCTCATCGGCCACGCCGATCCCCGCGGGGAGACGGAGTACAACCTGGGCCTCGGCCAGAAGCGCGCCGGCAGCGTCGCGGAGTACCTCGCCAAGAAGGGCCTCGATCAGGGCCGCATCGCGACCTCGTCGAAGGGCGAGTTCGAGGCGACCGGCACGGACGAAGAGGGCTGGGCGCGCGACCGGAAGGTCGACATCCTGCTGGCGGACTGAGCGCCGCGCCGCGCGCCGGCGCTCGACGATGTGAAGAGGGCCACGGCCGCGCTTCCAGGTGAGAGGGGGCCGCGGCCGCAAACTGCACTGGACGGGGCCGCGCGCGCGGCCCCGCGACGAGCCGATTCCCTGACCCAAAGAGATCGAAATGGCCTTCCTGCAAAGCGCCCCCGAGGCGGCGACGGCGGTCCCGATCAAGCTCGATCCCGTCTCCCTGATCCTCCACGCCTCCGGTCCCGTCTTCCTGGTGGTCTGGCTGCTGATCTTCGCGGCCATCCTCGTCTGGGTGATCGCCGTCCTCAAGGTCCTCCAGCTGGCCCGGCTCTCGGCGCAGCAGGCGCGGTTCGAGCACGAGTCGGCGCACGCCCACTCGCCCGATCAGCTGTTCGCGCTCGCGCAACGGCACGCGGACGCGCCGGGCGCCCGCGTGGTGCTGGAGCTCAGCCGCCGCGCCGGGACGGGCAAGCTCCTCGAGTCGATCGCGAAGCGCGCGATCGTGACCGAGACGCAGCGGGCGAGCTCGCTCATGCCGACGCTCTCGTCGATCGCGGCGGCGTCGCCCTTCATCGGCCTGTTCGGCACCGTCTACGGGATCATGGACGCGTTCCTCCGCATCGGTCAGCAGAAGAGCGCGTCGCTGCCCGTCGTCGCCCCGGCCATCGGCGAGGCGCTCATCGCGACCGCGATCGGCCTGTTCGCCGCGATCCCCGCGGTCATCGCCTACAACGCGATCAACAAGCGCATCGACGACCTGCTCGCCGCGCTCGAGGCGGCGAGCGAGGGCTGGGTGGAGATCGCGTCGCTGTCGGCGCGCGGGATCCAGGAGTCCATCCCGCTGGCGCTCCAGCGGACGAGCGACCGGCCGACGCCGGTGATGCCGAAGGGCTGAGGGGCGGGGCCGGTCATGGCGATGTCGGTCGGCGGAGGGCGCAGGCGGCGGGGCGGCGGGTTCAGCGAGATCAACGTCACGCCGCTCGTGGACGTGATGCTGGTGCTCCTCGTGGTGTTCATGGTCACCGCCCCGCTGCTCACGGCCGGGCTGCGGGTCGAGCTGCCCAACGTCTCCGCCGAGGAGGCGCCGACCAAGGACACGAAGCTCGTCGTGACCGTCACGAAGGAGGAGAAGATCCTCTTCGGCGAGGACGACGCGACCGCCGACATCGAGGGCGTGCTCGCGTCGAACGGGCGCGTGCAGAAGGAGAAGGAGCTCTACATCCGCGCCGACAAGGACGCCCGCTACGGCGCCGTGGCGCGGGTCGTGGCCGCCGCCCGGGCCGCCGGGGTCGAGGGGCTGAACCTCCTCGTCCAGCCGGAGCTCGAGCCCGAAGGCGCGGCGCCTCCGCCCGGCGGCGCGGCGCCGCGGCCCGGCGGCGCGGCGCCGCGGCCCGGGGGAGCGGCGCCGCGGCCCGGGGGAGCGGCGCCTTGAGCACGGCCGCGGCGCGCGCGCCGCGACCGACGCCGCCGGGACAGCGCCGGCCGAGGAGCGACTTCCGCCCGCGAGACGTCGCGCTCGCCATCGCGGTGGCGGTGGGCGTGCAGGCGGGCGCCGCCGTGGCGATCACCTTGGCGGACCTCTCGGTGCCGGCCGCCGCGCCCGAGATCGAGAAGGGGCCGAGCGTCCCGGTGAAGGTGATCCCGGTGCTCGACATGGACACGCCGCTGCTCAAGCTGGGCGGCAAGCGCGACAGGATGAAGCTGCCCGATCGGTGGGTGCGCCAGACGCCCAAGCCGCGCGTCGAGCAGAAGGCGTTCGTCTCGCCGAGCGCGGGCAAGACGGAGAAGGACATCCCGCCGCCGGAGATCAAGGTCGCCGACGCGGGCACCGCGCCGCCGCCGCCCGACGCCGCGATCGCGAAGCAGGTCGACATCGAGCTCGATCCGAAGACCACCGACGCGGGCGAGGCCCCGAACGTCGAGCAGGAGGGGCACGCGGACGGCGTGAAGGAGGGGACGGAGACCGATCCCCTCAAGGCGCGCGCGGTGGATCTGTACCTGGCCCGCATCGCGGGCTGGTTCTCGAGCAGGTTCCGCGTGAACGGCTCGGGGCTCCCGCCGGAGGAGCTCACGAAGTACAAGCCGCGCGCGGTGATCGTTTTGTCGGACGGGCAGATGGTGAGCTACACGCTGACGCCGAGCGGGAATCCCGCCTTCGACGCGGCCGCGCGGGCGACGCTCGAGGGGGCGAAGGGGCAGGCGCTGCCGCCGCCGCCCGAGAACTATCCCGACCTCGGTCAGAAGCAGGTCAGCGTCACCTTCGTCTGTCGGGAGAACACATGCGACTAGCTCAATACGCCCTCGGCGCGCTGGCGCTCGCCGCCGCCGCGCTCGCTGCCCCCCCTGCTCCGGCGCAGGCGCCGGCCTCCACCGCACCCCCCGACGCGGAGGAGATCCTCGGCCACATCACGGTCGTCGCCGGCGCGTCGCGCCCGCTCCCGAAGATCGGCGTCCTGCCGTCGCTCGTCTCCGACCCCGAGGACGTGACGCTCCACAGCGTGGTCCGGCGCGATCTCGAGCTCTGCGGCGAGTTCGAGGTGCTGCCCGACAGCGCCGCGCCCGACGGCCTGTACCTCTCCGACAGCCCGGTGGACGTGAAGGCGTGGTCCGCGAAGGGGGTCGAGGCGGTCGTCAGCGTGCGCGGCAAGAAGGTCGGCCCGGACAAGGCCGAGCTCGTCGGCCAGGCGTTCCTGGTGAACCGCGGGCAGGCTCCCGTGTTCGACAAGAAGTTCATCGTGCCGCTCCGCGACGTCCGGTTCGAGTCGCACCGGGTGGCCGACCAGCTCATCGGCGCCCTCACCGGCCAGAACGGCGGCTTCGCCAGCCACATGACGTTCGCCTCGGGCTCGGGCTCGCTGCGCCGCGTCTTCACGATCGACGCCGACGGGCACGACGCCAAGGCCGTCTCCCCGCCGGATCAGACCGCCATCGCCCCCGCGTTCGGGAAGAGCGAGCAGCTCTACTACGCGGCGAGCGTGAAGGGCGACGAGTACAAGATCTTCACGCCGGCGGGCGGCCCGCAGGCGCTGCCCGTGAAGGGCTCGGTCTACGGGATCGCCTTCTCCAAGGATCGCTCCCAGCTCGCGCTCAGCATCGGCGTCGGATCGACGATCAAGCTGTTCTCCGGGCCCGACTTCCAGAGCATCAAGCCGGCGTCCGAGGTGGGGATGGCGCTCCACCCGGCGTTCACGCCGACCGGCAAGCTCGCCTTCTCCGGCGAGGGCAGGTACGGGCAGCGCATCTACGTGGGCGGCAAGGCGATCTCGCCGGAGGGGCTCTTCGCGTCGGCGCCCACGTTCTGCAACCACCCCGACGGGGTGAAGGCGATCTACGCCGTCGGGGTCGGCAAGAACACCGACCTCGTCGTCTCCGGGGAGACGGGCGGCGGCCTCGCGCGGCTGACCCAGAACCAGGGCAGGAACGGGTACCCGGCCTGCAGCCCCGACGGGCGGCTCGTGGCCTTCTTCTCGACGCGCACGTCCGGCGAGGGCCCGGGGCTCTACATCATGCGCGTCGACGGGCAGCGCCCGAAGCGCATCTCCAACCTGCTCGGGGACTCGCTGCGCTGGGATCCCCTTCCTCCCGGCAAGGCCGTCGAGGCGAAGAACTGACCCGATCGCCGGCGCCGTCCCGGGACGAGCTCCGCTGAGCCGAGCCCGGCGGTGGCGTGCAGACCGGGCGCGGGGCGTGCGGACGCTGCACACGCTGTGGCAAGGCGTCCCGCACGGTCGGCGCCCGGCCCAGCGGACCGCACGCCGCGCGTCGCGCCGCGGCAGGCGCGGCCAGGACGTCCGGCGCGCGGGATCGGCGGGCGCCTCGTCGCGGCTGGATCCAGGGGCTCTCCGTCCGGCAACTTCTTCGGCCCAGGCGCGTCTTACGCAGGTCGTTCCTGCGCGAGCGCGCGCGTCTCGGCAGCGAGCGGAGCGCCATGAGACCGCGCCCTGGGTCACCGCTTCTTTGGCCCGCTGCGTCGGTCGCGTTTAGCCTCCGGACTGCTCAGGGGTGAGTTGGCTGGAAAGTTGCACCGCCGGAGTGCCGTAGATCGCCCTGGTCAGCCAGCGAAACGAACATGGAGAAGAGCATGGTGTCGAGCCGTATCTGGACCGCCATCGCGATCGTCTGGACCTTCTGCGCCGGTGGCTGCAGCTCGGTGGAGGCGGTCCAGGAGGTGAAGATCAGCGAGCAGGGGGGCTTCCGGAACCCGGAGCACCGGCTCGCCCCGGGAGAGGACGGGGGCTACTGCAGCGCCGAGGTGCTCCGCTGGCAGTACGATGAGCCGTCGGCGACGCTCCGGCTCGCGGATGCCCGGTTGATGCTCGATTGCTGCGGCACGCGCGCGATCCACGTCGAGAGGATCGACAGCCTCTACGAGGTCACCGAGCGCGACGCGCCGGACGACGCCGGGGGGCGCTGCAGCGAGCAGTGCGCCTTCGACCTGTCGGTGGGCGTGCAGGACGTCCCGCGGGGCGAGATCTACGTGAAGCTGCTGCGCGACGTCGTCGATCGGCAGGGCAGCCCGGCCGTGGTCTGGAGCGGCACCCTCGACCTGGATGTCGCCGCGGGCGCGGTCGTCCTCGACGACGCCCCCGCAGACATCGGTTGCCAGGAGCAGAGCTCGCCGCGCCGGCGCAGCACGACCGTCGCCGCGAGGTGACGACGGCGCCCGCGTCGCACGCCGCGGCCGGCACTGCGGGATCGCGGCCGACGGCGGGTCGGTGACGCACCTCGACAGACCGGACGTAGGTGGGATTGTGGAGCAGGTCGACCGACCATGACGGCCGAGGTCAGACGACCGAGCGTACTCTACTACTTTCGCCTGGACTTTTATTCCAAGAACGCGTAGATCACACCCGAATGTGCGTGCAGCTGCTCCGGGGTGCAGCGTGCATGCACCTCCTACCCACGTCTGCCAGCGACTGAATCCGGGGCATGTGCCGCGGAAACGGATTGCGAATTCTTATTGAAGCCCCTGTTACTTCATTTTGGGCGTATTTTAACAGTGGGGCGGGATAGCCAAGGACGTCGGGGCATGAAGTACGTGGGGGCCTGCAGGGCGCTTGCAACGGTTGGATCGCTGGTTCTTCTGAGCGCGTGTCTGGAGACGGAGCCCGCGCAGGTCGGGACCGTGAGCGAGGCCGGCGGATTCGTGGAGCCGGAGCGGAGGCTCGCCGTCGAGGGGGAGGAGAGCTACTGCGGCGCCGAGGTGCTGCGCTGGCGCTACGATCCGTCGACCGGCTCCCTGGCGGTCGCGGACAGCCGGCTCTTGCTCAACTGTTGCGGCCAGCGTGCGATGCACGTGGACCGGATCGACAGCATCTACGAGATCACCGAGAGGGACGAGCCCGATGCGGCGAACCCGCGGTGCGACTCGGTCTGCGCGTTCGACTTCGCGGTGTCGATCCCCGAGGTCGCCCCGCGCAAGGTCTACGTGCGGCTGCTGCGGGACGTCGTCGACGCGCAGGGCAGCGCGGAGCTCATCTGGCAGGGGGAGATCGACGCCCGGAAGCTGTCCGGCGAGGTGGTGCTCGACCACGCCGTCGCTCCGGGCGAGTCCTGCAGCGGCTCGTGATCGCTTGCCGCTCCGGCGCGGGAGCGGTCCTGTCGCGCGCGAGCTGCCGGCGAGCGTGTGCTCGCGCCGGCGGCTTCGCGGCTGCGTGACGAGCGCCGCATCGCCGACGGAGCACGCGGCCGCGGGACGGCCCCGCGGCGGTGAGGACGGCTAGGCGGCCGCGATCGCGCGTCGACCGCAACGGCGCCGGCGACGCGGAGGTCGCGCTCCACGCGATCGGACGGCTCGGCGGCGCGGCCGTCCGCCGTCAGTCGATCAGCGTGCGGGCGGGGCGACCCGGCTCGCACTTCACGAGCGTCGCGGTCAGCTCGAGCGTCTCGGGGAGCGTGCCCTGCACCTGCGCGACGACCTGCTCGACCACGTGCTGGGCCTCGTCCAGGTTGGGACCCACGATCGAGACGACGAACGTGAGCGGGCCGGTGCGCCCGGCCGCGGCCGGCGTCAGGCTGAGCAGCAGCGTCTGGGTCAGGTCGACGACCTGAAGCGCCGCCTTGCGCAGCGCGAGCATCTCGAGGATCGTCGGCCGCAGGCTCACGAGGCCGTTCTGGCCGCGGAGCTCGAAGCGCGCGATCTGCATCGGCACCTCGGCCCACTCGGCGAAGAAGCCGTCCTCGTCGATGGCCTTCATCAGGTGCTCGCGCACGAGGAGCCCCGTGAGGCCGTCGCGCCGCGCGAGGTAGCGCTTCGCCTTGTCGTGGTGCGGCGAGTCCGGTCCGAACGTGACCACCATGAGGCGGCACTCCCCGAGCTGCACCTCGGCGCCGTGGAGCAGCGAGACCTGCGCCTTGCGCTCGAACGGGAAGTCCGCGTACGTGCCGTTCGTGCTGTTCAGATCCTCGACCAGCCACGAGCCCGTCTGCCAGCGGAGGAGCGCGTGCGACCCGGAGACGGTCGCCTCGGCCAGGACGAGATCTTGATCGCTGCGGCGGCCGATCGAGAGCACCGGCTTCTGCAGCGGGAACAGCGTGGCGACGCTGTCCGGCGCGTTCGTGGCGTACGTGATGAGCAGCGACTGCGCGCCGGGGGTGAACTGCGTCTTGATGGCGCGCCCGGGCGCAGGGCCGGGATCGATGCGCTCGCGCGGCAGCTGGATCGGCGCGGTCGTGGTCTGCGTCGGGTTGAAGAACCGCATGTGCCGCGCCTGCGGGCGCATCTGCGGATCCGGGTTGAGCGCGCGGAAGATCTGCCGGATCTCGTCGTTCGTCAGCGCGGCGGGCACGTCGAACGTGATCTGCTGCTTCATCGTCTTGAGCCGCGGCTTGTAGCCGGGCTCGGGGACGCGGCAGGTCCACATCTCCCAGAGCGTCAGCGCCGCGGCGTAGACGTCGTCCTCGGGGCTCGCGCCGCCGTTGCGCAGCCGCTCCGGCGACATGTAGTGAGGCGTGCCGCCGTCCGGCGGCGCCCCCGGCTTGCGCACGGCCGCGCGCGCGCGCTCCTTCGCGAAGCCGAAGTCGAGGATGACGGCGCGATCGTCGGCGACCATCACGTTGCCGGGCTTCAGATCGCCGTGCACGAGCCCCTGCTGATGGATGGCGGCGAGCCCCGCGCAGACGTCGGTCGAGATCTTGCGGAACTCGTCGGCGCTGAAGCCGCCGGACGTCTTGCGCTTGCGGATGTGGTTGTGGAGCGTCTGCCCGGGGATGTACTCCATCACGAGGATGGGCCCCCACGGGCTCGGCGCGAGGTCGTGCACGCGGCAGACGTTCGGGTGGCGCGCCTTCTGGGCGAGGATCACCTCCTGCCGCAGGGCCTCGTCGTCGCCCGGCATGGCGGAGGCCTCGGGCACCACCTTGAGCGCCACCTGCTGCTGGGTCAGGCGATCAAAGGCCAAGAACACCTCGCCCATGCCGCCTTTGCCGATGCTCTTCAGGACCTCGTACCGGTCGTTGATGACCGTTCCGACGTCGATGGGAGGGAGGGGATCTTTGGTCACGGCCACGGGCGCACGAAGGGTGAGGAAGAGCTCCGCGCCGGCGCCGAAGCTGAACCGCCGGCACGCCGATACGGACTGCGCGCAGGGTCGTCCATTCGAGCCCCGGGCGCAACGAGTCGTTGCACATGCGCTGCGGCTTGCCCGTTCGGCGCGGCGCGGAGCGGCCGCCGGCCGCTGCGGGACCGCCGGCGCGCGGCCGCCACGGCCGCCGCTGCGGGCCCGCCGGCGCGGCCGACTGCGCGCGCAGCGGCCGGCTGCGCGTGGCCGCCCGCGGCGCCCGCCCACGGGAGGGCGCCGCCCGGCGCGTTGTTCACAGGAGGGCGCCGCCCGGGCGCGCTGTTCAGGAGAACGGCCGCGCCGTGTGGGCGTGGTTCAGCGGGCCGTGGCCGTGGCCGAGCCCCGGCGCGGCGCGCATCGCCTCGCGGAGGTAGCGCCGCGCACGCGCGATCGCCGGGACGAGGGCGAGGCCCTGGGCGAGGCCGGCGGCGATGGCCGAGGCGAGCGTGCAGCCGGTGCCGTGGGTCGCGCGCGTCTCGATGCGCGCGTCCTCGAACAGCTGCTCCCCGCCAGGGTGCCCGGAAGCGCCGGGCTCCGGCGCGGTCCGGAGGACGTCGACGACCACGGCGCCGGGGAGGTGGCCCCCCTTCAGCAGCACGGCGCGCGGGCCCATGGAGAGCAGCTGCGCGGCGGCGCGGCGCATCGCGTCCACGCTGTCGATGACCGTGCCGGTCAGCGCCTCGGCCTCGGGGATGTTCGGCGTGAGCAGCGCGGCGAGCGGCAGGAGCCGGCCGCGCAGGGCGCCCTCGGCGTCGCGCTCCAAAAGGCGCGCGCCCCCCTTGGCGACCATCACGGGATCGACCACGAGCGGCGCGCCGCGGCCGAGGCGCTCGTAGACGCGCGCGACCTCGTCGATGACCTCGGCCGAGTGGAGCATGCCGGTCTTGATCGCGTCGGCGCCGATGTCGTCGAGCACGAGCTCCATCTGGCGGCCGATGAAGTCGGGCGGCACCGGGAACACGCCGGCGACGCCGCGGGTGTTCTGCGCGGTGAGCGCCGTGATCGCGGTCGCGCCGTACGCGTCGAGCGCCGTGACCGCCTTGAGATCCGCCTGGATGCCGGCGCCGCCGCCCGAGTCGGACCCGGCGACGATGAGGACGCGGCCCTTCATGGAGCCCCCGGGCCGCGGGGGACGGCCAGCCATATGTTGTCGTTCACGAGCACCCGCCGCCGCGCGTCAATAGTGCTTGTCGAGGACCGCCGGATCGGTCGTTGTCGAGAACACCGTGTCGCAGCGACGGCACCGGTATTTCACCCTCGTCGGCCGGGCCGAGATCCCGAACGCGAGCTGGAGGTACCCCACGAAGCGGTATTCCGCCTCGGCGCTCACCATGTAGTGATCACGGCCGTGTCCGCAGGGGCACTGCACCGGCTCGGACGTCGTGCGGTTGCGATAGGGCATGGGCATGGAAGGTGTGCTCGTCGACATGCGCTTTCAGGGTAGTCTAGGGGGTCTGCGGCGGACGTCGAGGGGCGGCGCCGCGGAACAGGGCCGACGGGAGGCGGGCGGCGTGAGCAGGGCGCTCGCGCGCGCCGGCGCCGCCTCGCGCGGCGGCCCCATCGAGAGACGGGCGCTTTGCGCCCCGCCGCGGACCGAATAGGAGTGCCGCCATGCGCGCCGCACTCCGCGCCGAGCGTCTGGTGAAGCGGTACGGCGACTTCACGGCCGTGGACGGGATCGACCTCGCCGTACACCCCGGCGAGATCGTGGGCCTGCTCGGGCCGAACGGCGCGGGCAAGACGACGACCCTGCGGATGCTCGCCGGCATCCTCTCGCCGACCGCCGGGCGTGTCCTCATCGGCGGCGTCGACCTCGCCGCGAGGCCGCTCGAGGCGAAGCAGCGGATCGGCTTCCTCTCGGGCGACACCCAGCTCTACCAGCGGCTCACGCCCCGCGAGGTGCTCCGCTACTTCGGCCGGCTGTACGGCATGGGCGAGGCAGCGCTCTCGCGCCGCATCGACGCGCTCGTGGCCGACCTCGAGATGGAGGCGTTCGCCTCGCGGCCGTGCAGCACGCTGTCGGCGGGGCAGAAGCAGCGCGCCAACATCGCGCGCGCCTTCCTCCACGAGCCCGAGGTGCTCATCCTCGACGAGCCGACGACCGCGCTCGACGTGATCAGCGGCCGCTTCATCGTCGAGTCGATCCGGCGCGAGCGCGCCGCGGGGAGGGCGGTCCTCTTCTCGACGCACATCATGGGCGAGGCCGAGTACCTCTGCGACCGGATCGCCCTGCTGTACGAGGGGCGCATCGCGGACAGCGGCGCGCTGCCGGAGCTCCTCGAGCGCACCGCCACCGCGAACCTGACCGACGCCTTCCTCTACCACGTGGAGCGGAGCCGCCCGCGCGAGGCGCGCGATGGGTCAGGGAGCGCCGGCGCGCCTGCTCCGGGAGGGCCGGCGCGGTGAGGCTCGCCATCGTCTGGACCATCCTGCGCAAGGAGCTCGTCGAGTCGCTCCGGGACCGGCGCACCCTCGTGCGCCTCGTCCTCGTGCCGATCCTCCTCTATCCGCTCTTCGCGCTCGCGATGAGCAAGCTCGTCGGCTCGGAGGTGGCGGCGCGCGAGGCGCGCTCGTCGCGGATCGCGGTGTGGGGCGAGCTGGCCGAGGGCCTCTCGACGCGGCTCTCGTCGGCGGCGAAGCTCGAGCTCGTGCCGTGGGCCGGCGCGCCGCCGGAGGTGCGCGAGGGGCTCCTCTCCGGGGCGCTCGCGCCGCCGGCGGGCCCTCCACCCCGAGCCGAGGAGGAGGCGCCGGGGGCCGAGGGCTCGCGGCCGAGGTGGATCGAGCCGGACAACCCCGTGCTCGCCGCGGCGCGCGCCGCGGTGAGCGAGCGCGAGGTCGACGCGGTGCTCGTCCCGTGGCCGTCGCTGGGGGCCGAGCTCGGGCGCGGCGGAAAGGGCGCCGTCGCGATCTATTTCGACTCGGTGCGCGCCGACTCCGCCACGGCGGAGGCGCGCCTCGCGGGCGCGCTGCGGCGCGCCCGCGGCGCCATCGTCGCCGAGCGCGAGGCCGCGCGCGGCCTGCCCGAGGGGTTCTCGGTCGCCTACGACGTCGTGCCGCGCGACGTCGCGGCGGACAGCCGCAAGGTCGGCCAGATCCTCGGCTCGATGATGCCGATGATGCTGATCCTGATGTCGCTCCTCGGCAGCTTCCTTCCGGCCATCGACCTCACGGCGGGCGAGAAGGAGCGCGGCACGATGCAGACGCTGCTGTGCGCGCCGGTGCGATCCATCGAGATCATCTCGGGGAAGTTCCTGGCCGTGTGGATCATCTCGCTGCTCACGGCGCTCGGCAACGTGGTGAGCCTGTCGCTCACGGTGAGCCGGATGCTCCCGGACGTGATGGTCGTCGATCCCTGGATCTTCGCGCTGACGTTCGCGCTGCTCGTGCCGGTCACGCTCCTGTTCTCGGCGCTGTTCCTCGCCCTCGCCGTGTTCGCGAAGGACTTCAAGGACGGCCAGAACGCGCTCATGCCGGCGTACCTGCCGCTCTCGCTGCTCGCCGGCATCACGGCCCTGCCGGTGGTCGAGCTCAACCCGTGGACGGCTTACGCCCCGGTCCTCAACATCGCGGTGCTGATCAAGGCGCTGTTCGTCGGGGAGGCGCCGGTCGATCTCCTGTTCACGGCGCTCCTCTCCTCGGCGCTCTACGCCTGCCTCGCGCTCCTCTTCGCGGCGCGCGTCTTCGAGCGCGAGAACGTGCTGCTCGGCGGCCAGGAGTCGGCGCGCGCGGTGCTGGGCCTCCGGCGCCGGGCCGGCGGGGCGCCGTCGGCCGGGTTCTCGCTCGCGGCGTTCGCGGGCGTCCAGGTGCTCTTCTTCTACGGCAGCCTGCTCATCGCCCGCGCCAGCGTGGCGGTCCAGCTCGCGGTCTCGCAGGTCGGCTTCTTCCTCGCCCCGACGCTCGCGCTGGTCGCCGGCTTCGGCTACTCGCCGCGGGCGACGCTCGGCCTCCGGCGGCCCTCGGTCCGGGGCGTCGCCGGGGCGCTGCTCCTCGGGGCGTCGGCGTGGGCCGCGATCGGCGGCACCGTCCTCCGGTGGTTCCCCCCGCCCGAGCCGTTCGTCCGCGAGCTCGGCGAGCTCGTGCTGCTCGGCGGGCAGCCGTACCTGGTCGTGCTGCTGCTCGTCGCGGTGACGCCGGCCGTCTGCGAGGAGCTCTTGTTCCGCGGCCTCGTCTACGCCGGGCTGCGCCGCGCCGGGCCCGCCGTGGCGATCGGCGTGTCGGCGCTCCTCTTCGGGCTCGCGCACGGCTCGGTGTACCGGCTCCTGCCGACGCTCTCGCTCGGGCTCGTGCTCGGCTACGCGCGCCACCGCACCGGCTCGGTGCTGCCCGGGGCCCTGCTGCACGCCTTGAACAACGGGCTCGCGGTGTCGCTGCTCTATTTCAAGCCGCCGTCGGTGCAAGGGATCGTCGAGGGAGAGCTGCTGCCGTGGAGCGTGACGGCCGCAGCGGCGGTCGTCTCGCTGGCCGGGCTGCTCCTGCTCCGGTCGGCATCGCCGGGAGCGCCGGAGGAGGGCGAGCTCCGCGGGGAGGGGGGCCGAGGGGACCCCGACGGCGGGAAGCAGGGGGAAAATCTGAACTAAAACAATAGTTTGCTGCCTTCGTGGGGACTCTTCCGGCGAGCGCGATCACGACCGGCGCGGGAGGGGAGCGAACCTGGCGGGGGCGGCGGTGGTGTGGGCCTTCGCGCAGAGATGGATGAATCGCGCGTCTTGCGCCGGTCGCCCGCTGGGGTACGGACATCGATGTGCACGCGCGCTTCCTTGCGGGGCTCGTTGCGGCGGCGATGACCTCGGCGCTGTCCTGCTCCCCCGGCGGCTCCACGTTCGCGGAGCTCGGTGGAACCGCGCTGATGGCGTCCCCGGCGCCGGCCCTCGCGGGAGCGGCGCCAGCCCTCGCGGGAGCAGCGCCGCTAGACGACGGCGGAGCGCCGACCCTGGCGGAGCCAGCGCCCGCCATCGCCGGCGGAGCTCCCGCGGCGCCGCCGGCGGCGTCGCCGGGATGGGCCGGCCCCTGGGTCGAGCACCTCGCCGACGCTGCCGGCCTGCGCGAGCGGCCGCCGCGGGCGCAGCGCCAGTGGAGCCACATCGCCGCGGCCGCAGGCGCGGATTGCCGCGACGCGCTCAAGCAATCCGGCGCGCGGTTCCAGGCGCTGCCGGACGTCGCGAAGCCCAACAAGAAGGGGTGCGGCATCCCGCACGGCGTGCTGCTGACGCGCGGCCCGACCGGCATCGTTTACTCGCCGCCGCTGCAGGTGGATTGCTCGCTCGCCCTCCGGCTGACCGATATCGAGCGCGTGGTCCAGGAAGAGGCGGAGACGCACCTGGGCTCGCCGATCGCCCGCATCAGCACCCTGGGGAGCTACGCCTGCAGGGAAGTGGTCGGCAGGATGCGAAGGTGGAGCGAGGGGCTGAGCGAGCACTCGTTCGGCAATGCCTTCGATATCGCGCGCTTCTCGCCGAAGCGCGGCCGCGCCATCAGCGTGCTCCGCGATTACGTGCTCCACGGGAGCGACCCGACCACCCGCGAGGGGCGCTTTCTCCGGGGCGTGGCCCGCCGCCTCCGCGCCGAGGGGGCGGCCGCGCGCGTCCTCGGGCCGGACTTCGACGCGAGCCACCGGGACCACCTGCACATCGATTGCGGCACGCCGCGCTGGTACTGAGCCGCGGGGGCGCGCCTCAGGTCAGCGCGAAACGAGGGACGGCGGCCCCGCGCTCACCCGGATCAGGCCCGCAGCTCGAGGATCCGCACGTCGTACGGCGCGAGCTCCACGGCGTGGACCTTGGACTTGCCGCCAAGCTCGGTCAGGTGGCCCGAGGCCGCGACGGGCTCGACCGAGATCGGCGCGTCGGCCTGGCTGATCAGGAACACGAAGCGGCGGCCGTCCCGGTGGCGCAGGGTGTCGGCCGCGACGCGCGGGTCGTCCACGGTCACCGGCCGACGCACGCCGGCGAGCGCGGCGAGCGCGTCGTAGAGGCGGTAGGTCGGCTCCGGGTTGACCCGCGGGGTCGCCGCGGCGAAGTGCTCGATCGGGTAGGTGCAGAGCACGACGCTGCCGCTGCCGACCCGGCGCCGCAGCAGCGCCGGCCGGCCGCGCTGGTCGACCGCGACGACCTCCGCGCCCTTGGGCCGCACCGGCAGGTAAGCGCGGCTGTGCTCGGTGCCGGCGACCGGGAACGCGAGCGTGGTGCCCTCCGCGATCGGGCCGAACCCGCGCGCGAAGGTGAGCTGCACGCGATCGTCCTCGATCGGGTCGACCATCCCGTAGCGCAGCTGATGCTCGACGCCGAACATCGCGTTGAGGTGCGCGTACCACGGGCCGCGCTGCGACCCGTGCGTGCCGTGGGAGTACGACGCGTAGACCACCGCGCCGCCCGAGGCCAGCCGCTCCAGGAGATGCCAGCTTGGCGCGGTCAGCTGCTTGGCCGACGGCAGGAGATACAGCCGGCAGTCCTCGGCGATCCCGTCCCGCTCGCGGGTCAGCCCGACCGGCAGGTCCGCCTCCTTCGCCGCGATGTAGGCCTGCCGCAGCGTCGTGAACAGGTAGCTGCGATCCTCGGCCTCGGTGAACGGAAACGCGCCCTCCAGGTACGACGGCACGATGAGCGCCGCGTCGGCCGGCTCGCGCTCGCAGCCGAGGACGTCGATGTCGGCGAGCACCCGGGCGAAGCGCGCCATCTCCTCGAGCTGCGGCTTGGGGCGACCGTCGGTCGTCGTCAGCCCGAAATGGAGCTCGAACGGGTGATGCCGGTAGGGGTCCTGGTCGATGAGGTCGAAATCGGTGTTGTTCCAGCCGATCCAGCCGGTGGCGCCGGCGAGCAGGGTGTTGTGGAGGACCTGCCGGTAGTAGTGCGCGGCGTTCTCGTCGGAGACGAAACCCGAGGACACCCCGAACTCCTCCAGCACGACCGGCTTGCCGAGGAAGCCCGTGAGCTCGCAGATGAACGCCGCCCCGTAGTGCTGGCGGACCAGGTCGTTCTCCATCCGGTACACGTGCGGGCCGAGGAAATCGACGAGCGCCCCGAGGTCGCGCACCGAGAACCCGTTGTCGTTGCCGGTGACCTCGATGCCCCACGCGCCGTCGCCGATCGAGATCGGCTGGCTCGCCCCGCCGGCCCGCAGCCCCTGCACGACAAGGCTCGCCCAGCTCGTGACCGTCTCGCGGACCGAGCGCTCGCGCTCGCCGTAGATCGGCATCTCGTTGGAGACGAGCCAGCCGGTCACCGCCGGGTGGCCCGCGAAGCGCCGCGCCATCTGCTCGGCGAACCACGCTTGCCGGGCGACCATCCACACGTCCCCGTAGAGATCGCGCCCGCGCCGCCAGACCGGGTCCCAGTTCTCGCCGGACATGTGGCCGACGAGGAGGGTCGGAATGGTGGTCATCCCCGCCTCCACGTGCGCCTCGAGGAAATCGCCGTAACGCTCCGCGCAGCCCTCGTCGATCCGGTCGGGCTCTGGCATGAAGTGGGGCCAGTAAAAGAACGACCGCGTCATCGTGAGGCCGTGCTCGGCGAGCACCCGGAGCTCCTCGCGGACCAGGGCCGGATCGTAGCTCTGCCACATGAGCGGGCCGCCGCGCCTCGACCAGAAATTGGCCCCGAGCCAGGCGACGGCCTGTTGACGAACAGCGACTTTGGCGAAATTGCGATGCATATACCTCACGTCCCGATCAGGCTACTTAATCGGTTCAGCGTGCGCTCTGCAAGGGAGGAACGCACCCGCGGCGGCGCGGGGCCGGATCAGGCGCGGGGGGGCGGCGCGGTGCTGCCCCGCGTCGCGAGCGTCGGCGCGCTGCACTCGACGTCGTCGATCGGCTCGCCGGCCACCAGGCGGAGGAGCAGCGCGGCGGCGCGGGAGCCGTGCTCGGCGATGTTGCGGCGCACCGCGGTCAGGGCGGGGTGCACGAGCTGGCACAGCGCCGAGTCGTCCCACGCCACGATCGAGAGGCGCTCGGGCACGGGGACGCGCATTTCCTGGGCGACGGCGAGCGCGGCCACGGCCATCACGTCGTTGTCGAAGACGATGGCCGTGGGCGGCGTGGCCCCCGCGAGCAGCCGCCGCGTGGCCTGGCCCCCGGCCTCGCCCGTGTAGTCCGCGTGGACCGTCTGCACGCGCTCGATCCGCCGCTGGCGGGCGGCCGCGTTGAACGCCTTGGTGCGGAGCGCGGTGTGCATGAACTCCGCGGGGCCGGCGACCCGCGCGATCGACCGGTGGCCCAGCGCGGCCAGGTAGTCGACCACCGCGCGCATCGCGCTCGCGTCGTCGCTCCACACGCCCGAGAGCCGCCCCTTGCCCATCGGCCCGCCGACCACCACCGCCGGGAGCTTCAGCTCCTCCACGAGCTTCACGCGCGGATCGTTCTCGCAGAGATCGACCAGGATCACCCCGTCCACGCGCCGCTCCGCCCACCAGCGGCGGTACGTCTCCAGCTCGGCCGCGCGATCCTCGGTCACCTTGAGCAGCAGCGCCTCCGCCTTCTCGGACAGCTCCGCCTCGATGCCCGAGATGAGCTGCATGAAGAACGGCTCGATGCCGAGCGTGTGCGCGGGCCGATCGATGACCAGGCCGACGGCGCTGGCCCGGCCGTCGGAGAGCGCGCGCGCCGCGTTGCTCGGCTGCCAGCCGAGCTCCGCCGCGATGGCGAGGATCCGCTCGCGCGTCGGCTCCGACACGCCGGGCCTGCCGTTCAGCGCATAGGAGACCGCTCCCTTGGACACCCCTGCACGCCACGCGATGTCCGTGATCGTCGGACGCTTCACGCCTCACCTCCGCTCCAGCCGGTGGAGCGCGCCTCTCGTGTGGACCTGCTCCTCCGCATGGCCCCGGTTGGATAGCACGACGGCCCGCGGGCGAGCCTCGCGCCGCGCAGGGCCGCGCGCCGCCCGGGGCCTGCGCAGCCGCTCCCACACCCCCTCCCAGCGCAGGCGCCGTGGGCGAGGGGCCGCGCTGCCCCGCGCGGCGCCCCGGCCAGCGCGCCGAGACCCTCCGCGCCGCGCCGTGGGATGGGGAGCCGCCTCCGCCCCCGGCGGACGCCGTGTTCACTGAATCGGTTCAGCCCGGTGGGCCGGTTCGTCTGTTGCGGGCGGCGCCGCTCACGCCACTTCCAGGAGCTCGCGCTCGGTGATGCCGAGCAGGAAGAGGATGGCGTCGAGGCCGCTCGCGGACAGCGACGTGTCCGCGGCCTCTCGCAGCTTGGGCTTCGCGCGGAACGCGACGCCGAGGCCGGCGCGCTGGAGCATCAGGAGGTCGTTGGCGCCGTCGCCCACGGCGATGGTCTGATCGAGCAGCACGCCTTCGGCCTGGGCGATGGTCTCGAGCAGCTCCGCCTTGCGCTGCGCGTTGACGATGGGCCCGGTCACCCGGCCGGTGAGCTTCCCGCCCTCGACCTCCAGCGAGTTCGAGTAGGCGTAGTCGATCCCGAGCCGGGCCTTGAGCGCCTCCGCCGCGATCGAGAAGCCGCCGGAGATCACCGCGGTCCGGTAGCCGAGCCGCCTCAGCACACGGACGAGCGTCTCGGCGCCCTCGGTGATGGGGAGCTCGGCGGCGAGCTTCCGGAGCACGCCGACGTCGAGGCCGCGGAGCAGCGAGAGCCGCTGGCGGAGCGACTCGTCGTAATCCATCTCCCCCTGCATCGCCCGCTCGGTGATCTTCGCGACCTGCTCCGCCACGCCCTTTTCGCGCGCGAGCTCGTCGATCACCTCGATGCGGATGAGCGTCGAGTCCATGTCCATCACGACGAGCCGCTTGCTCCGGCGGAAGAGGCCCTCGCGCTGCAGGGCGAGGTCGAAGCTGTTCTGCATGGCGAGCGCCAGGAGGGCCCGCTTGAGCGTGTCGGCCTCCTCCTCGCGCTGGAGCAGCACCTGGATCTCCACCGACGACAGGCGCTCGACCGACAGTCGCGCGATCTTCTCGATGTTCGCGCCGTGGCTCGCGAGCGTGGAGGCCACGTCGTGCAGCTGCTTCGCGCCGAGCTCCCGCCCGATGGCCGTCACCACGTAGCGGCTGCCTGGGGCGCGCGGCGGCGCGCCGCCGTCGAGCGGCTTGAAGTCGAGCGCCACGCCGAGCTCCTTCGCCGCGAACAGGAGCTCCTTGAGCCCGCTGCGCGTCTCCGGGAAGAGCGCGAGCAGCGCGAGGTTCAGGTTGCCGTGCACCACCACCTGCTCGATGTCGAGCAGCGTGGCACCGATGTCGCTGAGGATGCCGGTGAGCCGCGCGGTGATGCCCGGCAGGTCCCTGCCGGTGACGGTGACGAGGATCGGATCGGAGGCGGCCATCGCGCGCCCCTTATCAGGGCCGCGCCGCAGGGTCGACGCCGATCCCTCGCGACGTTCGAAAGCCCGGAAGAGCGCCTGTCGCACAGCGGCGCAGGGCGACAGGCAGACTGCCGGCGTCTTCCACCCTGGCCGGCCCCTCCCCCGCGGGCTCCGTCGCCGTTACCGGTACCGCCCGCGCCCGCGCGCCGCCGCCGCGCGCCCGCCGCCGCTCGCCCCTGCGCCCGCGCGCCCGCCGTTCGCCTTGGCGCCCGCGCCCGCGCCCGCGCCCCGCCGGCTCGCCGTTCGCCCGGAGCGCGCCGGCTTCTCCTCGGCCACCTCGCGCGCGATGCCGGCCTCCCCGTCGCCCTGCTGGGCCTTGAGCTGGCGGAGCTGATCGCGCAGCCGCGCCGCCTTCTCGAACTCGAGGTTCTCCGCCGCCGCGAACATCTCCTGCCGGAGCGCGTCGATCTGGTCGACCAGGTCCACCGCGGCGCGCGCCGCCTCGGCCGCGGGCTTCGCCGGGCCCTTCGGCACGGCGTAGTAGTCGCGCGTGCCCGACGTGGGCGACAGGTCGAGGATCGCCTTCTTCACCGTGGCCGGCGTGATGCCGTGCTCCTTGTTGTACGCCTCCTGGATCGCGCGCCGGCGGTTCGTCTCGTCCATCGCGCGCTTCATCGCGTCGGTGATGCGATCGGCGTACATCACGACCTCGCCGTGCACGTTGCGGGCGGCGCGGCCGATCGTCTGGATGAGCGAGCGCGGGCTCCGGAGGAAGCCCTCCTTGTCGGCATCGAGGATCGCGACCAGCGACACCTCCGGCAGATCGAGCCCCTCGCGCAGGAGGTTGATGCCGACCAGCACGTCGAACTCGCCGCGCCGGAGATCGCGGAGGATCTCCACGCGCTGGAGCGTGTCGACGTCCGAGTGGAGGTACCGGACCCGGATGCCGAGCTCGGTGTAGTACTCGGTCAGATCCTCGGCCATCCGCTTGGTCAGCGTCGTGACGAGCACGCGGTCGCCGCGGCTCACCCGCTCCCGGATGCGCGCGAGCAGGTCGTCGACCTGCCCGGCCACCGGCCGGATGTGGATCTGCGGATCGATGAGCCCGGTCGGCCGGATGATCTGCTCGACGACCGCGCCGGCCGACTTCTGCAGCTCGTAGTCGCCGGGCGTCGCGCTCACGAAGAGCACCTGGGCGTAGTGCTGCTCGAACTCCTCGAACTTGAGCGGCCGGTTGTCGAGCGCGCTCGGGAGCCGGAACCCGTACTCGACCAGCGTCTCCTTCCGCGCCCGGTCCCCCCGGAACATCGCCCCGACCTGCGGGATGGTCTGGTGCGACTCGTCGATGATGAGGAGGAAATCCTTCGGGAAATAGTCGATCAGCGTGGGCGGGGGCTCGCCGGGCTTCCGGCCCGAGAGGTGGCGCGAGTAGTTCTCGATGCCGTTGCAGAACCCCATCTGCTCCAGCATCTCGAGGTCGTACATCGTGCGCTGCTCGATCCGCTGCTTCTCGAGGAAGCGCACGGCCTTGTCGTAGAAGTCGATGCGCTCGCGCAGCTCCTCCCGGATCGCCTGGATCGCGAGCCGGAGCTGCTGCTGCTCGGTGACGTAGTGGGAGCCGGGGAAGACCGCGTAGCGATCGAGCTGGCCCACCACCTTGCCGCGGACGGGGTCGACCTCCTTGATCGCCTCGATCTCGTCGCCGAAGAACTCGACCCGGATCGCGAGCGACTCCTCGTAGGCGGGGAAGATCTCGACGACGTCCCCGCGGACGCGGAACGTGCCGCGGTGGAAGTCGACGTCGTTGCGCGTGTACTGGATGTCGACGAGCCGCCGCAGGAGCTCGTCGCGGCGGATCTCGGTGCCGCGCTCGAGCTTGATCAGGAGCCCGTGGTAGCTCTCGGCCGAGCCGATGCCGTAGATGCAGCTCACCGAGGCGACGATGATCACGTCCGGGCGCGAGAGCAGCGCGTGCGTCGCCGCGTGGCGCATGCGGTCGATCGCGTCGTTGATGATCGCGTCCTTCTCGATGTACGTGTCGCTCGTCGGGACGTAGGCCTCGGGCTGGTAGTAGTCGTAGTAGCTGACGAAATAGTGGACGGCGTTGTTGGGGAAGAGCTCCCTCATCTCACCGTAGAGCTGGGCCGCCAGCGTCTTGTTCGGCGCCATGATGAGGGTCGGCTTCTGCAGCTTCTCGATCACCTTGGCGGCGGTGAACGTCTTGCCGCTGCCCGTGACGCCGAGGAGGACCTGGAAGGTCTCGCCCTGCTCGAAAGCGGAGCAGATCTCCTGGAGCGCGCGAGGCTGGTCACCGCACGGCTTGAATTCGGAGACGAGCTCGAAGTTTGTGGGCATGGAGCGGAGGACCCTAGTGCGGCGAGGGCCTCCTCGCAACCTCCGGCGCGGTCACGGCCCCGCCCGCCCCGGAGGTCCGGCCTCGTCGGTGCACCAACCACCGGCCGACCGAAAATTGTCGGCGAGCTGTCGGCCGTGGTCGGACACCGACCACGGCCGCTCGCGCGGCGTGCAACGCGCGCGGGGCGGGGTGAGTGAGTGCGTGCGTGCGTGCGTGAGCGGCGCGATGCGGCCGAACAGAGCAGGAGGCGCTTGACGGCGGCGCGACGGTGGCGGATTCTAGGCGCTGCCGCGTCGTTGTGACGTGAGCCGAACACGGAGGTCAGGTCATGAGTGGGAATACACAGCACACCCATTGCGCCGCCGCCGTCGTCTCCGCCGCGGCCAGCTGAGCTCGTCTCCACGCCGTCGTGAAGGCGTGCGTGCGCCCTGATCGGCGCGCGTTCGTCCTGCGCTGCGCGCGCCTCACAGGGCATCCGCCCTGGCCGGGCGCGCCTTCCGGCGTGACGTCCTGACGGTCGACGAGCTCCGCGCCGCGGCGGCCCCGCGCGTGGAATGGCCGGCGCGGGCGCGTTCGCGCGCCGCCGCGCCCTTGTCCGTCGATCGCCGCGCGCCGCAGCTCGCGCCGCGCGGCCGAACGCCATGGAGCGCTCGTCCGTCATGCATATCGACTCCGATTTTTCCGTTGATCCGTCTTCGCAGAACGAACCGCAACCCGATCTGATCGGGCTCGGATGGACTCCCTTCTTCGCGAGCCAGCTCGCGTCCCTGGAGGAGGCCGTGCAGCCGGCGCGCGTCCTCCTCGCCTCCGCCTCGCGGCACCACGTGCAGACCGCGGACGGCCCGCGCCTCGCGGTCGTCAGCGGGCGCCTCGCGCACGAGGCCGCGGGCCGCGCCGCGCTGCCCACCGTCGGCGACTGGGTGGGGCTCAGGCCCGGCGACGGCGCCGGGCCCGCCTACATCGTGCACACGTTCGCGCGGAGCACGTGCCTGCGGCGCAAGGCCGCGGGGCCCGCGATGGAGGCGCAGGTGCTCGCGGCCAACGTCGACAAGGTGTTCATCGTCACGTCGCTGAACGCCGATTTCAACGTGCGCCGCCTGGAGCGGTACATCGAGGCGGTCATCGACAGCGGCGCCCGCCCGGTGCTCGTGCTCAACAAGGCGGATGTCTGCCCCGATCCGGGGCGGCTCATCGACGCCGCGCGGGAGGTCGCGCCCGCCGCGCCGATCGCGCTGGTCAGCGCCCTGTCCGGCGCCGGCCTCGACGCGCTCCGCGCCGAGATCGGGGCCGGGGAGACCATCGCCCTGGTCGGCTCGTCCGGGGTGGGGAAGTCGGCGCTCAGCAACCGCCTGCTCGGCGTGGAGGTGCAGCGCGAGGGGGCGATCCGGGCGTCGGACGAGCGCGGCCGCCACACGACCGCCCACCGGGAGCTCTTCGTGATGCCCGGCGGCGGCCTCCTCATCGACACGCCGGGCGTGCGGGAGCTCGGCCTCTGGTCCGACGACGGCGCCGCGCCCGCGGGCTTCGACGACGTCGAGGCCCGCGCCGCGGCCTGCCGCTTCCGGGACTGCAGCCATGACGGCGAGCCCGGGTGCGCGGTGCTGCGCGCCATCGAGGAGGGCGAGCTCGATCCGGAGCGCCTCGGCGCGTACCTGAAGCTCGGGGCGGAGCGGCGCTACCTCGCCCGGCAGCAGGACGTGCGCGCGAAGCTCGAGGAGAAGCGGCGCTGGAAGCAGATATCGAAGCGGATGCGCGCGAATCCGAAGCAATAGCCCGCCGGGCGTTCGATTGACGCTCGGAGACCGCGCCGTTAGTCACGAAGTCATGGCGCGCACGGCGCCGGTCCCCAACATCCCGGCCATTCCCGGCATGAACCCCGTCGTCTTCGTCATGGGCGGAGGCGCCGGGGGCGGTGGCCCTGGCGGCCGGAGGGGCAATGGCAGCGGCGGTCGACAGGGCGGACGCGGTCGCAACGGCGGGCGCGGCGCGGAAGGCGGGGGCCGCAACGCATGCAGCCGGCGCGGGAGCTGCGTGCCGACCCATCCCGGCCACCGAGGGCCGGCCTCGCGCGGCGATCCGGTCGACGTTCTGGGCGGCCGGTCGTTCGTCGATGCCGAGCCGGACCTCGCGCTCCCGGGTCCGTTGCCGTTCGTGCTCGCGCGCTCGTACTCCAGCGATCGCACGACGGTCGATGTCGGCTTCGGTCACGGCTGGTCGCACTCCTTTGCATGGTCGGCGCGCGTCGGGCGCAGGGCCGTCGAGGTGACCGACGCCGAGGGGGCGCAGCTGCTGCTGCCTCTGCCCGGCATCGGCGAGGCGCTGCTGGGCGCGGAGGGGTGGGTCGTGCGGCGCGCAGCCGCAGAGCGGCTGGAGCTGGTCCGGGACGACGGGCTTCGGCTCGTCCTCGACGCCCCGCTGGGCGACGGAAAGCTCGGGCTCTCCGCGGTGCTCGACCGTTACAATAACCGGATCTCGCTGATCTACGAGCGCGGCATCCTCGTCGCCTTCGAGGACAGCGCCGGGCGAGCGATCCTCGTGCGCCGGGATGGGAGAGGCCGCATCGCAGCCCTCGAGGTGCCCAGCCGGGACGGCTTCTCGTCCGGGTCGCTGGTCGTGCGTTACACCTACACGACCGTGGGCGATCTCGCCGAGGTCGTCGATCCCGACGGATTCGTCACCTCGTTCGACTACGAAGAACACAGGATCACGAAGCACCGCTATCCGGGCGGGATGGTGTTCCACTATCGCTATGACGCCCAGGGCCGCTGCGTCGAGACCTGGGGAGCACCGGAGACGGGCGTGGATCCGTGCCTGGATCCCGATCTGCCTGCGACGCTGGCGGACAGGAGGACGCCCGCGAAGGGCATTCTCCATTGCGTCTTCGAGTATGGCCCCGACGGCTACTGCGAGGTCGTCGACTCCGCGCTGGTACAGCGCTACAGCCCCGACGGCGACGGTCGGCTCGACAGGATGGTCCACAACGCGAGCGTCGTGACGCGCACCTACGACGAGCGCGGCCACGTGGCGTCCTACACCGATCCGCTGGGGGCCACGATCCGCTGGGAGCGCGACGAGTGCGGGCGGCCCTTGAAGATCACCGATCCGATCGGCCGGACGTTGACGGTCGAGCGGGACACGGACGGTCACATCCGGAGCTTCACGGACCCTTCAGGCGCCACGACGACGGTGGAGCGCATCGGCCGGCGGCTCGTCTGGAGAGATCCGATCGGGGCGGTCTTCGAGGTGGAGGTCGACGAGCGGGGCCTCACGACCGAGACGGTGGCGCCGAACGGAGGGCGAACGCGCTATCGCTACGACCGGCCAGGCAACCTGACCGAGCGCACCGACGCGCTCGGCCGAACATGGCGATTTTCGTATGATTTCTGGGGCAGGCGGCGCTCCGCGATCGATCCGGCGGGCGCGGTGACCTGGTACTCGTATTCCGCGCGCGGCGATCTGCTCGCGATTACGGACGCCGAGGGGCGCGCCGTCCAGATGACGTACGATGGGCTCGGGAACGTCACCTCCGTGACGTACGCGAACGGACGGACAGAGCGCTATCGCTGGGGAGGTCTCGGCTGGCTGCATCAGGTGGAGATCGGCGGCGCGGTGATCGCGACCCAGCTCTACGACCGCGAGGGGCGCCTGGTCGCGATCGTCGACGCCGCGGGTGCGCGGCACACCTTCGAGCACGACGCGCGGGGACTCGTGCTCTCCGAGCGCAGCTTCGACGGCGCTCAGCGCCGCTACGGCTACGATCTCGCGGGTCGGCTCACCTCGCTGGTGGACGAGCGCGGCGAGCGCACGGAGCTTCTTTACGACCTCGCCGGCCAGCTCGTCGCCCGCCTCTACGACGACGGCTCGAAGGACGAGCTCACGCACGACGAGGCCGGTCGCCTCGTCGAGGCGACCCGGGGGTCGGTGCGGGTGGAGCTGCGCTACAATGCGGTGGGCTGGCTCGTCGAGGAACGTCAGACCGTGGGCGCCGAGACGATGACGGTGCACCTCGACTACGACGCGATGGGTAGACCCGTGCGACGTTGGACGGAGCGAGGGCGCGGGGTCGCCTGGGAGCGCGACCTCATGGGCGGCGCGAGCGCCGTGATCCTCGGCGCGGGGCAGCGCATCACCTTCGAGCAGGATGAGGGCGGGCGCGAGCGCGCGCGGGTGCTCCCGGGCGGCGGGCGCATCGAGGTGGAGCTCGGCCCTGAGGGGCTCCTCCGCGCGCAGCGCGTGCGCCGCAACATGACGACCGCGTCCGTGAGGCCGGGCGAGCCGGCGTGGGTCGGCAAGATCGACGCGGGGCTCACGGTGGCTCGGCGGTACGACCGAGACGCTGACGGCGAGCTGCTCCGTGTCGATGACAGCTTGCTCGGCGCATTTCGGCTCGACCGGGATGCGCTCGGCCGGCTTGCCGCGCTGGTCGGCGACCGCGAGGGCGACGGGACCAGGACGAGACACTACCTCTTCGATCCAACCGGCAATCTGCTGCGTGGACCGGCGGGTGAGCCGGCGGAGTTCGGCCCGGGCAACCGGCTCAAGCGGGTCGGGGGTCGGGAGGTCGCGACGGACGCGGCCGGTCGGGTGATCGCGATCACCGAGGGCGAGACAGACCATCGCCTCACCACGCGCTTCGTGTGGGATGCGACCGGCCTCCTCGAGGCCGTCGAGCGGCCCGACGGCACCCGGGTGGAGTTCGCCTATGACACCTTCGCTCGCCGGCTCGCCAAGCGGGTGATCGATCCGGCCGGGCGCACGCTCTCCTCCACGCGTTACGTTTGGGATGGCGCGCGCGTGCTCGAGGAGCGCCGACGGACGGCGGAGGGGGAGCGGATCCGCGTCTTCCTGACCGATGACGACAGCGGGGCTCCGCTGGCTCAGGCCGAGGGGAAGGAATGGTTCTTCTGCGTGGCCGACGAGCTCGGCGCGGTCCACCACCTGGTGCGGGGTGACGGGCAGCTGGCTGGATCCACGCTGCGCGACCCGTGGGGCGGCGTGGAGCGGCGCGAGGGGGGCGCGGAGGCGCCGCTGGGCTTCCTGGGGCAGATTGCAGATGACGAGACGGGGCTCTTCTACAATCGCTATCGCTACTACGACCCGAGGATCGGGCGCTATTTGAGCCCTGATCCGCTCGGCGTCCATGGCGGCCTGAACGTCTTCTCCTACGCCGACAACGACCCGTCGACACACGTCGACCCCGACGGCCTGCTCCCGATGGCGGTCATCACGCAGCCGGGCCGCCAGGACATCGTCGGGCGGAGCGGCCAGGTGCCCCAGCGGGGCGATCCCGGCTTCGATCCTGCGGTAGGCTATGCGCACTACAACGCCCGCGTCGCGCTCGGGGGCGGGCCCGGGCGCCAGGCGGGCAACGAGGGGTGCGCCGAGATCGCCGCCTTGCACCAGATGGCGCAGCAGATCCGAGCGGATAACCCGAACCGCCGGATGAGCCGGGCCGAGGTGCGGCGGGAGATGCAACGGCGCTTCCGGAACGGCGCCCGCATCTCGACGAACAACGGGATGAACGGGGGCGGGCCCGCGATGTGCCCTTGCCACATGTGCGCGCAGACTTTCCGGGAGCTCGGACTTCACCCGGGCAACATCAACCAGGGCGCCGCGGCCAACGCGACGGGCGGGGTCGCCGCGCCGAACCCGGGGAGGGGCAACAACCGGGGGCTGTGGGACGGGCAGTCGATCTGGCGCAACAACCGGAACGACAACACCTCGCGCCAGGAGAACGACGCTGCGAACGGGTTGATCGGGGCAACCCAGCCGTCGAGGACGCCTCCTTTCACCGGGACCTGAGCGGAGCCCGAGATGGCGGAGCTAGTATGAGCGGGACCGCTGGACGAACGGTGGAGGACACGTTCCGGACTGCGCTCGAGGAGGCCGCGGCAGAGCGCGGTGGAGATCCGGAGGTTCGCGTTGCGACCGCCGTCGCGCTCGAGCGCCTCTCCTGCGGGACGACGGCCACCCTCGTCGCGGACGACGACACGGATCGATGGGCCGTGCTCGGCGGGGTGGTCGAGGCGCTGCGTGATCGAGGCGCGACCGCGGTGCTGTGGCCGATCGGGCGAAGGTGGGGCACGGCGCTGCCGCTCGCGAGCGCCGAGGCGCTGGTCGCCGCGCTCGCAGCCGTGGATCCAGCGTTCGACAGCGGCCAGCGGCCGGCCACGAGCGAGGACGTCGCCCACGAGGCGCGCCTCCGGCTCTCGAGCGAGGCGCTCCAGGCCCTCGGGACGGTGCTCATCGTGGACGCGCCCGAGGACGCGGTGGGGTTCTCGCCGGGCGCGATCCTGGACGAGGGGCCGGAGAACGGCGTCCGGGTGCTGCGCAGCGTCCGCGAGGGAGCCGGCGGTACGGAAGAAATCCGGTTGCCGGTGCGAGGCGCCGCGAAGCAGCTCCCTGGAACCGGCGGCGTGGAGGGGCTCGCCGCGGCAGTCGCCCTCGCCCTCGCCCCCGCGCCGATCCCGGTGCTCGCCGCGGTGGCGGGCGTCGATCCGGAGACGGTCGCCGCGGGGCTCGCCGAGGCGGTGGGACCGGGCGGGCGGCTGCTCGTCGAGGGCGGGGGAGTGACCTACCGCGACAGCGGATGGCGGGCCGGCGTGGAGGCATCGCTCGCGCCGGCGGAGCTCGCGCGAGCGCATGCGAGGTTCGCGGAGGCGGCGCGTCGCGCCGCGCGCGGCGAGGGTCCGGGCAGCGACGAGAGGGCTTACTGGGCGAGGTGCCGCGCGGGCCATCTGGTGCTCTCGGGAGCGCCGTGGACCGCGTTCACCGAGCTCGTCGAGCCGGCGTGGGAGGCCTCTTGCGCGGCGGTTCAGGCCTCTCCGCGCGGCCGCATCGAGGACGCGCGCCTGGCGCGGCGAGCGGCGCAGCGTGCGGCCGCCGGGATCGTCGAGCAGCCCGCGACGCATGCGGGAAGCGTCGCCGCGAGGCGCGAGGACGTCGAACCGGGCGAGAGGGCGCGCGCTGCAGCGTTCGCGGTCCATGCGGCGCTGGTCGAATCGTCCCTGCGATCGCGGCTCTGGGTGGACGGAGGGCCCCTCGCGGACAGCGCGGCCGCGGCGCAGCTCCTCGCCAGCTGGGCCGAGCGCGTTCGCGGCGCCGCACGCGAGCGCCTGGCAGCGCGCTCGCGCGAGGTGGCGCGGCGAGAGCCCTGCTCGGCTCGAGCGCTGCTCGCCGCGGCGACGGTGAGCCCGAGCGGGGAGCGGGCAGCGCTGCTCGATGAGGCGCTGCGCCGCCTGCCCGAGGACCGCACGGAGCGGCTGGAGGTGCTCTGCGCCGCGGCGAGCGTGCTCGGAGGCGAGGCGCCGGGAGCGACGGAGCATGCCGCCGAGCGGTCGTCCGGTGGAACGCGCTCGACCGAGGCGCGCTCCGAGGCGAGCGACGGGCTCGCAGCGGCGGACCCGGCCGCAGGCGCCGCGCTCGACGACGTCCTCGCGCAGGCGCTCGCGCTCGTCTCGAGGGAGCTCCTCGGGTCTTTCCAGCGCGCCACGGCGTCCTGGCCGGCGGCGCTCTGCGCCCGCGCGGTCGACGCGACCGGCCCGGAGCACCCGTCGCGGCGCGCGGTGCTCGCGCTGCTCTCGCCCAGGTTGGATGAGCAGGTCCGCTCGGCAGCGGCGGACTGGGTCGCGCGCGACGCCCTCGCGGCGCTCGCGTCCGGCAACGCGTGGGACGCGTCGGTCTACGAGGACCTGCGGCGCGTGGCGCCGTTCGTCTCCCTCGAGGTCGCGCTCGAAGCGAACGCGCAGCGGGGGCTCATGGACGCGCCGGGGTCGCGGCGCGTGATGCCCGCGCTGCTCGAGCGGCTCCGGTCGCTCGGGGCCCCCGTGGACGCCGCGGCAGCGAGCGACGCGCGCCAGGGAGCACAGGCCAGGAAAGGCGCTCGGGCAGCGCGTGCGAGCTCCTCGCAAGGCGCGGCGCCCGAGCTCGCCGCGGGGGCCGCGGGCAGCAAGGGGGCAGCGAGGACGGCGGAGGCCCTCGCGGCGCAGGAGGCGGACGCGCTCGCCGTCCAGGGGTCGGATCGCATGGCGGCCCTCGCCCAGGCGGCGCTCGCGCTCCCGCCGGAGCGCGCCGCGGCGCTCGCGGAGCTCGCCGTGGTCGCGGCCGAGGAGCATCCACCCGGGGACAGCTGGGGCTACTTCCTGCTCGCGCAGCTCGGAGGTGTGCTCTCGCTCGAAAGAGCGGCGCAGGTGCTCGGAGGGGTGCTGGATGTCGTCACCGGCGCTCCGCTGCGGTCCGAGATGCTCTGGACCGGGGACGGCAACGACCTGCGACAGGTCGCCCCGCTGCTCCAGCGGATCGGCGGTGACGCGCTGCTCGTCGATGCGGGCGAGCGTGTGGCGGAGATCTCCGCCCGTTACACGTGAATCGGCCAGACAGCGCGGCCCGTCCTCTTCAGCGTGCCGCCCGCGTCTTCACCGCGCGCGATGCCGCCCGCACGGCGCTACGCGGAGCGCGCGCCCGCGGCAGGCCGGCCCTTCGCGGCCCCCCGCAGCGCGTGGACGATCCCGTCCTGAAGCGACCCGAACGTCGCGACCCCATCGAGGTCGGCCCCGATCTCGACCAGCGCCCTCGCCACGTCCGGGCGGATGCCGCTGAGCAGCACCCGCGCCCCGAGGAGCCGCGCCGCGCCGATCGAGCGGATGAGCCCGTGCACGGCCTGCCGATCCACGGTGCGCACCCCGGTGATGTCGAGGATGACCACGCTGGCGGCCCTCTCGGAGAGCGCCTGCAGCAGCGACTCGGTCATCCGCGACAGCCGCTGCTCGTCGAGCGAGCCGACGAGCGGGACCACCATGATCCCGCCGGTGATGGGGATGATCGGCGTCGAGAGCTCCTCGACGAGGATCGTCTGCCGGTGGACCGCCTCGCGGAGCCGCCAGCGCTCCTCGTCGGCCCGCTGGCTCTCGGTGAGGTCCCGCGCCACGCAGACGAGCCCGTGGATCTGCCCGCCGTCGGTCCGCATGACCGAGGCGAGGAACGAGACGGCGACGGCGCGCCCGTCCTTGCGCAGACAGACCCTCTCGTCGCGCGCGCCGCCCGCGTCGATGAGCGCGCCGGCCGAGAGCCCGGGGAACACGGCGTCGAGCGGCCTGCCGACGAGCTCTTCCCGGGTGTACCCCGAGAGGTCGCAGGCGGCCTGGTTGACGCTCCGGATCCCGCTCGCGCGGTCGGCCACGACGAGGAGGTCGAGCATCGATTCGATGATGCTCGTCACGTACGTCTTGGAGACCGTCGAGCTCGCGAGCTCCTCGCCGAGCATGTTCAGCCCGGCCGCCATGCCGTCGATCACATCGTTCCTGTCGCTGACGGGCGCCTTCCTGGCGTAGTTGAACCCGACGAGCGCCACGATGACCTCCATGAGCTCTTCCAGCCGCTGGCTCAGCTCGTCCGGGGCCGAGGGCGCCGCCGCCAGCGGCGCCGCGAGCGGCCTCAGGGCGGAGAGGGCCTGGTCGAGCGGATCCGCCCCGAAGGCCGGCGGCAGGGCGCCGCGCCGCTCGGCCGGGAGCAGGCGCAGCACGAGCTCGCAGAGCTCGGCGACGCGCGGATCGTCCAGTGGGCCTGTGCCCATCAGTCAGTGAAGCCTTTCAGCCATTGAATCGCCTCCCTCTCCTCGGTGAAGAGCCGAACGGGCTTGGCGCGGTTCCCGTAGACGGTGAGGAAGATGTTGCCGATCATCCGCGCGACCGGGCGCTGGCCGAGGAGCGCCATCGCGCGGTGCGCCTGCGTCGCCTCCTCGGATGCGTAGTAGTTGCGCGCGTCCAGGTCCGTGGCCTTGCACCGCGTGAGATCGCACAGGATCGGGTACGGCGTGCCCCTGCTGAATCGCTTGTTCGCGGCGATGTTCTCCTTCGCGTCGGCGAGCGTCTGGACCACGCCCTCGTCGACATCGAAGCGGATGATCCTGTTCTCCCTGTCGAAGGAGAACTCTCCGGTCCGCGTCCTCAGACGCTCGTCTCCCAGCTCGCTCACGTCCCCCCCTCTCGCCGGGCGGGCCGGAGGCGGCGCGCAGGCCGGTAGCCGCGCCCCACCCGCGTCGATCGCCGGTCCACCGCTGCCGCCGACCTGCGCTCATCGCGCCCCCCTGAAATTCGGTTGTAACACCGACCTGCTCGAAATGTCCAAAGCTCTTTACAAAGCCTGCGCAGACCGGGGCCTCATCGAACGCGACGTGGCGCAGAGATAGCTCGCGTACAACGAGGAGAGGTCCCGCGTGCGCCGGGGTAGGGGCGATGCTCCGAGGAGGCGCAACGGGCCATACCTCGGAGCCTCATCGACAGGTGTCTTGCGCTTCGCGAGTCATCGAGCCTCGCTCTCACGACAGCGTCTCGCCCTCACTCTCTCTACCCGCCGCGCCTCGGGAAGAGCCATCGGGAGGGGGTGGCGCGCGCGGGGGTGGCGGGGGAAGGGCCCCACGAACCCGAGCGCCGGCCTGCATCGAAGCGAGTCGCTCCTGATCTTGCCTCACCCGTTCAGCGGGCCATAGCCACCACAAGGCGCGAGTTCGTGGGAAGGGCCCCCCGCCGCCCCCGCGCGCGCCACCCCCTCCCGATGGCTCCCCCGCGATCCGGCTCTCTCCCCCCGCCCCTCGTCAGATCCCGTACTGCCGCAGCTTCTTGTGGAGCCCCTCGCGCGTGATCCCGAGCGATTTCGCCGCGTTGGTCTTGTTGTTGTTGTGCCCGCGCAGCGCTTCCAGGAGGAAGAACTTCTCGACCGCGTCCATCATCTCCTTGAGCGACCCCTTCGGCGTCCCCGCCCGCGCCACGAGCCCCTCGACCTGCCGGATCCGCGGCGACAGCAGCTCCGGCGTCGCGAACGCCCCCGGATCCAGCTGGATGACGAGCCGCTGCACCTCGTTCTGGAGCTCCCGGACGTTGCCCGGCCAGTCGTAGGCGACCATGAGCTCCATCGCCTGCTGGCTGAACCCGCCGCACGGCTTGCCGATCTCGTCCGCGTAGCGCTCCAGGAAGTGCGCCGCGAGCAGCGGGATGTCGTCCCGCCGCTCGCGCAGCGGCGGCAGCCGGATCGGGAACACCTTGAGCCGGTAGTAGAGGTCCTCGCGGAACCGCCCCTTGGCCACCTCGTCCTCGAGGTTCCGGTTCGTCGCCGCGACGATGCGCACGTTGACGTGCTTCGGGCTCGTCGCCCCCACGGGGCGGATCTCGCCCTCCTGGAGCGCCCGGAGCAGCTTCGACTGGAGCGACAGCGGGGTCTCGGTGATCTCGTCGAGGAAGAGCGTGCCGCCGTCGGCGATCTCGAACAGGCCCTTCTTCTCCTCGGTGGCGCCCGTGAACGACCCCTTCTTGTGGCCGAAGAGCTCGCTCTCCAGCAGGCTCTCGGCCAGCGCCGCGCAGTTCTGCGCGACGAAGAGCTTGTCGCGGCGGCGGGAGCGGTAGTGCACGGCGGCGGCGATGAGCTCCTTGCCCGTGCCCGTCTCGCCCTCGATCAGCACCGTGACGCGCGTGTCGACCACCTTGTCGAGCTGGCCGATGACCCGGCGCATCGCGTCGCTGTTGCCGATGATGTCGACCGCGCCCCCGCCCCGGCGCTTCTCCTCGCGCCCCTTGAGGAAGCTGTTCTCCTTCTGGAGCCGCTCCTCGGCGAGCACGAGCCGCTTGATCAGCCGGGCGTTCGCCACCGCCAGCGACGCGTTCGCCGCCAGCACGAGGAGCGTCTCCAGATCGCCCGCGTTCAGCATCCCGGGCGCGCTCCGGTTGTCGGCCTGGAGCACGCCGATGATCTCCTCGCCCTTCCAGAGCGGCACGGCCAGCGTGCTGCGGATCGAGGCGCCCATCAGCGACTCGGTCTGCCCCACCTCGATCGGCGCGTCGGCCGCGAGCACCGCCGCCCGCTCCTTGATCACCTTCCGGTACACGCTGCGCGTGATCGGCACCGGCCCCGCCGGCGGCGCCCCGCGGCCCGACGGGGAGCGGACGCGCGTGAGCACCGGGACGAACGCCGCCCGCGCCGCGCCCGGCTCCTGGTCGTCGTCGCGCAGCACCACCGTGACGTGCGTCGAGCTCGGCACGAGCGCGAGCACCGCGTCGGCGATCTCGGCGAGCACCTCGTCGAGATCGTCCGCGGCGCCGATGCGCTTCTGCGCCGCGTACATGGCCGAGAGCGCGCTCGGGTCGCGCTCGATCTTCGCCGCGGCGGGCTCGATCTCGTCGAGGCGCCGGATCGAGACGACCCGCGCGTCGTCGGCCTCCTCCGGGATCTTCACCACCATCCGGGTGACCGCGTCGCCCGAGCCGAGCTCGATGACGTCCCCCGTCTGGAGGGCGACCGCGCTGCGCCCGGGCCCGAGCTCGAGCCGCTCGCCCCGCCGCACCACGCTCGTCCCGTTCGTGGAGCGCAGGTCCTCGAGGATCACCCCGTCGGCGCCGTTCACGATGCGCGCGTGCGCCCCGGAGACGTGGCGATCGTCGAGCACGACGCGGTTGTCCGGAGAGCGCCCGAGCGTGATGAGCTCGCCCTGGAGCTCGAAGGCGCGCCCGGCAGCGAGACCCTGGGTTACCTCGAGCACGATCATGGTTCGTTCAGCCAGGAAGGCCCCGTGGGGAAGGCCCGGAGTAAACCGTCAAGACGGAGGAGATGCCAGGAAAAATCGGGCAGCCCCGCGCTCCGGCACGACATCGCACCCGGAAGCCGCTCGGAAAAGAACATCTGGAATCGCGTGGTCGCCGTCGTCGCGCGCCACCCCGGGGCCGACCGCGGGGTGGGGCGCGCGACGGCGGCGCTCACTGCGCGCGGGCGGACAGGCGGTAGATGACCGTCTTGAAGGGCGCGTTGCCGGAGATCTTCTCCGGATCCTTCGAGGCCTCGCCCTCGTCGACGATCTTCTGCAGCTTGTCCGCGACCTCGGCGTCGCCCTTCGGCGACAGCGCGTCGATGACCGAGACCGACACGAAGCGCACGGCCGCGTTCGAGACCTTCGGCAGCGCGTCGATGATCTGCTGCCGGACGTCCGGGGAGCCGAGGACGCCCGTCATGTAGGCGGCCTTGATCCCCTGGAACTGCGTCTCCTTGGTCTGCGACGCCGGGTCCCCGAGCTTGCCGACGTAGCAGTCGACCTTTGTCGCGCAGGTGCTCAGCAGGTCCTTCGCGAGCTTGATCTCCTTCTCCATCGACTTGCCGACCGTGCCGCCGCCGCTCGTGCGGGTGTTCGCGAGCCGGTCGACGTCGGCGACCTGGTCGGGCTTCATCAGCTTGAGCGCCGTCTGGAGCGAGATGTCGCGGATCTGCGCGACGTCGTCCTCCTCGCCGCGCGCCTCGAGCCCCGTCTTCACGAGCCACGGCACGAGGCTCGCGTCGAAGAAGTTGCCCGCCGCCTCGGCGAGCATGACCCGCGCGTTGATGCCGGCCGGCGGCATCTCGAGGCCCGCGGGCGTCTTCTCGTAGGCCGCCTGGAAGGCGGCGAGGGTCTCCGGCGTCTTGGGCACCTTGGTGAGCTCGCGCGCGATGATGGCGCGCGGCACGTCCTCGGCCTTCTCGAGCGCGGCGAGCAGCGGCTGCACCGACTCCTGCCGGCCGATCGTCGCCAGGACGAGCGCGGCGGCCGCCACGTGGGCGGTCTCGGCCGCCTTCTTCTGCTCCGCGCTCGGCTTGTCGCCGGCGGCCTTCAGGTTCTCGACCTTCGAGTACTCGACGAGCTCCTTGTGCTCGCCCTTGAGCAGCTGGATCGCCGGCTCGATCGCGGGCTTGCCGATCTTCGTGAGCGCGAGGATCGCGGTCGCGGCGGCGTCCGCCTTGAGCGGCGACAGCACCACCTTGAGCAGCGGCACGACGGCCTTCTCGCTGCGCTGCCAGCCGAGCAGCTCGGCCGCGGTGATCTGCCAGAACAGCTCGTTCCGCATCGTGGCGACGTCCTTCGGATCGTTGATCGGACGCCCGAGCATCGTGATGAGCCCGTCCTCCCACGACTTGCTGTTGATGTCGATCATCGCGTCGTGCACGTCGCGCGAGATCGTGGAGCCCTTCGGCTTGCCGTGCTGGAGCTTGGTGAAGACGGCCATGAGCGGCTCGGCGGCCTTCTCCGACTTCATCGCCCCGAGGCCGCGCACGGCCCAGCGGACGTCCTCCTCGGTCGACTCGGGCTTGTAGTCCTTGAGCGCCTTGATGAGGCAGGCGTCGCCGCGCGGGTCGCGCGTGTCGGAGATGAACTTGATGAGCTTCGAGTTCGTGCGCTCGTCGAGGTCGCCGGCCACGCACCGCTGCGTCATCGGCTCGATGATCTTGTCGAGGAGCGGCTTCACGGTCGGGCCGTTCCGGTCCTTGTTGTCGCGCGTCATCGCGTCTTCGAAGAACTGGACGAGCCGGTTGACCGAGGGGGTAACCGTCGCCGGGTCGTCGAGCCGCTTGACGTGCGTCTCGGGGTCGTTCTCGTCGGCGCACCCGGCGACGATCCCTGCGGAGAGCGCCATCGACGACGCGGTGGCGGCCCCCAGGAGGAGCGAGCGAAGGAGCGGCAGGATGCTGCGTGCTGAGCGGGACATGGTGTTTCCTCCGGGACCTCGGTGATGCTGCCGGCCTGACCTCGCCGTCGCGAGGCGCGCGAGAAGGAGAGGCGGTCAGCGGCTAGCCTTCGTTAGCCTGAGGGGACGAAAGTGGACAAAAACAGCGCGCGGCAGGGGGCGCGGCCCCCCTTCGGCCACGACGTGGCGCCGCTCCGCCATGGAAACGGCGGAGCCGAAACTATTCGGCGCCCGGGGACGTGTCAACGCGAGCGCGGCGCGGACACGAGCCGGCGGATCCCCGTGGCGAAGAGCCGGTCGGGGATGACACGGCGCAGCGCGACGAGCGCCCGAGCGTCCCGGCCGATGAGCGTGCGGAACGGCGGCGAGGGCGCCTCGATGAGGCGGAGGATCGCCGCCGCGACCGGGGCGGGCGGCGGGGCCTTGGCGGCGTCCTGGAGGACGAGCTGCTCGATCGTCCGGGTCATGGCGGCGTAGGGCCCATCGGGCGAAATGTGGGCGCCGCGGCGCTGGTTCTCGAAGAAAATTTCGGTCTTGAAGGTGCCGGGCTCGACGAGGCAGACGTGGACGCCGAAGGGGGCGACCTCCCAGCGCAGCGCCTCGCTGAAGCCCTCGACGGCGTGCTTCGTGGCCGCGTAGGCGCTCACGCCGGGGAGGCCGACGAGCCCGGAGACGCTCGAGACGTTGACGATGCGCCCGCGCCCGGCGTCGCGCATGGCCGGGAGCACGGCGCGCGTCACGGCCATGAGCCCGAAGACGTTGGTCTCGAACTGCGCGCGGACGTCATCGTCCGCCTGCTCCTCGAAGGCGCCGCCGACGGCGATGCCGGCGTTGTTGACGAGGGCGTAGGCGGGGCCGTGCTTCTGGAGGATTTCCCGGACCCGGTCGGGGGCGCTCGCCGCGGCGACGTCGAGCTGCTCGACCTCGAGCGAGGCGCCCGCCGTCGCGGCCGCGGCGAGGAGCGCGCCGGCCTTGTCGGGGCGTCGCATCGTGGCGACGACCCGGTGGCCCGCGGCCACGCAGGCGACCGCGGTCGCGAGGCCGATGCCGCTCGAGGATCCGGTGATGAGGATGAGGTGACCCATGGGGGAGGGGGGCGAGTATAGACGAGGTGCGAGGATTCACTATGCTGCGACCATGGTCGACTTCGCAGCGGTAGGACGACGCCTGCGGGAGGCTCGCGAGGCGCACCACGTAGAACGGGCCACGCTCGCCCGTGACGCAAGCGTGCCCGAAGAAGTGCTCGCACGCCTGGAAGCAGGCGAAGCCGTGCCGATCTCGACCGCGGCGCTGGCCCGCGTCGAGCGAAGGTTGAAGCTCTCGCCCACAGCGCTATGGGCGGATACGCCACACGAAGAGGTCGCCTTATCGTTTCATTTCCGACATGCCAGCGTGCCGGACTTTTTTCACGCGGATGAGGATGCGGCACGAGAAGCACTGACGATCGCGCGCGACGTGGAAGGGCTGGAGGAGCGCCTGGGCCGCCCCGCGCCGCTCAAGAGAGTTCATTGGTTCAGGGAAGCGCCGGTCGGGCACAACGCGAGCGCCGACGGTTACGCGCGGGCGTGGCGCCTTCGAGACATCCTGCACCAGAAGAACTTCCTCGATTCACCCACCTCTCCGCTCCCCGATCCACTGGAGACGCTGGTGGAGGAAGCCTTCGGTGTGCCCGTTATCGAGAAGCCACTACATAGTCCGTCCGTGCTGGCCGTCACGGTGAAGGATCGAGTGAGCGGGCTTGCAGCCGTTCTTCTCAACACGGCGACGAAAGGGGGGCTTCATCCTCTGCGGCGGCGTGTGGATCTCGCACATGAGATCTGCCACCTCCTCTTTGACGAGCCACGAGACGACATCGGCCTCTGGATTGATGTCGCCGAAGACCAGGAAGAGGATGCGCCAAGACGGCAAGGCGATGCCGTCGAGAAGCGGGCCCGCGCTTTCGCTGCAGAGCTGCTGTTACCGAAGCTCGGGCTCCACCGGTTGCTCGGGAGGCCGCAGGTCCGCGCAAGAGAGCTGAAGGCCGCTGTAGAGCTGGTCCAGCGTGCACGGGAGCACTACGGGACGACGATCGAGCTGACGTCCTACCACCTGTACAACGTCGGCTACATAGAAAAGTACCTTCTCGAGGAGATCCTCGCGGAGATCCAGAAGACGGTCCCGCTGCTCTCGCATGCGGCGCCGCCAGCGCGCGAAGCTCTTCTTTCACGGCGGGTTCGAGCGGCGCTATCTGCCGGTCTCATATCCGCCATGCGGGCACGCGAGCTGCTCGAGCTCTCTGCGTGGGATGAGCTCCCCTGGAACACCACACAATGACCGCGAGCGCTGAGGGGCGGGCTTATGTGCTGGACACGGGGGTGCTCATCGCCCTCCAGCGTGCGGGGCACCTCTCGATTCTCGTGGCCGGATCTTGGTGAAGCTGCCTCGATCGCTTGGGCCATGAGCCGGCCCGAGGCGAGCTTCGTAACCCGCGATGGTCAAGCGGCGCTCCTGGGCCTCGAAGAGCTGCGCGGTCGCGCCATGGGGTTCTTTCAGTTCCTCGCCGAGCTCGTCGATCTCAGTGCGCTGGATGTCTCCGTCGCCGCGCAGGTTGCCGAGGACACGGTGAAGGCGAGCGGTGTCACCGCCCGCGTCCCGCTCTGGTGGCCGGACTGGATCCAGTCGCACTCGCCGCCAACGTCATCCTCGGCTCCAATGGCCCCCGAGCAGCAGCCAACGTCGTCCTCGGCGCCGATGGCCCCCGAGCCGCGCGGCGAGTCGTGACATTGGCTGGTTGCCGTCGCCGTGGACCTCTGCGGGCACCACCCGGACAGGATCCAGCACGACCCGGCGTGGACGGAAGGTCTCCCGACGTTCGAGGGAGAAGGTGCCCTGTCCGTGCGGCGGGCCCCCCTGTCCGTGCGGCGGGCCCCCCTGTCCGTGCGGCGGGCCCCCCTGTCCGTGCGGCGGGCCCCCCTGTCCGTGCGGCGAGCCCCCCTGTCCGGGTAGCGTATGGCTAGAAGAATACCGAATGGATACACGGCTGCCGCGGCACACCGCTGCTGCCGGGATCAGCCGATGATCATCGCCTCGCTGAGGAGCCTGCCCTCCTTGAAGCGGCGCAGGTTCCAGCGATCGAACAGCGGCAGGGACGTGCCCTCGGCGATGTGCTGCGCGATGAGCTTGCCCATCACAGGCGCGATCATGAAGCCGTGCCCCATGAACCCGGAGGCCTGGTAGAAGTGCTCCACCTCGTCGACCCCGCCCACGATGGGGTTCTGGTCGGGGGTGAGGTCGTAACAGCCAGCCCACTGCCGCAGCACCTTCACGCTGCCGAGGACCGGGCACGCCGTGACGAGCGCCCGCGCGTACAGCGCGAGGAACTTGTGGCTCGAGCCCATGTCGAGGCCCTCGGGGACATCCTCGTTGGAGATGCCGCCCACGATCTCGCCGCGCATCGACTGGGAGAAATAGAGGCCGTTCGACAGGTCGGCGACGAGCGGGCCGAGCCACGGCTTGAGCGGCTCGGTCGAGCAGATCTCGTGGCGGTGCGGGCGGTTCGGCAGCTCCACGCCGAGCATGCGCGCGATCTCCGGGCTCCACGCGCCGGCGGCGTTGACCACCCGGTGCGTCCGGATCTCGCCGCGATCCGTGACCACGGCGTCGATCCGCGCGCCCTGCGTGCGGAAGCCGAGGACGTCCGTGAAGGTGGCGATGTCGACGCCGAGCTTCTGGGCGCGCTCGGCGTAGCCCCAGACGAACGGCCAGGGGAACACGACGCCGTCGTCGGGGTTGTAGCTCGCCGCGACGACGCCCTCGGTGGAGAGCTCCGGCACGAGCGCGCGCGCCTCGTTCGCGGTGAGCATCCGCGTCCCGAGGCCGCACTCGTTCTGCACGGCGACGCTCTTCTCGAGCGTCCGACGGCCGGCCTCGCTGCGCACGAGGAAGAGGTAGCCGCCCTGCCGGAACCAGATGTTGATCTTCATCTCGCGGGCGAAATCCCGGCAGATGCGGATGCTCTCCTGCATGAGCCGGATGTTGCCCTCGCTCGAGAACTGCGCCCGCACCCCGCCGCCGTTGCGGCCGCTGGCGCCGCCGCAGAGGTAGCTCCGGTCGACGACGACGACGTCCGTGATGCCGTGGTGCCGCGCGAGGTTGTAGGCGATCGCGAGGCCCATGATCCCCGCGCCGATGACGACGATCTCCGCCTGCGCCCGCATCGCGCCTCAGCCGAGCTCCGACCTCGCCGCGGCGACGACGGCGTCCTGGAGCGCGCCGTTCGAGGCGATGATGCCGCGGGCGAGCTTGAGCCCGGGGCCGGTGTAGTCGATGGGCGCGCCGGCGAGGTCGGTGAAGCGCCCGCCGGCGCCGCGGAGCACGGCCTCGGGCGCGCAGCTGTCCCAGAGCTTGGCGCCGCCGCCGCCGTGCACGTAGAGGTCGACCTCGCCCGTCGCGATCCGGGCGATCTTCACGCCGACCGAGCCGCACGGGACGACCTTCGCGATGCCGAGCCGCGAGAGGAGCGGCTCGATCTCCTTCGGCCGGTGCGACCGCGAGACGATGAGCGTGGCGTCGGCCGGCGAGGCGACCCGGGAGACCTCGAGCGGGCGGCGGCTGCCGTCCCGCGCCTCGAGGAAGGCGAAGCACCCGTCGTCGACGTCGCCGGCGCGGCCGGCCAGCGCCTCGCCGGTCGTGGGCATCACCACGACGCCGAGCGCCGCCCTGCCGCGGACCGCGAGGCCGATCATCACGGCGAACTCGCCGTTCCGGTCGGCGAACTCGCGCGTGCCGTCGAGCGGATCGACGAAGAACACCCGCTCCCGGCCGAAGCGCGCGGCGAGCTCGTCGCCGGTCGGGACGCTCTCCTCGGCGAGGATCGCCTCGCCGGGGAACGCGGCCTCGAGGGCGCCGCAGATGAGCGCGTTTGCCTCGCGATCGGCGCGCGTCACCGGATCGCCCGGGCCCTTCATCTCGACGGCGAACGGCGTCGCGTACACGTCCATCACGATCGCCGCCGCCGCGCGCGCGATGCGGACGATCTCGTCGAGCTCCCTGTCGCCCTGGCTCATCCTGCTCACCCCTCGATCCCGGCCTGATTCAGGCGACCTGCGAGCTCCGCGAGCGCCGTGTCGCGGAGGTAGGGGGGCATGCCGGCCTCGCGGACGAGCTGGTCGAGCTGGGCGACCGAGCGGGGGCCGAGCACGGCGGACGAGACGAGGTTGTTCGCGAGGACGAAGCGCAGCGCCACGGAGCGGAGCGAGACGACGGCGCCCGCGACCAGCGGCCGGAGGGCGTCGAGCTGGCGGAGGCGGGTCCGGAGCTCGTCGCGGTTCCACCGGTTCATGCGGTGATCGTCGGGGAAGAACTCGCGGTCGGGGCTCCACTGGCCGGCGAGCAGCCCGTGCGCGAGCACCGAGCGGGCGAGGACGCCGGCCCCGCTCTCGGAGACGTCGCCGGCGACCTCGTGGAGGTCGCCGGGGAGGAAGGCGTTGTAGGCGAGCTCGACGAGGTCGACCTCGTCGCGCAGCGCGGAGCGGGCGACGTCCGCGGAGCCGGCGCTCACGCCGAAGGCGCGGATCTTCCCGGCCTGCTTGAGCTCCTTCAGGTAGGCGAGGGGCTCCTTCGTCTGCATCGCGGCCACGGTGGGGTTGTGGAGCAGGACGACGTCGACCACGTCGCGGGCGAGCCGCTCCTGGGAGCGCTCGAACGCGGTGCGGAGGTAGGCGGGGTCGAAGCGCTTCTTCGGCGGGCCCTCGAGATCGGTGCCGATCTTGGTGACCACGAACGTGGCGCCGGCGCCCTTGAGCCGCTTGCCGAGGCGGCGCTCCATCTCGCCGCGGCCGTAGACGTCGGCCGTGTCGAAGAGGTCGATGCCGACCGCGAGCGCGCGATCGATGACGCGATCGGCTTCGGCCTCGGAGACCGGGCCGTAGCCGTCGCCTGAGAGACCCCAGGTGCCTAGGGCGAGCTCCGAGACCTGGAGGGTGGTCTTGCCGAGGGGGCGTTTCCTCACGTGCGGCGATCTACACCAGCGCGGGGAGCGCGCCACGAAATAGGCAGACGCCCGAGGAGCAGCGCCGCGAGGAGCCAGAGCGGACCGTGGCCGGCATCACCCGGGGCGCCGCCGGGGGAGGCGCTCGCCGCGCAGCCGTTGCCGTGGAGCCGGAGCTCCCCTCGAGGGGCGCCGCCGGGGGGCTCCTCGCCGGCGGCGCCGCTGCCGGCGCCACCGCCCGCCGCCGCGCCCGCCCCGCCGGAGCCGCCGGCGGACCCGCCCGCTCCCGGCTCGGCCCCGCCCGTTCCGCCGCCGCTGCCGCCCGTCCCGCCGCCGCTGCCGCTCGGTTCGCCGCCGGCGGTTCCGCTGCCGGGCGAGTCGACCAGGCAGCCGCCGGCGACGCAGACCCCGCCGCGGCACGGCGCCCCCTCGAGCTTGTTGCGCTCGATGCAGGTGCCGTTCGGCGCCACGCAGACGAAGCTCCTGCACCCGCCCGGATCGGGCGGCTGGGGGCACACGAACGGATTGCTGCCGACACATCGCCCCGCCTGGCAGGTGTCGGTCACGGTGCAGGGATCGCCGTCGTCGCAGGGGGCGCCGTCCTGCCTGTGCGGAGCGCAGCTGCACGCCCCATCGGAGGTGCTGTCCGGGTCCGCGATCGTGGGGCAGGCGTCCTCGACGTCCGGCTTGCCGTCGCCGTCGTCGTCGTCGTCGCACGCGTCCCCCTTGCCGTCGCCGTCGGTGTCGAGGTTCGCGGTGTTCGGGGTGTCGGGGCACGTGTCCTCTGCGTCGGGGATGCCGTCGCCGTCGTCGTCGTCGTCGCACGCGTTCCCCTTGCCGTCGCCATCGATGTCGACGTCTGCGGTGTTCGGGGTGTCGGGGCACGTGTCCTCTGCGTCGGGGATGCCGTCGCCGTCGCGATCGAGCGAGCAGGTGCCGCGGATGCAGGCGCCCTCGGCGCACTCGACGGTCGCCCTGCAAGGCGCGCCGAGCGGCTTCTTCGCCAAGCAGGTCGGCGGGGCGCAGTAGGCGCCTGCGGCACAGTCGTCGTGCGTGGCGCAGCGGGTCAGGCACGCGTCGTCGTCGCAGACGTAGAGGCCGCAGTCCACGGGAGCGCGCTCGACGCAGGCGCCGCCTTCGGTGCAGCGGCTCGGCGGGATGCTGGAGGTCGCGTCGACGCAGGCGCCGGGGGCGCACACGGTGTTCGCCGCGGCGCGGGCGTCGGCGGGGCAGGCGGCGGCGGCGCCGGTGCAGGTCTCGGCCGCGTCGCACGCGCCCGTCGAGGGCCGGCAGACGGTGGTGGCCAGCGCGAAGGCGTCGGCGGGGCAGGCGGCGGCGGCGCCGGTGCAGGTCTCGTCCGCGTCGCACACGTCCGCCTTGGGCCGGCAGACGGTGGTGGCCGGCGCGAAGGCGTCGGCGGGGCAGGCGGCGGCGGCGCCGGTGCAGTGCTCGTCCGCGTCGCACGCGTCCGCCTTGGGCCGGCAGACGGTGGTGGCCGGCGCGAAGGCGTCGGCGGGGCAGGCGGCGGCGGCGCCGGTGCAGTGCTCGGCCGCGTCGCACACGTCCGCCTCGGGCCGGCAGACGGTGGTGGCCGGCGCGAAGGCGTCGGCGGGGCAGGCGGCGGCGGCGCCGGTGCAGGTCTCGGCCACGTCGCACGCGTCCGCCTCGGGCCGGCAGACGGTGGTGGCCGGCGCGAAGGCGTCGGCGGGGCAGGCGGCGGCGGCGCCGGTGCAGGTCTCGGCCACGTCGCACGCGTCCGCCTCGGGCCGGCAGACGGTGGTGGCCGGCGCGAAGGCGTCGGCGGGGCAGGCGGCGGCGGCGCCGGTGCAGGTCTCGGCCACGTCGCACGCGTCCGCCTCGGGCCGGCAGACGGTGGTGGCCGGCGCGAAGGCGTCGGCGGGGCAGTCGGCGGATCGACCGGTGCAGGTCTCGGCCACGTCGCACAGGTCCGCCGCCGGCCTGCACACGGTGGTGGCGGAGGCGAGGGCGTTGGCAGGGCAGTCGAGGGAGCTGCCGTTGCAGCGCTCCTCGACGTCGCAGAGGCCGGCCGAGCCGCGGCAGAGGCTGCCCGAGGCGCGCGGCCCGCACACGCCGTTCGCGGACGCGCCGGCCGCGGTGCTGCAAGCCTGACAGTCGCCGGGAGCGCCGCCGCCACACGCGGTGTTGCAGCAGACCCCGTCGACGCAGTGGCCGCTCAGACACTCGCCATCGGCGAGGCAGGACGCGCCGTTGGGAGCCTCGGTGATGTAGAGCTCGGCGCTCGACAGGGCGAGCGCGGTGTTCCGCCCGCCCGCCGCGAGGAGCTGGCCATTGGCGAGCGCCACGAGCGTGTGAGACCCGCGGGCGATGGCCATGACGTCGTCCGCGGTCCAGGCCGCGGACGGCGCCGCGGCCGGATCGTACCGCGCGGTCGTCTGGAGATAGGCGCTGCCGTCGAAGCCGCCGGCGACGAGGACCTGCCCGCTCGACGGGAGCAGCAGCGCGGCGTGGCTGCTGCGCGCGCCCGGCATGGTGCCGGCCGGCGACCAGGTCCTCGCCGTCGGGCTGTATCGCTCGGCGCTCGCCAGGTGCGTCCCGTTCGTGCCGCCGACGACCAGGACATCGCCGTTCGGGAGGAGCGTCGCGCTATGCAGCCGCCGCGCCGTGCCCAGGCTGCCGGCCGCCGACCACGCGTTGGCGGCGGGGTCGTAGGTCTCCGCCGTGGCGAGGTAGGTGGTGCCGTAGCCGCCCGCGACGAGCACGGCGCCGTTGCTCAGCAGCACGGCGCTGTGCGCGTAACGGCTGCTCATCGTCCCCGCGGTCGACCATCTGCCCGTCTCCGGGTCGTAGCGGCGGGCCTCGCCGAGCGCGTAGGTGCCATCATAGCCGCCCGCCACGAGCACGTCGCCGTCCGCGAGCAGCGTCGCCGTATGGAGCGCTCGATTGGGGATGGCCTCGGCGTTCGTCCAGGTATTCGTGTCGGGATCGTAGATCTGCGCCGTTCCCAGATACGTTGTGTCGACGCGGCCGCCCACCACGAGCACGCGGCGGCCGTCGTTCAGCAAGGTCGCGGTGTGCTGGTATCGCGCCGTGCTCATGGCGGCCGCGGGCGACCACGCGTTCGTCACGGGGTCGTACAGCTCCGCGCTGCTGAGGGCGATGGCCCCGTTGTTCCCGCCCGCGACGAGGACCTGGCCGGCGCGCGAGCCGCTCGTGATCAGGGTCGCGGTGTGCTCCCGGCGCGCCGCGCTCATCCCGGTGGGCACCCCTTCCCAGACCGGATCGACGAGCACCGCCTCCCCCTCGGCGTCCACGTGCAGCGCGAGCGTCGCGCCCTCCACCGAGAGCCGCGCCTCGACAGGGCGCTTGCCGCCGTCGGCGAAGGCCTCCGGCGCCGTCACGCGCAGCCGCGGAGCGCCCGTCTCGTCCACGACGAGCACCACCTCGCCCGCCTTGCGCAGCGAGGCGCCTTCGATGTGCCATGAGGCCACGGGGGCGCCGCGCTGGACCGCCTCGGGCTCGAGCAGCAGCCACTCCTCGGCGACGCCGGACGCGGCGGTCCAGAAGGATGTCCCCCCGGGCCGCCGATAGGCGATCGCGCGGCCTGCCCGCGTCCCCTTGCCTCGAGCGCCCGCCTCGCGCACCCGGATGTCCAGGGCGCCAGCGCACACGGCCTCGGGGCCGTCGCACCCTCCGGCCCCAGGGAGGCGGAAGCGGATCGCCTGTCCCGCGTCGCCGGGGAGCTCCACCGTGAGGAGCCCAGGGGCGGGGCCCTCCGGCAGCGCGAAGACAGCGCCCCTCTCGACGAGCGCCTCGCCCCCGTCGAGCACGCGCGCCGCCACCGCGGGGAACCGCTCCGAGAGCGCGTCGACCGCCGCGGGCGCCGTCGCCTCGCCGCAACCGCCGAGGGCCGCGATCGCCGCGAGCAGCCACGCTGCCCGCAGGGGATCGCGGGCCGCCGAGCATTCCCCGAGCGATGTGGAGCCCCGCAACATTGCAGCCATGAGAACCATGGCGCCCGGAACGTCGTCAAGCCGGAACTACGTGAGAGCATTTCTGTGGTGGCTGAATGATGCGCCGTCATCGTCCTGTGACGGGATCCGCGCGCTCCGGCCCGGGTACGCAGGCTTCTCTGTCATTTCATGAAGTAGCGCGAGGCGTCCCGAGCTGACCCGCGGCGAGGCGCGCACCGCACGCGCGCCTCGGGCCAGGAGGCGCTGGGAGCAAGCGCGATTGATCGTAAAAAAGGCTTCCATGGAACCGCGGGCAGATGCAATTATCATCGCGCCTCTCTGCGTGGAGGCGAAGCGAGGATAGGATGAGACGCAATGTTCATCGGATGTTGACCGCCGGCATCGTGACGCTCGCGGGGGGGGTCTCGAGCGAGGTGCTCGCGGCCGGGCCGGACGCCGTGATCTACGACCCTGGTTGCCTTGCGGGAGGTTCGCTGCCGCCGAACGACGATGGATCGAGCGGCGTCGTGCCGCTCCCCTTCGAGGTCAACTTCTACGACCGGCACTACAACACGGTCTACGTCAACAACAACGGCAACATCACCTTCGACGGCCCCCTCAACGTCTACACGCCGTTCCCGCTCGAGACCACGAACCGCGCCATCATCGCCCCTTTCTTCGCGGACGTCGACACCATGGGCGCCGGCTCGGGCGTCGTGCACTGGGGCGCGGTCCAGGGGATACTCCCGGGCTATCAACAGCCCCGGAAGGCCTTCTGCGTGCTGTGGGCGGACCCCGTCGCTCCGCCGAACGGGGTCGCAGGGGTCGGCCATTACCCACAGAGCACCGACAAGCTGAACATCTTTCAGGTCCTCCTCGTCGACGCGCAGACGTGCGTCGCAGGAGACCCCGACGCGAACTGCGACCCGTCGAGCCAGGATTACCGGCCGGCAGGGGACTTCGACATCTGGTTCAACTATGATCAGATCAGGTGGAACTCCGGGTCTGCGAGCGGCGGCGTCGGCGGGATCGGCGGCGAGACGGCCCGCGTCGGCTTCGCCTCCGGCACGGGGGCGGGGGCCTTCGAGCTGCCGAAGCCGCAGCTTCAAACGGATCCAGAGCCCAGGGACATCTTTACGGACTACGATGTATCTTACAGGCTCATCGACAACGAGATGGGGAGCAGTCAAAAAGGACGCTACAAAATCAAGATAGATAAGAATGCCGGGGGGCTGGGCTCGAGCGTCATCACGGGCACCGTCCAGGCCCTCAACGCCCAGGGCCAGATGGCGGGGGTGGCCGGCGCGCCGGTGCAGATCTGCCGGGCGGTGTCCGCGGCGGCGCCGGATTGCCCGTGGTTCGGGACGACCAACGCGAGCGGTGGGTTCACGGCGAACGCCCTCGTCGAGGGCCAGTACACGATCACGGCGTTCCCGCCGGCGGGGAGCGTCTTGATCCAGAGCGAGGTGTCCGTCGGCGTCGCGGATCAGGCGTCGGCGACGATCACCCTCGGCACGCCGGTCGCGCCGCCCCCGGGCACCGGCCTCGAGCCCTCGTCCCAGGGCGGCGGCGACGTGCCCGTCGTCTACTGGCACGACCCCACCACCCTGACCACGCCCGGCTGCGCCGGCGGCACGGCGACCTACGACGTGAAGTTCGGCTCCGTCACGTTCGCGTCAGGCTGGATGCAGCTCGACGGCAACGGCCAGTTCACCGCCGTCATTCCTCCGTTTTACCCGAACCACGGCGCAGCCACGATCCTCATCCAGACGCAGTGCGGCTCGACGGTCACGAGCATCGCGTTCCCGATCTACATCGACCCGAGCGGGTGGGTCCGGACCGTGGGCGGCGCCCCCATCGACGGCGCCACGGTCACCCTCTTCCGCTCCGACAGCGGGGCGCCGGGCTCCTTCACCGTGGTGCCCGACGGCAGCGCCATCATGTCGCCCATGAACCGCGCCAACCCGAGCATCTCCGACGGGGAGGGGCACTTCGGCTGGGATGTCGTCACCGGCTATTACAAGGTCCGCGCCGAGAAGCCGGGCTGTCACGCGCCCGACGACGCCGCGCAGCCGTATGTCGAGAGCCACATCATGCACATCCCGCCGCCGGTCTTCGACCTCGACCTGCGGCTCGACTGCGGCACCGGCGCGGTCGGCGACACGACGGCGCCGACGCTCTCCGTGCCCGACGACCTCGTGCTCGAGGCGACCGGCGCGAGCGGCGCCCCGGCCACGTTCACGGTCTCCGCGATCGACGACGTCGACGGCGCCGTCCCCGTGATCTGCACGACGCCCCCGGGCAGCACCGTCCCGATCGGCGTCACCGTCGTCCACTGCTACGCGCTCGACGCCACCGGCAACCTCGATTACGGCACCTTCGCCGTCATCGTCGAGGACACGAGCGCTCCGGTCCTCACCGTCCCCGGCCCGATGACCCTGGAGCCGACGGGGCCCTGGGGCGCCGAGCTCGCGTTCGTCGCCGTCGCGATCGACGTTGTCGACGGCGCGGTCCCGGTGACCTGCTCGCCCGCGCCGGGCACCGTCCTGCCGGTCGGCGTCTCCACGGTCTCCTGCAGCGCGACCGACGCGGCGGGCAACGCGGCGAGCGCCTCCTTCGACGTGAGCGTCCCCGAGTGGGTCGACACCGACGCTGACGCCGTGAGCGACACCTTCGACAACTGCCCGCTCGCCGCGAACCCCGATCAGGCCGACGCGGACGCCGACGGCGTGGGCGACGCGTGCGACAGCTGCCCGCTCGCGGCGAACGCGAGCCAGGCCGACGCGGACGCCGACGGCGTGGGCGACGCGTGCGACAACTGCCCCGGCGACGCCAACCCGGGGCAGGGCGACGACGACGCCGACGGCGTGGGCAACGCCTGCGATCCGATCTGCGTCGCCGTCATCCGCGGCGGCGCCGGCGGGGCCGCCGACGCATTCATCTCCAGCTCCGAGCCGAACACGACGTCGGGCTCGTATCCTGGCCTCTTCACCGGCGTCTCCGGCTCCGGAGAGAAGATGAGCCTCGTCGCCTTCGATCTCTCCGGGATCCCCGGGGACGCCACCATCGAGGGCGCGACGTTCTCGGTGAGAGCGCTCTATGCCCCGACGGCCGCGACGCTCAATGTCCACGCGATCACGGCGCCGTGGACCGAGGCCACCGTCACGTACAACACGCTGAACGGCGCCTTCGACCCCGCCGTCGAGGCGTCGCTCGCCGTGCCGGCCAACCTGACGACCACCGTGTCGTGCGACGTGACCGCGCTCGTCCAGGACTGGGTCTCGGGCGCGCTCGCCAACCACGGCGTGCTCCTGCGCGAGCTCGGTACGGGCAAGCGGACCCTCCGGTCGAGCGAGGAGCCGAACACCGCCGAGCGGCCGCGCCTCGACCTCTGCTACGTGACGCCCTGACAGACCAGCGCGCATCGCCGCCAGCCACGGCCGAGGGGCGCGCGGCGCCCCCTCCGCCGTGGCCCCCTCCGCCGTGGCCCGCCTCCGTGTGACCTCATTTCCTGACCACGCGCCGGACGTCGAGGTCGAGCCCGCGCTCCGGTCCGTCAGCGACGACGGCCGCCCTCCGCCGCGCCTCGGGCGCCGCCGCGGTCGTCCTCTCCGTCGCCTTCTCCCTCCTTCTCCGCCATGAGGCGCGCTGGCAGGGGCCGCCGGGGCGCCACGTCCCTGCGCGCTCGGCGGCGGAACGATCCATGCCAGAGAAGCCGGGGAAGGGGAGTGATGTGGCGGCGAGCGGGGCGGCGCGCCGAGGGCAGGTGACCAGGGGACATGCAGAGTCCACCCCTGCCCGCGGACGACGAAGGGGGCTGTAGAGTATGGCGAAAGGTCCTAATGAGGCATCGAGGGCCGAACCCGTCAGCGACCGGAGATCACGGCCGCCCGCGGCGAGCGCCTCCGCGCGGCGCGCGCTGGAGCTCGTGGCCGTCCGAGGCAAGGACGTGATCGGCGTCCGCCACCTGCTCGCCGAGGGCCGGGCGCACATCGGCGACACGCCCGCATCCATCGCGCGCGTGCCGTCGGGAGAGCTGGACAGGGCGGCCCCCGTCATCGCGGAGGTGACCGGCGCGCGCTACGTGCTGCACGTCCCGCGGCGGACGAGGGCGCGCGTCCACGGCGCCGACGGGCTCGGGCGCTTGCTGACCGGCCCCGCCGACATCGAGCTCCAGGAAGGAGACCGCGCCGTCCTCGTGATCGGCGTGGTCCAGATCCGCGCGCAGATCGTGCCCATCGAGATCATCTCCCGGCTGGGCGCGTCCGGTCTGCGGTGGATCGGGCTCATCGGCGCCCTCTACCTCGTCGCGCTCGCCATCTGCGCCGCCCTGGCGCCGCGCGACCGAGCGCGCCTCGACGAGGGCTCGATTCGAAGCGCGGTCAGCGCCGCCGCCGCGCAGCTCTGGGCAGAGCACGCCCCGGCGCCGTAGCGCTCGTCACCGCGGCCGTCGCCGGCGGACAAGCCTGGGAGTCGCGGAATGCTATCCTCACTCCCATCATGCGCTTCAACCCCGCATTCCCTCCATTCCACATCTCGCTGTGCCTGCTCGCCATCGTCGGCTGTGGCGGCTCGTCCGCCAAGGACGAAGGCCCGAACGGCCCGCCGCGGGCGGGAATCCTGAGCTTGCCGTCCGGATGGAACACCATCGAGCCGGGCGGCGAGACCACGTGCGCGCGCGGCGATCCGTTCAAGTACCTCGTGCGCCCGGGCACCGTCAATCGGCTCATCGTCGAGTTCCGCGGCGGCGGCGCGTGCTGGAGCGCCGCCACCTGCTCCCCCGGCGCCGACATCTTCCAGGACACCGTCGGCGACGATCCCCTGACGACCGGGATCTACGATCATGACAACCCGGACAACCCGTTCAGGGACTGGCACCATGTCTACATTCCCTACTGCACCGGGGATATCCACTGGGGCGACAACGTAGCCACGTACGGCCAGGGGAGCAGCGCCGTCACCGTCCGGCACAAGGGCGCCGTCAACGTCCGCGCCGCGCTCGACTGGATCTACGCCAACGTCCCCGCGCCCGAGAAGGTCTTCGTGACCGGCTGCAGCGCGGGCGCGTATGGCTCGATCCTGTGGTCCGCCCACCTGCGGGAGCACTACAAGAGCGCGTCCGTGGTCCAGTTCGCCGACAGCGGCGCGGGGGTCATCACCGACGCCTTCTTCAACGACAGCCTCCCCTCCTGGAAGCCCGAGGGCGCCTATCCGACGTGGATCCCCGGGCTCGAGCCGGCCGAGCTCGTGAACCTGTACGTGCTCTACGAGAAGATCGGCGCGCACTACCCCGACATGCGCCTGTCGCAGTACAACACGGTCCACGACGAGGACCAGATCTTCTTCTACACCGCCATGGGCGGCGGCGGCGGCGCGGAGGCGTGGTCGGAGGCCATGAGAGCGTCCGTCGACCACATCGAGGCGTCGACGCCGAACTTCCGATCGTACCTCGCCGCCGGCAGCGCTCATTGCATCCTCTGGCGGCCGGAGTTCTACACCGTCGAGTCGGGCGGGACGCCCCTCGTCCGATGGCTCGACGCGCTCGTGAACGGCGAGCTGCCGCCCAGCGTCGCCTGCGACGACTGCGGCTCACCGTAGCGGGCGCGCGGGCGAGGGGCGAGCGCCGCCCCGCCGCGGTCGAGCGGGGGCCGGCGTCCCGCCTCCGGAGCGGCTACGTCAGGTTGTTGAGCGGCCCGGTGCAGTCCCGCGGGTCGCCGAACGTGGTCCGGGTGTCGCCGAACAGGTTCAAGATCGAGACGAGCAGGTTGTTGTGCGGGAGGTTCGGGTACCGGACCCAGCGTCCGGTGCGCAGGCCTCCGCCGCCGCCGGCGAGCAGGAACGGCATGTCGTTCTTCTTGTGCGTCGGCGGATCCGAGAGCTCGGAGCCGAAGAAGACGACGCTCTCGTCGAGCAGCGAGTGCCCGCCCATGTCGACCTTCTCCATCTCCTGCAGGAGGTAGAGGTGCTGCTTCGAGTACCAGTTGCAGATGGCCTCGCACTCGTTCGGCTTGAAGCCGCCGTCGTGCTGGTAGAAATGGTGGTGCTCGGTCAGGTTGAGCCAGGGGAAGGTGTGCTTCGCCTCGGTGTCGCTCCACTGCAGGGTGCCGACCGCGGTGATGTCGCAGGCGAGCGCCATCACCATCATGTCCGTCAACAGCTTGCCGACCTTGGGGATCGCCGCGTCGGTCGAGGTGTCCTTGATCGAGCCGTTGTCGGACGAGTTGAGCCCCGTGCGCGGGTTGTAGTCGGACGTGTCGACCCTCGTCGGCACCTTGCACGCGCTCGTCTCGACCGGGGTGTTGCTGAGGCTCTGCTCGATCTCGCGGATCTTCGTGAGGTGCTGGTCGATCTTCTGCTTGTCGGCGGCGCCGAGCTTCCCGGACAGGGTGGCGTAGCGCCGATCGAGGAAGTCCAGGATCGATTGCTTCCGCGCGAGGCGACGGGCGGCGTCGTTGCCGTCGTTCGGGTTCAGCGTGCCGAAGAGCTCGGTGAAGATCTCCACCGGATCGAGGCGCGGCGGGATCGGCTTGTGCGGCGCGTCGTTCTCGAAATTCACGGCGTTCATCGGCGACAGCAGGCCGTGAGACTTGCCCGTGGCCCAGCGCAACGCGATCTGGATGCTGGCCTTCGCCTTTTGACCGGCGGAGATCCGGGCGGCGATCACCTGATCGATGGACGGCCCCTTCCCGTAGCCGCCGTTGTTGGCGCCCTCCTGCGCCGTGCCCGTGAGCCAGGCGATGATCCCGGCCTGATGCTGCTCGCCGCGCGCGCTCTTCATGTCGAGGCCGTCGACGACGAGCAGCCGGTTTTGCACGGGCGCGAGCGGCGCCAGGATGGGGCTCAGGGTGAAGCTCGTCTCCGAGCCGGTCGGCCTCCAGCGGTTCATCACGGTCCCCCCGGGCGTGTAGACGGCGAGGAAACGCTTGGCGGGGGCGGGGGCCGCGTGCGCCTGGCGTTCGGGGCCCATGATCTCCAGCCAGGGGAGCGAGACCGCGATGGCGCCGGCCCCTCGCAGCATGGCACGTCGGCTCAAGCGAAATTTCGACATGACCGTCACTCCTGTCCTGAAGCCAAGTAGTGGAAAGCGTCCGTCTGCGTGAGATCGATCAGGAGCTGTTTCACGTTGTACCCGGACGCCTCGAAGGCGGTCGTGACAGCCTGTTCGGTGCACTGGTCCTCTTTGCGCAGGGTGAGGCCGTACGCGAACTCGCTCCAGCGCTTGGCGAAGCAGTGCTGCACCTCCTCGGAGGCGGCGAGCTTCTGCACCAGCTCGATCGGCCCGCTCACGTCCCCCAGCGTCCCCGGGACTGTGCCGCTCGGGTCGATGACGACGTCGTTCTCGGTGGTGCGGTACAGCCCGACCGCGTCGTAGTTCTCGAACGCGAAGCCGACCGGGTCCATGAACTGGTGGCACCCCGCGCACGCCTTGTCCTTGCTGTGCTGGCTGAAGCGGTCCCGCGCCGTCGCGCCGGAGTACGGATCCGGCGGCTTCACCTTCTCCAAAATATCGCCGGTGGGGAGCGGGATCGGGATGCACATGAGCTTCTGCAGCACGAACGAGCCGCGGACCACGGGGTTCGTGTTGTTCGAGTGCGTCGTCCCGGCCATCACGCCCGCCTGGGTGAGGAGCCCGAGGCGCTGGGTCGTGTCGAGCTCTACTTTTTGGAACTCGTCGCCCTTCACGCCGGAGACACCGTAGAACGCCGCGAGCCGCTCGTTCATGAAGGTGTACGAGGCCGTCAGGATGGACGCCCAGGAGCCGGTCCCCTCGAAGATCTCGTGCTCGAGGAACCGCTGTGTCTCCTCGCGCATCAGCGAGCCGATGGTGCGAGAGAAGGTCGGGAACGCCTCCGCGTTCCGCTCGAGATCCGCGAGGCTGCTGATGGGGAGGAGGTTGTCGAAGAAGAACCGGATGGTGGGCCGAGACCGGTCATCGTCGAGCATGCGCTCGGCGTGCTTGCGCACGCCCTCCTTCGTCGAGAGCTCACCCGCCTGCGCGGCCATGCGCAGCTGCTCATCGGGCATCGTGCCCCAGAGCAGGTACGAGAGCCGCGTCGCCATCTCATCGCCCGTGGGCCGGCGGAGCTGGGGGCGCTCCGGGTCGGGCGTGCCCCATTCGATGCGGTAGAGAAAATCTGGCGATTGGAGCAGCGCCTGGATCATCGTCGCGACGCCGGTGGCGAACGTCGCGTCGGTCCGGCCGACGCCGTACAGCGCGAGGAGCTCCTCCGCCTCGCCGGCGGCGAGGGGCCTGCGGTACGCGAGCGGGGCGAGCTTCTCGATGATCGTGCGCGCGCACGCCTGCTCGTCCGCCCCCGCCACGTTGCGCGCGCAAGGGGCGAGCTTCGCGAGCGCCTCCGGGGTGGCGGTCGCGCGCTGGGCGACGCCCTCCGCGACGGTGCCCAGCTGCTCGGCCAGCAGGCTCGAGACCGACAGCGTGTCCGCGTCGTTGCCGAAGCCGTTCCCGACATCCTCGCTCGGCAGCGAAAAGGCGGGATCGGTCGTGTCGCCCAGGAGATCGCGAACGGTGTTGTTGTACTCGACGCGCGTGAGCCGCCGCAGCGGCGCTCGCCCGGGGTACACCACGCCGTCCTTGCACGCGAGCGGGGCCCCGGGGGTGGGATTCTCGACGCCGGGCTCGGTGCCGGGCTTGTCGCCGGGCTCGGCGCCGGAAGAATCGCCCAGGTTTCCGATGCAGCCGCTGGCCAGGAGCAACGCGGCCAGGATCGCCGACCGAGCGCCTCTGAGCGGGAGCGCCTGGTCATGATGGGAGGGCCTAGACATGAATGTCCCTCTTCGCCCGCTGTGGGCACGCTGAAGGTAATTGTCGAACAGCTGGCTTCCCTGACGACGTCGTCAGAGTATCATGGGCGCAGCCCCCAGAGGGGCACGCTGGAGCTCTCGAGGAGCGGTCGACAGCCATAACGAAGAAGTGCAATGAGACGGTGAATTCATCGCCTCTCGCGTGGCTCCGTAAAATTACCAGACGGGCCTCATCGAACGCACCAGTGTCCCCGAGGACGATCTCGTCACGATCCGTCGCAACGCAGGTCACGCCGTCCCCACGCTCGCCACGCGGCCGCTCCGCCGGATCTTCGAAACAACATCTCCCGTGGGGAGCGCCAAGGATCTCAGGACCTTCGCCGAACGAGCGAGGTGGATCGTGTTCTCTGGCGGAACACCCTTGGTGAAACGCTATCCATCATCGATCCGCAACCGCGCCCCCGACGCCGAGCGAGCGGAATCGGTGCCGAGGCCGATCGCGGGCGAAGGCCTTGGCGGACCCCTCCAAGGCGAAGCAAAAGGATGCGGCTCGGATCAAATGTTAACGATCACATGGCCCATGTCAACCACAAATCGGCCGGCCCTCGGGGCTCCGCGAGCCCCGGGGCGGGACGAGGCGGGCGGGGGCTCCGCCGGAGCGTCGCGTCAAAAAGCCGGGCGCTGGAGCCGGTACCTGCGCTCGCAGCGCGTCTCGGCCGTGCTCGTGGCAGCGGCCCAGGGGCGCCCGGCGTGCTCCGCTCCCTCTCCAGGGGCGGGCGCCAGCCATTGTTATCGTTAACAACGCGTCGCGAGAGCGCGCGCTCGCGCCGCTCGGGCTGTCATGTTGCGGCTCCAGTTGACACACGGCCGGCGCTCCAGATGATGTCCGCCGCGATCGCGGGCGCGCCGACGTGCCCGCGGCAGCCTCGGAGGAAGAGCTCCGGGAGGAGACAGAGGAATCCATGCGCACGCTTTGCATCGATATCGGCGGAACGGGGATCAAGGGCACCATCCTCGACGAGCAGGGGACTCCGATGGCGGATCCCATGCGCGTGCCGACGCCGCAGCCGGCCTCGCCGGACCCCATCCTCGACGTCATCGACGGGATGGCCCGCGCGCTGGGGGAGTTCGATCGCGTCTCGATCGGCTTCCCCGGCGTGGTGATGGACAACGTGACCAAGACGGCGCCGCACCTCGACAACGAGAAGTGGAGAGGCTACCCGCTCGCCGAGGCGGTCGAGCGCCGCCTCGCGAAGCCCGTGCGCGTGGCCAACGACGCGGGCATCCAGGGGCTCGCCGTCGTCGAGGGCAGGGGGCTCGAGATGGTGCTCACCTTCGGCACGGGGCTCGGCTGCGCCCTGTACATCGACGGCCACTACGTGCCGAACCTCGAGCTCGGGCACCACCCCTATGGAAAGCGGGACCTGAAGTACGAGGATCGCGTGTTCGACGCCGAGTGCAAGCGCATCGGCCCGAAGCGCTGGAACAAGCGCGTGCGCCAGATGATCGCGCAGCTCGAGCCGATCTTCAATTACCGCAAGCTCTACCTCGGCGGCGGCAACGCGCGCCTGCTCGACGTCTCGCGGCTGCCCGAGAACGTCGTCGTGGTCGACAACGTCGCCGGCCTGCTCGGTGGAATCAAGCTCTGGGCCTAGCGAAGCGCCTCCCGCGCCGCGGGCAGGCCCCGGCCGCCTCTCCCGCGGTGCGCCGGCCGGGCGGGCGCTCGGCGCGCGCGGGCCGCGCCGGCCCCCGCGCGGCCGGCGCCGGCTCCCGGCCAGGCGCGGGCCGCGCCGGTTCCCAAGCGGGCGCGGCCGTCGTACCCTGGGCGAATGAACTCGCCCGACGCACCGAAGCCCGACGCGACGCCTGCGGCCACTCCAGCGGCGGACGCTGATCTCGATCCGTTTCGCCTTCAATCGCCGGAGACCTTCGCGAACCCGTACCCCGTGTACGCGAAGCTGCGCGAGCAAGCGCCGGTGTACTTCAGCGCGGCCTACAACGGCTGGCTCATCACCCGCTACGATCAGGTCGCCGCGGGCTTCCGCGACCCGCGCCTCTCGGCGAAGCGCTCCAGCGCCTTCGTGACGAAGCTGCCGGAGGACGTGCGCCAGCGGCTCGAGCCGTTGCGCCGCAACCTGGCGTCGTGGGCCTTGCTGCTCGATCCCCCGGAGCACACGCGCATCCGGTCGCTCATCAACAAGGCGTTCGTGCCGCGGCTCGTCGAGGGGCTGCGCTCCCGGGTGGAGGCGCTGGTCAACGAGCTGCTCGACGCGGTCGCGCCCACGGGCCGGATCGACGTCCTCCGCGACCTCGGCGACGTCCTGCCGCTGCTCGTGATCGGCGAGGTGCTCGGCGTGCCCACCCAGGATCGGCACCGGCTGAAGGGCTGGTCGAACGCGCTCGGCGGGTTCCTCGGCTCGGGCCGGCCGACGCTCGAGATCGCGGGCGGCGCGCTGAGCGCCGTCGCCGAGATGGAGGACTATTTCCGCGGCGTGATCGCGGCCCGGCGGCAGAGCCCCGGGAGCGACCTGCTCAGCCAGCTCCTCGTCGCGGAGGAGCAGGGGATGATCCTCGGCGAGCAGGAGCTGCTCTCGACGTGCTGCATGTTGCTCTTCGGCGGCCACGAGACCACGAAGAACCTGATCGGCAATGGCCTGCTCGCGCTGCTCCTCCACCCGGCCGAGCGCGACGCGCTCCGCGAGACTCCCGCGCTGATCGGCCCGGCGGTGGAGGAGCTGCTCCGTTACGACTCTCCGGTCCAGTGGATGAGCCGCGTCGCCCTCGACGACATCGAGCTCGACGGCGTGCGCATCGCGAAGGGCGATCGCGCTTTCCTGGTGCTCGGCGCGGCGAACCGCGATCCCTCGCAGTTCCCCGATCCTGACCGGCTCGACTTCCGCCGCACGGACATCCGTCACATCTCGTTCGGTCTCGGCGTGCATTACTGCGCCGGCGCCGCGCTTGCCCGGGTGGAGGCCCAGGCCGCGATCTCCACGTTTCTTCGCCGTTTCCCGAACGCCGCGCTCTCCTCCGCCCCGCTGACCTACCGCCAGAACCCCGGCATCCGCAGCCTCACCGCCATGCCGGTCGAGCTTGGCGCGCAGAGCTCCGCCTCCTGACCTCACCCGTTCTTCGACAGAGCGCCTTTCTCCCCCTGGTGCTCACCGCCCCTCTCCCCCTCCAACGGAGCGCCTCGAGCCGCTGGCGGGAGGGGAGGGTGCGCGCGGGGGGCGAGGGGGAAGGGCCCCGCGGATCCGAGCGCCGGCCCGCATCGCAGCGACCCCCTCCCAGATCTCCCTCTCCCGTCCTCATGGCCATAGCCACCACAAGGCGCGAGTCCGCGGGAAGGGCCCCCCTCGCCCCCCGCGCGCACCCTCCCCTCCCGCCGGCGGCCGTTGCCCTCTAGTTATTTCCCTCGCATCCCCGGCGCCAGCTGTGCCGGCAGCGCCACGCTCGCCGCCTCCAGCCCCGCGACCGGATAAGCGCAGTAGTCCGCCGCGTAATACGCGCTCGGCCGGTGGTTCCCGCTGCTGCCGATCCCGCCGAACGGCGCCGCGCTCGACGCCCCCGTGAGCGGCTTGTTCCAGTTGACGATCCCCGCCCGGGCTTCCCGCCAGAACTGCTCGTAGAGCTCCCTGCGATCCGAGATCAGCCCCGCGGCGAGCCCGTAGCGCGTGCGGTTCGCCAGCGAGAGCGCCTCCTCGAAGCGCTCGTAGCGCTGCACCTGCAAGAGCGGCCCGAAATACTCTTCGTCCGGCAGCTCCTCGATCGCGGTCACGTCGATGATCCCGGGCGAGAGCAGCGCTGTCCCCTCCTCGATCCGGCGCATCTCGAGCAGCGCCTCGCCCCCGAGCGAGACCAGCCGCGCCTGCGCCTTGAGCAGCTGATCCGCGGCCGCGAGCGAGATCACCGCGCCCATGAACGGCTGCTCCGCGTCGTCGTACCTGCCCACCTTGAGCCGCCCTGCCGCGTCGACCAGGCGCTCCACGAGCGCGTCGCCCTCCGGCGTCGCCGGCACGAGCAGCCGCCGCGCGCACGTGCACCGCTGGCCCGCCGAGATGAAGGACGATTGAAGGATATGGTGAATCGCCGCCTCGGTGTTGGCGACGTCCTGAACGATCAGCGGGTTGTTGCCCCCCATCTCCAGGGCGAGGATCTTCTCCGGCTGCCCTGCCAGCTGCCGGTGCAGCGCGCTGCCCGTCGCGGAGCTCCCCGTGAAGAAGAGGCCGTCGATGCCCGGGTGACCCGCGAGCGCGATCCCGGTGCTCTTCCCTCCCTGAACCAGGTTGAGCACCCCGGCCGGAACGCCCGCCTCCTGCCACAGCCGCGCGGTCTCCTCCGCGACCTTGGGCGTGAGCTCCGACGGCTTGTAGACCACGCAGTTGCCCGCGATCAGGGCCGGCACGATGTGGCCGTTCGGCAGGTGGCCCGGGAAGTTGTAGGGCCCGAACACCGCGACCACCCCGTGCGGCCGGTGCCGCACCACGGCCGTCGCGTCGCCCGCCTCGGCCTGCCGCTCGCCCGTCCGCTCCCGGAAGGCCATGAGCGACACGTCGACCTTGCCGATCATCGTCTGGACCTCGGTGAGCGCCTCCCAGCGCGGCTTGCCGGTCTCGAGCCCGATCACGTCGGCGAGCCGGGCCTTGTGCTCGCCCAGCAGCCCGGCGAACCGCTTCACCAGCGACACCCGCGCCTCCGCGCCGCCGTCGCGCCACGCCCTGAACGCGCCGCGCGCCGCCTGCACGGCCGCGTCCACCTGCCCCTCGGCCGCGGCGCGCCCCTCGAAGACGAGCGCCTGCGTCACGGGATTCCGGCTCGCGAACGGCTCCCCCGTGCCGGACACCCAGCAGCCGTCGATGAAATGGGTCGACATGGTCACCTCTCCACGCGGAACGCCCCGCGAGCTCAGCCGTCGGTCCAGCCAGGTTAGCGAGCGTCCACCTTGCCTCGCCAGTGTGCACCGTACCAGCCGCCCGCGCAGCGAGCCCGCCCACCCCAGCGGACCGGCTCGCCAGCGCCGCCGCCGATCTGCCCGCCCGCCCCGCCGCCAAGGCCGTGGCCGCCCGCCGCTCGCGCCGCATCCGCGCGCGTCCCGGGGGGCGACCCCAACGGAGTGGGGGCCGGCTCGAGGGACCCACGACCGATGGTATCCGCTCGCCTGATGAGAATTCCTGAAGGTGGCTCTCAATGCACGTTGCGCCCCCGCGCCCCGACAGCGCATGTGGCGAGCTCGCGACATTCACAGGAATGCACCGTGGCGAACAGGTGTGCAGCGCGCGATCGGCCGTGGATTCACGCTCCGGGCAAACTCCGCCGGGGCGCCCCTCACGGCCCATGACACCAAGTCTTGACGGTCCCGTGGCTGGCGTGGAAATGTGGATATGTCAGTTTCCCCGCCGATGCATCACACGGTGGCTATCTCAGACATCCATCTATGTGAGCTCGAGCCGACCGCCGGTCTCTGGATGCGCTATCGGCAGGCGCCGTACTCCCCGGACGGGGAGATCGCGGCGATGCTCGACGCCCTCCGAGGAGAGATCCGGAAGGGGACGGGCGGCTCCGGGGGGCTCCACACGCAGCGCGACGAGCTCACGCTGGTCCTGAACGGCGACATCTTCGACCTGGATGCGCCGCGCGTGATCGACAACGAGAGCGTGGTCCACGACCTGCCGCGCACCGCCGAGCACGCGGTGCCGGCGATGGAGGCCATCCTGCGCGACCACCCCGTGTTCGTCGCGGCCGTCGGCCGGGTCGTCGCGGACGGGCACACGGTGGTGTTCGTGGCGGGCAACCACGACATCCAGCTCACGCTCCCCGAGGTGCGCGACGCGGTGAGGCGGCGCATCGCCGACGCCGCCCTGCACGCGCTCGCCGCCCGCGACGGCGCCCCCGCGGCGAGCGCCGCCCGGGAGCTCCGCGCGGCGCTCGAGGCGCGGGTGGTGTTCCGCGCCTGGTTCCACCGCACGCGCGACGGCGTCATCGTCGAGCACGGCAATCAGTACGACTCGTACTGCTCTTACCGCTACCCGATGGCGCCGTTCGGCCGCAGGCGGGGGGAGATCCAGCCGACCATGGGCTCGCTCGTGAGCCGCCTGCTCGTGTCGCGCATGGGGTACTTCAACCCGCACGTCGACTCGTCGTTCATGCTCTCCGGCTTCGGGTATCTCTCCCACTGGGCGCGGTACTACCTGTTCTCGGGCCGGTCGCTCGTGCTCGCGTTCGCCGTGGGCGCGCTGCGCACGATGCTCGAGCTCGTGCGCCGCCGCGACCCGTGCCGCCGCGCGCTCCGGCGCGCGGATCTGGCCGCCGCGGCCCGCGAGACGGGCGCGACGTTCCCCGCGGTGGTGAAGCACGCGCGGCTGTTCGCGCGGCCCGCCGAGGACTGCCTCGGCCGGGTGGCCCGCGAGCTCTGGCTCGATCGGCTCGGCCTCGTGCTCGTCGGGCTCATCGCGACGCTCGCGTGCCTGTGGTGGATGCCGGAGGGGCTCGCGCCGGCGACCCTGCTCGCCCCGACGCTCCTCGTCGCCTACGAGTGCGCGGTCCCGAAGCCCACGCTCGACGCGGTCTGGCAGGGCGTGAACCGGGCGGCGCGGCTCGTGGCCCGGGCGCACCGCGCGAAGGCCGTGGTCTTCGGGCACACCCACAACCCGGAGGGCAGCTGGGAAGGCGGGGTGTTCTTCGGGAACACCGGCTCCTGGTCGGCGGCGTTCGAGGACATCGCGTGCACGACGCCGGTCTTCGAGGCGCGCCCGCTCGTCTGGCTGCGCTCCGAGGACGGCGCGGCCCCCGACGCGCCCCTGTCGGGCGGCCTCCTGATGTGGAAAGACGAGCGCTTCCAGCCCTGGAGGGCCGACGCCCGGCCCTCGGTGCCCCGGAAAGCCGAGGTCGCCAAGCGGCCGCGCCCGGCGCTGCGGCCGCAGGCGACCGCCGCGATGCGCAGCTGATTCTGCCCGCCTCCGACTCCAACGCTCGCTGACCCGCTCGCCTGGCGCCCTCTGGCGAGCTCGGCAGAACACCACTGTCGAGGCTGCCATCCTCGAGTCCGGACGAGCGTTCGTCCGGTCTAACCCACGCTTCCCGTCGCGCACTTCCGTAGTAGATGTGCTGGCGTGGAGATGACGAGCCACGCGACGCAAGCCCTCGACGCGGCCATCCCCCGCGCGGACGATGCGCCCGGCGCGCGCTGCGCGGCGGGAGGGGACGCCGATGGCTGACGCCGCCGACGTGGACCTCGCACGCCAGCACCGGCCTGCGGTCGAGCGGTCTCGGCTCCCCACGGTCTTGACCGCGAGGGAACAGCACCTCGTCCTCTACGCAAACCCGGCGTTCTGCGGGCTCTCCGCCCTGCCGCTCGGCGAGCTCTCGGGGGGTCCCCTCGCCCGTCTGTTTCGGCAGGCGGAAGGCCTGGCGGCGCTGCTCGATCGCGTGATCCGGGACGGCGTCACCGACGTCGCGGCGGACATCGCGTTCGCGCCCCCCGGGGGGAGGGCGTTCCACGGCACCGCGATCGCCGCGCCGCTCCTCGACGAGCAGGCGCGCCCGCGGGGGCTGCTCGTGCAGATCCTCGACACCACCGAGCAGGCCGCGGCGCGCGCCCAGGGGGCCGAGCTCGAGCGGCGCCGCGAGCAGGTCCTGTCGCGCATCACCCACGACCTGCGGAGCCCGCTGACCGCGGCGATGTTCTACGCGGAGAGCCTCGAGCTGGCCCGGGCGGAGCACGACACGAAGCGGCTCGCCGGCCGGATCGTCCGCAGCCTGAGGCGCATGGACGAGATGATCCGCGTCCTCCGGGACGTGCAGCGGCTCCAGGCTGGCCACAGGCTGCCGCTCTCGCTCGGCGCGTGCGATCTCGCCGCGATTGCCCGCGAGGTCGCCGACGACCTCTCGGCCTTCCACGATCAGCACCTCGTGGTCCAGGGGGAGGCGTGCGTCCGGGGGATCTGGGGCGAGGAGGAGCTGCGCCGCGCGATCGGGATCCTGGTGAGCAACGCGCTCCAGCACGGGGCGCGGGGGGCGCCGGTCGCCATCACGGTCGAGGCGGCGCCGGAGCTCGCCGTCGTGGCGGTGCGCAACGAGGGCCCGGCGATCCCGTCCGACGATCAGGCTCGCGTGTTTGTGCCGTTCTTCCGGGCCGGCGCGTCCGAGGCGGTGCCGCGCGGGTGGGGGCTCGGCCTCGCGTTCCTGCGCGGGTGCGCCGAGGCGCACGGCGGGAGGGTGAGGCTGGAGAGCGACGCCGAGCGCGGGACCACGTTCATCCTGGAGCTGCCCCTCGACTCGAGCCCGTACCAAGCTCTGCAGGATCCGGGCTGACCAGGGGCCGCCGCCCGCCGCGCCGACAGCCCCTCTCGGCTTGAGGCCTGCGCGCCTCGACGATAGGGTCGGCGCGGACCTCGGCCCGGAGCGCTTCCCGGGCGGGGGCCGCGGAGTGGACGGATCATGAACCGCAGCGAGCGCGAGCAGATGGAGCTGACGCTGCCCGCGCGCGGAGCGGCGAGCCCGGACGAGTCGGGCGACGCGCCGCCGGCCGGCGCCGCGTCGGACGTCACGTTCAGGCTGCGCGTGTCCCCGGCCTCGGCGCCCGAGCCACCGCCCGTCTCCGTCGCGGCGCCCGAGCCCCTCGCCGCGGAGGAGCGCTACGAGGACCTCGGCTGCATCGGGCGCGGGGGCATGGGCGAGGTGCGCCGCGTGCGCGACCAGATCATGGGGCGCGTGCTCGCGATGAAGATCCAGTCGTCCGAGGCGCGCGACGCGACGCTCGATCGCGCCCGCTTCCTCGCCGAGGCGCGGCTGACCGCGGCGCTCCAGCACCCGGGGATCGTGCCCGTGCACGACTGCGGCGCGCTCGCCGACGGGCGGCTGTGGTTCACGATGAAGGAGGTGCGCGGGCGCACCCTGGGCGACGTGCTCGCCGACCTGTACGCGGCCGGCGGCGGGAGCCTGTCGCCGGTGGCGCTGCGGCGGGCGGTCGACACGTTCCTCCGCGTCTGCGAGGCCGTGGCCTACGCGCACAGCCGCGGCGTGATGCACCGCGATCTCAAGCCGGCCAACGTGATGATCGGCGAGTTCGGCGAGGTCCTCGTGATGGACTGGGGGCTCGCGCGGCCCGCCGCGCCGCTCCACGCCTCGCCCGGGGCCGCCGGCGCGGCGGACGTCCTCGAAGCGGCCCCGCTCACGCAGCCCGGCGAGGTGCTGGGCACGCTCCTCTACATGGCGCCGGAGCAGGCGCGCGGCGAGGGCGATCGCCTCGGCGCGGCGAGCGACGTCTACGCGCTCGGCGTCGTGCTCTACGAGATCCTCGCCGGGCGCCACCCCTACGGCGGCCAGCTCGCCGCGGTCTGGAGCGCGCTCCTCAGCGGCGGGCTCACGCCGGTCGAAGAGCGCGCCCCCCACGAGGTGCCCGCGGAGCTCGCGGCCATCTGCGCCCGCGCGATGGCGCTCGCTCCGGAGGCTCGCTACCCCGACGCGGCCGCGCTCGCCGCCGACGTCCGGAGCTGGCTCGACGGCGCCCGGCGCCGCGAGCGCGCGCTCGCGATCGTGGACAAGGCGCGCGCGATCCAGCCGGAGATCGAGGCCATCCGGGCGCGCGCGCGGGCGCTGCGCGCCGAGGCGCGGGCCCTCCTCGACGGCCTGCGCTCGTTCGATCCCGCCGAGCAGAAGGCGCGCGGGTGGCGGCTCGAGGACGAGGCGGAGCACCTCGAGCGGGAGGCGTCGCTCGGCCAGGTCGAGTGGATGCAGCTCCTCCGCGCGGCGCTGAACGAGGCGCCGGATCTCCGCGAGGCGCACGAGGCGCTGGCCGACCACCACGCCGAGGAGCTCATCGAGGCCGAGCAGGCGCGGGACGCCCGGGGCGCGGCGCGCGCCGAGGCGCTCCTCCGGCAGCACGACCGCGGCCGCCACGCGGTGCTGCTCGCCGGCGACGGGGCGCTCTGGCTGTCGACCGAGCCCGAGGGGGCGGAGGTCTCGCTCCACCGCTATGTCGAGCGCGACCGCCGGCTCGTGCCCGAGCGCGCGCGCGAGCTCGGCCCCACGCCGCTCCGCGGGGTGGCGCTCCCGCGCGGGAGCTACCTCCTGAAGCTGCGCGCGCCGGGGCACCACGAGGCCTGCTATCCCGTGCTCATCGAGCGCGGGCGCCCCTGGGACGGCGTCCGGCCCGGCGGGGGAGGGCCGCGCCCGGTCCGCCTCCTCCGGCTCGGCGAGCTCGGCGAGGACGACCTCTACGTGCCGGCCGGCTGGTTCGTCTCCGGCGGCGATCCCGACGCGGGCGACAGCCTCCCTCGGCGCCGGCTCTGGTGCGACGGCTTCATCGTCCGGAGGCACCCGGTCACCAACGCCGAGTACCTCGCCTTCCTCAACGCGCTCGTGGCGAGCGGGCGCGAGGCCGAGGCGCTCGAGTGCTGCCCGCGCCTCTCGCTGGGCCGCGCCGCCTCGGACGCGGGCCCGGACTCGCTCCGGTTCGAGCGGGGCGACGACGGCCGCTTCCGGCTCGGGCTCATCCCGACCGACGTCCAGGAGGAGCCGCGGATGCCGGTCGCCTTCGTCCACTGGCGGGCGGCGATGCGCTACGCCGCCTGGTACGCCGCCGAGACCGGCGCGCCGTGGCGCCTCCTGAACGAGCTCGAATGGGAGAAGGCGGCGCGGGGCGTCGACGGCCGCTGCATGCCCTGGGGGGATTTCCTGGAGCCGACCTGGGGGTGCATGCTGGGCAGCCACGAGGGCGTCGCCGGCCGCCGCCCGGTCGACGACTTCCCGCTGGACGAGAGCCCTTATGGCCTGCGCGGCGCGGCGGGCAACGTGCGGGACTGGTGCATCAACGCGTGGAAGCGCGAGGGGACGCGGACCGAGGCGGGAGTCGTGCTGCTCGATCCGGCCGACGACGGCGACCCGGATTTCCGCGCGGCGCGGGGCGGCGCGTGGTCGACGTCGCCGAACCTCTGCCGCGCGGCCGGGCGCTTCGCGGGCAAGCCCGGGGATCGCTTCGGGGGGATCGGGTTCAGGCTGGCGCGCTCGGCGCCGCGGTGAGCGGCCCGCCGCCGCCCTGCGCAGGAGGCCTGTCCGGGCGCGCCGCCGCGGCGGCCCGGGCGAGGCGGACGGCGCGCGGGCCGCTCACGCGGATCTCATCTCGCCACGGTAGTGGTACCAGGTGCTCTGAGCGTCGATGTCGTACGGATCGGTCGACGGCTTCTTCATTTCTCCCACGACCACCCGCGTGAAGGTCAGCCTGCTCGGGGCCTTCTGGAAGATCAGGCCGCCCGTGGGCTGCTTCGCCTTGTACCAGATCACGTTGAGCAGCTCGCCGGCGCTCCCGAGCTCCACGAGGAGGCCGATCCGGCGCGTGCTCGGCGCGTCCGGATCGAGGGCCCAATAGAGCGCGCTGTTCGGAGAGGTCGGCTGGTAGACGCCCTGGATCCACTGCTGCGCCGACACCTCCTGAGCGGTCGCGAGGACGCTGCCCCCGGCGAGCCAGTCATGGAACTCCTTCGGGTACCCGGCCGATCCCGAGCGGTTCGTGAACCCGATCGACTCCAGGATGATCGCGCTCGTCTTCAGGGGGCCGCGCCTCGACCAGTACTCGGCCTTCGCCGCGTATCCGGGGGGAGGGTTCGACCCCGTGACGGCCACCTGGAGGAGCGGGCTCTCGGTCAGCGCCTCGATGAAGCGGAGCTTCGAGTCGATAGGGATCTGCGTTCGGTCCGGCTGCTCCGGCTCGTCCGGCTCCTTCGACAAGAGGTCTCCCCTCTTGATATCCAGCTCGCCCGTGCCCGATCCAGTGCTCATGGTTCGATGATCTCCTCGTCTCGTGGATGGAACGTCCGAATCCTATCCGCCCAGCGAAGCAAACCATGCACGTATCATGATGAAGCTCCTTGTCGAGGGTTGCCTGCGCGCCCCTCTGCCGGGACATCGGCTCCGCGCGGCGATTCTCCTCTGAGCATGAGCATGCGTCGTGCCACGGCGAGGACGCGGCGATCCGGGCCATACCCGGGGAGCCCTCGCGCCCCGGCGCCGCAGGTCGCGTCACCCCCGCTCGACTTGAGCAGGCCTTGCGCAAGCGGCGCCGGCGCGAGCCCCGCCCGGCGCCGCGCGCGCTCGACAGCCCCGGAGCGCGGACGTACCCTCGTCGCCCGATGCGGCCTGGCGACCTCGTGGCAGGGCGTTTCGTGCTCGAGGCCCAGGCGGGCACCGGCGGGATGGGAGAGGTCTACCGCGCCACGGATCTCCAGCGCGGGGCCCCCGTCGCCGTCAAGCTCCTGCGCGCCGCGAGCGGCGCCGACGCGCCGCGGTTCCTGCGCGAGGCGCGGCTGCTCGAGGGCCTCGAGCACCCCGGGATCGTGCGGCACGTGGCGCACGGCTCGCTCCCGTCGGGCGCCCTGTACCTCGCGATGGAGTGGCTCGAGGGCGAGGACCTCTCGCGCCGGCTCGGGCGCGGGCCGCTCGGCGTGGACGAGGGCGTGGAGGTCGCGCGCTGCGTGGCGGAGGCGCTCGGCGCGGCGCACGCCCGCGGGGTCGTCCACCGCGACCTCAAGCCGAGCAACGTGTTCCTTGTCGGGGAGGGCTCCCGCGACGTGCGGCTGCTCGACTTCGGCGTCGCCTGGGCGGGCGGGACGCGCATGACCCAGAGCGGGGTCGTGATCGGGACGCCCGCGTACATGGCGCCGGAGCAGGCGCGCAGCGAGGACGTGGTGGACGCGCGCGCGGACGTGTTCGCGCTCGGCTGCCTCCTCTTCGAGTGCCTCACCGGCGAGGCCGCGTTCGGCGGGGATCACTTCATGTCGATCCTGGCCAAGGTCCTCTTCGCCGACCCGCCGCGGCTGCGGGACGTGCGGAGCGACGTGCCGGAGCCGATCGCGGCGCTGTGCGCGCGGATGCTCTCGAAGCGACCGGACGCCCGGCCGCGCGACGGCCGGGAGGCGGCGGAGGCGCTCCTCGCGATCCAGCGCGGCGAGCACGCCCCCGCGAGCGCGCGCGGCCCGGCGCCGTCCCGGCCCGGGGCGCTGACCGCGACGGAGCGCCGGTCCGTCGCGGTGCTCCTCATCGGCGCCATCGACGCGGCCGCCTTCGCGGACGTCGCGACCGAGATCGCGACCGTGCCGAGCCAGCTCGTCGAGGAGGCGTCGGCGTGGGGCGCGCGCGTCGAGCCGCTGCCGGGCGGGGCGGCGGTGCTGACCATGGCCGGGCAGGGCGCGGCGACGGACCTGGCGTGGCAGGCCGCGCGGGTGGCGCTCGCGCTGCGCCGGCAGACCCCCGACCGGCCCATGGCGCTCGCGCTCGGGTGGAGCGCCGCCGCGGGGCGGATGCGCCTCCTGCGCGACGCGATCGACCGGGCGGCGCGGCTCATCTCGGCGCGCGGCCCGGCCGGCCCGGGCGACGCGCGGCCGATCGCGATCGACGAGGGCCTCGTGGGGCTCATCGACGCGCGGTTCGACGTGCGCGAGCACGAGGATCACTTCTTCCTGGTCGGCGAGCGCTCGAGCGCCGGCGGTGGGCGGACGCTGCTCGGCAAGCCCACGCCGTGCGTCGGGCGCGACGGCGAGCTCCGCATGCTCGAGGCGGCGTTCGAGGCGTGCGTCGACGAGCCCTCGGCGCGGGCGGTCCTGGTGATCGCGCCGCCCGGCGTGGGCAAGTCGCGCCTCGCGCAGGAGTTCCTGCGGCGGGTGGCCGAGCGCGCCCCGCGGGCGTCGACCTGGACCGGCCGCGGCGACCCGCTGCGGGCGGGCTCGCCGTACGGGCTGCTCGCCGGCGCGATCCAGGGGGCGTGCGGCATCGTGGAGGGCGACGCGCTCGCGGCGCGGCGGGACAAGGTGCTCGCGCGGGTCGCGCGGCGGGTGCCGGAGGCGGAGCGGCCCCGGACCGCGGCGTTCGTCGGGGAGCTCATCGGCGCGCCGTTCCCGGACGGCGAGGGCTCCCTGCTCCGGGCCGCGCGGCGCGACGCGCAGATCATGGCCGAGCAGGTGCAGCGCGCCTTCCTCGCGCTCGTCCGGGCCGCGTGCGCGGAGGGGCCGGTCGTGCTGGTGCTCGAGGACCTGCACTGGGGCGACCCCGAGACCATGCGGCTCGTCGACGCGGCGCTGCGGCACCTCGCCGACGAGCCGCTGTTCGTCCTCGCGCTCGCGCGGCCGGAGGTCACGGTCCTGTTCCCCCGGCTCTGGGCGGAGCGGAGCGTGCACGAGCTGCGGCTGAAGGACCTCGGCAAGAAGGCGTGCGAGCGGCTCGCGCGGCTCGCGCTCGGCGAGGGCGTGCCCCAGGAGACCCTCGACCGGCTCGTGGCGCTCGCCGACGGCAACGGGTTCTACCTCGAGGAGCTCATCCGCGCGGCGGCGGAGGGCCGCGGCGAGGCGCTGCCCGAGACCGTGGTGGCGATGGTGCAGTCGCGGCTCGACGCGCTGGGGCCCGAGGCGCGGCTGCTCCTCCGGGCGGCGAGCGTGTTCGGCGAGGCGTGCTGGGCCTCGGGCGTCGAGGCGCTCGTGGGCGCGCCGGCGCGGGACGGGCTCGCGATCCTCGCCGGCGCGGAGCTGCTCGTGCGACGGCCGGTGAGCCGGTTTCCCGGCGAGGAGGAGTTCGGGTTCCGGCACGCGCTCCTGCGGCAGGGGGCGTACGCCATGCTCGGCGACGAGGATCGCGCCCTCGGGCACCGGCTGGCCGGGCGCTGGCTGGAGGAGCGCGGTGAGGCGGACCCGCTGGTCCTGGCCGAGCACCTCGACAAGGGCGGCGAGCGCGCGCGGGCGTCGCGCTACTGGCTGCGCGCCGCCGAGATCGCCCACCGCAGCGGCGACGTCGAGGCGGCGCTCGCGCGCCTCGACCGGGGGCTCGCGGGCGAGGCGCCGGCCGACGTCGAGCTCGCCCTGCTCGGGCTGCGCTGCGAGCTCGCCATGGCGAGGCGCTGATCGCCTCCGGATCCGGCTCGCGCACGTCGCGTGCCTCGACGCGGTGGGGCGCCGCGGCGCGGCCGAGGCGGCGCTCGCCGCGGCGCGGGATCGCCTGCTCCGCATCGCCGGGACGATCCCGGACCCGGCCTACCGGAAGAGCTTCCTCGAGGAGGTCCCGGAGAACCGGACGACGCTCGCGCTCGCGCGGGAGCGGCTCGGCGACGCGCCCGAGCGCGCGTGACGGCGAGGGCGAGCGGCGCAATCGCTGAACATCGCGACAGCGCTGCGCCCCGCGCGGGGGCGCTTGCGCTGCAATTCTTCAATCGGAGACGCATTGCCGGCGGAACCGGGAACCGACGCCGGACGACGCCGGACGACGCCGGACGACGCCGGACGACGCCTCGGCGTCGGTTGGATGGGCAAGAACTCTGCATTGCGAGCGAGCGACAAGGTGTGATATGAGATCCCCATGAAGGTTGGGGGAATTCTTTTCAATACCATTGCCGTGCTCCTCGCCTGCGGGTGCGCTTCCTCGTCGCCGCTATCTCCGTCGCTGCCGGACGGCGCGCGCGCGCCGGCGGACGGCGTGCCGGCGGCGGGCGTGCCGGCGCCGGCGCAGAGCGACGCGATGGCGCGCTCTGCGGGGCCCCGGGGCCGCGTCTATCCCGCAGAGGAGCTGCGCCGGGTGGCCCGCGTCGCGTCCGCGCGCTGCAAGAAGGCGAATGTGCCGTCGGATTCGGCGTGCCTCCTCGCGGAGGCCACGCCGTTCCTGAAATACCGGCCCGAGGATCCGGATTGCCGTTTCGTGTCCGGGACGGCGCTGTCGGTGGCCGAGTGCTCCGATTTCTCGGAGGGCTGCCAGAGCGTGGATCCCAAGGATCTCGACCACCAGCTCGCCGCCCTGCAGAACGCCGGCAAGGATTGCCATCGCGAGCCGACCGAGGTCGAGCGGGTCGAGGTGCTGAAGCTCGCTGGCTCGCAGTGAGGCATTGACCGGCGGGATGAAGCGCCCCCTGGCGCGGCGCCTGCGCGGCTCGACGCGGGCCCTCGCCGGCGGGCGGCGCCGGCCGCGTCAGCCCTTGGCTTTGCCCTTGCGCGGCCGCGGGATGCCGTAGGCGCTCAGCCGGGCGACGAAGGTGCGGCGGGGCATGCCGAGGAGCGCCGCGGCCTGCGTCTGGTTGCCGGCGCACTGCTCCAGCGCGTCGACGATGCGGCGCCGCTCGATCGCGTCGAGCTCGCCGCGCAGGCCGCCCGCGGCCTCGGCCGATCGGGGAGCGTCCGGGGGGAGGGGACCGGGGGAGAGGGGGGGACCGCCGGGGAGGAAACCGGCGGGCGCGGCGACCTCGGCCGGGTGCGCCTCGAGGGACGTCGGGGTGCGCGTATCGACGAGCGGCGGCGGCGCGGAGACGTCGAGCAGGAGGTGCTCCGGCAGCAGCGTGTCCCCGCCGGCGAGCACGACGGCGCGCTCGATGACGTTGCGCAGCTCGCGGATGTTGCCGGGCCAGCGGTGCGCCTCCAGCGCGGCGAGCGTCTCGGGGGCGAGCGCCGGCGCCCGGCGCCCGAGCGCGCCGGCGGTCCGCTCGGCGATCGCGCGCGCGAGCGGCGCGATCTCGGAGACGCGCGCGCGGAGCGGCGGGATCGTCAGGGCGATGCCGTTGAGCCGGAAGAAGAGATCTTCGCGGAAGGCGCCGCGCTTCACCTCGGCGGTCAGGTCCCGGTTCGTGGCCGAGATGAAGCGGACGTCGATGGGCCGCGGGCTCAGCCCCCCGACGCGCATCACCTTCCGGTCCTCGAGCACGCGCAGCAGCTTCACCTGGATGCCGGGGGGGAGCTCGCCGACCTCGTCGAGCATCACGGTGCCCTTTTCGGCGGTCTCGAGCAGCCCCGGCTTCGCCTGGCCGGCGCTCGTGAAGGCGCCTTTCTCGTGGCCGAAGAGCTCGCTCTCGAGGAGCGACTCGGCGAGCGCCGCGCAGTTGAGGCGCAGGAACGGCCCGTGCGCGCGCGGCGATCGCCGGTGGATGTGCTCGGCGAGCACCTCCTTGCCGGCGCCGGTCTCGCCGAGCAGGAGCACGCTGAGGGGCGACGCGGCCACGCGCTCGGCGAGCGCGTAGAGCCGCTGCATGGCCGGGTCGCGCACGATGGGCGCGCCCGGCGCCTGGCCGGCGGCGGCGCTCGCGGCGCCCTCGCGCGGCAGGATCACGATCAGGGTCGAGCCCAGGTTGACCGCGTCCCCGACCGCGAGCTCCGTCGTCTTGCCTGGCTCGAGCTGGAGCTCGAGCAGCTTTGTCGTCGGCCCGGCGCTGCGCTCGCGCCGGAGGCGGGTCCCGTTCGCGCTGCCGAGGTCCTCGATGGCGAGCCGGGCGCCGAGGTGGATGATCGCGTGGCGGCGCGAGACGGAGCTCTCGTCGATCTGGACGTCGTTTTCCTTCGATCGGCCGAGCGACACCCGGCCCTCGGCCGGCAGCGGGTGCCGGGTCACGCGGCCCCCGGCGAACACCGCGAGCTCCAGGGCATGCTGCGCGTCGTTCTGCGCATCCTTCCGGGGGGACATCGCGCCGGCCACGTCTCTCTCCTTGCTCACTTCCGCACGTTCTACCGCGCCGCGCCGCCCGTGGGGCGAGCCGCAGCGCCTCGCGGCCGCGCTCGGCCAGGGCCCGGAGCCCGCGGGCGTCGCCTCGAGGCGCGATCGAAGGCGGCCACGGCGCCGGAAGAGCGCGCCTCGCGCGCGGTCGCGGCGGGGGCGGGCAGGACCAAGGGCGGCGACGGGCGTGCGCGCATCGGACGCCAGGATAGCCGAACCCAGGGCGTCTCGCTGGACCGCGGGAGCCGGAGGGGCGCGCTGGAGGGGGCGAGCCAGCGGGGGTGATACCTGTCACTACATGAGGCCGGGGGAGGCTTGCTGGCCTGAGGCGGTCTCCCCAGGAACCCGATGGCCGCCAGACGACGTGCCTGGCGGAGCAGACCTCAATGAGCGGGCTGCCGGAGCTCGACGGGGTTGCCGGACGGGGCCCAGAGCGGTTTTCGCTCGGGTTCAATGCAGACCGCTTCCGTGCCTCGTCTCTCGTCCTCTGTGCTTCGTCTCTCGTCCTCCGTGCTCATCCTTCGTGCGCGTGCGCGTGCGCGATTTCCCGGAGTCAACGCGCACGCGCACGAGCACGAGAGACGGGGACGAGAGACGGGGACGAGCGACGGGGACGAGAGACGAAGCGCGGTGTATCCTTTCGCCATGAGCTCTCACGGACGCGATTACGTGGCGATCAACCTCGCGAACTGGAACAGCCGCGTGCCGCACCACGAGCGAGGCTATGAGCTCCACAGGTTTCGCGAGGACCCGCGGTGGCTCTCGGGCGTGGTCGAGTTCGATCGCGCGCGCCTCGGCGACGTGCGCGGCCTCGACGTCGTCCATCTGCAGTGCCACATCGGCACGGACACGCTGTCGCTCGCCCGGCTGGGGGCGCGCATGACCGGGCTCGATTTCTCCGAGCCCGCGCTGGCCGTGGCGCGGCGGCTCGCCGCGGAGTGCGGCGCCGACATCGAGTACGTGTGCAGCACCGTCTACGACGCGGTGGCGGCGCTGGGCCCCGAGCGCTTCGACGTCGTGTACACGGGCGTCGGCGCGCTGTGCTGGCTGGACGACATCCAGCGCTGGGCCGCCACGGTCGCGGCGCTGCTGAAGCCCGGCGGCCGCCTGTTCGTGCGCGAGGGCCATCCGATGCTCTGGTCGCTCGCCGATCCGCGCCCGGACGGCCTCCTGGTCGTGGAATATCCCTACTTCGAGGTCGCGGGCGGGACGCTGTTCCACGAGAAGCAGACCTACGTGTCCCACGAGGGAGAGCTCGCCGCGCCGGACAGCATCAGCTTCAACCACGGCCTCGGCGAGATCGTCACCGCGCTCCTCGGGGCGAACCTGCGGTTGACCGCGCTCACCGAGCACGATTCGGTCCCCTGGAACCCGCTCGGAGACGGCATGGTGAAAGACGAGCGCGGCGAATGGCGGCTCCGCGAAAGGCCGGAGCGGCTGGCCGCGAGCTACACCTTGCAGGCCGTGAAGGGCTGAGCCAGCGAAGCGCGCCGGCGCCGCGCGCTCGCCGCCAGGCACCCGGCGAGGGCCGCGCCGAGAGCGGTCCCGGTGCGCGCCACGCGCGGTTCCGGTGATCTCGGACACACGCCCGCGCACCGCGCACCGGGCGCCGGCCGGGACCACCCGGGCGAATGCGCCATCGGATTGTGCCGTATCGGCTCAATTCGCGCCGCCTTCACGCACCTCGTCCGCCGGCCGACAGCGTCCTTCGCCGCCGATCGCCGCGTGGCACATCCGCTGCTCAGCGAGCCGGCATGGCCATCGACGCTCCGGCAACCATCGCTCCCGGGCTGCGCGAACGCAGCCTCGAACCCGTGTGTGGGGCCCCTGCGCGAAAGCTCCGCCGCGAGATCACCTCCTTCATCGCCCTCGCCGCGGCGCTCCTCCTCATGGCGCGGGTGGTCCAGCGAACGGTGACCCCTGGGCTGCCCCCCGCCCAGCACATGGCCTATTCTTGGGGGCTTCTGCTCGCCCTCCTCGTCCCCGTCGCGTGGTACGTGCGCCGCCAGTCGCTGCCGCTCTCGCGGATGGGCGTGACCACGGCCGGCCTGCGCAGCAGCCTGGCGGAGTCGCTGGCCGTCGCGCTCGCCCTCGCGGCCGCCTGCTTCGCGCTGCGGCTCGGCGCGTGGACGCGCGGCGAGCCCCTCGTCACCTGGGGATCGATCGCCGATTACGACGCGACCTCGCGGGCGCTCTTCTTCGTCCTCTATGCGCCCCACTGCCTGCTCCAGGAGTTCGTCGCGCGCGGCGTGATCCAGACCTCCTTGGAGCGCTTCCTGCCCCGATCGGGCCGGGCCGTCCCGCTCGCGCTCACCTCGGCGTTCTTCGGCGTCTACCACCTGCACGTCTCGCTTGGATTCGCCCTCCTCACCTTCGCCATCGGCCTGCTCTTCGGCGCGCTCTACGCGCGGCACCGCACCCTCGCCGGGGTGACCCTCGCCCACGCCGCCCTGGGCCTCGCGAGCGTCGCCGTCGGCCTGAACTGAACCAGGAGCCCCCCTCGATGCGCATCGCGATCCTCTCGACCTACACGCACCCGAGCCGCCTGCACCGCAAGGAGCGCTCGGTCATGCAATCCTCCGTGCCCGAGCTCATCGCGGCCCTGTGCCCGCCGGACGCCGAGATCGAGCTCTACAACGAGAAGGAGACGGACATCCCCCTCGATCGCCCCTGGGACCTCGTGTTCTTCTCGTACCTGCACGCCTATTACGAGCACACCAAGGTGCTCTCCGCGCTGCTCCGGCGGCGCGGCATCACCACCGTGGCCGGCGGCCGGCACGCGAGCCATTTCCGGGCGGACGCGCTCCAGCATTTCGACGCGGTGGTGACGGGCGATCCGGAGTCGAACGTCCCGGCCCTCATCGCCGACTTCCAGCGGAACGAGCTCCAGCCCGTCTACGCGCTCCCCCCGGTGCCCCCGGACCGGATCCCCACCTACCGTTACGACCTGATCGATTACCGCAACAACCTCGTCCGGATGCCGGGCATCGAGGCGTCGCGCGGCTGCCCCTTCTCCTGCAATTTCTGCGTGCTGACCGGGCATGAGCAATACCGATATCGCCCGATCGACCACGTGATCCGGGACATCCGCGACAGGATGATCTTCAACCGGCGCATTCCGGGGGTGACCGGCGATGTGTTCGGCTTCCTCGACAACAACCTGGGCGGCTCTCCCCGCTACCTGCGGGAGCTCTGCGAGGCGCTGATGCCGCTCAAGAAGATCTGGGGCTGCGCGCTCACCTTCAACGTGCTGCGCGACCCGGAGCTGGTGCGCCTCATGGGGCGCGCGGGGTGCCGCTACGTCTACACCGGGCTGGAGTCGCTGAACCCCGAGTCGATCAGCGCGATGAACAAGGGCCAGAACAAGCTGAGCGAGGTCCGTGAGGTCCTGAATCGAGCCTCGGCGAGCGGGATCGTGCTCTCGTTCGGGCTCCTCGTGGGCGCGGACGGGGACACCAACGAGTACCTCGAGCGGCTGCCCGAATACCTCCACGACCTCGGGGATCAGTGCCCGACGTTCCTGGGGATCGTCTGCCCGTATCCGGAGACGCCGTTCTTCGCGCAGGTGGCGGCCGAGGGGCGGCTCCTGCCCGGGGTGACCAGCCGGGACCTCGACGGGTACACCCTCTGTCACCGGCCGGCCCGACTGCACCCCTCCGAGGCGATCGAGCACTTCCAGCGCCTGAGCCGCGCCCTGGGCAGCGTGCGCAACGTGGGTCGCCACGTCTGGAACCGGCTGGCGATGAGCGATCTGCCCCGCTACAAGACGTGCGTTCTGATGTCGGCGCCCGAGGTGATGAGCCTGCGCGCGCCGCTCGCCAACCGCGCGCGCAGCTACATCGCCGGGCGCGACCCGATCGAGGCGTGGGACGCGGCGAGGATGCGAGAGCTCGGCCTCGAGCCGCAGCGCATCGACGCTTCGTCCTGCCGGGCGGATCCGCGCGGCCTCGCCCGGATCCGGCCCCGGCGGGCGGGTCGGTCCGGGTTGAGCACCCCGACCCAGGTTGAGCACCCCGACCCGGGTTGAGCACCCCGACCCGGGTTGAGCACCCCGACCCGGGTTGAGCCACGAGAAGCGCGACGACACGAGGGCGGCGGACGAGCGGGAGTCTCAGCCCTCGCTCTCGGGCAGAGGCGGGGGCGGCGGCAGCGCACGGGGGGGCTCGAGGCGCGTCGGCTCCGCCTTGCAGTCGATGGTGCGGCCCTCGCAGCCACAGACGTTCCCGCCCAGATCCTCGTAGACCGCCGGGGAGAGCTCATCGACGTCTCTCACGATGTCGAGCGGCTCGCACGTGAAGGTCGTCGACGCGATCTGCACCGTCGCGCCGCGGTTGTAGATACCGGCCCCGGCGCTCCGCGCCATCACGCTGTCCCGGACGAGGACGTTCGCCAGACCGGTCTCGTCGTTGTAGGCGATAATGCCGTAGCCGTTCCTGCCGTCGAGCGCGCGCCCCAGGGTGTCCGCAATCGTGGTCGACTCGACGGTCGCGTCCGAGTCGCTGAGGAAGAGGCCGACGTCCCTGTTCCGCTCGATCAGGACGTTGTGCAGGCGCGCGCTCCCGCGCTCGCCGAGGTCGGGCAGCGACTGGACATTGACCCCCCTGCCGAGATCCTGGCTCGACGGCAGCGGCCTCGTGTCGCGCACCACGGTCGAGTCCAGGGCCGCGTCGGCCCCGAAGACGGCGATCCCGGTCCCGTAGCTGCCTTCCACCGCGCTGCCGCGCACCCGGACATCCGCGCGTCGCCGATCGTGCGCGATCTCGATCCCCGCGCCGTAGTCCGACGCGTCAGGCACGAGCTCCCGCACGAGGAGTCCATCGATCTCGACGTCGGAGCCGTTGACGACGACCCCCCTCTCGCGGCTCCGCTCGACGAGGGCGTGCCGGAGCGCCACGCGGGCGGGGCGCCCGTCGATGCGGCTCGGCTCGGCGTAGACGCCCGCGCCGCCCGGATCGCCCTCGGCCGACCCCGCGCCCGTGTCGCGCACGACCGTCGCCTCGATGGTTGCCTCAGCGCCGATCATCGCGATGGCGGCGGTGTGGTTCCGCTCCAGCGCGCTGCCCCGGACCGTGAGGGTCCCCGGCTCGAAGCTCGGGACGTGGGTCGCCGCGAGCCCAGTGCCCGGCATGTCCGCCGCGAGCCAGGCGACGTCGCGGACGACGCTGTCCTCGACGACGCCGTCCGCCCCGGAGAGCCTGATCCCGAGCCCCCCGACGCGCTCGATGACGACGGATCGCGCCGTCACGCTCGCGCGGCGCTCGACCGACTCGACCTGCATCCCCATCGCATGGCCGTCGAACGGGTGCTCCGGATCCCCGGCGGCGAGATCGATGTCGCGCAGGACCGTGCCCTCCAGCGTCACGGCGGCGTCCGCCACGACCATGCCCGCGCCCGTGGTGTGCTCCACGAGCGCCCCGCGCACGGTCAGGCTCGTCCCGGTATCCGGGCCTGCGGCGAGCAGGCCGACGTCGCTCGTGTCGTGGATCCAGACCCGCTCGACCACGATATCGAGCACGTTCCTCACACCGAGGCCGATGCCCTCTCCGCGGACAGCGAGGTCGTGGATCTCCGCGCCCCTCGCGCCCCTGTCGACCTGGACGGCGATCGCCGCGCCGGGCGGCCCGACGATCTCGACAAGCGCGGGGCACCGGCCCCAGAGCCGCACGGGCCGCCTCCAGATGAGCAGCTCTTCGACGTAGCTGCCCTCCGCGATCGCGATCAGGGCGCCCGCGCGCGCGTGGTCCACCGCGTCCTGGATCGTCGTCCACGGCCTGGCCTCCGTGCCGTCGCTGTCCGCCCCGGCGTAGGCCGCGTCGACGAACGCGGTCGCCTCGTCGATCGGCGCGCTGCCCCACGGGCCCGCCCCGCACGGCGCGACCTCACGCCACGCCGCCTCGCCGGGGACGGCCATCTGCCCGGGCGGGCCCGCCTCCTTCGGCAGGACGGGCACGCAGCCCTGCGCGCCGTCGGGCGCGAAGCCGCTCCCGCACCGCTCGGGCGGGACCCCCGCCGGCTCGCAGCCCGCGTCGGTCTCCACCGCGCCCGGCGGGCACGGGAACGTGGGCCCGGCGCCCGCCCCTGCGCCGTCGTCCGCGTTAGGGCCGTCCGCGTCAGGGCGCTGCGCGCACGCCGCGAGCAGGGCGATCTGCAGGAGAGAGAGGGCCAGCCGCTCTTTTCGCATGGTGTTCGGTGCCTCGCGCGGACGATACGACACCTTGGCGGGCAGCGCTCACCCTTGTCGAGCGCTCCGAGGGCGATGTCGCGGCCCGCTTTCGGGGGTTCGCGTCGCTCCCGAGCCCTTCGCGCGCGCCCGCACGCGGACGGCCACGCGAGCCGGTCGCCCGGGGGCACGCCGTGACGCTCCTCCCGACACAACGTTCTGCGCAACTGGACGAGGTTTCGCTCACCCGTTGAGCGAGCCTCTGCGCAACGCCGCCCGCCCGCCAGGGCGACGCGCGTGGCGCCCGCCCGGATTCGGGCCTTCCGACGCAATGTCGGGGCGGAACCGGGTCCGACGGCGATGGTATGCGCGTTGCTCATTCCGGCGGCGCGGGCCTCGAAGCCTCGATCCCCGCGCCAGCTCCAAGAACTCCAATTCCAAAGGTGCGACCGTGCCGCCGACGCGAAGCCGGCTCGCGGAAGGTCGCGCCATGAGGTTCATCATGAAGATCACATCGACGCTGTCGCTTGTTTCGCTGCTCGGATCGACCCTGTTGATGGTCGCCGGCTGCATGGCTGAGTCGGTCGACAGCGCGAGCGACGTCGACATCGAGACGGACGAGGAGGTCGGAACGGCGGCCGACGCCATCACGAATGGATGGACGGCCGAGACGTCCGACGGCTGGGCGCCCGTCGCATGCGACAGCGGCAACGCCATGAGCGCGTTCCATTGCAGCGGTTCCGACTGTGACAACATCAAGGGCTATTGCTCTTCCCTCGGGACCTACAACACGTCCATGTACTGGACCTCCTACTTCTCCGAGGAAGGCACCAACTACCGGAGGTGCAACTACGGGGATTTCGTCACGGGGCTCGCGTGCACGGGCAGCTACTGCGACAACGTGTCGCTCCAGTGCTCCCATCTCAACGGGAAGACCTGGGGCAGCTGCTACTGGAGCGGATTCATCTCCGAGGAGAACGGTGGGTCGATCTATTTCCCGCCGGGCTACTACATCGCAGGCGCGAAGTGCAGCGGAGATCACTGCGACAACATGGCGTTCTATTACTGCCAGGCCATCTGAGCGCCGGCGCTCATCCGAGCCTGGCCGCTCGGCGCGGCGGATCTCCGCGGTCGCCGCGCAGCCGTCGCACGCCGGCATATGGCAGTCCATCATCGGCACCGCGGCGCGGAACGGCACGCGCGGGAGTCCCCGCGCGGCCGGCTCGCCGCGGAGCCTGAGGCGCTGCTGAAGCGATGCCGCCCGGCGGCGGGCAAGGCGCCCGTGCGCCAGCGCGCCGCCGTTCCATCCCCTGCCTTTCCCCTGCCTCTCCCTGAGCCCCCTGAGATCAGCAGCTCTTCGACGTAGCTGCCCTCCGCGATCGCGATCAAGGCGCCCTCGCCCGCGTGGTCGACCGCGTCCCGGATCGCCGCCCGCGGCCTGGCCTCCGTAGCGTCGCTGTCCACGCCGCGCGCGGGGCGATCTGCACGAGAGATAGGCCGAGCCGCTCTCCTCGCGTGGTGTTCCAGCGCCTCGCGGGGACGACACGAACCCTTGGCGGCTGACCCCGCGGCGCCCTCGGAGGCATGCGCGCGCATGTCGCGCGAACCCTCGCTCAATTGCGCGAGGATCTGCGCATCGAGGGCCGCTCCTCTGGACGCCGCCCGCGCCCTGGCCGGCGCTCCGCCCGTCCTGGGCCGCGGTCGTGAGCTCGGTCCCCGCGGTACGCGCCTTGCTTGACCTTGAAGGACAGACAGCGAGCCTCGGGTTGGAGCCGTGCCGGAAGGCGCGCTCGCTGTCCGGCTCGACGATCACGGGGTGCCACGGGCGACATGCCGCGTTGGACCTCAACGACTCTTCGGAGCGAATCCGAGAGGGCGCGCGCGGCCGTTCGCGAATCATCGGGAGCGCCCGCGCCCGTCGATACGTAGTCACCGTCTGAAGGAGAGTGCTATGTTGAATATCCAGAATACCGAGTCGATGTTCGAGGTGCAGACGACCGCCGGCGCGTCCGACGTCGTCGACACGAAGGCCGGCGTGCAGCGCCTCGAGCTCACCCTCAAGAAGATCAGCGAGAAGAGCAACGAGACGCTGCGGGACGTCCCCATAAGCTCCGCCTGTACGAGCGGGTGCTTCTCCTCGGTCAGCTCGATCGGCGTCTCGTCGAACTCGTCCTTCGACAGCCTCGACGAGGGGCAGCTCGAGAGCGTCATTCGCATGCACGACAAGGCGCTCGACGTCATGGGCCAAGACGCCCTCGTCTCGGCCGCGATCGCCAAGGGCGTCGAGCTCGGCGCCGACAAGAAGTGAACCCGTAGGCGCGCCCTGGGCGGCCCGGACGCGCGTCGCGCGTCCGGGCTCGTGGGGCGCCGCCTGCCCCGTTCAAGGAGTCGCCACCATGTCGGAGATCTCGCTCATCGATCGCCTCGCGCCGCTCATCGACGAGCGCTGCGGGATCATCCGCCGTGTCCGGCGGTTCATTTTTCCCCCCGGCTTCGAGGGGCAGATGCACGGCTTCACCGCGTTCCTCGGCAGGCCCCCGGCGCTCCACCCGGGCCCGTCCCACGTGGGCTCGAAGCTTGGGTCGCTCACCGGCTCCGGCACGGCCGTCGACGAGACCACGGCCCAGATCCGGGCCGTCTGCGAGGCCCTCGAGCGCTACTGCGGCGTCATGTACCCGACCGAGGGGGTGCTGCGCGCGACGCCGCGCTCGCTCGGCGATCGCGCGCTCGACCCCGCGCGGCTGCCGCGCTGCTCGGCGCGCGAGCGGGCCCGCGCGCCGTCGACCTTCCGCCTGCGCGAGCCCGATCCGGATCGCGACGAGCTCTGGGTGCGCGGCTTCTCGCTCACCCACGGGCGCCCGATCTGGGTGCCGCTCACGGCGACGTACATGGGGTTGCCGCTGCCGATCCGCGAGCACGCGCTCTTCCCGCTCTCGACGGGGTTCGCGGCGGGCGCGAGCTTCCGGCAGGCGATCCTTTCGGGCCTGTGCGAGGTGATCGAGCGCGACAGCCTCGCGCTGTTCTGGCTGCACCAGCTCCGGATGCCGCGCATCGCGCCCGGGAGCGCGCGGAGCCCGCTCGTCGCGGCGCTCCTCCGCAGCGCCGAGGCCGCGGGCACGGAGACGACGCTCCTCGATCTCACGACCGACGTCGGCGTCCCCGTGATCGGCGCCGTGCAGACGTGCGCGCACAGCGCGCCGCACGCGATCGCGATGGCGGCCTGCCGCCCCGACGGCGAGGCCGCGGCGGCGCGCGTCCTCGAAGAGGTGGGGAGCCTGCGGGTGGCGCTGACCGAGCCCGCTCCGCCGGTCACCCGGGCGTCGTTCTTCACCGACGCCGATCAGACACCCGAGTCGTTCGGGCGCCTCTACGCGGGACCCGACGGGCCGGCGCGGTTCGAGTTCGCCACGCGCGAGGCGCCGGTCGCGACCGCGTTCCCCCGGTCGATCGAGGGCGACGACCCGCTCGCGGCGATCGTCGCGCGGCTCGCCGCGCTCGGCATGGAGGTGGTCGCCGTCGACGTGACGATGCCCGAGGTCCGCGACTTCGGGGTCGTCGTCGTGAAGGTGATCGTGCCCGAGCTCGTGCCCATCAGCTTCACCCACCACGCGCGGTACCTCGCGCACCCCCGCCTGTACGACGCGCCGCAGAGGCTCGGGTACGGCGCTCGCACAGAGGAGTCGATCACCGATGATCCGATCCCGTTCGCCTGAGGAGATCCCGGCCTCGGAGCGCGCCGCCGGCGCGCCCGCGGTGCACGTCATCCGTGACGGAAGGCTCGGCGCCCGCTGCGCGGAGCTCCTGACCGGCGCGGGGGCGCGGGTCACGACGTCGGCGCTGGGCACGGGCGCGCCAGAGGCGCCGCCCGGCGCGGTGATCGTCCTCGCGACCGATCGCCCCCGGCCCGCGGCGGCGCTCGCGCTGGACGAGGCGGCGTTCGCGGCACAGGTAGCGTGGACGTCGGGCACGCTGCTCGCGCACGAGCTCCGGATCGGGCCGTCGATCGTCCCCGGCCGCACGCCGTGCTTCGCCTGCTTCTCGCGGCGCGTGCGCTCGGTCGCGCTGGATCTCGAGGCGCACGACGCCCTCGAGGCGCTCGGGGCCTCGGGCGACCTTCGCCCCTGGTTCCAGGGCGAGCTCGCGGCCGTCACCGAGCAGGCCGCGGCGCTGCTCGCCGCGGAGGCGCTCGCGCTCTGCAAGGAGCGCGGCGCGCCGGAGCCGCCCCGCGCCGGAGCCGCGCGCATGGGGCGCTTCTGGGAGTGCGACGTCACGTCGGGCGCGCTCCGCGCGCGGCGCTTCGCCCGGGTCGGGCTGTGCGGGCGGTGCGCCGCCGGCGAGCACGCGGCGGGGCGCGGGGCGTCGCTCGCGGGGTACTTCGCCGAGCACCCGCTCGCGATCGCCGGATCGTCCGTCGTGGGAGGTGACCGATGAGCCCGTCCGATGATGCCTACGAGGCCCGCGATCTCAGCCGCTTCGCCGAGCTTTACTGGGAGCTTCGCTGCCCGGAGCGCCCGCGCTTCGTCGAGGATCTCCTCCGCGTGACGCTCCCGGGCGGAGCTCTCCACGTCCTCGGCGGCGAGGCGCAGATCATCCAGGGAGCGTCGCTCCCGTGGGTGATGGAGAACCTCGTGCCGCTGCTCGACGGGACGCGCACCGTCGGCGACGTCGAGGCCGCGTTTCCGGGCGTCGTCGCCTCCGACCTGCGGGACGCGATCCACCTGATGCACATGCACGGCATGCTCGAGGAGGGCGAGGGCGCCGCGGCCGACGAGGCCGAGGAGCCGCGCCGGGCGCAGCGCGCGTTCTTCAGCAGGTACCTCCGCCGGACCGGGCGCAACCGCAGCCGGGGGGAAGCGCAGTGGGCGCTCGAAGGCGCGTGCGTGCGCGCGCTGGGGGACGGCGACGCGCCGCTCGCGGGGATGCTCGTGACGATGCTCCGCGAGGCGGGCGTCGCCGACGTCCGCCTCGCCGCGAGCGCCGCGGAACTCGCGCAGGGCGAGGTCGATCTGGCCGTGGTGATCGGGGACCAGGAGGCGCTCGAGGCGGCGGCGCGCGCGTGCATCGCGGCGCGCGTCCCGATGCTCGCGGCGAACCCCGGCACGTGGACGATCGGGCCGCTCACGATCCCCGGGGCGTCCGCGTGCCCGGCGTGCGTCCGGCTTCAGATCGCCGCTGCCGCGGCGGATCCGGCGCTCGACGACGGCGCCGCGCGCGCGCTCTGGGGGCGCGCGCTCGTGAGCCGGGTCGCGCAGCACGTGATCTTCCACGCGAGCGGGCTGCTCGCGGTGGCCCCGCTGGAGCACGTCGAGGTGTGGCGGCCCGGCGCCGGCGAGACGGCGCTCCACCCCTTCATGACCAGGCTGCCCAGCTGCCCGCTCTGCGGCGGCGACGCGCCGCCGCGGACGGCGACGCTCCCGTCCGGCCACGCGGAGAGCCTCGCGCGGATGTTCCACAACACGACGGTCGTCCAGCCGTGGCACATCGGCCAGCACGCGGGGATGCAGGCGCACATCAGCCCGGAGGTGCGGAAGCTGCAGAGCACGCCGGCCGCGCCGTCGCCGCGGCGGTCTCCAGAAGGCGCCGGCGCGACGAACGCCACGCCGCTCGCCACGCCGCTCGCCGCGGCGTTCAGCGCGCCGGTGGGGGCCGCGCTGTCGCGCCGGCGCGACGCGGCGGGGACGCTCGACGCGGGCGCGCTCGGCGCGCTGCTCGAGCTGAGCTTCGGCGGGCGCGTCGAGCGCCGCGGCGAGGGCGAGGCTCACGTGCGTCGCAACACGGCGTCGGCCGGGAACCTCGGCTCGGCGGAGGCGTACGTCGCCGTGGCGCGGGTCCCCGGGATCGCGGCGGGCGTCCACCGGTTCGAGCTCGCCGCGCGAGCGCTCGCGCGGCTCCGCGCCGGCGTGGCTGCGGGCGCCCTCGCGCGCGCCGTGCTCGCGGGCGGGAGCGCCGAGCACGCCGCGGCCGTGGAGTCTGCGGGCGCCGTGATCGTCGTCGTCGGCTCGGTCGCGCGTGCGTGCTCCAAGTACTACGCGCGCGGGTACACCTACGCGCTGCTCGACGCCGGGTTGATGGCCCACCGCGTGGAGCTCCTCGCCCAGGAGCTCGGCCTCGCGGCGACGGCGGTCTGGACGTTCGACGACGAGGTCGTCGCGCGCGTGGTCGGCGTCGATGGCATCGATCTCGCACCGCATCTCCTCATCGCGCTCAGGGGCGCAGCCACGGAGGCTCGCGATGTCTCTCGCTGATCATAGGATCTCGTCCACGCTCGCCGCGGCGACCCAGCCCCTGCGGGGGGTCGCGGAGCTCGTCGTCGCGAGCCGCTACCCCGAGATGCGGCCGTCGCCGGAGCCGGCGCTGCCCGCGCCGTCGCCGCTGCCCGGGGACGCGGAGCGCGCCCTCTCGCTGCCCGCGCCGCGCGCGCTCGAGCCGGTCCAGCGCTCGCTCGCGTCGGTCATCGCCGCGCGGCGGAGCGGGAGGCTTTCGGCGGGAGCCCTCGACGCGGCGACGCTCGGGACGCTGCTCGCGGCCGCCGCGGCGCGGCCGGCAGGGCTCGCGGACGCGACGCTCGATCCGCTGCTGTTTCCCGTGATCTTCGACGTCGACGGTGTCCCGCCCGGCGCGCACCGGTACGACCGCGGCGAGCATCGCCTCGCGCCGATCGGCCCGGCGTCGCGCGCGCGGATGGCCGAGACCGCGATCCTGCAGCGCGAGCACGCCATGGGCGCGGCGGTGCTCTTCCTGGTGGTCCCGATCGGGCGGTGGCTCGTCGCGTTCGGCGATCGCGGCTACCGGGGCGCGGCGTTCGCAGCGGGGTGGCTCACCGACCGCCTTTACCTCGTCGCGGAGACGCTCGGGCTCACCTACACGGCGACCGGCGGCTTCGCCCCCGCGGTCGTCGACGAGGTCCTCGGGCTCGACGGCCGCGATCATACGGCGTTCTTCGCGTTTGCCGTCGGAGGGCACCGCCAGCCGGCATCCCGCGAGGCGCCTCGCGGAGGGCAGCCGCGATGAGCCGCGGGGTCCAGATCGCGCCGTGGGGCGCGCTGCGCGTCGCGGGGATGCCGGCCGACGCGCTCGTCGGGCTCCGCCTTCGCGAGAGCCCTGCGGTTGAGCGCGAGCTCGCCGTGGCCGAGCTCGAGCTCGCGGCCGCGCGGGCGGACGCGGCGGCGCGCATGTTCGACGTCGTGCGCGGGTGCGAGGACGAGGCGCTGCGCCGCGCGGCGCTCGAGGTGAAGCGGCGGCTGTTCAACGGAAAGGCCGTGGCGGCCGGCGCGCTCGAGGGCGCGAGGACCGCTCCGCCGGAAGGGGCGCGCGCCGCGCTCGCGCTCGTCGACGCGCGCGCGGCCCGGTGCGCCGCGCTGGAGGAGCGCTATGAGGCGACGTTCGCCGCGGAGTGGATCGCCGCGTCGGATCGCTTCCGGCAGACGCTCGGGAGCTCGCGCCTGCTCGGGGGGATCCTGCTCTCGAGCGCCGACCACTGGACCACGGCGCAGAAGCTCGCGGAGATCCCGAGCGGCGCGCCCCTCACCTCGGCGCAGCAGATCCGCGAGGCCACGATCGCGCGGTACGTCTTCCGCGCCACGGCGCGGACGACGCCGTTCGCGGGGTTCGCGGGCGTCGCGCTGCTCGACCTCTCCGCGTCGCCCCCAGGCGGCTGCAGCGCGCCGCGCACGCCCGAGGAGGCGCGGTGGCGCAGCCTCCCGCAGCTCGCGCTCGCGCACGCCGGGGAGCTCGTCGCGCGCGCGATGTCTTCTCAGCCGGCGGCTCACGCCCACGGACGCGCGCGCCTGCCGCTCCGGATGAACCCGCTCCGGCGCTTCGTGGCGGGCGCCGCGCCGTCGGTCGTGTTCTCGCGCGCCGGGTCGGGCGAGCTGATGTCGCTCGGGTGGACCCCCGCCGTCGCCCGCCTCGTCGAGGGCGCCGAGGGGCGCACGCTCGAGGACGCCGCCCGGGCGCTCGCGTCGGACGACGACGACGAGCGAGCGTGCCGCGACGTCCTCGAGCAGCTGGTCGAGGCGGGCATGCTCGAGCCGGAGAGCGTCCCGATGGGGCCGACCCCTGCGGCGCTGCGCGCCGCCGCAGACGCCCTGGGCGAGATCGGGTGCGCGGGCGCGCCGGACGAGCTCCGCTCGGTCGCGCGGCGCCTCGAGGACTACGCGACCGCCGACGTCGAGACGCGCGCGCGCCTCGCCGCCGAGCTCGGCCGCGGCCGCGGGCGCTCGTCCGTGCTCGAGGACGTCATGGTGGACGGCGCCTTCGGCGCGGAGCTCCCTGCCACACGCGGCGCGCTCGCCGCGGCGCTCGAGCCGGTCGTGCGCTTCGTGCGCGCGAGCGCCTGCGGGGCCGCGCACCGCCGGCTGTGCGCGGCGTTCGTCGAGCGGTTCGGTCGTGACGGCGTCTGCGACGACGTCGGCGGCTTCGTGACCGAGATCCTCGAGGACCCGCGGCGCGTCGCGCTCATCCGCGGCGCGTCCGAGCCGATCCGCTGGATCGACGCGGAGCTCGGCCGCGTCGCCGCCGCGGCGACGGGCGACGTCGTGCGCCTCGATCCGGGGCTCTTCGAGGCGCTCGCCGCCCCGGACGCGCCGTCGTCGATGGCGCTCTTCCTCCAGATCGCGCCTCCGTGCCCGCGCGACGGCGGAGAGCCGCGCGTCGTGCTCAACGGCGCGCAGGCCGGGCGCGCGAAGTACCTGTCGCGCTACCTCGCGGACCCCGCGGGGCGCGCCCCCGAGGCCCTCGAGGCGATCCGCCGCCGCCTGGCGCAGGAGGACGGTCCGCTCCCCGTCGAGCTCTCGCCCACGCTCGGCCTCAACTTCCAGGTGCACCCGCGCCTCACGGAGTGGGCGCTCGAGCTCCCATGGGAGCCGAGCGCGCCCGGCGACAAGGTCCTGCCGCTCCGCGATCTCTCCCTCCGCTTCGACGCGGCGGCGGTCGAGCTCCGGCTCCGATCGCGCCGCCTCGGCCGCGACATCGAGCCGATCCACCTCGGCTTCCTGCGGGACGCCGCGCTCCCCGCGCCGCACTTCCTGCTCCGCGCGCTCTCGCCGCGGCTCCGCGACGACACGGTGGCGGAGCGGGCGGACCTCTACAACGTGCTCGATCGCCTCGATCTCGCCCGGGGCGTCGCGCTCGCCCCGCGGCGCCCGCGCCTCACGGTCGGCCGCGTCGTGGTGGAGCGCGCGCGGTGGGCGATCCCGGTGAGCGCGGTCCCGCGCAAGGAGCCGAAGCAAGCGTACGCGTCGTACTTCCGCGCGATCGCGCGCCTGCGGCGCGAGCGCGAGATCCCGAGCCGGGGGTTCGCCCGGTACGTCGGGCAGGACGCCGCCGGCTGCGGCTTCACCGAGACGAACATGTACGTCGACTGGGAGAGCCCGTTCACGCTGATCGGGCTGGCTCGCCTGCTCGGCGGTCCCAGCGACGGGAGGAGCGGGTACCTCGTCTTCACCGAGCTCCTGCCGGAGCCCGAGGCGTCGTGGCTGCGCCTCGACGGGAGGCCGCACGCGGCGGAGCTGCTTGTCGAGATCGACGGCGAGAGGAGGGCGCGATGAGCTGGATCTACCGGAAGCTGTTCCACGATCGGGGCCCCGAGGGCGAGGGGACGGACGCGCTCCTCCTCGGGCTGATCGATCCGCTCGTGTCCGGGCTCGAGCAGAGCGGCGCGATCGATCGCTTCTTCTTTCTCCGGTACGCCGAGGGAGGCGACCACCTGCGGCTGCGCGTGCGCGTGGCCCCCGGGCGCGACCCCGTCGACGTGGCGGCGCGCGTGGACGCCGCGGCGGCGCGCTGCACCGCCGTGTCGCGCACGGAGGCCGCCGCGTACGAGCCGGAGCTCGAGAAGCACGGGGGGCCCGTGGGGATGGAGATTGCGGAGCGGCAGTTCTTCGCGTCGAGCAGGTTCGCGCTCGGCTGCATCCGGAAGACGGCGGGGCGGCCGCGGGCGCGCGCCCTCGTCGCGGTGTGCGCGCTCGACGCGCTGCTCGGCCGCGCGGGCGTCGCGGGCGACGCGCGGCGGTCGTTCCTCGCGGGGTACGCGCGGCACTGGCGCACGTTCGCCCGCGCGATCTCGGGCATGGAGCTCGCCTGCGCAGCGCCGGACGCCGAGTCGGTCGCGCTGGTGCGCGCGCTCGTGCGGGGGGAGGGGCTCGCCGCGCTCGGCGAGCTCGTCGACGACGAGCGCGCGCTCCTCGCCGCGTTCGACGCCGGTCTGCCCGAGCTCGCCGAGGCGTCGCGGCGCGGAGCGCTCGGCGTGCCGCTCGGGACCGTCGTCACCAACCTCGCCCACACGTTCCATAACCGCCTCGGGCTCACGCTCGCCTTCGAGGTGTGGGTGGCCGATGCGCTCGCCGAGGCGGACGCGCTTGCCGAGGCAGGCGCCCCACACGAGCCGCCGCGGGCTCGCCCGCCGAGCGTCTCGCTGGGCGAGGCGTGGCGGCGCCTCGCCCGCGCGGCCGAGCAGCGCCGGCCCGTCACCGCGCTCCTCGACCCCGGCGAAGGCGCCGCCCTCGACGCGCTCCGCGAGGCCGCCCGCCGCGACGGCCTCCGGCTCATCGCGCCCGCCGCGCCCGCCGGCGGGACACCCGCGCCGTTCGCGCTGCTGCGCGCCCTCGCGGACGCCCACCCGGCGGGCGGCGCGCTGCTCGCCGCCCTCGGCCGCATCGAGGCCGCGCACGGCGCGCCGGAGTGCCCGCTGCCGCCCGACCCGGCCTCCTCGGCCGAGGCGCTCCGCGCCTTCCTCGCGGAGCACACGCTCGAGCCCACGGTGCTCGTCCTCCGCGGCGTCGACGGCGCCGACGCCGACACGCAGCACGCCGTCGCGTTCCTCGCGCGCGCCCTCGAGGCGGAGCCGCTCTCCCTCATCCTCGCCGTGAGCGGGCGCCCGAGCCCCGGGTGGGCCGCCATCGTGGCCGAGATCGAGGACGGGCCGGGGCTCCTCCGCGTCGCGACCGCGGCGGCGACCGCGCCTGAAGGCGAAGCGGCCGCCCCCGCGGTGACGCCGGGCCCCGCGACGGTCGCGCGGGGCGCAGCGTTCTGCCGCGCCGGCGCGCTGCACGAGGCCGCCGCGATCCTCGGCGACGCCCTCGCGTCGCCCGGCCTCTCGCCCGCGGCGCGGGCCGACGCGCTCGTGGCGCTCGCGAGGACGATGCTCCGCATGTCGCGCTCCGACCTCGCGCGGAAGGCGGCGGAGGCGGCGCTCCGCCTCGGCCTCCCGGAGCGCGGCCGCGCGCTCGCGCGGCGCGTCCGGATGGCCGCGCTCCACAACCTGGGCGAGACCGCCGCGCTCGACGCGCTCCGGGACGCGGTCGCCCGGGACGCCGCCGGGGCCGTCGCGGCCGGCGCGCCCGCCGCGGAGCGCTGCTGGGCGGAGCTCGACGCCGCGCTCGTGTGCGCCACCGACGAGCGCCGCGTCGAGCACGAGGCGCGGCTCGACGCCCTGCTCGCCTCGCCGCTCGGCGGCGCGCCGCCGCAGTGCCTCGCCGCCGCGCACGCGTGGCGCGGCGCCGCGCACGCGGCCCGGGGCGAACTCGAGCGCGGCCTCGCGCACCAGCGCCGGGCGCTCGCCTTCGCCGAGGAACTCGCCGATTTCCGCCGCGCCCTCATGATCCGCGTGCGCCTCGCGAGCAGCGTCGCGGCCGCGGGCGAGCTCGCCGAGGCGGCGGCGCTCTTCGAGACCGCGGCCTGCCACGCGGCGTGGATCGGCCTGTTCGACCTCGCGTCGCTCGCCGCGCAGAGCGCGATCTCGATCGGCCTCGCGCGCCGCGACCTCGCCCCGGTCCGCGCGTGGCTCGACGGCGCGCGGCCCGCGCGCGCCCGCGTGTGGCGCTCGCCCTACGGCGAGCTCGCCGTGCTCTACGCGCGCGCCGAGGCGGCCCTCGCGCGGGGGGAGGCCGCGGCGGCGGGGGCGCACCTCGATCGCCTGCGCGCGCGCCTCGCCGGGCTCGGGCGCGCCGCCCCGCGGAGCGCGCCGCTGCTCGCGCTCGCCGCGGCGCACCTCGAGGCCGACGTCGCCGCCTCCGCGGGGGACGACGCCGGCAGGGCGGCCGCGCTCGGGCGCGCCGCCGAGCTCACCGCGGGCGTGCCGCCGGAGGAGCGGCGGCTCGTCGCGGCCCTCGCCCGCGCGCGCCGCGACGCCGCGCGCGCAGACGGCCGCCGCGACCGGCCGGCGGCCCTCGGTTTGCAAAGCACCTGAACCATCTCGAGTCGCGCCCGCCGCGGGCGCAGAGCGAAGGAGAAGCATCGTGGAGACTCAAACCAAGCTTCCGCCCATGCCTGGGCTCTCGGGCCCCGAGCGGAAGCGCTTCATGAACGGCACCCACCGCACGGCCTCGCCCGAGGAGACCTTCGATCGGATCAAGGGCTTCATGCCGGCGATGGGGATCACGCGGATCGCCAACGTCACCGGGCTCGACGCGATAGGGATACCGGTCGTCGTCGTCTGCCGCCCCAACTCGCGCTCTCTCTCGGTGAGCCAGGGGAAGGGGCTGACGCTCGCGGCGGCGAGGGTCTCGGGGCTGATGGAGTCGATCGAGGCCTATCACGGCGAGAACATCATCCGGCCGTTGCTCCTCGGGTCCTCTCGCGAGCTCCGGCGCTCCCACGCGATAGCCGACGTCTCCGCGCTGCCGCGGACCTCGAGCGTGCCGCTCGACGAGGACACCGCGCTCCTGTGGGCCGAGGGCTACGACCTCATGCGCGGCGCCCCGGTATGGGTCCCCTACGAGCTCGTGCACGTCAACGCCACCGCGGCGGGCCGCGTCAACCCGGGTATCTTCTGCTGCTCGACCAACGGGCTCTCGTCGGGGAACGGGATCCTCGAGGCGGTGAGCTACGGTATCTGCGAGGTGGTCGAGCGCGACGCCACGGCCGTGTGGGGGGCCCTCACCGACGAGGAGCGGGACGCGAGGCGGCTCGATCTCGACAGCATCGATGACCCCGGCTGCCGCGAGGTGCTCGCGAAATTCTCGGCCGCCGGAGTCGCCGTCGGCGCGTGGGAGACCACCTCCGACGTCGGTATCCCCTCGTACGAGTGCCTCATCGCCGAGCGGACGGAGGACACCGTCCGGGCGCTCCACGGCTCCGGCGGGCAAGGCTGCCATCCGTCGCGCGCCGTCGCGCTGCTGCGCGCCCTCACCGAGGCCGCGCAGACCCGGCTCACGGTCATCTCGGGCGCGCGCGACGACCTCCTCCGGACCGAGTACGACCGCCACCGGAGCCCCGATCAGGTCCGGCACCTCCGCCGTCTGCTGACGGCGCGCGGAGAGCGCCCGTTCTCCGCGGGGCCCACGTTCGCGGGCGACACGTTCGAGGACGACGTCGCCTGGCAGCTCGAGCGGCTGCGCGCGGTCGGCATCGACAGCGTCGTCGCCTTCGATCTCACGAAGCCGGAGTTCGGCATCCCCGTCGTCAAGATCGTGATCCCCGGGCTCGAAGGGATCCACTCGTTCCCCAACTACATCCCTGGCCGTCGGTTCCGTCGCGCGCTCGAGCGCCGGAGCGGGAGCGCTGCGAGCCGGAAGGAGATCGTATGAGCATCATCGTCTTCATCGGTCCGACCCTCTCGCTCGAGGCCGCGCGGGCGGAGCTCGACGCCATCTATCTGCCGCCGGTCTCGCAGGGCGACGTCTACCGGGCATGCGCGAAGCGCCCGAGCGCGATAGCGATCATCGACGGCTACTTCGAGCGGGTCCCCGCGGTCTGGCACAAGGAGATCCTCTTCGCGATGGCGCAGGGCATCCACGTCTTCGGGAGCTCCAGCATGGGGGCGCTGCGCGCCGCCGAGCTCTCCGCCTTCGGCATGGAAGGCGTGGGCGCCATCTTCGAGGGGTACCGCGACGGCCTCATCGAGGATGACGACGAGGTGGCCGTCGTCCACGGCCCCGCAGACAGCGGCTATCGCGCCGGCTCCGAGGCGATGGTCAACCTCCGCAGGACGTTCGACGCCGCGGCGGCCGCGGGCGTGATCACCGCCGCCACGCGCGACGCGCTCACGGCGATCGCGAAGTCCCTTTACTATCCCGACCGCGCCTATCCCGTGATCCTCGACGCCGCGTCCCGCCATGGCGTCCCGCAGAGCGAGCTCGCGTCGCTGCGCGACTTCCTCCCGAAGGGGCGCGTCAACCAGAAGCGCGACGACGCGATCGCGCTGCTCCGGCACCTCCGCGCGCGCGCCGAGGCGGGCTTCTCGCTGAAGACCGTCACGTACAGGTTCGAGGTCACCGAGTTCTGGTGCCGCGCCGAGCAGGCCGCCGGCGAGATGGTCGCCGCGGAGCGCCCGAGCGCCGGCGACCCGTCGCCGTACGAGACGGTCGCCCTCGACGGCATCCTCGACGAGCTCCGCCTCGACGCGGCGGCCTACGGCCGGGCGAAGCGCGGGGCCATGCTCCGGTACCTCGCGCTGCAGGAGGCCGAGCGGCGCGGCCTCACCGTCGACAACGCCGCGCTGGAGCGGACGTCCGACGCCTTCCGCCGCGAGCGGCGGCTCTACGAGCCTGACGACGTGAAGGCGTGGATGCGCCAGTTCAGCGTCGGCTGGGGCGAGCTGACGAGGCTGCTCCGCGACGAGGCGCTCATCGGCTGGGTCGAGAGGGCGATCGACGAGGCGGCGCAAGGCCACATCCGCGATCACCTCTCGGTCTCCGGCGAGTACGCGAAGCTGCTCTCTCGGGCCCGCGAGAAGCAGCGGAGCCTCGCCGAGCTCGGCCTGTCGAACCCCGCCTTCTCCGACGCCGGGATGACCGAAGCCGACCTGATCCGGTGGTATTTCGAGCGATGCCTGGGCGCGCCCGTGCCGCCCGATCCGGCGACCGCGCTGCGCTCCGCCGGCTTCGCCGACGCGGACGAGTTCAAGCGCGTGGCGCTGCGCGAGGTGTGTTATCGCCGCGCCGCGCCCGGCGACCAGGTCTCTCGATGATCCCGATCTACGCACCGATGGTGATGTTCGTCCGGGTCCTCGTCTCCGAGCCGCCGCTCTGGCAGATCCTCGTCGCCATCGGCGGCACCGGCGCGACCGTGCTGCTCTTCGTCTGGGTCGCCGCGAAGATCTTCCGAATAGGCGTCCTCTCCCATGGCGCGACGCCGACCCTCCGCGAGCTCTGGCGCTGGGCCCGCGCCGGGTGATGCGGATCCGCCGACGGTGTCGATGCTGATGCGACCCGGACGGCGAGCCGGTCTGTGAGCGCGGTTGGCCGATCGAGCCGCGCGACTGCGCTCCCCTGAGGGGCCGTATCCCCGAGTGGGCGGCCGCTCAGCCGCGCGCGAAGGCGAGCAGAGCGCGGCTCACGCGCTCGCGGTGGGTGACGAACAGCCCGTGCGGCGCGCCCTCGATCACGAGCAGGCGGCTGCCCGGGATGAGCGCCGCCGTCTTCTCGCCGGTGAGCGCGAGCGGCGCCGACGCGTCGCGGTCGCCGTGGATGACGAGGGTCGGCACCGCGATCCGGCGCAGCTCGTCGCGGAAGTCGGCCTCGACCGACGCGCGGTTGCAGTCGAGGAGCGCCTTCATCGAGCACTGGAGCATGAGGTGCTGCACCCACTCCCTCATGGCCTGCGACGTGTCGGGCACGAAGAACGGCGGCGCGTTGTCCGCCAGCCATCTCGGGTAGTCGGCGCGCATCGCCGCGCGCGCCTGCTCGACGAGGCGCCGGTCGAGCCCGTCCGGGTTGTCCGCCGCCCTGAGGAGCATCGGCGTGGTCGGCGCCAGGAACACGGCGCGGGCGATCCGGCCGTCGCCGTGGCGCGAGAGGTAGCGCGCGATCTCGCCGCCGCTCATCGAATGGCCCACCAGCGTGACGTCCCGCAGATCGAGCTGCTCCAGCACCGCGGCGAGGTCGTCGGCGAGCGTGTCGTAATCGTAGCCCCGCCCCGGATCGCTGGAGCGGCCGTGCCCGCGCCGGTCGTAGGCGACGCAGCGCAGGCCGCGATCGACGAGGTCGACCATCTGGTAGCCCCACATCTCGCTGCTCAGCGCCCATCCGGAGAGGAACAGCACGGGCTTGCCCGCGCCCCAGTCGCGGTGGAACAGCCGCGCGCCGTCCCGCGCCTCGATGAACGGGCCGGCGGCGTGCCGCGGCCTGCTCCGCGCCCCCTGCGGCTCTCCGGGGCTCGCCGCCGGACCGGATCCGGGGTCCACGGGGGTGGCCGGCGTGTCGATGCGCTGTTCAGTCATTGCGGGTCTCCTTCCTCGTCGCGCGTTGTGAGGAGGAGTTGAACCACGCCGCGGGCGGGGGTCGATTATCTGCCAGGTAATGGGAGAGCGCGAGCCGCCGCTCGGGGGCCGGCGCGGCGGCGCGGCCCGGCCTGGCGGGCCGTCGAGGTACGGCCAGCGGGGACCTGCGCGCCGGGGCTGGCTCGATGGAGGTGAGTGGAGGCGCGGGGAGAGCCGGGGCAGGCGCGCTTGGTTGCGTCGGTTGCGTCGGTTGCGTTGGTTGCGGGCGATGAAGCTGGCGTGGTACTTGTCGCAACCATGAGGCCTGGGGGATCCTTTCTCGCCCTCGTCGGCGCGTGCGTCGGCTTTGCGTGCGCGTGCTCCGAGACGCCGCGGCCGGCGGCGGGCCCGCGGATCGCCGGCGCCGCGAGCGCGCCGCCTACGCGCCCTCGGGTCCAGATGTACCCGGCGGCCGATCTGGAACGGATGGCGCGCATCGCCGCCGCGCGCTGCAAGGAGGCGAGCACGCCGTCGGACCCCGCATGTCTGCTCACCCAGGCCTCCACGTTCCTGAGATACCCGCCCGGGGATCCCGATTGCCGCTACGTCGCGGGGACCGCGCTCTCGGTCGCCGAGTGCTCGCAGTTCGAGGAGGGCTGCCTGAGCGTCGATCCCGGCGATCTCGTCCGCCAGCTCGACGCCTTGCAGAGCGCCGGCAAGGACTGCCAGCGCGAGCCGACCGACGCCGAACGGGCCGAGGTGCTGCGGCTCACGGGCGCGAAGTGATGGACTGAACCGGCGTCGGCCGGCGCGGTCCGAGGGGCGGAGCGCCGTGCTGCGATCGCCGCGAGCGACGGGGCAGGGAACGCGGTAGAGCGAGCCGCCGTGATGGGTGTCGCGCCCCTCGCCGCGCAACGCGCGAGGTCAGGAGGTGCCCTCCTCGTGGAAGAGTCGCCTCAACAGCGCGCGCGTACGCGGGGAGCCATGCGCCGCCGTCCACCTCACGCGATTGTCGAAGCGCGGCGTCTTCGCCCAGTGTCGCTCGAGCAGCTGCGGAGCTCTCTCGTATTCTCCGAGAGACGCAGGGATCTTCGGGCTGTGGACGAGCTCGGAGCATGTGTAGGCGCTCCAGCGATGATCCGATGCGACATACGCGGTCGGCGCCGTGAACTGATACTCCGCGGACAGGGCGCCGTCATGCCCGTAGGAAAGTAGAAAGAGCGTCAGCTCCGGCGCCTCACCCTCGCCGAGAAAGTCTTCGTAACGCTGGCGTAGCAGGGCCATGGCGTGCTGGCCTTCTTCACGACTCAGCTGCACGCGCTCCGTGTCGGTCAACAGCTCCGTGTCCGCCCCCGAGCGTAGATCGATCACCCGGAACGTTGCCTCATACATCGGGTGCGCGCCGCCCCAGTTCACGTGGACCCCCGTGCGGACGAAGAGGTACGGCCCGACCGATGCAAGGAGCTGGATCGACTGCTCGAACTCGAACGCCTCCGAGCCCTCTTCGGCGCACTCGTCCACGGTCGGCGCGCTGAGCGACAGGGTATTCCCGGACGCCGCGTTGATCAGCACCACGTCGTCGATCTCGCGCTCCACGATGGGCAGGCCGTCCCGGGAGGTGTCGTTCTCCCTGAGCCGATCCATCACGGCGGTGAGAGCGCTGGTGTCGAGGAGGCGGATGGCTCGCTTCCTCCTCCGAGCGATCCATACCTGCTCTCCGGCCGCGAGGATCAACGCCGGGGCGCGCGCCACGACCCGCACGCGGTCGCCGTCCTGCGTCAGCCAGACCGTCTCATCGTTCCGTCCGTCGGTCACCCAGGAGAGGACGTCCGTTCCGAGCTTCGCCACGGCATCTCCGCCGGTGACCGTGCTGCGGAGGGCCTCCCGCGAGGCCTCGCAGAACGCTCCGGCGTCGGCGGGGCGCTTCTCCCTCTTCCAGGACGTGGCCTGCCTGAGCAGGCGCCTCAAGGGCTCATCGCAGTCGAGGGCGTCGATGATCTCGTCAGGGCCGCGGATCACCTCCACCGGGAGCTCCGCGCCGTGCAGGCAGAACACGGCGGTCATGCCGAGCCCGTACACGTCGGCCCGCGCGTCCGCTTGCTGAGGATGCGTCAGGCACTCGGGCGCTGCATAGAGGACCGTGCCGAGGGCGCCGGTCCGCGTACCTCCCGTCGTATCCCCCACGTTCACCAGATCGAAGTCGGTCAGCTTGGGCTGGAGGCTCTCATCCAGCAGGATGTTGGCAGGCTTCACGTCGCGATGGACAACCCCCATCGTGTGCGCGTGCGCCAGCGCCTCTGCGATCTGGATCAGCAGCGGCAGCGCATGTTCCTTCGGGAGCCTGCCCTCGAGCACTGCGCGCCGGAGATCGCCGCCCTGGGCGAGCTCCATGACGAAGTAGTAAAAGCCCCCGTCTTCGGCGCCGGGCTCGAGCACGCGGGCCACGGCGGGGTGATCCAGCTGGGCCATGATCCGCGCGCCGCGGAGGAACCGGTCGCGCCGGACCACGTCACCCGCCAGATCGGGGTGGAGGACCTTGAGCGCGACGGCCTCTCGCTGCGCGCGATCCTGCGCCTTCCACACCGACGCGAAGCCGCCGCGGCCGACGAGCTCGAGGAGCAGGTAGCGCCCGTCTCCGAGCACATCTCCTGCACGAAGCTGCCCTCCCTCCCGCAGCTGCCGCTTGATCTGCACGATCTCCTGATCGACCTCGGCCGTCCTGGCGCCTACCTCCGCGAGCGCTTTCCGGCGGTCGAGGGCCTTCTGGAGCTGCTCGCCCAGAACGCGGGTGCGGTCGTCGGGGTAACGAGGAGAGAGCTGCCGGCGCTGGCGAGCCGGCGATCGCGGGGCAAGATCCAGCCCGAACGCGAGAAAGTCGGCGAGCACCGCCGCCGCTCTGCCTGCCGCGACGCCGTGGAGGCGGTCGTCCTTGTGAGCGTCGCCGAAGTCCGATATCCCCCGGATGACCAGCCAGAGGATAGCGTCACGGCGACTCGCCGCGACGAACCCGGCGGATTCCATGTCAACCGCGATGATCTTCCCGTGGAGCTCGCGGAGCGCTCGCATCCCAGCTTCATCGCGCAGGAGCTTCTCTCCGCTGGCGATGGTGCCTCTCTGGATCTCGATCGTCGGAGCCAGCTCGCTGTCCGCGCCGGTCGGAGGCTGGGGTAAACTCCCGTCGATACGACCGAGGAGCCGGGACAGGCGTTCGGAGTCCGGACGGTAGCCCACCACATACTGGTTCATGGCGTGTGGCAGCTTCTCGCTCTCCGGCCTGGCCTCCACACGCGAACCGGCGGATGCTGCGACGACGGCAGCGGGCTCGTAGGAGACGACGCGCTCGGCGAGCACGACATCGCCGAGCCGGACCTGCCCGCGCATGCCCGCCGCGATCCCCGCGAGCACCACGGCGCGCGGACGGCCCCAGGCCATGGCGTCCCGCACCGCGGCGGCGGCGTGCGGATTGCCGGCGCTCCCGATGCAGGTGACGGCGACCTGGAGCTCTTGCCCCGACTGCGCGGAGTGCACGGCGCCCCGGTAGTAGATCGTGCCAGCGCCGTCGGTCTCGTAGTCCCCTTCGCGAAGGCCGAGCGCCGCGACGGCCGCGCGGAGCTCGGGTTGGATGACCGTCACGACGATAACGTCCACCGGATCGCGGCTCAAGGTGCGCGGATTGTCGCATGCTCCCGGGACGCCGGGGCCACCGTCGCGACGAGGTTGCCCGACCGCCGGCCGCGCGGTTTCCAGTCGAGGCGCCAACGCCGTCGTGCTCCGGGGCTGCGCTGCTCGCGCTGACCCTACGCCGGCGCTGGTGTAGGGCCGGGTGACCGCCGCGCTCGCCTGACCGCGGCCGGCCGCCCACTTCGAGCGGCGCGCTCGCTCGCGGCGTCGGCGGTTTGACCCTACGAGACGCATGTCATCGCGCAGCACGAGGCGCTAGCATGCTCGGTGTGAGCGATCTCGGCCTCAAGGACGCGTGCCTCGATGTTCGTGACGAGCCCGACGGCATCCTGCGCGTGGCGGTCCACGGTGACCTCACGGACGACCGGGCGCGCGCTGTGATCGGCGTGCTGCGGCGGGCGGCGCACGACGGCCGCGACGTCCTGGTGCTCGCCGACGTGCGTCACACGGGATCCATCCCGGCGTCGGCGCGCCGGATATCGGCAGAAGAGATGCGCACCGCGCGCATCGATGCCGTCGCCATCGTAGGAGCGAGCTTCCCCCTGCGCGTCGTCGTGACGCTCCTCGCGAAGGGCGTGCACATCCTCACAGGACAGCTCTATCCGCAGCAGTTCTTCGACACCGAGGGCGAGGCGCGCGCGTGGCTGCTCGCCCAGCGAGACGCGCTACGGGCCAGGCGGGGCCCGGTCGCTTGACGCCAGCATCGGCGCACAACGCGCCGCATCGGCGCTAGCATGCTCGGCATGAGCGATCTCGGTTTGAAGGACGCGAGCCCCGGAGTTCATGAAGAGCCCGACGGCATCCTGCGCGTGGCGGTCCAGGGCGAGCTCACGGAAGACCGAGCGCGCGCGATCATCGGCGCGCTCAGGCGCGTGGCGGAGAGCGGCGGCGACGTCCTGGTGCTCGTCGACGCGCGTCACATGGGCCCCGTCCCGCCGCCGGCGCGCAAGGCGCTCACGGAAGAAGTGCGGAGCGCGCGCCTCGACGCGATAGCGCTCGTCGGGGCGAGCTTCTCCGTGCGCGTCATCGTGGCGCTCCTCGCGAAAGGCATCCAGATGATCACGGGACGGCCCTACCCGCAGCAGTTCTTTGCCACGGAGGAAGAGGGGCGCGCATGGTTGCTCGCTCAGCGGGACGCCCTCCGGGCCGGGCGGCGCCCGGCCCCCTGACCATCGCATCCTCGTTCATCGCCCGCGGTCGTTTTGCGCCTTTGCGCCGTGGTGCCTTTGTCAGGCCTGGGGCGGCAGCTCAGCGAACTGCGGCACGTCGCCCGTGATCCGGAACCAGCTCGCCTTGGAGCCGGCGAAGATGTGGGCTGCCGGCCGGATGCCGGGGTCGGTGTCGAGCGCGCCCGCGGGCACCACGGCGAAGCCGCGCTCGGGCGACAGGCGCGGCGCCGCGCCGCCGCAGCCCACGCAGAAGGCCACGCTGAAGAACCGCGCCTCGGGCACCTTGTAGCTCGCGACCCGCGCGTCGCCGCGGACCCAGCGGAACCTGTCCAGGGCCACGAACACGTTGGCCGCGTGCGCGGCGCTGCGCCCGCGGCGGCAGCGCGTGCAGTGGCAGTACATCATGCGCAGGGGCGCGCCCTCGAACTCGAAGGCCACGTCGCCGCACAGGCAGCTGCCCTGAGTGACTCCCTCTCTGGACGCTGCCGCGGGGCGCTCGACGACCGGCGCCTGGATCTGGGGCGGCCACTGCTCGAACTGAGGCAGGGAGTCCGTGATCGTGTACCAGGGCGCCTTGGAGCCGACGAACTGGTGAAACTGCGGCTCGATGCCGGGATCGCCCTCGAGGTTGCCGGCATGGACCAGGGCGAGCTGCCTGTCCGGGGCGAGCAGCGGCGCGGCCGCGCCGCAGGTGCCGCAGAAGGAGCGATGAGGGCTCGCGCTCGACGCGCGGACGGTGTGCTCGCCGGCGAGCCAGCGAAAGCCCGGCAGCGGCGCGACCGCGGCCGTGGCGAACGCCGAGCCGTGGAACTTGCGGCACATCGAGCAATGACAGTTCAGCATGGTCTGGAACGGACCGTCGATCTCGAAGCGGACCGTTCCGCATAGACACGCGCCCTTGGTCATGGTCGTACCCTCTCGTGGTCGTGCGTCATCCGTGTGCACCGGAGCGATGACCGGGGCGCGCACGTTAGCACGGCGGGGTGCGGCGGAGCGCGCCGCGCCTCAGATCCCGGACAGCACGCCCACGATCGCCTCGCTGATGCGCGACAGGTCTCTCGGCTCGATGACGTAAGGCGGCATGGTATAGACCAGCTTCCCGAACGGCCGTAACCAGACGCCGCGCTCCACGAACGCCGGCTGTACGCGCGCCATGTCGACGGGCCGCTTGAGCTCGACCACGCCGATGGCGCCGAGCACGCGCACGTCGGCCACCGCGTCGAGGGCGCGGCAGGGGGCGAGCTCGCGCTGGAGCTGCGCCTCGATGGCCGCGACCCGCGCGCGCCAGGGCGAATCGAGCAGCAGCCGGACGCTGGCCAGCGCGGCGCTGCACGCGAGCGGATTGCCCATGAACGTCGGACCGTGCATGAACACGCGCGGCTCGCTCCCGGCGATGGTCTCGGCCACCCGCTCCGTGAAGAGCGTGGCGGCCAGGGTCATGGTGCCGCCGGTGAGGGCCTTTCCCAGGCACATGATGTCCGGCGCGATGCCCGCGTGGTGGCAGCCGAACATCTCCCCGCTGCGGCCGAAGCCGGTCGCGATCTCGTCGAGGACGAGCAGCACGTCGTGGCGGTCGCACAGGGCGCGCAGCTCGCGCAGGTAGCCCGGGTGGTAGAAGCGCATCCCGCCGGCGCCCTGCACGACGGGCTCGAGGATGACGGCCGCCACCTCGTGCGCGTGCCGCTCGAGCAGGGCGGCCATGCTGCCCAGCGCTTCCGGCGACCAGGGCGCGCCGAAGGCCGGGCCGGGCGCCGCGGCGAACAGGTGCTGGGCGAGCGCGCCGCGAAAGAGGTGGTGCATGCCGTTCACGGGGTCGGTGACCGCCATCGCGCCGAACGTGTCGCCGTGGTAGCCGCCGAGCACGCTGACCAGGCGGCGCTTCTCCGGCCGCCCCCGCGCGATGAAGAACTGCAAGGCGAGCTTGATGGCCACCTCGACCGACACGGAGCCGGAGTCGGCGAGGAAGACGCGCGTCAGCGGCTCGGGCGTGAGCGCCACGAGCGCCTCGCACAGCTCGACCGCGGGCGCGTGGGTGAGGCCCCCGAACATGACGTGGCTCATCCGCCCGAGCTGGGCGCTGATGGCCGCCGTCAGCGCCGGGTGCCCGTAGCCGTGGATGGCGGCCCACCAGGAGGACATGCCGTCGACGAGCTCGCGGCCGTCGGTGAGGGTGAGGCGGACGCCCTCCGCGCGCTCGACGGCGAAGAGCGGCGCGCTCGAGACGGGCGCGGCGTAGGGGTGCATCACGCAGCGGCGGTCGCGCGCGACGAGATCGTCTTCGCTAGCCACGGCGCCCTCCTCGGGCCTGCCGATCCGACGGCTCGCGGTCCTCTTCGCGTTCGAGCGGGCTGCGGCGCGCGGGCGCGCGGGTTCCTCGGGGCTCGACCGTTCGCCAAGGCATCGCGGCGCGTCTAGCCCAGAACGCGCGGCGCCACCAGGGGCCGCCGGGCGCGCCGCCCCGCCCGCCGCCTCCCGTGCCCGGCGCCGCCGCGCCCGCCGCCGCCGCGCCGGAGAGACGAGGCGGTCGCCGGCGGGATCAACCTGCGTCGGGTCGCACACACCCGTGCAGGATCTCGACGCACGATCGTGAAGGCTGGCTGCGTCGGCCGGCATTCACGGACACGAACAGCGCGCCGCCCGGCACCCCTCCGTACGATTCCTCGATCGGGCTGTAACGTTCGGGCCCCCTCCGAGACTGTGCTTGTAGCGGGATGAGCCGCCGTGGCGCCGGGGACAGGCCCGGGCGCAGGGGCGCGCGCATTCATCGCACGTCGAGACACCTGATGACGTCGCGCTCGAGGAGAGCCAGGCGACGATGAGGAGACATCCATGAACGGTTTGCTTCGCAAGGTCCTGCGGTTTGGGACCATGATCTCGGCCGCTGCGCTCATGTCGTCCGCGCTCCCCGCCTGCGGCGGCGGGGACGGCGACGGCGCGACCGGAGCCGGCGGCCCCCAGGGGTCGGACAAGAACACGTATGTCCTGGTCCACGGCGCCTTCGTGGGCGGCTGGGCGTGGGACAAGGTGGTGCCGCTCCTCGAGGCCGGCGGCAACGAGGTGATCGCCCTCGATCTCCCCGGGCACGGCGAGGACCGGACGCCCCTCGCGAACGCCGACCTGCAGGCCTATACCGACGCCGTGGTGGAGGCCATCGACAGCGCCTCGCGCCCCGTGATCCTCGTGGGCCACAGCATGGGCGGCATCGTGGTGAGCCAGGCGGCCGAGCAGCGGCCCGACAAGGTGAAGACGCTGGTCTACCTGACCGCGTTCCTGATGAAGGACGGCCAGTCGCTGAACCAGGAGTGGGCCGACGACGCGGGGGCGGAGATCAAGGCGTACGCGGTCCCGTCGAGCGACGGCACCTCGCTGAGCTTCAAGGAGGGGTGGGCCGAGGAAGCCTTCTGCCAGGATTGCTCTCCGGAGGACATCGAGGCGCTCGAGAGCCACCTGCGCGAGGAGCCCGCCAAGCCGTTCGACGAGCCCATCCACGTCACCGAGGAGCGGTGGGGGAGGGTCCCGCGGGTCTACATCGAGGCGCTCCAGGATCTCGCCATCAGCCCTGCGGAGCAGAGACAGCAGTACACGGCCTTGCCCTGCGAGAAGGTGATCTCGATCGACGCGGGCCACGCCCCCTTCCTGACGAAGCCGAAGGAGGTCGCGGACGCGCTGACCTCGCTGTGACCCGGGCGGCGGCCGCCGTCCTCTCCGGGGCGAGCCGCCAGGGATCTGCGTCGATTGATGGGGGGCTCGGCGGCGTGGTACCGTGCTCCGCGTGTCCCACGACGCTTTGGCCGACGCCGGCGCCGGCGCCGACGGCACTGCGGCCGCGCCGGCGCGGCGCGCATCGGCCGAGGTAGGCCCGCTCTCCGCGGCGGACGGCGCGGCCTGCTCCGCGGCGCCGGCGGACGACCTCGCGCTCGTCCGCCGGCTCCTCGCGGGCGACGAGCAGGCCTTCGAGCAGCTCGTGACCCAGCTCCACACGCCCATGCTCCGGCTCGCCCGGACCATCGCCGGCCCCGCGTGCGCGCAGGAGGTCGTCCAGGAGACCTGGGCGGCGGTCTTCGACGGGCTCGTCCGCTTCGAGGGGCGCTCCGCGCTGAAGACCTGGGTGTTCCGGATCCTCACGAACCGCGCCAGGACGTGGGGCGCGCGGGAGAAGCGCACGGTCCCCGTCTCCTGGCTGGAGGACGGGGAGCACGGCGGCGAGCCCGCGGTCGACCCGGCCCGATTCGACAGCACGGGCGACTGGGTGAGCCCGCCTGTCCCCTGGACGGAGCAGAGCCCGGAGGGGCTCTTGCTGCGCAAGGAGATCGGCGTCGTGCTCCAGCGGGAGATCGAGGCGCTGGTGCCTGGCCAGCGCGCGGTGGTCCTGCTGCGCGACGTGGAGGGGTGTCCCTCCGACGAGGTCTGCGAGATCCTGGGCATCAGCGAGGCGAACCAGCGGGTCCTTTTGCACCGCGGCAGATCGAAGCTCCGGGCCGCGCTGGAGCGATACCTGACGAGGGGGTGAGCGCGCATGGTCGTCACGTGCTGTCAGCTGACGGAGATGATCACCGACCGGAGAGAGGGGAAGCTGTCCTCGGAGCAGGAAGAGGGCTGCGCGCGGCACCTCGCGTGGTGCGATCGGTGCCGGACCTACCTGCGGCAGATGGATCTGACGATCGACGCGCTCCGGGGGATCCCGGGAGAGCCGCTGCACGACGAGGTCCGCGCCGCGCTGTTCGCGCAGTTTCAGCGGCGGAAGACGACCGCCGACTAGCGCCGCGGGTCAGAGAGCCCGCATGACCGGCCGCGCAGAGCGATCGCGCTCGTGCGGGCGTGGACCCGAGGCGAGGCCACGATGACACGCTATGCGGGAGTCCGCGCGGGCCCTGATCAGCTCTGTCTAGCTCGTCGCCTTTTGTGATCTTCCCCTCACGAAAAATCTCACGGATCGGCTCTACGTCGCAAGGCCCAGGAGCTGTCCAGCGGCGCCTTTGCGCCTTTGCGTCGAGCTCTCTCTCCGGATCCCTGGGTGGGCTCCTGGCGCCGTCCGCCCGGATTGACAGACCGGGCTCACTTTGCTTCGCTACCCGCATGGGCCGCGAGGAACCCTCGCCGTGCGAGCTGCTCCGCCGGGGCCTTTACGCCGCGACGCCAGGGCGGTCGCCCCGCGCGGCGGTGTCGTCACGCCCGCTCGGCGCAGGCGAGATGATGATGATCGACGGTGGACCGCTGCGGTCGGTGCACGCGCCGCGCTCCGAGAGCGGCGGAGGGCACGCTGTCCTGCTTCAGCTCGAGGGAGGCTGCGTCATCGAGCAGCCGGCGGGCGCCTGCGAGCTCACACCGGGCTCGATGGTGATCCTCGACGACTCGAAACCAACGGTGCGCACGGCGACCGGCAGCAGCCACGCGCAACGGTGGCTCTTCGCGCGCGTTCCATCGCGCACCTTCGGAGGCGGCATGTTCGCGCGTGCGCCGCTCCGCGTCATGACGAAGGACAACGCCGTCGATCGGCTGCTGCACGATCTCCTGTTGAACCTCTGGTCCTCGGCGCCCCACATCGACGGCGCGCAGCAGGAGGCGGGTCTGGCGGCGCTCGACGCCTCGGCGAGGATGTCGTCCGCGGCGCAGGACGCGCGAAGGACCGCGCGCGTCCATGTCCGGGTCGAGCGCGCCATCGCGCTCATCGAGCGTGAGCTCGGGGATCCGGACCTGACGGCCGAGCGGGTGGCCTCCGCGCAAGGCGTCAGCCGACGGTACCTCGATGGGCTGTTCGCCGCGAGCGGCTCGAGCGTCGAGGCCTGGATCCGAGAGCGGCGACTGCAGCGCGCCGCGCAGGCGCTGAAGCTCGGCAGCCCGGACACGAAGCTCCTCGCGGTCGCGGTCGAAAGTGGTTTTTCCAGCCAGAGCCACTTCTCGCGCGCGTTCGCCCGTCGCTTCGGCATGACGCCCAGCCAGTGGCGCAAACGCTCCTCGCTCGCCGGCGCCGCGGCGAAGCTCGGCGAGGACGAGCCCTGGCGCTAAGGGCGGCTCGCGCGCGGGTCTCTGGCGCGGTACATCCTCTTCAGGACGCGAAGGCTCAAGAGCAGCGGGACGCTGACGAAGGCGACGACGAGCGCGGCTATCATGAAGGCGCGAGCCGCCGACGTGAGGTTGCCAAAGGCGCCGATGTTGAACGTGACGACCGGCGGCACGAGGACGGCCGCGCCGAACATCGTCACCGCCACGGTCCGTACGGCGTCCACGGTCGCGTGGCGCATGGCCCGCGCCGCCCCGAGCGCGACGCCGATCGCCATCGCGCCGAGGAGCCCGATCGGGACGCGCGCCAGCGTTCGATAGGCGTCGGGCCCGAAGAGCCGCGCCGGCATCACGAAGCACGCGAGACCGAGCGCGAAGCTCGCCGCGCCGAGCGCGCCGATCACGACGCGGATCCAGGCCGGTGCTCGCGCGGGCGTCATGCGTCCTCCAGGACGAAGTCGAAGGTCGCGACCGGGGGCCCCGAGGCGGTCTGTCGGAGGTCGACCACGAGCCTCGGATTGAACAGGGGGTCGCGCGCATGGCCCTCCGCGTCCTCCGGAAAGAAGATCTGCGTCGTCAGGAGCTTCGTCTTCGCCCCCTGCGCCTTGACGTGGATATGAGGGGACCGGACCATGCCGAGGATCGCGTACCCCTTCGGGAAGACCGTGCTCACGTCGAACTCGCCGCCTGGGCCGGTGAACTGGTGGCCACGGTATCCATAGTCGACGTTGTCGTACAGCGCATCCTCGTCGGTTTGCCAGAGGTCGATCACGGCCCCGGGGATCGGGCGGCAGCGCACGTCGAGCACGCGACCCCGCAGCACGAGCTCGCGGCCGTGATGGGCTGGGCGCCGGAAGTCCCTCTTGAGCGGCGTGTTCGGGGCGTAGAAGGGCCCCTCCTCCGCGCGGTCCGTCGCGGGCTGGTCGGCGCACGCGGGCGTGGGCGCGAGCGCGGCGACGGGCGGCGCCGGCGCCGACAGGTCATAGACGAGGGGCTGCGGGACGAGCTGCTTCGATGCAAGCCCGGCGACACCGAGCGCCGTTAGCCCGAGGCCGCCGAGGCCGGCCGCCAGCACGTCGCGGCGCGTGGGCCTGCCGTCGTCACGCGTCGGGATGGTCGAGATTCTCGCACCTTCCTTCATGGCAAAGCTCCTTACCCTGGAACGGGTCGTCGAAGCATGCGGCAGGCGGAGCTCGGACGTTTGCTCGATGTGGAAGTGAAGACTTGCCCGAGGTGGAAGTGCGTCACATCGGAGGCCTCACGCCGCGCCAGCCAGCGACCGGGCGAGCCGGCGGCCCGCGACCCTGCGAACGGCCTGCGCCGCCCGGGCGCGAGCTTCACGTCGGAAAGTCGGTCGACGCCGAGACCGCGCGCCACGCGGCGAGCTCCTGCGCCACGAACGCGTTCTTCGCCTCGATCGCGGCGATGGCGTCGGTGCCGAGCGGAAGACGGAGCGGCGGGTTCTCCGCGCGGGAGAGCTCGACGACGACGCGGGCGAGCCGCACCGGGTCGCCAGGCTGCTGGAGGCTGACCTCCTTCGCGTAGCTCCGGACCTTGCCCGCGGTCTCCGCATAATCGTCGATGACCTTTCCCGTCGCCACGGCCGACTTCGCCTCCAGGAACTCCGTTCGGAAGTAGCCCGGCTCGATGACCGTCACCGCGATGCCGAGCGGCGCGAGCTCCGCGTGCAGCGCCTCCGAGATCCCCTCGACGGCGAACTTCGTCGAGCAGTAGATGCCGAACCCAGGCCCCGACCGATAGCCGCCCACCGACGAGAGGTTCATGATCCTGCCGGCGCGCTGCTTCCGGAGCTGCGGAAGCACGGCGCGCGTCACCGCGAGCAGGCCGAACACGTTCGTCTCGTAGACGCGCCGCACCTCGTCGCCCTCGGTCTCCTCGATCGCGCCGACGACGCCGTAGCCGGCGTTGTTCACCAGCACATCGATCCGGCCGAACCGAGCGACGGCGGCCTCGACCGCGGCGGCGATGGACGCCTCGTCCGTCACGTCGAGCGCAACGGGGAGGAGCGCCTCATGCCGCCCGAAGCGGTCCGTGATGCTCCTCGGATCGCGCGCGGTGGCGACCACCCGATCGCCGGCGGCGAGCGCCGCGTTCGCGATCTCCGCGCCGATTCCGCGCGATGCTCCCGTGATGAACCACACACGCTCGTTCTCGCTCGTTTCCATGGGGATCTCCTCTTCTGGTCCGGGGGTGCGCCCCCCTCGCAGGAGTGAACATGCAGCATCCCGATCTTGAAGAAAATATGCAGAACGATTGAAGATCTATGAACATACGGTTCATAATCGGGCATGATCGACGCGCTCGACGGGCTCACGACGTTCCTCGCCGTGGGCCGCTGCAAGAGCTTCACCGCCGCAGCCGCCGCGCTCGGCGTCACCCCCACCGCCGTGAGCCAGAAGATCAAGCTCCTCGAGCGACGGTACGGCGTGGTGCTGTTTCAGCGGACCACGAGGCGCGTCGCGCTCACGGAGCCGGGCGCGAGCCTCTTTCAGCGCCTCCAGCCCGCGATCGCCGACGTCGAGGGCGCGCTCGCCGCGCTCGGCGACTACCGCGGCCGTCCCTCCGGGAACCTCCGCATCACCGCGCCGCGCATGAGCGGCGCATGGCTCGTCGCTCCGCTCGTGGCGCAGATGCGGGAGGCGTACCCGGAGCTGGCCATCGAGGTTTCGCTCGACGACGCCTTCGTCGACCTCGTGGCAGCCGGCTTCGACGCGGGCATCCGGCTCGGCGACGCGGTCGAGAAGGACATGGTGCGGGTTCCGATCACGAGCGACTCGTCGTGGTCGATCGTCGGCGCGCCGGCCTACCTCGCCAAGGCGGGGCGGCCGCGCGCGCCGGAGGACCTCGTCCACCACCGCGCCATCCGCCAGCGCCTCATCGCGAGCGGCACCGTCTATCGCTGGGAGCTCGAACGTCGGGGCAAGGCGATCACGGTCGATGTCCCCGGCGGCATCGTCGTCGACGACATCGCGCTCATGGTCGCGCTCGCGTGCGCGGGGTCGGGCCTCGCGTACGTCCCCGACCAGGCCATCGAGCGCGACCTCGCCGAGGGACGGCTGGAGCGCGTGCTCGAGGCGTTCATCACGAAGGGACCTGGCTTCTACCTGTATTTTCCGGCGCGCACCCAGGAGCAGCCAAAGCTCCGCGCGCTGATCGAGAGCGTCACGAGCGCTCGCGGGCAGAAGGCCAAGCGTCGTTCAGGTCGGACCGGCGCCTCCGGCGGCGAGGGCTCCGCGTGAGCCCGGACCCACCCGCGGCCCGGCGCGGCCGCCGCCGCGGCGCCGCGCCGCCGCCCCCGGCGCCGGAGCTGTCCCCTCACGACGACGGCCGCGTTGCCTCGGTTCAGCCGCCGCCGGCGCGCCGCACCGCGACGCCGACGCCGGCGGTGCTCCAGCAGTTGCTCACATTCCAGGAGATGGTGGTGTTGGAGCTGGCCACGAGGTAGCCGGCCAGCGCGACCATGGTCGCCGGCGAGGTCAGGCGCAGGTTCATCGTCGAGGTGGCCGAGGTGGGGCTGATGGCGGGGCTGGCGTTGGCGTTGCGCGCCGCCATCACCGTGTACACGAACGAGTTGGTCGCGCTGAAGTTGGTGGTGACCCCTCGGGCCGTGCCGTTGCAGTCCATCGCGTTGTTGAGTAGGCCAGTCGAGGTGGCGCTCGCGAACGGGTTCGACTGATGCACGCCCTTCAGCTCCACCACGTTGGCGAAGTACATGCCCCAGCTGGCCGAGTTCGCCATCTGCACCACCACGGGCCTGGTGCCGGTAGTGGCCGGCAGCTGGCTGTCCAGGAGGTAGTAGATGCGCGCCGTGGCGTTGTTCTCGGTTGTCACCCCGTTGAAGAGCGTCATCGGCGTGCCGTCGTAGGTGACGCTCACCGGCACGAGCGCGTTCTCGGAGGCGACGACCCCGACCAGGACCATGCGATCGTTGCCCGACGGCGACTGCAGCGCGTGGTTCACGGTGATGATGGGCGTCGTCGACCCGCTGGCGCTCACGCTGCCGGTGCCCGAGTTGACGACGACGATGTCCGGCGTGACGACGCAGCTGCCGTTCGAGCAGATGGGCCTCGCTCCCGAGCACACGTGGCCGCAGTCGCCGCAGTTGCTGGAGGTGCCGAGCTGGGTGGTGCAGCCGTCGCTCGGGTCGCCGCACGCCTTCCAGCCCGGGTTGCAGGTGGGCACGCAGGTGCCGCTCCTGCAGGCGGTGGTGCTCGCGTTCGCCTGGAGGCACCGGGTGTTGCAAGCGCCGCAGGCGTTGATGTCGCTGGAGACGTCCTTCTCGCAGCCGTTCATGCCGTCGCCGTCGCAGTTGCGCCACAGGCCGCTGCACACCGGGTTGCAGCCCGACCGGCTGCACTGGTTGCTGGTGACGTGGGCGCTGGCCCCGCTCTCGCACACGAGGTTGCAGCCGAGGCAGTTGCTCGCGTCGCTCCACAGGTCGATGTTGCAGCCGTTCCTCGGTACCCCGCAGTCGTCGTACTGCGCGCTCGTGCACACCGGGTTGCAGGTGCCGTCGATGCACAGGTTGCTGGTGGTGTGGATGGTGTTGCACTGGGTGCCGCAGCCGCCGCAGTGCGCCTCATCGGTCCTGATGTTGGCCTCGCAGCCGTCGGTCAGCGAGCTGTTGCAGTTGGCGTAGTCCGCCTTGCAGCTGACGAAGGAGCAGGCGCCGTTCTGGCAGGTCGCGGTGGCGTTCGCGTAGATGGTGTTGCAGTCGACGCCGCCGGCGGCCGCGCACGCGCCGCAGTGGGTCTGGTTGACGTTGACGTTCGTCTCGCAGCCGTTGTCCGGGTCGCCGTCGCAGTCGCCCATCCCGCTGTTGCAGGTCCTCACCTTGCACTCGCCACCCTCGCACTTGGGGGCGCCGCCGGCGATGGTGCAGACCTCGCCGCAGCCGCCGCAGTGGCTGAGGCTCGTCGCCGTGTTTGTCTCGCAGCCGTTCTCGTAGCTGCCGTCGCAGTCGGCGAAGCCCGGCGCGCAGGTGCCGATGGCGCAGCCGGTGGCCGTGCACTTGCCGGTGCCGTTGGCGACCGTGCACAGGCTGCCGCACGTGCCGCAGTTCTCCGGATCGGCGGCCAGGTTCACCTCGCAGCTGTCGTCGGGGTCGCCGTTGCAGTCGCCCCTGCCGGCCGGGCAAATCGTCTCTCCGCACTCGCCATTGCGGCACCAGGGCCTGCCGCCCGCCTTGGGCTCGCACTCGACGCCGCACCCGCCGCAGTTCAACACGTCGCGGGTGGTCGCCCTCTCGCAGCCGTCGCCGATCAGGCCGTTGCAGTCGGTGAAGCCCTCGTCACACTCGACCTTGCACTCCGACGCCTCGCAATACGCGTCGCCGTTCACGGCCGGGCACAGCTCGTCGCACCCGCCGCAATGGCTCGAGTCGGTCGCGGTGTTCACCTCGCAGCCGTTCTCGGGGTCGCCGTCGCAGTCGGCGTAAGGCGCTTCGCACGCCTTGACCTTGCAGGCGCCGCCCTGGCACTCGGCCGTCGCGCGCGGCAGCGCGCACTTCTGGCCGCAGGCACCGCAGTTGTCCACGTCGCCGCGCAGGTTCACCTCGCACTCACCCTCGACCTGGCGATCGCAGTTGGCGTAGCCATCCGGGCAGGTGGGGCCGCACACGCCGTCGATGCAATCGTTGCTGAGGCAGTCCCTGCTCGAGCGGCAATTCTTTCGGTCCTCGCAGCCCCCGCAGTCGGCGCCGCAGTCCACGTCGCTCTCGGTGCCGTTGTGCACGCCATCGGTGCAGGTCGGCGCGACGCACAGGCCCTCCTGGCACACGCGGCTCTCGCAGTCGCTGGCCCGGTTGCAGTCTTGGCCGGTCGCGCACTTCTTGTCGCAGCTGCCGCCGCAATCGATGTCCGACTCCGAGCCGTCGCGGGCGTGGTTCATGCAACCCGCTTCCTGGCAGACGCCGTCGATGCACTCGCCCTCGGCGCAGTCGCGGCTCGCGGCGCAGCCGGCGCCGAGCGGGCACGGATCGCACTCGCCGCCGCAGTTCAGGCCCGTTTCGCCGTCGGACTGCGTGTCATCGGTACAGTGCGCCGGCGGGCCGGGGTCGTACTCCGACGGGAACTCGAAGTCCGGCACGCTGCACGAGGCGGCGGAGATCCCCGCCGTCAGAGCGGCGGCCGAGAACGCGCGGAGCAGCGCGAAGCAACGCAGAAAGCTCGGGGTCGACATCCAACGGCAAAAGTATCATCCTCTGGCGGATTTCGCGGCCACAAATCGAGACAGCGCCGGGAGCAGCGCCGGGAACAGCGCCAGGAACGACGCCGAGCTCTGCCGGCACGCTCGCACCTCCGACGACGACGCGGCGCGGCGTCGCGCCGCGAAGGCCGCGCCGCCACGTTGACAGGAGCGGAGACGGCAAGCGACTATGGTAAGCCTCGCATGAGGAATCTTCTACGAATGTTCCGCGTCGCAGCGGTGAGGAATTTTCTACGAATGTTCCGCGTCGCAGCGGTGAGGAATTTTCCACGAATGTTCCGCGTCGCAGCGGTGCTGCTGCTGCTCGAGGCGCCGGCGCTCGCCCAGGACGACGACGCGCTCAAGCGAGCTCGCGCGCAGTTTCAGCAGGCGACCGAGCTCGAGCAGGCGGGCAACTGGGCCGCGGCCCTGCAGCAGTTCCGCGAGGTCGGCCAGGTGCGGATGACGCCGCAGGTTCGCTTCCACATCGCCGTGTGCGAGGAGAATCTGGGGCGGCTCGTGGCCGCGCTCGGCGGCTACGAGCTGGCGCTCGCCGAGGCCGACGCCGTGGGGCCCGATTTTCGGGGCGAGGTCGAGCAGTCGATCGGCCGGCTGCGCGCCCGGATCCCGAAGCTCGTCATCGCGCGCGGCAAGGGGGCGGCCTCCGCGGCCATGGCGCTCGACGGCGTCGCCCTCGGCGGTGCGTCGATCGGCGTCGAGGTGCCGCTCGATCCCGGGCCTCACGCGCTCACCGCCAAGGCGCCCAATCACAAGCCGTTTCAAAAGACGGTGGAGCTGAAAGAGGGAGGGGTGACGCGCGTCGAGGTGACGCTCGAAGCGTTGCCGCAAGAGTTGCTGATCCGGGCGGGCGCCTTGCAGGAGAAGCCGCCGTCCAAGGTGGTGCCGGTCGTCGTCGGGGGCGTCGGCGCCGCGAGCCTGGTCGGCTCCGGGGTGCTGTTCTTGCTTCGCCAGGGGGCGCTCACGGATCTCGAAGACGCCTGTGGTCCGGGCGGCAAGTCGTGCCCGCGCTCCATGGCGTCGCGCTACGACGACCTCAAGTTCTATCACTACGGCGCGCAGGTGGCGCTCGGCGTCGGCGTCGCCGCGGTCGGCACGGCGACCGCGATCTTGCTCCTCCAGAAGAAGCCCAAAGAGCCCGTGAAGACCTCGCTCGAGCTCGCGCCCGTCGCGGGCGCATCCGAGATAGGCGCGAGTCTCTCAGGCGCGTTCTGAGCGTCAGAACCCCGGATCGTGCTTCCACGACTTGGGCGGCGCGGACGTCGGCGCCGGGCTCGGCGACTTGACCTGCTCGGCGGGCTTGTCCCGACGGCGGGGCGCTGGGCTCGCGGGTGACGCCGGGCGCGGCGCCGGCGCTGCGCTGGCCGAGGCGGAGGCAGAGGGCTCGCCCGGGGGAGCGCCGACCTCGGTCGCAAGGGGCGCCTCCGCCTGGGGAGGCGCGGGCGCCTCCGCCTTGGGGAGCGCCGGCGCCGGGGCGGCGGTCGCGGCGACGGAAGGAAGAGGCGCTGGTGCGTCGGCGCCCCGGAGCAGCAGCACGGTGAGCAGGCCGGCGGCGAAGAGACAGAGGATCACGACGGCGAGCGGCGCGCGGCTCCTGGAGCGCGCGAACGGAGGGAGCTCGTCGTCGAGCGCGCCCCTCCCCGCCGCGCCCGGGGCTGCGCGGCGGGGGTCGACGGGGTTGAAGGCGCTCACCACCGAGTGGCTCGTGCCGGTCACGTCGGAGATGCCGAGGTTGCCGCTCGGCGGATTGCGGTCGGCGCGCTCCAGCGCTTCGGCGAGGGCCGCGCGCGTTTGCTGGTGCTCCTCCTCGAACAGCTCGCGGATGAAATGGGCGACGTCGTCCTCGGTGGCTCGCTGGTTCGGCGGCAGCGCCCTGTCGAGCGCTCGCAGCAGCTCGTTGGCCGTGGCGTAGCGCTGGTCGCGCTCTTTTTCGAGCGCGCGCATCAGCACGGCCTCGAGCAACGGCGGGTAGTCGGGCTGGAACGTGTGCGGCGCGACCACCGGGTCCGGCGACGAGATGGCGAACAGCGTCGCGCCCTCGGATTCCCTGCGGAACGGGTGTTTGCCGGTGGTGAGCGCGTAGAGCACGATGCCCATCGCGAACACGTCGACGCGCCGGTCGATCGGGTCGCCGCGCACCTGCTCCGGCGCCGTGTAACTCACCTTGCCCTTGAGCTGGCCGGCCTTCGTGGTGCTGTCGTTGAACGCGGTGGCCTTGGCCACGCCGAAGTCCACCACCTTGGCCATGCCGTTGTACGTGACCAGGATGTTCTGCGGGGAGATGTCGCGGTGCACCAGGCCGACGAGCTTGCCGCTGTTGTCCTTGAGCTCGTGCGCGGCGTGCAGGCCGGCGCAGGCCTGCGCCACGATGCGCATGGCGATCGGGATCGGCACGCCGCTCCGCCGCTTCGCGACCTTCATCACCTGGCTGAGCGGGACGCCGTCGATCCACTCCATCGCCAGGAACAGCACGCCGTCCTGCTCGCCGAGGTCGAGGATCTCGACGGCGTGCGGGTGGCGGATCTGGGACGCGAGCGACGCCTCCAGGAGGAACATGCGCTCGAACTGGTCGTCCTCGGACAGCTTCGGCAGCATCGTCTTTACGGCGACGATCTTCTGGAAGCCGCGCGTCCCCTTCAGCCGCGCCGCCCACACCATGGCCATGCCGCCTGCTGCGATCGGCAGCAGCAGCTCGTAACGACCCAACACGGACCCGGGCCCGAGCTCGGCCGAGGTGCTGGGTAAGATATTCGGCGCAGTATTCACGCTACTCGGAAGGTTAACTACGGCCCCTGACTGTACGAGTGTGCGGCGAAACCAAGCAAGAGCCCAGCGGCAAGAAACACGGCGGAGGCAGGTTGCGGCTGTCGCACCAATACCCCACCCCCTTCTTACATTCACCGGCAGCCGGCGGCAACGCTTCGCAGGTGGGCAGCTGCCGCTTCCGCAGGCCGTGGAGTGAAGGCGGCCTCGTCCGGTGCATGGCTCGCTTGTAGATACAGTGTTGTTTTTCCAGGAGGACTGGATCCCATAGAGGGCTCTATGTTCACCAGCGCGTGCATCGTGGCTGTACGGTGGGCGGGACGGCCGCAACGAGGAGCTTGACTTCGGATCGCGTTTGGATGTCCGACCCCGGAGACCGCGACCCAGGTGGGCGTGCGGCGGGGGGCGTCTGGCCGACCACGTGCGGCCCGCCTACATGTCGGGCTGGCCCGGCCGGGGTCCCGTCCAGCAAGCGGAAGGCCGCACCTTCCTCAGGTCAGGATCTCGACAACCCCGTCCGTTCCATTCACACGGATGCGTTGCCCATCCCGGATCAACTTGGTCGCATTTTCCACGCTGACGACGGCCGGCAAGCCGTATTCCCGGGCGATCACCGCGCCATGGGTCATCATGCCCCCCACCTCGGTCACCAGTCCCTTGATGGACACGAACACGGGCGTCCAGCTCGGGTCGGTGAAGGCGGTGACCAGGATGTCCCCCGCCTCCAGATCCGCATTGGCCATGTCCAGGAGGACGCGGGCTCGCCCCTCGACGACGCCGGAGGAGACCGGTAGGCCGACGAGGGCTCCGGCGGGGAGATCGGCTCGCTTGTACGCACCTGACACGATTTCCCCGTCGGACGTCATGACGCGCGGCGGCGTCATCTTCTTGTGGAGCTCGTGTTCGGCTCTCCGTTGGCTGACGATCTGGTCGTCCAGCCGATGCGTGCGCACGACCTCGCGGAGCTCGTCGAACGTGAGATAGTAGATGTCTTCGAGGTCGTGGATCACGTTGGCCTGCACGAGCCGCTCGGCTTCTCGCAGCAAGGCCTGCTTGTAAACGAAGTAGCGATTGACGATGGCGTACTTCGGATACTCGCGATAACCGAGGAAGCTCCGGAGCCGGCCGATCATCCGCTGGGCTTCGCTGGCCTTCTGCTCCCCATCCGGCAGCTGCCTCAACCGGTCGAGCAGCTCTTGCGCTCGTTGCAAGGCCTCCTGCCGCCCCTGCTCGAACCTCCGCTTGCCGGCATGAGGCTCGAAGTTCTTGATGTTGCTCAGGATCAAGGGGACCAGGGTCGTCGGCTTCTCGCTCCAGCGGGCCCTCGTGATGTCGATTTCCCCGGCACATCGCATGCCGTATTTCTGAAGGTACGCCAGGATGGCGTCCCGGGCCTGCCGCCCACCGTCGAGCTCGACCAGCTCATCCAGGAAGCCATCGTGCTTCACGTTCTGCAGATACGCGACCACGTCCGGATAAGGGCGGATTACGTCGGCGACATCCATGAGCTCCAGGCCCATCTCCGACGTGATGTTGTTCGACACGGACTGGGAGAGCGTATCCGCGGCGTTCCTCTCGCCGAGCCACTCCATGATCTTGTCGTTGAGCCACCATGAGGCGTTCATGGCCGCCATGATCGCGCCCATGTTCGGTGGACCGAACAAGGACTTCTTCATTCGCTGGACGTCCTCCAGGATGAAGTCGAACAACGCCGTTCCGGTCTTGGCCCGGATGTCGCGCTTCAGCTCCTCGAGCGCGGCCTGGGCACGCTCGATCAGCGCCGTGACGATCGCCGGGTCGTCCTCGACCTGCGCGTCGAAGCGCGAGGGCGACGTGCCTTGATCGCCTTGGCCGGGGCGCGAGGCCGTCGGATCGGCGGGCAAGGGCTCGATGAAGTCTCCCCGCTCGAGGAGGGTCGAGAGGGCGTCCTTGATGAGCGGATCGGAGCGCCCTATGACATTCATGAGGACGTCCCGGCTGGCCGGTGAGGCCAGCTGCTTCGTGGGATCGACGAACAGCCTGCCACCCGCTGCGTACATATGGCCAGTAGCGGACAGCTGGAACAAGGACAGCCCGAGGGGCTTCATGGGGTCGGTCATCATCTGTTGATGGCCGACGGAGATGTAGACGTGGTTGCCTCGATCCCCTGCTTGGGGGATGGGATACAGCGTCGTGATCGGCCGGCTCTGGACGACGTGGAGCTCCTCCTCGACCAGGCACCACTCGATGTCCTGGGGGTGGCCGAAATGCCCTTCGATCTGCCGGCCCAGGCGCTCGAGCCGCAGGATCTGCGCGTCCGTCAGCACCTGGCCGCCCTGCCTCTCGGGCTCGATCGCCCGCTCTTCGGTGCCGCCCTCCTTCAAGGCGCGCGTGGCCAGCGTCTTCTTGGCGATCGCCTTCTCGATGATCTGGCCGCCCCGCACCTTGTAGCGATCGGCGCTCGCCAGGCCGGAGACCAGGGCCTCCCCCAGGCCGAAGCCAGCCTCGATCGACGACACCTTCCGGTTCGACGTGACGGGATCGGCCGTGAACAAGATCCCGGCCGCCTGCGCGAGGACCATCTTCTGCACCACCACCGCCATGTGGACCTTGCGGTGGTCGAAGCCGTGCTGGATCCGGTAGGTCACCGCCCGCTCGGTGAAGAGGGATGCCCAGCACCGGCGGACGTGCTGCAGGACCGCCTGCGTCCCGATGACGTTCAGGTACGTATCCTGCTGGCCCGCGAAGGAGGCCCCCGGCAAATCCTCCGCCGTCGCGCTGGACCGTACGGCGTAGGCGTCGCCCGCGCCGAGCCTGGAGAGAGCCTGGGTGAGCGCCTCTCGCAGGTCCTCGGGGATGGCCGTCCCTTCGATGATCCGGCGCAGCTCGCCGCTGAGCTCCCGGATCCCGCCCCGGTCCTCCACCTCGAGCGACGACAACCGATCGAGCAACCCGCCGATCGACGGCGCTTCTCCCAGGATCCGCTGGAAGGCTTCGGTCGTGACGCAAAAGCCAGCGGGCACGCGGATCCCCTCGATCCTGGAGACCTCCCCCAGGTTCGCGCCCTTCCCCCCGACCACCTTGGCCTTCGTTCGATCGACCTCCTGGAGACCGAGCACATAGGTCCGCATCCGTTCACCTCCATCAGGGCGTCGGCAGCTCGTTCGCTGCGACGGATCGTCACGCCCCCCGTCGAAGGGCGCCACTATAACGACCCACGGAGAGGGCCGCCAGGGACGCGGGGAAGACCGAGGGCGACTTGGGTGGTCCAGCGGACAGCGATTCCGGGGCTGCTCGCGGCGCGGCGCATGGCCTATTCTTGGCGGCTTCTCCAGGAGCCCCCCTCGATGCGCATCGCGATCCTCTCGACCTACACCCACCCGAGCCGCCTGCACCGCAAGGAGCGCTCGATCATGCAGTCCTCCGTGCCCGAGCTCATCGCGGCCCTGTGCCCGCCGGACGCCGAGATCGAGCTCTACAACGAGAAGGAGACGGACATCCCCCTCGATCGTCCCTGGGACCTCGTGTTCTTCTCGTTCCTGCACGCCTATTACGAGCACACCAAGGTGCTCTCCGCGCTGCTCCGGCGGCGCGGCGTCACCACGGTCGCCGGCGGCCGGCACGCGAGCCATTTCCGCGCGGACGCGCTCCAGCACTTCGACGCGGTGATCGCGGGCGACCCGGAGTCGAACGTCCCGGCCCTCATCGCCGACTTCCAGCGGAACGAGCTCCAGCCCGTCTACGCGCTCCCCCCGGTGCCCCCGGACCGGATCCCCACCTACCGCTACGATCTGATCGATTACCGGAACAACCTCGTTCGCCTGCCGGGCATCGAGGCGTCGCGCGGCTGCCCCTTCTCCTGCAACTTCTGCGTGCTGACCGGGCACGAGCAGTACCGATATCGCCCGATCGACCACGTGATCCGGGACATCCGCGACCGGATGATCTTCAACCGGCGCATTCCGGGGGTGACCGGCGACGCGTTCAGCTTCCTCGACAACAACCTGGGCGGCTCTCCCCGCTACCTGCGGGAGCTCTGCGAGGCGCTGATGCCGCTCAAGAAGATCTGGGGCTGCGCGCTCACCTTCAACGTGCTGCGCGACCCGGAGCTGGTGCGCCTCATGGGGCGCGCGGGGTGCCGCTACGTCTACACCGGGCTGGAGTCGCTGAACCCCGAGTCGATCAGCGCGATGAACAAGGGCCAGAACAAGCTGAGCGAGGTCCGCGAGGTGATGCAGCGGGCCTCGGCGAGCGGGATCGTGCTCTCGTTCGGGCTCCTCGTGGGCGCGGACGGGGACACCAACGAGTACCTCGAGCGGCTGCCCGAATACCTCCACGACCTCGGGGATCAGTGCCCGACGTTCCTGGGGATCGTCTGCCCGTACCCGGAGACGCCGTTCTTCGCGCAGGTGGCGGCCGAGGGGCGGCTCCTGCCCGGGGTGACCAGCCGGGACCTCGACGGGTACACCCTGTGCCACCGGCCGGCCCGGCTGGACGCCTCCGAGGCGATCGAGCACTTCCAGCGCCTGAGCCGCGCCCTGGGCGGCCTGCGCAGCGTGGGCCGCCACCTGTGGAGCCGGCTGATGACGAGCGACCTGCCCCGCTACAAGACGTGCGTCGTGATGTCGGCGCCCGAGGTGATGAGCCTGCGCGCGCCGCTCGCCAACCGCGCGCGCAGCTACATCGCCGGGCGCGACCCGATCGAGGCGTGGGACGCGGCGAGGATGCGGGAGCTCGGCCTCGAGCCGCAGCGCATCGACACCTCGTCCTGCCGGGCGGATCCGCGCGGCCTCGCCCGGATCCGGCCGCGGCGGGGGAGCGGCCCGGCGGCGGTCGTGCGGGGAGGGGGGCCGTCATGAGGGGCCGCGCGAGCGGCGCGGCGATCGCCTACTTCGCCCTGGTCCACGCGCTGGCCGTCCTCGGGCTGCTCCTGCCGATCCGCGCGAGCTTCGTCGCCCTCGCGGCCGGGCTGTACACGGCGCTCCACCTGTCCACCATCGTCGGCCTGCACCGGCTGCTCTCGCACCGCGCGTTCCGCTGCCCGAGGTGGGTCGAGTACGCGCTCGTGTCGGTGGCGATGATCAGCGGCCAGGGCAGCCCGATCGCGTGGGTGGCGACGCACCGGCGGCACCACGCGCACACCGATCGCGAGGGCGACGTCCACTCGCCGCAGCGAGGCCTCTGGTACGCGCACCTCGGGTGGATCGTCGACGACGGCTCGACCGATCCCCGCGATCCGGAGCGGTACTGCCGCGATCTGGCCGGCGATCCCTACTACCGGTGGCTCCTCCGGTGGCGGTTCGCGCCGCAGGCGGCGGCGGTGCTGCTCGCGGGGCTCGCGCTGGGCTGGGGCGCGGTGCCGTTCGTGTTCTTCCTGCCGCTCGTGTGCTGGATGCACGCGACCTACCTGGTGAACTCGGTCTGCCACGCGCCCGGCTTCGGCCGCCGCGCGTTCGAGACCCGCGACGGGAGCCGCAACGTGGGCTGGGTGGCGGTCCTGACCTTCGGCGAGGGCTGGCACAACAACCACCACGCCTTCCCGCGCGCCGCCCGCTACGGGATGGCGCCGGGGCAGCACGACCTCGCGTTCCTGTTCATCCGCGCGCTCGCGGCGCTGGGGCTCGCGTCGGACCTCCAGCCCGGGCCGGAGGGGCGTGGTGGTCGCGGCGGACCTGAACCTTGCGCCCCTTGAGCCGGGTGGCGCGCAGCGCCTCGATGACGCTGTCCGCCGCGTCGGCCGGCACCTCGACCACGGAGAAGCCGTCCGCGATCTGGATGGCCCCGATGTCGCGAGAGCTCAGCGACGCCTCGTTCGCGATCGCGCCGACCAGATCCGCCGGCCGGATGCCCGCGGCGCGCCCCGCGCCGATGTAGACCCGCACGACGCTGCCGTCGGCCTCCCGCTCCTCGCGCTCCCCGCGCCGCGGCCGCCCCGGGGCCTCTCCTGGCCGCCCGCGGGCCCCCGGCGGGGCGCGCCGCGCGCGGTCGTCGCGCGCGCGCTCCGGCGCGGGCGGCGGCGGCCGGAACGACGGGATCTCCGCCTTGTCCTCCTCCCGATCCCCCTCCGTCGCGCGGTGCGCGAGCTGCACCGCCGCCGCGGCGATGTCCATGACGTCGAACTCGTCGGCGAGCCCCTCGACCACGACCCGGAACCGCTCGGCGCCGCCCTGGAGGAGCGCCTCCCGGAGCGACGCCCGCGTCAGCTCGAGGCGCCGGGCGCGCAGATCGGCCACCGTCGGGAGGGTGGCGGCCTCGATGCGCTGGCCCGTGAGCCGCTCGACGTTGCGGAGCAGGTAGTGCTCGCGCGGCTCGATCAGCGTGATCGCCGCCCCCTCCCGGCCGGCGCGGCCCGTGCGGCCGATGCGGTGGACGTACACCTCGGCGGCGCAGGGGACGTCGTAGTTGATGACGTGCGACACGTGCTCGATGTCGAGCCCCCGCGCCGCCACGTCGGTCGCGACGAGCAGGTCGGCCGCGCCGGCGCGGAAGCGCGCCATCACGCGATCCCGGTGCTCCTGCGAGAAGCCGCCGTGGAGCGCCTGGGCCTCGTAGCCGCGGGCGCGCAGCGCCTCGGTCAGCTCGTCCACCTCGTTGCGCGTGCGGCAGAAGAGGATCGCCGACGACGGGTCCTCCATGTCGAGCACCCGCGTCAGGGCCGCGGGCTTGTGCGCCCGCGGCACGATGTACGCCGTCTGGCGCACGCGCGGGAGCTCGCCCGGGGCCGCCTTCTCGACCGCGATCTTGACCCGCACCGGGTCGCGCAGGTGCCGGCCGGCGATCGCGGCGATCCGCGCCGGCAGCGTCGCCGAGAAGAGCACCGTCTGCCGCTCGCCCGGCGTGGCCGCGAGGATCTCCTCCAGCGCCTCGGCGAAGCCCATGTCGAGCATCTCGTCCGCCTCGTCGAGCACGACGGTGCGGATGCCGTCGAGGGCGAGCGTGCCGCGGCCGATGTGGTCGAGCGCGCGGCCCGGCGTCGCCACGACGACGTGGACCCCGCGCCGGAGCGCGCGCAGCTGCTGCCCGAACGGCTGGCCGCCGTAGACCGACAGCACCTGCACGCCCAGCCGGCGGCCGTAGCGGTGCATCGCCTCGGCCACCTGCATGGCGAGCTCGCGGGTCGGCACGAGCACGAGGGCCACGGGGCGGCCGGGCGGCGCGCTGCCGATCTCCAGCCGCTGGAGCAGCGGCAGCGCGAACGCGGCCGTCTTCCCGGTGCCGGTGGCGGCCTGCCCGAGCAGGTCGCGCCCGCCGAGGAGGTGCGGGATCGCCTCGCGCTGGATCGGGGTGGGCTCTTCGTAGCCGAGCTCGGCGAGCACGCCGAGGAGGGCAGGCCCGACGCCGAGCGCGGCGAAGCTGGCGGACGAGGTGATCGGTTCCACGGCGGCTCCGCGTCTCATGGGCTCACGCCGGCGTCATGGCAAGCCGGCAGGCGGCGCGGCGCGCGCGCCCGCGTCCCGGTCAGCCGAGCCTCGCGGCGAGGGCGCGGTACCGCTCGGACAGGCGCGCGGCGTCCACCCGGCCGAGGAGCGCGCGCGCGGCCTCCTCGGCGCGGGGGCTGCCCTCGGGCGCGCGGCTCATCGCCTCGAGGTGGAGCTCGAGCGCGCGCCTCTGCTCCGCGAGCGCCTGCGCGGCCCGGCCCCGGAGATCGAGGATCTCCGCCTGCTCCGCGCAGAGCGCCGCGTACGCGCCGATCTTCTCGGGGTCGCCGAGCAGGGTGGCCGCGCCCGCGGCGTCGACCCGGTCGAGCATGTCCCGCATCGGGCCGAAGAGCCCGTCCGCGGTGGTGCGGACGAGCAGCTCCGCCTCGTCGAGCTGGCCGGCGCGCCGGAGCCCGGCGATCCGGCCGATGGCCTCGGCGAGCTGCTCGATCATGCGGAGGAGGTAATCGCGCTGCCTGAGCGACATGAGGTCTCCTGATCGATCCTGGTCACGCGCCCTTCGCGTGAAACTCCACGAAGAACCTGACCGGACCTTCGGGCTCGACGTGGTGCAGCACCTCCGGCGCGACGATCCCGGGGGTCTCCGGGGTGAGCAGGAGCTCTCGCCGCGTGGGCCACTCGACGCGGTAGCGGAGCTGCCCCGAGACCACGTGGATCACCCCCCACACCCCGGGCTTTGTCGCGTGGTTCTTCCGGAGCCCGCCGGGGATCGTGCCCTCGTCGAACTCCGCGGTCCGCTTGTAGGCGACCAGCCCGCCCGGCATGTCGAGCCGATCGCAGCGCACGCAATCGAGCTCGGTGCCGAGCATCGAGGCGCGGCCCTCGGCGGTGAGCACCCACGGGCGCACGACGAAGGGGGGCTTGTGCCGGACGTGCTGGCCGTGACCGCAGCTCAGCTCGGCCACCCAGTCGTCCGCGTCGTCCTTGTGGTAGCCCGTGATCGGTCGGAGCATCCCGGCTTCTTGCCCGAGGGCTGGCTGGGATGCCAGCGCGGGAAAGAGCAGAGCGATTCGAGGACGTCAAGCGAGGCCCGCGGCGCGGGCCGGCAGGGACGCAATACTCTCCTGTCAGGTGCTTCTTCGTGGGTCGAAGGGGCATTCGAACCCACTCGGACGCCGCGCCTGCGACGCCGTCGGGCGCCGCGGAATCGGGGACCAGGGGCACGATCCGGCCGCCGCGCGGTCCGCCCTACCGCTGAGATCGCGTGATACGCTCCGATCATGCGCACACGCCTTTCCCTCGCGCTCCTCGCCGCCGCGTCGCTCGCGGCCTGCGTTCCTCCTCGAGCACCCGCGGAGTCGCCCGATCCCTTCGCGATGGCCGAGAACGAGGTCGGGCCGTGGACCGAGCCCGCGCCCGAGGTCGTGGAGAGCCCGGTGGGGCCCGAGACGCCGGAGCAGCGGGCCACACGGCTGCTCGCCAAGGCGACCCTCCTCGACGGCCACAGCAGCGTGCCGTCGCCGCTCCTCGGCGGCGCGCTTCGCCGGGCGAGCCCGGACCACGAGGCGACGGCCGAGGAGCTCGCCGGGATGAAGGCGTCGGGCGCCGCCGGCGCGTTCTTCTCGATCCACGTCGGCGCGCCGTCGGCGCAGGCCTCGATCGGCGGCGGCGCCGCGCGCCGCGCGCTCGATCTCATCGACGCGACCCACCGGCAGATCGAGCGCCACCGCGACGCGCTGCTGCTCGCGCGGACCGCGCGGGACGTGCGCCGCGCCAAGCGTGAGGGCCGGATCGCCGCGCTCCTGGGCATCGACGGCGGGCACGCCATCGAGAACTCGCTGCCGGCGCTGCGCTCGTTCTACCGCCTCGGCGTCCGCACCATGGCGCTCACGCACACCACCACGAACAGCTGGGCGGACTCCGCGGGAGGACCCCTCGAGCCCGGGCTCGCCCGCCACCGCGGCCTGTCCTCCTTCGGCGAGACCGTGGTGCGCGAGATGCAACGGATCGGCATGCTCGTCGACCTCTCGCACGCGTCGGACGACACGTTCCAGGACGTCATGAAGGTGGCCAAGGCGCCGGTCATCACGTCGTCCACGATGCCCGCCGCCGGCCACCTCCGGCGCAACCTCGACGACTACATGCTGCGCGCCGTCGCGGAGAACGGCGGCGTCGTCGTGGTGAACGCCTGGGCGCTCTTCCTCGACGCAACCTATGCGGAGCAGTCCGAGCGCTTCGTGCAGAAGCACGGGGCGCACCTCAAGGAGCTCGGCGAGCGGCTCCAGGGCGACGCGACGGCGCTCCGCGAGGAGATCGAGAAGCGGAGGGCCCAGGAAGCGCCGATGACGCCGCCGCCGCCCTCGCGGATCGCGGACCATATCGATTACCTGGTGAAGATCGCGGGGATCGATCACGTCGCCGTCGGCTCGGTCTTCGGCGGGGGCGAGGCGCTCCAGGCGGGGAGCGCCGGCGCCGACGGGCTCACGGGCATCACGCTGGAGCTCCTCCGCCGCGGCTACTCGGAGGGGGACATCCTCAGCCTGCTGGGCGGGAACTTCGTGCGGGTCCTCGAGCAGGCCGAGGCCTACGCGGCCGCCACGGCGACCACGCTGTCCGGGCACGGCAGCACGCGGCAGCTCACCGCGCCCGAGCTGCGCGAGCTGCAGCTCTTGGACGCGCCGCCGCCGACCCCGTCGCCGCGGGAGTCGCAGTGGTGGATGGCTCCACCGCCCGCGCCGGCTCCGCGGCCCGCGAAGGGCGCGGCGCCGCCGCCCCCGCCGCCGGATCTCGCGCCGTCGCGGTAGCTCCTCCCGGCGGGCCCCGGTCTGCGCCCGCTCTCCGAGCCCACCCCGCTGCGGGGCGCCCGTTACACGCCCTCGGCATTCAGGACGTTCTCGGGGAGTCCGGGACTCGGCGCTCCGCTCGCCTCGCTGAGGCGGCGCGGTCTGCTCGTGGGCTCGATGTTCTGGTTCCCCATGCCCGCGGAGGCCTGAGCCTCGCCGTGCGCTTCTAGGGCAAGGGCGGCCCCCCGTTGACCGCCTGCGGCCGCCCCTTTCTCTCTCCGCGCGCTGCCAGTACCCCGATGACCATCAGGAGCTCCGTCGGCTGGATCGGCTTCGCGAGGTGCGTCTGGAACCCGGCGAGCAGCGCTCTGGTGCGGTCCTCGTTTCCGGCGTACGCGGTGAGCGCCACGGCCGGCACGTCCCCGCCGCGCTCCCGCGGCAGCGCCCGCACCCGGCGGATGAGCTCGTAGCCATCCATCCCGCGCATCCCGATATCGCTCACGAGCACGTCCGGCCTCTCCAGCTCGATCAGTCTCAGCGCCTCTTCCCCTGATCCTGCGAGCCTGACGCGCGCCTTGCGTTCTTCGACGAAGGTCCTGACCATGTCGCGGGTATCCAGGGCATCGTCCACGAAGAGCACCGAGATGCCGCTCAGGTCGGAGAGCTCGCAGATGTCATCGACGCTCGCCCGGGCATCGACCTCGCGCCCGTCCGTGCCGCCCTCCGCCGGGGCGTGGGCGACGCCGAGCGGGAGCTCCACGGTGAAGGTCGTGCCCTTTCCCACGCCGGCGCTCGTCGCCCGCACGGTGCCGCCGTGGAGCTCGACCAAGTGCTTCACGATGGCGAGCCCCAGGCCCAGCCCGCCGTGCCGCCGAGTCGTCGAGGCGTCGGCCTGGCGGAAACGCTCGAAGACGTAGGGGAGGAACTCGGGCTCAATGCCTTCCCCGGTGTCCGAGACGGTGATTTCGACGTGATTGCCGGCGCGGGAGACCTTCACCTGCACACTCCCGCCCTCCGGGGTGAACTTGATGGAATTGCTCAGGAGGTTCCACACCACCTGCTGCAGCCGGCTCGGATCGCCGCGCGTCACGCCCACGGCGGGACTCGAGATTTTTTCGAGCTGGATCCCTTTCGCCTCCGCCGAGGGCGCGACGGACGAAACGGCCGCGCCGACCACGTCGTGCAGGTCCAGAGGCTGCACGTCCAGACGGAGCTTGCCAGACGTGATGCGGCCCATGTCGAGCAGGTCCTCGATGAGCTGCGCCTGCGCGCGGGCGTTGCGGTCGATGACCGCGAGTCCCTTGCGGAGGTCCTCGTCCTCGCAGCTCGACCGACGGCGCAGGAGGTGCGACCAGCCGAGGATGGCGGTGAGCGGGGTGCGCAGCTCGTGGCTGACCGTCGAGAGGAACTCGTCCTTCATCCGGTTCGCCCGCTCGGCCTCGCTGCGCGCGGCCTGCTCGACCTCGAGCAGGCGCGCCCGCTCCTCCTCGGCCTGCTTGCGGTCGGTGATATCGATCACCGAGCCGACATAACCGAGAAACTCGCCGCTCGGGCTGAACCGCGGGGCCGCCGCGTCGATGCACCACCGGTACTGCCCGTCACGGCGGCGGAGGCGGTAGTCGAGGCGGAACGGCTCCCGCTTGGCGGTGGCGGCGCGGAAGACGCTCGCCGAGCGCTCGGCGTCCTCCGGATGAAGCATGTCGAGCCAACCGAACCCGAGGCCGGCGGCCTGAGCCTCCCCCGTGAAGTCGGACCAGACCTTGTTGAGGTAGGTGCAGCAGGCGTCGGGCCCGGTCACCCATATCATCACGGGGGAGTTGTCGGCGATGTTGCGGAATCGCTCCTCGCTCTCGCGTATCGCGTCCGCGGCCGCTCGCTTCTCCGTGATGTCGGTGACCATGCCGATCATGGAACGAGGCTGTCCGGCCTCGTCGCGCTCGACGGTGCCGAAGTCCGTGACCCAGCGGATCTGCCCGTCGGGGCGGACGATGCGGAACTCGATCGCATAGCCCGTCCGCCCCTTGATGGCCGTTTGCGCCTCCGCCCGGACCCGCATCCGGTCGTCGGGGTAAATCCTCCGCTCGAACGCCTCGAACGTCCCCTCGAACGTGCCAGGCGGGATCCCGAAGATGCCGCACACCTCGTCGGACCAGACGACGCGGCCGGTGACGACATCCCAATCCCACACGCCGGTCTGCCCGGCGCGCAGCGCCAGGCGCAGCCGCGCCTCGTTCTCCCGCAGCGCCTCCTCGGCGTGCTTGCGCTCGGTGATATCCCGGACGACCCCGAGCATCACGAGCTCGTTCCCCGCGCGCTCGAAGGCGCCGGTCGACGCCACCCACAGGACGGTGCCGTCGGCGTGCAGGACGCGGTACTCATCCTTGTAATGGGCTTCGGACAGCCTGGATCGAGCCTGCTCTATCGCCTGGTCGACCGTGCGGACGACGGCCGCGCGGTCCTCGGGATGGATGGTCTCAAGCCAGCGCGCGTAGTCCACCCGGCCGCCCCCCGGACAGCACCCCTCGAAGAGCGCCCAGGCTTCGGGCGTCCAGGCTGCCGCTCCGGTGTCGATGTTGAATTCCCACAGGCCGATCCGCCCGGCGCGGCTGGCTCGCTGCAGCCGCTCCTCGTTCCTGCGCAACGCCTCGCTGTTGCGTCGCTCGTCGGCGACGACGGCCAGCACCAGCGTGGTCACGGTGGTTGCGCCGATGAACTCCTGGAGCAGCGCGAACTGAAGCCCCGCGGGGGTGCCGAACGGCCCGTGCCCCTCGGTCGTGGCCTGGATCGCGACGACCGCGACCGGGAGCATTGCCGCCGTCGCGCCACGAACGCCCCACGTCAATGCCGCCCAGGTCAGGGCGGGAAAGGTCAGCCATGGGCGGACCACGCGGGAGGATTCAGGCCCGAAGCTCAGCCAGGCCAGGGCCCAGGCAGCCGCCGTGCACAGCGCGAGGTGCAGCCACCGCCCCCGGTCCCGGCCGACCGGCTCGCCACGCGCCCAGCTCAGCACGAGGGGCGTCATCACGATCACCCCCGTCACGTCGCCGACCCACCAGTTGAGCCATGTTACGAGCGCCTGCCTGAAGCCCTGGTCGAACGCGCCGGCCAGCGCGAACGTCCCTGCAGTGGCGGCGATGGCCGAGCTGCCCAGGGCGGCGGCGCTGACGACGAGCACGTCGGCCAGGCGCGTGAGCGCCGGCTGCAGGCGAGCGCGGCGCAGCGCCCATGCGCCGCCCAGGGCTGCCAGCGTGTTCCCGGACGCAAGGGCGGCCTTCACCCACAGCGGGAGGGACGGCGCTTCCAGGAGGAACGCGGCCATCATCCCGGCGAACACCGCCGGCCACAGCCACGGGCCCCCGAGGAGGAGCCCGGCGAGCGCGACCCCCGCGGCGGGAAACACCGGGGAGGCGGCGCCGCGGACCGTCCCCCACTGGAGACCCAACACAGCCAGGAGGAAGTAGCTCGTAAACAACGCGGCGGCAGGGCCAAGGGGACGTGGCCCGTCAGCGTTTCCGCCTGCTTTCACGACGCACCGCCTTCCGCCTTCCGCCGCGCGGTGCGCGGGGCGTGCGGGCCGGCTGTTGCTCGGTTGGCGGTTTCAGCATTTTCAGCATCTCGCGGATCACCTCGCTCGCAGGGCCGCAGACGCCGGAGAAGACCTTCTCGGCGATGCGTCTCCGAGGCGCCAGAGCGAATTGGATGGCGAGGGTGCATTTTATGTATAAACGTCTCTCATGGCCTGCGTGCGATCCTTCTCTTACGCATGAAGGAGGAGCCGTCCAGACTCCCAGCCTCCCAGCCGCTGCGCTGGCAAGCGCATCGCGCGGCGGCAGCGGGGCGGCGGCGACGCGGGTCGCAGCGGCGGCGGGCGGCTGCCGCCGGCCGGACTGCGCGGGATGTATCCTGGCCCGCCAGCAGGGCGGATCGGTTCCAGGAGGAGGGTTCAGGAGAGCGTCACGGCGCGAGGGCTCCCCGCGCCGCCCCGCTCTTCGCTGCTGCCTTCAGCTTCCTCAGGTGTCCGTGCAGGGTCTCGGAGTCGAGGCCATGCAGCACCAACCGGAAGCCGGCCTCGAGCGTCGAGTTGGGCACCATCGGATGATGGTTGTGCACCAGGGCGACGGGCAGCGGGTCGTTCAGGATCTTGCCGACGTAGAGCGCGATGATCTCGTCGAGCTGCAGCGAGTTGCTCGCCCGCCAGAAATGGTGGTCGGACAGGAACAGCGCGTAGAGCGGCGTGTAGATCTCGATGGCGGTCTGCAGGTCGACGACGTTCAGCCAGGTGTCCGGGAGGTCGTCGAGGCTCGCGTCGTCATCGGTGATGGCGGAGTAGTCGACCTCTCGCCGGGGCTCGATCTCACGCCCCTCTGCGCGGAGCTTCTCGTTCAGCTCGATGATGAAGTTGTAGAACGTCAGATCGTGGACCGTGAACGTGTTGTCCAGCAGGTCCTCCAGCCTCCTGGTCCTCAGCGGCGTGGTCGTCTCGATATCGATGCCCGGGACGTTGTCCTCGATGAACTTCAAGATCTCCGTGCCGATCGTGAAGTGGCGCAGGATGAGGTAATTGGCCTCCGGGGCGACGAAGAGCCGCAGGCCCCAGTAAATGGACCGATGCAACAACCACGGAGATTGCCAGCTCGCCGGGACGAGGATCTTCATGAGCTTGATCCCGGAGATCGACAGGCGGGCGAACGGCCTGACGATCGGCATCACGACCCTGCGCGTGAAGCTGCGCTGGCTCTTCAGGAGGGCGGCCTTGGCCTTGTCGTCGATCGGCAAGGACCGGTCCAGGTACAAGGCCAGCCACGGATCGGGATCCCTGGGGTCGTGCTTCATCTTCCTGAAAAAGTCTTGAAAATCCATGTCAATAGCTCCCGATCTCCTCGAGCTGGAGGCGGTAGAGCCGCGCGGTGACCCGGGCGGTCTTGAGGATCCTCGGCGCCATCCCCGGGAGGTTCAAGATGCCGCAGCGGAGCGCCTCTTCCAGCTCGCCCAGGTGATCTTCGTCGGCCTTCGCGTGATAGAGATAGAAGCTGACGGCCTGCGCCTCCAGGCGGAGCGCGGACCGCACATGCTCGGCCCACTGGGCCGCGACCCGCTTGCCGAGGCCTTCGATGATGTACATGGCGCCGAGGAGATCGAAGGGGTTCGGCTGATCGGCGCGATGGAAGATCCAGGCAGACAGGGCCTCGCTGCCGATGTTCAGCTCGTGCCGCGCGAGCCCGGCCGGGTCGCCGCCGCTCTTCAGGTAGTCCTGCTCCAGCATCAGGTAATCGCGGTGCTCCGCGGCCGCGTGGCGGATGAAGCGCGAGCGCAGCTCGGCGAACTCGTGGCCGATGCTGGAGGCGGCGCGCGCGATCCAGAGCGCGCCGTTCATGACCTGCGCCCGGTGGTTCAGCAGGAGCTCGTGGTAATCGGCCAGGCGAATCCGACGCTCGAGCACGCGCCGCATGATCGGGATGTGATGCACCTGCGACTCGAAATCCAGCCAGATGGACGACAGCCCGCGCAGGACGGCCTGCGGTGAGTCTTCGTCTCGAGGCGATGTGCGCTCCGGAAGCATGCGGAACCTCCCTGGGGATGACGGCGGGTCAGACGACGGTGAGCAGCATGAAGGCGATGACGCAGCGGCCGCTCTCCGGGATGAAGCCGAGGACCTGCTGGCCCGGCTGCAGATCCCGCTCCTCGATCAGCCGGTGCAGCATGAGGAGAATGGACGCGGCCCCCGTGTTCCCCTCGGAATAGAGGTTCGTGAACCAGCGAGCTTCGGGCACCATCGCGCCGGTCTTTTCGAGCAGCTTGACCATCTCCCCGCGGAGCGAGTGGGACGAGTAGTGCGCGAGGAAGTGGTCGATGGCGCCGGGCCTCAGCCGTCGCCGATCCACGAGCTCGAGGTAGTGCTTCGCCCAGACGGGGAACATGCGGTACAGCAGATCGAAGTCCTGCTTGAGGACGACGGCGCCCTGCTGCGCTGCGAGCGCAGGGCTGTCGTAGTGGCTCCAGGGCTTCCTCTCGCCGGCCCGGTTCCTGGCGGTGCCCGCGTACATGCAGGGGTCGAAGCGGTCGGCGTAGGAGCAGAGATCGATCCAGTCCACCCGCAACGAGCGGCGCCCCTCGTTCGGCCGGGTCTCCAGGAGCCAGGCGCCGGCCCCGTCGGAGAGGGTCCAGCGGAGGAACTCGGTCTCCATCAAGGCGGAGGAGCCCTCGTCTTCGTGCTCCCGACCGGCATAGAAGCCGGGCCGGAAGAAGCGGCTGGAGAGCTCGGCGGCGCAGGCCACGCCGCAGTCGTGCTCGCCCGCCTTGAGCTGGAGGTAGGCGGACTTGAACGCCATCATGCTGCTGGCACAGACGCTCTGGAAGCTGGCGATCTCCATGGGCCGCAGGCCGAGCTCGCCGTGGACCGCGCTGGCAAAGCCGGGGACGAGGAGGTCGCCCTGCGTGGTGGCCGCCGCCAGGAAAGAGAGCCGCTCCGCGGCGATCTCGCTGCGGGAGAGCGCGTCCCGGATCGCGCGAGCCGCCATGTCTGCGCCGGTGTGGAGGTGCACCCCGTCCGGCGTCACCGCATAATGACGCGTCTTGATGCCGTTCTGCCGGAGGACGAAGCGCCCGAGCCGGGAGCGCCTGTCGTCGATCTTGCCGATGTACTGCTCCATCTCGTCGTTGGGGACCGGCTTGCCAGGCAAGAAGGCGCCAGTGCTGGTGATGTAGACGGAACGATCCATGATCCCTCTCCGCGGCAGCGATGGGCTGGGAGCCCGTCACGGGCGGCCATCCACATTACCTCAGTCGCCCTCGCCGGGCCGAGGCCTAACGATGTCCGTCGGTCGCGTCCCTGCGCTCTCGCGCGCGTCCGTCTTGGCCGGAACCAGTGGGAGCATCGAGATCAGCGGCTTCGCGGGCGTCTCCTGCACTCGTGTGCCATCGCGAGCATGCGTGGACGATGCGCGTTGGTCGCGTTGATCGCCTGTGCCCTGGCTACATCGAGTCGATCCCGGGGAACGGGATCCACGACGAGATCAACACCCGCGCGGAGCTGCGCGAGCACGATCGCCCGCTTCACGATCTCATCGCCAGGTACTTCGCCGACGACGCGTGGCGGCCGCGCTGTCCCTGACAGGGGCGCCCTTGCGTTCGCAGGGGCCAGGGACCAGGGAGGACTTCACTGGCGTGCTCCAGCGCGCCGACGCGCACGACCTCGGCGCCGCCCGGTTCGACGGTGGCATGAAGCGAGGAATCCTATGAATTTTCTGGACGATTCCCTGTTTCCAGAGAACCAAGAGAAGCTCGTCATCACGGTGGCGCCGTACGGGCCGGAGTGGGAGCCGGCCGATTTCCCGGAAGACATCGCGGTGACGATGGCCGAACAGGTCCAGAAGGCCGTGGACTGTTACAACGCGGGCGCCACCGTGGTGCACGTGCACGCGCGCGAGTCGGACGGCAAGGGCTCCAAGCGGCTGTCCACGTTCAACGAGCTGCTGGCGCGCCTGCGCGACGCGGTGCCCGACATGATCCTGCAGGTCGGCGGATCGATCTCCTTCTCCCCGGAGAGCGAAGGGGAGCAGGCCAAATGGCTGAGCGATGACACGCGCCACAGGTTGGCCGAGCTCTCGCCGAAGCCCGATCAGGTCACGATCGCGATCAACACCACGCAGATGAACGTCGTCGAGCTGATGAGCGAGGACGACGTCGCCGGCAGCTCGTTCGCGCGGCCGGACGTCCACGAGGCCTACCGCGAGATGACCGTGCCGGCCGGCCCGGCCTGGGTCGAGGAGCACCTCAGGCGGCTCTCGGCGGCGGGGATCCAGCCTCACTTCCAGCTCGCCAACATCCCCCAGCTCGAGACCGTGGAGCGCCTGATCCGCCGCGGCGCCTACGCCGGGCCGCTCAACCTCACGTGGGTCGCCATCGGCGGCGGGTTCGACGGGCCGAACCCTTACAACATGATGGAGTTCATCCGACGCGTGCCCGACGGCGCCTGCCTGACGCTGGAGACCCTCATGCGGAACGTGTTGCCGATCAACACGATGGCGATCGCGATGGGGCTGCACGCCCGCTGCGGCATCGAGGACACGCTCTGGGGACGCAAGGGCCAGCGCATGACCTCCGTGCAGCAGATCGAGCAGACCGTCCGCATCGCGCGCGAGCTCGGCCGCGAGCTCGCCGACGGCAAGGAGGCCCGCCGCATCTACAAGATCGGCGAGACCTACCGGAGCGCCGACGAGACGCTCGCGAAGCTCGGCTATGCGCCGAGCCGGAAGGTGGGCGAGCGAGGGGTGCCGCTGCGCGTGGCGGCCTAGCGCCGGGGCGGCGTCCTGGGGGATTCGATGGAACATGCAGTCCGCTTCCACAAGACCGGCGGGCCGGACGTCCTCTGCTGGGAGGAGGCCGCCGTCGGCAGCCCGGGGCCCGGCCAGGTCCGGGTCCGGCACGTCGCCGTCGGGCTCAACTTCGCCGACTCCTATTTTCGCAGCGGGCTCTATCCCGTACCGCTCCCCAGCGGCATCGGGGTGGAGGCCGCCGGCGTGGTGGAGGCGGTCGGTGAGGGCGTCACGAACGTCGCGCCGGGCGACCGGGTGACGTACACCGGCTTCCTCGACACGCTCGGCGCGTACTGCACCGAGCGGATCCTGCCCGCGGCGCCGCTGATCCGGCTGCCGGACGGCATCGGCTGCGAGACCGCCGCGGCGATGACCATGCGGGGCCTCACGTCGGCTTACCTGATGCGCCGCATCTGGCCCCTCAAGGCCGGCGACAGCATCTTGCTGCACGCGGCGGCGGGCGGCGTGGGCCTGATCGTCTCGCAGTGGGCGAAGCTCCTCGACCTCGTGGTGATCGGCACGGTGTCGACCGACGCCAAGGGGGATATCGCGCGCGCCCACGGCTGCGATCACGTCATTCATTCCGGCCGCGAGGACGTGGCGAGGCGCGTGCGCGAGCTGACCGGCGGGGCCGGCGTGTCGGTCGCCTACGACGGCATCGGCAAGGACACGTTCGCCGGCTCGCTCGCCTCGCTGAGGCGGCGCGGGCTGCTCGTGTGCATGGGCACGGCCTCGGGCCCGGTCCCGCCGCTCGACGTGGCGCAGCTCGCGGCCAAAGGGTCGGTGTTCGTCACGCGCCCAGCGCTCGCAGACTACATCGCCGATCCCGCGGAGAAGGACGAGCTCGCGGGCGAGCTGTTCGGCCACGTCGCCGCGGGGCGGATCCGGATCGAGATCAACCAGCGCTACAAGCTGGAGGACGCGGCCCAGGCGCACCGTGATCTGGAGTCGCGCAGGACGACCGGATCCTCGATCTTCGTCGTTTGAGGCATGAGATCGCCTGTCGATCACCGTGCTGACGCAGGCGGAATTCGGAGGACCCAATGACCAGCTCAGCATCCACCGGATCGGCCGCCGCCCGCGCACCGGCGCGCGGATCCATCCAGGTCGAGCCGCTCACCTGCACCATCGGCGCCGAGCTCGGCGGCGTCAACCTGGCCGACGCCGCGCGCGACGACGCGCTCTTCGCGGAGATCAGGGCGCTCCTGTTGAAGCACCGGGTCCTGTTCCTGCGCGACCAGGACATCACGCGCGCGGATCATGTCGCCTTCGCGAGGCGCTGGGGCGAGCTCGAGGACCACCCCGTCGCCGGCAGCGATCCCGATCATCCGGGGTTGGTGCGCATCTACAAGGACCTGGACAGCCCGCCGGAGCACTACGAGAACTCGTATCACTGCGACGCGACCTGGCGCGAGGCGCCGCCGATGGGCTGCGTCCTGCGCTGCGTCGAGACGCCGGAGGTCGGCGGCGACACCGTCTGGGTCAACATGGTCGAGGCGTACAACCGCCTGTCCGAGCGCATCAAGCAGCGGATCGCCGGGCTCCGCGCGAGGCACAGCCTCGAGGCCACCTTCGGCGGCACGATGGCGATGGAGAAGCGCCGCGCGCTCAGGGCCAGCTACCCCGACGCGGAGCACCCCGTCGTGCGCACCCATCCGGAGACCGGCGAGAAGGTGCTGTTCGTCAACGCCTTCACCACGCACTTCGTCAACTTCCACACGCCGGACAACGTGCGCGTCGGTCAGGATTTCACGCCCGGGGCGAGCCACCTCCTGAGCTACCTGATCAGCCAGGCGGCGATCCCCGAGTATCAGGTCCGCTTTCGCTGGAGGAAGAACAGCGTCGCGATCTGGGACAACCGCTGCACCCAGCATTATGCCGTCCAGGATTACTGGCCTGCGGTGCGCAGGATGGAGCGCACGGCGATCATCGGCGACGCGCCCTACTGACCGCGGTTTGACCCGCACGCGCTACCGGGTCGACAGGCCGCCTGGCCGGGTTTACCGTACCGATCTCCCGCGATGCGAACGGCGGCGCGACCCCTGATCCGGCGACGAGCGCCCGCGCTCCCGGCGGCGCTCGCCGCGGGCCTGCTCGGCGGCGCGTGCTCGGAGGCGCCGCCGCCCCCGGCCGGCCAGGGCGGCGGCGGGCCGGGCGGCGCCGGCGCGACGTCCGTGACGACCACCTACGTGAGCGTCGGCGCTGGCTTCGGGGGCGCGCCGGAGGAGCTGCCGCACTCGTTCCTCGTGACCGGCGTGGTCACGGACGGCGCGGCGCCGCTCGAGGGCGCCATCGTGATGCAGGCCGGCGGCGCGCCGGCCCTGGTCACCGGCCCGGACGGCGCGTTCTCCGTCGAGATCACGCGCGACATCCCGGGTCAGCCGACCGTGGTCGCCGCGAAGATCGGGTATCGGACCGACGGCATCGAATTCGAGGTCCTCCCCGATGAGCCGGTGGAGATCGCCCTGCGCCGCGTGTCGCCGCCGGACAACGCGCTCGGCTACACCTACGGAGACCCGGGCGAGGGCGATCCCCACAACTCGACGCGCTTCTGCGATCACTGCCACACGACGCTCGTGGCCCAGTTCCTCGAGTCGGGGCACGTGCGGTCGGCGAAGAGCCCGCTCCTCCAGGCCGTCTACGCCGGGGTCTCGCTGGCCCACGGCGACGAGGCCTCGTGCGCGGCCGCGGGCGGGCGCTGGAAGGCCGGCCGCGTCCCGGGGACCGAGGCCGGCGTCGCGATGCGGTGTTACCTCGGGAGCGGCGTGCTGCCGGATCTCAACCCGTCCTGCGGCGGCGCGGGGCGGCCGTCGTGCGACGACCCCGCGCTGCCCGCGGCGGAGCGGCCGGCGGCGTTCGGCGCGTGCGCCGACTGCCACGCGGCGGGGATCGACGGCCCCGCGGGCGGGCGCGATCTGCTCGAGGCCACCGGCATCGCGTTCGAGAAGGGCGACCACTGCGACGCGTGCCACAAGGTCCGCGACGTCGATCTGAGCAAGCCGCCCGGGGTCGCCGGCGCCCTGATGATCCAGCGCCCGTGGGACCGGAGCTCCGCCGATCCTTCCTCGAAGCTGCTCGACGTGATGTACGGCCCGCGGCCCGACGTGCCGAACAGGTTCATGGGCGGGAGCTACCAGCCGAAGTACTCGACCTCGGAGTACTGCGGCGGCTGCCACGAGCAGAAGCAGGCGGCGCTCCTGCCGGGCGCGGCGCTCGACCCGGCGCGCTGGCCCGACGGGCTGCCGATCCACGAGACGTTCTCCGAGTGGGCCGGGAGCGCGTGGAACCGCCCCACGTCGCAGTGCCAGGCCTGCCACATGCCGGAGACCCCCTCGCTGAAGAGCAGCGTCGACGTGACGACCGAGGCGAACGCGAGCGTCTCGCTCGGCTTCGTCCGCCCGCCGGGGTCGGTCCTCTCGCACGCCTTCCTCGGCCCGCTGCAGGGCGAGCCGCCGCTCGTCCGGGACTCGGTCGAGGTCCGCGTCGCCGCCGCCTCGGTCGCGTCGGGCGAGCTCGAGGTCACGGTCGCCCTGACGAGCGAGCTCGCGGGCCACGCGGTCCCGACCGGGGAGCCGATGCGCGCGCTCGTGCTCCTCGTCGCCGCGGATGCCTGCGGCGCGCCCATGGCGCCGTCGAGCGGCATGACCGTGCACGACACGGGCGGCGCGCTCGCGGAGGCGCGCGTGGGCCAGGGCGCGCAGCTGACCGGCGCGGCGCTCGCCTGGCCGGAGGGCGCGGCGCGCGCGAGGGCAGGGGACGTGGTGCGGGTCGTCCGCCCGACCGGCGCGTACGACGATTACACCGGCGTCGGCCGCTTCGCGGATCCGTCGCTCGACGCGGCCGCCAAGGGGCTCGAGATCCGCGCGCCGGTCGGCGAGGCGCGGGTGGTCGAGGCGGGCGGCGGCGCGATCGCGCTGAGCGGCGCGATCCCGGCGCAGGACGGGGACATCGTTTACCTCGGCGCGCCGCTGCCCGCGGCCCCGGTCGATGTCGAGCGACCGGCGGCCGCGTTCGCCGGCGCCGCGGGCTACACCTTCGCCAAGGTGCTCGTGGATCCGGCGGGCGCGCGGCACGCGCCGCAGCACCGCGCCGTCGACATCGCCAGCGACAACCGCATCCCGCCGGGGCACGTCGCGGTGACCTCGCACGGCTTCGCGGTCCCCGCGGGCTGCTCGGGGACGGCGAACGTCACGGCCACGCTGCTCTACCGCCCCGTCCCGCTCACCCTCGCGCGCGAGCGGGGCGTCGACGCGCGCGATTACGTGGTGGACGCGGCGTCGTGGCCGGTGCCGCTCGACTGAGCGGCGCGGGCGGCGCAGCGCGCCTGTGATCCGAGTGGTCACAGCCTACCTCGGCCGAGGCGGCGCGGCGGTATGGGTCATCCGGGCGATCCGAGATGCTGTCGAGCCCTGGCGCCTGGCTCTCGGAGCGCGCTTCTCCTACTCCTTGGCCGACGACGTCATCTCGGTGGTCTGGCCCAGGGCCTCGGCGATCTCGGGCAGGATGCCGAGCCGCACGTAGATCGGCCGGGTGAGCCGCCGCAGCTCCGGCAGCTTGCGCACGAACACGCCGACCGCGGCGAGCGTCGCGACGCCGCCCCACAGCACGGTCGCCGGCGCGCCGATGCGGCCGCCCAGCCAGCCGGCGATCAGGCTGCCGAACGGGGCCATGCCGAAGAAGGCCATCGTGTAGAAGCTCATCACGCGGCCGCGCTTGTCCTCCTCGACGATCGTCTGGAGGAGCGTGTTGCTGGCCGCCATCTGCACCATCATGCCGCCGCCGATGATCGCCAGCAGCGGCGCCGACAGCCACACCGAGCGCGAGAACGAGAACCCCACGAGGCCCAGGCCGAACAGCGCGCCGGCGATCGACAGCGCGCGCCCGAGCCCGAGGACGCTGCGCCGCGAGGCGAGCCAGAGCGCCCCGGTGACCGCGCCGACCCCCGACGCCGCCATGAGCAGCCCGAGCGTGTTCGCGCCCCCGTGCAGCACCTCGCCCGCGAACACGGGCATCAGGATCGTGTAGGGCATGCCGGTCAGGCTCACCAGGGCGAGCAGCAGCAGGATCGCGCGGATGGGCGGGAACGAGGACACGTAACGAAACCCCTCGCGCAGGTCGGCGAGGACGTGGCCGCGCTTGGCTTCGCGCCTCTCCGGGCGGGTGATGCGCATCGCGAGGAGCGATGCGATGACGGCGAGGTAGCTGATGGAGTCGATGGCGAAGCACCAGCCCTCGCCCACGGCGGCGATGAGCACGCCGGCGATCGAGGGGCCGAGCAGCCGAGCGCCGTTGACCATCGAGGAGTTCAGCGCGATGGCGTTGGAGAGGTCCTCGCGCGCCTCCACCATCTGGACGACGAACGCCTGCCGCGCCGGGGTGTCGAAGGCGTTGATCACCCCCTGGAACGCGGCCAGGACGAGGACGTGCCACACGGTGATGGTGCCCGTGAGCGCGAAGACGGCGAGCAGCGCCGATTGCACCATCGCCATCACCTGCGTGATCACGAGGACGCGGTGGCGGTCCCAGCGATCGACGAGGACGCCGGCGATCGGGGCGATGAGGAACGTGGGTATCTGGCCGGCGAACCCGACGATGCCGAGGAGCAGCGCGGAGTTCGTGAGGCGGTAGACGAGCCAGCTCGTGGCGACGCGCGTCAGCCATGTGCCGATGAGCGACGCGCCCTGTCCGAAGAAGAAGAGGCGGTAGTTGCGGTGCCGCAGCGCGCGCCCCATCACGGCGAGCGTCGAGTCGTTGGGAGCCGTGCGAGCGGGTGAAGTCACGAGGCGTGAGCCTAGCACCGGGGCTCGGCGCGGCGCCGGCCTGGGCGGCCGAGTGCGCCCGTGGCAGCGCAATTTCGCTCCCCGGGTGCAGCGCCTCGCGGCTGCCGGCCGCCCGGCGCCACGGCGCGCGCGGGCGGGCGGATCCGTGATACGGCGAGCCGCGTCCAGCGCGGGCGGCTGCTAGGATGCGGAGGGGCCGGGCTGGCGGCGCTCGTCTCGAGGTCATCCATGGTCATCGCGCGATTCCTGGGTTGCGCGCTCGCGGCGGCGACGCTGGCGAGCTGCAGCGACCCCGATCCCATCATCGAAGTTCGCTACGGTGCTTACGAGGGCGACCCCTATCCGAACCGGCGTCCGGAGATCGTGATCCCGGACGGCGGAATGGGCGTGGTGACCGATAGCCTCTCCGATACCATCTCCCTCATCGCGCTCGAGACCGGCGAGCGGTTCGGCGTCCGCCCCGTGGGCCGCGAGCCCGTGACGATCGATGGGCCTCACCGCGTGGCCGTGGACGCCGCGGGCGGCGCGCTCTACGTCGCGCTGTCGTACCCCGACACCGCCGGCTCGACCGGCCCCCACGCGGTGCACGGCGGGAGCGCGGTGGCCGGCTATGTCCAGAAGCTCGCGCTCGACGACCTGCGCATCCTCGGGCAGGTGCGCGTCGAGGCCAACCCGGGCGACCTCGCGATCTCGGAGGACGGCGGGCGCGTGGTGGTCTCTCATTTCGATCTCAAGCGCGCGCTCGACAACCCGGAGGACCTCGAGGCGGCCCGCTCGTCGCTCGCGATCGTGGATCCGGACGCGGTCTTGCCCCATGGCTCGGCCGAGCCGACGCGCATCCCGGTCTGCAAGGCCGCGAACGGGATCGCCCTCTCGCGGCCGGACGGCGCCCGGGCCTACGTCGCCTGTTATGGCGACGACGCCCTCGCGATCGTCGACCTGACGGACCCGGACGCCGAGGTGAAGCTCGTCCCCGTCGGGCCGCCCCTCCCGTCCGACGCCCACGCGTCGTCCTACGGGCCCTACGCCGCCGTCATGTCGCCCGATCAGAAGACCATCGCCGTGAGCAACACGGATAGCAGGGATGTGCGCTTCTTCGATGTCGCGTCGGGGACGTTCGACGAGTCCAAGACGATCCTCACGATCGGCGCGCCCTACTTCGCCGCATGGACCGCTGACGGGAGCGCCATCTACGTGCCGACGCAGGTCCCCGACACGATCGCGCGGATCGGCATGGCCCCGGACGACCGCAGCGCCGTCTCCCGGAACATCAGCGAGGAATGCGTGAGGCCGCACCTCGCGGAGCTCGACGAGGAGCACGGGCTCTTCATCGTCTGCGAGGGCGACAAGACCGTGACGCCGGGCAAGGTGCTCCGGCTCGATCCCGAGACGCTGGAGACGCGCAGCGAGGCCGAGGTGGGCCTCTTTCCCGACGCGTTCGCGCGCGTCGCGGCGGGGGCGCGATGAGGGCCCGACGGCGCCACCGGCAACCCGGGCAGCTGGCCGATCGGCTCGGGGCGCGAAAATCGTCTTGTATAACGCCATGGTTTCCGTTATAGCGGACGCATGTCTCTTTCCCTCGTTGCCGCGCGGACGTTCGGTTCTCGCCTAGGGGCCCCAGGCGCGTGGCGTCGAACGAGCGCTTGCCCTTGTCGCTGTAGTTAGCCGCATGCGCCGTGGCGCGAGCTGCGGCGAGGAGAACAGCGAGGCAGCGCGCCCGTGTTCACGGCGACGCGCCACGCTGTCGAGCGTCGTGACGGCCGAGCCACGCGGCTCGTCACCGTCGGAGTCCGCCCATCTCGTGGCGCGCCGGCTGAGCTTTGGCCAGCGCGCGAACGAGGCGTCCCTTCGGGATAAGGGCGGGAGCTCGCTTCCGACGACGTTCGACTCCGGCATGCGGCGCTTTCAGCACTCCTGAGGAGACAGGTATGAAGCGGCTTTTCGGACGTCATCAATGGATTGGTTCGGCGCTCGCGAGCGGGCCCTGGTTGTTTGCCGTGCTGCTCGGCCCGATCGGCTGCGGGAGCGACGACGACTCGGGCAGCGGCGGCAGCGCCGGTCACGCCGGCACCTCGAGCAGCGGGACGGGCGGCGCCGGCGGCGGGACGGGCGGCGCCGGCGGCGGTGGCGGCTCGGGTGAAGCTGGCGCGGCGGGCGAAGGCGGCGGCGGTGCAGCGGGCTCGGGCGGCGCCGGCGGGCAAGGCGGTGCAGTGGGCTCGGGCGGCGCTGGCGGGGAAGGCGGTGCCGCAGGCGGAGGCGGCGCCGGCGGGCAAGGCGGTGCCGCGGGCGGAGGCGGCGCGGGCGGGGAAGGCGGTGCCGCGGGCGGAGGCGGCGCGAGCGGAGAAGGCGGTGCAGCGGGCTCGGGCGGCGCTGGCGGGGAAGGCGGTGCCGCGGGCGGGGGCGGCTCGGGCGGAGGCGGCGCGGGCGGGGGCGGCACGGGCGCCGAGTTGCCCAACATCGTCACCATCGTGGCCGACGATCTGGGCTTCTCGGACCTCGGCGCGTTCGGCGGCGAGATCAGCACCCCGAACCTGGATACCCTCGCCGCCGAAGGCCGCATCCTCACCGGGCACCGCTCCGGATCGCTGTGCGCGCCCACCCGCGCGATGCTGGTCTCCGGCACCGACAGCCACTCCGTCGGGCTGGGTCGCATGGGCGGCGGCACTGGACCGCAAGCCGGGCAGCCCGGCTACGAGGGCCACCTGACCGACAACGCGCTGTCCGTCGCCGAGATCCTGAAAGACGCCGGTTACCACACGTACATCGCCGGCAAGTGGCACCTCGGCGACGACGAGGATCAGAGCCCGCCGGCGCGCGGCTTCGAGAGATCGTACGTCCTGCTCGGCGGCGTGGCGGCGTTCTTCAACGAGTACGCCGACCCGCCGACGACCGCGCAGACTCGGCTCTATCGCGAGGACGGCGTGCACACGCAGCCGCCGCGCGGCTTCTATGCGACCGAGCTCTACACGGACAAGCTCATCCAGTACATCGAGAGCAACCGCGCCGACGGCAAGCCGTTCTTCGCGTTCGCGACGTACACCGCGCCGCACTGGCCGCTCCAGGCGCCGCCCGAGTACATCGACAGGTACCGCGGCCGCTACGACGCGGGCTACGACGCCATCCGCGAGCAGCGCCTCGCGCGGCTCAAGAGCCGCGGCATCATCCCCGAATCGTTCACGCCGAACCCGCGCTTGCCGAGCGACGGCACCAATCCGAAGACCTGGGAGCAGCTGACCCCGGAGGAGCGGATCTACGAAGCGCGGCGCATGGAGATCTACGCCGCCATGGTCGAGAACCTCGACGCCAACATCGGCAGGTTGATCCAGTACCTCAAGCGGGTGGGCGAGTACGAGAACACCTTCATCTTCTTCCAGTCCGACAACGGCGCGGAAGGTGGCAATCGCGAGGGCTTCGCCGCGAGCGACCCGAGCCGCTCCGGGCCGGTGGTGAACACGCTCGAGAACCTGGGTCGACCGGGCTCGTACATCGGCGTCGGGCCCCGCTGGGCCGAGGTGAGCGCCACGCCGTTCCGGCTGTGGAAGAGCTACACGACCGAAGGCGGCGTCGCCGTTCCGGCCATCGCACGCCTGCCGGGACAGCACCACGCCAAGCCGCAGTTCGACGGGACCACGCACGTGGTCGACTTCCTGCCGACCGTGCTCGAGCTGGCCGGTGTGCCCAATCCGGGGAGCACCTACAAGGGCAGGGAAGTCGTGCCGATCAGCGGGCGCTCGATCCTGCCGGTGCTCGACGATCGGGCGACCGCCGTGCGCGCGCCCGGTGAGGCGTTGATCTGGGAGCACGGAAACCACCGCTACGTGATCCGCGACAACTGGAAGCTCTTGTGGCTCGGCGCGCCCTACGGCCCGACGCCGCGCGCCTGGACGCTGTACGATCTGGCCACCGACCGCGGCGAGATCAACGACGTGTCCGCGGCGCATCCGGAGGTGGCGGCCGAGCTCGCCGCCGCGTGGACGCAGTACGCCAAAGGCCGCCGCGTCATCCTCACCGAGTAGATCTCCGATCAAACGCGCACCGCGCCGCACGCGAGACCCGGGCGCCTCCGCACGATCCGAGCCTCGCGGCGGCGCTCGCCTCCGCTCCGCCCATGGCTGACTCCCGATCCGTTCGCTGGTGGCCCATCGCCGCCCTGATCCTGGCGCTCGCCGGGATCGTGGTCTGGCGCGCGCCTACCGGCGCGTCCTCCCTCACGCCGGCCGACGCCTCCACGGCGAGCGCTCCGGGGGCGGCGCACGGCGACGCCGCGGAGGCCTCGTCGGTTTCCGCACGGCCGGCAGGCCCGGCGGAGCGCTCGCCGGAGCGCGCAGCGGCCGACTTCGTCGGCAGCGACCGCTGCGCGCCCTGCCACGCCGAAGAGCACGCCGCGTGGCGGGGCTCGCAGCACGCGCGGGCCATGCAGCACGCGAGCGCCGCCACCGTGCTCGGGGATTTCGAGGGGGCGCGCCTGCGTTACGCCGGGCAGGTCCACCGCTTCGATCGCCAGGACGGCAAATACTGGGTCACCACGGACGGCCCCGACGGCCAGCTGCACCGCTACGAGGTGCTGTACACCTTCGGCGTCGAGCCGCTCCAGCAGTACCTCGTCGCCGGCCCGGGCGGGCGCTTGCAGGCGCTGCCGTTCGCGTGGGACGCGCGCCCCCGAGCGCGCGGCGGGCAGCGCTGGTACCACCTGCACGAGCGCGACAGCGTGCGCGCGGGCGACGTGCTGCACTGGACCGCCGCCAGCCAGAACTGGAATCACATGTGCGCCGAGTGCCACTCGACGCACGTCACGAAAGGATACGACGCGGCCGAGGACCGCTTCACCACCACCTGGTCCGAGATCAGCGTCGGCTGCGAAGGCTGCCACGGCGGGGGCGCGCGCCACCTCGACTGGGCCGAGGCGCGGCCGCCGGACCCCTCGAAGGGCCTCGACGTGCGCTTCGACGAGCGCCAGAACGCCACGTGGACGCGGCTGCCCAGCGGCACCGCGCGGCGCGACAAGGGCCCCTCGAGCGGCGCCGAGAGCGCCACGTGCGCGCTCTGCCACAGCCGCCGCGAGAGCCTCTCGCAGCCGTTCCGGCACGGCGCCCCGCTGCTCGACAGCGTCGCGCTCGAGCTGCTGACCGCGCCCTTCTACACGCCCGACGGCGTGATGAGCGACGAAGTCTTCACCTACGGATCGTTCCAGCAGAGCAAGATGGCGAACGCCGGCGTGACGTGCAGCGATTGCCACGAGCCGCACTCCGGCCGCCTGCGCGCCGAGGGCAACGGCGTGTGCGCGTCCTGCCACGAGCCGGCGCGCTTCGATGTCCCCGAGCATCACCACCACGCCGCGAACGCCGCCGCCGCGCCCGGCGCGCCCGGCGCTCCGCGCTGCGTCGATTGCCACATGCCGGCGCGCACGTACATGGGCGTCGACGTCCGTCACGATCACGGCTTCCGCGTGCCTCGGCCGGATCTCTCGGTCCGCCTCGGGATCCCGAGCCCATGCGCCGACTGCCACGCGCAGAAGCCCGCGAGCTGGTCCGCCGACGCGGTGCGAGCCTGGCTCGGCCGCCCGGCGCAGGGCTACCAGGGGTACGCCGAGGCCTTCGCGCGCGCGCGCGCCGCGCCCGGCGACCCGGACGCCGCCGCCGAGCTCCAGCGGATCGCGGAGGACCGCGCCCTCCCCGCCATCGCGCGCGCCACCGCGCTCGCCTCGCTGCGCGCCGCCCCGACGGCCGCGTCGCTCGCCGTCCTCCGCGCCGCGCTCGCCGATCCCGACCCGCTGCTCCGGCGCGCTGCGCTCAGCGCGCTGGAGGGCCACGACCATCGCCGCATCGCCGCCGTCGCCGCGCCGCTCCTCGCCGATCCGGTGCGCGGCGTGCGCGTCGAAGCCGCGCGCCTGCTCGCGGGCGTCGACCTCGGCGCCTTGCCCGAGCGCGCCGCGCAGCACCTGGACGGGGCGTTGCGCGAGTACATCGCCACGCAAACCCTCCACGCCGATCGCGCCGAAGCCCAGAACAATCTGGGGCTCGTCTTCTCCCGCACCGGCAAGGCGCGCGACGCCGAGCAGGCCTACCTCGCCGCGCTCCGCATCGAGCCCGGCTACGTCCCCACCTACGTGAACCTCGCCGACCTCTATCGCGTGCTCGGGCGCGACGCGGACGGCGTCGCGCTGCTCCGGCGCGGCATCGCCCGCCTCCCCGAGCAGGCCGAGCTGCTCCACGCGCTGGGCCTCGCCCTGGTCCGGCAAGGCCACCGAGACAACGCGCTCGAGCCGCTGAAACGCGCCGCCGAGCTCGCGCCCGAGCAGGCGCGCTTCCAGATCGTCTACCAGGCCGCGCTGGCCGCCTTGCGGCCATCCGGCCCGGCGCCTCACGCCCAGCCCCCTCTCGGGCGGCCATGAGCTCCCTGGCCGCGCGTCCGCGCCGCTAGCGCGGTCGCCGACGATGTGGGAGAGCGTCAGGCCCGCGGGAGCCGCGACGCGTCCGGTGAGCATGGCCAATTACGTCTCGGTCTTCCTCGTGTCGCTGTCGGCGATCTTCTTCGTCGTGGATCCCATCGGCATCGTGCCGCTGTTCCTGACGATGACCGCCGGCGATCCCCCGGAGAAGGTGCGGCGCACGGCGCGGCGGGCGTGCGCCGTCGCCGGCGGGCTCATGCTCTTCTTCGCGCTCTTCGGCGGCGTCATCTTCAAGGTCTTCGGCGTCTCGCTGGGCGCGTTCCGCGTCGCGGGCGGCCTCCTCTTGCTCGTCACGGCGCTCGACATGCTGCGCGCCCGCTCCTCGGCGACGCGCACCACCCCGTCCGAGCAGCAGGAAGGCATCGAGAAGGAGGACGTGGCGCTCGTGCCGCTCGCCATGCCGCTGCTGGCCGGGCCGGGCGCCATCGCCACGGTGATGGTGCTGATGGCGCGCGGGGGCGACGACCCCGTGTCCATGGCGCTGGTGCTCGCCAGCGTGGCCATCACCTTCGCGGCCTCCTACCTCGTGCTGCGCGGCGCCGGGCTCGTGCAGCGGGCGCTCAAGGCGTCCGGCGTGGCCGTGCTCGAGCGCGTCATGGGCCTCATCCTGGCCGCCATCGCCGTGCAGTTCATGGCCGATGGCGTGAAGGAGCTCTGGCGCGGGTGACGGCCGCGCGGCGCGGCGCCGCGGATCACGTCGAGGGCTCCCCCGTGGAGCGGGGGCCCCGGAGCAGCTCACACCTCCGCTGCGCATAGACGGCCTCCGAGATGCAGGTCGTGAAGCAGCGCGTGTGGACGAACCGGCCGTCGCGCCGGAAGATGTTCGAGTTGATCAGCACGTGCCTCACGCTGCCGTCCTTGGCGAGCAGGCGGGCGGGATAAGAGAGCAGCTGGCCGGCGCTCGAGAGGGCGCTCAGGATGCGGTCGATCGCGTCCCTGTCGACATGGAATTCCGCGATATGACGGTCGATGTACTCGTGGGGCGCGTAGCCGAGGAGCTCGAGCTCGAGCTTGTTCGCCCACAGGATCTTCCCGCTCGCGTCGACCAGGTGGACGCCCAGGGAGGCGTTGTCCAAGAAATCCTGCCAGTCCTCGAAACGACTCTCTGCATGCATGATCCAGCGGGGCAGTCTGCCAGTCCCAGCACGACCGACAAGGGTGGAGTCGGCGGGGGCGAGCGGTGGAGTCCGCGCCGCGAGGGCGGCGGCCGGCCGGGCCGGCGCGCGCTCTCCGCGGCTCGGCCCGGTCCGGCCGGCGGGCGGCTACGCGGCCGGGCCGTCGCGGCGCGCGGCGGGCGCACCGCGGAAGACGTGCGCGTGGGCGCGCGCGAGGTCGCGGAAGGCGCGCGGCGCGCGGCCGGTCACGCGCTGCACGGTGTCGGTGACGCGGTCCTCGGCGCCGTCGCGGATGGCGAGGTCGAGCCGCACGAGGAACGCGGCGTAGGGCGCGGGCATCCCCGAGCTCACGAGGTACGCGAGGGCGGCGTCCTCGTCGGCGCGGACGTGGCGTATCGGCCGGCCGGCGACCTCGGACAGGATGGCCGCCACGTCGTCGTGGCTGAGCGCCTCCGGACCGGTGATGACGTGCGCGGTGTCGTGGGGCGCCTCGTCGAGCAGCGCGCGCGCGGCGACCTCCGCGATGTCCTCGGCGTCGACGAAGCCGACGCGGCCGCCGCCGGCCGCGGTCGTGATCTCGCCGGGCCCGGCGATCCCCGCCCAGCGCGCGTGGCGCGGATCGACGAAGTTCTGCATGAACCACGACGGCTGGAGCACGGTCCACTCCGGCGCGCGCTCGCGGAGCGCGCGGTGGACGAGGCCGAGGCCGGCGCTCCCCTCCGGCACGACCGACGCGCTGAGCAGCACGAGGCGGCGCACGCCGCCCGCGAGCGCGCGCTCGACGAAGGGCACCATGAGCGTCGAGGGGTCCTCGACCAGCGCGGGCGCCAGGAGGTACGCGCGATCGACGCCGCGGAGCGCCTCCTCGTGCGTCGCCGGGTCGGCCCAGTCGAAGCGCGCGTGCTCCACGCCCTCGCGGCCGGCGGGCGCCGTGCGGCTCGCGACGCGGACGCGCGCGCCGGCGGCCTCGATCCGCGCGGCGATTGCTCGCCCGGTGGTGCCCGTCCCGCCGATGACGAGGACGCGCGGCCCGCCGCGCCCTGCGCGCGCGCTCACGGCGCCACCTCCCCACGCGCGGCGACCTCGCCGAAGGCCTCGAGGACGAGCGCTGGATTCCAGTACTCGCGGTACCGCACGATCTTGCCGTCCCGCGTGGCGACGATCATCACGTAATTCTGCTCGTAGCGCTTGCCCGCGGGCAGGATGGTCGCCGAGCCGTGCACCTCGGCGATCGCGACGTCAGGGTCGGTCGTCGGATACCGCCGCGCGTCCAGGAGCGACAGGTCGCGGAAGCGCTCCAGGATGCCCTCGAAATAGCGCCGGATGGCCGGTTTGCCCTCGAATCGGCCCGGCACGCCGAGCCCGGTCGCATACGGGAACTCCACGATGGCGTCGTCGGCGAAGAGGTCGAGCCATCGCTGGGTGTCTCGGCCGATGAGGTCGAGGTGGGCGTCGAGCGCCTGCGCGGCGTCGAGCGGGCGGGGGTGCTGCAGAGGGTGAGTCATTCAAGGCCCCTTTCTTTCGTGGTGTCGACGGGGGGCAGCGTAGCCAGGCGGCGATCTCCGCGCGTCCGGCTCTCGGATCCGCGCGTCCACTTCGGCAGTGGCGGGGCCCGGCGCGTGCGGTAGAGTCGTGCTCACCATGTCTGCCGCGCTCGACGAGCTGGCCCGGAGCGTCGCGCTCCGCGAGACCGAGGTGATGCGCTTCGCGCTCGGCGAGCGCTGGGGCAAGCGGCAGCCGGCGCAGCGCGCGTCCGCCCGGGTGTACGCGGCCAGGCGCGGCGGCGGGTGCATCGATGTGGCGCGGCGGCGCCTCGCGTTCGGCGCGGGAGAGCTCGTGTTCCTCCCGCGGGCCGACGCGCACGCGATCCGCGATCGGCCGACGACGTCGCTCGCGCACCCGGAGGCCCTCTGCCGCGGGATGCACGCCGTGGCCGAAGGCGCCCTGGCGACGGAGGCCCCCGCGGACACGCACCTCGTCATCGTCGACCTGCACCTCGACGCCGCGGGCGCCCCGTGGCTCGCGCTGTTGCCGCCGGCGGTGCACGTCACGGGCGTGACGCCGGGGCTCGCGCGCTGGCTGACCGAGACGCTCGCGCTGCTCGCGGGCGCGCCGGACCTGTCGCCCGCGCTGCGCCGCTCCGTCGGCGAGACGTGGGCGCACGCGCTGTTCGCGAGCGCGCTGCGCGACCCGGCGGCGTCGCTGCCGCGGGCCGAGGCGCTCCGGGACGAGCCGGTCGTGGCCGCGCTCGCGCGGGTGCGCGCCTCGCCCGAGCGCGCGTGGGAGCTCGGGGAGCTCGCGCGCGAGGCCGGGCTCTCGCGCTCGGCGTTCGCGGCGCGCGCGACGGCGCTCCTCGGCGAGCCGCTCGGCCACCACGTGCGCCGGCTGCGCCTCCAGCGCGCCGCGGTGCTGCTCGGGGAGACGACGCTCCCGGTGAAGCTCGTCGCCGCGCGCGTCGGCTACGACAGCGAGCCCGCGTTCGCGCGGGCCTTCGCGCGGGCCCACGGCGTGAGCCCCGTCGGGTACCGGCAGGCGAGGCGGCGAGGGGACGACACGCTCGCGGTCCGCCGCGCGGGGTGATCGCGGCGGAAGCGCCGGGGATCGGCGCGACCGGGCTCACGCCGATCCGGAGCCGGACACCGGCGCTCACGCGCCGGCCGGCTGCGTGGTGGCACGCTGGCACGCTGGCACGCTGGCACGCTGGCACGCTGGCACGCTGGCACGCTGGCACGCTGGCGCGTGAATCCGCCGGGGCGCGCTCCCGCTCGCGCGCCTGACGCTCTCGCTCGCGCGCCCGCGCGCTCCCGCCGGGCCCAGCGCGCCTCCGGGCCGGAGCGACGCGCAGGCGCGTATGGCACCCCTCATGCTTCGAGATCTGCGCTTCCTTCCCGTGCAGCTTGCTTGCCGACTCCTCGCGCCCGTGGGGAAGGCGCTCTGGTTGGCTTCTTACATCGTGAGGGGATATGTACAGCGTGAGCGGTGTCGAACGTTGGTTGGGAATCGCGCTTTTGGCAGGATCGGCGGGTACAGGGTGCGGGTGGGTCACCGTTGATCCGGTCCCCGGTGCGACCGGTGCGGGGGATCCGCCTGGTGTCACGACAGGGGAGGGCGCGGGCGGGTCAACGGACCCCGGAGAGGAGCCGGGGGCAGGCGCCGGCGGCAACGGCGGCGGCGCCGGCGGTAGCGGCGGTGTGGATCCAGTCGGCGCGGGGGGGGCCGGCGGCAGCGGCGGTGCCGCCGGCAGCGGCGGTGCCGGCGGCGACGAGGCGTGCGCCGGACCGCTGGAGATCGCCGACCCGGTGCTCGAGGCGGCGCTGCGCGAGGCCGTGGGGAAGCTGGAAGGCCCGATCCTCCCGGCCGACGTCGCGTCGCTCACGTCCCTTGACGTCTCCTTCCGCGGCGTGAAGGAGCTCTCCGGCATCGAGTGCGTCCGCTCCCTCACGGCGCTGAGCGTCGTCGGCAACCTCGTGGAAGATCTCAGGCCGCTGTCCTCGCTCACGGAGCTGCGCTTTCTCGACGTAGCGGCGAACCTGATCGAGGACGTCGCGCCGCTGTCCTCGCTCATCCAGCTCGAGCAGCTGAACCTGAGCGACAACATCATCTCGGACGTCGCCGCCCTCGGCTCGCTGACGAACCTGTTCACGCTGTGGCTCAGCTTGAATCCGATCGGCGACATCGGTCCGATCGGCTCGCTGGTCAATCTCGATCAGCTGTATGTCAGTTACTCCCCCATCTCGACGCTCGAGCCGCTGGCTGGCCTGAAGGCGCTGAACGTCCTCGTGGCGGTCGACGCGGGGATCAGCGACGTCTCGTCCCTGTCGACCCTGACCAATCTGCGCCAGGCGCTCCTCGCGAGCAACCGCATCTCCGACCTGTCTCCGCTCTCGAATCTTCCTCTCCTCTTCAACGTCGAGGTCCCGAACAACTCGGTGTCCGACCTGTCGCCCCTCGTCGACAGCCCTAATTTCGGCAGAGGGTACCACGTGAACGTGTACGGCAACCCGGTCGACTGCGACGCCCAGGCGAGCAACATCGCGGAGCTCAGGGCGCGTGGAGTGCACGTCACCTCGAGCTGTCCGTGACACCGCCCCCGCGCGGCCGATGCGATGACGCCTGTGCGCCTGCACGCTCAGCCCGGACGAGCGCGCCGTGGCGTACCCGAAGGGCGCGTACGTCCTCCACCAGGGCGCGCTCTACGAGGCGCTCGAGGAGAGCCAGGGCAAGCAGCCCGACCAGCACCCCGACGCGTGGCGCGCGCTCCCGCCCCCCGCGGATGAAGCCCGCCTGAGCGCTGGCTCGCCGCACCAGGGCCTCGGCGTCCGCTGGCCGCCCCCGTGACGCGAGCGCGGGTCATCGCCGCATGGCCGCCGAGGGCGGCCGGGGTCGAGCCCTCGTGATCCCTCGACGAGCCGCTCGATCACCGCTATTCTCTCGCCGCCTGCAAGAAGGCAGGCCAAGGTGTAAGGATGGATACAGCCCAGTCAGACGATTGAGCCGCAGCAACCCCTGAAATCGTTGCTGCGGCCATCTGCTCTCGATCGTCCGACGCGTGCCGTCCTGGAGGCAGATCGCCGCCGAATGTCCACCATTTGCGCGGGTGTATCGTCGTGCCTCGAAATCTGCCAACACATTGGAATCTCTCGCTGTCCGCAGCGCTGCTGCTGATGGCCCCGTTCGATCTCTTGGCCTCGCTGGCCATGGATGTCTATCTGCCGGTGGTGCCGAGCATGCCAGGCATCCTCGGCACGTCGCCGTCGGTCGTTCAGCTGACGTTGAGCCTCTACATGGTCGTCCTGGGCGCGGGACAGCTCGTGTTCGGGCCGATCTCGGACAGGATGGGTCGACGGCCGGTCCTGCTCGGCGGTGCTGCCTTGTTTGCCGCCGCGTCGTACCTGCTCGCGGGCACCGAGTCCGCCGCGGCGTTCGTCGCCCTCCGCGTCCTCCAGGCGCTGGGCGCGGCCGCGGCGCTCGTCGCGACGTTCGCGACGGTGCGCGACGTCTACGCGGAGCGCGCCGAGGGGGCGGTGATCTACAGCCTGTTCGGCTCGATGCTGGCGTTCGTGCCCGCGCTCGGGCCCGTCATCGGCGCCCTGCTCGCGGACCATTTCGGCTGGCGTGCGATCTTCGTCGCGCTCGGCGCCGCCGCCACCGCGGCCGCGCTGAACGCGGCGCCGACGTGGCACGAGACGCGGCCCCCGAACGCCTCGAGGCCGCGCGCGGCGTTCGGCGAGATCCTGGCGGACGCCTCGTTCTGGACCTACACGCTCGGCTTCAGCGCGGCCATGGGCGCGTTCTTCGTCTTCTTCTCGACGGCGTCGCGCGTCCTGATCGATCGAGCAGGCTTCTCGCAGCTCGCCTTCAGCCTCCTGTTTGCCACGGTCGCGCTCGTCATGATCGCGACGACCCGGTTCGCAAAGCGCTTCGTGGCGCGATGGGGGAAGGCCGGGAGCCTCGTCCGCGGGATGGGAATGCTGCTCCTCGGAGCCGCGCTGCTTGTCGTCGGGCAGGTGATCGCCGCCCCGTCGTTCTGGACGTTCGTCCCGCCCATGTGGCTCATCGCGATCGGCATCGTCTTCGCGAATTCGGTGGCGGCCAACGGCGCGCTCCAGCGCTTCGGTCACGTCGCCGGCACCGCGACCGCGCTCTACTACTGCATCGAGAGCCTCATCGTGGGGATCGTCGGAACGACGCTGGTCGTCCTGCTGCCCGGGGACACGGCATGGCCGCTCTCGGCCTATTGCACGCTCATGGCCGTGGTCGTGCTGGGCCTCGTCCGGCGGGTGGAGCGGTCCCCGGCGACCGCCGTCTCGCCGGCTCCGGCGCGCGCTCGCGAAACGTAAGATATCTCGTCAGCGGGAGGAGGAGCCCCTCCTCCTCCCGCTCCAGCCGACTCCCATCGAAAACCTCGTCGATCGGACCGAAAACCCCGCCCTTCAGGGGCTCGGCGCGGGGAGCTACGACGGGGACATGGCGAACGAGACCGACGACCCGCTGCTCACGCGACGCGCGTGGCTTCAGGCGAGCGCGGCGCTCGGCACCGCCCTGGCCGTCCCGGGCTGCGCATCGGGTTGCGGAGCTTCGCGACCACCATCCTCTGCGAGGAAAGCCAACATGTCATACGACGTCGTCATCGTGGGAGGCGGCCCCGCCGGGCTCTCCGCCGCTCTGGCCCTCGGCCGCGCGCGCAAGCGTGTCCTGCTCTGCGATGCGGGGGCTCGCAGGAACGCGGCTGCCGAGCACATCCACAACTTCGTCACGCGCGACGGGACGCCGCCGGACGAGTTCCGGGCGATCGGCCGCCGAGAGCTCGCGACGTACCCGAACGTGGAGGCGCGCGACCTGCGGGCAGAGGCCATCGCCGGAAAACGTGGCGCATTCCAGGTCACCTCGGCGGCGGGCACCGTCGAGGCCCGCCGGGTCCTCCTCTGCACCGGGCTGATCGACGAGCCGCTGGCCATCGAGGGGTTCCGCGAGCTGTGGGGTCGTTCGATCCTTCAATGCCCCTATTGCCACGGATGGGAGGTCCAGGACCGGAGGTGGGGCTACCTGGCGCGAGGGGCGCAGTCGCTCCATTTCCCGCTCCTCTTGCGTGGATGGACGCGAGACGTCGTGGTCTTCACGAGCGGAGCGTTCGACGTCCCGGCGGACGTCCGCGCCCGCTTCAGCGCCGCGGGGATCCGCGTCGAGGCGCGGCCTGTCGCGCGCCTCGTCGCGCGCGAGGATCGGCTGGAGAGCGTCGAGCTCTCGGACGGCGCGGTGATCCCGTGCGAGGTGCTGTTCGCCCATCCACCGCAACGCCAGGTGGGCCTGGTCCGGGCGCTGGGCGTAGCCCTCGACGACGACGGCTTCGTGCAGGTCGACCCGGTGAGCCGCGAGACGTCCATCCCCGGCGTTTATGCGGGCGGGGATCTCGTGTCACGAATGCAAGGGGCGACCCTCGCGGCGGCGTCCGGGGTGCAGGCCGCGGCGATGCTCAACCACGAGCTCACGGCGGCGCTGGCGACCAGTGGCGGGCCATCAGGGCGGGAATGAGGAGTCCCCATGCTCGCCCGGACGGCCCGCGAGGTCGGGGCACGCGGCGGCCGGCCCGCGGCTGATCAGCGGCCGAGGAAGCCCATGAGCCAGCTCATGGCCGGCCGCATGGTGCCGTTCGAATGCTGGATGCCCGTGTTGTCCCGCCAGGTGGCGCCGACGATGTAACCCCACAGCGTGATGCCCTTCACGGAGGGGTGGTTCCAGAACATCGTGAACTGCTCCTCCATCACCCTCTTCTGCTGGTTGTCGTCCGCGATGCCGATGTCGTACTCAGTGATGTACACGGGCTTGCCCAGCGACGCGAGCTTGTCGATGTACCCCTTCACGGTGTTCGTGTTGAGCTTGTAGGCGTCGTGGGCCTGCGCGCCGAGCGCGTCGACCGGGGCGCCCGCGTTGATCACCGCCCGCGCGATCCGCATGAAGTTCTGGTGATCGTTCTCGTACTCGATGTTGTTGTAGTCGTTGAGGATCAGGACCGCGTTCGGGCAGAACTCGCGGGCCCACTTGAAGGAGTTGACGATCCAGTCGTAGCCGCTGGCGCCGTCGCCGCCGATGCCGTTCTTGTAGGAAGGCGTGGTGTGGGGCGGCGGCTCGTTCACGACGTCGATGTACTTCGTGTCGGGGTAACGCGCGCAGAACGCCCGCATCCAGTCCCTCACGGCCGCCTGCTGATCCGAGCCGGAGAGCCCTCCGAGCCAGCTGGGTTGCTGGGCACCCCACACGAAGGTGTGCTGCTTGAACACGATGTTGTTCGACTTCGCGTAGTTGTAGATCCGGTCGAGCGCGCTCCAGTCTCGCACGCCGCGGCTCCGCTCGACGGAGCCCCACTTGCCCTCGTTCTCGGGCGTGATCTGGTTCCAGTACCTCGCGAAGCCGTCACGCACGCTGCCGTTCGTCGTGATGTTGCCCACGAACTTCCCGGTGGTGCCACCGCCGGAGCCGCCCCCGCCGCCGGAGCCACCCGAGCCGCCCGCGCCGCCGCCGCCGCCGGCGCCGCCGGCGCCGCCGGCGCCGCCCGCGCCGCTGCTCGACGAGGAGCTCGACGACGAGCTCGAGCTGCTGCTCGACGAGCTGCTCGACGACGAGGTGGTCGTGCCGGTGCCCGTGCCTCCGTTGCCGTTGACCGAGACGATCGTCGGCTTCCCGGTGCCGTTCGCGCAGAACCCGAACGACGTCGACTGGCCCGCGTTCAGCGTCCCGTTGTAGCTCTCGTTGGTGACGGTCAGCTGCCCGCCCCCCGCGGCCGAGGAGCGCGCGTTCCACACGTTGGCCACCGTCGAGCCGTTGAGCCCGACGACAAGGCCCCAGGAGGTGGACCGGCCGGTGCTCGTGTTCGTCACCGTCACGTTCGCGCAGTAGCCGCTGCCCCACTCCGACTGGAGCGCGAGATCCGCCTTCATCGTGTTGTCCGCGCTGCTCGCCGCGGACTCGGACGCCTCGCTGTCCTCCAGGTCAGCAGGCTCGATGGCGCAGGCGAGCAGGCCGCACGCGAAGGAGAGGGACACAGCGCCAAGCAAGCGATCGATACGCATCAAGATTCTCCATGATCCGGACGGACGGGCCTCAGGCTTCTGTTCAAGATGGATAAGTAAACCAGAAGCGCCTGCGTGCCCCACCGCCCATGGACCGGGGCAGCATGATTCCCGGCCAGAGCTTGTTCACCACGACCGCGTGCACCCATTTGCACGGGTCGTATGCCCGGTCACACCGTGGCTGTCGAGGCGAGTCTTGCGTGGACATGCCCGGTGCGAGATGGGCCCGAGCATGTCATGTGATTAAAGCACGCAAGCGCGAGCCGAAGTCAAGCGCGTTTCGACGATTTATCGTACAGCCATGTTGCAGTCACGGGTCTTTGGGAGAAAGGAGCGTCAATCGCCAACTGCAGCTGATTTTGCCGTACAGCCATGTTGCACTGACGGGCTCTCGACGGAACGATGTGCACTCGCTCCGAGCGCCTCCGCGCGGCGGGGGAGCGCGCGAAAGACGGCCGAGCTCTCCACGGCTCGTCGCTGCGCGATCGGCTCCCGACATCACCTACCGACGACGGCTCTCGACGTTGCGCCGTCCTTTCACGAGGTGTATGACGAGCCGCGACGACGAAAGGTGACCGATGATCAGTCAGGCCGAGCTGGCCGAGCAGCTCGACCGGGCCCGCAGCCACCTGCGGGCGGTCGCGTTCCGCATGCTCGGCTCGGTGGACGAGGCGGAGGACGCGGTGCAGGAGGTCTGGCTGCGCGCCAGCCGCGCCGACGCCAGCGCCGTCGCCAACGTGACGGGATGGCTGACCACGATCCTCGGCCGCGTCTGCCTCGACATGCTGCGCGCGCGCCGGCGCCGGGGCGAGGAGCTCACCGAGAGCGGCGAGCTCGATCAGGTGGTGGACCACGGCGGGTCGCCCGGCCCCGAAGACGAGGCGGCGCTGGCCGACGCCGTCGGGCTCGCGCTGCTCGTGGTCCTCGACACGCTCGGGCCCGCCGAGCGCGTCGCCTTCGTGCTCCATGACCTGTTCGCCGTGCCGTTCGACGAGATCGCCGCGATCGTCGGCCGGTCGCCGGCCGCCGCGAAGAAGCTGGCGAGCCGCGCCCGCCATCGCGTGCGCGGCGGGGCCGCGGCGCCCGCCGCCGAGCTCGCCGGGCATCGGGAGGTCGTGGAGGCCTTCCTCGCCGCCTCGCGCGCCGGCGATCTGGGCGCGCTGCTCGCGGTGCTGGCCCCGGACGTCGTCCGGCGCGCCGATCGCGCCGCGCTGCGGGGAGGCGCGGAGGCCGAGGTGCGCGGCGCCCGGCGCGTCGCCGAGGAGACGGCCACCAACGCCGGTCGGGCGCGCTTCGCCCGGCCCGCCCTCGTGAACGGCGCCGTCGGCGTCGTCGTCGCCCCGCGCGGGCGGCTGCAGCTCGTCCTCGAGGTCGCCATCGAGGGCGGTCGGGTCGCCGCGATCGACGTGATCGGCGAGCCGGCCCGCCTCCGCCAGCTCCGGCTCGCGGTCGTCGACGCCGCGCCGCCGTGACGGGCCGAGCAGGCCGGGCAGCGCCGAACGGTCGTGCGCGCGTGCCGGTCACCTTTCCTCGCCGCGCGTCGTCAGAGCAGTGACGCGCCGGACGCGCCCGCGACCGGCGGCGACAGCCAAGGAGGAAGTACGTTGAGTGTGCACACGGTCCAGCTCACGGCGCAGCAGGGCGCGCGGCCGGCGGCGAGGGGAGAATCGCCCCTGCCGGGCGTCCGCGTCGCCGTCGTCTACCACAGCGGCCACGGCCACACCGGGCGGCAGGCCGAGGCCGTCCGAGCAGGCGTGCAGCAGGTGGAGGGCGCCGAGGCCCTGCTGCTGACCGTCGAGGAGGCGCAGGCGCGCTGGGGCGATCTGGCCTCCGCCGACGCGATCATCTTCGGCGCGCCGACCTACGTGGCGAGCGCCTCGGCGGCGTTCAAGGCCTTCCAGGAAGCGAGCTCCCGCGCGGTCATGGCCAAGGGCTTCGCCTGGAAAGACAAAGTCGCCGCCGGGTTCACCAACTCGGGCTCCCGCTCCGGCGACAAGCTCGCGACGCTGATCCAGATCGCCCTCTTCGCCGCCCAGCACGGCATGCACTGGGTCAATCTCGGCCTCCCGCCCGCGAACAACTCCACGAAGGGATCGGAGGAGGACCTGAATCGACTCGGCTTCTGGCTCGGCGCCGGCGCGCAGTCGAACGTCGACCAGGGCCCCGACGTCGCCCCGCCGGAGGCCGACCTGCGCACGGCCGAGCACCTCGGCCGCCGCGTCGCCGAGGTCGCGCGCCAGCTCGTGTGCGGCCGCCTCGTCACCGGGCAGACGCCCGCGCGGTGAGCGGCGCGGCGCCTCTGGGACCTCGGCGCCGAGCTGGGGGCGCCCGCGGCGGTGCTTCGCGCGCCTCCGGGCCCCGCCCGGCGCTGGAAAGGCGTAGGATGCCGTCCATGAACCGCGTTTCCAAGATGATGACGGCGGCGGCGATCGCCCTCGCGGCGGCCGCAGGCGGCTACGGGCTCCTGAGCTCGCGCGGGTCCGACGCGAAGACGCTGGTCGGGCGCCTCTGGATCGAGCGGCTCCCGAGGGACGACACGGACCAGATCGAGCTCATGGTGATGCTCGCCGACGAGCCGATCGGCATGTTCCGGCGCACGTCCCAGTTCGAGGGCTCGTATGCGCTGTTCCGTTACGAGCTGCGCGGCAACGACAAGCTGCAGCTGCTCTTCCCGCAGGACAAGTCGAAGCACGAGGTCGCCTTCGACGCGCGGCCGTGCGACGTGAAGGGCTTCGACTACTGCCTCGACCTGAGCGGCGCCCCGCGGGGCGCCACGAAGTACTACAGCCGCAAGGAATGGGAGATCGACGCGAGCGACCCGGCGGCGCTGGAGGGCGCGCTCCGGGAGCTCGGCGAGGAGCTGCTCGCGTCTCCGCCGGAGCGGTGACGACACCCCTCCTGCTCGCGCGAAGAAGAGAAGAGATGTCCACCCGGCATCCGTTGGCGGCGTTCTCGTTCTACCTGTCCGGCCGGCACCAGGTCCTGCTGTCGATATCGAGGGAGATCCTCGCGGGCCTCGACGCGTGCGCCTCCAGCGAAGGTGCCTTCCCCCACGAGGCGCGGACCCGCGCCTCGGATCTGATGTGGCTGTGGACGCTGGGCGCCTACGAGGTGGTCAGGACGATGTGTCAGGCGAGCCGGTGCTTCTCGGAGCGCTTCGCCAGGGCGATATCGCATCTGAAGGCCGATCTGGAGCGGGTTCGGGTACCGAACACGAAGCTGGAGCGGATCAAGTACAACCGCCGGGACAGACCCATCCCCGTGAGCTCGGATCGCGGTCCGGACATCTGGGACGACGCCAGCAAGGATCTGCTGGTGGGAGATCCTGCAGACGCCGTCTCGTGCCGCATGCTGCTCCGGAGCTACGAGAGCGTCATGTCTTCCCTGACCCTGGACGACGTGAAGATGTCCCACGAGGACTCGTTCGGAAGAACGTAGAGCCGCCCCGCGGCTTCGCGCCATCCGCAGGCCCTTTGACCGCGGCTCGCGAACGGGCGCTTCGACGCGGAGACTACTGGCGCGCCACGCGCTTGAGCGGGTATGGCGCGGCTTCCCGTTCGGTCATCGTGAAATACCCAGAGCCGTCCGCCTCGTACTCGATCGACTCGCCCTGACCCTCGACCGTGTCCGTGAGCGCGACGGGCGACGCCGCGAAGGCCGCCTCGAAGCCCGCGCCGGACGGCGCTCGGTACTCGTAGACCGCTCGGTAGGTGCGCAGCAGAAACCGGTTGGCGCACGGGTGGATCGTCCCGGCGGTGACGGACCGGAAGTTCTCGTCCGGGCCGAGGGGCATCTGGAGGTCGGCCACGTGAATCAGCGTGGACAGGGTGCCAGGCGCGGGCAGCGGGCTCGGGAACTTGTACACCTTGCTGAGCCCGGTCGTGCCCTCCTTCGTGACGACGTAGATGTCCCCCGTCGTCGGGTGCACCATCAGCGCCTCGGCGTTCTGCGGCGTGTCCGGGTACTGGAAGGGGAACCGATCGCCGGACACCGTGCCGCTCGTCTCCCCCGCGGCGAGGTTCGGCTCCCTCATGCGGACCACGGCGAAGGTCGTCGGGTAGGGCGGCGGGCGTCCGCTGAAGCGGCCGATGTCCCCCATGAAGATGCAGCTCCCCGCGGGGCACGGACCGGTCGCGATGTCCTCCCAGTCCCAGGGGAACACGCCGGCAACGTAGCTCCCGACGACCGCCGCGTTCGTCTTCTGGATGGCGACGAAGCTCGCGTTGTTCTCGCTGTGCGCGTACAGGATGCCGGGGTTGACGCGGCTCGCGGCGAGCCCGGAGATCTCCACGATGTCCGTCGAGGTCAGGCTCCCGACCGTCGTGTAGGTGCTCGCGAACGTGTCGCCCGCGGAGCAGCTCGGGGCGCCGGCGGGCCTCAGCGCGACGACCTGCGCTGTGTTCGTGTTGGCGAAGGGAGAGGTGCCGCTCCACGCCGGCTGCGAGCCCGCGGCGCCGAGCTGCTTGTACGCCGCGTCGAACAGGAGGCCCGTCGACGATGAGAGCAGGCACGTGTCGAACGGCTCGGTGAAGCCCGACGGCGGCACGATCGGGCTCGCCGGGCAGGACGAGCCCGTCCAGACCTGCGTGCCGAACCAGACCGCGACGCCGTTCGCCGCCGTGGTGGTGACCGCGGGCGCGGCCAGGGTCGCGGAGTTGCCGTTCTTCTGGCCGCTCGCCGCGTCGATCGGGCTCGCGGGATCGGCGCCGCTGAACGCCACGATGCTCCCCGCCAGGTAGGCCGAGACGTCGAAGCCGAAGGAGTAGCTCGCGGGCTCCGCGCCGGTCGCCACCTTCCAGAGCACCCATGACTTGACGGCGGACGCGCTCTGATCCGAGCGGAGGAGCGTCCACCCCGCCGGCGGAGCGATCACCGCGCCCACCTGGTTCCGGTTGGCGATGCGCGCGAGCAGGACGTCGCCTTGCACGACGCCCGCCGGCTTCGCGAGGGTCAACGCGGTCAGGTTCTTCCCGGTCGCCGTCGAGCTGGAGCGGAAGTTTATCGTCGAGAGCGGCTGAACGGCCGCGCCCGTTTCATCGGCGTCGTCACCGTCGAAGTCTGTGTCCTGGTGATCGACGGAGATGCAGCCAGCCCAGCCGAGCAGCGAAATCGAGGCGACGAGAAGAGCTCTGGCGCTGAGGTTCGTCGACATCAATGTTATATCCTTTCGGGTAAGCGAATTTCTTCAGGAGGCGGAACTAAACCACAAAAAGCATGGGATGCAACCCAGGCGCTGAGGGCTGCAGTCGACCTGATGGGGGGCATTCGAGAGGGTGCATGTCTGAACAGGGAGGCGCCCGCGCGTCGGGGGGCGCACGAGCGACACCGGCTCTCGCAACCTTGTCCGACGAGCGGCGGTGCGCGGCTCGAATCCCCCACCGCGCCCACGACGTCCGGCATCCAGCCGCGGCCGGCCGGCGCCGCCGCGGCCGCGCGGAGAGCGCCGAGGCGAGCCTCTTTACATCCCTCGCCGTATCGACGGATAATTGCCATCGTGGAGCAAGGAGCGGTCTTGGCCGGACGCTACCGCCTTGAGCACCGCGCGGGCGCGGGGGGCATGGGCGAGGTGTGGAAGGCGCACGACCAGGAGACGAGCGAGGCGGTGGCGGTGAAGCTCTCGCCCCAGCGCGACGCGGAGGATGCGGCGAGGTTCGAGCGAGAGGCGCAGATCCTCGCGGGCATGTCTCACCCCCACGTGGTCCGGTACGTGGCGCACGGGGCGAGCGCCGAGGGCGCTCCCTACTTGGTCATGGAGTGGCTCGAGGGCGAGGACCTCGCGGCGCGGCTCGCGCGTGGTCCGCTCGAGATCGACGAGAGCGTGGCGCTGGCGACCGCGGTGGCGGACATCCTCGGCTTTGCGCACGAGCGCGGCGTCGTGCACCGCGACCTGAAGCCGAGCAATCTGTTCTTGCCAGGTGGGCGCCTCGACGGCGTGAAGGTGCTCGATTTCGGCATCGCGCGGCTCGGGCAGGCGGCGCGGATGACGCGCTCGGGCGTGCTGATGGGGACGCCGGGCTACATGGCGCCCGAGCAGGTGCGGGGCGAGGCGAGCATCGACGCTCGCGCGGACGTGTTCTCCCTCGGCTGCGTGCTCTTCGAGTGCCTGACAGGCAGGCCTGCGTTCGGCGGCCAACATGTGGCGGCGATCCTGACCAAGGTGCTGTTCGAGGAGACGCCGAGCCTGCAAACCCTGCGGACCGGGGTGCCCGAGGCGCTCGACGATCTGCTGCGGAGGATGCTGTCGAAGCGCCGGGAGGAGCGGCCTCTGTGCGGGCAGGCGGCGGCGGTGGCGCTGCGCGCGCTCGGGGATGCGTCGCCGTCGCCGGCCGTGAGCGAGGTCCGCTCGCCCTCGCTCACGATCAGCGAGCAGCGCGCCGTGGCGGTGATCGTGGTGAGCGCGGCGGCGGACGCCCAGGTGATGGCGTTCGACGGGGAGACGACCCTGGCCCTCTCGCCTGGCGACGAGGCCGTCCTGCGCGAGGGCGAGGCGCATGGCGGCCGGAGCGAGCGTTTGCTCGACGGGTCGGTCGTGGTGATGCTGGCGGGCACCGAGACGGCGACGGATCTGTGCGCGCAGGCGGCGCGGTGCGCGCTCGCGCTGCGCCGGTGCGCCGCAGGCCGGCGCGTCGCGCTGGCCATGGGGTGGGGGGAGCGGACGGCGCGGTCGATGGGGCCGGCGATCGACCGGGCGGCGCTGCTGGCGAGCGCCACGGCGCGCCACGTCGCCCCGGAGGCCACGGTGATCATCGACGAGGTCGTCGCGGGCCTGCTCGACGCGCGCTTCGAGGTGCGGGAAGGCGAGGGGTTCTTCACGCTGCACGGCGAATGCCCGCTGGCGGAGGGGACGCGCCTGCTCCTCGGCAGGGCCACGCCGTGCGTGGGGCGAGAGCTCGAGCTCGGCATGCTCCGGGCGCTCGTGCTCGAGAGCATCGAGGAGAGCACGGCGCAGGCGGCGCTGGTGACGGCGCCGCCCGGCGTGGGCAAGTCGCGTCTGGCGCAGGAGTTCCTGCAGGAGATCCGGGGGCAGCGCGAGCAGGTGTCGGTGTGGGCCGTGCGCGGCGACGCGCTGCGGGCCGGATCGCCCCTCGGAATGCTGGGCCAGGCGCTGCGGAGCGCGTGCGGCATTCAAGAGGGCGAGCCGAGCGAGGTGCGGCGCCGGAAGCTCTCGGCAGAGATCGAGGCGCGGGTGTCGCCTGGCCATCGGCGGCGCGTCGAGGAGTTCCTCGGCGAGATCGTGGGCGCTGCCTTCCCGGACGAGGACAGCCTGCCGCTCCGGGCCGCGCGCCGCGACGCGCAGCGCATGGCGGACCAGGTGCGCGCCGCCTTCCTCGATTACCTCGCCGCCATCGTCGCCGGCGGCCCGCTGATCGTCGTGCTGGAGGATCTGCACTGGGGAGACCGACCCACGGTGTCGCTCCTCGACGCGGCGCTGCGCGACCTCTCGGATCGGCCGCTGTTCGTGCTCGCCCTGGCGCGGCCGGAGGTGCGCGAGCTGTTCCCGAGGCTCTGGGAGGGGCGGCGGCTGCACGAGCTGCGGCTCAACGAGCTGAGCCGGCGCGCGGGCGAGCGGCTCGCGCGGCACGTGCTGGGCGAGCGCGCCGACGCCGAGGCGATCGCGCGGATCGTGCGCCTGTCGGAGGGAAACGCGTTTTACCTGGAAGAGCTGATCCGCTGGACCGCGGAGGGCAGAGGCCCGGATGTGCCGGGGACGGTGGTCGCCATGGTGGAGTCGCGCCTCGGGGCGCTGGACGACGAGGCCCGGCGGCTCTTGCGCGCGGCGAGCGTCTTCGGAGAGGTCTGCTGGGCTGGAGGGGTGGCTGCGCTCGTCGGCGGCGAGGCGCGACGGGGCCAGGTCACCGCCAGGCTCGAGGCGCTGGTGGCGCTGGAGATCCTGGTGCGCCGCCGCGAGAGCCGCTTTCCCGCGGAGGAGGAGCTGGCGTTCCGGCACGCGCTCCTGCGCGAGGGCGCGTATGCCATGCTGACCGAGGGCGATCGGGTGCTCGGCCACCGGCTGGCGGGGGAATGGCTGGAGCGGGCGGGGGAGCCGGATCCCGTGGTGCTGGCCGAGCATCTCCAGCGCGGGCGAGCGCTCGATCAGGCCGCGTTCCATTACCTGCGCGCGGGCCGGCAGTCGTGCGATCGCGGCGACTTCGGGAGCGCCCTTGCTCGCGCGCAGCGCGGCATCGGCTGCGGCGTGCAGGGGGAGACCCTCGGCAACCTGCTGGCGCTCAAGGCGATGGCGCATTGCTGGCGATCGGAGCTCGATGCAGCGCAGCAGGCGAGCGCCGCGGCGCTGCCGCTCACGGGGCGCGGGAGCCGGTGGGCGTGCATTGCCCTGTTCCATCGTGCGTGGGCGTCCCTCGTCCTGGGCGCAGAGGACGATTTCATGGAGACGGCGGACCGTTTCGTCCGGTTCCAGCCGGACACGGAGGCGGGCCGGGAGTACATGCTCTGGGCGCCGCTCGCCGCATCGCTGCTCCAGACCTACGGGCGACGCGAGCTCTGCAAAGCCTTGCTGGACCGCGCGGACGCGCTGGCCGCTGCGATGCCCGCCCTGGATCTCGACCTCCGAGGGGCGATCGCCATCGGGCGCAGCGATTACGTGCGCGCCTTCGAGCGGGACCCCTGGAGGCAGCTCCAGCTGACGCGACAAGCGGTCGAGGCGTTCCAGGCGATCGAGGATCTCCGGAACCAGATCACGGCCTTGAACAGGCTCGGTCAGGCGGAGGCCGAGCTCGGCGATCCCGCGGCGGGCGAGGCCACGCTGCGGCGGGCCGTCGCGCTGGCGCAGCGCATTGCGATCCCGTTTGCGCAACGTCAATCCGCATTGCATCTGGCGGCGCTGCTCTCGCACGGCTCGGATCCGTCGAAATGGGCAGAAGCGAGCGATATGGCCGGATCGCTGCTCGCCGCTGCAGGGGTGAGCGTGGGGTACCGAGGCTGGGCCCACGGGATCTGCGCAGAGGTGCTTCTCCAGCGCGGCTCGTTCGACGACGCCGTGCAGCAGGCGCGCGAGGCGGACGCGCTGTGCGCTCGCATCCCGCTGCGGCGGCTCTGGGTGACGGCGTTGCTCGTCCGCGGGCTGATCCAGCTGGGTGACCGCGATGAGGCGGCACGTGTGGCCAGCCGCATCGAGCCCGGGCTCGCGTGTCTGGGCGGAGGCGGCTACGTCGAGATCGACGCGCGGGTGGCGCTGGCGGAGGCCCATTGGACCGGCGGCAGGCAAGACGAGGCGCGGGCGGCGCTCGGCGAGGCGATTCGCGGGATCGCGGCGCGGGCCGAGGCGATCCCCGACGCCGCCTGGCGCGCGCGGTACACGGCGTGTGTGCCTGAGATCGCGCGCGCCCGCCGGCTGGCGAGCGCATGGGCGTAGGCGCGTCGGGCAGACCCCGACACGCGCGCACCTGAGGTCGGCTCGCCCTACTTCGGGGGCAGCCTACCACGGTTCGCGCCATCGGACGAGCGCTCGTCGGCGTCGTGCGCATGGCAGATGGCCATGCGCGTGCGCGCACACGCGAGATGACCGTGCGCCGCGTGCGCGCACACGAGAGATGACCGTGCGCGTGTTCGCGCACGCGAGATGACCGTGCGCGTGCGCGCACGCGCGCAGCATCGGGCGTCTCCGCACGAACACCCCGCGCGCCCGCGAGGAGGAGCGCGGGTGAACGGCAGGGAGGCGCCCGCGTCGCGGGAAGACGAGCGCGCGTCCTGGGAGACGCACGAAGAGGATCGAACAGGCGGTGATCGGACGAGACGGGCGCGGGCAGCTGCCCGGCCGCGCCGCGAGTCTCCCCCGCGAAGCCCGATCTCGGCGCCGCGAGCGCTATAAACCCCGCACGCCAGCCGATGGCGCTCTTCTTGCTTAGTCGATCTGCACATCGCGATTGGCGGCTGAGAGCCTCTCGGGTGGCCCCGACAAGGCTCGCAACCGGGCGCGCATCGCGTCCCAGGGCATCGCGACACGGGTACGACTGCTCACGCACGGCCGGAGGAGCCCCATCATGAATAGGGTCTCAGGATCGCTGTATCGTGGTCTCAACTGCGCCTTGACGGGCGCGCTCCTGATCGCCGCCTGTCGCGGCGGCAGCAACAACAGCACCGCTGGCAGCGGCGGCGGCACCGCCAGCGGCAGCGGAGCGGGCGATGGCTGCGAGTACACCTATGGTCCGGAGCTGCTCCGATTCCCCACGGACCTCGATTCGCTGCGCGACATGCCGCCCGACGTGTGTCCCCCGTCCCCGCGGCCCAAGGCGGGCCCATGCGGCCCCGCCTGCCCCGGCGGCACGTGCGATCAGGCCTCGCTGGACCGACTGCACAACATCTTCGCGTGGCGCCTCTTCGTCGCCGCCAACTGGCCCCACACGCCGAAGGGAGCCGACGGCCCCGGGCGCAGCGGCCTCTGCAAGGACATGGTCGGCGTGGACGACCTCCAGCGGTCGCCGCAGCTCTCCGGCGCCGGCTTGCCCCTGTGGTGCGCGTGGCGCGACGTCTCCTCTGCATTCCGGCGCGACGAGATCGAAGATCCAGAGAAGTGCCAGGACGTGAACGTCAAGACGGCGATGTCGTCGGGCTGGACCACCCCGCTGCCGCCGCACAACAACCCCGTGTGGGACCAGAACGGGAATCCCGTGAAGTTCGAGGCACGGATGAACCCGCGCTCGTACGAGCAGTTCGTGGACACGGATAACGGCTTCGGCGTGAACGACGCCCGCCGCCAGCTGGCAGTCCAGTGCTCGGCGTCCGACTGCAAAGACGCGGGCTCGACCACCTGCGCCGGGTTGAACGAGCAGGTTGCCACGTGGGGCCGGTACCCTGCCTGTGCGAAGGAGTTCCCGGAGGGCGTGAACGAGCCGCTCTTGCACATCAAGCTGGCGTGGAAGAAGCTGGGCCCGTCCGACGACCCGGGGCGCTTCCTCCTCCACGAGGACGGCGAGCACGGGCTCGTGGCCATGCACATCGCCGCCAAGACCCTGATGACCAAGGCATCCTGGTTCTGGGCGACGTTCGAGCACGTGGACAACCTCGAGCCGCCCGAGCCGTGGCGCAAGCCGCTGTTCCGGGATCCCTCGTGTCTGGGCTGCGCCCCCAACACGTGCCCCAAGCCCGCGCCCGGACAGCCCCGCCGGACCCAGATCGAGCGGCTGACGCCGATCCCGCGGGACGTGGCGGACCTCAACGCCGAGGTCCGGGCGCTGTTCGAGCAGCGGGGGCACGTGCTCCAACACTACCAGCTGATCGGCGCCCAGCGCCGCGAGTCCGAGGATTACGTGGCGTGCTCCCTCAGCGAGAAGCCCACTCACGTCCCGCTCGACGGGCTCAGGCCCGCTTCCCTGGCGAACGCCATCATCGAGTGGGACCGGCAGGACGTGTCCTGCTTCGAGTGCCACGCCCGCGCCAAGGGGGTCGTGTTCAAATCCCCCTCGACCGGGTGCGCGGAGTGCGGCGGGGACACGTGCCCGAGCGCCAAGGAGGGCGACGCGCGCTTCGGGGAGGGTTGCGCCGATTTCTTCTGGCAGGCCGCGAGGGCCGCCTGGGATCCCATCGTCAACACGGAGCAGTGAAGGAGATTGTGCCATGAGCTACGCGAACCCTAGCTATCCGATCCTCTCGTTCCTCTACGCGCTCTACTCGAACGACACGGCGGAGAAGAAGAAGATCCGTGACAACCCGAGGCGCGCCTACAGGGAGTATCACCTCTCCATGCAGATGGCGGACATCTGCAACAAGACCGGCAGGGAGCCCGGCGCGAAGCCGACGGCCGGGCTCGCGGATCAGATCGTCGCGCTGATGCGGAATGAGCTGATCGCGCCGCCCAAGGGGCTGATGTACGACCCGCGCTACGCCAATCTGCAGTTCCCGCTGCTGTCGCTCCTCTACGCCGTCTTCGCCGACAGCGCGGCGAGCCCGTCGCGCCGGCCCCTCGACAACAAGGCGCTGGCCTACTTCCCGAACACCGGAGCCACGGTGGCAGCCCTGCTGGAGGCAGGGGAGGGCAACGCGCTGAGCCCCGAGCGGCTCAACACCACCCTGTCGGCGCTGAAGACAGAGCTCCTCAGCCCGGTGTACTCGCCCTGGTAGGCGCCCTGGCCGGAGGAGAGGAGGACACGATGGATGACATCCTGACAGCCGCGTCCGCGGGTATGCCCGCCGAGGTTGGATTCGATCGAGCAAGGGCCCACGCGCGCTTGTCGAGGTCGGGTCTCGAGGGCGACGTCACCGCGCAGTACGTCGAGTGGCGGCTCGGCCCAGCCGACGACCAGGTGGACTTCCTCGTCGCCCTGGATCGGCCGGGGCCGCGGGGCACGCGGGTGTTCCGAGACCTCGAGGAGCGCGCGCGGACGTGGACCGAGCAGGATCGCCAGGCGTGGCTCCCCGTCGCGCGCCTCGGGGCCGCCTGGTCCGACCCTGAGGCGCCCCTCTGGCCGCGAGTCCCCACCGTGTGGCTCGAGCTCGACGACGTGCGCGGGGAGGCGGCCGCGCCTCCCTGCGTGAGCGTGTGTCTCGTGCCGGGCTACGCGCGGCCGCTCGACCCCCTGGGGGCGCCCCGGTCCGACGAGGAGCTCGACACCGTTCACCGCGTCCTCCACCTCGTGGGCGCGCCCGCGTCCGCGCGCCTCGCCGGCGCGCTGGCGCGGTGCTTCGACGCCCTCCCGCGAGGAGGGCGGCTCATCCACCTCTCGGTGATGCTGGGCCGCGATCCGAGGGCGGTGAAGCTCTACGGCAAGGTGCCCCGCGCCGCGCTCTCACCGTACCTCCAGGCGATCGGATGGAGCGGTGATCTGGCCGCCCTGGAGCGAGCCAAGAGGGCGCTGTATCCGGAGGCGCACACCGGAGACGAGGTGTTCTTCGATCTGAACCTGGCCACCTACGACGCCCCCGGGCGCGCGTCGCTCGGGCTGGCGTTCAGCCAGCAGCAGGTTGCGCACGGGCCTTGCCAGGATCCGCGACGGCGCGCGATCCTGGACCGGCTGGTGGACGCCGGGCTCTGCCACCCGGCCAAGGCGGCCGCGGTCGCCGGGTGGCCGGGCGAGTCGCGCGAGCAGGTCGCCGGAGAGGCGTGGCCACGGCGCTTCCTGCGCTTCCTCGACATCAAGCTGGTCTGGGACGAGGATCGCGGGCCCTCGGCGAAGGCCTACCTCGGGACCAGCTGGCCTTCAGGGCTCTTCTGAGCGGGCGGCGGGCGTCCGCCGCCCGCTCACGCCGGCGCCGAGAGGAGGCCGCGCGCCTCGCGGAGCGCGGCGGCGGACGCATCATCGCCGTCGATCGCGGCGAGCACGGCGGCGATCTCGGCGCGCGCCCCGGGCTCGCCGCGCCGCGAGCGGGCGCGGTGCAGGCTCAAGAGCGCGCTCAGCTCGAGCCAGCGCGCCGAGAGCTCCCTCGCCCGGGTGAGCGCGCGCTCGAGCTCCAGCTCGCCCTCGGCATCGTCGCGCCGAGGGTTCTCCGAGGAGAGGAGGATCTCCGCCCGCTGGCGGTGGACCTCCGGCTCGAGGTAACGCTCCTCCGTGCGTCCGTAATGCGCCGTCGCCTCGTCGAGCAGGCGGAGCGCGCCGTCGAAGTCCCCCTGGAGCCGAAGCGCCGCCGCCAGGAACGTGAGCTGCCAGGTCATGCCGAGCTCGGCCCCCACCTGCCGCCACATCCCCATGCCGCGCCGGAGATGCTCGATCCCCTCGCGATCGCCCGAGAGGGCGCGCGCCGTGGCGTCGATCATGCGCCCGTAGGCATCCCAGTACGGAAAGCCGTGCTCCTGCGCCAGGGTGATGGCCTGCTGGGCGTGCTCCCGCGCGGCGTCGAGGAGCGGCGCGCCCGTGCCCGTGCAGCCGAGCAGCAGGTGAAGCCACGCCGCCTGGCCGTGCATGCCGGCGGCGAGGCTCGCGTACCCGAGCCGCGCCGCGTCGTCGATCCCTCGCTGCTTCCGGGCGAGGGCGAGATCGACGTGCCCGAGGAGGAGCTCGGCGAGCGACTCGAAGGACAGCGCGCCGAGCAGCGGGTCATCGCCGTAGGTGACCGCCAGGTGGCGGTGCTGCTCGAAGACGTAGATGGACTCGCACTGGCGGCTGTGCGCGACGGCATCGGCGAAGCGACCCATGCAGAAGCTCGTCACGCAGAGCGCCTGGTGCGCCCCGAGCAGCCACTCCGGCCGCCCGTCCTGCTCGGCGATCGCGAGCAGCTCGCGCCCGAGGCGCAGCGCCTCCGGCAGGGAAGCGCGCGCGTTGTGGAAATACCAGAGCCCCCGCCGCGCCACGAAGGCGCGCTCGGAGGACGCCTGGTCGGCCGCGGCGAGCTCCACGACCCGCGTGAACGACCGCTCCACGTCCGGATCGCTGTAACCGGCCTTGGACATCAGGGTCGCCCCGCGCGTCAGGAGCAGATCCATCTCCTGGTGGTCGCGCGCTCCGCCGGGCGGGAGCATGGCGGCGTCGGAGAGCCCTCTCGCGATGTGGTGCAGGGCGTCGGCGTACGCCGACGCGCCCGAGGCCTTCCTGGCCGCGTCATGCCAGTACCCGACGGCCTTGTCCGGGCGCTCCGCGGCGGACCAGTGATGGGCCACGAGATCGGGCCTCTCCCTGGCCGAATCGGGGAAATCGACCTCGATCGCGGTGGCGATCCGCCTGTGCATGGCCTGCTGGGTCGCCCGGGTCATGCTGTCGTAGGCCGCGTCGCGGATCAGCGCGTGTTTGAAGATGTAACTCGGGTTCTTGATCCGGCGCTTGCGGTAGACGAGCCCGGTGTCCATCAGCTTGTCGAGGTCCTCCTGCACGGCGGCGGCGCCGAGCGGGCTCACGACCGAGAGCACGTCGAGGCTGAACTCCCGGCCCAGCGCCGCCGCGACCTGCGCTGTCTCCCTGGCGCGACCCAGCCGATCCAGGCGGGCCGTCAGCAGGTTGCGCAGCGTGCTCGGGATCTCGCTGTGCGCGAGCGGACGGGCGATCTCGTACCGATCCTCCCCCTCCACGAGCACGCCCGTGTCCACCATCGTCCAGATCAGCTCTTCGACGAAGAGCGGCACGCCGTCGGTGCGGTCGAGCACCTGATCGAGGACCTCGGCGGGCAGCGCCTTGCCGCCGAGGAGCGCCGTGATCATCGGCTCGACCTGGGCGCGCTCAAGGCGGTTGAGGGAGAGGTGCTGGACACCGGCGGTAGGGAAGGGAACCGAGAACTCAGGACGTACGGTCATGATCAGGGACACCGGGGCAGAGGGAGCCTCTCGAACAAGCAATGCGAGCAGCTCCAGGGTTGTTGCCTCGGCCCAGTGCAAGTCCTCTGCCACGAAGATCAGCGGGCGCTCGTCGGCCATCGCGAACAGCAGCGACAGGACGGCGTTCAGCGTCATCTCCTTCCGCCGCTGCGGGGAGACGTCGAGCGGGGCGTAAGGGGGCGCGACGGGGAGGGAGAGCAGCGGCAGGAACAGCGGCATCACCTCCGGCGGCGTGAAGCCGTGGCCCGCGAGGCGCGCCTCGAGCCGCGCGACGCGGGCGTCCGGCGGCGCCTCGTGATCGAGCTCCAGGATGCGCGCGAGCATCTCGACGATCGGGAAGAGCGCGCTGTGCTGCGTGTCCGGCGCGCAGCGGCACTCCACGAAGGTGTGCGGCTCGCGCGCCACCCGCGCCCGCAGCTCGCGCACGAGGCGGCTCTTGCCGAGGCCGGGCTCCCCGCTGATCAGCGTGCACTGCCCCGCGCCAGCGCGCGCGCGGCGCCAGCGCTCGAGCAGGATCGCCATCTCCTGCTCCCTGCCGACGAGCGGCGCCTCGTTGCTGATGGAGTCCGGGGTGGGCGGCCGATCCGACGCCGCGCGGAGGACGAAGGTCTTCCCGGACGCGCCCGCGCGATCCGCCTGCGGCCCCTCGCCGCCCTCGAACTCGAACGCGCCCCGCAGCAGCCGCCGGACCTCGGCCGACACCGCGACGCCGCCGGGCGGCGCGAGCGCCGCGACGCGCGCGGCGGTGCGCGGCGTCTCCCCCACGCCGGGCGCCGAGCCGCCCCGGAGGTCCTGCGCGACGAGCACGCCGCTGTGGACGCCGATCCGCACCTCGATCCGCGTGCCCGGCGCCGCGCGCCGGTCGTTCTTGGCGCGCACCGCGTCCGCGATCGCGAGCGCCGCCCGGGCGGCGCGCCGCGCGTCGTCCTCCTCGGCGCGCGGGTAGCCGAAGTAGATCAGCACGCGGTCGCCGAGCGCGGCGGCCACGTGCCCCCGGTGGCTGCGCGCGATCTCGGCGCAGGCGGCGACCTCCGCGCGCAAGAGCCCGTCGATCTCTTCCACGTCGAGCCCCTCGGGCGTCGCGGCGATCGCGTCGAGCGCGCAGCAGACCACGGTGAGCTGCCGCCGCTCGCCGTCGAGCGTGGCGAGCGTCGCGGCGTCGGGCGGGCGGGTGACGGTCGGCGCGAAGAACGCGTACGCCCGCGGCGCGCCGGCCGCCGACCCTCCCCCGAGCGGATCGACCGGGGTGTCCTGCGGCTCGCCGGAGGGGGCTCCCCGGGCGATCGCGTCCCGCGACAGCGCCGCGACGTCGCAGGCGTCGAGCGCCGGGACGAGCGCCGCGGCGCTCGCCTCGCGGGCAGCCTCGTCCTTCTGCGTCACGTGGCGGAGCAGCGCCCCCAGCCAGTGCCCCTGGAGCGCGGCCGGGATGGGGACGGGGGCGGGGTTGAGCTGCTGGTACAGGATGTCGGCCGCCGAGCCGCCGGCGTACACGGGCACGCCCGTCAGGCACTCGAGGAAGACGAGCCCCCACGAGAACAGGTCGACGCGCGGCGTCGGCTCGAGCCCGCGGAGCTGCTCGGGCGCGGCGTAGCCGGGCGTGCCGAGCGTCTCGCCGGTGGCCGTCAGGCGCGCGCTCCGGCCGCCGCTCGCCCCGGCGATCACGCCGATGCCGAAGTCGAGCACCACCGCGTTCCGGCGAGCGCCGGAGGGGAGCACCATGATGTTGCGCGGCTTGAGGTCGCGGTGGATGACCCCTTGGGCGTGGGCGCACGAGAGGGCGTCGAGCACCTGCACCATGAGGTGCCTCGCCTCCGCGGGCGCGAGCGCGCCCTCCCGGCCGAGCACATCCTCGAGCGTCTCGCCGGGCACATACGAGAAGACGGTGTAGAGGAGCTCGTCGCCGGCGCGCCCCGCGTCGATGAGCGTCACGATGTTGGGGTGACGCAGCTGCCCGCAGAGCTCCGCCTCGCGGAGGAACCGCGCGATCCGCCGCTCGATCGCGGCCGCGTCGCCGCGCTCCGGCAGCGTCATGATCTTGAGCGCCACCGTCTGGCCGGTGGTGAGCTGCCGCGCCTTGTAGACCCTGCCGAAGCCGCCTGCGCCCAGCTCGGAGACGATCTCGTATCGCCCCGCGAACGTCGATTCGGCGGCCAGCAACGGACTGCCCTGATGCATTCCGGCCTCGTTCTGGTGACATGCCCGGTGTTTCCCGGGCGAGCGCCCGGAGGGGCCACGGACGACCCTCGGCGAGCGACGAACGGCCGCGGCGCCTCGAGCCTGGCGGCGCTGCGCGGCGGTAAACCTCAAGGAACAGCGCGGATCAGCGCCCCTCCGACGGCGCCTCGACATCCTCCTTCAGCAGCGCGACGAGGTCGCGATCGATCTCTCCGCCGAGCGCCTCGGTCAGCTCGCGGACGCGATCGAGCTCCCGCCGCAGCGCCCGGTGGTGATTGCGGTTCTTGACGAGCTGCTGCTGGCCGAGGAGCGCGAACGCCTCCTCGCGGCTGCCGGCGCGCTGCAGCGCCGCGCCGAGCACCAGGCCGCGGAAGCCCTCGCTGAGATCGAGCGACAGCGGCTCCCCCCCGCGCACGCGCCGCTCCGCCTCCAGGACGAAGGCGTGCGCCGCGCGCCAGAGCTGGGCGAGCAGCGCGCCGGTCTCCGGCGCGCCGTCGTAGGCGAGGGCGCGCGCGAGGTGGCTCCGATCGAGCGCGAGCTCGCCGCCCGCGCCGCCGCGCTCCGCGACCGAGAGCGCGTACGCGCGGCGGATGATGTTGTCGAGCTGCCGCAGGTTGCCTGGCCACGGCACCTCGGAGAGGAGCGCCACCGCCTCCGGCGCCAGCCGCGCCGCGCCGTGCGCGCCGCCCTCGCGGTGGCGGCGGCTCAGCATGTAGTCGGCCCAGAGCGGCAGCTCGTCGAGCCGCTCGGCGAGCGGCGGCAGCCGGACGGGCAGCACGTTGATCCGGTAGTAGAGATCCTCGCGGAAGCGGCCGTCGCGCACGGCCGCGCGCAGGTTTTCGTTGGTGCCGATGAGGAAGCGCACGTCGGCGCGGCGCTCGCCCCCCTCGTCGCCGAGCGCCCGGTAACGCCGCTCCTCGAGCACGTGGAGCAGGCCGGCCTGCGCCTTGAGCGAGAGCTTGTCGACCTCGTCGATGAAGAGCGTCCCCTGCGCGGCGCGCGCGATCGCGCCCGGGTTGTCCCGCACCGCCCCGGTGAAGGCCCCGCGCTTCCAGCCGAACAGCTCGGCCATCTGGAGGTCCTCGGGGACGCTGAGCAGGTCGAGCGTCTCGAACCGCTGGCCGACGCGCCCCGACTGCTCGTGGCACCAGCGCGCGAGCCGGGACTTGCCGGCGCCGGTCGGGCCGCTGATGAGGATGGTCTCCTCCTGCCGGGCGAACACGCGCAGCAGGTCGATGAGGGGCCCGGTCGTGGGGCCGACGACCGGCAGGAACTCGTCGACGCGCGCCGGGCCGGCCGGCCGGGGCGGCAGCGCGCGCAGGTAGGGCGCCGCGATGCTGGCGAGGAGCTCAAGCTGCTCGTAGCACCCGCGCCACATCGGCTCACCCCCGGCGGCCGCCTTGCAGCTGGCCTCGAGCGCGACCATCCCCTCGACGGCGCCGCCGGGGGCGCGCAGCGGCACCACGTGCACGTGCGTGGCGTCGCGCTCGAGCATCCGGTCGCGCGTCTCGTCGCCGGGGAGACCGGCGCCGCCGCGCCGCTCGACGAGCGCGGCCGCCCCGTCCGGGAGCCAGGGGCGGAGCACGCCGAGCTGAACGTCGATCGAGACCGAGCAGCGGTGCTCGACGAGCCAGCGCCAGACGCTCGCCGAGGTGAGATAGCCGGTGCCCTCGACCCGCGCGCCGTTGCGGTGCTCGATGCCGAAGAGGCGCTGATAGCCGCCCTCGGGCCGGAGGTGCACCACCCCGCGGAGCAGGCGCCCGCGCGGGGCGAGCGGGGTCGCCGTGAGGGTCTGCTCGGCGCAACCGAGCATCTTGCGCAGCACCGCCGTGGCAGCGTCCTCGAAGCAGGTCGCCTCCACGAGGGAGCCGATCAGCGCAGGAAGCAGATCATGAGCCATGGCGGACGCGGGCCAGCATACACGAGATGTGTCCAGGCATGAGGCTGGATGAGCGGAGCAAAGGGTCGGCCAACCCGCATCCGGGTGCCTCGCGGGGGGATGGCGGACGTCCTCGGCTGACGCATCTGCGTCCGACGCGACGCAGGGGTTCCGTCTGTGCTGGCGCGAGGTGCTGGCCGCCCGAACGCCCGCGGAGCGAGCCGCTGCCGGTCCGCGGCGCCGGGCGCCGCGGGGAGGCGCGATCGAGGAACGTCGATGTCCCTCTGACAGCAGCCATCGGGATCTGGCCATCGTGATAAGACACGCCATGATCGCGATCTACACCTCACGTTGTGTGATCATGATGTTGCTGGGCCTCTCGCTCCTGGCCTGCGGCGACGACGACGGCAAGGGCGGCGGCGACCCCGGCGGCACGAGCAACAGCGCCGGCGGGGGAGGGGGTAGCGGGGGTGAAGGCGGCGGCGGCGGCGGCCCGGCGGAGCTCGACCCGCGCGTCGAGGCGTGCCTGCGGATCAACGCATGTGACGCCGACGGGGGCACGCCGGTGGGGCTCCAGGCCTGCCTCGGCCACGAGCTCGATCAGCGGTGGGCCTGGGCGACCGTCGGGGCGAGGCGGCTCGGCCTCGCGGCCATGGACTGCAAGCTCGCTGCGGCCGACTGCGCCGGCGTCCGCGCGTGCACGCCGGCCGTCGAGGAGCTCGGCGCGGCGTGCAGCGAGAGGGCCGGCGCCGATCTGTGCGAGGGCGACACCTGGGTGATCTGCGACGACCTGGGCGCGCCGCTCGTCGCGATGGACTGCGCGGCCGCCGGGCTCTCCTGCATGTCCGATTTCGTCGCCGGGTGCGGCGCCGAGCCGTGCGATTACGCCACCACGCCGGCGGCGTGCGATCCCGACGACGCGGACGTGCTCGTCGAGTGCAGCCCCGCCGGCTTCCTGACGCGGGTCCACTGTCCGAGCCAGTACAACCTGGTCCACGTGAACGGCCGTGACGGGGAGCAGGTCTTCTCGATCGCGGGGGAGACCTGCGGGTTCGACGAGCAGCGCGGCGCGCTCGGCTGCGTGGGCACGGGCGAGGCGTGCACCTTCTTTTCCCAGCGGTGCGACGGCGCGGTGCTCGAGACCTGCGCGGGCGGCAAGCTGGGCCGCCGCGACTGCGCCGCGCTGGAGCCGGCCGGCCAGGGGTGCGGCTTCCTCCAGAGCGGGCAGTTCGCCGGCGCGGCCTCCTGCGGGCTGGTCGGCGGCGCGTGCGACCTCGGCGACGACGAGGCGTGCGACGGCGCCGTCCTCCGGTACTGCGGCTGGGGAGAGCCGGCGGCGCTCGACTGCCGCGCCGCGGGCTACACCGGCTGCGCCACGGCCGCGCAGGGCGGGCGCACCGTCGCTTACTGCACGCCGTAGGGCCGCCCGGGAACAGGCGTCGAGCGACTCGACATCTCATCGATCCGCTGAAGGCGGGGAGCGCGCTGCTGCGTGGGCAGCAATCGCGGACCTTCGTGTTGCTCCGGCGCGACGTGGCCGCTATAAGCTGGCCCGCAGCTTCCGCGCGAGCGGCACGGGTGTCGCTCCCCGCCGGCGGCCCACTCCCGGCGCCCGTCGCGGGGCGGGTGTGGAGGTGGTCGTCGGCCGTGATCGAGCTGCGGGACGTCAGCAAGGTGTACCGGCAGGGCAAGCGCGAGGTGATCGCGCTGGACGGCGTCTCCTTGCGCGTGGCCCCTGGCGAGGTGTTCGGGGTGCTGGGGCATAGCGGCGCGGGCAAATCCACCCTCATCCGCTGCGTCAACCTGCTCGAGCGGCCTACCGCGGGCGAGGTGCAGGTCGACGGGCGGGACATGCTGGCGCTCGGCCCGCGGGAGCTCCGGCAGGCCCGCCAGGGCATCGGCATGATCTTCCAGCACTTCAACCTCTTCTCCTCGCAGACCGTGGCGGGGAACATCGCCTATCCGCTGGCGATCGCGGGGTGGCCGCCGGGCCGCATCCGCGCGCGGGTGGAGGAGCTGCTCGCGCTGGTCGACCTCACGGACAAGGCGCAGGCCTACCCGGCCCAGCTCTCCGGCGGCCAGAAGCAGCGGGTGGGGATCGCCCGGGCGCTCGCGCCGCGGCCGCGCGTGCTCCTGTCCGACGAGGCCACCTCCGCCCTCGATCCGGAGACGACGCGCTCGGTGCTCGGCCTCTTGCGGGACATCAACCGTCAGCTGGGGCTCACCATCCTGCTCATCACCCACCAGATGGAGGTGCTCAAGGAGATCTGCCGCTCGGTCGCCGTGCTGGAGCGGGGCCGGGTGGTCGAGCAGGGCAAGGTCGTCGACCTGCTCGCGCAGCCCGGCACCCGCCTGAGCGCGCTGTGCTATGCGCCGCTCGCCGCGGGCGGCTGGCCCGCCCGTCCCGGAGGCCGCCTGGTCCGCCTGTCGCTCGTCGGCGACGCCGCCGCTCAGCCGGTGCTCGCCGTGCTGGCGCGCCGCTTCGGCGTGGACGCCACCCTGCTCGAAGGCACGCTGGAGCGGGTGGGGGGCGTCCCGGTGGGCCGGCTCTTGGTCGAGCTCACCGGCGCCCCCGAGGCGCTGGAGCAGGCGCTCGACCACCTGCGCGAGCAGCGGTATCGTCCGGAGCCCGTGGCGCATGACTAGCGAGCTCGCGGCGTCGCTGTGGACGGCCACCGTGGAGACGCTCTACATGACGTCGGTCTCCGCGATCCTGGTCCTCGTCGCGGGGCTCCCGCTGGGCGTGCTGCTGGTGATCACCGACCGGGGCGGGCTCTGGGAGCGGCCGCTGCTCCACCGCGCGCTCGGCACGCTCGTGAACGTGGGGCGCTCGGTGCCGTTCATCATCCTCATGGTGGCGATCGTGCCGCTGACGCGGCTCCTCGTGGGCACCACCATCGGCACCACGGCCGCCATCGTGCCGCTGGTCGTCGCGGCGATCCCCTTCCTGGGGCGCGTCGTGGAGCAGAGCCTGCGGGAGGTGGACCCCGGGCTCGTGGAGGCGGCGGTGGCGATGGGCTCCACCCACCGGCAGGTGATCCTCCGGGTGCTCCTGCCCGAGGCGCTGCCGTCCCTCGTGCGCGGCGCGGCGCTCATGGTGATCAGCCTGCTCGGAACCAGCGCCATGGCGGGCGCCGTGGGTGGCGGCGGCCTCGGCGACCTGGCCGTCAAATACGGATACATGCGCTTTCGCACCGACGTGATGCTGGGCTGTCTCGTCGTGCTCCTCGTCCTCGTGCAAGGCGTCCAGCTGCTCGGCGACCGGCTCGCCTCCCGCTTCGACCGCACGAGCACCCGGGGCGCCGGCGCTCGCGATTGACCCGTTCCAGGGCCGTGGCCCGCGCCGCCTCGCCACGTGAGCCCTCCGGAGGACCGACCATGAAGCGAACCCCTGCGATCGTTCTCACCGCTCTCCTGCTCTCCCTGATGGCGCTGCTCTCCGGCTGCAACAAGCCGGACGAGCCGGCCGGCGCCGGCGGCAGCCGCACCTTGAAGGTCGGCGCCACCCCCGTGCCGCACGCCGAGATCCTCCGGGTGGCCGCCCCGCTGGCCGAGCGCGAGGGGGTGAAGATCGAGGTGGTCGAGTTCACCGATTACATCCAGCCGAACATCGCGCTCTCGGACGGCCAGCTCGGCGCCAATTACTTCCAGCACGTGCCGTATCTCGAGCGCTTCTGCGCCGACCGGAAGCTCTCGCTGAGCAGCGCGGCGGCGGTGCACCTCGAGCCGCTGGCCCTGTACTCCACCAAGCACGCTCGCCTCGAGGACCTGCCCGAGGGAGCGCAGGTGACGATCCCGGCCGACCCGACCAACGGGAGCCGGGCCCTCCAGCTCCTGGCGCAGCACGGGCTCCTGCGCCTCCGCGAGGGGGTGGGGGTCGCCGCGACGGTGAAGGACGTGCTCGACAGCCCGCGCAAGCTCGCCCTCCGGGAGATCGACGCCGAGCAGCAGCCGCGCACGCTGGAGGACGTGGACGCCGCCGTCATCAACGGCAACTACTTCCTCGAGGCGCAGAAGAACCTGAAGCTCGACGCGAAGGCGCTCGCCAGCGAGCCCGCCAAGGGCAACCCGTACGCGAACGTGCTGGCCGTGAGGAAGGGCGACGAGGCCCGGCCCGAGGTGCAGGCGCTGATCAAGGCGCTGCACTCCGAGGACGTGCGGCGCTTCATCGAGTCGACCTACGGCGGCGCGGTGGTGCCGGCGTTCTGACGCGCCCGCCCGCACCTCGCCGCCTCACCGCCATCGTCGAGGCGTGCCGCTTCGCTTGCTCAGCTCAGCTCGGTCCTCATCGACGGTCTGGCGCCCCTCGGGGAAGGAATCCTCGAAGATCGGGCGCCATCATGGACGGCGCGGGAGCGCACGATGCGGGCGTGCGGGCCCATGGCTGGGTCCGTGATGAAGTGCCACAGCACCCAGGTCCACGAGCGGTGCGAGACCAGCGTGTCGTAGTGGCGCCTGGCGATGCGGTGCAGCGCGGGCAGGCGCCAGCCGGGCACGTTCATGAAGTCGTGGTGCTCGACGTGGTACCCCACGTTGAACGTCACGTGGTTGAGCGGCCCGTAGTAGCTGTAGGTCTCCTGCCCGGGCGCGTACACGTAGTGCTCGTGCACGAAGTGGCCGGCCACCGGGTGCAGGCTGTGGCCGATCAAGGTCGACAGCAGCAAGTAGGCGAAGCCGGGCGCGCCGAGCAGGCGCCACGAGAGCCACGCGGCGGGCAGCTGGATGGCCAGGTTGATCCACTCGTCGCGGCTCGGCAGCTTGGCGAAGCGCGCGGCGCGGCCCAGGTAGGCCGCGAAGTAAAAGAACAGCCACAGGAGCTTGCGCGCGCGGCCGGCGCCGATCAGCCGCACCTCGAGCGAACGCGGCAGATCGGTGTCCTCGCCGGCCACACCGAGCAGCGCGTGGTGCGCGAGGTGGTAGCGGCGGAAGCTCATCGCCACCGGCAGCACCATCGGCAGGTTGGCGATCAGCGCCAGCAGCTTGTTCGAGCGCGCGCGGCGCGCGGCCAGATCGTGCGCCGCTTCGTGGATGGCCATCGCGCACCAGTGCGAGAGCACCGCGCCGAACGTCGCCGCCGCCAGCGTGACCACCCAGCAGGGCGCGGCGAACGCGCCGAGCAACCAGGCGACGGCGAACTGCGCGAGCACCACCGCCAGCGTGACCGCGATGGTGCGCCGGTCGTAGCCGAACAGCGCGCGGATCTCGGGGTGCTCGCGCACGATACGGCGCCGGCGCTCGCGGTGCGGCTCGGCGCGCGTGACCCATTCGAAGGAACGCATGCGCCTCGATCTAGGCAGCGCGACCGGCGCCGCCCATTCGCATTTCCGGCGCCGCGCCCGCGCGCGCCGGCGGCCGTCAGTCGGGCCGCAAATAGCCGTACAAAAGCCGGGTGAGCTCGGCCTGCGCGCCCGGCGCGCGCAGGATGTCGCCCTCGCGGAAGGCCGCCATGCCCAAGGTGTTTCGCATTGCGTGGAGCAGGAAGAAGCCGCCGAGCTGCGGATCCACCGCGCGGGTCTTGGGCCGGATGCGCACCAAGAGCTCGGCCAGCGCGGCCTCGGCCTCGCGATCGGCGTCGGCGATCAGATCGAAGTCGCCCACCCGCACGAACCACTTCATGAGCGCCTTCGTCACGCGCGCGTGGGCCAGCTCGAGCTCGATCAGCCGGCCGGCCAGCCGGTGCAACGCCGCGTCCAGCGGGAGCGGCTCGACCTCGTCGAGCACCCGGCGGATCTCGGCGAAGCGTTTTTGCACGAAGCGGCGCAAGAGCGCCGCGACAAGCGCCTCGCGGTTGGGGAAGTACTGATACAGCGAGCCCACGCTGACGCCGGCGCGCTCGGCGATGTGCGTGGTCGATACACGGTTCTGCTTCGCCTCCTGCTCGCGCTCGATCAGCTGACCGGCGGCCTCGAGGATGGCGTCGACCGTGCTGCGCGAGCGCTCCTGGCGCGGATCCTTGCGCGGCTTCTGCGGCGATGTGGTCACGCCGCACATTCTCGCACGGCCGCGGCTGGCCGAGAGCAGCGGGGCCTGATCGCGGTGCGCCCCTGCAACGGCTCCTCTCTCCCCGGATCCCTGGCCGGGCTCCTGGCGGGCAGGACTAGCGGCTCTCCCGGGCGCGCGCCTTGCGCCGATAGGCGCCCGGGGTCTCGCCCATGTGGCGCTTGAAGGCCTTCACGAACGCGCCGTCGGTGTCGTAGCCGACCGCGCCCGCCACCTCCGCCGTGCTCGCGGCCTCGTCGGCGAGCATCTCGGCGGCGCGGTGCATGCGCCAGCGCGTCAGGTACTCGAGGGGCGCGAGGCCGAGCGTCCCCTTGAAGCGGGCGGCGAAGGCCGAGCGCGACACGCCCGCGGCGCGCGCGAGCGCCTCGACCGTCCACGGGTCGGCGGGCCGCTCGTGCATCCGCTGCAAGGCGACGCCGAGGGTCGGGTCCCAGAGGGCCCGCAGCCACCCCGATTCCTCGCACGTGATGCCCGCGACGTGGGTGCGCAGCGCCTGCACGAACAGCACGTCGGCCAGGCGGCCCGCGACAAGCTCGTGGCCGGGCAGCTCCGCGTCCATCTCGGCGGCGACGAACTGGAGCGTCGACTCGAGCCATCGGGTCGCCACGCCGCCGTCGCCCTTCACGTGGATGAGCTCGGGCAGGCTCGCGACGAGCGGGTTCAGGCGCGCGTCGGTGAAGTGGAGCCCGCCCGCGACGATCGTCGTCGGCGCCCCCTCGCCGCCGTAGCGCACGATGCCGCCGCAGCGGCCCCCGCGCTGGGCGTACACCTCCTCGGGCGAGACGGCGCGCGAGCCCGGGCGATCGCGCAGCGCGTGCGCGAGCCTGGCGCGCAGGAAGACGACATCCCCGGGCGCCAGCGTCAGCCGGCGCCCGCCCACGTCGAGCACGCACCCGCCCCGCGAGAGCGCGTAAAAGGTCGTCACGTCGTGCCCGTCGACCCGCATGCCCCAGGGCGCCTTCAGCTCGAGCCGTCCGTAGATCTGGCTCCGCAGCTGCACGCTGCGCAGCGTCTCCGTCAGGATGTCCATGCGTCTTCTCTTTTGGACGATTGAACCATTTCTATGGACGCTACAACGCTGTTCGTCCGTCATCGAGCCCTTATCGTGACGTGCGCGGGCGGCGGCGCGGGGGCGCCGCGGGCCCGCGACCCACCTGCGAAGGGAGAGCTGGTCATGACAACGAACAAGGAGAGGCTCGTCCTCGTCACGGGCGCCACGGGACAGCAGGGCGGCGGCGCCGCGCGAGCGCTGCTCTCGCGCGGCGTTCGCGTCCGGGCGCTCGTCAGGAACCCTAACGGCGAGCCCGCCGCGGCGCTGCGCCGGCTCGGGGCCGACGTCGTGGGCGGCGACCTCGGCGATCGCGCCTCGCTCGAGGCCGCGGCCCGGGGCGCGGACGCCGTCTTCAGCGTGCAGCCGAGCGAGGGGCAGCCTCAATATGGCGTCACCTCGGACGACGAGCTGCGCTTCGGCAAGAACGTCGCCGACGCCGCGCGCGCGGCGGGGGTCCGGCACCTCGTCTACACCTCGATGGCCGGCCTCTTGCCGGGCACGGGCGTCGGCCACTTCGAGAGCAAGTGGCAGATCGAGGCGTACGTTCGCTCGCTCGACGTGCCCTTCACCATCCTGCGCCCCGGGGCGTTCTTCGAGCTGCTCACCCAGCCGAGCTTCTACGCGACGCCGGGCACGTTCACGTTCCTCTACCCGCCGGGGCATCGTATCCCCTTCATCGCGGCCGACGACATCGGCGCGATCGCGGCCGCGGCCTTCGCGGCGCCCGACGCCTTCGCGGGCCGAACGCTCGAGCTCGCGGGCGACGTGCTCACCGGCGAGGAGGTGGCGGCCGCGCTCGGGCGCGCGACGGGGCGGCCGCTCGCGTTTGCGACCGTTCCGGCCGAGGCGCTGCGCCAGAACCCCCTGATCGCGCGCGTCGTCGAGGTCGCGACGAAGCTCCGCGTCGACGTCGACATCCCCTCGCTCCGCGCGCTTCACCCGGGGCTGAAGACGCTCGCGGCCTGGCTCGACGCAGGGGGCGCCGCGCGCATCCCGGTCACGTCGCCTGCGTGATCGCCGACGCGCTCCACACCGCACGCCGGGCATCGCGGGCCCGCGGAGGTGTCCGTTATAGGAGAAGAGTCGTCCGTTATTGTGGACGAGGCCGCCGCTCCGTGGTACGGGAATCCCCACGGACGGAAAAGCGATGCATTACCGACAGCTGGGTGACAGCGAGCTCCGGGTCTCGGAGCTCTGCCTTGGGACGATGACGTTCGGCGAGCAGAACACGCTCGACGACGCGAAAGCGCAGCTCGATTACGCCTTCGACGCGGGCATCAACTTCGTCGATGCGGCCGAGATGTACCCCGTGCCGACCCGCGCCGAGACGCAGGGCCGCACCGAGAGCTACGTGGGCGAGTGGCTGAGCCAGAGGCCGCGCGACAAGGTGATCCTCGCGACGAAGATCGCCGCGTCGGGCCGCCCTTTCCCGTGGATCCGGGGCGGCTCTCTCGCGGTCAACCGCGCGAACGTCCGGCGCGCGGTCGAGGACAGCCTGCGGCGCCTGAAGACGGACTACATCGATCTCTACCAGATCCACTGGCCGGATCGGTACGTGCCGCAGTTCGGCGCCACCGCCTACGACCCGGCGAACGAGCGCTCGAGCACGCCGATCCCCGAGCAGCTCGCGGCGTTCGCGGAGGTCATCCGCGACGGCAAGGTGCGCTATCTCGGGCTCAGCAACGAGACCGCGTGGGGGGTGACGCAGTTCAGCCGCATCGCGGAGCACCTGGGGCTCCCGAGGCCGGTGTCGATCCAGAACGCGTACAGCCTCGTCAACCGCACGTTCGACGCGGCGCTCGCGGAGGCCTCGCGCCGCGAGGACGTGCCGCTGCTCGCCTACAGCCCGCTCGCCTTCGGCCTCCTGACGGGCAAGTACGTCGGCGGACCCCCGCCGGGCTCGCGCCTCGCCCGGTTCGAGGCGTTCGGCCAGCGCTACCGGAAGCCCAACGTGGACGAGGCGGTGCAGGCCTACGTGAAGCTCGCGCGCGCGCACGGCCTCACCCCGGCGTCGCTCGCGCTCGCCTTCGTGCGCAGCCGCTGGTTCGTGGCGAGCACCATCATCGGGGCGACCACCCTCGAGCAGCTCGAGGAGAACGTGAAGAGCGCGGGGGTGGTGCTCGGCAAGGAGGTGCTCGCCGAGATCGAGCAGATCCACGCCCGCTACCCGAGCCCGGCGCCGTGAGCGCGCCGGCCGCGGAGGCACGGATCGCCCGGCGGGCTCGGCCCTCGACCACCGAGGCCGAGAAGCGGCGCTTCATGGCGCGGGCGCTGGAGGTGTCGCGCGGCGCGCTCCCCCGCTGCCGCCCGAACCCGCCCGTGGGCTGCGTGGTGGTGCGCGGCGGTAGCATCGTCGCGGAGGGCTTCACGCAGGCGCCCGGCTGCCACCACGCCGAGGCCATGGCGCTCGCGACGCTCCCCGGCGATCTCTCGGACTGCGCGGCGTTCGTGACGCTGGAGCCCTGCTCGTTCTTCGGCCGCACCCCCTCCTGCGCGAAGGCCCTGATCGCCCGGCGCATCGGCGCGGTGTTCGTGGCCGTGATCGACAGCCATCCGCGGAACCTCGGCCGCGGGATCGCGCTGCTGCGCGCCGCCGGCGTCCCCGTCGAGGTCGGTACCCTCGCCGAAGACGTCGCCTCGTTCATCGACGGCTACCTCATCCGCTGAGATCCCGGCACCGGAGCGCGGACCCCGCGCCGACGACACCCGCCATCCACGCCAACCCGGGAATGTCGCGATCGAGCGGCGTGACGGGACTCGACCGAGAGCGCGGAACGCTGTGGGCCGCCCCGCGCCCCGCGCGGTGAAAAGCTGATTGGTTTCAGATAGTTACTGCTTCTCAGCCGCCCCCGTGCAACCTCCCCGGCCGGCGCGGCGAGAGGGGATTTCCCTGCCCGCGGCATCGAAGCGCCCCTGGGCGCGCGAGCCTGCGGCTCCAAGAGGGACCGCGCCCAGCACGGAGGAGGAAGCTGCAGATGACGACGAAGCTACCCAGGCGCAGCCTGCTCGAAGGCCTCTTGGCGATCGGGGCCGCGGGCTGCGCGGCCCCGGAGGCGGTGACGGCCGCGGCCGATCGGGCCCAGGCGCCGGCCGACGCGTGGCAGCGCGTCCGGGACGAGTTCGAGGTGTCGCCGACGTGGATCCACATGACGAGCTTCCTGCTCGCGTCGCACCCGCGGCCCGTGCGCGAGGCGATCGAGGCGCTGCGGCGGGAGCTCGACGAGAACCCGGTGGACGCGCTCGGCGAGCACGAGGGCGCGGCGCCGGTGCGGGAGGCCGCCGCGGCGTACATGGGCGCCCGGGCCGACGAGATCGCGCTGACGGACAGCACCACGATGGGGCTCGCCTCGCTGTACCTCGGGCTGCCGCTCGAGGCCGGGGACGAGGCGCTCACGACGGTGCACGATCACTACTCCACGCACGAGTCGCTCCGGCTCGCGGCGGAGCGGTCGGGCGCGGCGGTGCGGAAGGTCGCGCTCTACGAGCGGGGCAGCGCCGCGACGGAGGCGGGGATGGCGGGCGCGATCGCGCGGGCGATCACGCCGGCCACGCGGGTCGTGGCGATCACGTGGGTCCACTCGAGCACGGGGGTGAAGACGCCGGTGCGCGCGATCGCGGAGGTCGTCGCCAGGGCGAACCAGGGGCGGGCGCCGGGGGATCGCGTCGTCTGCTGCGTGGACGGCGTGCACGGCTTCGGGGTCGAGGACGCCACGATGGCCGACCTCGGCTGCGATTTCTTCGCTGCCGGCTGTCACAAGTGGATCTTCGGGCCGCGGGGCACGGGCGTGCTCTGGGGCAGGGCCGAGCTCTGGCCGAGGCTCCGGCCGAGCATCCCGCACTTCGGCAAGGAGGGATACGGCGCCTGGATGCGGGGTCAGCCGGCGCCGGCCACGACCGCCAACATGATGTCTCCGGGAGGGTTCCACTCCTTCGAGCACCGCTGGGCGCTGCCCGCGGCGTTCGCGTTCCACCGGCGCATCGGCAAGGCAAAGGTCGCGGACCGCATCCACGCGCTGAACCGGCAGTGCAAGGAGGGACTCAAGGGCATGCGCCACGTCACGCTGCACACGCCGCTCGACGACGCGCTCTCCGCGGGGCTCGTGTGCTTCGAGGTGGCGGGGATGACGCCGGCCGCCGTGGTGCGGAGGCTCCGCGAGAGGAAGATCATCGCGTCGACGTCGCCGTACGGGATCTCGTATGCGCGCGTCGCGCCGAGCCTGCTCAACACCGAGGCGAACGTGGAGGCGGTGCTGCGGGAGATCCGGGCGCTCGCGTGAGGGAGCGCGGGCCCGTCACGGGATGACCCTCCGCATCCGGAGATCCTCGAAGATCCCCCGGAACATCGCCTCCGTCTGACGGCGCAACCAGCGGAGGCGCGTGCTCTGGCGCGATGGGTTGAGCTCCTGATGAGCCCGGGCCGAGCCGCGCGCCTTATTTGATCCCGGTCGTGAAGCCGCTATAGGTCACCGGTCCGTCGCCCATGTCGTCGTAGAGGTAGCAGTGGTTCTCCCCGCCTCCTTCGTGGCTGTAGGCGATGCACTGCGAATCGTGCTCACAGGCGTACTTGCACTTCCTCAGGTCGCCGGATACGAGACCGTAGGGCCATCCGTCGATGAGCTTGTTGGTCAGCGTCTGCGAGTACGCGCCGCTCCCGGTGTACCCGATTTTGTCGAGGATCCAGTTGAGGTGGTACTGGGTGCTCGTGTACTTGTTGCGCATGGCGAAGGCGACCCACCAGTAGCCCCAGAGCACCCCGGACACGCGCTGACCGTTGGTGAAGATCGGCCCGCCCGAATCCCCCTTGTTGATGCGATCGTCGTTGGTGTAGAAGTATCCACCATCCACGTTGTCCGAGTAGAGGCCGTTCGTCGCATACTTGAGCAGGCTCGTCGAGTTGCTCGCGCCGTCGTGCCGCCCGCGGCCGACCTGGGTGCCCGTCGCGTCGTCTCCGGGGTAATGGAGGTCGAGGCTGGCCACCACGGAGGTCGACGGGATCGGGTTCGCGAGCGTGAGGACCGCGATGTCGGCGAAGTTGCCCCCGTTGTCGTCGAGCTCGTCATTCCACGGATTCACGCCGGGCTTGAAGGCGACGTTGGTGACTTCGGTTTTGGGCGTGTCGGGCGTGTTCATGGTGCTATAGAACTGCACCTTCGTGGTCCCCACGGCGGGCAGGCAGTGCGCGGCCGTGAGGACGTGATTCTTGCTGACGATGACGCCGGTGCAGTTGCCGAGCGACACGACCCGCTGCCGCATCCACGCCGTGGCGGCGCTCCCGTTGATGATGGCGCTCGATTCGCTGTCGACGAGCTCGGCCTCATCGCCGGCCGCGAGCGCTGCCTCGTCGCCGGTCACGCCCTCGGCCGCACAGGCCGGCGCGAAGGCCGCGGACGCGAGGAGGCCGAGGGCTGCGTACATGCGGTGAAGCCGGTTCGAGTTCAAGAGATTCATTACTGGATCCACTCCTTGCTTCGCAGGTTGAAATGCGTCGAGCTGTCCGCCCAGCGTTCCCGAGGGCGAGTCGCAATCGCCTGTCTTGCGTTTCGCGTTTGGCGTTTCGCGTTTGGCGTTTCGCGTTTCGCGTTTGGCGTTTCGCGTTTGCACTCGCCGTGCCGCGCGCGGCCACCCGGGGATGGAGGCGTGAGCGCGCGGGATCTGTGCCGGAAACCCAGCCGAACTGCCAAGGCCACGCGACGCTCGGAGCCCGCTGGCACCGCTGGCACCGCTGGCACACACAGCTGGCACCGCGGCGGCGACCTTCGGAGGCGGGCAGCTCGGCAGGACCTCCAGGCAAGGGCGAACGTCGCCGACGAGGAGCTACGCTGCCGCGTCGTGGAGCCCTTCGCCGCGGAGCCCCAGCGGGACGCGGCACGGCAGGTGGACCGGTCTCGAGAGCGTGAGGCGACGCGGGCCCATCACGGGATGATCCTCCGCCGCCGGAGATCCTCGAAGATCCCACGGAACATCGCCTCCGTCTCGACGTGCTCGTGGAAGCCGAACCGTCGCGCCTTCGAGCCGTCGGCGATCACGTCGTAGTCCCACGAGAACACCGCATCTCCGAAGCGCCACGACGACACGTCCCGGTAGGGGTGCCGCGCCAGGCCGTGTTTCTCGATCATGGCGTTCCAGAGCGGCTCCTTGTCGGCCATGACGTCCGCGAGCGGCATCGGCAGCGGGGGCGCCGCCTCCATGTCGAACATGCGGGCGATCTTCGGCCACATCTCGCTCCAGCGGAACATGTCGCCGTTGTTGATGTTGAACGCCTGGTTGCGGCACGGCGCGCTGGTCGCCGCCCAGACCGTGGCCCGGCCGAGCAGGCGCGCGTCGGTCATCTCGATCAGCCTGTCGTAGGCGGCCGGCTTGCCGGGGAACCGCAGGGGCAGGCCGAGCTCCTTCGACATCGCCGCGTAGACCGCGATGACCATGGCGAGGTTCATCGGGACGCCCAGCGCGAAGCCGCACACCACCGACGGCCGGAGGGCCGACCAGGACCAGGCCTTGCCCTTCTGCCGGGCCTCGAGGAACGCCTGCTGGTCGACGTTGAACTCGGGCGGCATGTGGTGCGCGTCGGTCTCGCGGGCCGGCGTCTTGAACGGGCCGAGGTGCGCGCCGTAGACCTTGTAGCCCTGCATCAAGCTGATGTGCTGGAGGCCCGCGGCGACCGGCTCGACCGCGTCGATCACGTTGACGAGCATGGCGAGGTTCGGCGGCACGAGCTCGGCCCACGTGGGCCGGTCCTGATAGGCGGCGTAGAAGATGTGCGTGACCTCGGCGAGGCCGCCGAGCTTCTTCCGGCAGTCCTCCCGGTCGAGCAGATCGACCACCACGTGGCGGACGCGGCCCGCGGGCGCGCCGCCGCGCCGGGACAGGCCGATCACGTCCCATTCGCCGAGCGCCTCGAGGTGATCGATGAGGTTGCGGCCGATGATCCCCTGCGCGCCGACGACCAGGGCGACCTTGTTCTGGATGCTCATGGTTTGCTCCTGCTTCGAGGTCTGTCCGCGCCCGGTCCGTGCTCGCGAGCGCAGGGGAAAGGTGGAGCGCGGCGGCCAGGGCGAGTACGGGCTCGAGCCGCGCGACACCTTTCGATAAAATCGAAAGATGAGCGCGCTCCTCGAGATGCAGACGTTTCTGGAGATCGTCGATCGCGGCAGCCTCAGCGCGGCCGCGCGCTCGCTCGCGACCGTGCCGTCGACCGTCAGCGCGCGGCTCGCGGCCCTGGAGGAGCGGCTGGGCGTGCAGCTCGTGGTCCGGAGCACGCGGCGGCTCCGCCTCACCGAGGAGGGCGAGCGCTACCTGGTCGACTGCCGCCGCATCCTCGACGAGATCGAGCGGAGCGAGGCGTGCATCCGGCGCGGGCAGAGCTCGCTGCGGGGCAGCCTGCGCATCACCGCGCCCTCGGATCTCGGGCGCGGCCGCCTGCGCGCCGTCCTTGAGGCGTTCCTGGAGGCGCACCCGCGCATCAGCGTGTTTCTCCACCTCTCGGACGAGGTCGTCGACCTCGTGCGCGGGGGCTTCGACGTGGCCTTGCGCGTGGGACCGCTGCAGGGGAGCAGCCTGACCGCGCGCAGGCTCGCCACCGGGCACCGGGTCGTGTGCGCGGCGCCCGGCTACTGGGCCCGGCACCCGCGGCCGAGCGCGCCGGGCGATCTCGCCGACCACGAGTGCCTGCTCTGGAACGCGGAGGGCCGGAACGAGGCGACGTGGACGTTCGCGGCGGAGGGCGAGGGGACGCAGGCGGTGCGCGTGCGCGGGCGGCGCAGCTCGAGCGACGGCGAGCTGGTGCGCGCGTGGGCGCTCGCGGGCCTCGGGGTCGCGCAGAAGTCGTTCTGGGACGTCGAGGGCGACCTCGAGGCGGGCCGGCTCGAGTCCGTGCTGAACCGGTTCGTCCGCGCGGCGGATCTGTCGGTCGTCTACCCGGCGGGCCGCCATCTCCCGCGCCGCGTCCGCGCCCTCGTGGACCATCTGGTGGAGAGCTTCCGCGGGCGATGAGGTGGCGGCCCGGCGCCGCCGGGTGCTCTGGAGGGCGGCCTCCGGCGCGCGGCGGCGCGGGATCGGGCGCCGCGCCCGGATGAGCTCGCAGGTCGTGATAGAACCTCGTGGTGATCCGTGAGAGAGCACGCGTATGAGACACATCCTCGATCGCTCGATGGGGCTCCTCCTGGCCGCCGTGCTCTGCTGTGCTGCGTGCAGCGCCTCGCGGAACGAGCCTCCCGGCTCGAACGCGCCGCCGGCGCCGGATCCGGCCACGACGACGCCCACGGCCACCCCGACGGACGACTCGATCGCCGTGGGCAGCGACCCGTGCCAGAGCGACGCGGACTGCGTGCCCGTCTGCGGGTGCCACCCGGCCGCCTGCGTCGCGAAGGCCACGGCGCTCGCGTGCGAGGGCGGGATGATGTGCACGCAGGAGTGCCGGCCGGGGACGATGGATTGCGGCGGCGGCTGTCTTTGCCACGAGGGCCGGTGCGCGGCCCGGCTCGTCAACGCGCCGGCGCGCTGAGCCGCGGCCCGGGAGGGGCGCGCTGCCCCGGCGCCGCTCGCGGGCGGCGCGTCACAGCCTGTCGGGACGAAAGAGCCGGCGATACCGGCGCGTGCTCTCCCCCGAGAGCATGAAGATGCCGTCGCCGCGGTAATGGATCGTGCGCGGGTAGCGCGGCGTGGTCGCGGCGTGCGCCTTGACCACCTCGAAGATGAAGAAGTTGTAGGTCTTCACGAGCCGCGCGTCCGCGAGCCGGCACTCGAGGCTCGCGTAGCACTCCGCGATGAGCGGCGCCCCGACCGCCGCGCCGGGGACGGGCGTGAGCCCGAAGGCGGAGAACTTGTCCGTGTCGCGGCCCGAGCAGTTGCCGATGCCGACCACCGTCTCGGCGAGCTCCGCGGTGGGGACGTTGATCGCGCACTCCTTGCTCCGGCGGATCAGCTCGAAGCTGTGGTTCGCGCTGCTGATGACGCACCCGACCAGCGACGGCGCGAACTCCATGACCGTGTGCCAGCCCATGGTCATGATGTTGGTCTCGCGCCGCCACGCCGAGCTGACGAGCACGATCGGGCCGGGCTCGAGGAACCGGCGGATCGCGGCGACCGGGAAGTCTTTCTTGGGAGCTGTCTTCATGGGCGCGTCGCGCCGCTCACTCGGATCGGAGCGACGCCATGTCGATGGAGAAGCGATACTTCACGTCGGACTTGAGCAGCCTCTCGTAGGCTTCGTTGACCTTCTGGATGGGGATGCTCTCGACGTCTGCGGCGATGTTGTTCGCCGCGCAGAAATCGATCATCTCCTGGGTCTCGGCGATGCCGCCGATGTTCGAGCCGGAGAGGCTGCGGCGCCCCATGATGAGCCCGAACGCGGCGACGCTCAGGGGCTTCGCGGGCGCCCCGACGAGGGTCATGTTGCCGTCGCGGCGGAGCAGGTTGAGGAAGGCGTTGACGTCATGGTCCGCGGAGACGGTGTCGAGGATGTAGTCGAGGCTGCCGGCGTGCTTCTGCATCTCGCTCGCGTCGCGGGAGACGACGACCTCATCGGCGCCGAGACGCAGGGCGTCCTCCGTCTTGCCGCGCGAGGTGGTGAAGACGACGACGTGCGCCCCGAACGCGCGGGCGAACTTCACGCCCATATGGCCCAGCCCGCCGAGGCCGACCACGCCGACCTTCTTGCCCTTCTCGATGCCCCAGTGGCGCAAAGGCGAGTACGTGGTGATCCCGGCGCAGAGGAGCGGCGCCGCGCTGGCGGGGTCGAGGTTCGAGGGGATGCGCAGGACGTACCGCTCATCGACGACGATGCTGTCGGAGTAGCCGCCATACGTGACGCCCCCGAGGTGCTTGTCCGGGGAGCCGAAGACGATGATCTGGTTCGGGCAGAACTGCTCCAGCCCTTCCATGCAGCTCGGGCAGGTCCTGTCCGAGTCGACGATACAGCCGACCGCGGCGAGGTCGCCGGGCTTGTACCTGGTGACCGCCGAGCCGACCTCGGCGACGCGGCCGACGATCTCGTGGCCCGGTACGATGGGGTAGACCGTGCGGCCCCACTCGCCGCGGGCGGCGTGGAGGTCGGAGTGGCAGATCCCGCAGAAGAGGATCTCGATCTGCACGTCGTGCGCGGTCGGATCGCGCCGCGGGATCTGGGTGGGGGCCAGCGGCGATGTCGCGCTGGCGGCGGAGTAAGCCTTCGTGCTGTACATGGTTCGATGCTCCTCGTGACCGGGGTTGCTCGCGGCGTTCAGCGGTCGATCGGCTGCGTGTGGGCCTCGGACGGGCGACGCCTTGCGCGCTTTGCAGGACCTCTTCTCGGTTCCTGTCTCCGTGGGTCCGTGCCGTCGAGCCCCGCGCACGAAGAAACCTACGCCCCGGTCCCGCCGAGGGCCAGGCGCCGGGTCGAGGTGGAGGTCGTCGCCGAGGACCGCTTCCGCGGAGGAGCCGGTCGGTTCATCGCTCGCCCCTGGCGCTCGCCCCTGGCGCTCGCCCCTGGTCGCCCGCTGAGCCCGGCAGCTCCTCGACGCCCGCCGGCCCGGCTGAACGCGGGCGGGCTGGGCGAAGAAGCGGCGTCGCTCATCTTCCAAATGCTTCGTCGAACTGGCGCTGGAGTTCGGCATCCATCTCGGCTGCCGCTTCAAATACCAGCTCGGCGTAGGGCTCGCACTCGCGACGTAGCGCTTCGTGCTCCTTGAGCGCAAGGTAAGCGTCCGGCTCGTCACGCAGCTGCTTGGCTCTATCTCGCCAGCGTTCCAGCGCGGCCGCATGAAACTTCTGTTTGTAGGACGCCTGGAACATTTGTCGTTCTTCGTGGTAAAGGTGAGAGTCCTGTGATGGTGCTGCGGCGTCTGCTCGCGAGTCTATGTGAGTAAGCCATGCTGCGCGCGACTCGAGTTCTAGCAGCAGCTCGTCTTTTGATTCGTGTCGCGGCGCTGCCTTCATCAAGAAATCCAATGTGCCGGAGATTGCCTCGACTCGCCAGAACATCGACGTGAAAAGTGCGCGTTGGAGCGACGTGCTTGGTTGTGGTCTGGCGTTCCGAAGCGATTGGCTGGCCGGGCCAAATATTTTGCCGTGGTCGTGCGGTGCTGCGGGTTGTCCTGCATGTTTGAGGAAAGCCCCGCGGGATGTCTCGTCAGGGAATGACCTGGTGAAGCTGTGGCGCTCGTGCGTGAGCAGTAGGTCGCATGCGAGGAGGTAGTACTCTGATGCGATGGGTTCGATGATTTCTTCGTAGGCAAGGCTGACGTGGTATGGCTCGTTTCGGTAGGAGTGGCAGTCGAGGATGAAGTCGCGCTGTGGCTCGTCGATGTAACCTAGGCGGGCGCAAAATTTTGGCTTTTCGTCGAATCGCTGTCCCAGCGCAGCCTTGCGCTCTTTGCGGCTGAGTTTCACCTGGCCGAGCTTGGCGAGGCTTGCGTCGGCCTTGCATGCATCCTCACACCATCCGTGCAAGATCAATTCGACGATGTTGTCGATGAGAATGAGCGCGAAGCGTGCGTGTGTCGGAGTCCGCTGATGAAGCTGCTGGGCCGCAAGATCTAGTTGCTCTGTGACACGTGAGATGAAATCCATGATTGTCTCCTCCGCTGCGCCGGCTCCGCACGGGTCATGGTGCGCTCGGTAGGTGCCCCGCTATGGTGCGATGGATCTGGCCGAAGTCGACCTGCCTTCCCGCGGCCGCCCATTTTACAGACCTGCCACCCGAAGGTTACAGCACCGTAGGCAATGCAGGCGAGGACGTCGTCCTCCTCGATCCTGTGCTCGGCGATCACATCCTGGACGGACATCCCGCTGGCGAGGAGGTCGATTGCGAGCGATGCCCAGATTCGGTGCCTGCGGATGTAGGCCCGGCCGACGCAGACGTTCGGGGCGACGAAGATCCGGTCCAGTGAGGGCCCGTGCCCGGCGTCGGGGCACACGCAGGTCGTACGGCGTGACCGATCCGGGGAGTTGCCCGGATTTTGAGAGTGAGACGCGTCTGCTCTGGCCCCTGCGGGACTTACCGCACGCGCCTGGCACGCCGCCTCAGGACTCAGCATGGCCGTACCTACCCGAGAGACTACCCGATGCCCTCAGTCACCCATGAAGCCCTGGTGGAGCTGTTCAAGAACCGGCCGACGCTGGCCGCCGAGATGCTGCACGACGCGCTCGGCGTACAGCTCGGCGTCGACGTGGACAAGCCGTACGTCTGGCCGGTCTACGTCACCCAGACGAGGGGACGTATTTGCCTGAATTTCTGAGGTTTCTGAGGCGTCCTGACGATTCACTGACGGATCGTCGTGGTCGCCATCGCCCAGCAGGCTGGCGGGCAGCGGAGGGAACACCGGCTCGAAGCGGCCGGCAAGCTGCTCCGCCTCCCGGACGTAGCGCTGCGTCGTGGCGAAGTCGGCGTGGCCAGCCCGGCGCATGATCTTGATCGGGTCGTCGCCTCGGATGGCCATCCACGTGATGCCGGTCGCGCGGAGGTCGTGGAACGTGATGGGCTTCCGTGTCTCGTCATCCGCGAAGAGCTCCGGCCGGGTGACGCCCGCGAACTTCAGGTAGCGCCGCAGGATCCTCGCCAAGCTCTGGCCGCAGACCATCCTGATCACCAGCGCGTCCGGGTCGGCCTTCGCCTTCATCGCGCGCAGCACCGGCAGCAGGTTCTCTTCGATCGCGAACCGCCGAGCGAGCTTGCCCTTGGTCGACTTCTCCCTCGCCCGGAGCCGATCCATGCCACGGTTCACGTTGATCACGCCGTGGTCGAGGTCGACGTCGCTCCACCGCAGCGCTTCGAGCTCACCGGCGCGGACGTACAGATACACGGCCAGCGCGATCATCCGGCGCCAGTGGAGCGGCACTCGATCGCTGTTCATGAGCGCCAGGAACTCGGAGGGGTAGAGGTAGCTCTTCGCCCGTTCGGCGCCGCGGTCCGGACCGGCCACGTCAGCGCACGGGTTGTCACCACGCACGCGCAGCGCAGCGATCTTGGAGCGGAGGGTGTCCTTGAACATCTTGGTCGCGATGACCCATGCGCGCTGCATCGTCTGCCAGGAGTGCGAGCCTGCGGCGACCTTGGCGTCCATCGCCTCCACGACCGCTTCGATGTCCGCGCGCGTGACACTGGCGATCGGCTTCATGCCGATGATCGGCTCGATGTGGATTCTGAAGGTGGAGGCCTCCTTGTGGATCGACACCAGCCCGCGCACGTCCCGAGCGGCGTTCCAGCGCGCGAAGTACTCGGAGACAGTCTCGCCCGGGCTGACCGCCGACGTGTTGCCGCCCCGCTTCGGCTTCTGCTCAAGCCCCCTCGCGTTCTCGCTCCAATACTTGGCCTTCTCCCGCGCCATCGCCTCCGAGCAGCCGGCCGGAAGGTGGTAGACAGGTCGACTCCCATCATCCAGCGTAACCCGGACGTCCCAATGATCTCCATGCCGAAAGACCGTTCCAGTGCGTTGACGTGCCATGTCTCTACTCCTAAGACTCTGAAAAATCCTATTCCGCGTACATCGTCGATGATGACGTCACTAGGTGTGCCTACTCGCCGTCCTCGGCCATCTGCGCCATGACGGCGATCTCGCGTAGGACCTCGCCTGGCGTGCGGCCCTCGATGCGGGCGATGGCCGCGATGGCGTCCTCCAGGCGATGCGCACTGACCTGCGGCCCCTCCACGTAGCGGTCGTGGTAGCTCGGCAGGTTCCGCCCGTCCGGCCCGATGGGCGGGAACCACAGCACGGCGACGCGCCATGGCCGGACGGGGATGGAGACGTGGAACGCGCGGTAGCCGCGCGCGCTCAGGTAGCGCTCGATGTCAGCGGGCGAGACGCAGCGCGTGACCGGTCGGGCGGGGAGCGTGAGGCTCACGCGACGCTTGGGGTCGCGGAACTTCAGCGGGAGGTAGAGGCTCATCGGCGCCTCCTCAGCCGCAGGGCCAGCGCATCGCGAGCGATCCTGAGCCTGGACGCTGCCGTGCCCGGCTTCATGCCGCGCCGTCGTGCGTACGCAACGAGGCTCTCCGGCTCGTCCACGGAGAGCAGCGCCTCCCGCTGCCAGTCGGGCAGATCGTCCAGCGCCTCCAGGACCTCGCGCGCCTCGATCTGGGCGTGGAGGTCGATGCCGACGGGCTCACGAAGCCTGCCGAGAGGCTGCGCGTGAAGCACCGCCCGCCGCACCCACGCGCTGTGCAGGTAGTGCCCCGTCTTGCGCCACGCGATGCCGTAGAGCCAGGCGCGGAGCGCGTCGCGCGGCTGGGTCTTCGGATCGGGCCGGTACATGCCGCGCTTCACCGAGCGCCAGGCGCCGAGCAGGATGTCCTGCGCAACGTCGTCGCGGTCGCGCTGCGGCACGCCGCTGGAGATGAGCACGGCGACGATGACGCCGCGCTCGGCAAGGATCGCCTGCATCGTTGGCTTCTTCCTGGCGTGTCGTGCGGCAGGCCGCTCATGCTCGGCACGCGTGCTGCGCCGGGTTTCGGCGCTGGACCGCCGTGCTCGGCGGTGGGGGAAGCGGTCGGGGGGAACAGTACTAGGGTCGGCGGACGGATCGATCTCTTGGCCCTTTTCGGGCCGCGGACGTAACTTGCCCATGTCGGACCTCGCTCCACGGGGTTCCGGCCACGCTCCCCGGTCGGTTGCCGCCGACGCGGGGAGCACTTTTTGTGGTCCGTACAAGGTACGCACACGTCCTGCGGGCCGTCAACGAAATACAGACGATCGTCTGTTAATTCGGCAGGACCGAGGCGCTACGCCTGCGAACGTGAGTAGCGCCCGAGTCAACACGGTGCTGAGGTACGTCGCGGCGAACGTCCGACGGATTCGCCTCAAGCGCGACATGACTCAAGAGGCGCTGGCCGAAGCCGCCGACCTGCATCTCACCTTCATTCAGCGCATCGAAGCCGGTCGCGTGAACCCGAGCGTCGGTGTTCTCGTCCAGCTTGCTGATGCGCTTGAGGTGTCCCCAGCGCTCTTGCTCCGCCCGGCAACGATGCCTGAGGTTAAACGCGGTCGTCCGCGGAAGGTACCGAAGTGACAGGCGCCTTGCGTTCACGGTCGCCGCTGGTACCTCCGCGCGTCGCTCTCCGCTCCGAGCCGAGATAGCGCTGCAACCGCGTCGTCGTCGGGCATGCCCGACTGCCCCGACATGATGCGGGCGATCTTCTCGCTGGTCGTGAGCCCGGCGAGCGGCGAGGCGTGGCCGACGAGCCGAGCATGCTCGGCGCGCTCCGCTTGCTCGTCGCGCCCGGCGCACTCCTTCGCGAGCGCGGCGCTGTGGATCGCCTCGTACACATCCGCGGCACCATGCTGGCCGGCAGCCCGCAGCTGAGCCAATCTCGCAAGATGGGGCGTGTCGAGCGGCGTCGTGGCTAGGGCTGGCGCGCCCATGTTCGCGAGCTCCAAGGCGAGCACGCGCGCGCTGCGCTCGGCTTCGATCGCCCTCGCGTAGATCGCCTCGTACATCGTCGCGATGGTCATCTTCCCCTCGGCTTTGAACCTCTCCAGCTGATCGACGTGCGACGCCGGGACGAGGTGCGGCTCGATGCGGTAACCGTTGTCTCTGGCGAACTTCACCGCGGCTTCGGGCTGGCCGTTCGCCACGAGTTCACAGAAGGTGCTCATCGCCATTGGGCTGTTCTCGATGTTCTCGCTCATACGCTGCTCCTCCTACTCAATCGAAAAAGTCGCGGACCTTGCCCCCGTTCTCATCGAGATCGGCGCGCAGCCCGTCGCTGACGTGCGGCTCCACGTGCGCCTTGACCCACGCGATGAAGGGCTCGGAGCAGTCGGAAGGCCGGACATAGAAGCCGCGCGGGTACTCCGGTGTTGTTGAAGCAGTTACCCGACGAGCAGCCGCGAACTCTTCGTCCTCGATCAGCCGCTGGAACTCCCTCCAGCGTTTCGGCATCTCACGGAGGTGTACCGCCGTCCGCGGTGGCTCTTTCGGCTTCGGCCAGAAGCCTCCCGTCGCGTCGGGGCGCGCCCATTCGATCGCAACGACCTCGGCATGCGCTCCCCGAACCCATGCCGCGAAGGAGGGATCGACCATCGACGGCGTGACGTAGAACGCGATCGAGATGATGCGCCGAGCCTCGATGAAGCATGCCTCCATCTTCTGTCGCGCCTCCCGCTGCTCCCAGGTGTTGCGCTCAGCGCTCGCGAGATGCCGGATGCCCTCTAAGATCAGTTCGTCGACGCGCGCGCGGGCAGCGATATGCTGGTCGAGCGGCACGCGGGTGATCGTCGGGCTCGAGGTCGCCACGACGTCACATGTCACGTCGGCGTCGATGCCCAGCGCGCGGAGATCAAAGGTGCGTTTCGTCAACATGCATCACCTCCAGGACTCGCCGGCATCGTTGTGGAAGCAGTCCCAGATCACCGGGTTGCAGTGCTGCCGCACATGTGCCTTTGCCTGTTCGCGAAACTCTGCGGGGACATCGGACGGGCGAACATAGCAGCCTTGATCCCTCGCGTACCTGAAGGCCGTGTCGTAGTCCCGCGGCACTGGCCGTGCGTTGAGGAGCTCGATGAAGCGATCGAAGACAGCGGGCCAGTCTTGGATCGGCTCGCGCGGTGGCGTCGGGTAGAAATGCTCGCGCTGGCGCGGGTGCGTCATGCCATGAGGGAGTGCCATCTGCTTTATCTCCTGCGGCGTCAAAGGCCGCGGTCAGACCACGTAACGAAGTTGCGCCCGCTGGGCTTGCGCGTCGCGAGCGGTGACATGCTTAGTGCGCCATCGGCATCCGCGATTGCGGCGGTGAGCAAGAGAGCCGCATAGTCATCATGTCCCGTGCGGGCGCCGTAGGTGAGCGCGCCCGTCGCGGTGAACTTCTCCGAGAATGCGTGGAGCTGTTTCCGCATGATCTCATGTGTTGCGATCGTGATTGCGCCATCACGAAGCCAGCCGCGGATCAGCCCGACCGCGGCGGTCTTGTTGCTGTTGGTCCAGTCGTACGCGGTGAACTTGTAACCGCGCGCCGCGAACGCGGCTTCGAGCATGAGAGCTTCGCGCTGGTCGGACAGCACACGGCGGATGGCGTGCTCCTCGCAGACTCCGCAGAGTCGATCCACGACGTCATCGCCGCGCATGTTTTGCCAGAATGCGCCATCGATACCGCCGATCTGTTCGACCTGGAGGAAGGGGATGAGCTGGCCCGCGTAGTCGCCTCGCACGATCCTTTTGCCGTGTGCGTCGACGGCGTAGGCACAGTTCCCAGCGATCACGCGGCCCCACTCGTCGGTGAGGTCGGCCGTGACGTACGCGGTAAACGGGAGCAGCGGCCACGACCAGCCGACGACGGCGTAGGTGAAGGAGTCGTTGCGCCCGCTCGATGGGTCGAGCACGAGGACGCGCTCGCCAGCGTGATATGAGCAGACCGGATCGCGGAACGCTCGATCGACGGCATCGGGGTCGAACGCGGCGGAGATCGCAGCCTGGGGGAGCGCCCGGTACTCGCGCGCCCACACCCGCGCGTCAGGCTCAAGAGCGCGCGTGTCCTGCTCCGAGATCGACGGGTTCGCGATCCACGTCGGCGCGTACGCCACACACTGCGTCGGCGTCTCGCCCTGCTCGAACGCGTCGTAGTGAGCATCGAGCGTGGACAGCGGCGACGAGGAGAGGAAGAGCCGCGCCCGGGGCTGCGTCGCCATCGTCGGGCGGAGCGAAGCGAGCACCTCTTTCGCGGGGTTCGCGCCCGTGTCCTTGTCGGCCCACTTCGCCACCTCATCGCAGATCGCCGCGATGGCGGTGAACCCTGATACCCCCGCGATCGATGCGGCGAACACCTTGAACGCGACCGGCGCCCCGTCGTCGCGCTGCAACTCGATCGCCTCGCCGGCCTTGCGGAACTCGACGCCGAGCGCGCGGAGGATCACCTCGATGGTCCGCAGGCGCGCCGCTGCCTCGTCCCGCGAGGTCGACACGATCGGCACCGTCCCAACATCGCCGGGCGGGATGTGGTGCTCACCGAAGAGCGCCTCGACCACCGCCACGCGGCAGAGCGTCGACGACTTGCCTCCTCGGCGTCCGACGCGCAGCACGAGGGTGCGCCGGCCGCTGAGGTAGAAGCGTTCGAGGGTCGACCACCACCACGGGGAGATCGCGGGGAAGCCCTGCGCCACGAGCTCCGCGTCGACGGCGCGGAGGTGGTCGAGGATGCGGCGTCCGTGGTCGCTCACGTGTCGCTGTCGCCCTCGGTGTGCTTGTTCAGTCGAGCCGCAGCACGCTCGCGAACGCGATCGAGCGCCGCGCGGCGGCTGGCACCGCGCGCTTTTGCTTCGCGTGCGGCGAGCTCCCATGCTGCCAGCTCGTTCTGCCTCGCCTCAGCGGCGAGAGCCGACGCGCGCTTGAGGAGCTCCGCGTCGCCGATTGCGGCCCCTTGGTTCTGGAGGTACCGCGATGACGCGAGCGCGAGCGCGGCAGACTCGACCAGCGCGCCGACGCCGGCCGAGATGTCCCCGCCGTGCGCCGCGGCAAGTTCACGCCGACGGTGCGCCCCGTACCGCCGACCCCACCGCGCGAACGGCTTGAACTCGGGCGACGTGGAGTCGATGCCGCCCGCGCCTCCCAGAGCGCCAGCGCGGAGCCGTCGCGCCCGTGCCGCCGTGTTGCCACGGGTGAACCGACCATCAGGGCCCCGATCGGAACGGACCGTTTTGGCGCCCTCAGCGGGCGGTAGCTCGTCCGGGGGGAGGACCTCGATGTGTGGGCGCCCTCGACCTTGGCCATGTCCACTTCGAAGCGCCATCACGCGACCTCTGCGGAAGCGGCTGCGCGGGTGAGCTCATCCCGCATCGCGCGCAGCCCGCGAACGAGGGCGGAACGAGCCACAGCCGCGCGCTTAACGGTCAACCCATCCCGCGAGATCAGCGCTGCAACGACCTCGATCTCGGCGCGGAGCTCTCCATCGATTCGGAGGTTAAGATGCTCTCGAAGCACATTTTTAGTCATTCTCTCACCAGTGTTGTTGTCTTCAATGAGGCCACAAGCGACGAGCGCCCGCTGCGCGCTCCCGATGCCGAAGCTCACGAGCGCTGCTCCCCGGCGCGGATATGCGCGCCCCGCTGGCCCCGAGGACGACGAGCGCCAGGACGACGAGCACGATCTCGATCGCCAGCACCGCAGCGGCGAGCGCCACGAGCGCCGAGCAGATCGCGACCTCGACTAGCGCCGCGGAGCTACCGCGGGCGCCTTCTACGGGGCCACAGGCGCGCCGAGCGGTCCCACCCCGCCCCCGACCATCCGGCCCGCGCAAGGGCGTCCGGCGAGCGCACAGCGCGCCGACCGACCACACGGGCGATGGCCGCGCATGCAACCTCGGAGCTTCCGGAGTTGGGAGGCACCCTTGGCCGTTCCGTAGGCCAGGACGTCAACATCGTCGGCTCCGAGGTTGACCATCGCGAGCACGGGCGCGGGGACGTCGATGGAGCCGCTGGCCGACGTGTCGGGCTGCGCTGCCCCCCTTAGCATGGGACGCACAGCGTGCCGAAATGCCTTCGAACCAAGGCGCCGCGCGATCGAATCGTCACGGCGAAGTGACAGGGCTCCGCGCGGCTGAGCTCCGCCGAGGTCGAGGGCGCGGTGCTGAGCGGCTCCGCCGACCACGAGGGCGCCGAGGTCGATGTCGACGTCGCGATCGAGCCTGCGGCGATCCGCGAGCGCGCCCGCCCAAAGCCAGCACGGTCACGAGGTCGAGGGACACCAGCGCCAGCCCGACCGCCAGGCCCGATGCCACGGCGGCCGGCGAGCAGCGGCAGAGCGAAGCGGGCGGCGTTCCGGGACGTGTCGGCGGGGAGCCGGCTCACCCCTTCCGCTGCCGCTTCCTCGCCTCCTGCTCCCCGCTCCCTCATCCGGCGCTACGTGACCGACCCGGCTGTCGTCTCCGCGATCGTGTCCCGTGTCCCGACGTGTCCCCGCGTGTCCCGGACACGCTCTATGCATCGTGTCCCGTGTCTCCCCCCTTAAGGGGGGACACGGACACGTTGCGAGCATACCGGGTTTGACATCGGCCGAGATCACGCCGGCCTGGCAGTGCGGCAGATGAAACCTACCCGTCGGTCCCATCCCGGCGCCGCTCCTTCAGGTAGTGCGCGTGCGAGCGCCCGTCCTTTACCTTCTCCATCTCGCCGGACGAGACGAGCGAGTTGACGGCCTCGTCCACGAGCTCAGCCTTGCCGCCGATCCTATCGCGAAGTGCGCGGGCGCCGATCCCAGGCTGCGCGGCAACGACCTCTCGAACGCGATCGATGAGCTCTTGCTTCCGCTCGTCGGCGCTCCGCTCTCCCTCGACCTCCTCAACGGCGCGGTAGACGACACGCGACGCCCCGGGCTCGCCCTTCTCGCCATCCGGTCGGATGACTTCGAGGGTGAGGAAGAAGTCCTCGATGATCTCGTCGCCGGCGTCCGGCGCGTTTTTCTGATGCATCACCCGCTTCGGCCTCCCGTGCTCGCCGTGCATGAGCAGCACCAGCCCGGCGGCGTCGTAGATCGCCGATGAGCCGCGGAGCGCCATGCGCCCGTCTGTCTGGCCTTCCTTGATCTTGCCCGCGTGGTGGAGCACGACGAACGCCGTCTTGGTCCGCTCGGAGACGCGGGTGAGGTTGTCGAGCGACTCCCGGATCTTGGAGTCGTTCTCGTCGCTGCCCGGCGTCGCCCCCTTCAGCGCGTCGATGATGATCAGCTCGGCGCCGTGCTCCGCGCACAGGGCCGCGTACGCTTCTTCCGCGTCGGGTGTGTTCAGGTAGAAGCGAGGGAACACCGACACCGAGAGGCGATCTTCCAGGTCGCGCTCCCAATCGATCCCCATGCCCGCGGCGAGCCGCTGGTACTTCAGCAGCGTGCCGCGGCGCCCCTGCTCGTGATCGATGTGGATCACGCGGCGCGGTCGCTCACACGAAAAATCCGGGTGCTCCCACGACGCTCGACCTGACGCGACGGCGAGCGCGAGAGCCTGTGCAGCGGACGTCTTGCCGGAGGACCCGTAGCCCGCGAACACTGCCGGGCGACCAGCACCTAGCTGCAAGCCCTTGACGATCCACGAGACCGGAGGAAGCGGTGCGAAGATGCTCCGCGTTCCGATCAGGTGGATCCGCGTCTGGTGCTGCTCCGCGGCCCCTGTCGAGGCGTCGTTCGCCGCGGTCAAGGAAGCTGTCGCGGGCTCGCTTCGGCTCGCCGGGTCGTCGTGCGCGTTGGGGTCGCTCATATAGTCATTGGTCGTGCTCAACGCATCGCTGTGATGCACAGGCTCCTCGCACTCGCTCTGGATCGCGGCGCGCTCTTCAGGATCATCGGGCAACCAACCAGGGATTGCTCTCATCACTTCGCCTCGTGCTGCTTCCTGTGGAACCGCAGCAGAATGGTCTCCGCCATGTGCTCGGCATGCTCGCGGTTCCCTGCCCAGATCGTCGCGACGCCGTAGTCCCGAAGGAAGGCGAGCCCCGTCGCGATCACGGCGTTCGGCGCCGCGTCGCTCCGATACGCGTGCGCGAACACGTCGCCGGCGTCGGCCTCGACTACGATCGCTTTGAGCGCGTACGATCGGAGCCGTTCGCACTCGCGCTTGAACCGCTGGCGGTGCAAGATCAACGACTGCACGTAGTCGTCAAGCGTTTTGCGCTCGATCGCGACGACGCTCTCGAACCCGGCGATCGAGTAATCACCGGCGGGCAGCGCTACGCGCTCGAGGCGGAAGGCGCCGCCGAACGTCCACGGTCGCTGCTCTCGGGTGTCGACGACGATCGTCATCGTGTCCGCCTGCTTCATCGCCGCGGCCTCCGGGGCTGGAGAGACGCGAAGAAGGTCGCGTCCGCGTCGTCGCCGCTCTGCTCCTTCGGTTTCGGCGAGCGCGCCTGCGTCACGATCCATGCGTCCACGTCTGCCTTCCGCGCCATGAGCTTCCGGCCGACTTTGAAACTCGGAAAGGCGCCCGCAGCGGCCGCACGACGGAACGTCGTCTGCCCCGTCGGAGAGGTCTTCGCGTCGTAGAAGGCGGCGCTGGTGTCGCGAGCAGCGTTCTCGTTCGCGGCATCGTGAACGAGGTTGATGAGGTAGAGGAGGAGGACGTCGACAGCCTTGGTCACGTCCGGCGGAACTGAACTGCGGTGCTTCATGCACCACGAATTTAGCTATTGCGACACAACCATTCAAAGGGGGGGCTACGGAACCCCCTATCGCCAAAGGGGAGGAACTGTTACCCCCTATCGCGTGAAACGGGGGATCCACTGCCCCCCTTGACATCACGGCGAGCGTCTCTCCGGCGGCTACTCATCCCGGCGCTGTCGCCGCTCCTTCTTGTGGAGGTCATCGAGCGATGATGGCTTCACTGGGTCCAGCCCGGCCACCTGAACGAGCTCTGCGAGGATGACCCACTTGCCGCGCTTGGAACTGGACCAACCTCCCGACGCTGACGGGGCCCGCGCGCCGGGTTTCTTGTTCGCCCATGCCACGACGGCTTCCGCCAGCAACCCCCGCCCTCTCTCCGAACCGAGCCGGTTAGCGATCGCGGGATAGACCTGCCTGATATGGAACCTAGCAAGCTCCACCGCGTAGGCGAGCCCCTGCTCGCCCTGGTCTGTCCAGCAGATCGGACCAGTTCGGTCGGCGTAGAGTCTCACCGCGAAGTCTAACGCGTCCATGATGGTGAGCTTTTTGTGCTGCTCGCCGCTGATCCCCCAAAGTGCAAGCTGGGCGGCCTCGATGCTGTCCGCCAGTCGACGTCGCGTCCTCTCCTCCAGTGTCGAATCCTCAAGTCGATCGGCGATCGCAAGTATCTGGGTGGCTAGAACGCGTGCGCGCTGCGCCGGAGGCGGGGGTAACTGCCCCGGGATCCCTGCCGGCGCCGCGGGCGCCGCCTTGTCGCCCGGCTTGATGGGTGCGGTCGGCTTGCTGGCCATGCCGCATGATACAGCAGCGGACGTGCTGCGTGCAGGTGCAGTCCTTCCCCTCGGGCACGGAGCCGCCCTGCTACGTCAGTCCTGGTCGCGCTCCCGCTGCGCCGTCCACGCGCAGGGCCGGCCAATCGCCTCGGGCAGCGGGGGCTCGTTCGTGCGCACCTTTCCTAGTCTCGTGAGGATTGCGCCCGCGGTCCAGAATTGGGTACCATGGCGCACCGTGTCGAGAATCGACGCCCTGAAGGTTCTTCAAATGGATCGACCTATGGAAACAGCGACCATCACAAGAGTGCTAAGCCGGGCTCGTGCCCACATCGTGTCATGCGCATTGAAAATATGGAAGAACGTGCGCTGGATCATGGTGTCAGCGGTCACATTCTGGATTGTCGCCGACCTGCGCCATGTTCTGCCGATAATAAGACAGCAGATGTTATCACAATTCAAAACTACAATTGAGTGGGTCAAATCCAACAGTGCAACAGAGATCGTGGCAGCGACTGGACTGGTCGTTGTTCTTCTTGCCTGGTCGGCGCTCATGCGATGCGTAAAGAGTTTGCGTAAATTGCCAGCGCTACTATCGGCGATCAGTCTCGTGGTACTCTTTGGCGCAATTACCTCGCTCATAATCTTTGATATTGGTTCATTGTATTATGCGCTTGTTGGGGCAGCGTGGGCAGGGTTAATCATCGCAGCAACTTCTTTCCAGGAGAGTCATGTGTCATCGCTTCCTGGTCTCGATGCGCCATTGGAGAATGAGTGCAACGACACCTTCGAGCGCACTAACATCGTGACGCGAGTCTTGGCACAAGTGACTCAATCCACGATTCGGTGTCCCAGGACCGCGTTGATAGCGCCAGTCGGCTACGGCAAGACTACGGTGGCAAACTTCGTTGGTAAACGCGCAGCCGAGCAAGGTCATCTGTTTGTAAGATTTGATCCATGGCACCACCACATGTCTGAAGATGTGCGGAGTGCACTGGTTGCCACTATTGATGACGCATTGTCCCATTGCTCGGGTCGCACCCACACCTTTGCGGGCTTTCGGCACTGGCTGATGAAGCTGTCCCGTGGCGCCGTAGAAGACCAGAAATGGGCAAACGCGTTGCTCGCACCAGTAGAGGCGCGACTGAAAATCGGTCAAGACGAGCTAGCACGAGCAATCGCGGACGCACTTCCGCCAGGGAGCCGTGTCATAATATTCGTTGACGATCTTGAACGATGCAGTGCAGCAACCGCGCTAGATATGCTGATGCAGGCCCGTGAGATTTTTGATGTGACGGGATTAGCGTACATTTTTGCATTCGATCGCGTACGTCTTCAGCAGAAACTGGAAGCGGCCAACCTGATTTCACAGGGGGACCTAAGTGTCTTGGACAAGGTGTTTGATTATCGTGTCGAATTGCCGCCGCCTGCCGCTGATAAGCTGCGTCTCCTGCGAGCCGAGTTGGGCAAAATCCACAATCTGTCCACCGACACTCTTGCGACGCTCGACACGCTGAGCGATCTTCTTCCTGCTGCACCTAGAGATACGAAGCGGTTCTTGACCATGGTTGGAGCATGGCCTCAATCCATCGACAAGCCATCCAAGACGCTGAGCCAGTCGTACCTGATTCTATTGCTGCTGCTCGAATACTACTCCCCGAGTTCGATTGCTTGGATATCAAAGCAGAGCGAGTGGATTGATGACCTCGATCAAGGGGTCATCCGAGAAGGTTTCCGTGTCCGCGCGGGCCTTCCAGCGATCAGTAAAGACACGGATGATGACTCGCGTATGACCAAGGCTCCTTGGTCGAATGTGCCAGAGGCGGTCGCAGTGCATTCGAGAGCGCGTCTATCGAGCACCTTCAACGCCCGTGGGCATATCGCATGGATTCTGGGTCAATGGAATTCAACAGAAGAGCAGCTTGCAGAGCAAATACGCAGAGGTCTCGAGTCTGGCAGTGCGACAGGGATCGAGCTTCTGCGCAAGATTGATGGATACGGACAAACTATAGACGCCGATGCGCTCTATGCAGCGCTACTTAGAGTTGGCAACGAGCGCGGTGCTGAGATGAAAGGACAGCCGCTTAGACGTGACGAATTGAAGCTACATGGGGAACTGCGCACGATCGCAGAGGCTCGCGAAGTGTGCGTTACTGATGCAGCGAAGGCTGGGAGCCGCATCGCTCCGCATTTAGTGAAAGACACTTTGTCTTCATTTTGTGAGTGGGTTGGCTGGGGTGGGCTCTATGCTGATGTCCTCCAGCGCGAGTGGGTAGTTCTAGAATCCTTATCTAACCATGCCGGGAAGAGTGCAATAGAGTATCTGGTGGCACTAGATTTGCGTGTTACACGTTTTGACCCGAATGGTGGGGCTTCATCCGCCGTCAATCGCCTAAAGAGGCGGCTGATGCCACTGGCGAGCGAAATCGTACTTGAGCGATTCTCCGTGCCGGGCTATTGTAGAAGTCTTGTTCGGCGCAGTCCGGAAAGTCAAGTTGAGGACGAACTGCTGCTCTCTCTCGAGTTGTTCGATGATCCGCTTGTTTGCGAAAAATTCTATCGAATGATGGATGCTTCTGTGCCAGGAGACGCTGTGTGGTGCAATGTGTTTGATTTTCTTCAGCGCCTCATGGACAGAGCCATGGAGCGCGATAGTCTGGCCGCTCGCGTCGCACGGCGGCGAGAGCTGATGGAGGCCATGTGGAGATGTGTGACTCGTGAGCCACTCAATGAGACATACGTGGTGATTTTGGAGGGTTATCGACGGTGGCTAATCGATAACGTTTCGAGTGCCGACGCGTTTCCGCTGCCAGGCTGGTGGGGTTCGGTTTCTCGAAGTAGCCGAACTCGTTGGACGGGTGATGCAGATGTGGAGTATTCGGCTGGTCGAATTTTGCCTAATGCGTCCGTCGTGTCGGCCAGTGGCGACGTTAAGCGAGTTTCCGCTTCCGAAGGGGAGCAGGATAGAGATGCGGATGGTGAACATGAGGCATGATTCTAGTTATGATTCCATGCCGTGTGAGGAGTGAGACTGGGAGCTGTAGAGCGGTTCCTGCGGAACTGGGTGGCCGTCGACACGGGGCGCTGTGGCAGCGAGATTTTCCGCAGACCTGCGGCGGTGGTGGCCTTCGTTAGGCGCCGCAAGCCTACTCACGGGAGGAGGCCGATGGCGCCATCGGCTCGACGTACTGTGCGCCCCTAGGACGCACAGAAATTTCGAGAGGTACGAGCGGCGATTGGGGCCGTAGCGTGGATGCCGGCTGGTGGAGAGCGGCTTCCCTCTTAGGCAAGCCAGAGCTGGGGCGCTACGAGCGCACGCGCCGGGCGCTGGCGAGGTCGACCACGGGCGCGACGTGCGCGGGCGCGTGCGGAGCGCCGAGGAGCTCTGAGAGGGTGCGAGCCGCGATCTGCGCGGTCGCGAGGTCGCCCGCCGCATGGGCAGCGGCGATCGTCTGCGTCAAGGTCGCGACGAGCTCCTGGCGCGGGCTGCCCACCGGGCGCGTAGCCGGGGCAGCTTCGGGTCGGGCACGAGTCGCCAGAGCTGCCTCTTGCATGGGCGCCGAGGGCATCGCCGGAAGCGTCACGGAATCGTCCAGCTGACCAGAGATCGCGGGGTTAGCGCCCGCGATCGGCGTGTTGACGTCTACCTCGATCCCCTCGAAACCCGCGTAAATCCGCTCGATCGTGTCATCCCGCTCCCCCAGACGAGGGCCCGGCACCGCTGTCCGACCCGGCTGCTGGTCGTGACGATCGGCGCGGCGATGGCCCAGTGGTGCTCGCGGCCGATCGACACGGGCCACCCCGGCTTGACCCTGACGCCGCTGGTGCTCGGCCCTGCGCGCCTCGCGCGTTCGCCGGCGAGGCCATATCCACCCCCACCCCACGCTGGAGACCTGCGCGCCCGCCACCAGGTGGCACGCGGCCTTCGACCACGTGCCTTGTGCCTTGTGCCACGTGGCACGTGCCACGTGCCGCAATGCGCGCCGGGTAGCGAGAGCGGGCAGCTTCGGCTCGCCGGCCATCTCACCGCGCCCTGCGGGGAGGCGCGCGCGCTGTGGCACGGCCGCTGCTTTCGCGGTGCGCTGCTGCGAAGGGGCCGCCTTCACGTCACAGCCAGCCTGCAGGCCCAGAGAGGGAGACCGATGCGTCACTGGTTAACATTGCTTGGATCCATCGTCCTGGTCGGCGTTCCAATCACCGCCGATGCGCAGAGCACTCCATGCAGAGGCGAAGCTCAGATCTTTGCCGTCTCGCGGTACCGCGAAACGGCAAATGAAGCGTCGATCTTCGTGTACGACGGTGACCACGCCTTCTCCTTGCGCGGCGACGACTACGGCGAGCCCTATCACGCCACGGCCATCACGTTCGCCAACATCGACGAAGATCCGGACCTCGAGCTCATCGCGGGGCGCAACTCGCGCAGTTGCCTGCTGGGCTGCGACGTCCAGCCGCGCCTCGTCGTCTACGACGACAAAAACAACGAGTTCAAGCAGATCGCGACGCTGGGCGAGTGGGACACGAGCAAGGGCGTGACTGCCCTGGCAGCGGGCGATCTGGACGGCGATGGCAAGGACGAGGTCGTCGTCGGCTTGAACGAAGCGACCGATGACGTGCCGGCCAGAGTGCTGATCCTGGATAACTTCACCGGCGAGGGCGCGAACCCCGGCTTCAACACGATCCTCGAGCAGCGCGCGAACCCGGAATGGGGCCCGGACTACTACGTGACGGGGCTCGACGTGCGCGACATCAACGGAGACGGTCGCGCCGAGGTCGCCATCTCCAGGGACAGCCCGTGCGATATCTTCTGCAGCGGCATCGGGCTCCGCGTCGAGGTCGCGAACCTGGATAGCAGCGGCGAGCTCGTCACCCGCTTCAGCGCGGGTAATGGCGTGTTCGGCAATGACACTGTCGTGCTCGGGGTCAAGCTCCTCGACTTCGACGGCGACGGCAAGGGGGACCTCGCGGCGATCGCGGAAGGAGATCACGGCGACCAGCGCGTGTTCGTCTTCCCCGGCGCGCACGACCAGATCTTCATGCCGATCGACTTCGGCGCTCCTTTCGACCCCGGCAGCAGCAACTGGGACGGCGACCTCCAGGCCATCTCCATCAGCTCCGGGCACATGAACGGTGATCAACGGGAAGAGCTGGTGATCGGGCGGAGCCCGGGTGACAAGCGGTCGAAGCTGGTGATCTACAGCAAGAACGCCGACGGGAGCATCTCCGAGACCACCCGCGGTCAGGACTGGGGCGGAGACGTCGGCGCGAACGCGGTCGCCGTCATCGACACGGATCTGGATGGCCGGGGCGAGCTCGTGTTCGGGCGCACCGACAGCCCGAACCCGAGGTGGGGCGTCTACGACGACCTCGACACAGGCGTTGCCTACCGGAAAGGGGGTACCAGCGACTGGTCCGAGGACGAGGACTACTACATCACCGACATCGCTGTCGGCGACAAGCTGTGCACCATCCAGGGCGAGTCGCACCCCGTCCCCGACTCGATCGCGGACGCCAACGACGAGATGGACGACCGCTTCCAGAAGCTGCTGCGGGTGTGGATGCGCACCTTCGAAGGCGACTGGACCAACTTCGGGAGCTGGGATAGGGCGGCCCTCACGGGCTTCCGCCGCATCGGCGCGGGGCTCGCGGCGCTCGTCCATCTGCCCGAGGGGGACCTTCTCAGGCCGCCGAGCAACTTCCCGCAGCTCGTCGAGAACTGGCTCCTCGAGAACGCGCACATGCATGACGACGTCGGATCGAAGGCGGACTTCGATTTTCATCTCATGGGCGCGATGACGCTGCTGAACGCGTTCGGGAACACGCCGCTGCTCACAGACGCGTCCGTCAAGGCGCTCCTCATGTACACGTCGCGGACCCGGGCGGGTTGTGAAGCCTTCCTCCAGTACGAGAACAACGTCTACCCGCCCGGCCGTTACGCGAATCTTTGCACACCCCAAGTCCCGTACGCCGGAGACACGGTGCGCAAGCTGGTGTACCACGCGCCACTCACGGATTGGTTGGGGTTCACCATCGACGTTCCGGAGACGGAGAACCACGTCCTCATGATCAACACCTGGATCTACCTGGCGAACCAGTGGATCCGCAACAATCCACGGCAAGATCCGGACATCCAGGCCCTTCACGACCGGAGCCCGGAGAGGTACGTCAACGACGGCACGGCGCTCGAGCAAGGGCTGCTCGCCATCCTCGGACGGGTCACGAAGAACGGCTTCTTCGAGACCAACGCGCGCCCGTACCAGGGCCTCACGCTGCGCGCCTTGATGCAGCTCGCGGGAAACGCCGAAGGCGAGAAGGTGCGAACCGCCGCGCGCAACGCCGTGGACTACATGGCCGCCATGGTCGCCTTCCAGTCGTACCATGGCAAGCGCTATGCTCCGATGCGACGTCAATGGGAGTACAGAGACCGGCTGGCGCTGTACTCGGGCGACTATCCGCCGATCATGTTCGGTATCCTGACGGGCGCGTATTCGTTCAACGATGATCCGGAGTGCCCGAAGTGGGCTCGCAACTGCATGTGGTGGAACGGCGGAGATCAGTACAGAGGGTTCGCCCTCGAAGCCGTGCTCAGCGGCTACCAGGTGCCGGAGCTGATCCACCACTTCATGCTGAAGCCGGACAACGAGCAGCCCGGGTTCGGCGCGTACACGCGCGCCGCGGCGCGCTACTCCACGCAGTTTTACCGCATCCACGGGCCGGCGCGCTACCCTGCGCCCAACGTGATGGGCGACCCGTACCTCGACTCCATCGCGCGTGATCCGGACCGCATCCTGGAAGAGATGCTGATAGAGCAAGGCCGGTATTCCGGGACCTGGAATTACGAGCCGGCGCTCGAGCACTACTTCTCCACCGGCGACTTCCTGAACAGCTCGGGCGGCAGGTACCGGCCGTTCGACAACGCGGGACTGGATAGGGTCCCGGGACTGGGTCCTCTCCCGGGACTGATCTCTGAAGAGGATATCGAGGATACGATGCCGGAAAAGAAGCACGCGCACGACTTCGTCGCGAGGCCGAGCGTGCTGCTGCTCCCGGACGATCACGGTAACTGGGATGTGCCCGAGGCCCAGCGCTTCACGCCGATGATGAGAGGGAACGGCTATACCTCGAACAACGGGCCCGTTTACAAGAACGTCACGCTCGGCTTCGATCCGCATGAAGACTGGCCTGTGCGGACGCCGGATGGCTGGGACCCGAGCGACGTCGTCATGCTGGACAACGGGTCGAGGGCCAAGGTGATCACCAAGCCGGACGGCAGCCTGCACCTCGTCGTGGTCTCCTTCCCCGTCATGCACGGCGGTCTGTGGGAGGTCGTCCCTGGTCATTGGGGCTCAGGCACCGAGGAGGTGGGCGTCCCGGCCGCGGAGGTCCTGAGCGCGGTCGTGTCGAGGAACGCCGGCCTGGCGGCGCAGGGCAACACGCTCCCCTACCAGACGGTGGTGAGCAACGAGCGGCTCGACATCGGCATCTCGGAGGAGGAGTCCCTGTTGTGGATCGACAAGATCGGTAACGCCCCCGCGGGCGCGGTCGATCCGAAGGTGTGGGAGGAAGTCATCGATTTCCCGCTGCTCTTGGTCCAGCAGGTCGACGCGGACTACCAGTTCACGGGGGTCGAGTACGTGCGCGCCATGGGCGACGGGCTCGTCACAATCCACAACCCGCACCTGAACTCGACGTTGATCCTCGACTCGAGGGACCACCAGAACCCGGACCGCAACGGGGACCTGCCCACCCAGGTCCGGTTCGACGGGAGCTGGCTGCCCGCCCAGCCCGGCTCCGCCGCGTACAACGCCGACGGCAGCGGCTTCACCATCACCCCGAACGGCGCTGGCAACGCCCGCATCAGCCGCGAGTACCCGCGCGAGGGGACGAGCTGGACGCCGGGGTCGGTGCGGTTCTCCGTCGCGGTCACCGGCAACCCGACCCGCAGCGCCCGGCTGAAGGTCACGCTGAGCGCGGCCTCGACCGGCACCGTCCAGCTCGGCTCGACCGTGGTGCTCGCCGACGTCCTGACGGCGGGCGAGACGGACGTGCTCTTCAACGTCCCTGCCGCCACCCTGGCGGCGCTCCAGCAGACGCAGGAGCCGGTCACCCTCGCCATCGACGTCGCGGGCGCTGCCGGCGCCATCGTGGACGTCAAGTCGCTGCGGGCCAAGACCTATCGCACCACGCCGCTCGGCCAGGGCCTCGTCGGCCGCTGGGACCACCCCTGGACGACCACGACCAGCAACTCGATGATCCCGGTCGCGACCGTGGGCGAGAGGTCGCAGCGGGTGTGCGGCGCGGGCTCCCGCACGCTCGAGAGCCCGCCCTTCACCCCGAAGGACTTCACCTGGATCTCTCGCCACCTCGCGGTCGACGTCCGGATCCCCACCGGCCTGCCGAACCCGGCGTGGCAGGGATCCGTGCAGCTCTACTACCATGATCGGCCCGAGGACACCGTGTCCCAGTTCGCCGGGCAGTTCGATCTGACCGGTTATCCCGCGGGCGAGTGGGTCACGGCGCACTTCACGCTCCCCGAGCCGGTCTTCGCCGCCCTCCAGGAGACCGACCGCGGCTCCACCCTGCAGGTCTCGCTCATGGCCGACCCGGCGAACGGCGACTGCTTCCAGTTCGACAACGTGCGGTTCATGGGGGAGCTCCAGTGGAACGGGACGATCAGCTTGCCCGCGAACGACGGGCAGTTCGTGCCGGTCACCACCGCCGCGCGCGTCCTCGGCTTCGAGACCGCGGATACCTGGCACGTCGTGCAGGGGACCTCGGCGGGCCTCGTCGAGTCGCCGAGCCAGCCGGAGGCGAACGCGCTGTCGGTCGCGGTCTCGAACTACACCGTCATCGAGAGCACGTCGTTCCCGACGAGCGAGCTCGCCTCGTTCGGTCCGACGCTGAAGCTCCAGGTGGTGTCGCCGCCTCCGGTCAACCCCGGCTGGGCGGGCGATGCCACGATGTTCCTTGAGTGCATGGGCGCGAACATGTCGCACGCGGAGGTCGCGACGAACACCGTCCCGCTGCCGCAGGGCTCGGGCTCCCACGTCGTCAGCTTCACCGTGCCTCCGGCGGGTCTCGCGCTCCTCGCCCAGGACAACGAGTGCCAGCTCCGGCTCGCGATCAACGGCCCGACCAACGCGGGCACCTACGTGATCGATCACCTGCGCTTCGCCCCCTGACACAAGCGCCCCGCAGGGCCGCGCGACCCCGCGCGGCCCTGCCCGCCTCGCGCGCTCTGCGGCGAGGCCATCCCCACCCCCACCCCGCGCTGAAAACCAGCGCGCCCGCCGCCGGGGCGCACGCCGCCTTCAGCCACGTGCCTTGTGCCAGTCGGCACGTGCCACGTGCCGCGATGCGCGCCGGGGAGCGAGAGCGAGCAGCTTCGGCTCGCGGGCCATCTCGCCGCGCCCTGCGGGGAGGCGCGCGTGCAGTGGCACGGCCGCTGCTTTCGCGGTGCGCTGCTGCGAAAGGGCCGCCTTCACGCCGCAGCCAGCCTGCAGGCCCAGAGAGGGAGACCGATGCGTCACTGGTTAACATTGCTTGGATCCATCGTCCTGATCGGCGTTCCAATCACCGCCGATGCGCAGACCGAATGCCGGGGCGAAGCTCAGATCTTCGCGGTCTCGCGGTACCGCGACACCGAGGACCAACCGTCGATCTACGTGTACGACGGCGACCACGTCTTCACCGTGCGCGGCGACAACTACGGCGAGCCCCATTACGCCACGGCCATCACGTTCGCCAACATCGACGGCGATCCGGACCTCGAGCTCATCGCGGGGCGCAACTGGCGCAATTGCGTGAACTGCAACGTCGTGCCGCGCCTGGTCGTCTACGACGACAAGACCACCCATTTCAAGCAGATCGCGACGCTGGGCAACTGGGGCACGAGCAAGGGCGTGGAGGCCCTGGCGGCGGGCGACCTGGACGGTGACGGCGACGACGAGGTCGTCGTCGGCTTGAACGAAAGCACCGATGGGCTGGCGGCCAGGGTGCTGGTCCTGGACGACTTCATCCATGACGGCGACAACTCCCATTTCCAGGTGGTCCGCGAGCAGCGCGCGAACCCGGAATGGGGACCGGACTACTACGTGACGGGGCTCGACGTGCGCGACATCAACGGAGACCGTCGCGCCGATGTCGCCATCTCCAGGGACAGGCAGTGCGGCCTCGGGTGCAGCGGCATCGGGCGCCGCGTCGAGGTCGCGACCCTGGATGGCAGCAGCGGCGATCTCACCACCGTCTTCAGCGCGGGCGACGACGTGTTCGGCGACGCCCCCGTCGTGTTCGGGGTCAAGCTCCTCGACTTCGACGGCGACGGGAACGGGGACCTCGCGGCGATCGCCGAAGGAGATCACGGCGACCAGCGCGTGTTCGTCTTCCCGGGCGCGCACGACTTCCTCTCCTTGGACATCGGCTTCGGGGCTCCTTTCGACCCCGGCAGCAGCAACTGGGACGGCGACCACCAGGCCATCTCCATCAGCTCCGGGGACATGAACGGGGATGAAAGGGAGGAGCTGGTGATCGGGCGGAGCGGCGGTGACAAGCGCTCGAGGCTGGTGATCTACAGCAAGGACGAGAACGGGATCATCTCCGAGACTACCCGCGGCCAGGAGTGGGGCGAAGACGTCGGCGCGAGCGCGGTCGCCATCGCCGACACGGATCTGGATGGCCGGGGCGAGCTCCTGTTCGGCCGCACCGAGAGCCCGAACCCGAGGTGGGGCGTCTACGACGACCTGCTCACAGGCGTCGTCTACCGGAAAGGGGGGACCACCGACTGGGACGAGGACTACTACGTCACCGACATCGCCGTCGGCGACAAGATGTGCGTCGTCCACGGCGATCCGCACCCCATCCCCGGCTCGGTCGCGGACGCCAACGCGGAGATGGACGATCGCTTCGAGAGGCTCTTGAAGGCGTGGATGCTCACCTTCAAGGGCGACTTCACCAACATCGGGACCTGGAAAGACGCGGAGACCGCGAGCTTCCGCCGTATCTCCGCGGGGCTCGCGGCGCTCGTCCACCTGGACGAAGGGGACGCGCTCAGGCCGCCGGAGAACTTCCCGCAGATCGTCGAGGACTGGCTCGTCAACAACGCGTATTATAGCGCTGACGTCGGATCGGAGACGGACTTCGATTTCTATCTCATGAACGCGATGACGCTGCTGAACGCGTTCGGGAATACGCCGGAGGGCTCGCAGCCGCTGCTCACGGACAAGGCCGTCAATGCGCTCCTCTTGTACGCGAAGAGGACTCGGGCAGAGTGCGCCGACATGGGCCTGCCCCCCGAGGACGTTCTCTATAAGATTCGCTGCACCCCCTTCGTCCCGTACGCCGGAGACAAGGTGCGTAAGCTGATATACGAGACCTTCTGGGTGAACGTCCCGGAGACCGAGAACCACGTCCTGATGATCAACGCCTGGATCTACCTGGCGAACCAGTGGATCCGCAACAACCCACGACACGACCCGGAGCTCCAGGCCATTCACGACCTGAGCCCCGAGAAGTACGTCAACGACGGCACGGAGCTCGAGCAAGCGCTGCTCTCCATCCTCGGCCGGGTCACGAAGAACGGCTTCTTCGAGACCAACGCGCGCCCGTACCAGGGCCTCACGCTGCGCGCCTTGATGCAGCTCGCGAGCCATGCCGAAGGCGAGAAGGTGCGGACCGCCGCGCGCAACGCCGTCGATTACACCGCCGCCATGGTCGCCTTCCAGTCCTACCACGGCAAGCGCTATGCCCCGATGCGGCGTCGCTGGCAGTACAACAACGTCCTGGAGCTGTACACCTCCGATTATCCGCCCATCATGTTCGGCATCCTGACGGGCGCGTATTCATTCAACGATGATCCGAATTGTCCAAACACCGCTCGCAACTGCCTGTGGTGGAGCGGCGGAGACCAGTACAAAGGGTTCGCCCTCGACGCCGTGCTCAGCGGCTATCAGGTGCCGGAGCTGATCCACCACTTCATGCTGAAGCCGGACAACGAACAGCCCGGGTTCGGCGCGTACACGCGCGCCGCGGCGCGCTACTCCACGGAGATGTACCGGATCCACGGGCCGGCGCGCTATCCGGCGCCCAACGTGATGGGCGACCCGGACCTCGACGCCATCGCGCGTGACCTCGACTGGAACCCGTTGTTCGGGCCGATCGAGCTGCCGGAATACACCGCCGGCGCTTATCGATACGAGCCCGCGGCCGAGCACTACTTCTCCACGGGCGACTTCCTGAACAGCTCGGGCGGCAGGTACCGGCGCTTCGAGAACGCGGGACTGGGTCCTATCGACGCGGCTGTCGAGGATACGATGCCGGACAAGAAGCACGCGCACGACTTCCTCGCGAAGCCGAGCGTGCTGTTGCTCCCCGGTGATCAGGGCAACTGGGGCGTGACGGAGGGGCAGCGCGTCACGCCGATGATGAGAGGGAACGGCTACAGCTCGAACAACGGGCCCGTGTACAAGAACGTCACGCTGGGCTTCGATCCCCATGAAGATTGGCCGACGTGGACTCCGGATGGCTGGGCCCAGAGCGACGTCGTCACGCTGGACAACGGGTCTCGGGCCAAGGTGATCACCAAGCCGGGCGGCGACCTGCACCTCGTCGTGCTCTCCTTCCCCGTCATGCACGGCGGTCTGTGGGAGGTCGTCCCGGGTCACTGGGGCTCAGGCACCGCCGAGGCGGGCGTTCCGGCCGCGGAGGTCCTGAGCGCCGTCGTGTCCAGGAACGCCGGCCTGACGGCGCAGGGCAACGTGCTCCCCTACCAGACGGTGGTGAGCAACGAGCGGCTCGACATCGGCTTCTCGGAGGAGGAGTCCCTGTTGTGGATCGACAAGATCGATAACTCTCCCGCGGGCGCGTTCGACCCGCGGGGGCCGCAGGAGATCATCGATTTCCCGCTGCTCTTGGTCCAGCAGGTCGACGCGGACTACCAGTTCACGGGGGTCGAGTACGTGCGCGCCATGGGCGACGGGCTCGTCACGATCCGCAATCCGCACCTGAACGCGACGTTGACCCTCGACTCGAGGGACCACCACAACCCGACCCGCATCGCTGAAGGGGACGCGGCCGCGGATCCCCCGAGCCAGATCCGGTTCGACGACAGCTGGCTGCCCGCCCAGCCCGGCTCCGCCGCGCCGAACGGCGATGGCAGCGGCTTCACCATCACGCCGAACGGCGCTGGCAACGCCCGCATCGACCGCGAGTACCAGCGCACAGGGACGAGCTGGACGCCGGGGTCGGTGTCGTTCTCCGTCGCGGTCACCGGCAACCCGACCCGCAGCGCCCGGCTTAAGGTCACCCTGAACGCCGCCTCGACCGGCACCGTCCAGCTCGGCTCGACCGTCGTGCTCGCCGACGTCCTGACGGCGGGCGAGACGGAGGTGCTCTTCAACGTGCCTGCCGACACGCTGGCGGCGCTCCAGCAGACGCAGGAGCCGGTCACGATCGCGATCGAGGTCGCGGGCGCCGCCGGCGCCGCCGTGGACATCAAGTCGCTGCGGGCCACCACCTACCGCGCCACGCCGCGCGGCCAGGCCAGGGTCGGCACGTGGGACGGGCTCTGGGCGACCACGGCCAGCACCTCGAAGAGCCCTGTCGCGACCGTGGGAGAGACGTCGCAGCGGGTGTGCTCGTCGGGCTCCCGCACGCTCGAGAGCGATTCCTTCGTGCCGAAGAGCTTCACCTGGATCTCTCGCCACCTCGCGGTCGACGTCCGGATCCCCACCGGGCTGCCGAACCCGGCGTGGCAGGGCTCCGTGCAGCTCTACTACCATGATCGCCCCGAGGACACCGTGTCCCAGTTCGCCGGGCAGTTCGACCTGACCGGCTACCCGGCGGGCGAGTGGGTCACGGCCCACTTCACGCTGCCCGAGCCGATCTTCGAGGCCCTTCAGGAGACCGACCGCGGCTCCACCCTGCAGATCTCGCTCATGGCCGACGCGGCGAACGGCGACTGCTTCCGGTTCGACAACGTGCGGTTCATGGGGGAGCTGCAGTGGAACGGGGCGACGAGCTCCGGCTTGGGCGACGGGCCGTTCGTGCCGGTCACCACCGCCGAGCGCGTGCTCGGCTTCGAGACCGAGGACGCGTGGCACGTCGTGCAGGGGACACCGGCGAGCCTCGTCGAATCGCCGACGAATCCGGAGACGAACGCGCTTTCGCTCCCGGTGTCGAACTACACCGTCATCGAGAGCACGTCGTTCCCGACGAGCGAGCTCTTCACGTTCGGGCCGACGCTGAAGCTCGACGTGGTGTCGCCGCCTCCGGTCAACCCCGGCTGGTCCGGCGATGCCTCGATGTTCCTGAAGTGCATGGGAGCGAACATGTCGCACCAGGAGGTCGCGACGAACACGGTCCCGCTCCCGCAGGGGTCGGGCGCCCACGTCGTCAACTTCGTCGTGCCTCCGGCGGGTCTCGCGCTCCTCGCCCAGGACAACGAGTGCCAGCTCCGGCTCGTGCTCAACGGGCCCACGAACGCAGGCACCTACGTGCTCGACAACCTGCGCTTCGCGTTCTGACACCACCGCCCCGCAGGGCCGCGCGACCCCGCGCGGCCCTGCGCGCGTAGCGCGCCGCCGGCCCCGAGCTCCGCGAAGCCCTCATGGGCTACGCCTCATCGACGCGCCCGCGCGCCGAGACGCAACTCGGCTGTCCCCTCTGTCTGACGTCACGGCATGTCGGGACGAAAGAGCCGGCGATACGGGCGCGCGCTCGTCCCCGAGGGCGTGAGCGCGCCGTCGCCGTCTTGATGGAGCGCGCGCGATCAGCGGCGCCAGGCAGCGCGCCTCATTTGATGCCGGTCGTGCCGCCGCTGAAGGTCACCGGCCCGTCGCCCATGTCATCGTAAAGATAGCAGTGGTTCTCCAGGCCACCGATGTGGCTGTAGGCGACGCACTGCGAATCGTGCTCGCAGGCGTACTTGCACTTCCTCAGGTCGCCGGACACGAGATCGTAAGGCCATCCGTCGATGAGCTTGTTTTGCAGCGTCTGCGAGTACGTGCCGCTCCCGGTGTACCCGATGTTGTCGAGAACCCAGTTGAGATAGTAGAGGGGGCTCGTGTACTTGTTGCGCGTGGCGAAGGCGACCCATTGATAGCCGAAGAGAACCCCGGACAGGCGCTGCCCGTGGGTGAAGATCGGCCCGCCCGAATCCCCCTTGTTGACGCGATGGTCGTTGGTGTAGAAATATCCACCATCCACGTTGTCCGAGTAGAGGCCGTTCGTCGCATATCGAAGCAGGCTCGTCGGGTTGGCCGCGTCGTCATGCCGCCCGCGGCCGACCTGGGTGCCGGTCCCGTCTTCTCCGGGGTAATTGAGGTCGATGGCGGCCACCACAGAGGTCGACGGGATGGGGCTCGCGAGCGTGAGGACCGCGATGTCGGCGAAGTTGCCCGAGCTGTCGTCGAGCTCGTCATTCCACGGATTCACGCCGGGCCTGAAGACAACGTCGGTGACGTCGGTGGCAGGCGAGTCGGGCGTGTTGCTGGTGCTATAGAACCGCACCTTCGTGGTCCCCGGGACGGGCAGGCAGTGCGCGGCCGTGAGGACATGATTTCGGCTGACGATGACGCCGGTGCAGCCGCCGAGCGACACGACCCGCTGCCGCATCCACGCCGTGGCGGCGGACCCGTTGATGATGGCGCTCGATTCGCTGTCGACGAGCTCGGCCTCGTCGCCGCCGGCGGCGAGTTCCGCCTCGTCGCCTGTCGCGCCTTCGGCCACACAGGCCGGCGCGAAGGCCGCGCACGCGAGGAGGCCGAGCGTTGCGTACATGCGGTGAAGCCGGTTCGAGGTGAAGAGATTGGTCACGAGATTCACTCCTTGCATCCCAGGCTGATTTGCCGTTGATCCGGCTGCCCAGCGTTCCCGAGGGCGCGCCGCGATCGCGTGTCTCGCCTCGCGCGTTTGCACGCGCCGTGCCGAGCGCAGTCACCCGAATATCGAGGCGGGATCACCGCGGTATCTGCGACGGGAGCTCGGCCGATCTCGGAACAACGCTCGAAGCTCGGCGGCAATGCTACGCTGGCACCGCTGGCACCGCTGGCACCGCTGGCACCGCTGGCACCGCTGGCACCGCGCTGCGGCGTTCGGAGGTGGGCAGCTCGGCACCACCCCCGAGCAAGGACGAACGTGACCGTGATGATGGGTGTGACGGAGCTCGTGGGACACGAGCTCCGGTGTCGTGCGCGATGGGCGCGGCATCACCGGGCGGTGCTCGGACCGCGCCGTGAGCTCCTGATGAGCCCGCGCCGCGCCGCGCGCCTCACTTGATCCCGACAGTACCGCCGCTGAAGGTCACCGGTCCGTCGCCCATGTTGTCGAAGAGATAGCAATCGTTCTCCGGGGCTGAGACGTGGGTGTATGCGATGCACTGCGCGTCGTGCTCGCAGGCGTACTTGCACGTCCTCAGATCGCCGTTGATGAGATCGTACGGCCAGCCGTCGATGAACCTGTTTTGCAGCGTCTGCGAGTACGAGCTGTTCCCGGTGTACCCGATGCGGTCGAGGAGCCAGTTGAAGTGGTAGAGGGTGCTCGTGTACTTGTTGCGCGTGGCGAAGGCGACCCACGTGTTGGTGCTGAGCACCCCCGACAGGAACGGCCCGTGGGTGAAGATCGGCCCGCCCGCGTCCCCAGGATCGGCGAGCTCGTCGTTGGTGTAGAAGTATCCATCGTCCACGTTGTCCGAATAGAGGCCGTTCGTCGCATACTTGAGCGCATTCGTCGTGTTGACCGTCCCGTTGTGGTTCCCGCGGCCGACCTGGATGCCGCTCCCGTCTTCTCCGGGATAATTGAGATCGATGCCGGCCACCGCGGAGGTCGACGGGATCGGGCTCGCGAGCGTCAGGACCGCCAAGTCGGCGTAGTCGCCCGCCGTGTCTTCGAAGTCGTCGTTCCACGGATCCACGCCGGCCTTGAAGGTGACGGTGGTGACGCCGATGACGGTCGCGTTGGGCGTGTCGCTGGTGCTATAGAACCGCACCGTCGTGCTCCCTGCGACGGGCTTGCAGCGCGCGGCCGTGAGGACATGGTTTCTGCTGATGATGACGCCCGTGCAGTTGCCGAGCGACACGGTCCGCGTCCGCATCCACCCCGAGGCGGTGATCCCGTCGGTGATGGCGCTCGATGCGCTGTCGACGAGCTCTGTCTCCTCGCCGCCGGCGGCGAGCGCTGCCTCGTCGTCGCCGGTCACGTCCTCGGCCACACAGGCCGGCGCGAAGGCCGCGCACGCGAGGAGTCCGAGGGCAGCGTAGATGCGGTGAAGTCGGTTCAAGTTGAAGAGATTGGTCACGAGATCCACTCCTTGATTCGCAGGATGAATTGCCGTAGAGGTGGCCGCCCAGCGTTCCCGAGGGCGTGCCGCAACGCCATGATGCGTTGAATTGTGTGAGATGGGCGCGGCGTCATCGGGTGGCGCCTGGACGGCGCGGTGCGCTCCTGGTGAGCCCGCGCCGGGCCGCGCGCCTCATTATTTGATGCCGGTCGTGCCGCCGCTGAAGGTCACCGGTCCTTCGCCCATGTCGTCGTAAAGAAAGCAGTGATTGTCCAGGGCGACGTGGCTGTATGCGATGCACTGCGAATCGTGCTCGCAGACGTACTTGCACTTCCTCAGGTTGCCGGATACGAGACTGTACGGCCAGCCGTCGATGAACTTGTTCGTCAGCGTCTGCGAGTACACGCCGTTCCCGGTGTATCCGATGTTGTCGAGGATCCACTCGAAGTGGTACTCGGTGCTCGTGTACTTGTTGCGCGTGGCGAAGGCGACCCATGTATCGCCGAAGAGCACTCCGGATACGAGCTGCCCGTGGGTGAAGATCGGTCCGCCCGAGTCCCCCTTGTTGGTGCGTTCGTCGTTGGTGTAGAAGTATCCGCCATCCACGTTGTCCGAATAGAGGCCGTTCGTCGCATACTTCAGCAAGCTCGTCGGGTTGGCCACGTCGTCATGCCGCCCGCGGCCGACCTGGGTGCCGGTCCCGTCTTCTCCTGGGTAATTGACGTCGATGCCAGCCACCACAGAGGTCGACGGGATCGGGCTCGCGAGCGTGAGGACCGCGATGTCGGCGTAGTCGCCCGCGGTGTCTTCGAGGTCGTCAATCCACGGATTGACGCCGGGCCTGAAGACGACGTCGGTGACGCCGGTGCTAGGCGAGTCGGGCGTGTTGCTGGTGCTATAGAACTGCACCATCGTGGTCCCTGCGACGGGCTTGCAGTGCGAGGCCGTGAGGACATGATTTCTGCTGATGATGACGCCGGTGCAGTTGCCGAGCGACACGACCCGCCGCCGCATCCACGACGTGGCGGCGGTCCCGTTGATGATGGCGCTCGAGCCGCTGTCGACGAGCTCGGTCTCGTCGCCGCCGGTCGCGAGCTCTGTCTCGCCCTCGCCGGTCGCGCCCTCGGCCACACAGGCCGGCCCGAAGGCCGCGCAGGCGAGGAGCCCGAGGGCTGCGTACATGCTGTGGAGCCGGTTCAGTTTCATGAGATTGGTCACGAGATTCACTCCTTGATTCTCAGGATGAGCTGCCGTCGTGCTGGCCGCCCAGCGTTCCCGAGGGCGTGCCGCGATTGCGTATCTCGCATCGCGCGCTTGCTCGGTCCTCGCTCTTTGCAGTCGCCGCTCTTTGCAGTCGCCGTGCCGCGCGCGGCTCTCAGCGATTCGATGCGTGCGCACCGCGGGATCTGCGCCGGAAACATCGGCCAATGTGCGAAGGTCACCCGACGCTCGGAGCGCGGTGGCACCGCTGGCACCGCTGGCACCGCTGGCACGCAGAGCTGGCACCGCGCCCGCGCCCGCGCCCTTCGGCGGCGGGCAGCTTGGCAGGACCTCCAGGCAAGGAGGAACGTGACCGACGAGGAGCTACGCTGCAGCGTCGGGGCAAAATCGTGCATGAACGTCGTCGCGGGGACGTCGAGCGCCCACCATCATGGCGACCTCCGGCAGGCGCTCATCGATGCTGCGTTGCGCGCGCTCGCGCATCAGCGGGCGGAGGACCTCTCGTTGCGCGCGCTGGGCCGGAGATGCGCCCCGATCCCGGGAAATCCCGGCGTGAGCGACGAGCCGCGGCGCTTCGCCGCCGCAGGTTCGCCCAGGGGCACCGCGGCGCTAGATCGGCAGCCCCGCGACCGCCGCCCTGACGGCGCGCTCGAGCGCCTCGCCGTCCTCGGGCGAGAGGGCGCGCATCGCGCCAGGGAACGCCGCTTCGAGATCGACGAGCACGTCGAGCGCCGCCTCCGCGTCGACGGCCGCGCGATCGTGGCGCCCGACCTTCGAGGCGGCGGAGGCCAGGCGCGGGCCGTTCGCGAGCCGCTCGCCCCAGCGGATCAGCGCAGGCAGATCCACCGGGCGCTCCGGATCCCACGGCGCGCTCTCGTCGAAGCGGTCCTCGCGCATCTCGGCGATCTTGCGCTTCAATGCCATGTACGCGCCCGCCGGCATGCGGACATCGGGCTTGGCGACCAGCCCCTCCGCGAGGTTGGCCGCGCCGAGCGGCGGCAAGCCCAGGGCGGACGCGACGCGCGACGGGAAGCGCTCGGGCAACGCGGCGATCTCCACCTTGCGCCCGCGGGCGAGGAGCGGCGGCATCATCAGCCCCGCCACGGCGGCGACCTGCGCCGCCTCGCTGAAGGCGAGGAACGCGTCCTCGCCGCCGCCGAGGGCGCGGAGCTCGAAGAGCGCCCACCGCAGATCGGGCGCGTACCAGACGCCGGTCTGCACCGGGATCACGCCGCCAGCGGGGACGTCCGGGTGGGGATAGCCGCCGCCGAAGAGCTCGCCATAGAGGAAGAGCCGCTCCGCCCCGACCGCCGCGAACGCCGCGCGGGCGGCGTCCCGGAGCGACGCGCGGAGGAGCTGCCAGCCGAAGAAGGGGTCCTCGTCCCGGAGCCACTCCTTGCGCTTGCCGAAGCGGACGCCGGCCGCGTCGACGCCGATCACGAGCTGCGCGCCGTGGATCTTCTCGAGCGCGACCCACGTCGGAGCATCGGTTGCGCCGAGGCACGGCATCTTGGGAAACGCCACGAACTCCATTGCGCGACGATAACGCGGATGCCGGCGCCCTCGCGAGGTGCTTGACTTCCGGGAAAGCCTTCGAGCTCTTTGGTCGAAGGGGGGGCACCTATGTCCGCCGAATCCAGCCAGGCTCCGCCGGCGCCGCGCTTTCGCCTTCTTTTGATCGAGGACAGCGCCATCGCGGCCTCGATCGTCCAGAGCCACCTCGACGCCGTGCCGTGGCAGCGCGCCCAGCTCGCGCACGCGGACACGCTCGCGGCGGGGCTCGCGCGCGTGAAGGAGGGGTGGGACGTCGTCCTCCTCGATCTCTCCTTGCCCGACGGGGAGGGCCTCGAGGTGGTCGAGCGCGTTCGGGACGTGGATGCGCACGTGCCCATCGTGGTGCTGACCGGCCACGACGACGTGCGCCTCGCGGAGCGCGTGCTCGGCGCCTCGGTGCAGGATTACCTCGTGAAGCGCAGCCTCGACGCCGACGCGCTGTGGCGCGCCATCCGCTACGCGGTCAGCCGCCAGCAGCTCGTGACGCAGCTCGCGCGGACCATGGCGGAGGCGCGGGAGAACGAGGCCAACCTGCACCAGCTCATCGCCCGCAGCGCCGACGGGGTGATCGTGCTCGACCCCGGCGGGGCGGTGCTGTTCGCGAACCCCGCCGCGGAGGCGCTGCTCGGCGAGGGGCGCCTCGTCGCCGGGCGGGGCTGCCCGGTGGCGCTGCCGACCGGCGAGACGAGCCTGGAGCTCGGGGGGCACACGGTCTTCATCGATGTTCGATGGGTCGACGTGGACTGGCAGGGGCGGCCGTCGCGCATGGCGCTCCTGCGCGACGTGACCGGGCGGCGCCGGGCCGAGGAGCTGCGGCTGCGGCTCGAGCGCACCGAGCGGCTCGCCGCGGTCGGCCAGCTGGCGGCGGGCGTGGCCCACGAGATCAACAACCCGCTCGCGTACGTGGTGGCGAACCTCGAGCTGCTCGCCCGCGAGATCCGGCGCCTGGCCAGCCAGGGCGCGGCCACGGAGCACCTCGCCCAGCCGCTGCACGACGCCCGCCACGGCGCGGCGCGGGTGATGCACATCGTCCGGGATCTCGGGGTGTTCGCGCGCAGCGAGGCGAACGAGGCGATCGGGCCGACGGACGTCAACGCGGTGATCGAGGGCGCGCTCAACATCGTGCACGCCCAGATCAAGCACCGCGCGCGCGTGGTGCGCGAGCTCGCCCCGGTCTCGCGCGTGGGCGGGGCCGAGGGGCGCCTCACGCAGGTGTTCGTGAACCTGCTGATCAACGCGGCGCAGTCGATCCGGGAGGGGCGCGTCGCCGACAACCTCGTCGAGGTGCGCACCCGCCAGCAGGGCCGCGACGTCGTCGCGGAGATCGTGGACTCGGGCTGCGGCGTGGCCGAGGAGCACATGCCCCGGCTGTTCGAGCCGTTCTTCACCACGAAGCGCGCGGGCGAGGGGACCGGGCTCGGGCTCGCGATCTGCCGGAGCATCGTCGAGTCGTGCGGCGGGAGCATCGGGATCAGCAGCAAGGCCGGCGTGGGCACCTGCGTCCGCGTCCGGCTGCCCGTCTGGACGAGCGCGGAGCCCGCGGCGCCGCCGGCGCCCGCGCGCGACGAGGGGCCGGCGCGGCGCGCCCGGATCCTCGTCGTGGACGACGAGCCGCTCATCCTGCGGGCGCTCGGGGGGTTGCTCGGGTCGTCGCACGAGGTCGTGTGCGTGGGCTCGGGCGCGCAGGCGCAAAGGACGCTCCGGCGGGACGCGGGCTTCGACGTCGTGCTCTGCGATCTCGTGATGCAGGAAGTCTCGGGGATAGAGCTCCACGAGTGGATCGAGGCGGAGCTGCCGGCGCTCGCGGACCGGGTGCTGTTCATGACCGGAGGCGGGACGAGCGAGGTGAGCCGGCGGTTCCTGGCGGCGTACGGAGGGCGCGTGCTGCCGAAGCCGATCGATCCGGCGGAGCTGATCCGCCGGGTCGAGGCGCTGCTGCCGGCGAAGGCGGCGGAGGCGGCGCCGTAGCGCTGGCTCCGCCGGAGAACCGCCGCTCAGCGCGGGAGACGAGCCTTCATCTGCACGGCGGCTCGGGGTCCCTCGCGTCCCGGCTCACATGGGCGATGAACGTGCCCCAGTTCGCGAGCATGGAACGCGGCAGATCGGGGATGTACTCCGCGGCCAGCCAGATCGAGCCGTCGTCGTCCACCGCTGCGCCCGAGTAGTCGCCCCAGCGCGAGACGCCGTTGCCGCCGAAGGCGGTATACCCGGTGAAGCCGTCCTCCGGCGCGGCTCCCTCGGCGATGAGGTGAACGAGCCCGGCGCCGCGCTCGTCGAGCAGGGAGTAGGCGACGCTCGGGAAGAAGTCGGGCCCGCTGAGCGAGTAGCCGATCGCGCCCTGCCCGCGGGCGTTGACCGCGACGGCGGGGAAAAGAACGCTGTTCGTGTCGTCGAGCGCGATGTATCCCTGGTTCACCACCCAGGCGTCGAGCCCGCGGCGCACGCTCGGCTCGACGATGAACCACGCGATGCCCGCGCGCTCGGGGTCGCCGACGGCGGTGTTGAGGCCGGACCACAGCTTGCCGTCGGCGAAGTAGACCTGCTGCATGCGAACATCGTTGGTGTTGAGCCGCTCGAGCGGCTCATCGAAGCCGAGGCGCTTCAGGAACCGCCGGAGCGGCGTCCGTCCGGGCTTCTGGAGCGCCGGAGGCGGCTGCGCGTAGAGCTGGCTGGGCACGAAGACCTGATCGAGCTCGAGGTCCGGCGCGCAACGCTCGAGAGATCTCGTGTTGCTGGCCGCCCAGAGCGAGATCCGCTGCTCCGAGAGCCCGAAGATGACGGAGCTCAGGAAGTACTCGGTGCCGCGCCTCTTCTCCTCGAACCTGCCGCGGGGCGGGATGATCGCCGGCTGGAGCGAGACGCCCGCGCCTTCGAGGAGCGGGACGTCCAGGACGTCGACGTTGGGCACATCGCCCCGGAGCAGCGCGGATTTCTGGAGCGCATAGACCTGCGCGCGCTGAAACTGCAAGCCCTCGAAGGAGAAGAGGTTCACGCTGGCGTAGAAGCCGAACTTGTCGGTGCCGATGAGCGGCTGATCTGCGAGGCAGGGACACCCGGCGACCTCAGGCGTGCCGTTCTCGCCATCGCTGGTGGTGTCGATCTCGTAGAGGTTCCATTCTCCGGTAGGGTCGTCCGTCTTGCTGACCGCCAGCTCGACGTGAGATCGCGTGTTCGCGCTGGCGTTCTCCGGACGCTCGTCCGCCTGCAGGACCGTGAGGAACCAGCGCCGGACCTCCGGGTCGAAATAGCACTTGGGGTCAGAGGTGAACTCGTTGATCGTCCCCGTCTCCGGGTCAGCGAACGGCGCCAGGCGGAAGAACTGGTTCAGCGGGATCGGGTCGACGAGCCGGTCGCCGCGCCTGTCGTAAGCGGTGACGGCCAAGTTCACCGCCTGGAGGACGAAGCCGTTGCCGACGCAGAGCGGCACGTCGGGGGGCTCGACGCTGAGCTGCGTACCCTCGTATTCACCGGTGCCGGCGAGCAGCTGGTCGCGATGCGTGAGGCCGTTGAACCCGGACGCGCCCGGGTTGTCTCTCGTGAGGGGGGTGGGCGCGGGCCTCGGGAGGCTGTCCGGGGGAGGGGGCTCCGAGCCGGAGCCCCCTGGTTCCCGGAGCCCGGAGCTGCCGCGCACGAGCAGGTTGTCATCGACCGTGGCACCAGGAGGGCGCCCGGCCAGCGACGTGGTGCCGCGGTGGGTCACGATCGGAAAGGGCGCCTCGCACGTGACCGCATCTCCTATCGTGTCCGCTTCTTCTGTCGTGTCCGTCATGGGTTCGCAACCGACGGACGCGCAAGTTGCGACGATATAGCAAGCTGAGGACAGTCTCATGCAATCCCTCCCCTGATGAAGCTTCGACTCACGGACAGGCGCGCCCCCACGAGCGCAGCCCGCCTCGTCGGCAGCCCCGCCCGCCATACGACGCGCCGGATGGCCGGGGCGCCCGCGAAGCGCCCGGGTCAGCTCACCGGTGCGGCGCAGGTCTGTCGAGGCCTCCACGGCGAGCTCTGCCAGCCCCCCGAGCGACCGACGTCACGATCTCTGCCTTCACGGCAACAAGAGAGCTCGCGGGAGCTCCGCCTGCTTCGCGTATCCCTGGCTGGCCGATAACTAGCGTGTGTCGTGAGTTGGCGCAACCTCCGGGGTCCGTCGCGCAAGCGTGGCCGTCCGGCGCGATCCGCGCGTGTCGAGAGCGCTCAGCTTCCGCCGCAAGCCTCGTACTCCGCCTTGCACGCGTCCGTGCGCGCCTGCTGCACGCAGGGGGCGCAGTCCGCCGTGATGCCCCCGCCGGCGCACTCCACCTCGCACTCGTCCGCGCACACGCCCGCCGCGCAGACGCAGGCGATGAGCGCGTCCGTCTCGGCGTCTTGCTGCATGTCCGTGCCCGGATCGCAGCCTTGCACGCAGGCGCAGCAGATGCCGTCGCCCGCACAGCACCCGTCGCCGCGTCCCAGGGGACAGGCGCAGTCGCTGCCGTCCTCGCCCATGCACGCCCCGTAGGCGCTGCCGTCGGGGAGGCACGTCGCGATGCCGGGCGGGTTGATGGCGTGACAGGTGCACGACATGGTCGAGCCGGGCACGCACGACGTCCCGGTGGCCGAGCTTTCGCTCGTCGAGCTGGCGGCCGACCCGCCGCTCCCGGTCGGGTCCGGGTCGGTGGTCGTGGAGCCGCACGCGGCCGCGAGCGCTGCGGCGACCAAGCAGAGGACAAGATGATTTCGCATGACCTCCCCCTATAGCGCGCCGGCGGCGCGGCCGTCGAGCACAACCGCCGCGCTCCTCCGGGGCGCGCCACCGCCATCGACCGGATCGGCGCGCCCGCGTTCAGGCGCCGGGAGGGCGATCAGGGGGCGACCGACTCGGACCCTGGCGAGCAGTCGCCCGCGAGCGGGGCGCAGGTGAGCCGGTTCTGCATGAAGCTCACCCGCCGCGGGATCTCGACCTCTTTGACGAAATTCGAGAGGACCCCGGTGCCGTCGGGGCCGGGGGTCGCGAACGGCGCCACATGATAGAAGGTGGCGAGCTGCTGGGTCTCGGCGTTATGGCACCCGTTGCAGGTCTGCCCGGCGAACGCGTGGCGCAGCGGCTCGTCCACGCCCGGGAAGACCCATTTCGTGGCGGAAGGGACGATGTTGCCCTCCGCCTCTCCGCCGAGGAACGAGGGAGCGAGCGGCGTCGCGCCGGCGATGATCCCGGTGCGGTTCGCGAGCAGGAAGGCCTCGAGGCCGGCGTCGCCGTTGAGCTGCTGATCCGGCGTCTGGGCGGCCTCCACGAGCCGCAAAAAGGCCTGATAGCCGGTCGGCTCCGGGACGAGGTGGAACTCCCGCCACGACCAGGGGGCGCCCATCAGATCCTCGCTCGTGCGGAGCTGGGCGAGCGCGCTCGCGTTCGGGTTGCCCATCGTGCTGCGCTCGGCGCCGCGCTGCGTGAAGAGATCCGTGATCGCCTGGAGCTCCTGGTTGTACTGGGCGCCGAAGGCGTGCTGGCCGAGCGCGTGGAAGCGGGCGATCCAGCTGTGCCGGTCCGGCGCGATCGAGTTCGTCGGCAGGCGGTACTCGAAGATCACCGTCATCCCGCCGATGAAGTGGTTCGGGGGGACGATGCCGAACACGAAGCGAGCCTCGCCGCTGCCGCTCGCGTGCAGGTCGGTCCGGTTGAAGATGCCGAGGAGCCGAAACGGCGCCTGCGCGAGGTCGAGCTTGCCGTCCGGCCGCGTCGACCAGAGGTTCAAGAGCGAGGACATCCCCCGGCTCGTCGTGGGGTAGCCGTTGATCGTCAGCGGCTGGAAGCCCTCCAGCCACTCCGCCACGAAATCCGCGGGATCGACGCCGCTCGGGGTCATCTGCTCGATCAGGTACCGGAAGCTCCAGGGCCCGCCGGTCGCGTTCGAGGCGCGCGCGTCCTGCGTGACCGACGGGTCGACGATCGCGATCTCCTTGTAAGGATCGACCGCCGGGCCCGCGCCGCACGCGCCGGCGCAGGTGAAGCTCTGGATCCGATCGGCCGTGACGCTGCCGAGGTTGACCGTGCTCGGCGTGAGCGTCGCGCCCGGCTTGGACGCGGCGAGCGTGTACGTGCCCGCGGGCAGGCCGGCGAAGAGGAAGTTGCCGTGGCTGTCGGTGACGGCCTGCGCGCTCGCGGCGCCGCCGAGCTGCACGACGACGCCGCTCATCCCAGCGTTCGAGGCGTCGTTGCCGACGTGCCCCGCGATCGCGACAGCGCCGTTCAACGGCGCCTCGGCGCTGCCCAACGAAGGCTGCTCCTCGAGCGGCTCGACTCCGCAGGACGCCAGGGCAAGGGCGGAGAGCGCGAGCAGGCGAGAGGGCGATCGGCGTAGCTTGGTTTTCATCGACAAGGATCCTTTCAAGATAGGTAGAACCGGCGGACGCGGCAGCGCTCGCCCGATCCTGGGCCTCTAAGAAGGTCGGAAGCCCGGTACGTCAAGAGGCTTTACATTACTTCACGAGGCTTCCACGAGGCGGAGCGCCTCCGCGGCGCGCGCGCAGCGGCGGAGCGCGCCGCGGCCGGCCGACCCGCGCGGCGCCGGGAGCGGTCCGGAGGCGACAGGCGATTTCTGTGCGCCGGCACGCTTGCCCGGGGCGCGGGGCGACCACTATGTTCGCGCCCGCGCGTGTCCCCACGGGCGGTGCTCCCGCACCGCGCCGCGCGTGACGTACCGGGGGCCGCGCTTTCCGCACCGTGCGATAGCAAGGAGATGAAGATGGCGATCTCGATGTATCAGGCGTCGGTCCCCGTGCTCGTGAGGGGGCTCGGCAACCTCTCGGCGATCCTCAAGAAGGCCGCCGCTTACGCCGAGGCGAAGAAGATCGAGCCGCGCGTCCTGCTCGACGCGCGCCTCGCCCCGGACATGCTGCCGCTCACCCGCCAGATCCAGATCGCGAGCGACAGCGCCAAGGGCTGTGGGGCGCGGCTGGCAGCCGTGGACGTGCCGAAGTACGAGGACAACGAGGCCAGCTTCGACGAGCTGCAGGCGCGCATCGCCAAGACGATCGCGTTCCTGAACTCCCTGAAGGCCGAGCAGATCGACGGCTCCGAGGACCGCGAGGTCACGATCCCCACGCGCGATCAGCCGATGAAGTTCAAGGGCCTGCCGTTCCTGCTCGGCTTCGTGCTGCCCAACTTCTTCTTCCACGTGACGACCGCCTACGCGATCTTGCGCCACAACGGGCTCGACATCGGCAAGATGGACTACCTCGGCAAGCCCTGAGCGGGCGGCCGTCATCGCCGCGGAGGCCGCCGCTCACCGCGGCGGCGCTTCGATGAACCACGTCGGCGAGACGTATCCCTCCGTCGTCGCTCCCGCCATCGGCGTCGTGCACGCGTCCTCCGCCTTCATCGCGGTGAGGGCCACGGCGTCCTCATCGGGCGTCATGCACTCGTCGTACCCGTAGGGAGCGCTCCAACTGCCGGCGAAGCTCCTGCACTGCGCGTCGGAGAGCACCGTATAATGCAGGTGCGAGTTCTCCGCCGAGCCGCCGGTATCGCAATAGAACTTGGCCGAGGAGGTGGGGCACTCCTCCCATTTCGAATCGAAGTAGAGGTTGTGCAGGCGGGGGATGTCGTTCCAGCGCACCACCTTCCCGAGCACGTCGTCGGTCGTCACCTCCTGTCCCGGCGCCAGGCCGGGCGCCAGCCCGTCGACGTCGAGGTGGCCATAGAAGGAGCAGTAGCGCTCTCCCGTCCCGTCCTTGGGCGGGTGCTCGACAAGCGCCACGCCGAGGTACTGCGAGCCGTTGATGCCCTTCCAGAGGAGCCGGCCGTCGGCCACGGGGTGCACCTCCGCGCCCGCCGTGGTGCCCGCGCTGCGGACGAGATCCTCGCCGAGGTGGCGGCCGCCGTAGTCCGGGGCCACCACGCCGAACCGCCGGATCACGTAGCTGTCAGCGATGGGAGCCGCCCGCTTCCCGCCCCCGGGCCGCTTGCACTCGTCGTTCTTCGCCCCGTTGCCCTGGCACCCGAGGGCGCAATACACCGTGTGGTCGGGGATGTAGAGGCGCGTCCGGGGCCGATTGCCGCGGCCATCCCCCTCCGTCCCCTCGCAGGGAGCCCAGACCGTCTTCTCACCCTGCTTGCGCGGACAATAGGCCTTGCAGACATACAGCATGTTCGGGTCGCCCTGGGCGACACCGGGGAGGCTGTGACCGCAATACGCCGGGGTGTTGAGCAGGACGGCCTCGTCGTTCGAGCACGGCGACCAGCCCCACGTGGAGCTCGCGTGGTCGCACGTGAGGCCCTCCGCGTCGGCGAAATACGCGCACACGGGGGTCTGGTCGCCGTACGGGTCGGGGCCGCAGACGCCGCAGGAGGTGCCGCAGGGGATCCCCGTGGCGCGCCAGCCGTCGGGGCGGCTCAGCTGGCGCTCCTCGCACGCGAGCACCTGCCCGCCCGGGCCGCAGACCTGCGCGCCGAGGCGGAGCGATCTCACCGGCACCGGGCGCCCCTGGTAGTCCTCGATCGGATCGCACGTCGACGTGATGCTCGGCGCGGGCGTGGGATCCGGCATGCCGAACGGCTGCTGCTCCGACCGGGCGTCGCACGTGTCGCTCTTCGTCGCGAGGTCCATGAGCCCGCAGCCGCTCGAGCACTCCTCGTACGGCACGGGGCGCCCCACGACCGCCGCGTCGCTCACGGGCGGGCACGTGTAGTTCGAGGAGGCGAGGTCGTAGGCGCAGTGATACAGGGTTCCGACGCGACCGGTGATCTGGTGCTGGCCGCAGAAGAGGTGCCGGCAATCCTTGAGCTCGTTCCCGACCGAGACCGGGAAGTAGTGGATGTCGCCCACGGGCGGGCACGACTCGTCGCAGCGGTCCCAGTCGCGGATCTTCGGCTCGCTCGCGCCGGGCTGCGCGCCGGTCACCTCGTGCCAGCGCACGGGCGGGATCTCCCGCACGCGCATGCACGCGCCGCTCCCGTGCCGACCGCCGCAGTCGCGGTAGGGCACGGGGCGCGCGCCGGGGCCCGGGCAGGCGTAGAGCCGATCCGCCCTGCCGTGGATGCGGAGGTCCAGCTCGCCCAGGTTGATCGCGAGGTCCTTGTTGGCGCGGCCGCCGAACACCTGATCTCCGCAGAAGGTCTGTCCCGGCTCGACGGGCTTCCACTGGCCGTCGTTGTCGCGGAACTCAACCGGACACCGGCCGAGCGCCGCGCCCGCCTCTCCGTTCGAAGCGCCGGGATCGCAGGGGAGGTTGAGGTCGAGCCAGCCTTCCTCCCCGCACATCCAGCGGCTCTGGTTCCCGACGCCGAGGCCGCACACCTCCGCGCCGCAGGCCGTGGTCGTGACCTCACGGCCGGAGCTGTCCTGCACGCCGCGGCACGCCGGGCAATCGCCCTGCGGCTGATTGCACGCGAGCCCGAGGTTGCGCCAGCCCTCGGCCGTGCACACCTGCTTCACGCCGGCGCCGCCGACGCCCGTCGGCATGCAGAGGGTCAGCCCGCAGCGCACCGGGATGCGCTCGCCCCCCGGGATGGGCGGGGTCTCGCACGGGCACTCGCCGCTCGCCGCGCCCGTGCACGCGCCGTCCTCGCAGCCGCCCGGGCAGATGCGCCATTCGAGCGGGATCTGCCCCGCGCCCGGACACTGGTAGAGCGCGGCCGGCTCGCCGTTCACCACGTCCTCGCCGCAGAACGTCCCCTCGGCCGGACACGTGAGATCGCCGCACCGGTTCTCTGGATAGCTCCGCCACGTGTCGGCGGCGGTGTCGCCGTCGAGGCACTGATACGAGATGAGGTCGCGCCCGCACACGAACGCGTCGCAGCGCGTCTGCGCGAGCGGGATCGGCTGGTTGTTGTAATAGAACCCCGAGGCGCACTCGCACGCGTCGGTGTCGTCCTGCGGCCCGAGCGGCGGCGGCGCGACGTCGCCCGCCGGCGGCTCCTGGCCGCAGCCCACGACGAGCAGCCCTCCGCCGCCGAGCAGGACGGCGGCCGCGCCGCACAGCCGCGAGAGCGCGCGGCGGCCGGTCCCCCGGGAGCGGCTCACTTGGCGATCCTCCGCAGGTCGCCCGCCTGCGTCGCCCAGTAGACGTACGCCTCGTCCACGGCGATCGCGATCGCGCCGGCCTGCCCCACGGCGAGCGTGTCCACGGTGCCGCCGGCCTTGGGCACCCGGCGCACCGAGCCGAGGCGGTTGACCCAGTAGAGCGCCCCGCCGTCCCGGGGATCCACCGCGATCCCCGCGGGACCGGGCTGTCCGTCGGCGAGCGCCACGAGGCCGGAGCCGTCCTTGTCGAGGCGGAAGAGATAGCCGCTCGGCGTGCTCCAGAAGAGGTGGGCGGCGTCGGCCGCGAGGTATTGCGGCGTCAGGTTGGTGCGCTCGAAATCCTGCGCCGACGCGATCTGACGCGGCTCGGAGCCGTCCTTGCGGAGCTTCATGACGGTGCCGTCCGCCCAGGTCCAGTAGAGGTGATCGGCGTCGGCGGCGAGCGCGCCGCCCACCTGGGCGGCGGCGCCGGTGATCTCGGCGGCGAGCTGTCCGGCGAAGAGCGCGTCGGCGCGGTACAGGCCGCCGTGGGAGAGCGACGTGAACCAGACCGCGGCGCCGTCGCTGACGACGGCCCACGGGTCGGGGACGCTCGCGGTGACCGTGGTCGCGGCGCCGGACGGCGGGAACCGGAGCACGCCGGCGGCACCGGTGACGAACGCGCCGGCGTCCGTCAGGGCGATGCCCTCGAAGCGCTCGCTCGCCCCGCAGACGGCGGCGCCCGGCGCGGCCCCGGTGGCGAGGCAGGTCGTCGCGCCGGACGCCTTGTCGACGCGGACGGCGACGCCCCCGGCGGGCCGGAAGCCGACGACGTAGACGGCGGCGGCGTCGACCGCGATCGCGGAGGGGACCGCGAGGCCCGAGGCGAGCTGGAGCGCGCCAGGGCCGCACGTCCCGCCCTCGCAGGCGCCGCCGGAGCAGTCGTTGCCGCAGGCGCCGCAGTGGAGCGGGTCGGCGTCGAGCTCGACCTCGCAGCCCGTCGAGCCCTCGCCGTCGCAGTCGGCGAAGCCCGCGTCGCACTCGAGCACGCACGCGCCGGCCTCGCAGGCGGCCGCGGCGTTCCTGTCGCTGCAGCCCTTGCCGCAGGCGCCGCAGTTGTCCACGTCGCGCTCGAAATCGACCTCGCAGCCGGTCGCGGCGTCGCGATCGCAGTCGCCGTAGCCGAGGTCGCAGGCGAGCGAGCAGGCCCCGACCGCGCAGGAGGGGACGGCGTGCTGGTCGCCGCACACGTTCCCGCAGAAGCCGCAGTTGTCCACGTCGCTCGACGTGTCGCCGCAGCCCCCGCCCGCGCCGCCGCCGCCGTCGCCGAGGCACAGGCCGGCGGCCCGGGCGGCGCTCTCGAACGCCTCGCAGCGCGCGCGGCTGCCGGAGAGCGCGCTCAAGTCGCACTCGTAAGCGAGCGCGGGATCGAGCGTGCCGCAGCAGGTCTCGAGCAGCGCGTCGCAGGCCGCCGAGGCGAGCGGCTCGCCGCCGCCGAGCGTGGGGCACCGGCCCGCGTCCGCGGCGCCGCTCAGGTAGTCCAGGCAGGTGTCCGCGTCCGCCTCGGCGGCGAGGTCCTCGCAGCGCTCGCGCGGCCCTCCGGGCAGCGAGGGACAGCACTGCTCGGCGAGGTAGTCGCAGCTCTCGGCCGCGGGATCGGCCCCTTCGCAGAGGCCGTTCGCCTGGGCTTCCCGCTCGAGGAAGCTGCGGCAGAGCGCCTCGTTGCCGCGGAATCCCGTGCCGTGGCAGGCGGACGCGAGCCGCGCGGGCAACGACGCGCAGCAGTCGTTCAGCAGGCCGGCGCAGCCCGGGCCGTAGGGGACGCCGTCCGGCGCGGCGCCGCCGCTGCAGAACCCGGCCGCGCTGGCGCTGCCGGCGTAGTCGTCGCACGCGGCGTCGTTCGCCTGCGCCGCGACCGCGTCGCAGCCCGCCCGGAGCTCGGCCGGGAGCGACGGACAGCAGGCCTCGCCCAGGGGGCCGCACCCGCTGCCGAGCGCCCCTGGCGCGCTGCCGCAGGCGCCGAGCGCGGTGCCGTCGTCGTTGCATCGCTGCGCGCCGAGCGACCCGTCGGGGAGGAAGCACGCGGAGAGCGCGCCCGGCGCGCAGAGCTGGTCATCGCCGCAGCCGGGGCCGCCGTACGCGAGCGCCGACACCACCACGAGACACAAGGCGAGGGAAGGTCGACGCATGGTTGGACGCTCGATGCTCGCGGGGCGCGAGCGGCATGTCAACGATCACCACGGACGGGGCGAGGCGAGCCGGCGCCCGTTCATGGTAGGGGGCGATCCGTCGCCCATGGCGCGATGAACCCATGAACGCGGCGGGCAGAGAAATTCAAATCTGCCGCGCCTGGCGCCGCGCCCAACGGGGCCGACCTCTGGTAGCCTCCGCCGCGCCGCCGACCGACCGGCGGAAACGAACGGAGAAAGAGACACCACCATGGCCATCGTTCTTTACCACCACCCGTTTTCGCGCGCCGCCAACACTGTGTGGATGCTCGAGGAAGTCGGCGTCGAGTACGAGCTCAAGTTCGTCGACATCATGGCCGGCGACCAGAAGAAGGAGGGCGTCACGAAGCTCAATCCGATGGGCAAGCTGCCCTTGCTCGTCGACGGCGACATCGTCGTCACCGAATCCGCGGCGATCGGCCTCTATCTCGCGGATCGTTATGCCCCGGGCCGCCTCGCGCCGAAGCTCGACGACGCGGCGCGCGGCACTTATTTCCGCTGGTCGCTCTTCGCCCCCTCGGTCATCGAGCCCGGCTCGATGGCCAAGGCCGGCAACTGGGAGTTCCGCGCCGGCTCCGCCGGTTGGGGCAACTACGACGACATGATCGCGACGATGGAATCGGCCATCTCTGGCCGTGACTTCGTCCTCGGCAAGGAGTTCTCGATGGCCGACGTCATCTTCGGCGGCACGATCGCGTACATGCTCGACTTCAAGATGCTCGAGCCGCGCCCGAGCTTCACCGGATATGCCGCCCGGGTCAAAGCCCGCCCGGCGTACGCGAAGAGCGAGGCGCGCAACAAAGCCGTGATGGACGAGCGCGGCCTCAAGATGCCTGGGGCTTAGAGAGCCCTGAAGGATTGAAGCGGAGCGCCTCGGCGAGCGCCGTAGGAGCGCCGCGTCCTCATTCCTGCGCTGTGCGCTGCGGCGACGTGGTAAGAGAGCCTATGCGCTGCGGCATCACCCACTTCGTCATCGATCGCGGTATCGGCATCGGAAGGCTTGGTGGCGGACTTCGACGGCACCGGGCAGGTCTCCCTGCAGACGCGCAACGCGCAGAGCCTGGCGGCCTTCCTGCGCCCGTTCCGACCCGTAAAGTCGAAGGGCTGAATCAGTTCCCAGCTCGGGCGTTTGGATGCGGCCCCTATTCCTCTGCAGGCGAGGCGCCCCGAGCGCGGCGCTACGCGCGGGCGAGGGTCCCGTCCGCGGCGAGGGCGTCGGTCAGAACTGCTTGAAGAATTTCCACGACTCGATGGGAATCCAATTCGGATTGCCGTCGATGTTCGTGTGCCCGCCGCCGAAGGTGCACACCCGCGTCGGATGTTCCGGATCGCAATCCTTGAAATCGTAGCAGCTGTACGCGCCGTTTGAAGTCGGGATATTGTCCGGGATCGTGCAGCCGTTGTCTTCGGCTTTTTCGAGGGCGATGAACTTGGCCCCTCTCTTTTGACCTTCGTTGTTCACCCAGGGGCAAGTCCCGTCGCTCATGCCCGTCGTGTGCATCCAAGCAATGGGCTTATGTGTCTTTTCAGGCAACCAGATGTTGTAGTTGGCCGGGGCGATGCCCACGGCCGCACGGATTTCCGCTTGATGGTTCGTCGACAGCGAATAGGTGATCATCCCTCCGAAGCTGAAGCCGGTCGCGAACACGCGGGTCGTGTCGTAGCAGACATTTTCATTCATGAACGCCATGATGTCGTCGAACAGCGCGTGGTCCTTCTCTTGCCACGTCGCACCGTCCGAGGAGGGGGCCACGAAAATGGCTTGCTCTCCGTCGGCTTCCAGCTGCGGTTTGAGAAAGTAGAAGTCTTGCCCCTTGACGTCTTGCCAGCGGCTGCCGATCCAATGTGAGGTGTAGAACAGCCGGTAGGGCTTGTTCATGTCGTAGTTGCGGGGCATATCGACGTAGTACACGCGATTTTGGCCCGAGCTTGAGATCGTATACTCCTTGGTCGTCAACGTGGTTGCCTTGCCGCACCCCGCGCTCGGCACAGGCGCGTTCCCCATGGGAATGGCTCCTTCGGGCCAGCCACCCATGCCAGTCTCGCCGCCGCCGGTCGGCTCAGCCCCGCCACTCCCGCCGCTGTTGTCACCGCCGGTCCCAGCCGCGGTGGTGCTGCTAGAGGTCGCAACGCCGCTGCCGCTCGCGCTACTAACGGAACCGGTCGCCGTCGCTCCGCCCCCACCGCCCCCGCCGCCCCCACCGCCCCCACCGCCCCCTCCGTCGTTGTTCGAGTCGGACTCGGCGGGGGCGCACGAAATCGCGACCCAACTCGCAAGGGTGACACAAAAGGCGAGTCGGCTGAACGTTTGATCTTGCATCACAGGTCTCCTACGTACCGGAATCAGGTGAAAAGGAAACTAAACGATTCGAGCGTGTCAAGGGCGACTCGCCACACTCCCCTCAGGTGACAGAACGTTCCTTACGGGATCCGCCTCCCTGGCAAAGTGCCTCCCACCCGGCTCAGACGAGCTCCCGGACGGGGCCGATGTGACGACACCGGTGCGCCAGAGGAGCGCCTTAGCACGGCCCGCCGCAACATAGGTTCCCTCGTTCCCGAGCTTGCCATCCGGTCGCTTCGCCAGCATCGCCGGATTCTTGACGAAATCGTCTCCGGTGGACAGCACCCAGGATTTCACGACAGCCGTCGAACAAGCGAGGGTCGTCGCGTCCTCTATTGGATCGATCTTGGCAAGACGCCGATCGCCATCGATCAGCAATCGCCTCCACGACGACCGAGCGAACAGGATCGGTGTAAAAATCGACTGAATGGATCATATTGACGAAGAGCTCGGTACTCAGGAGGACCCGAGCAGGCCGAAACAAAAGGATGGCCGTCGACTGGATTGTGAACGCTCACATTTCCGGTGTCAATTCCAATCGACCGGCCCGCGGGTATCTTCGGGCCCGAGGGAGGACATGGTTGGCAGGGCTCCTTCGGAGCGCCGCGTTAAGAGGGGTGGGCGCCGGACCGCGGCCATCGCCGGACTGCCCGACCACAATCCTACTGCCAGCGTGTCATGTTGCCGCGGCCGATGCGGAAACCGTGCCGGTCCGACTCCACGTCTTGTCGGTAGCAGGGCGTGTGGTAGTCGAGCTCGTGGACGAACAGGTGGGCCAAGAGGCTCGGATCGGCAAGGCACCTGTCCATCGGGCGCTCCGGCAGCGAGGCGATCATCACCGGTCCGCCGCTGCCCGCGATGGGCTAGACGATCTCCATGGGGCCGCCACGCCGGTAACGCCGCCGGTGGAGGGAGGGCGCCGCCGGTGGAGGGAGGGCGCCGCTATTGCTGCGGCGTGGCCGGGTGCGCCGTGCTGGCGGGCGCGCTTCGCCCTGCGCGCCGCGTCCGGAGCCGCGCGACGCGGCCCTGCACGTCGTCGACGCGCCGGCGCGCGATCGAGAACGAGGGCGGCGAGCGCGCGACGACCGAGACAGGCAGACGGCCAGTGACATTCTGACCGCCAGTGGTGACGTCGTCGGCTACGTTCGCTGCTCCGATCGCAACGGCGCGGAGGACGATGGCCCGGCCGAGCACGACCGTTCCTGGAGGCCGCCTGGCCGGGGAGCGGCGGACGCGAACCAGCGCTCAAGCGCGTCCACCAACCCCTCGACGTCTCCCACGTCGCCGGCCCAAGCAATGCACCCGTCGGGGCGGATCAGCATCGACGGGCCTGCGTCGGCCGGTAAGCAGCGCACCCGCGTGAACCCGGCGGCGAGACCGGCCGCGTGCCCGTCGGGAGACGCGTCGAGCAATATGCCTTCGCCTTGCGCCATCTCCGCGAACAGCGATGTTCGAGCGTCGGCGCGGCCGACCGGGCGATCGCCGGTGAGGCGTCCGACCAGGTCTCGCCCCGCGCCGAGGTCGTAGCGCGTGGCCAGACCGCTCGTCAGTCCGTCGAGATGGCCATTCACGGCGTCGATCTCCATCAGCTTCGCGAAGATCTGCCGCATTGCGCTCGACTGCGGGTCGGGCCGCGTGAGCGCGACCTGGGCGAGCGTGTTGGCCAGCACGGCCTCGGCCACGGGCCGCCGCTCGGACGTGTAGCTGTCGAGCAGGCTGTCCGGCTTGTCGCCGCGAATGACGGCGGCGAGCTTCCAGCCGAGGTTGGCCGCATCGACCAGCCCAAGGCTCAGCCCCTGGCCGCCCAAGGGCGAATGGATGTGCGCCGCATCACCCGCGAGCAGGACGCGATCCCGGCGGTACGTGTCGACCAGACGTGCGCTGTCCGTGAAGCGATTCGCCTGCTCCATCGCCGTCACGCGGACATCCGCGCCGCTGATTCGGCGCAGCACGCCTTCGATCTCCTCGCGCGTGACGGGCGCATTGCGATCAGCCGGCGGACCGCTGAAGTCGTGCATCGCAAGCCAGCGAGGCCGAGGTCCGTTCATGACGACGCCCTCCGGCGTGCGGGTCGACCCGCGCGGCAGGCGCTCGGGGTGGTCGAGGTCGAGCACGGCCTGGTACATGAATTGGCTCGGCGGCGTACCGGGGAAGGCAAAACCGGCCATCTTGCGGATCGAGCTGCGCCCTCCGTCACATCCGACCAGCCAGGCGCAGCGCGCATGCTCCGGCCCGTCCGGGGAAGCCCAGTGGAGCGCGACGCCATCGTCATGCTGGTCCAAGCCCGTGACCTCGCACCCGCGCCGTACCTCTATGTCGAGCGCGGCCGCCCGCGCGCCCAGGATCGCCTCCACGCCCTGCTGGTTCACCCAGAGCATGCGCCGTTCGGGCTCGCCCACTGCTTCTGATCGGAGAGGGAGAAGGGCGAAATGCCCCCTGGACCTGTGTGCCTGCGCCCGCCTCTCTACGCCCACCGGTCCCATGGACGCGAAGTGGCGATCTTCCGCCGCGGCGAGCGCTGGGCCCATGCTCCGGCGCTGGAGCGCCTCCACGCCGAGCGGTCCGACTGCAGTCCCCTTCAGGGCGACGCTTGGCGCAGTGAGCCGCTCCAGCACCATCACACCGGCGCCGCCCAGCTTGAGCTCGATCGCGAGCAGGAGCCCGACCGGGCCGGCGCCTACGACCACGACATCGACTTGCTTGTCCATCAGCTATGGATCCATCGAGTACTACGTACAAACACCGATCGGCTATCGGGACACAGAAGGCATTGAGAACATGTGAGTCTGCCCAACTATCAGTCGATGGGTCAGCCGAAGCCGCCGGACAGGTCTATCTAGTCCGTCGCCTTTTGTGACCTCCCCCACGGAAAATCTCACGGATCGGCTCTGCGCCGCAAGGCCCGAATGCTGTCCAGCGCCATAGCGTAGATCCGTCCAACTCCGGCGGCAGTCGCCGCCTTCCCGGGAGGTCGGGGGCGCCTGGAGGGGCGCGGCGGACGCACCGCCGGAGGTGTCGCGCCGAGTCGTGCCTGGGTGACACGGCGCGGCTGCCTCATCGGGACGTTGCCGGACACAACCCGGTCCGCTCACATGGCCGGCATCCTCTCCGCGTCGCTGCGCCCCGAGACCGAGCGACGGGCTCGTCCGGCCCGCCGCGAGGGGCGCTTCATCGGCCTACTCCAGGTCCAGGGACGAGCAAGCTTCCGTACCGTTGAGGTGGCCCACGTTGGCCATGCGCATGTCCATCCACGTGGCGAGGTCGAGCGGCCATTCGCTCGAATAAGCGCCGTCAGCCCGCGCGACGGCCGAGAGCGGTACGTTCATCAGCTCTTCCCGGGTCACCTCGCCGTCGGCGTTTCCATAGTCCGGATGGGTGTCGGCTTCGGCGATCGGGTCGAATCGCACCTGGGCCGCCGCCTCGTCCATGCGATCGAAGAAGAGGTGATCGCCGCGGATCGCGAGATCGACCCGCGCGGTCGCGCCGGAGCCCACGCGGATCGTCGGACCCGCGCCCTCGCCGGCGCCCCAGAGCGATCCACCGCTGCAGAAATCGTGGATGAAAAAGGGCCACCGGAACACCTTGGTCACCGCCCCCTTCGTCGCCTTGCCTTCCACGTACGCGCCGGTCGTCAGCGACTCGACGAGGGCCAGGTCCTCTTCGGTCACCCCGGGCCCCAGCCACTCCTCGACGTCGTAGTACTCGCGCGGCGGGAGGGGCCCGACATGGTAGGTGAAGCCGCACTCCCCGGTGGCGAGGACCCTGCCGACCTCGTGGTTCCCCGGCACCCGCACGTCGACGAGGGTGGGCGTGTCCGCGAGGGCCGCGACGGCGCACGCGGAGGACTCGTGGGTGGACACGAACGACGCCGCGAGCAGGAACCTCGAAAATTCGATGCTCCAGCCGTCCGAGCTCTGCACGCCGCCGAGGACGTCGGCCGCGCCCGAGAGCGTGTAGACGAGCTCGCCGGGCTCGGGCCTTGTCTCGCTCGGCAGGCAAGCGCCCAGGGCGAGGAGCGCGGCGGTCGAGAGGTGCGAAGCGCGGATCGTCATCGGTCCCTCCTGGGCTCAGAGCCCACCCTCCACACCGATGCTCGGAATCGTGACAGGGCCAATCGCCTTCCCACCGATCACCTCCTTGTTCGCGGTCACGTTCATCCCCTCGAGGACGGCCGAGATCCAGCCGCGCTCGCCGATGGCCCAGCGCCTCTCGATGCGCGCGTCGAGCCGATAGAAGGGAGGATCGCGATGGATCCTCGGCGCTTCGCCCGAGCCGTCGCTCTCCTCGGCGCCGAGCGAGGCGCCCGGGCTGCCCGTGTAGAACAGGAACCTCGCGCCGGCGCGCCAGTGCCGGTCGAGCTGATAGGTCAGCGCGAGGTTGGCGACGTGGGTCCGGTCGAACGGGGCCGGAGACCGCGAGCGCCCGGCGGCCTGGGTCGAGCGCGACAGCGTGTACGAGGCGAACCCGCCGAGCTGCCGGGTGAGGCGGCGCCTCGCGTAGAGCTCGATCCCGTAGCTCGACCCGAGGGTCCGGGGCACGTCCGCGAGGTCGTCGACGTCATCCGTCCACCGGTGCGCCACGGCGCCCAGCGCGTCCGTCATGTCGAAGAACGCGTTGTAGAACGCGGTCGCGCCGGCGGTGACCCGCTCGGGGAGATCCGCCTCGACGCCGGCGCTCCCCTGAGCGCTCTTCTGGAGCCCGCCGCGCAGGCCCGCCACCTGAACCCCGGGGAGCGGGGCCACGGTCGACGGCGGCTGGTGCGCGACGCCGAACGCGTTCACGAGGCGCAGGCCCTTCGTCACGTCGAGCCGGGACGCGAGCCGGCCATCCACGCCGACGGCCGTCGCGCCGCCGGAGGCGAACAGGTCCGCGCGCACGCCGGCGGTCAGCTCGAGCCGGGGCGAGAGCGTGAGGACCACGTCGGCGTGGGCGCCCAGCGCCGCGTCGTCGCGCGAGCCGAACTCCTGCTCGAGCCGCTTGGAGCCTCCGCGGCTCACGGTATAACCGACGATGTCGGTGACGTACGCATCCATGGATCCGTCCACCCCCAGGCGGACCTCGGCGTCGGGGTGGACGCGAGCGATGTAATCCGCCCGGATCGCGAGCATGTGGTCTCGCGCGGTGCGATTGTCCGCCAGCGCGGTCCGATCCAGCCCGAGGAGCGCGCCGAGCCGCAGCTCGCCGTTCTGGAACCGATGTCGGTACCTGAGGTCGAGGCGGTAGAACTCGACGCCGAACAGGATAGCGAGCCCGTCGTCCCGCTCCTCCCCGAGGAGATCGTACGATCCGAAGCTGAAGACGGTGAGGCGATCGTCCGGCGTGACATCGTAGGTCAGGCGAGCCTGGTAGTCGCGGTAGTCGATCGCGGCGTCCGGCGCGATCAGCGACGCGATCGCCGCCGTGTACGAGTACCGGCCCCCGAGCAGGACCGTCCCGCGCCCGTCCGCGAACGGCGCCTCCACCATCGCGCCTGCGTCGAACAGGCGGATGTTCCCCTCGCCGTGGAGCTCGGGCCACGGCTCCGCGGTCTCGGCCGCCACGATGCCGCCGACGTAGCGCCCGTACCGGGCGGGGTAGCCTCCGGGGTAGAGGTCGACGCGCTCGACGAGCGCCGGATGGACGACCGACGGTCCGGCGGCGAAGTGATACAGGAGCGGGACGCGGATGCCGTCGAGGGTATATCCGACGTTCGCCGGGGGCGCGCCGCGCACATAGAAGTACGGAAGCCCGGAGATGGCGGGGATCACCCCGGGGAGGATCTCGACGGCGCGGAAGGCGTCGCCGAACGCGCCGGGCAGCTGCCGGACCTCGCCGCGCGCGATGGACTGAGTGGCGGGCGGGAGCTGCTCGCCGCGAACGACGACCTCGATCGGCGCCGCCTCGGGAACAGACCCCTTGGCGTCGACGGTCACGGTGCGGACGACGGAGGCGTCGCCCGTCGCCCCCGGCGGATACGGCGCTTCGGGGGCGGAGAGGAGGCGCGGGGGGACCACCGAGCTCGGCGCCTCGGAGGGCGTCGCCGCGGCCTCGCGCGACACCTGGGGTCCGGCGGCCGGCTGAGCTCCGGCGAGCGCCGGCAGGAGCCACCCCGCCGTGCCGAGGAGCCATGGCAGCAGCGAGCCCGCCCCGCGCCTCGCTCGCGAGGGGAGGGGAGGGCCGAGCTGCGCCCGCAGCCCAGGAGCGCGCCCTTGTGTCGCGACCGACGCGCGATCCTCGATCTGCAGCCGATGTGTCCCCGGGTAGCGCGGCCTCATCGATGAGCCTATTCCGCGTCACACCCAGGACCCTTTAGACATGCCTGACGATTTCTCGCGCCCGGCCCCGCGGAGCGGGCGAATTCGTAGCGAGCTCCGGCAGGCCTCGCCGCGTCGCGACGTCACCGGGCGAGCGCGAGGGCGAACGGCGCGAGCCCTCGCCGCCGCAGCACCGAGGGGACGAGCAGGGCGACCGCCTCGGGCCCGCGCGCGGTCGCGATGTCCCCGAGATCCTCGATCCAGTCCGCCGGCCACCCGAGATCGCCGAGCAGCCTCGCGACCACCGCCTTCGCGCGCTCGTCGTTGCCGGAGAGGAACGCGGTCGGGCGGACGCCGAGGCTCGTGGGATCCGCCATGACGGTGAACAGCATCGTGTTCAGCGTCTTGACCACCGCCGTCTCCGGCAGCGCCGCCTGGAGGCGCTCGGCGACGCTGCCGTTCGGGTAAAGCAGGCTGCCGGGCAGGCCGTCCTGGGCGCGCAGCGTCGCATTGGACACGTCGATCAAGATCTTCCCCTTCAGCTCGTCGCGGAGGGCACCGAGCCGCTCGACGCTCGTCTCTCCGGGGGTGGCGTTGACGACGATTGCGGCCCTTCGCGCGGTCTCCGCGGGATCGCCGAGCGCGACGCCCGCCCCCGACAAGCTCGCCGCCGCGCGCGCGGGGTCCCTGGTGCCGACGGTGACGGCGTGCCCGGCGGCGGCGAGCTTGCCTGCCAGGACCCTTCCGACCCGGCCCGATCCGAGGATTCCGATGTTTTCCGAGGCGCGTTCCATATTCAAGACCTCTCTCCTCAGCGAACGGTGGACAGGACGGCGACCGCGCCGGCGTGAAGCCCTGGCGCTGCGGCCAGGAAGTCCTCGCTGGACAGGCGCCAGGGGTTCCCTCGGGTGTCCGTGACCGCGCCCCCGGCCTCCGCGACGAGCAGCGCGCCCGCGACGAGCCCGGAGAGGATCCGGCTGTATTGCCAGAAGACGTCCATCCGGCCGGCCGCGACCTCCACGAGCTGGAGGGTGGCCGGGACCGAGACGCGCAGCACCAGCGCGCTTCCGAGCATCGCGGCGACCGACTGGCCGATCCGCCGGTACGTCTCCAGATCCTCGCCCGGCATGGCCTGGCCGGTCCCGACGAAGGCGGCGTCGAGCGCCGTCTTCGCCGAGGCCCGGAGCCTCCTCGCCCCGAGATAGGCGCCGGCGCCCTTCCGGGCGGTGTACGTCTCGCCGCGGAGGGGCAGGTGCACCGCCGTCAGGACCGGCTCGTCGTCGCGGACGAGCGTCGCCGTGACGCACCAGTCCGTCATCCCGTGAACGTGGTTGATGTTCCCCTCGACCGCGTCGGTGACCCACCACTCGCCTGGCGGAAGCGGCCCGCGCTCGAGCTCGTCCTCGACCCACCCGGCGCCCGGGCGAGCGCGCGCGAGCGGCTCGCGGAGCGCGTCGAGCGACACAGCGTCGTTGTCGCGGAGGGCGGCGAAGACCTCCTCGCGGCTCGCGAGGCGCGGCGCTGTCGAGAAGCGAGCGACGAGCCGCTCTCCTGCCGCGGAGAGCGCCGCGACGACCGCGGGCAGCAGGGCCTCGTCGTCCGCGCGGGCCGGGCTCCGGCCCGGTCGCGTGGCATGGTCGGTGATCGGCTCCGAATGGGTCGACATGAATCCTCCTGGGCGTGCGGCCCGCGCGTCCTCGCGAGCTCCAGCGCGGAGGAGTAAACCCTGGACGTGGTATGTCGTCCAATGCATCCTTGCTATACGAAGGATTACCCAGATGCATGTGGACATGAACCTGTTGACGGCGCTGGACGCGCTCCTCGAGGAGCGGAGCGTCAGCGCCGCCGCGGCCCGATTGCACCTCTCGCAGCCCGCGATGAGCCGAACGCTGGGGCGCATCCGGGACGCCACGGGGGACCCGATCCTCGTGCGCACCGGGCGAACGATGACGCTGACGCCCCGCGCGCTGGCCTTACGGCAGGAGGTCCACGCCCTCGTCCAGCGGGCGCATGCGGTGTTCGCGCCGGAGCGGGCGCTCGACCTCGAGAAGCTCGATCGGACCTTCACCGTCCGCTTCCACGACGCGCTCACGACGGCGCTCGGCGCGCGGCTCGTGCTCGCGGTGCAGGAGCAGGCCCCTCACGTGAGGCTCCGGTTCCTGGGCGAGCCCGCCGGGGATACCGACGAGCTGCGCCACGGGCGCGTCGATCTCGAGATCGGCGCGACGGAGCCGGCCCTCCCGGAGATCCGCGGGGAGCTCATCGGCCAGGATCGCCTCGTCGTGGCCGTTCGCCGGGGTCATCCGCTCGCGCGCGGCCGGCTCACCGCCAGGCGCTACGCCCAGGCGCTCCACGTCACGGTGTCGCGGCGCGGTCGCCTGCGCGATCCGATCGACGACGCGCTGGAGTCCCAGGGGCTCCGGCGGCGCGTCGTCGCGGCGGCCCCCACGACCGCGGCCGCCGCCCATTTCGCCCGCGAGAGCGATCTCGTGGTCGCGCTGCCGGCGCGGGTCTGCGGTCCGACCCAGCGGGCGCTCGACCTCAGCGCCCTGCCGCTGCCGCTCGATGTGCCGGAGCTCCGGATCGTCCAGCTGTGGCACCAGCGCTTCGAGAGCGACAAGGCGCACGCGTGGCTGCGCGGGCACACGCGCGAGATCGTTCAGGCCATCTGTCGTGGAGAGGCCTAGTCCAGGAGCAGGGAGCCGTCAGGGCGGCGCCCTGGAGCGATCTCTGCCGGCTCTCCTTGGACCTTTCTCACTCGCCCTCTTCCGGCGGCGGAGGCCGCTCGCCCGCGGCGACCTGGAGCTCGCGGACGATCGAGAGCAGGGCCGGACAGCAGAAGCGTTCGACCACCGACCCGTCGGAGGCGAGCTCGAACGTCGGCGGCCCGCCGTGCATCGGACACGCCACGTCGGCGTACTTCGACTCGAGGTCCTTCAGGACGCTGTCGTCGATCTCGCGGACCTCGACGTTGGCGGTCGTGGTCGCTCCCTCGTTCACGTCGTTCGCCATGCGGCGCACGCTAGCACGAAGGGCGCCGCGCCCCGCGCGCCTCGGCGCTCTCCGCGAGGACGCCGGCGCCCGCGCCGCCGGCCTGGAGCGGCCCGCGGCAGCACGCGCGCGATGGGCCGCGCGGCGCGCGGCGCCGCAACCGCGTGGACCGGGGCGAACGCGCCGCCCGAGATCGAGGGACAAAATAGCAGCGCCGCCGGGCGCCTCGGGGGGTAGCGGAGGCCGCCGGCGGAGCTGGCCTGCGGATAAGCATCCTCCGTACCAGACCCATCTCCCCGGAATTCCCCGCATTTTCTGTCGGGGACATCGATCCGGCGGTTTCGATCCTGCGAGGGCGGCGTTGCAGCGTTGCAGGATCGCGAGGCGCCCGCCGCCGGCCGATTCTCTTCCGCGGCGGCCGCGGCGGGGGCTAGCTTCGACGGCATGAACCGCCTGCGCACGATCCCCGCCATCACCCTGGCGCTGCCGCTGCTCGCGGCGTGCAGCGCGCCTGCGCCGCGGCCGCCGGAAGAGCCGGCGGCGCCCGCCGCCGCGGCCCCGCCGCCGGTCGCCGCGCCTGCCGCGCCCGCGGCAGGGGGAGCTCGCCTGCCGTACCCGGCGACCCCGAAGCGACCGGTCACGAACGAGTACCACGGCACCAAGGTCGTCGACCCGTATCAATGGCTCGAGGACTCGAGCTCTCCCGAGGTCCAGCGCTGGATCGAGGACCAGAACCGGCTCACGCGCGCCTACCTCGACGCGCTGCCCTCGCGCGGCGCCATCCGGGCGCGCGTCGAGGCGATCCTGTCGGCGACCTCCACGAACTACTACGCCGTCAACGACGCCGGCGGGCAGCTCTTCGCCCTCAAGGACCAGCCGCCGAAGCAGCAGCCCTTCCTCGTGGTCATGAAATCCGCGAACGACCCCGGCTCCGAGCGGGTCGTCGTCGATCCGGAGGTCGTCGATCCGAAGGGGCACACGACCATCGACTGGTTCGTCCCCTCGCGCGACGGCAAGAAGGTCGCGGTCTCCCTGTCCCAGGGCGGCAGCGAGAACGGCACCGTGCGCGTCTACGACGTCGCGACCGGCAAGGAGACGGGCGACATCGTCCCTTACGCGAGCAGCGGCACGGCCGGCGGCAGCCTCGCCTGGAGCGGCGACGGCAAGGGGTTCTACTTCACCCGCCACCCGCACCCCGGCGAGCGCCCGCAGGACGACATGGGGTTTTACCAGCAGATCTACTTCCACAAGCTCGGCGCGCCGGACCAGGAAGACAAGTACTCGCTCGGCAAGGAATTCCCCCGCATCGCCGAGGTGGAGCTCAGGACGAGCGAGAGCGGCAAGCTCGTGCTCGCCAGCGTGCAGAACGGCGACGGCGGCGAGTACTGGCATTACCTCCTCGACGCCACGGGCAAATGGACCCGCTTCGCCGACCTCCCCGACAAGATCATCCACGCCGAGTTCGGCGCCGACGACCGGCTCTACCTCCTCTCGCGCAAGGACGCGCCCCGCGGCAAGGTGCTGCGCCTCGCGCCGGGCAAGCCCGATCTCGCGAAGGCGGAGCTCGTGGTGCCCGAGAGCGAGGCGGTGATCCAGGACTTCTTGCCCACGAAGGGCCGGCTCTACGTCCGGGACCTGCTCGGCGGCCCGTCCCAGATCCGCGTCTTCGACCTCAAGGGCAAGGCGCTCGGGACCGTGCCGATCCCGCCGGTGTCCTCGGTGCGGCAGCTCGTGCGCGCGGACGGCGACGACATGCTCTTCCGCGGGGTCAGCTTCACCGAGCCGGCGGCCTGGTTCGCGTACGCGGCCAAGGACGGCAAGGTGACGAAGACCCCGCTCGCGATGACGTCCCCGGTGTCCTACGCCGACGTGGAGGTCGTCCGCGAGGCGTGCACCTCGAAGGACGGGACGAAGGTGCCGATCAGCATCCTGCGCCGCAAGGACACGGTCCTCGACGGGACCGCGCCGGCGCTGCTCACCGGATACGGCGGTTACGGGACGAGCATCTCTCCCGGGTTCAACCCGCTCTGGCGGCTGTGGTTCGACCAGGGAGGGGTGTTCGCGGTCGCCAACCTGCGGGGCGGCGGCGAGTTCGGCGAGGCGTGGCACCGCGGCGGCAACCTGACGAACAAGCAGAACGTCTTCGACGACTTCGCGGCGTGCGCCAAGCACCTCGTCGACGGCCGCATGACGCGCCCGGACCGGCTCGCCATCCAGGGCGGCTCGAACGGCGGCCTGCTGATGGGCGCGCAGCTCACGCAGCACCCGGACATGGTCAAGGTGGTGATCTCGCACGTGGGCATCTACGACATGCTCCGGGTGGAGCTCACGCCGAACGGGGCGTTCAACGTGACCGAGTTCGGCACGGTGAAGGATCCGGAGCAGTTCAAGGCGCTCTATGCCTACTCGCCGTATCACCACGTGAAGGACGGGACCGCGTACCCCGCCACGCTGCTGCTGACGGGCGCGAACGACGCGCGGGTGGACCCGTACCATTCGCGCAAGATGGCGGCGCGGCTGCAGGCGGCCACGTCGAGTCCGGCGCCCATCCTGCTCAGGGCGAGCGGCTCGACGGGCCACGGGATCGGGACGCCGCTCGGGGAGAAGATCGAGGAGCAAACGGACGTGTTCGCGTTCCTCTTCAAGCACCTTGGGCTCGAGGTGCCGCCGGCGCAGGAGAAGCTCCGGTGATGGAGCGGCCGCGGCCGCCCCCTGCTCGGGGTGCGGCCGCGGCCTCACCATCGTGCGCCTCGGCCGAGGCGCCTCGGTTCACGAGATCTCGTCTACCAGGTGCTGAAGTACGCCCACGACTCGTTGCCGGCGGACGCCTGGAAGCAGTAGCCGCCGTTGCGCTTCGCGGGCAGCGAGATGTTGCCGCCGTTGCAGGTCACGGCCGTGCCGTTGACCGACAACGTGCGGCCGCTCGCGAAGTTGCCGCAGTTGGCGCCGCTCAGGTTCGCCGTGGTCTCGAAGCAGCGCGCGCCGGTGCCGAGGTTGCCCGAGTTGTAGCTCGGGCCCGTGAACGCGGTGGGGCTCGTGCACAGGTTGCTGCACGGCGCCGTCCCGGTGCTGGGCTGGCACACGCCGGCCACGCAGTTCTGGCTGGTGCAGTCCGCGTTGGTGCTGCACGTATCGCCGTTCGCGCAATCGGCCGCGCACGTGCCGCCGCAGTCCACGTCGGTCTCGGTGCCGTTCTGCACGCCGTCGGTGCAGGTCGGCGCCGTGCCGCCGTTGATCACGCTCACCCCGAGGGCCTGGAGCCACGACGTCACCGGGTAGCGCGCCGACGTGTCGAGCCGCGTGTGCCAGTTGGTCTGCGAGGGCGCCGGGCCGGGCCACCCGGACGGGAACGTGTAATAGGCGTTGACGCCCACGACCACGAGGTCGGTCGAGCTCTGGCGGTAGAGCGGGCCGCCCGAGTCGCCGGGGCACAGGCTGGCGTAGCTGGTGCTGCTGGCGTAGCCCGGCGTGAGCACGTACGCGGCCGCGACGTCGACGATGCCCTGGCCCGAGACGTAGGAGCCGGGGTGATTCAGGATCGAGGAGGCCGACGCGGTGAGCTCCTGGAGCTTGAAGAGACCGCCGCCCGTGCCGCTCGGGTCCTCGCAGCCGTAGCCGGTCGCCACGACGGGATCTCCCACCGCGACCGGCGCCCCGTCCACCACGGCCGCCGGGATCGTCGGCGAGAGCTCGTTGACGACGACGAGCGCGAGGTCGGGCGTGTGCCCCGGGTTGAGGACGTTGACCGCGCAATCGGTCGCTCCGCCCGCCAGCGCGGCAGCGCAGTCCGCGAGCCACTGCGGGTGGATGTACGTCTGCTCGATCGTCAGCTCGACGTAGGGCCAGATCGGGGGCGTGTTCGTGGCGCTGACCCAGTAGGAGCCGCCCGGCCCGTAGCTCGGGGACACGGTGGCGTTGTACTCGTCATCCACGCAGTGAGCGGCGGTGAGGAAGTGGCGCGGCCCGACCTTCGCCGCGGTGCATCCCGGGCCGAGGACCGTCGACGGATACTCCGATTCGAGCGCCGGTCGCCCCCCGATCAGCGCGTCGTCCGCCGCGCCGATCTCCTCGGAGGGCTCGCCGGAGCCCTCCACGCTGCAGGCGACCAAGGACAATGAGAGCAAAGCATATACAGGTGCGCGCACTGGTTGCTTCTCCTGTCGCCCCGATGGTCTCGAGCACCCACGCCCGGTCGCCCGCCTCGCGCTCCGTGCCCGCGGGCCGGCGTCCTCCGTCGGCCGCGCTCGCGCTCGACGCGGCGCGCACGCGCCGTGTCTCGCTCTCCGAGGTGCGAACGTCAGTGGAGGACGCGTCCCGTGGTGATCCCACGTCGAGCGCAAGGGAAGGCGCGGCCGTCCAGCGGGACCGCCTGCGCGAGGTCTCGTCGTATCGGCGCGACGGCGATGTCTATGTCATTGGAAAGTATCTTTCCAATGAGAATGCAGCATGGACGTCATGCACCCCGTGCATGACGTCGCCCGCCCGCCACGGCGTCGTCTCACCAGCCAGGATCCCAGGCGAGCCGCCGGAGCGCCTCGCAGAAGGCATCGAGATCACCCGCCTCGGCGAGCACCTCCCCGATCGGCATGAGGAACATGTTGGCGTGGTCGGGGAAGAACCCTCGACCTGCGGCGAGCTGCCGGCGCCCGAACTCCGTGAGCGCGTCGTGATCGAGCACGAGCCGGCGTAGCCGCCACCGCCCTTCCTCGCAGGTGACGCCGACCTGGAGCGTGGGCCCCCCGATGCGGATCGGGAGCCGGTCGCGGGCATCAGGGGCGCGGAGCATGGCGATGAGCCGATCGCGGCCCGTGGGCGGGAGAGGCGCCATGCCGCCGAGACTCCCCGCGCGCCCGCGGCGCGTCAAGCCGGCTGCCGCTGCCCGCGCCCGGGTCGGGCGGGGCGCGCCGCCCCCTCTTGGCCGTTGACTCTGAACCGATTAAGTGCTCTCCTCCCGGGCGCTCCTTGCATGTACCGGCCATGGCGCAGGAGGCGGCCTGCGTCGGATCTCGTGATGAGATGATCACGTGATCACCTCATCACACGGCGGCGCTGCGCGCGCTCTGCCGTGCGCCGGCGCCGGGGGCCGCTCGGCCGGGCGAACGGCGCGCGCCCGCCGCGCTCCCCATTGCACGCCCGGCCGCGCAGGGGGTAGCCTGCCCGGGGGCTCGCGCGACCCGCGCGACAGGGAGTGAATCTTCAGACGGAGAGGGAGCCTACCGTGAGGTCACGCACGATCGAGGCCGTAGCCGCATTTGCCCTGTTCGCCGTGGGAGCCGCCGCGTGCGGCAAGAGCGGGGGCGACGCGCCGTCGTCGTCGCCCTCGCCGTCAGGGTCGGCCGCGGCGGCCTCGCCGGGGGCCGAGCCGGTGACGCTGTCGTACTGGGCGAGCAACCAGGCGCCCAGCGTCGAGGACGACAAGAAGGTGCTGCAGCCCGAGCTCGACAAGTTCGAGAAGCAGACCGGGATCAAGGTAAAGCTCGAGGTCATCCCCTGGTCGGACCTGCTCAACCGGATCCTCGGCGCCACCACGAGCGGCAAGGGCCCCGACGTCCTCAACATCGGCAACTCGTGGTCTGCGTCGCTCCAGGCGACCGGCGCGTTCCTGCCGTTCGACGACGCCGCGCTCGCCAAGGTCGGCGGCAAGGACCGGTTCATCCCGGCGAGCATGTCCGCCACCGGCGCGCCCGGCCAGCCGCCCGCCTCGGTGCCGCTCTACGGCCTCGCCTACGGGCTCTTCTACAACAAGAAGATGTTCGCCGACGCGGGCGTCGAGAAGCCGCCGGCCACGTGGGCCGAGCTCGTCGCCGTCGCCAAGAAGCTGACCGACGCGAAGAGCGGCCGTTACGGCCTCGCCATCATGGGCGCGAGCTACACCGAGAACGCCCATTTCGCGTTCATGTTCGGCCGCCAGCAGGGCGCCAAGATCTTCGAGGGCAAGCAGGCGCGCTTCGACGACCCGGAGCTCGTCGCCGGCGTCAAGCAGTACATCGACCTGCTCGGCGTCCACAAGGTCGTGAACCCGAGCAACGCCGAGTACGTGAACGACACGCAGATCCTCAAGGACTTCGCCGCCGACAAGGCGGCGATGCTCATGATCCAGAGCTACGCCGCCACGGCGATCGAGCAGAACGGCCTCGCCCGCGATACGTACGGCGTGGCGCCGATCCCGCTGCCCGACCCGCTGCCCGCGAACGGCAAGCGCGTGAACAGCCACGTGGCGGGCATCAACATCGCCGTCTTCGAGGACAGCAAGCACAAGGACGCCGCGCTCAGGTTCGTCGCGTTCATGACGAGCCCCGAGGAGCAGCGGATCCTGAACGCCGCCTTCAACTCCCTGCCGGTCGTGACCGAGGCCTACTCCGATGAGCGCTTCAAGACCGCGAACATCCAGGTGTTCCAGAGGGTGCTCGCCGAGACGGCGGAGTCGATGCCGATGATCGAGGAGACGACGCAGTTCGAGACGCTGGTGGGCACGGCCATGAAGGACCTCCTGGCCGAGGCCGCCTCCGGCAAGGCGGTGGACGAGGCCGCGATCCGCGCCAAGCTGACCAAGGCCAACCAGCAGATGGTGAGCGGCAAGTAATGGGGGAGGGCGGCGCGGGAGGCGCCGGGGGGGAGGCGCCCGCCGGGGCGGCGCGCGGCGCCTCGGGGCCGCGGGCGGGCTCGCGGTGGCCGCGGGCGTTCCCGTACGTGCTCCTCTTGCCCGCGCTCGTCGCCGAGCTCGCCGTGCACATCGTCCCGATGTTCGTCGGGGCGTGGATGAGCTTCCTCCAGCTCACGCAGCGCTACATCCGCAACTGGGGCAAGGCGCCGTTCGCGGGGCTCGCCAACTACCGCATCGCGGTCGACTTCGGCTCTCCGATCGGCGTCGAGCTCCTGCGCTCCTTCGCGATCACGGTCGCCGTCAGCGTCCTCGTGGTCGGCGGCTCGTGGCTCCTCGGCACGGCCGCCGCGGTCGCGCTGCAGAAGCCGTTCCGCGGCCGCTCGGCGCTGCGGACGCTGTTCCTCATCCCGTTCGCGATGCCGATCTTCACCGGCGTCATCACGTGGAGCTTCATGCTCCAGCGCGACACGGGCATCGTGAACACGGTGCTCGTCGATCAGCTCGGCCTCGTCCACGAACGCCCGTTCTGGCTGCTCGGAGGCAACAGCTTCCTCAGCCTGGTGGTGGTGGCGATCTGGCGGACGTGGCCGTTCGCCTTCCTCACGGTGACGGCGGGCCTCCAGGCCATCCCGTCGGACCTCTACGAGGCGGCCAGCGTCGACGGCGCCGGCCCGTGGACGCGCTTCCGGTCGATCACGCTCCCGATGCTCCGGCCGGTCAACCAGGTGCTCTTGCTCGTCCTGTTCCTGTGGAGCTTCAACGACTTCACGACGCCGTACACGCTCTTCGGGCGGGCGGCGCCGCCGCAGGCCGACGTGATCGCGATCCACATCTACCAGGCGTCGTTCATCACCTGGAATTTCGGGCTGGGCTCGGCGATGTCCGTGCTCCTCGTGGGCTTTCTGCTCGTCGTCACGACAGGCTATCTCTTGATCACCGGCAGGAGCGCGCGCCATGCGTGAGGCTGCGTGGGTCGCCTGGCTGCGGCGCGCCGTGCTCGCGGCGCTCGCGGTCTTCACCGTCGTCCCGCTCTACGTGATGCTGATCTCGGCGATCAAGCCGCTGCGCGACGTCCAGGGGCCTTTCACCTGGGTGCCGACGGAGGTCACGCTCCAGCCGTTCGTCGACATGTGGCGGACCGTGCCGCTCGCGCGCTATTTCGTGAACAGCGCCGTCGTCGCGGCCGCCGCGACGGTGTCCTCGGTGGCGCTGGCGATCCTCGCCGGGTATGCGGTGAGCCGGTACCGCTTCCGGGGTCGGCGCGCGTTCCTCACCGCCGTGCTGTCGACGCAGATGTTCCCCGGCATCCTGTTCCTGCTCCCGCTCTTCCTCCTCTTCGTCACGATCGAGCGGTCCACCGGGCTGGAACTGCACGGCACGCGGCTCGGCCTCATCCTCACGTACCTGACGTTCTCGCTGCCGTTCTCCATCTGGCTCATCGCGGGGTATTTCGACACCATCCCGCGCGAGCTCGACGAGGCCGCGCTGGTGGACGGCGCCGGGCCGCTCACCGCGCTCCTCCGGGTCGTGCTCCCGGCGGCCAAGCCGGGCGTCGTCGCGGTCGCGATCTACGCCTTCATGACCGCGTGGGGAGAGGTCCTGTTCGCCTCCGTGCTCACCGACGACGACGGCCGCACCCTGGCCGTGGGGCTGCAGGGGTATGCGACGCAGTCGAACATCTACTGGAACCAGGTGATGGCCGCCTCGGTGGTCGTCAGCGTGCCCGTGGTGGCCGGGTTCCTCCTGCTCCAGCGTTACCTCGTCCAGGGGCTCACCGCGGGCGCCGTGAAGACCTGACCGGCCGGAAGCCGGAAGGACGAGAAGGGCGGGTCGGCCGGAGCGCAGTTCCGGTACGGACGAAGTGCGGATCGCCGAACACGGCGCCGGCGGCGGAGGGGACGCGCCGCGGGCGCGCGCGGGGCGAGAAGCGCGCGCGCCGCGCGTCAGGACATGATATGTGGGATCCATGTCCCGAGATATCGAGCTCCAGTGTCGTTGCGGAAAGCTCCACGGATGGCTGCGCGATGCATCGCCGAGCGCGGTGAACCGCGCCATCTGCTACTGCAGCGACTGCCAGGCATTCCTGCACCACCTCGGCCGCGAGGACCTGCTCGACGAGCACGGCGGCTCGGACATCGTGCAGGTCCCTCCGTCGGCGATCTCGTTCGATCGCGGCAGCGAGGTCATCGCCGCCGTGCGCCTCACGCCGCGCGGCCTCTATCGGTGGTACACGAGCTGCTGCAAGACGCCGCTCGGCAACACGCCGACGCCGCGGCTGCCGCTCCTCGGCATCGTCACCGAGCTGTTTCAGAAGGCGCCGAGCGCGAGCCCGTGCGACGAGGTCTTCGGCCCGCCGCGCGGCGGGATCTTCGGCAAGTTCGCGGTCGGCGAGCCTCCGCCCGGGACGGTGAAGCCGAACGTGCCCCTGCTCGCGCGCATGATCGGGAAGGTGCTTGGCTGGAAGATCCGCGGCAAGGGGTGGCCACACCCGTTCTTCGATCGCGCGAGCGGCAATCCGAAGTACCCGGTCACGGTCCTTCCCCAGGCCGAGCGCGACGCGCTGCGCCCGCTGTGCGGCCCGCGCCCCGCGAGCGCGTGACGACCAGGTTGCCAGGCATGAGCAGGTCGCGGACGCCGAGCAGCTCGGCGATCCGGATCGCGGACGTGCTGGCGGGGGCCGGCGACCGTCTTCAACGCCGCGCTGGACCGCCCGGCCCCGGTCTGAGCCGGGCGGCCCGGCCCGGGGCGGACGGTCGCCCCGGCGCCGGGGAGCGCCGCGCTACCGGGGAACCTCGAACGGCTGGCACACGCCGGTCAGGCACGCGTCGGTGTCCGAGCAGCAGTCCGAGTTGGCCTTGCACTCCCCACCCGACTTCTTGCACTCCACATCCCCGCCCGGCTCCTCGCCGGGATCGCTGCCGCCTTCGCCGGCGGGCGGATCCTCGCCCTCGCACGTCGTCGGCGGGCACGGCCCCGGCGTCACGGTGAGCGTGTCCGACGGGTACTTGCTCGGCGACGCGTGCACATAGCTGATGGTCGCGTCGCCGAAGCCCGCCGCGCCGAACGCCGAGGCGCTCACCCACACGTCGTACACGACCCGGTAATCCCAGCCCGGTGTCTGCGGATTCGGGGCATAGCTCTCGTCCGTCTCCGGGGAGTCGACGACGTACGCGCCGTACCCGCACGCGTTGAGATCGCGGTCGAGCGAGGTGGTCGCCGCGACGACGGCCCCCGCGTCTCCGAGGAGCATCTTGCCCTCTCCGCCGAGCACGCCCAGCGAGCCATAGCCCGACGGCTCCGTCTCGTCGACCGAGATGTAGTCGACGAAGAAGTCGAGCACGAGCTCTCCCCGCCCGTCCGTCAGCTGGAACTGGGCCTTGTCGCTGCCCACGAGATCCTTGAACGTGTGCCCCTTGTGCCCCTTCGGCTTCGGCTTCGGCTCGCCGCCGGGCCCGGGCCCGGGCGCGGGCTGCTGCGCGGGCTGCTCTTCGCCGCCCCAGCCGATGGCCGTCTCGCCGTACGTGTTGTCGACGAACGCGGGGTTGAGCGTCAGCCGCACGTGCACGAGCTCCTCGCTCTCGGCGATCTCGACGACCCGCTCGACGAAGGCCATCGGCGTCGTCGGGTTGCTGTTCGTGTAATAGCAGTCGACCTGGGCGGTCTCGTCCACCGGGGTGCCCAGGCGGCTCGCTCCGCACGACAGCGAATCGAGATCGGCGCTGATCGGGGCGCCGGCGCCCGACGTGCCGGACCCCGGGAAGCTCGGCGCGGGCGCGCTCCCTCCCTCGTCCGACGGGGCGCAGTCGTCCCCGGAGACCATGTTGCTGCCGGCATCTCCCGTCCCCAGCACGGTACAGGCCGGGCCGACGATCGCGAGAGACAACAGCCCACCACACAACCACCCTTTCAAAGCGAACGAACGCATCGGGATCCTCCCAGCTCGAAAGCAAGCACGACCTCTGCCGCCGCCGGCGAACCCGCTCGCCGGCGCGGTGAGCTCCTCGAATGAAGTAGAAGTCGCCGGAGGCGCCGAGAGCAGGCAGGGTTTCGTCAGAAATCGACACGGCGCCGCGCGCGGGCGCTCACGGGCGAGCGCCGCTGGCGCGCGAGACGGACGTGGCCTCCTCGCGCCCGAAGCCCTGCGGGTAGTCCCTGAGGTACCGGCGCGCCTCCGCCGCCGTCCGTTCCTTGTCGCCGAGCATCTCGATCGCGCGCAGGCGCTCCACGCGGGCGATCTCGGCGAGCGGCGAGTCCGGGTAGCGGCCGAGGAGGCGGTCGAGCCGCTCGATCGCCCGGCCCGGCTGCCCGCCCCTCCGCGCCGCCATCGCGCTCTGGAGCAGCGCGTTCTCGGCCGTGAGCGAGCCCCGCGCCGGCGCCTCGCGCGCGTCGCGCGGCGGGCGCGGCTCCCCCTTGCCGCCCTCGCCGGCCCGGCCGCCCTCGCCGCCCTCGCCGGCCGCGCTGTCCTGCTCCTGCCCGCGCGGCGGCGCCGGCGCGTCGTCCGGCCGCCCCTCGGCGGGCCGGTCCGCCCGGCGCTCCTCGTCGCGGGACGACCACGTCTCGCCGGGCCTCAGGGAGCGCTCGACCGCGTCGCTGTGCACGGCGACCCGACCCTCCGTGACCGACACGCGCGTCTCGGCCGGCTCCCCCGCCGCGCCGGGCTTCCGCTCGACGGAGAAGCGCGTCCCGTGGACCGTGACCACGGCGTCCAGGGTCCGCACCGACAGGGTCACGCCCGCCGGCAGCGGCGGCACCTCGACGGCGATCCTGCCCTGATCGAGGGTGACGACGTCGCCGAGGCGGTCGCGCGCGGTCCCCACCGGCGCGAACCGCACGCGCGTCGACGGCCCGACCTCGACGGTCGCGCCCGTCGCGAGCGACGCCTTCGCCCGCGCCCCCTCGCCGGTCCGCAGCTCCTCGTCGCTCGTGAGCGGCACGAGGGCGAGCGACGGCGGCGAGCGCGTCGCGTCCCCGGCCGCGATCTCGACCGAGCCCTGGAGCGCCGTCACCTGCGCCGCCGTGGGCGAGCCGTCCCGCGCCCGGACCCCGATCAGGACGCCGGCGACCGCCGCCGCCAGGGCGGCCGCCAGCGCCGCCGCGGCGAGGGCGGCCCGCTTCCGCCGGGCGAAGCGGCCGCGCCGCTCCACCCCCTCGGCGGCGAGCTGGTCGATGCGGCCGGCGATCCGCTGCTGGAGGTACCGCGCCTGGGCCCTGGGCAGCGGCGGCACCGGCTGCTCGACCAGCGCCCGCAGCGAGGCCTCCACGCCGGGCGCATCGGCGCGGTCCTCCGGGGTGGCGTCAACGTCGTCCTGCTTCATCGTGGCTCCTCGGGCCGATCGGCGTCGCGTCGCGCCGCCGCGTCGGGCTCGCAGCGCGCTTTCAGCTCCCGCCGCCCCCGCGACAGCCGCGACTGGGCCGCGGCCTCGGAGACGCCGGTCAAGTTAGCGATTTCATTGATAGAATAGCCCATGGCGTGGAGCAGCAGCGCGGTCGCGCGGTCGCCGTCCATCGCCGCGAGGTGCCGGCGCAGCGCCTCGAGGTCGCGCTGCGCGGTCACCGCCCGCTCGGGGTCGGCGCTCTGCGCGGGCGGCTCGGGCGCGGCGCCGCCCTCCGGGGGCCCCGGCGCGCGATCGATGACCTTGCGCTCGCGCCGGCGGGCGCGCAGCGCGCTCAGCCCGACGTGGCAGGCGATGACGGACGCCCAGCCCGCCAGGCTGCACTCCCCCGCGAAGCGGCGCTTCGCGAGCGTGCTCACGATCTGCTCGAACGCGCCCTGCACGAGGTCGGCGTGGTCCTGCTCGCGGCACCCCAGGATCCGGTACAGGGTCCGGTCGACCACGGGGAGCAGGTGCTCGTACAGGCGCAGGCCGATCCCTCGTTCGCCCCGGTGGAAGGCGCGCAGGAGCTCCTCGTCGCTGGCGGGCGCGGGCGCGGGCTGCCCGTCGGTCTGAGCGGAGACGAGCCTGAGCCGGCGGTCAGCGGGTCGTGGCTCGGCGGTTCCCATGCTCATGCAGTAGCCGGTCCGCCCGAAAGCAGGCTGAGCCGCGGCGCTTTTCCGACGCCCGCCGCGGCCGCCCTGGTCCCGCCCGCCACAAGCGACCCCTACCTGCCGCGGGGTGCGCGGGTGACGCTGGGCTCCCCGTTCCGAGGAGCCTGACATCGGGCGGCCGAGCAGGCCCGTGGCCACGCCCGGATCCCCGCGCTCGAACCGGCGGCGTTCGGCGCCGGCCGGCTGCGCCTTTCGCTCGACGCCTGGACGCGCGGACTCCAATCGCTCAAGCCCGTAGGCCGTGGAGCGAAAGCGGCCCCCGCGATGCATGGATGAGCTGCTGATACATCGTCAACCTTCTCGCGTTCAATGACCTCCATGCAGGAGGTGATGCTCCGCTCGCGGACGTCGGCCGGCTCCTCTCGCTTCATGCCTCCGCCGTGCTAGAGCAGCCGCCTCGCGCCGTCGTCGACGTCGGGCCTTGACAGCGCGTGCGTCCATGCTAAACATTAGTTTGAATCATTTGTTTTACTCCTTGACGTCGCTGGTGGCCTCGCGCATCTCATTCCTGTTTGTCTAGAAGGGTACTTGTATATGAGCTTGAAGCATCTTCCATACACCTCGACAGCGATTGCATCGATTCTATTCCTCGGAGCGGCGGGCTCGGCGCACGCGACCGTCTATCCTGCGAGCTCGTCCAGCGGTGGGCCCGGCGTGAGCGGGTGCACGGGCGGCGCGAACTGCACGAATGAAAGTTGGGGTGTCGACCTCAATGACAACACCGGATTCGTCTGGAGCGTAGCGGGCGGCGCCGGCGGCAACGCGGACCTCTATGTGAAGATCGCCGTGCTGTCGCAGACCAGAGCGATGAGCCTCTGGTTGAACGGCAGCCAGATCGCCGTCATCACGACCACCGCCACAGAGAGCCCGCGCCCGACCGGGAAAGAGCTCGGCCCGTTCCCGGTGACGCTGCAGGCCGGGAACAACACGGTAGAGCTGCGGGACACGCAAGGCACCGCGGAGTTCGACGTGCATAGCCTGCGCGTCGAGCCGACGAACGCCGGCGACGATGAGTTTGAAATTGGACTCTGGCGACTGATGTCCCGCGCCGACCGTGGCACGTTGAGCCGCAATGCCATCACCGGGCAGCTGGTCGGCGCCGATTACTCGGGCGATGACCATCAACACTGGCGCTTGGTCGGCGTCGGCGCGAGCAAGTATCAGTTTTTTCACGAGGAGACCGGCCAGTGCTTGGTCGCGTCGAGCGGCACGACGGTGCTCGGCGGCTGCAGCGGCAGCGCGGCGGAGTGGACCGTGGAGACCTTGCGCGCCCGCACGGTGGAGCGCCCTGCCCTGTATCGCTTGCGCTCGAACGGGAACAGCTGCGCCATCCCCAACGGCGGCGCACAGCCCACCCTGGGGACCTGCAACGACAGCGCACGCTGGTACCTGGAGCCTGTCGGCTTCGGTGAGCGCCTCGCGAGCGTAGAGTTCGATTTTCATGGGCTCCTCCTCGTCAAGCCCTATACCGACGTCCCTGGTGTCACGCAAGGTTCGCTGTCGACCAGCGTCGTCGACGCGGTGCAGTTCGCCTTCGAAGATCGGGTGGCTTATTGGATGGATCTGATCACGGACGGCCGTGTCGCATGGCATGGCTCCAGCGTCGTGTCCAACGATCCCATCACGTCGTTGTCGGGCTCGGGCAATGATAATTATTTGCCGGCGGCCATCCACCTTCAGCAAGACGTGCAGAGCTTCGTGCCCCGTGGCGAGTACGACACCGTGCAAGTGTTCTTCACGCCCGGTAACAGCAAGCCGGGGGGCTGGGGGTGGGGCCCGGGGAGCAGCTACGAATCGAACTACACCCTGTGGACGACGGTGAACGGGAAGGATACGGTCGCCTCGGACTGGCTGTCCACCGTCAACAGCGAGCCTGCGGAGGTGTTCATCCATGAACCCATACACGGCCTCGATGGGTTCTACGAAGAGCTGGGGATCCCGCTCCCCGAAGGGCTGCTGGACGGAGGAACTGCGCCGAATCGTTACGCCAGCTCCGGTATTGGTGGCCGTTCGTGGTTGCACTGGTACCGCGACTACTGGTTGGGGACCGTCATCGCCTCCGATGACACCTACCGCGGCTTCGGCCCACGCGCGTTCGCCCAGATCACGCCGAGAGATTACGCGTTGAGCCCCGCGGTGGACGAGTACAAGATCGTGCAGCACACCAGCGGCAAATGCTTTGTCCCGGAAGGCGGCGCTACGAAGCCGGCCAACGACACGCCGCTGGTGCTGTCGAGCAACTGCAGCACGCTCGCCTCTTCGTTCAGGGTTCTGGCCAGCGGCCTGCTGAAGCATGTTCCGAGCGGACTTTGTATTCACCCGAATCAAGGCACCGCCTACAACGGCGTTGCCCTGATCCTCAACCCCTCCTGCGCGCCCGAAGCACGCCTCTCTTTCGACGTGACGTCCGGTGGGAGCCTGCAGAACAGCGAAACCGGCCGCTGCGTTCACCCGCTAGGCGGATCGGCGACACCCGCCGAAGGAACCAACCTGATTTTTCACGACGGTTGTGATGAAGAGCGCTTGCGCTTCGACCTGGTATTGCAGTAAAACGGTCGCGAGCTGCTAGTGCGCCGATCACGTCGATCGACCCGAACTGAGCCGCCAGGCGGACCTGGGTTACCCTCCGCGGCACGATACCCAGGTGCGGATCGTGAGGCGATTCCATGCAATCGAAGATGAACGTTCTGATGTTGTGTGTCGTTGGTGCCCTGGCGATGGGGTGCAACGTCTGTGAGGATCTGGACGCACGGATGTGCGAAGACCTCGGGGCGGAGGATTGCGCCCTCTGGCGAGAGAAAGGGCTGAACTTCGTCGCCCAGGCGAAGTCGAGGCCCCGCCGAATGATGAAGGACACGCTGTTCGGGGCCGACGCGCAGACGTGCCAGTCAGCGGGGAGCGACGCGGCGTATTCGCAGATCCTCCAGGCGACGAAGACGTCGATGGCCGCCTACCGTAAGGCGCAGGAGGCCGCAGGGGCAGCGGCGAAGTAGGCGTGCGCCGACCCGCGAACGCGCCTCCGCGGAGCTGCCCGTTCGTCGAGCGGCTCGCATCGGAAGCGCCGGACAGCAGGTGCAGGCGCGCCGGTACACCCTGGCAGGGCAGATCGGCCGGGGTGCGTCGGCAGCGGCTCCGGACGCGGTACGCCGCGCGTCCGCAGGTCGGGCAGAGAGCTTCAGGACCCGGTGAGCAGCGCCAGGAAGACGGAGGCCCCCGGGCGCCATCTTCCTGGCGCTGCTCGAGCTGGCCGGCAGGGATTCCAGATTCGCCTTGACTGCGCCGATTGCCGAAAGTACGTTGGTCTGACCAAAGGACAACATGACCAGCGTGCCACGCTTCCGGACCGTGTCCCGTTCGGCGATTTACGTCGACGTCGCCGACCAAATCCGCGACGCGATCCTCAATCGCTCGCTCTCGTCAGGCGAGCGCCTGCCGCCCGAGCGCGAGCTCGCTCAGCAGTTCGGGGTCAGCCGCGCGACGGTCCGCGAGGCGCTCCGCCATCTCCAGGCGCAGGGGCTCCTCGCGTCGCGCGGGCGGACCTCGCCGATGCAGGCCGCGAGCCCTGACGCGGCGGTCGACCGCTTCTGTGAGGCGCTCACCCACGTGGTCCAGCTCCGGAGTGTGTCGCTCCCGGACCTCATCGAGCTTCGCGTCGCGCTGGAGACCGCCGCGATGACCCGCTCGGCGGCCGCGCCTGTCGCCGCTCACCTCGATGAGGCGCGCGCCGCGATCGAGGAGATGGAGCGGGAGGATATCTCGCCCACCGATTTCTACGACGTCGATATCGCGTTCCACGCCGCGCTGGTCGCGGCCTCTGGCAACCAGGCGCTCTCCCTCGTGATGGTCGCGGTCAAGGACAGCATCCGGCTCCACCTCGAAGAGGCGCTGCGGGCGCGCTCGTTCGCGGCGATCCGCCCGCGGGTGGCCGAGGAGCACCGGGCGCTCTTGCGCGCGATCGAGCGCGGTAACGCGAAGTCGGCCGCGACGCTCCTCAGGGCGCACCTCTCGGAGTTCTACGGCACATGAGCCCGCTCGACGAGCTTGCCCTCATGCTGCGCGATGGCCTCGTCACGGATCGGGACGTCATCGAGGGGTATCGCCACGATAAGGCCCTCTGGGCGCCGGGCGGCTGGCCGCTCGCCGTGGCGCGGCCGTCCTCGACCGCCGACGTGCAGGCGCTGGCGCGGTGGGCGACCAAGCACCGTATCGCCCTGGTGCCGCGCGGCGCCGGGACCGGGGTAGCGGGCGGGGCGACCGCCATCGACGGCTGCGTGGTGGTGAGCTTCGAGCGCATGAACCGGATCCTCGCGATCGACGAGGCGGCCATGGTCGCCGTCGTCCAGCCGGGGGTGCTCAACGGCGAGCTCAAGGCCGCGGCGCATGAACGGGAGCTGTGGTATCCGCCCGACCCGTCGAGCTACGCGATCTCGACGATCGGCGGCAATGTCGCCACCAACGCCGGCGGCCTGTGCTGCGTGAAATACGGTGTCACGTCCGACTACGTGCTCGGCCTCGAGGCGGTCCTCGCGGACGGGACGGCGCTGCGCACCGGCGGCCGGAGCCGCAAGGACGTCGCCGGCTATGATCTGACGCGCCTCCTGGTCGGCTCCGAGGGCACCCTCGCGCTGATCACCGAGATCACGCTGCGCCTGCGGCGGCGGCGCCCGCCGGCGACCACGCTCGTCGCGACGTTCGGGTCGCTGGAGGCCTCGGGGCGGGCGGTCGCGGCGATCGTCCGGTCGGTGGATGCGTCGATGCTCGAGATCATGGACCGCACGGCCATCCGCGCCGTCGAGCGCTTCCGCCCGCTCGACCTCGACACCGAGGCCGCCGCGATGCTGATCGCGCAGAGCGACGCCCCCGGGTCCGCCGAGCTCTCCTGCATGCAGGCGGCCTGCGAGGCCGCCGGCGGGACGGTGATCGCCACCACCGAGGACGAGGGCGAGGGGCAGATGTTGCTCACCGCGCGCCGCCTCGCGCTCACGGCGCTCGAGCAGCTCGGCACGGTGCTCGTCGACGACGTCGCCGTGCCGCTGCCGCAGCTGCCGGAGATGTTCCGTCGAATCGAGGCGATCGTCGCCGCAAACCAGACCACCGTCGCGACGGTGGCGCACGCGGGCGACGGCAACCTTCACCCGCTGGTCGTGTTCGATCGAAACGACGCCGCGGCCGAGGCGCGCGCGGTCGCGGCCTTCAACGAGGTGATGACGCAGGCGCTCGATCTGGGCGGCACGATCACCGGCGAGCACGGCGTCGGCACCCTCAAGCGCGGCCTCCTCACACGCCAGCTCGGCGCGGCGTCGCTCGCGCTGCACCACCGCATCAAAGATGCCTTCGACCCGGACGGCATCCTCAACCCCGGAAAGGTGATCGCGCCGGTCACCTGTGGCGTGGGAGGCGTGGGGTCGGCGGACGCCGAGAGATGACGTGGCGCGATGTCTGCGCTGCGCGGCGCCGCCGCGATCACGGTGTTTCTGGCGGGATTTCTGACGCGCGGGGCTAACTAGCGCAGGCGCAGCTGCACCCCGAGCATCCCCGTGAAACCGCCGCTCGGCAGCGTCGCCTTGGGCTTCGGGTGCACGCGGAGGTCGGTCTGATGGATCCGCACGAAGGCCTCGGCGCTGCCGAGGAGGGCCACGCTGCCCTCGGCGGGCCACGCGAGGTCGATCGCCGTGCGCGTCCCGAAGGTCCACCCGCGCCCTGTCTCCTCCGGCTTCTTCGGATCGCCCGGGGAGGCGATCACCCACTCGGCCGCGGCCAGGATCCTCGCGCGCACGAGCACGTCGAGCGGCGCGACGGGCGCGGCGATGCCGCCGCCGACCCCCAGCCCGACCCACTGGACGGACAGCCCCGGGGCCGGCTCGCGCAGGGTCGTGGCATAGGACGCCGACAGCGTCCCGAAGAAGCCCGAGCGCCGGTCGAGCGCCGTGGCCATGACCCAGCCGCCGGCGCTGGCGGGGCCGCCCTCGAGCCCGCTGCCGGCGAGCCCGCCGGCGCCGATGAACCAGCCCAGCGGGCGCGGCGGCGGCGCCTCCGCGGCCTGCTCGGCGTCGGCCGGGGCGGCGTCGACCGGGGCGCCGGCGCGCTCCGACGAAAGGGCCGCGACCAGGAGCCCCGCGGTGCGGTAGCGGTCGGGCAGCGGATCCTCCTCGCGGAACTCGATCTCGCGCGACGACAGCGTGCCTCCGGCGGCGCCGACCGAGGCGACGTCGACCCGCAGGCGGCGGTGGTCCGGCCCCTCCAGCCACACGACGGCGAGCGCCCGGACCGGGGTGCCGGTGCGCTTCGGATCGCCGAGCGCGCACCCGCCGCCCCCGGCGGCGCGGGAGCACGCCTCGATGAGGAGCGCCGGCAGCTCGCCGTGCACGGCAGGGCCCGACGCGATGTCGACGACGATCGGGGCCGCCACAGAATTCTACCCAGGGCCGACGCTACCGAGGGGGAGGGACGAAGGCAAGCGGGAGCCGGCAGGACCCTCGCGGCCGCGGACCTCGTTCTCCCTTGCGAACAATCCGCCCCGCCGTGCACCGTGGGCGCATGCTCGACCCGCTCTTCGACGATCTGCCCGCCATGCTGTGCTTCGCCCGCGTCGTGGAGCGCCGCTCCTTCACCGCCGCGGCGGCCGAGCTCGGGGTGTCGAAGTCGATGGTGAGCACCCGGGTCGCGCGCCTGGAGGAGCGCCTCGGCGAGCGGCTGCTCGTGCGCACCACGCGCAAGCTCACCGTCACGGACGCCGGCATGAACCTCTACGCCCGCTGCGCGCGCGTGCTCGAGGAGGCCGCGGCGGCGGTGCGCGGCGCGTCCGACGCCGACCGCGGCCGCATCCGGCTCAACGCGCCGGTCACCTTCGCGCAGATGTACCTGGCGGAGCCGCTCGCGCGGTTCCTGCGGGCGAGCCCGGGGGCGCACGTCGAGCTCGCGCTGAACGACCGGCTCGTCGACCTGGTGGAGGAGCGCGTGGACCTCGCCATCCGGATCACGAAGCTCAAGGACTCGAGCCTCGTCGCGCAGAAGCTCGCCACGACCGCGCTGCACGTGGTCGGCGCGCCCGGCTACCTCGAGCGGCGCGGGCTGCCCGAGCAGCCGGGGGATCTCCTGCGCCACGACTGCCTGCGCTACGTCCACCTGCGCGTCGAGGACGAGTGGCGCTTCTACGGCGCCTCGGGGCGCATCTCCGTGCCCGTCTCGGGCCCGCTCACGGCGAGCAACGGGACGGCGCTCCGCGAGGCGGCCGTGTCCGGGATCGGCCTCGCGGTGCTGCCGCGCTTCATGGTCGACGAGGATCTCCGGGCCGGGCGCCTGGTCACGCTGCTCGACGCCTTCGCGCCGCGGCCCATGGGCATCTACGCCGTGCACGCCGCCGGCCGGCGCCCGCCCGCGCGGGTGCGCCGGCTCATCGATCACCTGGCCGCGGCGTTCCGCGGGGTCTCGTGGGCGTAGCGGCGGATCGTTCTCCCCGGAGAACAATTCGTTCCGGGGCGCGCTCTACCGCCGCGCCGCGCCGGGGCTTACTCCTCGGGGCATGGAGGCATCCACCATGAACCGACTCGACACGATCCTCTCCGCCCCCCGCTCGGCCGACGTGGCCGCGCTCCTGCTGCGCCTCGGGCTCGGCGCCGTGTTCCTGGCGCACGCGCTCGCCAAGCCGCTCGTGTTCACGCTGCCGGGCACCGTGGCGTTCTTCGCGGCGAGCGGCTTCCCGGGCTGGACGGCGTACCCGGTGTTCCTCGCCGAGCTGCTCGGCGGCGCCGCGCTCCTGGCCGGGCTCCGGACGCGCCTCGTCGCGCTGGCGCTCCTGCCCGTAATGGCCGGCGCGCTGCTCGTGCACCTCCCGAACGGCTGGATGTTCTCCGGCCAGGGGGGCGGCTGGGAGTACGTCGCCTTCCTGATGATCGGGCTCGGCGCGCAGGCGCTGCTCGGCGACGGCGCGTTCGCCGTCAGCCGGCTGCAGCGCGGCTGACCCCGCCCGCGGCGGAGCGCCGCCGCCGGCGGCGCTCTCGCGATCACTGCGCGGCGGGCGGAGGAAGCTTGATGTCCGCGACGTTGCAGGACGTGCAGAAGGGGCCCTCGCCGTTGGGCTGCAATTCACCGTAGAGGATGCTGCGCTCGAAGCTCACGAGCTCGCGTTGCGTGTCGGCGTCGATGACGCTGATCGAATAGACGTCCCCGTCCTCGAGCTCCTTGCCGAAGTCCGGCGAGAAACCGATCGAGAGCTCCCACTGCGCGTTGGTCGGGTCGTCATCGAAGAGCGAGAAGCTGAACCGCCCGCCGTCGATGGCGGCGGTCGCGGCGTTGGTCGGGCCCGGCGAGCTCCGCGAATCGCCCGGATCCGAGCCGAGCGTCGCTTCCCCGCAGCTCCCGTTCCTGCAGGCCCGGACCTCGATGTGCGCCGCCGCGTTCGAGGCGAGCCCGATAGGCCCCGAGATGTGGGCGCCGTCCGAGCAAGCGACGTCCGTGCCGTTGCACAACGGACATCCGGCGACGAGCGCAGCGAGCGCGAGCAGGGCCATCCCGGCGGCGGCCGCGCGCAGCGCCGCCCGGCCGCGACGCCCGCCTGCCGCGCGGGCGCCCCCACGCCGCGAGGAGGACGGCTCGATGGTCTGGATGGCTGCGGCCGAGGTGCCGGTTCCCTTCATGATACCCTCGTTGACGCTGGCGAACGCGCCGTGGGCTGGCCGGACCTCCGGTGTGGGGTCGCGCCATCCAGGCTGGGTGATAAGCAGGTGTGTCGAGGATCTCACTCACGCACGGGGCCAGCAAGCGAGATCCACGCCCGCGGGGCGCCGCGGGGCGGTCCAGCACGGTTCCGGCGGCCGCGCAGCGCGCTTGCGCGGAGCTCCGGGCGGGCGCGCCGCGTCAGCCCGCGCCGCCGCCCTGGCACCGGGAGAGCGCGTAGCGCAGGGCGTTCTGGAGCAGGCCGAAGGTCATGAACGCCCCCTCGGCGCCGCCGATCTCGGTCATGGTCCGGGCGATCGCGGGCGAGATCCCCGAGACGAGGCACCTGCTGCCGAGCAGGCTCGCCGCGCGCACCACGGCGAGCAGGTGGGACACGGTCGCGGCGTCCACGGCGCTCACGCCGGTCAGGTCGAGGACGGCATAACGCGCCTGCGTGCGCACGATCTCGGGGAGGAGGCGCTCCATGATCTGCGCCGCCCGCGCGGTATCCACGCTCCCGATGACCGGCAGCACGAGGACCCCCTCCCACGCCTGGATGATGGGCGTGGACATGTCGAGCATCGTCTCCTGCTGCTGCCGCAAGAGCGCCTCGGCGCGCTCGCGCTCGGCGTTCTCCTCCGCGAGCAACAGGTTCTTCGCCCCGAGCTCTTCGGCGTAGGCCTCCCGGCGCTGGAGCGCCTCCCTGAGCTCGCCCTCCAGCCGCTTGAACGGCGTGATGTCCCTGGCCGTGACCGCGACGTCGTCGTCGCTCAGCGGGACGACCTGGTAGTGCAGCCAGAAGCTCCCGCCGTCGGGCGTGGGGAACTCAATCGCCTCGAGCACCCGCTCGCCGGTCCGGAGGGCGCGCTCCAGCAGCGCCACGACCCCCACCTGGCGGGTCTCCGGCGTGATCTCGTCGACGGACCGGCCGATGACGGCCTCGCGCGGCCTCGCGAACATCTCGAGCAGCTTGGCGTTGGCCTCGGTGAACTCGAAGTCCCCGTCCGCCCCGCGCTCGCCCGGCGCGCGCCGGAGCACGCAGAAGACGTCCAGGCTGCCGTCGATCGCCGCCCGGAACCGGGCCTCGGCGGCGATCAACGCCTCCTCCGCGCGCCTCCGGTCCGTGATGTCGCGCGCGACGAAATAGACGACCTGCGCCTCCTGGTTGGCCGATGAGTTCCACTCGATCCATCGGTACGAGCCGTCGCGGCACCGGTAACGGTTCGTGAACGTGACGCTGCCGGTGCCGGCGAACGCCTGCGCCGACTCCGCGAGGGTGCGCTCTCGATCGTCCGGATGGACGAAGTCGAGGAAGGGCCTGGAGAGGAGCTCTTCGCGCGAGTGGCCGAGCGTGCGCTCCCAGGCCTGGCCGATGCGCTTGAAGTGCCCGTCGAAGCCGGCGATGCCCACCAGATCGACAGACAGCTCGAAGAACCGGCCGAGCTCGTCCAGCTGCCATGATTGCGTCATGTGCCGTCTAGCCGTATCAGCTTCGGCGCTGAGCGTCGACTCGATCGACAGCGCGCTCGACAGGGGGCCAGGCCACATGGCCCCAGCGCGCGTGATCCCGCGGCGTCGCCGGGTCGACGGGGAGGACACCGGGGTACCTGGTCGTCCCCGGTGAGCCGATGCGCGTGATGAGGGGCGTGAGCGGGCTCGACAGCGCGCCGCGCGGCCCGGTGCTACCGAAGATCCGGTGTCGATCCGCAGGCCGCTCGGGCGACGCCGATGCGACCGGACGAGCTCATGGGAGGATGGCGGGCGACGGGTCCCCCGTGTAGACCTGCGAGCAGCGGGGCTTCTTTGCGTCGGTGGGGCAGCGGAGCCCCTGGTAGAAGCTCAGCGAGTTCGCCGGCGGGGCATAGCCGCTCGGGACCTCAAGCCTCCCGACCTGGGCGAAGTAGGAGAGGCACGCGTCGCGCCACCAGCGCGCCTCGTAGTGCTGGATCTGCAGGAACTCGGCCACGTCCTTGAAGCGCTTTGCGTCGATGCGGCCCTCGACCGACTTCCATGCATCTCGCAGGAGCCCCACCCCGTCCACGCCGAGGCTGTAGCGATGGACGAGCTCCTCCCAGACCGTGCGCCCGGAGCTCAGCTTGTCCTTCCAGCCGACTTTGTGGAAGAAGAGCAGAAAATCCTCAGGCACCGTCTCCCGGCTTCCGAACTGCTGCCCCACGGGCGCGAAGTACTGGGCGACCGCGTTGCTGCCCGAGGGAGATCGGTTGAAGCCGATGCCGTTCGCGTCCGCCTTGTGGTAGTAGACCGGGTTCCACTCGGCGCGGCCCAGGTTGTTCACCCACGGGGCTGGCCCGTAGTGGTGGTCGCTGCCCATGATGTGGACCAGGCCGAGCGGCGTCATGTAGTCGACGAGCGTCTGGTGGGAGCTCATCATCATCTGAACGACCGGCTCGACGACGACGGGGTCGTTCGAGAGCGTCTGGCGGACCCACTCTTCGGCGATGGCCTCGGCGGAGAGGTCTGGATTCCACGCCATCCGCCCGAACACGTACCAGTTCGCCTGGTTCATGTGGGACCCGGTCCAGTTCGCGTCGTCGCCGACGTTGGAGACGCCCGCGATCGCGGTGGTCGCATAGTCGTGGAGGGAGCCGTCGATGACCCGCGCCACGGTCGAGCCGTCGCCGTTCGCGTGGGTGTCCGCCCTGAGGACCTCCTCGTAGAGCGGGCCGAGATAGGCGAGGTGCGTGTCTTCGCCGAGGTACTCCTTCGTGACCTGGAGCTCGAGGACCAGCGGCGTCTTCGGCATGGCCCCGAACAGCGGATGGAACGGCTCCCGAGGCTGGAAGTCGAGGGGACCGTTCTTCGCTTGCACGAGGACGTTCTCCTTGAACTTGCCGTCCAGGGGCTTGAACTCTTCGTACGCCTGCTTGATGCGGTCCGGGGGGCTCGTGTCCGAGTAGACGAAGGCGCGCCACATCACGATGCCCTTGTGGGGCGCGAGGGCGTCGGCGAGCATGTTGGCGCCGTCGGCGTGCGTGCGGTTGTAGTCCTGCGGCCCCGGCTGACCCTCGGAGTTCGCCTTCACGAGGAAGCCGCCGAAGTCGGGGATCTGCCGGTAGATCTCGTCGACCTTGTTCGCCCACCATTGCTTGACGTTGGCGTTGGTCGGGTCGGCCGTGCTCAGGTTGCCGATCTCGACCGGAGCGCTGAAGCGGGCCGTGAGGTAGACCTTGATGCCATAAGGGCGGAAGACGTCGGCGAGCGCCTTGACCTTCGTGAGGTACGACGGCGTGAGGACCTGCGCGTTGGCGTTCACGTTGGTGAGCACGGTCCCGTTGATGCCGAGGGAGGCGTTGGCCCTCGCGTAGTCCTTGTAACGGGGGGAGAGCGTGCCCGGCAGCGCGCTCCAGTCCCAGATGGAGCGGCCCGCGTAGCCGCGCTCCACGCTGCGATCGAGGTTGTCCCAGTGGTTCAAGATGCGATGCTCGATCTTGGGAGAGCCCTTGAGCGACAGCCCGGCGAGGGCGCTGTGGCTCTGGAGGTGCCGGAGGAGGGCGAAGGCGCCATAGAGCACGCCGACCTCCGTGTTGCCCGCCACGGCGATCACCGATTGGCCTCCCACGTCCGCGGTCTCGACGAGGTAGCCCTCGGGGCCCAGGTCGCCGAGGCGCGCCGCGAGCGGGAGGCCCTTGATGATGTCGGCGGCCGCGGTCCCGATCACCACGGCGCCCGGGCCGTCGACGGCCGCGCCGGTCTCGACGGTCCCGCCGGTCAGGCCGCTCAGGCCCTTGACGAGCTCGGCCTCGGCGATGTCGAGGCTCGCGCCGCTCCCCGATTTGACGACGCGCTTGAGGGCAGCCTGGTACTCCGCGAGGCGCCTCGGAATCGGGACCTTCGGGTACCGGAGCCAGAGGTCGGCTCCGGTCTCGTCCGGCAGGGAGTCCGGCTTGGGGTACTCCTCGTCGGAGCCCAGCATTCCGCCCTCGCCTCCGGCGCCGTCGCCCCCGGCGCCGGTCGTGGCGCCGCCGCCCGAGCCGCCGCTCGTGCCGGTCGCCCCGGGCCCGGTGGCCTCGGTGGAGCCTCCCGCCGAGCTGGACCCGCCGCTGCCGGTGGTCCCGTTCGGCCCGTCGGCGCCGCTCGAGGAACAGGCGCTTGCGAGCGCGACGCCCAGGAGCCCGACGAGGAGGAGCGGGGCTCTCCGGATCGCCATCGAAGGGGGCCGCTTGGCAGGCGTTGGGCCTGAGCGACTTGAAATCTCGTTTTCTGAAGGGGGCGTCATCTGCATCAGCCTTTCGCGTGGAAGGTGGGCCAGGGAGAAGCAAGACCAAAGCGGTTTGCCGGCGTCAAGGGTGAATCGCGACGCTCATCTCGGGCTGACACGGGCTGACACGGGAGGAGATGCTGCTGGCTCGGGCGCCTCCCAGGGCCGATTATCGAGATGTCATCGCTTTCCCAGGAGAGTGAACGAGCCCCATAAGGTTCTATGCCCGGGAGAGCGCGCGCAACGTGGCTGTACGTTGCACCGACAAACCGCCGGCGGAAACAAAAGAGCCTTGACTTATGGGCCGATTTTGTATTCAATGGTCCAATCCCCCTTGGCGGCCCGGACCACGATCGACCGGGCGCTGCCGTCGATCACCGGACGCTCAAGGGTCGACTCCGCGTGAGGCTGCTTCCAGGATGACTTGCTCCCTGGGGCCGTGCGTCCGAGCGCTCTTGCTTCGCCGGATGCCCAGCGCCATCACGCGACGTGTCCACATGTGAGTATTCCCCGACGAACGTCTTGTGATGCCAGGCACGTGGTCGGCACAGGCACCGCGTGTGCAACGTGATCAAAAGCACGCTGGCCGGGAATTCGAACTTACAACCCATGGAGCGGGGAGCTCGCAGGCGTCTCGATGGTTCACAGATCCATCTTGAGCAGAAGCCTGCGGCTCAGCCGGTCCGATCATGGAGAACCTTAATGCGAATCGCTCGCTTGCTTGGCTACATGTCCGCTTCGTTGGCTTGCAGTGTGCTGGGGTGCGCCGTCGAGCCTCTCGAGGGCGAGGATCTCGGTGAGCTGGACTCGGCCGTGGACAGCTCGGACCGTTCGATGGCGGCGACTCTCGCCGTCACGTCGGACTGGGGGAGCGGCTACTGCGCGAACGTGACGGTGAAGAACAACACCCGCGACCCGGCGACCACCGGCTGGAGCGTGGTGGTCGGGCTCAACGGCTCGACGACGAACAACGTGTGGAACGCGAAGCCCTCGGGATCGAGCGGACAGATCACCGCCACGAACGCGGACCATAACGGTGCGGTGGCCAAGGGTAGCTCGACGGAGTTCGGGTTCTGCGCGAACGGCAGCGGGCGGCCTTCGGTCGTCTCGGTCACCGGCAGCGGCGGCACGACCGGCGGTACGAGCGCGTCCTCCTCGTCCAGCAGCAGCTCGAGCTCGTCCTCGAGCTCGTCCTCGAGCTCGTCGTCGACCGCCGGCGTGGGTGGCGGTGGCGGCGCGGGCGGCGGCGGCGGGGCCGGCGGCAGCGGCGGCGCGGGCGGCAGCGGCGGCGCGGGCGGCTCCGGCGGGACGGGCGGCTCCGGCGGCAGCGGCGGGTCCGGCGGTGGCGGCGGTGGGTCGGGCGCTGTCGAAGACAGCGGCGCGAGCTGCCCCAGGCCGTCGTTGCCGGCCTCGTCGGCGCTGCCGGCGTTCGAGACCCATCAGGATCCGTTCCTGAACGTGAGCGGCTCGCGCATCACGAAGAAGTCGGAGTGGGCGTGCCGGCGCGCGGAGATCAAGGCGCAGGTCGAAGAGTATGAGTCCGGACCGAAGCCCGCGATCTCCAAGGACAAAGTCACGGGATCGTTCTCGGGGAACAGGCTGACGGTCGGCGTCAACGAGGCAGGGAAGAGCATCTCCTTCTCCATCGACATCAGCCGGCCTTCCGGGGCGCCTGCGGGGCCCATCCCGCTCGTCATCGGCGTCGGCGGCAACAACCTGGACACGAGCGTGTTCACCCGGAACGGCGTCGCGACGGCCAACTTCGACAACAACGGGATGGGCGCCCAGTCCGGGGGCGGCTCGCGCGGGACGGGGAAGTTCTACGACCTTTACGGCAGGAGCCACGCGGCCAGCTCGATGATCGCGTGGGCCTGGGGCATCAGCCGGGTCATCGATGCGCTGGAGAAGACCCCGGGCGCCAACATCGACACGAAGCGCATCGCCGTGACCGGCTGCTCGCGCAACGGCAAGGGAGCGCTCATGGCGGGCGCGTTCGACGAGCGCATCGTGCTGACGATCCCGCAGGAGTCGGGCGCCGGAGGCTCGGCGAGCTGGCGCGTCTCGCAGGCCGGGGCCAACGCCGGGGAGAACGTGCAGACCCTGTCCAACGCGGCCAACGAGCAGCCGTGGTTCCGCGCGAACTTCGGCTCGAGCTTCGGCAGCCGGGTGAACAACCTCCCGTTCGATCATCACATGGTCATGGGCCTCGTCGCTCCACGCGCGCTGCTCGTCATCGACAACCAGGTCGACTGGCTCGGCATCGACAGCACCTTCACCGCGGGGTCCATCGCCCACGCGATCTGGGAGGGGCTCGGCGTGCCCGACAAGATGGGCTACTGGCAGACCAGCTATCATACCCACTGCGCGTTCCCCTCGTCGCAGCGGGCGGTCCTCGAGGCGTACGTGAAGAAGTTCCTCGTCGGCGGCGGCACCGACAGCACCAACGTGCTGCGGGCCGACGGGGCGAGGGCCGACCTGGCCCGCTGGATGCGGTGGACGGCGCCGCGCCTCGAGTAACCGATCCCGGCCGCGCGGCGCCTGGCCGCCACCCACCGCCTCTTGCAACCGCATCGGGCGCCCGCGGGCGCCCGAGCGCGCCCGAGCGCGAGCGCCGCGGCCGCCGTCTCGACGCGGTGGCGCCGGTGGCCTACCCTCCTCGATCCCGTGAACCGCACACCCCGTCGGACCCCCGCCTTCCTGGCCCGCATCGCCGCCCGCGCGGCCGTCCTGGGGGGCGCCGCGGCGCTCCTCGGCTGCGAGGCGCTCCTCGGCATCGAGGACGTGTCGCTCGACCCGGGCGCGGGCGGCGGCGGCGCCAGCGTGTCGTCGACCTCGGCGTCGACCTCGACGCACGGCGGAGGGCCGGCCGAGGGGGGCGGAGGGCAGGGGGGCCAGGCCCAGGGCGACTTCACGTTCGCCATCCAGTCGACCGGGGTCAACGTCCCGTACAACGGCGTCAATCACGTCGACGTCGCGATCACCCGGATCGGCGGCTTCGACGGGCCGGTCGAGGTCGACGTGCAGGCGCCGCCTCCGGGCCTCGTCGCGAAGGCGATCACCATCCCGCCGGGCAGCAGCGCGGGCAGGCTGGAGGTCGGCGCCTCCGGCGCGCTCACGCTGGGCACCACGTTCGACCTCGAGCTCATCGCGACCTCCGGCGGGACCGTGCGCACCGACGCCGTGCGCGCCGTGGTCACGGGCAAGCCCGGCACGCTCGACGAGAGCTTCGGCGAGGCGGGCATCTCCGCCTGGAAGCTCGACTCCGACGGCGGGGGCCTCCACGACATCCGGCAGACGGCGCAGGGGAAGATCCTCACCGCCGGCACCAGCATCGACGGCCTCGGCGGGTCCCGGCTCAAGGGCTTCCGCCTGCTCGGCGACGGCGCGGCCGACGCGTCCTTCGCGGGCGGCGGCGGCGTGTCGGACCGCTTCTGCGCGTGCACGAAATACCAGGGGATCCGCGGGATCACGCGGCTCCTGAACGGCTCCGTCTTCCTCGTCGGCTACGCCCCCGGAGAGACGACGGACGACATCGCCTTCCTCCGCTACCGCGACGACGGGACCCTGGACCGCGTCGACTCGGGCAACACGGGCAAGGATCTGATCGATCTCGGCGGCGAGGAGCGCGTCGCGGCCATGGATCTGTCGGCCTCGGAGCGGCTCCTCGTGACCGGCGAGCGCGACGGCCAGCTCTTCGTGGCGGCCATCAACCCCACGTACGGGCGCCTCGACCGCGACTTCGGCGCGGAGGGGTGGACCGTCCCGTTCATGGGCAGCCCGGGCGCGAGCGCGGGCACGGCGCTCGCGGCGGGCGCGCGCGGCTCGACGCTGGTGGCCGGCTGGGTGGAGGACGGCGGCGAGCGGGACATCGTGCTGCTGGAGCTCGCCTCGAACGGCGCGCTCGGCGGCTTCGGGAGGGTGCAGGTGACGCGCGCCGGCCGTCAGGAGCCGGTCGCGATGGCCGTCCAGCCCGACGGCCGCATCGTCGTGGCCGCGCGGAGCGAGGAGGGGGGATCGAGCGACTACCTCGTGGTGCGCTTCGAGGCGGACGGCACGATCGACGAGACCTTCGGGGAGGACGGGCAGGCGCTCGCCGGGGTCCCGGGCGGCGCGGCGGTCGACATGGCGCTCCAGCTCGACGGCCGCATCGTGGTCGCCGGCAACGTGGGGGAGCTCGCGGCCAGCCGGCCCACGCTCGCGCGCTTTCTGCCGGACGGCGCGCTCGATCCGACGTTCGGCGAGGGCGGGGTGCAGGCGGTGTTCCTCGGCGAGGAGAACGCCGTGCAGTCGATGACGGTCTCGGCCGACGGCAAGCTGCTCGTGGCCGGCACGCGGCAGACGTTCCCCACGTACGGCCTCGTCGCGCGGCTCTGGAATTGAGCGCGGGCGCGCTTCCGTCGCGGCGTCGCGGCGTCGCGGCGGCCGCCTGCCGGGCGCGGCGGGCCGCTGCGGCTCAGAACGGCGAGCCGTCCACGCGCGTGCCGGGCGAGCTGGCGCTCGCGGCGAGGGCGGTGTGCAGCGCGAAGGGCTGTCCCGGGGTGGCGTCGGGGTCGCGGTTGATCGAGACGCCGTCGGTGGAGAGGGTCGCGTCGTAGGTCATCGCGTCCATGGTGGCGCCGGACGCGTCCTTGAGCGTCACGGTGTCGCCGGTGTTGGTGAGCTCGAGGCGCCCCGTGGAGGCGGCGACGGCCCCGCTCGCGCCGGGGGGCACGGCCGTCGCGCCGCCGTACACCACGATGGCCGCGTCGGGCGCGAGCGTCGTCCCGGCGGCGAAGGTGTGCCGCACCGACACGCGGTCGGAGAGCGTCCACCCGCCGAGGGAGGCGGCCGACGAGCCGAGGTTCACGATCTCGACGAACTCGCTGGCCGTGTCGCTGCCGGGCTCGTTGGCGAGGATCTCGTTGAGGAAGACGGCGGCCGTGCCCGGCGTCGGATCGACGGGGGACGCGTCCACGGGGATCAAGAAGTCGCGCACGACGCCCATGTGCTGCATCTGGTCGGCGCCGCTGTCGGTCGCGAGGGCGGGGCTGATTTCCGCGATCGGCGTGTAGACGCGGGTGTCCGCCACGAGGCCGTTCGCGAAGCTGCTCTCGCCGATCACGACGGCGGTCTCGTGCGCATCCAGGTCGGTGTCGACGAGCACCCAGTCGTACGGCTTGCTCCTGCCGGCGTTCGTATCGGAGTCTCCGTTCCTGTCGGCAGGGTAGGGGCTGGACGTGACGACGACCTCCGACAGGGTCGAGATGCACGGCTCTGTCCGGGTATCGGTGTTGAAGTCGCCGCCGATGACCAGGTAATCGCCCTCGGGGAGGCTCTCGCGGATGCGCTCGACGAGCTGCAGCGCCTCGGCCTGGCGCCTGCTCGAACTGGCGGTCAGGAAGTGGACGCTGACGGCCCAGAGGTCGATCGGCCCGGGGATGTCGATGCGCGCCCAGGCGAAGTCTCGGTTGGGCGCCTCGCTGTCCTCCCACTCGCCGGCTTCGAGGATCGGGTAGCGGCTCACGATCCCGTTCGGGATCTGCGCGCCCGCTTCGCGGTAGTAGCTGAACGTGCTGTCGAAGGTGTCGTTGACGAAGGTGCGGAGCGCGTCCGCGCCGTTGTCGCCGTAGTTGAGCTCCTGAAGCAGGACGATATCCGGTCTGACCCCCTGCATGATGCGCTTGCCGTGGCCTGGGTCGTAGCTCTGGCGCGTTCCGCTCGTGAGGTTCGCGGCCATGAGCCGGACGCGCACCGGGGGGACGTCCTCGCCGCCGCCGGAGCCGCCGGAGCCGCCGGAGCCACCGGAGCCGGCCTCGCCGCCGGAGCCACCGTCGCCGCCGGAGCCACCGTCGCCGCCAGCGCCTTGGCCGCCGGCGCCATCCTGGCCGCCGGCGCCGCCCTGGCCGCCGGCACCGCCTTGGCCGCCGGCGCCGCCTTGGCCGCCGGCGCCGCCCTGGCCGCCGGCGCCGCCTTGGCCGCCGGCGCCGCCTTGGCCGCCGGCGCCGCCGTCACCGCCTTGACCACCCGCGCCACCTTGGCCGCCGGCGCCGCCGCCCCCACCGCCTTCACCGCTGGCGCCGCCCCCGCCGCTGGCATCGCCGCCGCCGCCCAGCCCGCCGGCGCCCGCGGTGCCGCCCTCCCCACCCGACGAAGTCGACGACGGGAGGTCTTCCCCTTCCACCGGCGGCGAATCGGCGCCGCAGGCGGTGCCGGCGACGGCGGACAGGAGCAAGGACAGCTGCAAGAGCAGGTGCCCCACGGTCAAGGAAGACAACACGCGCATCTCGTTGCACCGGACCTTTCTTGGTTCCTTTCATGAGAGCATGAAGGCGAGCGCGGCACATACCCTGATCGTCGGCGAGGTCCCGATCTGACACACCAGGAGGCCATGTGTGCGGAGGTCGCGTATTCTGCCTTACGCCCGTTCCGTCGCGAGCCCCGAACCTTCCGTCTTCCGTCTTCCGTCTCCCGTCTTCCGTCTCCCGTGCTCGTCCTTCGTGCGCGTGCGCGTGATCGACCCCGGAGCAACTCGCGCACAAGAAAGCGCGCATCCGCGTCGGGCAGGCCGAAGTCAACGGCAGCCTCGAGGAACACGCCAAGTCGCCCCTCGTGAGCAACGTATCCCTCGATGCGCTGCGCGCGGGGTGTTCGACACAAACGTGTCCGGCGCCGTCGCCGTTACCCAGGCGATGCTGCTGGCGCAGACCGTCGTCGCACCTCTTCAGCGCGCGCGGCGTCGCCCTCCCGGAGCGAGACCCGCCCCGGGGGCGCCGTAGCGCAGCCCGTCGATCAGCAGGTCGACCATGCGCCGACTGTGGAGAGCTCCGTCCTCGCCGGTGGCGATGCAGAGGTTGCCGACCGCGCGCAGCAGCTCGTACGGCTCGACGTCGGCGCGGATCTGACCGGCGCTCACCGCCGCGTCGAGCAGCGATTGGAGGGCCGGCTCGAGGTGCTGCCGGAAGTACTCCGGCAGGGCGTCGAAGGCAGGGTCTCCGGAGTGCAGGGCCGCGGCGAGCCCGCGCTTTGTCGCGATGAAGCTCGTGTATCGGCGAAGCCACCGCGCCAGCGCCTCGGCCGGCTCGTGCTCGCGCGCCAGCGCGGGGGCGGCGGCGGCGCATGCGTCGACCTCGCGTCGAAACACCGCCGCGACAAGGTCGGAGCGCTGCGGGAAGTGACGGTAGACGGTCGCGACGCCGACGCCCGCCTGCGCGGCGATCTCACGCACGGGCGCGTCCACGCCCTTGGCGCCGAAGACGGCCTTGGCCGCCTCGAGCAGCGCGTCGAGGTTGCGTTGCGCGTCGGCGCGCACGCCCCGCGCCGCAGGCGCCTGCGCTTCGGGCTTCTCTGCTCTCGCGGATGGCTTCACATCGTCCCTGCCTCGGTCGGATCGTGCGCCAGCGCCCTGCCCCTGACAATCGGAATAGCGATCCGTTTCGCTCTGCCGGAAAACGGAGCGGTGTTCGCGCGCTCCGCGCCGGCGACGTGCTCTTCGTCCTCCGCTCGCTTCCCGTGCCCTACCCTGGCGGCCCTCGCGATCGCCCCGGAGAAAGCCCGATGAAGCGACCTTGGACCAAGACGATGGGCGTGCTCGGCGTGCTCTGGCTCGCCTGCCTGGTTCTCCTCGTCCGCTCCTCCTGCTCCCGCTCCACCCCGGCGCCGCCGAGCAGCGCCGCGCCTCCGCCGGCGAGCGCGGGGCCGGCCGCGGGAAAGGCGCGCCGGCGCGCGACCGAGCCGAAGCCCCGCGAGCCCGGGAGCATCGCCGGCCGCGTCGCCGAGCCCGCGGGCGCGCCGGTCGCCGGCGCCCTGGTCTGCGCCGTCGTCGAGCCGGCCGCGCCGGGCGCGCCGCCGTCCGCGGAGGCGCGCGAGCCGGTGTGCGCGCCCTCCGCGGAGGACGGCCGCTACGCGCTCTCCGGCCTGCCGCCCGCGCGCTGGACGATCACCGCCTCGGCGCCGCACCACCGCCCAGCGCGCTACGCCTCGCCCGACGCCGCCCGCGCGCCGTTCGTCGAGCTCGGCGCCGGCGAGGCGCGCGCCGGCGTCGATCTGGTCCTTCTGGCCGGCGGGGTCGAGGTCAGGGGGCAGGTCGAGGACATCGGCGGCGGCGCCATCTCCGGCGCGCTGGTCACGCTCGACTGGCTCGAGCCAGGGATGGGCTCGGTGGTGGCGAGGTCCGACGCCCAGGGCCTCTACGCCGCGTGGATCGACGAGGGGCCCTACGTGGCGCGCGCGCAGGCCGACGGCTACGCCGAGGCGGCCAGGGACGGCGTGGCGCCGGGGCCTTCGCTCAAGCTCCTGCTGACGCCGGCGTCCGCGCTCGTCGGGCGGGTCGTCGAGGCAGGCTCCGGGGCGCCGGTCGAGGGGGCGACGATCTCCCTCGACAGCGAAGGGGCGTGGGGAATGATGCACGGCATGCCCGCAGCGCGCAGCGACGCGGAGGGCCGCTTCCGCGTCGATCGGCTCGCGCCGGGGCGTTACCGGCTGGTCGCCCGCGCGCTCGGCAAGCTCGGCCAGGCGCGCGAGAGCGTGCTCCTCGGCCTTGGGCAGACCTCGCGCGAGGTGGTGATCGAGGTCCACCGCGCGCGCGTCGTCGCGGGCCGCGTGGCTGTCGCGCCGGACGGCGCGCCCTGCGAGCGCGGCGTCGTCGGCCTGCTGAGCCCGGGGCAGGCCGGGATCCAGAGCGCCGCCGTCGAGGCCGACGGCTCGGTGCTCTTCGACGCCGTGCTCCGCGGCTCCTACGAGGTGCTCGTGGCCTGCGCCCATCACATCGCAGAGCCGACCTACCCGGCCGTGGAGGTGGGGGACGCCGACGTCGAAGACCTCGTGTGGACCGTGCGCGCCGGCCTGGCGATCCGCGGCCGGGTCGTGGACCGCGACCAGAACCCGGTCCTCGCCGCCGTCCACGCGTACGCGCCCGCGATGATGGGAGCCAGAGGAGCCACCGGAGCGGCCGCCCGGAGCGAGGCCGACGGGACCTTCGCGCTGAAGGGGCTCGCGCCCGCGAAGTACATGATCATGGCGCGTCCGGTCAGCCATGCCGAGCCCGCGCCCGTCGAGGTCGAGCTCCGCGACGGGCACGCCCCCGAGGTGACGATCGTGGTCGACCGCGGGGGCGCGATCGAGGGGATCGTCACCGACGAGGACCGGAAGCCCGTCGCGAGCGTGAACGTCTCGATCCTGGGGACACCGCCGGACATGGGGACGCCGGGCGCGGCGATGGGGCTCATGCGGCCGCCCGCGGGCGGGATGGTGAAGTCGCTCGACGACGGGAGCTTCGTGATGCGGGGCCTCCCGCCGGGCGATTACCAGGTCGTGGCCGGCGACGCGCCGCCGGCGCTGCCGCCGAAAGGCCCGGGCGCGCGCGGCGGGGCGCCACGGGCGGTCTCCGCGCGCGTGGAGGCGGGGGCGAGCGCGCGCGTCACGCTGGTCGTGGAGCGCCGGAACGGCGAGATTCACGGGCGCGTCGTGGACGACATCGGCGAGCCGGTGACGGACGCCTTCGTCCACGCCGAGCGCGAGCTCGAGGGCGCGATCCCGCCGGGGGCGAGCAACCAGGGCAGGGCGCGGTGGGGCGCCTTCGCGCAATCGCCGGTGCTCGCCGATCCCGAGGGCAAGTTCGTCGTCCGGAGCCTGCCCCAGGGCACGTACACGATCCACGCGTACCGCAAGGGAGGGGGCGAGGCCTTCGCCGAGCACGTCCACACCGGAGACAGCGTGACGCTCACCCTGAAGCCGGCCGGCGCGATCTCGGGCACGCTCTCCGTGCCGTCCGGGAAGGTCCCCGAGCAGTTCACCGTCCGCGCGCTCGACCGCGGAGCGGCGCTCCTCCGCGCCGAGACCTTCGCCTTCACGGGAGGCGCATTCACGATCAGCGACCTCCCGGAGGGGCAATACGAGATCTCCACCGAAACGCAGGAAGGAACGGCGTCCGTGGAGGTCGCGCTCGCGCCAGGCGAGCAGCGGAGCGGCGTGGTGCTCGCGCTCGCGCCGCGCGCCTCGTTGAAAGGGCAGGTGACGTCGCTCGACGACGGCGCGCCGATCGCCGGGGTGCGGATCAGCGCCTATCCTCGCAAGGGCGCGCCATCCGTGGGCCCGGGCAGCCAGCAGGAGAGCCGCTCGGACGAGGCGGGGCGCTTCGAGGTGAATCAGGCCCCCTCCGGGCCCCTCATGCTCGTGTGTGCGCCGTCCGATCCGGTGGGCTCGCCCTACGACGTCGCGGTGCTCCCGGTGGACGCGCAGCCGGGCGCGGTGACCGACGTGGGGCGCGTCGTCCTGGCGAAGCGCCGCGTCGGGCCGGAAAATCCGCCTGGCGATCTCGGGTTCTCGATCAAGGACGCATTCGCCATGGATCTGCCCGCGCAGACCCTCGAGGTGATCGAGGTGCGCCCCGGAGGGCCCGCCGCGCACGCGGGCCTCCAGGTGGGCGACGTGATCGTGTCCGTCGACGGCCACGACGTCCGGGGGAAGATGGCGTATCTCTACCGGCCGCTCTCCACCGTCCCCGCGGGGACGCGGGTGACGCTCGGGCTCTCGCGCGGGGCGACCGTGTCCATCACGGCCGGCGGGATGCAGCCGCCCCAGGGACCGCCGGCCGGCGTACCCGCGCGGTGAGGGCTGCGCCCGCGCGGCGCCGAGCCTGCGCGCGCTCGCGGGCCCGCGCCGCGCCGGCGCAGGCCCCGCGACCCCGGCGCTGGCTCAGTGCGCGCCGGTGTACTTGAACTCGAGGAGCGCTCCCGGGTTCTCCAGGGCCGTCGTGGCGCCGCCGTTCTGATCGCTCGTGTTTCCGGCGGTGTCCGTGATGATGTAGAGCGTCCGGCGGTCCGGGCTCCACGCGAGATCGCGGTAGCGGTTCACGGTCTTGAAGAGGACGGCGGGCTCGCCGACCACGGATTTCCCGTTCGGGCTCAGCTCCACCCGGTAGAGCGCGCCCGCCTTGAGGGTGGTCATCAGGAGCGAGTGCCCCCACCCGCGGATGCCGTGCCCCCCGGTGGGGTAATAGTGGAGCGAGGAGGGCGCGATCGTCGGCCAGCAGATGTACTGGAGGAACCCGCACGCCGGATTGAAGAACTGGTAGTCGTCGTCGACGGTGAAGAAGGTGCGGAGCGGCTCCGTGAAGTCCGGATGGTTGAAGGCGCTCTCCTCTTGCTGCGGGACGGAGGGCGGGGCCTGGTAGTCGTTCCACGCGAGCTCCTCGCACGGCGTCGGGCTCGAGGCCGACCAGTTGTCGTACGTGTAGGCCTGGTTGTCCCGATACCCCGCGACGTGGGGCCAGCCGTAGTTCTTGCCGGGCTTGATGAGGTTCAGCTCGTCGTCGGTCTTCGGCCCGTGCTCGTTCGCGTACAGCTTGTCGCCGCGACCGAACGTGAGGCCCTGCGGGTTGCGGTGGCCGTACGAGTAGACATGGCTCCGGACGCCATCGATCCGCGGGTTGTCGTGCGGGATCGAGCCGTCGAGGTTCAAGCGCAGGACCTTGCCGACGTACGTCGACCAGTCCTGCGCCGCGACCTGGGCCTTCGTGGGCAGAGCCTGCGCGCGGATCGGGATGCACTTCCTGCCGAACTGGTTGTTCCCCTGATCTCCGATCGTGTAATAGAGCTTCTGATCAGGGCCGAACAGGAGCCGCGCGGAGTTGTGATCGTCGCTCCCCGGCAGGCCCGTGATGACGTCGAAGGGGCTCCCCAGCGTCTTTGTCGCCGGGTTGTACGTGTAGCGGCGGATCTTCGTCCTGCGGTCCACCGCCGTGCCGGGATCGGCGTCATAGGTGTACGAGACGTACACGTAGTCTCTCCCCTTGCCCTTCAGCAAATCCGGGTGCAGGGCCAGGGCCAGGAGCCCGTCCTGCCCCCCCGCCTGGTACACCTCCGAGATGGTGATCGCCGTCGTCCGCACGCCGTCCTCCGGCCTCACGCGCACGACGCGCTTTCCGGTGCGCTCGGTCAACCACAGGGTGTTGTCCGGCCCCCAGACGATCCGCATCGGATACTCGAAACCCCGGGTGATCTCGCGCGATGTGAAGGACGCGTCGTCGGCGGCGGCGGCGCCGGCCTCGTGATGGCCGAGACCCTCGGCGACGATGGCATCGCCGTGAGCCTCGAGCGGCTCGTCCAGGGGATCCGCCTGGACGCACCCGAGGACGGCCAACGAAGCCGTGGTGAGCAAACCAACTTGAGTCAGGAAAACAGCTGGGCCGCGTGAGATAACAAGCGACATAGAACTACCTCACTGTTTCGTTTCAAGTGACGTTGCCGACCAAATCCCACCGCTCCATGGCGCGGTGGACGCGCTGGACAAAGCTTCGGCATCTACCGGGGACCGCATGGCTTCCGGTAAGGCGCGCCCCCGATTAGGGTAAGGTCTTTACTATAGCAAGCGCAGAGCTCGTCCGCACTGTCAAGGTTGATTTACGACGCCGGCACATGACCAGCGCGTGGCCGAGGCGACGAGTCCAGTGGCACGGACGTTGCTGCTGTGGTCAGCGCGTCACGCGACGGGCGGCGCGGAGGCGAGCCTCGGAGTGAGCCATCACTGGCAGCGAGCGCACGATTGCGGCGCTCGCACGCGAAGAGATGAGTTGACGAGACGTCGAGAGGACGAGACGCCGAGAGAGCCTCTCTTCATCCTCTTGGCGTCCTTGGCGCCTTGGCGGCTTCTTCTCTGGGTCGTTCTGGTGGGAGGGAGATGAACCGCCAAGGACGCCAAAGGCGCCAACGACGCCAACGGGGGAATCGCTCGATTCTCCCGGCGTCCTTCGCGCCTCGGCGGTGTTCTTCTCGGGGGGCCGTGTCAGGAGGGCTGAACGTCGCGCGCCGCGCAGGGAGGCTGGAGCGCGGGGCGCTTACTTGGTGGGCGCCGGCTCCGCGGGCGCGCGGAGCGGGTCGATCGAGCGCGGGGTCCCGAACCCGGGGCCGCCGAGCGCGGTCTCGATCTTCTGATACACGCCCTCCCGCCCCGCGGAGCGCGCCGCGTCGAGGAGGACGTCATTGCGGTAGAGCGTCAACATCAGCCCCGTCACGACCGACAGCGCGAGCATCAGGCGCTGCGCCCGGCCCGTGTCGCGCGCGCGAGCGCGGGGCGGCGCCTCGACCGCCTCGGCCGGCTGGATCATCAGCAGCGGGGCGCGCAGATCCGGCATCCCGGGCGGGGGCGTCGGCCGGGACGCCGCGAGGATCGCCGCCGGGGGCGCCTGCACCTCGGTCCGCGTCACCAGGTGCGGCGAGCTGTCCAGCTCCCCGATCGGCATCGTGGCTGAGACCGGAAACATCGACGACAGGCTCGACACCACCGGCGTCGGATGATCGGAATCCATGTTCCGCGACGGAGGACTTGGCGGGGGCGGCGGACCCCGCCGCGCCGCGCTCGGCGGAGCCGGGACCCGCGCCGACTCGACCGGCGGGTCCGAATCGAGCCCCGCCACCACGCCGAGCGGCTGCCACGTGGCCATCCCGGGCTTCCATATCTTCGTGGACTCGTCGATGAGGTCGAGCCGGAACAGATCGTCGAGCTTGTCCAACGTGAGCACCTTAATGTCGTCAGGCGCGATCGCGACGTGCCAGAGGCTCTCGCGATCATCGGTCGCCGGAACGGGCGGCGTGGGGCGCCTGGCTGAAGCGGGCGGCGCAGGGCGCATGGTTGAAGCGGGCGGCCCAGGGCGCCTGGCCGGAAGGGGCGGCGGTTTCATACAAAGTCCTCCCTTGCGCGCGCGAGGATGCCACGGCCCGAGCGCACCTGTACACACCGACATGAGGCACGGCGCGCTTTCGAGATGGTACGGATTTTTTCAGCGACTTGAAGTGCGACCCGTGGCGCTGGCGGGATCCGCGCCACGTAGGTATTCTCGCGGCCGATGGGGGCGGAGCATGGAGGCATTCATGAGCACAGCGGATGAGGTCGCGGCCAGCAACAGCGCTGGATCGTCCGGCTTCCGGCGCTGGGTCCGGCTGGTGCCGGCGCTCCTCCTCGTCGCGAGCGCGACGTTCGTGGCGGCCTACTACGTTCCGCTCCGCCGCGCTCACCTGCTCCTGATCGAGGAGCAGCGAAAGTCGAACCAGCGGGGCCAAGACCTCGAACAGACGCTGAGCCAGGTGCGCGGAGAGCTCCAGCAAAAGGCGGCGCAGGTCGAGAAGCTCGAAGCGGACCGACGGCAGACCGAGGACGCCAAGAAGTCGAGCCTCGCGCGGATCGAGCAGCTCAAGACCGAGCTCGCAGGGAAGCTCGACAAGCAGATCAAGAAGGGGACCGCGGCCGTCGCCGTCGCGGACGGTCAGGCGCTCGTCGCGCTCCCGGAGACGGCGGTGTTCGTTCCTCACAAGCTCGACGTGAGCCCGCAGGGCCGAGCCCTCCTGTGCCATGTCGCGGGCGCCGTCGCGGCCATCGGCCAGGCGCCGATCCGCGTGGGCGCGGTCAGCGGCCCTCCGGAGCTCGTGTCGCCCGCGCTGCAGAGCGGGTATCCGACGCCGTGGGCGCTCTCCGCGGCCCGGGCGGCGAGCGTCGCGCAGGCCCTCCAGGACGCGTGCTCGTTGCCAGGAGCCCGGCTGTCCGCGGTCGGGCACGCCGAGCACGACCCCGCCGGCGCGGCGCTCGGAGAGAGCAAGCCGCCCGCGGGGCGGGTCGAGATCTCCATCGCGCTGCCGGGCGAGCCGGGCGACGCGAGGTGACCGGCGCCGGGGGGGCGCCCGCGGCTCAGCGCGGGTCGCGCTCGAAATTGATCCTTTCATCGAGCACCCGCCTCCGCGCGAGCTCGACGAGATCCGCGACGCGGATCACGACCCGCGTCGTCACGCGCCACCGAGGCTCTCCGCGACGATCCGGCGCAGCTCCTCCTCGACGAACCGCTGCTTCGACAGCACCGCCCGCACGCCGAGCTCGCGCAGCGCGGCGACGTTCTGCGCGTGGGTCGCGGCGGTCTGCGTCGTCAGCACCACGACCGGCACCCGGGCGAGCGCGGGCGTGCGCCGGAGCTCCGCCACCATCTCGAGGCCGTTCATGTACGGCATCTCGATGTCGGTCAGCACCACGTCCGGCGGCGCCGCCCGCGCCCGCGCGAGCCCCTCCCGGCCGTCGCTCGCCTCCTCCACGCGCAGGCCGATCGCCCGCAAGATCCCGGAGAGCAGCTCCCGCGCGACCGGGGCGTCTTCGACGACCAGCGCGAGCGGCTCGCGCTTGGGCACAACCAGCGCGAGCGGCTCGCGCTTCGGCGCGGCGGCCGCGGCGCGCGCCGGCGCCTCCCGGGGCGCCTGCCGCGCCCACGCGAACACCCGCTCGACGTCGAGGAGCAGCATCGCCCCGCCGTCCGCCGTCGGCGCCACGCCGCGCACGAGCGGCGAGCTCCACGGCAGCTCCTCCGACCGGACGAGGGCGACGAGCCGCGGGTTCTCGTAGCCGTCCACGCTCACCGCGAACAGGCCCGCGGCGTGGTGCAGCACGAGCGCCGCGTCCCCCGGCGCGGGCTGGCCCCCGTCGCCGAGCACCGCCCCGAGCGCGTAGACCGGCACGAGCTCCACGCCGGAGCCGCCGGCCAGGCGCACGCGCGGCCCGTCCGAGGTGCGCAGCACCTCCTCCAGCAGCATCACCGAGTGCACGGCGTGCGTCGGCACCGCGCACCGGAACCGGCCGCAGGTGACGGGGACCACCTCCTCGCCGTGGGGGCTCTTCGGGACGACGAGCAGGATCGTCGTCCCGAGGCCGGGCCTGGAGTCGACCCGGACCTGCCCACCCAGCGCGCCGATCTCCCGCGCCACGACGTCGAGCCCGACGCCCCGGCCCGAGATCGCGCCGACGCTGCGGGTCGTGGTGAGCCCGTGCGCGAACAGGTACGGGATGAGCTCGGCGTCGTCGAGGGACGCGACGTCCGGGACCGCCTCGGCGAGCACCTCGCGCAGGCGCGCGAAATCGACCCCGCCGCCGTCGTCCTTCACCTCGACCCGCACGGCCGTGTCGGTCTGGACCACGGTCACCGCCACCGCCCCGCGGCCGGGCTTGCCGCGGCGGGCGCGGACGTCCGCGGGCTCGATGCCGTGGTCGACGGCGTTGCGCACGAGGTGCAGCAGCGCCGGCTCGAGGCGGCGCTCCACGGCCGCGTCGAGGAGCCCCGTCCCCTCGACCCGCACCTCGACGTCCTTGCCCAGCATGCGCGCCGCGCTCCTCGCGACGAGCGACACCTGGTTCAGGAGGCGCTCGGTGCGCACCACCGACGCCCTGCGGACCACCTCGTCGAGCTCGCCGAGCGCGCGCCCGGCCGCGAACTCGTTGCTCGACCAGTCGGCCCGCACGGCGCCGAGGAGGCGCTCGATCTCCGCGCCGTAGCCGAGCGTCTTCGTGATGCGCTCCGCGACCCGGTCCGCGGCGGCCCCCCGGGGGTCGATCTCGACGAGCAGCGCGCGGAGCATGCGCTGGGCCTCGCGGAGCCGCCGCTGGAGCACCTCCCGCTCGCCGTGGAGCCGCTGCATCTCGTGCAGGAGCGCCCCGACCGCGGCGGCGTCGAGGGTCGCGGGCGGGGCGGCCTGGTCCGGCGCGTCCGCCGGGTCGAGCCGCGGCGGCAGGGCGCTCTCGGCCGCGGGGGCGGGCGGCGGCGCGGGCTCGCCGGCGGGGGCGCTCGGGCCCGTGAGCTCCGCGTGCGCCGCGCGGAGGGTCTCCTGCACGGGGCCGAGGTCGAGCGCGGCCGCCTCGCCGGCGCTCGCCGACAGGAGCCCGAGCGCCTCCAGCGCGCCGAGGAGGCTGTCGCCGGTGAGCTGCGTGGGGCGCGCGCCGCCCCGCACCGCGTCGATGACGGTCTCGGCCAGCTCGGCGAGGTCGCCGCACGCGGCGAGCTCCAGCATGTGCGCCTCGCCCTTCAGCGTGTGCAGGAGCCGGCGCAGGACCGGGAGGTTGCCGGCCTGGCCCTGCTCGAAGCCGAGCCAGAGGTCGGTCGCCTGGGCCACGCGGTCCGGCATGGCCCGGTGGAACGCGGCGACGAGGTCAGCCCGGCTCCTCATCCGCGTCCGCCTCGTCGATGGCCGGCGCCGGCCCCTCGCGCTTCGCCCCGGCCGGCTTTACCCGGAAGGTCTTCGCCGTCGCCTTGAGCGCGTGCGACAGCTGGAGCAGCGACTCGGCCGAGCGCGTCGCGTCCGCGCTGCTCGTCAGCGTGTCGTTCACCGCGCCGACGATGTCGACGATCGCGGTCTTCACCCGGGCCGTCCCCTCGCGCTGGTGGTCCACGGCGTCCGAGATCTTCGCGGCGGCGGCGGCCGTGTCGCGGGCCAGCTTGATGCCGTCCTCGGTCGCGAGCACGGACGCGTGGGAGGCGGCGTGCATGTCCGCCACGAGCTTGCGGATGTCGCGCACCGAGTCCATGACGTGCTCGGACAGCCGGCGCATCTCGGCGGCCACGAGCGAGAACCCGCGCCCCACCTCGCCGGCCTTCGTGCCCTCGAGCGCGGCGTTCAGGGCGAGCAGGTCCGACTTGTCGGCGATGCTCTGGATCAGCGACAGGATCTCGCCGATGCGGTCCGAGTGGGTGCTGACGAGGCGCGTCTGCTCCGCGGTGCGCTGGACGCTGACGAGGCTCCGCTGGGCCATCTCGTGCACGGTGGCCGCGTCCTTGGCGATGTGATCGGCGCTGGCGGTCAGGGCCTCGACGGTCCGGCGGATCTCCTCGAGCGCCGCGTTCTGCTGGTTGGCGGTGGTCTCCTGCTCGCGGACCGACGAGAACATCCCGGCCGCGGCCGACGCGACCTCCGACGAGGTGTTGCCGATGCGCGTGGCGAGCTCCTGGAGGCTCGCGACCATGGCCCGGAAGGCGGCGAAGAGCTCCCCGTCGCCGGTGATCTTGCAGGTGAAATCGCCGCCCGCGACCCGCGACGCCGTCTCCTGGAGCTCGCGCAGCTGGGTGTTCATCCGCTCGAAGGCGCTGGCCATGTCCCCGAGCTCGTCGCCCGAGATCCGGAGCGACAGCCGCGCCGACACGTCGCCGCGGGCGATGCGGTCGGCCGCCTCCTTGATGTGGGCCATCGAGCGGGTCATGCGCGCCGAGATGACCCACGCGAGGCCGAGGCCGAGCAGCATGATCCCCGCCGACTGGAGGGCGATGGTCCTGCGCGCGTCGGCGCGGCGCTGGGCGATCCGGTCGCTGCGCAGCCCCACGGCGAGCGTCCCGAGCTGGCGGTCGCCGCTCCGCGAGCGGATCGGGGCCTCGCTGACGACGACGCTCCCGTCGTCCCCGCCCTGCGCGCCCGCCGGGCTCCCGGGCGCCTGCACCGCGCCGATCGCGGCGATGCGCGCGCCCTTTGCGTCGTAGACGGACACCCAGCTCACCAGGGGATCGGTCATGGCGGTCCGCAGGGTGTCCGGGAAAGTGTCTGGCGGCTGCTCGAGGTCCATGGCCACGCCGATGGGCTCCTTCAGCATCGTGGCGAGGATCCCGGCGCGCTCGCGCAGCTCGGCCTCGCTGGCCCGCGCCGTGCGGTCGGGGATCAGCCACAGATCGAGCGCCGACAGCACGATGGCGACCGCCGCCACGAGGGCGGCGATCTTCCAGCGGATGGAGCGAAAGTTGAGCATGGCGGCGGCGGAGGAGGAGGATCGATGAGGGTCGCTGATCGATGACGGACGCTGGGGGAGGGATCGTGAGTCGCGAATCGTGAACCGTGAATCCCGAGAGGGGCGGCGCGCCGGGCCGGCGGGCCTGCGCCGGCGCCGCGAGGGCCCTAGTCGACGATGCGGGCGAGCCGGAGGAACTGCGGATCGAAGCGGAGGCCGATGGCGTTGGCGAGCTTCACGTTCAGGAGGAGCTCGGGCTTCGTGCCGGCGAGCCCCACGGCCACGGCGCAGCCGCGCTTCGTGTCGTCGCCGTCGCCGCACACGACGATGCGGACCACGGCGCCCTCGCGAGACGGGATGTCCGGGATGGCCGCGGCGAGCCCGCGCGCCACGTAGACCACCTCGGCGCCGCCGGCGCGCAGCGCCTCCTGCAGCTGGGCCTTTCCGGTGTACGTCACGCGCAGGACGGTCGCCTGCCGGCTGGCCACGGTCGTCTTCGCGGCCAGCTTCGAGAGCACGGTGGCCATCGCGTTCGCGTCCTCCGCGCTCTCGCCCGACTCCCCCCCGACGACGGCGAGCACGGCCGCGCCCTTCCGGCTGGCGAACCCGCTCTCGTAGCCGATGGAGCGCAGGAGGATGGCGCCCCTCAGCTCGTAGGGGACGGAAGCGGCCGAGCGGCCCTCGGCGCTCGCGGTGGTGACGAGCAGGAGGGCCATCAGCATTCGAATCGAGGAGCTCGGAAACGCCACGGGTCTCTGGTCAGCCTTGAACGACCTCGAACGGATCTTTGCCCAGCGCCGCATCAGACACCGATGTCGGGGAGGCGGCGGGCGTCGACCACCCCCACGTCACCGCTCCTTGCCGGCGAGCCGCCGGACGATGGCCGGCAGGCGATCGAGGTTGCGCTTCGAGAGGACCGCGTCCGCCTGGACCTCCATCTGCAGCTGCTCGAGCTCGCGCTCGGAGTGCCCGGACATCAGGATGACGCTGAGGTGCCCGAGCCGCTGGTTCTTCCGGAACAGGTTGAGCAGCCGGTCGCCCCGGATGGTGGGCATGAAGACGTCGACGACGACGATCCGCGCCTGATGTCGCACGATGGCCTGGGTCGCCCCGATGGGGGAGGGGAGCGCGACCACCTGGAAGCCGGCCGAGCGCAGCAAGCGAGAGACCTCCTCCCGGGCGATCTCGCTGTCGTCGATGACGAGCACCGGCGGGCTCGGCGGCGCGCTCGACGGCGAGTTCGGCGGCGGAGACGCGCTCGCGGGCGTCCCCGCTTCATCGATCGGATCGGCCGGCGGCCTGGCCCGCGCCGTGGGAGATCGGGAGCTCGGATCGCTCATCGACCCAACCAGGCGGCCGGATCGCCGCGCGGCGCGACGGACGGCTGCGGCGCGCCCTCGGAAGCGTCGAGCAGGTGGATCACGTCGAGGAAGGTTACTACTCCCTCGCTGGTGTCGACCACCGCTTTCGGCGCGAGCTCTCCGAACACTTTTACCGCGCCAACACACCGCGTCTTGCCGGCGGGCAAACCCAGGTAACCCCGCTGCGTGCGGCAGACGACGATGCGGAGCGGCGCGGCCGCCGGCTCGGCGAGCGGGGCCGACACGATCACGATGATCCTGCCGCGGTCCTGGAGGATGCCCATCACCCGCGGATCGGCGCGCGGCAGCGGCAGGGGCGTGCGCCATGCGATCACCTCTTCGACCTGCTGCGCCCTCAGGGCGAAGGTCGCCGCGCCGAGCTCGAAGAGCAGGAGGTCGACAGCGGCCCTCTCGCGCGGCCCCTCGTCCGGGGCGTCGTCGTGCAGGTCGAGCGGCGCGTGAACCTGAGTGGGCGCATCGGACAAGGTGTCCTCGATGTATCACAACGGCTGAGGCCGGGGAGCCGGTTTCGCGCTCGTTCTCGTTCGATTCATGCGGTATCGGGCGTCTTCTGACTCACCATGCCAGCCGCGCTGTGACTCACCAGGCCAGCCGCGCGGTCCTGCGGCGCCCTCTCGCGCCCATGCGGAGCTCGCGGTGGCGCGCTGCGCCGCTCTCCCGGGCGGCGCGCTGGCTGAGCGCGCGCGCAGTGACGCCCGCGCGACCCTGACCACAGTGCAGCTGGACGCCCGTCGGCGTCCGTGAGCGGTTTCGGCTGAGGCGCCGACATGGTTGTCCGGGCGGCTCAGCGCGGCGCGCTCGACGCCCTAGGACCGGATCACGTCATGGAAATGGCTTCAGCTTCTCGTCTGGAACCCGCCAGGCGTGGTGAACGTCCGGAATGCCGCATCGAGGCCATCCGGAACGTAGATCACGAGTGGAAGCTTGGAGTTGTAGCGGATCATCTCTCTCGCAATGGTCGCCGTCGGCTCACTGATCTCCGGGCACCGTGGCCCGTCATGGCTTCTTCGTCGGGCGGCACTGATGATCGGTCTCGATCCGATCGACGGACGCTCGTCGCGCTGGTTGCTCCCTCGGCCCTACGCCTCGCGACTTGCAGCGCGGAGCGCCTCCCCGAGGGACCAGACGGAGATCGCCAGCAGGGCCACGTCCTTGATCAGGAACTGACCGAGCGCGCCGATCGCTGGGAACCCGCCGATGTCATCCGCCCACGCTCCGGGTGTCGTGATCAGGAAGCTCAGCGTGCTCAGGAACGTCAGCACCCCGAGCAGGCTGCCGACGGCCGCGATCCGAGCGGACCACGGCCGGGACAGGACCGCGAGCCCGATCGCGATCTCCGTAAATCCGAGCAGGTTGGACATCCCCTGGAACCCCAGCACGGGATATGTCCATGAGAACAGCGGGCTGTTCTCGATGAACGGTCGGATCGCCTGCGCCTCGAGCACGGTGAACTTCATGCCGCCGATCCACAGCAGCGTGAGCGCCAGACCGGCGCGGAGCAGGCGGCCGCCGAGGGCCTCGATCCGGACGCCCCACTCGGTTAGGCTGGGCTCCGTGCGCTTCGTAACCTGGATGTCGGCGAGCTGGGCGGTACGGTCGGTGGTCGACATGGTGGTCTCTCCCTCGTGGATTCGGTCTCTCGGGCCTGCCTCGTCGGCGGCCCGCTCTCGGTCCATGGGACGCCGTGGGGGCTCCGGTTCTTACTTCCGCAGGGAGACTCTTTTCGAGGCGGCCGGATGAGCGAGCGGACGAACGAGGAGTGGCTGCGGCTCCTCCGCGCGCCCGAGGCGCAGGCGAGCGCCGCTGTCGCCGAGCTGCGGCACGTCGTGCGGGGAGGCCTGCGGCGGGCGCTCGCCGGCCGTGCCGGCGTAGGGGACGCCGTGATCGACGACCTGACCCAGGAGGCCACGCTGAAGGTGCTCGGCGCGCTCGATTCCTTCCGGGGCGCAAGCCGCTTCACCACCTGGGCGATCACCATCGCCATCCGCGTGGCGCTCACCGACCTGCGGAGGGCCCGCTGGAAGGACGTGTCGCTGGATCAGATCACCGAGGGCGCGGGCGGGCCGATCCCGATCGCGGCTGCTGACTCGAGCGCCCACGTGGCCAGGGAGCGAATGATCGCCGCGCTGTACCAGGTGCTCGATACCGAGCTGACCGATCGGCAGCGCCGGGCGCTCATCGCCGAGCTCAGGGGCATGCCCCAGGTCGAGATCGCCGAGCAGCTCGGGATGACCCGGAATGCCCTGTACAAACTGACCCACGACGCTCGCCGCAAGCTGCGACAAGGCCTCGCCGCGGCCGGCTTCGGCGAGGATGACGTAAGAGAAGCGTTCGACATCCGGCCCCAGGGAGGGATGCCCTCGAGAGGAGCGCCATGAAGCGCCTATCCCAGGAAGAGATCCGCGATCTGGCCGAGGCCGTCCTCGCGACGAAGCCCGACGAGCTGACGTGCGATGAATGGCTCGAATACGCGGCGCAGTACGCCGAGCTCGTCGCGGAGGGCGCCCCGGTGCCGGAGGCGCTGCGCGAGGCCGCGCGGCACCTCGAGCAATGCCCCGAGTGCGCCGAGGAGCTGCGCGCCTGCCTCCTCGCGCTGGCGGCGCGCTGAGGGGCGAGCGCCACCGACACTGCGGAAGCTCATCCGGGCGCTCAGGAAGAAGACGGTCGAGGCCGGAGATGCCAGAGAGGGGTAGAGGCATGAGGCATGGCGGCGGCGATCCTCACGGACCACAAGCCCGTATGCAGAACGGATCACGACTGGAGCGGTCAAGAAATTCCCACTTGGACCTCGTAGTTGTCCCTTAATTGTGCTGCGCGCAGTTTCGCCGGCGACGCCGGCGCGACGTGAACAAAGCGGGCCTCGGTCTCCGACGCGGATGGAGAGGGCCCTGCCGTGGCCGCCGTGCCTCTCCCGGGCCATAGGCCGAGCAGCAACGCGCCGAGCCCCGTCGGCCCCGACGTGAGCGGCAACCGGCCACGCCGATGGCGACACCTGGGCAGCTTACGCAGAAGCCGCTGACGACGACAGCAACATGGGTGCCTACATGGTACCACATTATGCGACCGTTCTGAAGCCTGCGGATGCCGATGATCTTGAAACTCATGGATTAAAGTAAGATATAGATGCGTAATCTATCCTACACAGAAGGCGCCTATGATCAACAGGCTCACATTAGTCCCGATCCAGGTGGGTATCGGCTGCTTCCTTGCTCTCTCCGTTGGTTGCACCGTTGAGACGGACCTATCCGAAGATATAGCGAGTTACGAGGAGCCGCTCACAGCGATTGCTACCAACGTCAGCGCCTTGGCCTGGGGGTCGGTTAGTTATGTAACCTGTAACTCCTGCTGGTCATGCGCATCTAGTTCCAGCAATCCTGGTGCCATTTTTTGCTCTGGAAAGTCGAAAGCAACCTGTCACGATCCAGACCAGGTCTCTTCCAGCGGATACTGGGAACCATTATTCTACTGCGATAATACCTGCTCTAATGCGACATCGGCAAGCTACTCAGACGCAGACCGCTTTGTCGCGATGCCAAGCACGAGCGCGGGTGTCTCATGTGGACAAGTTGTGACCGTCTGTTGGAACAATCGTTGCAGCAAGGCGACTGTTCGCGACCTGTCAGATGCAGCGAAGTGGGAATTGAATCACGGCGTAATGAATGCTCTAGGGGCCCCAGTTAACTCTACGATCAGTAGTGGAGTTTCTATACACACAGGATTTCCGTCTGCGGCGCCGTCCAGTATGTATCCGTCTGGTAGCGTCTCTGTGAGCTTCCCGGTTACGTTGCAATGGGGCGCGGTATACCCAGGGACGACGTACTATCAGATCGATCTAAAATACTCGTCCGGTTCCGGATGGGTCCAGCTTTATGGTGGATTCCTTAATACGGCCGAAAACGCCAACTCCATGCCAGGTATCGGCACCAACCTTCCATCGGGGACTGGATACTCCTGGCGGGTGCGGGCGTGCAATGAGAGCGGATGTGGGCCTTGGTCAACCACCGCCTATTTTACCCATCTGTGATGGTCTATACCGGCACATCCGGGCCCCGTATCGGATGGCGGGGACGGATCCAGTTTGGGACTGTGTTCTCAACTGCGTCTAACTGACATGATCGCCGCGCACCCGGGCCCCTGGACGCTCACGGTGCGCCCCGAGAACCCGGAGGGCCTCGCGTTCTGGCGACGCACGACGGCCGAGTTCGAGAGCATCTCCGTCGACGAGCGCGAAGAGCGCGGCGCCGACGGCATCGTGCGCACCCGCTTCTCGTTCACGATGCCCGCGCGGCTCTCGCGCTGACGTCGTTCGGCTACGCCCGCGCGCTTCGAGGAGGCCAGGCGGCGCCGTGTGACCTCCGTGTGCCCCGACGACGCCAGGGTACAGGGCTCCACGAGAGGGCACTCGAGTATACGAGAGGAATCGAGCCCCAGATGGCCTCTGACACCGCTCCGACGCGTCCGACGCGGCGTCCGCCGTATCTCTCGCGCATGCGCCCCGCAGATTCGTCTCCAGGGTCGGTTTGCCGGCGCCTCGACTACGGAGAGCCGTCTCTTCTCTCTGTGACCTGCGTGTGACCTGATGAATTTCAGCAATGGTGAATCGGGGGAACGGCTCGACGTGAGCGAGATCGCCGGACTCGGGCGAGGCAGGGAGGAGCCCCAGCAGGGGGATCCTTCCCCCGCAGTCCCACGCAGCGCTCCCCGCCGATCTGGCGGATGTGCGACGGAAGCGCGAGCAACTCACGGCCGCCGGGCAGATCCCCGAGCTCATCGAGCTGGCTCGGCGCTCTCGCCGGAGCCGGCGCCGAAGCGCCTCGGCAGCCGGAACAGGGGCTTGCGCCGCGACCTCCTGAGCCGCCGAAGCCGCTGCGGGGGCACCGTGGGCGCGCGCCGCTTCCCCCCCGTCTGCCGCGCGAGACGCGCCGTTCCTGAGGCCGAGCGTAGGTGGCCGCAGTGCGGCGCGGACAAGCGGACAAGAAGTGCATCCATGGCGATGGGTGGGCGATCACGGCACGCAGGGGGCACCTCCCCTGGCCTGGGCCATAGGGATCGCTGCCGGCGGCACCTGCTCTTGACGCGCGACGGTATCTCGGATGATCTCGGCGATGGGCACAACCATGGGGATGGCTGGAGCTGCAGCGAGACCCGGCGCGATGGTCCGGACACCGTACGCAGCGACGCACAGCCTCGCCTTCCAAGTCCGATGAGAGCCGGCTCCCTCTGCCGGAGTCTCGCCGCCCGTAGCCGTCGCGCCTCTGATAAACGGTGCCGCAGCAGCGGCCGGATCCGAAGATCCGGGGATAGAGACAACCATGAGCCGTCTGAGCAGAACTAGCGCTGACATCGATGAGCCGATCAGGGTGGTCGAATACGACCCCCGCTGGCCGATCTGGTACACTGCAGATGCGGGTGAATTGTCGAACGCCCTCGGCGCCCGGATCCGAGAGGTGCAGCACTTTGGCAGCACCTCGGTGCCCGGAATGGCGGCCAAGCCGATCATCGACATTCTTGTTTCGCCGCTAGAGTGGCCGCTGGCCGCGCATGATAGGAGAGCACTCGAGGCGCTCGGGTACCAGTACCTCGGCGAAGCTGGCGTAATCGGACGCGAGTATTTCAGGCGAAGAGGCGCGCACGACACCAACCTTGCGGTCGTCGAGTGGGGGACCAGCCTCTGGCACGACAACCTTCTCCTTCGGGACTTCCTCCGGGCGCATGAGGACGCGGCTGCCGAGTATGCGCGCTCGAAAGAGGAAGCATGGCAAAGTGGGGCGAGCACCCTTCTGACGTACTCGGAACGCAAAGGTCACGCCGTCACCGCTTTGTTGATCGCTGCGAAGAGATGGCAAACCAAACAATCCAGCGGGAGAGGCGACCCGGTGTGAGCGAGATCGCCGGAAACCAGCGTAGCGGGTGACGCGAGGGTACGGGGCTCCGCGGGGGCCCAGAGCAGGCCCCGAGCCGGCGGCTCGCTACCTGAGCGAGTCGCGGGCCACCACGGAGCGGACACTGAGGGGCGACCTCGGCGCGTCGTGAGCGGCCGGTCGGAGCAATGCGTATCGCGCGGATTGCTCGACCTCGCTTCCCTGCTCACGAGCAGCTCTACGATCGGGTTCCGGAGGAACGAGACCGCCGCGCGGCGGCCTCCGGAGCCCCGGCGCACTCAGGAGCCGTTCGTGTCGAGGAGCTCCCTGGCATCGGTGACGACCGCGGCGCGGCGGATCCACCGGTCCAGCTCGGCGACGTCCTTGCTCGCGAGGACGCGCTCCCGTATGTCGGCGGGGACCTCCAGCCCGCGGGCTTCGAACACGGCGAGCACGCCCTGCGCCTTGGCTTCGAGGAGCCCCTCCAGCCGGCCTTCCTGCCGACCCTTCGCCACGTAGCTGCGCGCGAATTCACTCTGATACTCGTATCCGCTCTTCATCATCGCCTCCAACGTCCGCCTCGCCGCTGCGTTCAGCGAGGATAGCACCACGTCCGCGTACAGGCCGCGCCGCTCCTGATCGAGCCCGGCTGCCGCCGCCAGGAACGCCACGCCGATCGCCTCCCCGGCCTCTTCCAGCCCGTGCGCCATCGCCGAGAGCACGACCACCTCGGGCGCCGCCTTCGCCTGCTCGGCGTCCGTGACGACCGGGACGCCCTCGGGGCCGAGCACCAGCGGGGTCAGACTCCCCGGATTCGTCACGCCGTGTGGCCTGCGTGTGCCCTGACCTATCGGCAGCATCGAATGCCGCGCAGCCGGATGCAGGCGTAACCACCGGCTCAGGCCCGGTGGTGACGCAACAGCATCTCAGCGCCCCACGATCCAGTAATGAAACGCGTGAAATCCAGCCCCGCGCCGCAGGGTGATCGCGATCGGCGTCGCCCCGGCGAGGCGCGTGGCGGGGAGGGGAACCGCCCGCTCCACCCACGTCCCGGCCGGCACCTCGACGGTCCCCGCCTCCTCGCCTGCCACGGAGATCGCGAGCTCGGCGCCATCGTCCGAGGCCACCCGCATCACGAGGCGCGCCTCGGCCGGGGGCGCATCGACGTGAACGACGAACCGGTCGGCCGCCCTGTAGTACCGGCCCCCGTCGGCGATCTCCGCCCGGGCCCGGTCGACCTCTCCGGGCGCATCGCTCTCCGGCGCCGCGAGCGCGACCGCCACGTTGCGCTGGTCGGCGAGCGGCTCCAGCGCATATCCGTGCGCCGCCTCCGACTCGAGATCCGACACGTCGACCTCATCGAGGATCCGCTCGCCAGGCGCCGACCGCACCGGCAGCGCCCCGGAGCCGAGCAGGTCCCAGCGCGCCTCGTAGGCGATCATCGTGGTGCCGCCGAGGATCGCCTGGTCCTCGACCGTGGCGTCGACGAGCTCGCGGCCGAGCACCGGCGCGCAGGCCATCCAGTGCGGGTAGACGATGAAGTGCGTCGGCCGGCGCTCCGGCGGCAGCTTCTCGTAGTGCTCGAACCTGGAGCCCGCGCCGGCCACCCAGTAGCGCGCCTCGCCCTCGGTCGTCAGGCCGACGACGTCGAAGGTCCTGCGGCCGCTGAAGTAGGCGAGCGCGCCGGTGTCGTTGACGCCGATGCGGGCGTCCTCGGGCAGGTGCTGCGCGGCCCAGCGGCCGAGCCAGACCTGCTGCCGATCGATGGCGCGCGCGGAGTTGGCGAGGTCGTGGATGGCCCAAGGGAGCCGCGCGGCCAAGGCGCCGGCGAACGCGCCGGCGACGAGGGGCGTCACATAGTGGAGCGAGCGCCGGACCCGCTGGGCGGCGTCGCCGAGCTCGCGCGCGAGGCACGCGGCCATGACGAGCCACGCCGGGGCGAACGGCCAGACGTAGCGCACGCGGTTCCAGAGGAAGCTCAGGTACGTGCACGGCAGCAGCGCGCCGAGCGCGAGCGCGGCCACGATCGCGGCGTGCGCGGGCCGGCCGCGCCGGTGCGCCGCCACGGCGAGCGCGACGGCGCCGAGGGCGATGACGGCGGCGGAGCCCTCGGGGAGGAAGACGGCGGTCCACTGGCCGCCGTCGAGGACGTCGGTCACGAGCAGCCGGATGTTCTGGAGGAGGGCGTCCCGGAGCGTCGGTCCGTCGTAGTTGGGGTTGCCGAGCAGCCACTTGACCGTTGTCGTCGACGAGGTCGAGTGGCCCGCGAGGAGCAGGTTCAAGGCCGGGACGACCAGCGGGCCGAGGAGCGGCGCGAGGACGAGGAGGCGCCGGTCGAGGAGGCGGGCGATGGCGCTGCCGCGGCGAGGCGGCGCGGAGGGCGTCGGGGGCGGCGACGCCGGCAGGGGCGATGGCGGCGCCGGGCGGGCCGCCCAGACGGCGAGCGCGAGCGCGGCGATGAGGGAGGCGAGCGCGCCTTCGGGGCGGAGCAGGGGCGCCGCGAAGCCGGCGAGCGCGAGGGCGCGGGCGACGGCGGCGGGGGGCCGCTCGGCCGAAGCGGAGGGCAGCTGGGCAGAGGCGATCGGCGGCGCAGCGGAGCCGGTCGGCGTCGCATCGGAGCCGGCCGGCATCGCAACCTGCCCGATGTCCTCGGCCGCCTCCGCCTCCCCCTTCGCCGGCTCGAGGAGCCCGGCGGCCAGCCGGGCGGTCCGGGTGAGGATCCACGCGAACGCGACCGTCTCCATCCCGCTCCACGCGAACCACGCGAACGCCGCGAATCCGGCGCACATCGCGCCCGCGCCGGCGGCCGCGGCGGGGCCGGCGAGGGGGCGCGCGAGGCGCGCGGTCTCGACGGCGAGGGCGGCGTGGAACACGAGCCCGAGCGCCCAGATCGCGTAGACGAGCGAGAGATCGCGCAGCCCGAGCGCGTAGAAGGGGGCGAGCAGCACGGGCCAGAGCAGGCTCGTGGCGCCGGTCGAGTACCCCTCGCCGGCGACGAAGCTGAAGAAGCCGCCCTCCGCGAGCCGCCGGGCGTACTGCATGTGGATGAACGCGTCGTCGAGCGGCAGCGCCGGGCGCCCCGCCTGATCGAGGACCGCCCGGATGCACAGCGCCCCGAGCGCGCCGCTCGCGGCGAGCGCGGGCGCGTAGGGGAGGGCGCGCGCGGCGAGGGCGCGCAGCGGGGAGGGCGCTTGGGGAGCCGCCATGGGGCCCGACGAATACCACCGCGCCCCCGCACCGGGCCGCGATTTCCCGCGCGCGCGTGGCCGGCATTTGGTAGAGCGCCGGGGCTCCATGGTCTTCCAGCCGCGCCCGAACCACCCCTACGCCGACGCGCCCCGCTTCCCCGACGGGGACGACGTTTCCATCGACGACCTGCTCCCGGGCACGGGCCCCGTCGAGATCGAGATCGGCCCCGGCCGCGGCGGCTTCCTGTTCGAGCGCGCGGCGGCGAGCCCCGGGTCGCGGCTGCTCGGGCTGGAGATCCGCCTGAAGTGGTCGGCGATCGTCGACGAGCGCCTGCGCAAAGGCGGCCTGGGCGGCCGGGTGCGCGCGCTGAACGCCGACGCGCGCGAGGCGCTCGGGCGGCTGCGGCCGGACGCGTCGATCGCGCGGTTCTTCCTGCACTTTCCGGATCCGTGGTGGAAGAAGCGCCACGAGAAGCGCCTGGTGATGGGCCCGGCGCTGCTCGACAGCCTCGCGCGCCTGCTGGTGGACGGCGGCGAGCTGTTCGTGCAGACCGACGTGGAGGAGCGCGCCGCGCTGTACGCCGAGCAGATCGGCGCGCACCCGGCGTTCGAGCCGGCGGGCGACGCGCCCGGCTCGCCGCACCTCGGCGAGAACCCCTACGGCGCCAGGAGCCCCCGCGAGCACCACGCCATCGCCGACGGGCTGCCGGTCAGCCGGCTGCTCTACCGCAGGCGGCCGCGGGAGGCCGGGGGCGGGGCGCCGGATCACGGCTAGAGCGCCGATCACGTCGATGTCTCTCGGCCGACGCCGAGCTCCGAGCATGACGTGGACGATTCGCCCGGGGCGCCGCGCCGCTCGGCAGCGGCGCGCGCCTCCGCGTCACGGCTGCGCCGGGCCGTAGACCGCGTGCCGCACGGCGTCCGGGAACTCGCCCGCCATGCCGGCCAGGGCCGTGTTGGTCAAGACGATCACCGTGAGCTTGGCGGTCGGGTCGACCCAGAAATTGCTGCCGTAGGCGCCGCCCCACTGCCACGTGCCGGCGGCGGACGGCATCGTGCCCGGCTCCGGCGCCTTCAGGACCGCGAACCCGAAGCCGAACCCCCATTTCCCGCCCGGCTGCTGCACCTCGAGGTCACCGGTCTGGTTCGAGGTCATGGCCTGGACCGTCGCGGGCCGCAGGATCTTCCCGCCGCCGGTGCGCACCGCCTCGAGGAACTTGAGGTAATCGTCGGCCGTGCCGACCATGCCGGCGCCGCCCGACGGGTACGAGCGCGGATCGAGGATCCGCGACGGCGAATACGTGATCTTGGCCGGCCCGAACGGCACGACCTGCGGATCGGCCATCCGCGCCGGGCGCGCGCCCGCGTCGCCGTACGGGACCGCGAGCCGGCCCGGGTCGGCGACCGTGAACGCGGCGTCCATCCCGAGCGGTCCGGTCACGAGCCGGCGCACCACGTCCGGGAGGGGCGCGCCGCCCGCCTTGGCCACGACGCCCCCGAGCACGTCGGTCGCCAGCGAGTAGTGCCACGCCTTGCCAGGCTCGAAGAGGAGCGGCGCCTTGGCGATCCGCGCGAGGTTCTCCTCGAGGGAGAGGCCGGGCTGATCGAGCCCGTCGGACACGCGCTCGCGGTGATAAGGCCCGTCCGCGGGCTCCATGAAGGTGTAATTGAGGCCCGCGGTGTGGGTGAGCAGGTGGCGCACCGTGATCGTCGCGGCCCGGCCGTCCGCGAGCCGCGGCGAGAACGAAGGGAGCCATTTCGTCACCGGATCGTCGAGGCCCAGCGCGCCTGCGTCCACGAGCGCGAGGGCCGCCGCCGACACGATCGGCTTGGTCATCGACGCGAGGCGAAACACCGTGTCTTCGCGCACCGGCCGCCCCGCCTCCCGATCGGCGAAGCCGGCGGCGCGCCGGTAGACGACCTGGCCGTCGCGCGCGACGACGACGACCGCGCCGACGATCCGCCCCTCGGCCGTGGCCGCCTCGACCACCGCGTCGAGCCGGCGCTGAAGCGCCTCGTCGCCCCGAGGAGCGGCCGCCTCGGCCGGCGGCGCCGAAGGAGCGGCCGGCGTCGAGGCAGCGGCCGACGCCGAGGCAGCGGCCGGCGGCGACGGGCTCGCGCACCCACCCAGCGCGGCAGGCAGCAGCGAGAGCAACAGGCCCGAGGCGAGCACGACGGCAGATGAACGGAAGAATTTCATAGTGAACGCTATGTAAATTGGATGAGACCGCCCGTCAAGGCATTCTATAGTGATCGCTATGAAGAACGTGTCCCCCCGGGCGGCGCGCGGCCGGCCGCGCGCCTTCGATCGCGGTGTCGCCCTCGAGGCGGCGCTGCGCGTGTTCTGGCGGCACGGATACGACGCGACGTCGCTCGCCGAGCTGACGGCCGCGATGAAGATCGCGCCGCCGAGCCTGTATGCGGCGTTCGGCAGCAAGAAGGAGCTGTTCCTCGAGGCGGTGGCGCTGTACGCCGCGATGTACGGGGCGAGCGTCCCGCGAGCGCTGTCCGAGGAGCCGACCGCCCGGGCCGCGGTGTCGCGCGTCCTCCTGGAGTTCGCGGCGTTCGCGAGCGCGCCGGATCATCCGCTCGGGTGTCTCATGGTCCACGGGGCCGCCAACTGCACGCCGGGCTCCGCCGAGGTCGAGGCCGCGCTGCGCGAGCGCCGGGCGGCCAGCGAGGCCGCGCTCCGCCGGCGCATCGAGCGCGGGATCGCGGAGGGCGATCTCCCCACAGACACCGACGCGGCGGCGCTCGCCAAGTATTACGGCGCGGTGATCCAGGGCATGTCGGTGCAGGCGCGCGACGGCGCCTCGAGGGAAGAGCTGGAGCGCGTCGCGCAGGCCGCCCTCCGGGCGTGGCCGCGGCGACGGCGGGGCGCGGCGCCCCCGACCCGCGCCGCCCGGTGAGCGCTCCTTCTGCGGTGAGCCGGCGAGAAGAACGAAGACGCAAAGACGAAAGGACTCCACGACGTTCGAGGGGAAAGAGACGACGAGACACGATAGGACGCGACACCTGTACGGCATCGGCTTTGTCATCCCTCTCTATCTCTCTTTATCCATTCATCTCTTTGTCTTTTTGCGTCTTTGCGCCTTGGCGACTTTGCGCTTTTTTATTCTCATGATCTGAACGCCTTCCGTTCGAAGCCAGGCGCTCCGCGCCGCGCGCCCCGCTGCGCGCCCCGGCGGAAGGTGCCGGCGTGCCCACAAGGTGAGACGTGCTCCGCGTCAACGGGTCCTTCGCGACGGAATCTCGCCCTCGTCGCGAGGGCGAGACTGCGGCCGACGAGGCCCGCGAGGTAAGGCGCTTGACAGCCGAAACCGGGTACGTGACCATGCGGGCGAGGTCAGCGACGAGGCTGATGACGCACTCACGCCGGGGGGAACGCGAGCGTTCCTGCGCAGGCGCTCAGGGGAGGTGAAGGGATGCGGGCTGAGCAGCCGTCGCCCGGGCTCGTGCTCATCGCAGACGACGTTCTCGTGAACCTCGAGGTGCTCACAAGCACGCTGGAGTCCGCGGGGATCGAGGTCAGCATCGCGACAGACGGCCCCATGGTGCTTGAGCGCCTGGAGTACGAGACTCCCGACCTCATCCTGCTCGACGTCACCATGCCGGGCATGACGGGCTTCGAGGTCTGCGAGCGGCTGAAGTCGAGCCCGGCGACCGCCGATATCCCCGTCATCTTCACCACCGCGCACACCGAGATGGCGGACAAGCTGCGTGGGTTCCGCCTGGGCGCGGTCGACTACGTGACCAAGCCGTTCGAGCGCGACGAGCTCCTCGCGCGCGTGAAGACGCAGCTGTCGCTCCGGCGCGCCCTGACCGCGCTGGCCAGGAAGAACGCGGAGCTCGAGAACGAGATCGAGGTGCGCGCCGCCGCGCAGGCGGATCTCGCCCGGCTGACGGACGAGCTCGAGCGCCGGGTGGGGGAGCGGACGCAGGCGCTCGCCCGCGCGGTGGCGGAGCTCGAGCGCGCCAAGGCGTCGCTCGAGGAGACGGTGGAGCGGCGCACCCGCGAGCTGCAGCGCGCGAACGAGCGGCTCGAGCGCGAGCTCGCCGAGCGGGCGTCGCTCGAGGAGGCCCGCTCGGCGCTCCAGGCGCAGATCATCGCGGCGCAGGCGGCGAGGCTGGCCGAGCTGTCGACGCCCATCATCCCGATCAACGACCAGATCCTGGTCATGCCCCTCATCGGCGTGGTCGACGAGGAGCGCGCGCAGGGCATGGTCGACGCGGCGACGCTGGGGGTGAGCGCGCGCAGGGCGGCGGTCATGATCCTCGACATCACCGGCGTGTCGCGCGTCGACGCGCACGTGTCCGAGACGCTGGTGCGGGCGGCGCGCGCGGTGCGCCTGCTCGGCGCGCGCGTCGTGATCACCGGCATCCGCCCGGAGGTCGCCCAGGAGCTGGTGGCGCTCGGCGCCGAGATGACGGGGATGGTGACGCAGAGCACGCTCCAGGACGGCATCGCGTACGCGATGAGCAAGACGCGCGCGCTGTCGCGCCGCGCGGCGGCGCCCGCGGCGCGCGAATGACGCGGCGGCCTCCGGCGCGCGGGCGGCGCGGCGGCCTCCGGCGCGCGGGCGGTCACCGCGGCGCGGCGCGGCTCTCGGACGGCGCCGCCGCCGGAGCGGGGCCGGCGGCGGCGCGGAGGAGCTCGCGCAGCCGGTTGACCTGAAAGCCCTTGGCCAGGCCGCGCAGCTCGTCGAGGAACGGGCGGAGGCGCGCGTCCTCGCGCTCGAGCCGCTCGAGCTCCAGGAGCAGGCCGCTCAGCCGGCCTCGGTTCACCAGGTCGAGCAGCCCGGCCAGCGCCTCCGCCGGCGGCAGCGCGCGCCCCGGCGCCTCGACCGCGGCGCGGCCGGGCCCCTCGTCGCCGGTCACTCGCGCCCGGCGCTCCGGCGCGGCGGCGGCCGGCGCGGCGCTCGCGTCGACGAGCGGCACCTCGAACTCGAAGAGGCTGCCCCGCCCGGGCTGGCTCTCGACCCGGAGCGCGCCGCCCATCCGCTCCACGATCCGCCGCGCGATCGCGAGCCCGAGGCCCGTCCCCTCGACCGGCGCGCCCTCGGTCGGCACCTGCTCGAACGGCTCGAAGATCCGCTCGAGGTGCTCGGGCGCGATGCCGGGGCCCGTGTCCTCCACGCGGAAGCGCACCCGCCGCGCGGCGCCCGCGCCCGGAGGGGCCTCGCCCGCCGTCACGCGCAGCACCACGCGGCCGCGCTCGGTGAACTTGATGGCGTTGCCCAGCAGGTTCAGCAACACCTGCATGAGCCGCTTCTGGTCGGTGATCACGGTCCCGAGCGCGGCGCCCTCCTGCTCGAACAGGAACGTCAGGCTCTTGGCCTCGGCGCGCACCTGGCAGATGCCGAGCACCGCCTGCACGAACGAGGGGAAGTGCACCTCGTCGGGCATCAGGGTCAGCTTGCCGGCCTCGATCTTGGCGAGATCGAGCACGTCGTTGATCAGCGTGAGCAGGTGCTCGCCGGAGGACTGGATGATCTGCACGGCGCGCAGGTGCCGGGGCGACAGCCCGTCCAGGCGCCCCAGGATCTGCGCGTAGCCCAGGATCCCGTTGAGCGGCGTGCGCAGCTCGTGGCTCATGCTCGCGAGGAAATCGCTCTTGGCGCGGCTCGCCGCGTCGGCCGCCTCCTTGGCCGCCTTGAGCTCGGCGGTGCGCTCCTCGACGAGCTGCTCCAGGCGGTGGTGCGAGCTCGAGAGCTCGCTGTAGAGGGCGGCGTTCTCGACGGCGGTCGCCGCCTGCGCGGCCAGGAGCGAGACCACCTGGACGCGCGCCTCGGGGAAGGCGCCCGAGACGCCGGCGTGCTCCAGCACCATCACGCCGAGCAGCCGGCCCTGGTGGAGCAGCGGCACGAGCAGCAGCGAGGCCGGGCCGCGGCGCTCGAGGTACGGGTCGTCGTCGAAGCGACCGTCGCCGCCGTCGCGCCCGAGCACGAGCGGCTCGCGGCTGCGCGCCACGTAGCGCACGACCTTCTCGGGTAGGAGCGCCGAGCTCAGGGCCGGCTCGTCGCGGTGGAGCGTGATCCGCTCGGGATCGACGGTGAGCTCCGCGCGGACGACGAGGTGCTCGCCGCGCGAGAGCACCAGCACGGCGCGCTCGGCGCCGGCGTTCTCGGCGAGGAGCCGCATCATGCGCGCGATGAGCGAGCCCGGGTCCCGGTCGCTGGCCAGCGCCTGGGCGGCCTTGAGCAGCGAGACCACGTCGATCCGGCTGCCCGCGGGGCCCGCCGCGGTCGTCGCGGCGGGCGCCCCGGCCAGGTGCGCCGCGAAGACCTCGGGGTGCCGGCGGCGCAGGATCGCCGCGGCGCCGGCGGCCTCCCAGCGCAGGTAGGCGCCGTGCGCGTCGCGCAGGTAGGCGCGCGCCATCCGGGCGCGGCCGCGGCCGAGCAGGTGCTCGCCCGCGAGGCGCAGGCCGAGGGCCTCGCCGCCGACGAAGCCGCGCCGGTGGGCGTGCTCGATGGCCTCGTCGTAGAGGCGCTCGGCGTCCTCGTGCCGCCCCGCGGCCTGCGCCTCGCGGGCCTCGGTGAGCAGGAGGGCGTGGCGGAAGGTCGCCGGGTTGAACGCCGAGAGCCGGGCGAGCCGCGCGCGCTGGGCGGCGAAGGCGGCGCGGGCGCCGCGGTCCTCGTCGGCGGCGTCCGGGGCCCCGGCGGGCGGCCGCGCGGCGCCGAGGATCGTCGCGATCTCGAGGGCCCAGAGGGCCGGCGGGTTGCACCAGCCGGCCGTCCACTCGGCGCTCGCCTCCGCGGCGAGGCGCAGCGCCTCGCGATCCTCGCCGAGGTGCACGGCCGCGAACGCGGCGGCGCCGAGCACGATGACCCGCACCATCGGCGAGCCGGCCGGGAGCGCGGCGATGCGGCGGATCGCCTCGCCCACGTCCGCGTCGCCCGCCTGGGCGAGCAGGTGATGGACGGCGCGGCACGCCGGGGCGCTCTGGCCGGCGATGAGGTCCCTCCAGGGCCTCGCGGGGATCGGGCAGCTCGACAGCCGCGCGCCCGCGGCCATCCGCGCGGCGGGGAGGATGACCTGGCCGACGTCGCTGTGGGTGATGGCCCCCTCGCGGGCGCCGAGCTCGGGCACGTCGCGCCAGCGCTCGTGGACGGCGGCGAGGTCCGGGTGCACGCACTGGGCGGCGATGCTCCCCGTGTGGAGGGCGCCGGCGAGGAGCAGGCCTTGCGCCGACTCCGCGGCGTACACGAGCTCGACGCACCGGGCGCCGAGGGGCAGCTCCTGGAGCACGCCGATGAACACGACCGCGCTCATGCTCAGCCCGTAGGCCGCGCGCGGATAGAGCCCGCGCAGGAGGGCGATCTCGGGCATCGCGAAGATCAGGCTCGCCGCGAGCGGCGGCTCGCTGAGCGCCGCCGCGGTGATGGAGGCCCCGATCAGCTCGCCGGCCACGCGGGCGACCGGATCGGTGCAGCGGGGCAGGGCGCGGAACGACGCCGGGCTCATCGCCGCGATCAGGGGGGCGATGCGCGCGGCCTGGGCGGCGAAGAACGCGGCCAGCGCCTCGGGCTCGCGCGGGAACGACCAGCCGAGCTCCGCGAGCGCGGCGAGCCCGACGCCGAGGCCCTCGGGGTAGCGCCCGGCGACCGTGAGCAGCGGCACCTGGGCGAGCGCCACGCGGCCGCGCGCGACCGCGTCCCTGGCACGCTCCTGGCACGCCGCGAACAGCCGCTCGCCCACCTCGGGCTGCCCGGCGAGCCACTCGGCCTCCGCGAGCGCGAGCAGGATCTCGAAGCGGAGATCGTGGGCGCCGTCGGCCGCGGGGGCGCCGCCGTCGGCCGGGGCGCCGCCGTCGGCCTCGGCGGCCGGGGCGCCGCTCGCAGCGGCCAGCGCTGCGCCTTCCCCGGACGGCGCCGAGCCGCCGCCTCCGTCCAGGAGATCGCGGCCCGCCCGTAGGAACCGCACCGCCTCGGCGTAGGCCGAGGCCGCCTTCGCCCGCAGCCCGCCAGCGAGGCAGCGGTCGGCCACCCGGCGCCGCTCGGCCGGCGCGCTCAGGCGCTCCGCGGCCCGGAGGTAGTGGTCGAGGAGGGCGAACAGCTCGGCGTCCCCCCCGCCCTCGGACCAGCGCCGATCGAGCTCGCGCGCGAGCGCGAGGTGGAGGTCGAGGCGCTCGCCGTGCCCGAGCAGCTCGTACGCGGCCTGCTGCACCCGGTCGTGCGCGAACGCGTACGCCTCGCCCTCGCCCGCGGCCACGAGCAGCCCCTCGTGGAGCAGCGCCTCGGCCGCCCTCCGCAGCGCCGCGGCCGCGAGCCCCGCGGCGGCGCTCACCAGGGAGGCCTCGAAGGCCGCCCCCACGCACGCCCCCGCGGCCAGCGTCCGCCGGAGCTCCTCGGGCAGGCGGCCCATCTTCGCCGTCAAGAGCGCCACGACGTTGTCGGTGACCGCGGCCCGCTCGATGCGCTCCGCCTCCCACCGCCACCTGCCCGTGGCGAGGTCGCGGGAGAGCAGCCCCTGCTCGTGCAGCGCCCGCAGGAACTGCTCGACGAACAGCGGGCTGCCGTCGGTCTTCGCCCGGACGATCGAGCAGAGGGGCTGCGCCTCGTCGCCGGCGCCGGGCAGCATGTCGAAGACCATCCCGGCGAGCGCATCGCCGTCGAGCGGCCCGAGCGCGTGCACCTCGGCGCGCCGCCCGGTCGCCCGGATCGCCTCGAGCAGCGCGCGCAGCGGGTGCGCCTCGCCCACCTCGCCCTCCCGGCAGGCGCCGAGCAGGAGGAGGTGCTTCATCTCCGGGTCGGTCGCGATCGCCTCGAGCAGGGCCAGCGACGGCGTGTCGGCCCACTGGAGGTCGTCGATGAACAGCACGAGCGGGGGCTCGGCGCTCGCCGTCGCCCGGACGAAGCGCTGCACGGCGAGCTGGAAGCGGTGCTTCGCGTCGGCCGGGCTCACCTCGAGGAGCGGCGGGGGCTCGCCGAGGACGCGCGCGAGCTCCGGCGCCATGTCGACGAGGACGCGCGCGCTCTCGCCGAGCGCGGCGCGGCAGGTCGCGGCCCAGCCCTCGAGCGCCTCGGCGCTGTCCGAGAGCCTGCGGCGGGCGATGGCGCGGAAGGCCTGCGCGAGCGCCGCGCACGGGGCGCCGCGCTGGAGCACGTCGAACTTGCCGGGCGCGAACAGGCCGCCGGCGAGGCGCGCCTCCTCGCGCAGCGCCCCGGCGAGCGCCGATTTGCCGACGCCGGACGGCCCGGAGAGCAGCGCGAGCTCGGTCTCGCCGCCGCGCGCGCGCTCGAGGGCCTCCCGGAGCGCCCGCTGCTCCCGCTCCCGGCCGACGAGCCGCGACGGCCTGCGGAGGCGGTCCTCCCAGTCGCGCGCGCCGAGCGCGAACGGCCGGATCGCGCCTGTCGCGCGGAGCTCCTCGAGGGCGTGCTCCAGGTCGTGCGCCGCGCCGTCGCCGGTCTGGTAGCGCTGCTCCGGGCTCTTCTCCAGGAGCCGCATCACGACGGCGCCGACCGCCTCGGGGATCCGGAGCGCCGGCGCGCGCTCGTGCGGCGGCGGCGGTCTGCGGGCGATGTGCGCGTGGATCAGCGACAGCTCGTCGGCCTGCTCGAAGGGCAGCTTGCCCGTGAGCATCTGGTAGAGCGTGCAGCCCAGCGCGTAGAGGTCCGCGCGCGCGTCGGGGGCGCGCTTCATGCGGCCGGTCTGCTCGGGCGCCACGTAGGCGAGCGTCCCGACGGCCGCGCCGTCCGCCTCGGCGGCGTCGCCGGCCGTCGCCCGCGGCGCCGCCAGGCCGAAGTCGATGAGCCGGACCTCGGTGCGCTCGGCGTCGACGAGGACGTTCTGCGGCTTGACGTCGCGGTGGATGACGCCCCGCCGGTGCAGCTGCCCGAGCAGGCGCGCGAGCGACGCGCCGAGGCGCAGCGCGGCCTCGACCGGCAGGGGCCCGTGGGCCAGGGCGAGATCGAGGGAGCAGTCCCCCCAGCGCTCGAGCACGAGGGCCACCCCGGCGCCGTAGGGCACGAGGTCGAGGGCGCGGGCGGTCCCGGGGAGGCTCAGCTCGCGGAGCAGCGCGTGCTCGCCGCGGAGCCGCGCCACGATCCGCTCGTCCGGCAGCTCGTGGCGCGGGATCTTCAGCACGACGTCGGCCCGGCTGGTCAGGTCGACGCCTGTGACGACCCGCGTCTCCGCGCCGGTGTACAGCACCTTCCCGAGCCGGTAGTCCATCGGCATCGGTTCATCTTCGCCGAAGTCCTGCGCGGCGTGTCGCTTTCCTGCGGCGCCGCGCCGCGGCGCGCGTGGACGGCTGGCGGAGCGCTGCGATGGGGCGGCTCTAAAGGACCCAGCTTGCCTCGACGGACAGACAGCGACGACCGGCGACCGGGCGGAGGAAGGGAGATGCCTACCGCATTCGGCAACGGCAAATGAACCGGTTAAGTTAACTCTGGTGTGGTGGGGGAAGGAGCGGCTCGTCGTCGGGGACGCGCTGGAGGGAGGGGAGGAGCGCGTCGAGCTCCCCCGGCTCGAACCGGCAGAGGCCGATCGCGTACCAGAACGACCCCGCGAGCGCGCCGCCGAGCTTGTAGCGGCGGCCGTCGGGCGTGAACGCCGCCCAGCCGTCGGCGCGCGAGAGGTGCACCGCGCGGCAGGTGCCTGTCGCCACCTCCCACAGCCGGACGGTCCCGTCGTCCGAGGCGCTCGCGAGCCAGACGCCGTCCGGGCTGAAGGCGATCCCCTGGACGGCGCTCGCGTGGGCCAGCAGGACGCGGCGCTCGGCCCCGGTGAGCGCGTCCCAGAGGCGGACGGTGCAGTCCTCGGCGCCGGAGGCCAGCCAGGCGCCATCCGGGCTGAAGGCGATGCTGGCCACGGCCGACGCGTGGCCTCGGAGGACGAGCCGCTCGTCGCCCGTGGCCGCGTCCCACACCTGGACGGCGCCGTCGCCCGCGCCCGCCGCCAGCGAGGCGCTCTCCGGATGGAAGGCGACGCTCCTGACGAGCGCCGAGCGGCATTTCAGCACGTGACGCACCGCCCCCGCGGCCACGTTCCACAGGAGGACGGTCCCGTCGTCGGCGCCCGACGCCAGCGACACCCCGTCCGGGCTGAAGGCGATGCTCCGGACGGCGTCCGCGTGGCCTTTCAGGACGCGACGCTGGGCGCCCGCGGCCACGTCCCACAGCCGGACCGTCCTGTCCTTTCCACCCCACGCCAGCGAGGCGCCATCCGGGCTGAAGGCGATGGTGATCGCCGACAGGGGGAAATCCTTCATGATGCGCTGCCCCGTCCGCGTCGCCGCATCCCACAGCCGGACGGTACCGTCCGCGGAGGCGCTCGCGATCGAGGCGCCATCCGGGCTGAAGGCGATGCTCCTCACGTGGTCCACGTGGCCTTCGAGGACGCCGCGCGCCGCCCCGGTGCCGGCGTCCCAGAGGCGAATGGCGTCCCCCTCCGAGGCCGTCGCGAGCGAGGCGCCATCGGGGCTGAAGGCGATGCTCCGGATCGTCGACGCGTGGCCCCGGAGGACCCTGCGCTTCGCCCCCGTGGCCACGTCCCACAGCACGACGGCGCTGTCCGTGGAGCCCGAGGCCAGGGTCGCGCCATCCGGGCTGAACGCGACGCTCCTGACCGTGGCCGTGTGGCCCCGGAGGACCTCGCGCTGGGCCCCGATGGCCACGTCCCACAGCCGGACGGTGTTGTCGTTGCCCGCCGACGCGAGCAGATGGCCGCTCCCGTCGAAGGCCACGCTCCTCACCGAGGCCTCATGGCCTATCAGCTCTCGGGGGTCGGCCGCCGTGCTCAGATCCCAGAGCCAGACGGTGCTGTCGTGCGCGCCCGAGGCCAGCCACGCGCCATCCGGGCTGAACGCGACGCTCCTCGCGATGCCGGCGTGGCCCATCAAGGTGCGGCGCTCGGCGGCCCGGACGACGTCCCAGAGCCGGACGGTCTGGTCGTCCGCCGCCGAGGCCAGCGAGGCGCCATCCGGGCTGAACGCGACGCTCCGGACGATGGCCCGATGGCCTGTCAGCACGCGGGGCTCGGCCGGCGTGGCCACGTCCCAGAGCCGGACGGTCCTGTCGTTGCTGCCCGACGCGAGCATGGCGCCATCCGGGCTGAACGCGACGCTCGTGACCGGGGCCGCGTGGCCTCGCAGCACGCGGACCTCCCGCCCCGTGGCCACGTCCCAGAGCCGGATCGTCGTGTCGCCGCTGCCCGCGGCCAGGAGGGCGCCATCCGGGCTGAACGCGACGCTCCGGACCGTCGCCGCATGCCCGGCCAGCGCGCGGCGCGCCGTCCCGGTGGCGGCGTCCCACAGCCACACCGGCCCGTTCCGGTGCGCCGACGCGATGAGCTGCCCATCGGGGCTCACCGCCACCGCCATGCAGGGAGACGCGGCCGCAGCCGTGACGACGTCGGCGTGGGCGGCGTCGGGGGCCGCGCTCCCGAACGCGTCCAGGCCGGCGAGCGCGCCCTCGTCGAGCTGCGCGCCGACGAGCTGCGCATAGCGGAGCCGGGCCGACGCGAGCCGCGCGCCGCGCAGATCGGCGCGGAGGAGCCTGGCGGACGACGCGTCGGCGCCCTCCAGGTCCGCCCCCGCGAGCCGCGCCCCGGAGAGGTCCGCGCGCGAAAGCGCGGCCCCGGCGAGCGACGCGCCGCCGAGGTCGGTCTCGATCAGCATCGCTTCCCGCAGATCCGCGCCGCGGAGGTCCGCGCCGCGGAGGTTCCGGCGCGAGAGGTCCTTGCCGCGCAGGTCCTGGCCGGCGAGGTTCACCCGCTCCTCGGCCTCGACGTTCAGCCGCTTCAGCACGCCGATGGCGTTCCGCTTGGCGATCTCGCCCGACGCCCCGCCGAGCACCTGCCGCGCCCAGGCGACGCTCGCCTCGCGATCGGCCATCGCCGTGAAGAGCTCGAGCATCAGATCGGACATCTCGCGCCAGCCGAGCACCGTGGCCTCGCCGCCCCGGCGCAGCTCGGCCGCCGCCTCCCGCGCGACGAGCCACTCCAGCACCGAGGCGTGGAGGAACGAGAAATTGCCCTCGGGATCGCGCACCAGCAGCGTGCCGGAGCCGACCGCGTGGACCGCCTCCTCGAGATCGATCTGCCGCGTGCTCAGGTCGGCGATCGCCTTCGCCACCTCGGCCGGGAGCTCGTCCACGTGGACGCTCGGCTCCATCTTGGACCAGAGCCGGAGCGCGAGCGTCGTCACGGCCCTCCATCGATCCTCGGCCACCAGGGACGCCGCCGCGCCCCGCACGTGGACGCGCGCGTCCTCGCTCCGGAACCACCGGTCGATCAGGCTCTGATACAGCCCGGCGGCGGTGATCTTCCCGGTCCGGTCGCGCGCCTCGAGGAGCTCTCGCTCGGGGATCTCGGAGATGAAGCCGAGCAGGCGCGGGTTCTCGGACAGGCGCAGGAGGTCCTTCACGTCGTCGAGCAGCCGCACCCGGGCGTCGGCGGCCTCCTGGCTGCCGAGCAGGTTGACGAGGAACCGGCGCACCTGGACCGGCGAGAACGTCGTGAGCGTGGCGATCCGGTGGCCGGGGATCCGCTCCGCCTGCTCGCCGAGCTTGGTCCGGATCTGGTCGTCCGAATAGAAGTGCTGCGTCCGGCTGGTGAGCACGACCTTGGCCTTGCCCTGCGCCGCCTGGATCAGCGTGTCGAAGTGGTCCGCGGCGCGGCTGTAGCGCACGCGGAGCGCCAGCTCGTCGAAGCCGTCGAAGAGGAGCGCGATCAGGCCTTCGGCGAGCATGTACCGGAAGCTCGGCAGATCGAACCGCTCCATGCCCGAGAGCGCGAGGTGATTGGCGACCAGCGCGTCGAGCGAGTGCGCCTTCTCGAGCGATCGCATCTCGATGAGCACCGGGTACGGCGGCCCCTCCCGCGCCCCGAGGCGGCGCGCCAGCTCGTGGAGCAAGAAGGTCTTTCCGGTCCCGAAATCGCCGAGGACCAGGACGAACCGGGCCGCGGGCGAGGCGAGCAGGTCGTCGATCGCGTCCAGCGCGTGGTCGACCTCCTGCCTCGGGCCGCCGGCGGCGGTCAGCGCCGCGCGCTGGGGGACATAGAGCCTCGGCGGGTAGATCGGATCGCGCTCCAGCCGGTGGATCAGCCGCTCGACGTAGGGGCCGAAGTGGATCAGGCCCTGGTACTCGGCGATGCTGGCCAGCCAGACGCCCTTGCGGTGCGCCTCCCGCACCAGCGCCTCGGGTGCCGGCGGCCCGTCGTAGACGAGCTGGGAGAACGTCCCGGCGCTCCGCCGCTGGGCGCGCGCGTGCACCTGGGTCCGGAAGAGCTCGATCGCGGCGGGGGTGACGGGGCCCGCCACGGCGCCCAGGGCGAAGGTCAGCGCCGGCCCCAGGAGCGCCGGCCCCAGCGGCTCGGCCGTGACCACCTCGGCGACCGCATGAAACGGGGGCGGGGCCTCCCTCCAGGCGATCGTGACGCGCTTGCCGCGCGCCTCCTCGCGCATCCGGCAGATGCGCACGACGTGGTCGAGGAGGTCCTCGTCGCGCTCGTCGCGCTCGTCGTCCCCCGCGCGGCCGCGCTCGCCGCGCTCGCGCGCCCGCGCGCCGCCGTCGGCCGCGGCGGGGCGCTCCGTCGCGCTCTCGCGGCTCGCCCGCATCCGCTCGAGCACCGCGCGGGCGTAGGCCGCCGCCACGATGGCCGCGTACATCTGCCATGCGTCGCCCTTCTGCTCATCGCAGTAGTCGCAGATGCCGCGCACCACCAGATACCCCACGTCGTGCTGCCAGGCGGCGTCGGCGAGCCCCGAGCCCTCCATCTCCACGGCCTTGATGTTGAGCTCGTCGCGGAGCTGGTCGCGGCGGCGCGCGTCCTTGAGCAGCGTGTTGCCCGACCCGATCGGCCCCTGGAAGACGCGCGGCTGCCCCTTCTTGCGCTGCGGATCCGCCGGGTGCGGGCGGATCTTCGACGGATCGAGCGGATCGCGCAGCACGTCTTCCGCGTCGGGAGGCCGCTTTGCGCCCACGAGCCTGCGCCCGCGGTCGATCAGCTTCACCCACGGCGCCTTCCGCTCGTAGGCCAGGACCTCGAGCGCGTCGACGCCCTCGAGGAGCCACGCGCCCGGCGCCCGCGGCGACGGACGGGGGGTCTTGCCGCGGGCGGTCTCCTTGTCGAAATCGTATTGCACCACCCCGCGCCGGTCGACGACCACGACGTCGCCGAGGCGCACGTGCTCGGCGGGCTTCTCGGGGTGCGGCACCCCGCCCGCGATCCCGACCATCACCACGCTGCGGATCTGCCGGAAGTGCTCGAGCATCTGCGTCACGCGGACCGACGCGAGGTTGTTGCCCATGCCCGTGCTCACGAGCGCGACCGCGTGTGCGCCGCCGCCCTTCGCCGGGATCTCCCCGAGCACGTAGTCCCGGCCCGCGCCTTCGCCCCCGACCGAGTGCTCGACGGGGCCGTCCAGCATCGCCTTCGCCGCCGCGAGCTCCTTGGGGAGGGCCGTGACGAGCCCCACCGTCACGCGGTCGCGCAGCGCTCGGGCGCGTTCGTCGGGCGCGGGCCCCGGCGCCGGACGAGGCTTCAAGGACGCCATCGCGCCCTTCTATCATGACCGGCTCAGGGGCGCGTCGCGCGGCTGTCCGCGGCGGGCGCGACGCAGAAGTCGCCCTCGGCGGCGTAGCCCTGCGCGCCCTGGAGCTCCACCACCCGGTCCCGGCCGAGGGGCGCCGCGCCCGGGACGCGGAAGGTGGCGACGTCGAGCCGCGGCACCGGCTTCTGCCGCGGCGCGGGCAGCTGGGGCACCCACGTGTACGGCGCGCGGTAGGCGCGGTAAATCATGTTGAGGCTGAGCGGCGGTTTGCGCCAGTAAGGGCTGACGTACTCCCAGACGATCTCGTGCCCCGGGGTGACCTCGAAGACGCGACCGTCGGAGCCCTCCGTGATCAGCGTGTTGCCGTTGGGCAGCCGCTGGGCGCTGCTGATGAAGGGGCTGTAGAAGCGCGACGCGTCGAGGGGCACCACGAAGCCCGCTTCCCTGGGCGTGTACTGCCACCGGATCTCCAGCGTGGTGGGGTCGATCTCGAGCACCCGCGAGTGGTCGCGCAGGGCGGTCTTGAGGCCCTTCGGCGCGCCGGGATTGGGGGCGCCGTAGCCGGCCCAGCCCCCGTTGTCGAAGACGAGGAGGTTGCCCTCGCCGGGCAGCCCGCGCGGGATGAGGTGGGCGTGGTGCTGGCCGATGATCCAGCCGAGGCGGCGCTCGGCGTCGTTGCCGTCGTAGCGCGGGCCGAGCTTCCACACGATCCGCCCCGTCCTCTTGTCGACGATCGCGATGAGGTTCGCCTCGCGCGCGTCCCAGATCAGGTTGTCCGGGTGAAACCGCTCGTCGCCCGCGTCGTACCACCGGTTCGGGCCGAGCAGCGACATCGAGTTGATGTGCAGCCAGTCGCCGACCCCTCCGGCCGCGGCGCTCCCGCCGAGGGCGCCCGCGCCCGGCGCGCGCAGGTTTGGATCGCGGCGCAGGGCGGCGCGCGCCGCCTCGTCGAAGCCCAGCTCCTCGACGTGCTCGTGGGCGCGCCACTGCCAGACGATGTTCCCCTTCCAGTCCACCTCGACGATCTTGTCGTCGAGCAGCGGGTGCTCGGAGATCGCGTAGTTTTGCACGTTCTCGTGCACGAGCAGGAACGTGCTCCCTCGATCGGTCAGCGGCTCCTGGCCGGGCGCGTAATACCCGACCGGATTGCCCTGCCGCTGGAAGTCGTGGTGCTGGCGCGCGAACCAGCGCGGCGCCTCGCCGGGATCGTGGATGTGCTCGAGGCGGTCGAAGCGCCACACCACGTTGCCTTCCCAGTCGACCTGCACGAGGTCGATCTGGTCCTGCGTGCCGTGCTTCGGGTTGCGCTCGCCGGTGCTGCCGAACACCTGTCCGCCGGGCAGGAGCTTGTTGGGGAACCCGTGCAGCCCTTTCCAGAGCTGCACCTCGCGGCCGTTCATGTCGATGAGCAGCGCGCCGAGGCCCGCGGCCTGGAAGATCGTGTAGCCGTTCCAGCTTCGTTCGGGGTCATAGAGGGTGACCCCGGTGGGGTAGATGGTCGGATGGCCCATGCTTCGCGTCTCCCGGTCTGCGGTGGAGGCAAGGACGGCGTGGCGGCTGGCATGGAATTGCACGCGGCGTACCAGGGCCAGAAGCTGCGCGCGAGGGCGCCGCGCCGAGCGCCGCGGCGCAACGCTGCTGCGCGGGGAGCAGCTGGCCAGCACCGGAGTAGCCCGGGTCGCCAGGGGAGGCGGGGATGGCGCGCGGGCGAGCGGAGGGGCGGACCTGCGTCCGCGCGGTAGGCGCCGGAGGGCGGCTGGACCATACTCCGCTCCGAGAAGCAGGTGTGCATGGACTTCGATGTCGACTTCGCGATCGTGGGCTCCGGCTTCGGGGGCAGCGTCTCCGCGCTGCGCCTCACCGAGAAGGGCTACAAGGTCACGGTGCTCGAGTGCGGCAAGCGCTGGAGCAAGGAGGATTTCCCCCGGACCAACTGGAATGTGCGGAAGTTCCTGTGGGCGCCCAGGGCGCTGTGTTACGGCATCCAGCGGCTGACCCTGCTCCGGGACACGCTCATCCTGTCGGGCGCGGGCGTGGGCGGCGGGTCGCTGGTCTACGCCAACACCCTGCTCGTGCCTCCGCCCGAGGCCTTCAGCAACCCGGGCTGGCCTGCCGGCACGGACTGGCGCGGCGAGCTGATGCCCTTCTACGAGACCGCGAAGCGCATGCTCGGCGTGACCGCGAACCCGAAGCTCTGGCCGGCGGACCGACAGCTCCGGCAGATCGCCGACGAGATGGGCCGCGGGGACACGTTTCACGTCACGAGCGTGGCCGTGCTCTTCGCGAAGGAAGGCGAGCAGGAGGGCCAGCGCGTGCCCGACCCGTTCTTCGGCGGCGAGGGGCCGGAGCGCGCCACGTGCGTCCACTGCGGCGGCTGCATGGTGGGCTGCCGCTTCGGCGCCAAGAACACGCTCGATCTCAATTACCTCTACCTGGCCGAGAAGAAGGGCTGCACCATCCAGCCCGAGACCATGGTCACCGCCATCGACGCGCTCCCGGGCGGCGGCTACGAGCTCACCCTCGAGCGCTCCACCGCGCTGCTCGACAAGCGGCGCCGCAAGCTCCGGGCGCGCGGGGTGGTGCTCAGCGCCGGCGTGCTGGGCACCGTGAAGCTCCTGCTCAGGGCGAGGGCCGAGGGCCGGTTACCGCATCTCTCCCGGCAGCTCGGCAATTACGTGCGCACCAACAGCGAGGTCATCCTCGGGGTGACCGCCAGGGACGACCGGGTCGACTACTCCCGTGGCATCGCGATCACGAGCGGCATCTACCCGGACGCGCGCACGCACATCGAGCCGGTGCGCTACCCGGCCGGCTCTGACGTGATGGGCGCGCTCGGCACCGTGCTCACCGACGACGGGCCAGGATTGCCGCGCTGGCTGCGCTGGCTCGGCCGCCGGCTGCTCCACCCCATCGATCTGATCTTCGGCCTCCTGCCGTTCAAGTTCGCGAGGCGCTCCACGATCCTCCTCGTGATGCAGACGGTGGACAACTACATGCAGCTCGTCTGGAAGCGCGGCGGCATGACCACCCACAGGCCGCCCGGGCAGCCGAAGCCGCCGGCGTACATCCCCATCGCCAACGAGGTGGGCAAGCGGCTCGGCGTGCTGATGAACGGCACCCCGCGCAACGCCATCAACGAGGCCGTGCTCAACGTCCCGACCACCGCGCACATCCTCGGCGGCTGCGCCATCGCCGACAGCCCGGAGCGCGGGGTGATCGACCAGCGCAATCAGGTGTTCGGCCACGAGGATCTGTACGTGGTCGACGGCTCGATGGTGCCCTCGAACCTGGGCGTGAACCCGTCGCTCACGATCACCGCCATGGCCGAACGGGCGATGAGCAAGATGCCCCTCAAGCGCGACAACCCCGCCTTCACCGGGGCGTCCCGGATGCTCGAGGCGGCGGCGTCCTCGGAGCGCGTCCACCTCTGAGGGTAGCCCCTCCACGTCCCTCAGCGGGCGCGGTGCGCCAGCGCCTTCTCGTAGGCGGCCTGCAGCTCGCCGAACACCGAGCGCGCCGGACGCGGCGCGCCGAGATGCAGGTGGCGCAGCTCGTCCATGAAGGCGTTCCAGAGCGGAGCGCCGCCCTCTTCCAGCAGCTCCGCGCGCACGGACAGTTCCTTGCTCGGGCGCGTGTGGCGGCGGCCCCAGGCCCCCATGTGCGCGAGCAGCGGCACGAGCTGAATGGCCGCTTCCGTGAGGCTGTAGATCCCTTTCTGCCGGTGTTTCGGATCGGAGCGTCGCGTCAGCAGGCCGGACGCGGTCAGGCGCTTCAGCCGGTCCGCGAGGATGTTCGAGGCGATGCCTTCCTCGCTCTGCGCGAGCAGCTCGCCGTAGCTGCGCCTGTTCCCGAACATGACGTCGCGGATGACGATCAGGCTCCAGCGGTCGCCGAGCTGTTCGAGCGTCAGGTTGATCGGGCAGCCGGATCGTCCTGTCTGCGGTACGGCCATCCTCCTGAGACTAGTACTTGCAATACGCAAGCGGTAGGAGTAGGGTTCGGACCACTTGCAATTTACAAGTGGTCCGAACCAGGAGGCCCGCGATGTCGCTCGTGCTGTACGGTCATCCCTTCTCCTCGTACACGCAGAAGGTACTCATTGCGCTGTACGAGAACGGCACACCCTTCGAGTTCCGTTGCCTCGGGCCGGATACGCCGCAGCACGCGGCCGAGTGGCTGCGGCGCTGGCCTCTGCGCAAGTTTCCGCTGCTGGTGGACGACGAGCGCAACATCGTCGAGACCAGCATCATCATCGAGTACCTGCAGCTCGTGCATCCCGGGCCAGTGCGCCTGCTGCCCGCAGACCCGATGGCCGCGCTGGACGTGCGCTTTCTCGACCGCTTCTTCGACCTGCATGTCATGAGTCCGATGCAGCACGCGGTGGACGGTGCGCTGACGGGTGATCCGGTGAAGCGCCAGGAAGGGCTGGCCCATGCTGCGACGAAGCTGGAGCTCGCCTACGCCTGGCTCGAAGGGCAGCTCGCCGGCAGGACCTGGGCCGCCGCTGGCGCGGACTTCACGATGGCGGACTGCGCGGCCGCGCCTTCGCTGTTCTACGCGGACTGGACGCACCGGATCTCCGAGGCGTTTCCCCTGCTGCGCGCCTACCGCGCGCGGTTGCTCGCGCGCCCGTCCTTCGCGCGCGCGGTGGAGGAGGCGCGGCAGTTCCGGCCGCTCTTCCCCCTGGGAGCGCCGGACCGGGATTGAAGCTCCGCGCCGCGAGCGCCGGCGCAACTGCGCGTTACCTCGCGAGGAGTCCGGGGAGCCGCGCGAGATCCAGCCGCCCCCGCTGGAGGAGCGCGCGGCGTGCCCTCACGGCAGCTCCGCCAAAGGCCCCTTCTTGTACGCGGTGTCGTTCCCGAAGTGCGCGTCCTCGTGGCCGAAGGCGCGCAGGATCGACGTGTAGACGTTGTGCGTGGACACGTCGGTCTCGTACCCGGACTGGCCGGGATCCCTGCCCGCGCGCTTGTTGTAATTGACGTGCCGCCCGCCCTGCCACCTGCCGCCGGCCTTGCCGGCGAGCAGGACCGGGATGTCGCGGGGCGAGTGCGCGCCGCCGCACCCGAACTCGCTCGTGAACAGCACGACGCTGTTGTCGAGCATCGTGCCGTCGCCCTCGGGGGTGCTCTTCAGCCCGTCGAGCAGGCGCGCCAAGATCTCCATGCGCCAGCTGCGGTTCGCGAGGATGGTCGCGCGCCAGTCCTCGAGCTTGTCGGGCTCCGCGCCCTTCGGACCGACGTCGAGGCCGGCGTGGCCGAGGCTGTGGCCCAGGTCGGTATTGTAAGGCTGAGGTAGCCAGCTCGTCAGGACGTCGGCGATCTGGAACGTGGCGACGTTCGTGAGGCCGCAGCGGAGCGCGTGCAGGAGGATGTCGACCAGGAGCGGCGCTGCCTCCTTGATCCCTCCTCCCGTGTAGGACCCGTATCCCTGGTACACCGGCGCGCCGCCGACGTCCGGCTTCGTGCAGGCCGCCAGGTTGGCGACGCCTTCGAGCTTCTTCTCCAGGCTCCGGATGTGCTCGGCGTGCGCGTCGAGCAGGTGCCTGTCGGCCGCGCTCACGCGCCCCTTCAAGGCCGCGAGGTGCTCGCTCACCCCATCGAGCACGCTCCTCCGCTGGGCGCGGATCCGGAGCTGCTCGGGCGTCGGACCCGAAGCGGTCTCCGTCACGTCCTTGAAGAGCCGGTCGAAGGCGCTCGTCGGGTCCTTCTCGGTGGACACCGGCTCGCCCGAGGCGCGGTACAGCGGCTCTCCGTAGTTGTGCCCGTCGACCATGAGATCGATGGACGAGAAGGGCGTCGGGCGCTCGGCGGCGAGCCGCTCCGCGAGCACCTGATCGATCGACGGGCCGAGCGCCCTGGCGTCGTCGCCGCCCGAGGTCGTGTCGGCGCACGTGAGCACGGTCGCGTTGGAGCAGCCGTGGTGCCCGCCGTAGTCTCCCTGGACGAAGCCGGCGGCGTCGTCGACGCCGCGGAGCAGCGTGAGATCGCCCTTGTGGCGCTCGAGCGCGGCCATCTCCTCGCCGAGGACCTCGAGCGCCTGCCCCTCGCCGCCCGGGGACCAGAGGTCGAGCATGCTCCAGGCGCCCGGCTTCCACGGATCCCCCAGCTCCCCCGAGTTGTGGCGGGACGTGATCGTGCCGCCGTGGCTGAAGAACACGATGAACCGCCTGGCCCTGCCGTCAGCGGCCCAGACGGCGCCGTGGGTCGCCTCGAGGAACGGCAGCGCGATGCACAGGCCGGTCGCGGTTCGGAGGAAATTCCTTCGGCTGAATGCGGCGCGGTTCATGGGCTCACCCCTCGGGCTTTCGCAGGTGCAAGAAGGCATGGCTCGTCGTGAGGTCGAGGATCAGGTCGCGCAGGCTGCCGCCGCTCTCGGGCGCGGGCGTGGCCGCCTCGACCGACGCGAGATCCTGGTCGACGGGGACGCGCCGGAGCGCCGTCTGGAAGAAGTGCCTCGTGAGGCAAGCGCGCGCCGCGGCGCTCGCCGCGAGCGCCGCCGACATCTCGACGCCGCCGTCGACCTCGACGCTCTCCCCGTCCGGGCCGATCGCCGGCAGGCGGCCGCGCGCGTCGATGTCGCGCGCCCCTGCGTCCTCGCCCGTCTCCTGCGCCTGCCAGCGCCCGAGCGCGTCGTAATGCTCGAACGCGAAGCCGATCGGGTTGATGGCCTTGTGGCAGATCGCGCACGTCTCGCTCGACGTCTTGGCCTCGACGTCCTCTCGAACCGTCCTGTGCACCAGCGCGCCGCCCTCCTCGACGGCGCCGCCCTTGACCGGCACGTCGCTCGCGTTGGGCGGTGGAGGCCCGAGGGGGCGGCAGAGCACCTCCTCCAGGATGTACGCGCCGCGGCGGATCGGCGATTTGACCTCGACGCTGCCGAACACGCTCAGGAAGGCCGCCCGCGTGAAGAGCCCCGCGCGCTGATCGGCCGGGAGCGAGACCCAGGCGAACGCGCCGTCGCCCGCGGGGCCCTCCACCCCGTAGAGCGCGGCGAGGGGCCCGTTCACGTACGCGTCCGTGGTCGTGAGCAGCGTCTCGAAGCGGCCGTCCCCCTCGAAGAGCACGCGCTCGGCGAGGGCCTCGACCTCGGCGCGCATGGCGGCGCGCAGCGCGGGGGAGTCCTCGGGGTAGAGCTCGCGGCTCTTCGGCGCGTTCTCGAGCGAAGCGTGCTTGTTCGAGCCGTCGAGCTGGAGCCACTCGGCGAAGAAGCGCTTCGCCGTGGCGCGGGCGCGGTCGTGCGAGAGCAGCCGCTCCGCCTGCGCGCGCACGCCCTCCGCCGTGTCGAGCGCGCCCGACTCGGCGGCGTCGAGCAACGCGTCGTCCGGCATCGTGTTCCAGAGGAAATACGACAGGCGCGACGCCCGCTCCCAGCCCGTGAGCGGGCGGACGCCGGAGGCGAGCGCGTCGCCGCCGTCCCCGTCGCGGCCGAGCTCGACGAAATAATAGACGTTGGGCGACTGGATCATGGTCTTGAGCACGACGAGCAGGGCGTCCTCGAACGACTGCTCCTCCCGCGCCCGGGCGAACTGACCCTTGAGCATCGCGACCTCGGCCTCATCGAGCGTGTGCCGGAAGGCGCGGCGTCCGAACGTCCGCACGAAGCCGTCCACGCACGCCTCGTCGTCCGCGCCGCGCGTGTCGCACGGGAACACCGGGGTCCCCCACGACGCGCGCCGCGCGACGATCGCCTCCGCGGCGGCGTTGAGCTTGTCCACGGCGAGGAGCGAGGCGACCTCGCCCGCGTCCGAGTCGAGGTCGAGATCGAGCCCTGGATCGCCGAACAGGTCGCGCATCGAGCTCGTGAACTGCTCCGGCGTCATCCGGCGCATGCCCGCGCTGGCGACGTCGACAAGCCCGCTGTCGCGTGGCGGCCCGTCGCGCCCGTCGCGGTCGCCGCCGACGTCGCCGACGCAGCCCGCGAGCGCGCCCGACGTCGCGAGGGCGGCCGCGCCGAGGAGCGCCGCCCCGCGCCGCCGGGGCGCGGCCGAGCGCCCGAGTGTTTCGAGGGGGAGCACGCCGTCCGGCATCGTTCGCTTCATGGCTTCGGTCCTCGCGCGGTCAGAGCAAGAAAAAGCAAGGGACGGGATCGCAGCGCGACCCCGCCCCCATCACGGCGCGGTGATCGAGACGTCGTCGAAATACGCCGCGCCCCCCTGCCGAAGGACCTCGACCCCGGACGTGCCGGCGGCGTAGGTCGTGTCCGTGGTGGTCAGCTCCAGCACCCCGTCGACGTAGAACTCGAGGGTGGTTCCGACCGTCACCGCCTTGAAGGTGTGCCACGTCCCCGGGGCCAGGGTGAGCGGCTTCGACACGGAGGACACGACCACATCGAGGTCGCGGACGGCGATCTCGAGCTCGCCCGTGCTCTTGTACATGAAGGTATACCGGTCGAGCTCATAGATATTGTACCGCGAGTTGAACCCCACGCTCCCCGGGCCCGACCAGCTCGGGATCTTGATCCTGGCCTCCACGACCGAGTCCTGCCAGTTGGTCGCCTCGGGGAAGAGCTTGGCGTTCGAGTCGGTGGTCGAGTACGACAGCACCTTGTTGGTCCCGTCCGTCGTGATGAGGAAGCCCGCGTAGGACTGGTCCCAGCCGTCGAGATCGCCGTCCTCGAAATCGTCGGCGAACGTGCTCGGCGGCTCCGGCTCGAACACGACGTCGCGGAAATAGTTGCTGTTCTTGTACACCATCGCGGGCCTCTGGCCGGCCGAGGTGGTGTAGACGCCGCTGCCGACGTAGGTGACGAGATCGCCGTTCACGATCGGGGCGTTGAACCCTCCGTTCGTAGCAGCGTACCAGTGATCTCCGCTGGTCGACACCGAGATCGTATAGGTCCTGTTGGCCGCGACCCGCACCGGTGCAGGCAGCGTGAACTCCTTCCATCCAGCGGTTCCACCGGGGATGTTCCACGTGTGGGAGGCGAGGGGCGCGTCCGCGCCGAGGCCCCAGATCCGCACCGCGTGGGCGCCGCTCTCGGCGGCGTTCGTGTAGATTCGTACCTTGGTGATGTTGCCGTCGCGGAGCGTGTGGAAACGGGTGCCCAGCTCGTAAAAACTGTCGTTGGCGAATACGGCAGGCGTCTGGGTCGTGAAGATCGACCCAGGCGCGGAGGCGATCGCGCCGCCCGCCAGGGCGAGCGCGGTGAGCACGACGGGCGCGGAAAACAGCGGACTCGGGCGCATGGTCCTCCTAACGGATTCTCTCAGGAATTGTCGAGCCGCGCTGTGCGGCGCGCCCGTCGATCCGCGGGATGCAGGGTTCGAGCGATCGCCGAGCCGGGGCTCGTCTCCGTCGTTGGATAACTAACCAGCTCATCGGTGCGAGCCAACTCATAGGCCGCATGCGATGCATGCACACCGTGCATGGCGCACGTCATCGCCTCGAAAACCGTGAACAAGCGGCCGATGAAGCGAGCCGCCGAGAGGCCAGGGGCGCCGAGAGGGCTCAGGAATATTCTTCTCTCGGTGTCCTCTCGCTCTGGCGATTCGACAGCTCGTCGCCAGCTCACTACCATCCTCGGTGGTCGGCGCGCGCCGCGACGAGGCCGCGGAAGCCGCGTCGAGCACAGGCTGGAGTACATCCTGCCACCTAAAGCGCAGGATCTGCCACCACAGCAGTGTCTGGTCGCATGACAACGGGCATTGTTGTGTCATCTTGCCTCGCCACGGCGAGAATGCCTCACCGTGACTCTGAAAAATTACAGTGGAGCTTTTGTAGCCCATGACGAGGAGGACGCTTCTGTGAAAATTCGAGCTTGCGCGATCGGGTTGCTCCTCACGGCCGGATGCACCGGCGAGCTCGGTGGAGCGACGGAGGACGGACCGGTGACCCTCCCGCCGCCGGTCAACATCCCGCCGGTCAGCATCGACTGCACCCACGTCGGGAGCGGCCGGGACTACCAGGTCGGCCCTGGCAAGGCGTTCGAGACGCTCGGCGACGTGCCGTTCGAGACGCTCGCCGCCGGCGACACGGTGCGCGTCTTCTGGCGCGCCGGGGGGTACCACGAGAAGATCATGCTCGGCGGCCAGGGGACGGCGGAGCAGCCGATCCGGCTCTGCGGCGTCCCTGGGCCGAACGGCGAGCTGCCGGTGATCGACGGCGAGGGCGCCACCACCCGGCCCGAGCTCGATTTCCCCTTCGACGGCCACCAGGTGAGGGGGCTCATCATCGTCGGGCACAAGCACGACGACCCGTACGATCTCGACCCCAGCCACATCGTCATCGAGGGGCTCGAGATCAAGAACGCTTCGCCCCCCCACCGCTTCACCGACAAGGCGGGGTCGGCGGCGTCGTACGCGGACAACGCGGCCGGCATCTTCGTGGAGCGCGGCGACCACGTGACCATCCGCGCCTGCGAGGTGCACGAGAACGCCAACGGCCTCTTCATCGGCACCGCCGGCGGCGACATCCTCACCAAGAACGTGCTCATCGAGTCGAGCTACATCCACGACAACGGCAGCCTGAGCGACTTCAACGAGCACAACGTCTACAACGAGGCGTCGAACGTCATCTACCAGTTCAACCGCTTCGGCCCCACGCGCGGCGGAAACGGCAACAACATCAAGGAGCGCTCGGCCGGCGTCGTGATCCGGTACAACTGGATCGAGGACGGCGCCCACCTGATCGACCTCGTCGACGCGCAGGAGGCGACCGACTCGATCGCGCTGCCGTCGTTCCACGAGACCTTCATCTACGGCAACGTGCTCCTGCGCAGCGGCTACGGCCCGTCGATGATCCACTACGGCGGCGACAGCGGGCAGACCGAGTACTACCGGAAGGGCACGCTCCACTTCTTCTCCAACACCGTCTTCGTCAAGAACGACACGTACCGGGATTACCAGCGCTCCGCCGTGTTCGAGGCCTCGACCAACGACGAGCGGATCCAGGCGCGCAACAACGTGTTCGCCAGCAGCCAGGAGCCGACGGACATCCGCGCGGTCACCTTCCTCGGGGATCGCGACGACGTGGCGGCCGGGGTCCTCGTCCTCGCCGGCAACTGGGTGAGGAAGGGGTGGACGGCGTTCGACCCCGTGCCGGGCCCGAAGCTGATCGGGAGGGTCGACGGCCTGGAGAGCTCGATCTTCGGCGTCGACCCGGCGTTCGCCTCGGCGTCGAGCCACGACTTCATCCCGGCCACGGGCGCGCCGCTCATCGAGGCCGGAGCGGCGCTCGAAGGCCTCCCGCCGGTCGACTACCAGTACGAGCCGCACCAGCAGGCCAAGCGGCGCAGCGACGGCCCGAAGCTCACCATCGGCGCGTTCGCGCAATAGGCGGGCGGGCGGGCGGGCGCGCCGCCGCGGCGCGCCCCGCCCAGCCGCGCTCGCGAGGCGGGCGCCCGCCTCGGTCTCCGGCCCTCCCTCAGTCGCCAGGCGAGAACTCGATCGGATAGACGACCGTGGTCTTCTTCCCGATGGCCGGGAACCGCAGCCCCCTCGTCGCCTCCACCATGCAACGGTCCGTCGTCGCGTCGCGCAGCGTCGCCGCCGCGGCGTCGACCTGGACGTCGGCCACCGTCCCGTCGCCGTGGATCGCGAACGAGAGCGGGATCTTCCCCGCCGCGTCCGGGCGCCGCTCGAGCAGCGCTTCGTAGCAGGTCCGGTACGCCGGGAAGCCGGTCCGCACCACGGCCTGGATCTCCGCCGGCGTGAGGCCGTCCGGCAGCGGCACCGCGATCGGCCCGGCGGGCACCTCCGTCATCGCGGCGAGCGCCTCCTCGACCGCGGGGAGCTGCGCCTTCCGCGGCGCGGCGATCAGGATCGCGGGCGGCGCCCCGGCGCGCTCGCGCACCGCGATGAGCCCCTCGCCCTTCTCGAGCCGCGCGGCGATGTCCGCCGTGGGCAGCGGCAGGTCCGCGTCGTACCGCGCGGGGATGCGGTGGTTGCCGAGATCGAAGTAGAAGACCGCGAGGCTCGACCCGAGCAGCGGCCGGGCCGCCGGGATCTGGGTCCAGCCGTCGGTCCCGTGCGACATGCGGTTGATCGACACCTTGTCGCAGCGCGGGCAGGCCTCCTGCCGGAGCGCTCGAATCGCGGTCGGGATCGCGAAGGTCCTGAGGCGCTCGCTCACCTCCCGGTTCCCGCCGAACGTGATCACGGTGACCGTGAGCTCCCGGGGGCCCGACTCCTGCACGGGGAAATACCGCGCGAGCGCGCGGGCGAACGGCGACGCTCGCTCCGCGTCGGACGGCTCCTCCGGCAGCGGCTTCTCCTCGCTCCCGGTGACCAGGAGGCGCAGGCGCCGCTCGGCGGCCCTCTGGAGCGGCCAGGGCTCTTCGACGGCGTGCTCGCCGAGGAGCGACTCCACGGCGGCGATCGCGGCCTCGTGGTCGCCCTCCGCCTCGAGCACCCGGCTCATCGCGAGCCTCGCCTGATCGCGCTGATCCAGCGTCAGCGCCGGATCGGCGAGCACCTCGGCGAGCGCCTGCCGCGCGGCGGCGATCTCCCGGCCCGCGTCGAGCCGGCGCTCGGCCTGCTCGATCGCGAGCGAGATGTCGAGCCGCCTGTCGGCGCCGGCGGCGAGGTCGACGCGCGCCCCGGCGCCCGGCGCGGCGGTCTCCGGCCCGTCGACGCACGCGGCGAGCGAGAGCAGGCCCACGGCGATGGCGGCGGCGGCGGAGCGATGGATGGTGTTCATGACGATCGATGTCCTCCTGCGCGCGGCCCGTTTGCGGCAGCGCGTGAGGGGGAGTCTGCGCGCTGGCCTTGTTGGCGCCGTCTTCGCCATGTCACCGTTCCGTCTCCGGCGCCGGAGCGCGGGTGAACCGGTAGCCGGCGCCGCGCACGGTCACGAGGTGCCGCGGCGATCTCGGGTCGGGCTCGAGCTTCGCGCGCAGCCGGTTGATGAAGTTGTCGATCGTGCGATCGGTGCCGAAGTAGTCCGCGCCCCAGACCGCGTCGAGGATGCGCTGGCGCGGCAGGAGCGCGCCCTCGCGCTCGACGAAGAAGCGCAGGAGCTTCATCTCGAGCGCCGTGAGCTCGACGGGCGCCCCGCGCCGCTCCACGCGGTGGGCGCGGAAGTCGATGACGACCTCCGCGAACTGCACGACGGCGCGCTCGGCCTCGCCGAGCCGCCGCCGCCGCAGCGCCGCGTCGACGCGGGCGAGGAGCTCGGAGACGCCGAACGGCTTGACGATGTAGTCGTCCGCGCCGAGCCGGAGCCCCCGCACCTTGTCCTGCTCCTCGCCCTTGGCGGTGACCATCAGGATGGGCAGGTCGGCGTCGTGCCGGCGGAGCTCCTCGCAGATCTCGAAGCCGTTCAGCCCGGGCAGCATCACGTCGAGCAGCACGAGGTCGGGCCGCGCGGCGAGCGCCATCGACAGCCCCTCGGCGCCGGTCTTCGCCACCTCGACGCGGAAGCCCGCGGAGCGCAGCGTCTTCTGGAGGCCGAGGCGCAGCGTCGGGTCGTCCTCGACGACGAGGACGGTCTCCAGCCTGCCTTCGGGCGTCTTCTGGGTCATGGCGTGTGCTCCTTCGGTCCTCGGGGGCCTGGGATCCACAGGGTGAACGCGGCGCCGCGGCCCGGCTCGCTGTCGACGCGGGCGCCGCCGCCGTGCGCGCGGGCGACGTGCCGGACCAGCGACAGCCCGATGCCGCTGCCGGAGACGGCGCGGCTCAGCCGGTCGTCGGCGCGCTCGAACGGCTCGAAGATGCGGCGCTGGTCGCGCCGGGCGATGCCCGGGCCGCGGTCCTCGACGGCGATCGCGACGCCGCCCCGCTCGCGGGCGACGCGCACGAGGTAGGGGGCGGCGAGCGGCGCGTACTTCAGGGCGTTGGCGAGGAGGTTGTCGACCGCGAGCTGGATCTGGCCCGCGTCGATGCTCGCCTCCGCGGCCGGGTCGAGCTCGCGCACGACCCTGGGCATCTCCGGGTTCCGCTCCTCGAACGTGTCGATCGAGGCCGCGACCGCGTCGGCGACGCGGGCCGGGGCGCGCCCTTCGGCCGCGCGTCCGGCCATCATCCGGCTGAAGCCGAGCAGCCGCTCCACGGTCTCGCCGAGCCGCCGCGACTCGCGGCCGAGCGCCTCGAACACCTCGCGGTGCTCGTCGGGCGCGAGCCGCCCCTCCTCGAGCAGCTCCGAGAGCATGCGCACCGACGCGATCGGCGTCCGGAGCTCGTGGGAGACGGCGGCGACGAAGTCGGTGCGCAGCTCGCTGGAGCGCCGGGCGGCGCGCATGCGCGCGAACAGGACCGCGGCCAGCCCGAGGGCGAGCGCCGTGGCGGCGGCGCCGACGCCGACGAGCAGCCGCTTGCCGCGCGCGGCGTGCCGCTCGACGGCCGCTGGATCCGCGGGCGAGAGCCGCACGGCGAGCTCCGGCGCGATCGGCAGGAGGGCCGCGGGCGCGCCGCCGAGCTCGGGCGCGACGGGCGCCCGCCCGGCCCCCGCGGCCGCGGCCCCGGCGAGGACGTCGGCGCGGACGTCGGGCGGCAGCGGGCGTGCGTCGCCGTGGAGCCAGCCGGCGAGCGAGCTCCCGTGGATCACGAAGCCGGCGGAGCGCCCGTCCGGGAGCGCCCGCAGCGCGCCCGCGGCGGCGCCAGCGCGGAAGGAGACGAGCCCGCGCGCGTCGGGGCGCGCGCGCAGCGCGGCGTCGAGGCCTCCGCGCCGGAGCTCGGCCACGAGCGCGTCGCGCTCGGGGCGCGGGGCCGCGAGGGCAGCGGCCGCCCGCTCGCGCGGTTCGCCCGAGAGCGCGGCGTCCACCTCGATCGCGGCGGCCTTCCGCTCCGGCTCGGAGAGCCCCGCCGCGTGCGCCTCGAGCCACGCGGCGATGGCGCCGTGGTCGACGGCGCGATCGGCCGCGGCGTCGAGCGCGAGGACGGGCCAGAGCCACCGCCCCGCGGGCGAGCGGGCCTCGGCGCAGCGCGCGAGGAAGTCGCGCCGCGCGGCGGCGCGGGCCTGGGCGTCCGGCCCGGCGGCGGCGCGGGCGAGCGCGGCGCACCCGTCGGGCGCGGGCGCGGTCGGCGGCGCGGCCTGGGCCGGCAGCAGCACGGAGCGATCCGGCGCGAGCAGCACCGGCGCGGCGAACGGCGGCGCGATCGCGGCGAGCGCCGCCGCGGCGGACTCGGGGGGGCCGTGGGGGGAGCTGTCGAGGGGGCCGCCGAGGGGGCCGTCGCTGCGGAGGGCGGCGAGGGCGGCCTCGGCGCGGTCGGTCTCCTGGTCGATCGCGCGCGACAGGCGCGCGGAGGCGGTGGCCAGCCCGAGCGCCACCTCGCGGCGCGCGCCGTCGGCCTCGTTGGAGACGGCGCGCAGGCCGAGGACGCCGACGCAGATCGCGGGGACGCTCGCGGCGGCGGCGAAGAGCGCCCAGTCGCGCAGGCGGCTGGCCCGAGGGGAGAGCACGGGCGCAGGATCGCACGGGAAGGTCACCGGATTGTCACCGGCTGGGGGCGCTGTCCGAGCGCAGGGGAGCCGCGGCCAGGGGGCGACTCCGCGGGGGTCGGCGCCGGCGAGCTCGGCTCAGCAGGCGGGGTGGATGGGCGGCGTCACGGCGCGGGCGTCACCGGCACGCCTGGGCGGCCGTGTTCCGGCGGAGCCCGCAGACGAAGCCGCCGCCGCCGCAGCTGAAGACGCTGCAGTACTCGTGCACTTCCTTGTCCCCGTTCGGGAGGGTCTTCACCTCGCAGTCCGCGGGGCTGTGCTGGGTGCACACCCCCTCGCAGCGGATCGGGCCGGTCGTCCCGTCGTTCGCGTCGGTGCAGGGCCGCTCGTCGAGCTGGGTGTGCGACGTGAAGCCCACGTCCGCCTGATCGTCGAAGTGCCCCGTGCAGAAGTGCGCGTCGGTGACGGTGCCCTCGAGATAGCTCCGGAGGTCCTGCGAGAAGAACGGCACCGGATTCGGCGCCTTGTTGTCGGCGACGCGTCGGACCTCGAAGTGCAGGTGGTCGTTGTCCGGCCAGTCCGACGACTCGCCGATCTCCTGCCCCGGGACGACGAGATCTCCCTCCGCGACCAGGCTCGACGCGGCGTGCCCGTAGATGACGTACACCGAGCCATAGCGGATCGTCAGATCGATCTGGGAGGGCGCGCCGCGGGCGGTGGGGTACCGGTTCGTGCAGGCGCTCGGCCCGGCGCACATGACCTTGCCATAGCCGACCGAGTACAGGGGGCTGCGCGCGGGGACGGAGAAATCGAGCCCGCTGTGGTTGCCGGAGGTGTGCCTGTAATAGACGGTCTGGAGCACGACGGAGGTGCACGTGTGGCCGAAGTACTGGCCCATGGGGGGCGCATCGCCGTTCGGCATCGTGGTGGGGTGATTGCAGAACGTCGGCGTCTTCGTGTCGCTGAGCTCGTCGCCGGGCCCCACCTCGCCGCAGCCGGTGGTCGGGTCCCCCCCGCCGCCGGCGCCCGAGACCGTCGCGTTGGTGATGGTCGCGCCCTCGTCGTACAGGCTCGTGTCCAGCTCGAGCGGGTACGTGGGCGCCGCGCTGCTCGTGTGGAACACGGTCCCGTTCTTCAGGTAGCGCACCTGGCCGCCCTGCACCTCGACGCGGAAGACGTCGCCGGCCTGGTAGCTCCCGAAGTAGCCCTGGCCATAGCCGTGCTCCACGACCTCCAGGCCCCCGTCGCCGCGCAGGTAGATCGCGTGATCGATGTCCCCGTAACCCTGATCCGTGTCGGCGTGGCCGAGGCCCGCCATCTTGTACCGGCTCGTCTCGTTCGTGGAGAACTCCGCGTAGCCGTCGCCCGACGCGAGCTGCTGGACGGACGAGGCCCCGGCGTGCCACCCCCAGCCGGCGGCGCGCGTCAGCGAGCTCCCGCTCGCCGGGGCATAGCGGACGTTCTTCCAGAACCCCGGCGGCATGCAGCTCGCGTCGCCGGCCGCGCAGCTCACGACCTGGGCGTTGGCGACGGTCGCGCCCTCGTCATGCAGGCTTGTGTCGAGCCCGAGCGGGTAGGTCGGCGCCGTCAGGCTCGTGTGGAATACGAGCCCGTTCTTGCGGTAGCGCACCTGGCCATTGAACACCTCGACGCGGAAGATGTCGCCGGCCTGGTAGGTGCCGAAGTAGCCCTGTCCAACTCCCTGCTCGAAGACCTCCAGGCCTCCATCGGCGCGCAGGTAGATCGCATAATCGATGTCCCCGTAGCCCTGATCGGCGTCGCCGTGGCTCAGGCCCGCCATCTTCTGGAGGTTCGCCTCGTTCGTGGAGAACTCCACATAGCCGTCGCCCGCGTCGATCTGCTCGGCCGACGAGGCCCCGGCGTGCCAGCCCCAGCCGGCGTTGCGCGTCAGCAGGCCTCCGTTGGCGGTGACGTAGCGGACGTCGCTCCACAGCCCCGGCGGCATGCAGCTCGTGTCGCCGGCCGCGCAGCTCACGAGCTGCGCGCTGGCGATGGTCGCGCCCTCGTCGTGCAGGCTCGTGTCGAGCCCGAGCGGGTAGGTGGGCGCCGCGTTGCTCGTGTGGAACACAAGCTCGTTCTTGCGGTAGCGCACCTGGCCATTGAACACCTCGACGCGGAAGACGTCCCCGGCCTGGTACGTCCCGAAATATCCCTGTCCAACGCCCTGCTCGAGGATCTCCAGGCCTCCGTCGTCGCGCAGGTAGATCGCGTAATCGATGTCCCCGTAGCCCTGATCGATGTCGCCGTGGCTGAGGCCGGCGATCTTCTGGAGGTCCGCCTCGTTCGTGGAGAACTCCACGTAGCCGTCGCCCGCCTCGATCTGCTCGACCGACGAGGCCCCGGCGTGCCAGCCCCAGCCGGCATCCCGGGTCAGCAGGCTTCCGTTCGCCGTGGCGTAGCGGACGTTCTTCCATTCCTGCGGCGGCATGCAGCTCGCATCGCCGGCCGCGCAGCTCATGACCTGGGCGCTGGCGACGGTCGCGCCCTCGTCGTGCAGGCTGGTGTCGAGCCCGAGCGGGTAAGTGGGCGCCGTGTTGCTCGTGTGGAACACCATCCCGTTCTGCCGGTAGCGCACCTGGCCATTGAACACCTCGACGCGGAAGACGTCGCCGGCCTGGTACGTCCCGAAATATCCCTGTCCAGCCCCCTGCTCGAAGATCTCCAGGCCTCCATCGGCGCGCAGGTAGACCGCGTAATCGATGTCTCCGAAGCCCTGGTCGCCGTCGCCGTGGTTGAGGCCGGCCATCTTCTGGAGGTTCGCCTCGTTCGTGGAGAACTCCACGAACCCGTCGCCCGCCTCGATCTGCTCGACCGACGACGCCCCGGCGTGCCACCCCCAGCCGGCGTTGCGCGTCAGCAAACCTCCGTTGGCGGTGACGTAGCGGACGTTCCTCCACAGCCCCGGCGGCATGCAGCTCGTGTCGCCGGCCGCGCAGCTCGCGACCTGGGCGCTGGTGACGGTGGCGCCCTCGTCGTGCAGGCTTGTGTCCAGCGCGAGCGGGTAGGTGGGCGGCGTGTGGCTCGTGTAGAACACGAGCCCGTTCTTGCGGTAGCGCACCTGGCCATTGAACGCCTCGACGCGGAAGACGTCGCCGGCCTGGTACGTCCCGAAATAGCCCTTTCCATACCCCTGCTCGAAGATCTCCAGGCCCCCGTCGGCGCGCAGGTAGACCGCGTAATCGATGTCCCCGTAGCCCTGATCGGCGTCGCCGTTGCTGAGGCCCGCCATCTTCTGGAGGCTCGCCTCGCTCGTGGAGAACTCCACGAACCCGTCGCCCGCCTCGATCTGCTCGACCGACGAGGCGCCGGCGTGCCAGCCCCAGCCGGGGCTGCGCGTCAGCAAGGTCCCGTTGGCCGGGGCGTAGCGGACGTTCTTCCAGAACCCCGGCGGCATGCAGCTCGTGTCGCCGGCCGCGCAGCTCGTGACCTGGGCGCTCGTGACGGTCGCGCCCTCGTCGTGCAGGCTGGCGTCGAGCCCGAGCGGGTAGGTGGGCGCCGTGGCGCTCGTGTAGAACACCACCCCGTTCTTGCGGTAGCGCGCCTGGCCATTGAACACCTCGACGCGGAAGACGTCGCCGGCCTGGTACGTCCCGAAGTAGCCCTTCCCGTACCCTTGCTCGAGGATCTCCACGCCCCCGTCGGCGCGCAGGAGCAGCCCGTAATCGATGTCCCAGAACGCCTGGTTGTCATCGCCGTGGCTCAACCCGGCGATCTTGGTCCGGTCCGCCTCGTTCGTGGAGAACTCCACGAACCCGTCGCCCGCCTCGATCTGCTGGACCGACGACGCGCCGGCGCTCCAGCCCCAGCCCGGCCCGCGGGTGAGCGCGCCGTCGCCCACCGCCACCTCGACGGCGTTGTTCCAGAACGCGGATGCGCCCTCGGCCGCGCGCGCGTCTCCCGTGCTCGCGCAGATGCCCAGCGCGGCGAGGACCGCGGGGAGCGCGCTCTTGCTGAGCCGCCTCATGACGCGTCCGTCCTCTCGCAGCCCGCGACGAGCGCGGCGGCGAGGCGTGACGCTGGGTGAGGAATGGGTCTGTCGAATGCGTCCTGGGACATGGTGAGGATCTCCTCTGCATATGAGTTCTCGGGCCACCCCCTTTCCTACGCCGCGTCCCTCCGGCTTCTGACAGCCCTCGCCGTCCTTTCCCTCGGCGCCCCGGCCGCGCCCCCGCCTCCCGCCGCCGCCGTGCTATGTCGCCCCTCATGCCAGCGCCGCGCATCGCCGTCGTGGGCCACGTCGAGCACGTGACGCTCGGCCGCGCCGAGGGCGTCCCCGCGCCGGGCGACATCGTGCACCTGCTCGACGCGCGCTTCCTCCCCGGCGGGGGCGGCGGCCTCGCCTTCGCGCAGCTCTGCCGCAGCGACGCCGAGATCCACCTCTTCACGGCGCTCGGCCACGACGCCGCGGCGCGCGCCGTCGAGGCGCGCATCCGGGTCGCGCCGGGCCGCGTCCACGTCCACGCCGCCGTGCGCGCCGTGGATCACCCGCGCGTGGTCGTCGTCGTGGACGCCGAGGGCCGCCGCACCATCATCGTCACCGGCGCCCCGCTCCAGCCCGCCGCGACCGACCCGCTCCCCTGGTCGATCCTCGCCGGCTGCGACGCCGCGTACTTCACCGGCGCCGACCCCGAGAGCCTGCGCCTCGCGCGCGCCGCCCGCCGCCTCGTGGTGACGGCCCGCAGGGGCGCCGCGCTCCGGGCCGCGGCGATCGCGCCCGACGTCGTCCTCGGCAGCGCCTCCGACCCGCGCGAGAACGCCCCGCTCGACGCCTACGACCCTCGCCCCGGCGCGCTGGTCCTCACCGACGGGCCGCGCCCGGTCCGCGTCCTCCGCCCCGGAGGCGCCGCGCTGGTCGACGCGCCGCCCGCGCCCGCCCGCGTCCTCGGCGACTACGGCGCCGGCGACAGCTTCGCCGGTGCCCTCACCTTCCACCTCGCCCACGGCCTCCCGGTCGAGGAGGCCTGTCGCCGCGCCGGGCCGCACGGCGCCGCGGTGCTGCGCGGGATCGATCCGCTCGAGACGCAGCTCCCCCTCGTCCCGCCGTGATCCCGCCGCGGCGCCAGCGCGCCAGCGCGCAGCGCCTTCCGCGCGCGCCGGCTCAGATCCACTTCTGCGCGTCGGGGTCCCAGCGCTTCCAGGCGCCGCGGTCGTGCAGGTAGAGCTCGCTCTCCCCGCGCAGGGTGCGGAAGCGCTTGCTCTGGAGCTCAAGCTCGGCGCGGTTCTCCGAGTAGTCGATCAGCGCGTGGGCGGCGCCGATGCTCCGCATCTCGGCCACGAGCTCTTCCCCGCTCGCCTCGATCACCACGTAGCCGTGGGCGTTGCTATTGGCGTGCGCGAGGTGCGGGTTGACCTTCGTCTCGGTCGACATGAGCAGATCGTCGATGCCGGCGGCGAGCAGCGCGGCGCCCGGGACCGAGCCGAGCACCGGATCGCCGGTCACCTGGCTCATCAACAGCTCGCGGAAGGCCCCCGACGAGACCGCGCCGCCCACGAGCTCGACGATCTTCTTCGAGGGATCGCCGGCGAGGCCCGCGGTCCCCGCGTAGAAGGCGTGGATGTCGCCGGTGATCGCCACGACGCCGCCCACCTCCACGAGCCGTTCCAGGAGCTCGTTCCGCTTGTTGGGAAACCCGTCCCAGGCGTCGACGTTCATGGTGAAGCGGCGCTTGAACTGCTCGGGGATGCTGTAGGGGGAGAGATCGACCGCGAGCGGGAGCAGGCAGAACTCGTTGCCCCAGATCTTCCAGGTCGCCTTCGAGCCTTCCATGGTCTCGAGGAACCAGGCCTCCTGCTCGGCGCCCATCACGTCCTCGCTCGCGCCCTGCGTCTCCTTGTAGCGGAAGGCGGCGTAGAGCTCGAACGCGTCCTTGGCCGTGAGGTAGCGCGCCCCGACCGAGCCGTGGGCGCTGAACTTGCCGAGATCCACGTACGCGATGCCCCGATCGAAGAACGCCGAGGCCGCGGGCTCGATGAGCGGGATCTGCATGTCCTCCGGCAAACCCTCGTTCACGCCGGCGACGATCTGATTGATGACGAGCACGCTGATGTCGCCCGTCACGTCGGCGGCGTCGTAGCCGGCGGCCTCCGCGGCTTCCTTGAGGACCGAGGCGTACAGGCCATCCTCGTACGTCTCGATGTGCGACACGTAGGGCATGGCGAACTCGGGGACCCCCTGGAGCTCCTCGATGAGCGTCACCTGGTCGAGCACCACCTTGCCGGGGAAGGCGCCCTCGGGGACGAGGTGATCCGGGCGGTAGCTGCGCAGATCCGTCATCACCAGGTGGACGTGCCGGCCGAACACGAAGTCGCGGTAGATGCGGAAATCGTCCGGGAGCGAGGCGCCGGGGTCCTGCTCGACGTCGTCGCCGTAATCGACGGGCTGGTACTCGAACCACGCCTGGTTCGCGGCCCTGCGGCGCTCCACGTCGGTCTCGTCCTCCCGGTCGTCGAAGTAGGTGGCCGTCGCGCCGTAGCAGTCGTTCGAGAACTCGTGATCGTCCCACGTGGCGATCATCGCGAAGCGCTCGTGGACCCGCTGGAGGTTGGCGTCGGAGCGATACGTCTTGTAGAGCTCCCGGTAGTTGCTGAGCGATCGGGCCGCTTGATAGGCGCTCTCGCCCTCGCCGAGGTCGATGGCGCCGGCCGCGTCGGTGAAGACGACGCTGCGCCCGGAGGTGCTCTGGAAGCTTGGATCGCCGGTCGTCTCGTAGATGTAGTCGCCGAGGTGGACGAAGAAGTCGAGCTCCTCCTCGGCGAGCGCCAGGTAGGTATTGTAGAAGCGCCCGATGTAGTCCTGGCACGACACGTACGCGAAGCGGACCTTGACGTCGTCCCCATCGGCCGGCGCGGTCTTTGTGCGCCCCACGCGAGACACGTAGCCCGTGTCGCCCTTCACGTAGATGAAGCGGTAGTAATAGACCGTGCCCGCCGCGAGCCCGCGGACCTTCACCTTGACGCAGTGATCGTGCCGCCCGAGCGCCTTCACCTTCGCCTGCCCGGCGTCGAGCGCCACCCGCTGCGTGAACTCGGCGTCGGTCGCGACCTCGACCTCGAGATCGAGATCCTCCTCGCCGTCCTGCACGCGGGTCCAGAGGACGACGCTGCCGGGGCGAGGGTCGCCGGAGGCGACCGACTGGGGGAAGTACGCTGACCCGTCGGCGAGCTCGCGCCCGGGCTCGGCGCCCAGCGGATTGACGATCTCGGGATCGCCGCAGGCCGGGACGACCAGCGCGCCGGCGGTGACGAGGGTGGCTCGGAGGAAATCTCTGCGCTTCAGCATCGCGCGTTCAGGGAATCCTGGAACTTTCTCCGGTGTCAACCTCCTTGTGGACCCCGCCGCGCGCGGGCGCGTGAGCAAGATCTCGACGGGCGGGCGACGATCCGGCCGCCGCTCGGCGCGCGGCCAGCAGGCGGTCGACGAGGGCATCCACCTCGAGCTCCGCTCTCGCGATCGACGCCGTGAGCCGCTCGTCGGCGAACTCGTCGTACTCGATCGCCACGGACTCGACGTCGGTAATCCCGATGTAGCCGAACGCCGTCCGGATGCTCGGCTCGACGTGGTTCATGGCCTCGATCCGTCCGCCCTTGCCGTATCCGTGGTCGCCGCGGGACGTCAGGATCACGAGCGTCTTCCCGTGCCCATCGAGGAGCGGCCAGTACGGCTCGCCCGGCCGCGAGCGGTCGAAGCCGAACGTGCGCCCCACGCGGACGATGTTGTCGATATAGGCCTTGAACTGCGCGGGCACGTTGAAGTTGTACATCGGCACGCCGGCCACGACGATGTCGGCGGCGAGCAGCTCGTCGACGAGCGCGTCGCTCTCCGCGAGCGCCTGCCACATCCAGGGCTCGCGCCGGTCGGGCTTCGTGAACGCGGCCTGGATCCAGCGGCCCGTCACGGGCGAGGGCGGGCTCTGCCCGACGTCCCGGTAAAGGATCTCGTCGCCTGGACGCGCCGCGCGCCAGCGCGCGACGAAGCGGGCGGTGAGGCGCCGGGTGTGAGAGCCGTGGCGGACCGTGCCCGAGCTGCCCGGACGAGCGCTCGAGTCGATGTGCAGTATCGTGGACATGGCGTGTCTCCTGAGCGGGGCGGGGGCGCCCCCACGAGGCCGGGCCTCGATCGCTCTGCTGCGCGCCCCCGGCGATCCCTCCCGGCCGCGGCCGAGCGGGGTCGATCCGAGATGAGCGCACTTCATCTATCGAGGCGCCGCGGCGGCGCTGGTCTCTCTGCTCCTGGGCCCGTGGTGGGCGCGCTCATGCGATATTATGGGGCGCTGCGAGCGAATGACCAACGAGTAATTCTCAGCTGATAGATGAGATTGAATCAGCTATCTCACCCCCATGCGAAGGCTCCCACCGCTCACGGCGCTCCGCGCCTTCGAGGCCGCCGCGCGCCACCTCAGCTTCAAGCGGGCCGCCCGGGAGCTCGGGGTGACGCCGACCGCGATCAGCCACCAGGTCCGGCTGCTCGAGGAGACCCTCGGCGTCCGGCTGTTCGAGCGCCACGCGCGGCAGGTCGTAGCCACGCGCGAGGCGCAGCGCCTCTATCCGGTGCTCCGCGACGGGTTCGACGCGTTCGCGAGGGCGATCGACGAGCTGACCGCCCGCCGCGCGCGCCGCGGGATCACCCTGTCGGCCACGACCGCGTTCACCGCCAAGTGGCTCGTGCCCCGCGTCGCGGCCTTCCGCGAGGCGTGCCCCGGGCTCGACCTGCGGCTCCACGCGTCGGACGAGCCCGTCGACCTCGCCGCGGGCGAGGCCGACGCGGCGATCCGGTACGGGCGAGGCCCGTACCCCGGGCTCGCCGCCGAGGCGCTGATCGCCGATCGCTTCGCGCCCGTCTGCAGCCCCGGGCTCGCCGTCCGCCGCCCGGAGGACCTGCGGCGCGCGCCGCTGCTCCACTTCGAGTGGCGGCGCGTCGAGCGCGACACGCCGACGTGGCGCCTGTGGCTCGAGCGCGCCGGCCTCTCCGGCGTCCGCGACGACGGCGGCACCACGTTCTCCGACGAGGCCCACGCGATCCAGGCGGCGATCGCCGGTCAGGGCGTCGCGCTCCTCAGCCTGGTCCTCGTCGCCGACGACCTGAAGAGCGGCGCCCTCGTGCAGCCGTTCGGCCCGGCGCTCGACGGCTATCGCTACCATTTCGTGCACCTCCCGGGCGCGGCGGCGCGCGAGGAGATCGCGGCGCTCCGGGGCTGGCTCGCCGCGGCCACGGCCGGGGAGCGGCCGCGACCGAAGCGGTGAGCCGCGAGCGCCGTGCCATGAGGACGCCGTGGTATGCTCACGACGACCGTTTCGCTGGAGGGGCTCGCCATGCATGCATACAAGCTCAACGTGAACGTGGCGGAAGACCACCGGGTGGCCGTGGAGCTTCCAGCGGATTTCCCTCCCGGGCCGGCGGAGGTGATCGTCCTCGCCGTGCCACCCAACGAGCGCAAGCTTGTGCGTGTGCTCGGTTCGCTCGGAAGCGCGGTCCAGCCGTCGGTCGAAGGGGACCCGGTCGCCGACGCGCTCGCAGAGCTTCGCGGCGAGCGGAGGTCGTGCTCACGAGCCACGCGTTGACCGCGATCCCGGATATCTTCGATCGGCTCATCGTGGCCGAGGCGATCCATCGAAGAACGCCGCTCATCTCGAAGGATGCGGTGATCCGGCGGACAGCGCTCGTCGCCACCGTCTGGGACGCGTAGCGCGGCCCACGAGATGCCCGAAGGGCTTGTTGGCTACGGCACCCCCGCCTCGGCGCAGCGCGCGCGCCACGCGCCGGCGTCGATCTTGCCGTCGAGCAGGCGCCGCACCACGAGGAACGGCTCCAGCGCCTGCTCGCCGCGGCGCGCGCGGACGGGCGCGCCGGGCAGGCCGTCGAGCTCGAAGCCGAGCTCCGCCAGCGCGACGGCGAGCCAGACGCTGAACAGGCCCGTCACCCGGCGGCGCTCGGCCGCGGGCGAGAGCAGCGCCAGGCCCACCCGCGTCCGCTCCGCCCAGGCGTCGATCTGCGCCAGCGCCTCGGGCAGCTGGCTCGGGCGAAGCTCGCGGAAATGCTCGCGGTGCGCCTCGAGCTGCTGGCGCCAGCGCGGCAGCCACACCTCGCGCGTGACGTCCGCCCACGTGATGCGCGGCAGCGGCCGCGACGGGTCGACGAGCAGCGACCGCAGGACGGCCTCCTCGGCCGCGACGACGTCGTCCAGGAGGTCGAGGCAGTGCGCGCCCGGCTCCGGCCCGCCGGCCTCGGCGCCGAGCGCGGCGAGCCGCTCCGACAGCGATGGGTGCGTGTCGTAGACCGACGACGTCTCGCCCGCCCGCTCGGCCCGCCGCTCGGCCAGGGCGCCCTGCTCCGCGGTCACGGCGCCCTCGAACCACCGGAAGCCCTCGAGCAGCGGAGGGGAGCGCCCGGCGGAGACCACGGGCAGCACCTCCATCTCGAGGTAGGCGCTCCAGAGCGGCCCCTTCTCGTGCGTGATCCGGAGCGCGCGCGCGGTGGGCCCGCGCCCGGCGATCCGCGCGGCCACCGCGTCGGCCTCGAGCTCCTGCGCGCGCGAGATCCCCGAGCTCGAGCGGACGAACAGCTCGGCGTACGCGACGAACGGCAGGTGCAGCCAGAAGCTCGAGCCGTCGAGGTGGTCGAGGGCGCCGCCGATGGTGCGCCGCGTCCTGTGCACCCAGGGGCCGAGCGCGAGGTCGCCCGAGACGTGGTGCCCGAACTCGTGCGCGATCACCGACTCGAGCTCGCTCCGGCTCAGCCAGGCGAGCAGCGGGAGCCCGGCGCCCACCACCGTGCGGCTCCGGAGCCACGCCTCGCGCCGCACCGCGGTGAAGGCGTTGGCGTCGTGAAAGAGGTGGATGTCGGCCGGGGTGGCGTGGCCGGCGCGCGCGGCGACGTCGCGGATCAGCGACTGGAGGCGCGGGTGCCGGCCCTCGCCGAGCGGGACGCCCGGATCGTGGGCGCGCGGCCTCCGCGGGACCAGGCCCCAGGCGACCCAGAGCGCGCCGGCGCCGCAGAGGAAGCCGGACGGCTCGATGCCGTCGCCGTACTCGGATTGCGCGTACGGCACCCACAAGAGCCCGAGCGCGATCCCGGCGGCGAGCAGGTAGAAGCCCACCGCCATGCCGAGCAGCCACGCGGCGCGGTGCGCCAGGCCGCGCGGCCTCACCGCGGCCACGACTCCATCGCGACGCTGACGGCGCCGTGCAGGGCGTCCTCGCGCCGCGCCAGCGCGAGGAGCGACTGCCGCTCCTCGGCGGCGAGGGCGCGGTGCCGGGCCCGGCCGAAGTGGAGGGCGGCGCGCACCGCGTCCGGCAGATCGTCGATCTCGGAGAAGCGGGTCCCGTCGCGCACGTACTCGACGAGCCCGCGCGTGAGCACGCGCCCGAGCGGCGAGCGCTGCTCCAGCTTCGCGAGCGCGGCCCCCGCGCCCTCCGCGTGGACGGCCTCGGCCATGAGCAGCGCCCAGACGGGCAGGGACAGGTGGTGGAAGACGGCCGCCTCGGCGCCGGTCAGGCGCGCGACGGCCGCGCGCGGGTCGGAGCGCGACAGCACCGTGAGCTCGAGGGCGTCGCGCAGGGCCGGGTCGCTCACCCGGGCGAGCTCGGGCGCGCTCACCTCGAGCCCCGCGTCGACGCGCGCCCGGAGGCGCAGCAGCGCCGTCTCCTCGTCACCCTTCCCGCGGAGCGGATCGAGCGCGCGCTCGACCGAGGTCTTCGGATCGAGCTGGGCGAGGAGCAGGGCCTGCTCGGCGAGCTCGCGGCGCTCGAGCGGGCTCTCCTGGCTGGCGGCGAGGGCCGCGGCGACGACGCTCCGCGCCCGCTCGACCTGCCCGAGCCCGACGGCGGCGGTCACCTCGAGCGCGACGCTGTCGTCGGCGAGGGCGCGATCGACGCCGCGCAGCTTCTCCAGGGTGTCGAGGGCGAGCTGATGTTTCCCGTCGTGCCCCGCCTGGTACGCCAGCGTGCGCAGCAGGTAGGGGTGGTCCGGGAAGCGCTCCAGCATGCCGGCGAGGACCTCGTCCGCGGCCGGCCCGGAGAGCAGCCGCACGTAGAGGTACGCGGCGTCCGCCGAGCCCGGGTCGCCCTCGTGGCGGCCCTTGTACTCGTCGATGAGCTCCTGGCGGCGCCCGACCATGGTCATCACCTTCTGGTACTGGCGGTGATGCTCGATGGACTCCGGATGGGCGCGCCGCGCCCGGTCCGCGAAGGCGGCGGCGCCCTGCTCGTCCTCGGCGTTCATCAGGAGCCCGACCGCCCGCTCCGAGGCCGGGACGTCGTAGCCGGTGTGCTCCGCGTAGCGCGCCGCGAGCTCGGCGCCGAGCGCCGCTTTCCCCGCGCCGACGAGCGCGAAGGCGCAGCCGCCCGGCTCCACGGGCGCCAGGGTCACGAGCGTGCGCGAGACGAACGGCTGCCCCTTGGGCATGCTGAGCTGCTCGGGCGGCGTCTCGAAGACGAAGTCGACGTCGTCCACGATCACGGCCGATTGCCCGCAGAAGAGGGTAGGGGCCGCGTCGTCGCTCGAGCTCGCGTTGCGATCGGCCGTGTACCGCACCTCCAGCTGGTAGATGGGCGCGAGCCCGAGCACGTTCCACGCGACGACGTCGGTGCCGCGCGGGACGTCGAGCTCGCCCTCCTCGATCGTCCGGCCCTGGGCGGTGACCTTGACGGGCCGCCGCCCGACGCGGCCCTCGAGCCGCTCCAGGCCTCGCGCCGGCACCTGGATGGAGGCGTCGCCGACGCTCACCTCGACGGGGTAGGGGAGCGCGTTCGCGACCCGGACGGTGGTATAGCGGGCGGCGGCGAGGGCGTTCCAGGCGCCGAGCGCGACGACCGTGGTGATCCCGAGCGCAACCGCCCGCTGCCAGAGGTAGAGCGCCGGGCCGAGCGGCGCGCGCCCGATGAACCGCCACGAGCGCGCCTCTGCGCCGTTCGCGACCAGGTAGCTCCCGAGCGGATAGAGCGGGACGAAGAGGAAGACGAAGAACAGCGTCTTGATGTACGTGCCGTCCTCCGGGTCGCGGTCGGACTCGCCGTAGACCGTGGCACCGACGCCGTTCATCGTCATGAGCCAGGGGCTCCTCCGCATGGGCTCGAGGAACAGCCGCCGGCGCGCGAGGAGGGCGTCGAGCAGCGCGCGCAGCTGGGCGCCCGCGGCGCCGGGCCGCGGCAGGAGGCGCTCGCGCCACCGCATCCAGAAGAGCCGCCGGTAGACGGCGTGCGGGCGACCCTGCTCGATCGCCCGGCGCACGCCGGGGTTCATCTTCGCCAGATCCGCGAGCTCTGGCACCCGCTCGAGGAGCCCGGCGGGGTCCCGATCCACGCCACCCATGAGCGACGACGTTACTGTGCGCTCCACTCCACTGGGAAGGGGCGCGCAGGAGCGCGTCGCCGCGGGGGGCGCCGCGCCTCAGGCCCAGTGTTGGCGCGCTGCGTCTCGGCGGCCGCGCGTGAAATTTCCGCGTAATCTGGCATGGGCATGCGCATGCGCATGCCCACAACAGGCGTCGATGTCGATCGACGTGGGTGCACGTGTCGCGGCGTGCTCGCGCATCTCGTTTGAGAACATCATTGCTCCATATGGGATAGATGAGCTACGCTGTGCGTTTATCATGGGGCATCGGCGCGGCATCCCGAGCGATGGGCAGACCGAGGCGTGGCCTGGGCCTAGCATCCATGAACGCCCGAGCACCGATCGCCGCGCCCCGAGCTCCTCGCAGCGGCCTCCGCCGTCCTCGTCGGGGCGTCCCGGCCCGCCCAGCGAGCCGTCGCCTTCGCCGTCGTCCCGGCCGCCTGCGTCGCGCAAGGTGCGGACGATCGACGTCCTCGTTCAGGGCGCGACCGTGGAGCTCTTTCACTTTTACGGCGTCGCCATCGCGCCGGCGGATACGGGGGATAGCCGCGAGGAGGTGCGCCTTCACACCGATCCCGCGAGCACGGTCGAGTTCTCGGCGCGCGGCTTCTCCGGTTTTCTGGCTCTGTCCGCGAACCAGGGTGTGTTTCGCGCCATGACGGGGGTGCCGCCGATGGTCGATGGCGTCGGCGACTGGATGCGGGAGGTGGCCAATCAGCTCATGGGGAAGGTGAAGAGCCGCCTCGCCCGGTTCCAGATCGCGCTTCAAGCCGAGCTGCCGCAGCTGCGCCACCCGAGCGACGTGGAGCGCCGGGGCCGGAGCTGCAAGCAGCAGTACTGTTATTCCTTCAGGACCTTGAAGGGCGAGGTGCTCGTCACGTTGAGCGGCGATTTCGACGAGAGCTCCCTGGTGTTCTCGAACGCGTCCCCGCTCCCCCTCGACGGCAAAGTCATCCTCTTCTGAGCGGCGGGCGCCCGCTTCGGATACGGGCCCACCTCGGCGTTTTCGGTGCTCAGCGTGCTGGAGCACGCTTGCGCGCCGAAAACGCCGATCTGGGCCCGTCTCCTGTGCGGGCGACCGCCGCTCGGCGGCGCGTGGGCCGGAGACGAGCATCGACGTCCGCCCGGGCGCCGGGGTTCAATGCAGACGGCCTCCGTGCTCCGTCTCTCGTCTCTCGTCTCTCGTCTCTCGTCTCTCGTCTCTCGTCTCTCGTCTCTCGTCTCTCGTCTCTCGTCTCTCGTCTCTCGTCTCTCGTCTCTCGTCTCTCGTCTCTCGTCTCTCGTCTCTCGTCTCTCGTCTCTCGTCTCTCGTCTCTCGTCTCTCGTCTCTCGTCTCTCGTCTCTCGTCTCTCGTCTCCGTGCGCTTCTGCGTGCGCGTGCGCGTGCGCGCTGACTCGGGGGGAATCGCGCACGCGCACGGAAGAGGGAAGAGGGAAGAGGGAAGAGGGAGGGTGGATGACGGAGACGAGAGACGGTGTGCCAGGCCCAGTCGAAAACCGCTCTACCCTAGGGACCTCCGCCGCCGCCACCTCCGCCGGCGGTGCCCATCGCGCCGCCCTCACCGCCGCTGCCGCCGGTGCCCGCGGCGCCGCCGCCGCCACCCGTGGCGCCGCCGTCACCGCCGCTGCCGCCGATACCCGTCGCGCCGCCGTCACCGCCGCTGCCACCGGAGCCCGTCGCGCCGCCGCCGCCGCTCCCCGTGCCGGTGGTGCTGCCGCTGGCCGTGGTGGGAGGGAAGGGCGGGAGAGGGTCATAGCAGACGTTCCACACGACGAGCTGGCCCGGATCGCAGGGGTTGGAATCCCAGCACCCCGCCAGCAGCGCCGCGCACGCGACGACGAGCGCATGGGCCAATGCCCCGCGGCGGCTGGGCAGCAACAGACAAGACGGCTGGATGTCCATCGTTCGTTCCTCTCTCGACCGGCTCACGGCGGCACCACCTGTCCGTCGCGAATGCGCGCGATCACCTTGACGGTGGGGTTGAGATCGCTGGCGGCGACGTACCCGATGCCGCCCGCCTCCTCGCCCACCGCGCGGAGGACGGCGCTCGCCGTCGGCACCTTGCGCGGCGGCCGCTCGCCGCCGCGGATCTTCCGATCGATCCAGTAGCGGGCGACACCCTCGGGATCGAGCCCCAGCACCGCCATGTCGAAGCGCTGCCGCTGCGGAGAGTCCTCGGGGAGGTTCACGGGCACCGCCGACTTGCCGTACCACTCCGTGCGCGTCGTCTGAAAGATCGGGCGGAGCGTGTCGCGTCCCGCCGCCCGCACGGGGTTGGCCTGGTTGACGACGACGACGATCTCATCCGCGTCGGCGAAGGACGAGGCCGACGGGGTCATGCCGAGCAGGGCCAGGAGGAGCAGAAGGGATAAACGCTTCATGATTGCGTTGAACCTCTCTCAGAAGGCCAGAATCAGACGAGCGAGCGCGGCCGTGGTGTGGAAGTCCTCCGGCGCCGGGATCGCCGGCGCCGAGCTCTCCTGCTCGCGCAGGACGGTCATGGTCGTGCGCAGCACCTGGGTCCGAAGCGTGACGTCCGGGGTGATGTAGAAGTTCAGACCGCCGCCGACCTGGAACATGGTGTCGTGCCCCAGGAACGGCGCGTGCAGCATGGCGCCGATGACGAACGGCTCCATGTTCAGGAAATCCAGCCGGTGCGCCGCCACGGCGTACGTGGAGGTCTTCCAGGCGTCCGGCGCGTAGGACCCGAACCCCCCCTGGCGCTTCCCTTCGTCGTAGACCACGCGGACGACCGCCGCCTCCGCGCGCACGCGCGTCTTCCCGATGTCGAGCGAGACGTCTCCGGCACCGGTGTACTCCTGGAACGACCACGTCGAATGGATGTCCGGATTGGGGTCGGTGATCTTGTAATCGACGACCCAGTCGCGGGCGTGGCTCGCGATGAACGACGCCCCGAGCTTCAACGTCAGCTTGCCGGGGTCCTCGAAGCTGGCGTGCAGGCGGCCGCCGAACCCGCGGTTGTCGTCGAAGGCGAACGGCGCGTTCTCGTTGCGCCCGTTGCTCACGTACGCGTTGTACCCGAGCTCCCACGGGCCCGCGAACGCGCTACCGTAGATCATCAACCCGGTCTGCCGCGTGGGAAACAGGCGCGAGGTGATGAAATACGGGATGGCGGCGGTGATGAGCACCGGGCTCCCATGGTCGACGTTGTAGATGCCGATCGGGGTGAAGAACTGCCCGACGCGCACCTTGAAGAGGTTGAAGCGCGTCCAGTCGATGTGGGCGCGCTCGATCGACACCAGCCCGCCATACAAGGTCGGCGAGCCGAGCGCGATCGACGTCGAGTCGAAGGTCCCGTACTCCTGCGTGGTCATCCGGTACGCAACGTCGGGCGGCAGCGGCGTCGTCACCGGGACCGGGGCGCCGCCGGGCGCGGTCGTGAACCGCAGCTCCCCGAGAAAGCGAAAGTGATCGCTCGGCTGCGCGTCGAGGTAGAGGTTCAAATTCCCAACGACGAAGTTCAGGGCGTTGGCCTGCGGGAGGGCGGCCGCGAGGCCCGAGTTCTTCGGAGCCCACGTGCGCTGGACGCCGACGTCGATGAACCCGTAGAGCTGGAGTAGCTCTCTGCCCTCGTCCTGCGCCGGCGCGACCTGCGCGTCCTCGATCGCCGCGAGGCGCTTCTCGAGGTCCGCCGAGCGCTTCTCCGCCGCCTCGAGCCGCGCGAGGATGGAAGCCTCTCCGGCCGCGGCGGGCGCATCGGCGGGCGCAGGCGCATCGGCGGGCGCAGGCGCGGCGGCAGGCGCAGGCGCAGGCGCGGCGGCGGGCGCAGGCGCGGCGGCGGGCGCAGGCGGAGCGGCGGCCGCAGGCGGAGCGGCGGCCGCAGACGGCGCAGGCGCAGCGGGCTGCGGGACGACGCCGGCGGCAGGGCTCTGCGCGTGCGCGAGAGATGCCGTGATAAGCACTCCTGCGATCGCAGCGCTCGAAGCGCGCGCGAGGCGCTCTGCTCGCGCTCGCCGCGGTGAACTCCGACCCATGATCATTGCTCTCTCCCTGTTCGAAGAGCTTCCATTGCGGTACAGGCGCGGCGCCGTGCGCGCTCTTGCGGACTCGCGACCTTCGCGCGTAGCATACACAGCGTCGATGCCGGGCGGGGAAACAACGCGATCCGCCCGGGCCTGCGGACCACGGCCAGTGAAACGTCGCAACAAGAAAGAGCCTGAATCAGGAAGACGCACATGGTGCGCGAAGGCGCGCCGATGACGGCCGCGTCCGCGCGCTTCTCCCGTCGCCTGTCAGCTTCAATCGTTCGGGGCCAAGGGTGAGGACACGGCGCGCGATTTCATGCGTCCTCGCGGGGCGTCTCGCTGTAGAGAGGGAGAGCCGTCGTCGCGCCCGAGAGGCCGCGCCGGGGGAGCGGGGGCATGCCTACCTTGCGTAAGGCGTCGATTCGTCTGAAGCTGTGGTCGCTCGCCGGCGTGCCCGTCGTCGGCGCCCTGCTGCTCGCGGCGATGATCGTGTGGGACGCGCGGCAGCAGGCCGCGAGGGCGGCGGCGATCGGCTCGATCGAGGACCTCGCGCAGCTCTCGTCGATCATGGCGCAGCCGCTGCACGCGCTCCAGAGGGAGCGGGCGTGGACCGCGCTGGTCGAGGGGCTGGAGATCCGGCCTCTGGACGCGCGCGACGCCGAGGCCGCGCGGGGCGCCGCGCGGCCGTTCCAGCGCGCCGTGGCGCTCGCCCGCGCGAGCGCCCAGCTCGAGACCGCGCGGGCGGCGACCGACGAGAGCCTCGCCCACCTCGACGCGTTCCTGGCCGAGCGCGATCTCTCCCGGCTGCCGTCCCGGCTCGCGCGCGACCTCGCCGACGCGCGCGCCCACGTCGGCGAGCTCGGCGCGTTCCGGCGCCAGGCCGACGCGAAGCCGGTGCCGCTCGACAGCGCGCTGAAGCTCTTCGGCGGCATCAACGCGAGCCTGATCCGGGCCAACGCCGGGCTCTCCGAGCTGAGCGACGAGGGCGAGCTCCTGCGGAGGATCCAGTCGATCGTCGCCGTGCACGAGCTCGCCGAGCGCGCCAGCCGCCAGCACGCGCTGCTCGCCCACGCCTTCGCGTCGACGCAGTTCGAGCCGGGCGCCTTCAAGACGCTCGTGACGCTGATGACGGAGGAGCAGCTCTATCGCGAGGTGTTCCTGGCCAACGCGTCGGAGCCGGCGCGGGCGCTCTACGACGCCGCCCGCGGCGATCCGCGCGTGCGGCGCGCCGACGAGCTGCGCGCCGCGGCGATCGCGTCGACGGACGAGGACCTGGCCGTCGACCACGACGCGTGGTTCGACGCGCAGCAAGGGCGCCTCGACCGGCTCGCCGCGATCGAGCACGAGGCGATCGCCGGCATGCGGAACGCCGCCTCGGCCAAGGTCGCGGACACGCGGAGGACGGTGCTCAACGGCATCGCGGTCTCCGGGGTCGTGCTGCTCGTGTCGGGCGCGCTCGCGCTCGTGCTCGTGCGGGGGCTGTCCCGCTCGCTCGAGGTCCTCGGCGAGGCCGCGGCCCACGTCCGGCGGACGCGCGACTACACGACGCGCGCCAGCAAGACCGCCGACGACGAGTTCGGGGCGCTCACCGACGCCTTCAACGAGATGCTGGCGGGCATCCAGGCGCGCGACGAGGCCCTGGAGAGCCACCGGCAGAACCTCGAGGCCACCGTCGCCCAGCGGACCTGCGAGCTCGAGGAGCGCAACCGGGAGATGCGCCTCGTGCTCGACAACGTCGATCAGGCCCTCGTGACGATCCACCGCGACGGCACGATGGAGCCCGCGCGCTCCGCCGCCTTCGAGCGCCTCTTCGGCGTGCCGGCGCACGACGAGCACTTCGCCGATCGCGTCGCCGGCCACGACCCCCGGGCCCGCGCGCTGCTCACGATGGGGTGGGAGGCCGCGCGCGACGACTTCCTCCCGCTCGAGGTGGTCCTCGATCAGCTGCCGAAGGTCCTGCACCGCGAGGGGCGCCACCTCACGCTCGGCTTCAAGCCGATCCTGTCCCATGAGGGCCAGTTCAGCGGCGCGCTGATGGTGATCACGGACGTCACGGCCACGATGGACTCCCTGCGGGAGTCCGAGCGGCAGCGCGAGTACATCCAGGTGTTCGAGCGCGCCGTGAAGGACCGGCTCGGGCTCCTCGGGTTCGTGAGCGACACGACCAAGCTCGTGGACGCGGTGAGCTCGCGGAGCATCGCCGAGGTGGACCACGTGATGCGCCTCGTGCACACGATCAAGGGGAACGCCGGGCTCTGGGACGTGACGAGCGTGGCGAAGGTGGCGCACGAGATCGAGAGCTTCGTCGTCGAGGAGCGCTCGCTGCCGCCCGACGAGCAGATCGACGCGCTGAAGGACGCGTGGTCCGCGTTCGTCGCGCGGGTAGGCGGCCTGCTCGCCGGGGCGGCGCAGACCTCGCGCGTCGACGTCGACGACGAGGAGATCGAGGCCCTGCTCGCGATGGCGCAGGAGCGCCGCGACCACGCCGATCTCGAGCGGGCCATCGCGGCCCTCCGCGACGAGCGGACGGAGGTGCGGTTCAACCGGATGAAGGACCAGGCCGAGACGCTCGCGCGGAAGCTCGGCAAGCCGAGGCCCGACGTGCGCATCGACGCGGGCGGCGTGCGGCTCCCCGCGCCGCGCTTCGCCGCGATGTGGCAGGCGCTCGGGCACGTCGTGCGCAACGTGATGGACCACGGGATCGAGCGGCCGGAGGCGCGCGAGGCGGCCGGCAAGCCGCCGCGCGGCGCGCTCACGCTCCGCTCGCGCGCGACGGCGGACGAGGTCCTCATCGAGGTGGGCGACGACGGCGCCGGCATCGACTGGGAGCGCGTGCGCGAGAAGGCCGGGGCGGTCGGGCTGCCGAACGCCACGCGGCGGGATCTCGAGGCCGCGCTGTTCTCTCCCGGCTTCACCACCGCCGAGCAGGTCACGGACGTCTCCGGCCGCGGCGTCGGCCTCGGCGTCGCGCTCCACGAGTGCCGGCGGCTCGGCGGCCGGGTGGAGATCGAGACGGAGCGCGGCCAGGGGACGACGTTCCGCTTCCGGTTCCCCCGGGAGCTCGGGGAGGCGGCCGGCGCGCCGCTGCCGCCGTCGAGCCGGCGCGTCGCGCCCCTCGCCGGCCCTTCGCGCGGATCGAGCCCGGGCCCTTCGCCGAGCGCGGGCCACCCGGATCGGGTGTCGCGATGAGCGCATCGACCATGGACAGCGACAGATCGAGGAGAGCGCAATGAACTCGGAGAGCTGGCACCGCATCTATGACGAGCTTGCGGCGTCGTGCGTCCACCTGTTTCGCGACAACGGCGTCGAGCTCCGGCTCCTGGAGCGCCAGGACTCGGAGGCGACGCCGGGCAACGCGGTGGTCTCGTTCATCGGCTTCACGGGCGATCACCTCCGCGGGAGCTTGACGATCGTCGCGCCCGTGGCGCTCATCACCCGCTGCCACCCGCTGCGAGAGCGGCGCCAGCTCGACGAGGACATGGTGTGCGACTGGGCGAGCGAGCTCGCGAACCAGCTCCTCGGGCGGGTGAAGAACCGGCTGCGCCACCTCGGGCTCATCATCGTGCTCTCGACGCCGAGCGCCGCGATCGGCGAGCACCTGCGCGCCCGGGAGGAGCAGAGCGAGGGCTTCCGGCGGCTCCTCTTCGACGCGGGGACCGACCGGCTCGCCGTGCTGTTCGACGCGATGGCCCCCGACACGGCGCTGGAGCTCGAGGAGGTCGACATGCCCGATCCGCAGCGCGAGGGCGAAGTGCTGCTGTTCTGAGCCGCGGGCCGCGCTAAGGAGATACGACAGATGGCCAAGAAAATTCTTCTCGTCGAGGATTCGAACACGGTCCGCCAGCAGGTCGGCATTCTCCTGTCCGGGGCGGGCTACAGCATCGTGGAGGCGGACAACGGCCGGGACGCGGTCGCGGCGGTCACCGCCCACAAGGGCGATCTGGCGATGATCATCGCCGACGTGAACATGCCCGTGATGAACGGCATCGAGATGCTGGAGAGCCTGCGGGACAAGGGCCTCGCGACCGGCGTGCCGATCCTCATGCTCACGACCGAGGGGCAGCCCGAGCTCATCGACAAGGCCCGCAAGGCCGGCGCGAAGGGCTGGATCATCAAGCCGTTCAAGCCGGACCTCCTGCTCGCCGCCGTGAAGAAGCTCGCCGGCGAGCCCTGACGCGCCGGTCGCGTCGCGGGCGGAGGCACGGAGGACACCGAGGAACGACAAGGCAACTCCGTGCCCATGGGCCTCTGTGGTTCCAATCGCTTCATCCTCGGGCGTTTCTGGCCGATCGGTGCTCTAGTCTAGTATCTGTCCTCCGCCGCCTTGGACAGGAGCTTCATCACGATGTTCGAGACCGCCTCGGGCACGCCGGGGGCCCGCTCGTGCGGCGGCGTGGGCTGCCTGGCGACGTGGCTCTGTACGAGCTCCAGCGGATCCGTCGCCGGGAAGGGCAGCTCGCCGGTCAGCATCTCGTAGAGCGTGACGCCGTGGAGGAGCGAGGCCGGGAGGAATCGAAGGGGCTCGGCGGCGCGGGAGCGCTCCACCCGCGGCCGGAAGGGCGTGCGCGGGGGCGGCTACGACGAGGAGGTCACGTGCCGATAGGACGGCGGTTCGACGCGAGCGGCGAGGGAGGTCGCCATCACTCCCAGCCGGACACGCCGTTCGTGTCGCGCAGGATGGCGTGGACGGCGTGCACCTCACCGCCGGACATCTTGATCATATGCATGTCCAGATGCCCGTCCGTCATGAAGTCGAACATGGTGAGACCGACGGCGATGCCGCGCACCTCGTCGGCCAGGATGACGCGCGGGATGAAGGTGCCGCCGGACCCAGGAGCGCCGGCGCTGCAAGAGGCTCCGGCGCGGCAAGAGAAGTTGCCGCCCCCGTTCTCCAAGCGCTTGCAAGCTCCCGTGACGTTGCAGACGCCGGAGGGGAACGCGCGGAAGTACTTGTCGATCCAGCTCGTCAGCTCTTGCCGGGTGGCCCGCTCGGCCTCCGGGACCTCGTCGTGCCAACCGATGTCGTCCGCGATGGCGATGATCGCGGCGGGATCCGAGGCGACCGCGAAGGAAGCCGTGTAGTCGCCCGGGCGGACGACGATCGTCTCGATCTCCGTCATCTCCGAACCTTCCACCTTGATGCGAAGGGCGACGGGAAGATCCCTCCCGCCTTCCGGGATCACCGCCTGAGCGGCGGCGCTGCACGCCTCGGTATCCAGGGCACGCTGCGAATGCTTCACCTCGCCAGCGTTCCTCCAGAAGTCCGTCGTGCCGATCGCGGCCTGCACGGCGTTTTCGGTGAACTTCACGCCTCCTGCCAGCGGTAGGCTGGAAGGATCCCCGGCGGCGAGGGCGGCGAAGTAGTCGTCCAGGAGGCCATCCAAGAGCTCGCGCGTGCAGTCGCCACCCGGAGCGCCGCCCGAGCCCGTCGCTCCGCCGGTGCCCGCGCCGGGTCCACCGCCGCTGGAGGTGCCGCCGCTCGGCCCCGCCCCGCCGGTCGACGTCGCGCCGCCGCCGGTGCCGCCCGATGAGGCGCCGCCGGTCTCTTGCGGCGCGCCGCCGGCGCCTCCCGCGGAGCTCTGGCTGCCCGAGGCTCCACCGCCTCCGGTGCCTCCCGTGGCGTCACCGTCTTCGCCAGGGCCGCAAGCGCCCAGCGTCAGGGCCAGGGCGACCCCGAGAGAGTGGAATGCTCTATGATTCATGGGTTACCTCTGCGCTCGATCAAAGCTCGCCGGTGAGCGTCGGCGGTGTCCAGTCGATGTGGTCCAGGTGGTTCGGCTTGTTGGGCAGGTCCGTGGCGAAAGTGCCCGTCGTCGCGGCGTCGTTGCCCATCAGGAACTTGTCGATCATGGCGTTGAGGGATGCAGTGTACTGCGAGCGCCAGCTGCAGTGGCTCCCACCTGCGCCCGTGTAGGCCATGTGGTCTCCGACGCCGAGCGCCTCGAAGATCATCTTGCCGACGTTGGCGGTGACCCACGCCGAGTTCCGATCGAGCCCGTTGTACATGGTGCTCGGGTTGTCCACGATGTAGAGGCCGCGTGGGGCGATGAGGCCCATCATCTCGTGCATGTCGACGGGCAGCTTGTTCGTGTTGTCGGCCCCAGCGTTATTGCCCGTGGTGAACTGGCCGAGCGCCACCTCCGAAAGCCAGCGGACGTAGCTGATGCCGTGATAGGGCCATTCGGAGCCGCTGTAGCTATCGAGCACCTCGACGAGGCGCAGGCCCACCGTGCCCCCGAGACCCGACTCCACCGGGATGGTCAAGGCGATGCGGTTGTCGAGCGCGCCGGCGACGAAGGCACCCTTGCCCCAGCGTGAGCAACCCGTCACACCCACCCGGTGCGGATCGATGACGCCGGGGTTCTGCTCCAAGACGTCGAGGACGCGACTGATCTGCCAGGCCTGCGCCGTGAGGTAACCCGCGGGATGGTCCGAGCCGTACACGCTGTAGAACGGCCCGTTCTTCGCGCCGCTGCCGCCCGTCGACTCGACCGCGGTGAAGGTGATCGTCGCGACGCCTCTCGGGACTGGCATGCCGCTCAGGCCGCCGTAGCCGATGATGGCCGGGGCCGGCGCCGTCGCCCCGTTCATGTTCACGGTGAGGTTGAACGAGGCGCTGCCGCCGCCATCGTTGACCTGGACCGTGATCCTGCTGTCGCTCACGGTGCCGGACACGGCGCCCTCTGCCGGGACGGGCTTGTCGCCGTAGATGAACTTGTACGCTTGCTGGAGGATCTCTTCGCGCCGGCAGGCCCACTCGCTCCTGTCGGCGATGCGGGTGCCGTCCATCTTCTTGAAGGGGTCCGGCAGCTTCGCGTTCGCCGTGAGCGAGGCGACGCTCGGCATCGGTCCGACGGCGCACCCGGCTCCGGGGTTTTCCACCTCGCCCCACTCGGCGCTTCCGGCGTCGCCGCCGCCGCCACTGCCGTCGGTACCACCGGTTCCCGGCGCTCCGCCCGTCCCGACCGGGCCCCCACCACCGCTGCTGCTGGCTCCGCCCGTCGTCACGCCGCCGCCCGTCCCGGTCGGGGCACCGCCCGAAGAGGACGTACTACCAGTGACCGTCGACGCCCCTCCGGTGCCGCTGCCGCCGCCGCCCCCCGTGCCGACTGCAGAGCTTCCTCCTGAACCGGTGGGATCCGATCCTCCGCCTCCGGAGCCGCAGGCGGCGAGCGCCCAAGGCAGCGCTGCGAACAAGGCCAAAGAGATCGTGGGACGTGCGGTGCGTAGACGCATATCGAGCGCTCCTCCTGAGGGGGTCGTGAAGCAGGATCCCGCTGGGGTCGGGCGATGGGATTGCGGACGAGGGCCCGACCCGCGAGTGTCGCTGAGGTTATTCCCCACTTTGCCGATCGTCTCAAGTCGATTTTGTGTCATTTCGTGGTGTCCGCACGTTGCGCGCACCGCACTAGTGGACTTTTTTGGGCTCTTGTAAAATCTTGACTCTTGTGGAATCCGCCGGGCGTGCAGCCGGTGCGCAGCTTCGACGGCCTGCCACCGAACGAGCTCTCTGCGTCCTTTTCGATGGCCTCGATCCCTCCGGCCGCAGCTGGCAATCGTCCTCTTCGCTCACGCCAGGGGCCAGGAGCAGGCCGAAGCCGATTCCGTATTTGACGCTCGACGGTACGACGAAAGAAGCCTTTGGCTCCTACGCGCCCTCGGATTCGAGCGCCTTTGCGTGCTCGTCGACTGAGGTCAGCCCCGGGAAAGATCCGTCGGATCGCCCCCTCGAGACCGAAGGGTGATCGCGCGGATCACCTCGCCCTGGTGAGGGGCGATCCCGCGGATCGCCCCTCGGACCCCTCTGGATCTCGGCAAAGCGGGGTGGAGCCTCGCCGGCCCGGCCGTGCGCGCCGGGCTGCCCGCGTGGAACGCCGCGTGCAGTGACGCCTCGACCAGCGATCGCGCCGGGATCCAGGGCGCATCGCAACCACGAGGAGGGCATCATGGCTCGCAAGATCGCTGTGGGGGGTCTGTCGCTGGCGCTGGGGTGGATCGCGCTGCTGGGCGGGTGTCTCGTCGCCGTTGACGAGGGGGCGCTGACCGAGGCCAGCGCCGAGGACGCGGACGCGGTGCTGGTGTCCAGCGTCACCGAGGGGGACTATGTGATCCGCTCGGTCGCCACGAACAAGTGTCTCGACGTGCCCTCGGCCAGCACCGCCGACGGCACGCGGATGCAGCAGTGGACCTGCAACGGGACGAACGCGCAGAAGTTCCACATCTCCCCGACGACCGACGGCTACTGGAAGATCGTCAATGTGAACAGCGACAAGGCCCTCGACGTGCGCGACGTGAGCGCCGCGCCGAACGCGGTCATCCAGCAGTGGACGTACGGCGGCGGCGCCAACCAGCAGTGGAAGCTCGTCCATCGCGGGGGTAGCCAGTTCAGCATCCACGCGCGCCACACCGATCAGGTCGTCGACCTCGCGTGGGGCAACGCCGCCGACGGGACGGATATCCTTCAATACCCCTACGGCGGCACGACCAACCAGCGCTGGACCCTCGACAAGGTGAGCGGCGGCTCATCCACCGGTTCCGGCGCCCGCACCCTCACGATCGTCAACAACTGCTCGGCGCCGATCTGGATCGCCCACTCGACCAACGTGCAGGGCCCGCAGAACGTCAAGCTCACCCGGGGCGCCGCGTACACCTACGACGTGCCGGACGGCGGCATCAGCGCGACGCGCTTCTGGCCGAAGACCGGCTGTGACGAGGGCGGCCGCAACTGTACCACGGGCGACAGCGTCGCCCCTTGCCCGGCCGGCGGCTGCCAGCCGCCGATCGAGTCGAAGTTCGAGGCCACCTTCGCGCCCAGGGGCAGCGCGGACCAGACCTGGTACAACCTCAGCCAGGTGGACGGCTACACGCTGCCCTTCAAGGTCGCCCCCAAGGGCGTCGGCGCCGAGCAGGGCAGCTGCATCACGTCGGACTGCTCCGGCCTGTCGCTCGCGCTCTGCCCCGGCGACGAGGATCTCGGCAACGGCCAGTTCCCCGCGGTGGCGCACCAGGATCTCCGGGTGCGCGACAGAAACGGCGTCGTGGTCGGCTGCATGGCGCCCTGCAAAAAGTGGAATTACCCGGCGCCCTGGGGCCTCGGGCAGCCGGAGAGCGCCGATCCCGGGCTCCACCTCTGCTGCCCGACACCGATCGATCCGGCCACGGGCCAGTGCACGGCCGAGAGGGGGTGCATGACGTCGGACGCGTGCCGGAACACCGCGGATCCGCGGAGCGTGGAGCACACGGACTACGTGACCCGGATGCACCAGATGTGCCCCACCGCCTATAGCTATGCTTACGACGACGCCGCCGGGCTCCACGCCTGCTCGTCGGAGACGAGCTTCGAGGTCACCTTCTGCCCGTGACCCGCGCCAGATCGATCCTCCGGCTTCAGGGCTCGAAGCGCCGGCGAGGCCAGGTCCGGCAGGCGGCCGCTCCGAGCGCCGGGGCCGCGGAGGCCATCTCCCGCTGATGGGGCGGTGCGCTCCTGGCCGCCCTCGGCCGTGACGCCTCCCACGGCCGTGACGCCTCCCACGATCGCCAGGCACAATGTTCCCGCCGGCGCGCTGGCACGGACGATGCTCCCAAGCGGACGTCGTCCCGGCCACCTCGTCCGCGTGGGGCGGGTGACCGACGGGACACGCGTGCTCCACGAACCAGAGGGGTGCCCATGGTCGGTCCGCTCGAAGAGTCCCCGAAGCCGCTACGCTTTGCGCCGGTCGACTTTGACACCGTGCGGGAGAACCGCGGTTGGTTCCTCGCGATCGGCGTGGCCTCGATGGTGCTCGGGGTGCTCGCGTTCCTCCTGCCGTTCGTCGCCTCCCGGGTCACCGCCATCGCGCTCGGCTGGCTGATCGTGCTCGCCGGCGTGGCCGAGGGCTCTCACGCCATCCAGAGCCGCGGCTGGGCCGGCGCAGCCTGGGAGCTCGTGAGCGCCCTGGTGCAGGTGGCGTTCGGGCTCCTCCTCGTGGTCTTCCCGATGACCGGCAAGCTCGCGCTGATGGTGCTCGCCTCGGCGTACTTCGTCGCCGAGGGCGCGCTCAAGCTCATCCGCGCCTATCAGCACCGCGGGCTGCGGGGCTCGGGGTGGCTCGTGTTCGACGGCATCCTGGCGCTGGGGCTCGGGATGCTGATCATCACGGGCGGCGTCACCACCGCCGCGAGGGTGCTCGGCTTGCTCGTCGGAATCAGCCTCCTGACCGGCGGCACGTCGATGATCCTGATCGCGGTGGGCGGCGCTCGCGTGCTCCACACGCGACCGTGAAGGAGGCGGCCTCCGCGTCGTGCGGAAGGGCACACCCCTTGCTGGGGTGGGAAGCGCGAAGGCCAGGTTGGCAACCCGGACACACTCTTTGGTCATGTCGCAAGCAAGGAAGCTCATCGAGGCCCTCGCGGCAGGACGCTACGACGCTCGTCTGCGAGGAATACGGAAGGCGTGCGCCGTGCAGCTCAGCGACGACGAGCGCATCGTCGTCGAGATCGCCGACGGGTCGTTCGGAGTCGCGCCCGAAGGCGCGAGCGAGGACTGCCAGCTCTCCTGCTCGCTCGACGATTTCCTGCGGATCGTTCGTGGTGAACAGAACCTGATCACGGCGATCATGCAGGGCCGCGTCGGCGTGCGAGGAGACCTGGGCGTCGCCCAGATGTTTCAGAGCGTCTTCTCCCCGAGGGACGACCAGACGCCAGGAGCGACGCGCTGAGCCGCCGTCGTCGGAGGGCCCATGGAACGGCAAGTGAGTATTCTGGACGGCGGCACGTTCGTCGTCAGCGATCCGCGCGGCAACATCGAACACTCCGTCAACCGGCCGCTCGGCCTCTTTCACCTCGATACGCGCTTTCTCTCCGAATGGATCCTGACGATCGACGGCATCGTCCCGGCCGCGCTGTCCACCGACGACGTGCAGTACTTCCAGGCCCAGTTCTTCCTCGTCCCGAGGCCTGCCGCGATGTACGTCGAATCGACCCTCTCGATCGTCCGGAGCCGGTTCGCGGGCGATGGCTTCCACGAGGACCTCCTGCTCATGAACCACGGCAAGGATCCCGTCGACCTCGAGGTCCGCATCCAGGCCGCCGCCGATTTCGCCGACCTGTTCGAGGTCAAGGACATGCTCCCGAAGAAAGGCGAGCGCTATCACCGTATCGAAGACAATCGGCTCGTCCTCGGCTATCGACGCGAGCGCTTCGTGCGCGAGACGTGGATCTCCGCCTCGCAGCCCGCGCAGATCGATCCGAACGGCCTGAGCTTTCGGGTGAGCATCGAGCCGCACGGCCGCTGGAGCACGTGCCTCGACGTCGTGGCGGCGATCGACGGCCTCGAGGAGCGGCACACCCGGGTGAAGTACGCCCACGGCGAGCGCCACGCGCGACCGAACATCGGCATCAGCCTCGAGAGCTGGATCGACCACGCACCACGGCTCCTCACCTCGAACGAGACGCTCGCCCGGACGTACGAGCGGAGCCTCATCGACCTGGCCGCGCTGCGCTTCTTCTCCAAGCTGATGCCGGACGCCGCCATTCCGGCCGCTGGTCTGCCGTGGTTCATGGCGGCCTTCGGCCGCGACAGCATCATCACGAGCCTGCAAGCGTTGCCATTCGTCCCCGAGCTCTCGCGCTCCACGCTCCGCTATCTCGCGCGCCGCCAGGGCAGCCGCCGGGACGACTTCCGCGATGAGGAGCCGGGGAAGATCCTCCACGAGGTTCGCTGGGGCGAGCTGACCGCCTTCGAAGAGCGGCCGCACTCTCCCTACTTCGGCGCCGCCGACTCGACGCCGCTCTTCCTGATCCTGCTGGACGAGTACGAGCGCTGGACCGGCGACGCGGAGCTCGTCCTGTCGATGGAGCACACCGCGCGCGCCGCTCTTCGATGGATCGACCAGTGGGGCGACCGGGACGGCGATGGGTATGTCGAATACGACACGCGCAACCCCGAGACCGGCCTGGAGAACCAGTGCTGGAAAGACTCGTGGGACGCCATCGTCTTTCATGACGGATCGCTCGCGCCGCGGCCTCTCGCGTGTTGTGAGATCCAGGGCTACGTCTACGACGCGAAGGTGCGCAGCGCCCGGCTCGCGCGCGAGCTCTGGCGGGACCCCGAGCTGGCGGCGCGCCTGGAGCGGGACGCGGCCGAGCTGAAGCGTCGATTCAATCAGGACTTCTGGCTCGAGGATCGCGGGTTCTTCGCGCTCGCGCTGGATGGCCGGAAGCGCCGGGTCGACTCCTTGACCTCGAACATCGGCCACTTGCTCTGGAGCGGTATCGTCGAAGCATCCAGGGCCGAACGAGTGGTGGAGCACCTCCTCGGGCCCCATCTGTTCAGCGGCTGGGGGGTGCGTACCCTGGCCGACGACGAGGGCGGGTACAATCCCATCGGATATCACGTGGGCACGGTCTGGCCGCACGACAACTCTCTGATCGCGCTCGGGCTCCGGCGTTACGGCTTCAGCGTGGAGGCCGGGCGTATCGCCACGGGCAACCTGGCCGCGGCTCCCTTCTTCCACTACCGCTTGCCGGAGGCGTTTGCCGGGTATCCACGAGAGCTCACCAAGTTCCCGGTCGAGTATCCGACCGCGTGCAGCCCCCAGGCCTGGGCCACCGGAGCTCCCTTGCTCTTTCTGCGCGCCGTGCTCGGGCTGGAGCCGATGGGAAATCGCCTGTTCGTCGATCCGGCGGTCCCCGCCGAGCTCGGGGAGATTCGACTGCTCGACATCCCCGGACGCTGGGGCAGGAGCGACGCCTTCGGTCGAGCGCGCCTGGAGCCGGGGCTCCGGGCGGCGTGATTCGCCATGACGACGGCTACCTCGTAGCCGTCGCCATGGATTCGCAGGATCCGGGCCGGTAGCGTCAGGCTGCGCTGCGCGCCTCGGCGGGGCGCTCCGGCGGCGCCATGAACTCGGGACCCACCGGGTCGCGCACGGCTCCGGTGAGCACGGCGTCGATGTGGGCGCGGGCTTCGTCGTCGAGGCTCCATCCCATCACATCGTTGATCGGCGCGAGCTCCTCCGGCCGTCGAGCTCCCCAGAGCGCCACCGAGACACCCGGGTGGTCGAGCACCCAGCGCACCGCGAGCGCGAGCACGCCCCGCGCGTAGCGGTCGCGCGCGAATCGATCGAGGCCCCTTACCGCGTCGAGGTACTGCGTGAAGCGTGGAGGTTGAAACTTCGGATCGGTCCTCCTGAGGTCGTCCCCCTTGAACGCGGTCTTCTCGTCGATCGCGCCGCTCAAGAGCCCGCGGCAGAGCGCGCCGTACGTGAGCGTGGCGATCCCGTTGTCGCGGCACCAAGGCAGGATGTCCCCCTCCGCCTGCCTCTCGAAGAGGTTCAGCGGCGGCTGCGCCGAGGAGAGCGGCGCGACGGAGCGGAACCGCTGCATCGCGTCGATCGAGTAATTGGAGACGCCGATCGCGCGGATCTTACCTTCACGCTGGAGATCGAGGAGGGCCTGGGCCGTCTCTTCGTAGGGCGTTTGTGGATCCGGCCAGTGAACCTGATACAGATCGATGTAGTCGGTGCGCAGGCGCATGAGCGAGAGCTCGACCTCCTCCAGGATCTGCTTGCGCGTCCCGTTCCGGAAGAGCGCGTCGCCGCGCCGCTCGAGGCCCACTTTTGTCGCGAGGACCACCCGCTCGCGCTGGCCCCGCTCGGCGATGGCCCGTCCGACGACCTCCTCGGAGTGCCCGAACCCGTAGGCGGGCGCGGTGTCGATCAGGTTGATCCCGAGGTCGAGCGCCGCGTGAATCGTGCGGACCGACGCGTCGTCGTCGGCGCCCCCCCATTGAACCCCGCCCATGGCCCAGGTCCCTAGGCCGACCCGGCTCGCTGGAACCTGTACTTGACGAATGTTGGTTAGCTCCATGCAGCATCTCCTTACGAGTCGGGCTCGACGCGCGACAGGTCCAGCAATTCCCTTCAACGCATCCGCCATACCCGCCGACGCCGGCGAGACGGCGGGCTCAAGCGGCCATGAGGTTCACGGGCGACATCGGCTCCTGTCCGGACAGGACGCGAACGACCTCGCTCGCCGCAAATCGTCGGACGAACTCGATCGACTCTTCCGAGTAGTAGGCGGCGTGGGGCGAGATGACGACATTCTCGAGCGAGAAGAGCGGGCTCGTCGGCCTCCAGTCCCGGCGCTTCGCCGGCTCCTCGGCGATATCGTCGAGCCCGGCCCCCGCGATCCATCCCTCCTCGAGCGCCCGGTACAGGGCGCCGTCGTCGATGATCGGACCACGGGCGGTGTTGACGAGGATCGCCGTCCGCTTCATGCGCCGGAGCTCGCGTTCCCCGAAGAGACCACGGGTCCCGCGGGTCAGCGGCGCCTGGATGACGAGGTAGTCGGAGCGCTCCAGGAGCTCATCGAAGGAGACGGGGGCAGCGCCGGCGGCGCGGATCTCGTCCGCGTCGAGGAAGGGGTCGTGCGCGGTGACGCGGACACCGAAGCTCGCCATCCTCGCGGCGACGTTTCGGGCGATCGCGCCGAACGACAGGAGCCCCAGGGTCGCGCCCCGCATCCGGTGGATCGGCCGGCCGTCCTGCCAGGACCAGGATCCACCGCGCGTGGCACGATCGTACGCGGGCAGCTTGCGGGCGAGCGTGAGCAAGAGCGCCACGGCGTGGTCGGCGACCTCGTCGGCGCACCAGTCGTTCGGCGCGTTTGTCACGCGGATCCGACGGCGGGTCGCCGCCGCGACGTCGACGGTGTCGACCCCGGTGCCGTACCGAGCGATGACCTGGCAGCGCCGGAGCCCCGAGATGGCTCGCCCCTTGACCTCGGCGTACTGCGTGAGCACGCCGACGGCGTCGCGCGCGACGGCCACGACGTCGTCCTCGGTCTTGCACTGCGCGGCGACCACCTCGAAGCCGGCCGGTTCCACGAGAGAGCGCTCGATGTCGACGTCGCCGAAATCGTAGTCCAGCACGACGACCTGCCCCGTCCGTTCCATGCTCATGGTCCTTCCCTCCGTTCCCCTGCCGTTCAGTGTGAGTGACGAGGCAGCCCGCGAAGCTGAACGAGGTGCTGGTACCGAACGGCCGGCTCGAAGCAAGCGCCGGTGGACAGGGGACCGACGGCGCTCCGGTAGACCTCCTGCCATGGCGTCTGGCTCTCGAGGTGCGGCGGCTTCAGGGATTTGCGGCGCTGCTCGATCTCCTCGTCGGAGAGCAACACGTCCACGCGACGCTGGCGCAGATCGACCCGGATGCGATCCCCCGTCCGGAGCAGCGCGAGGCCGCCGCCCACCGCGGACTCGGGCGACGCGTTGAGGATCGAGGGGCTGTCCGAGGTGCCGCTCTGGCGGCCATCGCCGAGCGTCGGCAGTGACATGCCCTCTCGAACCAGCGCGTCGGGCGGCTGCATGTTCACGACCTCGGCGGAGCCCGGATAACCGATGGGCCCCGTGTTGCGCATGACGAGGATGCAGCTCTCGTCGATCCCGAGCGACGGATCGTTGATGCGAGCGTGGTAATCCTCCGGCCCCTCGAAGACGACGGCCCGCGCCACGAAGACATCGGGATGCGCGGGGTCCGACAGGTAGCGGTTGCGGAAGCTCTCTCCGATCACGCTGCTCTTCATGACGGCCGAGTCGAAGAGGTTCCCGCTCATGACGAGCAGGCCGGCGGCGGGGAGCAGAGGATCTTCGTACGGTCGGATCACGTCGCGGTTGGCGACGACGGCGCTCGCCACGTTCTCACCCGCGGTTCGTCCGGACACCGTGAGAGCATCCCCGTGGAGACGGCCTGCGCGGAGCAGCTCGTTCATGACGGCGGGCGCCCCCCCCGCGCGATAGAAGTCCTCTCCCAGGAAGCGCCCGGCGGGCTGGCAGTCGACGAGCAGGTGGACGGCTTGCCCGACCCTCTGCCAATCGTCGATGGTCAAGTCGACTCCGACGTGGCGCGCGATGGCGTTCATGTGGATGGGGCAGTTGGTCGACGCGCCGATCGCCGAAGCGACGGCGATCGCGTTCTCGAACGCCGCCTTGGTCATGATCGCGCTCGGCGTCAGGTCCTCGTGCACCATCTCCACGATCCGGCGCCCGGTCGCGTATGCCATCTGCGCCCGCTCCCGATAGGGCGCCGGGATCGCCGCGCATCCGGGCAGCGACATCCCGACGGCCTCGGCGAGGACGTTCATCGACAAGGCCGTTCCCATGGTGTTGCAGTGCCCCGCGCTGGGCGCGGCCGCGGCGACCATGTCCATGAACTCCGCGTAGTCGATGCTGCCGGCCGCCAGGAGCCGGCGTGCCTCCCAGATCACGAGCCCCGAGCCGGCGAGCCTCCCCCGGTAATATCCGTTCAACATCGGCCCGCCCGAGAGCACGATCGCGGGCAGGTCGACCGTCGCCGCCGCCATCAGGCAGGACGGCGTGGTCTTGTCGCAGCCGGTCGTGAGGACGACGCCGTCGAGCGGGTATCCGAAGAGCACCTCCACCAACGCGATGTACGCGAGGTTCCGGTCGAGGGCAGCGGTGGGCCTCTTGCCTGTCTCCTGGAGGGGGTGCGCCGGGAACTCCAGCGGGATCCCGCCGGCGTCACGCACGCCCTCCTTGACTCGGACGGCGAGGCTCAGATGATGGCGGTTGCATGGCACGAGGTCGCTCCCCGTCTGGGCGATCCCGATGACGGGGCGGCCGGATTGGAGCTCTCCGCGGGTCAGCCCGAAGTTCAGGTAGCGCTCGAGGTACAGCGCCGTCATCTCCGGATTCGTCGCGTCGTCCCACCACGCTTGGCTCCGCAGCTTTCGCCTCTGTTTCATCGCTCACCTCCCTGGACGAGGGGCGCCACGGCCTACCCAGCAGCCCGAAGCCCTTCGTCGCGCGTCGCCGTTCCGGCCTCTGCGATGTGGATCACCGTCTTCGCTCCGCCCCCCGCGGCTCGCAGCGAGGCCGGCGCCTCGTCGAGCGCGATCCGCCGCGCGATCACCCGGCGCGCGGGGGCGGGAAACAGGATCAGGAACTGCTCGAGCATCCGGACGGCTGCCTCGTAGGACTTGCGGCCGGCGTTCACGGTCCCGAACATCAGCTGGTTCTGGAGGACGAAATTGCGCATCAGACCGGATGCGTCGAAGCCGATCGCGGGCCCCGGCGCAGGGATGCCGGTGAGGATGAACGCGCCGTTCGCCGCCAGCGCGGGGAGGGTCTTGAACGCGAACTCCGGCACGCCGACCGCTTCGATGATCACGTCGAACCGCCCGAGGCGCCTCACCAGCCCCGGGACGTCGGTGGACTCGCTCGATACGTAGTCGGCGCCGATGCTGCGCACCAAGAGCGCCCGATCGCCGTCCTTCGGCTCTCTCGAATACACGACCGCCCGAACGCCGTTCGCGACCAGCGCCATCGCCGCGAGCACGCCGATCGGTCCGGCGCCGAGGACCAGGCCCCGCGCCCCGTCGTCGTCCCATGGCAGGCGCGTCAGGGTGGCGTCGAGCTGGGCGAACGCTTTGGCCACGACGCTCAGCGGCTCGACGAGGACGCCGAGCTCGCCGACCGCCGGAGGGACGGGGACGAGGTAGCGCTCCTCCTCGACGAAGAGCTCGGTCATGAAGCCGTCCGCTCCGCAGATGCCGCGCTCGATGAACTCGCCCGTCGCGCAGAAGTCCTGGTGCCCGACGCGGCAGGCTGGGCACTCGATCCTGGTACAGGGCCGACGCACGGTCGGCACCACGAGATCTCCGGGACGAAGGCGGACCACGCCGTCACCCGTCTGAACGACCTCGGCGAGAGCCTCGTGCCCCAGCACGAGCCGGTCCGTCCCTGCCGGGGCGGACCCGTACGTGAACGCGGCAATCTCTCGGTCGGTTCCGCACACTCCGACTGCGAGGGTGCGGAGCAGCGCGTGCCCGTACGCCAGCGGCCGAGCATCCGGTCGGTCTTCCTCTTCCACGAGACACACCACCCTCTCGGCCATCAAGGCAGCGACCGACTTCACGCGTCCGCTCTTCTCTTCCTGCGAGCACCTGCCCGCTCGCCGTCGTGCGTGCCAGGGAGGGCACGGCGATGGGTCCCATGGGGCGTTCGTCCGGAGGCGGCAAGCCCGTAGCGAGCACCGCATTTGACCGGATTTGACGGGGCTCGACCGGCCGCTTACCCGACGGTCGTCTGCGACCGTACGCTGCGAGGCCCTCGTCGATCACATCGGGCACCTCGGGCACATCGGGGAGAAGGCATCATCGGAGCGTGGCGTCGGCGATGTCGCGATGCCCCTGCTGCTCCCCGCACATGCCGAATCAGAAACTACGCCGCGGATGGCAAGGACACCTCCTTCCCGGCCCTCCTCGCGTCGATGATGTGTGCGGTGTTGACGACCCCGACGTGAGAGAACGCCTGTGGAAAATTGCCGAGCTGGCGGTGCAGCTCGGGGCTGTACTCCTCGGCGAGCAGGGCGACATCATTGCGGAGGGAGACCAGGCGATCGAGGCGCGCCTCCGCCTCGTCGAGGCGACCGACCATCGCGTAGTTGTCGGCGAGCCAGAAGCTGCAGATGAGGAAGGTCCCCTCGTCCCCCGGCAGACCGTCCACCCCCGTCTCGGTCGCGTAGCGCAGGACGAGGCCATCCCGGGTGAGGCCCTTCTCGATCGCCGCGACGGTGGACAGCATGCGGGGATCATCGGCGGCTAGGAAGCCCATGTGCGGGATCAGGAGCACGCTCGCATCGAGGGCTTCCGAGCCGTACGATTGAGTGAAGGCGCCGACGCGCGTGTTGAATCCGCGCGCGAGCAGGTCGCCGCGGATCTCCTCGCGCAACGCGCGCCAGCGCTGGAGCCGCTTCGCGAGTCGATGCTGTCCGCCTACGCCGAACTCCTCGATCATGCGTACGGCGCGATCCACCGCCACCCAGGTCATCAGCTTCGAGTGCGTGAAGTGCAGCTGCTTCCCCCCGCGTATCTCCCAGATGCCCTCGTCCGGCCGCTGCCAGGACCGCTCGACGAAGTCCACGATCTCCACGATAGGGTCCCAGGTGTGCGGCAGATCCGGCAGGCCCTGGGCGTGGGCGTCGTAGAGCGTGTTGAGCACCTCGCCGTAGACGTCGAGTTGAAACTGATCGTATGCGCCGTTGCCGATCCGCACCGGCCTCGACTCCTCGTATCCCGGGAGCCACGGCAGCTCGACCTCGGTGAGCCGATGCTCCCGGGCCACGCCGTACATGATCTGCAGCTGTGCAGGAGCACCGGCGACCGCGCGCATGAGCCAGTCGCGCCAAGCCTGAGCTTCCTCGAGGTACCCGCCGCGCATCAGGGCGTCGAGCGTGAGCGTGGAGTCGCGCAACCAACAGTAGCGATAGTCCCAGTTGCGAACGCCGCCGAGGTCCTCCGGCAAGGACGTGGTCGGCGCCGCCACGATCCCACCCGTGGGCGCATAGGTGAGCGCCTTCAGCGTGAGGAGCGACCGCACGACGGCATCACGCCAGCGGCCTTGGTAGCGGCAGCGGCCCGCCCACGCTCGCCAGTGACGCTCGGTCCGCGCGAGCTCCTGCTCGGCGTCGACGGGGTGGGCCGGCGCGCGCTCATGCGACGGGTAGAACGTGAGGGTGAACGGCAGGCGCTGACCCGCGCGGACGACGAAGTTCGTCTCCAATCGGGCCGCGTTCCAGTCGGGGTCGAGCGGCGCTGGGCTGCTGAACGCGAGCGCGGCGGGGCCAGACGTGAGCGTCGCTCGGCCTCCGTCACACTGGATCCACGGGATCATGCGGCCGTAGCCGAACCGCGCCATCAGATCGGAGTGCATCGGGACTTCGCCCTCGATCCCTTCGACGATCCGGATGACGTCGTGCGCGACGACGCCGTAGGCTCCGTCGACGAGTCGGGTGGCCTCGTGCGCGGCGACGCCTGGGGGCATGAAGTCGATCAGGCGCGCGCGGCCGCCCTCACAGGCGAACTCGGTCTCGAGGACCAGCGTGTCCCGCCGATAGCGCCGCTTCAAGCTCCGTATCGCCGTGGCTGGCCGGATGGTCCAGTAGCCGTGGTCGTCGCGGCCGAGCAGCCTCGCGAAACACGCGTCCGAGTCGATGCGCGGCAGGCAGAGCCAGTCGAGCGAGCCGTTACATGAGATTAGACCGACCGTGGTCGTGTCTCGTGTCACCGATGAGGCCGTAGTGTTCGAGCGGAGCTGGCATCGCCGCAATATGCAGGTTCATGCCTGGACCGCAATCCTGGCGCCGATCGTTCGCCGCCCAGCCTGCCTGATCCGATCCGCGTCCGCAGCGCCATGCTCCGGCGCGTTCGCTCGCTCATCTCCAGATTGGCAATCCGCCGGGAGCGCGACGGGCGGGCGACCCCACGGCGGCGCCTACTCGCACGCCGCCCCGCCGAAGCAGACCGCGGGGTCGGCCGCGAAGCGACGGAAGTTGTCCGCCTCGGGGTGGCCCGGGAACGGGACATAATAGTAGACGGCCTTGTCGTCGAAGCCGCTGCCGTCATAGTAGGTCTGCCACGTCAGCGCGTAGGAGACGCGGGCGCTCTTCGCGATCTCGAGCAGGTGCTCGTTGTACCAGTCCTCCGTGACCGCGCCCTGCCCCGCGCCCGGGAAGAGGCTCGTCACCTCGGTCGAGGAGAGCGCGACGGCGGACGCCGAGCCGAGGCCGTAGTTCGCCAGGAACTCGGCCTTCATGCCCTGATCGAACAGGGTGTCGTACCACCGGCTCACGTGATCCGCCGGATACAGCGTGAGCGGCTGGCCCGCCGCGAGCTTGCTGACCCGGTGCAGGAGGTGCAGCCGGTAAGTGCCCGTCTCGCTGAGCGCGTGCGGCTTGCCCTTGGCCTCGCCGACCGCCGCGACGGCGCTCGCCATCGCCTTCATGTCCTCGAGGTCGGCCGGGGACGCCGCCCGCTCGTACGGGTAATAGAGATCGATGCCGAGGATGTCGATGAGGTCGTCCCCGGGATACGCCTCGAGGTAGTACGCCTCCAGCAGCTCGGACGGCGGCTGGCCGTCGTGGTCGAGGATCGCCTGCTGGGGCGGGCTCTCGTAGGCCGCGCCGAGCTCGGAGAGCTCCTCGACGAGGCGCGCTCGGAGCATGTCGCGGGAGAGGCTCTCCGGATCTCGGATCTTCGCCTCGGCGGGCGTCACCTCGCCGTCGCTCAGCTTCCGCAGCTTGTCGGTCGAGTACGCGAAGATCACGTTCTCCATCCCCGGCTCGCTCCGGATCGCTTCGGCGAACGTGCGGTACGCGGCGCGGTAGGCGTCGGGACCGGTGACGGCCTGATCGTCGCCGAGCAGGGCCTGGCAGTTCCAGTACGGCTGACCCCACCAGAACCACGCGCCGGTGTGCTCGTGGAACGGCCTGAGGACGACCGGCTTGCCGTCGAGCCCGTGCTCGCGGAAGAACTGGGCCACGTACTTCGCGTGGGCCACGAGCCAGTCGCGCGCCGAGATCCCGGCGAAGGTCCCCTCCGCGATCGGCACGTCATTGGCGACCTTGCAGACGCACTTCAGGTTCTCGGGGATGTCCGCGCTGGAGCTCAGGGACGCGGAATAGTACGTCTCGGCGTAGAACGGGGTGCCGCCGCCCTGGGCGTGGATCGGGACGCTCTGGCCGTCGACCGTGATGGTGGCGAGCGGCGTCGCGATGTCGGCCGCGAAATCCGAGCTCGCGATGTCGTAGTTGCACGGGGGCGTGTGCCAGTCGATGGCCACCATGCCGCCCGGCTGCTCCAGCGTGTACGCCACGGCGGCGGCGGCGACGTCGCGCCGATTCCAGGCGACCGGGTCGAAGACCATCGCGTCGAGGGAGAGGCCGAGCAGCCCGGGGTTCTCTCCCACCGTCGCGCCGGCGTCCGAAACCCACGCGCGCTCGTCGCGGCTGGCCGCGCCCGCGAGGGTCGCGAACCAGTCGTTGGTCGAGATGAGCCCCATCGTGCCGGGATTGTAGAGCCCCCACAGGATGCTGTGCTCGTACCCGAACCGGAGCTTGCCGGCTCGAGACGAGGTCCAGAGGTCCTCGAGGAGCTTGCCCCGGGGTGTGTCCGGAAACTCCGGATCGTCGCCGGGCGGGTCGTCGTCCGGCGGGTCGTCGTCCGGCGGGTTGTCGTCCTGGGGGTTGTCGTCCGGCGGGTTGTCGTCCGGGGGGTTGTCTCCGGGCGGGGGGTCCCCCGGCGGCGTGCCGTCGTTCGACGACCCGCACGCGGCTGCAAAGCACAGAAGGAACGCAGCGCAGAGGCGTGGGCTGATTCGGCTAAGATTCATGATGGCTTCCCTGCGAAGGGTACAAGTGGTGGGGCGAGAAATACGATATGAAACGGTTCAGCTTCAATGGCGATTTCCGGCGCGAGGAGCCGTCGTCGGTTTCGTGCCGGTTTCACCTCGAGCGCGCTCCGGCGCGGTAACGCGTCGCGTTGCCGCCTGTCAACGGGGGGCGTGGGACGCCGCACGAATGTCTTGCCGAGCTCCTGCATGCGCGTGTCCGCGCGGGCGCGTTCGGCCGCTGTCGGGCGCATCCACTTAACCGGTTCATTTTACCGAGGTCACGATCGGCGGCGCGTCTGGACCGCTCGGGGTCGGCGGCGGCGCCGTCCACGCGTCGGAGGGGGCGGCTCACGCGACCCGCCTCCGGACCCCCCTTGCATCGTACCAAGCCCGACATCGAGTGTCGTGGGCGATGTTTGCCCTCCGCCACTACACCGCGCTGGATCCGCGGAACGCACGCCAGGCGGAATCACCCGGGCGGGCACCTATGGCGGAAGTTTCCGCGTGTGCTGCTCCAGGCCGCTCTCGCGGCCGGCCTCCGCATCTCGGGGGCGCCCTGCGTCAGCCGTGGTCAGCCGTGTTGACGGTCGTCGCTGCGCTTGCCGCTCCGACCAGGAGAACGGCGATGGCACCGCACGAGCGGCCGCGGATCGATCCGGCTGGTGAGCGTGACCGGCCGGCGGCCGATCACACGCTGCCGCTCACCTTCGCTGTACGGGTATTCCCGTCGAGCGACGCCTCGATCGTGTACAGCGCTCCCTGGTACGAAATGGCGCCGTCGTCACTCAAGTTTCCGCCGCGCAGCACGTTGGCGGCGCTCTCGTACAGAAGAAAGGAGGCGTGGCCGCGGGGCAACGCGCTCGACAGCATCCAGCTACCTTCCGGGCCGCCCTCTTCGATCACGAGGTGCTGCTGAGCGCCGGACGCGTCGAGCAGCACCCCGAGCGTCGAGCCGCTCCGGTCGCGCGACGTGGCGCGGAAGCTGAGGGGGGCAGCGGTGGCGAGCAACAGGGCGGAGGCGACTGGCTTCTGGGGGATGGACATGGCGGTGATGAACAGCTCCGTGGGCGGCCCTTGCGTGCGGACCGGGTGACGTGTCTCTCCGTGACGGCCTGGCGGCCGAGCTCCCGTGGAGCCGGCGCTCACCGGCCTGAGCCGGCGATCGAGCGCTTCGGCTGCCAGACGAGCCCACCGTACTTCCGAGGAGAGCCCGAGCGGTCGAGCCGCTGGAACGTCTCACCCGCCTTGAGGTGCCGCTGCCTGTCGCGATCGAAGGGGCCGTGCTGGCCGCTCGCCGGCTCGTACGTGACATCGCTCTTCCCGTGCACCTGGAAGCGCCAGCAGAGCCTTTGCTCCACTCCGTCCACCACCCGCGACAACCACGGTTTCACGGTCTGTATCTCCCCGCGCCGAGCGCGCGAGCTCGTGGCCGAAGCAAGGCTGTCGCCCTGCGTCGCGCTGCTCGGCGCGGCGATGATGCCCGGCGTGCTCGTGTGAGTCATCTCGACGTTCCTCCGACGATGGGAGGCACGAGACGCGCGTGCATCCCACGGCTGTGCGAAAGTTGCCTCGAACGTCGCATGACGGCCGTGTTTGCCGGGCCTGGTCGATGGGCCAGACGGCATCGCCGACAACTTCACTGCGTGTACGCGAATGTATAGCAGAAAGATGCGCCAGGGCACCACGCATATCGGCGCAGCATGCGCCGATTTCGCCGAGGCGACGCTTTTTCGCGTCCTGGCTGCTCGGGCGTGGCGCGAAATGTCTCTTCCGAGGAGAGGCGCTCACCCCTCGGCGCCCTCGGTCCCGGTGTCCAGCCGGGCGACCTGGCGCTTGTGGGGCATCTGGACGATGCCCAGCCAGGCGAACACGCGGATGACCTGGTAAGCCGGGTCGATCTCGAACCACCGCACCGCGAAGTCGGGGCTCATCGAGTACTTGTGGTGGTTATTCTGGAAGAGCTCGCCGAGCGTCACGAGGTCGAGGGCCAGCGTGTTGCGGGAGTCGTCGTCGCTGTTGAAGTTGCGGTAGCCGTAGCGGTGGCCGCACCAGTTCACGATCGCCCCGTGCAGCGGGCCCATGGTCCAGTGGAGCGGGACGAACAGGAATTGCCACCACTGCGTGGCGAACGCGATGTAGAAGAGCGCGTAGCCCGTGCCCCACGCGAGGCGGCTGAACCACGAGTTGCCGATGCGGTCGAGCGTGCGCCACTCGGGGTAGCCGCCCAGAAAGCGCGGCTCGATCTCCGCCGTGCCGTCGCAGATGGCGTCGTAGCGCTTCGCGGTCGACAGCATCATGGAGGCCGGCTCCGCATAGTAACGTGGCGAGTGCGGGTCCTTCGGCGTGTCGCTGTACGCGTGGTGCATGCGGTGCAAGATCGCGTATGCCCGGGGCACAAGGTAAGAGGATCCCTGCGTGACGTAGGTGAGAAGATGGAAGGTCCGTTCCCAGCGCTTCGACATCGTGAACATCCGATGCGAGGCGTACCGGTGCAGGAAGAAGGTCTGGAAAAAGACCGAAAGCGTGGAGTGGGCGATCAGGACAGCAAGGAGATCCATGGCTCGCTTGTACACCGAGGGAGGGCCGGCGCGCGGTCAGCTCACGGTCACAATCCGACGAGCCCGGCACCGCGTTTCTCCCGCGAGTATGTCCCAACGCCACTCGATTCGATTCCGTCCGTGAGGCGAGCCCGCGACGGGCGAGTCCGTCGGCGCGCGTGCGGGCCATCTGTGATTTCGTTCATCGGCACATCACCTTCGGGTACGAAGCGGCGAGACCTGCCGAGACGGCCCGGGAGGTGTTCATCGATCGAAATGGCCGCCGTGGAGATTTCGTGCATCGCGCGATCTCGGTCTACCGTTGCATGAACATTCCGGCTCCGTGGTGCGCTGGAGACCTCTGCCCTGTCTTTGCAGGGGTACACCGGGTGCGCGCAGGCCGGCGCGGCGGCCTCGCCGGCGCCGGAGGCGATCCAGGTTATCGGTCGGGAGCGCGCGGCGGATGACGGGAGCCGCAGCGGCCTCGTAAAGCTGCTCGCGCGGAGCACGGGTATGTACAACCTGGACGACCGGAGAGGTCGGCGGCGGAGCGGCGGCGCTCAGCCTGCTTCGGTGCGATTACTCACCGGCTCGGACCGCTGAGCGCCCATGGCGGCTCGGGGGCAGCGTGATAGTCTGCGCGCCCATGAACAACACGCCTACCGACGGCACCGATGGGGAAGATTGGGGACGACTGCACGTCACGCGAGCTTGCTGCGGCGCAGGTGTCTGCAGGAACTTCGCGCCAGAGCTCCTGGGCGAGGTGGCGCCTGCGCACTGGGAGGGCATGGACGGCGACGTGAAGCGCCGCGGCCCCGCGGTGCTGGAGGGCACGTACGAGGAGGGGGCGTTCACGGGCGTCCTGCGCCAGCCGCGGAGCCGGGCCGACTTCGAGGCGGCGCGCACGGCCGTGGCCTCCTGCCCGGTCCACGCCTTGCGCCTCAGGCCGCCCGCCGCGCGCCCTCGCGCCGGCGAGCTCGGCGCTCCGTTCAGCACCTGGCCGCGCCGCATCGAGGACGACGTCTGGGCGCTCGGCCACCCCTCGAACGACAACATCGGCGCCACGGCCTACTTCATCGAGCGCCCCGGCGGGAACGTGCTCGTCGACCTGCCCAAGCCCAGCGAGGCCATCTTCCGCTTCCTCGAGGAGCACGGCGGCGTGCGGTGGATCTTCGTCACCCACCGCGACCACACCGCGCACCACGCCGAGTTCGCGGCCCGCTTCCCCGGCGCTCGCCGCATCCTCGGCTACGCGGACGTGAGCGCGCGCGGCGGCGAGTACAGCGCGATCACCACCGACGTGGAGATCCAGCTGCCCGACCGCCCCGAGCCCATGACCCTCGAGGGCGCGCCGCTCGCCGACGCCGCCCTCGCCGGCGCCGAGCTCGCCGTGCTCGCGCAGCCCGGCCACACCGCGGGCTCGATGTGCCTGCTGTACCGCGGCCGCTTCCTGTTCACCGGCGACCACCTCGCCTACTCGCGGCGCCTCGGCCAGATCATGGCGTTCCGGCTCCAGTGCTGGGACGACTGGGAGCGCCAGACCGGCTCCGTGCGCCGCCTGGCCGCCCTGGCGCAGGCGGGCCACCTCCGCTTCACGTGGCTCTTGCCCGGCCACGGCGAGTGGCATCGCCTCGACGGCGACGGCAGCGCCGCCGCGACGGCGGTCGAGCTCAACCGCACGGTCGCCTGGATGGAGCGGCAGGCGCCTGGCCACGTCCCGCTCGCCCGGTTCATCCCGTGGGTGCAGAGCCGCGCGCGGCCCCGCGGCCGCCTCGCCCGCGCGGTGCGCGCGATCGGCGGCGAGGGGCCCGGGAGCGAGGCGTGGGTGCTGCCGCGCGCCGCCCGCCCGTACCTGCCCGATCACCGGCCGGAGAAGGTCAATCCGGCGCTGATGCGGGCTTCCCTGGCGGCGGCGAGCGCGCTCGGCGCCGCGGCGTCCGTCGTCTGGCTCGCCGCGCGCGCGGTGGGGGCGGTGGTGAAGCGGACGGCGTGACGCGGGCGCGGGGGCGCGGGCTGGCCGCTCAGCCGCTCGCGCCGGCCCCTTCGTCCAAGCGCAGCAGATACCGTGTCTCGGGGTTCTCCCGGCGCCAGATCACGTTATCCATGAAATAGTGGTGGATGTTCACGAACACGTAGATGGCCGCGAGGTAGGGTGTCGGGCCCAGCCCGGCCATCGCCTCGTCGCCGCTCGCGCTCAGCACCAGCGCGCCGTCGAGGAGCGCGGGCGCGCCGCGGAGCACGACCCACCCGAGGCCGACGCCGGAGGCGGCCAGGAGGCCGAGGCGCAGGCCGGTCGGCCTCCCGAACAGCGGCGGGCCCTCGGCGTCGCGCGCCTCGTTCCGCCTCAGGAGCCAGACGAAATACAGATACTGGACGGAGTGCAGCGCCGGAATCACGTACATCATGAGCCGGTCGAGGCTCGAGTACACCGTCCAGAGCCACACCGTGATGAGGAACCCCGCGAGCGGCGAGAGCGGCGGTGGCCGCCGGTCCGCTCGCCACCGCCGCGCGAGCACCCAGAGCAGCGCGAGCCCGCTCAGCGCGAAGGCGGCGCCGGCGATGGGCTCGAGGGCCGGCGGGTGCGCGATCGAGGTGTAGACCACGCCCTTCTCCTCGAGCTCCCTGCCCGGATCGGCCGGGCTCGCCCACGCATAGGCCCAGGCCGCGAAGCAGTGCGCGAGGACCACCCTGCGCTCCAGCGGGCTGAACCGGAACCCGCGCCGCGCCGACAGCACCGTCAGGACGCCGAAGCCCTGCTTGACGTAGTGCCAGCCCACCAGGAGGAACATGAGCTGGATCATGAAGCCCATCGCCCGCGCGGAGCCGGTCGAGAGCGCGAAGGCCGCCCACGCGAGCAGCGCGAGCGGGACGAGGAGCCCCGCGACGATGGCGCGGGCCCGCTGCGCCGGGGGGAGCGCGCCGTCGAACGCGCGGCGCCTCGCGTCCCTGTAGAACAGCAGGTACGTGACCGCGAAGTGAGGATCGTTGATCACGGACGCGGCGTGGAACGTCAAGAAGCCGATCGCGAGCTCCGACGCGTCGAGCCCGACGGCCCTGCGGAGCAGCCACGCGAGCGGAAAGAGCACGAGCGTCGCGCCGCCCACGAGCAGGAACTCGATGAGGCGGGCGCCCGCGGCCTCCCGGCGCGCGCCCTGCGCCGGTGCGCGGCCGGCCCCCGTCACCGGCGCTTCAGGGCGTACGCGATGCCGCCTTGCAAGGTGCCCTCCGTGACCAGGCCGCGCAGGTCGATGTCGAGCTCGATCATCGTCCGCGCGATCGCGGGCTGGATGCCGGTCAGCACGACCTCGGCGCCGAGCAGCCCGGCCGCGCGCGCGGCGTGCACCAGCATCTCGGCGACGCGCTCGTCGACCGCCTTGACCCCGGTGATGTCGATGATCGCGATGCGGGCCGCGTGCCGCTCGACGCCCTGGAGCAGCGTCTCGATGATGCGGCCCGCCCGCGCGCTGTCGAAGAAGCCGATGAGGGGCATGACGAGGACGCCCTCGGCGATCGGCAAGAGCGGCGTGACGAGCTCCCGTATCGTGTCCTGCTGCGCCGCGATGAGCTCGTCCCGCGCCGCCTCCCGCTCGCGCTCCGCCTCCTTGACGCGGGTGATGTCGAGGGAGACGCCGGCCATCGAGCCCTCCGGGATGCCCTCGCCCCAGACCGGGAACTTGATCGTGTAATACGTCCTCTCGCCCGCGGCGTGCGGCACGGGATCCTCGGCCTCGAACGGGGTGCCGCTGCTGCGCACGAGCGCGTCGACATCGTTGTAGATCGCCGCGACCTCCGGCGGAAAGAAGTCCTTGTCGGTCTTGCCGACCATGCCGCCCGGAACCGCGCCGGCGATCTCCTCGAGCGAGCGGCTCGCCAGGAGAAAGGCGCCGTCGCCGTCCTTCGCGTAGAGCAGGACCGGCGCCCGCTCGCAGAACGACGCGAGCAGCGCCTCGCTCCGGAGCAGGCGCCGCTCGCGGCGCCGCCGCTCGGTCACGTCCTCGGCCGACAGGAAGATCTCGCGCGCGGCGCCGTCCTCGCCGCGCGTGAAGACCTCGGCGCGGACGGCGAAGAGCCGCTCGTCCCCCCCGGGGCCCTGCGCCCGCAGCTCGCCGTCCACGACCTCGCCGTCGCGCGCCGACGAGAGCCGCTCGGCGCGCGCGGCCAGGCCGGCCAGGTCGTCGGGGTGAACGCGGGCCGAGAGCGCCGCGAGGCCGCGCGTCGAGAGCTCCTCGTCGGAGCAATCGAGCGCGCGGGCGAGGGCGGCGTTGTGCGCGGTGAGCCGCCGCTCTCTCATGTCCACGACACACAGGATCGCCGGCGTCGCGTCGAGCATCCGCTGAGCGCGCCCGCCGCTCGCCTCCTGGTGGTCCTTGCCCCTGGTCTCGTTCATCCCGGCACGGCCTTGTTCATGGTGGCTCCTTCGAGGTCGGGCGGCGGCGAGCGCGGGCCTGAGCTTGACACATGATAGCCAATCGCCGCGGGCGCGAGCGGCGGAATCGACGACGCCGCCTCCTCGTCGAGGGCGCCCGGCGCGGCGCGCCAGCGCTTTCGCGCAGGCGCGAGCCGCGATGGTGGCGCGCGTCACACGACGCCGCCTGCGGTGCTGCGCGCCGCCGGGCTCAGGGGAGCAGGCTGCAGTCGGACAGGGGCGTCCGGTAGTCCATCGCCTGGGTATTGCGCTCGAACTCGTCCAGGTTGTTCGGACAGACGACGTACCAGCCAGCGTCGGTGAAGGGGTCCACGCGCCGATCGGTGGTGACCAGGTCGTACGCCAGCATCACGGTGTCGTAGCCCCAGCCGAACAGCTTCTGGCCGAGGAGCACGTCCACGTAGCCGGCGCGCATGCGATCCAGGTACTCCGGCAGCGTATCGAACGCGACCGAGTGGATCTCCTTCGCCATCGCCTTCTCGGCGAGCAGCGGGGCGTTGGCCGCGAGGTCCGGCTCGCCGAGGAGCTTGCTGTAGGAGAAGAAGAAGCCCGTGATCTCCGGGTCGTCCTCCAGCGCCTGCTCCGCCTGGTGCGTGCAGAAGGGGTCTTCGTAGTCGCAGCAGAGGCAGGGGAGGGTCGCGGCGTTCGTCATGTCCGGGTATTTCTTCAGCGCCTCGGAGAAGCCGGCGGTCCGGTCGATGAAGGTCCCTGCGGCGGTGGGGGTGTAGCCGCCGTCCTTGCTCTCCTCCATCATCGTCTGGAAGGCGATCTTGCCGGTCTTCCCGTTGATGGTCGCGAGCGCATCCATGAGGAAGGCGGCAGCGGCCTTGTTGTCCATGCCGTAGTAGGTGTGGCGCCTGCTGTCCGGCGCGTCGCCGCCGTAGGTGACGACCTTGATGCCGGCGTCCACGGCCCGGTTGATGAGGTCGTTCTCGCAGACCCCGTCGAAGACGTCGACGGAGATGGCGTCGACCTTCTTGTCGATGACCTCTTCCAGCACCGCCATCTGCGGCCGGGAAAAATAGCACTCGTCGTCGGAAACGACCGGGTCGCCGTTCTCGTCGAGCTCCGGGCACTCGGGATCCAGGATCAACACCTCGATCGGGCGCGCGCTCGTGGCCGCGAGCTCCGTGCGCGCCTGCCTGGCGCCCTCGCGCCCGAGGTCGTGGAACCGGTTGCACTTGTTGTGCGTGATGTAGGCGATGGTGATCGGCTCACCCGTCGCGCTCTCGCTGTCGCTGCAGGCGAGCAGGCCGGCCGCCAGGAGAATACCGGAGAACTTTCGATGGCGCATGAACCCCCTCCACGCTCAAGAACCAAGAGAGCAGTCAGGAACGATATTGCGATTGGGTGAGATAGGTTTGGCTGTCAACGACGTTTTGCGTCCTTCCGGCGACAGCGACGGCGATCCGGCGCGCTGGTGGAGGGGCGAAGAGGTGGTGTCGACGCCCCCAGCTCGTGGATCTGGACGCTCGGTGTCCATCACGGTTCGTCGCCGCCATGGCCGCCTGTCCCGCCGGCGCCGCCGCCTCCGCCATGGCCACCTGCTCCGCCGGCGCCGCCGCCTCCGCCATGGCCGCCTGTCCCGCCGGCGCCGCCGCCTCCGCCTGCCCCGCCGCCGCCTCCGCCGTTACCGCCGTCACCGCCGTCACCGCCGCCGGTCGAGGTGGTCCCGCTCGCGCGCGAGGAGCTCGCGGACACGCCCGTGTCGACGCAATTCGGGTTGTCGACCTCGACGAAACAGCCCACCTCGACGGGGTGGCCGATCTCGATGCAGCCCCACGAAAGGAGGCACGCGGCGGCCGACGAGCCGGCGAGGAACGAGGGGAGGAGCGCGCTCTTCTTCACGGCAAAGCTCACGGCAAAGCTCCCTGCGGCGCGCGCGAGGCCGTCGCGCGGGAAGAGGGCCCGGCCGCCGCGGGCGGGCCGCCGGCGGCGTCCTCGCCGCCCAGGTGAAGCTCGATCCCGGCGAAGATCGTGAGCCGGTTCGTCAGCGCGTAATCCGCGGTGGGGCCGCGCTCCACGAGGTAGCGCGGCAGCCCCTGGTTGGGGCCGACGACGTAGGGTTCGTAGGCCGAGAACGCGTATTGACCGCCGAGCGTGTACCCGGCGCCCTTCACCCCGGGGAGCGCGCCCGTCAGCGCCGCGCGGAGCTCGAGCTGCGGCGACACCTCGGGGCGAGGCGTGATGTTCGACGGATTGCCGCCGACATACGCCTGATCCGCGATCCGGCGGCCCATGTACGCGGCCGCCAGGGACACGGCGCCTGCGCCGATCTCGTACGACACGTGCGCGTTGCCGTACACCGACGGCGCGACGGCGAGGGGGACCTCGTCCCCGACGCCGAACCGCGCATTGTCCTTGATCTGCTGCGCCGACAAGCGGCGCCGCGTCACCGCGAACGTGGAGTTCGCGCCGACGCGCAGCCGCCGATCGAGGAAGCTCGCCTCGAATCCCAGGTTCGCGCCGTAGTTCCGGATGCCAGGTACGTTCTTGAAGCTCGAGAGGCTGGGCGCCTGGGCCTTCACGATCTGGAGCTCGATGACGTCCCGCCAGGTCGAGGCGAAGCCGCCGGCCGTGATCGAATACGCGCCGGTCCGGAACGACGACACCGCCTCCACCGACGAGACCCTCTCCGGCTTGAGGCCGTCCGGGTTCGGCAGGAGCCTGCCGCTCACCATGTAGAGCTCGACGAAGCTGGGCGCGCGGAACGCGCTCGAATAGATGAGCTTGAGCGAGATGCGATCGTCCGGCTCGGCGATCAGCGCGGCGCGCGGCGAGATCGCCGCCGGCAGATATTCGAGCGGGATGCGCGAGTCGAGGTCGACCCGGATGCCCGCGTTGAGCGCGATGGGCCGGAAGGGGCGCAGCGTCTGCTGCACGTAGGCCCCGAGCGCGGCCTCGTCCTCGAGGCGGTGCCCGCCGCCGTGCCAGCGCGTGAGCGCGGGGTCGGAGCCGTAGCTCTTGCCCGAGAGCTCGTCGAACGCGACGATCTCGTACGCGGACGTGCGGAGGCGCCCGTCGACGCCCGCCATGGTCGAGAAGGCGCCGTCGCCCGCCCAGTCGACCACCGCCTGGAGCTCCAGCCCGACCCAGCGGGAGAGGAACAGCGACTCCTTCCGGCACGGCCCGGACGGCCCGCGCGGGCACTGCTCGGGATCGATCACGCCGAGCGGCACGTGCGGCACGAGCGCGTCGTGGCCGATGACGTAGCGCGAGCGCAGGAGGCGGCTGTACCCGAAATACGCGCGCGCCACGCCCTCGAGCCGCTCGCTCAGCCGGGCGCGGTAGCGCACGCTGGCCAGGGCGAGCGACTGCGCGTTGTCGTTGTGCGCGTCGTCGTAGGCGCCGACGCGGTTCTCGTAGAGATCCATCTGGGGCGCCGCCCACACCGAGCGCGTCATCTGCGCGGCGGCGCTCAGGTCGCCGACGTCGACGCGCAGGTACGCGCCTGCCTTGCGGCGGAACCACTGCTCTTCGACCGGGCCGCCCCAGGTGCCCGGCTCGGCGTGCGAGCCGAGATCCAGCGACGGCGCGCCGTCGGGCCCGACCGGGATGGACTGCTTCGGGAAGGCGAAGTGCGGGCCCTTGAACGTGTGCATGTCGGCCGCCGCCACCACGCCCGCGGGCTGCCCGAGCAGCGTGAAGCTGCGCCCGAGGCTCAGCGCCACCGTGTTCTCGCCCCCGGGGCTGTCGACCGTCGGGGCCCTGATGCTCCCCGACTCGTCGAGCGGCGGCGACACCCCGAGCGTGAGCGAGGCGTGGAGGCCCTGGTGGTCGGCGGCCTTCTTCGTGACGACGTTGATGACCCCCAGCATGGCCTGCGCGCCGTAGAGCACGGAGCCCGGGCCCAGGACCACCTCGATGTGGTCGATGACGTCGACCGGGATGTCGTGCAGGAAGACGGCCCCGCCGCCCTGCTCGTTCACGACCATGCCGTCGAGCACGAGCAGCACGTGGCTGTTCGCGTCCCGGGCCAGCGCGACCCCGCGCGCGCCGACCTCGGGGGCCGACATGCGGTAGTGCGCGAAGACGCCGCTGGCGAGGAAGTTGAGCGCGTCGGCGAGGCGCTGGATGCCGAAGAGCTTGAGCTGCTGGCCGGTGATCACCGACGACATGGCGGGCGCGTCGCTCGCGCGCTCCGCGGCGCGGGAGGCGCCGGACACGACGTTCTCCTCGAGGATCTCGAGGAGGGAGCTGACGTCCTCGGCCCGCGCCTCGCGCGGCGCGGCGGTCGACCACGCGATCGACGCTGTGCAGAGCAGTGCCAAACAAGGCGAGCGCACGTCAGTAGATCCTTGCCAGTTTGAGGATGGAGGCCGGGAAATCGATGCGCTGGGCCCGGGCCTGCGCGAGGTTGATGCTCATGCGCGGCTTGCCGTTCGCGACGTCGACGCCGAGCACGGCGCCCTGCGCGACGTAGGGCTCGACGGCCGCGAAGCTCAAGACGCCGGTGTCCGCGAGCGCGCCGCGGATGGCGGCGACGTCCTTCGCGAGCCCGGAGGAGATGTAGACGACGTGGACGTCGCGCGCGCGGCACGCCGCGGCGAGCTCGGGCGCGCTCGAGTACTCGATGGACTCCACGCGGATCGGCCGGTCGCGCACCTTGCCGATGTCGAGGAGCGCCCGCCTCATCTGGTGCGCGGCGCTCGCCGAGTCCGCGTCGCCCGCCCTCGTGAGCAGCAGGAAGGAGACCTGCGCCTTCACCCGCTCCGAGAAGCCCCGATCGTACGGCAGGATGCGCGTGACGATCTCCGCCTGCACGGCGAACGGCGCCGTCGCCGTCTCGGCCCGCGCGTGGCCCGGGGCGAGGGCGGCCGCGGCGAGGAGGCCGAGCACGAAGGCGCGCCGGCAGAGCGTCACGCCCTGCGTTCCTTGGCGCGGACGAGGCCGGAGAGCTTGCGGATGCGGAGCGCCGCCTCCACCTGCGGGGTGAGGGCGAGCAGATCGCCCTTCCTGCCGAAGACGCCGTCGAAGCCGAGCTCCGCGTACCGGGCCCCGGCCTTGGCGTCGGTCGTGTAGAGATAGAAGAGCGGCGGCCGCTCGCCCGCGGGCACCGCCGCCTTGAGCGAGCGCAGGACGGCGCCGCCGTCGAGGCCCGGCATGAAGAAGTCGATGATGACCAGATCGCAGCCGCGCAGGTGGCGGGCGGTGCCGACGAGCTGCGTCGTCGTGACGACGTCGTAGCCGGCGCTCGACAGCTCGACGCGGATCCGCATCAGCACGATCTCGCTGTCATCGATCACCAGGATGCGTCCGCCGTGTGACATCGGTTCAATCTCCGTTGCTGGGGGGAACGGCCCGGTCGCGGGGCCGGATCACGAACGCCGTCCCGGTCCGGCGCGACGCGTCCACCTCGATGAGCCAGCCGACCGAGAGGAGGTCGGCGCGGACCGCCGAGAGGCCGACGCCGCGGCCGGCCAGGTCGCTCACGTCGCCCTTCGTGCTCACGCCGGGGGCGAACGGGAGCTCGCGCGCGCGGCGCAGGTCGGTCGGGTCGACGCCGGCGCGCGCCGCGAGGGCGTGGAGGTCGAGCCCCCGGCCGTCGTCCTCGACGACGATCGTGGGCAGCGGCCGATCCTCGGCGCAGACGGCGCGGATCACGCCGAGCTCGGGCTTGCCCGCCTGGGCGCGCGCGTCGGGGGTCTCGATGCCGTGGGCGATCGCGTTGCGCACGAGGTGGATGAGCACGCCCGGGAGCAGGCCGGCGAGATCGGCGGGGACGGGGACCTCGCGGCCCTCGATCTCGAGGCGGGCGCGCTTGCCCTCCTTCTCGGCCCAGCGGGGGACGCGCTCGACGAGCGGCGCGAGCACCTCGCCGAACGGGCGGGCCGCGAGGCGGCGGACGATCTCGGCGGCCTCGCCGCGCTGCCCGGCGAGGAGCTCGCCGAGCCGGCTCACGTCGGTGCGGCGGACCGTGATCTGGTCGAGGATCGCGCGGCCCACGGGCGACGCGTCGACGAACGTCTGCTGCGCGCGCGCGAGCTCCTCCGCGACGCGCTCGAGCCGCGCGCGATAGGACGCCGCGCCGAGGTCGACGGAGAGCTCGTCCTCCGAGCGCGCGCGCGCCTGGAGCGCCGCGAGCTCGTCCTCGAGGGTCATGACCTCGTCCGCGAGGCGCTCGAGGTCGAACGAGCGGGCCTCGCCCTTCAGGGTGTGCAGCTGCTGCAAGAGCTCGTCGAGGTCCGCGGCGCCGAGCCGCCCGCCGGGGCTCAGGATCTCGGCGCACCGGGCCACGCGCTCGCGCGAGATCTCGACGAAGCGGACGAAGACCTGGCCGCCGCCGGCGACGAGGCGGCGCATGGCCGCGATCTGGCGCGCGTGCTCCTCGTCCTTGGTCTTGACGCTCGCCTCGAGGCGCCGGAGCTCGGTCTCGTCGGTCGCGAGCAGCATGATGCGCGCGACCTCCTGGCCGGATACGACGGGGCAGAACTCGAGCCGCAAGAACCTGCGGTCGCCCGGCGCGCGCTCGAACCAGAGCGAGCGCGGGGCGAGCTCGGCGACGTCCGGGAAGAGGTCGAGCTCCGCGCCGAACGCGGCGTCGATCCATTGCCGGAGCGCCTGGCTCTCGACGCAGAGGGGCTCGTCGCCGTAGAGGAGCTCCGCGACGTGGCGGCCCGCATCGGCGCGCTCGCCGAACAGCTGCCTGGCCTGCTTCGAGGCCTCGACGCCCAGCCGGCCGTCGGGGCCGAAGGCGACGATCGCCTCGCGCATGTTGTCGAAGAGCTCGCGGAGGCTCTCCGTGGCCATCTCCAGCTTGCCCTCGCGCTCGAGGATGGCGGAGCTCATCGCGTTGAAGACGTCGGCGAGCCGGCCGAGCTCGTCGTTCGTGCGGACGTGCACGCGGACGGTGCGGTCGCCCTCGCCGAGGCGCCGCGCGGCGTCGACGAGCCGCGAGAGCGGGCGCACGATCTGCCACCGGGCGAACCCGAGGAGGAGGAAGGCGGTCACCGCGCCGACGAGCCCCGCGTATTCGAGGATGTTGCGGCGCGCCGCGGCGAACGCGGCGTTCTCGGGATCGAGGGAGAGGACGAGGACGAGCGTCCCGAGGCGCCGCCCGTCGTCGCGCACGACCGAGCGCGCGACGCGGATCTCGCGCTCGAGGACCTGGTTCTCGGCGCCGCGCGCGATGAAGGCCGACAGGCCCTCTGGCGGCGCCCCGACCTTGGCGACGGGCTCGGCGTCGCTGCCCCACGCGATCGCGCCGATCAGCGCGCGGTTCGACCGGAGCTGGTCGAGGTCGCCCTGCGCCGCGTCGCGGTCGCCGAAATCGAGCGGCGCGGTCAGGGCCCCCGAGAGCAGATCCGCCATCATCGAGGCGGCGTTCGCCTTCGCCGACACGAGATCATCCCGTGTCTTCTCGATGGCCTGATTGGCCACCAGCACGGTGACGCTGGTGAGGACGACCACGGTCGCCGCCGCGAGCTTGACGCCGATGCCGAGGGGGACGCCGGCGCGCCCGGCGCGCTGCCGGTCGGGCGTCGAGGGCGTGGAGACGGCGCCGGCGTCGAGCATCAGGCGACCGGCGCGGCAGCGCGTACCCGATGCAAGGAACGGTCGAATCCAAGAGCGTATGTCATCCGCGCCCCCACGAAAGACAGAGGCATGTCCGGGCGCCGTCGGAAGCGCCCCGGAGGAGCGCGGACAGGCGCACAGAGAATGCCCTTCAGTCCCCGACGGTACGTAGCTTATTTCATATTTGCAACAGGATTTTCCTTACCCACACTGGGAGGCAGTGTCGGCGCATAGCGCCTGTTGGTCTACCCGCTGCTCACGGCGCGTGCCGCGGCGCCGCTACTGGTTCGCGTCGATCGAGATGAGGAAGTCGTTGTAGGCGTCGACCTTGTCCCCGGGGACCACGTCGAGGCCCGTGTTGACCCGGGTGCCGTCGACCATCTGCGGGGCGAGGATCTGCTTGGTCGCCTCGAGGCCGAGGTTCTTGATGCCGTAGAGGATGTAGGGCACGAGATAGCCCTGGTAGTACTGCCGCTGGATGTGCGTGGCCCTGATGCGCCCCTGGCGCATGTACTCGACGGTCATCGGATCGAAGTCGAAGGCGACGATGGGGAGCTCCGCGCCCGCGGCCTCCGCGGCCATCGCGCACCGATACGAGACGTTGAACAGGCCGATGAGCCCCACGGCGGGCGGGTCCGCCGCCTCGATCTCGGCCGTCATCCACTCGATGTCCTCGGCCTCGCCCGAGAGGGTCCAGTGGGCTTGGCCCACCACGACCTCGTAGCCGGCTGCCTCGATCTCGGCCTGGGCACCCTGCGTTCGCTCCAGGCCGGCGCTCCCGGCTTCGTCGATGCTGCCGTGGATGATCACCGTCCCCGGGGGCGCGGGCAGCAGCGCGAGCAGGGTCTTCGCCGCCGTGGCGCCGGCAGACTCGTTGAGGGTCCCGACGTAGATCGAGCGCTTCGAGGCCGCCACGTCGTTGTCGAGCGTCACGACGTGGACCCCTCTCGCCGCGGCCTCGTCGACGGCGGTGGTCTGGAGGTCGCCGAAGGGCGCGAGGCCGATCCCCTCCACGCCGTCCTCCACCGCCTGCGCGATTTGCTCGTTCTGGACCTCTTCCGGCTTGGGGCCGTCCTCCGACAGCTCGATCGGCCCGATCACGCTCCCCACGACCCCGAGCTCCGCCATGGCCCGGGCCGCGGCCGTCACGACCGGCGCCCAGAAGCCGGCGGCGTTCTTCAGCACGACCGCCATCGGCATCGTCCGGAGCGCGCCCGCGTTGATCTCGGCGACGAGGCGGTCGACCGTGTCCTCGAGCTCCACGGGCGTGAACTCGTTGTCTGGAATCGGAGCTCGCTGGATGGGCGTGATCTGCTCGTCCGCGCCGGGGGGCTGGTCGGACCCGCACGCCGCCGTCGTCAGCGCGAGACCGAGGACCGTCGTACTCCATCGTCCAATCCGCCCCATGAGCTGCTCCTCCTCGTCCGTGGCTCGTCGATCGTGCGCACTCCTGCGTGGACGTCACGCTCGCCGCGAGATCACTGCCTGACGCGGCAGTTGACGGGGACGGGGTCGAGATCGACGAAGGCCTCGTCGCGGATGGTCCACTTCTGCATGAAGTGGTGCTTGTTCGCCCCGTAGCCGTCGAACTCGTACTCCGCGGCCGCCCCCACGTACCGGAGCGGGACCCCCTCGCGGAGCTTGGTCATCGCCGTCTTCAGATCCCGCCACGATGCCGGCTCGTTGTCGGGGCTGTTGAGCTCGCGGATGATCTTCTGCAGCGCGTTTCCGGAGGAGGGGATCTCCCCGCTCGTCGCCTGCGCGTACACGAGGCCCATCGCGATGAGGACGACGCCGTCGTAATAGAAGTGCGCCGCGGGGAACGGCACCTCCCCACCCCACCGGCGGGAGAAGTGCTCGATGAAGGCGGCGGCGTTCCCGGTCGTGCACTCGACCTTCTCCTCCGCTTCGTCCGCGATCTGGCACTCGCTCCGCAGGCTCAGCGAGGGCGAGACCCCGGAGTATCCATCGAGGACGCCCGCAGGAATGTTGGCGAGGAACGCCTCGGCGCGCAGCGCGGGGCCGAGGAGCCAGTCGCCCGGGCGCCCGGCGACGGTCCATTCGGTCACGATGGTCGATGCGGTGGCAGGAAAGGCGGCCAGGAGCGTGCGGTCGGGGTGCGAACCGAAGGCGAACTCGATCTTGTCCGTGTAGGTATGCTCGCCCGCGGTGAGCGGCACCGACGGGAGCACCCTGCCCCTGAGCGCCACGAAGTTTGTCGCGAACTCGCTGCTGACCTTGGCGTTGTAGTCGTCCCACGCGGCGAGGGTGTTCACGGTCCGGATGCCGTCGCGAATGGCGTCCTTCGCCAGCGCGCAGCCGATGTCGAACGGGGAAGGGGCGAGCCGCATCCAGCCCCCCTTCCTCTCGCTGCGCGCAATGGAGGGGGCGGCATACCCCGGCAGCATGTGAAACCGGTCGAGCTCCTTCACGTCCCGCGAGATCTCGTGGGCGAGGTCGTTCTCTTCGGGCCCCACCAGGTAGGCGACCCGATCCTTGTAGAGCAGCGCGGCCAGCTGGTGGATCCCGCGCTCCGCGCTCGAGTGGCTGTCCCGGCTCCGGAGGTCGAACGGCCGCCCGTCGAGCCCGCCCGCGGCGTTCAGGTGCTCGATCGCGAGCAGCATCGCTTGCTCGAGGTTGCGGCCGATGGCCGACTCGCTGCCGGAGAAGGGCAGGAGGGCGCCGATGACGACCGCGTTCTCGGGGCGCTCGGGCTCGCTCGGCGCGCAGGACGCCGAGAGTAGGGACGCGAGCCCCACGAGCAACCCGGCCTCCAGGCAGCGCAGGCGTCGTAGGAGATGCGTGGAACCCATGTCGGCTCGATGGACGCACCGCGAAGAGGCATGGATCCCAAGGTGCATACAGACCTTACGATCACATCTCAAAGGAGATGGGTCTGTCAAGGACGTGGAAGGGTCGGCGATGAGGGCTGAAGTGGGAGATGATGCGCTGTGGCCCGTATTACTCGCTGTCTCTCACGCTTCAGTCCGGTCGCTCTCTTGCGCGCGGCTTTAAGGCGGTTTTACGCGGCTTTACGCGCCTCAGGCGCCTCTCACGAGCTCACTCCGCCCCGTCCGCCTGAAGGGCGGGCAGCCACATGCGGACCGTCGTGCCTTCGCCGAGCGCGCTCTCGATACGGATGCTGCCCTGGTGCTCCTGGATGAACCGGTGCGTCAGCGACAGGCCGAGCCCGGTCCCTTGCCCGGGCGGCTTCGTCGTGAAGAACGGCTCGAAGATCCGGCTCAGGTCCTCGGCGCGGATGCCGCAGCCGGTGTCGCGCACGTCGATCTCCACGCCGTGGACGTCCCCGCGCGGGAGCGCGCGCGCCCCGACGACGACGGCGCCGCCCTGGGGGCTGGCGTCGAGGGCGTTGCCGATCACGTTGAGCAGGGCCGACTCGAGCTGCGACGTGTTGACGAGCACCGCGGGCAGCGCCGACGCGGCGCTGTTCGCCTGGAGGTGGACCCGGCGCTCGCGCGCCCGCGGCCCGGAGAGGTCGACCGCGCGGCGGAGCGCCTCGCGCACGTCGCACGGCTGCCGGCCGACCGGCTTGCCGCGCGCGTACTCGAGCAGCGCCGTCACGAGGTCCGAGCAGCGGTTCGCCTGCCGCTCGATGGTGCCGAGCGCCTTGATGATCGCGGCCTCGTCGGGCAGGCCGTGCCCCTTCCGGTGCCGCCGGATCAGGAGCTGCGCGGTCATCACGATGACCGAGACCGGGTTGTTCATCTCGTGCGACAGCCCCGCGACGAGCGTGCCTATCGCCGCCATCTTGCCCGCCTGGAGGAGCTCCTCCTGCGTCTCCGAGAGCCGCTTGAGCGCGGCCGCGAGCTCGCGGTTCTTCGCGGCGAGCTCCAGGTAGGCGCGGTGCAGCCGCTCGGCCGCGCGGACCCGCGCCTTGAGCTCCAGCGGGTCGAACGGCTTGCTCAGGTACTCGTCGGCGCCGACCTCGAGCCCGCCCACGGCCTCGGCGCGGCTCGCCCTGGCCGTGAGCAGGAGGATCGGGATGTCCCGGAGCTCGGGATCCCGCTTGAGCCGCCGGACCAGCTCGAAGCCGTCCATCTCGGGCATCATCACGTCCGACACGATGACGTCGGGCCTCGTCGCCCCGACCACCTCGAGCGCCTCCCGGCCGTTCGTCGCGAGCAGGACCTCGTGCTCGGCGGACAGGATGCCCTCGAGGTAAGACGCCATGTCCGGGTTGTCCTCCACGACGAGCACGCGCGGCGCAGGCGCCTCTGCGCGGCCGTCTCCGCGGACCGCCGGCGCGGCGCGAGGCGCGGGCGCCGCGAGGTGGTCCGCGACGCGCGGCCTGGACGCCACGGGGTCGTCCGCGCCGCCGGGCGGCACCGACGGCCTCGGCGGCTCCGGCGCGCGAGGCGCCCGCGACGCCATCACGCCGTCCGCCGCGCGCGGGAGCCGCACGAAGAAGCGGGAGCCGACCCCGGGCTCGCTCTCCACGCCGACCGTGCCCCCCATGAGCTCCGCGAGCTCCTTGGCCAGCGACAGCCCGATCCCGGTCCCCTCGTGCTTGCGCGTGGCCGACGCGTCGATCTGCTGGAACCGCTGGAAGAGCAGGTGTCTCTGGTCCGGCGGGATGCCAGGACCGGTGTCCTCGATCGAGAGCTCGAAGAGCCCGTCCGCCCTCCGCAGCCCGACGTCGACCCGGCCGCCCGCCGGGGTGAACTTCAGCGCGTTGCCCAGCAGGTTGAGCGCGATCTTCTCGAACTTGCGCCGATCGAGGGGGACCGTCCCGAGCGCCGGATCCGCCTGGAGCGACAGCTGCACTCCGCCGCGCTCGGCCGCGGGGCGCGCCTCTTCCACCATGTCCGCGACGAGCTCTGTCACGTCGACCGCCTCCCAGTCGACCTGCATCTTGCCGGCCTCGATCTTCTGGTAATCGAGGACGTCGTCGACGAGCCGGCGGAGCCGCCGCCCGCTGCGCTGGATGCGCTCGAGATCGGCCTGCACCCGCGGCGAGAGCGGCTCGTCTCGGCCCGACAGGAGCGACTGGAGCGGACCGAGGATGAGCGAGAGCGGCGTCCGGAGCTCGTGGCTCATCACCGTGAGGAACTCCCCCTTGGCGCGGGCGGCGGCGTCGGCGGCCTCCTTGGCCTTCTGGAGCTCGACCTCCATCCGCTTGCGCTCGGTGATGTCGGCGTAGATCCCGAGGAGCCCGGTCACCTCGCCGCGCTCGTCGCGGATGGGCACCTTGCTGGTGAGCAGGACCCGCCGCTCGCCGTCCGGGCGGCGCAGCGGCTCCTCGATGTCGAGCATCGGCGTGCCGCGCTCCATGACCTCCCGGTCGACGCGCACGAACGACTCCGCGTCTTGCTTCCCCCAGACGTCGAAGTCGGTCTTGCCGACGAGGTTCTCCAGGACCCTCGTGTTCGTGTCGTTGAGGAAGTTCTGATTTCCTCCGAGAAACCGGCCCTGGCGATCTTTCCAGAAGATGGCGTGGGGGACGTTGGCGATGACGTATTTCAGCACCGCCTGCTGCTGCTCGAGGCTCGCCTGAGCCTGCTGCTGCGCGGCGATGTCGGCGGCGCGCACCCGCGCCTCGGCTGGAGACGCCGCCCTGGACGTCCGTGATTTTTCGGCGCGCGCTCGACGGGCCTGGAGGAGCTTGCTGACCCTGGCAGAGAGCCGGTAGAGGCGTCGCATCGTTGGCTCGTCGCGAGAGCATAAAACGAGCGCGAGCGACCTCAAAGCATCACCGCACCGGAACGCAGCCGCCGAGCACGGGCGGCCGGCGGGGGAGCCCGGCGAACGAGCGCGGCGGCGCTCGTGTTGCGCCGGTCGGGTGTGCCCTCCATGGAAGCGTTCCGTCGCGGTTGGCGAGCCCCGGTCTGCGGCGCGCCCGGCTGCGCCTGCGTCGCCTGCGTCGAACGACACCCGGTGATGGCTGGCGGTGCCGGCGAGAGCGCGTCTCTTCCACCCGTTTGGGCACCCGCCTTGTAACGGCGCAGGTGCACACGGCGGCTTCGCCGTGGTAGAGGGGCTGAGCACATGTCAGGTCGAGTCGCGCTCGTCACCGGGGCGGCGTCGGGTATCGGCGCGGCCACCGCACGCAGGTTGTCGCAAGCCGTGGGCGGCCTGGTCCTCATCGATCGGAACCGGGCGGCGCTCGACGCGCTCGCGGCGGAGCTCCGTGGGCCGGAGCTCTTGGTGCGCGACGGCGACGTGGGGACCGAGGCCCCGTGGGCCGAGATCGAGGAGGCCGTCGAGCGCCGGTTCGGGAGGCTCGACCATGTCGTGGCGAACGCCGGTATCGCCCACGGGGCGCCGCTCGCGGAGACCTCGTTCGAGGACTGGCGGCGCGTGCTCTCGGTGAACCTCGATGGCGCCTTTCTGACGCTGCGGACGGGCCTTCGCCTCCTCGGGAGGTCGGGCGAGGGCGGGACGGCCGTCGTCGTCTCCTCGGTCGCGGCCGTCAAGGCCGAGCCGGGCATCGCCGCGTACGCGGCCTCGAAGGCGGGCGCGGCGCAGCTGGTCCGCGTCGCGGCGAAGGAGGGCGCGCGCGACAAGATCCGCGTGAACGGCGTCCTGCCCGGGGGCGTCGAGACGCCGATCTGGACGCAGACGCCGTTCTTCCAGGAGCTCGTCGCGACCGCCGGGAGCGAGCGCGCCGCGTTCGATCAGATGGCGGCGATGGCGACGCCCTTCGGGCGGTATGCGAGCGCCGACGAGATCGCGGGGCTCATCGCGTTCCTGCTCTCCGACGCCTCGGGCACCATGACCGGCGCGCTGCTCGTCAGCGACGGCGGGTACTCGCTCTAGCCATCGCTGCGGCCCCTGGCTCGGGGGAGGCCTCGCCGGAGGCCTACCGTGGGCGCGGGGACGAGAGGGAACCTTGGAGAAGAGAAGACCTCTGTGCCTCCGTGGTTCGAATTCTTCTGCGGGGACATAGTTGGGCGAGATCAAACCGCCTTCCAGCGGGAGAGGGGGTTGAACCGCCTGGACGTGAAGAGCGTCAGGGGAAACGGGGAGCAGGCCTGTTGGATTCTCCTGGGGTCCTTGCCATCTCGGCGGTTCAGTCTCTCTCTCAGGGCGCGCCGCGCTGGCCGGTTGGGGGTTCATGACGAGACGCTGACAATGCGCGCCGGCCCGCGGCTCCGGGACGCCGCGCAGCGCTCGCCCCGGAGCCGCGGGTCGCAGAAAAAGCAAGCGGTTCCGAAGGCTTGAGCCCATGGGTCGCCAGGGAGACCGAGGCGCGACGCGTCATGGGGCGCGGGCGCGGACGCGCCGAGGGAAAGCGCTTTCATGGCCGATCCTGGGGGACGGCGCGATCGGGCCATGCCGTCGCGCCGTGACCGAACCATTACCGCGGGCCGGAGACGACGGATGTTATAGACCGCGAGCTTGTCATTGGGAGGCAGCTCAGCATGATTCATGAACCGCAGGCCCTCCGCAGCGCCGGCCTCCAGCCGATCGGGATCTGGCGCAGCGGACCTTGGCTCCCCGCGTTCACGTCGACCGATCTGCGGGAGGCCGTCTCCTGCGTGCGCGAGCCGGTGCACGTGGTGCGCGAGACGCCGGAGGGGCGCGTCGGCGTGTCCCGCGGCGGCGCAGTGATCCGCGACGATCAGGTCAACGGGGTCCCCACGTTCCCGCTCCTCGGCACGCTGCCGGCGCTGTATCCGGAGTGGCTCGGGGACCGCTCCTTCCTCGAGGTCCACCGCCTGCGCTTCCCCTACGTGGCCGGCGCGATGGCGAACGGTATCCACACCACGCGGCTGACCATCGAGATGGCCAGGGCAGGGATGATGGGGTTCTTCGGCGCCGCCGGCCTCGGGCTCCACCGGATCGAGCAGGCGGTCGACGAGATCGTCGCCGCGCTCGGCACGGAAGGCCCCACCTGGGGCTGCAACCTCATCCACGCTCCGAACCAGCCGCGGCTCGAGAGCGACACGGTGGAGCTCTACCTGAGAAAGGGAGTGAGGCGGGCCGAAGCCGCGGCCTACATGGGCCTGAACCCGATGGTCGTGCGGTTCGCCTACAGCGGCATCAGGCGCCTGCCCGACGGCCGCATCGACCGGCAGAACCACCTGTTCGCGAAGATCTCGCGCCCGGAGGTCGCCGCGCGCTTCCTGTCGCCGGCGCCGGCCGAGATCCTCGATACGTGCGTTCGCAACGGGTGGCTCACCCGGGAAGAGGCGGAGCTCGCGCGGTCCCTGCCGGTGGCCGAGGACATCACCGTGGAGGCCGACTCCGGCGGGCACACCGACAACCAGCCGCTCGTCGCGCTGTTCCCGGTCATCCTCGGCGTCCGCGACGAGCTCGCGGCCAAGCACGGGTATCAGCGCCCGATCCGCGTCGGCGCGGCCGGCGGCCTCTCCACGCCGTCCACGGTCGCCGCGGCGTTCGCGCTCGGGGCGGCGTACGTGCTCACGGGCTCGGTCAACCAGGCATGCGTCGAGTCGGGCCTGTCCGAGGAGGGCAAGAAGATGCTGGCCCAGGCCGACCTGCCGGACGTGACCATGACGCCGGCCGCCGACATGTTCGAGCTCGGCGTGCAGGTCCAGGTGCTCAAGCGCGGCACGATGTTCGGCGTCCGCGCGCAGCGGCTCTACGACCTGTACGTCGCCCACGACTCCATCGAGTCGCTGCCTGCCGACGTGCGCGCGCGCGTCGAGCGGGAGCAGTTCCAGATGTCGTGCGACGAGGTGTGGGCCGGCTGCGAGCGGTTCTTCGCCGAGCGCGACCCGGCCGAGCTCGAGCGCGCCGCCCGCGAGCCGAAGCACAAGATGGCGCTGATCTTCCGGTGGTATCTCGGCATGTCCAGCAAGTGGGCGATCGCCGGGGACCCGAAGCGCCGCGCCGATTACCAGATCTGGTGTGGCCCGGCCATGGGCGCCTTCAACCGCTGGGTCAAGGGGTCGTTCCTCGAGGCCCCCGCGAACCGCACCGTGGTCCAGGTCGCGCGCAACCTGCTCGAGGGCGCGGCCGTCGTCACGCGCGCGCAGCAGCTCCGGACATACGGCGTCCCCGTGCCGAGCGCCGCCTTCCACTTCACCCCTCGCCCGCTCGTCTGAGCGCCCGATCACCTGCTGAGGTCCGTCATGCACCCTTCGTCCCCGCGTACTCCGGCCATCGCCGTCGTCGGCGTGAGCGCCATCTTCCCCGGCTCGCTCGACGCTCACGGCTTCTGGCGCGACATCCTCGCTGGAACCGACCTCATCACCGACGTTCCGAGCACCCACTGGCTGGTCGAGGACTACTACGATCCCGATCCGTCCGCTCCGGACAAGACGTACGCGAAGCGCGGCGCCTTCCTGAAGAATGTGCCGTTCGATCCGCTGGAGTGGGGCGTCCCGCCGTCGATCGTTCCGGCCACGGACACGACGCAGCTGCTCGCGCTGATCGTGGCGAAGCGCGTGCTGGAGGACGCGGCGCAGGGGCAGTTCGAGTCGATGGACCGCGAGCGGATCAGCGTGATCCTCGGCGTCACCTCGGCGCAGGAGCTCCTCGCCTCGATGGTGAGCCGGATCCAGCGGCCGGTGTGGGCCAACGCGCTCCGGGATCTCGGGTATCCGGAGGACGAGGTGAAGCGCGCCTGCGACCGGATCTCGAACAGCTACGTGCCCTGGCAGGAGTCGAGCTTCCCGGGCCTGCTCGGCAACGTGGTGGCCGGGCGCATCGCGAACCGGCTCGACCTCGGCGGGACCAACTGCGTGACCGACGCGGCGTGCGCGTCGTCGCTGTCGGCGATGTCGATGGCGATCAACGAGCTCGCGCTCGGCCAGTCCGATCTCGTGATCGCCGGCGGCTGCGACACGATGAACGACGCCTTCATGTACATGTGCTTCAGCAAGACGCCGGCCCTGTCGCGGTCGGGCGACTGCCGCCCGTTCTCGGACAAGGCCGACGGCACGCTGCTCGGCGAGGGCATCGCGATGGTGGCGCTCAAGCGGCTCGACGACGCCGAGCGCGACGGAGACCGGGTGTACGCGGTGATCCGCGGGATCGGGTCGTCGTCCGACGGGCGGAGCAAGAGCGTGTATGCGCCGGTGCCGGAAGGGCAGGCCAAGGCGCTGCGCCGGACCTACGCCGCCGCCGGGTACGGCGCCGAGACCGTGGAGCTGATGGAGGCCCACGGCACCGGGACCAAGGCCGGCGACGCGGCCGAGTTCGAGGGCCTGCGCGCGATGTTCGACGAGTCGGGGCGGCAGGACCGGCAGTGGTGCGCGCTCGGCAGCGTGAAGTCGCAGATCGGCCACACAAAGGCGGCCGCGGGCGCGGCGGGCCTGTTCAAGGCGATCATGGCGCTGCACCACAAGGTGCTGCCGCCGACCATCAAGGTCGACAAGCCGAACCCCAAGCTCGAGATCGAGAAGACCGCGTTCTATCTCAACACCGAGGCGCGGCCGTGGATCCGGCCGGCGGGCCACCCGCGGCGGGCGTCGGTGAGCTCGTTCGGCTTCGGCGGCTCGAACTTCCACGTGGCGCTGGAGGAGTACACGGGCCCGGCGCCGCGGGCGCACCGGGTGCGGTCGGTCCCGGCGGAGCTCGTCCTCCTGTCGGCGGACACGCCGGCGGCGCTCGCGGACCGCGTCCGGGCGACGGCGAAGGCGGCGGAGACCCCGGAGATCCTGCGCTTCCTGGCGCGGGAGTCGGTGCTCTCGTTCGACGGGTCGCGGCCCGCGCGGCTCGGGCTGTGCGCCACGGACGAGGCGGATCTCCGGAAGAAGCTCGAGCAGGTCGCGGCGCACCTCGGGTCGAAGCCCGAGCAGGCGCTCGCCGCGCCGCTCGTGCATTACGCGACCGGGGAGGCGCCGGGGCAGGTGGCGTTCCTGTTCCCGGGGCAGGGGAGCCAGTACCTCGCGATGGGCGCCGACGTGCTGATGACGTTCGACGCGGCCCGCGAGGCCTGGGACGCGGCGGCGAGCGTCCCGATCGCGGACGCGCCGCTGCACGAGGTGGTGTTCCCGCGGCCGGTGTTCTCGGACGAGGACCGCGCGGCGCAGGACGCGCGGCTCCGCGAGACGCGGTGGGCGCAGCCCGCGATCGGCGCGACGAGCCTCGCGCACCTCGCGCTGCTCGGGGCGCTCGGGGTGCGGGCCGACGCGTTCGCGGGCCACAGCTTCGGCGAGATCGCGGCGCTGCACGCGGCGGGCGCGCTGTCGGCGGCGGACCTCCTGCGCGTGGCCCGGCGGCGCGGCGAGCTGATGGGCGCGGCGTCGTCCGAGCGGGGCGCGATGATCGCGGTCCCGCGGGCGATCGAGGAGGTGCGGGCGCTCGGGCTCGGGGACGTGGTGGTCGCGAACCACAACGGCCCGAAGCAGGTGGTCCTGTCCGGGTCGGTCGCGGCGATCGAGGCGGCGGAGAAGCGGCTCGCGGGCATGGGGATCCAGGCGCGGCGCCTCGACGTGGCGGCGGCGTTCCACTCGCCGCTCGTGGCGGAGGCGAGCGCGCCGTTCCGCGAGTTCCTGGGGGGCATCGCGGTGCAGGCGCCGGGGGCGCCGGTGTACAGCAACGCGGAGGTCGAGCCGTACCCGGGCGGCGGCGACGCGGTGCGCGACCGGCTGGCGCGCCAGCTGGCCGAGCCGGTGCGGTTCGTGGAGGAGATCGAGCGGATGTACGCGGCCGGGGTGCGCACGTTCGTGGAGGTCGGGCCGGGCTCGGTGCTCACGAACCTGGTCGGCGACATCCTGAGCGGGCGGCCGCACCGCGCCGTGGCGCTCGACCGCAAGGGCAAGCACGGGGTGACGAGCCTGTTCGAGGCGGTGGCGCGGCTCGCCGTGGCGGGGGTGCCGCTCGACGCGCGGGTGCTCTGGGACGGGGTCGCGGCGCCGGTCGATCCGCGGGCGCTGCCGAAGCCGAAGCTGTCGCTGGCGATCAACGGGAGCAATTACGGCAAGCCGTACCCGCCGCAGGGCGGGGCGAAGGAGCTGCCGAAGCCGAGCGCGGCGAGGCCGGCGCTCGAGGCGGCGGTGAGCGCGGCGAGGCCGGCGGCGCCGGTCGCGAGCGCGGCGTCGCCGGTGGTGCGCGCGCCGGCGCCGGCCGTGAGCGCGTCGTCGCCGGTGGTGCGCGCGCCAGCGGCGGTTGCGAGCGCGTCTGCGCCGGCAGTGAGCGCGTCTGCGCCGGCCGTGCGCGCGTCTGCGCCGGCAGTGAGCGCGTCTGCGCCGGCCGTGAGCGCATCGTCGGGGACCGTGAGCGCATCGTCGGGGACCGTGAGCGCATCGTCGGGGGCCGTGAGCGCATCGTCGGCGGCCGTGAGCGCGTCGCCGGCGGCCGTGAGCGCGTCGTCGGCGGCCGTGAGCGCATCGTCGCCGGTGGTGCGCGCGTCGTCGCCGGCCGTGCGCGCGTCGTCGCCGGCCGTGAGCGCGTCGTGGCTCGCTGCCTACCAGGAGGCGCAACGCGCCACGGCGGAAGCCCACAGCGTGTACCAGCGCACCATGGCCGAGACCCACATCGCCTTCCTGCAGGCGGCCGAGGCCTCCTTCGCAGGGCTCGCCGCGCTCGCGACCGGCGCTCCTTCCCCGGTCACGGCGGCGCCCGAGGCGCGGATCGCGCCCACGATCCTCGCGCCGGTGCATCGAGGGCCGGTCTCGGAGGCGTCGCTGAGGCCCGCAGGGGCGCCGGCGCTGCTCATCGGCGGGGGCAGGAGCCACGCGATCCAGGACGGCCTGAACGGCGCGGGCGGGGAGCATCACGCGGCGCTCGCAGCGCCGGTGGCTGCGGCGCCTGCCGCGGCAGCGAAGCCGGCGGCCGCGCCGCCCGTGCAGGCGGCGCCCATCGCGGCAGCGAAGGCCGCGGCGCCGGCGGCTGCGGCGCCCGTCGCGGCAGCGAAGCCGGCGGTCGCGCCGCCTTCGCCCGCCGCGGCAACGCAGGCGGCGGGCGCCGCCGCGCCGGGGGTCGATCTCGAGCGGATGGTCCTCGAGGTGGTCGCGGACAAGACCGGATACCCCGTCTCCATGCTCGGAATGCAGATGGAGCTGGAGAGCGATCTCGGGATCGACAGCATCAAGCGGGTGGAGATCCTCTCCTCGGTCCGGGATCGGACGCCCGGGCTGTCGGAGGTGGACGCCTCGGCGCTGGCGCAGCTGCGCACGCTCGGGCAGGTGGTCGACCACCTCCGCGCCTCGATGCCCGCCGCCGCGCCGGCGGCCGGCGCAAGGCCGGCCATCGCCGCCCCCGCCGCCGCAGCGGCGCCCGCAGCAGCCGCGCCGGCGGGCGCAGCCGCGGCGGCGTCCGCCGCATCCGCGGAGGTCGAGCGGGTGGTGATGGCGGTGGTGGCCGAGACGACGGGCTACCCGGCCGAGATGCTCGGGCTTCAGATGGAGCTGGAGAGCGATCTCGGGATCGACAGCATCAAGCGGGTGGAGATCCTGTCGGCGGTGCGGGACCGGACGCCCGGGCTGTCGGAGGTGGACGCCTCGGCGCTGGCGCAGCTGCGCACGCTCGGGCAGGTGGTCGATCACCTCCGCGCCTCGCTGCCGGCCGCCGCGCCGGCGGCCGCCGTCAGGCCGGCTGCCGGACCCTCCGCCGCGACGGCGCCTGCTGCAGCCATGCCGGCCGCCGCTCCGGCCGCGGCGGCGGCGCCCGCGGCAGCCGACGTCGAGCGGGTGGTGATGGCGGTGGTGGCCGAGACGACGGGCTACCCGGCCGAGATGCTCGGATTGCAGATGGAGCTGGAGAGCGACCTCGGGATCGACAGCATCAAGCGGGTGGAGATCCTGTCGGCGGTGCGGGACCGGACGCCCGGGCTGTCGGAGGTGGACGCCTCGGCGCTGGCGCAGCTGCGCACGCTCGGGCAGGTGGTCGATCACCTCCGCGCCTCGCTGCCGGCCGCCGCGCCGGCGGCCGCCGTCAGGCCGGCTGCCGCCCCCTCCGCCGCGACGGCGCCCGCTGCGGCCGCTCCGGCCACGCCGGCCGCCGCTCCCGCGGCGGCGGCGCCCGCGGCAGCCGACGTCGAGCGGGTGGTGATGGCGGTGGTGGCCGAGACGACGGGCTACCCGGCCGAGATGCTCGGATTGCAGATGGAGCTGGAGAGCGACCTCGGGATCGACAGCATCAAGCGGGTGGAGATCCTGTCGGCGGTGCGGGACCGGACGCCCGGGCTGTCGGAGGTGGACGCCTCGGCGCTGGCGCAGCTGCGCACGCTCGGGCAGGTGGTCGACCACCTCCGCGCCTCGCTGCCCGCCCCCGCGCCGGCCAGCGCTTCCGCCGCGACGCCCGGTGCGGCCGAGGTCGAGCGGGTGGTGATGGCGGTGGTGGCCGAGACGACGGGCTACCCGGCCGAGATGCTCGGGCTGCAGATGGAGCTGGAGAGCGATCTCGGGATCGACAGCATCAAGCGGGTGGAGATCCTGTCGGCGGTGCGGGACCGGACGCCCGGGCTGTCGGAGGTGGACGCCTCGGCGCTGGCGCAGCTGCGCACGCTCGGGCAGGTGGTCGACCACCTCCGCGCGCGCCTCGGCCCCGCCGCCGCCGGCGACGCCCCGGCGAAGCCCGCCGAGGACCCCGCCGCCGCGCACCTCGGCCGGTGGACGCTCGTCGAGGTGCCGGCGCCCGCCGCCGGCATGGCGATGCCCGGCCTCTTCGACGCCGGCACCGTGGTGGTCACCGGCGACGACGCGGTCGGCCCCGCGCTCGCCGCCGCCCTCGCGGCGCGCGGGATCGCCGCCGAGTACGCCGCCGCCGTGCCCCGCGGGGCCCGCGGCGCCGTGTTCCTCGGCGGCCTGCGCGACGCCGCCACGGCCGACGAGGCGCTCGCCGTCCACCGCGAGGCGTTCCTCGCGGCCCAGGCGATCGCGGCGCAGCCGGCCCTGTTCGTCACGGTCCAGGACACGGGCGGCGACTTCGGCCTCGCCGGCTCGGACCGCGCCTGGGTGGGCGGGCTGCCGGGCCTCGTGAAGACCGCGGCCCTGGAGTGGGCCGAGGCGTCGTGCCGCGCGATCGACCTCGAGCGGAGCGGCCGGCCCGCCGCCGAGCTCGCCGAGGCCGTCGCCGCGGAGCTCCTGTCCGGCGGCGTCGAGCTCGAGATCGGCCTGCGCGCCGACGGCCGGCGCACCACGCTGCGCAGCGTCCGGCAGGACGCGCAGCCCGGGCCGCTCCCCCTCGGGCCGTCCGACGTTGTCGTGGCGAGCGGCGGCGCCCGCGGCGTGACCGCGGCGACGCTGATCGCGCTCGCGAAGGCCAGCCGCGCGAGGTTCGCGCTGCTCGGCCGCTCCGCGCTCGAGGACGACCCGGCCGTGTGCCGCGGCGTCGGTGGCGAGGCCGCGCTCAAGGCGGCGCTCGTCAAGGCCGCGGCCTCCGCGGGCCACAAGGCGACGCCGGCGGAGATCGGCCGCCAGGTCGCGAAGATCCTCGCGAGCCGCGAGGTCCGCGCGACGCTCGACGCGATCCGCGCGGCCGGCGGCGAGGCCGTCTACGTGCCGGTCGACGTGAACGACGCGCGCGCCGTGGCCGCGGCGCTCGACCAGGTGCGCGGCGCCCTCGGCCCCGTCACCGCGATCGTCCACGGCGCGGGCGTGCTCGCCGACAAGCTCATCGCGGAGAAGACGGTCGAGCAGCTCGAGCGCGTGTTCCGCACGAAGGTCGACGGCCTGCGGGCCCTGCTCGGCGCGACCGAGGGCGACCCGCTCAAGGCGATCGTCCTCTTCAGCTCCATCGCGGCGCGCAGCGGCAACAAGGGGCAGTGCGACTACGCGATGGCGAACGAGGTCCTGAACAAGGTCGCCGCGGCCGAGGCCGCGCGTCGCCCGGGCTGCCGCGTGAGGTCGCTCGGCTGGGGGCCCTGGCAGGGCGGCATGGTGAACGCGGCGCTCGAGGCGCACTTCGCGCAGCTCGGCGTGCCGCTCATCCCGCTCGACGTGGGCGCGAGGATGCTGCTCGACGAGCTCTGCGACGGCTCGGGCGACCGCGGCGCGGGCTCCGCCGCGCCCGGCGCGGTCGAGCTCGTGCTCGGCGCGGAGCCGACGACGCTCGCGGCCCAGGGCCACGGCCGGCGGGTCGCGCTGGCCGTCCGCGCCGACCGCGCGACGCACCCCTACCTCGGCGATCACGCCATCAACGGCGTCCCCGTGGTGCCGGTGGTGATCGCCCTCGAGTGGTTCGCCCGCGCCGCGCGGGCCTGCCGGCCGGATCTCGTCGTGACCGAGCTGCGCGACGTGCGGGTGCTGCGCGGGATCAAGCTCGCGGCGTACGAGTCGGGCGGCGAGGTGTTCCGCGTGGACTGCCGCGAGGTGAGCAACGGCCACGGCGCGGTGCTCGCGGCCGAGCTGCGCGGGCCCCAGGGGGCGCTGCACTACGCGGCGACCATCGAGATGGCGCAGCCCGAGGGGCGCGCGGCCCCGAGGGGCCCGGCCCTGCCGTCGCTCGGCCCGTGGCCCTCCGGCGGCGACCTGTACGACGGCCGCACGCTGTTCCACGGCCGCGACTTCCAGGTGATCCGGCAGCTCGACGGCGTGAGCCGCGACGGGATCGCGGGGACGGTCATCGGCCTGCGCGAGGCCGGCTGGGTGGCGCAGCCGTGGAAGACCGACCCGGCGGCGCTCGACGGCGGGCTGCAGCTCGCGACGCTGTGGACGCAGCACGTGCTCGGCGGCGCGGCGCTCCCGATGTCCGTGGGCGCGCTGCACACCTTCGCCGAGGGGCCGTCCGACGGCCCGCTGCGCGCGGTGGTGCGCGGGCAGATCGTGGCCCGCGACCGCACGAAGGCGGACATCGCGTTCGTCGACCAGACGGGCGCGATGGTCGCCGAGCTGCGCGACGTGCAGTACGTCCTCCGCCCCGACACGGCGCGCGGGCAGGCGTGATCGTGGCCAGCGTGTTCGAGCCCATCGCCATCGTCGGCCGCGGGTGCGTCCTGCCGGGCGCGCTCCACCCCGCGGCCCTCTGGGACAACGTGCTCGCGGGCAGGGACCTCCTGTCCGCGGCCCCCGACGGCCGCTGGCGCCTGTCGCGCGAGCGCGCGCTCGCCTCCGGCCAGGGCGACGGGCGCGGCGCGCGCGACGTGCGCGACGCGAAGGACCGCGCGTGGAGCGACCGCGGCGGCTACGTCGCCGGGTTCGACGAGCACTTCCGCCGCGTGCTCGCCCGGGACCCGTTCCCGCGGAGGAGCGGTCCGCCCGAGTCGCTGCTCGCGCTCGACCCGCTCTTCCAGTGGGTGCTCTACGCGGGCCGCGAGGCGCTGCGCGAGGCCGGCCACGAGGGCCGATCCGACCGCGCGGGCGCGGTGCTCGGGAACCTCTCGTTCCCCTCGTCGGCGATGTCGGCGTGGGCCGAGGCGACGTGGCTCGGCGAGCTCGCCGGCGTCGCGCGGCCCGATCCGCGCAACCGGTTCATGTCGGGGCTGCCCGCCCACCTGCTCGCCGACGCGCTCGGCCTCGGGGCCGGGGCGTTCGCGCTCGACGCCGCGTGCGCGTCGTCGCTCTACGCGATCGCGCTCGCCTGCGAGCGCCTGCAGGACCGCGAGGTCGACCGGATGCTCGCCGGCGCGGTGTGCCGGTCGGACGACCTCTTCATGCACATCGGGTTCTGCGCGCTGTCGGCCCTGAGCCGCACCGGGCGCAGCCGCCCGTTCTCGTCGGCGGCCGACGGCCTGGTCCCGGCCGAGGGCGCGGCGTTCGTGGTCCTCGAGCGCCTGGCCGACGCGGAGGCCGCGCGCAGGCCCATCCTCGGCGTGATCCGCGGGATCGGCCTGTCGAACGACGGCCGCGGCCGCGGCCTGCTCGCGCCGGCGGTCGAGGGCCAGCTGCGCGCGATGCGGGCCGCGTACGCCATGGCCGGCCTCGATCCCGGCGAGGTCTCGCTCCTCGAGTGCCACGCGACGGGCACGCCCCTCGGCGACGCGACCGAGATCGCGACCCTCACCGAGGTGTTCGGCCGCCGCGAGGTCCCGCTCGGCTCGCTCAAGTCGAACCTCGGCCACCTCGTCACGACGGCCGGCGCGGCCGGGCTCCTCAAGCTGCTCGGCGCCATGGCGGCGGGGATCCGCCCGCCCACGCTGCACGCCGATCCGCTGAGCGACGCGGTGGCCGCGAGCCCGTTCCGGGTGCTCCAGCGGGCCGAGCCCTGGGAGGGCCGGCGGCTCGCCGGCCTCTCGGCGTTCGGGTTCGGCGGGAACAACGCCCACCTGCTCGTGGAGGCGTACGAGCCCGCCGCGCCGAGGGGCCGCGCCGCGCTCGCCGCGCCGCCCGCCACGGCGGCGCGCCCCGCGCCGGCGGGCCACCTGGCCGTGGTGGCGATGGGCCTGTGCGTCGGCGAGCTCAGCGGCGTACGGGCGTTCGCCGAGCCGCTCCTCTCGGGCGGCGGCGCGGATCCCCGCCGCGCGACCGTGGCGCTGCCCGCGGATCGCCTCCGGTTCCCGCCGCGCGATCTGGAGCAGGCGCTCGCCCAGCAGACGCTGCTGCTCGAGGCGGCGATCGAGGCCACCGAGGGGCTCGCGCTGCCGCGCGATCGCACCGCCGTGCTCATCGGCATGGGCGCCGACACCGAGGTGTGCCGGTACATGGCGCGCTGGCGGCTCGCCGAGTCGGCGCCGGCGCGGCTCGGCCCGTCGGTCGACGTCGACGCGCTCAAGGACGCGATCATCGCGCCCCTCCGGGCGGCGGGCGTCGTCGGGAACATGCCCAACATCCCGGCGAACCGGCTGAACAGCCACCTTGACGTCGGCGGGCCGTCGTTCACGGTCGCGGCCGAGGAGCTCTCCGGGCCCTGGGCGCTGCGGGTCGCGTCCCGCGCCCTGCGCGCGGGCGCCGTGGACGCGGCGATCGTCGGCGCCGTGGACCTTTCGTGCGAGCCCGCCCACGCGGCCGCGCTCGAGGCGCTCGGCGTCCACCTGCCTCCAGGCGACGCCGCGGTCGTGCTCGTCCTCGAGCGGCTCGACGACGCCGTCCGGGAGCGGCACCCGGTCCTGGCCGTGGTCGTGGACGAGCCGGCCGAGCCGGGGCTCGTGCTGTCGGCCACGGATCTCGCGCCGCGGTTCGGCCATGCGCACGCCGCCTCCGGCCTGCTGCACGTCGCCGCCGCGGTGCTCGCCTGCCGTCATGGCCGCAAGCCCGACGGAGCGCCGTGGTCCGACGACGTCCGCGTCGCCGAGGTCCGCTGCGCCGGCCTCGGCGGGGGCTCGCTGTCGGTCCGCATCGGGGCCGGCGGTCCGGCCGCGCCGCTCCCGCCGCCGCGACCTTCCGGGGGGCCGGCGCTCACGCTCCCCGCCCACCCGCCGGCGATCGTCATGCCCGGCGCGGCCCCCCGCTCATCCGCTGGAGACTCCATGGAACCTGCGCCGCCTCTGCCGTCCGCCCTCGACGACCTGCCGCCGCTGTACCCCGGGCCCACGGGGTTCTCTGCCGCCGACGCGGCCTCGCCGCCGTCCTGGGACGAGCCGCCGCCGATGGCGCCGGCGCTCGTCGAGGCCGCGGCGGCGGGCATCGCGGTCGAGCCGCTGCAGGTCGCGCCGGCGTTCGTCGAGGCCGCGGCCGTGGACATCGCGGTCGAGCCGCTGCAGGTCGCGCCGGCGTTCGTCGAGACGGCGGCCGTGGGCATCCCGGGCGACGTGATCGCCGGCGCCGCGGCGTTCACCGTGCAGATGGCGCAGATCCACAGGGCGTGGGCGGAGCAGCAAGCCCAGGTCCACCGCCGGTTCCTGCAGATGCGGCAGCGCGCGCTGGACGCGCTCGTCGACGCGTCGTCGGGCGCGGCTGCGGCGGTGCACGCGGCGCCTTCGGCGCAGGTCGTCCCCGTCGCGCCGGTCCGCGCCGAGTCGCCGCGGCCGGTCGAGGCGCCGCGCCTGATCCGCGCCGAGCCGCCGCGCCCCGCCGAGCCGCCGCGCCCGCCCCGCGCCGAGTCGCCGCGCCCCGCCGCGGCGCCGCCGCCTCCGCCGCGCCCCGCCGCGGCGCCGCCGCCTCCGCCGCGCCCCTCCGCCGCGGCGCCGCCGCCTCCGCCGCGCCCCTCCGCCGCGGCGCCGCCGCCTCCGCCGCGCCCCGCCGCCGCCGCGCCGCCGCCGCCTCCGCCGCGCCCCTCCGCCGCCGCGCCGCCGCCTCCACCGCGCCCCGCCGCCGCGCCGGACCTCCCCGCGGCGGCTGCCCTCGCGCCGCGCGGTCCCCGGTTCAGCCGCGAGCAGCTCGAGCACCTCGCCTCGGGCCGGATCTCCGACGTCTTCGGCCCGCTCTTCGCCCGGCAGGACGGCTACCGCCGTCAGGTGCGCATGCCCATGCCGCCGCTGCTGCTCGCCGACCGGGTCACCGGGATCGACGCCGAGCCCGGCTCGATGAAGCTCGGCACGATGTGGACCGAGACCGACGTGCGGTGGGACTCCTGGTACCTGCACGACGGCGCGATGCCGGCCGGCATCATGATCGAGAGCGGCCAGGCCGACCTCTTGCTCATCAGCTGGCTCGGCGCGGACTTCGAGAACAAGGGCGAGCGCGTCTACCGGCTGCTCGGCTGCGAGCTCACCTTCTACGGCGGGCTGCCGCGCCCGGGCGACACGCTCGTCTACGACATCCACGTCGACGGGCACGCGAAGCACGGCGACGTCCGCCTGTTCTTCTTCCACTACGACTGCCGCATCGGCGGCGAGCTGCGCCTGAAGACGCGCAAGGGCCAGGCCGGCTTCTTCACCGACGAGGAGCTCGCGAGCTCCGGCGGCGTCCTCTGGGACGCGGAGACCGCCGAGCACGCGGCGACCGCCCGCCTCGATCCGCCGCGCATCGCCTGCCAGAAATCCGCCTTCGACCGCGCCGACCTCCTCGCGTTCGCGGCCGGCGACGCCGCGGCGGCGTTCGGCCCCGGCTTCGAGCGCCTGAGCACCCACGTCCGGACGCCGCGCATCAGCGCGCCGCCCATGCAGTTCTTCGATCGCGTCGACGTGTTCGACCCGGCGGGCGGCCCGTGGAAGCGCGGCTATCTCAGGGCCACGCTGCCGATCACGAAGGACGGCTGGTTCTTCGAGGGCCACTTCAAGGACGACCCGTGCATGCCGGGCACGCTCATGTTCGAGGGCTGCTTCCAGGCGCTCGCGTTCTACATGGCGGCCATGGGCTTCACGGTGGACGCGGACGGCTTCCGCTTCGAGCCCGTGCCCGAGATCCCCTACCTGCTCCGCTGCCGCGGCCAGGTGGTCCCGCAGAGCCGGCTGCTCACGTACGAGGTCTTCGTCGAGGAGGTCCACGACGGCCCCCAGCCGACCGTGTTCGCCGACTTCCTGTGCACGGTCGACGGCCTCAAGGCGTTCCACGCCCGCCGCGTCGGCCTGCGCCTCCGCCCGGACTGGCCGCTCTCGAGCTTCCCCGAGCTGCTCGACGGCCACGTCGAGCCGAAGCCGGTCGCGCGGGTCCCCGGGGCCGAGCTCGGCGCGCCGCCCCCAGGCGGCGCCGACGCGGACGCCGGCGGCTTCCCGTTCGACTACAAGAGCCTGCTCTCGTGCGCCTGGGGCAGGCCGTCGGACGCGTTCGGCCCGCTCTACCGCAGGTTCGACGAGGGCCGGCACGTCGCGCGGCTCCCGGGGCCGCCGTACCACTTCATGAGCCGGGTCCTCTCGGTCTCGAGCCCCATGGCGGCGATGAAGGCCGGCGCGAAGGTCGAGGTGGAGTACGACGTCCCGGCGGACGCCTGGTACTTCGACGAGAACGCGAGCCTCACCATGCCGTTCGCGGTGGTGCTCGAGGCCGCGCTCCAGACGTGCGGCTGGCTCGCGAGCTACGCCGGCTGCGCGCTCTCGAGCGAGGGCGCGCTGTACTTCCGCAACCTCGACGGCAAGGGCGCGCTGCGCGCCGAGGTCCTGCCGGACGCGGGCGCGCTGCGCACGACGTCGCAGCTCACGAACATCTCGCGGTCGGGCGGCATGATCATCCTGTCGTTCCGGGTCGAGTGCAGCGTCGGCGCCACGCGGGTGTACGACCTCGAGACGGTGTTCGGCTTCTTCCCGAAGGCCGCGCTCGCGACGCAGGTCGGCATCCCGCCGAAGCCCGAGGAGGTCGCCGCGCTGGAGGCGCCGTCCGATTTCGAGGTCGATCTCCGCGCGCGCCCCGAACGGTACTGCGGGGGCAAGCTCGGGCTCGCGCGGCCGTCGCTGCTGATGATCGACCGGATCGACGGCCTGTGGCAGGGCGGCGGTCAGAAGGGGCTCGGCCGGCTGCGCGCGCGGCGGGACGTCCAGCCGTCGGAGTGGTTCTTCAAGGCCCATTTCCTGGGCGATCCGGTGCAGCCCGGCTCGCTCGGCATCGAGGCGATGCTGCAGACGATCCAGTTCTGGATGCTGCACCACGACCTCCACGCGGGCCTCCGCGACCCGCGGTTCGAGCCGGTGATGACGGGGCACGAGCACGCCTGGCGCTACCGCGGCCAGGTGCTGCCGAGCAGCCGGCGGGTGACGGTCGAGACCGACATCCTCGAGGTCGGCCGCGACGATCGCGGGCCCTACGTCGTCGCCGAGTCCTACCTCTGGGTGGACGGCCTCCGCATCTACGGCGCCACGCTCGGCGTGCGCATCGTCGACGGCGCTCCGCCGCCCCGCCCGCGGCGCGACGTCGGCTTCGACCCGCGCGGCGACGCGCGCCACCTCGCCTCGCTCCCGGGCGCCGTGCTCCGGAGCCAGGGGCCTCGCCCGAAGGAGCCGACCGCGGGGCGCGCCGCGCCGCCGGAGGGCGAGGGCGCCGAGGAGGTGCTGGATCCGGCCGGCTGGGTGGCGGACCACTGCCCCACCTGGACGGTCCCGGCGCTCCCGGGGATGAGCATGGTCGACCGGTTGGCCGGCGCCGCCTTGCTGGCGCGCCCGGGGAGCGTGGTCGTCGCCGTGGAGGACGTGGTGGTGCTGCGCTGGCTGCCCGTGCCGGGGCCGGTGCGCATCAAGGCCGAGGCCACCGGGACCGGCGATGTCCTCGACGTGCGGCTCCTCGCGTGGCGCGAGGCCTCGAACCCGGCGCTCTCGCGGTTCGAGCCCGTGTGCACCGGCCGCGTGCGGGTGGCCGGCGCGTACCCGCCCGCCCCCGCGCCGGAGCCGGCGCTCGACGCGCCCGAGGCCGACGACCCCTACGCCGCGGGCACGCTGTTCCACGGCCCCGCGTTCCAGTACCTGACCTCGCTCCGGCTCGGCGCGCGCGGCTCCTCGGCGGTGCTCGATCCCGGCAAGGGCTCGGTGCCTCCCGGGGCGCTGCACCAGGGCATGCTCGACGCGCTGACCCACACCATCCCGCACGACCGGCTGTTCCTGTGGGATCCGGCGAGCCCGCCCGCGCACATCGCGTTCCCGTCGCGCATCCCGTCGCTGCGCCTGTACGGGCCGATCCCCGAGGCGCCGGTGCGCGTCGAGGTGCGCTACGAGGGCCGCGAGGATCGCTTCGTCTCGTTCCGGGTGCAGGCCATCGCGGGCGCCGGCGCCGGGGCGGAGGCCGCCGGCGAGCGCGTCTGGCTGGAGCTCCGCCTCGTCGAGGTGCTGCTCCCGCAGGGGTCGGTGGGCGGCGCGCCGCCCGGGATCCGCCGGGCGTTCCTGCGCGACCGCGCCCCGGTCGACCTCGGCGTCTCGCGCCTCGACGCGGCGTCGGGCGAGGCGCGGTGCAGCCCGGCCGACGTGCGCACGATGGACTGGATGCCGGGCACGGTGGCGCACCTGTACGCCGCGTCGGGCGATCTCGTCGAGGCGGTGGCCGTGAAGGATCACGTCGCGCGGCGCGCCGGCGTGCACCCGTCGACGGTCTCGCTCGCCGGGGTCTCCTCGGCGCAGCCGCTGACGCGCTGGCCGTTCGCGGTGGCGCGCGAGGGCTCCGAGGTCGTGGTCCGCGACGCGGGCCCGCCGGCGATCGACATCGCGCCGGTGCGCCGCTACTGGGGCGCGGCCATGGGCCTCGGCCGGTGGCCCGCGGAGGACCTGTATTTCGGCCTCATCGAGCGGTTCATCCGCCGGGTGCACGTCGCCGATCCCGCCGCGTTCCGCGCGGTGAAGGGCCGGAGCCTGCTCTACCTCGGCAACCACCAGGTCGGCGTCGAGTCGCTCTTGTTCGGCATCGCCGTCTCCGGGCTCACGGAGGTCTCCACGGTCACGCTGGCCAAGGCGGAGCACCGGACCACGTGGCTCGGCACGATGCTCGCGCACTGCTTCGCGTACCCGGGCGCGCGCGATCCGAAGGTGATCACGTACTTCGATCGCGAGGACAAGGCGTCGCTCGGGGGCATCATCGCGGAGCTCGGGGCGGAGATGCAGGGGTCGGGCAAGGGGGTGATGGTGCACGTCGAGGGCACGAGGTCGCTCGAGTGCCGCACGCCGGTGCGCAAGATGAGCGGCTCGTTCATCGACATGGCGCTCGCGGTGGGCGTCCCGGTGGTGCCGGTGCGCTTCGCCGGCGCGCTGCCGCCGGAGCCGCTCGAGAAGCGGCTCGAGTTCCCGCTGGGCATGGGCGTGCAGGACATCTGGATCGGCCGCCCGCTGCTGCCCGAGGAGCTCGCGGGGCTGACCTACAAGGAGCGCAAGGACCTCGTGATCGCCGGGATCAACGGGCTCGGCCCGAGCAACGAGGTCGAGCAGCCGTTCCCCGGCGATCCTGCGTTCGCGGCGTCGGTGGACGCGTGGGTGGCGGAGGCGGGCGTCGGGCACGAGGACGCGACGGTCTTCCGGGTGCTGGAGGCGTGCGCCGACCCGACGCCCGAGACGGCCGCGATCGTGGAGGCCGCGCGCACGGGGCGGCTCGCGCCGCCCGACCCGCGGCGGGCCGACTGGCTGCGGAAGCTGGCGGCGCGGCTCCTGGGGAGGCGGCTCGTGGGGTGAGCCGGGCGGGGGCGACGTCCCTCAGGGCCTGAACGCACGGCCTGGAGGGAGCTCGCGATGAAGGATAAGTATAGAAAATCGTTGATCTTTAGTTCGGTTTTCGCCTTCGTCGTCGCCCCTGACCGCCGCCTCCTTCACCACCGGATCGCCGTCGGCTCCGCGACCCAGTTCAGGCTCCCCCCGTCGTAGGGCGGCGGCGGTCGCGTCAGCGCGTACGTCAGCGCCGCGCCGCCCGCCAGCACGGCCGCCGCGCCCGTCCAGAACCACCACGTCTTCAGCACCGATTGCCGCACCGGGACCAGCTTGGCCGTCAGATCCGCCCGCTGCCCCGCGTGCAGATCGAGCGTCGCCGCGTACGTCTCGAAGCCGTCGCGCACCACCTCGATCCGGTACTTCCCCGGCGGCCGCTCGATGTCGATGGGCGCGAGCCCGGCCTCGCGGCCGTCCACGCGGACGAGCGCCTGCGCCGGCTCGGCGCGCACCGCGACCCGCGCGGGGAGCAGGTCCAGCCGGAGGTCGAGCGTGGCCTGCTCCCCGGGCCGGTAGGTCTTCTGGACGAACGCATCCTGGCGCCCCGGCCGCGCCGCCCGGAAGAGGTGGACGCCGGGATCGAGCTCCACCGTGAAGGTCTTCTCCGCCGGCGCCTCCGCGCGACCCACCGGCGCGGGGAGCGCGACGAAGACCCGGGGCCCGTCGCCGTCGTCCAGGCGGAGGGGGCGCCCGTCCACGGTCAGCGGCGTCCCCGCGGGATCCAGCGTCACCGCCACGCGGACGACGAGCTGGTCCAGCTCGGCGACGAACGCCCTGGCGTCGTCGAGCTGCGCGGGCGCGAGGCCGTCCGCGCTCGCGAGCACGCGGCGGAAGGTGCGGCGCGCCGCGACGTAGCGGCCCAGCGCGCGCTCGCAGAAGCCGATGTTGTACTGGACGATCGGCGCGTCCCGCGCCGCCGCCGCCTCCTCGAAGGCGGCGAGCGCCTCGCCCCACTGCGCGTCCTTCGACCGCTGCACGCCGAGCAGGAACGCCGCCCTGCCGCGCGCGGTGCGCTCGTCGGCCGCCGGCGCCTCCGCCGGAGCCGCGGGCCCGCTCGGCTCCTCGGCGCTCGCGCGCCCCTCGGCCCAAAGCGCCAATCCCGCCACGACCAGGCCACCCAGGATCCACCGCGTCCGCATGGCGCCTCTCCTCGCCGACGGCCCCGTCATTCGGTCCCACCGCAGGCTGACAAGCAGTGCGCGAGCGCGCAGCCGAGGCGAGCGTTGTGCGTCTCCACCGCGGTCGGGAACGTCTCCTCGCACGCCGTGAGGCAGGCCTGGTCCGCGGTTTCGCACTGGACCTGGCAGCTCTCCAGCAGCGCGCACTGGAGATCGTGATGGCAAGCCGCCATCTCGTCGGCGCAGTGCAGGATCTGGCACTCGACACAAGGGTGCAGCGGCTCCTCGCCGCAGGCGTCGTCGTCGAAGCAGAAGTGCTCCATGCAGGCGACCCGGTGACCGTAGCGCTCGTAGCCGGCGGCGTGATCCTGGTAGCACTGGCCCTCACAGGGCGGGTAATCCGCGCCGCCTGGACAGGCCTTGATGCACGCGACGAGATCCTGGCAGTCCTGGTCGTCTCTGCACGCCTGGTAGGTCTCGCAGCAGCGCTCGTCTTCGCACTTGTAACACACGTTCTCTTCCATCGACGGCGGGCACGTCTGGTTGAAGTCCGGGTCGGTCGCGGCGGGGACCTGACCGCAGCCGGCGCACCGCGCGCCCGGACCCGAGGCGCGGCAGTCCATGAAGGCCTGCTGCGCGCTCTGGCCAGCGGAGCCGGAGACGGGCGGACATGCCCTCTCGCACGCGACGTCCGCGTCCCCGCTCGGGCCGAGCGGGCACGCGTCGAGGCAGTCGAGGTAGGCGGCGCAGCCCGGGTCGGCCGCGCAGGCGTTCACCTGAGACACGCACGCTGTCTCCACGACGCACGCGCCGCACGCGCTCGTCCGGTAGGTGACCTCGCCTCCGCCGGCGCCAGCGCCTCCGCCGGTCCCCGATGCCGTGCTCGACGCCGTCCCCGAGCTCGCGGGCAGGGGACCCCCGTCACACGCCGGGGAGAGCGCCGCCGCGAGCGACACAGAGAGCACGGCGAGCACGGGCCGGGTTACCCACGACATACAATCTCCTCGCGAGCGGTAGCAGCGTTTGGCGTTCGTCGGTCGGCGAGAGCGGCAATCGATCTTCGTGCTTCGGACTTGGATCTTCCTTCGATCGTGCTTGGCTCCGCCTTCCCTGAATGATAACAGTGATGCTACCCCTGGCGCCGGTCGAACGGCAACGAGAAAGGCGGAACGTGGTGGAACCGAGGCGCGCGCTCTCGAGCCTCGCCGTGCTCAGCATGGCTGTGCACTCGGGCTCCTGCGGCGGGCGAGAGCGACCGCAGCTCCTCGTCGTCGTGGACACCGACGCCCCGGTCGCCGCGCAGCTCCTCGCCGATCCGTCGATCTCTCCGGAGGCGGTCGTCGATACGGTGCGTATCGACAGGTTCGACGACGCGTGGCGCCCGAGCTGCATCGACGACGTCGACTGTACGGCGAACTTCGTGTTGCCGGATCCTTCCTCCTGGCCGTTCTCCTTCGGGGTGGCCACGCCCGAGGCGGGCGGCGCCGTGCTCCGCCTGCGCGTCCGGGCGTTCCGCGGCGCCGTCGCGACGAGAGGCAAGGACGCTGTCGAGGGCAGGGCGTTCTCGACCATCGATCCTCCGCCCGAGGCCGCGATCGATCGGCTGCTCGAGGTCGCGCTCCCCTCGTCCGGCGTGGAGACGGTCGAGCTCGTGCTCTCGGCCGACTGCCTCGGCGTGCCCGTGTCGCTGCGCGATCCGCCGCGCACGTGCCTCGACGGCTCCCGGCGCGCGGCCGCCCCCACCGAGGGCGTCCTCGTCGGCCCGGAGACGGAAGCTCCCGCGACGCGGGCCGGCACGTGGCCCCGCGCGCGCGAGGTGCCCTGCGGGGCCGCGCCGCCGGGCGCCGACGCCGTCTGCATCCCGGGCGGGCTCGGCTTCCTCGGCCAGGCCGAGCTCGCCGCCATCGACGAGCAGAGCGACGCCGCCGCCGCGCCCCCGCGGCCGGTCTACGTGAGCCCCTTCTTCATGGATCGAACGGAGTTCACGGTCGGCCGCTTCCGCGATCTGCTGAACGAGGGCCTCCTCGGCGCGGCGGGCGAGCTCCCCAGCGGACCCGATCCGGACAGGGACGCGCTCGCGGGCTGCCGCTGGCTCGGCGCCGTGGACGGCGCGAACGACGATCACCCCCTCAACTGCCTCTCGTGGAAGCTGGCGCGCGAGGCGTGCAGGGCGAGCGGCGGCGATCTGCCGACCGAGGCGCAGTGGGAGCACGCGGCGCGAGGTCGAGGCCAGGGGCGCGTCTATCCCTGGGGCGACGCGTCGCCCGCGTGCTGCACGGCGAGCGCTGGGCGCGGGACGCTGTGCCCCGGCGGGACGGGGCCGGAGGAGGTCGGCGCCCATCCGCCGTCGGCGGCGTGCGGCGGCCTCGGCGACGCGTCCAGGGATGGCGTCCTCGATCTCGGCGGGAACCTGAGCGAGCTGTGCGCCGACAGGCTGGTTCCTTACGGAGAGGGCTGCTGGGGCGCTCCCGGGATCTTCGTCGATCCCCGGTGCGACGACGACACCACCCGATCGCGCGCCGCCCGCGGGGGAGACTGGGCCAGCGGCCCCGCGAACACCCGCGCTGCGTTCCGGAGGGGCGATGTGCTGGACGCGCTGCACGGCTTCCGGTGCGTTTACGCGGGAGGGGCGCCGTGACGGCCCGGCGCTCCCTGGGGGCGCTCGCGGCCGCGGGGCTCCTGCTCTCCGGGTGCGGAGCCGAGCCTCGCCAGTGGCTCGTCAGCGTCTCGACGGACGCGCCGGTGCCCCGGTTCGGCGATCACCTGCTGCTCGAGGTGATGGGCACCGACGCGAGCTGCACCGGGTGCATGCGGCTCATCGGGGTGGACGGGCCGGACAGCCTCCCGGTCAGCTTCGGCGTGGTCCCGCGGGGCGAAGGCGCCGCCGTGCGGGTCCGCGCGCGGCTCTACCGGGCCGAGCAGGCGGGCCCGGACGGCCTGCCCGACGCCGCCGCGCTGATCGACGCGGTCGCCGTGCTTCCGCCGCTGCTCGAGGGCGAGACGCGCGTGGCCCTCGACCTGTCCATGCGCTGCTTCGGCGTCCCGAGCGCCCCCGGGGAGGGCGCGACCTGCGACCCGGAGACGGGCGCGCTCGCGCCGGAGCCGGTGCTCCCGCTGCTCTCCGACGTCGAGCCCCAGCCCCGGCCCGGCTCCTGGCCGGGCGCGGCCCCGGTGCCCTGCGCGGGGCCGGCGCCCGCCGGCATGGCCTGCGTGCCCGGGGGGGTCTTCCTGCTCGGCGCGCCCCGGCCGGGCTTCGCCGTCGATTTCGACGAGCTGAGCCAGCCCGAGCACCTCGTGCGGCTCGGCGCCTTCGCCATCGACGTGGACGAGGTGACCGTGGGCGCGGTCCGGGAGCTCGTGGCGACAGGGCAGCTCCGGTCCGAGCCCGGCGTCCGGGACCTCGACGCGCCGGGGTCCGGACGTGGCGCGTGCACGTACCTCGGCGCCGACGACCGCGACAACGACGCCTTGCCGGTCAACTGCGTCACGCACGCGCAGGCGGAGGAGGTCTGTTCCGCGCTGGGGAAGCGGCTCCCGACCGAGGCCGAATGGGAGTACGCGGCCGGCAACCTCGCCGACGAGACCGCCTATCCGTGGGGCAACGCCGGCGATCTCTGCGCGACGGCGCTGCTCGGCAGGGGCCGGCACCCCGTGGAAGCCGACGCGGGCGTGTTCGAGAACGCCGGCTGTCGCCCGCTCGGCGGGACGATGCCCTGGGGGCCTGTCGCCGGAGGCGCGCCGGGCGACGTGACCGCCCTCGGCGTCCGGAACCTCGCGGGCAGCATGTCCGAGTGGGTGGCCGACACCTTCGCTCCCTACACGGCGCCGTGCTGGCAGCTGGGCGGAGCGCTCCTCGTCGATCCGGTGTGCCGCGCGCCGGCCCCCGGCGCGGCGCAGGCCTTCTCCTACCGCGGGAGCTCCTGGGCGGGATACAAGCTCTCGGCGCAGGCGACCGCGCGCAGCCATGACGGGCCGTCGACGTTCAATCAGGCCACCGGCTTCCGGTGCGCGCAATCCATGTGACCGATGTGACCGATGTGACCGCGCCGCCGAGGATTGGGTCCGGCCGGGAACCACGGTACGCTGCGCTCGTGTCGGACGATCTCCAGGGCTCCTTCCCGGCCGGCAAGGTCGTCGCCGGGCGCTTCCGGATCGAGCGCCTCATCGGCCGCGGGGGGATGGGCGAGGTGTACGCGGCCAAGAACCTCGGCACCGGGCGCGACGTGGCGCTCAAGGTGGTCCGCGGCGTCGCCGACGCCGCGCAGACTCGGCGCTTCCTCCGCGAGGCCAAGGCGGCGACCGCGATCCAGCACCCGAACGTGATCGAGGTGCTCGACGTGTTCGAGGGCGACGATCACACGCCCGTGATGGTCATGGAGCTGCTCCGCGGCGAGCCGCTCTCCGCGCTGCGCAGGCAGAGGGGCGCCCTGCACCTCCACGAGGCGGCGCGGCTCCTCTCGCCGGTCGCCGCCGCGCTCCGCGCCGCGCACGACAAGGGGATCGTGCACCGCGATCTCAAGCCGGACAACATCTTCCTCTCCGAGCCCCCGGCCGGCGGGTGCGTGCCCAAGGTGCTCGACTTCGGGATCGCCAAGGTGCTCGACCCGACCTCCATCAGCTCGGAGACCCAGGGAGCCAACACAAGCACTGGCTCGATCCTCGGGACGCCGCATTACATGTCCTTCGAACAGGCGATGAGCGAGAAGGACATCGATCATCGGGCGGACATCTGGGCCATGGGCGTCATCCTCTTCGAGGCGCTCACCGGCCGGAGGCCGCTCGAGTTCGAGACCCTCGGCGAGATGTACACGGCGTTCCTGCAGCGCGACGTGCCGTCGATCCGCTCGGCCGTCCCCGACCTGCCCGCGGACGTCGCCGACGTGCTCGATCGCTGCCTGCAGAAGCGGCGCGAGGATCGGCTCGACGATCTCGGGCCCCTCATCGAGGTCCTCGGCCGCCACGCCGACCCGGCGTCGCCGGGCGCGCTCGCGGGCGGCAAGGTGGTCGACGCGCTCGCGCCGCTCGTCGCGCCCCCGCGCTCCGCCGCGCCCGCCGCCGTCACGGATCGAGGCGGCCCCGCGAGGTCGCTGAAGCGGGCGGGCGCAGGCGCCGCGCTCCTCGCGGCGATCGGCGTCGCGGTGTTCGCGGCGCTCCGTCGCCCTCCGGCGGACGCGCCCGCCCCTCCGGTCTCCACGTCGGCCGCAGCGGAGGGCGCGCCCGCCCCTCCGGTCTCCGCGACGGCCGCAGCGGAGGGCGCGCGCGCGTCCGGTCCGGCGCCCCTTCCGTCCTCCGCGCCGAGCGCGGTGGCCCCGGCTGCCCTCGCCCGGGACGATCGCGCGGCGGAGGCCGCCGCGCCGTCCGCCGTGCCTCCTGCGCGGCGGCCTTCGCCCAAGGCGCCCTCCGGTACGGCGACGGCGAAGGCGCCGGCGCCCTCGGCGACGCCGCCTGTGACGCCCCCGGCGCCGAGCCAGCCGGCGAGGGGGATCGTCGACCAACTCCCGTACTGATGACGACCGGCGCGCTCCGCGTTACCGTGAGCGCACGCCATGGAAGGTCAGTGTATCGCCGGGAAGTATCGCCTTGCCCGGCTCCTCGGCAAGGGCGGAATGGGCTCGGTGTGGCTGGCAGAGCACCTGTCGCTCCGCACGCCGGTGGCCATCAAGCTCATCGACGTCGAGGCCGCCAAGAACGCGGGCGCCCGCGCGCGCTTCGATCGCGAAGCGCAGCTCGCGGCGCGGATCCGCAGCGCCCACGTGGTCAAGGTGCTCGACCACGGCCTGACCGACGATGGATTGCCGTACATCGCGATGGAGTGCCTCGCGGGCGAGACCCTGCGCGACCGGCTCTCCGCGCGCGGGCGGATCACGCTGGCGGAGACGGCGAAGGTCGTATCTCACGTGTGCCGCGCCCTCGCGCGCGCCCACGAGGCCGGGCTCGTGCACCGCGACATCAAGCCCGAGAACATCTTCATGGCGCGCGAGGATGACGGCGAGATCGTCAAGATCCTCGATTTCGGGGTGGCGAAGGCGACGGACGCGCTCTCCATGGCGGGGGTGGATCCCACGCGCACGGGCGCGCTCCTCGGGACGCCTTACTACATGAGCCCGGAGCAGGCGAAAGGCCTGAAGAGCGTCGATTACCGGTCTGACCTGTGGTCCCTGGGAATCGTGGTCTTCGAGTGCCTCACCGGCCAGCGCCCCTTCACGGCCCCGGCGCTCGGCCCGCTCATCGCGAAGATCCTGGGGACGCCTGCGCCCGCGCTGTCGGCGGCGGCGCCTTCCGCGCGCATCCCCGCGGAGGTCGAGGCCTGGATGCGCAAGGCGCTCGCCGTCGATCCGGACGCGCGCTTCGCCTCGGCCAGGGAGCTCGCGGAGGCGTTCATGGTGGCGTCGGGCACGGCCGACTCGATGGAGCGCGGCCCCTCGACGGGCCTCCCGGGCGCGCGGTCGCCGTCGGCCGCGGGCTCCCGGGCCGGGGCGTGGGACACGGCCGACACCGTGGCCCTGGCCCCGAGCGGCGCACCCCCGCCGGCCGCCGCGACGCTGCCAGCCGCGGCCGCGACGCTGGCGGTCGCCGCCGTGACGCCGCCGGCCGTCGCGCCGCCGGCCGCCGCCGCGCCGCGCGCCCCGGCGGGCCCGGCGGCGGCGCCTGGCGCGGTCGCGGCGGCGCCGCCGGCGGTGCGCGGCCTGATCTGGGCGGTCGTCGTGCTGGGGATCGCGCTCCTCGCGGTGGGCGGCGTGCTCGCGGCGACCCTCCTGCGGTGAGCGGCGCCGCCGGTCTGGCGGCGCGCCAGCGCGGCGCCGCCGGTCTGGCGGCGCGCCATCGAGCCCCCGACCCCCCCGGGCGCGGCGCCTCGACGCGCCGCCCCGATCGCGGCCGCCGTCGCCGCGTCGCGCGGTGCGCTGCCTTCCCGCTTGATCGCGCCGCGACGCGGGAGATACCCTCCGCGCATGCGCCGCCTGGTCTCGTGCGTCCTTCTCCTCTCGTCGTTCGCCCTCGCGCCGGGTTGCGCGACCTACACGCAAGATCTCGATCGTGCCCGCAGCCACTACGAGGCGAACCGGTTCGAGCAGGCGCTGGCGCTGTTCCGCGTGCTCGAGCACGACATGGACTCGTTCTCGGTCCCGGAGCGGGCGCAGTACGCGTACCTCCGGGGCATGACGGACTACCGCCTGGCCGATCTTGCGCCGCAGGGCACCGGTGTCGCCGATCCGCGCAAGGGCTACCGCGACAACGCGCGCCACTGGCTCGGGCTCGCCGCGGCGATCGAGAAGCAGACCCCCGGCGGCATCACGAGCGAGCAGAAGGGCCGGCTCACCGAGACGCTCGCGGATCTCAACCGCGACGTGTACGGCGGCGCCGAGACGCTGCCGGAGGGCGGCGCCGCGCCGCAGCCCGACGCTGCTCCTGCATCGCCCGCCGATGCGTCGGAGCCTCCGGCGCCCACGCTCTGACCGCCGCGCGCCCGCGTCCGCGGTGCTCGCACGCGCCCCCGCGCGCCCGCGTCGTTCCGCGCGCCCGCATCGTTCCGCGCGCCCGCATCGTTCCGCGCGCCCGCATCGTTCCGCGCGCCCGCATCGTTCCGCGCGCCCGCATCGTTCCGCGCGCCCGCATCGTTCCGCGCGCCCGCATCGTTCCGCGCGCCCGCATCGTTCCGCGCGCCCGCATCGCTCCGCGCACCGGCACTGCACCGCGCGCTCGTCGTGCGCTTCGTGCGAGCGTCCCACCGTGTGGGCGCGCTGGATGGCCTGGACAGGAGCTGCGAGAGGAGACGTGGGGCGGGGCGCCGTGCGCGGCGCTGTGGGATCGCTGGTCAGCCGGGTCGCGCTACGACATCCGCCGGCGCAGCGATTCGATCTCGTCCTTCGCGGCGAGCTTGTGTTTCTTGAGCTGGGCTGCCTCCATCCTCTCCCCCGGTGTTAAGAAGGCCCGTCGACCCAGCTGCCTGAGCCGCGAGTCGAGCTCGCGATGACGCGCTTCCGCCATGCTCAGCCGCTGCTCCGGGCCGACTGCCGTCATCGCGCGAGGAGAGATGATCTGATGCTTCATGTACCCACCTCCAAGGCCCACAAGAGGGCCGTGATGCCTTCGAGAGCCCACAACAGAAGCCCTCGTTCCGATCGTCGCTGGAGAGGAGATCGCCGCCGCGAGCTATGAGCGAACAGCGGCCTGTTGAACGAAGCGAGATTACCGCATCATGGCGGCTCGATGCAGGCTTTTTGTCGGGGGGTACCCTCTGTAACATCCCGGAACAGCAGCTGAAACCAGGGTTTGCCCTACAGGCGCACAGCGGTACACCTTCGTTCCGGACGGCCAGGCTGGCATCTCCGTCCGCGCGAGAGGGACAACCTCGACCGTGGGGCTATTCTTCCCGGGCCATGTCGCTTCCCCGCATCGCCCCGCTCGCCGTCCTGACCGCTGTGGTCGCCTCGGTCGGATGCACCTCCGGGGCCACCGCGCGGCCCCCGCAGGCGGCCTCGGCGCGCGCGCCGGTCGAGCTCGCGCCGGTCGTCGTCTCGCCCTACTCGGACGCGGAGCTCGCGGCGGAGTTCGAGCGGGCGCGCGCGCTGCTCCTGGCCGACAAGGCGCGCGAGGCGGCGCCCCTGTTCGATCGGCTGGTCCGCCTCGCGCCGGACGGCGAGGTCGCGCCGCCCAGCCTGTTCAACGCCGGGCTCGCGCACGAGGCGCTCGGCGATCGCGCGCTCGCGGCCGAGCGCTACCGCGAGGTCGCGCGGCGCTTCCCGGACCACGCGGTCGCGCGCGGCGCCCTCTTCCGGCTCGCGCGCGGGGCGGCCGCCCTCGAGCGGTGGCCCGAGCTCGTCGAGGTCGCGCGCCGCCTGCTCGGCCTCGGCGATCTGAGCGTCCTCGAGGCGATCGAGGCGCGCGGCGCCCTCGCGCTCGGCCTCGTGGAGCAGGATCTCGTGGATGAGGCGGCGCGTCAGATCGGGCTCGCGCGCGATCTCATCGAGGCGCACCGGCTGGGCGAGGCGGGCAAGCCGCCGCTCGAGCTCGCGCAGGTGAGCTTCGCGCTCGGCGAGGTGCGGCGGCGCCGGAGCGAGGCGATCACCTTCGTGCCGGCGCCGCCAGACTTCGCCGAGGCGCTGGAGCGGCGCTGCCAGGGGCTGCTCGACGCGCAGAGCGCCTACACCGAGGCCATGCGGAGCCTCGACGCCCACTGGTCGGCGATGGCGGGCTACCGCATCGGGCAGCTCTACAAGGAGCTCCACCGCGACGTGATGCAGGTCCCGCCGCCGCCGAGCGCCGACACCCCGAGGAAGAAGCAGCTCTTCGAGGGGGCGATGCGCCTGCGCTACCGCGTGCTCCTGGAGAAGGGGCAGAAGATGCTGGCCGGCACCGTCCGCCTCGGCGATCGCACCGGGGAGGCGCCTTCGTGGGTCCTCCGGGCCCGCGACGCGCAGCGCGAGATCGAGCTTTCGCTCGCCGACGAGCAGGCGGCCCTGGCGCGGCTCCCGTTCACCGAGGCCGAGCTCCTGGCCGCGCTCGACGCCCTGAAGACCGAGGCGCCGCGGCGGCCGTGATCCCCGCGCGGGCGGCGGCGGCCTGAGCGCCGCGCGGGCGGCGGCGGCCTGAGCGCCGCGCGGGCGGCGGCGGCCTGAGCGCCGCGCGGGCGGCGGCCCTGGGCCCCGCGCGGGCGGCGGCCGGGCGCGAGGCGCTCAGTTCAGCTTCGGCTCGCACCCGAAGAGCACGTCGAGCTTCGCCTGCACCTCGCCTTGCACCGCCCTACAGGACGCGGGGCAGAGGACGATCTTCTTCGGCTGCAGCTCGTCGTCGTAATACCACCCTGGCGCCGCGCCGCAGTCGGCCTCGCCGTCCGCCTTCGGGATCTCCAGCGCGCCGGCGCTCGCCGTCGCGAACTTCACCGCGACCCGGCTCGTGTCCAGCGTCGCGCCCGCGGGCGGGTCGGGGATGAGGAGCTCGCAGGGCAGCGCCGACGCGCGGATCTCGGCCATCTTCGCCGAGAACGCGGCGACGTCCGCGGTGACGTCGAACGCGCGCGCCGTCCCGCCCGCCGCGGCGATCTGGTCCAGGTTGGACACGGTCGAGCCCTCCACGGCGATGACGTACGTCTGGACGCCGTTGTAGTTGAGCGCCCGCTGCGCGATCTCCGCGGTGCTCGCGACGGTGTTGTCGGCGCACCCGGACGGATCGCCGTCGGTCGCGAGCACGACGATGACCTTGTGGGACGGGTTGGCGTCCTTGTAGGCGGTCGCGTTCGAGAGCACCCCCTGGAGCGCCGGGCGCATGGGCGTCCCCCCGCCCGGCGCGGTGCGCTGGATGGAGGCGCAGATCTCCGGCGTGTGCAGCGGCAGCTCGCCGATGGCGACCGCGAGCTCGTCATAGACCGTGTGCTCGCAGTCGTTCGTTCCATTGTTGCCGCGCGGGAAGTAGGTCAGCCCCACGTTCATCCCGGCGGAGGCGGCGTCGTTCACGAACGTGGAGAGCGCGCTCGTGACGCCGCTCCATTTCGCGCCGAGCATGCTCCCGGAGCGATCGAGCAAAACGAGCATATCGAGCGGCATGAGCGCGGCCGCCGCGCTCGTCTGGGCGCAGGAGGAACCCTCGTCGAAGCCGCCCTCGCCGGTCGCGCCGAACCCTCCCGCGCCGAGCGACGCGCCTCCGTCCGTGGCGCTCGCTCCGAAGGCGCCGCCTCCGCCGCCCCCGCCGTCCTCCGGCGGGTCGACGCGCGCGGGCCTCCTCTCCTCGGTGGCCGCGCAGCCGCCCGACGGCGCGGCCAGCCCGGCGGCGACGAGGAAAGGGGCAAACACCAAATGACGTCGGAAGGACATCTCTGCGCTCCTCTTCAAATTGATGCGACGTGGCTCGCGGCCGCGAGGGCTCCACGCGCGAAGTGGTCTGTCTATCGAGGGGGGCGAGCTCCGAGACGATCTCGTCAGCATACTGCAGCTCTCGAGCGAGGGGCGATAGGGGCTCTCCGGTTTGTGGGCCTCCTTGGTGACGTGATGTCTTTGCTCTCGTCGCTGTCTTGTTTTCGTGGCTCCTCACGGCCCCTCGCGGCGCGAGAGGCCTCGTGTGCTCTTTGACACCGCACACCGCACACCGCACACCGCACACCGCACACCGCACACCGCGCGGCCGCCGGCGCCGCGGCGCGCGAGGACCGTTCCGGGTGCTCGCGCGCGGGAACATCATGTTTCCTTGCGCGGCCGCGAAGGACGCGTAATTCCCACGAGGTGCGTCACGCTTGCTGGAAAGAGGCGAACATGACTAGGTGGATTCCATGGGTAATTTCCGCTGTCGCCCTGACGGATCTCGGCTGTTCGACCGCGACGTCCGCTGGCAGCTCGGGCGCGGCGGGTGACGGCGGCGCTGCCGGCGCGGCGGGCGCGAGCGGCGGGGGCGGCGGGGGCGGGGCCGGCGCTCCGTGCGAGATCGACTGTTCGCTCGTCCCGACGCCGCAGTGCATGGCGGCCGTGTGCAACGAGGCGACGCGCAAGTGCGAGCTCGTCCCCAGCGCGGGCGGGGAGCCGTGCGACGACCGGGACGCCTGCACGGTCGGCGAGGCGTGCGCGGACGGCGTGTGTCAGGGCGGCGCGCAGGAGGACTGCGGCATCGAGCCGGACAGCTGTCATGTCGTCACGTGCGTCGACGCGCGCGGCGAGCCCCGCTGCGGGGTGGAGCCGAAGGAGGACGGGGCGTCGTGCGTGACGGAAGATCGCTGCGTGCTGAGCGCCGCGTGCGCGGACGGCGCCTGCGTCGGGACCCAGCGGGATTGCTTCTTCTTCCAAGTGCCGGACTCCTGTCATGTGGGCGAGTGCAACCCGGCCACCGGTGCGTGCGAGGCGGTCCCCGGGAACGAGGGCGCGCCGTGCGCGGACTCCGGCGACCTGTGCATGGTCGGCAAGACCTGCCAGAGCGGCCGCTGCGAGGGGGGCGTCCCCAAGGACTGCAGCGCGCTGAGCGTCGGGTGCAACGATGGCGCCTGTGATCCGGGCTCTGGCAATTGCTATGCTGAGCCGATCGCGCCGGGCGGCGCCTGCCTCTCCGGGACCGACGAGTGCAATCGTGGCGTCTGCGACGAGCACGGCGCCTGTATTTCCATCCCTACCCCCGGGGCGTCGTGCTCCTCACGGACGGTCGGCTGCACGCGCGGCGTCTGCAGCGACGCCGGGGTGTGCACGGCGCGCTCGGTCCCCGACGGGGGCGTCTGCGTCGACGGCGACTGGTGCACCGTGGGGGAGTCCTGCCTTGCCGGCGTCTGCCAGGGCGGCGGCGCCGCCGCGACGCCGGCCGTCTATTTCCGGGATACGTTCGAGAGCAACGCGGCCGGGTGGGAGCTCGGTCCGACCTGGCAGATCGGCGCGGCGGCGGCGTCCACCGGGCAGACCTACGGGCACGCCGATCCGGCGCTCGATCATACGGAGACGCCGGACAACGGGGTGGCCGGCGTGGTCATCGGAGGGAACGCGCCTCCGGGCGTTCATCCGTATTTCTATCTGACGAGCCCAGTCATCAACGCCGATGTCGAGGGCGGCGTGTATCTGACGTTCTGGCGCTTCCTGAACAGCGATGAGGCGCCCCACATGACGAACCGGGTCGAGGTCTACGACGGCGTCCGGTGGAAGGTGCTCTTCGAGTCGGGGACCTACCCCGGCGTCCGCGACCCGGCCTGGACGAAGATCCGTTACGACCTGACCCCCCACAAGAGCGCGCGCCTGCGGATCCGGTTCGGCTACGAGATCGGGCGGGACTCCTTCGTCGACACCGTGTCGAGCTGGAACATCGACGACGTGGAGATCGCGAACGCGGCTTGCCCGTAGCGTGGCGTGCGCCGGCGGCGGGCGCCGTGCGGTTCACGCGGTCGGTTGCCGCGGCTGGCAGCGGCTCACCGGAGGCGCTCGGGTATCCAGTCCGGCAGCGCCCCCGGAGCCGCCACGAACCGGCCGTCGATGACGCTCCCGACCAGACGCGGGGCCGTACCCCGAACGGAATTATCGTAAAGCTCGACGTGATCGAAGATCTCGAGCGCGGCGACGAGGTTCGACATGCTGCGCTCGTAGATGTCGCGAAGCTCGTCCTCGGGCGCAGCGTGACCGCCCGCGAGGCCCCGGAGGCGCACGCGGCGGACGCACTCGTCGGCTCGACCTGCCGTGACGAAGATCATGATCGTAGAGAAGCCGGCGTCTCGCGCCCGCTGCGCCTGCTCGAGCGCGATGCGTGTACGGAGCGTGGTCTCGACGGCGAAGCTCGCCCGCCGCGCGATGTGGTCTTCGACGAACGCCTCGCATTCCTTCTGGGCTCGCCGCCTGACAGTCCTCGGGATGGATCGGAACGAGCCGCCGTTGAGGGCAGCGGCGCGGACGTCGACGTTGAAGCCATCCCCGCCGAGCTCCGCCACCGGGAAATGGAGGCTCTTGCCGCTGCCCGGCGGGCCGGCGACGACGATCATGTGGGGCCGGGTCACGTCTCGACGCTGCTCTTCGACGAGGGGAGCATGTCGACCGGCAGCTCGTCCGTCTGGGCGTTCCACTGTTCATCGATGAGGCCCAGGGCACGGAGACGCTGCTTCTCCTCCTCCAGCACGCGTGTGCTGCGGGCGCGTATCCGCTCTCTCCAGGCACTCCAGGAGGCGTCGTCGGTGCCGGCGCCGACGAGCGAGACGTCTGGCGACGGGCGGGCGTCCCGCAGGTGGGTCGCGAGGTCGAGCACCTGGCGTTGCTCCTCGGCGCCGAGTGTACGGACGATCTGCACGAGCTCCTCGAGGATGGTCATCGTTCGTAGGCCTCGTCGGCAGCGTAGCATTGCATGCGCCACCGGGCCGCACGTCAGGGCGGCCCTGAGGTGGGAGACGGAGGCATCTCTCGCGATCTGGGCGGGGTGTGGGCCGTTGCGGCTGGCGTCCGCCGAGGTGGCGTCGCGCGCGGCGCCGCGGCTGTGGTCGACATGTCGGGGCACGAGCGGCGCGCTCCTTCGCCGCGACCGTGCGCGGCCGGGGGCCATCGCGCGGGGGGCGCGGGCGGGCGCTGGAGGCTGCTCCCCATCGGGTGACAGGGGTCTGCCTTGGCCCTGCCGACGCCGGGGTTGGGCGAGCCAGCATGGAATGATGGGCCAGCCATCATTCCATGCTCACCGGCCGGGCATCGAGGTCGGCGCGACCAGCTCCGGCGATGGCCGCGCCAGCATGGGATGGCAGACATGCCGACCTGCGGCCTGGCCGCACCACGCCACGCGAGGAGCCGCTCGGCGAGTTCGGGCCGCTCCCGAGAGGGCCGAGAGGATGCTGGAGGGCCCGATGTGTACTGGGCTACGATGGCGGCCATGACCAGCGACCACGACGAGCGCTCGACCAGGGTCGGCCCTTCCGAAGACCAGGGCGAACCTCACCTCGCCGATCCGGGCAACCTCGCCGACGCGGCGCAGTGGCTCGTCAACGCGGCCGTGACGGGTGTGATCGGCAATGCGACCTACGATCTCATCAAGGCGCTGCTGGATCGCCATAGCCGGCAGAAGCTCATGGCCAAGGTGCGGGAGATCTTGCCCGGGAAGGCCGCCTCGTTGAAGGCGGAGCCCAGCGATGTGGAGGCGCGCGTCGAGCAGGCGCTGGACAAGGCCGAAGAGGAGTAGCTGAGGGCCGCGCCTCGGAGGGGGGCACATGCGGATCGACGAGACGCTCAACGCACACGAAGCCTTTCTCGACGTGCGCGTCGCGGCCGACACGCTACCGGGCGCGGCCGCGGCGCTACGCTTCTCCATCGCGCTCGGTGATGATCGCGGCCACGATGGTGGCGGAACCTGCTCCCTGGACCCCGGCCGAAGGCTGCGCACGGGAGAGACGTGGGCCGAGTTCCTGCAAGCGTATCTCGCCTGTGACGTGAGGCATGACACGCTCGCCGCGTTCGGGCGCGACCTGTTTGATTGGCTCGTCCGCGCGTCGGGTCTCGCCGACGTCTGGGCCGGGGTCAGGGGAGTCGCGGGCCGGCAGCCGATCCTGCTTCACGTCGAGCTGGGCGACGGGACCGAGCCGTTCGCGCGGCTTCCGCTCGAGCTTCTCCATGACGACGAGGAGTTCGTCTTTGCACGTCCCGGCGCCGGCCTGCTGCGCAGCCTTCGGAAGACCTCCGCGCGGCCCTTCGAGTTCGCTCCGGCGCCGCGCGTCTTGCTGGCCTGGGCCTGTCCTGCGGCTCCGGGACTTTACGCCTTCGATCCACAGCCCCACGTCGACGCGCTCAAGGCGGCGGTGGGAGAGGACGGCGTGACGGAGCTGCCGCGCGCGAGCGCCGAGGCGATCGAGGCGGCGCTCCGAGAGGCGCACGCGAGGAGCTGTCCTTTCGACTACCTGCACCTCGTGGCCCACGGCTACCGCGACGACGTCACCGGCGGGGTCTGCCTTCACGGTCCGAGCGGCGCCTTGCGCTACGTTCCCGCGGATCGGCTGGCGAGCTCGCTGCGCGGCGTGGGGCTTCGCTTCGCGTTCCTCTGCTCGTGCAAGAGCGCCGTCACGGGCGATCAGCCGGGCGACGCGTTCGGCGGCGTCGCGCAGCGACTCCTCGCCGACACGGGCGGCGATCTCTCCATGGTCGTGGCGACCCAGGCCAACCTGCCGGTCCGCGACAGCGCGACGCTGGCAGGGCGCTTCTACCGGCACCTCGGCGCCCGAGGCCGTCCCGCCGAGGCGCTCGCCCTGGCGCGTTACGAGGCGGCGAAGGGAGAGCGCCACTGGAGCGTGCCCATCCTGCTCGCCCGGCCTCGGCCGCGCGGGTCGGGCAGCGCAGCCGACGCACGCGACGCTGCACCGGTGCCTTCGCGGTACGCGCTCTACCAGGCGCGCAGCGCGCTGGAGGACGAGGGCCTGCTCGCGCTCAAGGAGCAGCGCCTCGTGTCCGTGGTCGGCCTTCCCGGGATCGGCAAGACGGAGCTCGGGCGCGAGCTCGCGCGCCGCGCGCTGTCCGAACGGCTCGTGGCGCGCGTGATCTACACCGAGGCGCACCTCGGCCTCGGCGTGGCGGGACTTCGTTTGCGCTTGGGCGCGGCGCTCGGTTTGAAGGAAGCTCCTGTCGATGACCTCGCGGTCGCCGCCGCGTTGCGCGGAGACAGGCGGCCCATGCTGGTCGTGGTGGACAACGCCGAGGACCTGATGCGCGACGACGCATCCCAGGCGGCGTTCCGTGCCCAGCTCGACGTCTTGCTGGAGCACGCGCCCGGCGTGCGCGTGCTGCTGACCACGCGCTGGCGCGTGGAGGGCACGCGCCAGCCGGAGCGCAGCGTGCACGTGCCACCGATGTCGCGCGAGCAGACCGAGGGGCTGCTCGTCGCCGAGCTCACGGCGCACGGCGTGATGCAGTCGCGCTGGCCAGCGACGGCTGAATGGGCGCGGCTCCTGGAGATCATCGACGGGCACCCGCGGTCGCTGCGGCTCATCGCGCGGCATTTCACGGTGCGCGGGAACGACCTGGCGCACATCGTCAAGCGGCTGAACGCGCTGCGGGAGAGCGCGGTGGCCGAGCCGGATCTGCTCGGGAGGAAGCAGGCGTTCGATGCGCTCGAGGAGGCGCAGAGAGAGCGGCTGCGGAGCCTCATCGCGACGATGGACCTGTCGTTCGAGGCGCTCAAGACGCAGCACCCCGAGGCCGTCGAGGCGTTCGTGGCGCTGTCGTTCTTTCCGGGCGGGCTGCCCTACCGCGTGGCCTACGAGGTGGCCGGCGGTGACGCGTCGCTCTCGCTCGAGCATCTGTTGCGCCTCAACCTGATCGAGTGGCACGATGAGCGGACGTTCTACCCCGTGCCGATCCACTGGTATGCGGAGCGCAGGCGGAAGGAGCGAGAGGTCGACGAGGCGCCGATCTATAGGTCGGCGCTGGGCGCGTTCGCCGAATTCGTGGAGGAGCGCCACGGCCGGATCGCTGCGGGAGAGATCGACTGCGTGTGGCAGGTGGTCGCCGAGGAGGGGGCGCTGCGAGAGCTGGCGCGCTGGACGAGAGCGCACGGAGAACCCGGGTTGAGACGGTCCGCGATGGCGCACATCGCTGCCGGAGCAGACGGAGCGCTCGGGTTTGCCGAACGCCGCGAGCTCCGCGGTGACCTGCTGCGCACAGGACTAGAGTGCGCGCGTGCGCTCCAGGATCGAGCCGGTGAGGCCAACTGCCAGAAGAGCCTTGGGGACCTGTTGATGCGGGTCGCTGACCTTGAGGGAGCGCGGACCGCGTACGACAGCGCGCTGCCCATCTACCGAGAGATACGGGATAGGCTCGGTGAGGCCAACTGCCAGAAGAGCCTTGGGGACCTGTTGATGCGGGTCGCTGACCTTGAGGGAGCGCGGACCGCGTACGACAGCGCGCTGCCCATCTACCGAGAGATACGGGATAGGCTCGGTGAGGCCAACTGCCAGAAGAGCCTTGGGGACCTGTTGATGCGGGTCGCTGACCTTGAGGGAGCGCGGACCGCGTACGACAGCGCGCTGCCCATCTACCGAGAGATACGGGATAGGCTCGGTGAGGCCAACTGCCAGAAGAGCCTTGGGGACCTGTTGATGCGGGTCGCTGACCTTGAGGGAGCGCGGACCGCGTACGACAGCGCGCTGCCCATCTACCGAGAGATACGGGATAGGCTCGGTGAGGCCAACTGCCTTCAGAGCCTTGGGGACCTGTTGATGCGGGTCGCTGACCTTGAGGGAGCGCGGACCGCGTACGACAGCGCGCTGCCCATCTACCGAGAGATACGGGATAGGCTCGGTGAGGCCAACTGCCAGAAGAGCCTTGGGGACCTGTTGATGCGGGTCGCTGACCTTGAGGGAGCGCGGACCGCGTACGACAGCGCGCTGCCCATCTACCGAGAGATACGGGATAGGCTCGGTGAGGCCAACTGCCTTCAGAGCCTTGGGGACCTGTTGATGCGGGTCGCTGACCTTGAGGGAGCGCGGACCGCGTACGACAGCGCGCTGCCCATCTACCGAGAGATACGGGATAGGCTCGGTGAGGCCAACTGCCAGAAGAGCCTTGGGGACCTGTTGATGCGGGTCGCTGACCTTGAGGGAGCGCGGACCGCGTACGACAGCGCGCTGCCCATCTACCGAGAGATACGGGCGAGGCTCGGTGAGGCCAACTGCCAGAAGAGCCTTGGGGACCTGTTGATGCGGGTCGCTGACCTTGAGGGAGCGCGGACCGCGTACGACAGCGCGCTGCCCATCTACCGAGAGATACGGGCGAGGCTCGGTGAGGCCAACTGCCTTCAGAGCCTTGGGCTGCTTGACCTTGCTTCTGGTGCGTCGCAGCTGGCCTTTCAGCGCTTTCTCGATGTGCTCCGGGCGTTTCAGAGCCTCACAGATCAGCTCGGACAACAGTCAGCGCATGGATACCTTGCGCGTGCTGCGGCAGCGGCTGGAGCGCTCGATCAGGCGTTGCTGCTGGCCGAGGTTTCGCTCGCTCTGGGGCGCCGCATTCAGGACCGCTTCGGACAGAGGATCACTCTCTCTCTCCAGATGGCACTTTTCCAGCAGACGGACGACGCCCTCGGATGTCTCGCGGCCGTCATTCTCCTGCGCAGCCTGCACACGAAGCCGGGAGAGCTCGCCGAGGCGCAGTGGCTCTCGACGTTGCTGCACGAGGCTGAGAAGGTACTTCCGCGAGAGCTCTGGGCCCTGCTCCAGCAAGATCCAGAGTCCGTCAGGCAACGCTCCGTCGCCGCTGCACGCGGTCGATTCACCGGCGCCGGTCGCGGCCTGTACGACCTTCCTGGATGAGCTGGGCGGAGCGCGACCCTATGGCCATCGAGGCGCTGCTCGCTCGCCTCGGGCGCCGGGAGCGCGGGTGTGGATGGCGCGTGCAGCAGAGGAAGGAGCGACTCGCGCCGCCCGGCACGCTCGATTCGAAGCTCGCCCCGATTCACCGCTCCACGACCGGCGCGAGCGCGGCGGCGATCGCGCGGGAGACCTCCTCGACCGTGCCGCCCCCGTCGACGTGGATGACGCGGTCCCCCGGCACGAGCTCCTCCGCCCGGCGGTAGGCCTCCGCGAGCCGCGCCTGCAGCTCGGTCTTCTCGAACAGCTCCTCTGCCCCCCCGCGGCCGCGGCGCCGCTGCTCGGCGATCTCCGGCGCGATGTCGATCACCACCGTGGCGTCGGGTCGCCGCGCGCAACGGTTCAGCGTCCGGATCCATTCGAGAATATCCCCGGGCTCCCCGCCGCCGGCGGCCGTCGTGGACTGGTAGGCGAGGCTCGACAGGTCGTAGCGATCCGAGATCACGACGTACCCGTCGCGGAGGAGCGGCTCGACCTCGGCGCCGAGGTGATCGAGGCGGTCGGCCGAGAAGAGGAGCGCCATCACCTCGGCCTGGCGGGCGCTGGGCAGCGAGATCCGGTGGGTCAGCACCTGCCGGAGCAGCGCGCCCACCGGCCCGGCGCTCGGCTCGCGGGTGACGTGGACGAGGCGCCGCGCGGCCCTGAGGTGCGCCGCGTAGCGCTCGGCCTGCGTGCTCGTCCCGGCGCCGTCGATGCCCTCGAAGACGAGGAAGACGCCGCGGCCGGCCTGTCCGGCCGGGCGCGGGGGCGGGGCGGGGCCCTCCTGCTCGGCGCTCGTCCTCGCCGTCATCTACCCGATCTCCTCGACAGCGACGGGCGGCGCGTCCGCCCCGAGGACGACGTTGTCGATGAGGCGCGCCGTCCCGAGGCGGACGGCGACCGCGAGCAGGGCCCGGTCGCCGATCGCGGCCTCCTCGCTCCAGATCGCGAGGGACTCCGGGTCGGCGAGGTCGACGTAATCGATGCTCGTCGCGACGGCCGCGAGGCGCGCGCGCGCCGGCCCGAGGAGCGCGGCGGGGCGCCGCTCGCCGCGGGCGAAGGCGCGGCACGCCTCGGCCAGGGCGAGCGGGATGGCGCGCGCCGCGCTCCGCTGCTCGGGCGAGAGGTACGCGTTGCGCGACGACATGGCGAGGCCGTCGGGCTCGCGCAGCGTCGTCGCCCCGACGACCTCGACGGGCAGGAACAGGTCGGCGACGAGCCGCCGGATCACCTGGAGCTGCTGGTAGTCCTTCCGGCCGAAGACGGCGACGCAGGGGCCGGCGAGCGCGAGCAGCTTCGTGACCACGGTGGCGACGCCCTCGAAGTGCCCGGGACGGTGGACGCCGCAGAGCGGGGCCGCGGTCGCGCCGACGCGCACGCGCGTCTCCTCGCCGGGCGGGTACATCGCGTCGACCTCGGGCGCGAACACGCCGGCGGCGCCGGCCTCGGCGCACGCGGCGCGGTCGCGCTCGAGCGTCCGCGGGTAGCGCGCGAGGTCCTCGCCCGCGCCGAACTGCGTCGGGTTGACGAAGATGGTCACCGCGACGAAGTCCGCTCTCCGCCGCGCCTCCGCGATCAGCGCGAGGTGGCCTGCGTGGAGCGCGCCCATCGTCGGAACGAGGCCGACGCGGCGCCCCGCCGCGCGCGCCCGCTCGCAAGCGCGCCTCAGCTCGTCCGGATGTCGCCAGAAATCCATGGGCGGACCCTACCAGACCTGGGCTAAATTCGGAGCTTCGACCATGATTGACCTGCCCTCTTCCACCGACACCACCTTCGCCTCCGGCCCAGGCGGCGACTCGGACACCGCTCAGGCCGACCGGCCCGGCGCGGGCTCCGGCGACTCGGCCGGCGCGAGGAATGGAACGAGCGCCGCCCCGGCGAGCGGCCCGGTGTCGATCCCCGCCCCGTCGGGCCCCGCCGCGTCGGGGCCGATCCCGATCGAAGGGGACCCGAATCACTACTTGAACCGGGAGCTCTCGTGGCTCGAGTTCAACGCGCGGGTGCTGGCGGAGGCGAGATCGCACGAGGTGCCGCTGTTCGAGCGCCTCAAGTTCCTGAGCATCTTCTTCTCCAACCTCGACGAGTTCTTCATGGTGCGCGTCGCCGGCCTCCAGGCGCAGACGCAGCGCACGATCGCGGAGGTCCCGCCGGACGGGCTCACGCCGCACGAGCAGCTCGTGGCGATCGGCGCGCGGGTCCACGCGCTCGTCGACGACGCCTACCAGCTGTGGAACTCGGACCTGATCCCGGCGCTCCAGCGCGCCGGCATCGTGATCGTCAAGCCGGACGAGCTCGGCCCGACCGAGCTCAGCGCGCTCGACGATCGGTTCCGCACCGACATCTTCCCGATCCTCACGCCGATCGCGATCGACCCGGGGCACCCGTTCCCGCACCTGCGCAACAAGATGATCAACCTCGGGATCATGTTCTCCCGGGAGCACGAGGCGCAGGAGCCGGGCTTCGCCGTCATCCAGGTGCCGCCGATGCTGAGCCGGCTGATGAAGGTCCGCGTGGAGGGCGCGACGCGCGCCTTCGTCCTGCTCGAGGACGTCATCGCCCGCCACGTGAAGGATTTCTTCCCCTCCGGCAGGCTGCGGGGCACGTACCCCTTCCGCGTCACCCGGAACTGGGACCTCGAGATCGACGAGGAGGAGGGCGAGGACCTCCTCGAGACGATCCAGGCCGAGCTCCGCCGGCGCGACCGCGGCAACGCCGTGCGCCTGGAGATCGGCATCGGCGAGGGCGCCGGCACCTCGGTCCAGCGGCTCTGCCGCGCCCTCAAGGTCGACGCGTCGCTCGCGGTCTACCGGGTGCCTGGGCCGCTCCACATCGCCGATCTCATGGGCATCGTCGCGGAAGACGAGCGCCGCGAGTACCGCGACGAGCCGTTCTCGCCGCAGGTCCCGCCGCTCTTCCGCGACGTCGAGGACGTCTTCGCCGTCATCCGGGAGCAGGACGTGCTCCTGCACCACCCGTACGAGTCGTTCGATCCGATCGCCGAGTTCGTCTCCCGCGCGGCGGACGATCCGAACGTCCTCGCGATCAAGCAGACGCTCTACCGGACCGGCGGCGACTCGCCGATCTTGAAGGCGCTCGCGCGCGCGGCCGAGAGCGGCAAGCAGGTGACGGCCATCGTCGAGCTGAAGGCGCGCTTCGACGAGGCGAGCAACATCCAGTGGGCGAGGACGCTCGAGCAGAGCGGCGTGCAGGTGATCTACGGCCTGCTCGGGCTGAAGACGCACGCGAAGGCGCTGCTCGTCGTGCGGCGCGAGAAGGACAAGCTGCGCCGCTACGTGCACCTGTCGACGGGCAACTACAACCCGCAGACCGCGCGGCTCTACACCGACATCGGCCTGTTCACCGCGAACCGGGAGATCGGCGAGGACATGACCTCGCTCTTCAACCTGCTCACCGGCTACAGCGCGCCGCCCAAGTGGAACCGCCTCATCGTGGCGCCGCTCGGCCTGCACGAGGCGGTGCTGGGCCTCATCGCGCGCGAGGCGGCGCACGCGCGGGCCGGGCGCAAGGCGGAGATCGTGGCGCAGATGAACGCGCTCGTGGACGTCGACGTCATCGACGCGCTCTACGCGGCGTCGCAGGCCGGGGTCGACATCAAGCTCGCGGTGCGCGGCATCTGCTGCCTCCGGCCGGGGATCCCGGGGCTCTCGGAGCGGATCCAGGTGCGCGCGATCATCGATCGGTTCCTCGAGCACAAGCGGCTGTTCCGGTTCGCGAACGGCGGCAACGAGGAGGTCTACATGTCGAGCGCCGACTGGATGCCGCGCAACTTCCACCGCCGGGTCGAGCTGATGGTCCCGATCATCGAGCCGGCCATCCGCTCGCGCGTCGACGACATGCTGAACACCGTGACCTCGGACACGGCGAAGACCTGGGAGCTCGCGAGCGACGGCAGCTACCACAAGCTCCAGGTGCCGAGCGGCGCCCCGCAGCTGCGGTCGCAGCAGCGCTTCATCGAGCTCGCGCGCGAGCGGGTGAAGCTCAGCGATCCGCTGGCGCGCGGCGGCGGCCGCTTCCACATCCTCCGCATGCCCGCGAGCGCGCCGGACGGCGAGTCGCGGCACCGCAAGGGCGGAAAGAAGAAGAAGGGCCTATCCTGAGCGACGGCGCGCCCCGGCGGCCTCGCGCGGGCCGGGGGCGGGCGAGGGGAGCGCCGTCGGAACCGCGGTGCGCGGGGCCGGGGGCGGGCGAGGGGAGCGCCGTCAGAACCGCGTCCGCAGCGCGGCGGACCCGGGGCCGAACGAGAGCGTCGTCTGGGCGGGCTCCTCGGGCGCCTCCGCGGTGGCCGGCACCTTCTTGCCGCCGATGATCCAGAGCGGGATGCCCACGGCGAGCATGATGCCGCCTCCGATCGAGACGAGCGCGCCGGCGACCTGGCGGGGGCCGTCGGTGCGCGTGTCGCAGATGCCCGTGCCGCCGCCGAAATCGCAATAGATCTCGTAGCGCTCGCTCGCCGAGGCGAGCAGGCCGGTGCCGGCGAAGAACGCGATCGTGCCGCCGGCGGTGAGCGCGATGCCGCCCAGCATCAAGCCTGGGCTGTTTCGGCGCAGCGGGACCGGCGGCGGTGCAGGCGGGATCGCCTCTGCGTGCGACGGGTAGCCCGGCGGGAGCGGCGGGTAGGCGCCGCCGTAGGGCGCGTAGCCGCCCTGGTAGCCGGGCGGCGGGTAGCCAGGCGATGCTCCCGGCGGGGGCGGAGGGGCCTGCTGCGGCGGCGCGGGGTACGGCGGCGCGGGGTACGGCGCCGCTGGCGAGGGCGGCGCGGCGCCGGGCGGCGCGATGGGCGCGGGCGCCGCAGCGTCCGTCGCCGCGGGGGGAGCGCTGCCGGGCTGCGGCGCAGCGGGCGGCGCAGCGGCCGGCGGCGCAGCGCCCGGCTGTGCCGTGACCGGCGGCACGGCGGCCGCGCCGGGCTGACGTGGAGCGGCCCATGGCTGGGCCGGCGGCGCCGCGGGAGGCTGCCGTTGCGGCGCAGGTTGCGCGAGCGCGGTCGTCGCGACGAGGAGGCCGGACAGCGCGACGGCGAGCGGCAGGGCGAGCGTCCGACCGCACGGGAGCGGCGAGGGGCGCGACGTGCGGGCGGCGTCGGGCGAGGCATTCAAGCGAAGCATCTCGGGCGTCCTTTCATCGCAGCGGTTTCGGTCATTCGTAGGGCGCGTCGGCGGGCCTTGGCGCTGGGTCCGGCGGGGGCGCGGCGCCGGCCGGCGGCGCGGTTCCGGCCTGCGGCGTGGCTCCAGCCGGCGGCGTCGCGCTCGTTGCCTGCGTTGCCGAGGCCTGCGGCGTCGCTCCGGCCGGCACGGCGGCTGGCTTCGCCGCGCTCGCGCGCTTCTTCGGCGGCGCTGCGGCTGCGGACGCGGCGCCCGCCGCTGCCCCCTGCGGGCCGGCGCTGGTCGCAGCGCGCTGCGAGGCCGCAGCGCTCGCCGGCGCCGCTGCGGTCGCTTCGGCCGTGACGATGGTCGGCGGCGATGAGTCGACGGGAGGTGGCGCCGGCGGCTCGCTCGCCTCCGCGGGCGCCGCAGGAGGCGCGCTGGAGGGCTCCGGCGCGGCGCGCTCCTGCGGCGGGTGAGCGGCGCTCGCGGGCTCCGCCCTGGCGCGCTCCGGCGCGCGGGGCGACTGCGCGGCGAACACGATCACCGCGGCGAGCGCCACGATGCCCAGGAAGACGAGGAGCACGCGATCTCTCCCCGCCTTCGAGCGCGCCCCGCCGCCGCGGGCTCGCGCGGGCTCCGCGCCCTTCGCAGCGGCGCCGCGGGCTCGCGCGGGCTCCGCGCCCTTCGCGGCGGCGGCGCCTCGCGCTCGCGCGGGCTCCGCGCCCTTCGCGGCGGCGGCGCCGCGCGCTCGCCCGCTGAGCGCGTCGTCTCCCTGGCGGCCCGTCGCGGGCTCGACCCGTGCTCGATCCGCCGCATCGTCGACCGGGTCGCTGCGCGACGGCGGCCCCGCGATCCTCGCGTCCACGCGGGACGCAGCCCCTGATGCGGCGCCGTTCTGCGGCGCCTTCCGCCGGCTTTCTTTACGCTGAGCGCGTGAAGGCTTCTTCGCCACGCAGCGACCGTACCGAACAGCAGCCGGGCCGCCAAGAGCCGCCGGCGCGCGCCGGCGTCCGCTTCGTGCCGCGCGCGAGCGCCCTGCGCAGCGCTCTCCCGAGCGGCGCGATCGCGCGCCGGTCAACCGCTCCAGGGCGCGCCCGAGCACCGCGCCCATCGCCGAAGATGCCGCCGAAGATCAGCGCGCGGATGCATCCAGCAGGAACGGGCGTCGTACCGCTTGACACGGTTCGGCTCCTGGGTATCCTGCGCGTCCCCATCCCTCAGGTGGAAATCCGCGTCTCTATGCCGACCATCAGCCAGCTCATCCGCCAAGGCCGCGAGGCCGCCCGCTACAAGACGGCCTCTCCTGCGCTCAAGTCCTGCCCGCAGCGCCGAGGCGTGTGCGTACGTGTCTATACCACGACGCCGAAGAAGCCCAACTCGGCGCTCCGCAAGGTCTGCCGTGTCAGGCTGAGCAACCAGATGGAAGTGACGAGCTACATCCCGGGCGAAGGCCACAACCTGCAGGAGCACTCGGTCGTCCTCATCCGTGGCGGCCGCGTGAAGGACCTGCCGGGCGTGCGCTACCACGTCGTCCGCGGCACGCTCGACGCGTCCGGCGCCGCCGGGCCGAGCTCCACCAACAAAGCCACCCGCAACCGCAAGCGCTCGAAGTACGGCGTGAAGCGCCCGAAGGCCTGACCGGGCGATAGCCGAGCAGAGGAACGAAGATGCCCCGTCGTCGCGAAGTCCCGAAGCGGAAGATCATCCCGGACCCGAAGTACAAGGACAAGCTCGTCGCCAAGTTCACGAACTCCCTGATGCAGTCGGGCAAGAAGGCGACCGCCGAGGGGATCCTCTACGGCGCCTTCGACATCGTGCGCGACCGCTTCAAGGAGGAGCCGATCGACGTCTTCCGGAAGGCGCTCGACAACGTGAAGCCGAAGCTCGAGGTGAAGAGCCGGCGCGTCGGCGGCGCGACCTACCAGGTCCCCGTCGAGGTCCGCCCGGAGCGGCGCGTCGCGCTGGCGATGCGGTGGCTCGTGACCTACTCCCGCGGCCGCGGCGAGAAGACGATGCGCGAGCGGCTCGCCGCCGAGCTCGTCGACGCGGCGCAGAACCGCGGCAACGCGGTCAAGAAGCGGGACGACACGCACAAGATGGCGGAGGCCAACAAGGCGTTCGCCCACTACCGGTGGTAGGTGAGCGAGGCGGCCAGCGCGGATCCCGGATCTGCGCTGGTTCGTTCATTTGACGGTTCGTCACGTCGCATTCCCAGGCGAGGAGACGCGTAGAGCGAGATGGCACAGTCGACATAAGGATCGGGTTACAGAGCCGGTCTTCTCGAGGGAGCGCGACAGCGCTCGCCGCCCGGAGACCTAGAAAAGCTGCTGCTGTACCCCGACACCCTCTCCAGGTTCAAGTGCCCGCCACAACGGAGGCGGGACGGGCTGGAGAGGGTGTTTTGCATCCTGAGTCCGGAACCCTCACCCCACGCATCACACGACGGAGAAGGAAAAGTGGCACGCGAGTACAGCCTGGAACGGACGCGCAACATCGGGATCATGGCCCACATCGACGCGGGCAAGACGACGGTGACCGAGCGCATCCTTTATTACTCGGGTGTCAACTACAAGATCGGCGAGGTCCACGAGGGCGCCGCGACGATGGACTGGATGGTCCAGGAGCAGGAGCGCGGCATCACCATCACGTCCGCCGCGACGAACTGCTTCTGGTCGCCGGAGCAGGGGCCCCAGAAGGGCGTCTCTCACCGGATCAACATCATCGACACCCCCGGTCACGTCGACTTCACGATCGAGGTCGAGCGCAGCCTCCGCGTGCTCGACGGCGCGGTCGCGGTGTTCGACGGCGGCAACGGCGTCGAGCCGCAGAGCGAGACGGTCTGGCGGCAGGCGGACAAGTACGGCGTCCCGCGCATCGCGTTCATCAACAAGATGGACAAGGTCGGCGCCGACTTCGAGATGTGCGTCGACTCGATCCGCGAGCGCCTCGGCGCGAACCCCGTGGCGATCCACTACCCGCTCGGCGCGGAGGACTCGTTCCGCGGCGTCATCGACCTCGTGACCCTCCGGGCCGCCGTCTTCGACGAGGAGACGAAGGGCCAGCGCTACGAGTGGCAGGAGATCCCCGCCGACCTCTTGCCGCGGTGCAAGGAGCTCCGGGAGAGGCTCATCGAGGCGTGCGCCGACGCGAGCGACAAGGTGATGGAGAAGTTCATCGCCGGCGACATCGACCAGATCACCGAGGAGGAGATCCACGGCGCGCTCCGCGCGGGCACCCTCAGCTTCAAGTTCGTCCCGGTCCTGTGCGGCTCGGCGTTCAAGAACAAGGGGGTTCAGCTGCTGCTCGACAGCGTGGTGAACTACCTGCCGTCGCCGGTCGACATCCCGGCCGTCGAGGGGACGCTGCCCGACAAGAAGGACAAGGTCGTCGCGCGCAAGGCGAGCGACGACGAGCCGTTCGCGGCCCTGGCGTTCAAGATCATGAACGACCAGTTCGGCAACCTCACCTTCTTCCGCGTCTACTCCGGCACGACGAAGAGCGGCGTCAGCGTGCTCAACTCGACCCGCGGCAAGCGGGAGCGGTTCGGGCGCATCCTCCGGATGCACGCGAACAAGCGCGAGGAGATCGACGTCTGCTACGCGGGCAACATCTACGCCGCCGTCGGCCTCCGCGACACCCGCACCGGGGACACGCTCTGCGACGAGAAGCACCCGATCGTGCTGGAGCGGATGGAGTTCCCCGACCCGGTGATCTCGATCGCCATCGAGCCGAAGACCAAGGTCGATCTCGACAAGCTCGGGCTCAGCCTGCAGAAGCTCGCTTATGAAGATCCCTCGTTCCGCACTTACACGAACGAGGACACGGGGCAGACGATCATCGCCGGGATGGGCGAGCTCCACCTCGAGATCATCGTCGACCGCCTGAAGCGCGAGTTCAAGGTCGACGCCAACGTCGGCAAGCCCGAGGTCGCCTACCGCGAGACCATCTCGAAGAAGGCGACGGACGTCGAGGGGCGCTTCGTCCGGCAGTCGGGCGGGCACGGCCAGTTCGGCCACGTGCGGATCGACATCGAGCCGGCCGAGCGCGGCGCGGGCTTCGTGTTCGAGAACGACATCGTCGGCGGCATCATCCCGAAGGAGTTCATCCCCTCGATCGAGAAGGGAATCCGGGACGCGATGGGCCGCGGCGTGCTCGCGGGCTACCCGGTCGTCGACATCAAGGTGCGGCTCCACTTCGGCAGCTACCACGAGGTCGACTCCTCGGGGCCCGCGTTCGAGGTCGCCGCGTCGATGGCCTTCCAGGAGGGCGCGAAGCGGGCGGGCCTCGTGCTCCTCGAGCCGATGATGGCCGTCGAGGTCGTCTCTCCCGAGAACTACCTCGGGGACGTCATCGGCGACCTCAACTCGCGACGTGGCCGCATCCTCGATATGGGGCAACGCGCGAACACCCGGGTGATCCGCGCGGAGGTCCCGCTCGCCACCATGTTCGGTTACGCGACCGACGTCCGTTCCAAGACGCAGGGTCGCGCGACTCATTCGATGCAGTTCTCTCATTACGCACCGGTTCCGGCCGCGATCCAGGAAGAGATCGTCGCCAAGCAGCGAGGTTAAGAAGACGCCATGGCCAAGGAGAAATTCACTCGTACGAAGCCGCACGTGAACGTGGGCACCATCGGTCACATCGACCACGGCAAGACCACGCTCACGGCCGCGCTCGTCAAGGTGCAGTCGAAGCGCCAGCTGGCGAAGGCGATCTCGTACGCCGACATCGCGAAGGGCGGGACGGTCCGTGACGAGACCAAGACGGTGACCATCGCGGCGGCGCACGTCGAGTACGAGTCCGAGAAGCGCCACTACGCGCACGTCGACTGCCCCGGGCACGCCGACTACATCAAGAACATGATCACGGGCGCGGCGCAGATGGACGGGGCCATCCTCGTCGTGTCGGCGCTCGACAGCGTGATGCCGCAGACGCGCGAGCACGTGCTGCTCGCCCGGCAGGTCGGCCTGAACCACATCGTCGTGTTCCTGAACAAGTGCGACGCCGTGGACGACCCGGAGATGCTGGACCTGGTCGAGATGGAGGTCCGCGAGCTCCTGTCGAAGTACAAGTTCGACGGCGACAACGCGCCGGTGGTCCGGGGCGCGTCGCTGCCCGCGCTCCAGGGCGACCCGAAGTGGGAGGAGACGATCCAGCAGCTGCTCAACGCGCTGGACAGCTACATCCCCGAGCCGGTGCGCGACATCGACAAGCCGTTCCTGATGGCGGTCGAGGACGTGTTCTCGATCAAGGGCCGCGGCACGGTGGCCACGGGCCGCATCGAGCGCGGCGTGATCAAGGTCGGCGACGAGGTGCAGATCATCGGCTTCAAGGACACGAAGAAGTCGGTCGTGACCGGCGTCGAGATGTTCCGGAAGCTGCTCGACCAGGGGCAGGCGGGCGACAACGTCGGGTGTCTGCTCCGCGGCGTGGAGAAGGAAGAGATCGAGCGCGGCCAGGTGCTGGCGAAGCCCGGGTCGATCACGCCGCACACGAAGTTCACCGGTGAGGTGTACGTCCTCAAGAAGGAGGAGGGCGGGCGCCACACGCCGTTCTTCACCAACTACCGGCCGCAGTTCTACATCCGGACGACGGACGTGACCGGCACGGTGAACCTCCCCGAGGGGGTGAAGATGGTGATGCCGGGCGACAACATCACGATGACGATCGAGCTCATCGCCCCGGTCGCGCTGGAGGAGCAGATGCGCTTCGCCATCCGCGAGGGCGGCAAGACGGTGGGCGCCGGCGTCGTCACCAAGATCCTCGCGTAGGAAGAGCACCATGGCTGATACAACGAAGATCCGGATTCGCCTCAAGGCGTTCGACCACCAGCTGCTCGACAAGTCGACGAGCGATATCGTCGAGACGGCGAAGCGGACCGGCGCCCACGTCGCGGGACCCATCCCGCTGCCCACCGAGATCCGCCGCTACACGGTGCTCCGGGGGCCCCACGTCGACAAGAAGTCGCGCGAGCAGTTCGAGATCCGGACGCACAAGCGGCTTCTCGACATCATCGAGCCGACTCAGCAGACCCTCGACGCGCTGATGAAGCTCGACCTTTCGGCCGGCGTCGACGTCGAGATCAAGAGCTAGGAGTCCAGGTACCATGAAGGTTACCGTCTACAACCTCAAGCGGGAGCAGGTCGGCGAGCTCGACCTCTCGGACGAGGTCTTCGGGACCGAGGTGAAAGAGCACCTCTTCTACGAGGTCGTGAAGGCGCAGCTCGCCTCTCGCCGCTCGGGCACCAAGGCCACCAAGGAGCGGAGCGCGGTCGCCGGCTCCACGAAGAAGCTCTACCGCCAGAAGGGCACCGGCCGCGCTCGCCAGGGTTCGATCCGCGCGCCGCACCACGCGGGCGGCGGCATGGCGCACGCCCTGGAGCCGAAGGACTGGTCGTACCGTCCGCCCCGCAAGGTGCGCATCGGCGCCCTGAAGAGCGCGCTCTCCCTCTTCGCGAAGGAGGGCCGGCTCATCGTGCTCGACAGCCTGGAGGTCCCCGAGGTCAAGACCAAGGCGATCGCGGCCACGCTCACGACGCTGCAGGCGGATAAGAAGTCGCTGGTCGTCGACACGGCCGGGAACGAGAAGCTGGTGAAGAGCCTCCGCAACCTGGAGAACCACCAGTATCTGCCGCCGGAGGGGGTCAACGTCTACGACCTCCTCAGGCACGACCACCTCATCGTCTCGAGGGACGCCGCCAAGGCGCTCGAGGCGCGTTGCCTTCGCTAGTCAGGGGAGTCCGCCATGCAGCCCGAGCAGATTATCCGCCGGCCCATCATCCTCACGGAGAAGTCGAGCCGGCTCCGCGACCAAGGCAACAAGGTCATCTTTGAGGTCCGCCGCGAGGCGAACAAGATCCAGATCAAGGACGCCATCCAGACGCTCTTCAAGGTGGGCGTGGTGGACGTCAACACCATGATCATGCGCGGCAAGGAAAAGCGCATGGGGCGCGGCTATGCGAAGCTGCGCAATTGGAAGAAGGCGATCGTCACCCTCAAAGAGGGCGACGAGATCCAGTTCTTCGACGAGAAGGCGGAATAGCCATGGGAATCAGATCCTTCAAGCCGACCTCGCCGGCGCGGCGCTACTACTCGGTCAGCGACTTCAAGGACATCACGAAGGTCGAGCCCGAGCGGTCGTTGCTCGAGCAGCAGACGTCCACCGGCGGCCGGAACAACAACGGCCGCATCACGTCGCGGTTCCGCGGCGGCGGTCACAAGCAGCGCTACCGGATCATCGATTTCCGGCGCGACAAGATCGGCGTCCCGGCGAAGGTCGCCGCCATCGAGTACGACCCGAACCGGACGGCGCGGATCGCGCTCCTGCACTACGTGGACGGCGAGAAGCGCTACATCCTGGCGCCCGACGGCCTCGCGGTCGGGGCGACGCTGCTCGCGAGCCGGAACGCGGACATCAAGCCGGGCAACAGCCTGACGCTCCGCTTCATCCCGCCCGGCACCTCCATCCACAACGTGGAGGTCAAGAAGGGCAAGGGCGGCCAGCTCGTTCGCTCGGCCGGCGTCGCCGCGCAGCTCATGGCGAAGGACGGCGATTACGCGCAGGTCCGCCTCCCGAGCGGCGAGATCCGCAAGGTGCACCTCGACTGCCGCGCCACGATCGGGCAGGTGTCGAACGCCGAGCACGCGAACATCAGCCTCGGCAAGGCGGGGCGCTCCCGCTGGCTGGGTCGCCGGCCGCACAACCGCGGCGTGACGATGAACCCCGTCGATCATCCGATGGGCGGCGGTGAGGGCCGGACGAGCGGCGGGCGCCACCCGTGCTCGCCGTGGGGTCAGCTCGCCAAGGGCCTCAAGACGCGGAACAACAAGCGCACCGACACGATGATCGTCCGTCGGCGCGGGACCAAGGGTTAGTCATGCCGAGGAGCATTAAGAAGGGGCCCTTCATCGACGGTCACCTGCTGGAGAAGATCCAGGCGGCCCAGGCGACCAACGCCAAGAAGGTGATCAAGACGTGGTCGCGCCGCTCGACGATCCTGCCCGAGTCGGTCGGCCTGACCTTCGCCGTGCACAACGGGAGGAAGTTCGTTCCCGTGTTCGTGACGGAGAACATGGTCGGCCACAAGCTGGGCGAGTTCGCGCCGACGCGTACGTTCCACGGCCACTCCGGGGACAAGAAGGCCAAGGTCGCCAAGGGCGGCGGTCGCTGATCGCTCCGCGGTAGCGCGAGCGATCGACGGCAGGCGGGCGGGGTCGCGGCAGCGATCCCGCCCGTTCGTTTTGTCGCCGGGTGCAGGCGGCTCGCCCTCGTGAAGGCCCGGGGCGGGCGACCGCCAAGGCGACAAGGATGCGAAAGTGCTCAGGAATCTGTGTTCCTGACGCTCCTCGCCTCCAGGCGGCTCACCGAACGCGACGGAGCTAGAACGTGCCGCGCAGGCCGGCGAAGCCGGGGCCGACGAGCAGCTGCGTCGAGGCGGTGCTGCGCTGCGGCTCGCCGGCGCTGCCGCCCGTGAAGCTCAGGACCAGCAGCGTCGTGCTCGCGACGAGCCCGATCGCGCCGACCACGACCCCGACGTTGGCGATCGCCTGCTGGGCCTTGCCCGCATCGACGTCGTCCTTCCGCTCGATGGGGCAGGGGCCCCGGCAGCTCTCGGCGAGATCGCTGTAGGTGCTGTTCGCCATCAAGCCGGCGACCGTGAACACGGCGAGCCCCGCCACGCCCACGCCGCCGGCTGCATAGGCGTAGGGGCGCAGGTACGCCCGCGCCGAGGGCGCCTCCTCGGGCAAGCTCGGTCCCTCGTCGAGGAGCGCCGGACCGCCGTCCGCGGCGCCGGCCTGGCCGGGCTCCTCCGGATCGAGCGTGACGGTCTTCGCTTCGCCCGCCGAGAGATCCAGGGTCTGCGGGATCGAGGTGGTCCTCGTGCGCAGGACGACCTCGGTCTTGCCGGGCTTGACCGGGAACGGCTTGCCCCACCGCTCGCGCGGGACGTCCTTGCCGGCGATCGAGAGGGAGATCGCGGCGTCCGGGTGCGCCACCGCGACCGTCACGAGCGCGATCTTGCGCGCGAGCTCGTCGCGCTCGAGCTGCGCCGTCTGCTCCGTCTGAGCGTAGCGCGGCTCGGTCGCCGCGCGGGCCGCGGCCTCCGCCGCGACCTGCTCGAACTCGAGGTACGCCTCGGTGTGCTCGCCCAGATCCGCGAGGCAGCGCGCGATGTACAGGCGTGAGTTCGGGCTCGCCACCGCGGCGTACGAGGCCCGGAACTGCTCCAGCGCGAGCGCGTAGCGCTTGCTCTCGTAGAGGGCCGCGCCCTTCTTGAAGAGGCTCTGCGCCTTCTCCACCGCGTCCGGCGACGGCGTGGCCGCGGGGGCGTCCGCGCCCGCTGCGGGCGCGGGGAGCGTGCACAGGCAGAGGCAAGAGGCCGCACCGAAGAGCAGCGCACGGAGCCAGGGTCGAGGTCGCACGGTGGTCAGATCCCCGAGGGGTTGTACTTCTTTTTGGTGGTCGATTTGGCCGTCGATGCCGGCTTGGGCGCGGGCTTCGTCGAGGTGGACGTCGGCCGAGGCCGCGCGGTCGAGCCAGGGCGCGCGGTCGACGCGGGGCGCGCGGCCTGGGTCGCCGCGGGCGCCGGCGTCGGCGCCGGGAGCGCCTTGGCCGCCGGGGGCGGCGCGTCGTCAGGAGGCGCGGCGGCAGGCGCCGGCGCGTCGTCGGGAGGCGCGGCGGCAGGCGCCGGGGCCTCTTCGGGAGGCGGCGGCGGCGCTGCCTGCGGAGGCTCCGCGGTCGCGGGCGGCGCGGCCGGCACGGCCTCCGCCGCGCTCGTGGTCGCGCCCGTGGGCGCGGCGGAGGCCGCGGGCTCGGGCGCGGGCAGCGCGTCGACGCGCGCCTTGCCGCTCTCCGAGGTCGCGCGCTCGTCGCCGCTGCGCACGACCAGCGCGACGGCGCCGATCGCCACGCAGAACATCGCCGCGCCGGCCACGATGAGCTGGAGCCGCTTGCGGCGCTGCCCGGTCTCGAACGACCGGTCGACCGCCGTGACCTCACCGACGTCGTTGGCCAGGCTGCGGGAGCCGCCCCTCGTGAAGCGCGCGCCGAGCGCCGCCGCCCTGGAGGCGGGCGGATCCGCCGCCGCGAGCACCTTCGTGGCGGGCATGCCGGCCGCCGGGAGGACCCGCGGCACGGACGAGCCGAGCGGCTTGCCGTCGCGCGAGGAGGGCCGCGGGCTCGACGGCTCGGCCGGCTCGGCGGGCGAGATGTCGGCCTGCAGCGCGGGCGCGATGATGAGCCGCGGCGGGGCCTCGGCGGGCTTCGCCGGCGCGGCGATCTCCTCGAACGAGATCGGCTCCAGGCTGACGGGGCTCTCCTCTTCCTGCGCTGCAGCCGGGGGCGCCGCCGCGGCGCTCGAGGCCGCGCCGGCCGCGGCCGCGCCCTCGCGCGCGCCAGGGCCCGGGTCGGGCGGCGCGGCGTGGAGATCCGGCGAGGCGCCAGAGCGCGGCTCCGAGTTCAGGGCCGACCCGGCGTCGACGGCGGCGATCGCGTCGCGGAGCTCCTGCGCGCGCTTCGACTGGATCTCGCCGATCGCCTGCCGCACGAAGGCCGCCACGTCCTCGTCGGTCGTGGGATCGCCGAGCGTCGACGCCACCTGATCGATCGCCCGCTGCATCTCGGCGCACGTCGAGAAGCGGTTCTCGCGATCCTTCTCGAGCGCCTTGAGGATGATCCGCTCGAGCTCGGGGTGGATCGCGCCGTTCAGCTCGCGCGGGGGGAGCGGGTTCTTGATCGTGATGTTCTCGACGGTCGAGAGCTCGGTCTCGGCGCGGAACGGGTGCAGGCCCGTCGTGAGCACGTACAGCAGCGCGCCGAGCGAGAAGATGTCGCTCCGGCGATCGATGGGGAGCCCGCCGAGCTGCTCGGGCGACAGGTACGGCGTCTTCCCCTTGATGATGCCGCCGGCGCGCGTGACGTGCAGGCGCCCCTTCGACTTCGCCACGCCGAAGTCGACGATCTTCACGAAGCCGGCGGTGGAGATGAGCACGTTCGCCGGCGAGATGTCGCGGTGGACCAGGTCGAGCAGCGCGCCGCTGTCGTCGCGGAGCTCGTGCGCGTTGTGGAGGCCCGCGCAGATCTGGGAGGCGATGCGGAGCACGATCCGCTGCGGGATGCCGCCGAGCCGCTTGGCGGCCTTTTGCAGCGTGCCGGCCGTCTCGCCGTCGACCCACTCCATGACGATGTAGAGGACGTCGTCCTCCTCGCCGAGGTCGAGGATCTCGACCACGTTGGGGTGCCGGATGCGCGCCGCGACCCGCGCCTCGTCGAGGAACATCGACTCGAAGTCGGGGTCGTCGGAGACGTCGGGCAGCATCGTCTTGATCGCGACGATCTTCCGGAAGCCGCGGGTGCCCTGCAGGCGCGCGGCCCAGACGGCCGCCATGCCTCCCTTGGCGACCGGCATGAGGATCTCGTAGCGGCCGAGGGTGCTCCCCGGCCCGAGACGGTCGACGGCCGACGCGGCGCGACCCCACAGCTTCGTCGGGCCCTGGGCGCCCGTCGGCGTGTGGAGCGTCCTGCCGGAGGTCGGCGCCGGCTCGCCGGCGATCGCGATCTCGTGCGCCGCTGCCGCCGCCGGCGCAGCCGCCCCGCCGCCTGGAGGGGCGAACACCGGCGCGGGCGGCGCCCTCAGCGCGGCAGGGATGGCCGGCGAGGTGGACGACGCCGGCGCAGGAGAAGGCGGCGCCTGGAGAGGCGCAGGCGGCGCGGCGGGCGCTGGGGTCGCCGGCGCCGCGGTCGCCGCGGCGGGCGCAGCGGCCGGCGCGGGCGCCGCGGGGGACCGGGGCAGGGCCGGCGCCACGGGCACCGCGGGCACCACCGGCGCGCGCGGTGTGGCCGGCGCCGGCGATGCCGCGGGCGCGCCGGCGGCACGCGGCGCGGGCGGTACGGCGGGCACCACCGGGACGCGAGGCGCGGCAGGAGCTGGCGGCGCGGCGGGCGGCACGGGTACGCGCGGCGTCACCGGGCTCGCCGCGGTCGCAGACCCGGCAGCCGCGGGCGGCGCAACGCCGGCAGCCGCGGGCGCCGCAGGCGGCGACGGCACCCCTCGCGGCGCCGGCGGGCGCGGCGGCCTCGGGAGCGGCGCGGCCGGAACGGGCGTCGGCCGCTTCGGCACCGTGCCCTCGGCCGGCGTCGGCGTTGTCCGCGCCGCAACCAGGCTGTCCCCCGGATCGCCGGGCCGCGGCACGCCCGGCCGCGCAGGCGGCTGCTCCTTCCGCGCGGCCGTCGCCGTCGCCGCCGCGGGGACCTCGGGCCTCGCCACGGCGGCGTCGCGGCTCTCCGTCCTCTCGCTCGAGAGCTCGATCCGCGGCAGCGTCGCCGCAGGGGGCCGCGGCGCGGGCAAGCCGCGGCCGGCGACGTCGTCCGGCGAGCCCCAGTCGACGTCCACGTCCACGTCGGCGTGCGCCGCCGGCCCGGCGCCGTTCGACGCGCCGGCCCCTGCCTTGGCAGCGAGGCCGTTCTTCGGCGCCGCGGCCTCCTTCGGCGCGGTCGCGCCGCCCGACGGGCGGAGCTGGCTCGCGGCGACCGCGGCGCCCGCGACCGCCGGCGGGCCTGGCGTCCCACGCGGGCGCGGAGACGGCGCGGTGATCGCGTGGCGGGGGCCATCGCCGCGCGGGGAGAGCGCGCTCTCGACCACGGGGATCGCCACGCCCACCAGCGTCGCGCCGCGCGCGCGCGGCGGCGGCGACAGCTGCGACCCGACCGCGCCCGCCATCGCCGCCGCGATCATCGTCCTGCGCGGCTCGATCGTCTTGCCGGCCAGCCGGCTCACCGTCGCGGCGACGTCCTCCGCCGCGGCGATCCGCCCCGCGCCCGCGGCCTCCAGCGCCGCGAGCATCGCCGACGCGCTCTCGAAGCGGCGCGCCGGATCGCGCTCGAGCGCGGTCCGGACGACCTCGGCGACCTCGGCCGGGACGGCGCCCGCCGCGAGCGGCGGGATGGGCGCCGTCTGCACCTTCTGGATGACCGCGGACTCCAGCTTCGACGAGAACAGCCGCTGCCGCGCGAGCAGCTCCCAGAGGATCACGCCGACCGAGAAGAGATCGGCGGGCGGATCGAGCGGGGCCGCCGCGTGCGCCGCCATCGCCTTGACCCGCTCCGGCGCGGCATAGGCCAGGCGATCGGGGTTCCTCGTCCCCATGGGCGCGAGCCCGGCGATGGCCCGCGCGACGCCGAGCCCGCTCACCCGCGCGACCCCGTCGATGCCGATGGTGACGTGGGTCGGGTTCAGCTCGCCATGCACGAGCGGCGCCGGCTCGGTCGCATGCGCGGACGCGAGCGCGCGCAGCACGTCGGTCCCGATCCGGAGCGCGACCGGGAGCGGCAGCCCCTCGGCGCCGGCCGCCGAGACGAGCGCGCCGAGCGGCTCGCCCTCCACGTACGCCGAGACGATGAACACCTCGCCGTCGGCGACGCGCGCGTCGACCACCGAGAGCACGTTGGGGAAGCGGACCTGCTGCGCCATCCCGGCCTCGCGGAGGATGCCGTCCGCGGTCTCGGGCTTCTTCGTGAGGTGCCGGTAGATGCGCAGGATCGTGACAGGCGCGGCGCTCGCCGCCTCACCGTCGTCGGACGCCGCCCGCGCGAGCCACGTGGACCCGATCCCGCCGCCGGAGAGCTCTTTCAGCAGCTCATAATTGCCGAGTCGCGAAGCAGAGCCCGCACCGGGCGGCCTGTCGAGCGCCATGGGACTTGCATGCTATCAGGACGTCAGAAGCTGGATCCAGCGTTCATGGCCGCGGACACGGCGAGCTTGGCCGTGTCCGGAGCGCCCTGTCAGGCGCACCTAGAGCGCGGTCCGAGCGGGCGCCTGGCGCCCCTGGCCAGCGCCGCGCGCGCCGCGAAAAGCCTTCAAATCGGCGCGATCTCGGCGGCGCGCCGCTGTCGCGCTCGCGGCTTGACACGCCGGCGACGAGCGCTAAGCCGCGCGACGCGATCGCTCTCGCTGCGAGCGTGGCCGCGGCGCGCCCGCGCTCGCAGCGAGGGGTGAGGGCTCCTCCGCGCGCACACAAGTGCTCGGGTGTGGGGGGCCCGGCGCGGGCCGTCCCGGTCGGCGCCGCGCGCGGCGCGCTGGCGATCGCCCGGCGAGGCGAGCGGTCCGCCGCGCGCGCTCCGCGCGCCAGAGATCCCGCCTGTGATCGCGGGCGGGCGGAGCGAGCGAGGCCGGCGGACCGGTCAGCTCAGGGGGGCGGCGCGCCGATCGCGATGGGGTGAACGGTCAGCGTCACGAACCGCGTGCGGCGCTCGTGGCTCGAGAACGCGCTCGCGGCGACGGGGATCCCGTGCCGCAGCGCCACGGCCACGTGCGGGCCCGGATCGACCCGGATCGCGCGCGATGGCTGCGCCTCCTCGCCGTCGAGCAGCAGCGTCACGCCCTCGGTCGCGCCGGCGAGGTTCAGCACGATCCGGGGCATCCGCCCCTCGAGGTCCTGGAGGCGCGCGTCGATCTCGGCGAGCACCGCGGGCGCCGCGGCCCGCGCCGTGGCGCGCGCGTCCTGGTACGTCCGTTCGGCCGTCCGCAGCCGGCCGAGCCGCTCGTGGCAGAGACCGATGTGGAACGCCACGTTCGCCGTGGGCCGGTGGCGGGCGATCGCCTCGAACCGAGCGAGCGCGTCGGCCCAGCGTCCGGCGCCCTCGAGCGTCAGCCCCTGCGCGAACTGGAGCCGCAGCGCGCGCGTCGCGCCGTCGTCCTGCGCGCGGACCCAGGGCGCCGAGAGCAGCGCCCAGCCAGCGAGCCCGAGCGCGACGGCGCGCCGGCGGGAGCGCGCGCGCAGAGCGGGGATCCGTGCGGCGCCGCTCATCAGAACCCGGGGCTCGTGATGCGGGATCTCGAGGCGCCGCGCGGCGCCTGCGAGCGCGGGGGCTTGTCCTCCGCCGCCGCCGTGATCTCGGGGCTGCCCGGGTCCGCCGACGCGAGCTCGGGCGAGCCCATCGCGCCGCCGCGGCCCGCCGCCTTGCCGGACGCCGCGTGCGGCGCGCGCGGCGCGTCGATCCCCGCCGCCCCGGGCGCGCCCGCGCCGCGGCGCCACGCGCCGCTGTCGGCGAAGGCCGCGGCCAGCACGGGGCGGAGGCTCTCGCGCGCCGCGTTCCCGGCCTCCTCGTCCGTCGGGGCCCGCAGCGCGGCCGAGCTGAGCGCCGCCGCGAGCACCGCCGCGCCCGCGACCCGGAGCGCCGTGATCGCCCGCGCGCGCCGCCGCGCGTCCGGCGACGCGGCGCGCGGCGCGCTCCCGAGCGTCGTCGCCTCGCGCCACCGGGGCGCCCGCGCGCTCGAGGTCCAGAGCCGCCCGAGGGCGCGGAGGGCGAGCCGCGGGGGCGCGGCGAGCGCGCCGCGGGGGCGCGTCGTCTCGAGCGACCGCCGACCCACGGACGCCGGCGAGAGGATCACGATCGGCGCGGGCGCGCTCGCGCCGAGATCGTCGAGCGCGCCCGTCAGATCCGCGCGCAGCGAGGCCGCGTCCGGGTAGCGCCGCGCCGGGTCCTTCTCGAGGCAGCGGGCGGCGATCTTCCGGAGGCGCTGCGGGACGGAGGGCGGGAGCGGCGCGGGCTCGGTCTCGAGGATGCGCCGGAGGACCGCGTGGTGGTTGCCCCCCCGGAACGGCTGCGCGCCGCCGAGCGCCTCGTAGAGCATCACGCCGACCGCCCAGATGTCGGCGCGCGCGTCGATGGTGCGCTTGCCCAGGGCCTGCTCCGGGCTCATGTACGAGGGCGTCCCGAGCAGCTGCCCGTCGACGGTGATCGCGTCGCCCGCGTCCGTGAGCTGGCTGATGCCGAAGTCGACGATCTTCGGGACGATCCCCTCGCCGGGGACCATGGCCATCACGATGTTCTCCGGCTTGATGTCGCGGTGCACGACGCCCTCGGCGTGGGCGGCCGAGAGCCCGCAGCAGACCTCGATGAGGACGGGCACGACCTCCTCGGGCGGCAGCGGCCGGCTCGGGACGAGGCGATCCGCGAACGGCGAGCCCCGCAGGAGCTCCAGGGCCAGGAAGAGGTAGCCCTCGTCCGGGAGCTCCCCGGCGTCGACCACGCCGACGATGTTCCGGTGCTGGAACTTGCCGATGATCTTCGCCTCGCGGATGAACCGCGCGACGACCTGGTCGTCCCGGAGCGCCGGGGACAGCTTGAGCGCAACGTCCCGGCCGATGAGCTCGTGGCGCGCCCACCAGACGCTCGCCATCCCGCCCGAGCCGATCGGCCGAATCAGTCGGAAGCGACCTCCTGCGACGTCCCCGGCATGCAGCATGTGCCCCCTTCGCCCATCGCGCGTGAGAAGCCTTCACGCCGATCGGGTACCGAGAGCCGAAAGGCACGAGCAAGGCCACGGGCCCCTCGATCCGCCGTCGCCGTCGAACGGAGCCCCCGCGGGACGCGCGCGTCAGGGGCGGTAGCGCTCGAGGATCTCGTTCGAGAGCTTCACGCCGAGCTCGCGGTAGCCGCGGAAGGTCAGGTGGACGCCGTCGCGCGACGCGCGCGGCGGGCGCTCGCGGTACCAGGTCTCGATCGAGCCCCGCCCGCCCATCGCCTCGTAGGTGTCCCAGAACGCGCAGCCGCCCTCCCGGGCGGCGTCGCGCAGCACGTCCCGGACGACGGGCGTGCGATCGGGCGCGTCTCGCCGGTCCGTGGGCGCGAGGACGAGGCAGTCGGCGTCGGGCTCGACCCTGCGGGTGCGCGCGAGCAGCTCGGCGAGCTGCTTCGCGTAGAGGGACGGATCCGTGGTGACGTCGCCCGCCTCGTTCGTGCCGTACTCCAGCACCACGAGCTCCGGCGAGCGCCGCCCGAGCTCCGCGGCCCAGGCGAGCTCGTTCCACCGCAGCGGCGTCGCCAGGCGAGCGCCGTTGATGCCGAGCGTGTCGAGCACCACCCCGGGCTTCACCTCCGGATCGGCCTCGACGACGAGCCCGCAGAGCTCGGGCGCGCCCGACGGCACGACGCCGAGCTTCGTCGCGCCGACGCTCGCGAGCTTCGCGTGCTGCAGCGCCCCGGCGTCGTCGCCCGCGGCGCCGCGGAGGATCTCGCTCGGGCCGCCCTCGATCGTCACCGCGAGCTCGTCGGTCGGCGCGCTGGACCGGAAGCACACGTCCCAGAGCAGCCGCGCGGACGGCCCGGCCCCGGTCACCGTGATCTCCGCGCGCGCCGGGCCCGGATGCGCGCTGAAGAGGATCCCCCCGAGCCCGAAGGCGCCGTCGTCGACCGGCGTGGAGCCGCCCGGCGCCTTCGGGCGGGTCCGCCACTTGCCATCGGCCGTGAGCCGCGCGCCGTCGTGGCGGTAGGCGGCATAGCCGAGGTGCACGAAGCCGATGCCGCCGTCGCCGAAGCGCCGCTGGAGCGCCGTGCGGACCGCGCCGCTCCAGAAATCCGCCGCGGCGTGCGAGTCGCCGAGCCAGGCGATGCGCACGTGGTCCCTGCGGCGCCCCTGCTCGAGGGCGCGGAGCGCCGCGAAGAAGTGGGCGTAGGGCCCGTCCTCCGGGCGCAAGAGATCCAGCTCCGGCGGGCGCGCCAGCGGGGCGTCGCCGAGGCGCGGCGCGGCCGGCGCGGGGGCGGCGGCCTCCGCCGGGCGCGGCGCGGGCGCCGCGGGCGCGGGCGGCGCGGCCCCCACCTCGGGCGACGGCGGCGCGACGTGCTCGCGCGTCGAGCTGCAGCCGAGCGCCGCGGCCGCGAGCAGCGCCGCGGCGAGGCGGCGCGGCGGCGCGGCGAGGCTGCGCTCCGGGACGTCCGCGCGGGCCGCGGCGCAGGCTGCGCCGCTCACGACAGCGGATCCTCGATGTCGAGCTCGGCGTCCGCGCTGGCCTCGATCTCCTGGCGCTCGCGCCGCTCCCGGACGCGCTCCTGCACGGCGCCGACGAGCACGTCGACGTACGACTCGAAGGGGGGGCAGGCGATCCCGGCGCCGCCGAGCACGAGGTCGGCGTTCCGGGCGTCGTAGCGCACCGGGGTCATCAGCTGCTCGACGAACGCGCGCGGGCTGCGGACGAAGCGCTCGATCCCGGGCGTGCGGAGCAGCGCCTTGGCGAGGTTCGACGGGATGTGGCCGCGCGCGGCGCGGCGGCCGCTCGCCCGGGCGATGAGGTCGAAGACCCGCCGCGCCGACAGCGGGTGCGGGTCGGCGATGTGGAACGTGCGGCGCGGCGCGAGCCGGTGCAGGCCGATCGCGTGCGTCGCGCGGACCACGAAGTCGATGGGGACGATGTTGAGCGGCACGTCCCCGCGGCCGGGCAGCGGGATCGCCATGTCGGCCGGCGCCGCCATGATGAGCAGCACGAGGAGGTACAGCCCGTCGAGCCGGTCGATCTCCCCGGTCGCCGAGTCGCCCACCACCGTGGTCGGCCGGACCACCGCCGCCGGCACGTGGCGCATCGCCCGCCGCACGAGCACCTCCGCGCGCATCCGCGTCTCCTCCACGGGGTTGCGGAACGCCTGACCCGCGTCGAGATCATCCTCGTACACCGTCCCCGTGCGATCTCCGGCCACGAACGCGGTCGACTGGTGCACGAGGCACTGGAGCGAGGTGCAGGCCCGGGCGAGCTCGATCACCTCGGCGGTCCCGACGACGTTCTGGGCGTGGGCGGTGCTCCGGTCGGCGCCGGCGTGGCCCACGTGCGCGAGGTGGTGGATCCGGTCGACCTCGCGCGCGAGCTGCCGGAACTCGGCGCCCGACAGCCCGAGATCCATCGCCGCGACGTCCCCCTCGATCAGCGCGACGCGCTCGCGATCCGCCGGCGCGAGCGCGTCGCGCTCCGCGCTCGCCTGCGCCGACGACTTCGCGAGCACCACGGCATACACGAGCGCGCGCGGCTCGGACGCGAGGATGTGCTGCAGCATCTTCCGCGCGATGAACGAGGGGAAGCCGGTGATGAGCACCACGCTGTCGTAGCCGGGGCGAGGCATCGACCAGAGCTTACCGCAGCGGTGCGCCTGCTCCGCAGCTTTCCGCTGACGCCGCCTCGGACGCGCGCGGAGCGACGGGGGCGTATGCGGCGGCGCGCGCCGCGCGCCGGCCGGGGTCGCGCGCCGCCGCCGCGCCGAGGGCTTCCCCTATCCCCGACCGCGGCCCCACGTATAATCGCCCGGTTGATGCGCCCGGGAGTCACGGTCGCGGACCGTTTCAGGATCGAGGGCCTGGCGGGATCGGGCGGGATGGGCTCGGTGTACCGGGCCACCGACCTGACCGACGACAGCCCGGTCGCGCTGAAGATCCTGCACCGCGGGGACGAGCATCAGGAGCGGCGGATCGAGCGCGAGGCGCAGCTCCTCGCCGGGCTGCGCCATCCGGGGATCGTCCGCTACGTCGCGCACGGGGTCACCGCGGATCAGCAGCGGTACCTCGCGCTCGAGTGGCTCGAGGGCGAGGATCTCGCCGCGCGCGTGGCGCGCGCGCGGCTCAGCGTGGACGGCGCGGTGACGCTGCTGGAGCGCCTCGCGGGCGCGCTCGGCGCGGCGCACGAGCGGGGCGTCGTCCACCGCGACGTCACGCCCGGGAACATCTTCCTGCCGGGCGGCGCGCTGGAGGGCGCCAAGATCGTCGATTTCGGCATCGCCCGCGCCGGCGCGGGCGCGGCGGGCTCCGCGGGGCTGCCCGCGCGCGGGCACGACGGCGGCGTCCTCCGGGACGGCGAGGGCGGGCGCAACGGGGTGACGCTCGGGACGCCGGGGTACATGGCGCCCGAGCAGGCGCGCGGCGACGCGCACGTGGACGCCCGCGCGGACGTGTTCTCGCTCGGGTGCGTGATCTGGAACTGCCTCACCGGCCGGCCGCCCTTTGCTGGGGACCAGGTGATGGCGATCCTGGCGAAGGCGGCCCTCGTGGGCCCGCGCCGGCTCTCGGAGCTGCGACCCGACGTGCCCGCCGCGCTCGACGAGCTGGTCGCGTGGATGCTCGAGAAGGACCCGGACGGCCGCCCGCGGGACGGGAACGAGGTCCTCGCGAGCGCGGCGCAGCTCCGCGCCGCCCGCGAGCAGGCCAGGGATCCCGGCGAGAGCGGCACGCCGAGCACGAGGCCCCGGGCGCTGGCCGAGAGCGCCGCGGGCGAGCCGCGGCTCATCAGCGTGGTGCTCATCCACGGCGCGCTCCCCGGCGACGCCGCGGGCGCCGGGTCCGGCGCGCCGGGCGCCGCTCGGCCGCCGCCGCAGCTCCAGGAGTCCGCGCCGAGGGCCGCGACCGAGGCGGCGGTCCGGGCCGCGGTCGCGCCGTTCGGAGGGCGCGTCGACCGGCTCGCCGCCAGGTGGCTCCTCGTCACGATCGCCGGCGAGGCCGATCCGCTGGCGGAGCCGCCGCGCCCCGCCGGGGCGCAGGCGAGGGCGCCGATGGACCAGGCGGCCCACGCGGCGCGCTGCGCGCTCGCGCTGCGCGCGCTGCTGCCCGCGGACGCCGCCATCGCGCTCGCGACGGGCCAGGACGTCGCCTCCGGCCGCTGGCCGGCGCGGCAGGTGATCGATCGCGCCGCGGCGCTGCTCGGCGCCCGCCCGCGCGCCGGGGGCGAGCGCGCGACGGTCGACGGGAGCGACGGGAGCGACGGCGCCCCGCCGCGCGGCGGCGTGCTGATCGACGACGTGACGGCCGGCCTGCTCGCGCTCGGCCGCGGCGAGATGGAGCGCCTCTTCCCGGAGATCTGCGCCGGCGCGGGCCCCGCCGAGCCTCGGCGCGGCGAGCGCTCCCCCGGCGCCCCGGGGCAGCTCGCCCGCGAGGCGCTCGCGGCGGAGGCGCGCGCCGACGGCCGCGCGCCGGTGCGCGCGTTCTACCTCGAGGAGCTGATCCGGTCGGTCGCCCGCGGCGACGCCGAGGGCTCGCCCGAGACGGTGCTCGCGATGGCGCACGCCCGCCTCGACGATCTGCACCCGGCGGTGCGCCGCATCCTCCGCGCGGCGAGCATCTTCGGCGAGGCGTTCTGGCGCGGCGGCGTGGCCGCCCTGCTCGGCGGGGCGCAGGGCGCGCAGGACCTGGACAGGTGGCTCCTCGAGCTCGCCGCGCGCGCGCTCATCGAGCGGCGGCCCGCGTGCAGGCTCCCGGGCGAGGAGGAGTACGCGTTCCGGCACGCGCGCCTCCGCGAGGCCGCCTACGCGACGCTCACCCGGGGCGACCGGCTCCTCGGCCACCGGCTCGCGGGCGCGTGGCTCGAGGAGGCCGGGGAGCGCGACGCGATCGCGCTCGCGGAGCACTTCGACCACGGCGGCGAGCACGGCCGGGCGATGCAGTGGTTCCTGCGCGGCGCCGAGCAGGCGCTCGAGCGCGGCGATCTCGCCGCGGCGATCGCGCTCGCGGAGCGGGGCGCGCGGCACGGCGACCTCTGCGATCGGCTCGCGGGCGAGGAGCCCGCCGGAGAGCACGGCGCCCCGGCCGGCCCGAGCGGCGCGCGCGAAGGCGACACGCTGAGCGCGCTGCGCCTGGTGCAGGCGGAGGCGCACCGCTGGCGCGGCGAGTTCGAGCAGGCCCAGCGCTGCGCGGCCCAGGCGGCGCGGCGCCTGCCCCGCGGCGCGCCGCTCTGGTTCCGCGCCGCCGACGAGCTGATGAGCGCGAGCGGCCGGAGGGGCGATACCATGCTCACGACCGCGTGGGCGAAGGAGGTCGCCGCGTGCGGCGACGCCGCGGCCGCGGAGGGCGCCCCCGGCGACGCGGGCGCGCCCGGGAGCGCGCCGGCCGGGAGCGCGCCGGCCGGCGCGCGGGTCGCCGCGGACATCCGCTCGGCGCGCGTCATCGCCCTGTGCTCGGCGGCGCGCCAGCTCTTCCCCGCGGGGCGCTACGCCGAGGCCGACGCGCTGATCGCGCGGGTCCGCGCCCTCGCGGGGGATCTCGACTCCCTCTCGCCGCGCGCCGCCGCCGAGGTGCACCGGCTGCGCGGCGCGCGGGCGCGGCACCTCGGCGATCCCGCGGGCGACGTGGCGGGCTACGCGGCCGCGGTCGCCGCGTTCGAGCGGGCCGGCGGCGTCCGCGACGCGTGCAACGCGCGCGTCAGCCTCGGCTTCGCGCTCCTCGCGCTCGGCGACTTCGAGCGGGCCGGCGAGGAGCTCACCGCCGCGCTCGCGGCGGCCGAGCGCATGGGGCTGCGCACCGTCGCCACGCGCGCCCGGCAGAACCTCGGCCGCGTGCTCGCGGCCAGCGGCCGGCTCGACGACGCGCTCGCGCTCTCGCGGCAGGCCATCCTGGAGGCCCGCGCGCAGGGCAACCTGCGCTTCGAGGGCGGCACCCGCATCTACGCCGCCCTCATCGCCCACGCGGCCGGGGACTTCGCCGCGGCCGAGTCCGACGCCCGCGACGCCGCGGAGCTGCTCCAGGTCGTGCCCCCCGCCCGCGCCGGCGCGCTCGCCGCGCTCGCGCGCGCCCTCGCCGCCCAGGGGCGCGCCGACGCCGCGCTCTCGGCGGCGCGCGAGGCCGAGGGCATCCTCGCGCGCTACGGCGGCATCGAGGATTTCGAGTCGCTCGTCCTCGTGGCCGTCGTCGAGGCGGCGCGCGCCGCGGGCGACGTCGAGGGCGCCCGCGCCGCCGCGGCCCGGGGCCGCGACCGGCTCCTCGCCCGGGCCGCGGAGATCCCGGAGCCCGCCCAGCGCGAGAGCTTCCTGCACCGCGTCCGCGAGAACGCGATGCTGCTCTCGCTCGCGCGCATCTGCCTCGGGGAGTCCGCCGGGGTCGCCGTGGCCCGCCGCCCCACGAGGCCCTGACGCGCCGCCGCGCCGCGCCGCTGCGCGCGGCGGTTTTGCAGGTTCGTGGTCGACCGCGGCGGGAAGGCGCTACGGTTCGGTCGTGAGCGTACGATCGACCTCCGCCACGTCCCGGCGCGCCGCCGCGCTCCTGGCCCTCGTCCTCGGCCTGAGCGCGGGCGCCCTCGGCTGCAAATCGCCGGGCGCGCCGGCCGACGCCGGCGTCCAGGGCCTGAGCCCCGTGCCCGCGCCGGCCGGGCTCATCGCCGAGGCGTTCCTGCCGACACCCGACGCCACCTGGGCCAAGGTGCGCGCCCTCGTCGGCGGCCCGGCGGCGCTCCTCCCGGGCAGCGCCGGCGCCCTCGCCGCGTCGCTGCTCGGCCTGCCCATCGCCGTCGCGTCCGAGATCGACGGCAACGTCCCGGCGCTCGGCGTGGCCGTGGAGACGCCGGACCGGCCGCACCCCCGGGCCGCGCTCGGCGTCCACGTGAAGGACGGCGCGCGCCTGATCGATCAGCTCACGCGGGGCGAGGGGGCGCGCTTCCGCGCGACGCCCGACGCGGCGACCTCGATCGCGCTGCTCGAGCCGCTGCAGGGGACGAGCCCGGCGGCCCTCGGCGTCCTCGGCAACTACCTGCTCGTCGCGGAGACCCCGGGCGACCTGACCGCCCTGGGCCCCTACGTCGCGCGGACGATGCCGCAGGCGCAGGTGCCGAAGGAGGATCTCGCGATCGAGCTCCCGGGCCACGCGCTCGAGGGCCCGGTGCTCAGGGCGGCGCGGAGCGCCTGGGACAGGGCGCGCGGGCCGGACGGCGCGCCGGCCGCCACCGCGGTCCCGCTCGCCCCGATGATCGAGGGCGCGCTCGCGGTGCTCGGCGATCTCGAGCGCGCGCGCCTCACGCTCACGCTGGACGAGAGCGCGCACCTGCGCGCCTCCGGGACGCCGAAGCCCGGGGGCGGCCCGGCGTCCAAGGCGTCGGCCGATCTCGCGGTCGGCGACGTGAAGCCGCTGCTCGATCTGCCCGCCGACGCGCTCGTCGGGGTCCTGGTCCGCGACCGGGCCGCGTCGCGCGCCGAGAACGTGCCGAAGCTCGTCGACGCCGTCGCGGGGCTCGTCGAGGGCGGCCTCCCGCCCGCCGAGCGGGAGCGGCTCGGCGCCGCGATCCGCGCGGCGTCGGACGCGCGCGGCGACTGGTTCGCCGGCGGGGTCCGCTTCGACGGCGCGGGCCCCACGGCGTTCGTGCGCGCCGCCGTGAGCGACCGGGCCAAGCTCGAGGCCGCGATCCAGGACCTCGTCGGGACCGCCGAGCTCCCGCCGATCCAGGCGGCGCTCAAGCGGGAGGGGTTCCGGGTCTCCGCGGGCAAGGCCGAGCTCGCGCAGCAGGGCGGCGAGGTGCGGCGCGTGCGCATCGAGCAGACCGCCGCGGCGGGCCAGCCCGGCGGCGCGGGCGCGCCGCCGGCCCGCAAAGGGGCGCCGGGCGCGGGGCCGCCGCCCGCGATCGAGCTACACTACCTGATCCGCGACGACGGCCTCTTCGCGTCGGTCGGAAACGATCCGAGCGCGGGGCTCCGCAGCGCCGTCGCCGCGATCCAGGGCGAGAGCCTCGGCGACGCCCCGGCCATGAAGGCCGCGCTGGCCCCGCTCGGCGCGGACATCGCGTTCGCGCTGGTGCTCGAGCCGCTGCGGCTCGTCGCGAGCCGCCTCGGCCAGCCGGGCGCGGGCGATCCGGCGCCCGTGGTGATCGCCGCCGGCGCCGCGCCGGCCGGCGCCGGCGCCCCCGCCGCCCTCTGGGCGCGCGCCGACGTCGCCGCCGCGGCGATCCGGGAGCTCTCGCGCCTCGGAGGCGCCTTTTGACGAGCGCGGCGCCCGCCGTGCGCGGGCTCGGCGCGCTGCTCATCGCGCTCGCCGCGGGGTGCGCGGCGAAGGGCGGCGCGGACTGGGCCCAGGATGGCTCGAGCGAGCCGCGGATCGCGCGCGGAGGCGGCGGCTGGCTCCACGCGCCGCCGCCGGGCGAAGGCGATCGCGACCCGGGCGCCGGCGCCGCGGGCCGCGACGCCGCCGCGCCGGGCGAGGCGGTCGACGCGACGCGCGCCGACCGGCGCGGCGCCGCGGGCGCGGCCTCCGCGGAGGACGAGCTCGCGATCCTCGTCCGCGAGCACGGCCGGCCCGCGCGCGCGGACGGCGCGGCGCGCGCGGCCGCGGCCGCGGCGCCGGGGCTCGCGCCGGGGCTGTTCCGGAACACCTACTACGACTTCCCGACCGAGGGCGGCGGGCCGAAGGACGCGGTGCTCTACGACGCCGCGTGCGCGCCGCTCGCGAGCGTCCCGCGCGCGTTCCACGACCAAGTCTGCGTCCAGGGGAGCGGCCGGCTCGCGTCGGGCGACACGGTGAGCTTCGCGCGGCGCGGGTGCGCGTGCGCGGACGTCTGCCCGCGCACCGGCCAGAAGGTCTGCTTCGAGCGGCTCGACCCGCGGCGCTTCCCGTACGGCCGCGGCGCGACCGGGCGCCCCATCACGCCGCTGCGCACGGTCGCGGTCGACTCGAGCGTCATTCCGCTCGGCACGGCCCTCTACGTGCCCGAGCTCGCCGGCCTGCCGCTCCCGGGCGGGGGCCGCCACGACGGCTGCTTCGTCGCCGAGGATCGCGGCATCAAGGTCGTCGGGCGGCAGATCGACGTCTTCACCGGCGATCCGGCGGTCACCGCCCGGCTCAACGCGCTCTTCCCGTCGAACCGCGGCGTGAGCCTCGTGCTCGATGACGCGCGATGTCGCGCGGTCGTCGCCGCGCCCGGGCCGTCCTGACCGGCGGTCCACCCCACGGAAACGCCGGGAGCCGAGGGAGTCGAGGGCCGTCGAGGGAGGACGCGCGACGGCCGTGAGGCGGGCCGCGCTCCCGGGTGAAATCCGGAACCTGGTGAGGGCGCGGAGGTGATACGATTTCCCGCCTTCCGGTGGCCGAATGACCTCACGTGGCGTCATCCCCGAGTCCGTCATCCCTCCTCCCTCGGAGGTCTCGGACGCCCCGGACGAGAAGCAGCGGGCGCGCGCCCGCGTCGGGACGACCCTCAAGAACAAGTGGCGGATCGACGCCCTCCTCGGCGTGGGCGGCATGGCGTCGGTGTACGCCGCCACCCACCGGAACGGCTCGCGCGCCGCGCTGAAGATCCTGCACGCCGAGTTCGCGCGGGACGTCGGCATCCGCGACCGGTTTCTGCGCGAGGGGTACGTCGCCAACAAGATCGATCACCCCGGCCGGGTCGCGATCCTCGACGACGACATCACCGAGCAGGACGAGCCGTTCCTCGTGATGGAGCTGCTCGACGGCGAGACCGTGCAGCAGCTCTGGAAGCGCAAGAGCCGGAAGCTCCCCGTCGCCGAGGCGCTCTGGATCGCCGGGGAGGTGCTCCAGACGCTGGAGAGCTTCCACGGCGAGGGCATCGTCCACCGCGACCTGAAGCCCGCGAACATCTTCGTCACGAAGGACAACGTGGTGAAGCTGCTCGACTTCGGCGTGGCGAGGCTGCGCGGCGCGCCCGGCGACAAGACCAAGGCGGGCACGGCGCTCGGGACCCCGTCGTTCATGGCGCCGGAGCAGGCGATGGGGCTGACCGAGGGGGTCGACGGGCGGGCGGACCTCTTCTCGATCGGCGCGACCCTGTACGCCGTGCTCAGCGGGCAGCGCCTGCACCAGGGCCGCTCGGACAACGAGGCGTTCATCCTCGCCGCGACGACGCCGGCCCCATCGCTCGCGCGGATCGCGCCCGAGCTGCCCGCCTCGGTCATCGGCCTCGTCGACAAGGCGCTCGCCTGGGATCGGCGCAACCGCTTCGACTCGGCCGCGCAGATGCGGCAGGAGGTGCTGCGCCTCCTCGAGGAGCTCGGCGCGTCCGTCCCGCGCCGCCCCGCGCCGCCGAGCACGGGGCGCCCCCCGCCGGACGAGTCCCCCACGGCCGTCGGGATGCGGCCGCCGGAGCAGCCCGCGCCCCAGGAAGAGCCGGCGGAAGCGGAGCCGGACGACCCCGCGGTCGCGCGGCTCACCGAGGTGTTCCGCCGCCTGGAGCGGCTGCTCCCGGCGGTGCGCCACTACGGCTTTCGCCACCCGGACGCCGACAACAAGCTCCGCGCGACCTTCCAGGCGATCGTGGAGGCGCTGCGCGCGGACGGGGGCCTCGTCCACTGGGCGCTGACGCCGTACGCCTTCGAGCACCGCCGGCGGACGGTGTGGGAGCCGCAGCACCCGCTCGATCTCGTCCCGTACAACCTCTTCGCGGCCGGCGTGCGGCGCGTGCAGCTGCTCCCGGGCATCACCGAGGAAGAGCTGCGCGCCTTCTGCGAGGTGCTGCTGCTCGATCCGCTGCGCGACCTCGCCCCCGAGGACGACGTCGCGGCGGCCCTGTGGGAGCGCCGCCTCGAGCACGTGCGCTACGACGTCGTGAGCGTCTTCGCCGAGGGGGACGCGGCCGATCGCGAGCAGTTCTGGCACGAGGCCGACGACGTCGAGAGCATGGCCCGGCGCGCCGCCGAGGAGCGGGCGAACCGCGCCGAGGCGGCCGCGATGGTGATCGACACCGACGCGGCCGCGCTGCGGGCGGCGCGCCGCGCCGCGGGCGCGCTCGCGCTCGACCCGGTCGCGCAGCGCGCGCTCGGCACGCAGCTCGTGCTCAGCCCGGATCGCTGGAGCGAGCGCTTCGTCGAGATCGTGGCGGACGCCTTCCTGAACGCGAAGCGCTACCAGGACGTCGAGCTCGTCGCCGAGCCGCTGGCCGCCTCGGCGCGCGATCTCATCCTCGCGCGCCGCTTCGACGTGCTCTTCGGCATGCACGACGCGCTGGAGAAGGCGCTCGACGCGCTCGCGCCCAGGCAGCAGGGCGGCGCCCTCGCGACGGAGCTCGCCCGGGGCATGTTCCCGCCCGACACGATGCGGCTGCTCCTCCGCGAGGCGACGCGCGTCGTCGCGCCGGGCACCCCCGGCGGCGCGGCGCAGCCCGCGCCCGTGGACCTCGATCTCGTCGCGCAGCGCCTCGCGCCCATCCTGCACAAGCTCGGCAGCGAAACCCTGCCGGTCGCCATGGAGGTCGTCGGGCACGTCGGCCACGAGCCCCTGCGCCGCGCGCTCCTCGGTCACCTCGAGCGCACGCTGCCCGGGCACGAGGAGGGGGTCGTCGACGCGCTCATGACCCTGGATCTCGACGTCGCCCGCCCGATCCTCAAGATGTTCGCCGCGTCGCGGACGCAGGGCGCCCTCGGCGCGCTGAGGCGCCTCTCCGGGTGCGCGAACGCGGCGCTCCGCTGCGAGGCGATCGCCCACCTCGCCACGAGCCCCGAGCAGATCCGGGACGAGCTGCTCTCGCTCGCCGAGTCGGCGCCCCCGGAGGTGCGCGTCGCGGCGCTCCGCACGCTCGCGCACCACCAGGTCCGCGCCGCCGGCCCGCTGCTCGTCCGCCGCGTGCAGGACAGCTCGTTCCACCAGCTCACGCTCGACGAGCGGCGCGAGTTCCTCGGCGCGCTCTACACGCTGAACCCGGCGCGCGGCGAGTCGGTCGCCGTCGAGCTGCTCCAGCGGCACGGCCTGCTCGCGGACGACGCCGCGGAGCAGACCCGCTGCCTCGCGGCCGAGCTGCTCGGCCGCGAGGCGCGCTCCCAGGAGGCGCTCGACGCCGCGCTCGCGGCCTCGAAGCGGCGGCCCTGGAACAGCCAGGCGCTGCGCGACGCCGCGAGCGCCGCCGCCGAGGCGATCGCCGGCCGCCTCGGCAAGCGGATCTCGACGGTCGGAGATCTCCCGTGACGGCTCCCCAGGTCGACGTCATCAGCCAGAACGTGTCCGAGAACATCCGGCGCGAGCAGGCGCGCGATCTCGCCGCCAGCGTCGTGCAGGCGCTCTTCCGGCTGGTGAAGCTCTCGACGCTGCACGCCATCGACAACCAGGCCATGGTGCGGCAGGTCGAGGAGACGGTCTCGCTGGTCCAGGACTTCGGCCAGCGCTCCGGCCACAACGTCTCCATCCTGTTCACCCGCGGCTCGGTCTTCGTCTCCGGGCAGCTCCTCAAGGCGAACCGCGCCGTCTACGAGGGCGCGCTCGAGCTCGGCGACATTCTGGGCCGCTGCGGCTACTCCGAGATCGGGATCGCGAAGGACGTCCGCGCGAGCGACCTCTACGCGCTCGCCTCCGCGCTCGCCGAGGCCCTCCGGAGCGCCAAGCCGGCGCTCGCGGATCGCCCGGCGCCGCGCGTCCGCCTGCGCGCCGTGGACGAGGAGGTGCTCCGCCGCGAGGTGGCGGTCGATCGCGAGGGCGACGAGACGTCGGCGATCGTGCGGACCTACGCGACGGCGATCGTCATCCTCCGCCGGTTCTACGACGACCTGCGGCAGGGCCGCTACGTCTTGCGGCAGGGCGTCAAGCGCATCACGCAGCGCCTCGTCGATCTCTCCGCGAACGAGACGCCGGCGTTCCTCGGCGTCACCGCGCTCCGCAACCAGAACCACGACGACGCCGGGCGCGCGGTGAACACCGCGATCCTGAGCCTCGCCATGGCCCGGCAGATCACGGGCGACGTCGTGCTCCTGCAGCGGCTCTCGATGGCGGCGCTGCTCTTCGACATCGCGCGGCCGCGGCTCACCGGCGTCGCGCGGAGCGGCGGCGGCGGGCTCGTCCCGCAGCTGAGCGAGCAGCAGGACGCGGACGTCCCGGCCGGCACGGCGGTCGTGCTGACCGCGCTCGGCCTCGTCAACGAGCCCAGCGTCATGCGCACCGTGGTGGCCTACGAGGCGCACTGGGTGCGCCGTCAGGCCGCGCTCGGCCCGGTCTACCGCGGCCTCCGCCAGCCGACGCTGCAGGCGCGCATCCTCGCGACCGCCCGCGCCTTCAACGACCTCCTGACGCCCGCGCCGGGCGAGGCGCCGCTCTCCGCCGACGAGGCGATCGCCAAGCTCGAGCAGGAGGCGACCGATCCGGCGGACCGCGCGGTGCTGCGGCTGCTCGTCGGCGCGCTCGGGATCTTCCCGACCGGCACGCTCGTGGAGCTCTCGACCGGCGAGGTCGCGCTGGTCGTGCAGACGCCGGCGCACCCGGCCCGCTACTCGCAGCCGCGCGTCCGGCTGGTCCTCGACGCCTCCGGCGGGCCGATCGGGCGCGCGCTCGAGGTCGATCTCGCCGAGCGGCCTCGCCACGGCGAGCCGACGCGGCACATCCGCCGGATCGTCGCGACCAGCGACGACCCCGCCGCCGCGTCGATGCGCGCCCACGCGGCCGTCCAGGAGGCGCCGCAGGTGTCGCTGAGGACGCCGACGATCCCTGCAGAGCCGCCCGGCCGCTCGGCGCAGGCGCCGGCGTCGCCGCTCGCCAACCTGCGCATGCCGCCGCCGCAGCCGATCACGCGGCCCTCGTCGCCGACGCTGCCGATGACCAGCTCGCCGGCGAGCCGGAGGACGCAGCCGCGGCCCGGCGACGCCGGCCGCGGGCCCGCCTCGCCGCCCGAGGCCGCGCCGCCGGCGCCGGCGCCGGTCGACGACGGCGGCGCGGAGGCCAGGATGCTCGCGGATCTGCCGCCGGCGCCGTCCGGCAGGCTCTCGCCCACCTTGCGGCCCGGGCGCACCACCGCGCGCTGGCCGGATCCACCGCAGGAGCCCGCCGCGGCGGCGGACCCGTACTCGCCCCCGCAGGGCGCTCACGGAGAGGAGTCGTGGTCGGTGCAGACAGACAGCGATCCGGACGAGGTCCCTGAGGAGAGCGCGCGGCCGGCCGCGCTGCGCGCCCGCGGCTGGGGAGAGCAGCCATCGCGGCGCGAGCGCGATCCGGTGTCGGATCTGCCGCCCTCGGCGATGGCCGGCCCCATCGCCGTGCTGTCGCTGCCGGGCGAGCCGCCGACCGCGGAGGGCGCGCTCGCGCGCACGCCGCTCGTCCACCTGCTCGTGTACATGCTCGACCGGCGCCTCACCGGCACCGCGTGCTTCATCGACCCCCAGGGCGTCCGCCACGGCATCTTCTTCAGCGACGGCGTGCCGGCGAAGATCTGGACCGGGACGATCATCGCCCCGCTCGACCGGGTGATCCTCGAGCTCGGCCTCCTCGACGAGGCGACGCTCCGGGAGACGCTCCGGGACATCACGAAGCGGCGGGTGCTGCACGGCCGGCTGCTCGTCTCCCGGGGCCTGCTCGATCGGGAGACGGTCTTCGCCGTGCTGCGCGAGCAGCTCGTGCGCAAGCTGGTCGCGCTCTACGATCTCCCGCCCGACACGCGCTACGCCTACTACGACGGCCAGAACCTGCTGTCGTCCTACGGCGGCCCGGAGCTCATCGGGTGCGAGCCGCTCGCGGTGATCATGGCGGGCGTCCGGCTCCACGCCGACGATCCGCTGATCGACGCGACCCTCGACCGGATCCAGAGCCGGCATCTCGGCCTCCACGTCGAGGCCGAGATGAAGCGGTTCCAGCTCCACCGCGACGAGGCGGCCGTCGTCGACCTCCTGCGCACGCGGCGCATGACGCTCGCCGATCTCGTCGGGGCCGGCGTCGCGCAGGAGCGCGTCGTGCGGCTGACGATCTACGCGCTCGCGATCACGCGGCACCTCGATCTCGGCGCGCCGGGCCGGCGCCCCGTCGGCCTCGGCGCGCCCGCCGGCTCCGGCCGGGAGCGGTCCGCCAGCGCCGCCCCGGCCGACGCGGGCCAGGCGCAGCGCGACCCGGCCGCCGCGGCGGCGCGGTCGCCGCGCCCTACCTCGGGCTCGACGGCGCCCTCGCCGCGCGCGGCGCGCGGCGAGGCGGACGGCCGCGCGTCGCCGCGGCCGTCCGACGCGCCGGCGCCGTCCAGCAGGCGGTCGGGGTCGCCGTTCGCCGAGCCGATCGCCCCGCGCCGGTCGACCATGCCGCCCCCGTCCGGGGCGCCGGACGGCCGCGGCGTCGCGCTCCCGGGCCCGGCGGCGCCCTTCGATCCGCGCGCGGCCGGCGGCGATCCGGGCGGCGCGCCCCGCGGCGCGGAGCCGAAGGTCCCGAAGCAGCCCCTCGCGCCGGCGTTCGCCGGGCCCCGCGCGCAGCCGCCGATGCAGCAGGCGCCCACCGTCAAGATGGCGGCCGTCGGCGCGGAGGGCAGGGCTGCGCGGGCGGGGCGGACCGAGGCGGCGTCGCCGCTTCCGCCCCCGCGCGGGCCGGAGCCCGCGAGGCCGCAGGCGGGCGCGTCGCCAGCGCAGGCGGGCGCCGCGCCTGCCTCCGAGCTCCCGCCGCCGCCGCGCGCCGCGCTGAGCCCCGAGCTCGCCGCGCGCCGCGCCGAGATCGAGGCGCGCGCCGCCGCGATCGACGGCGAGAGCTTCTTCGAGATGCTGGGCGTCGCGGACGACGTCCCCCCGGAGCGCGTGCAGAGCGCCTATTTCGCGCTCGCCAAGCAGTGGCACCCCGACCGGACGCCGGCGGAGCTCCAGGACGTCAAGCCGCTCGTCGCGCGCGTGTTCGCCCGCATCAGCGAGGCCTACCAGACGCTGAGCGATCCAAAGCGGCGCGCCGAGTACCTGCAGGGGCCGAAGGAGGCCGCGCCCCCCGCGGAGGACGAGGAGAAGATCGCCCGCGTCGTCGACGCCGCGCTCGAGTTCCAGAAGGCCGAGATCCTGCTCAAGAAGAACGACCTCGCCGGCGCCGAGATCCGCGCGCGGCGCGCGCTGAACGCCGACCCGGAGCAGCCGGAGTACATGACGCTGCTCGTCTGGATCCAGGCGCAGCGGCGCGGCGAGCCGCCCGCGCTCGCGGAGGGGGCCACGAGCGCGCACTACGACGACCTGATCCAGACGCTGGACGTCGTCCTGCGGAAGGAGCCCCGCTACGAGCGGGCGCTCTTCTACCGCGGCATGCTCCTCAAGCGGTCGGGGCGGATCGATCGCGCGATCCGCGATTTCCGCCTCGCGGCCGAGATCAACCCGAAGAACCTCGACGCGATCCGCGAGGTGCGCGTGCAGGAGATGCGCAGCCGCACGACCAGCGACCCGACGCCCACCGGCGGCCTCCTCGGCAAGTTCTGGAAGCGCTGACGCGGGTCAGCGCGCCGCCGCCGGGGCGGCGCCGAGCGACCGCAGCGCGCGGCAGATCGTCTCGTCGCGGCAGGGCCCCACCCGCCCCGCGTGCGCCGGCCAGGGCACCTCGCGCACGCGGTGCAGATCGCGCACGTCGGGGCCGCGCCACGGGCCGAGCGCCCGGTCCACCCGCGCTTCCCGCTCGTTCGTCGCCGGCAGCGAGAGCTGCACCTGCGGCACGATGCCGACCTTCTGCACCGGCGCGCCGTCCGGCAGCGCGTAGAGCAGCGTGGTGAGGCGCAGGACGCCGACGTGGGCGTCGTCGTCGAGGTACTCCTGGGCGCACCCCTTGCCGTAGGTGCGATCGCCGATGACCACGCCGCGCCGGTAGCTGCCGATCGCGCCGGCGATCATCTCCGCCGCGCTCGCGGAGTCGCCGTCGACGAGCACCGCGAGCGGCCCGCTCCACCCGCGATCCGAGGGCACGTCGGGCGAGCGCTCCACCTCGACGCCGCCGTCGCGGCGCCGCATCGGGAACAGCGGCACGCCCGGCAGGAACAGCCCCAGCGCGGCGATCGCCCCGTCGGTCGAGCCGCCGCCGTTCGCGCGCACGTCGAGCATCACGCCCCGCGTGTCGCCCTGCGCGCGCGCGTGGTGGAGCGCCGCCGCGACCCGGTCCCCGAGGTCGTCGGGGACGTCGGGGATGGCGATCACCGCGACCTTGCCGTCGCCGAACCGCACCAGATCGAGCGGCAGCTCCGTCGGCGCGGCCTCCGCCGGCTGCGGCCCGATCGGGTGCGGCGCCACGCTCAGCTCGAGCGGCGCCGCGGCGCCGCGCCGGAGCAGCGCCACGCGCGCGGTCGTCCCGGGGCGCACGTCGGCGAGCACGGCGAGCTGCTCGGCCTGCTCGACGCTCATCCCGGAGATCGGGAGATCCTGGATCCGGATCACCACGTCGCCGTCCGCGAGCGGCGCGAGCGCGCCGCGATCGATGCGCACCCCGATCGCGGTGCGGGTCATCTCCTGCCAGAGCCGGGCCGGCGGGTGCGCCTCGAGATCGAGGTCGTAGATGGAGACCTCCTCCTCGAGCGGCGCCCAGGCGCCGTGGGCGTCCAGCTGGGGCACGTAGGCGCGCACCGCGGCCGCGATCACCGTGCGCGCCCAGCCCTCGTCGCTCATCGAGGGCGCCGCGCGCTCGCGCACGGCGTCGGCGTAGCGGGCGAGCGGCTCCCCGAAGTGCGCGCGCAGCGCGCCGACCTCCCGGCCGAGCTCGCGCGCGAGATCCCGGGCGCTCCGCGTCACCTCGCCGTCCTCGAACGGCGCCGCGGCGATCAGCGACCACGCCTCGGCGGCCGTCGCGGGCGGGCGGGCCAGCCCGCGACGGAAGCCCTCGTCGAAGATCCCGTCGAGCTCGCGCGACCACCGGGACAGCTCCTGGCCCACGCGCAGCGCCGCCGAGCACGGCCCGCTGCCCACCGGCGCCTGCAGATCGGCGAGGAGCTCGGTGGCCTCCCGCCGCAGCGCCGCCCCCACGGGCGCGTCGGGCGCGACCGACCACAGCCCGTGCGGATCGAGCCAGTCGGAGGTCGCCTCGGCAAACTTTGCGGGATCGATGCGGAGCGGCGGGGCGGCCAGGGTGGTGCGGGCCTGGGCGACGATGGCGCGCGCCTGCTCGCAGCCGAGCGAGGTCGGCGCCCCGCTGGGCACCGCGATGCCGCGGTCGAGGGCGTTCGGGTCGCAGCCGACGCCGTCGATCTCCTCGTCGTCCGGCGCGAGGGCGTGGAGCAGGGGCCGTGAGAGCCCGCGCCGCGCCTTCGCCGGGGGCGTCTCCGCCTCGCGCGAGAGCAAGGCGAGCGTCGCCAGGCAGGCGGCGATGCACGCGACGGAGCTCGCGACGCGTGTCCTCACTGCTCTCCGGATATCACGACGCGAGCCGCGCGGGCAGGGGCGACCGCGGTCATCGGCGCGCGGGCCGCGGGCGCAAGGGCGACCGCGGTCATCGGCGCGCGGTGCGCGGGGGCAGGGGCGACCGCGGTCATCCGCGCAAGCGTCGCGCGGACGGCCCCGCGGTCGCTGCCCATGCCGTCCGCGCGGGCGGCCCGACCCAAGCCCGAAACCTGGACGCAACATCGTGTTCTCATTCGCCGCTCGCGCGCCGTGGATCTGCGCTCAGCGCCGCGCATCCGTGCTCCTTCGCTTTCCCGCAAAGCTTTCGCGTCCCTCCAGGGATCCGAACACGTTGCGCATTCCAGCGCAAAAAAAGGCGATTTCGTAGGGTTTATCCCGGCATCGGGCCTGCATCTGGCCGGGGGCCGCCCACCGGCTCGCACGGGTCTCTCGACCCACGTCCTCCTTGATCGGCGCGCGGCGGAGAACAAAGGGACCATGAGCACCACCTGGGATCGTGCGGCATTCTCGGCTTATCGTACAGAGCTCGCGAACTACGCCACCCTGAGCCCGGAGGCCGAGCGGGAGCTGGCGTTCCGCTGGCGCGCTGGTGACCGGGACGCGGGCCGGCGCCTCATCGAGGCGTGCCTGCCGTTCGTCATGACGATCGCGCTCGAGTACCGCCGGTGGGGGCTCCCGATGGAGGACATCGTGCAGGAGGGGAACATCGGCCTCCTGAAGGCGGCGGAGCGCTTCGATCCGGACCGCGGCTGCCGCCTGGCGACCTACGCGGCCTACTGGATCCGCGCGGAGATCCGCGAGCACGTGGCGCGGGGGTACCGGATCGTGCGCCTCGGCTCGTCGAAGAGCGAGCGCCGCGCGCTGCGCATCTACCGCAAGACGCACGAGAAGGACCCGGCGGTGCTGGCGGAGCTGAGCGGCCTGTCGGAGGAGCGGGCGGCCGAGCTCTTGCCGCTGCTCATGGCGCGCGACGTCAGCCTGGAGCGCTCTCCGAGCGACGACGGCGTGGCCCCGGTGGAGCGGATCGCGTCGAACTCGCACACGCCCGAGGAGGAGGCGTGCGCCGCCGACGAGCGCGAGCAGCTCTCGCGCGCGCTGCAGAAGGTCGTGAGCGAGCTGTCGCCCCGCGAGCGCCGCATCATGAACCAGCGCTGGCTGACCGACAGCCCCGTGACGCTCGAGCAGCTCGGCGCCGACTTCGGCGTCAGCAAGGAGCGCGTGCGGCAGATCGAGGAGCGCGCGAAGAAGCGGATGCGCGCGCGCATCGAGGAGATCACCCGCGAGCCGATGGCCAGGAGCGCCTGATCCGGAGAGAGCGCTCGGGGTGGGCGGCGAGCGACGCCGCCTCATCCAGAGCGCCGAGCGGCGCCCGCCACGAGGCGGGCGGGGCGCCGCGCTAGATCTCGATGACGGTGCCTTCGCGCGCGGCGATGGTGTTCGGGAAGAGCTCGCGGGCGCGCATTTCCTTCTCGCGCACCATGGCGTCGGTCTGGTTGGGGTCGTGGTGGTGCAGGACGAGCTGCTTGGCGCCCGCCGCCTTCGCGAGCTCGCAGCCCGCGACGAACGTGGCGTGGCCCCAGCCGGTCTTCGGACCGCCGCCCACCTCGCCCGCGTACTCCTCGGGCGTGTACATCGCGTCGAAGATCAGCACGTCGGCGCCCATCGCGAGCTTCTTCAGCTTCGGATCCACGATGGCGTAGTGCTCGGAGTCGGTGATGTACACGACGACCTTCCCCTCGTGCTCGACGCGGTACGCGTAGACGCCGTTCGGGTGGTTGCCGCGCGCGTTGGTCACGCGCACGTCGTCGTTCGGGCCGATCGTGACCACCTCGCCCTCGTAGAGATCGCGGAACGTCATCGCCGCGCCCATCTCCGTGAGGTGCACCGGGAAGCTCGGGTAGTCCATCTGCCCGGCGAGCGTCTCCTCGAGCGTCCGCGAGACGTTGAGGCCGCCGTAGAGGTGGATCTTGTTCCCGCGCACGAACGCGGGCGTGAAGAACGGGAAGCCCTGGATGTGATCCCAGTGCACGTGACTGAAGAACATCCAGGCTTCGAAGGGCATCTCCTTGACCAGATCCTGGCCGAGGAGACGGAGCCCCGTCCCGCCATCGAGGATGACCAGCGTCTCACCGGCACGAATCTCGTAGCAGCTCGTGTTGCCGCCGACTTCGACCGTGCCTGCACCGGGCGTGGGGATGCTTCCGCGAACCCCCCACATCTTGATCCGCATCCTGCCTCGCTCGCTGAACCCCGCCCGTTTCAAGGTAGAGCTATTAGATTCCGAGCGCGGGCAGCGTCAAGCCGGCAGGTGCACCGGGAGCAAGGAAGGTCGCAGACGTGGAGACCTGGCCGGGGGAGCAGGGGCACGGCGCCAATGTAGTTGCGGGGTAGGCGGCGGGGCAGCGACAGGCCGCGGAAGCGCCAGGAAGCCGGCCACGTTACGGCCTGGATCCGGCGGCGCGGGGGCTCGCAGGCGGGGCGGGGGAGGCCGCGGCGGCGGGGAGGCCGCGGCGGCGGGGAGGCCGCGGCGCGGGCGGCGGGCGGCGGCGCGGGAGACGGCGGGGGTGGTGGCGGCGGCGCAGGAGGAAGCGGCGGCGTGGGTGGCGGCGGCGCGGGAGGCCGCGGCGGCGTCCTGGCGGCCGGAGGGCAGGGCCCGCCCCGCGCAGCAGACGCGCGACGGCCACGGCCGATGGGCTATGGTCGGGCGCATGCCGCTCCACGCGGACGCCATCGTCGTCCTCGGCTGCAGGATGCTCCCGTCCGGGCGCCCGGCGGCCCCCGGCGCGCGCCGCGCGGCGCGCGCGGCGCAGGCCTACCGCGACGGGGTCGCGCCGTGGGTGATCGCCAGCGGCGGGCGGCGCTGGGGCGCGCAGATCGAGGCGCGCGTGCTCTCCGCCGAGCTGCTGCGCGCCGGCGTCCCGGCCCGCGCCATCCTGCAGGACCTCTGGTCGCTGACGACGCACGAGAACGCGATCTTCAGCGCGGCCCTCCTGCGCCGCATGGGCGCGCGGCGGGCGGCGATCGTCACCTGCCCCTGGCACATGGCGAGGGCTCTCCAGAACTTCCGCGAGGTCGGGATCGACGCCTGCGCGCTGCCGTCGCCGCACGTGCGCGCTCCGATGGTTGCGCGCGCGTGGCTGCGCGGCCACGAGGTGGTCTCGACGTGGCTCGACGCGCGCGCGATGCGCCGCCGGCAGATCCTCTGCGAGAGCGCCGACTGGCTGCTCGACGGCGCGCGCCGGGGTGAGACGTGATCATGCCGAGAAGGCGACCCTCCTCGCTCCTCGCTCTGCTCCTGCCGCTCGCCGCCTGCACCGGGCAGCCGGCGCCCGGCCCCGCGCCGGACGCGGGGAGCTCCGCGGCGGCGCCGGCCCCGAGCGCCAGCGCGAAGGCGCGGCTCGACGCCCTCCTCGCCGCGGAGCAGCGCCGCGCCGCCCTGGAGGTGACCGCCGCCGATCAGCAGAGCCGCGACGTCGACGTGCGGCGCGCCGCCGCGCGGGCGCTCGCGCGCATCGGCGGCGACGCGGCGCGGCCCGGGCTCGCGCGCGCGCTCGCCGACGAGGACGACGAGGTGATCGCGTGGGCCGCCTACGGCCTCGGGTTCTCGTGCAAGGGCCACGAGGCGGAGACGGTCTCGGCGCTCGTCGCGCGCGCCCTCGCCCGCGACGCCCGCCCGGCTCCGGCGGCCGCGCCGGGCGCCGCCGCGTCCGCGAGCGGCGCTGCGTCGGCGAGCGGCGCTGCGTCGGCGAGCGGCGCTGCGTCGGCGAGCGGCGCTGCGTCGGCGAGCGGCGCTGCGTCGGCGAGCGGCGCTGCGTCGGCGAGCGGCGCTGCGTCGGCGAGCGCCGGCGCCCCCGCGGGAGCGCCGCGGCTCGACGCGGGCGGCGCGCTCGCCCGGGCCATCGGGCGGTGCGGCGCCGACGCGTCGGAGCCGACGCTCGTCGCGTGGCTCGAGGGGCCGCGCGAGCGCGCGATCCACGCGGCGTACGCGCTCGGAGATCTCGCCGCGATCAAGCTCAAGCTGCGCGAGGAGACGCTCGTCGCGCTGCTCAACCTCGCCTCGGGCAGCGCGGCCAGCCCGCCGGTCCCGGAGGCGCTCTACCCGATCGGGCGCCTCGAGCACGTCCCGCTCACGGTCATCCCCCGCATCCGCGACGTCGCCGCCGCGCGGCTCGCGGAGGCGGGCGACGCGCGGCTCTTCGCGGTGCGCGCGCTCGGCCGGGCAGGGGAGGCGGCCGCCCCCGAGCTCGCGCGCGTGCTCGGCACGCGGGGCGTGTTCGCCGCGAGCGAGCGCGCCGAGGCCGCGCGCGCCCTCAAGCGGCTCGGCGCGCCCGGCCAGCGCGCCCTCGCCGACGCGCTCCCCGCGCTCGTCCCGAGCGCGGATCCGATCGCGCTCACGGGCCTCGTGGGCGAGGACCTCGGCGTGCTGCTCACCGCCCTCGACGCGCTCGGCTCCGCGGGCGCCGCGCGCAAGCCGCTCCGCGAGCTCGCCGCCCTGCCGCCGCCGCCGAGCGCGCCCGCGGCGATCCTCCGCCGCGTCGCGTGGCTCCGCTGCGGCGCGGCCAAGCTCCTCGCCGGCGCGAACTACCGCGATCCGCTGCTCCTCGGCTGCGACGTCACGGCGCCTCCGGAGCCGGGGAGCAAGCCGGACGCCACCGCGCCGGTGCGCGGCTCGATCGGCGCCCGGGCGGTCGTCGAGGTGATCGGCCGCGAGGCGATCACGGGCGCGCGGCTCGCCGCGTACCGCGCCTACGCCGGGTCGGGCGACCTGCGCGCGCGGGAGGCCGCGATCGATCTCATCGCCTCGCACGAGGAGATCGCCGGCGCGCCCGACCTGCTCGCGAAGGCGCTCGCCGCGGAGGAGCCGGGCCTCGTCGCCGCCGCGGCGGACGTCATCGCGCGGCAGCCCCAGCGCGCGTCGGAGGCGCCGGCGCAGGGGAAGCGGAAGCGCAAGCGGCGGCTCGACGACAAGGGCGCGCCCGCCGCGGTCACGTCGCCCGCGATCGAGGGCGCGCTGCTCTCGCTCCTCGACCGCCCTGGCGTGCGCGACGATCCGGAGCTGATCGGCGCGGTCATCGACGCGGCGGGCGCGCTCTCGCTCAAGCAGGCCGAGGCGCGGATCGAGGAGCTCTGCCGCTCGAGCTACCCCACGACGCGGGCGCGCGCGGGGACGGCGCTCGGCGTGCTCCGGGGCCGGAAGATCGCGTGCGACGCCGGGCTGCCGGGCGACGCCGGGCGGCCGGCCGTCGCGCCGCCGGCCGGCGAGCTGCCGGCGGAGGCCTCCGCGCTCGCGCGCGCGCCGGCGGCGCTGACCTTCGACACGGACGCCGGCGAGCTCACGATGACGCTCGACCCCGCGCTCGCGCCGGTCGCGGTGACCCGCTTCGTGGATCTCGCGCGCTCCGGTTATTACGACGGCAAGATCGTCCACCGCGTGGTGCCCGGCTTCGTCACGCAGTTCGGCGCGCCGTTCGGCGACGGCGCCGGAGGTCCGCCCGGCAGGCCGGCGCTCCGCTGCGAGACGTCGCCGGTCCCGTTCGAGCCGCTGCGCGTCGGCGTGGCCCTCGCCGGCCGCGACACCGGATCGAGCCAGCTCTTCGTCATGCACGCGCGCGCGCCGCACCTCGACGGCCAGTACGCGGCGGTCGGCGTCGCCGCCGGGCCGTGGGCTGCGCTCGTGGACGGGGACGTCATCCGGAGCGTGAAGGTGCGCGACTGATCGCGCGCGGCGCGCGTCACCGATCGTGCGCGCCGCGCGTCACGCGACGCGCGACGCGCGACGCGCGACGCATTCGACATGGCGCGCGTCGCGTGACGCGCGAGCAACGCGAACCGCTGGGGCTCGGCCGCGTCCATCCATGTCGTTGACAAGCGCCCCCGACCGGCGCTTTACAGTTTAGCGTGGTCATCGCCTCCTTCCTGGCCGTCGCGGTGCTCGTGTACACGTACTTCGGGTACCCGATCGTTATCGGCATCCTGGCGCGCCTCTGGCCCGCGCAGCGGAAGGAGGACCCGAGCTACGTCCCCACGGTGACGGCGTGCATCCCCGTCTACAACGCGGCGTCGTATCTGCCGGCGAAGGTCGAGAGCCTCTTCGCGCTCGACTATCCCAGGGACAAGCTGGAGGTCCTGCTCTACTCGGACGGGTCGACCGACGACACGGTGCGCGTGGCCCAGCAGCTCTCGGAGCGCGATCCCCGGGTGAAGGTGATCGTCAGCGAGGCGCGGCGCGGCAAGCCGATCGGCGTGAATACGATGCTCGGGGTCGCGACGGGCGAGGTGCTGCTCATGACGGACGTCCGCCAGCCGCTCGTGCCCGGTGCGCTGCGCGCGCTCGTGCGGCTCCTGGCCGATCCCGGCGCGGGCTGCGTCTCCGGCAACCTGGTGCTGAAGGGCTCGGCGGGCTCGGGGGCGTACTGGCGTTACGAGAACTGGATCCGCCTCCAGGAGGGGCGGTTCAGGAGCATGGTCGGGGTGACCGGCCCCATCTACGCCATCCGCCGCGCCGACATGAGCAAGCTCCCGGAGGGCGTCATCCTCGACGACATGTGGGTGCCGATGCGGCTCCGGCTCGAGGGCCGCTCGATCCTCTTCGCAGAGGACGCGATCGCGTACGACGACGCCTTCGGCGACGAGCGCGAGTTCGGCCGCAAGGTGCGCACGCTGGCGGGCAACTACCAGCTCTTCTCGCTGCTCCCGGCGCTGCTCGTCCCGTTCCGGAACCCGTCCTGGTTCGAGATCTTCTCTCACAAGCTGCTTCGCCTCGTGTGCCCCTGGGCGCTCGTCGCGCTGGTGCTCACGTCGACGGCCGCGTGGGTCGGCGCCGAGTCGAGCGGCGACGCGTCGTGGACGCTCTATGCGGCGCGCGCGCTGTTCGGCGGCCAGGCGGCGTTCTACCTGCTCGCGTTGCTCGGGGGCGCCGCGGGCAAGCTCGGCGCGCTCGCGCGCACGTTCGTGGTCCTCAACGCGGCGGCGGTGGTCGGCCTGTGGCGCTACGTCCGCGGCTCGCAGAAGGTCACCTGGTAGCGTGAGGCGCGGGGGCGCGGCCGCGATCGACGCGGCCGCGCCCCGAGCAGGCCCGCGCGCTCGCGGCCCGCTCGCCGCGCTCGCGCGGGCTACGGCTCGAGCAGGCCCACGAGCTCGTGGACGGCGCGGTGGGTTCGCAGGAGGGCGAGCGACGACGGGAGCAGCCGCCCCGGCCCCTCGTGCGGCGGCGCCTGGAACCTGACCGGCGCGGGGAGGACGTCGAGGCCCGCGCGCTCGAACATGCGGATCGAGCGCGGCATGTGGAGCGCGCTCGTCACGAGCACCACGGCGTCGGGCGAGAGGCTGCGCGCGATCCGGGCGGAGTGGAGGGCGTTCTCCCGGGTGTCGCGCGACTCGGTCTCCAGGATGATCTTCTTCCTCGGCACGCCCAGCTCGACGAGCAGGTCGGCCATGGCGCCGGCGAGCTCGGTGGGCGCGCGCCGGAGGTCCCGCCCCGAGACGATGACGTGGCCGAAGCCGTAGGTGCGGTAGACCCGCGCGGCGCCGATGCCGCGCTCGATGCCGTCCGCCGTCTGCCGTTCCAGGGCGGGCGTGCCGAACTCGTCGGCGTCGATCCCGGCGGTGAGGACGATCAGGACCCGCCGCTCGGGCGAGCTCTGGGCGAGCTCCGGCCGCAGGTCCCTCGGCGCCGTGCTCATCCGGCGCGAGATCGCGGTGGAGACCGCGGGCAACGAGAGGAGCCACAGCGCGAGCCAGGCGCTCCACGCGAGCGCCCGCCCGACCTTCGACCAGCGCGCGCGGTACGTCCAGCCGCCGCCGGAGAGCGCGAGGCCGATGCCCGCGGCGACGAGGAGCACGAGGAGCGGATCGACGAGGCGGGAGATGGACAAGGTGAGGCTCGCCGCGGAGGCGCTCGGCGCGCTTTATCTATGCCGTCGTCGGGGGGCGAGGCGAGCGAAAAGGGCGCGCCGCGAAGGTGTGGGGCGGACGCGCGGTGCGCCCGCCCCGGCGCTGCTGCTCGTGACGGACGGCGCTCAGCGCCGCCGGTACGCGCGCCGCCGCCGGGCTGCGGCGGAGGCGAGGGCGAGCCCGGCGAGGCCCGCGGGGAGCCACCCGCCGTGGCCGCTCTCGGGCGTCCGGCAGCCGCACCCGCCCGCCTCGCGGGCGCCGTCGCTGCCCTTCGGGCCGTCCCCGCCGCCGCCGCTGGCGTCGCCGCCGCCGCTGGCGTCGCCGCCGCCGGTGTTGTCGGGCGCCTCCCCCAGATCGATCGACGCGTCGGCGCTCGCGACGAGGATGGGCGGCGCCTCGCCGGTCTCCTCGTAGATGGCGTGGAGCCGCTCTCCCCTGTCGTCCGTGACGTTCTCGGATCGCAGGAAGTCGATGTACTCCTTCGTCATCGACTGGTAGTAGACGCGCGCCGAGAGCGTCTGGGCGCCGGAGGCGCCGGCGGGGACGGTGAGCGTGAAGCGCGCCTCGTCGTAGTTGCGGTATCCGCCGTTGCCGTCGCCGAAGTCGATCTCCGGCGTCGGCTGGGTCGTCTGCGACGGCACGAAGCCCTTCGGCGGGATGCGGGTGTCGGAGATGATCATGTCGTGGAGCGCGAGGTGCTCCTCTTTCTCCCCCGCGCCCGCGTCGCCGTTCCAGCGCCCGTGCACGGCCCGGTACTCGTGGGTGGGCGGCTCGTGCTGGATCTCGCCGGTGTCCGCGTCGTAGCCGCCGAGCAGCGGCCGCTCGACGCCGTCCTCGCCGACGAGGAACACGGCGATCCAGGCGCGCCGACTCTCGGCGTAGCCGGTCGGGAACTTGTGGCCGGTGAGGTTCTCGACGCGGACGGTGACGGTGATCTCGTCGCCGGGCCTCGCTTCCCCGGGGGCTTCGACGAGCTCGACCGAGGCGGCCGAGGCGAGGCTCTCGAGGGTGCGGTCGAGCGCGAGCTGGAAGGAGGCCTCGCGCTCCGCGACGAACTCCTTCTCGGCCGCCATGACGGCCTGGATGCCCCAGTGGTTGCCGCCGACGAGGACGTGGTCGCGCGGATCGGTGCGGGGCGGACCGAGATCGGCCACGGCCAGCTCTCCGGTCTTCCTCTTCATGTGGCAGTCGACGCAGCTCCGAGGGTCCGCGCCGCCGTCGCGGAAGTCGCTGGACGCCCACTCCTCGAAGGTCGTATCGAGCGGAAACTCGATCCTGGTCTCGGTGCCGTCCGCGTTCCTCAGCATGACCTCCGGGTTCGTGACCTGGTGGCATTGCCCGCAGAACCGCGAGCCGGCGAGCATGGGGTCCCGCTCGCCGACGTGGGAGTTCGACTCCACGTTCTCGTAGGGCCCGTACATCACGGGCGTGCTGGTGAACCCGGCGGCCTCCGGCGTGGTGTCGAACACGAGCTGCGCGTTGCCGAGGTGGTACGACGGCTCGTCGTCGGGGCCGAGGGTCGGCTTCGCGCGGTGGCACACGTTGCAGCTGACGCCCTGGCCATCGACGATCTTCCCGTCGGACGCGGCGTTCGGGTCGAGCCCGGAGCCGTCCGGCGGCGTCGCCCTCCCGTTCACGAAGCCGACCGGAGTGTGGCAGCGCAAGCAGAACGTGCCGATCCCCGGCACGTCCTGGTTGGCGATCGTGAGCGCCGCCTTGAAGACCGGATCGCGCCACGCGTTGGCCATCATGGTGCCTGCCCACGTGTCCGTGGGCATGTAATCCAGCGAGTCCTGGCCTTCCGCCCGGTGGCATCCGGCGCAGCGCTCGGCGGTGCCGAGGTTGTTCGGCTGCGGCATCTCGCCCGCCTTGGTCCCCTTGAGATCATCGATTCCGGCGGCTGCTCCGCGGCTCAGCAGCCCGAGCGCGAGCACCCAACCAACCCCCAACCTTACCTTCTTCTGCATAGCTAGGATCCAGATCTGGCAAGCTGCTCTTCGGACAGCGTGAACCGACGATGAACGGCGTGATGGCCTCGCGGCGCGCGGCGACCTATTCCGGATCGATCCGGAAGATCTTGCCCCCGTAGGAGACGATGTAGAGCTCGCCCGCGGCGTCCTCGCCGAAGGAGGCGAGGCCCTCGATGGTCCTCACGGAGTCGAGATCCTGGCTGAGCTGGGTGCCGAGATCGCTCGGGCTCGCGGGCGTGGCGACGCCGTCCCGCCAGGTGAACATCCACACCCGATCCGACGCGAAGTCCCCGTACAGGTACTTCCCCCGGAGCGCCGGGATCGTGCTGCCGCGGTAGACGTAGCCGCCGGTGATCGAGCCGTCGCCGTTGTCGTGATCATAGCGCTTGACGGGCGGCGTGATCGTCGGCGAGTCGCACCTGGTTTCCTGATCGTTCTGGAGGCAGACGTCCCCCTCGGTGACGCTCCACCCGTAGTTCTTGTGGCCCTCGCCGCGCGGCTGGACGTTGATCTCCTCGAACAGGCGCCCGCCGACGTCTCCGATGTAGAGATCGCCCCTGCAGCGGTCGAAGCTGAAGCGCCACGGGTTGCGCAAGCCGTAATTCCACACGTACGGGTCTCCACCGGCGACGTTCCCGGCCGGCGGCGTCGGGTGGTTGTCGACGTCGACGCGGAGGATCTTGGCGTACTTCACCGCGAGGTTCTGCCCGTTGTTGTCCGGGTCCGGATTCGAGGTGTCCCCGCCGCCGTCGCCGACGCCCACGTAGAGCATTCCATCGGGACCGAACGCGAGCATCCCGCCGTTGTGGTTGCCGACCAGCACCGGGAACGAGAAGAGCTCGCTGACCTGCGCCGGCTCCGCCTGGTCCGGATTGGACGCTGAACGCTTGAACTCTCGAAGGGCCAGCGTCCTCGACCTCGTGTTGTGGTAGACGAAGAACCGCCCGTTGGTCGCATATTGAGGGTGGAACGCGAGCCCGAGGAGACCTCGCTCATCCTGGTCGTACTGGATCTGCTGGACCTGCGCGGTGATATCGAGGAACGGGGTGCTCTGCACCACGCCTCCGCGGATGAGCCGGATGGTCCCGCCCTGCTCCACCACGTAGAGGCGGCTGGCATCTTCCGGCTCGCTCGTCACGAAGACGGGACTACGCAGGCCGCTGGCCACCTCGGTGAGCTTGAGCGGCGGCACGGTCCCGCCCGGCTCGTCGCACTCGATCGTCCCATGCCCGCCCGCGCCGGTTCCGGTCGTCGCGCCGGCGCCCGATCCCCCCGTTCCGCTCGTCGTCGTCGTCGCCGGACCGCCCCCGCTGCCCGTCGCGGAACCGCCCGTGCCCGTGGTGGCGCCGGAGCCCGAGCCCGAGCCCGGCCCCGAGCCCGGACCCGTTGTGGCGCCGCCGCCCGTGCCGGTTACGCCAGGACCGGCTCCACCGCTGCCCCCTGATCCGTTATTTTCATCGCCCCCGCACCCATTCAAGGTGAAGCTCAGACCGACGACGGCGGCCGCGATGGGCATGAAAGACAAAAGGAAACGCTTCTGGTCCATCATGCCGTAGGAGACTATCCGAACAACGCGCCCCTTGGTATAAATTTCCACCTCATGGCGCCGCATCTCCGGATTCTGCACCCAACCGGGATCGGTGAACGCAACTACAATGCGAGACGCTTCCCTACTGCTGCTCGAAATCCTGTCACGCCGGATTCCGTCTGCGGCCGGCACCTGGCGAGAGCGCGTCGAGCAGGTGACCGGCATTGGTGCGCGCCGTGGCGAGGCTCCTGATGCGGTGGTCGGCGAGACGTCCACCTGGTTCGATCGCGACCACTTCCTGTCGACGTTCACCGCCGCTGCGCGCGCGCTCGGCAAGGCGCCGCTCGCGCTTCGAGCGGACGAGCGCGACGCGCTGGAAGCGGCGTTGGGGGCCACGGCGGTGGAGGGCTGGCGGCTGGACGAGCTGGGCCGGGTGACCCTGCTCGCGCTCGTGTCCAGGCGCCTGCCCGAAATGGAGGTCGAGTCGCTGCTCTGGACTTGCTATCAGCAGGGCGATAGCCGGGAACGGCAAGCGCTCCTGCGCGCCCTGCCGTTCGTGACCGGCGCGGAGCGCTCTCTGCCGCTCGCGGTCGACGCGTGCCGCACCAACGAGCTGCCCGTCTTCGAGGCGATCGCCTGCGAGAACCGCTACCCGGCGGCGTATTTTCCGGAGCTCAATTTCAACCAGATGGTCCTCAAGGCCATGTTCATGGGCGTCGCGCTCGCGCGGATCGTCGGGCTGGAACGGCGGCGGACGAGCGAGCTCGCCAGGATGGCAGAGGACTTCGCGAGCGAGAGGAGGGCGGCTGGCCGGAGCGTCCCGGCGGACATCGGCCTGCTCGCCCCGGAGCACGAGCACGAGCACGAGCGCGCGACGCGCATCCCCGAGTGAAGCGCGCGAGGCGGAGGGACCAGTGAAGCTATTCGATCCTCATATCCACATGACATCGCGGACCACGGACGACTACCAGGCGATGGCCGACGCCGGCATCGCCGCCGTCCTCGAGCCCGCGTTCTGGCTCGGTCAGCCGAGGACGCACGTCGGCACGTTCGAGGACTACTTCGCGTCCCTGCTCGGCTGGGAGCGCTTCCGGGCCAGCCAGTTCGGCGTCCGCCACCTCTGCACGCTGGCGCTCAACCCCAAGGAGGCCAACAACCCGCGCGTCGCGCAGGGCGTCATCGATCTCTTGCCGCGCTACCTCGACAAGGAGGGCGTGGTCGCGGTCGGCGAGATCGGATTCGACGACATGACGCCCGAGGAAGAGAAGTACTTCGCCCTGCAGGTCGAGCTCGCGCGCGCGCACGACCTCCCCATCCTCGTGCACACGCCTCACCGCGACAAGAAGCGGGGGACCGAGCGGACGCTCGCCCTGGTGCGGGAGCTCAAGTTCCCCGAGGAGCGCGTGCTCGTCGATCACAACAACGAGGAGACGCTGCCGCTCGTGCTCGCGACCGGCTGCTGGGCCGGCCACTCGATCTACCCGAACACGAAGATGGACGAAGACCGGATGGTCGCGCTGGTCAAGAAATACGGCGCGGAGCGGATCCTGATCAACAGCGCGGCGGACTGGGGCGTGAGCGATCCCCTGAAGGTGCCGAAGACGGCGGCGCGGATGCGCGAGAACGGGATCGCGGACGAGGTGATCGAGCGGATCGTCTGGAAGAACCCGCTCGCCTTCTTCGCCCAGAGCGGCCGGCTCGATCTCGCGGAGTTCGGCGAGGCGCCCGCCGTGGACCAGCGCGCGCTGTTCGAGGGCAACTCGGTCCTGCGCGGGCAAACCCCCGTCGTCCAGAGCTGACCGAGCGCGCCCATGCACCGCACCGTCGTTCTCAACGTCGTCGGGCTCACCGGCGATCTCCTCGGCGACGCCACGCCGAACCTGCAGCGGCTCGCGCGCGAAGGCGCGATGCGCCCGCTGGAGACCGTGCTGCCCGCGGTCACGTGCACGGTCCAGTCGACCTTCACGACAGGCCTCCTCCCGGGCGGGCACGGCTGCGTCGCCAACGGCTGGTACTTCCGCGACATCGCCGAGGTGAACCTGTGGCGCCAGGCGAACCAGCTCGTGGCCGGGGAGAAGATCTGGGACGCGGCGCGCCGCCGCGATCCGACCTTCACCTGCGCCAAGCTGTTCTGGTGGTACAACATGTACAGCTCGGCCGACTACGCGGTGACGCCGAGGCCGATCTACTGGGCGGACGGGCTCAAGCTGCCGGACATCTACACCGAGCCGGCGTCGCTGCGCGATGAGCTCGTCTTCCGGCTGGGCGAGTTTCCGCTCTTCAACTTCTGGGGCCCGAACGCGGATATCCGGTCGACGGCGTGGATCGCGCGGTGCGCGCGACACGTGTACGACACGCGCCGGCCGACGCTGACGCTCGTCTATCTCCCGCACCTCGATTACAACCTCCAGCGGCTCGGGCCGGACGATCCCGCCATCCAGGAGGATCTGCGCGCCGTGGACGCGGTCTGCGGCGAGCTGATCGACCACGTGCGCAAGGACGGGGCGCGGGTGATCGTCCTGTCCGAATACGGCATCACGCGGGTGTCCGGGGTCGTGCACATCAACCGGGCGCTCCGGGAGCAAGGCCTCGTGCGCGTCCGGGTCGAGCGGGGGCTCGAGAAGCTCGACGCCGGCGCGTCCGAGGCGTTCGCGGTGGCGGACCACCAGGTGGCGCACGTCTATGTGCGCCGCCCGGAGCGCGTCGCCGAGGTGAAGGCGCTGCTCGAGGGGCTGCCCGGCGTGGACGTCGTCCTCGACGAGGAGGGCAAGCGCGCCGCCGGCCTGGATCATCCGAGGTCCGGCGAGCTCGTCGCCGTCTCACGCGAGGATCGATGGTTCAGCTACTACTACTGGCTCGATGACGAGAAGGCGCCCGAGTACGCCAGGACCGTCGATATCCACCGCAAGCCCGGGTACGACCCCGTGGAGCTGTTCGCCGATCCCGCGCTGCGCGCCCTGCCGGCCAGCGTCGCGTGGAGGCTGCTCAAGAAGAAGCTCGGGTTCCGGTACCTGATGGATGTGATCCCGCTCGACGCCGGGCTCGTCCGGGGATCTCACGGGCGGCTGCTCGAGGGGCCCGGGCGCGGGCCCCTGCTCATGTCCAGCTGCGGTTCGCTGCCGCCGGGGGAGAGCGTCCACGCCACCGACGTCGGCAAGGTCGTCTTGAGCCACCTGTTCGATTGATCGGCGGGGCGGGGGCCCTCGCCCCCCCGCTGCGTCACGTCCCCCGCACCACCCGCTGCATCGCCAGCGTCAGCGGGAATCCAAGGAGCGAGAGCGCCGCCGCGCCGCCGGCGCCCGGCGCCCCGCTCCGCGCGATGAGCACCGCGTCGAGCAGCGATATCCCGGCGATGAGCGTCACCACGGCGCGCGGGATCCGGTCCTTCCGCGTCCCCCGCAAGAGCCTCACCGCGTGGAGCACGCAGCCCGCGAGCGCGCCGTACGCGACCGTCCCCATCAGCCCCGTGAGCGGCGCCCCGAGCGTGTAGAGGAACGGCACCGCCATGAAGCCGAGCGCCCACAGGCTGCGCACGGCCAGCAAATTCTCCTGCTTCGCGATCGCCGTCAGCCCGATCAGGTAGAAGAGCAGCGCCATTCCCCCTCCGAGCACCGCGCTGCCGAGCTGCCCCCCCGCCGCGAGCGCCGCGGTCCCGTAGACCAGCACGCGGCACAGCCCCATGAGCGCCGGGCTCAGCGGATTCCCCTTGTGCCAGGCGTCGTACAGCACGATCGCCCCCGCGAGCAGCGCGCTCGCCACGCCCGGCGCCGCGCCCCGGCCCGCGAGGTGCGCGTGGCCGCCCACGAGCAGCACCCCCGCGCCGAGCAGGCCGTACCCCACCGCGAACACCTCGCGGGCGCTCACCAGCCCGGACGGGATCGGCCGCTCGGGCCGCTCGCGCGCGTCGATCTCCCGATCGAACGCGTCGTTGAGGAACATGCCGCCCACGTACATCAGCGACACCGCGAACCCCACCAGCGCCACCTCGGGCGCCCGCAGGCCGGCCCCGGACAGCGCCATGCCGCACAGCACGTTCGTCCAGACCGTCGGCAAGTTCGAGACGCGGCCGAGCCGCAAATACACCCGCGCGCGTGAGCTCATCGTCACACCCTCTCTCCGCTGCCAGCGCCGAGGACGCCGCCATCACCGGCGCCGCCGCTCCCTTCGACCACCATCCGCTCCTCCACCCAGCGGAGCTCCCGCGCCACCGCCTCGACCACGCCGCCGCGCCGCTGATCCTCCGGCAGGACATCCCAGGTATACGTCTCCACCTCGAGGTGCTGCGTCGCGGGCACGTCCCGGAGGTGCGACAGCAGCGCCGCGAGCTCCGGCTGCGTCGTCGCGAGCGCGCCCTCGAACCCCCGGAAGATCGGCATGTGGAAGTGGATGCGCCACTCCTCCGGCCGCGCCTCCGGCGGCGCCGCCCTCGCGCCCTCGAGCGCCGACAGCGCCTCGGGCAGATCCAGGTAGCGGACGAGCTCGCCCCCGGCCGCGCCGCCGCGCCGCTCGACCACCTGGTGCAGGTAGACGACGTCCTCCGCGTACGCGCGCAGCCGCGCCATCGTCGCCGGATCGCGCTCCGCCACGCGCGCGCGCAGCCCGGCGCTGATCTGCACCTTGTGCACGCCGACGCCCGCCGCGCGGAGCGCCGCGAGCGACGCCGGCGCGTCCTCGAACTCGACCGCCATGTGGCACGCGTCGAAGCAGACGCCGAGGTGCTCGCGGAGCGCCTCCTCCGCGGCCGAGACGCTCATCCCGCACAGCGCCGCGAGCTCCCGCGCCCGCTCCCGCGCGAACACGTGCTCGGTGAAGAAGCCGATCGCCTCGGGCGTCGTCTCGAGGAAGCAGCGCGGCTCCGGCTCGAGCGCCAGCGCGACGCGCTTGCCCGTGCGCCGGCGGATCTCGACGAGGTGCGCCGCGTGCTGGACCAGCCGCCGCGCCATCGCCTCCGCGTCGTCCCGCCCGCGCACCCGCGGCCGGAACGCGCCGGGAACGGTGCTGACGCTGCCCATCAGGCCCTCCTCGGCCGGCAAGAGCGCGGCGAGGAGCGTCGCCAGGAGATCGCTGTACGCGAGGCGCTCGTCGGAGAGCCAGTCCGGCAGGTACACGCGCTCCTTCACGGGCGCGCCGTGGAACCGGCCGTAAGGGAACCCGTTCAGCGTGAACACGTACAGCCCGTTCTGCTCGAGAAAGTCGCGGAACGCCTCGAGCTCCGCCGGCGCCGCGAGCTCCGCCGCCGCCCGCGCCGAGAGCCGCAGGCCCACGCCGCAGCGGCGGCGCTCGCCGGTCCCCGCGCGCTCCGCCCCTCCGCCCTCCGGCCGTCCGGCCGCGCGCGACAAGATCTCGAGCAGGTGCGTCTCCAGGCTCCGCTTCACCTCGGGCCACGTCTCGCCCGGGTGGATGTTCGTGCAGTAGGTGAGGTGCGGCGCCCCCGCGCACGCGAGCCTCACGACCGCGCCGCCCCGGCCGCGCCGGCCGCCGCGAGCGCGCCCCGCCGCCCGGCGCGCTCGCGCAGCCGCGCGATCGCCGCGACGATGTGCCGCTCGTCCATCGCGTGCACCTCGCGCGCGCGCCCCACGTCCTCGAGGAGCGTCACCGTGAGCTCTCCGCCGAGGTGCTCGCGGAACTCGTCCAGCCCGTCGAGCACGCAGAGCCGCTCGCCCCGCTCGCCGCCCGGCCGGGCGAGCGCCAGCGCGTCGTCCCACAGCGCGAAGCCGAGCGCCTCGAGCGTCGCGACCACCGCGGCCGACGTCGCCTCGCTGCAGAGGCCGGCGAGCTCCGCGTACAGCGTGTCGATCGCGATCCCGATGGCGACCGCCTCGCCGTGACGGAGCCGGTGCCTCGTGAGCGACTCGAGCTTGTGCGCGGCCCAGTGCCCGAAATCGAGCGGCCGCGCGCTCCCGAGCTCGAACGGATCTCCCGCGGTCGCGATGTGCTGGAGGTGGATCTCCGCCGAGCGGCGCACGAGCTCCGCGAGCGGCGCGAGCGCGCCCGACGCGAGCGCGGGCGCGTGCTCGGACAGCCACGAGAACAGCCTCGCGTCCCGGATCAGCGCGACCTTCACCGCCTCGGCCATCCCGGCCACCTTGTCGCGCAGGGGCAGCGTCCCCAGGAAGCGCGGGTCGATCATCACCGCGAACGGCGGGGCGAACGTGCCGAGCAGGTTCTTCTTCCCGAACGCGTTGACCCCGTTCTTCACGCCGACGCCGGAGTCGGCCTGCGCGAGCACCGTGGTCGGGACGCGCACGACCCGCACGCCGCGGTGCACCGTCGCGGCCGCGTAGCCGGCCATGTCGAGCACCGCGCCCCCGCCGACGATCATCACGAACGACTGCCGATCCATCCCGAGCGCGTCGAGCCTCGCCTGCAGCGCCGCCGTCGCCGCGGCGTCGTTCTTCGCCGCCTCGCCGCCGGGCACCACGATCGGTTCGGCCGCGAGCGCGAGCCTGTCCGCGTGCGCGCCCACGTACCGCGCGATGTCCTCCGCGAGCGACGGCCACGCCGCGGCGACGCCGCCGTCGATCACCGGCAGCACGCGGTGGCGCCGGCGCGGCTCCTTCGAGGCGATGGCGGACGCGAGATCGCCGTTGCTCGGCGAAAAGACGCCGTCCGTGAGGTAGACGGGGTACTCGAAGGGGACGGCGATCCGTTGGAGATGAAGCAGCATCAAAGCCGAGCTTTGAGAGCGGCCATCGGGCCGTCAAGCTCGTTCCGCGCGAGGATCCCGCGCCCTGCCGCAGGATGAAAACTTCCCCTTGGCGGCGGACGGCCTTCCTGCAATGCTGGCGCCGCTCGTGGGCTGCGCGGCCATACGGCCGCGATCGCCTCGTGATTCGCAACCCTGTACTGCCTGACATCCTCCTCAATGCAGACGCCCATGGAAGGCAAAGCCCGTCCCAAGAAACGGTCCTTCATGAGAGGAGTGCTTTTGACAGCGGCGGCGGCGGCCCTCGCCGCGCTCTCGGCCGGGTGCGCGCCCACGTACGTCTACAACCCGGCCAACTACGCGAAGGAGTACGATCCACGCAAGCACGAGTACGTGATCGGCGTGGGCGACCAGATCCGGGTCAACGTGTGGCGCATGGCCGACCTGTCGAGCGAGGCGCTGGTCAGGGCCGACGGGTACATCACGATGCCGCTCATCGGCGACGTCTACGTCGCCGGCAGGACGCCGACCCAGGTGCGCGAGGAGCTGAAGCGGCGGCTCTCCGAGTTCGTGAAGGACGAGACGGCCGTGATCACCGTCGCCGTGACCGGAATCAACAGCTACCGGTTCGTGGTCAGCGGCAACGTCGCGCGCGCCGGCATCTTCAACGCGAACTACTTCGTCTCGGTCTCCGAGGCGCTCGCGATGGCCGGCGGCCCGAACCAGTTCGCCTCGACCGATCAGATCCTGCTCATCCGCATGGATAGCCCGGGCAAATTCCGGCACATCCCCATCAACTACGACGATATCGCCTCGCGCAAGCGGCCCGAGCAGGACCTCGTGCTCAAGGCGGGCGATACCGTCTTCGTGCCCTGACCGTGGCCGGCTCCTCGGCGCTCGCCCGCAAGGCCGTCCTCGGCGCGGTCTGGACGATCGCGACCGGGCTCGGCTCGCGCGTCATCGGGCTGATTGGCACCCTCGTCCTCACCCGGTTCATCGCGCCGGACGTGTACGGCGAGGTCTCGGCCGCGTCCGTCGTCATCATGACGGCGCACTTCGTGTCGAGCCTCGGCATCGGCCAGTACATCGCGTCGCAACCGCAGCTCGACCGCCAGACCGTCTTCAACGCCACCGTCTATTTCCACGCGGCGGGGCTGCTCGCCATCGGCGTCATCTATCTCCTGCGGGAGCCGATCGCGGTGCACCTCGTCGGCGCGCCCGGGATGCTCGAGTTCATGCCCGGGCTCATCCTCGCGATGATCATCGATCGGATCTGGTACGTCCCCGATCGCCTGCTCATCCGCGAGATGCGCTTCCGCAGCGTGAGCCTCCGCAACGCGGCCGGCGAGCTCACCTACACCGCGGCGTCGGTCCTCCTCGCCGTGCGCGGCTGGGGGGGCAACGCCATCGTGGTCGCGACGCTCCTGCGCGCCGTCGTGCGCGTGGTCACCACGGTCCCGGCGGTGAAGCTCGCCGAGTGGCTGACGCCGAGCCCGCTGTCGCGCGAGAAGGCGCGCGACCTGTTCGCCTTCGGCATCCCGCTCAACTTCGGGTCGCTGGCGCACTTCGGGGCCTCGAAGTGGGACAACCTCGTCATGATCCGGCTGTTCGGCGAGCAGGTCGGCGGGCTCTACAACCTCGCGTGGAACCTCGCCGACATCCCGGCCTCCCAGGTCGGCGAGCGCATCGGCGACGTGCTCGTCCCGTCGTTCTCGAAGCTCGAGCCGGAGCAGCGCAAGGCCGCCCTGGTCCGCGCGCTCACGCTGCTCTCGCTGCTCATCTTCCCGCTCGCCGTCGGCCTCGGCGCGGTCGCCCCGACGATCCTCAACGACACGTTCTTCAACGAGGCCTGGGAGCCGGCGGGCCCGCTCCTCGCGGTGCTGTCGGCGCTCGGCGTCACCCGCCCGATCGGCTGGGTCATGGCCTCGTACATGCAGGTCTACGGCCGGACGCAGGCGATCATGATCCTGGAGTGGCTCAAGGTGGCCGCGATCGTCGGCGGCATCGCGCTGCTCGGCGCGATCGGCGGCGTGCTCTGGGCGTGCGCCGGGGTCGGCGTTGCGTTCGGGGTGCACGCCCTCGGGAGCCTCTGGGTGGTGAAGCGCGCCGACGGCGTGCCGTACATGCGGCTGCTGCGCCCGCTGGCCCGCCCGCTGATCGCGTGCGTGCCCATGGTCATTGCTGTGCTCGCCGTCCGTTACGCGATACGGCCGCTCGGCGAGCTGCCCCGCGGCTTCCGCCTCGGCGCCGAGGTCCTCGCGGGCGCGGTGGTCTTCGCCGGCTCCGCGCTCGTCATCGCGCGGCAGGCGTCGCGCGACTTCCTCCAGCTCGCCCGCGAAGCGGTGCGCCGCCGTCGCTGACGTGTGACGCGTGTCGCCGACCGCCGGCCGCCGTCGCTCTCCTCCAGGCGGCCGCGAGGACCGCTTTCGACAATCGAGCGAAATTTGGGGGCCTGTGGTAGCGTCGGGCCCCTCTCTTCAACATGGGTCGGGATCCGCGTGGCGGCTCCCCTCCACCACTGGAGATCAAAGGAAATGGCAGAGACGCATCCCGCTGCGGTCGAGAGCCTCCTGGCGAAGATCAACTCGCGCGAAGCCCAGGTGGGCATCATCGGCATGGGCTATGTCGGCCTGCCGCTGGCGCTCACGTTCATCGAGAAGGGCTTCCGCGTGCTGGGCTTCGACGTCGACCCCGAGAAGGTCACCGCGCTCAGCGAGGGGAAGAGCTACATCAAGCACCTCGATCCTTCGCGCGTCGCGGCGGCATCCAAGACGGGTCGGTTCGAGGCGACGGCGGACTTCGGCCGGCTGAACGAGCCCGACGCCATCCTCATCTGCGTCCCCACCCCGCTGACCGCCCAGCGGGAGCCCGACATGAGCTACGTCGTCGGCTCGGCCCAGAAGATCAAGGAGCGGCTGCGGAAGGGGCAGCTCGTCGTCCTCGAGTCGACCACGTATCCCGGCACCACCGACGAGCTGGTCAAGGGCATCCTCGAGCAATCAGGCCTCCGCATGGGCGAGGATTTCTACCTCGCCTTCTCGCCCGAGCGCGAGGACCCGGGCAACCGCGACCACAGCACCGCGACCATCCCGAAGGTCGTCGGCGGCGTGGATCGCGCGTCGCTGGCCCTCTCGCAGGCGCTCTACTCCCAGGCGATCGCGCGCACCGTGGCCGTCTCGTCGGCGCGCGCGGCCGAGGCGGCGAAGCTCACGGAGAACATCTTCCGGGCGATCAACATCGCCCTCGTGAACGAGCTCAAGGTCGTCTACGACGCCATGGGCATCGACGTCTGGGAGGTGCTCGACGCCGCCTCGACAAAGCCGTTCGGCTTCATGCGGTTCAACCCGGGCCCGGGCTGGGGCGGCCACTGCATCCCGCTCGACCCGTTCTACCTCGCCTGGAAGGCGCGCGAGTTCGGCGTGTCCACGAAGTTCATCGAGCTCGCGGGCGAGGTGAACGTCGAGATGCCGCACTACGTGGTCAACAAGCTCCAGCTCGGGCTGAACGAGCGCGGCAAGCCGATGAAGGGCACGAAGGTCCTGCTCCTCGGCGTCGCCTACAAGAAGGACATCGACGATCCGCGCGAGAGCCCCGCGTTCGAGATCATCGAGCTGCTGCGCCGTCTCGGCGCCGTGCTCAGCTACCACGACCCGCACGTGCCCAAGCTGCCGCGCATGCGCACCTGGCCGCACCTGCCGGAGCTCTCGTCGGTGCCCCTCAACGAGGACACGCTCAAGAGCCACGACGCGGTCATGGTCGTCACCGATCACTCCGTGGTCGATTACGACTTCGTGCTCAACCACGCCGCCCTGATCGTCGACGCCCGCGGCGTCTACCGCAACGTGCACCCCAAGGTGATCAAGGCCTAGCCGAGGGCGCCCCGAGCGGCACGACGGCGCCCTGCCGGCCCGCGTGCGCCGCGCCTGCGGGCGCGGGCGCGGGCCGGGGCGGCGGTTTGGTGACCGGGCACCCATCGGCGGCGTCCTCGCCGCCTTGCCGGCCCGCGCCGCGGCGTGTCGCTCAACGCCCGTGCTGTGGGCGCCGCGGCGCGGAAATGCTCGGCGAGCGTCCGCCAGCGTCCGTGAGCGTCCGCCAGCGTCTCAATGACGGCCTTTACGTACGCGGATCTCGCCGCGCTCGCGAAATCGCGAGCATCCCCTTGATGTCAGGGCGCCGGTTCGGTACCCATCGAAGACGGTCCATGTCCACGCCGCCGCCCATGGTCGGGCCAGGTCGAACGATGTCGCCTGCAGATGAGAACCTGGGCCCTGCGCCGTCGAGCTCGGATTGGAAGGGCCACCTGGAGATCCGGCTCGGCGATCTCCCGGGGACGCGGCGGCCGCTGACCGAGTCGCACATCGTCATCGGCAGGGCGCCGGGCGTGCAGCTCACGCTCGACCACTACACGGTCTCCCGGCGCCACGCGGAGCTCTTCTGCGATCCGTTCGGCCGGTGGTGGATCCGCGACCTCGGCAGCACCAACGGCACGCTCGTCAACGACGAGCGGATCAACGAGAAGGTGCTGAAGCCGGGGGATCGCATCGGGATCGGCGACTACATCCTCGAGTTCCAGCTCACGGCGCGCGCCCCCCGCGTGCCGCTCGACCCGGGCGGGCTCCATTTCGAGGAGGACAAACCGACCGCGATCCGCAAGCTCGGCGAGCTCGATCCGCCGCGGATCGCCGCGAAGCACCTGTTCACCCTGATGGACCTGTCGCGGCGGCTCCTCAGCATCGAGGACGCCACGGACCGGTTCGACGCGCTCTGCCAGCTGATGGTCCGGGAGGACTTCCACGGCAGCATGGCGCTCGCCCTGCGGCTCCGGCAGAACGGCGCGCTCACGATCCTGTCCGGGCCGCACCGCCCGTTCCAGTCGCTCCGGCGCGAGGACTCGGTCGCCCCGCCGTACATCTCGCGCCGCGTGCTCGCGGCCGTGCAGGACACGCGCGAGCCGGTGCTCGCCGGCAACCTGGTGAGCGACAGCGCCACGGTCGAGCTCACGATGTCGCGCGACGTCATGGCGCTCTGGGTCGTCGCCTGCCCGCTGCGCGTCGAGGAGCAGCTGATGAACCTGCTCTACGTGACCCTGCCGCCCGACTTCGGCAGCGTCGAATGGCTCGGGCTCATCGCGCTCGCGGCGGAGGTCTACCAGCAGGCCGAGTCGGCGTGGGAGGCGCGGCGCCACGCGCAGGCGCACGCGGCGATCGAGCGCGAGCTCGAGATGGCGCACCAGATCCAGCGGACGTTCGTCCCGAAGCGGCTGGAGTTCAAGGCGCTCGACGTGGCGCTCGGCTTCGAGCCGTGCCGGTGGGTCGGCGGCGACTACGTGGACATCGTCCCGATGCCCGACGGCCGGCTGATGCTGGCGGTGGCGGACGTGTGCGGCAAGGGGCTCCAGGCCGCGCTCATCGGGTCGAGCGTGCACACGATGGTGCGGGCGACGGTCGACGCGGGCCGCGGCATCACGGGCATGATGGACCGGCTGAACGCCTACCTCTGCGAGTACCTGCCCGAGCAGTCGTTCGTGACGATGGTGGCGGTCGCGCTGGACCCTGCGACGGGCCGCATGGAGTGCGTCAACGCGGGGCACCCGCCGGCGCTGGTGGCGACGGCGGAGGGCGGCCTGCGGCACCTCCAGGCGGCGGTCAACCCGGCGCTCGGGATCGGGCCGGTGCCCATGGAGGCGCACCAGAGCGTGCTCGCGCCGGGCGAGGTGCTCGCGATGTACACGGACGGGCTCACCGAGCTGCGCAACTCGTCGAAGCAGATGCTCGGGCTGCACGCGCTCGGCACCGGCTTCGCCAAGCTGTGCGCGGCGAGCGCGGGGCGGCCGGTGGCGTCGATCGCCGACAAGCTCACGCAGATGCTCGAGGAGTTCCGCGGGGACCAGCTGCCCGAGGACGACAGGGCCTTCCTGCTCGCGCGGCGTACCTGACCTGAGGCCTCCCCCGTGGGCCTACGGTGGGCGTGTGACCGGGGACGAGCGTTGGACCTAGGGCGCGGCGCCGCCGGCCGGCGGCTCCGTGCCCTCGGGCGGCTCGATCGGCGTGGGATCGCGGTGAGGCGGGCCCACCGGGCCCGCTGAGCCGAACGGCTGGGTCATCGTGATGCGCGAGCCGGGCTCCATCCGCCGCGGGAACCCGCCCGACACGGACACGAGGACCGCGTTCCGGACGATGCGCGTGTCGGGGAGCTCCGACGTCCTCGCCTCGGTGCGCTGGTTCGTGTGCTGGTACCGGAGCGCGAGCGCGAAATCGGGGATGACGACGACGGGGCTCCAGAGCAAGGCCACGTCGGTGAGCACCGCGATCGTGGTCGGCCCCGTCTCGAGCTCCCCGGCCGCGTTCGCCTCGAGCGGCTGCGCGATCTGACCGCCGGCCGAGCCCTCGACCGACAGGTGCCAGGCCGGCTGGAGGGGCGCGGCGGCGCGGAGCGTCAGCTGGTGCGAGAGCTGGATCTGCTGCAAAAAGACGTTGGGCGTGGCCGCGTAGGCGTACGCGAGCTCGGCCTCGCCACGGTCGTGCGTGTAGCGCAGCGCCGCGAGCCCCGCCGGCCGCACGAGCGAGTCGGCGCCCCCGGTCAGGTCCGTCGCGACCACCCCGCCGACGTCGAGCTGGCTCGAGAAGCGGCGGCCGAGGTCGTGCTGCCAGCTCGCCACGAGCGTGGTCAGGAGCTGATCGCGATCCTCGATCGTGTCCGGGGTCGCGGGATCGGCGTCGGTCACCGGGACGTTGTCGAAGTGGGTGTAGCCGACCGAGAGCGCGCCGGACACGGTGTCGTGGCGGAAGATGCGCTGCGCGCTCAGCGTGTTCGACACGGTGTACGTGCGCTGCGGGAGATCCTGGAGCGGGTTGTAGACGAGGAACGTCGCCGCCTGCCCGAGCGCCCAGACCGGCGACGGCTGGAACGAGAACCCCTCGTTGAACGACGCCTGCACGAAGTTCGTCGTCCCGCCAGCGGTGCCCTGGATCGTCGTGGTCCCCGGCGTCTGCTCGAGCTGGAAGGTGTTGAGCTGGCCCTGCGACCCGGCCGCGCCGAGCGTCAGCGTGGTCCTCGGCGACGTGACGAAGCGGCCGGACCACATGGCCATGTTCGAGTACGAGCTCGCCTCCCAGTGCCGGAAGAAGAAGCTCGCCGAGAACGTGTACGACAGCGTCTGCGAGGTCCGCGGCGTCGTGTAGGTGAAGATCAGGCCGGGGCTCACGGTCCCGAAGCCGTCGGCGTCGGGGCCAGGCCCGGCCGGAGGCTCGGCCGCCGAGCTCACGTTGTCGGTGACGCCGATCGAGCCCGTGAAGACGCCCTGGAGATACGCGTCCTGCGCTCTGGCGTCGTCGTGGGTGAGGATCGCGCAGCCGAAGGCCGCGACCGCAATGCCTCGTCCGGAGCGCATGAGGGCCGCAAGGTAACAATGGAGCCGGCGCTCGGCTACGCCTCCCCGACCTTTCGAGCAGGGAAGCCGCGGGCCGCGCGCCGCGCGCCTAGGCGTCGAGCAGGACGACACCGAGGATGGGCGCCGGCCGGAGCTGCTCGATGGCCTGGCGGATCGCCTTGCGGGTCGACTTCTTGACCCGCGACGTCAGGATCACGCCGTCCACCGAGTCGCCGATCACGTTCATGTCCATGCTGCCGAGCACGGGGGGCGTGTCGATGATGATGTACGAGTAGCCCGCGCGCTTGAGGCTCTCGATCGCGCTCGAGAACGCCACCGCGTCGAGGATCGGCGGCCGCTCCGTGCGCGGGTCGACGGCCAGGATGTGGACCGGCGTCTGGAGGGAGAGCCTCGGGTCCGGCGCCCTGCCGCCCATCGGCGCCGCGTTCCGGTCCGACGAGTCGACGCCGTCGTCGCCGGGCGCCACGGCGGGCGCCGGCGCCGCCTGGTCGACGACGACCCAGGGGGCGAACCGATCGGCGGCGTGGCGCTGGAGCTGCTCGCTGAAGCAGCTCGGGGGATCGAACCGCAGCGCCTTCGCGATGCCGGGCTGGCGGATGTTCGCCTCGACGAGGAGGATCTTCCCGCGGACGGTCTCGCGCAGGGCGAGCGCCAGGTTGATGGCGCACGACGTCTTGCCCTCGGCCGGCCCGGCGCTCGTCACGGCGATCGTGGCCCCGACGGCCGACGGCAGCTTGCGCCGGAGCGTCCGGTAGGCGTCCGCCTGGGGCGAGTACGGCGCGTGGATCATCACGATGTTCAGATCCACGGCGTCCGGCAGCGGCAGCGGGCGCACGGTGACCTCGCCGAAGCCGCCCAGGGACTCCTCCGGGAGCAGCCCGGCGTTCTCCGGGGGGCTCGGCAGCGAGCGCATGTGCTCGATGTGCAGCGACGGCGGCTCCTCGAACGTCGGATCCAGCGACTGCAGCTTCGCGTCCACGGCCTGCTGGGCCGGGGTCGACACCACGCGGTTGAAGATGAGGGACGGCGGCGACGAGAACGTGGCGGTGCCCGAGCGCTCCAGCGGCCTCTCGGGCGGCGGCTGCGGCGGCCGAGGCGGCGGCACCTCGCGCACCGTCACCTCGCGCGCGGCGGCCGGCACCACGCGGTCGAAGACGAGCGACGGGGGCGAGTGGAACGTCCCGCTGAACGAGCGCTCCAACGGCGGCCCGCCCGCGCCGTGCGGCGCCGCGTCGCGGACGCCCACGTCGCGCGCCGGCGGCGCGATGACCCGCTCGATCGGCACCGGCATCGCCGGGTGGCCGTGAGGCGCGCCCGGGCCGCTCGGCGCGAACCCGGGGCTGCTCAGCGTCGCGCTCAGGTCGACGACGCGCGTCACCACCGGGGCCGCGTAGGGCCGCTCGGGGCCGGGCGGCAGCGCGGGCGCGGGCACGCCGTGCATCGCCGGGTGGCCGTGAGGCGCGCCGTGATCGGCGTGCTCCCCGGACAGCCCCGCCAGGAACATCGCCGCCGCCTGGGGCGGCGACTTGAGCGGCGCCTGCATGCCGGGATGACCGGCCGCCGCAGGCCCGGGGCCGAGGCGCAGCCCCATCCCGTGCTGCCCCGCGGGCGGCAGGTCGTGGCGGATGGTCGGCGAGTCGAACGCGGCGCTCGAGTCGTCCTGGCTCGGGCGCTCCGCCGCGACCACGTCCTCGGCGTCGTTCGCGAGGCGCAGGACGCGGGCGATCATCTCCTCGCGCACGTCCGGATCCGGCGCGATCGAGCGCCAGTTGCCGACCACGTTGCGGAGCCGGCGCGCCTCGATGACGAGGGCGCGGACCCGCGCGGTCTGCTCCGCGCGACTCAGGAAGTCGCAGACCTGATCGAGCGCCCGCTCCAGAGACGCGACCGGCGGGGGCTTTCCCGGCTCAGCTCCGCCTGTCTCAGCCACGGCGTCCTCGGGGCCCGCGCGCGTTGGCCGGCACGACGACGAGCACCGGAGCGAGCGCCATTCGATCGATATCTTCCATGTCGTAAACCCGATCGTCGAGCACGATGCCACGCGCCGCGGCGGCGGCGATCCCGGCCGCGACGGACACGAAGAGCCCCGCGATGGCGAGGATCAGCCGCGACGGGCTCGAGGGCGCGCTCGGCCTGTACGCCGGATCGAGCACCTCGATCTGCGCCGAGTAGCCGCCCTGCTCCGAGCTCGCGGCCATCTCCGCGCGGAACGACTTGCCCTCGAGGTCGGCGAGCCGCTGCTGCGCCCGCGCCTTCTCGCGGCTGAGCCGCGACCACTCGGTCTCGGTGTTGATGATCGCCTTGGCCGTCTCGCTCGCGTCGGCCTGGTTGCCCATCTTCGCGCTCCTACGCGCGGCGATCTCCCGCTCGATCTTCGCGAGCTGGGCCTTGATCTTCGCCTTCTCGGCCTCGTCGGTCGCGGCGACCTCCACGACCGGCGCGGGCGGCAGGATGAGCGCCTCCTCGGCGCGCCGCAGCGCCGCCTCGGCGTTGCTCACGCGGGCGGCCGCGGCCCGGACGTCCGGGTGCTGCTCGGTGAACCGGGACTGCTTGTCGGCCAGGTCCCGCCGCGCGGTCGCGAGCTCCTGCTCGGCCTGGTCCTTCTGGCGGACCAGCGCGGGGGAGGGCGCCCCCCCCACGCTCGGCGCCACCTGCTCCGGCTTGCCGGTGAGCCGGGCCCGTAGGCGGGGCGCCTGCCGCTCGAGGGCCTCCAGCGTCGGGTCGGTGGTGGTGGAGCGGCGCTCCTGCGCGCGGATGGCGGCGCCGGTCTGCGCGCCGCCGGGCGCGGCCTGCTCGGCGGCGAACTCGGGGTGCTCGGCCAGGAACGCCGCGAGCTCCGTCTCCGCCTTCTCGACGTCCTGCTCGGCGCGCTTCAGCTCGGCGTCGAGGAACTCGTTGGTCAGCTTCGCCTGCGACCTGCGCATGCGCGTCGTCTCCTCGACGAGGATGTCGGCGAGCCGCTGCGTCACCTCCTGCGCCTGCTCGCGCGTCTCCCCCTCGGCCGAGATCGCGAAGGTGTCGGTCGAGCGGGCCTTGAAGGTGATCTTCATGCGGAGCCGGTCGACCGCGTCGACCATGCCCCGCTTCTCGAGGACGTCGGGGAAGAGGTTGAACTCGGTCACGACCTTCTCGAGGTTGGAGCGCGCGAGCAGCGTCTCCTTCAGCCGCGCGGAGAGGGTGCGGAGCGGGTCGGGCCCGTCCGGCCCGAGGTAGGTCGCCTTCACGCCCTCCCGGTAGAAGATCACCGTCTCGGAGCGGTACGCGGGCTTCCTCGACTGCACGACGAGCACCGTGAACGCGATCCCCGCGAGCGCCACGAGCACCGCCACGTACCAGTGCGCCAGGGTCCGGTTGATCATCGCGCTGATGCTGGGCGGCTGTGGACCCGCAGGTCGCGCCGTCGCATCGACGGGAAGCGCCCCGAGCGCCTCCTGGGGCGGGGTAGGCCCGGAGGTCTGCTGGTTCATCTTCTTGTCCATAGTTCGCGCTCCTCGAAGGTTGCCTTGCTCCGCCGGACCCGGAGAACGCGCACCTACGTCCGGCGGACGGCTGCCTATCGTAGACGTGCGCCGCCCGAGCGCCAGCTTGTTGCACGCGGCCCGCGCTCGCCGCTCGCTGCTCCGAGCCCGTCACGCCCCCGGCACACGCGCGAGGCGACGTGGCCACGGTCGTGGTCGCGGTCACGCCGCGCACGGGGCGCGCTCCCGGCCCCGTGCGCGGCCGCGGCCGCTGCCGCGGGGCCGGCGGCGAGCGCGCCGCCCCGGAGCGTCACGTGGGGAACACCCGATCGAGGCGCAGCAGGCGGAAGATGGCGCGCGGCTGATCCCGGAGGCCCACGATGCGCACCTGGCCGCCGTTGGCCCGTACCCGCTTGAACAGGGAGACGATGACGCCGACGCCGGAGCTGTCGATCAGCCGGAGCGACGAGAGCTCGAGCGTGATGTTCTGCCGGTTCTCGGCCACCAGCTCGTCCACCAACGTCCTGAACTCCGGTGCGGTCACCGCGTCGAGGGTCCCCTCGAACTGCACAACCGTCTCATTGCCGTTATCGGTCCGCGTATAGCTCATTGGATTTTGATTCCCCCAGCGGCGCGGGCTGCGCCCAAGCGGGAGACGCTCCGCATTCGGAAACTGCTCGTCCGATGCCCCGTCGCCTCGGCGAAATCGGCATCGGAATGCTCTTGTTCGCTGCTGCCTTCACTGCCGTCGCCGGCGACGCACGAGCTGCCGTCCCGCCGCTTCACGAGGCGGAGGACATTCGGGCTGCCGGGACAGTAATCGACCTCATCCATGAACGACTTGATGATGAAGAGCCCCATGCCGGACTCGGGGAGGTCGTCGATGGGAGGGTTGTCGATGGCCGCGGGGTCGAAGCTGCATCCCGTGTCCATCAGGCGGATGATGATGCCGTCCGCGTCGGACTCGATCTCGATGTCCACGTCGCCGGGCGGGCCAGCCCGGTATCCGTGAATCGCGATGTTGTTGAACGCCTCGCCGAACGCCGAGACCGTCTGGTCCTCGAAATCTTCCTGGGTCGGGCCGGGCGATCCTCCGCCTTCGACCCTCCCAGGCGCGGCCATCTTGCATGCGGCCGCCACCACGCGGAGGGCGAGGTGGCGATAGGTCAACGAACCTGGTACGCGGAGTCGGATCACGCCCAAACCTCCATCCGAGCTTGTACCCTACCACGTTCTCGACTATGGGAGCCACAAGGTAAACAGTGACACCTGGCGTTCGTGTAGCGAAACGTGCGATCGACATCGCGGGCTCGCTCGTGGGTCTCACGCTGACCCTCCCGCTCTACCCGATCATCGGCGCGGCCATCTACCTCGAGTCGCCCGGGCCGATCTTCTACATGCAGCGCCGCGCGGGCATGCTGATCGGCACGGAAGTGCGGGATGGCGTGAGCTACCCGCGGTTCGTCGAATTCCACATGCGCAAGTTCCGTTCCATGCGCGTGGATGCCGAGAAGATGACCGGGCCCGTGCTCGCCCAGCAGGACGACCCGCGCATCACGCGCGTCGGGCGCTTCCTGCGCAAGACGCGCCTCGACGAGATCCCGCAGTTCTGGAGCGTGCTCATGGGCGACATGAGCATCGTGGGCCCGCGCCCCGAGCGGCCGGAGCTGCTCGTCAACCTGGCGCTCGCCATCCCCTTCTTCGAGGAGCGGATGCGCGACATCAAGCCGGGCATCACGGGGCTCGCGCAGGTGTCGCTGGGCTACACCGGCCGCGCCCCGGCGGAGAGCGAGGTCGCCGCGTTCGAGGCGACGCTGACGAACCCGTTCGGCCTCGAGGAGGCGGAGGGGGCCGAGGCCGACGACATGCGGATGAAGCTGCTGTTCGACCTCGCGTACGCCGCGTCGCTCGAGAAGCTCTCGACGTTCCTGTCGATGGAGCTCTCGATCATCCTGAAGACGCCGCTCGTGATGGTCCTCGGCCTCGGGCGCTGAGCCGGCGCCGCGCTCCGCGCCCGGCGCGCGCGGCGCGGCCGCCTTGGCTCCGCGCGTCAGCGATCCCCGGCGGGATCGCAGGCGGGCGGAGCTAGGCCCTTTTGCTGAGCACGAAGATCACGAGCACGATGGCGATGTCGGCCAGGATGAGCCGGTAGAAGTCGCGCTTCTCCAGCCGGATCGAGAAGTTCGGATCGACGCTCCGGATCGCGCAATACAGCGCCCCCGCGAGGCCGAAGTAAATCCAGAGCACGTAGTGGTAGGTGAACGAGAGGAAGAAGATCCCGACCATCATCCCGCAGAAGCCGGCCATGATCGCCATGGACCAGGCGCGGATCATCGCGAACTGGGCGCCGTGCTCGTACCGCTTGAGCGCGACCAGCGAGATCTTGAGCGTGAGGTAGATCATCGCCGTCCACGCGAACATCCCGAGGGGACCGAGCTCCGAGAGCGCGAGGAGGTACGCGTTGTGCGCGGTCAGCCAGTGGTGCTCCGTGAACTGGCGGAAGCCCGCGCCCATCAGCGGGAACATCCGGTAGATGATCAGGCCCTCGGCGAGGATCTCCGTGCGCTCGTTCGCCGACTCGTCCGCCTCGCCGCCGCCGCGGCCGCCGAGGAGCATGAGCGGCGCCGCGAAGACCGCGCCGAAGATCGCGCCGCGGATGCCGTACTTCTTGACGAAGTAGACGCCCAGCACCGTCGCGAAGACGAGCTGGCCGCCGCGGGACTGCGTGAGGATGATCGCGGTCGCGATCACGAGGAGCGAGGCGAGGACCAGGAGCGCGCGCGTGAACGAGCGCTTCTGCTCGAACAGGGCGAAGCTGAACGGCAGGACGATGCCCGACGTGAGCGCGAGCTCGTTCGGATCCTGGAGCACGCCGCGCCAGCGCACGCGGCCGTTGATCGTCGACGTCTTGAAGAGGCCGACGCGCTCGCACAGGTACTCGGCCTCGGGATCGGCGCCGGGCCCCTCGCGGCAGTCCACGCGCATCTCGCACGGCCGGCCGTCGGGGATGCCGGCCTCGCCGCGCGAGCCGCCGATGGTCTGCGTCATCGCGAGGCACTGGAACGACGAGAACCCCTGGTGCACGGCGACGCCCGCCACGAAGAGGCCCATGATGAGCACCGTGCCGGCGAGCTTCTGGAAGCCCTTGAAGCCCTCGGGGCTGTGCCCGATCAGGAAGAAGAGGATGAACGTCACGCTGATCGAGACGAAGCCCTCGGAGAACTCGGCGGGGTTCCGCAGGCCGAGCGTGAGCACGCACCAGAAGTAGACGACGATCGCCCACCGGAGCTGCGGGGTCGCCTTCAGCCTGACCTTGCCCAGGGCGAGGTCGAGGCCCATGCCCATGAAGGCGAGGGCGAGCCAGAGGTACAAGAACGGCAGGCTCTCGAAGCGCTCGTCCCACTCCTGGGGCCTACCGTAGATGAAGATGATGAGAAGGATGACCCCGGGGAGCGCGAGCATGACGAGGGTCCTCAGCGAAGACGCGGTTCGGGTGGAGGGGGACGTTCCGGAGGATCGCGGCCCGCGTCAAGCGACTTGCGCCAGCGCCTCCCGGCGAGATCGCCGTCGCCGCGCGCTCGGCGCTACGTGCTGAGGCCCATGCGGCGCACGGCCTGGTTCAGGAACGGCACGAGCTCGTCCGCGGCCCTCTCGTTGCCCTCGCGCGAGGGGTGGTTGTCGGTGTTCCCCTCCGAGCCGTGCTGCGAGAAGTTGGACTCGCCCTTGTTCGTGAGCACGTCGTAGTAGTCGAAGACGACGACGTTCTTCTCCGGATAGCCGCTGAGCCAGCCGTCGGGCGACTTGACCCAGTTGTTGAACGCGCGGGCGAGGTCGGCCTGGCGCTGCGCGACCTCGGCCTCCGACGGCTTGCCGAGGATCTTCTTCGCGGTCCACTTCCAGGCGGGCTCCTTCGAGCGCTTGAGGATGTTGGCCGGCGCGGTCATGTAGACGAACAGCGTGTCCTTGCGCTTCGCGAGCTCGGGCAGGAGCGACGAGAGCGTGGCCTTCGCGTTCCAGACGGTCAGCTCCGGGCCGGACGGGTCGCCGGGGGCGGTGCCCTCGCCGACGAAGCGGTTGTTCGGATAACAGGACTTGAAGACGACGATCCGGTTCACCGCGCCGTCCGGGAGCATCTGGTCGTTGAGCGCGACCCGGAGCACGCTGTCCATCCTGTCGCGGAACTTGGGCGCCCAGTGGAAGAGGTCGGTGTCCTCGCCGATCGCGCTGCCGTAGGAGGCCTCGTGGACGCGGTAGCCCTGCTCGATGAGCCTCTTCTTGAGGCCGCCGCCGTTCGGGTGCGTCTCGTAGACGCACGACGCCTTCTCCTTCTCGGGGCCCGGGTCCGCGAGCAGCTGGCCGCCGACGGAGTGGTGGATGAACAGCAGATCCAGCGGGGCGCCGGGCGGGGCGCTCGAGAAGCCGGACAGGTCGAGCGAGGTGGCCTTCGCGATGGGGCCGGTGGCGGCGGGGGCCTTGCCCTCGATGGGGATGAACAGGGCGCCCAGCGCGACGAGGAATGCGCCGGCGGACACGAGGTGCTTCTTGCTCATGGCATCTCCGTAGAGGACGTGGGCGGGGAAGCTAAACTATCGCAGCGCGGCGCGCCGGGGACAAGCCGACCGGCTCAGAACGCGAGGACGCCGCCCTCGTCGGCCTTGGCGGCGTTGGGGCCTGAGCCTGGACGGATCGCGATCTCGTCCCCGCCGCTCGCCGGCTTCCTGATCACCTCGTACGAGGCGCCGGGGGTGAGCCCCGTGACGAGGTGCCTCGTGACGCCGGGCAGCGAGGTGAGCTGCACCTGGGACACGGCGCCCAGCGCGACCGGGAACAGGACCAGGGTGCCCTTCACGGCCGCGCCCGCGTACGGCGTGCCCTGCTTCGTGCGCACGAGCGTCGCCGGCTGCGCCGCGGCGCCCGCGGCGGCCCCCTCGATGACGTGGAGGAAGCGCGCGTCCTTCGGCATCGGCGCCGGCGGCTCGGTCCTGAGGGTCGCGAGCATCGGCTCGAACTCGGCAGGCTTCGTGTCCCAGGTGCCGGTCGGCTTGTACGGCTCGGCCACGAGGACGGCGCTCTCCGGCAGCAGCGCGGTCACGAAGAGCTTCTGCCCCTTGGGCGTCGTGACGGTCGCGAGCTTCCCCGCGACCTGCGCGGGGCTCGGCGTCTGCAGGAAGAACCGCTTGAACCGCCCCTCCTTGCCCGTCGCGGCGCGATCGTAGATGACGAGGTGGTCCGGCTTGAGCCACACGAGCGAGCGGCTGACGTGCGTGACGTCGTGGATGTCCTCGTAATCGGAGTTGTAGAGCGGGGTCGCGTCGCCGAGGACGTAGACGTAGCCCTCGGCGAAGCTCTTCGCGAGCACCCGGGGATCGTGCGTGTGCACGAGCGGCCACTGGGAGCCGCGCTGCCACAAGGTGCCGCGGTTCGGGTCGTCGTAGCGGCGGTTCCTGTCGTTCTCGACGGCGAGGGTGTTGTGCTGCTCGGAGTTGCCGAAGAAGGCGCCGTAGCCGATGCGCTCCTTCGTGAGCCACTCGCCGCCGCGGTAGAGGCCGAAGCTGAGGCCGTCGCCGTGCTGGTGGTCGATGTGCTCCCAGCCGAGTTGGAACTGGAACCACGCCGCCTCGGGGCCCCAGCTCGTCCTCGCGAACACCTGGCCGAGGCCGGGGCCGTAGTGCGTGAGCGGGAGGGAGGGGCGCGGATCGGTCGGGGTGACCGCCGGGTCGAGCAGCAGGAAGTACAGGATCGAGTGGCGTTTGTGGACCTGGCCGAGCTGCGAGCGGGCGCGCCGCGCGAGGCCGGCGGCGCCGCCCGGGCCCGCGTGGATGGCCATCCAGCGCAGCGCGTTGAGGCGCTCGGCGTTGCCGCCGTTCTGGGCGTGGAGGCCGAGCGCCGCGAACGGGTCGATGTGATCGGTGTACTCGTAGCGCTGGCCGTCGCCCGTCCACGCGGCCTCGTGCGTCGGCCCGATCCGCCCCGCCGGCGCGGCGGGGCTCAGGCTGTGGAGGTGGGCCGGGATGAACTCGTGCCAGAAGGGGTTGCCGTCGAGGTGCACCTGCGGGCCCCACTTCGCCGGATCGGCCTCGCCGGCCGTCTGGATGGCGAGCAGCGTCTGGCTCACGTAGGCGAGCGTCGCGGGGCCGTACTGGAAGCCCTCCGGCGGCGCGCCGCCCCGCGCGTCGTTCCGGAGGACGCTGTCGGTCATGTAGAGCCACGCCCCGGTGACGTTGGCGAAGTAGTCCCTGAGCCGCGGGTAGGTGCCCTTGTGGTTCGGGGCCGGCGGATCGTCGGCCTCGTCGAACGCGAGCGACAGGAGCGCGAGGTTGCGCATGTGCGACGTGAAGTAGTTGTTCACGGCGTACCTGCGCTTCCGCGGCTCCTTCAGCAGGACCGGGTCGTTCAGCTTGCCCACCGGCTCGGGGTGGTCGTGGCTCGTCGTCGACGACTTCAGCTGCTCCTCCGCCCAGCGCAGGAAGACGGGCCGTATCGCCGCCTTGTCCTGGGCCGAGAGGTACCCGTAGATCCAGTCGACCGTGAGGCCGAACGACTCGCCGGCCCAGCGGGCGCGGTCGCCGGTCGAGAACTTGGGGTGGTTGAAGGGGTCCTTCGGATCCCCCTTGTTCACGCGGTCGACGATGTGGAGGAGGATCTTCCGCGCGCGGGCGGCGTAGTCGTTGCGGGCCGCCTCGTCGCTCGAGACGAGCGCCATGAAGGCGAAGAGCTCGGCGTGCGCCTCGCAGTAGACGCGGCTGAACTCGCAGTCGCCCTCGGAGGGGATGCCGCCCTTGTCCATCCCGGCCGCGGCCTCGGCGGCGACGGCGGCGAGCTCCTTGAACATGGGGTTCTCCGGCGTGGCGCGCGCCCGGAGCTTCGGCAGGTCGGCCGCGCGCACCCAGAGCCGCGGGTGCCCCGTGACCGGCGAGGCGGGCGGGGCCGGCGGCGCCTCGAAGCGCTGCGCCGCGACGCCCGGCGCCGCCGCCTGGAGGGCCGCGGCGCCGGCCTGCGTCTGCGGGTCCGCGCCGCTGTGGACCGCCGGGGGCCCCGGGGTCATCCGCCGGTCGCAGCCGGCGGAGAGGCCCGCGAGGCCGAGCGCCAGGGCGAGCGGCGCGAGCGGCGCGAACGACGGCCGACGCGTCATGTCGCGCGTTCCCGGAGGTAGGCGAACGTCCGTTGCAGGCCCTCCTCCGTGGAGACGAGCTGCTTCCAGCCGAGCGCCTTCAGCTTCGTGTTGTCGAACCGGTTCCCCTTCCACGAGGTCGCGGACTTGTAGGGCGTGAAGATGGCCGGCAGCTGCCCCTTCGAGTAGGCGTGGTAGCGCTCGACGAGCTTCGATATCCCGGTGAGGGCGAAATACGGCACCTTGATCGAGCGGATCGGCTTCACCTCGCGCTTGTAGCGGGCGAGGTAGACGTCGGCCGTGGGCAGGTCGTCGTCGTGGACGTTGTAGACCTGCCCCTTCGCGACCTCGCTCCGGCCGGCGACGGCGATCGCCTCGGCGCAGTTGTCGACGTACGACAGCGGGAGGATGTTGCTGCCGCCGAGGTGCAGGAACACGCCGAACAGGCTCATCCCGACGCGGCTGGAGAAGGCGTTGCCGCCCGGGCCGTAGATGACGCCGGGGCGGAGCACCGTGAGCGGGAAGCCGTAGCGCGCCTGGTACTCCCAGAAGAGCTTCTCCTGCCGGAGCTTCGCCTGCGAGTAGAGATCCCGCTGCGCGGGCTTCGTCTCCAGGGGCGTGTTCTCGTCGACGATGTACCCCCGCGGGAGGTCGGCCACGCCGTAGACGCCGAAGGAGCTGATGAGGATGACGCGCGGCGACCGCCCGGTGTGGACCAGCGCCTCGAGCAGGTTCTTCGAGGCGACGACGGTGTTCAGGAACATGTCCGCGGGCGCGCCGCCCATGGCCGCGGCGACGTGGTAGACGACGTCCACGCCCTCGACGGCGCGCTCGGCGGCCTCCTTCGTGGCGAGGGAGCCCACGGCGACCTCGAGGGGGACGCCGCGGCGCTGCTCGATCTCCTCGAGCCGCGCGCGGTTGCTCGCGGGGCGGACGAGGCAGCGGAGGTCGGTCTCGCCGTGGGCGAGCAGCCGGTCGACGAGGGCCGACCCAAGGAAGCCGTTCGAGCCGGTGACAAGGACTTTCATGTGCGCGCCTTCTCCTGCGGGGCCTGCCGGAAGATCTCATCCATCATCCACGCGACCCGGATCATGTCCCGGTACGAGATGGGCAGCTCCGCGCCCCGCGTGATGCTGTCGTAGAAGAGCCCGAACAGGCGGTTCATCCCCGAGAAAAAGTGGAAGTCGCTGCGGGCGAACCGCGCCACGTTCTTGCCCCCTTCGCGCAGGTACGAGAGGGCCTGATCGAAGGCGGGGACGACGCGCCCGATGGCGCTCGGGAGCTTCGGCGACGCGTCGAGCGTGACCGTGCGGCTCGTGTAGTCGACGTGGAGCGTGTTCTTCGTGCCGTAGACGCGGAGGAAGTGCCCGGGCGGCCGCGCGTGCGACGAGAACGTCCCGTAGGCGCTGACGCGCGCGCCCTGCACCGTGACGCGGAGCTCGTCGAGCATGTCGTCGCGGGCGTCGCCAAACCGCTTCTCCCGGAGCGCGTAGGCCGTGGCGGTCACCTTCGGCTGCTCGTCGTCGACGAACTCGACGATCTTGTTCAGCAGGTGATCGATGTTGTTGTGAAACAGCTTGCCCGGGAGGCGATGGACCCAGTGCGAGCCGTCGCCGAGGAGCGCCGCGCCGAAGGGGCCGGAGAGGTTGTAGCCGAAGCAGCTCTCCACGTGGACGGGCTCGCCGAGCACGCCCTCGCCGATGAGCCGCCGCATCTCGACCGCCGGCGGATCGAAGTTGTACTCCCAGCCGACGGTCATCTTCTTCCCGGCCGCGGTGCAGAGCTCGATGAGGCGCCGCACGTCCGAGAGGTTCAGCGCAATCGGCTTCTCCACGTAGACGTGGGCGCCCGCCTCGATGGCCCGCCGCGCGAGGAACAGGTGCGACTGCGGAGGGGTGGTGATGTGGACGACGTCGGGCTTCTCGACGTCGAGCATCCGGTCGAACGAGTCGTAGTGGCTCGGGATGCCGTAGCGCACCGCGATCTGCTCGGCCATCAGGAGCTCCAGGTCGCATACGGCGACGACCCGAGCCCGCTCCGGCATCTTTTGGATCTCTTCGATGTGGCCGTCGGCGATCTTGCCGCAGCCGACGATCGCGATTTTGAGGGTCATGGGGCGGCGGAGCGTACCGCAACGGGGCAGGCGAGAGCTAGGCTCTCGGGGTCGTCATCCCGCGCGCGGCGATCGCAGCGGGGCCGCGGCGGGGCGGGCCAGCCCGCGCGCGGGCCCGCCGGACGAGGCGGTGACGTCGAGGTCGTGCGTCCGCGTCGAGCGCGGCGCGAAGGCCCCTCGGCGTGGACGAGCCTCGTGACGGTCGCGGCGGCCTCGGGTAGGCTGCGCGGCGCATCATCATAAAGAAGGGTGGTGATTCGTGCGCGTGCTTCATGTTCTTCATACGTCGCTGCCTGTGATTGCGGGGTACACGATCCGCAGCGACTACATCGTCAAGCATCAGGCCGAGCACGGGATGCGTCCGGCGGTGGTGACGTCGGCGCAGCAGGGGTCCGGGGACGCGCTGAAGGAGGAGATCGGCGGCATCTCCTACTGGCGGACGCGCGAGCCTACCGGCAAGAAGCTGCCGCTCGTGCGGGAGCTCTCGCTCGTGCGGGCGCTCGAGGCGCGCGTCGAGGACGCGATTCGGGAGTTCCAGCCCGACGTGGTGCACGCGCACTCGCCGATGCTGGTCGGGCTGCCGGCGCTCGCGGCGGCGCGCCGCTTCGGGCTGCCGCTCGTCTACGAGGTGCGCGACCTCTGGGAGAACGCCTCGGTCGACCGGGGCAAGTTCGCCGAGGACTCGGTGCCCTACAAGATCGCGGCCGGCCTCGAGACGGTGGTCTACAAGTACGCTGACGCGACGGTGACGATCTGCGAGAGCCTGAAGAACGCCGTCGCGCCGCGGGTGCGCAGGGCGGACGCGCTCTACGTGGTGGGCAACGGCGTCGACTCGGACAAGTTCGCGCCGCGGGAGGCCCCGCCCGGGGCCTGGGAGCGCTTCGGGCTCGCCGGCAAGAGGCTCATCGGGTACGTCGGCACGTTCCAGCCGTACGAGGGGCTCCAGACGCTCATCGCGGCGATCGGCGACATCGCGCGGGAGATCCCGGACGCGCACGTCGTCATCACGGGGGCCGGCGGCCAGGAGATGGAGCTCAAGGCGTTCGCCCGCGAGAGAGGCGTGGAGTCCAAGGTGACGTTCACGGGGCGGGTGCCGCACGACGAGGTGTTCAACATCTACGCGATGGCGAGCCTGCTCGTGTATCCGCGCATCCGGACCCGGACGACCGCGCTCACCACGCCGCTGAAGCCGCTCGAGGCGATGTCCATGGCCCGGCCGGTGATGGTCAGCGACGTGCCGGCGATGGGAGAGCTCGTGCGCTACGGCGAGACCGGGTTCGTCTTCAAGGCGGGCGACAGCGCCGACCTCACGCGGCGCTGCGTCGAGGCGCTCAAGGATCCGGAGCGCCTCGAGCGGGTCGGCAAGAGCGCGCGGGAGTGGATCCTCAAGGAGCGGCAGTGGCCCACGCTGCTCTCGCGGTACCCGGCGATCTACGAGCAGGCGATCGCCGCGCGGCGCGGGCGGGGCAAGTCGCCCGCCGGCGAGGCGCGCGCGGCGTGAGCCGCCGCGCGCGGCGGGGCGCCGGCGCCCGGGAGGCACGGCGCCCGGCGCGCCCCCGCCGCCCGTGAGCCCCGCAGGGCGCGGCGCCCCGGGCGGCGTCTTTCCAGGAAAACCACACCGTCCGCGCCGCGCCGGAGCGGCGCCGTCCGCGCTCCCGGCGCTCTCCCCCACGGCCGACCACCGCCATCGCCGCGGCGCGCGCGGCGCGATCCCGGGGCTCGCGCCGCGCGATCCGGGGTATGATTACGCGGCCCCATCCCGCCCCTTCGGGAACCGGCAGGAGGTCCCCCAACGTGTTCGAGATCAAAGTCGACCGGATCCACTCCATCGTGGATTTCGTCCTCGAGGGGCGCGTCCGCCTCGAAGAGATGGAGAACTTCGTCAGCGAGCTGAGGAAGGCGTGCGAGGGCCTCCAGGGGCGGGAGATCAAGATCAAGGCCGATGTGCGGGGCTTCCGGCCGATGTCCCCCGAGGTGGCGGAGAAGATCCGCGCGGTCCAGGAGTTCGGCCTGGAGCTCGGGGTGATGCGCGTGGCCGAGATCATCGAGAGCGACATCGTCGCGCTCCAGCTCAACCGCGTCGCGCGCGAGAGCGGCACGGACAAGGTCCTCCGGCGCTTCTGGGACGAGGACGCAGCCCACGAGTGGCTGCTCCACGGCGATCCCGAATAGAGCTGCGGCCACCCGCTTCGGATACGGGCCCACCTCGGCGTTTTCGGTGCTCAGCGCACGAGAGTGCGCTTCCGCGCCGAAAACGCCGATCTGGGCCCGTCTCCTGTGCGGGTGACCGAAGCTCTGCGATCCGTGCACCAGGGGCGGGGGAGCGCCGCGCTAGCGCAGGGGAGGCGGGTCGCACGGGTGCGGCGGGCGGTAGCGCGCGAGGACCTCGGCCACCGCGTCGAGCGGCAACGCGGGCGCGTGATGGCCGCTGTGGCCGATCATGTCCGCGCCCGCGCACATGGCGTTGAGGATCGCCTCCTCCACCACGTCGACCGTGGCCTCGTAAAGGCCGTCGACCTCGGTGTCGAGGACGAGCTCGGCCATGTGCCGGCCGGGCGCGAGGGGGTGCACGCTGAGCGAGCGGCTCGACCGCGGGGCGCTCCATTGCTCGGTGGCGACGCGAGGCACCCGGTTCGCGGTGCTCCACGCGAGGACGATCTCCCCCGAGTTGTTGGCCGCGTACCCGCCCGTCCGGCCGATCGCGAGCGCGGCGCGACGCGCGAGGCGCGCGAGCTGGCGGTGGATGAGCGGAGCGTCCGTGGCCACGAGCACGATGATGGAGCCGGCAGGGCCCCGCCGCGGGACGTGCGTGAAACGATCGCTGATGAGCCGGCCCACCGGGACCCCGTCGACCCGGAGCAGCTCGCGATCGCCGAAGTTCGAGAGCACGAGCGCGCCGACCATGGAGTCGACCCCGCCGACCGGGACCGCGCGGCTGGAGGTGCCGATCCCGCCCGCGAAATGGAAGGTCTGCATGCCCGTGCCGGCGCCGACGCACCCCTCGGCCACCGGACCACCGCGGACGTTGTCGAGCGCCTCGTCGACGTCGGCCTGCGTCACGTGCCGCCCCACGGCGTCGTTGAGATAGCTGTCGTCGCACTCGGCGACGACCGGGATCACGACGTCGTACTCCTTGCCGATCTTCGGGTGGCGCTGCGAGAGCCACGCGACGGTCGCGTCGAGGACGCGGCCGACGCAGAGCGTGCTGCAGAGCAGGATCGGCGTCTCGCAGAGGCCCCACTCGTTGATCTGCGCGAGGCCGGTCACCTCGCCGGCGCCGTTCAGCACGTAGCTGGCGGTGAAGACCCGATCCAGGAAGATGTCGCCCTCGGCGGGCATGACCGCGGTCACGCCCGTGCGCACCGGGCCGATGCCGGGGAGGAGCTCGCCTTCGCCCTCGACCTTTGTCACGTGGTGGACCCGGACCCCGGCGACGTCCGTGATCGCGTTCTCGGGACCGGTGGGGAAGCGGCCGATCGCGACGCCGAGATCGCGCAGCCGAGGGCGCCTGATCGAGATCGAGGGCGCGCTCACGGGCCGGCGACCTCGCGCTCCACGACCGATGCCGCCGACGATGGAGGCTGCTCCGCCGCGAGCGGCGCCGGCCCGGCGAGCGCGGGGCCGGACGCGGGCTGCGGGGCCGGCGCGGGCTGCGGGGCCGGCGCGGGCTGCGGGGCCGGCGCGGCCTGCGAGGCCGGCGCGGGCTGCGGGGCCGGCGCGGCCTGCGGGGCCGGCGCGGCCTGCGGGGCCGGCGCGGGCTGCGAGGCCGGCGCGGCCTGCGGGGCCGGCGCGGGCTGCGCGGCGTGCGCGGCCTGCGGGGCCGGCTCGGACGCCGGCGAGGCGCCCGCCGCGCCCGCGGCGGCAGGGGCCGCGGCGGCGAGGGCACCCCCGGCCTGCGGCGCCGCAGCGAGGGCGCCCGCGGATTGCGGCGTCGCGGCGCGGGCGTCGCGGTGGCGCTTGAGGCAGCCGGCCATGATCTCGCCGATCAGCATGCGGTAATCCATCCCCGCCACCTTCGCGATCACGCAGAGATCGCTGAAGTCGGGGGTCAGGCCGGGCAGCGGGTTGATCTCGATGACGTACACCCGGCCGTCCTTGGCCATGCGCAGGTCGACCCGCGCCACGTCGCGGCAGGCGAGGGCCGCGAACGTGTCGCGCACGACCTTCTCGATGCGGCGGAGCTCGGACGGCGTGAGCTGCGCGGGGCACTCGAAGCGCACCCGCGGCGTGTCCGACTGCTTCTCGTCGTAGCCGTAGACGGGGTACGAGGGCGGGTCGACGAAGACGACCTCCATCGGCGGCAGCACCTTCGGCCGCCGCTCCCCGAGCAGGCCCACGGTGAACTCGCGCCCCGCGATGTACTCCTCGATGAGCGCCGGCTGGTGGTAGCGATCCACCAGCTGCTTCGCCGCGGCGCGCGCGGCGGCCTCGTCCTTGACCACCGACGCGGAGGTGATCCCCTTCGAGGTCCCCTCGGCGTTGGGCTTCACGATCACCGGGTAGCGGAACGGCTTCAGCTTCTCGCGCCCGGTCGTGACCACCTGCCACTCGGCCGTCTCGATGCCGGCGGCCCGCAGGATCTGCTTCGTGAGCCCCTTGTCGAGGGCCAGCGAGAGCGTGGTCGCGTCCGAGCCGCTGTAGGGGATGCCGAGCAGCTCGCAGAGCGCCGGGACCTGCGCCTCCCGGCCGCGGCCGCGCAGGCCCTCGGCGATGTTGAAGACGACGTCGACCCCGGAGGCGCCGAGCGCGCGCGGCAGATCCGGGGTCGCCTCGAGCGGGACCACGGTGTGGCCGTAGCTCTCGATGGCGCTCGCGATCGCCTGGATGGTGCGCGGCGAGTCGAACTCGGCCTCGGAGTCGTACGCGGCCCCGGCGCCCCCCTTGCCGGGGCCCCCGTCGGTCGCGACCGTGTCGCTCCGCTTCATGTTGTAGGTGAAGCCGACGCGGAGCGCGGTCCGCTTCGCCCGGCGCGGCGGGGTGCTCTCCAGGAGCGGCAGGAGCCCGCGCCGCTTGCAGGCGCTCCTCACGATGGCCCGGATCACGCCGTCGAAGTCGACGCCGCGCTGCGCTGCGGCCACGAAGACGCTGGCGCCCGGCTGGAGCGTGGGCAGCCCGTCGACCTCGAGGAAGTGCACGTCATGGTCCAGGCCGCGCTTCGACGACGGCGTGACCCGGAACTCGCAGCGCGCGTGGTCCTTGAGATCGAGGGCGCGCACGACGCGCGCGGTGAGCGACCGGATGCGCTCGATCGTCGCCGCGGGCAGCTGCGCGGGCCGGCGCGTGACGTGCTCGGGCTTCGCGTGCTTCAGGTTGAAGTCGTAGACGTTGTGCCTGCCCGCCACCTGGGGATCGATCACGAACTCGATGGGCGTGAGGACCCCCTCGGGGATGCCCGCGGCGCTCGGACGCGCGCCGCTCGCCTCCTTGAGGCCGTCGACGAAGGCGCACGCGACGTCGATGCCGGCGATGTAGTGCTCGACGAGCAGCCCCGCCTCGAAGCGCGCGAGCTGCCGCTCGACCACCTCGGCGAGGTGGTACGCGTCCTCGCAGACGCTCCACTCCCGGAAGATCCCCTTCGAGGAGCCCTCGAAGTTCGGCTTCACGATGACCGGGAAGCTCACGTCGTCGAGGGCGCCGCTCTCCAGGGTGGTCCGGTTGACGAGGCGGGCGCGCGGCGTCGTGACGCCGTAGCTCGCGAGGACGCGCTTCGTGAGCGACTTGTCGAGCGCGACGTTCAGCGTGTATGCGTCGGAGCCGGTGTACGGGATGCCGAGCTCGTCGAAGAGCGACGGATAGAACGCCTCGCGCGTCTTGCCCTTGTGGCCCTCGGCCGTGTTGAAGATGAGGTCCGGCTGGAGCGCCTCGAGCCGCGCCAGGACCCGGGAGGCCGGCCCGCTGACCTCGATCCGCTCCACCTCGTGCCCGGCCCGCTCGAGCGCGCCGGCGATGGCGGCGATCGTCTCCGGACTGTCGAACTCCGCTTCCTCGGCGGACCCCGTGATCTTCAGGTTGTGCGTGAGCGCGATGCGCATGATCTCTCCTGGGCCGCTCGTCCGGGCCGCGTCGTTCCAGTGCCCTGTCGGCGGCGCACGCGCGGGGCAGATTACGGCGAGCGCGCCTTTTTTGCGGCGGAAAAAACGGGGCAACGGCGCGGCGGTCTCCGGGCTGGCCGGGCTCCCGCTCGCGCGATGGTCGTGCTAGCGACCCCGTGTGGATCGTATTGCCGCACCCGACGCCGACCGCTCTCCGCCGCCCGAGCCTGGCCTCCCCCACGAGGAGCTGAACGAGCCGCAGGCGCGCGCGGCCCGCCACGCGGCGGGGCCGCTGCTCATCTTCGCGGGCGCGGGGAGCGGCAAGACGCGCGTCATCGTGTACCGGATCGCGAACCTCATCGTGACGCACCGTGTCCCGCCCTACCGGATCCTCGCGGTGACGTTCACGAACAAGGCGGCGACCGAGATGAAGCGCCGGCTGGAGGGGCTCATCGGGGCCGACATCGTGAAGGACCTCTGGGTCGGCACGTTCCACGCCGTGTGCGCCCGCCTGCTGCGCCGGCACCACGAAGCGGCCGGGCTCGAGAAGAACTTCGTCATCTACGACGACGACGACCAGCGCGCCGTCATGAACCGCGTGCTCAAGGAGCTCAACCTCGACGACCGGCGCTACCCGCCGCGCCAGGTGCTCTCGCGCATCCACGCCGAGAAGCAGGAGGGGAGGGGGCCCGGCGAGTTCGAGCGGAACGGCTATTTCGACGACGCGATCGCGCGGTGCTTCGAGGCGTACGAGCGGCACCTCAAGGCGGCGAACGCGGTGGACTTCGACGATCTGCTGCTCTCCGTGCTCCGCATCGCGGAGGACCCGACGAGCCTGGCGGGCGAAGATCTCCGGGCGCGCTTCCGCCACGTGCTCGTCGACGAGTTCCAGGACGTGAACCAGGTGCAGTACCGGCTCGTCCGGGCGTTCTGCAAGGCCCACGACAACCTCTGCGTGGTCGGCGACGACGACCAGAGCATCTACCGCTGGCGCGGGGCCGACGTGCGGATCGTCCGCGGCTTCCGGCGCGATTTCCCGCACGCGACGGTGGTGAAGCTCGAGCAGAACTACCGCTCGGTCGGGCACGTCGTGCGCGGCGCGCTCGGCGTGATCCGCCACGCGTCGGACCGCGAGCCGAAGGAGCTCTGGACGGCGAACGCGGACGGCCCGCAGATCGACGTGGTCGCGGCCGACAGCGAGCACGACGAGGCCGCGTGGGTGGTCGAGTGCGTCAAGGAGCTCATCGCGCAGGGGGTGTCGCCGAACGAGATCGCGGTGTTCTACCGGATCCACGCGCAGTCGCGCGTGCTCGAGGAGGTGCTGCGCGAGGCGCGCATCCCGTACCAGATCATCGGCGGCACGCGCTTCTTCGAGCGGGCGGAGGTGAAGAACCTGCTCTCGTACCTGCGCGTCGTGGCCAACCCCCGCAGCGACGTGGATCTCAACCGCATCATCAACGTGCCGGCGCGCAAGATCGGCCAGAGCACGGTGGACAAGCTCATCCAGGCGGCGGATCTGCTCGGCGTGTCGCTCTTCGAGGCGATCGATCCGCTCATCGAGGGGCGCGTGCCGCCGTCGGCGATGCCGGGGGGCAAGCTCGAGCCGCTCGCCACGGCGGCGAAGCGCAGCCTGCTCGGCTTCCGCGATCTGATCCAGGGGCTCATGACCGAGGCGAGGAGCGCGTCGCCGAGCGCGCTCGCGGAGGAGGTGCTCGCGCGGTCGGGCTACGCGCGGATGCTCGAGCAGGACGAGAGCGTCGAGTCCGAGGCGCGGCTCCAGAACCTGCGCGAGCTCGTGCAGTCGCTCGTGGACTACGAGCAGGAGGCGATCGCGGCCGGCGAGGACGCGACGCTCGAGGGCTACCTCGAGCGGGTGAGCCTGGTGTCGGACGTGGATGCGCTCGTGGACATGCCGAAGGTCGCGATGATGACGATCCACGCGGCGAAGGGGCTGGAGTTCCACGCGGTGTTCCTGACCGGCATGGAGGAGGACCTGTTCCCGTTCCGGAGCCAGGATCCGAACCGCAAGGGCGACATCGAGGAGGAGCGCCGGCTCGCGTACGTCGCGATCACGCGGGCGCGGGAGCGGCTGTGGATCACGCACGCGGCGCGGCGGGCGATCTTCGGCCAGACGCGTTACTGCTTGCCGAGCCGGTTCCTCGCGGATCTCCCGCCGGCGTCGGTGCGCCCGATGGCGACGCCGACGGCGATGATGGCGCAGCGTCGGGTCGACGTCGGGGGCGGCGGGTACGCGGCGTCGGGGGGGAGGTTCGGCGGCTCCGGGGAGCGCGCGTGGGAGGGGCGGGGCTCGTGGGAGGGCCGGCGGCCCGCGGCGCAGGCCGAGGAGCGGCTCGCGTGGTCGCGGTTCGCGCGGGACGGCGAGGCGGCGAGGGCGCCGGCGGCGCGCGGCGTGGACCGGGTGGAGCGGGCGCCGGGCGAGCGGTACGTCGAGCGGGAGGCGGTCGACGCGGGGGGCGAGGGCGGCGAGGGGCTGGCGCTGCGGCGCGGGATGCGGGTGTTCCACGAGCGGTTCGGGCCGGGCGTGGTGGAGAGCGTGGACCCGGGGGCGGATCCGATCGCGACGGTGAAGTTCTCGGGGTGGGGGAAGAAGCGGATCAAGGCGGCGTTCTTGCGGGCCGGATCGTGAGGGCGCGTCGCGACGATGGGCGGCGGCCGATCAGCCGCCGCCGTGAGGGCCCGGGATCACCGGCCCCGGCGCGAGGACGCGGCTCCCGTCCATCAGCCACACGGCCATCTCGCCCGTCCCGGCCCTCTGCCAGATCACATCCGCCATCCGATCCAGGTTGACGTCGCCGGCGGCGCGCGCTTCCCAGCCGTCGCCGATCGGCCCCGGGATCACGGGTCCCGCCGCGAGCAGCTGGGTCCCCTCCAGCATCCAGACGGCCATCAGCCCTCTCTCCTGGTTGCTCCAGAGCACGTCGAGCATGCCGTCGGCGTTGAAGTCGCCCACGCCGGCGGCGACCCAGCCGTCGCCGATCGGCCCGGGGATCGCCGGCCCTTCCACGAGCGGTCGACTTCCGTGCATCAGCCAGACCCGCAGCAGTTTCCGCTCGATATCGTTCCAGACCACATCCGCCATTCCATCGAAATTGACGTCGACCGGAAAGCCGAAGGCGAAGCCGCCGATCGGCCCCGGGATCGGGGGCACCGCCGCGAGCGGCTGGGTGACGTTCATCGGCCAGACCGCCATCCGGTTGTGCTCGGCGTTGAGCCAGAGCACATCCGACATTCGATCGAAGTCGAAATCGCCGGGCAGGGCGATCCAGCCATCGGCGATCGGCCCCGGACCCGGAATGGACGGTCCGGGCGCGCGCAGGCGGCCGCCGTCCATCAGCCAGACCGCCATCAGGTTCCGCTCGTCGTGGGACCAGAGCAGGTCCGCCATGTTGTCGGCGTCGAAATCGTTCGCCCAGACGAGCCAGCCATCGCCGCCGGGCCCCGGGATGAACGGTCCGGGCGCCAGGAGGTCGCTTCCGTTCATCAACCACACGGCGATCCGGTTTCGTTCGGCGTCGTACCAGACCACATCCGCCATCCTGTCGGCGTTGAAGTCGGCCGTCTGGGTGATCTTCCAACCGCGGCCGTCGCGCCGCTGCCTCGCGGCGCCGGGGGGTGGGGCCGCAGGCGCGATGGAGCGGCCGTCGTCGTCCAGGCCGTCGCCGCGCGCACAGCCGCCCGTCGCAGGGAGCGCGGCGGCCACACACAGCGCCATCACGACATTCATGGACGTTCTCACGCGGGCCTCTCCTGCCGTGCGTGTGGTGCATGGCCGCCGGCGGTGTCCGGCCGCCTGCCCTCCGCCCGAGGGCGCGCGGCTCACGCGCCGGGAAAGGCGGCAAGTGCCGGTCCATTCCATCCGGCGCCCGCCTCCGCGCCGAACCACGGCGTTGCGCGCACAGGGGATCGCCCTCGGAAGACGAGAATCACCGGGGCGTCGAGGGCATCGGGGGAGATCGCCTCTGCCCACGGCGTCCGGGGGATTCGACGACTCGGGCCGTCGGGCTGTTCCGGGCGCAACCAGCGGCGCGGGCATGTCCACAGCCGGGGGGAAGGTCGTCGTTGGGTGGTGGCCTCGATGGCCCCGGAGTGATTCACATGAAGGCGGGAAGATCATCGATCTTCTCTTCCCGCCTTCCATGTTCGAAGTACGTACCACCCGTGCTTGGCGCGGCCTGCGTGGGTCTTGCTGGCCAGGTCCCGCGGGGGTCGACCTCCACACGACCAGATGCCGGGCCAGGCGTGAAGGGGGTCGAACCCCCTCGGGACCAGGTGTCCGGCCAGGCGTGAAGGGGGTCGAACCCCCCCTCGATCAGGTGCAAGGCCACCTCTCGGGAGGGTCGACCGCCACTCCCACCCCTGCAGGACCGGTTCCGGCGGGGGTCGAACCCCGTCCGTGGGGTCGCGCTTTCACGGCTGCCATCCTTCTGGTACGTGAGCCTCCGCATCCCTGGCGGCCGGCTCCGCGGCGCCCGCGCGAGCCCGAGCCAGGGCCGAGGAGGCCCATCTCCGTGCACAGGAACATCCGTCGTGCCGTCGCGTCGGCGCTCGCCGCCGCGCTCCTCTCAGCCTCGGCAGGCGCCGCGGCCGCGCCGCCGTCCGGCGCCCGCGATCGGCTCGTGGCGCAGGCGCACACCGCGGTCGACGAGGGGCGGCTCGCCGACGCGCGCGAGCTGTGGATGGCCGTGTGGAAGCTCGAGCGCTCCCAGGTGGCGGCCTGCAATATCGGCGCGCTGTCGTTCCGGATCGGCGACATGCCGGCCGCCGTGCGCTGGCTGTCGCTCTGCAAGGAGATCATGCGCGCGCCGCGGACCCCCGACGAGCGCGCGCTCTACGAGTCGCGGCTGGTCGACCTCGCCCGCGCGCGCCAGCTCGCCGGCGAGCTCCGCATCCTCGCGCCCGCGGGCGCGACGGTCACCATCGACGGCGCGCCGGCCGAGATCGAGGGCGACAAACCCATCCCCGTCGAGCCCGGGCGCCGCGTCGTGCGCGCGGCGCTGGACGGCAAGACGGCCTCGGCCGAGGTCGACGTCCCGCGCGGCGAGACGCGGGACGTGAGGCTCACCTTCCCCCCGCCGCCGGCCGAACCGCCGCCGCCCGAAGGCCCGCGCGTGGCGCGACCGAGCCCCCCGCCGCCGCCGCCGCCGGCGCGACCGATGCCGGACGGCACCCTCGTCACGGGCGGCCTCGGCCTGTCCGCCACCCTCGCGGCGGCCGGCGGCGTGCTGCTCGTCGGCGCCGAAAAGCGCGAGGAGGCGGTCCTCGCCGCCGCCCGCGCCGCCGGGCCGAACGGCTGCTTCCGCGTGCGCTGGCCGATGTGCCAGCAAGCCGCCGCGGCCCACGGCGAGATGCGCACCCTCCGGCAGCTCGGGGTGGCCGGGCTCGTCACCGGTGGAGCGGTCCTGGCGGTCACGCTCGGATACACGTTCTACCCGCGTGCTCAGGCCGACGTGAGGATGTCGGCGGATGGCGTTACGGTCAGCGGCGTCTTCTGACCACGGATTCGACATCGATCCTGGCCTGACCCGCGCGTGACCGGACGGCGGCGTCCGCGCGCCGCGCACTGGCGAAAACTTGCGTGACGTCCGCGGGGCGAGCGCGGCATAGTGAGCCCGTTCGAGGATCAGGCCAACGACTCTCCCGGCGGATTGGGGCCGCCGGGGCTGCCGGCTGCCCAGCCTTGTGCCGGAGGACTGGACGCACAATGAGCTCTGTCAAGCTTTGTATCGGGGGCTTTTTATTTCTCACGGCTCTGGCGCTTTCTTTCGCATGTGGTGACGAGCCGTACGTGGGGGGCGACTGCTCGACCACGGACGACTGCCTGTCCGAGGGGCAGAGCGCGCCGGGGACGGTGTGCATCAACGAGCGCTGCACGTGCGCCGAGCCGGGGAAGGTGGTCTGCTGCGCGCGCGGCGAGGAGGAGCCGGGCTGCTTCCTGATGTGCCGGCCCTGCGACGAGTGCGCGAAGGGGACGGCGGAGTGCTCGGGCGTGGTGGATCCTTCGGCGCAGTGCGAGAGCGACGCGGAGTGCCCCGGTCCGCCGGATCCGCGGTGCGGCGCGGGGCGCTGCGTCGAGGGAAAATGCGAGCTCGACATCAAGCCGGGTCGGCTCGCATCGCAGCTCCGCGGCGACTGCAAGCAGGACGAGTGCACGGAGGAGGGGCGCGTGGTCAGCGTGCCGGCGTACGACGTGTACAACGACGGCAACCAGTGCACGAACGATCTCTGCGATTATGACCGGCCGCTCAACGCGCTGCTCGACGGGGTGCTCTGCCCGATCTCGGGCTCGGGTCGGTGCCATGAGGGGCGGTGCGTCGAGTGTCTCCACGACGACCCCACGCTGCATTGCGCCGCAGGGTTGGCGTGTGATGGTGTGTTCTGCGTCCCGCCCCACTGCGTCAACATGGTGTTCGATGCCGGGCGCGGAGAGACGGCTCAGGACTGTGGTGGGGATTGCGCGCCGTGCAGGGACGGGGATCCATGCAATGCCGCGACGGACTGTCAATCAGGGGTCTGCACGATGGCGCATTGCAAGGCGCCGACGTGTGCCGACGGCGTGAAGAACGGCGACGAGACCGGCGTGGACTGCAGCGGTTCATGCCCCCGCCGCTGCCCGGACGGCGGCGGCTGCACGTCGGGAGATGACTGCGCGAGCGGCGTCTGCTGGGCCGGCGCGTGCGAGGCGCCCAGCTGCAAGGACGGCGTGGAGAACGGCGACGAGCTCGGCGTGGACTGCGGCGGTAAGGGTTGCGACGCGGCGTGCCCGGGGTGAGCGGTCGGCCTGCCCCCGCACTGAACCAAAGTAGGGGTACCTCGATCGGTTGAGCGCAGGCCGCCCGTCCCGGGCGTCCGAGCGCAAGTTACAAGCCGGATCCGACGCTGGAATCTGGAGTCGATTCCTGTTACACGGCTGTGTCTGGCTGGTGACCGCTGAACAGCGAAACGGCTCACGCCGCGCAGTGACCGCCGCCGTGAAGCAGACGCTTGGCGAGCTTGCTTCCGTCGGAGTAATATGAACCCCCCAGTGAGGACGCTCGGTTCCGAAACGTGTTCCAGCCTGCGTCGCCGCTCTTCTGTTCTCAGCTTCAGCCCTCTCATTGATGGTGCCGGGATGTACTATCCGCATCGGGAAAGGGGATGTGGACGAAACGGACGGAAGGCAGCCTGATCCCGCTGGCGAAGCCGGAACACAACCCAACCCTCCCGGCGCGGCGGGCAGCAAGGACGAGCCGGTAGGCTCCGGCGCCGGAGCCGACTCAACCCCCCGAAGAGCAAGCGGCCTTTGATGCGGTACAACAGGCGGATCCTCAGCTAGTCGCCCTTGCCACCGTCAAGGCGAGCTTCGTCGGATACCTGATCAACGGTTCGATCGAGTCTGAGGGGATTGAACCCGAAAGCCTCGACCGTGAGGCGCTCGACTCCCTGGTAGCTACTTACCTGCCATGGGCTATGGAGCAGGCTGACGCGTGGCTGTCCACGGTCGATCCTGCAACACTGTCCATGTTCCCCATGGGCCATCCAGTGAGATACGAGTGCGCCGACGAGTTCGGATGCCCTTATACTCTGAAATGCTGGTCTCCCTCCAAGGGCAGGCCGGCAGTGTGTGCGCCCAATGACTGCGTCGACGCGCGGTGCAGGGCTTGTCCAGAATGGTTCGGAGGTTTCTCCAGGATCGTTATGTCTGCATGGTGCTCCTATGTTTGCATGGTTGACGCTGAGGTCGTCGGATCTGCCGGATCCCTCATCAGCAGGTTCAGGAGCGTTCCGGTATCGTTCTGCATGGTGGACGGGCAATCCGGCTGGCCTTTGTGACAATGAGCGACAGCGAATCGGCAAGACAGGCCGCCTTCTCGAGGACCATGGCATCGCTGGTGTGCCTGCTGGACGCCATGGCTCTGTTCGCCGCTCCGAAGCTGGCCGCGAAGATCGGCCGCGTGCCGCCTCGCGAAGGAATTCTGGAGCACTTGGAGGCTTATTTGATCATAGCGCCCGAGATGACTGCGCCAGTAGGGGACATGCCCCGGCAAGACACGACACCGCATGCTTTGAAGCTGCGTGAGCTGTTCTCCGCCTGGACACCATCGAGCCAGATCCCCCAAGAGATCGTGCAGGCGGCGCGCGAATTCCTTGAAGCTTTCGGTATCGCCGGACCGGATGAGGGGTGGGACAACTTCGAGGGCTTCCCTGATGATCCTCAGACGCAGGAAGGTGATTGAAGGACGCTTCTGCTGTGCGCGGGGTGGTGGGTGGAGGGCAGATGCGACTTCACTGCATGGCGCGCCTCAATCGGCTCCGGCGAGCAGCCGCTCGATCTCGTGCATCGTCTCGACGTCATCGCCGACCATCGCCTTCATCGACTGGATCCTGCGGCACACGATCGCGGCGATCTTCTCTTCGACGGTACCGTCGGCATAGGCCCAGTAGACCTGCGCAAAACGTCCATCGCGGTGACAGCGGCCCTCGATCTGCGCCATCTGGATCGCCGACCACCGCAGATCGTGGATCACCTCCGAGCGCGGGACCTCGTTGTGCTCTCCCTGGTGGAGCGAGATCCCTTCTTCCACGGTGAAGAGCGCGACGCGCGGCTCGCCGCGCTGGAAGCGGAGGCGCTCGGCCTCCTTCTCGCCGGCCGGCATCGCGCCGTGGATCAGCGCGCACGGGACGCGCTCGCGGGCCAGCGCGGCCTGCACGGCCTCGAGCGTCTCCAGGAAGGCGACGGAGACCGCGACCTGATGCCCGTTGTCGAGCAGCTCACGCACGAGCTCCACGGTGCCCGCCACGCGGATGAGCGAGCTCTTCTGCCGCAGGCGCAGCGTCGCGGCGAGGGCCGACCTCGGGTTCGCGCCCTTCGGCACGAGCTCCATCTCCCGGCGGAACGCGGTCCACGCGTGCGCGTAGAGCTCGCGCGCGGAGGCGTCGAGCTCGATGGGGGTGAGGATGCGGTTGATCTCGGGCCAGCCGGCCACGTCCTCCGGGCGACGCCGCATCCCCACCGCGGGACGGCCGTCGAACAGGAGCGCGCGCACCTTCTCGCAGTCCGCCGGATCGCCGCGCCAGTCCCACCTGCCGAACGCGCCGCGCGTGACCCCGAGCCCTTGGCCTTCGCACCACTGCTCGAAGTCCTTGAGATCCGCGGAGCGGCTCCCGGTCGCGCTCGCCAAGAGCGGCGCGAGATACGATAGCTCCAGCGGGTTCTGCCCCGCGGTGGCCGAGAGCCACAGCACGAACCCTGCGCGTGCGTTGAGCTTCACCGCGAGCTTGGAGCGCGCCGCCGCCGGGTTCTTGCAGCGGTGGCTCTCGTCCCAGATCACCACGTCGAACTCCGCGGCGCTGCCGGCGCGCGCGAGGCCCTTCTTCGATCGGATCCTTCGCCGTGCCTCCGGGGTCACCTCGAAGAGCTTGCCGAGCCGATCATAATTGATGATGACGATCTCTTTGCCTGCGTCGCCCATCGCCTCGACCGTGCGGCGCCAGTGCGCGACGACGGCGAGCGGGCAAACGATCAGCACCGCCGCGACGTCCGGCATCCGGAGGACCGCGGCCCAGGCGGTGATCGTCTTGCCGAGGCCGACGTCGTCGGCGAGGAGGAACCCGGCGCGCCTCTCGGCCTTCGCGGCGGCGATGGCCCGCACGCCGTCCAGCTGGTGCGGGCGGAGGACGATCGCCCCCGCGGGGGCGGCCGGCGCGGGCGCCGGGTCGTCGTTGAGCTCGCGCTCGATGCGTCGCTCCCACGAGTATGCCGCGGCGCGGAACGGCGCGAGGGCCGGCGGGAGCGTCTCTGCGCGAGCGACGAACACGCCGTGCGCCGCCTCCCAGCGCGCGCCGCTCGCGGACGCGACCGCGCGCATCGCGAACGGGACGTCGAGCACATGGGCCCGCTCCGGCGCCGTACGCGGAGCAGCGACCGCTGGAGCGGCCGCGCTGGGGGCTCTACGAGGGGCCGAGACCGTTCGCTTGGCGCGCATCGTCGTCATGACGGCCCTGATACCAGCGCGGCCGCGCGATTGCGCAGAAATCGGCCTTCATGGCGAGGGGTCGAGCCTCCCCAGCCGGCGCGCACGGTCCCGATGAAGCTACAAGTTCAAGGATGTTGAATTGGGCGGACGAGACGAACGAGGCAAATTCACGACGCATGGCCACGAACAGGTAGCATCTGACAAGCACGATCGCGCCTCGACCCCCCGGCGAAGCGCGCGCTCGGTCCACGTCAGTTCACGTCAACGTAGAAGTCGACGCTCTTCAGGTTCGTGATTGGGCCCTCCCAGATCTCGAACCCGACGGCGACCGCGTTCACCTGGTTGCCGGGCACGCTGAGCCCGCGCGTCTGCGCGTCGCGCACGAAGTCCATCACGTCGAACTCGATCTCGTAGCTGTCGTTGCCCTCGGCGCGCACCCAGTTCGTGATCGGCAGCCCGTTCACCATGCCGTTCCAGATGTTCCACGTACCGGGGACGTTCGCGACCGTCACGCCCTGGTGCGCGGGGTTCGGCTGCCCGGCGGGCTGATAGCGCGGCGGATCGCGCAGCCACACCATGAGGTAGCCTTGGAGCTGCGTGCCGTTGCCCATCCAGATGTCGTACGCGGCGTTGTACTGGCCCTCGTTGCCGTTCTTGGCCCAGCGCCAGCCGGTGCGCAGGCTCGTGATCGAGGCGCTCGGCGCCGGCAACCCGCAATCGGGCACCTCCCTCACCGAGTAGCGGCCGCAAAACACGGTCGGGTACGAGGCGGGCTGTCCCATCGAGCCGGCAGAGCCGCTCATGCTCTCCACCGTGAACGACGTGCCCTCCCACGAGACGGTGTGGTTGCCGAACCCGGGGCCCCATCCGTTGGTGATGAGCACGTACGGCGTGCCGTCGCGCGAGACCAGGCCCGTCTCGTATCGCTCGCTCGATCTGCCGGAGCCTTCCATGGTCCCGGTGCCGAGCTCGGAGCCCGGGTTCGCGGTGCCGCCCGTGCCGGCGCTCTCGCCCGCGCCGCTACCACCGGTACCTGCCGCTCCGCCGCCGCCCGATCCCGCCGTGGTGCCGACGCTGCTGCCCGCGCCGCCGGTGCCGCCGCCGGCGCCGCCGGTGCCGACGCTCGTGCCGCCGGTGCCGCCCGTGGTCGAGCCGCCGCCGCTGCCCGCGCCGCCGCTCGTCGAGCCGCTCGCGCTCGGCAGCCCGCCGGAGCCCGTCGCCTCGCCGTCCCCTCCGGGGTCAGAAGATCCAGAGCAACCCGCGACGAGGGTCACCGTCAGCGTGAGCAGTGCGAAAGACTCGGCCACGGTACGCGCGCGCATGCCGCGGAACATACACCTGAATACCGGCGCACGGCGGCGCGCGGCGACGCCGTTCGCCAAAAAGCAGCGCGCGATTTGAACAATTTCAGCAACAGCGACGGCGTCACCGCTCGGCTCCAAAAGTGCGGCGTGCGTCGATCCAGGAGCTCGTGAACCCGGCGTCGCTCCGTCGCCGTTGACACTCCGCGTCCTCGCGTGGGCGCCGCTCCTGCGAAGGCCGGTCGGCCGTCGCGGACTCTGTAGCACGACCCGTCGAACGATCCACCAGAGCCGCCGGTGGCGCGAGGAGCTCTCGTGACAAGGCCATGAGTCAACTTCATCGTTCTTTACGATATTTCACACGATATCTTCCAGGGCCGCGCGCGCGGACCATGACCGGCGAATGCCGGGAATAGGGCATAGCGCGCCCATTGACGAGACGAATATTCGCGTCTAACAACACGGGTGACCGGTTCGGCGGGCTTATCGTTCCTGCGCCCTCATCATGAGGGCATCTTCGTCTCCAGGTGCGCGCTCGCTCGACGCCTCCCCCGCGGAGCCGAGGGCCGGCCGCGTCGTCGCCCTGCCGAACCAGGGGGCGACGACGGAGCGCTTTGTCATCAACTTGGGTGAGATCTATGCACAACCTCCAGAGCAGATGGGACATGTGGGTAGCCGCTGCAGCGCTGGCGCTCGTGCCGGCTTGCGGCGACGGCTCGACGGAGCCGATCGGCAGATCCCAGGCCGCGCTGCAGGGCGCGAACGGGATCAGCGCCGATCTCGTGATCGACTCGCAGTGGGGTCAGGGGTACTGCGCCAGCGTCACCGTGAGCAACCAGCACGCGAGCGCCACGACGGGGACGTGGAGCGTCGGGCTCGACGTCGGCCCGGGCGCCATCTTCTCGAGCTGGAACGGCACGCTCAGCGGAAGCTCGGGTCAGATCACGGTCACCCCTCAGGGTAGCAACGCGGCGATCCCCGCGTCGGGCAATGCCCAGCTCGGCTTCTGCGCCAGCATCCCGAGCCCAGGGATCCAGCCGGTCCTCCTGTCGGTGGGCAGCGACCTGCCGCCGATGGGCAACGGCGTGGCGATCGCAGAGTACAAGTTCCCGGCCGCGGTCGACGCGATGGTCAGCCCCGACTACGAGACCGAGCTCTGGGCGTCCTTCTACCGCCCGGCGAGCCTCGAGGCCGGCAGGCAGTATCCGCTGCTCGTGTTCATGCACGGTAACCACCCCACCTGCGGCACGGGCCAAAACCCGCGGGTGGACAACAACAACCAGTATGCCACGAGCGGGACGTGCCCGGCGAACTACGTCGTCGTCCCCAACCACCGCGGCTACGACTACATCGCCACGGATCTCGCCGCGCGCGGCTACTTCGTCGTGTCCATCAACACGAACCGCGGCATCCACGCCGCCTCGGGCTCGCCCAGCGACGAGCTGGTCATCGGGCCGCGCGGGCGCCTGCTGCTCCGCCACCTGGAGCGGCTGAGCCGCTGGGACAGCGGCGCCGAGACGACCCCCACGGAGCTCGGCGTGGATCTGCACGATCGCATCGACTTCGATCAGGTCGGCTTGATGGGCCACTCGCGCGGCGGCGAGGCCGTGCGGTTCGCCTACAACGAATACCGCCGGAGCGGCAGCCCGTGGCCCGCCCTGATCGAGAGCCCGGTGAGCATCCGCGGGATCTTCGAGATCGGCCCGACCGATCAGGGCCAGAACGGCCAGCGCCTGAACGCCGACCAGACGGCCTGGAACGTGATCCTGCCGGCCTGCGACTGGGACCTGAGCGATCTGCCCGGGCTGCGCCCGTTCGATCGCATGATGAGCATCCCCGAGCCGGAGCCCCTCTCCAAGTCCTTCTATCATGTGTGGGGCGCCAACCACAATTACTACAACAGCGAGTGGCAGCTCGCGGACGGGAACACCGGCGGGATCACCGGCTGCATCGACCACGAGGAGCTCTTCGATCCGCTCGAGTACGGGTCGCCGGCGCAGCGCGAGACGGGGCGCCTCGCGGCCGTCTCCTTCTTCACCGCCAACGTGGGCGCGGACCGCGACGAGGCCGCGAACGCCCTGTTCGACCCCGCCTTCCCGTTCCCGAACGTCCCCTACCGCGTTCGCCGCGGCTATCATCCGGGCGGCGACTCCACCGACAGCCTGTTGCTCGAGGATTTCATCAGCCCGACCGGCACGAGCTCCTACGGCCTGCCGAACACCACCGGCGGCACCATCTCGGTGGAGCACATCGCCCTGAGCGGACACGACCCTTCGCACTCGGTCGCCTGGATCCACGACGTGGCCGAGGGCAGCTCGACCTTCTTCCAGTCGAACTGGTCCCCTGTCGGCATGGGCTTCGATCTCACGGGGTACGACTATCTCGATCTCCGCGCCGACCGCGGCTGGGGCTCCGACCCGACGGAGGCGTCGTTCCTGGTGGAGCTCGTGAACGCCGACGATAGCCGATCGAGCGCCGTCGCCATCGACGACTATCTGGAGCTCGGCTCGCCGCCGCGCGGCGGCAGCACGCTGCCGACCGCGCGCATCCCGCTGTCCTTGTTCACCGGCGCCACGCTCGGGTCGGTGCGCGGGGCCCGGCTGACCTTCACCACCCCGCTCAACGGAAACAGCGTGTTCGTGGCGAACCTCCGCGCGACGCGCGCCACCACCGAAGCGCCGGCGGCTGCGGCGCGGCTCGCCCCCGCCGCGTCGAGCGCGGCGCCGCCCATGTCCATCGCGCGCTCCGCCGGCGCGACCGCCCCCGAGCCCCGGCGGATCACGGCCGGCAACGCCATCAAGAGCATGAAGATCAGCGGCCCCGACGCCGTCGAGCTCACGCTCACCAGCGCCGAGTTCTTCGACCTCCGCGCCACGGGCCTGGTGCTCACCGTCGGCGCGGAGCGGAGCATCCGAGCGCGCCATCCGAACGGCGATCTCCACACCGTCCAGTTCGTGCTCCCGCGCGCCGCCTTCGACCGCCTCGCCGCGCAGGAGCCGGTGACGGTCGACTACGGTCCTGGCTCCTCCGTGGTCTGGGACTTCGGTCGCCTCGACAAGAAGGCGCTCGCTCCGTGAGCCGACGGCGATAGGCACGCCGGGGCCCGCATCGCTTTAAGGTCTCCTTAAGGAGCGCCCCCGCCGGCCGCTTCCATAGTTCCTCCGTTCGGCGGAGACGCCCGCCGCACGGAGGAACCCATGCCCCGCTCCATCATCGCTCCTCTCTTCTCTACCGTCGCGCTCCCCGCCGCCCTGGCCGCCTGCGGCTCCGTCGAGATCGTCCCGTACGACACGCCTGGCGCCACCGGCGGCGGTCCTGCCGTCGTGGGGACCGGCGGCTCCGATGCCGACGGCGAGGACGCTTTCCCGACCGGCTCGGGCGGCGCTCCTCCCGACCCGGTGCCTGCGCCCTCCTGCACCGCCGCGGAATGCGCCGTGAGCGTCGCGGCGGGCGCGCCGAAGTGCGCCGTCGCCGCCTCCGGAAAGGTCTTCTGCTGGTGGGGCGGCGTCATGCTGGAAGAGCGCCTGACCGGCGGTCCGGTCGAGCGGCCGGGCCTCGACGATATCGTCGCTGCGTCTGGCCTGGCCGAGCAGATGTGCTTCCTGCACGCAACCAGGCGCGTCTCCTGCCAGGGCTTCAGCCACGAAGGGCAGCTCGGGCAGGCCGTTCCCGTCGGCGTGTCCAGCGCGGAGCCGCTCATGCTGCGGGACGTCAAGGACGTCGTTCAGCTGTCCTCGGGTCATCACCACGTCTGCGGCGTCCGCAGCTTGGGCAAGGTCATCTGCTGGGGCGGCCCGTCGCCCGCGCCGGTGCTCGGCGTCGAGGGCGTCGGGCAGACGCAGGCCCCCATCGCGGTCACCGGCCTCGACGACGCGGTGCAGGTCGCGGCGAGCGTTGAGCACACCTGCGCGCTGCGGGCCACCGGAGAGGTGGCGTGCTGGGGATGGCTCACCACCGGTGGGGAGGCGGTGACGGCCGTGAAGGTCGAGGGCGTCGAGGGCGCCGTCGAGATCACGGCCGGCTGGACGCACGACTGCGCCCGCCTCGCGTCGGGCAAGGTGGTCTGCTGGGGCGGCGACACCCAGGGAGACGACGGCGCCCGCGAGCCGATCCACGTGCTCGGGGTCGACGATGCCATTCAGGTGAGCGCCGGGTACAACCGGACCTGCGCGGTGCGGCAGGGCGGCAGGCTCGTCTGCTGGGATGCCTCGTCGACGGCGACACCGCAGGAGATCGACACGGGGGAGGTCGTTCACGTCTCCGTCGGCTACGACGAGACCTGCGCCGCCCTCGCGAGCGGCGAGATCGCCTGCTGGTCCTGGCGCGACGGCGGCGATGTCCGCGTGTTCGGGCTGTAGCCACAGCGCCCCAACCGACGCGTCGAATCGACGGCGGTTCTATGTCAACCGACGCATGCAGCGTGGCGGCACAATAGGACGGGCGCTGCCAGGTGCTTGACTGTTCGAGAAGCCCGACGCGCCACTGTATCTCGTCGACGCGCTCCGCCAGGGCCGCCTGGACGACCTCAAGGTGCCCCGCATGATGCGCTCAGCGGGACCCTGTCCGGAGCGCTCCTCCGCAGGGGGAGCGCCGTAGGGCCGTAGCATCCTGGCGCCAAGTCTCGCCCCGAAGGCTACACCGGATGCAAGGAGCATCCTGGCGGAGGTGCTAGAGCTAGACCTGCTTCCGGCGTTCGGGTAGGATGTCACCGACAGATGACCGCGACCGTCGAAGACTTGCTGAAAGGGAAGCCGGAGCCAGTTACGACGCGGATTGACGAGCCACTCCGCGAAGTGCTCGCACGTATGATGCGGCACGACTACAGCCAGCTACCCGTCGTCGGCGACGACAGGAAGCCCGTCGCCGTGCTGACCTCGGATGGGATCTTGCGTGCGCTCAACAACTTTGACCTGCCCCCCGGGTCGATGCGCGTCAGTGATGCAATGGATGAGCGCATCAAGACCTGCCGCGCCGACGACGACGTCCTCGATATCCTGGACGATCTGAGGAATGCAGATGCCGTGCTCGTCCTAGACTCGAATGAGGGATTGTCTGGAATTATCACCACGTACGATACCACAGAGTACTTTCGGCGGCGCGCGCAAGATATCATGCTCGTGCAAGATATAGAGGAGTTTGTCAAGGATTACGTGCTAGCCGCGTTTCGCGGCGAGGGCGATGGTAATGACGAAGAAGCGTTGCGGGCTGCCATCGAAGAGATCACGCCGTCAAACTCTAAGGAGCTGCGCGGTCCTTTTCAGAAGGCGATCGAGCATTACTTGAGCCTGTCGGGCAACGGGAACATTAAGGCCGATCCGAAGCTGATAGGGCGGGTTTTTGATGAGCATCTGTTCCGAAAAGGAGAAATAAAGCCGTTCGGAAGGCTGTCGTTGAACGAGTACATCGATATGCTGCTTCACAAGAGCCGTTGGGAGGTATATCAAGGGGCGCTTCACATCGATCGCGAGGCCCTCCGCCGTCTTCTGTACAGCGTCCGCAACACCAGAAACGGCCTCGCACATTTCCGGACCGAGATCACGGAGAAAGAACAGGACGAGCTGCGATTTTGCAGAGACTGGCTGAGCCGCCAGGAGTCAGCCGTGATGGCTGCCTTCGCGAAGGCTGCGCCCGCTCCGGCACCGCCGCCCCGGAACGACCATGAGAGGTCGCCCCCCTCTGCTCCCCCGAACGCCTCGGAGTCAGCGCCTCGCGCTCCAGTCGACGAAGCAGAGCACCCGGATGATAGCCGGTATGCGCAGCTCGCCGCATGGCTTCAGGCGCAACCCTCGAGCGTCGAATCGATTGTGCTAAAATTTTCACACATCGAGTCGATCATCAACGGTAAACTGCCAAGCTCCGCGCGCGAGCACCGGTCTTGGTGGGCGAACGATACCAAGAGCCATCCGCAGTCCAGGCAGTGGCTACACGCCGGTTGGCGAGTGGCGAGCGTGAATCCTCGCGGAGAGAGCGTCACGTTCGTGCGTGACAGGGAGCGCGAGCGGTCCTATGCTGAGTTCTTCGCCTCCACCGCCGCCGAGCTGAAGAGAACAGCTGACTTCGAGTTCGATACTTCGCCTACAAACTACAGCTGGCTGACCATCCGGCCTCGCGGCAACGTGGCAAGCGGGGTAGCTAACCTGAACTTCTCGTTCGCCCGGTCCAAACAGCTGCGCGTCGAGCTGTATATTGACTGTGGAGAGCAGGACAGAAACAAGCGAATCTTCGACGCGCTCTACCGGCAAAGGGAGGAGATCGACGCGGCGGCCGGAGAGTCGCTGAGCTGGGAGCGGATCGACGGCAAACGTGCGTCCCGTATCGCAGCCTACCGTCCCGGAGCCATCACCGATGACGCAGAGTCTCTCGAGGAGCTGCGCTCCTGGGCAGTGTCGACGATGATAAGGCTGGCGAAGGCGCTGCGGGAGCCGCTCGCTCGTGTGCTCGAGAGCGAGAATAGGTAGCGGCCGAAAGGAACGCAGTCGTGCTGCCGCCGGCAGGTGAAATGGGTTTGCCCTGCTACGGACGTAGTGCGGGCGCCACCCTGCGCGGCGCCGACATCGGCACGTCTTTGTGCGCTACGGCGGCGCGTCGCTCTCGAACAGGTGTGCGTAGAGCTCGAGCCACCGCTCGGGGTCGCCGTAGACCAGCGTCCGCAGGATCAGAGCACGCGCACCGGCTGGTTTTCGCGGAACGCGGCGATGTCCTCGAGCGCGTCGCGGTAGAAGATACGATACGTCTCCTCGGTGACGTACCCGAGGTGCGGGGTGAGCACGGTGTTCGGCAGCCGGCGCAGCGGGTGCTCCGCGGGCAGCGGCTCGGTGTCGAACACGTCGAGCGCCGCGCCCGCGAGCCGACCGCTCGTGAGCGCCTCGATCAGCGCGCGCTCATCGACGATCGGCCCGCGTGAGGTGTTCACGAGCAGCGCGCCGGGCTTGAGCAGGTCGAGCTCGCGCGCCCCGAGCAGCCCGCGCGTCCGCTCGGAGAGCACCAGGTGGATGCTGACCACGTCTGCGCCCGCCAACAGCTCGTCGAGCGGGAGGAGCGTGGCGCCGTGCTCGGCGGCGCGCTCGCGCGTGAGGTTCTGGCTGTAGGCGGTCACGCGCATGCCGAACGCGAGCGCGACGCGGGCGACCTGCGCGCCGAGGCGGCCGAGGCCGAGCAGCCCGAGCGTCTTGCCGGACAGGCCGATTCCAAGGCTCGTCTGCCATTCGCCGGCGCGCACCGCGCGATCTTCGCGCGGGATGTTCCGCGCCAGCGCGAGCAGCAGGCCCCAGGTGAGCTCGGCCGTGGGGTAGGGCAGGCCTCCGGTGCCGGACACGACAACGCCGAGCTCGCGCGCGGCGCCCACGTCGATGGCGGCGTTGCGCGCGCCGGTGGTGACCAGCAGGCGCAGCCGGGGAAGCTCGGCGAGCACCGCGCGCGGGAACGGCGTCCGCTCGCGCATCGCCACGATGGCGTCGAACGGCGAGAGCCGGCTCACGAGCGCTCGCGCGTCGGCCACGTGATCGTGAAAGAACTCGACCTCGACGTCCGCGCCCAGCGTGCCCCACGGCGCGAGCGAGCGCGCCACGCGCTGGTAGTCGTCGAGCACGGCCACACGGAAAGAGGTGGGCGAGGGACTGGAGGACATACTTGTCCGCGGATGCTTGCATTTGAACGGATGCTTGTCCAATATTGCGGACGTGGCTCCTCCGCGTCCCGTCCGGCCTGGCCTGCTCCGCGCCGCGTCGCCTGTTGTCTTCCTGCTCCTCCTGCTGGCGCTGTGCGGCGCGGCGGCCTGCTCGCGCGACGAGGCGTCGCGCGCCTCCGCCGCCGGACCGGAGGGCGAGTTCGAGACGCTCGAGCTCCGGTATCAGGGCAACAACGGCACGGTGTCGCCGATCGAGCTCGCGGAGGATCTCGGCTACCTCGCGCCGATCCGCCTGAACTTCATCGGCAGCACGGTGAGCGGCCCGCAGAGCGTGCAGGCCGTGGTCACCGGGGACACCGACTTCGGCGGCGCCTTCAACGGCGCCATCATCAAGCTGATCGCGGCCAAGGCGCCCATCATCGCCGTCGCGGGCTACTACGGCGTCGACGAGCAGCGCCAGAGCGGCTTCTACGTGCTGAACGACAGCCCGCTGCGCGCCGCGCGCGACCTCCTGGACAAGTCGATCTCCATGAACACGCTCGGCGCTCACAGCGAGTTCATGGTCAAGGAGTTCCTGTCGCGAAACCAGATGACGCTGGAGGAAGCCCGGCGCATCACGCTGCTCGTCGTCCCCCCCGTGAACGGCGAGCAGCTCCTCCGCGAGAAGCAGGTCGACGTGGCGTCGCTCGGCGACATCTACCGGGATCGCGCGCTCGAGCGCGGCGGCCTCCGCGCGCTGTTCTCGGACTACGAGCTCTACGGCAAGTTCACCGCCGGCAGCTATGTGATGAGGACCAGCTTCATCAAGGACAATCCCAAGACCGTGCGGCGCTTCGTCGAGGCGACGGCCAAGGCCATCGAGTGGGCCCGGAATACCCCGCGCGAGACGGTGGTGGAGCGCTTCGTCGCGCTGATGAAGAAGCGCGGCCGGAACGAGGAGGACGCGGCCATCCGGTTCTGGCGCAGCTACGGCGTCGCCGGCAAGGGCGGCTCGATCGCGGAGCGCGATTTTCAGATCTGGCTCGACTGGATGGTCAAGGGCGGTGAGCTCAAGCCGGGTGAGATCGCCCTGAGCCGCCTCTACACGAACGAGTTCAACCCCTACGCGAACGAGCAGGCCGTGAAATAGGGAGCGCCGGAGGCGGCGCTGTTCTCTCGGCGCGCCGCGCGGGCCTCGCTCAGGACCGCGGCGAGGGGCGCTGGACGAAGGCGTCGATCAGGCGGCGCGCGATGCTGACCTTGGGCGGGAGGTCGGGCAGCTGGTCGCGTGGGAACCAGTCGGCTTCGACGATCTCGACGCCGTCCGGCGTGAGCGTGCCGCCGGCGTACGCGGCCGAGAAGCCGATCATCAGCGAGCGACCGAACGGCCACGGCTGGCTGCCGAAATACGTCAGATCGCGGATCTGAACGCCGACCTCCTCGCCGACCTCGCGCGCGGCCGCCTGTTCGAGCGACTCGCCGATCTCCACGAAGCCTGCCACCGCGCTGAAGCGCCCGGGCGGAAAGCGCGCGCTGCGCGCCAGGAGCACGCGGTCCTCGCGCTCCACCAGCACGATCACGGCGGGCGCGATCCGCGGGTGCACGCTCAAGCCGCAGCGCGGGCAGCGCCGCGTCTGCTCACCGGCGCTGGGCTCGCGATCGTCCGACGCCGACGGCCCCGGTTCGGTGGCTGCTCCGCAGCGCCCGCAGTGGCGGTGCGTCTCGGCGAACTCGACGCCGGCGAGCGCGCGCCCCAGGATGTTCAGCGTGGGCTCGGGCAGCTCGGAGAACAGGGAGCGGACCGACGCGAACGCGAGCTCGGCCGGGAGCTCGACGTCGGGCCGAGCGCGCGCCGCGTACCAGCCGCGATCCTCGAACCTGCCGAGGAACACGGGCGGATCGGCGAACGGCGGGAGGGCGTGGCGCCGGCCGAGGAACAGCCCGCCGGCGCGCTCCACCACCACGTCCAGCTCGCGCACGATCACCACGATGTCGTCGTTGGCCGTCATAGCGGAGCGCCAGTGTACGCCGTTCGCCGGGCGCCGCCAGCGCCGCGCGCGACAGCTGGCAGCGGCGATTCGGTCTGCCTGTCCCGGCAGCTTCGCGTCGAGCGCGAGGCGCTGTCAGGGCGCCGGGCGGGGCTTCCAGAAACCTTCGAGCTTCTCCTCTTTCAGGACTTGATCGAGGAAGCTGCGGTCGACCCAGGGCTCGAAGTCGAACGTCGCGCGGATCAAGCCCAGGCGCTTGGCGTCCGCGATGCTCGTTTTGTAGCGAGCGATCACGTACGCGTCCACGAGCGGGCTGTCTTTCTCGCGCGCGGACTCGCCAGCCCAGTCTTCCTTGAACGACGCGAACGGCGTGCCGGAGCGCGCCCAGAGGCGGTACGCCTCTGTCAGGTCCTTCTCCTGATCCGCGAGCCATTTGGCTGCAAGGACGTACTGCCGCACCACGCGCTTGGTGACCTCGGGGTACTTCCGGATGAAATCGTCCGAGCCGATGATGGTGCTGTTGCAGGTGTAGCGGGGGTCGCCCTTGGTCGAATAGATGATGCGCACGAGGCCTTGATCGCGCTGGGCGAGCAGATCGGTGAGACCGATGGCGGCGTCGACGTCCTTGGTGGCCAGGGCGGCCTTTGTGGTCGCGTTATCCATGTTGATGGCGCGGACGTCGCGCTCGCTGAGCCCGTGGGCCTCGAGGATGCGCGCCGCCGAGAGCTGCAGGCAGGTGCCCTTGAACACCGCGAAGCGCTTGCCCTTGAGATCCTTGATGCTCTGGATCGGCGAGTCCGCGGGCACGGCGATGTACAGGTTCGTCTTCGGCCCGCTCGCGAGGATGCGCGTCTTCAGGCCGCCGGCGCGGCCGATGATCGAGGGCAGATCGCCGAGCAGCGAGTAATCGGTCAGCCCGTTGGCGTACGTCTCGTTCACGGCAGGTCCGGCGCCGCGCAGGAAGCTCCAGCGCACCGGAACGCCGTCGCTCTTGAACTCGCTCTCGAGCGCGCCGCGCAGGTTGAGCAGCGACCAGGCCGAGCCCCCCACCACCGGGCGGTTGCCGACGCCCACGCCGGGGTTGGCCACGCGGATCTCGCTGGGCTTTTCGGCGGCCCGGGCGCTCAGCGCAATGGCGAGCGGCGCGAGCACCAGGGCGAGCAATCTCAACAAGGACTTCATGCAAAGTTCCCTTCCGGTTGGCGTCCCTCGCAATCTATCGAGCGACGGCATGTCTACGAGCATGGACACGGTTGCCGAGCGAAAATGGATGTCGCGCGGTGACGCCGGCGGCGAGCCTGCGGGTCAAGCTGCTGCTCCAGCAGCAGCGGCGGCGCATAGCTGCTCGGATCCGTGCAGCGGCGCGACGAGCCGTCCCGCATCGTCAGGTGCGCTGGCGATCGTCTCGGCGCGCCTCGTCATCGTGGCAGGCGCTTCTAGCAAAGCAGAGGCCAGGCGGGCGTGGCACGACGGGCGTGAGCTCGAGAGGCCGGGACTCCGCGCTCAGGGCGCCCGGCGCTGCTTTAAGGCCTCATTAAGGAGCACCCCCGCCGTCCGCCTCCATAGTCCCTCCGTCCGGCAACGACGCCCGCCGACGGAGGATCCCATGCGCCGCGCCATCGTCACCCCTCTCCTCTATATCGTTGTTCTCCCCGCCGCCCTCGCCGCCTGCGGCTACGTCGAGATCGCCCCGCACGACACCTCGGGCGGTACCGGCGGCGGTCCTGCCATCGCCGGGACCGGCGGGGGTCCTGCCATCGCCGAGACCGGCGGCGGTCCTGCCGTCCTGGAGACCGGCGGCGGTCCTGCCGTCCCGGAGACCGGCAGCGCCGGTGCCGGCGGCGAGGACGCTGCCTCGACTGGCTCGGGCGGCGCACCTCCCGACCCGCCGCCGGCTCCCTCCTGCTCCGCTGCGGAGTGCGCCGTGCGCATCGCCGAGGGCGCTCCGAAATGCGCCGCCTCCGCCTCCGGAAAGGCCTTCTGCTGGTGGGACGGATTCGTGCTGGGGACCCGCCTGGCCGGTCCGGTCGAGCTGCCGGGCCTCGACGATATCGTCGCTGCGTCTGGCCTGGTCGAGCAGATGTGCTTCCTCCATGCTGGCGGGCGCGTCTCCTGCCTCGGCCTCAGCCACTACGGGCAGCTCGGGCAGGCCGTTCCCGTCGGGGCATCCAGCGCGGTGCCCCTCGAGCTTCCGGGGGTCGAGGGCGTCGTCCAGCTCTCCTCGGGTCATCACCACGTCTGCGGCGTCCTCGGCTCGGGCAAGGTCGTCTGCTGGGGCGGCCCGTCCCCCGCGCCGGTGCTCGGCGTCGAAGGCGTCGAGGACGCCTATGGCATCGGCGTGACGCAGGTTCCGGTCACCGTCACCGGCGTCGACGACGCCGTGCAGGTCGCGGCGAACATCGATCACACCTGCGCGCTGCGGGCCACCGGAGAGGTGGCGTGCTGGGGGTGGCTCACCTCCGGTGGGGAGGCGGTGACGGCCGTGGGCGTCGAGGGCGTCGAAGGCGCCGTCGAGATCTCGGCCGGCTGGGCGCACGACTGCGCCCGCCTCGCATCGGGCGAGGTCCTCTGCTGGAGCGATCGCTACCAGCGGGACGACGGCGCCCGTGGGCCGCACCAGGTGCCCGGGCTCGACGATGCGATCCAGGTGAGCGCCGGGTACAATTTGTCCTGCGCGCTCCGGCTGGGCGGCAGGGTCGTCTGCTGGTGGGCCTCCGCGAACGCAACCCCGTCGGAGATCGACATCGGCGAGGCCGTTCACGTCTCCGTCGGCTACGAAGAGGCCTGCGCCGCCCTCGCGAGCGGCGAGATCGCCTGCTGGCCCCACCACGCCAGCAGCCGCAGCGATGTCAGGGTGTTCGGGCTGTAGCCTCAGCGCCCCAGCCGGCGCGTCGAAGCGACCCGATCGCAGGTCGCGGTGCACCCTGCGCGCTCAGCACCTCGTCCCAGGATCGCGTCGCGGTGCTCGACTCGATGTGACGGCGGGCGGCCGGGCTCCGTGCCACCGGCGCTAGATCCACACCTCGCCGAGGAGCGGCAGCACGCCCATCTTGACGTCGCGCGCCGCCCGGCCGAGGCGCTCTGCCAGGCGCTCTCCCTGCATCGCGGGCAGCGCGACGGCGGGGCGATCGAGGGGCAGAAAGAAGTTGTCCCAGTGCGAGAAGAGCACCGCGCGCGGCGACAGGGCGCGCGCGACGCGCTCGGGGAAGTCGCGCGAGGCGGTCCAGCCGGCGACGCAGAGCAGGAGCAGGTCGGGCTCCCTGCAATCGAGGCCCGCCTCGACGAGCTCCGCGCTGCCCAGGTGGACGATGCGCCGGCCGGCGACCCGGATCTCCACCGCGAAGACGGCGCCGCACCGGTAGCGCTCGGCCCGGAGCGGGACCTCGTCGCAATCGGAGATGTCGCCGGGGAAGGGGACCCGGCCGAGCAGCAGGCGGGAATGGGCGCTCGGGAGGAAGCGCAGCTGGAACGGGCCGACCTCGGCGACGACCGGCTGGCCGCCCGGCGCGCGCTCGACGTCGCGCACGCGCGCCGCGGGGACGCCGGACGCGCGGCAGAGCGCCACCGCGGAGCGCGAGCCGAAGACGGTCGCCCCCGTGCGGAGCGCGATCGCCGGGATGTCGAGCGCGTGATCGAAGTGGGTGTGACCGGCGACCACGGCGTCGGCGCGCGGCGCGTGGCGCGCGACGGCGGCCGCGTCGGGGGCGAGCCGGCCGAGCACGCAACGGCGGAGCGAGGCGCGCGTGAGGTAGGGATCGATGAGCACCACCGCGCCCGCGTGCTCGACCGCGAACCCCGCCGTGCCCAGCCACCGCACCCGGACCGCGCCCGCCGGCGCGAGCGATCGCGGCGAGAACGTGTCGGCGATCATCGGCGCGGGCTCGCCCGGTCGGCCAACGTGGTGTGTCGGTGCTGCGTGCTCATCGAGGTCGCTGCTGCGTGGTCATCGAGGTCGGCGCTGCGTGCTCATCGAGGTCGGCGCGGCGCGCTCATCGAGGTCGGCGCGGCGCGCTCATCGAGGTCGGCGCGGCGCGCTCGCCGCCGGATCGAGATCTACGCCAGCATCCGCGTTTGGCGCGACCGAAGCTCGTCCGCTCGGTTACGATTGTCGGTCGTGGCAGACCGAACGTCCGCCGGCAAGATCGCCGCCCTCGCCGCGCTCTACTTCGCTCAGGGCATCCCGTTCGGCTTCCAGGCGACGGCGCTGCCCGTCTTCCTGCGGGCGAGCGGCGTCTCCCTCGCCGGCGTGGGCTTCGCGGGGGCGCTCGCGGTCCCCTGGGTCGCCAAGGCGCTCTGGGCGCCGCTCGTCGACCGCTTCGGGTGGGAGCGGCTCGGCCGGCGCCGCTCGTGGATCCTGCCGCTCGGGGTGCTGCTGTCGCTCACGTGCGCGGCCGCGGCGTTCGTCCCGCCGTCGCGCCACCTCGGCGCCCTGCTCGCGCTCGTCTTCCTCATGAACCTGCTCGCGGCCACCCAGGACATCGCGGTCGACGGGCTCGCGATCGACCTGCTCGGGCACGGCGAGCTCGGCCTGGCGAACGCGGCGCAGGTGGTCGGCTACAAGGTCGGCATGCTCGCCGCCGGCGGGCTCCTCGTCTGGGCGAGCGCGTGGATCGGCTGGCGCGGCCAGTTCGGCGCGATGGCCGCGCTCGTCCTCGCCTCGGTGCTCGCCTCGTTCGCGCTGCGCGAGCCCCCCGCGGGCGAGGTCGAGGCGCGCGCGCGCCGCTCGCTGCGCGAGGTGCTCGCGACGGTCGCCGTCGCCCTGCGGGCGCCGGGCGCGCTCTGGGTCGTCGCGTTCCTCGGGACCTACAAGCTCGGCGAGGCGATGGTCGACATGATGTTCAAGCCCTTCCTCGTCGACGCCGGCTTCCCGCCGCACCAGATCGGCCTCTGGGTGGGCACGTACGGCCTCGTCGCCTCGATCGCCGGCTCGCTCGCGGGCGGGCTCCTCGCGCAGCGCCTGCCGTTGCTCGCCGCCGTCGGCGTGACCTCGGCGCTCCGATCCGCCGCGATGGCCGGCGAGTGGACCCTCGCCGCGGCGGGCCCGCCCACCGCCGGGGCCGTCATCGCGGTCACCGTGGCCGAGCACCTCTTCGGCGGCGCCCTCACGACCGCGGTGTTCGCCTTCATGATGTCGCGCGTCCGGCGCTCGGTCGGCGCGACGCACTACACGCTGCTGGCGAGCGTCGAGGTGCTCGGGAAGTCGCCCGCGGTGTGGCTGTCGGGCACCCTCGCCCAGCGGCTCGGCTATGCGGGGCTGTTCGCCCTGGGGACCGCGATCTCGGTCGCCTTCCTCGGGCTGCTCTTGCCGCTCCGGGAGCGGAGCGCGGGCGAGGGGTGAGCGGGCCTCACCGCGTTCCATCCGTCGGTCGACGGGCGCCTCGTCCTCGTCAGAGGGCGTACGTCACGCCGGTGAGCCGCGCGGACTCCTCCCAGAGGCGGCGCTGCGCGACCTCGTCGCGGGAGCGGGCGCTCGACTCGAGGCGCGCGGGGAAGCCGGTCATCCCGAAGCGGCCCGGGGGCCCGTAGTACTCGCCGCCCCGCGCGCCCGGATCGACGGCGCAGCGGAGCGACGCGAGGGCGGCCATCGGGACGCTCTGCCCGAGCTGGAGCCGCTCGGCGATCTTGCTGAGGGCGCGCATCCAGCCGGGCGCGCCGCGGACGATCGAGGTGTTCGAGCCGCCGGGGTGCGCGGCGAGCGCGATCGTCTTCGCGCCGGCCGCGGCGAGCCGGCGCTGGAGCTCGTAGGTGAACAGCAGGTTCGCGAGCTTGGACCGCCCGTACGCGGGGAACCCCCGGAACGCCCGCTCCCACTGCAGGTCGTCGAAGTCCATGTCGCCCTGATGGTGCGCGATGCTGGCCACCGTCACGATGCGCGAGCCGGGCACGCCGCGCAGCCGGTCGAGCAGGAGGCCGGTGAGGGCGAAGTGGCCGAGGTGGTTCACGCCGAGCTGGAGCTCGAAGCCGTCGGCGGTGACCTCGCGCTTGAAGGACAGCACGCCGGCGTTGTTGACGAGCAGGTCGATGCGGTCGTACGCGGCCCGGAGCTCGCCGGCGGCCTCGCGGACCGACGCGAGCGAGCCCAGGTCGAGGCGCACGGCGCGCACGGTCGCGCCCGGGGCGCGGGCCTTGATCTGCGCCACCGCGGCGCCGGCCCTCTCCATGTCGCGGCACGCGAGCACGACCGTGGCTCCGCGCTCCGCCAGCGCCCGGGCCGTCTCGAGGCCGATGCCGGTGTTTCCGCCCGTGATGACCGCGACTCGGCCCACCTGGCTGGGGATGTCGGCCTCGGTCCACCGCGCGCGAGAATCTCTTCCTTCGTCCATCGCCCTCTCTTCGCATGAAACCGGAACGGTCGTTCCGGTTTCGACGATCGGAGCGCGCGCCCCGTTTGTCAACGCGTCAACGCGGCGTTCTTCGGCTTCTTCTCCGGCGCGGTCGAGGCGGGGCTCGCGAGCGAGGTCCCGTGCTGGGGAGAAGTGGAACCACGGAGGGCACAGAGGGCACAGAGGAGAGATTGGAAAATTATATCTCTCTTAAATTGTTCTCTCTCCTCTTCCCTCTGTGCCCTCTGTGCCCTCTGTGGTTCGATTTCGCATGAAACCAGGACGGGGTGGGGCAAGGCTGGGCAAGGCCGAGCAAGGCCGAGCAAGGCCGAGCAAGGCTGGGCAAGGCCGAGCAAGGCTGGGCAAGGCCGAGCAAGGCTGGGCAAGGCCGAGCAAGGCTGGGCAAGGCTGAGCGACGTCGGTCGATCCGCACACCGGGTGCGAATGATGATGATCCGTTCGCCCATTTCATGATATAACGAAGACAGCGCCTCGGCTGGCAGTTGCAAGAATCGCTCGTGATCGCGCTCGTCCGACTCCGTCCATCGATCGCCAGGCCAGTGGTCCTCCTCCAGGGGGACGCGGGCCTCCTCGGTCGAGACGGCTCGAGGTCGGCCACGATCCGGGAGGCGAGCGCCTCGCAGCGGCCGTCCCGTCGTACCGTCGTGCCGCGCGCGCTGGTTGACGAATAACGGCTTACGTCGACCCGCCTGCGCGGCAAACGTAACAGTTTATCAGCATCGTTTGCGATTTGTAAATACATTTTTCAAACCATAGCGTGCGGCAGCTCGCCGCACGGCGCGGCGCCGCTATGCCGGCGCCGCAACGAGGAGCTCTCTCATGAGAACCACCTATCCGTCGATCTATGTGCTCGTGCTCGCCTCCATGATCTCCGGCTGCATGGCGGCCGCCGAGCCGCATGACGGGAACGACGAAGCCGTCGGCGAAGGCGCGGCGGCGCTCGTCTCCTGCTCGGTGCTGCCCTCCGGCGACATCGTCACGAACGGCAGCTTCGAAGCGCCGAACGTGACGCGCGGCAACTCGTCGATCTACAGCTCGATTCAAGGCTGGCAGGCCGCCTATGGACAGATCCAGATCCATGACCACTCGAACGGCATGAGCCCCGCGCACGGCGAGCAGCACGTCGAGCTGGACGCCAGCAACTCGAGCGGCATCTACCAGGACCTCACCACCATCCCGGGGGTGACGTACCAGCTCCGGTTCGCCTTCGCCGCGCGCCCCGGCACCAGCGCGAACCAGAACGTGCTCGGCGTCGTCTGGGGCGGCCAGTCGGTCGCCACGCTCACGACCGCCAGCTCCGCGTGGGTCTACTATACCTATACCCTCGTGGCCTCCGGCGCGACGACGCGCCTCCAGTTCAACGATCTGGGCATCTCGAACGGCCAGGGGACGCTCCTCGATCGGGTCACCGTGGTCGCCGCCGATACGGATCAGGACGGGGTCTTCGACTCGTGCGACAACTGCCCGGCGGTGCCCAACCCCTCCCAGGCCGACACCGACAACGACGGCATCGGCAACGCCTGCGAGCCCCCGGTCCAGTCGCAGTGCGTCGTCGTGCAGCGCGGCACCAACGGGAGCGTGGCGGACGCGCATATCCAGCCCGGCGTCTCGTGGCCCTACGGCGATTACCCGTACGTCGTCCTGAACACGCTGCCGGAGGGCCCGCAGATCGGCGTGCTGGCCTTCGATCTGTCGTTCATCCCGGCGGGAGCCGACGTCGATTCAGCGACCCTCTCGCTCTCCCACGCGTGGAAGGCGAGCGCCAGCACCATCGAGCTGCACCGCGTGAACGGCCCCTGGCAGGAGTCGACCGTCCACGCAGGCAACTTCCCCGGGTACAACGCGGCCGTCGCGGCCACCATCTCCGCGGTCGCCGCGGACGCCGTCGCGACCGCCGACGTGGCGGCCCTCGTCCAGACGTGGGTGGATGGAGCCCAGCCGAACTACGGCATCGCGCTCCAGGACGTGAACGGCCGGACCGACATCCGGTCGAGCGAGCAAGCGAACGTCGCCGTCCGGCCGAAGCTCGAGGTCTGCTACACGTCGGCCCAGTAGCGCGGTCTCCCGCGCGCTGGTTTGCCGAGAACCTGACGCCGCGCCCCGCCTTTGATAGCAAGCGGGGCCGCGGTGATCTCGCGCAGGAAGCTCGTCCTCGGTCTCGCCGGCGCCGCCGGCGCCGCCGCCCTCTCGCGGGCGCTCGCCCCCGGCCTCCCGCGCGACATCGCGGCGCGGCGCGCCCTCAAGCTCCCGATCGCGCCGAGCGGGTGGCCCTTCCCGGGAGCCCGCGTCGTCGCCCCCTCCGCCGTGTTCCCGCCCGGCTTCGGGGTCCGCCGCATCTACCTCGACGCGGGCCACGGCGCCCCGGGCAACACCGGCAACGTGTCCTGCTTCTGCGTCGAGGAGCAGGAGTTCACGCTCTCCGCGGCGCGCGCGCTCGCCGAGCGGCTCAACGCCACCGGGCGCTTCGAGGCGCGCGTGGGAAGGACCGGCGACCGGCCGCTGCCCTACGCGGAGCGCGTCGAGGACGCCGCCCGGTGGGGCGCGGACGCGTTCGTCAGCCTGCACTCGGACGTGCGCGGCAGGCTCGACACGTGGTCGCCCGCAGAAGGCCGCTCGTGCCCGCTCAGCCTCGCCGCGCCGGGGTTCGCGGTGCTCTGGTCCGACGAGGGGGATCCGGCCCTCGGCGCCCGCCGGCTCGCCCTGGCGCGCGCCTTCGCGCGGCGCATGGAGGAGGCCGGCCTGCTGCCCTACGGCGGCGCCGCGTACAGCGGCCTGTACGCGCCGGACACCGCCCAGCCGGGCGTCTTCGTGGACCGGCGGCCCCAGGACCAGCGGATCTTCGTCCTGCGCCGCCCCGCCATGCCCTCCATCCTCATCGAGACCCACCACGCGCTCGACGCCCGCGAGGCCACCCGCTGGACCGAGCCCGCCACGCTCGACGCCTTCGCCGCCGCCGCCGCCGCCGCGCTGGCCGACGCGCTCGGCGGAGGAGGCGCGCCGGCGTCGCAGCCGCCCACCTGAGGCGCACCGGCAGGTGGTGGCCGGATTTGAACATGAAGTCGGGAAGGCGGGAAGAAAAGATCAATGATCTTCCTGCCTTCCCGCCTTCATGTGAATCACTCCGGGGCAAATTGGGCCACCACCCGCCGGCACGACGGCGCACGATGGCCTCGCCGCCGCACGAGCCTCTGAGGAAGTCCAGCGAAGGGGGCGATGCGCGCGGCCAGGCGATGCGCGCGGCCAGGCGATGCGCGCGCTCAGGCGATGCGCGCGCTCAGGCGATGCGCGCGGCCAGCGCGCGGACCGCGCCGGCTGTCGAGCGGGCCGGGCGCTTGACTTCCCGGAGGCCCTTTGGTCTTTTGATGGGATGGGCCTTCAGCGGGGCGTGGGCGTGGAGGGCGGCGCTGCGCCCGGGCGCCGCCCGGCGACGCCCCCTGCCGCGGGGGGGCGGGCATGAAGGCGCATCGCGTCCGCGCGGGCGATTGCTTCACCAGCATCGCCTACGAGAACGGGTTCTTCTGGCAGACGCTCTGGGATCACCCGGAGAACCAGGCGCTCCGCGAGCTCCGGAGGGACCCGTTCACGCTGGTCCCCGGCGTCGACAAGGTGGTCGTCCCGGATCCGCGGCCCAGGGAGGAGAGCTGCCAGACCGCGAAGGTGCACACCTTCCGGCGGCGCGGGGTCCCGGCCAAGCTCAGGATCCGGCTCCTCGATCACGAGGGCAGGCCCCGCGCGAACGAGGAGTATTTCCTCGAGGTCGACGGCGAGCTCCGCCCGAACGACAAGAAGGCCGACGGCGACGGGCGCATCGAGGAGTTCATCCCCAACGACGCCAGGCAGGCGCGGCTCTTCCTGTCCGGCGGCGAGGAGGTCGTCACGATCGCGCTCGGCTACCTCCAGCCCTCGGACGAGATCCGCGGCATCCAGTCTCGCCTCGCCAACCTGGGCTTTTATCACGGCGAGGTCGACGGGCAGCGGAGCCCCGCCTTGGCCGACGCGCTGGCCCGCTTCCGGGCCGCGCACGATCTCGACGAGTCGCTGCCGGAGGACGACACCTTCCAGGAGATCGAGCGCAGGCACGAGGAGTGAGGAGGGGCGCGCCGTGCACGTCTACTGGACCGAGATCACGATCACCGACGCCGACGCGGGCACCTCGGTCACCGGCAACGAGGCCAGGAACAAGGTCAGCACCGAGCTGTCGAGGCCGCGCGACCACAAGGGCCTGCTGATCGTCGGAGGGGACGGCGAGAAGGAGCCCGCGAGCATCGTCTACCACGGCAAGATCGTGAGCAGCGAGCTCCTGCTGATCGTCCTCCGGTCGATCGCCGCGGGGCTCGGGAAGCGCTGGGGGTTCGTCTACAAGGAGAGCCGCAGCGTCAAGCGCGTCACCGAGATCTACGACCGTTACAAGGCGGAGGCCCACGCCGAGCGGGAGGGGCAGAACGCGCTGCGCAGGCCGGCCCCGCCTTACGTGATCATCGGCGACGGCACGGCCGCGACGGTCGACCACACGACGCTGCGGCAGAGCGCGTGGGGCAAGGCTCGGGTCGCCCCGGCGGAGATCCTGCACATCGGGTTCGAGGACCCCTGGAGCCATTACAACCAGCACAAGATGGGGCAATTCCCCCAGCTGCTCGGCCTGCCGGGCGTCGCGCAGCGGCCTGTGCTCGGCGGGCCCAACGAGGACGGGAAAGAGGACGTCACCGGGCCGCGCGACTCGACCAGGTTCGCCGCGGACACGCGGGCCGAGCGGGCGCGGCTCGCGGAGCACGTGCGCGCGAACAAGCGGGTGTGGATCACGACCGCCTACGGCCCGGCGGTGCGCCCGCTGGAGCTGCTGCGCCTCGCCATGTGCGTCCTCGCCATCGTGCCGCGCGGGGTGAAGGCCCTCCACGACAGCGCCCGGGGCGCCATCCTCCGGGAGGGCATCGACGAGGACGAGCTCAATGACATGCTCCGCTTGGCGCACCCGGACCATTTCCCGCGCTACCGGCTGCTCCTCGCCGACACGGCGGCGCACCTCCACTGGCTCTACGCCGACAAGATCGATATCTGCACCGGCGCCGGCAAGCCGCGCGCCGTGGACGAGACGATGGTCACGTCGGAGCTCTACGAGGCGGTGCGCACCCGGCTCTGGGAGCCGGTCGAGCGCTGGGACGACGCGAAGAAGCGGCGGTCGATCCTCTCCGGGACCGAGGGGCTCTATCGAGAGACCGACTGGAGCGTCGGTGAGCGCTACTGCGTGATGGGCGGGGGCGGGGTCGGCGTCAACATGGTGGAACGCGCCGAGGAGACGGGCAAATGGATCGACTGGCTCGCGACGAAGACGCTCCACGAGTCGTTCCCCATCGGCCGCAACGACATCCTGCTCAAGCACCCGGCCGCCAGCGCGAGCGAGCGGCGCGGCCAGCCGATGCGGATGGATGATTTCGCCTATGGGCGCAACGATCAGCTCGCGGTCATCCTGCCTGCGGCGCGAAAGTGGCGCTTCGGCCAGGGGTGCGATCTCGACCGGGTCGAGGCGGCCGCGCCGCGGCTCCGGATCACCTTCAAGCAGAGCCCCGACGCGAAGTATGACAAGGTGCCGAACGCGCCCCAGATGAGCAAGCAGCCCATCCCCGCGCTGATCCGCGATTACGACGAGCAGGTGTCCGACCTCGAGGACGGCGCCTTCAAGTTCTACGACAGCTATGCGCGCCCGCAGGCGATCCAGGACGCCAGGAGCTACGATCGGGTGATCCGCTGCGCAGGGCAGGACATCCGCGAGGTGGGGCAAGCCGAGAAGATCGCGGCCATGCTGGAGCTCGTCCCCATCGTGTCCCCCGCCGACGGCCGGATGGTCGGGCTCCAGACCAAGGACGAGTCCGTGCGCGTGCTCGGCGCCGCCGCCACCGGCAACGCCGCGCTGGTGAGCGCCGAGGACGCCGCGGTCAAGAAGATGCGCGCGTACCACGAGACGCTCCCGGCGCAGGGGCGGATCATCTTCGTGGGGTTCGTGTTCTCCGCCCTCAACGTGGCGGAGGCCAACCACTACTTCGATCCCGGCAACGGCAAGGCCCCGAACACGAACGTGAACACCATGTCCCAGAAGGAGCTCGAGGCCCTCCTCGGGGACGTCGATCTCGCGCGGAGGATCATCGAGGTCCGGAAGAAGACGCAGAGCGGGTACGTGACGCTCGACGAGCTGAAGAAGGCGCTCGTCCGCCACGCGCTCGGCCAGGCGGAGCCGCTGCCCGAGGGGTGGGAGGGCAAGTACGACGGCTGGAAGAGCTTCGACAAGACGCTGAACAAACAACCGCACAACCTCGCGAAGCAGGTGGGCGACGACGAGGTCCTGGCCAGGAAGATCGCGGAGGCGCGAGAGGCGGTGAGGCAAACCGACCGCGCGCTCTTCGACGATGTCTGGAAGAACCGCGAGGCGCTCAAGGCGAAGATCAAGGGCGAGCTCGCGAGGATGGCCCAGTTCGCGCGGACGGGCTGGAAGCCGTCCTGGGACGCGCCGATCGCGAAGCTCACCACCCAGTACCGGGCGGCGGACCAGCTCGTGTACTGATCAGCCGGGCATGCGCAGCCGGTCCGGCACCACCTCGAGCAGCGTGCGCGCCTCGGTGTGGAGCCAGCGCAGCGCGCCGAACTTCGCCTCCAGCGCGCGGCCCTCGGGCGGGAGCCAGCGGTCGACGATGATGCCCTGATCGTGGCCCTGGTGCTCCGAGGGGTCGAAGGGGTTGTTGACGAAGCCCACGTAGCCGAGCGCGGGGAGGCGCCGCGACGCCGCGAGCGCCTCCGCGCCGCGGCGCGTGACGCGGTTGTTGCCGATCCAGAGCCAGCGCAGCTCGGCGAGGTGCGGCGACGCCGCGAGGCGCTCCACGTCGTCGTCGGTGAGGCCCACCCGGTCGAGCCGGAGCGAGCGGACGCCGACCAGGCGCGGCGACGCGAAGAGCTCCTCGGCCGCGTCGCCGAGCGCGTCGATCGTCAGGTGGCGGATCGGCGCGAGCGCGAGGAGCGCGTCCGCGTGCTGCAGGAAGGCGCGGGCGTCGAGGGTGACGAGCTCGACGAAGCCGCGGTCGAAGACGGGATCGCGCGCTTCCGGCGGCAGCGCGGCGATCCACGCGGCGCGGTGGGCCTCCTCGAGGTCGCGGGCCTCGCACGTGAGGCGGAAGTGGCGATCCGGCTCGGCGGCCTCGTCGGTCGCGAGCAGCGCGATCTGCGCGCGGATGAAGCTGCCCCGCGCCTCGACGGCCGGGTCGTCCTGGTCGTCGCACCAGGCGGCGTACGCGAGCCGCGGCGCGTCGTCGTCCGGCGCGGCGAGGACATCGCGGAGGAGATCGGCTTCGGTGGCCACCGCGCGAGTCTACGCGGTCAACCCACGCGCTCCCAGGCCTCCTGGTCGAGCGCCGGGAAGGTGACGAGGCACGCGCCCGGGTCGATGCCGTCGAGCCGGGCGCGGCCCTCGTGGTCGAGCGAGCCTTCCCGGATCGAGCCGTCGGGCAGCTCCACCCGGTAGCGCTCGTGCGGGATGGGCTTGTCGTCCTCGCCGATGAGGCGGATCTCGACCCAGGTGAGCTCGGTCCTGGGCGCGCGCGGGGCGGCGTCGGCGGGCGCCTGGTCGTCGGCGCTGGCCTCGTCGCCGCCGTAGGACGGCAGCCAGGGGAGGGGAGCCTCGCGGAGCCGCACCCGGCCGCTCAGCAGCAGCCGGCTCAGCGCGCCGAGCACGTCCGCGTCGGCCAGGCGGCGGACGGCGCTCGCCGGCGCGGCGTCGTCGAGCAGCCGCCGGAGCGCCGGGCGGTTCTGCGGCTCGGCGAAGAGCTGGCGCAGCCACGCGGCGTCCCTCGCGCGATCGCCGAGCCGGTCGGCGCCGTCTTCACGGCGGTCGGCGAGCTCGATCGCGAAGCGCCGCGGACCCAGCGATAGCAGCCGCTTCAAAGCACCATGCTCCTTCCCGGGCTCGCGCGAGCGTATCAGCCCGCCCTCGCGCAAGGAAGGCCCCGAGGCGAGGGGCGAGTCGAGGCCGGGCGCGCGATGCGATCGTCAGGGGAAGGCGCCCGCTTCGGTCATGGCGGAGAGGAACGCGTCGCCGAGGCCCGGGGGCTCGGCGGAGAGCTCCGGGGGCAGCAGCGGCGGGGCCGCAGCGATGGGCCCCGAGGGGGCAGCGGGCGCGGGCGACGGGAGCGGCGTGGGCGTGGGCGAGGGGAGCGGCGCGGACATGGCTGGAGGGAGCTCTGGCCGAGCCTCGAACGGCGTCGTTGGCCGGCCCGCGGGCGCGCTCAGCGGGTCCACGGTCCCTGCGAGCGGGTGATCCTCGATCGCCGGCTCTCCTGGCCGCGCCCGGCTCGCTGGCAGCGCGGCCGGAGGGAGCTCGGGCCGAGCCTCGAACGGCGTCGCCGGCCTGCGCACGTGCGCGCTCAGCGGCTCCACGGTGCCTTCGAGCGGATGATCCTCGACGTTCGTCACCACCGGCGCTGCCTGGGCCGGCAGCGGCAGCGTGGCGCGCGAGGGCGCCGCCGGAAGCGGCGCCGTTCGCCCCGCCTCCCGCGCCTCCTGCGCGAAGGGGTCGACCCACCGCAGCGCCTCGCCCGGCAGCTCCACGCCGGCCACGACCCGGAGCGCCTCGAGATCCTCCTCGCCCACGGCCGCGTACCCTCGCCACACCACCGAGCAGCACCGCCGATCCGCGTCGATCAGCAGCGTGTCGGCCCGCAGGGACAGCGCCGCCCCCTCGCGCGGCGCCCGCTCCTCGCGCCGGTAGAGCCGCGCGACGCCCCGGGCGCCCGGGAGCTGCGTGCGCAGCCGCGGTCGCTGCGCGACGATGCCCCCCAGCACCACCCACTCGTCGCCGAGCAGCCGCTCCATCCGCTGCTCGGGTGGCGCCGCCTGGAAGTACCCCCAGTCGAGCCCGTCGGGTACCTCGAGCGCCACGCCCTCGAGCCGCCTGGGATCCACCGCCCCGAGCAGCGCCTCGCGCCGCGGCCAGCGGCGGGACAGCGGCCCCGTCCCGTCCACCCGCACGCGCCTCTGCCCCTCGCTCCCCGGCGCGCTCCCGTCGAGCGTCACGCAACGGTCGAGCCGCAGGGCCCCCTCCTGCACCACGGCCAGCCGGACCTGGATCTCCCCCGCGACCGTCGGAGGCACCTCTGCGTGTCCGGTCAGCAGCACGTCCACCTCGCCCAGGTACGGCGCCAGATCCCCCGCCGAGCGCAGCCCCACACCCGAGGGATCCGGCACCTCGCCGGGCACGATCGGGTCCGGCTCACCGAGCGCCATCGCGCCCTCGGCCACGAGCCCGAACGTCGCCTTGACGACCGCGGTCACGTACCGCTGCCCCCGCAACCCCCAGACCAGCGTCGCGGTCGAGGCGCGGCCGAGCGACGTTATCGCGACAGGCCATCGAGCGGAGCGCACGGTCCATGGCAGTACCACGGCGCGTCCTCCCGAGGCGAGTGCGATGCGCAGGCAATGCGCGGCGCGGAGAGGCCGCGGGACCAGGAGCCCGCTCGCCGCCTGCGCCATCACGATGAGCGCGGCGCCGCGCACCGCGCGCTCAGATCAGCGGCGCACGGCGCCCGAGCGGGGCGCGGTGGCGGTCTCTTCATGGCCCAGCGGCGTGGCCGCCAGGGCCACCTCCACTGCGGCGACGCCTCATTGGATCCGGCGGGTGAAAATCAATGCTACCAGGACCCCCCCAGATTACAATCGTCTGGTGCCGATCAGTCACCGCGTCGAGGAAGGCGAAGGGACGACGTCCATCTCGGAGAAGTACGGCTTCTTCGACCGCACCGTCTGGTCGCACCCGGACAACGCGGGGCTCCGCGCGCGCCGGCGGGACATGAACGCCCTTTTGCCCGGCGACGAGTTGGTCATCCCGGACAAGAGGATCAAGGAGGTCTCCTGCGCCACGGGCGCCAGCCACAGGTTCAAGCGCAAGGGCATCCCCGCCAAGTACCGGGTCCGTCTCGTCTCGTGCGGTAAGCCGCTGGCGGACCTCCCCTACGAGCTGGTCATCGACGGCGGCCTCAAGATCACCGGCCGCTCCGACGCCCAGGGTGTCGTGAAGAGCTACGTCCCCGCTGGCGCCCGGCGCGGCGTGCTCCGCGTGGATCGCTCGCCTCGCCCGCTGCTGGTCATCGGTATCTCCTTCGGCCGCGTCGGCCCCATCGAGGAGGTCAGCGGGGTCCAGAACCGGCTCAACAATCTCGGCTACGACTGCGGGGAGCCCGACGGCCAGCTCAACGACCGCACCCGCGCCGCGCTCCGCCTCTTCCAGCGCCGCGAGGATCTCACCGAGACGGGCGAGATCGACGACGCCACGCGCGAGCGGATCGCCACCCTGCACGACAACCTCGGCAGCGAAGCTCCCAGGAACCCGGCGATCTAGCCGCGGAGACGAATACACCGTGGAAGGCAACTACGGCCGGCGGAGCTCGATCACCGGGGGGACGAAGCCCTCCTTGGAAACCAACAACTACGCAGAGAGGGACGCGGAGGAGGAGCCGAACCTGGATTTCACGTCAGTGACCGGGCGCAGCAAGCTAAGACAAAAGCGGATGGCCGAGCGCAAGTCCCAAGAGGCCCTCGAAGAGGCCAAGGGGAAAGAGCCGGAGCGGACCACCCTGGAGAGGCGCGGGAAAATCGCGACCGAAGATTCCTCGACGGACACGATTGCGGTGGACGGAGACCTGGTCCTCCACTTCATCGACGTCGGTCAGGGCAATTGCACCTTCATCCAGTGTCCCGGCGGCGAGACCATCCTCGTCGACTGCGGGAGCAAGAGCTGTAAGGAGCTGGTGGCCCCGCTTGCGCGGGAGTACATCAAAGGACTGCTCGACAGCAAGCCGCTCGACTACCTGGTCATCTCGCACCCCGACGGGGACCACTATAACCTGCTGACCGAGGTCCTGGAAGGCGTCGAGATCAAGACGGTCCTCTGCGGGGGCAAGGCGTCCAGCTACTCGGGCGACAGCGGGCAGTTCCTGAAAGAGCTGCTGGCAGAGTTCATCGAAAACGAGAAACCCTTCTCGGAGTCCCCCAAGACCGATGTGGGCAAGCGACTGATCCAGTGCGCTGGGATGGACGTCTGGATCGTCAGCGCCAACGCGAGACTGGCGGACCGCGGGGAGATCAACGCCTTGGAGACGACCGGCGCGCTGCGGGGCACCGAGGCCAACACGGCCAGTGTCGTGCTCGCCCTCCGTTACAATCAGAAACAGGTGCTGATCTGCGCCGATGCAACCTTCTCCACCGAAGCTTACATCTTGTCCCACACTGAGTGGAAGGACGATCTCAAGTCGTTCGCGCTCGCGGGCGGTCACCACGGCTCCGCGCAATCGTTCTCGGTGAATTTTCTGAAGGCGGTCAATCCCTCCTGGGTCCATTTCAGCGCCGATAACAAGGTCCGATTTCGCCACCCCACCTGGGAGGTCGTAAGGCGTGTGCTCGAGCACTGCCCGAACGTGCAGTCCACCGCCGAGTTCGGCCCCCACGGCGTCGTCATTGGCCCCAGGCTGGAAGTGGGGCTCGAATCTCAGAAAAAGGGGCAGGAGCAGCTCATCGAGATGCCTCATCGCGTGAAAGCCGTGCTCGAACGGATGAAGGCGGGAGCAACAATGACGGGCAAGGATGCCCTCACTGCGCTGCTGAAGGAGTGGGGCTGCAACGCCACCTCGCCAGAGAGCTCGAAGATCGCGGAGTCTTGGGTAAATGAGTGTTTTATCCAACAACAGGACGTCTCCTTTTCCTCCTTCATCGACGACGGGTCGGATGACGACTACGATAGCAAAGGCGAGAGCTTGGACGTCAGCCAGCCTTTGGCCAACGATGGCCGAAATGAGAGCTTGGACGTCAGCCAGCCTTTGGCCAACGATGGCCGAAACGAGAGCTTGGACGTCAGCCAGACTCTGAACGAATTTAGCCTGAACGACAGTCGTTACGAGGACCAACGCGAGCCGGAGCTGGACACGGGGCTGGTGGAATACTGGGGCGACCGCTTCAGCGAGCTGGTCGAGGAGCAGAATCGCCTCCAAGACTTACCGCTGGCCGGGGACGGGTACTACTGGGACTGGGCGGTGGTGGACTTCAACCTCTTCACCACGCTCACCACCGCCAACCTGGGCGTGTACTGGATCCTCACCGTCCCGTACGATGGCGATCCGTGGACGGACCAGGCATGACCGCGGGCCCGCCCTCGCGGAGGTCCCGGCACAGCTGCACCACGTCGGCGTAGCGTCCGGGCGCCAGCTTCAGCGCGCGCCGCGACCGCCCCTCCTCCACGTACCCGAGGCTCCGGTACAGCGCCAGTGCCGGCGCGTTGTTCTCCGCGCAGTGCAGCGCCACCTGCTCAATCAGCCGGTGGCGCGACGCCCAGTCGTGCAGGGCCTCCAGCAGCGCGCGGCCGATCCCCAGCCTCCGGTAGCCCGCTGCCACCGCCAGCACCACCCAGCCCCGGTGCGCGGTCCGGCGGTGCTCGCCTCCCGAGAACTCCAGCCAGCCCACCAGCTGCCCCGCCGACTCCGCCACCAGCGTCAGCAGCCCGGGGTCGCGGTCCTGCGCAGCGATCCGGGCGATCTCCTCCTGCAAGGACGGCGCCGGCTCGTCCGGCTCCAGGATGGAGCCCGACTCCTCGACCCGCAGGAGCATCCGCAGCCGCGATACACCAGAGGCGTCGACGGGGTTCGCCCGGCGAACGGTCATCGGCTCCAGCCCGGGCGCGGCCAGCGACCGGGCAGGCACGTCGGGTAACGGCAGGGCGCTCCGAGATTGCATCCGCAGCAGCCAAAGCTACCCCAGGATCGTGGCCGCCGCGACGTGGCGCTCGCGCGCATCTGCGAACGAATGGCGTCGAGGACCGAAGCGGCTTGAGGGGATGTGCTTCCCCAACGGCCCAAATGCAAGGTGGCCGTCGACTGATCGGCCGTGCTGTCGCGCCACATGGCCCACAGCACTCCCGACAGCCGCCGCGCCAGCGCCACGGCCGCGATGTGGCGACCCCGGCGTTCGGCGATGGCGTCGACCCATCGGCCCAGCGGGTCGTCGCCACTACCGAGATGCGCGCGCTCCGGGCCATGGCGGTTCCGGCGAGGACGGCCGGCGCGACGCGCTGGTCCAGCGCGAGGCGACTGGCGCGCCGCGCGGGCGAACGACGGCGCGAACGAGGCTTCGAGGATGTCGCCCTCGCTCGGCGTGAACGGTAGAGGCCGATGGTCTGGCTGTGATTGGCGTGCTCTGACTGTGGTCGGCGTACGCTGACGGTGGTTGGTCGGTGACGGTGAAGGGGCCGCCGTAGCATCCTGGTCCTGGGCGCTTGTGCTCCCGGCAGCAACCGATCGAGCATGACATCAATGAGCACGAATGACGAGCTGACGCAGCTACGCCGGCGGATCGAGGAGCTCGAGCGGAGCGAGGCGCGTTACCGCGGTATCTTCGAGAGCTCCCCGATCTCCCTCTGGGAGGAGGACTGGTCGGCGGTCAGGCGGCACCTCGACCGGATCATCGCGTCGGGCGTCACCGACCTGGACGCGCACTTCCAAGCCCATGCCGACGACCTCTTCACGGGCATCGCCCTGGTGAAGATCCTCGACGCGAACAAGGCCACGCTAGAGCTCTGCCGGGCCTCGAGCAAGGGCCAGATCCTCGCCGGGCTGTCGGTCATCTTCGTCGAGCCCGCGGTGATGACCTTCCGCCGAGAGCTCGTCGCCCTGGGGAACGGGGCGACGTCCTTCGAGGAAGAGACGTTCATCTCCACGCTCGACGGCGAGCGGAGGACCGTCACGCTCCGGCTCGCGATGAGCGCGGGCTGCGAGCAGACGTGGGAGCGCTGTTTCGTGTCGCTCCTGGACATCACGGATCGCAAGCGGGCCGAGGAGGCGCTGCGCCAGAGCAAGGAGGAGACGATCCGCGCGCAGATGACCATGCTGGCGCAGCTGTCCACGGCGGTGATCCCGATCAGCGACGACGCCATCGTCATGCCGCTCATCGGGGCGCTGGACCGGGCCCGGATGCAGCAGGCCACGGGCGCGCTCCTGGACGAGCTGCAGCGGCGCCAGGCGAGGGTCGCCATCCTGGACATCACCAGCGTCCCGGGGGTGGACGCGGAGGCGACCCATGGGATCCTCCAGGCGGCGGGCGCCGTGCGGCTGCTCGGGGCAAAGGTGGTGCTGACGGGGATCCGCCCGGAGGTCGCGCGGTGCCTGGTCGATCTCGGCTCCGACCGGAGCGCCTCGAGATCCTCCTCGCCCACGGCCGCGTACCCTCGCCACACGACCGAGCAGCACCGCCGATCCGCGTCGATCAGCAGCGTGTCGGCCCGCAGGGACAGCGCCGCCCCCTCGCGCGGCGCCCGCTCCTCGCGCCGGTAGAGCCGCGCGACGCCCCGGGCGCCCGGGAGCTGCGTGCGCAGCCGCGGTCGCTGCGCGACGATGCCCCCCAGCACCACCCACTCGTCGCCGAGCAGCCGCTCCATCCGCTGCTCGGGTGGCGCCGCCTGGAAGTACCCCCAGTCGAGCCCGTCGGGCACCTCCAGCGCCACGCCCTCGAGCCGCCCGGGATCCGCCGCTCCGAGCAGCGCCTCGCGCCGTGGCCAGCGGCGGGACAGCGGCCCCATCCCGTCCACCCGCACGCGCCTCTGCCCCTCGCTCCCCAGCGCGCTCCCCGCGCTCCCGTCGAGCGTCACGCACCGGTCGAGCCGCAGGGCCCCCTCCTGCACCACGGCCAGCCGGACCTGGATCTCCCCCGCGACCGTCGGAGGCACCCCTGCGTGTCCGGTCAGCAGCACGTCCACCTCGCGCAGGTACGGCGCCAGATCCCCCGCCGAGCGCAGCCCCACGCCCGAGGGATCCGGCACCTCGCCGGGCACGATCGGGTCCGGCTCACCGAGCGCCATCGCGCCCTCGGCCACGAGCCCGAACGTCGCCTTGACGACCGCGGTCACGTACCGCTGCCCCCGCAGCCCCCAGACCAGCGTCGCGGCCGAGGCGCGGCCGAGCGACGTTATCGCGACAGGCCATCGAGCGGAGCGCACGGTCCATGGCAGTACCACGGCGCGTCCTCCCGAGGCGAGGGCGATGCGCGGCGCGAGAGGCCGCCGTGAGCGAGGCGGCGGCGCGCTGGCACCCGGGTCGGAAATCCCGCCGGAAAAGCCGGTCGATGGCGAGCGGTCGCCGGAGCGGGGGGCCGCGATAGAGCCCGCGTCCCTGGGTGAAGCGCTGCGTCCCTGGGGGACGAGCACGCTGCCGCATATGCCCTCTGCACGGAGGCGGAACGATCCCGTCCTTGGAGCGGCGCTCGCCTGCGCGCGCTGCGGGCCCAGCCGATGAGCTGGCCTGCGGCCATGGGGTGCAGATCTGAAGCTCGAGAGGTCTGGCACTCTCGTTGCTCATGGCCCCCGCGAGAATCGGAGCGCGCTGAGGGGCTATCCGGAAGCCCTGAGCTTTCGGTGACGAGGAAAAGCGCGCTCGTCGTGGACCGGCAGCGTCAAGGCCGGGTTCGCGGCCCCCCGACGGGCTGGAGAGCTCGGGGGCACCCGACAACGAGAATGAAACATCGGGTTCTCCCAGCCTCAGGGCCACTTCGAATCGACATCATTACTGCGAGGTTCAAGCATGAAACGATTTCATGGTGAGACGCTCTCCGTGTGCATCCTGGCAGCAGGCGTCGCCGCTTGCAGCGGCTCGACCGGCGATCCTCTGCCGGTGGGCTCGACGAGAGGCCCCCAGCCCGACCAGGCTGCGCCGATCTCCTCCGCGGACGACGGCTCCGGAGCGGAGGGGGATGATCTCGCCCCCGCTGGAGAGCTGAACGACGATACAAGCGCGACCGAGGAGGAGCTGAGGCCCAGGGAGGACGACTCCCCCCTGTCCACCCTCCCGTTCGACCCCACGGGCGGAGATCGCGCGAATGGCCTCCCGCTCCCGTTGCAGAACGTGACCTGCCCGAGCTTCGAGGGACTCACGTGGCATGACGAGACGCCCACGGCCGGCGCGGACCTCGGGAACGCGGTCGCCGCGTCCTGCGATGCCGTCTACCAGGTCGGGTCCACCACCGGGGCCATCTCGGGCGAGGTGAACAGCGGCGCGAGCGACGCCTTCATCCGCAAGGTCGGGCAGGACGGGAAGCTCGTGTGGGGCGCGCAGATCGGCACGTCGGCGAACGACCAGGCGACGGGCGTCGCCGTCTCCTCGGCCCAGTGCCCCGCGGGGGGCAACGCGTCGCTCTACGTGGTCGGCCACACGAGCGGCGCGATCGAGGCAGGCCAGCACAAGGGATCTTCGGACGCCTTCGTCGTCAAGCTGAACGCAAACGGGACCGAGGCCTGGCGGCGCCAGCTCGGTACGGCCGCGGTGGATCAAGCGTGGTCCGTGGCCCACGCACCTGACGGCAGCGTCTACGTGGTGGGCTCCACGGGCGGGAATCTCGCCGGGGTGAGCCCGCCGCCGACCAGCGGCACCACGTCGCTGTTCGTGGCGAAGTATTCGGCGAGCGGCGATCTCGTCTGGACCAGGCAGCTCGGAGTGAACAACAAGACGACCATCGCGCGCAGCGTCTCCGTCGGCGCGGATGGGCAAGTCTACGTCGCCGGTTACACCACCGGCGCGCTGGCAGGCCAACCGTACGCGGGCGGCAGCGCTGACGCCTTTGTCGCCCGCTACAGCGACAGCGGCGCCCTGGGCGGGGTGGCGCTCCTCGGCACGAGCCTCCAGGACCAGGCGTTCAGCCTGACCACCGCGGTGGAGTCGGGTCAGACCGTCGTCTACGTCTCCGGCACGACGAACGGGAACTTCCCCCCTTATGCCTCTTCGACGACATATGACGCCTTCCTCGCCAAGCTGGACGCGAGCCTCACCACGCAGTGGATCCGGCAGACCGCGGCGAGCGAGAACGTCTCCGCGACGTCGGTGGCCGTCGTCGGTGGATCCGTCGTGTTGACCGGCGAGACCCGCCGCGACCTCGACTCCGACGCGCCCCTCGGGAGCGCGGACATGTACCTGCGCGAGTACAGCGCGGCGGGGGCGCACCTGCGCACCGAGTACATCGGCACGAACGCGATGGAGGCGGGACAAGGCGTCGCCGTCGATCCGAAGGGCAACGTCTTCCTGACGGGCAGGACCGACGCGCCGTTCTGCGGTCACTCCTTCGGCGGCGGTGGCAGCGACGCCCTCCTCGTCAAGGTCATGAAGGGGTGCCGCGTGGACACCCCGGACCCGTCCTGCAAGCCCGCCACGTGCAACGGAGATCCCCATTACGTCAGCTTCGATCGTGTCGCCTTCGACTTCCAGGGGGAGGGTGACTTCGTGCTGGCGACCAGCGCGGCCACTCCCGATCTGGAGATCCAGATCCGGCAGTGCCCCGTGTCTCCGGGCGTCTCGACCGGCCGGGCCGTGGGCGCGCGCGTCGCGGGTGATCTCGTGGAGTTCCACGCGACCGGCGCGCTCTACGTGAACGGGCAGCCGACGACGGTGCCGTCGAGCGGCGCGCTCGCGCTCGCCGGCGGCGGGAGCGTCTACCAGTCCGCGAGCGGCAGGACCGTGCTCGCCTGGCCGACGGGAGAGCGGCTGGCGCTGCGTCCGAGGAGCTATTCCCTCGGCTTGTACCTGGACACGCTCTTCCTCGTCCCGCCGGCCAGCGTGGGCAAGATGGTCGGCCTCTTCGGGAACGCCGATGACGACGCCACCAACGAGTTCATGATGGCCCGCGACGGCAGCGTGCTGAGCAGCGCGCTGACGTTCTTCGAGATGTACCAGGACACGAACAGCTACGCGGACGTCTGGCGGGTGGGCGCCGCCCAGGGCGACGTCGCGCTCATCCAGCAGGGCACGCCGTGCGGCGGTCCGGCCGGTCCCGGGCAGCCGGCGTGGCTCAACAGCCTGACCCCCGCGCAGAGGGCCGCGGGCGAGCTGGCCTGCGCCGGCATCACCGACGAGGTCATCAAGCAGACGTGCATCCTCGACGTGGGCCTCACCGGCGACCCGAGCTTCGCGGTCTCGGCCCAGGAGGCCGCCACGGATCTCGCGAGCCACGGGCAGGGCGGGCCGATCATCGACAGCCCTCGCAGCGTCTACTTCAACAACTTCACCGGATCCATCGGCCCGGAGTGGGAGTCCATCGTCACAAGCGTCACCCCGCTCGGAGACCGCACCTTCCTGGGGCAGTTCGGCAACGAGACGGCGCACCTGACGCTCGACGAGCTCGCCCCCCACACCGAGCTGACCGTCAGCTTCGACCTCTACGTCATCAACGCCTGGGACGGCGATGGGCCCTTTGGCCCCAGCGTCTGGACCGCCTCCGCGGACGGCGTCGAGCTGCTCAGCGAGACCTTCTCCAACACCCTGAGCACCCAGAGCTATCCGCTGGACGGGAGCCTGGCTGGGTCGGGAGCGCTCGAGGTGAACACGCTCGCCTATCCGTACGGCGACTCCGTGTATCGCATGAAGCTGGTCTTCCCGCACTCCGCGCCCGACCTCGCGCTCGACCTGTCCGCGTCCGGGCTGATCGGCCTGTTCGATGAGGGCTGGGGCGTGACCAACATCGAGGTCCAGGGGCGCTGACGCTCCCCGAGCTGGCCGTGGAATGACCTCGACGGGCGGGCCTCTCCATGCTCTCTCCTGCCGCGGCGGCCGCGAGGAAGAGCCGCCATGCTCCCCGTCGAGGTGCACGAGCATGCAAGCCTCGTGACGCCCGTTGATCGCCCGACCCTACCGAGCCACCTCGTCCCTCGCGCCGTTCCGCTTGCGCTAGAGCGCCTCGTCGCGTGCCGGTCTGCCGTCCTCTCCGCGATATAAAAGTACCTCCCGACGCGATCTTCGCCGCTCTCGAGGTTTCGTGATCGAATCGTGATTGGTCGCGGGCGGCTCGATCCACCTTGTGATCGGACGTGACGCTGCACGCGACGCCGGCGGTCGCCTCGCGTCGTCGTTCGGCTGAACGGCGGCGCACAGCCCGCGAGGCTCATCGGCCTCGCGGGCCGCGTCGCGTCACGCCCACGATGGCCATCGCCTCGCCGCAACGGACGGTGGCCGACACGATGCTGACATCGGAAATGTTAGCGCTCACATAACAGATGCCAGGACTGGAGGGAGGAATTCGGGTACGTCATCAACAAATACGAGCTGCCCGTGATGATCTGCGAGTACACCGATGACCGCAGGGATCTCATCAATCCCATCATGCGCGACTTCCCGAACCAAATGGGCCGGGGTACGTTCCTTTGGGAGCCGACGGCGTATGGTGATTGTAGGCTGTTCGACTTTGGCGACAATACGTATACGACCAACGATAACATGGGCCGCGTACGCGCGCTTGGCCGAGTCCTACGGACTTCGCGTGCCATCGACCTACGCCGAAGAGCTCCAGGGAACGACGTGCCAGTAGCCGTGCTGTCGAGGGGCTCGTCAAGTCGCTCGCGGACCGCGTCTTCGGCCCCCATCTGCATGCCCTGCGCGTGTTGTCGCTGGCCAACGGCGTCGCCGGGGTTCTGAGGCAGGTCGGATCAGAACCTCGACTGCCGGACGCCGTCGCGTCGCGCCGTCTTCCGAGCGCGGGAGCGCGCGGCGAACGCGGAGGCGAGCGCGAGAAACGCGAACCCGCCGACACCGGCGGTGGCGTCGTCGGAAGCGACGGCGCAAGCGCAACCCGCCGCGGAGCTGTCGTGCTCCGAGGTCCCTGCGGCTCCGGCGAGGCCTTCTGAATCGCCCTCGGTGCCGCCCGTGGCGCCGTTGGTTTCCGGGGAGCCGCCGGCACCCAGCGCGCCACCCTGGCCGGCGCCACCCGCCGCGCCCATTCCACCGCTGGTGCCGACCGTGCCACCGGACCCGTCACCACCGCTCCCATGGGCCGCCGTGCCGCCCATGCCGCCGCCAGCGGTGCCCGAGCCACCGGCGGCGCCGCCGCCCGTCCCTTCGGTCGGCCCGGCGCCGAACTCGTAAGCTCCGAGGTCCGGCGCCGATCCGACGAACGGAAGGCCCACGTCCGTCCCTTTGTCGATCAAGGCGCTCTCGGCCTTGAGCTTCATGAACACGCACGCGGAGGGGATGCTGCCGTCGGCCTCGCGGGGGCCGGTGCAACCGGCGTCGGACGTGCTCTCGAAGGCCGAGCTCGCCTCCGTGATGTTCAGGTCCCACGTGTTGAACGCGGTGTCGACGCCCCCCATGTTCGAGTTCTTGTTCGGGAAGCCGATGTTGTTCCGCATTTTGTGCGCGAGCGCTCCGGTCAAGATGATGGCCTGGCTGCTGTCGTCGGGCGGGCTCGCCAGCATGTTGTATTGGGTTCCATTCTTGTACGCGGTGTTGTTGAGCCAGGTGTTGCCGCCCGATGAATGGTTCGCGTAGAAGCCCGCGGCCTTGTTCTTCCAGGCCACGTTGTTCTGCACGATGTGCCGGATGCCCGTCTTGCTGCTGCCGACCTTGAACCCGTTGCCGTTGCCTTCGCTGCCCCGACCGTTCGACATGGCGAAGCTGTCCTCGGTGATGACCGGCACCTCCTGCGAGATGTAGTCGTAGCCGTCGTCCGAGTTGTTCCAGGCGCGGCATCCCCGGATGATCGTGCTGGGACCCGTCGTTTGGTAATGGACCCCGAAGCCGTCTCCGTTCTGGCCGTCGCCCTGGCTGCCGTTCTGGTCGTAGTTGTCGTGCGAATCGCAGTTGAGGATCAGGTTGCCGCCGTTGCCTTTGTCGACGAACAGGCCGGACCCGAAGCCATGATGGAGGTCGAGCAGCTCGAAGATGTTGTTGCTGGAGCCCTTGGTGCGGAGCAGCGAGTACGAGTGGTCGCCGCTCCTGCCCACCTTGGCGTTGCCGATCTCGAGCCCTCGAAGGTGCATCCAGCTTCCGGTCACCAAGACCACCGGCACGTCGACGGCCGGGTTGCTGGTGACATACCTCGACGCGTCGAGCACCGGCCTCTCACCTGGGTAGGCCCAGATCTTGGTGCGGCTCGTATCCGAGGTGCCGCTCCTCGAAAGGACGAGCTGGGTCGTGATGTAGTAGGTGCCGCCGCGCACCCAGATGGTGTCACCGGCGGCGGCGGCGCTGTTCGCCTTGGAGAGGGTGGCGAACGGCTGGTCCATGGTCCCGCGGTTTGAATCGCTGCCGTCCGGGGCCACATAGTGCTCCGCCGCGCTCGCGTATCCGGTCGCCAGAAGCACGAAGAGGCCCGCGATCGTCGAGGTCGCCGCCAAAGACTGCTTTCGATTCATGCTCATCGGTGTAGCCTCGCGAGAAAGTGAAGTCGCCGACAAGAAGCGTCCGATTTCATTGCCAGTCGTTCGCGTCTCGTTCGAGCGACCATGTCAGGTTCGTGAGCGGCCCGGTGCAGTACCGCGGATCGCCGAGCGTGGTTCGGCGGTCGCGGCGACGGAGATCGGGAACGCGTCGTCCCCCTCTCCCCGTGTACGGGAGCGCTCTCGATCAATCACGGGTCGCTCGACTTTGTCATCGAGGGCTCGAAGAGTTCCCCTCAGATGGTAAGTTTACGTCGAGACAGGGCGCCACGGCTCCCTCCCACCCGGTCGTGGGCTCCTGAGGGGCTCGCCTGTGCGGGCGGCTCGGCGAGCGCCGCCCGCGCGAGCCGGGCGCGGGGGGCTGGTGAGCGGGGCGACCACGGCCGCCCGTGGCGACGGATCGGTCGCGGCGAGCTCCCCAGATCCGGGGTTTGACGCCCAGGTCCGGGGCTTGACGATTGGAATTGACATCCGACATGTGAACGTTCACAGTGACGCGGAAAGTCATCCTTTTGCTTCGACGATCGATGAGGTGGATCGATGGCGCGCCACCGGGTCCGTGGGGCGCCTGACGATCCGTGTGCATGTGCCCCGTCAGCACCACGGGGGGATGGCAAGAACAGATAGATATCGAAATGTTCCATGGCGCCGACCGATGGCGCGCACGGCCTTTGCCCGCGGTTCGCGGGAGAGACGCGAATCGGACCCCTCTCTTCGCTTGCTCGATGTGATATGGAGTCGCTATGAAAACCAAATCGACTTGGGCTTTCACCTGGGCCGCGCTGGGCATGATTCTCGCCGCTTGCAGCGGCTCGAGTGACGACGGTAACGTCGGGGGAAGCGGCGGAGCCGCGGCGGGCACGGGAGGGAGCGCGAGCAGCTCGGGCGGCGAGCAGGCGAGCTCCACCGGAGGGCCTCAGCCTGCGGGCTCGGGTGGCTCACAGAGCACGACCGGAGGGGCTGACGCCTCCGGCTCGGGCGGCGCGGGCGGAGGAGCGTCTGCCGGCGGCGGGGACATGGCGGGCGGGAACGGAGGCTCGGGCGGCGGCTTCACCGGCACGTGCACCGAGTCACGACCGACGGATCGAAGGGTGTCGGGGAGCGGCCCTCATCAGGTGGTCGTCGAGACGAACTCGGACCCGCGCATCAACGAGGGCACCATCTTCCGTCCGGCGGATCTCGGTGGGGGCGCCAAGTATCCGATCTTCGTCTGGGGGCAGGGCGGATGTTCGCGAGACGGGCTCTCGACGGAAGCGGCCATGGCCGAAATCGCCTCGCATGGCTACTTCGTGGTGGCGGACGGGACACCGGGAGGCAAGGAGCCCAACCGCGATCTCGGGGGCGGAGGCGACGTGCTGCTCGCCTACGTCGACTGGGTGATCGCCGAGAACGAGAAGCCTTGCAGCGCCTACTACCACAGCATCGAGACCACGAAGGTCGCCGCGAACGGCTTCTCTTGCGGCGGCTTGATGGCGGCGGGGACCGCCGCGGATCCCAGGATGACGACCTGGGGACACACGAGCAGCGGCACCTTCTCGCCGGATCAGGCCTTCTACAAATCGATTCACACGCCCGTGCTGATCGTCACCGGCACCGCGGATAGCCTGGGCGCGAACGAGAACGGCGCGAGAGACTACCAGAACATCGCCGCCTTAGGCGATATCCCGGTCATGATGTTCGCCAAGGTCGGCGCGGACCATGGCGGCGATCTGTGGGCTCGGAACGGCGGCGAGTTCACTCAGGTCAACCTGGCGTGGCTCAACTGGTGGCTCAAGGGCGACGTATCGGCCACGGGCAAGGGCATGCTCGTCGGCGCGAGCTGCCGCTTCTGCAGCGACAGATCCTGGAACATCTCTTCTGCCAACCTGCCTTAGAGCGGATCGCTCTCGGACCGCCTTGCTCCGAGGAGCAGGGCGGTCTGGCCGACAAAGAGGGCCCGCAGGCCGCGGCGTGAAGGCGCCCGTCGGATCGAGCTAACCGCGTCGCTCGAGCGCCTCTTGCTGCGCGAAGCCCGGCCCCCGCACCTCGAACACCGCCCGCCCCTGCTCCCGCAAGCTCAGCTCCACCGCCGCGGCCCGGCGCGCGATCTGGTCGCCCTCCCGCAGCGCCTGCTCCAGCCCCTCTCGCGTCATCGCCCGGCCGAGCAGGTACCGCGTCCCCGGCCGGTACTCCGCCGCGCGACGGCGCCACCAGGCCGAGACCCCCGCGACGTCGGGAAAGGCGAGGTCCCCGTCCGGATCCATCGCCACGGCCTCGTCGCTCGGATCGTCCGTCGGCCCCGCGCGGACGCCGCTCGGCGCCCTGCGCGCGAGCTGCTCGGCCGCCAGATCGAGCCCGGTGATCAGCGCGATCGCCTGACCCGCCAGGCGCGAGAGGGCCGGATCTCCCGCGACCTCCAGGAGCCACGGCACGGCCGCCGGGTCGCCCAGCGCCCACGCCGCCGCCACCGGCACCCGCGGATCGAGCGCGGACCTCTCCAGCGCGCGCAGCCAGGTGGACGCGACGGCCGGGGCCATCCGCCGCATCGCCATGCTCGCGGACTCGGCCGCGAACGGCCCGCCTCCGTTCGCGAGCTCCCAGAGCACCTGCGCGGACGCGCCCTCGCCGAGCAGCGCCGCCGACCACGCCGCCCAGAAGCGGCACGCCTCGTCGTCGGCGCGGAGCGACGCGCGCACCTCGGGGAGCAGGTCGACCCGCCCGAGCTGCCCCGCGGCCCGCAGCGCCCGCGCGCGCAGCCGCGGGTCGCGCGCGAGCAGCGCGTAGCCGAGCGGCGCGCCGGGGTCCTCCCCGTGCGCCGCGCACGCCGCGATCCCGAGCCATTGCAGCGCCGGCGGGCTCCGGCCGGCGAGGAGCCCGGGCAGGAGGCGCCGCACGCGCTCGAGCGGCGTCCACCCGAGCGCCGACGCGATGCCCCGCGACAGGTCCGGCGTCCCGCCGCCCACGTCGAGGACCCGCGCGAGCCCCCGCAGGTCCCAGCGATGCACCGCCACGACCGCCGCGCCGAACACCTCGCCCCCCTCGGCCCGCTGGAGCAGCGCGCGGCACGCCTCCCAGCCCGCGTCCCCCGCCAGCCTGAGCCCGTCGAGGTGCGCCTCCAGCCGGTCGTCGAGCTCGGCCAGGTCGTCGAGGCCGTAGGCCGCGCTCCGGGCGGCGCGATCCCGGAGGAGCCACAGGAACGCCGCCTGGTCGGCGTGCTCCTCGCACAGCGAGGCTTGCAGGGGCGCGCTCATCCCCTGGCGCCCGCGCGCTCGGCCGGCTCGCACCGAGCCGCCCCGGCTCCGGTGCACGCCGCCGCTCCGCCCCCGCTCGCTCGCCTCGCCATGCGCCCTCCTCCGGTCGATCCACGGCCCCGATCGGACACGCCGTCAGTTCATCCCGATCTTGCCGCCCTTGACGCTCACGTTGCCCGAGGCTTGCACGCTCACGTCGCCGCCGGACTTCACCGCGAGCTTCTGCCCTTCCACCTGGATCGGGCCGTCGGCCTTCACGACGAGCTGCTTTCCCTGCAGCACGATGTCGCCGCTCTGCTTGATCAGGATCTGCGCGTCGCCGACCTGGATGGTGAGCGCCTTGCCCACGATGACGGCCTTGTTCTCGCCGATCTCGTCCCGCGCGCTCTTGCTGACCGTGACGGTCATGTCCTTGCCGACCGTGATGGCGTACGCCTCGTCCACGCTCACCGACTTGCTCTTGCCGACGGTCTCGTCGCTCGCCTCGCCGACCGATTCGGTCTTGCCCTTGCCGATCGAGATCGACGCCGACTTGCCGATCGAGACGCTCTGGCCGCCGCCCACGTCGATCGACTGGTCCTTGCCGATCGACTCGGCGTGGCCGCCCGCCACCGCGACGCTCCGGTCGCCGCCGACGTCGAGGCGCTCGTCCTGCCCGATGCTCTCCGTGTGCGTCTTCGTGACCTCGATGGCCTTGTGGCCGCCGACGACCTCGCGCTGATCGTTGTCCACGCGCTTGGTCCGGTCGCGGGCGACGTGGAGCGCCTCGTCGCGGCCGATGTCCTGGGTCCTGTCGTTGCGAACGACGGTGTTCCAGTCCTTCTGGGCGTGGAGGAAGACCTCCTCGGAGCCCTTCCGGTCCTCGAAGCGGAGCTCGTTGTAGCCCTCGCCGCCGGACGAGCTGTTCGATTTGAGGGCGCTCTTCGTCTTCTCGGCGGGCAGCGCGTACGGCGGCACGTTGGCGCCGTGGTAGACGCTGCCGACCACGAGCGGGCGATCCGGGTCGCCCTCGATGAAATCGACGACGACCTCGTGGCCGATGCGCGGCAGGACGACCGCGCCCCACGCGCTGCCGGCCCACATCTGGCTCACCCGGATCCAGCACGAGCTGCGCTCGTCCCGCTTGCCCTGACGGTCCCAGTGGAACTGCACCTTGATGCGCCCGTGCTCGTCCGTGTAGATCTCCTCGCCCGCGGGGCCGGTGACGATCGCGGTCTGGACGCCCTTGATCGACGGCTTCTGCGTGACGAGCGGCGGGCGGAACGGGACGCCGGCGGGGATGGCCTGGAACCGCGTTTCACAGGGCGGCTTGCCCTCGTTCACCACGGCTTCCATGGCGGGCTCGTGGCCGCTGTGCTCGACGCGGACGAGGAGGTACGCCTGGTTCACGTCGTCGCGCGGGTGCTCGGCGAGCGAGAAGGTGCGGCCGGCGAGCAGGCGGGGGCACGCGGCCTCGCCCTCGGCGATGCGGCGCCTCGCCGCGAGCTCCTCCAGGCGGACGCGCGCGCGCTCGCGGCCCGCGCCCGGCGCGTCGTAATCGCCGGGGTGGTCGTAGATCTCGAGATCGTCGTCGCGCTCGCCCTGCTCGGAGCTCTCCAGCGAGAGCGCCGGTTTCTTGAAATTGTAATCGCGCAGCGTGACCTTGCCGGGCTGGACCTGCTCGGCGTAGCGGAGGCGGGAGACGTGCTCGCCGCTGACGAGCGCGCCGAGCGGCGGGCGGAACACGAGCGTCGCCTCGCCGTCGATCGGGGGGTGGGCCGAGGGGTCGTCGCAGAGCACGAGCGTGTGCGCCTCCGCGTCGTGATCGAACCAGTAGGCGATGCCCTCTTCCTCCATCAGCCGGCAGGCAAATGCCCAGTCGGTCTCGCGGTACTGCACGCAATACTCGCGGGGCGCGTAGCGCCCCCGGAGCGCGAAGCGGCAGTCGCCCGCGGCGACGCCGGCGGCCTCGAAGACCTTCTTCAGGATGTCGGGGACCGAGAGCTCCTGGAAGATGCGGCTGTCGCGCCGGTGGAGCAGGCGAAAGACGTCGGGCACCAGCACGGCCCTGTACGTGGTGAGCTTCTTCCCCTCTTCGCCGAGCTCGAAATGGGCGATGATCCCGTGGACGCGGCGGACGTCCTCGCCGACCCGGAAGCCGAGCGACGCGCGCTTTCCGACCGCGGCGCCGAGGGCGAGGTCGCCGGCGAGGCTCACGAGCGTGATATCGAACCGGAAGAGCTCGGAGATCGCCTCCTGCCCCTCGAAATGGACGACCCGGAGATCTCCGCCGACCCCTTCGATCTGGAATGTGTGCACGGATCCCGCTCCTCCCGAGAGGCGAGCGCACGGGAGCGCGCGCGCGCGAGCGCCCCGATACTACATGCTTCGCGCTCGGCGGTGTCGAGCTGCTTGTCGTGGGCCAGCGAGTCTGAAAACATCCCCGCTCACCGGCTGGATGCCCGCCCTCGACAACCTCACCCCGCTCGCGGCCGCCGATTTCCCGTCGCTCACGCGGGACGGCGTGGAATGCCTCGTCGTCGTCGTCGCCGGCAGCTTCGTCCTGCCGGCGCCGGGGCGGCCGGCCGCGGGGCCGCTGCGCCTCTGCGACGAGCAGCCCGCGCCGCGCGCGGCCGACGAGTACTGGGGCGAGCCCGGGGCGTCGAGCCTTCGCTATGAATCGGAGGCCGCGTACACGCGCCCGATGACGGACGTGCTGCTCCACGGCCACGCGTGGACCGCCGGCGGGCGGCGGGCGACCACGGCCTCGGTCGCGGTCCGGGTGGGCCGGGTCGAGAAGCGGGCGCTGGTCTTCGGCGCGCGCGTCTGGCAGCGGGGCAGGGCGGGGCTGTCCCCCTCGAGCCCGGAGCCGTTCCGGTCGATGCCGCTCCGCTACGAGCAGAGCTTCGGCGGGGCGGCGGCCGGCGCGCACGACGCGCGCAACCCGGTGGGAATGGGCCTCCATGCGAGCGAGCGCGAGGCGCAGGGCCGCCCCTTGCCGTTCATCGAGGACCCCGACGCGCTCATCGAGGGCTGGTCGGACCGGCCTCCGCCGTGCGGCTTCGGCCCGGTGGCCCGGAGCTGGCAGCCGCGCCTCGGGCTCGCGGGCACGTACGACGCGGCGTGGGTCGAGCGGCGCGCCCCGCTCTGGCCCGCCGATTTCGACGAGCGCTTCTTCCAGGCGGCGCCGCGGCGCCTCGCTGCCTCGCCGCACCTCCGCGGCGGCGAGCCCGTCCTCCTCGACGGCGTCTCGCCGGACGGCCCGATCGCGTTCTCGCTGCCCGTGTGCCGGGTGGTCGCGAAGTGCGCCCTCGCGCGGCGCGTGGAGCGGCGGCTCATGGCGCTCGACGCGGTCTACCTGGAGCCGGACGAGCGGCGCGTCTCGCTCGTCTACCGCGCGACCTTCGCGGCCCACGGCGAGCTCGCCGGGCACGAGGTCACCACCGTCCGCCTGCTGGAGCCGTGGGAGCACGCGCCGTGAGCGGCGAGCGCGTCGTGGGCCTCGGGCTGTGCACGCCGATCGGGACGACCGAGGAGATGACGCTCGCGTCGATGCGGGCGGGGCTCGCCCGCTTCGCCGAGGCGGCGGCGCCGGGCGTGGGCGAGCCGGTGCGCGCGTCGCGGCTCTCGACGCTCGATCCGTCGTCCACCCGCACGGAGCGGATGATCGCGCTCGGCCGCGCCGCGCTGGACGGCGTGCGGGAGCGGCTCAAGGCGTCCCCGACCGGGCGGGTGCCGCTCTACCTCGGGCTGCCGGAGCCGTCGCTGGGCGCGCCGGTGGCGCGCGAGCCGCTCCTCGGCGCGCTCCTTTCCGCGCCGCCGGGCCAGGCGGGGGGCGCGCTCGCGCTGGTCGGCGCGTTCGAGGGCGGGCGCGCGGCCTTCTTCGAGGCGCTCTCCGCGGCGATCGGGGACCTGCGCGCGGGCCGGGTCGGTTCCATGGCGGTGGTGGGCGCGGTCGACTCGCTCTGCGACGCGGATTCGCTCGCGGCGCTCGCGGCGGCGCGGCTGCACCTCTCCCCGCAGAACCGCGACGGGCGCATCCCGGGGGAGGCGGCGGGCTTCGTGGTCGTGGCGCGGCCCGGGGCCGCGGCGGCGATGGGCCTCGAGGCGCTGGGCGTCGTGCTGGGCGTCGCGCTCGGGGCCGAGCCCGCGCCGTTCGCGTCGCGGGTGCCGAGCGCGGCCGACGGGCTCACGGGCGTGTTCCGCGCGCTCCGGGGGGACGAGGCGGCGGGGGCGCGGCGCGTGGACGAGGTGATGAGCTGCCAGCCGGGCGAGTCGTTCTGGGCGACGGAGTTCTCGCGCGCGTACCTGCGCAACGCCGCGTGGATGCCGGAGCCGCTCGCGCTGCGCGCGGCGGGCGAGTGGCTGGGCGACGCGGGCGCGGGCGCCGCGCCGGTGATGCTGGCCGCGGCGCTCCACCGGCGGCGGAGGTGGGCGCAGGCGGCGAGGGCGGCCGGGCGGGCGCCGCGCGCGCTCGTGTACGGCAGCGCGGACGGCGGGCGGGGCCGCGGGGGGCGCGTGGGGGCGTGCGTGGTGGAGGGGGCCTCCGGGGGCTCCGGCGGAGGAGAGGGGCGATGAGCAACGTCTTCGCGAACGGCCGGCTGGTCCTGCATCAGGGCGACGGCCTCACGCACGTCGCGGCGCCGCCGGACGTCTGCAAGGTGCCCACGCCGGCCGGCCCGGTGCCCACGCCGTTCGTGAACACGGCGCAGGACGCGATGCTGGCCAAGGGCAGCAAGCAGACGAGCATCGCGGGCAACCCCGTGGCCCTCGCGAGCTCGGAGCTCAGCACGAGCACGGGCGACGAGCCGGGGGCGGCCGGGGGCGTCATCTCGTCGAAGATCAAGGGCAAGCTGACCTGGGGCGGGTCGAGCATGGATGTGAAGGTGGAGGGCAAGGGCGTGGCCCGGTTCCTCGACCCGACCCTGCACAACGGCAACACCTTCAACACGGCGTTCATCTCGAACGGGCAGACGGGGCTGGCCTACGGCGACGACGCGCCGTGCGCGGTGTGCGAGCAGCCGGTCGGCAACCACCGGGTTCACGAGACGGGCGCGGTGGTGGCGACCCTGCTCGACCTCTTCAAGGAGCTCCGGGACAGGTTCCGCGCGCAAGAGGCGCTCCTCCGCAGGTATCTCGAGGCCTTGAAGGAGCGGCGGAAGAAGCGGTCCGAGTTCGAGCTGGAGATCGACAAGGAGAGCAAGACGCTCGAGGCGCTGCAGGCGACCGCGGCGTCCGCCCTGGCAGCCCTCCAGAAGGCGCCCGCGGAGGACAAGGCCACGCTCGGCAAGGCCTACGGCGAAGCCCGCGGCAAGGTCACGGCGAAGGAGAACGAGATCAAGGCCCTCCGGCGAGAGGCCGAGCGCGCGACCGAGGCCCTCTCGGCGGAGCTCCGCGACATCAACAAAGAGATCGCGGACTTGGGTCCTGTCCTCGGGGAGGACGAGAAGTCCGGGACGTACACCAAGGCCTACATGATCGGGGCGTGCATCTGCAAGTGCACGAGCAGCCCCAAGATGCTCGCGGCCGCCTCCGGCGAGGTCACGCCCGGCTTCAGGGACGCCGTGAAGGCCACCGGGACGTTCGCGCTCGTCGACGGCTTCACGCAGAGCGAACGGCAGAAGAGCGCTCTCGAGAAGATGGACCGCAATGCCTGGGACTGCGCCGCTCCCAAGCTCCTCCAGGCAGGAGGCGCGGGCGGACACAAGGTCAAGACCATGTCGGAGAAGTGGTATTCGCCCCTGGGCAAGCTGGTCAAGGTGACGTACACGAGGACGGAAGGCGAAGTGACCGCGAGGGGCCCGCAGGAGTTCGATCACGAAGAGTCGGTGCCTTCGTGCGAGACCTGCCAGGAGCTCGTCCCGGAGATGCTCTGTGACAACCACGCGGAGTGTCCCTGACCATGGAAGAGCTCCTCGCGCTGCTGGACCGCTACGCGCCGGGGTACCGCGGCCGGATCCAGGGCGTCTACGGCTGGCGGCTCGACGAGCTCGAGGAGCGCTTCGGCCGCCCTTGCCCGGGCTTCTACCGCTCGTTTGCCCTGGCGATGGGCGCCGAGGGCGGGCCGCTGCTCGACGGCCTCCACGAGTACCATCCTACGAAGATCGCAGAGCTCTACGAGCTTGCCCCGTGGATGCCGCCGCGCCGCTTCCTCTACGTCTTCGGCGACGCTTCTCCGGACGGGCAGCACACGTTCCTCGATCTCGACGCTCCGTCCGAGGCCGAGGACTGCCAGGTGGTCCGCTTTCCGTTCGGCGAGCAGACGTGGAAGACGCGCCTCACCCGGCGGTTCGTGAGCCTCCGGGAGATGCTGTTCGTGCTGGCGATGAGGAATGTCCACCTGCCGACCTTCCCTCACCGCGCCGAGCATCTCTCCGCGGACGGGCCGGCGGGCGCGCCCCCGAGCGCCGAGGACGCGGCCGTGATCTTCGAGCGGCTGGGGTTCACGCGGCTCCCGTACCCGAGGCGCTGCCTCCTGTTCGAGCGGCAAGACGCGGCCATCCTGCTCTACCGGCGCCCGGACGACCCGGGCTTCTCCATCCGCGTGGGGATGCGCGACGCCGGGAAGCTGCGGAGCTTCCAGGCCATCGTCGAGGATTCCGCCGGGTTGACCGAGCGGCGGGGGGCCGCTTCCGTCAACACCGGCAGCGCCGATCGTCGCTGAGGCCGTCCCGGAGCGCGCGCCTCAGGACGCCCGCGCGTGCGGCATCTCCTCCGGCGCCTCCAGGCGGATCGGCCGGAGCCGCAGGCAGACCGCGATCGCCTCGTCGAGCGTGCTCACCAGGGTGAACTCCAGCGAGCGCCGCACCTCGGCCGGCAGATCGTCGAGATCCGCCTCGTTGTCCGCCGGGATCAGGATCTCGAAGATCCCCGCCCGGTGGGCCCCCAGCACCTTCTCCTTGAGGCCCCCGATCGGCAGGACCGTGCCGCGCAGCGTGATCTCCCCGGTCATCGCGATGTCGCTCCGCACCGGCCTGCCCGACAAGGCGCTCACCAGCGCCACCGCGATCGTCACGCCCGCGCTCGGGCCGTCCTTGGGCACCGCCCCCGCCGGAACGTGGACGTGCACGTCGCGCCGCAGCAGCCGATCGAGCGGCACGCCGAGCTCCGCCGCGTGCGCGCGCGCGTAGCTCAGCGCCGCGCGGCCGCTCTCCTTCATGACCTCGCCGAGCTGCCCCGTCAGGACGAAATCGCCCTTGCCGGGCATCACGCTCGCCTCGACGTGCATGATGTCGCCACCCATCTGCGTGTAATACATGCCGGTCGCGACGCCCGGCTGATCGTGTTGCAGCCTCCGCTCCAGGCGCATCTTCGCGCGACCGAGCAATTCCTTCACGTCCTCTTCCGCGCTCACCACAGCCCGCTCGATCTCGCCGCCCGCGATCCTGCGCGCGGCCTTTCTCGCCAGGGCGCCGAGCGTCCGTTCGAGCTGACGTACGCCCGCCTCGCGCGTGTAGCCGCTGATGATCTCGCCGAGCGCCGCGCCCGTCACGCGCAGTTGATCCTCGCGCAGCCCGCACTCCCGCCGCTGCCGGGGGAGCAAGTACCTCCGGGCGATCTCGTGCTTCTCCTGCTCCGTGTATCCGGCGAACAGCGCGGTCTCCATCCGGTCGAACAGCGGCGCGGGGATCGTCTCCCGGAAGTTGGCCGTGCAGATGAACAGCACCTCGGACAGGTCGAACGGCAGGCCGAGATAGTGATCGACGAAGCCCTCGTTCTGCGCCGGATCGAGCACCTCCAGCAGCGCCGCGCCCGGATCGCCCTGGAACGAGGCGCCGAGCTTGTCGACCTCGTCGAGGACGATCACGGGGTTCTTCGAGCCCACCCGCTTGATCCCCTGGAGGATGCGGCCCGGCATCGCGCCCACGTAGGTGCGACGATGTCCACGGATGTCCGCCTCGTCGCGCGCCCCGCCCAGCGAGACGCGGACGTACTTGCGCCCGAGCGCCCGCGCGATCGACTCCGCGATGGACGTCTTGCCGGTCCCGGGTGGACCGAGGAAGAGCAGGATCGGGCCGCGGGAGACCGCGCGGCTCCGATCACCCTCGCCCCGCGCCTGCTCGACGCGCAGCTTGCGGACGGCGAGGAACTCGAGCACCCGGTCCTTCACGTCGCCGAGGCCGTGGTGATCCTCGTCGAGGATCGCCCGCGCCCGATCGAGATCGACGTGGTCGTCGGTGCGCTGGCTCCAGGGCAGATCGGCCACCCACTCGAGCCAGGTCATCAGCACCTGCGCCTCGGGCGATGTCTCCCGTCCCATGCGCCGGAGGCGCGAGAGATCGCGCCGGGCCTCCTGCAGGATGTCCGCCGGGAGGCCCGCCCGCTGCAGCTTGTGCTCCAGACGGGCCGCGGCGTTCTCGTCGTCCTCCTCGCCGAGCTCCTTCTGGATCGCGCGCAGCTGCTCGCGCAGGTAGAGCTCCCGCTGCCGCTCGCCGAGCTCCTCCTCGACGGTCGTCCGGATCTTCTCCTGGGTCTCCACGATCCCGATCTGCCGATAGAGGTGCAGCGCGAGGCTGCGCATCCGCTCTTCCGTCGAGAGGATCTCGAGCAGCCCCTGCTTCTCGGGGGTCGGGAGGTCCAGGTAGAAGGCGATGTGGTTCACGAGCTCGGCGGGCCCGTACATGCTGCCGACGAACTGCTTGAGCACGTCCTCGGGCGCGCCGCGGTGGCGGCCGTACTCGACGGCGCGCTCGCGCACCTCGCGGGAGAGCGCCTCCAGGGCGCTGTCCTCCTCTGGACGGAGGGGGAGATCGGCCAGCTCGATGACCGGGGCGCGGATCACGCCGTCGACCTCGGTGTAGCGGGGCGCGGCCGCTCGCCGCTCGCAGTACAGCACGAGCTGGAGGCCCGAGCCGAACCGCTGCACCTGGGTGATGCGGGCGATCACGCCGATCGAGAAGAGGCCGCCCGTGGTGGGCTCCTCGGCGGCGTCGCGCTGGGCGACCGCGAAGATGCGCTTGTCTTCTCCCTCCATCCGGAGGGCGGCCTCCACCGCGCGGAGCGTCTTCAGCCGTCCGACCGTGATGGGCGTCGCTATCCCAGGGAAGAGCACGGTGTCGCGCAACGACAGCACGGGCAACGATCGGCGCTCGGGCATGGCCGGATCGTCGTGCGAAGCTCATGCCACGGAGGACCGTACCGAAAAGTCCTTTCGGCGCGGAAGCATCGAGAATCGTGGTCAGTCGCGCGCGGAGCGGTGGTAGGGTCCTCTCCCGATGCCCGCGGACACCTTCACGTTTCAGGCGGACGACGGTCGAGAGCTCTTCGTGCACCGCTGGCTCCCGGACGACGGGGCGCGCGGCATCTTCCACATCGCCCACGGCATGTCCGAGCACGCGGGCCGCTACGCGCGCCTCGCGCACGCGCTCTGCGCCGCCGGGTGGGCCGTCTACGCGAACGACCACCGCGGCCACGGCAGGACGGCGCGCGAGCGCGGCGAGCTCGGCTTCTTCGCGAGCCAGGGCGGCTTCCAGCGGGTCGTGCGCGATCTCGCGGCGCTCATCGCCCGCGAGCAGGAGGAGCACCCGGGCCTGCCGGTCGTGCTCTTCGGCCACAGCATGGGCTCCTCGCTCGTGCAGGAGTACCTGATCGAGCGCGGCGGCTCGATCCAGGGCGCGGTGCTCTCGGGCTCCTCGGGCAAGCCGAGCCCGCTCGTCGACGCGGGTCGGCTCCTCGCGCGCGCGGAGCGGCGGCGCCTGGGCGAACGGGGCAAGAGCCAGCTGCTCCAGTCGATGAGCTTCGACAGCTTCAACAAGCTGTTCGCGCCGGCGCGCACGCCCTTCGACTGGCTCTCTCGCGATCGCGCCGAGGTCGATGGGTACATGGCCGATCCCCACTGCGGCTTCCCGGCGACGGTCTCGCTGTGGATCGACCTGCTCGACGCGATGGTGGAGATCGCGCGGCCCGAGCGGCAGGCGCGGATCCCGAAGGATCTGCCGGTCTACGTCTTCTCCGGCTCGCGCGACCCGGTCGGCGGCCCGCTCCGGGGCGTGACGCAGATGATCGAGGCGTACCGCGCCGCCGGCCTCCGCCGGGTGACGCAGCGGATCTACCCCGGGGGGCGCCACGAGATGCTGAACGAGATCAACCGCGAGGAGGTCGTGCGGGACCTGCTCGCGTGGCTCGACGCCGAGGTGAAGACCGAGGCGGCGCCCGCGCGTCCCGCGCGGCCGAGCGTCGGCGCCGCGGCCGGTTGACGGCGGGGGGGCGGGGGATGGGCAGCAAGGGGCGGCCGTACCGCACGCTCACGTTCGACGGCTTCGAGGTGCTCGTCGGCCGCGGCGACGACGACAACGACGCGCTCACCTTCGAGATCGCCGAGCCGCACGACCTCTGGCTGCACGTGGCCGGCGGCACGCCGGGCAGCCACGTGATCGTGCGCAACCCGGGGCGCGGGGAGGTCCCGCGCGAGGTGGTCGAGCGCGCCGCCGCGGCGGCCGCGTGGTACTCGAAGGCGCGGGGCGCGGCCAAGGTGGAGGTCCACGTCTGCCGCGTCGCCGACGTGAGCAAGCCGCGCGGCGCCCCGGCCGGGCTCGTGCAGCTCGCGCGGTGGAAGAGCGTGCGCGTGCGGCCGGAGATCCCGGGGCGCGAGCCGGGGTGAGCCTGGCGGCGGCCGGTCCGCCGGCGGGCGGCGCGCCTGCCCCGGATCGCCGATCGGAGCTCGCCGGCGCCCCCTGACGTGACAGCACGTGAAGACCTCGGACATGAACGGAGGAAGCAGTCAATGAGCACCGGTGGGCTCTCCAGGGCGCGGCTCGGCCGCATGCGCGACATCATGAGCGGCCACGTCGAGCGCGGCGACGTGCCGGGGCTCGTCACGCTGATCAGCCGGCGGGGCGAGGTGCACGTCGACGCCATCGGCGTGAAGGCGGTCGGCGGCGACGACCCGATGCGGCGCGACACGATCTTCCGCATCACGTCGATGACCAAGCCGGTCACCGCCGTGGCCGCGATGATCCTGGTCGAGGAGTGCAAGCTGCGGCTCGACGAGCCGGTGGATCGGCTGCTGCCCGAGCTCTCGAGCCGCAAGGTCCTCCAGCGGCTCGACGGGCCGCTCGACGAGACCGTGCCCGCGAGCCGGCCGATCACCGTGCGCGATCTGCTGACCTTCCGCATGGGGTTCGGCATGATCATGGGGCCGCCGGGCGGCACGCCGATCCAGAGGGCCGTGCGCGAGCAGCAGCTCGCGTGCCTGGGGCCGCCGAAGCCGTCGACGCCGCACGCGCCGGACGAGTGGATCCGCCGGCTCGGGGCGCTGCCGCTGATGCACCAGCCGGGCGAGCGGTGGATGTACAACACCGGGTCCTACGTGCTGGGCGTGCTGATCGCGCGCGCCGCGGGCCAGCCGCTGGAGGCGTTCTTCCGCGAGCGCATCTTCGAGCCGCTCGGCATGAAGGACACCGGCTTCAGCGTGCCGGCGGACAAGCTCGATCGGCTCGCGACCAGCTACTGGGCCAGCGCCGAGGCCGGGGCGCTCGACCTGCACGACGGCGTCGCCGACAGCCAGTGGAGCCGCCCGCCCGTGTTCCCGGACGGCGGCGCGGGGCTCGTCTCGACGGTCGACGACTACCTGGCCTTCGGCCAGATGCTGCTGAACAAGGGCAAGCACGGGCGCGAGCGCATCCTGTCGCGCCCCTCGGTCGAGGCGATGACGACCGACCAGCTGACGCCCGAGCAGAAGGCGGCCTCCGGGTTCTTCCCCGGCTACTGGGACAGCCGCGGCTGGGGGTTTGGCGTATCGATCGTCACCCGGCGCGACGACGTGACGGCGAGCCCCGGCCGCTACGGCTGGGACGGCGGTTACGGCACGTCCTGGAGCTCGGATCCCAGGGAGGACCTGGTCGGCATCCTGATGACCCAGCGCGCGGGATTCCCGCTCATGTCGCCGGTCTATCTCGACTTCTGGACCTCGGTCTATCAGTCGATCGACGACTGACGCGCCGCTCTCGCCGGGCGCGAGGCCGTGCGGCGGCGCATCGATCCCGCCGAGACCGGCGCGGCCACGAGCGCCGGGGCGACGGCCGCGGAAAAGCGGCCGGAGCCGGGGAGCGCCCCGCGAGGGGACCCTCACTTCGTGTAGCGCTTGTCGAGCTTTCCGAGCTGGCTCGTGAAGCCGGCCCTCTGCATCTCCGTGAAGTGCGCGTCGTGCATCGCGTGGAGCGTCACGGCCATGTGCGCGCCGTGCGCCAGCGGGGTGAAGAGGACTTCGATGTTGCTCTCGTAAGCCTCGACGCCCGGGAGAAAGTCGATGACGCTCGTGATGGTGAGCGTCTTGTGGGGCGAGAAGGCGCTGAAGCGGGCGCGCACCTCGTGGGACGTCGGCTGCCCGCCGCGCTTCATGGCCTCGATCATCTCCGGGGCGTCGGCGATCATCGTGTAATGGAGGAGCCCGTTCTCCTTCGGTTCGAGCGCGTGGACCTCGACCCGGAACCCCTCCGGACCCCACCAGGACTCGAATCCATCCTTGGTCGCCCAGAGCTCCCAGAGCTCGGAGACCGAGGCCGGGTAGGTGCGTTCGATGAGGATGCTGGCTTTTTCGACCGTCGCGTTCATTCACTTCGTCCTTTCTTGGGCCCGCTGTCGCGCGCCGTTCGCCTCGCCTCGAGCGCCTGGCCGAACCGGTCCAGGCGCTTCTCCCAGAGCGACCGATAGCGCCCCACCCAGTCGTCGAGCTCTCGGAAAGGCTCCGGGCGCAGCGAATAGAGCCGCCGGGTGCCTTCCGCCCGCACCTCCACGAACCCGGCCTCCCCGAGGATGCGCAGGTGGCGCGAGACGCCGGACTGCTGAATCGAGACGAGCTCGACGAGCTCACCGACCGCGCGCTCACCGTCGAGCAGCGCCTCCAGGATCAGACGCCGCGTCGGGTCGGCCAGCACTTCGAACAGTTCCGAGCTGGGCATGCGCTTAACATACGCACTGGTGTATATATGCGCAAGTAAATATTTGATCGCGCGTCGGGGATTCGTCACCTCGGCGGCGGCCCTGGGGGGGCCCACGGCGCCCGCCCCGGAGGCGGCCGGCGCCCCGGAAGGCGGCGCGCTCTCCCAGGAGCGCCCGGGCGAGCTGGACGATCGACGAGCGACGAGCGCACCCGCTCGACGTCGGCGCGCGCTCTCGAGGCTGATTGACAATGCCCCGGCGGCTCCCGCATCCTGGGCTCCGATCACCCACCCGAGGCCCCGAGGCCGCAGGAAGATGCCATGAGCACCGTTCTCCACCGTCTGGATCAGTGGGCCCATGAAACCCCGTACGCGCCGGCCCAGCGTTACAAATCCGGGGGCGAATGGACGACGCTGACGGCGCGAGACGTTCGCGACCGGGTCCACCACCTGGCGCTGTTCCTCGAGTCGAGGGGGTTCGACGCGAGCCAGATCGGCGCGATTCTCTCGTACAACTGCCCGCAATGGGTGCACGTCGATCTCGCGGCGCTGCTCGTCGGGGGCAAGTCGGCGGGGCTCTATCCGAACTCCACGGCGAAGGACATCCAATACATCCTGGCGCATACCGAGGCGACGCTGCTCGCGGTGCAAAACCGGGAATACTTCCAGAAGATCTCCGGGGAGAAGGGCGAATCCGCCGCCCCTGACAGCGTGCGGTGGATCCTCGTCTTCGACGGCGACACGTCGATCTCGCCAAAGGCGATCTCGTACGAATCGGCGCTGGCCGAGGGCCGCGCGCTCGCGCAGCGGCCGGGCGCGAAGACGTACGCCGACTACCTGGCGAAGATCGATCCCAAGGCCGGCGCGTTCCTGATCTACACCTCGGGCACGACGGGCAACCCCAAGGGGGCGATGATCTCGCACGACAACCTGGCCTACACGTCCGACATGGTGGTGAAGTACTGGGGCCTGCCGTTCGCGCGCGGCACGATGTTCTCGTTCCTCCCGCTCTGCCATATCGCCGAGAAGCTGCAGAACGTGGGGGTCGGCGTCACCCAGCGCTATACCGTCAGCTTCTGCTCGAAGTTCGAGAACGTCTCGGTCGAGCTCCCGGAGGTGCAGCCCACGCTGCTGCTCTGCGTGCCGCGCCTCTGGGAGAAGATGATGGAAGGCGTGATGGCGAAGGTGCGCGGCGGCAAGGGCGCGAAGAAGAAGCTCGCCGAGTGGGCGCTCTCGGTCGGCGCGCGCGTGGCCGAGGCGAGGTATGCCGGGCGGGCGCCGAGCCCGCTCGACGCCTTGCAGCTCAAGGTCGCGGACAAGCTCGTGCTCGGCAAGGTGCGCGCCGCCCTCGGCCTGGGCAAGGCCGAGATGCTGGCCTCGGGCGCGGCGGCGCTCGCGCCGCACATCTCGACCTGGTTCCGCGCGCTCGGCCTCGAGATCCTCGAGGATTTCGGCCAGACCGAGTCGACAGGCGTCATCTGCATGACCGAGCCTGGCGTCGAGAGCGCGGGGACCGTGGGCAAGCCCGTGCCCGGCGTGGAGTTCAAGCTGGCCGAGGACGGCGAGATCCTGACGCGCGGCCGGCACGTGTTCGTCGGCTATTACAAGGACGAGGCGGCGACCGCGGCCGCGCTCGAGGATGGCTGGCTGCACACGGGCGACCTCGGCGAATGGAACGAGCGCGGGCAGCTCAAGATCCGCGGTCGCAAGAAGGAGATCCTCAAGACCTCCGGCGGCAAGATGATCGCGCCGCTGCCGATCGAGGAGAAGCTCAAGGCGGCGGAGATCATCAGTCAGGTATGCATGGTGGGCGACGGCCGCAAGTACCTGTCGGCGCTGATCACCCTGACCGAGTCGAAGCTCGCCGAGCTGAAGGGCCGTGGCGCCCTGAACGGGGACGCCGCGATCACGACCCCCGAGGTGGTCGACCAGGTGAAGGTGCACATCGACGCCCTGAACGCGGGGCTCGCGAGCTTCGAGCAGATCAAGAAGTTCACCGTCCTCGGCCGCGAGTTCTCGGTGCAGGACGGCGAGATGACGCCGACCCTCAAGATGAAGCGCAACGTGATCGAGCAGCGCTTCCGCGGCGTGATCGACCAGATGTACGCCGAGTAAGCCGAGGAGGCCGAGGAGGCCGAGGAGGAAGGCGCGGCGCCAGGGAGAGGACACCTCGCGTTCTCTTGCCAATCCCCGAGATGCGTCACCCGTTCCCGTGGGGTGCGTCCTCGCGTACAATCGAGCCCGCCATGAAATCTCCTCGCTTGTTCGGCTTCATCGGATTGCTCTTGGGCGTGGCCGCCGCTTGCGGCGCGCCCTCGCCTCAGCAGACGGCGCCCGGGACCGGCGGGGCGGGCGGCAGCGAGCCCGACGGGGCCGGAGGAGAGAGCGACACGGGTGGAGCGGCCGGCCACCCGGGCGACGGCGGCGCGGGCGGCGCGGGCGGCGCGGCCGAGGCGACGTGGCCGGCCGGCTGCGCAGAGCAGCCGGCGCCCATCAGGACCGAGGGCGCCCTCGTCGAGCTCGCGTTCGAGCTCGTCCTCGACGGCAAGCCGTTCCTGTTCGGCGAGCCGAACGCCGCGCCGGACGGCAGCGCCGTCACGCCGCTCAACGTTCGCTTCTACGTCTCGCACGCGGCGCTGATCCAGGCGGGCGGCGAGCTCGTGCCCGTCGATATCGTCGGCCCGGACGGCGCCCCCGCCCCTCACGGGGTCCACTTCTACAACGCCGAGGAGCCGGGCTCGGCCACGCTCCGGCTGCGCGCTCCGGCTGGCAGCTATGAAGGCGTCAGCTTCGTCTGGGGCTTGCACCAGGCCTGCAATGTCTCCCAGCCCGCGCAGAACGTCGCGCCTCTGTCGGATGCCTCCCAGATGACGTGGCCGCACACCGGCTACCTCTTCCTGCGCTACGAGGGCAGGGTGGATCCGCCGGCCGGAGGTGATCCCGTCGATCCCGAGGGAGGGACGGCCACGGTTCCGCCGGCCGTTCACATGGGAGGCAACCTTGCCATGGATCTCGCCCCCAGGGTCGAGGTACGAGGCCCCGTGTCCGTGCCCGCGAGCGGCTCGACGGGCAAGGTCGTCCGGCTCGTCATGGACGAGGTCTTCGAGGGCGCCACGGCGGACGTCGACTTGACCGGGTACATCGGGCCGCCCGGGCCCGTGGGAGACGAGCTCCTCGCGGGTGAGCGCCTGCGGCGCAGCCTCCCCGCCCTGACGGTGTTCGCCTTCGATCCGTGACACCGAGCTTCAGCCGCGGAGGGGCCCTGGGCCTGGCGGCGCTGCTCCTCGCGGGCGGATGCGGCGACGACGGGTCGGCGGGCTCCGGACCTCTGCCGCCGCTCGTCACGGACGCCATCCCCGCCGGGTTTCCGGCGCGCGCCGCGGCGGCCAGAGCGCCGGTCGACAACGCGCTCACCGAGGCGAGGGCCCAGCTCGGCAAGCGGCTCTTCTTCGACACGCGCCTCTCTCGGACCGGCGAGGTGGCGTGCGCGAGCTGCCACCGCCAGGAGCACGCCTTCGCCGAGCCGGACCCCGTCTCCCGGGGGGTCGACGGCCGCCTGGGACAGCGGAACGCGCCCGCGCTGGTGAACCTGGCGTGGGGCGAGCGCTTCTTCTGGGACGGCCGCGCGGCCACCCTCGAAGAGCAGGCGGGGATGCCCATCGAGCACCCCGACGAGATGGGTCTACCGCTCGCCGAGGCCGTCGCTCGTGTCGCCGGCGATGACGTCTACGTGAAGGCGTTCGCGGATGCCTATGGCGGGCCTCCCGGCGAGGAGTCGTTGCGTCAGGCCATCGCCAGCTTCGTCCGTTCGATCGTCAGCGCCGACAGCCCTTACGACCGGCACCTGCGCGGGGACGACACGAGCTTCGGAGACGCCGAGCGCCGCGGCGAGGCGCTGTTCCTGTCCGAGCGGGCTGGTTGCTTCCATTGCCACCCGGCCGGAATGCTCACCAACGAAGGCTTCTTCAACAACGGCACCTACCGCGACGGCGGCGACGTCGGGCGGCAAAGGATCACCGGACGGACGGGAGACCTCGGCAAATTCAAGGTGCCCGGTCTGCGCAACATTGCGGCGAGCGCCCCCTACATGCACGACGGATCGCTGGCGACGCTGGAGGAGGTGGTCGACCATTACGATCGCGGCGGGCTGGGCCATTTCTCCACCGATCCGCAGATCGAGGAGCTGGGGCTCTCGCCGGACGAGAAGGCCGATTTATTGGCGTTCCTGCGGTCGCTGACCGATCCCGCCTTCCTCGACGATCCGCGGTACCGCCCCTGAGCGGCAAGCCAGGGGCATGGCGCCATGTCCCGGCGAGAGCTGCCAGGTCTCGGTCACATCAGGCCTTCGCGAGATACGCCTCGAGGTCGTCGGCCCCGCCGACGTACTTCCCGTCGATGAAGACCTGCGGCGTCGACGACTTCCCGCTCACCGCGCGCAGCCGGCGCGGCGAGGCCGCCACCTCCTCGTACGCCAGGCCCCGCTCGTCCAGGAGCCGCTTCGCCTTCGCGCAGTAGCCACACCCCGGCTTCGTGAACATCAGCACGTCGTGCGGCGCCTGCGACGACGGATCCAGGTGCTTCAGCATCGTGTCCGCGTCCGACACCTCGAAGGGATCGCCTTCCTTCTCGGGCTCGATGAACATCTTCTTGATGACGCCATCCTCGACCAGCATCGAGTAGCGCCACGAGCGCTTGCCGAACCCGAGGTTCGCCTTGTCGACGAGCATCCCCATCTTCTCGGTGAACTCCCCGTTCCCGTCGGGCAGGAACAGGATTTTGTCCGCCTGCTGCGCCTTGCACCACTCATCCATCACGAACGCGTCGTTCACCGAGACGCACGCGAGCGTGTCGACCCCGCGCCGCTTGAACTCTGCCGCGAGCTCGTTGTAGCGCGGCACATGGCTGCTCGAGCAGGTGGGCGTGAAGGCGCCCGGCAGGGCGAACACCACCACCTTCTTGCCCGCGAACACGTCCTTCGTGGTCACGTCCTTCCACTGACCGTCGACACGCGTGCGAAACGTGACATCCGGGACGCGCTGCCCTTCGAGGTTCTTCAGCATGACCGTCGTGCTCCTCCAGTGCTCTTCTGGGCGCCGTCGGGACGGCGACCCTTGTCCAACGTCGTGCGGCGCTCCACGCGGCGCTCTCGCTCTGTGGCCGGCGAGAACTTAACTCCGCGCATCGACGCCGGCCAGCCGTTGCGCGTGCTCCGGAGGTCCTGCGCGCGGCCGCGCGCCGTGCGGCACAGCCCGCTGTGGCGTTTCTGCAGCCGCCGTCGTCAGAGCGTGCCTGACAGGCGGCCCCTGCGAAGAGCGCGCGTCCAGGCCAGGGCCGGCCGACAGCCGCGCCGGCTTATGCGCGGTCCCGGGGAGCCCCGGCCGCCGCGGGAGCGCGAGGTCCGTCTCCCCGCGCCAGATCCACCGCGCGCCACAGGTACCAGCTCGCCACCGTGCGGTACGGCCTCCAGCGCGCCCCGCGCCGCTCGAGGTCCTTGCGCCCCGGCAGCTCGCGCTGCTTGAACGCGATCGCGAAACCTTTGCGGATGCCGTAGTCGTCCACGGGCAGCACGTCGGGGCGGCCGAGCCGGAACATGAGGAGCATCTCCGCCGTCCAGCGGCCGATGCCGCGCACCTGCGTGAGGCGCTCGACGATCGCCTCGTCCTCCATGCCGTGGACCTCGGCGAGCGTGGGGAGCTCGCCGTCCTGCGTCCTCCGCGCGAGGTCGCGCAGCGAGAGCAGCTTCGCGCGCGAGAGGCCGGCGGCGCGGAGCTCCTCGTCCGAGGCGCGCAGGAGCTGCTCGGGCGTGAAGCCCTCGTGCGCCCGGGGGAAGAGCGCGCGCACGCGCGCGAAGATGGTCGCCGCGGCCTTGCCGGTGAGCTGCTGGTAGACGATCGACTCCGCGAGCGCGAGGAAGAGGCTCGACGTCCGGTCGAGCCGCATGCCGAACGGCCCGACCCGATCGATGAGCCGCCCGAGGGCCGCGTCGGACGCGCGCAGGCGCTCGACGGCGGCGGCCGGATCGAAGCCGAACGCGCCGCCGCCGTCGGCCCGAGGCGCGCCGGCCGCCCCGCCGTCGGCGCGAGGCGCGCCGGCCGGCCGGGCGCGCTCGATCTCGAGGAGGCGGAGCTTTGTCGTGACGCCGCCGTCGGCGGAGAAGCCGCCGACCTTGCCGCCGGCCGCGAGCACGCGGTGGCACGGCACGAGGATCGCGAACGGGTTGCGCCCGAGCGCCTGCCCCACGGCGCGCGCCGAGCCGATCGACCCGAGCCGCGCCGCGATGTCGCCGTAGGTCAGCGTGGCGCCCGGCGGGATGGTGCGCGCGACCTCGTAGACGCGGCGGTGGAACGGCGGCACGCGCTCCATGTCGAGCGCGACGCCGGACAGATCGCTCGCCTCGCCGCGGAGGAGCGCGGCGATGCCGTCGATGGCGCGCTGCACGTCGGGCGGGGGCGGCGCCTCGAGCGCGCCCGGCATGCGCTGCAGCAGGCGCGCGCGCGTGCCCTCCTCGCGCCCCTCCGGGAGCTGCAATAGGGCGACGCCGCGCGCGCCCCACGCGATGCCGCACCGGCCGATCGCCGTGTCGAAGAGGAGGAATCCGTGTGCCGTCATGGGGGGCGGCGCGGGCCGAGCGCCCGCGTCCGGCGGCCATCCTAGGAGCGCCCGGCGAGCCGGTCTTGGAAGATCTTGCGATCCCCGCGCGCCGCCCGGCGGAAGCCGCGGGGGGAGACGCCGGCGGAGCGGTGGAAGGTGCGGACGAAGTTGGAGAGGTCGCCGAACCCCACGTCGAGCGCGATGTCGGTGATCGACCGGGCGCTGTCGGCCAGGAGGCGCGCCGCGCGGCGCAGGCGGGCGCGGACCAGGTACTGGTGCGGGGTCACGCCGACCACCCGCGCGAACAGCCGCAGGAAGTGGAACGGGCTGAGCCCGACCTCGCGCGCGGCGCCCTCGAGATCGACCGGCTCGTGCGCGTGCTCGTCGAGCCAGATCGCCGCCTCCACGGCGCGGCGGCGGTCGCGCGCGAGGGCCTCGGGCGGCCGCTGCTCCCGCCCGGAGGCGACCTCGACGAAGCGGGCGGCGAAGAGCATTCCCGCCTCGTCGACGCCGATGTCGCTCCTGCCGTCGGCGGCCGCCTGGGCGAGCTCGCCGAGCACCATCAGCTCGGGCAGCGGCGGCACGCCGCCGGTCCGAAAGGCGTCGGTCGGGGCGCCGAGCGCCTCGAGCAGCGGCGGCGCGAGGTGGATGGACAGGCACTCGTCGCCGCGGACGTGCTCGTGCGTGCACATGTACTCGTCGCCGGGGTGGCCGACGAGGAGCGACCCGGCGACGAGCTCGAACGACTCCCCGCGGACGCGGTAACCGAAGCTGCCCTTGCGCACGTAGGAGACCGAGAAGCCGCGGTGCTGCTCGACGAACGGCGCGTCGGCGGGGCCGGCGCTGCACCGGTAGTCGAGCACCGAGATGGCCCCGCGCTCCAGCACCGTCGTGACCAGCATGCCCCGCCGACTGTACCCGCCGCGGAGAGGCGGAGCAACGCGCGCCCCGGGCCGCCTCGCGCGGCCGCGGCGGCGCTCGTCGATCCCGTCGAGCGCGACCCTGCGCCGCTCAGGCCTCCGGCGCGTCGCTGGGCTTGCGGCCCCGGACCGTCGCGATCGGCAGGATCGCGGTGCCGATCCGGTCCACCTCGGCCACGTCGCAGAACCCGGCGCCGGTGAGCACCGCGGGGAGCCGGTCCGCGAGGTTGTCGTCGAAGCGGCTCGCGAGGGCGTCGTCGTGGCGGTGCGCGAGCCGGTCGAACCAGCGGAGCGCCCGCACGGCCGCCCGGCCCGGCGCGTTGCGCGGCGACCCGAAGTCGGCGAGGAGCAGCGCGCCGCCCGGGCGGAGCACGCGGAGGATCTCCTCCGCCGTCCGCCGTTTGTCGTCGGCGGCGAGGTGGTGGAACATGAGGCTCGACACCACGCGATCGAAGGTCCCGTCCGGGTATGGCAGCGCCCACGCCATGGCCCGCTCGAAGCGCACGCCCGCGCCGGCGCGCGCGGCCTTCTCGCGGGCGAGGGCGAGGACCTCGGCGTCGCCGTCGATCGCGTGCACCTCCACCCCGGGGTGGCGCTGCTGCGCGAGCACCGCGAGCGTGCCGGTGCCGCAGCCCACGTCGAGCACCCGCTGGCCGGGGGCGAGCTCCAGGTGCGCGACGAGCTGGCTCCGGAAGGCCTCCTCGCGGAATAGCAGCCGGATCGCCGGGTCGTAGAAGCGAGTCAGGGTGGCGGGGCCGAGGGCGTGGACGTATCGAGCGTTCGTCTGCATGGCGTCTCCTCCTTGGGGTCTCGCCGGTGGACGACGCACCGGCCGCGAGCCGATTACACCTGCCTCGCCCCGAAATGCGCCGGCCAGCGGGCCGCGCGTGCGCCCGCGCCGGCCCACGAAGCCCGGCCGCGATCGTCAGGCCGTCCCCTCGAAGCCGGGCAGCGGATCGTACTCCTGATAAGGGTCGTCCTCCTCGCCGGGCTCGGCGCAGACCGGCGCGTCGTCGGCTCCGGTGCCGCCGGTGTCGCTGAGCAACCCGTCGAACGGCCCCGGGAGCGGCTCGTCCTCGTCCGCCTCGAGCAGCGCGTCCATCCCCTCCACCTCGCCGGTCGCGAGGTAGCGCTCCCACGCCCCGGGGTGGTCCCGGGCGCACAGCGCCGAGAGCGCGGCGACGCCGAGGCGCACGATCGGCTTCCCGTCGGTGCTGCTGCGGGGCCGCGCCCTCAGCTCGCGCGGGGCGTACACCGTGAGCTCGAGGGGCGCCACGTCCGCCACGTGATAGTGCACGTACTCCCGGAGCTCTCCGCCCTTCTGGATCGTCACGCGCTCGCGATCGAAGGTCCAGCCGAGCGCCCGCACGTGGCGCTCCAGCGCCTCTTCGTCGGCGGGGAACACGTGCAGATCGACGTCGCTGCCGCGGCGGATATGGCCGGTGGAGACCGAGCCGATCAGCCGGGGCGAGAACGGCGCGAGCGCGCGCATGGCCTCCAGCGCCACGACGCGCAGCGCGAACAGCCGGCGCGTGCGCTGGCTCCCCTCGGCGCGCTCGGCGAAGAGGAGCAGCGCCTCGCGGATCTCCCCGTTCGAGGGCAGGTCCGCGGGCCGGTACCGCGCCCGCCGCCCCTCGACCGGGCCGAGGATCCGCTTCGCGGCCATCCGCTTGGCGGTGAAGTACTGGTCCACGCCTTCCTCGTACATGAGGCGCGCGGCCTCGGCGGCGATGCGTGCCCGCAGCCCGCCGGATCGCTCGGCGCTCATCGGCTCACCCGCGCCGCGCGCGCTGCCGCCGCGCCGCGCGCTGCCGCCGCCGCGGCGAGCGCCGGCGCCAGGGCCTGCCGCAGCCGGAGCATCGCGCCGCCGACCTGCCGGCCGCCCCGCGGCGCCCCGAACAGGCGCTTCTGCACGACCTGCTGCGCCACCCCGAGGCGGCGCGCGATCTCGCCCTGCGACAGCCCGTCGAAGAAATAGGCCTCGACGACCTCGCGCTGCTTCGCCGTCAGCGCGGTCTCGACCGCATCCCGCACCGCGGCGCAGAGCCGGTCTCGCCCCGGCGGCCCGGCCTCGTCGCCCCAGAGCCGGCGATCGTCGCCCCAGCGATCCACGTCGCCGCAGAGGACCTCCCGGCGCGCCTTGCGCTCACGCGAGCGGCTCCTTTCGCAGATCATGGGCGGGGGCGGGCTCGCCGCCGATCGAGAGCAGGGAGAGGTCCGCGCCGTCGAGCAGGAGCTCCACGGCGGCCTCGGGGCTCAGCACGGTCGCGGCCGGCGAGCGGCCGCCGAGGTCCCACCGGCGGAGCCGCGCGAGGTCGGCGAGCGCCCTCGTGCGCCGGAGGCGCCGCTTCGTCGGGCCGGGCGCGCGCAGCAGGTGCAGGTGGTGCCGCACGAGCCAGACCACCCGCGGGCAGACGAGCTCCGCGAGCACGTCGGCCCCGTCCTCGGCGTGATCGGCGGAGGCGAACGCCTTGCCGACGTCGTGGAGCAGGGCCGCGGCCCAGAGCGCGCGATCCGCGGTCTCGCGCCGGGCCAGGTCGAAGACCTGCAGGGAGTGGAAGAGCGCGTCTCCCTCGGGGTGCCAGCGGGGATCCTGCGGCACGCGGTCGAGGGCGAGGAGGAGATCGAGGAGGTCCTGGTGCATCGAGGGGAGGGCGGTTGGGCCGCCCGCGGGGCGCGGGCGAGCGGTGCCCTTCACCCTGGGGCGCGGCCACACCCACCGGGAGGGCGCGCTGGCCGGGGCAGGGGAAGAATAGCGCGCCGCGGGTCCGCCGGACTCCCGTCCGGGTCGCCGCGCCGGCCTGCGCTCAGTCGAGGACCGCGGTGACCTCGACTTCGACCAGGTGATCGGGGTCGGAGAGCGCGCTGATGCCCAGCAGCGTGCCCGGCGGGACCGGGACGACTCCCAGCTTCGCGGCCGCCCGAGCGATCCCCTCGAGCAGCAAGGGCATCTTGTCGGGAGTCCAGCCGACGGCGTAGATGGTCAGCTTCGCCACGTCGTTGAAGGTGCCGCCGACCGCCGCCAGGGCGGTGGCGACGTTGAGATAACACTGCTCGACCTGAGCGGCGAAGTCGCCCACACCGACCGTGCGCCCTTCGGCATCCCAGGCGACCTGGCCCGCGATGAACACCAGTCTCGACCCGGTGGCGATCGACACCTGTCGGTACGCCTCGATCTTCGGCAACCCGCTGGGGTTCACCAGGGTGATGGCCATGCTGCCTCCTCATCGTACGAGCCCGTGGGCTCGCGCTCTCCAAACCATCCGACCGTCGAGCAGGGCGGCATGCCCCGCCGCGCACAGGCTAAATGCGCCCGCCCCGCCGCGACCGGTAGGCCCGCCGCGCGAAACGGACCGATGAGCGCTGCTATACAATCGAGCCATGAACCGCGCGGCGGACCGCTTCGAGGGGCTGACCGTCTTCCTCTCCGTGGCGAGGCACCGGAGCTTCCGCGCCGCCGCCGCGGAGCTCGGCGTGACCACGGGCGCCGTGAGCCAGGCGATCCGCGCGCTCGAGCGCCGCGTCGGCCTGCCGCTCTTCTCGCGCACGACGCGCCACGTGGGGCTCACCGAGGCCGGCGAGCGGCTCCACGAGCGCCTCGCGCCCGCGGCCGGTGAGATCGGCGCCGCGCTCGAGGCGCTCGACGAGCTCCGGGGCCGGCCTGCGGGGCTGCTCCGCCTCACGGTCCCTCGGACGGCCGTGCCCTTCGTGGTCGAGCCGGTGCTCCCGCGCTTCCGCCGCGCTTACCCCGACGTGGCCGTCGAGATCTCGGTGAACGACGCCTTCGTCGATCTCGCCGAGGCCGGCTTCGACGCCGGCGTGCGGCTCGGCGACGGCCTCGCCCAGGACATGACCGCCGTGCGCCTCACGCGCGATCTCCGCTGGCTCGTGGTCGGCGCTCCGGCGTACTTCGCGGTCCACGGCCGCCCCGAGGAGCCCGAGGATCTGCTCGCGCACACGTGCATCCGGTACCGATTCCAGAGCTCCGCGCTCTATCGCTGGGAGTTCGTGCGCGACGACCGCGAGGTCGCCGTGCACGCTCCCGGCGCGCTCACGGTCAACGACGCCTGTCTGGCGGTGTCCCTCGCGCGCGAGGGGCTCGGGCTCGCGTACGTGTTCGATCTCGCCGTCGCGGAGGACCTGGCGAGCGGGGCGCTCGCGACGGCGCTCGAGCGCCGCGCGCCGACGGGGCCCGGGTTCTACCTCTACTTTCCCGCCCGCGCGCAGGCGCAGGCGAAGCTGCGAGCGTTCATCGATACGGCGCTCGCCGTGCTCATGCCGGAGGGCGGCTGACGCGGTCGGGAGGGAGGCCGCCGACGTGGCGCGTCGGTCACCGCGCGCGCTGCCAGGCGACGATCCGCGTCACCGCCTCGTCGACCTGCTCGACCGGGGCCGCGAAGGACAGCCGGACGTACCGCGCGCCGTCGATCCCGTCGAAGTCCGTGCCCGGCGTGAGCGCCACGCCCGTGTCGGCGAGCAGCCGCTCGCACCACGCGACCGAGTCGTCCGTGCCGACGTCGGCATACAGATAGAAAGCGCCGTCGGGCGGGGCGACCTTCCAGCCGAGCTCGGGCAGCCGCCGCAGCAGCAGGTCGCGCGCGGCCGCGTAGCCCTCCACCAGCCGGTCCGCCTCGGCGTACGCCTCCGGGGTCAGGGCCGCGAGCGCCGCGTGCTGCGCCAGGGCGGGCGGGCACAGCGCGAGGTTCCCCGCCAGCGCGTCGACCGGCGCGACGAGCTTCGGCGGGAGCACGAGCCACCCCAGGCGCCACCCCGTCATGGCCCAGTACTTCGAGAAGCTCGAGACGACGACGGCGCCCGCGTCGCCGTAGCGCGCCGCCGTCGCCTGGCGCCCGGCCCACGCGCCGTACGTGAGGCCGTGATAGATCTCGTCGCTCACCAGCCGGACGTCGTGCTCCGCGCACCAGCGCGCGATCGCGTCGAGCTCCGCGGCGTCGACCATCGTGCCCGTCGGGTTCGCGGGGCTCGCCAGGATCAGGCCGTCGAGCCTTCCGCCGTCGTGCGCGGCCGTGAGCTGCGCCGTGGTCGGCTGGAAGCGGCTCTCCGGGCCGCACGGCAGCTCGACCGCCTCCACCCCGAGGGAGCGGAGGATGTTCCGGTACGCCGGGTAGCCCGGGCGAGCGAGCGCCACGCGGTCGCCCGGCTCGAACGCCGCGAGGAACGCGAGCAGGAACCCGCCCGACGACCCGGTGGTGAGGGCGACGCGCGACGGGTCGAGGTCGACGCCGTACCAGCGGCCGTAGTGCTCCGCGAGCGCGAGGCGCAGCGCCGGGATGCCGAGCGCCTCGGTGTACCCGAGGTCGCCGGCCGCGAGGAGCGCGGCCGCCCGCGCGCGCACGGCGGCGGGCGCCCCTGAGCCCGGCTGGCCTGCGCACAGGCTGATGACCGGCTCGCCCGCCGCGCGCCGCGCGTTGGCGGCGGCGAGCACCTCCATGACCGCGAACGGCGGCACCTGCGAGCGGCGGCTGATCCTCATGAACCCTGTCGAGTCGGGATGATGACGTTTACGCCATCATCCCGGACGGCTCAACGGCCATTTGCAGCGCTGAAGTGATGTCGTCGGCCGAGGAGATTCGGCCCGTGAGGCGGGGCGAGAACAGCGCAGAGCGGGTCGTGGCGACGACGCGTCCGCTCAGGCGATGAGCGGGGCGATGAGGAGCGAGACGACGCCCATCACCTTGATGAGGATCGAGATGCCAGGGCCGGACGTGTCCTTGAAGGGATCGCCGACGGTGTCGCCGACGACGGCGGCCTTGTGGGCGTCGGAGCCCTTCGCGTGGCCGTCGAGGCCGCCCTTCTCGATGTGCTTCTTGGCGTTGTCCCAGGCGCCGCCGCCGTTCGCCATCATCAGCGAGAGCACCGCGCCGACGACGAGCGCGCCGGCCAGCGTGCCCGCGAGCACCTCGGGGCCGGCCACGAAGCCGACGACGACCGGCGCGAGCACCGCGATGGCGCCCGGCGCGATCATCTCGCGGATGGCGGCCGACGTGGCGATGTCGACGATGACCTTGGGCTGCGGGTCGACGCCCGGCTTGCCCTCGAGCAGGCCGGGGATCTCGCGGAACTGACGGCGGATCTCCTCGACGATCGAGCCGGCCGCGCGGCCGACGGCGGTCATCGTCAGCGCGCCGACGAGGCAGGGGAGGAGGGCGCCGAAGAGGAGCCCCATGAGGACCTTCGCGTCGGTCAGATAGAGCACGAGCTCCGGGAGCCCCTTCGCGCGACGGACCGCGTCGACCTCCATGTTGAAGGCGGCGAACAGCGCGACCACGGTGAGCACCGCCGAGCCGATCGCGAAGCCCTTGCCGACGGCCGCGGTGGTGTTGCCGACCGCGTCGAGCTCGTCGGTGATCGCGCGGACCTCCTTGCCGAGGCCGGCCATCTCGGAGATGCCGCCGCCGTTGTCGGCGATCGGGCCGTACGCGTCGACGGTCATGACGATCGCGGTGCCCGCGAGCATGCCGACCGCGGCGAGCGCGATGCCGTAGAGGCCGAGGTAGTGGTTCGAGATCCAGCCCACGGCGACGAGGGTCGCGAGCGGGATCGCGACGCTCTCGAGGCCGACCGCGATGCCGCGGATGACGTTGGTGCCGGGGCCGGTGAGCGAGCTCTGGGCCACCTTGTGGATGGGGCCCATCGACGTGTAGTAGTCGGTCACGAGGCCGACGATGGCGCCGCCCGCCGCGCCGGCCGCGAGGGTGATGACGGCGCCGAAGCTGAAGCCGAGCTCCGGGAGGATGGCGGCCGCCGCGAGCACGACGAGGAACGGCGGGACGATGAGCGCGAGGCGCAGCACCCGGGCCGGGGGCAGGTTCTTGAGCGCGCGCGTGATGAAGATCCCGACGACCGAGACCGCGAGGCCGATCGTCGCGAGGAGCAGCGGCAGCGACACGGCCATGGCGCGGAGCTCCAGCTCGCTCGCCGACGGCGCGAGCTGCTGCAGCTTGGCGATCGGCATCGTGAGGCCGAGCGCGATCGCGGCGACGACCGCGGCCACGTAGCTCTCGTAGATGTCGGCGCCCATGCCCGCGATGTCGCCGACGTTGTCGCCGACGTTGTCGGCGATGACGCCCGGGTTGCGCGGGTCGTCCTCGGGGATGTTCGCCTCGACCTTGCCGACGATGTCGGCGCCGACGTCGGCGGCCTTCGTGTAGATGCCGCCGCCGATGCGGGCGAAGAGCGCGATCGAGCTCGCCCCGACCGCGAACGAGTGGACGATCGTCGCGAGGTGCTCGTGGTTGCGGAACAGGGCGTAGATGCCGCCCAGCCCGATGAGGCCGAGCCCCGCGACGCAGAGGCCCATGACGGCGCCGCCGTCGAGCGCGGTGACGAGCGCGGTGGGCTTGCCGTGGGCGCGGGCGGCCTCGGCCGTGCGGACGTTGGCGTACGTCGCGGCCTTCATGCCGAAGAAGCCGGCGATGAGCGACAGGAACGCGCCGGAAGCGAAGGCGCCCGCGGCGAGGAGCCCGAGCGTCGCGGCCAGGAGCGCGAAGACGACGGCGGCGTAGACGGCGAGCACCTTGTACTCGCGCGCGAGGAAGGCCATCGCCCCCTCGCGGACGTAGCGCGCGATGCGCGCCATCGTCTCGTTGCCTTCGGGGGCCTTCTTGACACGCACGTAGAAGCTGCGTGCGACCATGAGCGCGACGGCGCCCGTTACGAGCGACTGATACGACAATGCATCCACGGGTGATGGTCCTCTCGATCGCTCCCGGCCGGAGCGAGCGCCGGCTCCCTCTTCCGTCCATGACGGCGGATCAAGTGGGAAATGGCGGTGCCGCGGTTCCCCGGGCCGCTCTGGGCGAAATCGGGGACGGCGTCAGCGGAACGTGGCGTCCGCGACGTCGTCCTGCTGGGTCCCGCGCCAGCCGGCGGTAACCGTAATGTTGGAATATTACAATCAGGGGCGATGCGCGAGGCGCGCGCGTCGGGGGCGCCCCTGCTGGCGCGCGCTCGCGGTCGCCGTCCGGACGGGGGCGCTCAAGGGGTGTGATAGGACACGACTTGACCCTGATAGCGGTAATCGCCGGCGTTGGACCAGAACACGCCCTGGCCTTCCGGGGCGAGGACGCGCCAGGCGACGGGCTGTCCGAGCGCGAGCACGACGGTCCTGTCGCTCTCGAGGTCGTGCGCGTTGACGCTGCGGTTCCCGCCCGTGTCCGTCGAGAACAGCGTCGAGCCCCGGAGGGCCAGCCCCGCCATCGAGACCCCCTGATGGACCAGGGTCTTCTGCCCTCCGGCGATCGGCGCCTTGAACACGCCGCCGTCGCCGACGTTGGCCCAGTAGACGAACTCCGCGTCCACCGCGATCCCGGCCGGCTCGGCCTCGTTCTCGGCGATGACGGTCACCTCCCCGCCCGACTTCGCCACCTTGTAGACCTTGTTGGTCGCCGCGCCGCCGGTCCAGTAGATGTTCTCCGCGTCCTGCGCGAGGTGCTCGGGATTTCCGGCGCCTTCCGCGAGGACGACGGGCTCGCCGCCGTCGAGCGGCATCGTGTAGATCTTCTCGCCGAAGCCGTCGCCGAAGTAGAGGGCGGACGCGTCGCCGATGACGCTCACGACATAGCCGACCTCGACCAGCGTCTCCACCTCCTGGCTCGCCTTGTCGACGCGCCGGATCGCCGAGGGGATCACCGGATCATCGTCGCCGCCGCTCGCCCAGTACACGTGGGAGTCGTTGACCCACAGCGACTTGGGATCGGGATCGGCGGGGATCATCGCCTCCGCCGCGGCGGTGCCCGGCTTCACGCGGTAGATGAAGCCGTCGTTGTTGTCCCCGGTGGCGACGTCCTCGGTGCCGCCGCTCGCGAAGTAGAGGAAGGACCCGTCGGCGGCCAGCGCGCTCGGGTAGCGGTGCTGGCTCGCCATCGCGGTCGGCAGGGGCATCCCGGGGTAAACGCTGGAGAGGCGATCGGTCTCCGTGACGACGCTCTCCTTGGAGACGTCGTGACGCGCGAGCGGCGCGAAATCGTTCGAGCCCTCCTGCGCGGTGAAGCCATAGGCGCCGAGGACCGTGTTCTCGCCCAGCGCCGCCTTGAGCGCGATGGTGATCGGCAGCGTGAGCGTGATCGGCTTGTCGAACGTCTGGCCCTCCGGGCCGAGGACGTACATGGGCCCCACCGCGCCCTCGGGGGCGTCCTCGACGCGCTCGACGGTGATCACCGTCTCCTCGCTCACCGCGCCCGATGGCACCTCGATCGTGAAGCCGTCCTCCGCGGTGAAGGTCCCGCCCTGCGCGTCGACAGAGAACTGGCCGGACCCCGGCTGCGCGCCGGTCCCCGACGTGTCGCCGCCGCCGGTCTCGCTCCCGTCGGCACCCCGATCGTCCTTGTCCGTCCCACCGCACGACGCGCTGCTCAGCGCGGCAGCCGCGCACGCCAACACCACCAAGAAGGTCCTTGTCATCGCTTCGCTCCTCCGCGGGCGGCCGTCGCCGCCATGTCATGGAAGGCCATGGTGCTGCTGAGCTCGCCATGGGCGCGGCTGCGGCATCACCATTGATCCGAGCAACAGCGTAGCGCCCCATGCGCGGCTGGCGAGCTGAGCCGGAGCACTGGACAACGTACGGTGTTTACCTGTCAGGGTTTTTCCATGCACGCAGTCGCTGCAGTCCTTGCCTGTCAGGGTCAACCCCATACGTGCCGTTGTGACGGTCTTTGCCCGTCAGGGGCGTCCCGGGTGTGCAGCCGCGCCGCGAGCCGCCGGCCGCTCCTGGGTCGTCGGGGCGGGGCGACGGCGGCGCGCCGGCGCGCGGATCAGGCTCGATGACGGTTTGTATCGCGCTGATGGGCGAGGAGCGCGCCGGCAGCGTCGACGCCCGGGGCGCAGCAGCCCGGCGTGCGCCGAGCGGCGGGCCGTCGCAGCGGTGATCGGGCGCGCGTGGTCGTTCAATGCTGGCGAGCGCCTGGGCCGCCGCGCCGCAGGGCTACAGGCCAGTGTGAGTCCCCGTGATCCAGACGGTCGCGTGGGAGCCGTCGGACTGCGTGGCCCAGGTGCGGACGCGGTACTTGCTCGTGGCGACCTGCTGCGCAGTCCCGTAGTTCTCGTGGTGATAGGTGAACGTCGGCGTCGAGCAGTGCCCGCGGCCGGCCAGCGGGTTGTCCCAGATCCACGCGCCCGCCTGCTCCTTGTACGTGAGCTGCACGAACTGGCTCGTGGCCCAGTCCCAGCGCTGCACGCGCGTCGCCATCTTGGTGTTCGCGCAGTCGCTCATCGCCTGCGCCGCGTCGCTCCACGAGGTGGAAGAGGAGCCCCAGAAGGTAGGAGCCACGTCGAAGCGGTACGTCTCCGGGGTCTGGTGCTGGTAATAGTTGGGCACGGGGAAATCCACGATCGTCGTCGCTCGATCCAGCCCGCTGGCTGGACAGATGCTGTCGATCCACTGGTAGGCGCGGACGTAATGCTCGCTCGCTCCGATCGCGGTGAGCTGCGCGCTGGTGAAGTTCGGGTCGGTCCCCATCGCGCAGGGGTCAGGGTTTCCTCCGAGCGCCTCGGCGCTCTCCGCCGTGTCTTCCTCGTCGAAGCTGCCGTCATCCGCCGCCAGGCAGCCCGTGACGCTCGAGAAGGCGATGAGACCGAGACCGACATGATACGCAGTAATCTTCATGGTGCGACTCCCCTTGGTATGCACGACTGTCAGACCGCGCCCGACCGAGGAGCAGGGAGCATGCCTACGACGATCCGCCTGATCGCTCCTGTGCGTTCGACGCTCTCGCAGCGCAAATTCGCGACGCGGGCCGTGGGCTGAGCGCCGCTCGCCCGGCGATGGAGGCGACAGCCTCCTCCATCGGCGGGGCGATGGAGGCTCGCGCCTCCACCTCGGCGAGGCCCCTGATCCCGTGGGCGTGGACGAGCGCGGGCGCAGCCCGCCGGGCCCGCGGACCGGCGGGCCGATCGCGAGGAGGCGGAGGCGCTGACCGGAGCGGCGCGCTGGCAACGCTGCCACGCGGCGTACATGCTCGCCGACGCGCACGATGCGGTAAAGGTCGGTTGCAATCTTGCGCCCCGAGCGCCATTCCCTCTCTGCCGGAGGCGCTTTTCGGGTGCAAGGCGCTGCCCGTTCGACGAGACTCCGCTCGTGAGAACGTCCTGAGGCCGTGGGGATCCCGCGCGCCTCCCCGGAGTGGCATCGCGCCGTCACGAGCAAGACAGCGCTCATCGCAACCGCACGCACCTCCATGAAACATCGAGCTCTCGTCGCGTCGTTCGCCGCGCTCGCCGCGGCCGTGTCGTGCTCCCCGAGCGATCCGGGCCCTTCCGTGGACGCCGCGGCCGCGGGGAGCGGCGGCCAGGGGGGAAGCGGAGGCAGCGCGACCGCGGGCCCGGGGGGCGGATCGTCGAGCGGCAGCGGCGGCACGGGGGACGTGGGCGGGAGCGGGGGCTCACCGAGCGAGCCACGCCCCACGGTGACCGCCGCTCCGGGCACGGAGCTCGTCAGGATCGACACGGACGCGCTCCACCAATCGTTCGAGGGCTGGGGGACGAGCTTGTGCTGGTGGGCAAATCACGTGGGCGGGTGGGACGAAGCCAAGCGCAACGCGGTCGTCGAAGCGGTCGTCGATCCGGTGAGCGGTCTCGGCTACAACATCTTCCGCTACAACATCGGTGGAGGGGAGAACCCGTCCCACGAGCACATGAAGGAGCATCGCGAGATGCCGGGGTTCCAAGGCGCCGACGGGACCTTCACGTGGGAGAACGACGAACGCCAGCGCGCCATCCTCCTGCGCATCGCAGAGCGCGGAGCGGACCTGATCTTCGAGGCGTTCTCCAACTCTCCCCCGTACTGGATGACGAGCAGCGGCTGCGCCTCGGGCAGCAGGAGCGGCGGAGACAACCTCAAAGCCGACCACTACGACGACTTCGCCCACTACCTCACCGAGGTCGTGCGTCATTACAGGGACGAGCACGCGATCACCTTTCGCACGCTGGAGCCGCTGAACGAGCCTTACGCCAACTGGTGGAAATCGGATGGCTCCCAGGAAGGTTGCCACTTCGACCGGGCGAGCCAGGAGAAGATCATCCGAGAGGTGGCCGCGCAGCTCGCCAGCAAGGGCCTCGACGAGACGGTGGTCAGCGCGTCGGACGAGAACAGCATGGATGATGCCGTCCGGAACATCGGCGCGTTCGGCGCGGAGACGCTCGCCGCTTTCCAGCAGATCAACGTCCACTCCTACGCGGGCAGCCAGCGCAAGGAGCTCCGGCAGCTGGCGACCCGGCTCGGCAAGCGGCTGTGGCAGTCGGAGTCGGGGCCCCTCGGGCAGAGCCTGAGCGACGACACGGACGCGGCGCTGTTCATGGCGGAGCGCATCATCCGGGATCTGCGCGAGCTGAGGCCGGAGGCCTGGGTGGATTGGCAGTCGGGCGATCCGTCGCGCAGCTGGGCGAGCTTCACGCTGAACGACCGCGAGCAGTCCTACGCGCCCATCAAGCGCTTTTACATGCATGCCGGCTTCAGTCGCTACATCCGGCCCGGCGCGACCTTCGTCGAGGTCGACAGCGAGGACATGGTGGCCGCGGTCAGCGCCGACGGGCGCTCTCTCACGCTCGTCGTCCGCAACGGCGATCGCGACGCGAGCCGCGGCTACACGTTCGATCTCACGCGGCTCCCCACGGTCGGCCTCGCGGCGGAAGCGCACCGCACCTCGCGCACGGAGGACCTCGCGCGGCTGCCCGACATGGCGATCGAAGACTATCGCTTGGTGGCCACGGTCCCGGCCTTTTCCATCACCACCTTCGTCATTTCGTCATCCCGATGCCTTGACGGGGCCTCGTCGCCCCCGGCCGCGCGTCGCCCGGCCGCTCCTGCGCCGCGCGCCGGTAGGCCGCGGGCGTCGCGGCGAAGTGCCCCCGGAACAGGCGCGTGAAGTGGCTCGTGTCGCGGAAGCCCCAGCGCGCGGCGATCTCGAACACCGCGTCGTCCGGGCGGGTCGCGAGCTCGCTCGCCGCCCGCTCGAGGCGGCGCCGCCGGATGTGCGCGGCCAGCGAGCTGCCGAGCTGCTCTGCCATCGCGCCGTCGAGGTAGCGGCGGCTCACCCCCTGCGCCCGCGCGATGTCCGCCGGCGTCAGCGCCGGGTCGCCGAGGCGCAGCTCGATCTCGGCCAGCGCCCGCTCGACCCGGGTCCGCGAGAGCTCGGGCGCGCGGCCGCACATTCCGATCGCCTCGAGCACCACGCCGACGGCCGCTGCGCAGTCGCGCTCCGACAGCGACGAGCCCTCGCGCAGGATCTGGCGCAAGAGCCCCGCCACGACCCGCTCGCCTGCGTGCGCTTCGCCGCGCCCGACGGCCGTCCGGAGGTCGACCCCGGGGTGCCGCTGCTGCACCACCGAGAGCGGCAGCCGCAGCAGCAGCCGCCGCCCCCGGCTCATCGAGAGCTCGAAGGGGGCGTCCGACTGGACCCAAGCGAACATCCCCTCGCGCAGGATTGTCCGGCGGCCCGCCTGCGCGATGACCCCCTCGCCCTCGGCCACGGCGACGATCTTGAGCAGGCCCGTGGCCCGCGTGGGCTCGCAGCGGACCTCGAACGGCTCGGCGCCGAGCCAGAGCAGCTCGCCCGGGCCGGTCCGCACCGCGCGCTCGAGCATCGCGTCCGGAGGCGTCGCCAGGTCGGTCAGTTCCATCGTGGACCACCCGCCGCGTCGAATCCGGCCAGGCGCCGCCCGCCACGGCGCCGCACGCTGGGGCCAGACGTTCGGCCCCGGAGGAACATCATGTCTGCCGTCCAGATCATTCGCGTGCCCATTTTACCCTTTCGCATGCTGAGCGCGCACCTGCTCGTCGGCGCTGCGGGCTGCGTGCTGGTCGATGCGGGCGTGCCGGGAGCGGCGCCCAAGGTGGGCGAGGCGCTGGCCCGCGCGGGCCGCGGCTGGTCCGACCTGAAGTTGATCGTGGTCACGCACGCCCACGTCGACCACGCCGGGAGCGCCGCCGCGCTGCGCGAGCGGTCCGGAGCGCTCGTCGTCGCCCACGAGGCGGAGGTCGAGCACCTCAACGGGCGTGCCCCGATGACCTTCTGCCCGACCGGTTGGTTCGGTCGCGTGTTCGTCCGGACCCCTCTCGTGCACGAGCGCTACGCCCCCGTCGCGCCCGACCTCGTGCTGTCCGGCAACGAGACGCTCGACCTGGCTCCTTACGGGGTCGCGGGTCGCGTGCGCCACACGCCCGGGCACACCCGGGGCTCGCTCTCGGTCGTCCTCGAGTCGCGCGAGGCGCTGGTCGGGGATCTGGTCGCCTCGGGGCTGATGCTGGGCGGGCTGGCGCGGCTGGGCCATGCGATCCGGCCCCCCTTCGAGCTGGATCCGCGCGCCGTCGGCGTGGAGCTGGAGCGGTTGGTCGATGAGGGGGTGCAGACCTTCCACCTGGGTCACGGAGGGCCGCTCGGCGCCGGCGAGGTGCGGCGGCACGCCCGCGTGCTGGCCGGCTCCGTCGCGGGCGTGCCCCACCTGCAGCGGATGCTCCAGCCGCGGTGAGCGCGGTCCCACGGCGCGGTGGGCCCCACGCCCGCGGCCGCGGCGCGCGGCGCGGCCGACGCCGGCACGAGCAGGGGCATGTCGTGCAGCACAGCTGATTGCGATGTTGGGCCGTCGTGCCGTGGCGTGGGGCGTGGCCGCCGCGCCGTCCGCCATGGCGCCGCCACCCCTGATCTGGCCCTCTCCTCGGGTTTTCCCGTCATTTCGTGTCGGCATGTCGCGTGCTCGAGGCCGACCGTCATGCCGACGCTCGAGCACAACGCCCTCGTCGAGATGTTCCGTGACCAGCCGGCGCTCGCGCCCCGCTTGCTCGCGACGCTCTTCCACGTCGAGGTGCCGGTGCACGCCTCCGCCGCGGTGGTCGAGTCGTCGCTCGACCAGCTCATGCCCGTGGAGTTTCGCGCTGACCTGGTGCTCGAGCTTCGAGACGCGAGCGGCGTGCTCGTGCTGGCGATCGTCATCGAGGTCCAGCGCGACGTCGATCCAAACAAGAAGTTCTCGTGGCCGACGTATGTCACGGTCGTGCGCGCCAAGAAGCGCTGTCGCACGGTCGTGCTCGTGGTCGCGCCGGACGCCGGCGTCGCTGCCTGGGCGGCGGAGAACATCGACCTCGGCCTCGGCCTCGGCCACGTCGAGCCGCTGGTGCTCGGCCCGGCCGTCGTCCCCGAGATCACCGATCCAGCCGACGCGGAGGCGGAGGCGGAGCTCGCCGTGCTCTCGGCGGTGGCGCACGGCAACGGGCCGAGCGGGCTCGCCGTGGTCCAGGCGGCGCTCGTTGCCCTCGGTCGGCTCGACCAGGAGCACGCGATGGTCTATTTTCAGCTCATCTGGAACGGGTTGCGTGAGCCGATGCGGCAGGCTCTGGAGGCATTGGTCATGGAACGGCAGATCGAAGGCGAGGCGACGTTTCCCCCGTTCGTGCAGAAGCTCATCGATCGCGGCAAGCTCGAGGGCATCCGTGAGGGCAAGCTCGAGGGCATCCGTGAGGGCGAGCTCAAGGGCAAGAGGGACACGCTGTTGCGGCTGCTCGCGCGTGCAGGGATGGTTCTCACCGAGAACGAGAGCGCGCGTGTCCAGGCATGCACGGACATCGCTACCCTCGACCGCTGGATCGATAACGTCCTTGGGGCGAAGACCGCCGCTGAAGTGCTCTCCTGATCGTTTCGTCCTTGCGCGAGGTCAGGTGGCGCCGAGGAGGTTCTTGGCGCGGGGCGAGCCGGGGTCAGACCGCCGGCGGCTCGGTCTGGCGTTGCCACGCGCGGTGCGTGGCGATCGCCTTGATGAACGCCGGGGCCGCCTCGGCCACCGCGTCGTCGGGCAGGACGAGCAGGCCCGGGTCGGCGCCCGCGGCCGCAGCGGCCTTGATGCCCGCGGCCGCGGCGAGCGACGCGGCCGACGCCGGGACGAGCAGCGGCTTGCAGTGGCGGTACTGGAGCTGGACGAACTCGACCGCGAGCCCGTCGCGCGAGAGCGCGTCCGCGCCCGCGCCGGGCGGCAGCGCCGCCGCGTCGAAGAGGACGCTCGGGGCGGCCTCGATCGTGACCTCGACCGGCAGCTCGTCGCCCTCGGCGGCGCGCACCACGCCGAGGCGCTGCCCGACGTAGCGGGGCACCGCGCCCTCCAGCAGCAGCGCGTCGTAGAGGGCGCCCGACGCCGCGGAGCTCACGCCGTCGGCGACGAGGATCGCGACGCGGCGGCCGAGGATGCGGCCGTCGCCGGGCCGGGCGAACAGCGACAGGGCCGGCGACACCGCGACCTCGGGGGCCTTGACGGGCGGCGACGCCATCGAGAGCGGCTCGGGGAGCGGCATGCCGAGGTCGGCCGCGACGCGCGCGGCCAGCGCCTCGTCGACGTTCCGCAGCATCCGGACCATGCGCTCGCGGATGGCCTGCGTCTGCACGCGCGTCAGCTCGAAGCGGAAGGCGCGCGCGATGTGCTCGCGCTCGACGGGCGTCTGGCTCGCCCAGAACAGGCGCGCCTGCGTGTAGTGGTCTGCGAACTTCTCGGGGTTCGCGCGCAGCTTGTTCGGCTCGGTCGCGGCCTGCTGCGCCAGCAGCCGCTCGGCGACCGAGGCGAAGCCGCGCGCGCCGGCCTGGAACGGGCAGCCGCCGGCGAGCGAGTTGGGCTCGTAGCTCACCCGGCCGCGGTTGATCGCCTGGCGGTGGAACCCGTCGCGCTGGTTGTTGTGCACCTCGGCGATCGGCGCGTTGATCGGGATCTCGTGGAAGTTCGGCCCGCCGAGGCGCGAGAGCTGCGTGTCGAGGTACGAGAAGTTGCGGCCCTGCAGCAGCGGGTCGTTCGTGAAGTCGATGCCGGGGACGATGTGCTGCGTGCAGAACGCGACCTGCTCGGTCTCGGCGAAGAAGTTGTCGGGGTTGCGGTTCAAGACGAGCCGGCCGACGGTGCGCAGGGGCGCGAGCTCCTCCGGCACGATCTTTGTCGCGTCGAGCACGTCGAAGCTCCACTTCTCGGCCTCGGTCTCGGTGAACGTCTGGATCTGCAGGAGGTACTCGGGGAACGCGCCGCCCTCGATGGCCTCCCAGAGGTCGCGGCGGTGGAAGTCGGGGTCGGCGCCCGCGATCTTCACCGCCTCGTCCCAGTCGAGCGAGTGCGTGCCGAGCACGGGCGTCCAGTGGAACTTCACGAGCGTCGCCTCGCCCGCCGCGTTGACGAGCCGGAAGGTGTGCACGCCGAAGCCCTGCATCGTGCGGTAGCTGCGCGGGATCGCCCGGTCGCTCATCTGCCACAGGACCATGTGAATCGACTCGGGCATGAGCGAGATGAAGTCCCAGAAGGTGTCGTGCGCGCTCGAGGCCTGCGGCATCTGGTGGTGCGGCTCGGGCTTGACGGCGTGCACCACGTCCGGGAACTTCATCGCGTCCTGGATGAAGAAGACGGGGATGTTGTTGCCGACCAGGTCCCAGTTGCCCTCTTCGGTGTAGAACTTCACGGCGAAGCCGCGCACGTCGCGCACCGTGTCGGCGCTGCCGCGCTCGCCGGCCACGGTCGAGAAGCGCACGAAGACGGGCGTCCGCTTGCCGACCTTCGCGAAGGGCGCGGCCTTGGTGAGCGAGGTGATGTCTTCGGTGCACTCGAAGTAGCCGTGCGCGCCCGAGCCGCGCGCGTGCACCACGCGCTCGGGGATGCGCTCGTGGTCGAAGTGCGTGATCTTCTCGCGCAGGATGAAGTCTTCGAGCAGCGTCGGGCCGCGCAGCCCCGCGCGCAGCGAGTGCTGGTTATCCCCGACGGGGACGCCCTGATTCGTCGTCAGCGCCCGGCCGAGCGAGTCGACCCGGTGCTTTTGCAGCGGCCCTTGGTTCGGGTTCGCGCCGGGCGCCGCCTTGGCGCCGTTCTTCTCGGACTCGTTGCTCTCGGTGATCGTGCTCGCGGTCGCGTCGAGGTTCTCGGGCTTCGCTGTGGCACCCTGCGGCGGCTGTGGCACTTTGCCGCGCAGCGCGTACTCGGCTGGCTTGTTCACGTTCTCGGGGATCGCGGCGACGAGCGCCTCGGTGGCGTCGACCTTCGCGTCGAGGCGATCGGCGGCCGCGACGTTGCGCACCCCGGCGTCGTCGCTGCTGGTCCCGCTGCCGAGCGCGGTCGCCGCGCGCTCGAGGAGGCTGCGTTTCGGCCGTGCCGCCCGTGGCTTCGCGGACGGGCCGCCCATCGATTGTTTCGCGCTGCCCGCGCCTTTCTCGGCCGGCGCCGGATCTTTGGATGATGACTTCGCAGGATCTTTGCGATCGGTCATGAGATGGCCTCCTGGGGGGACCGGGGCTTCAGCAAAGAGCGCACCAACGGTCGAGAGGCGTGCGGGCGACCGAGGCGCGGCGGGGCCCGTTGCGGCGCTCCGGCTGGCTCGCTGCGGACTCGCCCACGTTCCGTCTTCCGTCTTCCGTCTCCCGTCTTCCGTGCTCGTCACTTCGTGCGCGTGCGCGCGAACTCCGGGGAATCGCGCACGAGCACGAGGGACGAGGGACGAGAGACGAGCACGAGAGACATCCACATCAACTCCGAGCGAAAACTATGCTGGCTCTCTTCCTCGGTCTGCTCCCCTCGCTCCCCGCGCGCGCTCCGCCCCGCGATCCCGGCGCCCAGTCCGCGCCAGCGCGATGGTACAAGACGAGCTCACACCCGCCATGAGCACCGCCCGCCTCCTCTCCTCCACCGCCCTCCCGCTCCAGCGGGGCCAGAACCCCCTCGCCCGCCGCGTCGAGACCCGGCATGGCTTCCCCGTCCTCCCCGGCGGCTTCCCGGTCGTGGGCCACATGCCGGCGATCGCCGTCGACGAGCTCGGCCTGCTCCGCGAGGGCCAGCGCCGCTTCGGCTCCCTCTTCTTCTGGACCCACGGCTTCCAGGCCTGGCAGCTCGTCTACGCCTCGAACGAGGCCTTCTCGCTCTTCAAGAGCAAGACCGTCGACTCCTCGTACCTGACCGAAGGCGGGGTCGGCCACCTCTTCGGCCAGACGCTGATGGCCCACGACGGCGCCTCCCACCGCCACATCCGCACCGCCATGAACGGGCCCTTCTCGCCGAAGGGGCTCGACGCCGCGGAGGTCGGCGCGATCGTCGCGACCAGCGTCGAGCGCAAGGTCCGCTCCTGGCTCGGCCGGCGCGACGTCCTGGTGCTGCGCGAGACCCGCGAGCTGGCCCTGGAGGTGATGTTCAAGATCACCGGCGTCGAGGACGACGAGCTCCCCGAGTGGCGCCGCCACTACGAGGATCTGATGCTCCTCATCCTCAACCTGCCCTTCGACGTGCCGGGCTCGCCGAGGCGCCGCGGCCTCCGCGCCCGCGGCTGGCTCGACGCGCGCATCCGCCGGATCCTCGCCGACGTGCGCGCCCGCGGCGAGGCGAAGGGGCTCCTGCCCGCGCTGCTGGAGGCGCGCGACGAGGACGGCGCGCCGCTCTCGGAGCACGATCTCGTGGGCAACCTCCGCCTGCTCCTCCTCGCCGGCCACGAGACCTCGGCCTCGACCATGGCCTGGTGCGTCGCCCACCTCGCCGAGAGCCCCGCGATCTGGCGCGCGCTCCGCGAGGAGGCGTCGAGCGCGCCGGATCTCCCCCGCTCGCCCGCGGAGCTCCGCCGCTTCCCCTTCGCAGAGGCCGTGTTCCGCGAGGCGCTCCGCCTCCACCCGCCGGTGCCCCACGACGCCCGCCGCGCCGTCGCCGATTTCGAGCTCGAAGGCCGCACCGTCCCCCGGGGGACCAGCGTGGCGATCCCGCTGGTCCTGCTCTCGCGCGATCCCCAGCTCTACCCGGATCCGGACAGCTACCGCCCCGAGCGCTGGCTCGGCCGCAAGGAGGCGATCTCGCCGCTCGAGATCGCCCAGTTCGGCGGCGGCGCGCACTTCTGCCTCGGCTATCACCTCGCCTGGATGGAGATCGTCCAGTTCCTCGTCGCGCTCGGGCGGGCGCTCCCGGCCGCGGGCCCCAGGCTCCAGGGCGGATTCCCGGCCTCGCGCTACCTCCCGGTGCTCCGGCCCGCGGCGGGCACGCGCGTCCGCTTCGACGGCTGAAGCGCCGCCGGGCGCACGCTCACAGGCCGGGAGCTCTCGAGCTCACCCCCTCGTGGGCGAGCGCCGAAGCCAGCCTCTCGCTCGGAGTTTCACTCGCTTTCTACGCAGATGGCATCACCGAGCTCGCGAGAGTCGGTCGCGCGGACGCCGCAACCATAACCTACACCGTCAATGGAGCCCCCTCCACCGATCCTCGCGATCCCCCAGTACCCGACGTGAGTGCATATCTCCTCCGAGTAGGCGGAGACGGTGGCGAAATCCACGTGCTCGAAGCCTTCGAGGCACTGCTCTCCGCCCCTCACCACCGCGAAGGTGGTCCCGCCGATGTCAAAGAGCTCGTAGTTGGGTTTGCAGAGCGTGTATTCCAGCTCGCGGGTATCGTCAGCATGCTGCTGGCAGTTGTTCCACGGGCCATCGATCGAAGAGCCGCCTGCGATACGAAAGACTCCTGAATAGGGGAGCTCATCGCAGCGGGCGACAAACGTCCAGAAGGCGTCGAGTGCGGTCAACGGCGTGTATCCTGCGGGGCAGCCTTCTCCTTCGTAGACTCCGAACTCCACCGCCTGAGCTTCGGCGGGTGCGCTCAGCGAGATGCCTCCGGCGACAAGGCTGCAGATCAGGGCGCGCATGGGCGTCATGTGAGAGATGTGTTTCATTCGTTTTGCCAATGTGTTGGTATGGTAGTTTATGGTTTCAGGCCAAGCGCGTGTTCGGGCGCAGGGATTCATGGGTGCACCTTCGTCACGCCGCAAGAGGATGGCGGCAGGGGCCGCCGGAGCAGGAGGCCCGGAGGCGGGCGAACGAAGCCCGCCCCGCAACCGCTCAAGGCTCACGTCCAGAGTATGCGGTGCTACGAGGAGCAGTGCCAGGCGGCGATATGGAACGGCGGCGTTCGAGGAGTGGAACGAGGCGACATCCCGCTGTTCGCGCCGAGCTGCATCTTTATGATAGGCGCGTCGGCTCGGTCGCGCGATGGCCACGGCCTGGCCATCGGCATGAGCCAATAGCGACGAGCCGCTCAGCGTCGGCCGCGCGACGGAGCTCGACGTCAGACCGGCTCTGCCCTCGCCGGGGCGCTCAGGCGGGCGCGGGGCGCGCGAACGCGCCGAGGAAGCGCGTCGCGAGGGCGGTGTCGCCGGCGATCTCGACCCCGCGCGGCTCGTGTCCAGCGAAGACGACGGCGCGGAGCGTGCGCGCGGTCGTGGTGATCGCCGCGTCGGGCGCCTCCGGCTCGCCGCGCGCCACCGACAGGGCGCCGCGCGCGATCTCGACCGAGAACGGCTCGCCGTCGAGGACGACCGCGAGCCTCCCGCGCGAGAGCGCGCCGGGGTCGAACGTGGTGCGGAGCGCGATCATCAGCGCGCTCGGGCTGAGCTCGCCCCGCGGCAGGGGGACGGCCCGACTTCCCCACCGGGCCAGCGACACGAGCACCGGCTCGAGCTCGCGCCCCCGGGGCGTGAGCTCGTAGACCGTCGCCGCGACCGGCGGCGCGAGCGCGCGCCGCTGCACCACGCCGGCGTCCTCGAGCTCCCGCAGCCGCTGCGACAGCACGTTGGGGCTGGCGGAAGGGAGCCCGGCGCGCAGATCGGTGAAGCGCCGCGGGCCGAGGAGGAGCTCGCGCACGACGAGGAGCGCCCACCGCTCTCCCACGCGGTCGAGAGCGCGCGCGATCCCGCACGGATCCAGGTAGCTACGCATGGGGTCCACGATGGAGTTTGACTTCAGGACCGTCCAGTCCTAATTTAGGACTACGATATTCCAACGAGGTCGCGCCAGGAGATTGCGATGAGAAGGCTGACGGTGTTCGAGAACGTCTCGCTGGACGGCTACTTCGTCGATGCGCGAGGCGACATGAGCTGGGCCCACGCGTCTGCCGCGGGGGATCCCGAGTGGGCGCGCTTCACCTCCGAGAACGCGAAGGGCGGCCGGGGCACGCTGCTCTTCGGCCGCAAGACCTACGAGCTCATGGCGGGCTTCTGGACCACCGAGACCGCGCGCCAGCAGATGCCCGAGGTCGTCGACGGCATGGCACGGCTGGAGAAGGTCGTCGTCTCGCGCACGCTCGAGCAGGTCGGCTGGACGAACGCCTCCCTGCTCCGCGGCGATCTGGTGGAGCGGGTCACCGCGATGAAGCAGGGCAGCGGCGAGCCGATCCTGGTGATGGGGAGCGGCACGATCGTGGCGCAGCTCGCGCGGGCCGGGCTCATCGACGGCTACACGTTCGTCATCGTGCCGATCCTGCTCGGCGGCGGCCGCACCCTCTTCGAAGGCCTCGACCGCGCCATCGCGCTCCGCCGCGTCTCGGAGCGCACCTTCGCGAACGGCAACATCGTCGCGACCTACGAGCCGAGGTGACGCGCGCGCCGAAGGGTCACGCGCGCCACGGCGCGGTGACTCGGCATCCTAGAATCGTGTCAGAGCGCTAGGGCCGACCGCGGGCGGGGGCGCCGTGGCCCTCCTGGAGGTGCCGCGCGAGCAGGCTGTCGCCGAAGTCGTCCTGCAGGTCGCGGAACACGGTGTGGATGTGATCGCCGCCGCGGTTGTCGTACTCGATGAGGTGGGTGGGGCCGTGGATCCGGTAATAATGCGACTGCTTCGGTGAGGCGCTGCCCGCCCAGGCGAAGTGCAGGCGCTCCAGGCCGGCGCGCGCGATGCGGTCGAGGTGCGCGTCGGCGACGTCGGCCGGGAAGTTGCGGGCATAGGCCTCCAGCAGGCGCAGCAGCGCGGCGCGCTGGGCCGGGGTCATCTCGGCCGCTGGCAGGCCCTCGAAGCCTGCCAGCGCGGCCCGACGGGAGGCCTCGGTCACGAGGTCGGGCGGCGCCGTGGCGGCGATCACGGCGCGCTGGCGCTGCGCGGGGGTGAGGGAGGCCAGGAACGCGCGGCCGAGGTCCTCCTCGACCGCGAGCACGCGCAGGCCCTTCCGGGGCCCCGAGGGCACCTCGGCCGGGTTGGCGCCCAGGAACGCCGGGGTGGTGGCCACGCCGCCTCCCGCGGAGGTGAAGTTGAGCGAGACGTGGTGTCCCTCGAAGCGAAAGCCCCACGGGTGCTCGGGCCCGGGCTGGCCGAAGAGGGCGAGGTGGTAGCGGCCCGGGTCGCGGAACGCCGGGTTGCCCTCGATGCCCCCGAGGATGCCCTCGAGCAGGAGGACGCCCTCCACCTTGCGATACCCCTCCGGGCTGAGGCCGGCCCGGAGCAGCGCGTGCGCCGCGCTGCGCTCGGCGCCGTCCATGTCGCCGAGCGCGAGGCCGGCGCGGCGGCGCGGGACGTAATGCCAGTCCTCGCGTTCGCCGCTCCGGAACGCGAGCAGCGCCCGGCCGCGCGCCTCGCCGTCGAGGCCGTCCAGGAAGGCGCGCGCGGAGGCCGCGATCGCCTCGGCCGTGGCGCGCCCCGCAGCGCCGCCCGGCGGAGGCGCGGCGCCAGGCGGCCCCGCGGGCGCCGGCGGCCCGGGCGGGGAGGGCAGGGGGCCCTGCTCGGCGGCCTGCTGGGCCGTCGCGGACGGGCCGCCCGGCGCGGCCGCGGGCTCGCCGGGCAGGGCTTCCTGGGGTCGCACGCTGTTGCAGGAGGTCGTCATCATCACCAGCACGAGGGTAGCCGCGATCCGCGAGCCCGGCCCGGACAGGCGGGGGCAGCGCGACCGGAGCGCGCGCGGAGCTGCGCCGGCCCGCTCGAGCGCGCCGTCGCCCGGGCTGGCGAGGCGATGTCCCGCTGCGTCCACGCCCGCGGCGCGCCCGGCGATGCTCCGCATGCGCGCAGCCTAGCAGGTCGGCAAGGTCGGCAGCGCGGAGCGCGCCCGCGCCGGGCGACGCGCCTCTCCGGTGGTGCTTCCCGGCGTCCTCCAAAGCCCGGCCGAAGTCGTCTAGTCTATACAGGGGTACACAGGGAGAATGCGCAACCTGGGCCCGCGCACCCGTCCTTGCTTCGCCCACCGAGAGGACCCATGAAAGCTTCGTTTCTGCGGATCGCGTCACGCTTGAGCTTCTTCGCGGTCGTCGGCGCCGGCTTCGGCGCGCGCGACATGTGCCTCGGCAACGGCGGACCGCCCCCGGACGACCCGCCCCCGGCGCCCTCCGACGCCGGCCCGGATGGAGCCATGAGCGAGCGCCCCGCGGTCCCGACCCCAAGCGACGTGCGCCCCATCTGAAGGCGCGCCGAGGTCTCCATGGAAGGGCGGCTCCACAGGCTCGCAGGCTCCGTCGGCGCGATCCCGGCGCCGCCGCTCGACGCCCCGCTCGCGGGCCTCGATCGCCTGCGCCGCCTCGGCCTGCGCCTCCTCGGCCCCTCCCTCTCGCGCTCGTTGCTCGTCGATCGCGAGCGCCGCGTCGCCGTCCTCGGGTCGACCCTCATCGTCGCCGCGTTCCTCCTGGCCTCGACCTGGCCCGTGGTCCTGCTCGCGCTCGGCCCGCTCCTCTGGGGCATCCCGCACGTGCTCGCGGACGTGCGGTACCTCGTGGCGCGCCCCGGCCTGCACCGGCGGCCCCTCGCGCTCGCGGCGATCGGCGCGGGCGTCCTCGCCGCGGGCCTCGGCGGCGGGGTGCGCGGGGGCCTCTTCGGCGCGGCGCTCGCGCTCTGCGTGGCGCGCGCCTCGTGGCCGCGCCGGCTCGTCGGGCTCGGGGTCGTGGGCGCGCTCTTCGCCGCCGCGCAGCGCGCGGGGTACGCCGCGGACCTCGCCTTCGCGCACCTGCACAACCTCGTCGCCGTCGCGATCTGGTGGGCCTGGCGGCCCCGGCGGACGCGCCTGCACCTCGCGCCGATCGCGCTCTTCGCGGCGGGCGCGGCGGCGCTGCTCCTCGGCGCGGCGGGGCCCTTGCTCGCGTGGAGCGGGGGCATGGAGGCGCCGTGGACCGGGCTCGGGATGCGTCAGCTCGCGTGGACCTTGAGCCCGACGCAGGCGGGCCCGCTCGCCGCGCGGTTCGTGGTGCTCTACGCGTTCGCGCAGGCGACGCACTACATCGTCTGGCTGCGGCTCATGCCCGAGGACGACCGGCCGAGCAAGACGCCGCGCTCCTACCGGCAGAGCTTCCGGGCGCTCGCGGCGGACGTCGGCGGGTCGATCCTCTGGCTGTCGGCGCTCGGCGCGCTCGGGCTCATCGGCTGGGCGTCCTTCGGCCCGGCAGAAGCGCGCGACGTGTACCTGCGGCTCGCGTTCTTCCACGGCCACCTCGAGCTCGCCGCGGGCGCGCTGCTCTGGGCCGAGGGGCGCCGCGCCCTCTCCCCGGCGCGCGCCTCCGCCTGACGCGAATGTCGACCGCGGAGACGCTCGCCCGTTATTGCGTGGCGTTCGTCCTGACGCAGGCGATCGAGGTCCCGATCTACCGACGCGCGCTCGGCGTGCGCCCGCTCGTCGCGTTCGGAGCGAGCCTGATCACGCACCCGATCGTGTGCTTCGTGGTGCCGGCCGCGTGGAGGGCGCTGTACGTGGCCGCGATCCGAGGAGATCCGCGCTTCGTGCTGGGGGAGACGGGCTACTTCCTCGGGTACGGGGTCCTCGCGGAGGGGTTCGCGGTGGCCGTGGAGGCGGCGTACTTCTGGAAGGCGGGGATCACGGCGCGGAGGGCGTTCGGGTGGGCGCTCGCGGCGAATGCGGCGAGCTCGCTCCTCGGGGTCGCGCTCCGGGCGGCGACGGGGTGGCCTTGAGCCGAAGCAAGGCGATCCCGAGCGGGATCAGCGCCCCGAGGCAAACCCACTGCGCCGCCGTGAGCCCCTGCCACCGGGGATCCGGCGTCTCGCCGAAGTCGTCGGCGCGCAGGAAATCGAGCCCGAAGCGCAAGATCCCGTACGCCAGCGCGAGCGCGCCTGCCGCGGCGCCCGGCCGCGGCGCGCGGCGCGAGGCGAGGACGACGATCCCGGCGAGGAGCGGCGTCGCCATCCACTCCAGCAGGCCGAGGTCGAGGCGCGCGCCGCCCGGGTACTGCACCGCGAGCCACGACGCCGAGCGCCGGCCCGGGTGGTCGTGCGCGAAGGCGCACGCCGCGCGCGCGAGCAGCCACCCGAACGGGAACGCGAACGCCGCCGCGTCGGCCGCGGCGAGCACCGGGATGCGGAGCGCCCGCGCGAGGCCCACGAGCCCCGCGACCGCGCCGAGGAACCCGCCCGCCGACGAGAGCGTCCCGCCGCCGCCGACGAGCCGCCCCACGAGCACCGCGCCCGCGACCGCCGCGGCCGCCGTGCCGATCGCCAGCGCCTCGATCGCGCCCGCCGAGCCGAGCCCGAGCGCGCGAGCGCGCCGCACGAGCACGAGGTGGTTCACGATCACGGCGAGCGTGAGCAGCACGCCGAACGCGTGGAGCCCGAACGGCAGGGGCGGCGACGTGAACCAAGGGATCAAGGGTGGCTGCTACGATGCCACGGCACGCGCGGCGAAGGCACGAGCTCGCGCGCTGGCCGTGAGCGTCGATGTGTGGGTCAACCTCGGAGAGCTTCGCGCGGACTGAGCTGCCCCGCGCCCTCGCGACGGCTCAGAAATCCACCACGGCGTCGTAGGCCGGCTTCGGGTCGTGGTCGACGTCGAAGAGCAGGGGGAAGTCCTTGCGCCCCGAGCTGAACTCGGACAGCCAGGTGTTGTCGTCCGCGATGCCCCAGAAGGTGACGCCCGAGATGACGGACCTGTACTTCCGGAACAGCTCGAAGAACTCCCCATAGCGCGCGGCTTGCTTGGCCTTCAGCTCGTCGGTGAAGGTCGCGGTCGTGTAGAACGTGCTCGGGTTGTACGTCACGCCGGGGATGTACAGCGAGATGTCGAGCTCCGTGACCTGCACCTCCAGGCCGAGCGACGAATACAGCTTGATGGCCTCTTCCATGTTGGCCACGCGCTGATAATAGGCCTGGTTCGTGGACACCGTCGAGGGCTCGATGTTGAGGTGAGCTTGCAGCCCGACGCCGTGGACTGGCACGCCCTGATCGAGCAACCCTTTGAGCATCTTGTAGATACCCTGCTGCTTGGCGGGGAGGTAGTTGTAGAAGTCGTTGTAGAACAGCTTGGCGTCCGGATCGGCGGCGTGCGCGAGCTTGAAGGCCTCCGCGATGTAGCTCTCGCCGAGGATCTCGTACCAGCGGCTCCGCTGTCCATCTGCCAGGTTGCCGGTGCGGTACGTGCCGTCCTCCATCATGGCCTCGTTCACGACGTCCCACGCGTAGACCTTGCCCTCGAAGTGGCGCACCACGTTGCTGATGTGGCTGTTCATGCGCGCCAGCAGGGCCTCCTTCGATACGGTGCCGCCAGCGCCGTTCGAGAACAGCCAGGAGGGGTTCTGGCTGTGCCAGACCAGGGCGTGCCCGCGGATCTTCATGTTGCTCGCGACCGCGAAGCTCACGATGCGATCCGCCGCGTCGTAGGTGAAGTTGCCTTCGGTCCGCTGCAGCGACTCGAACTTCATTTCGTTCTCGGCGGTGACGCTGTTGAAGTGCGTCTTCAGCAGCGCGGCGTGCGTCATGTACGACTGCGAATCCACCGCTGCCCCGATCGGGAAGTAGTTCTTGTACCTGTCTGCCAGCTTGTTGCGATCGCCGTCCGGCACGCCGCCGCCGCCGGCGCCTGCGGAGGTCGCGTCGGCCATGCCGCCGCCTCCGCCCTCGTTCGTCTGACCACCGCTGCCCGCCGCGTCCTCCGCGGCCGGGCCGGCGTGGCGCCGCGCCGACGGGGGAGCAGCGCGGGAGCTGCGCCACAGTGGGCCAACTCTGCCTCATCGATCGCGCCCGCCGCTCCGCCGCGCCGCTGGCCAGCGGAGCGGCGCCATCCACGGGTGTCCTGGGTCGGCGGGGAGTCCGTGTCACGGGCCGCGACGCTCCTCGCGCCGCCCTGGCACAACACCTGCTCTGCCGGGTCGCATGCGCAAGCTCCAGGTCCTTTCAGCCCTCCTCCCACTGTCCCTGATCTTCGCCGGCTGCGTCTCCGACAGAACCGAACCGAATCCACAGTCCGGGTGCAGCGACCGAGGCGCCCCTCCGTGCGTCGCCGTCTCCGACAAAGAGCGGATCCACAACCCTCAGGTGTCGGACGTCGAGCGCGACGACCTCGCCGACGGCAACACGAGGTTCGCGCTCGACCTCTATCACAAGCTCGGCGCCCAGCCGGGCAACCTCTTCTACTCGCCGTACAGCATCTCGAGCGCGCTGGCGATGACGTACGCGGGAGCGCGCACCGACACGGAAGAGCAGATGGCGAGCACGCTGCACTTCACGACGCTGTCCCAGGAGCGGCTGCACCCGACGTTCAACGTCCTCAATGGGGTGCTCGAGAGCCGCGGCGAGGGGTCGAGCGGGGCGGGCCGCGGGAAGTTCCAGCTCAACGTCGCCAATGCGCTCTGGGGTCAGATCGGCCATCCGTTCCTGCCCTCGTTCCTCGACGTGCTCGCGGAGCACTACGGGGCGGGGATGACCCTCCTCGATTTCGCGGGGGCGGCCGAGGCGTCGCGGGAGATCATCAATGACTGGGTGGCCGAGCGCACCGAGGACCGGATCAAGGACCTTCTACAGGAGAACGACGTCCAGAGCACCACGCGGCTCGTGTTGACGAACGCGATCTATTTCAACGCGGCGTGGAAGTTCCCCTTTGACGAGGACGCGACGGCGCCGGGCGACTTCACGCTGGCGGACGGCTCCAAGGCGTCCGTGCCGATGATGACCAACACGGCGCACATGCGGTATCACGAGGACGACGGGTACCAGGCGGTCGAGGTGCCGTACCAGGAAGACCGCCTGTCGATGGTGCTCGTGCTGCCATCGGACCTCGGCGAGTTCGAGGCGGGCTTCGATTTCTCGGCGCTCAGCACCCTCCTCGTCTTCCGAGAGACGCGGAACGTCACCATCACGTTGCCGAAGTTCAGGGTGGAGTCGCGGTTCGATCTCATCCCGCCCCTCAAGGAGCTGGGGATGACCGCCCCGTTCTCCAACGCGGATTTCTCGGGGATCGACGGGACGCGAAACCTGTCCATCAGCGCCGTGGTCCACAAGGCGTTCGTCGACGTGAACGAGGCCGGCACGGAGGCGGCGGCGGCGACGGCGGTGGCGGTCGACGAGAGCGCGCCCGAGCCCGCGGCCATCCGCTTCGATCGACCATTCGTCTTCTTCATCCGGGACAACGACGCCCGCACGATCCTGTTCGTGGGCCGCGTGGCCAACCCGTCCACGTGAGCGCTGCGAGCCCGCGCGGGAGCGAGGCGCTCGCGGAAGCGCGCGCGGGTTCGAGGGCGGCCTGGCCGGAGCGCAGGTCGCCGCCGCCCTGACGAAGCGGGCGCATCAGCTGGCGGCGAACTCCCGCTCATAGATGGAGCGCACCTTCTCCAGCACCCTCGGACCATGCTCCCGGAACGGGAGATCCATCGCGCGGTCCTTCCTCAAGTAGACGCCCGAGCGCTCCCGGTGCGCGCCGAACGCCCCCTCGTACAGCCGCGAGGCGCCCTGGGTCGGGGGCGGGAAGAAGAGCCTCATCAGCGTCTTCACGAAGAACGGCAGCCCCGACCGCTTCCCCTTCCTCAGCGTGTTGTTGGCCCCTGGATCCACGCTCCGGATCTTGATCCCGTCCTTCTCGAGCAGCGGCGCCACCTCACGCGTCCAGAGGGAGAGCGCGAGCTTGGACGTCGCGTACGGGCCGAAGAGCTGCTTGAACGACGCCGGGCGCTCCAGGGCGTCGGGGTCGAAGCGCCGCGTCATGTCGAACGCGTTCGAGGAGGTGTTCACGACCGTCTTCAAGGCCCCCCTCCGCAGCAGCTCCCTGAGCTCCATCGCGATGACGTACGGCGCCACCGTCTGGAGCTCGAAGTGCAGCTCGCGGCCTTGCCTGGAGAAGGTCAGCTCCGGGACGCTGCCGCCGGCGTTGTTGAACAGCACATCGATCCTCTCCTCGCTCGCCTTGATCGCGCCGAGCGCGCGCCTGAGGCTCTCGAAATCGGACAGATCTGCCGTGTGGACACGGAGCCTCCGGCGCTCGAGGCTCTCCCGGAGCAGCGGATCGCCCTCGGGGAACCCCGAGCGGTTCAGCGCGACGACCTGAAAGCCCTCCGACAGCAGGCGGCGCGTGAGCTCGAGGCCGATACCGTGGCTTGCGCCCGTGATGAGCGCGACCTTGTCGTGTTCCGTGGTGTTCATCGTTGCTCCTGTGAGGGCCGCCTCCCCGCGCGCTCTTCGGCGGACAACGACCGTGGACGCGCCGATCGCCCGAGCCGACCGGCGCGCGTACGGAAAGGTCGTTGGCCGCAGCAAAGCGGCCTCCGGCGATGCGCCCCGCGCGCGACGGCCCATGCGCGCGACGGTCGCGAGGAGGCCGCGGCGCCGCTCAAAGCGGCGGCGATGGATGGACTCCGTACCCGTGAAGGCGCGCTCCCTCGCCCGAAATCGCGCGAAATCGCTGGAGGTCGGCGGGGAGCCGCGACAGGAGGAAGAATGTGCTACTGAGTAGCATTTGTCAAGGAGAGGCACCCCGATCCTGCGTGTGGTAGGCTGGCGCCATGGCGGAGGGCCAGACCCCGGGGCTCCGAGAGCGCAAGAAGGAGCGGACGCGCGCGCAGATCATCGAGACCGCGATCGACCTCTTCCTGAAACATGGGTACGAGCAGACGACGCTCGACGAGGTGCTCGGAGCGGTCGAGATCTCGCGGAGGACGTTCTTCCGCTACTTCGAGTCGAAGGAAGACCTGCTCATCGCCTGGATGGACCAGCTCATCGAGGTGGCGTGCGCGTCGATCCGTGCGCGCCCTCGGAGCGAGGCGCCGGTCGTCGCGACCCGCAACGCGATCCGGGATACCGTCGGCCGGCTCTACGAGGGGAACGTGCCGCGCTTCGTCGCGGTCCAGCAGTTCGTCGCGAAGACGCCGGCCATCCGCGCGAGGCAGAGCGAGCGGCTCGGCCATTGCGCGGAGGCCATCTGCGAGCCGCTGGCCGCGCGCATGGGCCTGGATCCGCAGCGCGACCTCGCGCCGCGGGTGCTGGCGAGCTGCGCGATCGCCATCATGCAGTGCGCGATCGACGCGTGGCTCGCGCGCGGCGCGACGGAGGATCTCCTCGAGCTCGTGGACGAGGGCTTCCGGGCGCTCGCGCGCGAGCACGAGCGCGCCCGGTAGGGTCCGCGCGGCGGCGTCCGTCCGGATTGAGGAACGAGCGCGCGAACACCTCGAACGGCATCGGGCGCGCCTCCGGGGCGAGGCGCGGCCCGGCGAGGTATTCCTTCGGGCAAGAGAGACCACCGACGGCCAGACGTCTGACCGCGCGCGGCCAGTCGCGGGGATCGGCTACTGGGTACAGAGGCAGCGCGTACAGCCGGACCACCGGCAAACCCCGGTGCCCGGGCCGTCGCACCTGGCGTCGCAATCGCTGTCCTTGACGCACTCCCAACATGCCGCGGGCTGCGCCTCTTCTGCCGCGGGGGCCTCCGTGGCCGCCGCCGCAGGCGCGCCGGCGGCGCACACCCAGAGACCCACGCCGGAAAGCAAAATCACGGAGGCCAGAGCCCGTCGAACCATCCTCATCATCGTGAGTTCCTTTCGCTCGCGCCTCGCCGGGCAAGGCCCAGAAGGAGGAGGCGCTCCGGGCAGCTTACAGATCCGCTGTCCCCCGGCCACTCCAATTCTTCAATGAATTGTTAAGAACTATGTCGATCCATCGGTATCGGAGAAATCGATCCTCCTCGCCACCGCCGCGGCCGGCGTACCTCCACGGGAGTGCATGACAGCCTCCGTCGAGGCTGCTGCGCAGGTCGGAGCCCGGCCACGCCTCCTGCGCTCGAGTCCGCCGCTCCCCGCGGCGTCGGCTCACGATCGCCCGAAGCGCCGCCGGTACTCCTCCGGCGTGACCTGGAGCGTGCGCTGGAATGCGCGCCGCATCCGCTCGTCCGTGCCGAAGCCGCAGTCGCGCGCGAGCTGCTTGATCGACGCTCGCCCCCCCTCCAGGCAGGAGCGCGCCTGCTCCAGCCGCGCCGCCTCGACGAACTTCGCGGGCGTCGTCTGCAGCGTCCTCGTGAAGGTCCGCGCGAAATTGCGGGGGCTCATCCCGGCCCTCTCGGCCAGCACCTCGACGCGCAGGTCGGCGTCGAGGTGCCGCAGGGCCCACGCGATCACGCGCCCGAGCGGCCCCGCGGCGGCCTCCTGCGCGCGGAGCGGGCAGCTGAACTGCGACTGTCCGCCAGGGCGCTTGAGGAACACCACCATGCCGCGCGCCACCTCGAGCGCCACGTCGTACCCGAGATCCTCCTCCACCAGCGAGAGCGCGAGATCGATGCTCGCTGTCGTGCCCGCAGAGGTGTAGATCTTCCCGGACCGCACGAAGATCGCGTCGGGATCGACCTCGACGGCGGGAAACTGGCGCGCGAGCGCGGCCGCCTCGCGCCAGTGCGTGGCGGCGCGGTGCCCCGCGAGCAGCCCCGCGGCGGCGAGGATGAAGGCGCCCGTGCAGACGGCGCCCATACGCCGCACCTCGGGCGTCGCCGCGCGCAGCCAGCCGAGCAGCCCGGCGTCTCGCATCGCCTCGCGGGGATCGCCCCCCGCGACCAGCACCGTATCGGCGCCGCGGGCCACGTCCTCGAGCGCCCTGTGGGCGACGATCTGCGCCCCGGAGAGCGTCCGGATCACGCCGCCCGACACCCCGGCGATCTCGACGGCGTACGCCGGGGGCGCGCCAGGGCACCTCGAGGCGGCGCACGCCGAGGCCAAGGCGAAGACATCGACGGGTCCCATCACGTCGATGGCGCCCGCGCCGTCGTAGGCCACGACCACGATCCTGCGCGTCGGCGCATGCGGGCTCGGGCTCGGCGAGCCCCGCGGAGCGCGCTTCGAGGGGCGGGGCCGCTTCACGCGGCGACGGTACCCGCTGCGCACCCGACCGCAACGACAAAGCGCCCGCATTTCCTGCCAGGCCTCCGCCGAGGCCGGAGCCGAGGGCGCCGCGCCGCGGGCCCGGCTCGCGGCGCGGCGCGTGGCAGAAAATGCAGGCGCTCTGTCCCTCTGCCATCCCGCGCGGGGCGCATGCTCACGCGCACCGCTCGCCCAGCGCGCGCCCTCCTCGCGCCCTCGCGCGAGACCAGAACAGAAAGGATTCCTCGATGAGCGTTCATGACGATGTCTCGTTCACCTTGCCCCTGAGCCTCCCCGTGGAGCGCAAGCTCCAGGTGGCGCTCTTCGTCTGCCCCGGCTTCTTCCTGCCCGACAACATCGGTCTTCAGACGGTGTTCGGCGTCCTGCCCAACGTGGACCTCCACCTCGTCTGGAAGAACAGGGACGAGATCGCGGGCGTCCCGCGTTTCACGACGCGGGCCACGACCACCTTCGGCGAATGCCCGAAGGCGCTCGACGTCCTCCATGTTCCGGCGCTTCCGCCCCACGTCATGGAGGACAAAGAATCGCTCGCGTTCCTCGCAGAATACGGCGGCCGCGCGGCGTGGTTGTCCGGCGTCTGCGCGGGCGCCCTGATGCTGGGCGCCGCGGGCCTGCTCAAGGGCTACCGGGCCACCACGAACTTTCACCTGCACGACCAGCTCGCCTACTACGGCGCGATCCCCACCAAGGGGAACGTGGTGGAAGACCGGAATCGGCTCACCTCAGGGCCGGTGTCCGGCGGATTCGATCTGGCGCTGCGCCTGATCGGGCGCCTGTGCGGCGACGAGGTCGCCAGGGAGTGCGAGCTGGAGATGGAATACGCACCGGAGCCGCCCTATGGCACGGGCAGCCCCGAGCTCGCCGGGCCAGAGCGGACGGCGAGGTCGCTTCAGAGGATGGCGCCGATCATCGAGGAGATGCGCCAGGTCGGCATCCGCGCCTCGCGGCGGCTGGAGATCGCCTGAGCCGCGCTGCGGGCCACGCCCCTCCGCGATGGCGCTCGGCGGCGGTCACGCCCCCGCCGTGACGAACTCGACCAGATCGTTCAGGCTCGCTCCCGCGGCGTCGGCGCTCACGCCCAGCTCCTCGGCCGGCAGGCTCAGGCGGTTGACCCAGAACGTTGGATAGCCGAACCAGCGGGCGCCCGCGGCGTCCCAGCCGGCGAACGGGACGAACAGGATCTCCTCGCGCTCGAGGCCGAGCGCGTCGAGCGCCATCCGGTACGCGCGCGGATCCGGCTTGTAGGTCCTCGCCAGGTCGGTGCTGAGCACGCGATCGAACAGGCCTCCCAGGCCGGAGCGCTCGATCGCGGCGCCGAGCATCCTCGGCGTGAAGTTGGACAGGAACGAGAGCCGGAGGCCCGCGCGCCTCAGCGATGCGAGCGCGGGGAGCGCGTCCGGCCACGCCTCGAGCTCGAGGTACGCCCCGAGGAGCCGCGCCCGCCTCGCCTCGCCGAGATCGAGCCGCAGCGCCCGCTCGGCGAACGCCAGCGCGTCCGCCGTCACCTGCCAGAAATCGGCGTACTCGCGGGCCGCGACCCGGAGCCACGTGTACTCGAATTGACGGGTGCGCCAGGCCTCGCTCAGCAAGGCGCCCTTGCCTGGACAGAGCTCCTCCGCCAGCGCGGCGATCGGCCGCGGATCGAAGATCGGAAAGGCGTCGAAGGCGAGGGCCTTGATCTTCCGGCCCGCCGCCGGCCCGCGCTCCGCGGCGCACGAGGCGGTCACGGCCAGCGGGGCCGAGCCCAGGAGGCCTGTCGCGGCCGTCCCGGCCACGCGGTGGAGAAACGTACGACGACTCGAATGCATGGTGGCCTCGATCGGGTCATCCGACATGAAATGGGTGAGACCGCGCGGACGTGCGAGGCGCGCGGACGCGCGAGATGCGCGCGGCGTCACGCAACACGCAAAAGAGCTCACGCAGAGAGAGCGCGAGCGCTGCGCCAGAGACGAGCGCGCGAATGCGTGGAGAGAGCATGCACCCTCCGCCGTTGCCCGCACATCCGCCATCGCCGTATACTCGCCATGCATCTGTGCATGGCGCGGGGCGCTCTCGCGCAGCAGCGCCCCGCGCGAAGACCATGCTCGACTGGGACGATCTGCGCTATTTCCTCGCCGTCGCCCGGCACGGCAACCTCTCGGCCGCCGCGCGCGCGCTGAAGGTCACCCAGCCGACCGTGGGGCGGCGCGTCGACGCGTTCGAGCGGCGCCTCGGGGCGAAGCTCTTCCGGCGCTCGCCGTCGGGGTTCGCGCTCTCGGCCGCGGGCGAGAGCGTGCTCGGCCACGCCGAGCGCATGGAGCAGGGCGCGCTCGCCGCCGAGCGCGCCGCCGCCGGACGCGACGCCGGCCTGACCGGCCACCTCCGCGTCACCGCGTCCGAGTGGCTCGCCGCCCGCGTCCTCGGGCCGCTGCTCGCCCCGTTCCTCGCGCGTCACCCCGGCATCTCCGTCGAGCTCGTCGCGGATGCGCGCTGGCTGAGCCTCCCGCGGCGGGAGGCGGACATCGCCTTTCGCCCCGCCGCGTTCGAGCACCGTGAGGTCTTCCAGCGCGAGGTCGCGCGCATCGGGTTCGGCCTCTACGCGTCGGAGGCCTACCTCGCCGAGCGCGGCCTGCCGGACTTCGACCGGCAGTGCGCGGGCCACGCCCTCGTCACGATGAGCGACGAGCCGCCGGCGGTCGCCGACCTCGCGTGGCTGCGCGCCGTCGCCGCGAAGGCCCGCGTCGCCGCCCGCACGAACGGCCGCGAGGCCCAGGCGACGATGGGGGCCGCCGGGGTCGGGCTCGTGTGCCTGCCGCGCTACCTGGGCGACGCGATGCCGGGCCTGCGCCTGCTCTCGCCGCCGTCGCCGCCGCCCGAGCGCACGCTGTGGCTCGGGGTGCACCGCGACACGCGCGCGGTGCCGCGCGTGAAGGCGCTCGTCGCGTTCGTCACCGACGCCCTCGGGCCGCTGCGAGGCGCCCTCCGGCCGGGCGCGCGGCCGCGCCAGGGCCGGTGACGTCGCCCGCCGTTACCGGCCCTGGCTGAGCTGGCAGGCCCGTTGATCTTCGTAAAACGGCGCGCAGTCCACCTGGACGAAGTCGGCGTCGCACGCCGGGTCGCTGGAGGCCATGCACGCGAACAGCGGATCGAGCCACGCCGAGATCTGCTCGCAGCGCGTGACCGACGGGATCTGGACGATCCCGCCCATGCAGTCGAAGAACGGCGCGGTCAGGTCGTTGCAAGGGCGCGGCACCGAGAGCAGCTCGGCGCAGGCGGCGCGACAGCCGGGGTCCGGGCAGGCGGTGCCGTCGAACAGGGCGCAGAAGAAATCGCACGAGGCCCGCGCTCCGCCGCCCGAGCCCGCCGCGCTGGAGCTCGCCGACTGCGGGCCCGCGCCGACGCTCGTGCGCCCGCTCGACGTCGCGCTGGCGCCGGCGCCCCCGGAGCCGTCGTCGCCCCCCGGGGAGCCGTCGACCACGACGCTCCCGCCGCAGGCGCTCGCCCCCGCGAGGGCGACGAGCGAAGCGAGGAGCGCTGGAAGCAGCGTCGTTCTCATGCCGGGGAGTCTACACCGGTCCACACCGGCGCGGGCAGGGGAGGGGGCGCTCGCCGGGCGCCCCCGCCGCTCACTCCACGGCCTGCGCCTGCTCGATCGCGTCCTCGCGGCGCTCTCGGCGGTTGCACGCGAGCACCTTCTTGCGGACGCGCACCGCGTCGGGCGTGACCTCGACGAGCTCGTCGCCGTCGATCCACTCCATCGCCGTCTCGATCGTGAGCAGCCGCGGGCTGGCCAGGAGGACGTTCTCGTCCTTGCCGTGGTTGCGCACGTTCGACAGCTTCTTCTCCTTGATCACGTTGACGTCGGTGTCGTTCGGCCGGTTGTGCTCGCCGACGATCATCCCCTCGTAGACCTCGACGCCGGGGACGATGAAGAACGTCCCGCGCGGCTGGAGGTGGTGCAGCGCGTACGGGGTCGCCACGCCGGCGCGATCGGCGACGATAGCGCCGGTCGGGCGGCGCATCATCGGGCCGCCCCAGGGCGCCCAGCCGTCGAACATCGTGTTGAGCAGGCCCGTCCCGCGCGTCGCCGTCAGGAACTCGCCCCGGAAGCCGATGAGCCCGCGCGATGGCACCCGGAACTCGAGGCGGGCGCGCCCGAAGCCGGGGTTCGTCATCTTCACCATCCGGCCGCGCCGGGTGCTGAGGCGCTCGGTCACCACGCCGACGTAGGTGTCGGGCACGTCCACGACCACGAGCTCGACCGGCTCCATCACCTCGCTGTTGATCTCGCGCGTCACGACCTCGGGGTTCGAGAGCTGCATCTCGTAGCCCTCGCGCCGCATCGTCTCCACGAGGATCGCGAGCTGGAGCTCGCCGCGGCCGAGCACCACGAACGTGTCGGGCACCTCGGTCGGCTCCACCCGGATCGCGAGGTTCTTCATCGCCTCGCGCTCGAGCCGCTCCTTCAGGTGACGGCTCGTCAGGAACTTCGACTGCTTGCTCTTGCCGGCGAAGGTCGACGTGTTGACGCCGATCTTCATCTTGATGGTCGGCTCCTCGACCACGATCCGCGGCAGCGACTCGGGGGTCGCCGGGTCCGCGATCGTGTCGCCGATGGTGACCGAGTCGAGCCCCGCGATGGCGACCACCTCGCCCGCGGCGGCGCTCTCGACCGCGACCCGCTTCAGCCCCTCGTAGGCGTAGAGCATCTTCACGTAGCCGCGCGACTGCCCGCCCTCGCCGAGGAGCGCGACGTCGGCGCCGGACCGGGCGGTGCCCCGGACCACGCGGCCGACCGCGAGCCGGCCCACGTAGTCGTCGTGGGTCGTGTTGCAGACGATGACCTGGAGCGGCCCGTCGGGGTCGCCGGAGGGGCCGGGCACCCGCTCGAGGATGGTCTCGAAGAGCGGCTCCAGGTCCTTGGCCTCGTGCTCGAGCTCGCGCTTCGCCTGGCCGAGCTTCCCGATCGCGTAGAGCGTCGCGAAGTCCATCTGCCCGTCGCTCGCCTCGAGATCGCAGAAGAGGTCGAACACCTCGGAGAGCACCTCGTGGGCGCGCGCGTCGCTCCGGTCGATCTTGTTGATGACCACGATGACCGGGAAGCCGCGCTGGAGGCACTTCGAGAGCACGAACCGCGTCTGCGGCAGCGGGCCCTCGGCGGCGTCGACGAGGAGCAGCGCCCCGTCGGCCATCATCAGGGTGCGCTCGACCTCGCCGCCGAAGTCGGAGTGGCCGGGCGTGTCGACGATGTTGATCTTGACCCCGCGGTACCGGATGCTCGTGTTCTTCGCGAGGATGGTGATGCCGCGCTCCCGCTCGAGATCGTTCGAGTCCATGACGCGCTCGGCCACGACCTCGTTTTCTCGGAAGGCGCCCGCCTGGCGGAGCATGTGGTCGACGAGCGTGGTCTTCCCGTGGTCGACGTGGGCGACGATGGCGATGTTGCGGAGGTCGTTACGCGGCATATACGGCGGCGGCCGTGTAGCACGCGACCCACGGAGGAGCGAGCCCATCCTCGCCAGAGCCCGAACGTTCGGCCGGCGCGCGGACGTCGCGCGGCGAGCGCTCACGTTCAGGTGGCGCGCGCGAGGCGGGCGCGAGCCGCGCGGGCAGGAAGCCCGCGCGAGGCGGGCGCATGGCGAGGGACGCGCGTGGAGCGGGCGAGGTGAGCGGGAGCGATTGACAGCCGGAGGTGCATCCTCCTAGGGTGCGCGCCGCGCTGGTGCCTGGGCGCTCGCTCAGGCTGAATAGGGAACCCGGTGAGATTCCGGGGCTGCCCCGCAGCGGTAAGCGAGAACGACCTCCACCCCACGCACTGGCCCGATGAGGGCTGGGAAGCGGTGGACAGTAGGAAGCCGGCCCGGCCGGAGCGCTCGCGAGCCCGAAGACCTGCCCGCGCCCGGCGACGGGGACACATCCGACGCCGGTTCGACCTGGGAGCCTCGAGGGAGGCGGTGAGGTCCGAGCCGGTGCAGCCCTGCGCACGTCCCGGATCCCGAGCCGCCCCCTGCGTTGCCTTCCGGTCGCCCGCGGGGGCGAGAGGTCGGTCCAGGGCATCGCGCCGTGGGCGACCTTTTCCTCCTCCCGGAGCTCGATGCGAGCGGCCCGGCGCCGCTCCGCGCGATTGCGCGAAGGAGGACATGAATGCTGCGCGAGAACGTCACGAAGGGCCACGGACACCGTCATCGACTCCATCGGATCGCCGCGCTGGCGATCTCGCTGTTCGCCGCGCCGCCAGCGCGCGCCCAGGAAGAGCCCATCGAGGTCACGGTGCACGCGGAGAAGCCGGGCAGCGAGGCCGCCTCGCGCGTCTCGGTCGGGCACCGCGAGCTCGAGCTCAGGCCGCGGCTCCGGCCGGGCGACATCCTCGAGTCGGTCCCCGGGCTCTTCGCCGTGCAGCACGCCGGCGGCGGCAAGGCGAACCAGTACTTCCTGCGCGGCTTCGACGCCGACCACGGGACCGACGTCGCGTTCTTCGTCGACGGGGTGCCCGTCAACCTGGTCAGCCACGGCCACGGGCACGGCTTCACCGACCTCTACTTCATGATCCCGGAGCTCGTGATCGGGCTCGACGGCTACAAGGGGCCCTATTACGCGAGCATCGGCGATTTCGGCACGGCGGGCGCCGTCAACCTCCGCTTCGCCGAGAAGCTCGACGAGAGCACCGCGCAGCTCAGCGTGGGGCAGTACGGCATCCTGCGCGGCCTCGTGATCGCCTCGCCGGAGCTCGGCGACGAATGGCGCGCGGTGGCCGCGGCGGAGGTCTACCGGAACGACGGGCCGTTCCAGAGCCCGGAGCGGCTCAAGCGCTTCAACGTCTACCTGAGGGCGACGCGCGACCTCGGCAGCACCGGCAAGGTCCAGGCGACGTGGATGTCCTACGGCTCGACCTGGCACGGCTCCGGCCAGATCCCGGCGCGCGCCGTGTGCGGGGAGGGGGAGCAGGGCGGTCTGAACCCGCCGCCCTCCGCCTTCGGGCAGCCGTGCATCGATCACTTCGGCGCCGTCGATCCGACCGAGGGCGGGTCGACCGCGCGGCACATGGCGTCGGTCTCCACCTCGACCGCGTGGCGGGACGCCGACCTGAGCGCGATGGCTTACTTCCTCCGCTATCGCTTCACGCTGTACTCGAATTTCACGTTCTTCGCCGAGGATCCGGCCCACGGCGATCAGATCGAGCAGAACGACGACCGCACGGTGCTGGGCGCCGACTTCCGGTTCCGCAAGCAGATCGAGCACCGCGGGGCGAGGTTCACGACCTCGCTCGGCGCGCAGATCCGCGCCGACGCGATCGACAAGTCGCTCCACCACGACGAGGCGCGCGAGCGGCTCGAGGAGCGGGATCGGACCCACGTCGACGAGGGCCAGATCGGCGTGTACGTCGAGCAGGACGCCCGGCTCCGGCGCTGGCTCCGCCTCGTGCTCGGCGTGCGCGGGCAGTGGATCGACGTCAACGTGGACGACCTGCGCGAGGACCTCGAGGGGACGGGGAACCGGTCGAGCGGCGCGCGGGGGCAGATGCAGCTGCTCCCGAAGCTCTCGGCGATCGTCTCGCCGGTTGGCGGGCTCGATCTCTTCGCCCACTACGGGCGCGGCTTCCACTCGAACGACGCCCGGGGCGCGGTGCTGGGCCAGGGGGCGGCGACGCTGATCACCCCGGCGAAGGGCTACGAGGTCGGCGCGAGGGTCGCGCCCGTGCGCGGCCTCTCGCTCAGCGCGGCCGGGTTCCTGCTCGACCTCGACTCCGAGCTGGTCTGGAGCGGCGACGCCGGCGTGACCGAGGCGTCGGGGGAGACGCGGCGTTATGGAATCGAGATCGGCGCGCGCTACCGGCTCGGGAGCTGGCTCTTCGCCGACGTGGACGCGACCTTCACCCGCGCGCGCTTCCGCGCGAACGCCGGCAACGGGAGCGCGGTCGCGCTCGCGCCGACCCGGACGCTGACCGCGGGCATCGGCGTGCGCAGGGCGTTCGGCGCCTTCACGCCGTTCGCGGCGCTCCGGGTGAAGGCGATCGGCGCGCGGCCCGCGACCGAGGACGAGTCGCTCACCGCCGAGGGGTTCACGGTGGTCGACGCGAACGCGGGGCTCCGGTGGAGGAACGTCGAGGCGGCCGTGGACATCCAGAACCTGTTCGACGCGACGTGGCGCGAGGTCCAGTTCGCGAGCGACTCGCGGCTGCCGTACGAGCCGGCCGCGGTCACGGGGATCCACTACTCGCCGGGGTGGCCGTTCACGGCGATCGGGCGGGCGACGCTGTACTGGGAGTAGCCCGGGGGCCAAGAGCGTCGGCCGTCGTTCCTCGCCTTCCGTCATCCGTGTTCCGTCAAGCGCCAGCGCACGATCCTCCGCCGGCGCCGCGCCCGCGCCGCCGGCCGCCGTTGCGAAGCCGCGCGCCCTGGGCTTCCATGCCGCCGGCCCCGTGAGCACCCCGCCGCCCCCCAAGCTCCGCGCGCCGCTCACCCCGCGCGCCCGCGCCGAGCTCGTCGCGACCGGCTGGGAGCTGTTCTCGGCCCTCCTGTTCCTCTCCGCCGTCGTCCCCGCGGCCCTCACCACGCCCTGGCCGGCGATCCTCCTGCTCGCCTCGATGGCCCTCTCGGCCGCGCTCTCGGGCGTGCTCGTCCGCCGCGGCGACCGCGGCTTCGCCATCGCCGCGGCGATCCGCACCCTCTCGTGGCCGCTCGCCGTCTCGCCGCTCGCCCTCCGCGGCCCCCCCGCGGGGCCCCCCTCGTGGCCCGGCCCGCTCGGGATCGGCCACGCGACGCCGCCGTCGTGGCTCGGCCTCCTGGTCACGGCCCTCGCCTTCGGCGTCATGGCCGGCGGCATGCGCCTCGCCATCCACCGCAGCCTGCTCCGCGCCGACGCGGCCGACGGCGGCGCCTCCGAGGCCGCCTCGGCGCGCGCCCTCGCCGCGGCGCTCCGGCCGCGCCTCGCCGAGTCGGCCACGGCCGCCGGCATCGTCGGCGGCCACGTCATGCTGCTCTTCTGCGTCGCGTTCCTCCGCACCCAGAGCCAGGTCGTGTTCCAGGCGTGGTTCGAGGTCGTCCCCCTCCTCGCGCTCTCCGGCACCCTCGGCTTCACCTTCGCCGTGCGCCCCGCCACGCACGCGATCGTCGCCGCCCTCCGGGCCGGCCCGTCCGGCGACCGCGCCCTGCTCGCCCGCGGCCTCGCCCGCGCCGAGCGGCTCCCCGACGTCCTCGCCTCCCTGAACTTCGCGCTCTGGCTCGGGTGCACCGCGATCGGCATCGCCTACGTCCGCCCCGGCGCCACCTTCCGCCCCGGCGCCCCCTTCAGCGCCGCCGACGCGCTCATGCAGCTCGGCTTCGGCGCGCTCTTCGCCTTCGGCGTCTCGTTCTACCAGCGCGCGTGGCACAGGGACTCCGTCGCGCGGGCCGTCGACCTCCTGCGCGCGTGGACCGGCGCGCCCGAGCGCGGCGGCGCGCCCCCGACGCCCCTCCGGCGGCGCATGCTCCGCGACTTCGGGCTGCCGCTCCTGTTCACCGGGCTCCTCTCGCTCTTCTCCTCCATCGGCCTCTACCGCGCGCTCGCGACCGGCTCGTCGTTCAACGAGGACTTCAACGCCATCACCGCGCTCTTCGCCTCGTTCTCCCTCCTCGTGCTCGCCGCCCTCGGCGTCGTCGCGCGGGCGGCGCGCGAGCTCTCGCGGCCGATGGCGCAGCTCGCCCGCGCCGCCGACGAGGTCGCGCGCGGCGAGCTCGGCGCCGCCGTGCCGCGGCTGTCCGGGCCGAAGGAGGTCGTGGGCCTCGGCGAGAGCGTCGAGCGCATGCGGCAGGCGCTGTCCCGGACGATCGACGAGCTCGAGGGCGAGCGCGCCGGCCTCGAGGAGAACGTCGCCGCGCGCACCGCGGAGCTCACGCGCGCCCTCTCCGAGCTGAAGCGGACGCAGGCCGCGCTCATCCAGGGCGAGCGGCTCGCCTCCATCGGCGAGCTCGTCGCCGGCGTCGCGCACGAGATCTATAACCCCCTGAACGCCATCGCCGGCGCCGCCCAGCCGATCGAGGAGCTCGCCGCGGAGCTCCGCGCCGTCCTCGACGCCTACCGCGCCGCCGAGCGCGAGCTCCCGGACGACCGCCGCCGCGCCCTCGAGGCGCTGCGCGAGCAGCTCCAGACCGAGGCGGCGCTCGAGGACCTCGTCGGCATCTCCACCCTCGTCCACCGCGCGGTCGAGCGCAGCGTCCGCATCGTCGCCAACCTGAAGAGCTTCTCGCGCGTCTCCGGCGAGCCGCTGCCCGTCGATCTGCACGCCGGGCTCGAGGAGACGCTGCTCCTGCTCGGCCCGCGGCTCCGCCAGGCGCGCATCGAGGTGGTCCGGCGCTACGGCGACCTGCCGCCCGTCACCTGCCGGAGCGGAGAGATCAACCAGGTCTTCATGAACCTCCTCGTCAACGCCATCCAGGCGCTGGAGGAGGCGAGCGCCGCGCCGCCGGCGCCGGTCGGGGCGGAGGCGGCGGAGGGCGCCGGCGGCGCGGCGGAGGGCCCGCCCGGCGCGCCGGTGATCTGCGTCGAGACCTGGATCGACGAGGACATGGCGGCCGTCGCGATCTCCGACAGCGGGCCCGGCGTGCCGCCCGACCTCGCGCAGCGCATCTTCGATCCGTTCTTCACCACGAAGCCGCGAGGGCACGGGACCGGCCTCGGGCTCTCCATCTCGACGGACATCGTCCGGCGGCACGGCGGCACGCTCGCCCTCGCCCCCGCGGACGGCCGCGCTGGAGATCTGCGCTGCGGCGCGCCCGCCGGGGCGCGCTTCGTCTGTCGCCTGCCCCTCGATCCTCGCCCGGGGAGCGCCCGCCCGCAAGGCGATGCGCCCCCGCCTGCACGGCCGTCCTCGGGCGGCGGCTCGGCCCCGCGGACCGTGGAGGCGCGCCCCGCTCCGCGGACAGCGGAGGCTTGAACCAGCGCGCAATCGGCGCCGGTCTCCCACCCCACCTCCACGCGGAGCGCGCTCCAGATTCCTCCGCACCCGACCGCGGCCCCGTAGACCGGCTGTTTCAAACCGGATACGTTCAGCGAGCGATCCGACTCACCGCACAGCGCAATAAGGCCCCTGAGAGACGCGAACGGCTCTCCGGGGAGCGCTGAGGAGAAACGAAGGCACCATGGAGCGCGCGATTCAGCGACCGGCAGGTCCCAAGGCTTCGAGCACCGATCCGTTGATCGGTAAGGTCGTGGCCGGCCGGTACCGGCTCGAGGCACGGCTTGGCGAAGGCGGCATGGGCGTCGTTTACCGCGCCCGTCACGTGCTGATCGACCGGGTCGTCGCCCTGAAGCTCATCCGGCCCGATCTCCGCGGAGAGACCCATCTCCGCGCGTGGATGCTGCGCGAGGCGCGCGCCGCAAACCGCGTTGATCACGCCCATATCATCGATATCCACGACATCGGCGAGACCGAGGAGGGCGAGCTCTACCTCGTCATGGAGTACCTCGTCGGCACGCCGCTCTCGGCGGAGCTCGCGCGCGGCCCGATGCCGATCGCGCGGTCGGTGGACATCCTCGAGCAGATGTGCGCCGCGCTCGCGCGCGCCCACGACCTCGGCGTCGTGCACCGCGATCTGAAGAGCGACAACATCCTGCTCACCCACCGCGGCGGCCGGAAGGACTTCGTCAAGATCCTCGACTTCGGCCTCGCCGCCATCGCGCGCGACCCGCGCCTCGCCCCGAAGGGCGCGGTGTTCGGGACGCCCGAGTACATGTCGCCCGAGCAGGCCCGCGGCGAGGAGGCGACGGCGCAGTCGGACCTCTACGCGCTCGGCGTGCTCTTCTTCGAGATGCTCACCGGGCAGCTCCCCTTCCGCGCGAACGATCGCGACACGCTGCTGGAGATGCAGCGGACCCACGCGCCGCCGCGCCCCCGCTCGATCCGCCCCGACGCGCACGCGCAGGGCGAGGCGATCGTCCTGCGCCTGCTCGAGAAGGACATCCGCAAGCGCTACCGCGACGCCCACCACCTCCAGGAGGAGCTGAAGGCGCTCCAGCGCGGGCTCCCGGCCCACGCGTGGGAGGTCGAAGGCGGCGACGGCGTCCCGGTGCCCCCGCCCCCGCCGCCGCCGCAGAGCGCCGGCGTCATCGAGTGGGCGAGCCGGGCGGCCCTGTTCTCGCGCATGGTCTCCCGCGCCTACCCGTCCGGGCAGGTGCCGCAGGAGGTCCAGAACGGCCTCGCGCAGGCCTGGGACCTCGCCGCGCGCGCCAACAAGCTCGAGGGCGAGGTGGCGAGCCTCACCCGCAAGCTCGAGGCGCTCGAGCGCCGCGGCCGCGCGCTGCGCGCCGAGATCGGCCGCAAGGTCGAGGAGCTCGCGCACGAGGAGTCGCGCGTGATGCGCGAGGCGATGGCCGACGGCGAGGACGTCGAGAAGGTCCGCGTCGAGCTCGCCGCCGCCGAGAAGCTCGCGCTGTCCGCCCGCCAGCTCGCCGACGCGGCGGCCCGCCAGGGCAACCACGATCCGCTCGTCTACGAGCGCGCGGGCGCCGCCGGCGCGACCGCGCAGGCGAAGCGCGAGCAGCTCGGGCGCTACGAGCACAAGAAGAACGCGCGCGAGGCGAACGCGCGCGACCTGCGCCGCCAGATCGACGAGCTCCGCGCCCAGCTCGCCCGCTACGCCGAGGCGCTCGAGGAGGACCTCGCGCAGGGGCGCGAGCGCGTCGCGGCGCGCACGCGCGAGGGGCTCGCCTACGAGAAGTCGTTCAGCGAGGCCTCGAACCTGCTCCTCAGCCACCTCCGCAACAAGCCGGAATGCCGGGACCTCGTGGCGGAGCTCCTCACCTCGCACGCCAGCCCCAACGCCGACTCCGGCTCGGATCAGCGGCTCTCCGGCTCGGACCGGAGGCTGAACAACGCGACCGAGCGCAACTGAACAGGGCTGAACGCGACAATCGGTGAAGGAGCGCGCCAATGCGCGCTCCGCTCCATCCTCCTACGCGATCTCCCCGCGCTCCGCGCCATCCTCCTACGCAATCTCCCTACGTGATCTCCTGACATCGCGGCGCTGACAAGCGCTCTCGTCATGCGCGCGCATCGCACCCTCTCGACGGCGTCTGCCACACATGGTAGCTAGCGCGCGCCTCGGCGTTCCCGGTCGAGGCGGGGGGCTTGGGAGGAAACTCTTGGCGCCCCGCCACCACCGGCCGCTGAGGGACGAGGCTGTGCTGAAGCGTCGGCGTTAGAGCAAGACCCCTCCGGCAGCTCGCCGGTCCCCTTCCCCTTTACGCAGGCGGCCAACCCCTCGGAACCACGAAGCAGCGGGCGGCGATGGCGCCGTCCTCTGCCTCGGATTTTGCGATGGAGGCACACCGTCCATGAACGTCATCCGGTCCCAAAAGGCCTGGCTCGCACCGCTGCTGGCCGGCCTGGCTGCGCTCGCCTTGCTGCTCAGCGGCGGGCTCGCCAGCGCGAGCGAATCTGATCTGGTCCTCCCCGACCTAGGCACCCAGTCTTTCGGCGGCATCGACGGCCGCACGCTCCTCCTCGGGGGCATCGGCGTCTGCGCCCTCGGGTTCGTGTTCGGGCTCGCCATCTTCTCGCAGCTGAACAAGCTCCCCGTGCACCGCGCGATGCGGGAGATCTCGGAGCTCATCTACGAGACCTGCAAGACGTACCTGGTCACGCAGTTCAAGTTCATCATGATCCTCGAGGTCCTGATCGGCGCGGTCATGGTCCTCTACTTCGGCGTGCTGCGTCACATGGAGGCCACGAAGGTCCTGGTCATCCTGCTGAGCAGCCTCGTCGGCATCGCCGGCAGCTGCGGCGTCGCGTGGTTCGGCATGCGCATCAACACGTTCGCGAACTCGCGCGCCGCGTTCGCGAGCCTGAAGGGCAAGCCGTTCCCGACGTACGCGATCCCGCTCAAGGCCGGGATGAGCATCGGCGCGGTCCTCATCAGCACCGAGCTCATGCTCATGCTGGTGATCCTGCTCTTCATCCCCGCCGACTACGCCGGCCCGTGCTTCATCGGCTTCGCCATCGGCGAGTCGCTCGGCGCCTCCGCGCTCCGCATCGCGGGCGGCATCTTCACGAAGATCGCCGACATCGGCTCCGACCTCATGAAGATCGTCTTCAACATCAAGGAAGACGACGCGCGCAACCCGGGCGTCATCGCCGACTGCACCGGCGACAACGCCGGCGACTCGGTCGGCCCGAGCGCCGACGGCTTCGAGACCTACGGCGTGACCGGCGTCGCGCTCATCTCGTTCATCCTCCTCGCCGTCCCCGACGCGGCCGTCCAGGTCCAGCTGCTCGTCTGGATCTTCGTGATGCGCATCGTGATGGTCCTCGCGAGCATCGGCTCGTACCTCCTCAACGAGGCGATCGCGAAGGCGTCCTACGCCGAGGCCGACAAGATGAACTTCGAGGCCCCGCTGACGCGCCTCGTCTGGCTGACCTCGATCGTGTCGGTCGGGCTCACCTACGCCGTCTCGGCGTTCATGATCCCGAACCTCGGGGGCGACACGACGCTCTGGTGGAAGCTGTCGTCGATCATCACCTGCGGCACCCTGGCGGGCGCCATCATCCCGGAGATGATCAAGGTCTTCACCTCGACCGAGTCGCGCCACGTCCGCGAGGTCGTGGAGGCGTCGCGCGAGGGCGGCGCCTCGCTGAACGTGCTGTCGGGCCTGACCGCCGGCAACTTCAGCGCGTACTGGATGGGTCTCGTCCTGGTCGTGCTGATGGGCATCTCGTACTTCTTCTCGGCCCAGGGCCTCGATCGGCTCATGATCGCCGAGAGCGTCTTCGCCTTCGGCCTCGTGGCGTTCGGCTTCCTCGGCATGGGCCCGGTGACCATCGCGGTCGACTCGTACGGCCCGGTGACCGACAACGCGCAGTCGGTCTACGAGCTCTCGCTCATCGAGAACGTCCCGAACGTCGAGGGCGAGCTGAAGAAGGATTTCGGCTTCACCCCGAACTTCGAGAAGGCCAAGCACTACCTCGAGGAGAACGACGGCGCGGGCAACACGTTCAAGGCGACGGCGAAGCCGGTGCTGATCGGGACGGCGGTCGTCGGCGCGACGACGCTGATCTTCTCGATCATCGTCGTGCTCACGAACAAGCTGACGACGAACGTGGACAAGCTCTCGCTGCTCCACCCGCCGTTCCTGCTCGGCCTCGTGACGGGCGGCGCGGTCATCTACTGGTTCACCGGCGCGTCCACCCAGGCGGTCTCGACGGGCGCTTACCGCGCGGTCGAGTTCATCAAGGCGAACATCCGCCTCGATGGCGTGGAGAAGGCCTCGATCACCGACAGCAAGAAGGTCGTCGAGATCTGCACGCAGTACGCGCAGCGGGGGATGTTCAACATCTTCCTCGGCGTCTTCTTCTCGACGCTCGCCTTCGCCTGCCTCGAGCCGTTCTTCTTCATCGGCTACCTCATCAGCATCGCGCTCTTCGGGCTGTATCAGGCGATCTTCATGGCGAACGCCGGCGGCGCCTGGGACAACGCGAAGAAGCTCGTCGAGGTGGAGCTCAAGGAGAAGGGCACGCCGCTCCACGCGGCGACGGTCGTCGGCGACACCGTGGGCGACCCCTTCAAGGACACCTCGTCGGTCGCGATGAACCCCATCATCAAGTTCACGACCCTGTTCGGCCTCCTCGCGGTCGAGCTGGCGATCGAGATCGACCGCACGACGAGCCTCGTGCTCGCGGGCATCTTCTTCGTGCTCTCGATGGTGTTCGTGTACCGCTCCTTCTACGGGATGCGCATCAAGTCGGACGCCGAGAAGACCGCCGCCGTCCGCGCCAACGCCACGGCCTGAGCCGGGCGTCCCTCCTCCCGGGCCACCGCGCCCCCTCTCCCCCGCGCTGACCTCCCCCGCCGCCCGTCCACGGGCGCGCCGGGGGAGGGTCTTGCACCCAGCGCGGCCGCACTATAGTGACCCCTCATGCGAGCGCTCTGCCCCTCTTGCGGCCTCCATCACGAGGTAGTCCGGGTCCTTGACGACGGGCACGGTGAGCAGCGCAAGGACGTCTACCAGGTCGCGCCGCTCCAGGGCTGCGAGCGCACCTGGATCTCCGACAAGGAGCTGCTCGAGGCGCGCGCGCGCTTCGATCAAGACGTCGTCGTGCCCGACGACGACGACGAGTAGCGCCGCGCCGACGAGGCGCGCGCGGCGCCTCCGATGTGAGCTCGCCCCCACGCCCGCGGTGCCCCACGCCCGCTGTGCTCACGCCCACGGTGTCCACGCCCACGGTGCCCACGCCCACGGTGATGGCGCGCTTCGAGCGCCGCGCGGCGGAGCGCGCGCCGTCGCGCCCCGCGATCCGCGCGACCTCTGACAAGAACTCGTCGCAATCGTCGCATCGGGGCGCCACGGTGGGCAGGCATCGTCTCCGCCCATTACCCCGCGGAGAAGATGCGATGATGACGAGGCGGACCCTGAGGACGGCGTTGCTTCTGGTGCTCGCGAGCGGCCTTGCCGCGAGCGCAGGCGGTTGTGGTGAGGATGGGAAGCAGGGCCCGCCCGGCGAGGACGGCGCGCCGGGGCTGGATGGCAAGGACGGCGAGGACGGCGCGCCGGGGCTGGATGGCAAGGACGGCGAGGACGGGCAGGATGGCGAGGACGGCGCGCCCGGGCCCAAGGGCGACGACGGCGGGGACGGCGCGCCGGGCGAGGACGGCGCGCCGGGCCAGGACGGGGAGGACGGCGAGGACGGGGCGCCGGGCCAGGACGGGCCGCCCGGGCCCAAGGGCGAGGACGGCGAGGACGCGGTCCCGTGGACCAGCGCCGCGAACATCGCGGGCTACGTGAAGGAGCGCGTGGAGATGTTCGCCGCCGGCGCCTTGCCCGCGGGCGAGCAGTTCCCGCTCCACGCGGCCGCGACCGACACCATCCGGACGCTCGCCGGGGTGCGCTCGGACATCGTGGTGACCTGGCTCGATCCGCTGACCTTCAGCACCGCGCCGGACGCGCCCCGGTTCGGCGCCAACAACGATTACACCGCCTTCTTCGGCGAGGGGTGGTCCGCCGCCGCGGGCAACGCGCCGCAATGGAACGGCTCCGGCAGCGCGGGCTGGCTCTGGGTCAACCACGAGTACGTCTCCGGAAAGAGCCCGACGGCCAGCTCGGCGCCGACCGGGCAGCACCTCACGCTGGCGCGGCACCTGAAGAAGCTCGGCGTCCTCGCGAACGACGTCGAGGCGAACGTCTGGGCGCAGGCGGACGTCGACACGTACATCCGCTGGGAAAAGAAGGAGGTCGGCGGCTCCTGGCTCCGGATCGTGCAGGACCCGGCGACCGGCGCGTGGTCGGTGGACCGGAGCGCGCGCGCCGTTCGCTACGACGCGACCAGCAGGACGCTGAGCCGGATCGCGGGGCACGAGCTCTCGGGCCCGGGTAAGGACGACCTGACGGGCGCGCCGCTCCCCGAGGGGATCGTGGCCGGCATCATGGGCGATTGCGCCGGCGGGCAGACGCCCTGGGGCACGGTGATCACCGCCGAGGAGAACGTGCAGGACTACTACGGCGATCTCGAGGCGAATTGGTCGGGCGATCAGAAGTTCCTCGCCGGCCGGGGCTTCGACCCGGGCGCGCCGGTGAGCCCGGCCTTCGAGGCGAGCACCAGCGCCGAGTTCGGGCGCATCTCCGATCCGAACGGCAGGCAGCCCCGCGATCACTACGGGTACCTCACCGAGATCGACCCCGGGAAGCCCGCGGACGAGTACGACGGCAAGACCGAGGCGGGAACGGGCCACAAGAAATTCGGCTTCATGGGCCGCGCCCGCTGGGAGGCCGCGACGTTCGCCGTCGACGGCGACTGGAAGCTCCTGCCGGGCCAGCCGATCGTGGTCTACGGGACCGACGATCGCCGCGGCGGCCGCATCTACAAGTACGTGACGGCCGGCAACTACACGGCCGGGATGACGCGGGCGGAGATCCGCGGGCTGCTCGACGAGGGCAAGCTCTATGCGGCGCACCTCGCGGGGCTCGACAACACGACCGGCAACACCCTGCTCGCGACCGGCGCGGCCCCGACCGAGGCGGCGCCCGGCGCGGGGCAGTGGATCGAGCTCTCGGTGGACAGCGCCGCCGTCGCGCCGAACGCGGCCGCGCTCGGCGACGCGACAAGGACCGTCGGCGCCGCGCTGCGCGACGCGACCTGGAACGGCCTCGGCGGCTTCGCGACCGATTACGACGTGTGGCGCGCGCTGTTCACGGCGAGCAACAAGGTCGGGATCATGGAGCTGAACCGGCCCGAGGACATCGAGTGGAACCCGCGGGACCCGAGCGGCACGCCGCGGATCTACGTGGCGTTCACCAACCACACGGGCCAGACGGCGCTCGATCAGGGGGGCAAGCTCTACGATCCGGCCACGCACGCGACAACGTCCCCGAAGCGCGCGGACGCCGTGGGCTCGATCTTCGCCCTGGAGGAGGCCGACCCCGCGCACCCGGGCGCGTCGACCTCGTTCCGGTATTTCGAGGTGTGGCACGGCGCGAAGACGCAGGGCGACTTCGACGCCTCCTGCCCGGACAACCTGCTCCTCGATCGCGATGGCGGCGTGTGGTTCGGCACGGACGGCAACTTCGGGGTCGCCTCGCACGCGGACGCGTTCTACTACCTCGATCTCGACCCCGCCCACCGCGAGGGCCAGGCGGGCGTGGCCCAGCCGAGCTTCGGCAAGGCGTTCCGCGTGGTGGCGCTGCCGAGCGACGCGGAGGCGACCGGCCCGTCGTTCGCGCCCGACATGGGCACGATCTTCATGTCCGTGCAGCACCCCGGCGAGAACGCCTACAGCACCTGGCCGAAGGGCGACGGCGCCCTGTCGAGCGTGATCGCGGTCACCTTCCTGCCCGAGTGATCTCCGTGGGTGCTCGCCGCGAACCCCCGCTGTCCTTGCTCCTGGCCATCGCGGCGCTGTCCGCCGTCCTCGCCGCGGCCGCGCGCTGCGGCGGGGGCGGTTACGATCCGCTCGCCACCGCGGCGGCGCGCGCGGGGCACGCGGGCAACCCCGAGGCGTCGATCCCGCCGATGTGTTACGCGTCGACGGCCGGCGGCGCGAACGGCTGCTGGACGTGCCACACGATCGGGCGCGGCCCGAACACGCTCGCCGATCACGACCTCCAGGCGGCGTACAGCTTCTCGGACGCGGCGCGGAAGAACCCCTGGACCAACCTGCTCGAGGACCTCTCGGCGGCCGCGGCCCGGACGAGCGACGAGGAGATCCTCGAGTACATCCGGGAGGACAACTACGCGCCGCTGCGCAAGGCGCTCGCCGGCCGCCCGGATTACCCGGGTTACGTGCCGGATCTCGACCTCGAGGCCGGCTTCGACGACGAGGGCTTCGCGCGCGACGGGAGCGGCTTCCGGGCGGTGCGGTACAAGCCGTTCCCGGGGAGCTTCTGGCCCACGAACGGCAGCGCCGGCGACGTGTTCCTCCGGCTGCCGGCCGCGTTCCGCGAGGACGCCTCCGGCGCGCCGTCGCGCGAGGTCTACAAGCTGAACCTCGCGCTGCTCGAGGCCGCGATCGCGTCCCCGTCGCCGCTCTCCGTGGGGGGCGCGGCGCCGCCCGCGGAGGCGCCCGCCGGGCGGGAGGTCGAGCCGGTGAGCGAGCTCCTCGCCGGATTCGACCTCGACGGCGACGGCGCGCTCGAGCCGGCGGTGACGCGCGTCGTTCGCCTCCCCGCGCGGTACGCCGGCGGGGCGGCCGGCGTCCCTGTTCGCGCGTGGCTCTACCCGCGCGGGGCGGAGCTCCTGCACTCGGTGCGGTACCTCGATCCGGACCGCCCGACGCTGCTGTCGGCGCGGATGAAGGAGTTGCGCTATGCGCGCAAGGTCGAGGCGCCGGACGACTGGGCGATCGCGCGCGCGTACGAGCGCGAGGCCGAGGAGAAGGCGGAGGGGCAGCCGCCGTTCCACGCCGGCGGGCCCGAGGTCGGCCTTCGGAACGCGTTCGGCTGGCAGATCCAGGCGTTCATCGAGGACGAGCGGGGCCGGCTGCGGCTGCAGACGGCGGAGGAGCACCGCGCGTGCATGGGCTGCCACGGCGCCGTGGGCGTCGCGGTGGACCACACCTTCTCGCTGGCGCGCAAGGTGCCCGGCGCCGCCGGCTGGCGGCACCAGGACCTGCGCGGCATGCCCGACGTGCCGCAGGCCGGCCATGCGGAGCCGGAGGTCCTGACCTACCTTCGCCGCGCCCGCGGCGCCGACGACTACCGCGGGAACGCCGAGATGCTCGCGCGCTTCTTCCCCGGCGGCGCGCTCGACGAGGCGGAGGTGCGGCGCGGCGCGCCCGGCGGCGACCGCGATCTCGCGTACCTCGTCGCGCCGTCGCGCGATCGGGCGCTCCTGCTCGACAAGGCCTACCGCGCCCTGGTCCGGGCGCAGCGCTTCGAGGCGGGGCGCGACGTCATGCTCGGGCCCGCGACGGGGATCCTGCGCGTGGTGGAGGTCGAGTCGACGGGGCTCGCGGAGGCGGAGCGCGTGTACCTCGACGGGCGGGCGCACCTCGCCTGGTGAGGCGCCGGCGCGAAGACGGTGGAGCGACGCGCGGCGGGAACGAGAAGAAAAAACGCAAAGGCGCAAAGGCGCAAAGGCGCAAAAAAGAGAGAGAAATGATTGGGCGCTGCTGGGCGCACGGCGGCAGGAGCTCGGAAATGTTTTCTCTGTCCAAGACGACGCCCGGAGCTGGGAGAGGTTCTATCTCTCTCCCTCTGCGCCTTTGCGCCTTTGCGCCTTTGCGTTTTTTTTCTTCTTCTCTTCTCGAGTCGGCTCGTCTGCGTCGCTGTAAGTTTTCGTAAGTACTAGGTTTTTGGATGCTTGTCCCACCTCCGGCGAGCGCTCCCACCCCGGCGCGCTATGGTGGCGCCCCTTTTCGACGCCGGTGCCCCCGTGAACCCCGCTTCCGCCCCTCTCGCCGCCGACAGCGCGCGGTCCGAGCTGCGCGCCCTCACGCGCCTCGCGCTGCCGATCGCGGTGGCGCAGGCGGGGCTCGTCGCGATGACGCTCGTCGACGTCGCCATCGTGGGGCGCGTCTCGGTGAACGAGCTCGCCTCCTGCGCGATGGGCAGGACCCTCGTCCACACGTGCAACGCGCTCGGGATCGGCGTCTCGGCCGCGGTCGATCCGCTCGCGTCGCAGGCGATCGGCGCCGGCCGCCCGGGGCAGGCGTGGGCGGCGCTCCGCGCGACCCTGCGCGCGAGCCTGCTCGTCAGCGTCGTCGCGTTCGGGGCCGCGCTCGCGGCGACCTTCGCGCTCGCCCCCATGGGCGTCGACCCGGGGCTCGTCCCCGGCGTGCGCCGGTACATCGTCGGCCACGCGCTGTGGATCTTCCTCTGGCCGGTCTTCCTCGCCGGGAAGAGCTTCCTCCAGGCCCACGGCGCGACGCGGCCCGCGCTCGTCGCCGTCGTCGCGGCGAACGCCGTCAACCTCGTGGCCTGCAACCTGATGGTCCGCGGCGACGAGGCGCTGCGCTGGATCGGCCTCCCGCCGCTCGGCCTGCCGCAGCTCGGCGCGCTCGGCGCAGGGCTCGCCGCGAGCCTCGCCAGCGCCGTGCTGTCGTCGATCGTGCTCGTCGCGGCGCGGCGCCGGCGCGCGGCCCCGCGCCGCGACGAGGCGGGCGAGGGCGCCGTGCCGGTCGCGGTGATCTACCGGCTCGGCGTCCCGATCGGGCTGCAGCTCGTCGCCGAGGTCGGCGTGTTCGGGATGACCGCGCTGCTCGCCGGGCGCCTCGGCGCGACCGTTGTCTCGGCGCACCAGATCGCGATCGGCCTCGCCTCCTTCGCGTTCATGGGCGCCATCGGCGTCGGCGGCGCCACCGCCGTCCGCGTGGGCCACGCGGTCGGCGCCGGCCGATCGCCGCTGCGCCCCGGCGTGCTCGGCGTGCTGCTCGGCGCCGGCGTCATGTGCGTGAGCGCCTCGACCTACGCCGCCTTCCCCCGCGCCCTCATCGGCGCGTTCACCCCGGACGCCGACGTCCTCGCCATCGGCGTCCCGCTGCTCCGCATCGCCGCGCTCTTCCAGCTGTTCGACGGCGTGCAGGCGGTCGCCGCCGGCGCGCTGCGCGGGGCGGGCGACGTGCGGTTCCCCTTCTGGGCCAACCTCGGCGCGCACTGGGGCTTCGGCCTGCCGCTGTCGATCGGGCTCGCCTTCGGGCTCGACCTCGGCGTCCGCGGCCTCTGGTTCGGGCTCACCGCGGGGCTCATCGCCGTCGCGGGGGTGCTCTCGATGCGCTTCGTCCGGCTGGCCCGCGCGCCGGTGGCGCGGGCGCTGCCGCACGCCGGGTGACGCGCGCTCAGTTCGGCGCGCGCGGCGCCGGCGCCTCGGGCGAGGGGCCCGGCTGGGCAGCGCCCGGCTGGGCAGCGGGCGGCGCCGCCGGCGCGAGCGGCCCCGGCGCCTCGGGCGGCTGGTCGGCGAGCGGCCGGTTCTGCCCGTCGACGCGGAGCACGCGCGGCGCGTGCCGCCGCGCCTCGGCCTCGTCCATGTCCGCGAACGTGGCGATGATGACGAGATCGCCGGGCTGGTTGAGGTGCGCCGCGGCGCCGTTGATGCACACGACGCCGGAGCCGCGCGCCCCCGCGAGCGCGTAGGTCGTCAGCCGGGAGCCGCGCGTCACGTTCCAGATGTCGACCGCCTCGTAGGGCAGGATGTCGGCGGCCTCCAGGAGGTCCGCGTCGATCGTGACGCTGCCCTCGTAGTGCAGATCCGCGTGGGTCACGGTCGCGCGGTGGATCTTGCTCTTGAACATCCGTCGATTCATGCGTGCTGACCTCTGCTCCTCCCTGCGCGGGCCGGCGCCGCGCGCGCCGCCGGTCCGCGAGCAAGGCGCGCGCCGCCCGCCGGGAAGGACAGCCTTTCTCCTTAGTCCAAGTGGCGGTCAGTCAAGGAACAATCGCTGCCGGAGGAGCCGGCCGCCCGCGAGCTGGACGGCGGCCTGGTCGGGCGGCGCCTCGGCGTCGACCGGCGGCGACCCGGGCTGGCCGATCACGAAGACGACCTCGCACGGGCCCGCCGCGACGTCCCTGAAGAGCGCCTCGCGCGTGCCCGACACGCGCGCGCCGCCGCTGCCGTCGAGCTCGATGTCGACGGGCCACGAGCGCGCCTTCCCGCCCTGCACCAGGAACGCCTTCACGGCGACCGGCGAGGGCACGCGCGCGTCGGGCGAGAGCGCGATCGTGATCCGGGCGCCCCGGCCGACGCGGCGCGGGGCGCCCGGATCGCGATCGCCCTGCCGCGGGCCGGCGCCGAGGGTCGTCGCGATCGTGTAGTCGGGGAGCGGGGCGGCGCCGGGCGCGAACGGCGCAGGGCGCAGCGCGAGCAGCGACACGAGCGCCGCCGACACGACCCAGCCGGCCACGCCCACGGCGGTCCGCACCCGCGCCCCTATCTTCGCCCGCGGGGCGCTCCGCCGCTCGACGACCAGCTCGGGGACCAGCAGCGGCCCCGGGCGCGGCGCCAGGGCGCCGACGTCCGCCCCGTCCGGCGCGCGCTGGGCCGGCTGCGCCGGGGCCGCGCTCGGGCTCGCGTCGCGGGGCGGCTCCGAGGCCCCGGGCGGCACCGAGTCGCCGCCGATCGCGCGGCAGACGGGCGCATCCGTGGTGGACGGCGCGCTCGTCCCGCTGAGCGAGTCGGCGTCGGCGCCGAGCGGCGGCGCGTCCGCCGCGTCGCCCGGCTCGTCCGCGTCGCCGTCCCACTCGTGGGGGCTCCGGAAGCGGATCCCGGACTTCCGGTCGACCATCGGGCGCGGCAGCGACGGCGGCGCGGGCGCGTCGCCGCGCGTGTCCCGCAGCTGGGCGATCAGCTCGTCGGCGAGCCGGGCGCGGGTCTCGTCGTCGAGGGGCACCCGCGCCCCGCGCCCCTCGCGCCCTGCGCCCGCGGTGGACGCCGCGGGGTCTGCGGGCTCCGCGGTCTTCGCGGCGTCCGCGTCGTCTCGCTGGGCGCTCCGCGCGTCGTCCGGGCGCGCCTCCTCGCCGAGCTTCCGCCGGCGCGGATCGCCCGGCGGATCCTGCTGCGCGATGCGCGTCAAGGTGCGCAGCAGCTCGTCGTCGTCCATCAGCCGCTCCCCGCGTCGCGCCGCGCTGTACGGCGGTCGGGCGGCCGGCACCGGCGCAGCAGCGCGGGTGCGACACGAGGAGCCGGGAGGGGGAGGCGCTGCTCGCCGGACGCCAGGGGGGGCTCCCCGTTGCTCCGATTCGCCTCGTGGATCAGCGCGAGCGGACGCTCAGGCATCTGATTCCCTTCCCCTGGGGATCGAAGAGCCCCAGTTTGCCATCGACGTTATCCGGTCCGCGCGGCGCCCGTCAATGGAGCAGACGGGCGCCGCGGCGCTTCTCGCGCTGTCCGAGCTGTTTGCGCCGCTGCGCTGTTCGCGCCGCCGCGTCGTTCGTGCCGTTTGTGCCGCTCGCGTCATTCGCGTCATTCGCGTCATTCGCGTCGTTCGCGTCGTTCGCGTCGTTCGCGTCGTTCGCGTCGTTCGCGTCGATGGCCCATCCGGCGCGCGGCGCGCCCTGCGTCTCTTGCGCCGCTCGCGCTGCTCGCGCCACCCGCGCCTCCTGCCGCGCTCGCTGCAGCTGGCGCGCGAGAACGTGTTGTAAACAGCGATGCGATTTTCTCACGAGAACGTCTACTTTTTCTCGCCGCTCGAGCTGTTCGCGCCCGTCGCCTCGCCCGTCAAGATCCGCACGGTGTCGCCGGCAATCTCCAGCGCCGCCGGCTTTCCGCCGTAGTGCGCGGCCATCCCGACGTCGATCCGCCAGACCTTGTCGCCGCAGGCCGAGGTGATGCCGTTCCTCTGGACCGTGTGGCCGACGACCATGCGCTTCGCGGACATGGCCGCGAGGGTCTGGTCGAGCGCCGCGCAGGGGCTCGAGCCCGGGGTCGGCGCCGGATCGGTGGAGTAGAGGCGCGCCCACACCGGGCCGTCCTCGGCCGCGATCACGGCCGGCGCGGACGGGCTCTTCCCCTCCATCCACGCGCGCACCTCGCGGTTGATCCGCGCGACGCCGTAGCGCGTGTGCGACGGGAGCACGCCGCCGTGCGCGAAGACCGTGTCGCCGACGGTGATGATCACGTCGCGCGCCGCGAGCTTCTTGGCGTAGACGCCGCCGGGGAAGAACGCGGCGGCGCGGGCGCGCGCGGGGGCCGGCACGGGCGCGAAGCGCGGGGACGAGGCGTCGAGCCCGGGCACGTCCTCGAAGTCCTTGAAGCCGCCCTCGGTGACGTAGCGGAAGTCCAGCTGGACGTTCATGACCTCGTGGTTGCCGTTCAGCGCGTACACGGCGCCGCCGGCCGCGCGCGCCTCGACGGCGAGGCGGTCGAAGAGGTCGACGATCGCCTGCTCGCCGTCGCCGCGGTCGATCTCGTCGCCCGTCTGGACGAGCACGAGCTTGCCGCCGATCCAGCGATCCGAGCCGTCGATCGCGCCCGCGATCCGCAGGGCCGCGCGCGTGGCCGCGAGGTCGCCGTGGACGTCGCCGATGGCCACAACGCGCTCGGCGGCCGGGTAGGCGTAGGAGCGATCCGTGTCGGGCGGCGGCGCGGGCGAGGCGGCGGCGCGGTCGGGCGCGGCCGAGGTGGCGGCGGGCGCGGGCCGCTGCGCCGTCGAGGCGGGGCGATCGGCGTCGCAGCCCGCGGCGAGCAGCGCGGCGAGCAGCGCGGAGAGGCAGGGAGCGGCTGACATCGGACGCGGTCCTCCGGGGTGATGGGCGTTATGTACTACGCGGGGGGTGGGCGTGCCGCGGCGAGCGGCGCGCCCGCAGCGGCTCGCCGCGCGGCGGCGCGCCGGCCGCGCGCGGTCAGGTCGGGAGCTTGGTGGAGAGGAACGATTTCAGCTTGATCAGGTTCTTCGCGTCGCGGCTGAAGGTCGGGGCGGTGTAGCTCGAGGCCCAGCCGGCGATCTCGTGCATGAACGAGGCGCGGACCTGCTCGTCGCCGAGGATGTCGTCCACGGTGCGGCCGCGCGCGGCGCCCTTCTCCAGCGAGCGCACGTAGCCCTTGAGCCGCGCGTAGTCGCCGCCGAGCAGCTCGGCGATGAGATCCGCGTCGCGCGCGAGCCGCGCGAGGGCCGGCGCCTGGTCGCGCAGCTCCTGGCTCTCGGCCGCGGCGAAGGAGGCCGCGACGCGCAGCACGAAGGCGTCGTCGAGGAAGCCGAGATCCTCGATGCCGTCCGGGATGAGGTCGAGCGACTTGAAGAGGTAGTTCAGGCCGGCCGCGAGCGAGCGGCGCGCCGCCTCCGGGCTGTCCGGCGAGGCGAGCAGCCCGGCCAGGTCCGTGGCGTCGGAGGCGAGGCTGCGCAGCCACTCGGGGAACGTATCGAGACAGCGGTCGTCGAGATCGGTCATGGGATCCTCCCGGCGGGAGCGGGAGGGTAGTCCGACCGGCGCGGCGCCGTCCATGCCGTCCATGCGGACGACGGCGCGCGGCGCCCGCAGGCGCTCGGCGCGCCGCCGGCGTGAGGCGCCGGCCATGAGGGGGGCATGCCCTGCCGGGTGGCGCTCCGTCCAGGCCGGGACGCCGAGCTCGTGCTCTTCAGGATCGTCCGGTGAGCGGGGCTCGCGCGAGCGCTCAGAGGAACGAGTTCCAGCCAGCACCGACCTTCTGCGGGCCGGTCCAGTCGACGGCCCCCGTCTGCCAACCATTGTGGCGATACCAGTGGAGATCGCCGTTCGGGAGGACGCCGTAGACGACGCCGCGCCCTCCGGAGAAGACGTGCGCGAACGAGTTCCAGACCGTGCCGACCCTCTGCGGGCCGGTCCAGTCGACGGCCCCCGTCTGCCAGCCGTTGTGGCGATACCAGTGGAGATCGCCGTTCGGGAGGATGCCGTAGACGACGCCGTGCCCTCCGGAGAAGACATGGGTGAACGCGTTCCAGCCAGTGCCGACCTTCTGCGGACCGGTCCAGTCGACGGCCCCCGTCTGCCAGCCGTTGTGGCGATACCAGTGGAGATCGCCGTTCGGGAGGATACCGTAGATGACGCCGCGCCCTCCGGAGAAGACGCGCGTGAACGCGTTCCAGCGGGCCCCGACCGTCCGCGCGTCGGCCCAGTCGACGGTCCCCGTTTGCCAGCCGTCGTGGCGATGCCAGCGGAGGTCCCCGTTCGGCAGGATGCCGTAGATGACGCCGTTTTCTCCCGCGAACACGCGTGTGAACGAGCTCCAGCCGGTCCCGACGCTCTGCGGGCCGGTCCAGCTCGCCTTTCCGTCTTGCCAGCCTCGGTGGAGATACCACTGGAGGTCCCCGTTCTGCCGGGTGCCATAGATGACGCCGTTGCCAGCGGAGAACACGCTCTCCTGGGCGGCGGCGTCCTGGATCGCGGCGAGGGACAAGAGCCCCGCGGCTGCAGCGACCACCCTGATGAATGTTCTTCGTATCATCGCTCCCCCCTCGTCCCGCCCGAGCTCGGCGCCTCGTCGCGCGCGCTCCGTCCCGGATCTCATGAAGCCGCATGGCGCGGCGGGAAGCCTCGGTGGCCGGCGCCTGGCCGCGAGGCTGCGGGCGCGGCCCGGCGGCCGAGGCGACGGCGCGGACCGGAAACCTGGGCAGGACCGGACGAGCCGGGGGCCTGGGCGACGCGTGCCGCGGGGGACCGGCGGCGAAGGATCGCCTTCCTGCGCGGAGGCGAGCGCGGCGCGCGGACGGCGCGCGCTGGATCAGCCGCCCGTCGCCCCGACCCGCCCCGTGACGCTCGCGCTCGCGCGCACGCTCACCTGGATGCGCACCGACGCGCTCGTCGAGGCCTCGGCCGCGCCGGCGACGCACGCGAGCGCGCGCGCGCCCGCGTCGCCCACGATCCGCGGCAGCGCGGCGCCGACCTGGACCACGGTCTGGGCGTCGCCGAGGAGCCTGCGCCCGAGCGCCACCTCGGCGTGCAGCAGCGCCGGCAGGTTGGCCTGCAGCGTCGCCGCGAGCCGCGCGGCCATCTCGGCGCCGTACGACGCGCGCACCTGCACGAGCGCCGGCGTGCACGCGGCGTAGACGTCGGCGTGCGCGCGGCAGCTCGCCTCGCACTCGGCGTCGGCGCTCGGGGGCCGCACCATCCCGGCGCACTGCGGCGCCTGCCAGGTGCCCTCGCACCGCGCGTGGCAGGTCGCGTCGCAGCCGCCGTCGCACTCGCCGTTGCAGAACCCCACGCAGCGCCCCTGCGCGTCGTAGGCGGAGCACTGCCCCCGGCACTGCCCCGCGCAGCGCCCCTCGCACCGCCCCGCGCAGCGGCCCTGGCAGTAGCCGGAGAGCCGCGCGGGCTCGCACTGCGCCACGATCTGCCCCGGATCCAGCTGGACGTCGCACGCGCCGCTGCAGCGCGCCCCGGCCTGGGCGTTCGCCTGGCAGGCCGGCGGCGTCACCGCCACCTGCACCCCGGCGCCCTGGCGCAGGATGGCGTCGATCGCCGCCGAGACCGGGCCGCAGGCGCCGCTCGCCTGGCCCCCCGCCTCGTCGCGCGGCGCCATCTGCGCGGGCGGGATCCCGAGATCCGCGCCGATCCGGCGGCAGGCGTCGGCCACCTGCGCCTCGATCGCCGCGGACACGGCGGCCATGTCCTTGGCCGCCTGCACGAACGTCCGCACCTTGACGTTCGCCCGCGCGTCCGCGGAGAACTGGGCGCCGAGGACGTCGCCCGGCCCGCGCAGCTCGGGGCAGACGGCCTCGCCGACGCCCTCGATGTGGCCGAGCTCCGCGCAGCTCAGGCCCGGGATGGCCCCCACGACCGCGAGGGCGACGAGCCCCCGCAGCGACCGAGCGACTTCCGTGCGCATGGGGGCCCTTACCACGATCGCCGAGGCGGCGCGCGGCCGGTCGACCCTACCTGGGCCGCTGCCCCCCGCTCGCGCCCGGCGGCCGCCAGCCGAGGATGCGCAGCGCGTTCTGCGAGAAGATCTTCACCACGTCCTCGCGCGACATCCCGCGCTGCCGGAGCCGCGCGGCGAGCGCCGGCACCGCCGACGCGTCGTCGAGCCCCTTCGTCGGGATGATGCCGCCGTCGAAATCCGACCCGATCGCGACGTGATCGACGCCGGCCACGCGGACCATGTGCTCGACCTGCGCGAGCACGTCGTCGAGGTCCGCCTCGTTCGTGCCGTTCACGAAGGGCGCGTGGAAGTTGAGCCCCGCGACCCCGCCGCTCCGCCCGATGAGCCGCAGCTGCTCGTCGGTCAGGTTGCGCGGCCGGTTCGCCACCGCGCGCGCGTTCGAGTGGGTCGCCACGATCGGCGCGCCGTGCGCGGCCGCGATCGGCACGAGATCCGCGAACGCGGCGTCCGAGACGTGCGAGACGTCGATGAGCGCGCCCTGCGCGTAGACGCGCTCGCAGAACCGCTTGCCGAGCTCCGTCAGCCCGAACGCGGCCGGCTCGCCGGTCGCCGACGACGAGAGCCGCGTGTTCTTCGCGTGGCTCGGGCTGATGAGCCGCACGCCGCGCGCGATGAACCGGTCGATCTGCGCGATGTCCTCCGCGAACGCGCCGGCCCCCTCGATCGAGAGGAAGGTGCTGATCTTCCCCGGCTCGGCCCGCGCCGCGCCGAGCGGGAGGAGCACCGGGCTCGCGGCGATGATCGCCTCGATCGTCGCGAGGACCGCGCTGGCGTCCTCGATCCGCGGGCCCTCGGGCCGCGCCCGGTCGGGCAGGTAGATCGGCAGCACGATGCCGAGGTAGTTGCCGGCGACGAGCGTGTCGCTGCGGGCGTGGCCCTCGCCCAGGCGAGGGTCGCGCCCCTTGAAGTGGACCTGCCAGGGCACGTCGACGTGCAGGTCGACGACCTGCACGGGGGGCTCGCCGCCGCCGCCGGGCGGGTCGCCGCGCGTGGGCCGCGGCGCGCCCAGGGCGGAGGCGGCGCACGTGACGGCGAGCAGGGCGCGGACGCGGCCTCCGGCGCTCATCCGCTCACCAGCACGCCGAGCGCGAAGCCGACGCCGAGGCACACGAGGCCGATGACCCCGACGAGCCACCAGGCGGCGCCCTCCGAGGGCGCGGCCTCGGCGGGGAGGGGGACCTCCACGACCCGCACGTCGTAGTGGCCGCCCGTGAGCGTCGGCACGCCCGTCGGCCGCTGCGCGCTGACGTGGGTCGGCCCGGCGGGGACCGGGGGCGCCGCGAACGACGCCGTGGGCGCCACCTGCGGGGTCGTCTGGGTCGGCGGCGTTGTCGGGCGCGGCGGGGGCGCCGACTCCGGCCTCGGCACGACCGGCATGCTCGTCGTCGCGCTCGGCCCGTGCGGCGGCGGGGGCAGCTGCGAGGGCGGCTGCGGCGCGTACAGCTGCGAGGGCGGCTGCGGCGCGTACAGCTGCGACGGCGGCTGCGGCGCGTGCAGCTGCGACGCGTGCAGCTGCGGGTGCGGATGCGCCGGCGGCGGCAGCGAGGGCAGGTGGTGCGGCGGCGGGAGCGACGCCTGCGGATCGGCCCACGCGCCGGGCGTCGCGATGCCGGTGCGGTGCGCGACGGCGCTCAGCGTCTGCGCCATCTCCTCGGCCGTCTGGAAGCGCCCGTTCACGTCCTTGGAGAGGGCGCGCTGGAAGAAGAGGCTCCAGGCGGCGAGGTGCGGCGCGACCTGCTCGATCGGGCGCACCTCCTTGGCGAGCACGGCGGTGAGCCGCGCGAACTCGTTCTCGGCGGGGAACGGCTGCGTCGCGGTGAGCATCTCGTAGAAGATCACGCCGACGCTCCAGAGGTCGGTGCGCGCGTCGACGCCCTGCGCGTTCTTGATCTGCTCGGGGCTCATGTAGCCGGGGGTGCCGAGGAGCGTGCCGGCGCGGGTCTTGAGGCCCATGCCGCCGGCCGCGTCCATCACCTTCGCGATGCCGAAATCGAGCAGCTTCACGCGGAAGCCGCCGCGCGGATCGCGCACGAGGAACAGGTTCTCCGGCTTCAGATCGCGGTGGATCACCTTGTGGCCGTGCGCCGCCATGAGGGCCTGGAGCACCTCGTGGATGATCGGCACGGCCTGCTGCGGCGGGATGGGGTTGCCCGTGTCGATGTACGCGGCGAGCGGGACGCCCTGCAGGAGCTCCATGACGAGGTAGGGCGTGCCGTCCTCGGCGCGGGCCGCCTCGAAGACCGAGGCGATGTTCTGGTGGACGAACCCCTTCGTCGCCTCCGCCTCGGCGAAGAAGCGGTGCAGGACCTGCTCTTCCTGCGTGAACTCGGGGTGCAGCACCTTGATCGCGCGCTTGCCCTCGCCGCGCAGCCCGTCGGCCTCGTAGACGGCGCCCATGCCGCCCTCGCCGAGGAGACGCACGAGCCGGAAGCGCCCGTTCAGCACGGCGCCCACGAGCTGATGGGAAGGGCTCGAGGGGTCGACCACCCGCGGACTCTACCAAAGCTTTCGCGCGGCCCGCTCGCCGAAACCTCGGCGCGGAGCGCGGGAGCAGGCCGCCCCCGCGGCGGGCGCCGGGGCGCGGCGGGGCACGCCGCGCGCGCCGCGAGCCCCGGCGCGCGTCACGGCGCCGCGTTCGCCACGGCCGAGCGCGCCGCCGGGCTCGCGGGCAGCGGGGTGCGCAGGGCCTCGCTCGGCTGATCGCCGGTGTAGAGGAGCTCGTAGACGGCGAGGCTCGTGAGCACGCGCTTCGTGTAGAGCCGCGTCTCCTCGTACGGGATGCGTTCGACCCACAGGTCGAAGCTCTGCGAGGGGCGCTCCGCGATCCACCGCTTCGGCGCGCCGCCGCCCGCGTTGTAGGCGGGGATCGCGAGCAGCGGGTTGTCCGAGAACTGGCCGCGCAGCACCGAGAGGTAACGGCAGCCGAGCGCGATGTTGACCTCGGGCCGCTTCAGCGCCTCGGCGCTCGACGGCAGCCCGAGCGGCTTGGCCATGCGCTTCGCGGTCGGCACGATGAGCTGCATGAGCCCGTACGCTTGCGCGGGCGAGGCCACCTTCGGGTCGAAGGCCGACTCCTCGCGCATGATCGCGTAGGCGAGGGCCTCGGGGATCCCGCTGCGCTTCGCCTCCGCGGCGACGAGGGCGGCGAACGGGCGCGGGTAGGCGAGCTCCCAGGCGCTGCGCCAGCGCCCGGCCGGGTAGTGGTCGACCCAGTCGCCCGCGAGCTCGACGCGGCCGTCGCTCGCCATCGCCGTGCGCAGGATGCTGTACGACTGCGGCAGCGCGCCCGCGCGCGCGAGCAGGAACGCCGAGGCCCACATCACCTCGCGCGGCGCCGTGCGGCTCCCCACGCCGAGCGCGTCGAGCTCCCGGCGCGCGAGCTTCGCCTCCCCCTGGCGCGCGAGCTCGACCGCGCGGGTGAACGCCGGGCGCGCGAACAGGGGGCTCCGGAGCTCGGCGTACGGCGCGCTCGCGTCGCGCTCGAGGGCCGCGGACAGGGCGCGCTGGGCGGCCGCGGGATCGGCGTCGGCGAGCCGGGCGTGGGCGAGCGCCATGTAGAACGAGAGCGGGTAATCGCGGATCACCTGCTCGAGCAGCGCCTTTCCCTTGTCGGGCGAGCCGGTCTCGATGTGGGCGCGCCCGAGGTAGTAGGGGAACCTGCCGGCGGCGTGGTACGCGCGCTCGTGGGGGAAGCGCGCGAGCCCGAGCTCGAGCGGCCTGACCGCGCCGGCCCAGCCGTCGCGCTCCATCTCGAAGAGCGCGAGCTCGAACAGGCCGTCGGCGACCATGTCGCCCGACGGGTAGTCGTCGGGCATGGCGGTGAGCATCTGGACGAACTGCGCCTGATCGCCGAGCGCGAGCAGCGCGCGCGCGCCGAGGTAGCGCGCGTCGTCCGCGAGCCGGTGATCCGGGTACTCCTTCTCGAGCAGCGCGAAGCGCGCGGCGGCCTCGGCGTGCCGATCGACGCGGAACGACGCGCGCGCGGCGTTGTAGAGCGTCTCGGGCCGCCGGGGGGCGGGCGCGCCTGCGCCTGCGGCCGCGGGCGCCGCGGGGGCGCTCGCGGCGACGGCGGGGGCGCCCGCGGCGGCGGCGGGGGCGCCCGCGGCGACGGCGGGGGCGCCCGCGGCGGCGACGGGGGCGCTCGCTCCCGTGGCCACGGCGGGCGCGCTCGCCGATGCGGCGGCCGCGGGCGCGGCCGGCCCGCAGCGCTCGATCGCCGTGCCGTAGATGTCGGCGGCCTCGGCCCGCCGCCGGACGCGCCCGAGCGCCTCGCCGCGCGCGGCGAACGCGTCGCAGGCGAAGGCCGAGGGCGCCTGCGCCTCGGGCAGGGCGATCAGCGCCTCGGTGACGGCGAGCGCTTCCTTGTCCTGGCGCGAGGCGAGCAGGGCGCGCGCGCGGGCGAGCAGGTCGGCGGGGCCCGGGTCGAGGAACGGCTTGCGCCGCGCGAACGGCAGCGTCGACAGGGCCTGCTCCAGGATCTCCTTCGCCTCGCCCGCGCCCGCGCCGCCCGGCGCCTCGTCGAGGACGCGCCGGGCGAGCCGGATCGCCTCCTCGGCGTGGTCTTCTTTCGGATGGCGGAGCAGCGCGCGGGCGAAGCGGAGCGCCTCGGGCACCCACGTCGACGCCGGCCAGCTCCGGGCGAGGTACGCCTGCCAGCGCGCGGCCGCGGCCCCGATGTCGCCCTTCTCGGCGAGCGCATGGGCGACCACGCGATCGAGCTCGTCGGCGATCGCGACGTCCGAGGAGACGGCGCCCGCGCGCTCGATCGCCGCGTCGGGCTGCCCCGCCTTGGCGAGGAGATCGGCCGCCGCGAACCGCGCGTAATCGGCGAGCGGCCCGCCGGCGGCCGCCGCCGCGTCGTACTCCCTCGCGGCGCCCAGGGGGTCGCCCGCGAGCGCGCGCAGCCGCCCGAGCTGGTAGCGAAGCGCCGCCGCGTCCGCGGGCGACAGGGGCGCGGAGAGCGCCTGGGCCATCGCGGCGGCCGCGCTCGCGTACGCCTCCTCGGCGACGAGCTTCTGCACCGGCGCGAGCCTCGGGTCGTCCAGCACGAGCGTGAGGCGCTCGGGATCGAACACCGGGGCGTCGCCCGGCGTGCCCGGCACGACGGGCCCCGGCGCCGCCGGGGGCGGCGGCTTCGTCGGCTGCGGGCAGAGCGGCGGGCAGGCCGCCGTCCCGCGCTGCGCGGGGGGCGCGCCGGCGCAGGAGGCGCCGAGCGCGGCGGTCAGCGCGAGCGCGGAGGCCAGCGCGAGCGCGGCCCCGGAGCGGGCATCCAGCCTGAACATGCCTGCACCATACTCCGGATCGCGCGGTCGCACAGCGCTCGAGGGAGCGGCGCGCCGGGGCCCGCGGCGATCAGGGCGAGGCCGTCACCACGGTGGCGGCGACCGCGGCGAACCGCAGGAGGTCCTCCGCGCGGGCCACGAGCTCGAGGTTGAAGGTCGTGCCCGCCGTGAGCTCGCCCGAGGCTCCGACCTCCAGGGCGCCGGACGCGGCGTCGGGCGGCAGCACGAGCGGCGTGTACACGAGCCCGGCGGGAGGTGCGTTGACGATGATCTCGATCGGCTCGTCGAAGCCGTTGAATCGATGGATCGAGAGATCGACGGACGTCAGCCCGTCATAGGGGACGTCGATGGTGGCGGGGACGATGAACAGCGCGAAGTCCGGCGCTGCCTCCATGCCCCCGCCGCCGGCGCTGCCGCCGTCTCCGCCGCCGGCGCTGCCGCCGTCTCCGCCGCCGGCGCTGCCGCCGTCCCCGCCGCCGGCGCTGCCGCCGTCTCCGCCGGCGCCGCTCGTCGTGGTGGTCCCGTGCCCCGCCTGTCCGCCGGCGCCCTCGCCCTCGGGGGGGTCGTTGGAGCACCCGGAGGCCGAGAGGGCAATCGTCAACGCCACAACAAAGCTGAAGCCCCGCTGTAAACGCATCGGGTCGAGTCTCATGTCGAAGGGAGCCGTCGTGCTTCCGAGGTGGGATGTCCCGGGAGGTGCCGCGGCCACGTTATCGCTGCTCTGGCGGGGCCTGCAAGCGGGCCGGGCGGCCCTTGGCGGGGACCGCCGGCGCGCCGCCTCGCGAGGCGGCGCGCCGGCGTTCGGACGTGGCGTGAGGGGGTGGGGTGCTACTGCGTTTCGCAGGCGAGATAGATCCGGATGGACTCGACCGTGGCGTCCTGGAGCCGGCCGGTCGGGGGCATCTCGCCCTCGTCGATCTCCTCGAAGATCTTCTCCGCGTTCCCGCTGACATACGCCTCATCGTCGACGTTGACGCCCTCGGGCGCGTTGGCGCGGGCCGCCGCCCCCACCTTCGTGGTCGAGTGACAGATGTTGCAGTTGCCCTGGAGCGCCTCTAGGCCCGCCGCCTGCTCCGCCGCGGAGTCGGGCGGGCAAGCGCCGAGCGGCCCGTCTTCGCCGCCGCCGCCCGGGTTGGATTCATCGCCGCAGCCCTGGAGCGAGCCGATGACGAAGGGGGCAAGGCAGAGCAAGAAAATCGTACGAACGCGCATCAAAGCACCTCAACAGCTTGTTAGAGGACGGGTGGCGAGCCGGGTTCGAGCCTCCAGCCATGCAGGCAGGCCAGCCGGGCGCCGCGCGGGATGGTGCCTGGCGACGCGCACCGGGTCAACAAAGACGGACGGGCTCGATGCGGGGGAGATGCGATTCCTGTCGGCGCGCGCCGCCGGTGGGTCCGCGCGGCGCGCGCCGGCGCTCGCCGTGCGGCGATCTCCGCCCGGCGCAGCGCGCCATCCACGCTCGTCGCCGGAACGTCGCGCCGCGGCCGCACACGGCGCGTCCATGCCGCGCTCCCGCCGAGGCGTGGTGGCGCGCCGCCATGGGGTGCTCCGGCTCGTTCGCCCCCTTCGCGCGGAGCGCCCGCGCCGCGCCGCCCCACGACCTCCCTCGCCGAGGGCCGAGCGGCTCGGCGCGCCCTCGCCTCCCAGCCCCGCGCTTCTAGCTCGCCCGCCGCCGCTCCAGGTGCGTCTTCATCGCCTTGAGATCCCCGTGCACGGCCTTCTTGAAGCTGCCGATGAACAGCCGCCCGAGCGTCTCCATGAACCACCCCATCCCGGCGATCTCGCCATCCATCCGGAGCAGCGTCCCGGCGCCCTGGGGCTCGAAGACGTAGCGAAAGCGGTATTCCCCGCGCCCCGTCGTGCCCTTCTTCCCGTCGACGAAGAGGTCCAGGCTCTTGCCGGGCTCCGCCGCCGTGACCTCGAACAGCTCGGTCGACTCCTTGCCGAACATCTTGCGGGTCTCTCGCCACATCGTGCCCTTGCCGGCGACGTCGCCCGTGAGCTTCTCCACCCGCACGAAATTCGGCATCCAGTCGCCGAAGGAGTCGATGTCGGTTGCGAGCCGGAACACGTCCTCGGGCGACGCCTCGAATCGCTCTTCAATGGTGAACCGGAGCGGCATCTCGTTCTTCTCCTAGGTTGGCCCGCACACCGGGCCATCGTGCCGGAACCGCTCCATCCCCGTCAACGCGCCCGTCGAGCGCGCATCGCCGTCCCGATGCGGGCCGCGCGCCGTCGTCCGACGTCCGCCCCGGGCCGCGCGCGGCCCGGGGCGGACGTCGGCGACCGCGGCGCTCAGCCCTTCTTGCCCGGCGGCAGCAGCATGCCCCGCTCGCCGGTCGCCCCCTGCATCGGGCGGCGCAGCACGATCTTCCGTCCCGCCTCGCGCCCGTGCGCGTGCGCCGCCGTCCGCTGGTTGCCCGCGTGACGCAGGTGCTGCACGTGCGGGTGGCGCGTCCGGTAGTAGCCGTCCAGGTCGGCGTCCCTCACCCAGACGAGCCCCTGCTCCGCGGACGCCTTCCGCTCCGTGTTCAGCTTCTCGAGGAACCCCAGCATCACGCCGGCCTGGTAGGTCCGACGGTCCTTGTTGCCCTTCACGCCGTGCGTCCGCTTGTGCTCGTTCCACAGCTGCTCGGCCGTGTGGTGCAGGAACGCGTGCACGTAGGCCGCCATCTCGAGGTTCGCCGGCGTCCCGCAGATCTCGAGCACGCTGCCCCGCTTGCCCTCGAGCGGCGCGTAGACCGGCACCCAGATCGCCTCGACGAAGAAATGCTTCCCGAGGATCCCCCCGACGATCCGCTCGCTCTCGCCCACGCGCCCGCTCGGCGCGCCGAGGTGGCGGAAGCCGTACTGCCGCGCGGCGCGCGCCTTCGCGACGTCGAGGTTGTACTTCAGCATCAGCCGCTGCGCGGCGCTCATCGCCGCCTGCGCCTCGTTCGCGTTCGGGCTGTCGGCGAGCGCGAGCAGCCGCGCGATGCGATCGAGGATCCGGGCGTCCGCGCTGTCCACGCTCCCGTCGCCGCGCGCCGCCCCGCCCGCCTCCGCCGAGGGTATCCCGGACGCCGTCGCGTCGATGCCGAGGCGCTCGCACACCTCGCGGAACGCCGGCCCGTGCGCCGCCTCGTCCGTGACGCCAAGCACCTCGTGCACGTACTGGTGCGCCATCTCGTGCTTGAGCACCTCGATCACGACCCCCCACGGCTGCGTCAGCACGAGCGGCCGCGAGATCTCGATCGCGCGCGCCTCGGAGATCCAGCGCCCGAGCCGGCTCGCGGCGTCGGACAGCTCGATCGATGCCGAGCGCAGCTTCCGCCGGAAATGCGTGTAGTTGAGGCTCTGGTACGCCGCCATCAGCTCGCGCACGAGCGCCGCCTCCAGCTCGGCGCTGAGCCTCGCCGCCGTCTGGCGCGGCGGCTCGGGCGCCGGCGCGCCGGGGGACGGCCGCGGCTCGGGCGGCGCGCCGGCTGCGGGGGACGAGGACGGTTCGGCCGGCGGCGCGCCGGCTGGGGAAGACGAGGACGGTTCGGCCGGCGGCGCGGCGGCCTCTCGGGCCTGCTGAGCGCCGCGCAACCCGTTCAGGAAGAGCTGCTCCGCCATGTCGGACGCCTCTCATGGCACGCCCCGGGCGGCTGTCGAAGGGTTTCTCCGCCCGCGCGCCCCCTCCGGCCGGCCGGGCCCGTCATCGCGCCGCCACCAGCCCGCCGCAGAAACGTTCCCGACATGCCACGTCCTCGCTAAACTCGCGCGCGTCCCGTGCACCCGTTCAAGACGTTGAACGATCCCCCGGCGCCCGATGCCGACGCCGCCAGCCGCTCGTCCCGCGGCCTCGCCCGCGATCTCGGCCCGGATCGCGCGGCGGCGCGCGCGCGGCTGCGCTCCCTCGCGCGCGCCCGGCGCCGCTACGGCCGCCTGTTCCTCGCGCTCCCGCTGCTCCTCGTGGTGCTCGCGGACGTCCACATCCGCGGCGATCGCCTGCTCGAGCTGAGCGCCAAGCACGCGGCCAGCTACCTCGGCGCGATGGTCGAGAGCGCCGCGCTCTGGGGGCTCCTGCTCTTCGCGGCCTCGTCGCGGCGCGGCGCGTCGCGGTGGATCGCGGCCCTGCTCTTCGTGACGCTCGCGACGCTCTCGCTCGGCGGCCAGCTCTATTTCCACCGCCAGTACGCCACGTACCTCAACCTCGACGCCACGCTCTTCGGGACGTCGCTCTCCGCGAGCCTCTTCGGCCAGCTCCGGGCCGACGGGGAGAACTTCCTCCGCTCGGTCCTCCCGCCGCTCCTGCTCGCGGTCGCGCTCGTCTGGCTCGGCCGGCGCATCGTGCGCCCCGGCCGCACGGCGTCGGCCCGCGCCGCGCGCCTCGCCGCGCCCGCGGGCGTGGTGGCCGCCTTCGTGCTGCCCTGCTCCTACCGCACGGTGCAGGCGTCCACGCCCGACGTCATCTACTTCCACGCGATCGGCGGCCTCATCAAGGAGCTCGTCGGCGTCCAGACCACGGCGCAGGTGCGCCCCGGCCTCCGCACGCCGCCCGCGCTGCCGCCGCTGACCCCGAAGCCCGGCCCGCGGCGCAACGTCCTCTTCATCCTGACCGAGAGCGTGCGCGCCGACGCCGCGTGCTCGGCGCCCGCGCCCGCCGGGTGCCCCGGCACGCCGCGCATCGACGCGGCGGTGCCCGGCCGGCTCCCGCTCACGCAGATGCGCTCGAACGCCTCGACCACGGCGATCGGGCTCGCGGTGCTCTGGTCCGGCCTCCAGCCGATCGCCACGCGCGAGGAGCTCCACACCGCGCCGCTCGTCTTCGATTACGCGGACGCCGCCGGCTTCGACGGCGCCTACTGGACGAGCCACCACATGATGTTCGCCAACTCGCGCCTCTACGTGCAGGACCTGCCGGTCTCGCGCCAGTGCGGCGCGACCGAGCTCGATCCGCTCGCCGACATCGATCTCGGGGCCGACGACCGGCTGCTGTCGGCGCACGTGCGGTCCGAGCTGCCCTCGCTGCGCGAGCCGTTCCTCGCGGTCGCCCACTTCGGCAACACCCATGTCCCGTACCTGGTCGACCCGGAGGACGCGCCGTTCCAGCCCGCCCTCGAGAGCAAGGCGCCGGACGACAACGAGGCGTACCGCAACTTCTACAGGAACGCGGTCTACCGGCAGGACGCGGCGATCGCCGAGCTCATCGACTTCGTCCGGCGCTCTCCGGTCGGCGAGCGCACGGTGATCGTCTTCACCTCGGATCACGGCGAGGCGTTCCGCGAGCACGGCCAGCTCGGCCACACCGGCTCCATCCTCGAGGAGGAGATCCGGGTGCCCGGCTGGATCGACGCGCCGCCGGGCACGCTGACGGCCGCGGAGGAGTCCGCGCTGCGCGCCGCGCGGGACGAGCTCGTGTTCCACACGGACGTGGCGCCGACGTTGCTCGACCTCATGGGCCTGTGGGAGGAGCCGGCGCTCGCGGGCTACCGTGCGGCGATGGTCGGCCGCAGCCTGCTCCGGCCGTCGCCGGGGCCGGCGACGCTGGCGCTCACGAACTGCACCGGGATCTGGGGCTGCGCGTTCAAGAACTGGGGGATGATGCGCGGCAACATGAAGCTCGAATCCCGCGCCTGGGACACCGCCTGGCACTGCTACGACGTGCTCGCCGACCCCCGCGAGCAGCACGACCTCGGGCCCGCCGCCTGCGGCGACCTGCCCCGGCTCGCCGACGCGATCTACGGCGGCCCTGCCGGCAGCGTCGACGTCCCGGCCCACCTCCGCGACCTCGCGGCGGCGCCTCGCCGCGACTGATCCGGATGGCGCAGGACATCGATCGACAGGGCGCCGCGGCCGCCGCTCGCCCGCGCGCCGCGCGCCGGGCGGCGCGCCGCCGGCGCCGCTTCCTCGGCCTCGCCGTGCTCGCGTCGCCGGCGCTCTGGCTCCTCGTCGTCGACGTGCTGCGGCGGGGCCGCCACATGGCCACGTTCGATCGGCTCCACGCGGCGGGGTACGCCGCGACCGTCGCCGTGTCGCTGGGGTTCTGGGGCGTCCTGCTCTACGTCGCCTCGGGCCGCCGCGGCGCCCTGCGCGGCGTGACGGGCGGCCTGTTCGTCGTGCTCTTCACGCTCGCGTGCGGCGTCCAGGGCGGCTTCCACGCGCTCTACAACATCTACTGCTCGATCGACTCGCAGATCCACTCCCAGTCGATCCCCTGGTCGATCGTGGGCACGCTCCCGCTCGGGCACCCGCGCGTGATCGTCCACTTCGCCGTCGCGCTCGGGCTCGCCCTCGCGGCGCTCCGGCTCTCCCGCCGGCTCGTGCGCCCGCGGCGCCTCCGGCGGCGCGTCGCCGCGGCGCTCGTGCCGCTCGCGCTGATCGGCGTGACGAGGATCCCGGTGAGCTACCGGGTGATCCAGTCGTCGTCGGCCGACATGATCTACTTCCACGGCATCACCGCCGTGGTCAAAGAGCACCTCGGCATCACCGACGACTCGCCGGATCTGCGGGTGCAGCGCCGCGACCCGGCGCGCGTGCCGCCGCTCGCCGCGCGGCCTGCGCGGCCGCGGAACGTCGTGCTCATCCTGCAGGAGAGCCAGCGGGCGGACGTGACGTGCGTCGAGCACGACCCGGACTGCGCGCTGGCGACGCCGTTCTCCAACGCCGCCGCGCCGGCGCGCATGCCGCTCTTGCAGATGCGGGCCCACGACTCGACGACGGCCATCTCCATCTCGAACATCTGGTCCGGCGTCTCCCCGACGGAGAGCCTCGCGGTGCTCGGCTCGGCCCCGCTGCTCTGGGATTATGCCCACGCGGCCGGGTGGGACACGGCGTACTGGACGAGCCAGAACCTCATGTTCGGCAACGCCCGGCTCTACGTGCAGGACATCCCGGTCTCGCACCGGGTCGTCGCGACCCAGCTCGATCCGGGCGCCGACCTCGATTACGGCGCCTATGATCGGCAGCTCACGGATCGCGTGATCGAGGAGTGGGGCGAGCTCGTCGAGCCGTTCTTCGCGGTCGTGCATTACTCGAACATCCATTTTCCGTACGTGAGCGATCCGCTCCACGCGCCCTTTCAGCCCAGCGAGCTGAACAAGGCGCCCGAGAAGAACGAGCATTTCAAGAACTACTATCGCAACGTCGTTTACCTGTCGGACATGGCGGTCGGCCGGCTCATCGAGCACATCCGGGGCACGCCGAGCGGCGAGCGCACGGTGATCGTGTACACCTCGGATCATGGCGAGTCGTTCCGGGAGCACTGGCAGCTCGGTCACACGAGCTCGCTGTGGGACGAGGAGATCCTCGTCCCCGCGTGGATCGACGCGCCGGAGGGGACGCTGGCCCCGGAGGAGCGGGCGAGCATCGCGGGCGCGCGGGACGAGTTCGTGTGGCACCTCGATCTCGCGCCGACGTTCCTCGATCTGATGGGCCTCTGGGACGAGCCGCGGCTCGCGCCGTTCCGCGGCCGGATGATGGGGCACCCTTTGACGCGGCCGGAGCGCACGGTGGCGCCGGTGCCGCTCACGAACTGCACGTGGGTGTGGGGGTGTTCCTTCCGCAACTGGGGGATGATGCAGGGGCCGCTGAAGATCGAGGCGCGCGAGTGGGACGGCGAGTTCCACTGCTTCAACGTGCTGGAGGATCCGCTCGAGCTGACCAACCTGGGGGAGCAGGCGTGCGCGCCGCTGCCCGATCTCGGGCGCGCGCTCTTCCACGAGATGCCGAACGTGACGCCGCCGGGGAGGCCGAAGGTCGACTGGGGCGGTTGAGCCTGTCGGGTCGGCCCGGGATGGAGTGCCTGACCCGCTCCAGGAAGGCGAAGCGGCGGCTCGCGCCTGGGCTCCTCCGGGGTTCGTGGGCCTGCGCGTCGCTCCACCGCCGCTCCGAGGGAAGGGCAGGCGCCGCGGGCTGGTGGGGCGAGGGACGCCGCCGCGGTTACAGGTCGCGGAGGTCGAGCGATCCGATGAAGTCGCCCTTGCCGACGTCGATCCCGTTGTGCCGCAGGATCGAGTACGCCGTGCTGGCGTGGAAGTAGAAGTTGGGCAGCGCGAACTGGAACACGAAGTCCGCCGCCTTCATGCCCTTGCCCGGCAGGAAGAACAGCGGGATCGTGCGCTCTTCCGCGCCCTTCAGCTGCTCCGGCTTCAGCGCCTTCAGCTGCTCGAGCGCTGTCCCGATGCGCGCGCGCAGATCCGCGATCGTCTCCTCCTCGGCGTTCTCGCGCGCCGGCGCCTCCGCGCCGGTGAGGAGCGCGGCCAGCCGCACCGGCCAGTGAGCGACGGTCTGGATCTGACGCCGGAGGTTCCACTGGTCGGGCGCGAGGCGCGCGGTGAGGAGGTCCTCCGGGTTGAACTTCTTCTGCTCGGCGTACGCCTGCGCCTTGTCGAGCCAGACCAGCACCTGTCCGAGCATGCGAGCCATCTGCGGGAACGAGCTTTCGTAAAGGCTCATGATCTTCTCCTCGTCGACGGTAAGAACCGGCGCCTCTGGTCCATCCGCTGTCTCCGTGCGTCAACCCCCGCGCCCGCCGGCCCAGGTCCACGGCGCGGCGCGGCCCGGAGCAGCGGTCGAGCTAGATCGTAAGTTTTTGAAATTACTTGAAAATCCGAAGGAGTGCGACCCCTCGCCGGGAGGCGCTATGCTCGACGGGTGCCCACCGCTGCGCAGAAGCCACACCCCGTCACCGTGGCGGATCTCCTCGCCATCCCCGAGGAGCAGCGCTTCCACGAGATCGTCGACGGCGAGCTCATGCAGAAGGCCGTGCCTTCGTTCGAGCACGGCGACGCGCAGTCCGCCATCGTCGCGCACGTGAAGATCCCCTTCCAGCGGCGCCCCGGCGGCCGCTGGCCCGGAGGATGGTGGTTCGCCACCGAGGTCGAGGTCGAGCTCGCGCCGGACCAGGTGTACCGGCCTGACGTCGTCGGGTGGCGCCGCGAACGCGCGCCGGAGCGCCCCAGCGGGAGCCCCGTCCGGATCCGGCCCGACTGGGTCTGCGAGGTGCTCTCCCCGGACAACGCGCGAAACGACACGGTCAAGAAGATGCGTGTCTACCAGCGTTGCCAGCTGCCTCACACCTGGATCGTCGATCCCAGGGAGGAGACGATGACCGTGTACCGGTGGACGCCCGAGGGATACCTCGTGGCGCTCCGCGCGGAGCGGGGCGAGCGCGTCAGGGCCGAGCCGTTCGACGCCATCGAGCTCCAGGTGGGCGTGCTCTTCGGGGACGAGCGCGACGACGACTGACGGCCGCGGCGGAGCCCCGGGCGGCCGCGCGGCGCGCCGGGGCTCCGCGGACCGCCCGCGAGGCGCTCAGTCGATCTGGGTGAACTCGCCCGCCGCGTCGGCGGTCCACACCTGCGGAGGCATCCCCTCGATATCCGAGGTGCGGACGTAGATCCACCGGATGCCCTTGCCCTCCAGCTCGGTGAGGAGCGCCGGGTCCAGGCCGGGCTCGAGCCGGGGCTCGAAGAGGAAATCCTCCGAGAAGTTGTGGTGCGCCGGGCGGTACGTCTGCGCGTGGTAGCCCTTGAGCACGATCGGGCCGCTCGTCAGCCCCGTGATGCGCGTCTCCACCCACTTGTGGAGAGGCGCCGTGTACCCGGCCGTCGGGCCCTTGGGGTAAGGCGGCCAGTAGAACGAGGTCTCCACCTGGACGCCGGACGACGCCGACGAGAGCGAGCGCTCCTGGAGCAGCGCGCCCTCCACGGGCGGGCCGTCTGCGGGGCACTCGCCGAGCCGCACCGCCTCCGCCGACACGCTGAGCGGCGTGCCGTCCCAGTCGCGCGACCACACCGGCGTGGCGTACTCGGCGCGGAGCTCGAGCCCGAAGTCGCGCAGCGCGACGAGCGGGCCCACCGACGGCGGCAGCAGCTCGGGCACGGCCGAGGTGACGAGCGCGAAGGTGACCGCCCCCGCCCCGTCGCCGTCCACGAACGCGTCCGTGGCCGTCTGGTCGGCGTACGTGTGCGTCGCGCCCGGCCACGCCGCCGGGCTCCCCGTCAGCGTCGCCACCGATCCGGAAGAGAGGTAGTCGAGCGTCGCGTCCTCGAAGAAGGTCGCGCCGAGGGCCTCCGGCGTGAGGAACGCGCTCTTCGTCGAGAGGCGCGCGCGCACCTTGAGCCGGTGGTTCGCGAACACGTCGCCGAACTCGCCCTGGAAGGTGCAGAGCTCCTGCGGCTCGGAGAGCAGGAACGGCGTGAGGGTCGGCGTCGTGCTCGGGACCGAGACCTCGCGCACCTGCTTCACCACGAGCTCCCCGGGCTTCATCTTCTTGAACTCGTAGTCGAGCAGGAACGCCGTCTTGCTCGGGTGCACCTCCCGGAACCTCTCCTCGACCCGGCCGAGCAGGGAGGCGAGCGCGCGGTAGTCGTCCTCCCACTGCATCACGTGATCGCCGAGCGGGACCAGCGTCGAGCCGGCGCGGAGCTGCACGTAGGTCTCGCCGAAATCGCTGTTCACGGTCACGACCTCCGGCAGCGCTCCCCCTTCCGGGTTGGTGACGGACGTCGCCCCGAGCTGCGTCACGATCTTGATCTCGTCCGAGGGCGGGATTCCGCGCGAGAGCGTGGCGACGCCGTTCGCCATCTCGTCCTCGTCAGGATAGGAGTAGTGGACGAGGACGCCCATGCCGACCTCGGCCTCGTCCACGCCGTAGAGGAGCCGGGCGAGGAAGGCGTTGTCGTTGTAGAAGCTCGCGTACACCTTCCGGATCGCGCGGAACACGCCGCGCTCCGCGTCCTCGCCGGCCTCGCAGTGGCTCGGCCCCACCTCGTCGGCGTCCTGGTCGTCGGCCAGGCAGCCGCTGTAGCTGTCGTAGAGGCCCGCGCCCGTGAAGACGGCGCTGTCCTCCACGTTGGTCGAGCTCCGGAACCGGATCTTCCTCGTGGGCGAGAAGTCCGCGATCGCCGCCTCGATCGCCTGCCGCTGCCCCGCGGAGAAGGCGGTGTCCTTGGTGATCCGATCGCGGATCGCCGCGAGATCGACCTTGAGCGCCCGCATGTCGGGCGGATACGTGTAGCCGCCGAGGCGCTCCGCGATCTCGGCGCGCAGCGTGCTCCCGCCGGGCATGACCTGGTCGAGGAAATCGTCCCAGAGATCGAACGACAGCGCGACCGCGACATCGGAGCTCTCGGGGATGGCGTCCCGCAAGAGGCCGAAGTTCGCGGCCTTGCCGCCGAAGTGGACGATGTCCGCGGGGCCGAGATCCTCGGTGGAGCCCGAATAGGCCCCGAGCGGCTCCTTGGGCTGGATCCCGAGATCGCCCGGCCGCTTCAGCGAGAGGAGCTGCTCCCGGTCCGCCGGCGCGAGCTTGCCTTCGGCGTCGAAGAGCGCGGCCCGGCACACGACCCCCCACTCCAGCGAGGCGCGCAGCGCGACCTCCTTGCCGTCGAGCGCCTTCGCCTGCTCCGCCGTGGCCGGGTCGCCGACGTACACGAACGGGATGCCGAACGACGTCGCCAGGAGCGCGGTGTGCGCGTTCGGGGTCGACGGCGACAGCGAGACGATGCCCGCCACATAAGGCACCTCCGCGGGCACGGAGTCGGTGAGGAGGATGTCCTCGGCCCGGAGATCGCCGCTCGCGTAGGCCGCGTCGATCATGTCCGGGGGCACATAGCGGAGCCGGCCTATGGCCCAGCCGGTCGAGTAGCACGCGTCGCCGTTCAACCATCGCTCGACCGAGCTCACGGGGAACCCGCTCTCCGCGAAGAACGCGCTGTTCGCCGCGGCCGACTCGGTCTGCTCGTAGGTCGGGAAATAGAAGGGCTTCGTCCCCTCGGGCGCGACGATGCTGTCCTTCACGAGGTTCAGGACGACGCGCGCCATCTCGGGATCGTAGGCGTCCTGGCGGACCAGCTGGATGCCGTACTCCGGCTCGGTGGTCGCGAAGGGCGAGATGAGCACCGCGCCGAGGATGGCCTTCTGTCCCTCCTCGTGGAGCGAGACCTGGTCGAACTCGTCCAGCGTCATGCCGACGAACGGGTCGAGCCGCTCGGTGGCGAACTCGGCGTGGAACGGGTACTCGTTGCTGTTCTGGTAATAGACCTTGGTGGGGTCGTGCATCAGCACGGTGAACTTCACCCAGGTCGGCCCGTCGTACGACGAGTACGCCGCGAAGAGGTCGAAGGGGAGCTCGATCTGGTTCTTCCAGAACTCGGACGGGGTGATGTCGATCGGGTAGGTCTCGACGGGCCATTCGTAGCCGTCGCCGCCACCCTCGCCACCCTCGCCGCCGTCACCGCCACCCTCGCCGCCCGTACCACCTGCTCCGCCGGTGGCGTCTCCGCCGCCCGCGGCGCCGCTGCCCCCCGAGCCCCCCGCGGAGCCGTCGCCGCACGCGGTGAGCGTCCCTGCGCCGAGCAGCGCGAGCGCGAGGGAAGCCATTCGACCGAATCGTTGAAACCTCATGGGTGACGCCGATGTACAATCGCCGTGCCATCGTCCTGCAGAGAGCACCTTCGCGCTGGGCGGCGGGGCGTTGCTGTCGCGAGCATGGCGCACGCAGGCACAACCGCCGGGAGCGCGCCCGAGCGGGCGAGCGGCGCGGCGCGACGGCGCCGCCGCGGCGGCGCGCGGGCTCCATGGCGAATTTTCATGGGGTTTCAACCGCTTCGGCGTTCTAGGATACGGCGATGACCGAGCGGAGAGCGGCGCTGATCTTCAACCCTGCTGCAGGCCACGCCGGGGATGCGGTCGAGTCGCTTCCTTCGCGGCTCCAGCGCGAGTTCGCGTTGAGCGTCTACGAGACGAGCGCGGACCGCAGCGCCGCCGCGTGCGCCGACGCGGCGCGCCGCGAAGGCGCCCCCCTGGTCATCGCGGCGGGCGGCGACGGGACGATCTCGAGCGTCGCGTCCGCGCTCCTCGGCACGGACACGTGCCTGGGCATCCTGCCGCTCGGCACGGCGAACTCGATCGCGCTCACGCTGGGCATCCCGGCCGACCTGGAGGGGGCCATCGAGGTCCTCGTCCGCGGCGAGCCGACGCGCATCGACGCCGCCCGCGCGAACGGGCGGACCATGATCCTGCTGTCGGCGGTCGGGCTCCACGCCGACACCGTGGGCGAGACCCCGCAGGACGCCAAGCAGCGCTGGGGGGTGCTCGCGTACATCGGCACCGGGCTGAAGAAGCTGATGAGCCTGGAGCCGTTCGGGGTGGAGATCGTGACGGACGACCAGCGGATCCACTGCCGGGCGGTGGCGGTGACGGTCGCGAACATGGCGCCTGCGCGCACGGTGCTGGCGCAGGGGCCGCCGGTCGTGTCGCCGGAGGACGGGCGGCTCGACGTCACCATCGTGTCGGCGACGACGCTGGTCGAGGCGGTCGCGACGGGCCTGCACCTCCTGAGGACCGCGATCGACGGCGAGCCGGCCGAGCGCGACAACATCGGGTTCCTCGCCGCCCGGCGGGTCCTCATCAGCACCGATCCGCCGCAGCGCGTGCTCATCGACGGCGAGGAGGTCGGGACCACGCCCCTCGCGGTCGAGTGCCTCCCGCGCGCGCTGACGGTCATGGCGGCCCGCCGCGAGGAGGTCCCCGCGCCGCCGCCCGCCGCCGAGGTCGAGGTGAAGTTGGAAGGGCTGCCCGAGCTCGAGGTCGAGCCGAAGGCCTGAGGCGGCCGCGGCGGCCCGCGCGGCGGCCGTCGCGATGCGCGCGCCCGCCGCGGCGGCGACAGCAGCATTGTGACGCCGGACACGAGGGGGAAGCGACAGCGGCCCTGCGTAAGGAAAGGTGGTTTCGCCGGTGGGGCGGAGCTTGATCCTGATTCCTTCAAGGGAGCTTGGAAGCATGCGATCGACGTTCTGGGCAGGTGTGGTGGGGGTGTGCCTGGCCTGTGGTCTCTCGGGCCTCGGCTGCGGGGATGACGGGGCTCCGGCGCCGGAGGAAGCGACGGGCGGCGAGCGGACCGGCGAGGCCTCGTGCACGGGGCTCGACCCGTCGGCGGTGGTCGATGAGCTCACGCCCGCGGAGGCCGAGCAGGCGTGCAAGGGATACCGCACGTGCGAGGCCGACCGGCTGGACATCAACTATTTTTGCCGCATGTTCGGCGTGCTGGGCGCGAAGTTCGGGGACAATCCCGGGACCGACGACGCCGGGGTGCGAGCGAGGTGCGCCGAGCACTACGAGAGCTGCATGGCCGACCCGGAGCAGGCGGCGCAGATCGAGCAGTTCCTCGCAGAGCTGCAGGAGCGACCCTGTGTGCAGCCCACGCAGTGCACGGCGACCATCGCGGAGCTCGACGCGTGCGCCGCCGCGACGAGAGCGTACTCTCTCGACGTGCTCCCCGAGTGCGGCGCGCTCACCGTGGCGTGGTACGACCAGGAACGGGACACCGAAGCGGTCATGGCGGCCTGCGGCAAGCTCAGCACCGGCTGCATGGCGCTCTTCGCGCTGCCGGAACCGGAAGAGGAGTGACCCGCAGCGCGAGGGCGCCGCGCCTTCCGCCGGCCTCCCCGGCGTGGTAGGCCGAGCGGCGATGAGGCTGACGGCGGGGGCCATCGCGCTGCCGGCGCTGGCGAGCGCCCATTCCCATGCGTTCCAGCGCGGGATGCGCGGGGAGGCGCAGCGGCCGGGGCCGTCGGGGTCGGACGACTTCTGGTCGTGGCGGACCGCCATGTATGCGCTCGCGGCGTCGCTCACGCCCGAGTCCATTCACGCGATCTCGAAGGTGGCCTATCGCGAGCTCCGCGCCGCGGGCGTCCGCACGGTGGGCGAGTTCCATTACGTGCACCACCAGCCGGACGGCGCGCCCTACGCGGATCGCACGGTGCTGGCGGACGCGGTCATCGAGGCCGCGCGCGCGGAGGGCCTCCGGATCGCGCTCCTCCGGGTCGTCTACGCGCGCGCCGGCGCGGGCCGGGCGCCCGAGGGGGCGCAGCGGCGGTTCTCGGACGGCTCGCTCGACGCCGCGCTCGCGGACGTCGACGCGCTCCGGGCGCGCTACGCGGGCTGCGAGGACGTGCGCGTCGGGGTGGCGCCGCACAGCGTCCGCGCCGTGCCCCCGGCGTGGCTCGGCGAGATCGCGCGGTACGCCGCGGAGCGCGGGCTCATGGTGCACATGCACGTGGCCGAGCAGCCGGCCGAGATCGAGGCGTGCCTCGCCGAGACGGGCCGGCGCCCCGTGGAGCTCCTGGCCGAGCGCGGGGTCCTGAGCGAGCGCTTCGTGGCGGTGCACGCGACGCACCTCGCGCCGCACGAGCCTGCGCTCCTCGGCGCGGCGCGGGCGTTCGCGTGCCTGTGCCCGACGACCGAGCGCGACCTCGGCGACGGGCTGCCCGACGTCGGGGCGCTGGGCGGGGCGGGGGTGCGGCTGTGCGTGGGGATCGACAGCCACGTGATCACCGATCCGTTCGAGGACCTGCGGGGCGTCGAGCTGGGCGAGCGGCTGCGGACGGGCAAGCGCGTGACGCTGCTGGGCGAGGGCGGGGCGACGCCGGCCGAGGCGCTCTGGGAGATCGGCTCGCGGCGCGGGGCGGAGGCGTGCGGGTTCGCGGACGCGGGCGGCAGCATCTCGATCCGCCGGGACGCGCCGGCGCTCGCGCTGGTGCGGGAGGAGCGGCTCCTCGACGCGGTGGTGTACAGCGGGGGCCCGGCGATCGTGGACGATTGACGTCGGCGGGCACGTACCGGCTCGTACGGCCGTCCCACCGTACAGCCACGCTGCGCGAAGCCGCCGCGAAGCGGCGCAGGAGTCCAGCCATCCCTGGTCGGACTTGCGTTCCGTTGATAGCCTCGCTCGTCGTGAGCGGTTGGGCCGAAGCTCGGGAGGGGTGGAGCCGCGACGTCGGTGTCGTGCGCCGGCGCGCTCGTGCGGCGGTGGCCGGGCTGATCTTGATGGGGGCGGTGGCGGCGTTCACGGCGCTGGTCGGGGCATGGCACATTGTGTTGCTCGGCTCGACCGAGGTCTCGGCGTCGACGTGGCAGCTTGCCAACACGCTCCGTGAGGCCGGGGGGTTGCTCGAGCTGGGGTTCGGGCTCCTTGCGGGCGTGTTGTTCCTGCGCTGGCTCGCCAGGGCTGTCGCGCTGGCTGGCGAGCTGGATCCCGTGCGGGGTTTTTCCTGGACGCCGTCCGAGTCGGTCCTGGCATTCTTGATTCCCGTCGTGAACCTGGTGCAGCCGTACAGGGTGCTGCGCGATCTCCACGACGGCCTTGCTCCGGCGGGCGTGCCCGAGCCTGCGCCGCGCCCTCTCCTGGACGGCGGGGGTGGTTACCGGCGCGTCGAGATGGCGCACGCCCCGCGGGCGGGCGCGGTGCACCATGCCGCGCTCAGCGCGTGGTGGGGGCTCTATCTCGCGAGCCGCGGCCTCGGGTGGCTGGTCTCTGTCATGCCGCAGCTGACCGTGGCGGAGTTCATCCGGTCCCGGTATGTGTTCATTGCGTCCGATATGGCGTCGATCGCTGCTGCGTGGCTCGCGGTGCGCATGGTCCGGGCGATCGACAGCCGGGTCGCGGAGCGCCAGCGAAGGTTGGCGTATGCTTCCGACGAGGAGCTCGACCGCCTCCTCGTGGAGCGCGATGTTCTGTTGCGGCGGGAATTGGCGAAGATCACCGGCTTCGTCGATCCCGAGTAGAACCAGCGCCTCCCGGCCGAGATCTGACGCGCCCACGCGACGGCCGGGCGTCCGGCAGGCGGAATCAGGTGTGCTCGAGGCGCGCTGGCCCGGCGTGCGTCGAGGCGGCGGGCGCTCACCCCATCGCGCCCGCCACGAGCTGCGCCGCCCTCAGGACCGCCGCCGCGACCGCCCCCACCTTCCACGCGCGCGAGAGCCACCACTGCGCCTCGCCGCCGTCGATCCACGGCGGGACCCACGCCGGCGGCCTCACCAGGTCCGCCACGGTGAGGACCCGCTCCCGCCGCTGCGCCTCGCGGTAGCCGCCCTCGCCGCCGCGCACGTGCTCCTCCGCCCGCACGTACGCGAACAGCCGCGCGCTCCCGCCCTCCGGGAGCAGCGCCCCGCCCGCGACGAGCGCCTCCGGCGTCGCCGGCAGCTCGATCCGCGCGCCGCCCTGCGCGAGCCGGAGCGCGCCCGCGCCCGCCCGCTCGACGCGCGCGCGGACCCAGCCCTCGGGGCGCTCGCCGCGGAGCAGCGCGCGGAGCGGCGTCAGCTCGGGGCTCGGGCCCGGGCGGGGCGCGCGCTGCCCCGGGAAGAGGCGCGCCGCGAGGAACCAGAGCACGATCGGGAACACCGACAGGACCAGGTGCAGATCGGTCGCGCTGGCCACGCCCGCCACGCCGTCGAGCACCGGGAAGGAGAGCACGCCCGCGGCGGCGAAGGCGCCGACCGCGATCGTCGCGCCGAACCCGCCGACGACGCCGAACGCGACGTTGCCGATCGCGACGACGCCGACGGCGACATTGCCGATCGCGATGAACCCGCGGGCGACGTTGCCGATCGCGATGAAGCCCGTGACGACGTTGCCGAACACGAGGAACCCGTTCGCCATGTTGCCGGCGTCGACCCAGCGCGCGCGCTGCGCGGCGCCGGCCCGGTCGCCCTGGAGCGATGCCTTCATTCGGTCACCTCGAACGCGGTGCGGCCGACGAGCTGGCCGTCCTCGGTCTCGACATCCACGGTCCAGTGCCCGGCCAGGCGGCGCGGCAGGCTCCCGCCCACGAGCTGCGACTTGAGCCGCACCGCGCCCTCGGGGCCAGGCACCCGCAGCGTCTCCTCGGGCGCGCGGAGGATCTCGCGCCCCTCGTGCCGCCACACGTGGACGAGGCGGTCTCCATCGCCGCCCGGCACCACCACGTCGGTCACCGCGCGGAGCTCCCGAATCACGGAAAAATGTAACGATTTCACGGACATGGCCAGGCGGCCGTCCGGGAGCACCGAGGGGCCCACGGCCGCGGAGGACAGGTGCATCGGCACCGGGGGGATGATCTCCCGCGTGCCGTAGGCGAGCCCGACCCCGGCGGCCGACGCGATGACGAGGAACACCAGGCCCATCCGGCTCCAGAGCGCCCCGAACGGCAGGTGAAGCGTGCAGAAGCCGAGCACGGACACGACGGCGGCGGAGAGCAGCGTGTAGAGCGTCCGGGTGTTGGGGAGGAGCGCGGGGATGACGAGGTTCAGGCAGGCGAACAGCGTCACCCCGTAGAACACCGAGGCGAGCGTCTTCCAGCGCATGAGCACGCGGTCGAAGACGAGATCGAGCGTCGAGAGCACCGCGCAGGCGCCGAGGAGGAGGACGAACCACCGGTTCGGCGCGTCCAGGCTGGCGCTCTTCCAGTAGAACGGGAGGAGGAAGAAGAGCATGCCCTGATAGAGGTTCTTCAGGACATAGGTCATCACGAGGAAGCGCAGCCGGGCGCCGCGCCACGCCGTCGCGAAGTCCTGGCGGGCGCCGGTGCCGAAGAGCCTGAAGAAGAGGAGCACGAGCAGCCAGGCGACGCTGACCGAGATCGCGAGGAAGCGGGCGTGCTGGAACCCCTTCTGCGCGAAGGCCACCACGAAGGCGCCGAGGCTGAGCGCATAGGCGGTGTGCAGCCACCAGAGCTTCTTGTGGTGGCGCTTGAAGAAGGCGCGGGCGGCCGACTTGAGGTCCTGGGGACGGCCCTCCTCCTGCGCCTCGGCGTCGAGCTCGACGAAGGAGGCCTTGGGCTCGGCCTTGACGGTCGGCGCGTCGTCTTCCGCGGTGGACCGCGCCGGCCGCGCGGGCATCTTGAGGGTGCGGTCGTCGTGATCCCCGCCCGGGGCGCCGGCCTTGGGCGGCATGCGCAGGGTGACGTCGTCGATGGCGCCGCGCTCCCGGCCGCCGGGCGCGGCGGCGGCCGCGGCGCCCCCGGCCGCGCCCGGCGCGGCGTTGTCGGGCGCGCGGCCGGGCTCGTCGCTCGGCATGTACACGATGGTCGGCGCCTCCCCGAAGGCGTCGGGCACGCGCGGCCTCTGGACCAGGGTCGTGGCGTTGGACGATGGCGGCGAGGGCCGCGAGGGCGCGTTCGCGTGGGCCTCGGGGGCCGAGGCGTCAGGGGAACGCGGCGCGGGCTGTCTCATGTTCGGGGCGCAGCGTACCCGACCGGCGGCCCGGCTTCGAGCGCCCAGGCGGGCTGCCGGGGAGCGCGTGCGAGGGGCGCCGTGGAGCGCCCGGGCGGCCCGCCGTGGAGCGCTCCGGCGGTCCGCCACGGCGAGCCGAGCAGGCCTACTCCGCCGTGACGAACGCGACGCTGTCGTTCAGATCGGGGACGCAGAGGATGCGGCGCTCCGGATCGAAGCCGATGTCTGCGGCCGAGCCGAGGGCGTGATCCGCGGCCAGGTCGTACGCGACCGTCGAGGTGCCGTCGGCGGAGACCCGGAAGATCTTGCCCGAGGTCCACTCCGACACCCAGAGGCCGTCTCCGTCCTTCTCGACGCCGTCGAACTTGCCGGCGACATCGCCGATGCGCGTGATGGCGCCGTCGGCGAGGGCGATGGAGAGGACCGGCCCGAGCTCGCCCGACGGGGAGAGCTCCCCGCTGCCCACCATGACGAGCGATCCGCCGTCGACGAGGATGCCGTTCGGGCCGGTGACGTCGTCGAACTGCAGGAAGAGCTCGGCGCTCGCGGGGTCGCTCGCGTCGAAGCGATGGATTGCCTGCGCGAGCGAATCCGAGGCGTAGACCTGGCCCGTGGCCTCGTCGACGGCGACGTCGTTGACGAAGATGCCTCCGGGGATGGGGTATTCGGTGATGGTGTGGTCCGAGAGGGAGATGCCGAGCACGCGGTCGACATCGGCCACGTAAAGGACGCCCTCGAAGACCCGCATCCCCTTCGGATCGTTGAGCCCATCGATCCACGTCGCGTCGAGGACCGTTCCGTTCTCGTCGAGGCGGCTGATCCAGCCCGCCTCGGCATCTCCACCGATGTTCGACACGTACCAGACCCGGTCTTCCGGATCCCAGTAGCAGCTCTCCGGCGTGGAGAATCCGACCACCCGCTGGAATGCGTAGGCCGGTCCGCCGCCGGCTCCACCGTCACCGCCGGCTCCACCGTCGCCGCCGGCTCCACCGTCGCCGCCGGTGCCGACGGCGGAGGTAGCGGCCTCGCCGCCAGCGCCGCCGGTTCCACCGGTCCCACCGCCCGCGCCGCCGGTCCCACCGCCCGCGCCGCCGGTCCCACCGCCCGCGCCGCCGGTCCCGCCGGCGCCGCCGGTCCCACCGCCCGCGCCGCCGGTCCCGCCGGTTCCACCGGTCCCACCGCCCGCGCCGCCGGTCCCACCGCCCGCGCCGCCGGTCCCACCGGCGCCGCCGGTCCCACCGGCGCCGCCGGTCCCACCGGTGCCGCCGGTCCCACCGCCCGCGCCGCCGGTCCCACCGGTGCCGCCGGTACCGCCGTCACCCCCGAGGCCGCCGGTACCGCCGTCACCCCCGAGGCCGCCGGTACCGCCGTCGCCACCGGTGCCGCCCTCACCCCCGGTGCCTGAGGAGGTGGACGACGTAGCCCCGCCCTCGCCCCCCGTGCCCGAGGACGTGCTCGTGCCGCTCGAGGTGGTGCCGGTACCGGAATCGCCGACATCGTCGTCCCCGCACGCTCCGAGCATCGACGTGAGGCAGATGGAGGCCAGCGCAACATAGCGTCGATTCACGATCATGAGTCTCCTCGTATTCCTCCGTTCAGAGGTGGCCGTTCCTACAAGGGGTCGCGCGCCAGCGTCAACCGCGCAGCACCGTTCGGTCCGAGGAAACCGCGCCCGGCCACGCGGCGACCCCGGCCGGCAGCGCGCGACGCTCGAGCAGCCGATTGATGTTCCACGCAGCCTGGCCATAGCCCGCGCCCTCGATCGCCCGCATGAGCTCGATCTGCGGGCGATCTTCGGTGTCGAGCGGGGCGCCCTCGGCGCGCTCCCCGCGCCAGCCCGGGAAAGGAAGCGGGCCCCGCGGCCGCGGAGCCCGACGGCGCGGGCGCGCCCTGCGCCTTACTGGACCTGGATCGTGAACTCGTCCGCGAGGCGGCCGTCCACGTCCTTGAAGTACGCGGTCGCGCGCTTCGGGTCCCCGCCGACGTTGAAGCGGATGAACAGGGCGCCGTAGTCGGCGATGCCGGACATCAGCGTCCCGTTCTTCACCCACTTGTTGCTCGCGTAGTACGACGACCACCACGTGTCGTCGTCGTGGCTCGCCGCCTCGTAATCGCGGATCCCCACGCCGCCGAGGCCCGACACGAACACGAAGTTTCGGTTCGGGCCGAGCTCGACCAGGTCGAAGGCGCCCGTCTTGCCGTGGCCGGTCGAGGCGTTGCCGACGTCGGTGAGGGTCAGCGTGCGCGAGTAGGAGTGCTCGTGCCCCGTCGCGACGATCGCGCCGGCGTTCATGCACGCCTGGTAGGCGCTCCAGCCGACCTCGTTCGATTTCCCGCCGACCTGCATGTCGGCTTGGTTCTTGTGCCAGGCGCACACCGACCAGATCGAGCTGTCATTGGCGAGCGCGTCCTGGATGAAGCTCACCTGATCGGCCGCGTTGGCGGCGCAGGTCGAGCGGAGCTCGCTCGTCCCGATGCAGGACTGCACGATGAACAGCCCGTGGAAGTTGCACGTCGCCTTGACGCCGAGCTCGCCCGTGCAGTTCATGTCCGGCACGCGCCCGTGGCGGGCCTGGATGTAGCTGGCGTACCCGCTGCTGCCGCCCCACGCCGCGGCGTCGTGGTTGCCGATGATGGCGAAATAAGGATAGTTCGGGCCGAGGATGCTGTTGATCCGGTTCTCCCACGCCGCCGGGCTATTGGCGTAGTCGAAGTCGCCGTTGTGGATGGTCGCCGTGGCGCCCTCGTTCTTGATGAGATTGAGCACCGCGTCCGCGTTGCCGTTGTTCCCCTGATCGCCGATGAAGGCGATGAGGAGCCCCGGGTCGGTCGAGCTTCCGGTGCCGCTCGACGATCCGTAGGTGATCGTGAGCTTGGGCCGCTGCGCCGCGGTGGCGTGCTCCGAGGAGGCGAAGTCGATGCCGTCCGTGTTCGACGAGCTCGCGATGACGATGCCGTTGTTGGACGTCCCGTCGACCCACGCCTGGACGAGCGCCACGCCGGCCGCGTTCAGGGTGATCGTCCTGGAGCCGGCGCTGCCGGTGACGCTGCCCACGAGGTTGCCGCGATCGGTCGAGCCCATCGCGCCCGCGGTGGCCCACGCCGTCGTGGAGGTCGCGTTGTTCCAGGTGACCTGCGACTCGTCCCACGAGCGCTTCACCTCGTAGACGTTGTAGGTGTTCGAGGAGCCGTCGGTGACCTGGAGGGTGATCGACGCCGACTGGACGGTGCTCCCCGCGGGGATGCCGGAGAGGGTCCACTTCAGCAGGCAGGACTTGTCCACGCCCGAGCCGTCGTCGCCGTCGGCCTCGCACGTGGTCGCCCCGCCGTAGTTGGTGGTGGCGGCGGCCTGCCGGATCGTCGCGTCGGTCGAGCCCGCGTACGACGAGCTCGGGAGCGATCCCTGCTGGAAGGAGACGGTGGTCAGCGCCTGTTGCGCCTCCGAGATCTCCTCGATCTCGCCCTCGGCTCCGCAGGCGTTGACGACCGCGATCGCCGGGAGGGCGGCGCAGAGGACGCCGATCGACAGCCGAGACCAGCTCGCCGTCATTCGCTTGTGTCCGGGTAATTCAGCTCGCGCGCGCGAATTCTGCATGAGTGCGTGCCTTCCTTCCTCTGGATTCGAGTCTCGATGTGGGCGTTGCGCGAGCAAGTTACGGGAAGACCTCTTGTTAAAGCCTCAACGTTTTGGTGGTGATTCGGTGTCCTTTCCATGATGTGCCGCTGGCGCTCGATGTGGCATGATGGCGACGCCGAGGACGTCTGTCCGGCCCTGGGAGGCACCCTCGCCAGGCCGGCACGTGGTGCTCGGCGCGGCGGCGTGTCAATACAGATCTCCTGTACACCGGACGGCGAAGCTCCCCGACTCGCCTCGTGTGCAGGCCGGCGCGCTGGAGCAATCGCCTTCGCGGGGATCGGCGGCGGCGGCGGCCAGGCAGTCGCAGGACGGCTCTGCCATGCAGGTGGTCGGTATCTCCTCACACGTCCTCCGCGTCGGTATCTTGAAGAGCTCGTCGTGCGGATCCTCGACGCTCTGGCAGTATTCGGAGGCCGCGTCGCAGAAGTAGCTGCCGCAGGCGATCGTCCCTGGCGGCGCGGCGCCGCTGCACTCCTCGCCGCTCCCGATGCTCACGCCGGCCCGCGCGGCCTCGCAGGCGTTCGCGTAGACGCGCCCATCGCACGCGCAGACCTCCCGGGGCGTGGCGGTGTCGCACGACGTGGGGCGCGGCTGGCAAACCCCGTAGTTCCCGGGGACGATGCCTCCCTCGCCGCAGTCGCCCGGCGGGTACACGCAGACCTGGTCCGGGGTGCACGTCGCGCCGCCGCACGGCCCCGGCTCCGCGCCCGCTCCCTCCGGCCCGCACGCCGCGAGCAGCGCGGCGATGGCCGCGGCGCTCGCGAGCGAAAGCGCCCTGCGCCGCCCCTCGGTCGCGCGACGCCGCGCTGGCCGCTGCGCTCCTGTCCTTGCCGGAAGACTCATGTCGATCCCTCCTCTCGCGCGCTCATCGCGGCCGATCGCCGGGAGCGCGCGCTGACCGGCGCCGCGCCGTCCCTCTCTCATGAGATCAGAGACGACCGGGGGACGAGCTGCCAGCGCGGTGCTCGGCTGCGTCGTGTACAGCGAAATGGATCGAGAACGTCGTGAGGATGCCAGGAGAGCCCGGAGATCCGCCATCGCGGCGTTCCCGGCGTCTCGACGGTTCGTCTCGTCGTCGGAGCACCGCTATAGAGGAAGCGGCCGATCTCTTGTGCAACAAGTCGGTGTCGGGATCGGAGCGCGGCCTCCGCGGGGTGTCCGTCGCGCGCCGGTCACTCGAGGTCGGGCCGGGCGCTGCCCATGCCGATCGCCCACGCCATCGTGTACCGCGCGTTGATCTCGCAGCGGGGATTCCAGCGCAGGCCCCCGCGCTCGTCCTCCCAGCGGAAGGCGTCGATCCCGAAGGGCCCGAAATAGCCCGCGCCGGCGAGCGCCTCGCCCGCCTCGAGCGCGGCCTCGACGAGCCGCCGGCGCTCGTCGCCGTCGAGGTCGCCCTCGCCGGCGAGCCCGGCGCCGAGGTAGGCCCCGCGGTCGTCGCAGCGCTGGACGCAGGGGGCGCCGAGGCGGACCGCGCCGCCGCGGGCGACGTGGCCGTGCAGCGAGAAGTCGCCGCGGCGCTCGACCCAGGGCTCGACCTGCAGGCCGCTGTCCGGGGAGGCGGGGTCGAGCGACGCGACCGCCCAGGGGCGCGCGTCGGGCGGCAGGGCGCCGCGGGCGACCCGTCGGCGGCCGCGCCCGGCGAAGCCGAACGGCCGCTTGAGCAGCCAGTGGCCGGTCGGCGTGGGCGCGGCGATCGCGGCCTCGAGCTCGGCCAGGGTGACGACATGGCGCGCGCCCGGCAGCGTCTGGCCGAGGTCCGCGCAGAACCTCCGGTGGTTGACGCGGCGGAGCACCTCGAGCGGCGGCGCGTCCGCGAGGGGGACGCCGGCGCGGCCGAGGAGGCGCTGGGCGCGGGGCGTGGGGCACCACGCGCGGCCGACGAGCGCGGTGCCGGGCGGTGCTGGCGGCACCAGCGGCGCGGGGAGGTCGGGGCTGAGCACGACGTCGCCGGGGCGCAGCAGGGCCACGACCCGGCCGGCGAGCTCCGGAGCCCGGCCGGCGACCGCGGCGCGAGGGGTGTACCCCGCCGGGCGGGCGAGCTCCTCGTCGGCGTCGAAGTTCAGGACCCAGGCGCTCGCTCGGTCCATGCGGCCAGCGCGTCGAGGAACGGCTCGGAGAGGCCGGACCGGGTCCGGTCGCGGCGGTTCATAGGCTCGCCCCGCATGAGCAGCGGCGAGAGGGGCGGCGGGATGTGGCGGACCCACGTCTCGAAGTCGCCCGGCGGGTGGGGCGATGCGCCGCCCGGCGGGTGCGGCGATGCGCCGCCCGGCGGGTGCGGCGATGCGCCGCCCGGCGCCTGGGTGAAGCGGCGGAACCAGCGGACCCCGAAGCGCACGTGCGGGATCTCCTCGGCGCAGACCCGCTCGGTGAGCGCGGCGCCCTCGTCGTCGCCGATGGCGCGGAAGCGCTCGGCGAAGCGCGCGGTGTGGTCGAGGTTGCCCCCCTCGAGGCCCATCCCCATCACCGCCACGAACTGCGCCGGCGACGCGGCGGCGGGCACCCGCGACCAGAACCAGTCGCGCACCGGGAAGTCGCCGAAGCGGTGGCCGATCGCGGCGAGGTAGGCGGCATAGAGCCGCATGTGGCGCACCTCGTCGAGGGCGATCCGGACGAGGCCGCCGCGGAACGCGCGCGGCGTCTCCGGGAAGGCGAGCAGCGCCCAGGCCATCAGCTCTGCGGCCTGGAGCTCGTGGTGCATGAACGCGTGGAAAAGCTGCGCGCGTCGCGCCGGGTTGCGCAGCGCCTCGGGCCCCGGGCTCTTCGACGCGCGCGCGGAGATGCGCAGCTCGGCGGGCCGGCCCGGGCGCGCGATGCGGCGTGGCGGCGCGGGGTCGGGCTCCCAGACCGACGGCACGGGCGGCGGCTCGAGCTTGTGCGCGAGATCGGTCGCGAGGACGTAATCCCAGGCCCAGCGCTCGACGGTGCCCTGCGGAGGCGGCTCGACGGTGCCCTGCGGAGGCGGCTCGACGGTGCCCTGCGGAGGCGGCTCGACGGTGCCCTGCGGAGGCGGAAGCGGGTCGCTGGGCGGCGCGGCGGGAGACATGATGGCAGGGCAGGGGGGGTGCTGCTCCCTACCACAGCTCGAGGTCGCCGGCGGTCGCCGTCGCGTGTGTCCGGAGCGCGCCCGCGATTGTTAGTGTTGCAAACTAATCATGTTGCGCCCTGCTCCCCGCCGAGCCTGGCCACCGCCCGCGGGCGCATCCGCCGCGCGCAACCGGGACGGCATGTAGGTCTGTCTCGGTGCTCGTGGATGTCCCTGGACCGAGGGACGGCCTTGCGGCGCTGTCGAGCTTCGGCGGGCGCTCGCGGTCGTCCCCTGTCTTCCGGATCCTCGCTGACCGCACCGCCGGCGGCTGCTGTGAACGGGAATATTCCCCGATGCTCGCGACTGCAGGGCAGCGTCCGGTCGTCACGCGCGCCATGTCACGATGACAGAGGCCTCCGCGATGCGGCGACATTCTGCCGGGGAATAGACCCGGACCGCGAGATTTGCGCGGCAATGCCCGCTCGAGGAGCGTGGCTCCATGGGAGCTCTCTCTGGGGCGCGGCGCCTCTCGCGCGCTCCTCATGTCACGGTGACAAGAGGCCTCCCGGGGCAACGACAATTTGCCTGGGAATAGAGCCCGATAGCGAGGATTCCGCCGAAAATGGCGCGCTGGAGAGCGTGGCTTACGGTTTGCTCCAGGGGGATCGCATGAAGGCGCAGCGGTGTTCCCAGGCGGTCGACAGGAAGCGCGAGGAGCAGACGGTGCTGGTCATCGGGGGCAGCGGCGGCATGTCCAGCCGCTACCGCGATGTGGTCGAGAAGCACGGCTGGTCGCTGCGCCATTACGAGAACCGCGTGCCCCCGGGCGCGCGCCACGGCGCGGGCAAGGTGGCGCTCATCGTGATCATGGTGACGATGGTCTCGCATGCGCTGCGCGATCAGATGCAGACCCTCGCGACGGACGGCGCCCCCGTCGTGTACCTGCGCAGCGCCTCGGTCTCCGCGCTGCGGGCCGCGCTCGAGCAGCGGGTGGCGCTCGAGCAGCGGGCCGCCTGACGAGGGGCGCCGCGCGCTGGAGAGGGACACCGCGCGCTGGAGAGGGACACCGCGCGCTGGAGAGGGACACCGCGCGCTGGAGAGGGACACCGCGCGCTGGAGAGGGGCGCCGCGCGCTGGAGCGAGCCGCTCCGGGGCGCCCTCAGCGCACGCCGACGAGGCGCTGCATGAGGCGCTGGAACTCGGGAACCGAGAGATCGATGTGCTCGACGACGCGGCCGTAGAGCGTGGCCGTGGGCACGTTGCGGCCGTTGAACTCCCGCTCGAGCTCGGAGAGCTTCCAGAGGATGATGCGCTCGGCGCGCGTCAGGCCGTCGCGCACATCCGGAAGATCGTCGAACGGGGATCGCCTGGAAGACATGGTAGGGGCTCCTCTCTGGCCTGCGCCGGCGCGAAGGCCGCGCTACTGCACGACCCCGAGCACGCGCTGCTGGCGCGCGAGCTCCGCCGCGTTCTTGAGCGCCTCGAACAGCTCGCGCGACGCCGGAAGGCCCCGGATCACGAGCTCCGGATCGCTCGCGTCCCGCGTGAACACGCGGATCTCGGCGATGTCGAGCAGCCGCTCCATGAACGTCTGGCGGAGGTCGAGGTCGTGCACCCGCCAGAGCTGGAGGGTCTCGACCCGACGCGTGAGCAGGCCGGCCTCATAGTCGATCGTGCGGTCGGTGATCTTGTAGCGGAGGCTCTTGCGCTTCCAGTGCAGGATGCCGAGCCACACGAGGCCCACCAGCACGAGCGAGAGCACGCTCGCGGCCACGTAGGACCAGAACCACGCCTTCCAGCTCGGCGCCCCCTCGAAGAGGACGCGCGCCCCGCCCGGCGCGGCGGCGAGCGCGCCGGGCGCAGGGGAGGCCGCGCCAGGCGCAGGGGAGAGCGCGCCGGGCGCGGGGGCGAGCGGCGCGGCCAGGGCCGCGGCAGCCGCAGGCGCTCGTTCTTCGAGCATGCTGCCGCAGAAGCGGCACTTGATCGCGGCGTCCTGGATCTGCTCCGCGCAGAAGGGGCACGGTTTCACGCCGGCGATTGTAGTACGGCGCCCGCCGGCGGACAGCGCGCCGACGACCACGCCCGCCGGTTCTGCGGAGCGCCCGACCGACGCGATTGCATCTGCCCGGGACCCTGGTCAGGATCCGCCGCACCCGGCACGCGACGGGCCTGGCGATGGCCGCCCGGTGGAGCGACTCGATGAGCAACGTCAAGGGCAACGCGCTGGGGGGGTTCAAGAACTTCGTGACCGCGCAGCACGGCGCTGCCGGCGTGGAGCGGTGGCTGGAGGGCCTGAGCCCGCAGGAAGCCGCGCAGGTCGGCGGCATCATCCTGCCGCACGGCTGGTACCCGGTGGGCCTCTGGAACCGCCTCACCGACCGCTACATGACGCTGTTCGGCGGCGGCCATCCGCAGTGCTTCCGGCCCGTGGCCAGCGCCATCGCCGAGGAGGACCTGCATCGGTTCTTCACGGTGCTGCTCAAGGCCGCGTCCCCCGCCACGGTGCTGCGCAGGTCCGCCTCGCTGTGGGAGCGCTACTTCGACGAGGGCACGATGGAGGCGAGCGAGGTCGCCCCGAAGCGCTTCACGGTCCGCCTCACCGCGTCGCGGCTCCCGGACCGCGGCCCCGGGCCGATCACCTGCTCGGTGGGCATCCCGGTATGGCAAGAGCGGCTCATGTCCCACATGGGCGCCCGGGAGGGCCGCTGCCTGCACACCCGTTGCCGCTTCCGCGGCGCCAAGGCCTGCGAGTTCGACGTGTCGTGGGGGTGACCGCGCCGCGAGGGCGCGCTCGCTCGGGCGCTGGACGGGGCGGCCCTTCACCGAGCGCTCCCGCTTCCGGCGGCGAGCGCCTCTTTCCCCGCGCGCCCGAGCCGCCGGATGGCCGCCTCCCGCCGCAGGGCCTCGCCCTTGTCGGCCGCGGACTCCACGTGGACCAGCGCGAGCGGCCCCCGGCCGCGCGTGTACCGCGCCCCGCGCCCGGCCGCGTGCTGGGCCAGGCGCGCCTCCACGTCGCGGGCGATGCCCGTGTACAGCGACCCGTCGCCGCAGCGCAGGATGTACACGTGCCAGGCCGCGGTCACTCCTTCGGCCCCTCGTTGTAGCCGCGCGGCCGGTATTTCGGATCCACCCCCCCGTGCTTCGCGCCGTTGTCGAGCGTGTCGACCGCGAGGTACGCGAGCCACGTCCCCGGGTGCTCCTCCGCGAGCTGCCGGAGCTCCGCCTCGTGCGCCGCGAGGCGCTGCTCGTCGTGCAGGCACTGCAGCGCGAGCGCGATCAGGCTCAGCTCGTTCGGGCCGAGCTCCATGCCGCGCCGGTAGTGCGGGAAGGCCTCGTCAGCGCGGTGCATGCGGCAGAGCGTGTCGCCCGTGTACACGTGGGCCATCGGCCAGGTCGGGGCGAGCTCCACCGCGATCTCGCTCGAGGCGAGCCGGGCCGGGAGGTCGCCGCGGGCGCCCTTCATGACCGAGTAGTTGAGGTGCGCCTTGGCGCTGTTCGGGACGGCGTCCTTCGTCGCCGCCCAGAAGTCGAGATCGTTGCGGTAGTCCATCGCGTGCCGGTAGGCCTGCAGGCACTGGAAGCCGAAGAAGAGCGCGAACAGCGCCGGCGTCAGCCACGCCCGCCACGACCAGCGCCTGCGCGGCGCGAGGGTCGTGCCCGCGAGCGCCTCGTGCAGCCACGAGAACGCGACCGCGAGGACCAGCGACGAGCCGATGGCCGGGAAGTACCAGAAGCGCTCGGCGCGCACCGTCGGCAGGACGACCGGGATGTTCGAGTGCGGGAAGTAGCTGACCACGACCCAGGTCAGCCCGATCGCCAGGAGGCACAGCCCCGCGTAGCCGCGGCGCAGCGGCACCCAGGCGCTCCGGTCCGCGGTCGCGGGGCAGGGCAGGGGGCGCCCGCCCTCGACGAGCAGCCCGAGGCCGAGGAGCAGCGCGGGCAGGAACGGCAGCGGCCAGAGCACGAGCGGCAGCGCCCGGAGCAGCGGGACGCGCCCCGCCGGGCGGAGCACGTGCCAGTCGTACGCGGCGAGCGCGGCCGCCGCGCCCGCGAGCAGGGCCCCGGCGAGGAGCAGCGACCACCGCCGCGACGTCGCCTGGCCGCCGTCGACAAGGAAGGCGGCGCGCACCGAGCGCCGCTCGCGCCGCTCGAGGTGCTCGCGGCGGAGGGCCGCGATCCAGAGGGCGAGCGAGCCGAGCGGGGGCAGCGCCATCAGCGCGGCGCCGGCGACGCTGCCGAAGAAGACCAGCCGGTCGGGCGCCGGCTCCTGCGGGTACGAGTAGTCGCCGCTGAGCGTCCACGGGAACACGACCTGGGTGAGGCCGCGCCAGTAGACGCGCAGCGCGCCGGCGATCCGGTGCGGGGTGTCCGCGGTGCTGAGCGGGTTGTTGAGCGGATCGCGCGGCAGGGGCGCCTGGTGGAACCAGACGAGCAGGTCGTGCAGCGCGCGCTTCGCGAGCGGCGTCCCCTCCGGGAGCGGCGCCGCGAGCTCGGCCGGCATGGGCGCCGGGAACCAGCGCCGCCGGAGCTCGACGTACAGCACGAACGCCGCGCCCGCGGCGAGCAGGGCGAGGAGCGACCGGACGAGCCGCGCCGGCCGCGTGGGGTGCGTGAGCGGCGCCGCGATCAGGGCGGCGAACGGGATCAGCGGCACGCAGACGAGCGCGCTCTCCTTGGAGAAGAGGCCGAAGAGCACGGCCGCGAACACGCCGAACGGCATCGCCCACGCGGGCAGCGCCAGGGCGGCGAGGGCGGCGATCGCGCCGAGGCCCCCGAGCACGTCGGCGATGCCCACGATGCCGCTCACCGCCTCGGTGAGCACCGCGCAGCCGACGAAGATGAGCCCGGCGAGGTAGGCGAGCCCGCGCCTGCGCGTGAGCCAGAACGTGACGCACGTGAGCAGCGCGGCGTTCGCCGCGTGGAAGAGGACGTTGTAAAAGTGATGGAAGAACGGCTGCTTGGTGACGGCCCAGACGGTGCGCCAGAGGAAGTTCGGCAGCGGGCGGTAGGAGCCGACGCTCCGGTCGGGCGGCAGGCCCCAGAAATCGCGGTGGATCGCGTCGATGAAGCGGAGCCCGCCCTTCGCGTTCACGTACGGGTTGGCGAGGAGCGCCTCCTGCTCGTCGAAGATGTAGTTCGTCGACGGGGCGCGCGTGAAGAGGATGATCGCGATGACGGCGAGCGGCGCGGCCGCGGACAGGAAGGTCGGGTCGAGCGCGAGGAAGTAGTCGCGCACGCGCCGGGCGACGCGCCCGAGCCAGGTGGGCGGCTCGGCCGGCGGCTGCGCGGACGACGGCGGCGCGGACGACGGCGGCGCGGACGGCGGCCCGAACGGCGGCGCCAGGGCGTCGGAGAGCGCGCCGGAGGTGGGCTCCGGTGCGGCTTGGCCGGCGGCGGACGGGGGCGGGTAGGTCACGCCGCGCCCCTTCAGCCCTTGCCGTCCGGCGGAGCGCCCGGCGCGCCCTCCGGCTCGGGGATGGACCAGATGTCGCCCCAGAGCGGCTGGCCGCCGTCGATCCCGTAGACCGCGCCGGTGATGAAGTCGTTCTGGTCGCTCGCGAGGAAGACGATGAGCCGCGAGACCTCCTCCGGGGTGGCGAGGCGCTTGAGCGGGGTGGCGCGCCGCGCGAGCTCGAGGAGCTCGTCGCCGTACTGCGACGTGCCGCTCGATCGGATGTTGCTGCCGGGGGCGACGGCGTTGACGCGGATGCCGTGCGCCGCCCACTCGACGGCGAGCGACCGGGTGAGGTTCTCGACGCCCGCGCGCGCGGCGCCGGTGTGGGCCATGCCCGGGAAGCCGCGGCTCACCGACGCGGTGACGTTCACGACGCGGCCGCGCCGGGCCGGGATCATCGCCCGCCGCGCGACCTCGCGGGTCATGAAGAAGGTGCCGTTCAGGTTGTTGCGGACGACCGCCTCCCAGCCCTTCGGGGTCATGTCGACGGCGGGGCTCGGGAACTGGCCTCCGGCGTTGTTCACGAGGACGTCGATACGGCCGAAGCGCCCGAGGACCTGGCCGACGAAGGCGGCGATCTGCTCCGGCTCGCGGATGTCGCAGGGCGCGGCGAGCACGTCGGCCTCGGCGACGCCGTCCTCGGCGAGCGCCTTCGCGGCCGCCTCGAGCTTGTCGGGCTTGCGGCCGCAGATCGCGACCTTGGCGCCGAGAGACGCGAGCTCGCGCGCGCACGCGAGGCCGATCCCGCTGCCCCCGCCCGTGACGAGGGCGACCTGATGGCCGAAGAGTCCTGGGGCGAAGATCGAGCGCGCCTGGGTCACGCTCCGCGTTTACAACGGGTCAGCGGGCGGCGCCACAAGCTGGCGGTCCCGGGGAACCCCGGCGTTCCCCCGGGGAACCCCGGCGTTCCAGGCAGAACGGCGGCGCGGCGGGCGGCGCCCCCGGACGCGCTCACGGCCGGAGCCGGAGCACGTCCCAGCGCACGCGGCGCGCGGGGCCGCCCTTCGCGGTGAGCGTGACGTCCTCGAGCGCGATCTCCGAGCTGTCGGCGAGCTTCGAGGTGGCGCGGAGGCGCTCCACGCCGCCCTCGCTCGTCGCGAGGAAGCACGACGCGCACGCCTCGATGGTGGCCGCGCTCGCCTCCTCGAGGGCGCCCGGGTTGCCCTGCTCCGCCCCGCGCGACGCCTCGAGCGTTGTGCCGTCGGCGAGCGTCAGGCGCGCGCGCCCGCCGGGCCGGAGCGCCACCAGGACGTCGAGCCGGTCGCTCACCTGCTCGAGCGTCACCACCGACGGGTCGGTCGCGGGCGCCAGCGTGTCGATGCTCGGGTCGAGCAGCGGGAGGATCTGCTCCGAGACGAGCAGGAGCGGCAGCTTCTCGAGCGGCGCCGGGATCACCTGCTCGCGGCCGCCCGCGTAGGCCGTGAGATCGTCGAGATCGACATACTCGGCGCCCGGCGGCAGCCACGCCGTCTTCGAGGTCTCGCCGCGCCGCACCACCGGCGCCACGTAGAGGGCCGGGCCCAGGTAGTACGCGTCATCGACGGACCACGCCGCCGGGTCGCGCGGGTGCAGCAGGAACGGGTGCATCGAGAGCGGCTTGCCGCTCTTCGCCGCCTCCTGGGCCAGCGTCATGAAATACGGCAGGAGGCGCGTGTGCAGGCGGGCGTACTTCGCATAGACGTCCTGGGTCTCCTGGTCGTTCCAGAGCTTCCATTTCGTCTTCTTCGTGACCGGGTTGGAGCACGCGTCCTGTTCCATCATGATCGGCGACGCGGCGCCGAGCTGGACCCACCGGAGGAAGACCTCCTTGTCGTTGGGAGCGCTGGTGATGCACTTGAACCCGGTCACGTCGCTGCCCCAGTAGGGCACGCCCGACATGGACAGGTTGAGCCCGCCGCGCACCGCCGACGGGAGCCCCTGGGTCTCGTCGAAGGTCGCCTCGGCGTCGCCGCCCCAGACCGCGGGCACGAACGCCTGGGTCCCGCGGTAGCCCGAGCGCACGAAGAAGAGGTAATCGCCGGGGCGCTCCTCCTCCAGGAGCTCGTGCGCCGCGCGCGCCGAGAGGACCGGGAACTCGTTGTGGACCTCGGCGCCGCGGCGGCCGTCGTGGAACACGGCGTCGTGCGCCGTGTACTCGCCGAAATCGTGCATCCAGCCGTCGTACCCGAGGTCGAGCGTGCGGCGCAGGAGGTCCTTGTACCAGGCCACCGCGTCGGGGTTCGTGAGATCGACCGCGGCCACCGTGAGGAGCTGGCCGGAGATGAAGGTGGTGAGCGAGGGCTCGCCGTCCGGGCCCTTCACGAGGAAGCCATGGTCCTTTGCGTAGGTGTAGTCCGCCTCGGCGTTCGGCGCGTTCTCGGCGATGTAGGGGTTGTTGTAGGCCATGACCTTGTAGCCGGCGGCGTGCAGGTCGCTCGTCCACTGCGCGAGCTCGGCTTCGACGCCGAGGTGCGAGAGCGCGGGGAGGAAGTGGAGGGCGTCGTCGATCCCCGTGATCGGGATCTTGCGCTGACGCATGAGGAGGTATTCGTCGACCCCGTCGATCATCGATCCTCGGTTGACGCGCCGCCGCGGGCCGAACACCCACGGCGCGGGCACGGGGGGGCGCCCGGTGTCCTCGGTGTAATCGGCGATCGCCGCGAGCGGCTCGGATCGCACGTAGATGGTGGTCGCGAACGAAGGCGCGTCGACGGCCAGCCGCCACGCGTCGCTCGCCTCGCTGCCGAGGTGGACCTCGCTCCGGAACGTGGTGTCGACGTGGACGGCGTAGCCCTGGCTCGAGAGGAAGAACGGCACGGGGAAATAGGTCATCGAGGGGCCGTTCGGATACGGATTGCCCGGCCCCGCGGGCGCGTCCTCGCCCTGGCCGAGGCCGCCCTCCTCCGCCCACGCGTAGAGCGATTGGCCCCGGTGATCGACGGTCGCGAAGCGCTCGCCCAGGCCGTAGAAGTGCTCGTCCTGGCGGAGCGCGAACGAGAGGCTCGTCTTGTTCAGCGCGATCGGCTCGCCCTGGTCCTCGGCCTCTCGGGCGTCGAGCGCGAGGCGGACGCGCGGGCCCTCCAGCGACACGTCGAGCGTCAGGAAGAGCCCGTCGCGGGCGAGATCGAGCGTGGCGCCGTCGCTCCGCTCCGCGCGGACCGTCGCGTGGGCGGCGCGCCGCCAGGGGCCCTCGATCGGCGTGAATTCGTCCCAGCCGGGCAGGAAGCCCGCGCGGTGGACGGCCTCGTCGATCGTGGCCGCGGGGCCGCCGTAGGCGCCGTCTCCGGCCCCCTTCACGGTCGCGAGCACGGTGTTGCCCTCGGCGTCGAGGATGCGCAGCGCGAAGGGCGCGGTGTTGATCTCGACCGCGGCGTCGGGGGACTCGAACCGGAGCAGCCTGTCCTCGGGCCCCGGAGGCGCCGTGGAGCTGCACGCGGGCAGGAGCAGGGCGACGAGGGCGAGGGGCGGAGGGAGCGGCGAACGCATAGGAGATGCCACGATACCAGAGGTCGGCGCGGTCCGACGCACACGCGACGATCCGGAGGCGCGATGAAGCGAGCGCCCCTCCACGACGCCAGGTATCTGCCCGTATTGCCGGAAGAAAAGGCCTCTCGAGCGAGCCCGCTCTCCTTACCTGCTCTCCGGAAGACGAGGTGATCTCATGAGTTGGATCACATCGATTTTCGAGAACCCGGGCTCTCGCATCTTGCGGTTCATCCCGGGGGCATGGAGCAGGTAGGACAGAGCGCCGTCATGCCGGCGCCCTGCGCGCGCGGCCGTGCGCGAGCGGGAGCTCGCCGACCTGCGCCTCGTCAGCCCGCCGTGGCCGGCGCGCTCCGGATCAGTGCACCTTCCGCGTCAGCCGGGGCATGACGACGTCCTGGAGCAGCTCGGGCAGGGCTCGCTTCACCCGCCACATCCACCGGCCGTCGCGGTGGGGCACCGCGTACAGGCGGCCGGCATCGACCGCCTCGATGGCCTGCCGCGCCACGTAGTCGGCCTGGACGCCCTTGCGCCCCATGAGCTTGCGGGCGGCCTCCCGGGTGGCCTGATCGAACCCGCGTCCGCTCTCGACGATCTGCGTCTTGAAGAAGGTCGGGCAGAGCACCGTCACGCCGGCGCCGTACGGGGCGAGCTCGAGCCGCAGCGTCTCGGAGAGGGCGACGACCCCGGCCTTGGTCACGCAGTACGAGGCGGCGCCCGGAATGGAGAGGAAGCCGGCGGCGGAGGCGATGTTCAGGAAGTGCCCGCTCCTCTGCTCCTTGAAGCGCGGCGCGAACGCGTGGCAACCGTGGATGACGCCCCAGAGGTTGACGCCCATGACCCACGCCCAGTCCTCGAGGGGGGTCTCGCCGACCTGCCCGCCCGCGGACACGCCCGCGTTGTTCACGACGAGATCGACGCCGCCGAGGGCGCGATCGGCCTCGCCCACGAGCGCGGCGACCTCATCGCTGCGGCTCACGTCGCAGCGGACGGCGTGCGCCTCGCCGCCGGCGCTGGCGACGAGGCGCGCCGTCTCCCGGGAGCCTTCCTCGTTCAGGTCGGCGAGGAGCAGCTTCGCCTGACGGCCCGCGAGCTCGACGGCGAGCGCGCGGCCCAGGCCCGAGGCGGCGCCGGTGATGACGGCGCGGGGGTGCTTGGGGAGGGGCATGGCGCATGCGCATACCACGGAGGCTCTCGCACGCGCGAGCCTCCGGCGCGCGCAGGGAGCGGGCGCCCGCCACGGCTCGTCCCTCGCACGTCGACGACAAAACAAGGCGCCAAGCGCGCCAGAGGAAGACCGCGCTCCCCTGGCGTCCTTGACGCCTCGTCGATTCGACCGCTGGAGCGCGTCAGGCGCTGCCGCGCGTGCCGCCCTGGCCCGCGCGCCCGCCGCCGCTCAGCCGCTGGCCGAGCAGCTGCTTCGCGCGCTCCGCGAGCCGCAGCTCCTCCTGCCGCACCTCGCCGAAGAAGGAGGCGAGCTCCTGATCACCTTGCTTCTGCGCGTCCTGAACGTACTTCGAATAGGTCTCTGCGCCCTGGAGAGCATGGTAGAGCACGCTGACCAGGTTGTAGTCCTTGTCGGGGATAACGCTGCTCTCGCTGCGGCCTTCCTGTAGACCCGAGCCCTGCTGTCCCTGCGCGCCGACTCCCTGCTTCTGCTCGTTCGCCATTCCAACCTCCTCGATTCCCCCCCAGCGCGGCCGGGGCAATGCAATCGGGAGGCCGCCCAGCGGAAAGCTTGCCGCGACGAGGGTTCGCCGCTGCCGGCGGGATCGCGCTGCGCCGCGCGTCGCGTTCTGCCACAGCAGGCGGACGCTCGCGCAGGATTGCACCACTCGGCGATCGCGCCCTCCCGCTCAGGCCGCCGCGGGCGCGCTCGATGCAGCCTGCGCCGGCGCGCCGGGCGCGCCGTCACTGGGCGCGCCACTGCGGGCGGTGTCGCCCTCCCGTCGCGCCCGTGCGCTTCGGTTGCTTCGCTGCCGCAGTTCGCCTACGCCTCACCCCGACGAGCGGCCCTCACGGCACGATGGCGGGAGCAACGAGCTGGGGCCTCAGGCCCGCACCGGGAGAACCCAGATCGCGCGCGCCGGGGACGCCGCGCCGTCCGCCTCCGAGGACCCCCATGTCTCCACTCGTGAAGCTCGAGGCGATCACCAAGGTCTACTGGATGGGCGAGGTGGAGGTGCAGGCGCTCCGCGGCGTCTCCCTGGAGCTCTCCCGGGGTGAGATGGTCGCCATCATGGGCGCCTCGGGGTCGGGCAAATCGACCACGCTGAACGTCATCGGCACGCTCGACCGGCCGACCGCCGGGCGGTACCTCCTCGACGACGAGCCGGTCGAGGAGCTCGACGAGGTCGAGCTCGCGCGGCTCCGCAACCGCAAGATCGGGTTCGTCTTCCAGTCGTTCAACCTCCTGCCGCGCGACAGCGCCCTCGCCAACGTCGAGCTGCCCATGGTCTACGCCGGCGTCCGCCCGGCGGATCGGCGGGAGCGGGCCGCGCGCGCCCTCGCGCGCGTCGGGCTCGCGGACCGGTCGCACCACCTGTCCGGCGGCCAGCAGCAGCGCGTGGCCATCGCCCGCGCCATCGTCAACGAGCCGCCGCTGCTCCTCGCGGACGAGCCGACCGGCGCGCTCGACTCCGCCACCACCCAGCAGGTCATGGAGCTCTTCTGCGCCCTCCACGCGCAGGGCATGACGGTCATCGTCGTCACCCACGACGCCTCGATCGCCGCCTATGCGACGCGCGTCGTCACGTTCCGGGACGGCGCCATCGTCGAGGACACCGGCCCTCGCGGCCGGCGCGCGGACGTCCCGGCGCCGCCCCTTGGACCGTCGTCATCGGTTCCTGGACCGTCGTCATCGGTTCCTGGACCGTCGTCATCGGTTCCTGGACCGTCGTCATCGGTTCCTGGACCGTCGTCATCGGTTCCTGGACCGTCGTCATCGGTTCCTGGACCGTCGTCATCGGTTCCTGGACCGTCGTCATCGGTTCCTGGACCGTCGTCATCGGTTCCTGGACCGTCGTCATCGGTTCCTGGACCGGCATCGTCGCCTCCAGGACGTGGCTCGGCGCCTCCCGGAGGCCGCTCGTGAGCGCCCGGCGGCGGCGGCGCCTCTGGCCGTGGCTCATCGCCGCCCTGGCGCTCGCCGGGGTCGGCGCCGTCGTCGTCGCCAAGGCCGGCGGCGGCGCCCCGCCCATCGACCCCGCGCTCGTGGTGACCGCGAAGCGCGGCGACCTCGCCGTCGACATCCTCGAGACCGGCCGCATCGAGGCCCGCGAGAAGGTCGAGATCAAGTCCAAGGTCGCCGGCCAGGTCGCCGAGGTGCTCGCGGACGAGGGCGCCCGGATCGGAAAGGACCAGCTCCTGCTCGTGCTCGACCCGACCGACAACGCGCGCGAGGTCGCCCGCGCCGAGGCCGAGCTCGCGCGGGCAAGGGCCGCCGCCGCCTTCGCCAAGCGCGTCGTCGAGCGGCGGACCGCCGGCGTCGAGGCCAGCGTCACCCCCTCGGAGGACCTCGACCTCGCCAAGCACGAGCTCGCCGAGAAGACCATCGCCGTCCGGCTCGCCGAGGTCGCGCTCAGCGCCGCGCGGGACCAGCTCCGCTACACGAAGATCTACTCGCCCCTCGCCGGCACCGTGATCAAGCGCAACATCGAGCCCGGCGAGGTCGTCACCCCGGGGGTGCAGTCGACCTTCGAGGGCAAGGCGCTGCTCACCGTGGCCGACCTCTCGACGCTCGTGGTCAAGGTGGACCTCAACCAGATCGACGTCGCCAAGGTCGCGCCCGGACAGCCGGCGACCCTGACGCTCGACGCCCTGCCCGGCAAGACGTACGCGGCCAAGGTCACAAAGATCGCGCCCGCCTCGGTGAAACTCGAGGGGCGCGAGGTCGACGTCTTCCCGGTCGAGGCCGAGCTCTCCCAGGTCGACGACCTCATCAAGCCCGGCATGACCGCCGACGTGCGCATCCGGCTCGACAGCAGGCCCGGCGTGGTCTCCCTGCCGATCGAGGCCGTCTCCGCCGAGGGCGGCAAGCAGCTCGTCACGCGCGTCGTCGACGGGCCCGACGGCAAGCCGACCACCGAGCAGGTCGAGGTCGCGCTCGGCGCGCGCAACGACCGCGAGGTCGAGATCCTGAGCGGCGTCCCGGAGGGGGCCCGCGTGCTCATCAACCCGCCCTCCGCGGCCGAGAACGAGACGAAGATGTGAGGTGGGCCGTCTACCTCGCGATCGCCGCGAAGGCGCTCTCGGCGCACAAGCTGCGGTCGCTGCTCACCGTCCTCAGCATCACCCTCGGCGCCTTCGCGATCGTGCTCATGACCTCGCTCGCCGAGGGCGGCCTGCTCACGCTGAGCCGCGGCATCGAGCAGCTCGGCGGGGCGCGGCTCATCCTCGTCGCGCCGAAGGAGCCGGTGCGCGCCGAGCGCAAGAAGGCGATGTACGTCGCCGGCTTCACCCGCAAGGACCGCGACCGGCTCGCGCGCGGCGTCCCCCACGTCGCCGAGCACACCCTGTACGCCATGCTCGGCTCGCGCGACGTGACCTCCGACGAGGGCGCCGAGGACCGCACCGATCTCGTCGCGGCCGACAGCGGCTTCCTCGACGCCTTCCGGATGCCCGTCGGCCGCGGCCGCGCGTTCTCCGACGAGGAGGACCGCCGCCGCGCCCGGGTCTGCGTCGCCGGGCCCAAGCTCGCCGCGCGCCTCTGGCGCGGCGACCCGATCGGCCGGTGGGTCACGGTCGGGGCCCTGCGCTGCCGCGTCATCGGCGTCCTGGCCGCGAGCGAGCGGATGGGCGTCAACTTCGGCTTCAGCTGGGATGACCTGCTCGTCGCCCCGATCGACACCGCCGCGGACGTCGAGAAGGACGTGCGCACCTCGGCGCTCCTCGTCCTCAAGACCGACGACGTCCGCAACAACGACCCGGTGAAGCGCATCGTCAACGCGCTCCTCGTCGAGCGCCACCATGGCGTCGACGACTTCACCCTCTTCGATTTCAGCAGCATCATGCGGCAGTTCGAGGCGATGTTCGCCACGATGAAGGCGATCGTCGGCCTCATCGCCGGCGTCGCGCTGCTCATCGGCGGCGTGGGCGTGATGAACATGATGCTCGTCAGCGTCTCCGAGCGCGTGCGCGAGATCGGCATCCGCAAGGCGCTCGGGGCGGCGCCGGGCGACATCAGCGCGCAGTTCCTGTGCGAGGCGGCGCTGCTCTCCGGCGCGGGCGGCCTGCTCGGGGTCGCCGGCGGCGCGCTCGCGGCCGGGGTCGCCTCGTCGATCATCCGCCGCTTCTCGCCGGCGTGGGTCGGCGCGATCTCGACGACGGCGGTGATCGCGGCGCTCCTCGTCTCCTCCGGCGTGGGCGTCGTGTTCGGGTGGCTGCCGGCGCGGCGCGCGGGCCGGCTCGACCCGGTGGCGGCGATGCGGCGATGAGGCTCGGCGACCTCCTCCACTCCACGCGCGCGGTCGTGGCCGACCGCACCCGCGCCGCGCTCACGCTGCTCGGCGTCATCATCGGCACCGGCTCGATCGTGCTGCTCGCCTCGCTCCTCGCCGGCGGCGAGGAGGCGCTGCTCCGGGCGAGCCAGCAGGCCGTGGAGGCCGACCTCATCCAGGTCCACCCCGCCGAGGTGAGCGTCAAGGACCGGCGGCGCACCCGGCGCGACCTCTCGCGGGACGACGCCCGCGCGCTCGCCGGGTCGCGCGCCCTCGGCGGCGCCTCGGCCCTGAGCGAGTCGGCGCGCCCCACCGAGGCCCGCGCCGGCCGCAAGAAGAAGCGCGTCACGCTCGTCAGCGCGACGCCGGCGGCGCCCGCGCTCTACGACCTCGAGCTCGCGGCGGGCCGGTTCCTCGGCGAGGCGGATCTCGCGGGGCGGCGGCGCGTGTGCGTCGTCGGCCACGAGGTCTGGGCCGAGCTCTTCGGCGGCCCTCCCGCGCGGGCCGCGCAGGCCGAGCCGGTCCACATGACGGCCGACGGCCACGTGTGGACCGTGGTCGGCGTGCTCAAGGACCGGCCGATCCTCGGCTCCACGGACGACACGAACATCTGGAACCGCAAGGTCCTCGTCCCGGAGACGACCTACGACGCGCTGTACGCGCCGGCGCACAGGACCGAGCGCATCTACGTCCGGCAGGATCCGCTCGCGGCCGTCCGGTCGCCGCTGGCCGCGCTCCGCGGGGTCATCGACGCGACGCTCCTGCGCCGCCACCACGGGGTGAAGAACTTCAAGATCGAGGACAAGGACAGCCACGCCCAGGAGATGCTCGTCCTCGACATCATCAAGATGCTGCTGCTCAGCACCGGCGTCGTCGCGCTGATCGTGGGGGGCATCAACATCATGAACATCATGCTGGTGACCGTGACCGAGCGGACGCGGGAGATCGGCGTCCGCCGCGCGGTCGGCGCCTCGCCCCGCGCCATCCTGTTGCAGTTCCTGTGCGAGGCGGCGGCCGTCTCGCTGCTCGGGGGCGCGCTCGGCGTGCTCTCGGGCGTGGGCCTGTCGTGGCTCGCCGGCGCGCTGCTCGCGCAGCTGGTCGGCCGCTGGGCCTTCCACGTGGAGGTCTGGTCGATCGCCCTCGGCCTCGGCCTCTCCGTCACGATCGGCGTGGTGTTCGGCTTCTACCCGGCCTACCGCGCCGCGCGCCTCGATCCGATCGAGGCGCTCCGCGCCGAGTAGCGCTCCCGCCCGGTGGGCCGCGAGGCGCGATGCGCCGCGGCCTCGCGCCCACCCTCACGTCGCGGCGGCGGCCTCCGGCTCCCCGGCCCGGGCTTCGCTCTCCTCGGTGTCGCGCTTCGCGTGCGGGAAGCGGTCCATGCGGCTCAGCACGGGGAAGGCGAGGGCCCACAGCGCGGCGACCACGACGGTGGCGCCGCCGCCGAGGAGGATGGCGGGGAGCAGGCCGAGCCAGCCGGCGGTGAGGCCGGACTCGAACTCTCCGAGCTCGTTCGAGGCGCCGATGAACACCGCGTTGACCGCGCTCACCCGCCCGCGGATCGCGTCCGGCGTCTCGAACTGCACGAGGATGTGGCGGATATAGACGCTCACCATGTCGCCAGCGCCGACGAGGAACAGGGCGACGAGCGCGGCGGTGAAGCTGTGCGTCTGCCCGAGGCCGATCGTGGCGAGCCCGAACACCGCGACGCCGCCGAACATCCAGCGGCCGACGTGCCGCGTGATCGGCCGGAAGGCGAGGACGCCGGCGGTGAGCGCGGCGCCCACGGCCGGCGCGGTGCGGAGCATGCCGAGGCCGGTCGGCCCGGCGTGGAGCACGTCGCGCGCGTACGCGGGCAGGAGCGCGACCGCGCCGCCGAACAGCACGGCGAACAGGTCGAGCGAGATCGCGCCGAGCACGGCCGGCCTCGACCACACGAAGCGCAGCCCCTCCAGCACCGCGTCGAGCGACGCCGGCTCGCTCCGCCTGGCCTGCTGGGTCGCGCGCGCGAGGCCCATGAGCAGGAGGGAGGCGAGGAGCAGCGCCGCCACGATCGCGTACACGATCGTCGACCCGGCGAGGTAGAGGAGCCCGCCGAGCGTCGGCCCGACGATGACCGCGACATGGAAGCTCGACGAGCTGAGCGCGACCGCCTTGCTGAAGCTGTCGGCCGGCACCAGGTTCATCAGGATCGCCTGCTGCGCCGGCATCATGAAGGCGCGCGCGCTGCCGAACAGCACCAGCACCGCGAACACGGGCCACACCACCGTGAGGCCCGACAGCGTGAACGCGAGCAGCAGCAGGGAGCAGAAGAGCTCCACCCCGAGGCCGACCGTGATGATGCGGCGCCGGTCGAACCGGTCCGCCGCCTGCCCGGCGACGAGGATCAGGGCGAAGAACGGCGCGAACTGGGCGAGGCCGATGAGGCCGAGATCGAAGACGTCGCCGGTGATCGCGTAGACCTGCCAGCCGATCGCGACGCTCTGCATCTGCACCGCGATCGCGGAGAGCAGCCTCGACGCGAGGTAGAACGAGAAGCTCCGGTGGCGCAGCACGCCGAGCCCGGTGAGTTGGTTGGAGGACATTCGACGCCTGCGGCGACCCTCGATGGGCAGTGTGGGCTCACGCTCGATGAGCAACAGCGCATGTCGCGACCGAGCCCGGGAGCCGCGCCACCGACACGAGCGTGCGCCGCTCCAGCAACACCCGCGCCACGGCGCGCCTCCCGAGGGCCGCGCGCCCGCGATCGACGCAGGATCCGCGGCCGCTGCTGCCGTGGCAGCAGCCGGTGCTGCTCCGCTGCGCCCCCACGAGCAGCGCCCGGGCACCGCGCACGACGCGGCGCCTGCGCGCCGCGCCGCTCCACCGCGGACGATCGGCGGGCGGCGAGCACGTCAGCCCTGGGCGAGCCTGGCGAGCGCCTCGCCCGTGAGGCGGTAGACGGTCCAGTCGTCCATGGGCCTGGCGCCGAGCTTCCGGTAGAAGCCGATGGCGGGCTCGTTCCAGTCGAGCACGGACCACTCGAACCGCCCGCAGCCGCGCTCGACCGCGAGCCTCGCCAGGTGCACGAGGAGGGCCTTGCCGTGGCCTGCTCCGCGGTGCTCGGGGAGCACGAAGAGGTCTTCGAGGTAGATCCCGGGCTTGCCGAGGAAGGTGGAGAAGCTCTGGAAGAACAGGGCGAAGCCGACCGTGACCCCGTCCGCCTCGGCCAGGACGACCTCCGCCGCGGGCCTCGGGCCGAAGAGGTGCGCCGCGAGCTCCTTCTCGTCGAAGACGACCTCGTGCGCGAGCCGCTCGTACTCGGCGAGCATCCGGATGAGGCGGGCGATGGTGGGGATGTCGGCGGCGGTGGCGGGGCGGATCATGGCGTCTCCGGCGCGTCATAACGCATCGCCCTGCCGGAGCGGAAGGGCCGCGCGGCGCGGCTTGCCGCTCGCCGCGCGCCCGCCCTAGGCTCTCCGCACCTCGATGAGCACGACACCGCCCTCCGCCGTCGGCCCGCGCTGGCTCTACCTGCACGGCTTCGCCTCGGGCCCGCGCTCGACCAAGGGCGTCCAGATCGCCGCGCACTACGAGCGGCGCGGGGTCGCCGTCGAGCGGCTCGACCTGCGGGTGCCCTCGCTCGAGCGCCTGCGCCTCAGCGCGATGATCGACGCCGTGAAGCAGGCGCTCGGCGGAGCGCGCGAGCGGGCCGTGGTGATGGGATCGAGCCTTGGGGGCCTCACCGCGTGCCGCGTCGCCGAGGAGGACGCGCGGGTGTGCGCGCTGGTGCTGCTCGCGCCGGCGTTCCGGATCATCGAGCGATGGCGGCGGCGGCTCGGCGAGGAGGCCTTTCGGGCATGGGAGGAGCGGGGGTGGCTCGAGGTCGACGATTACGCCGAGAAGCGGCGAGCCCGGGTGGACTACGGCTTTGCGCTCGACGCGGCCGAGGTGGATGACCGCTCGGGCGGCTGGCCCGACGTGCGGGTCCCGACGCTGATCGTCCACGGCCGGAGCGACGAGGTGGTGGACATCGATCTCTCGCGGACGTTCGCGGCGGGGAAGCGCCATGTCCGGCTCGTCGAGGTGGACGACGGCCACGAGCTCGTGACCTCGATTCCGCGCATCCTCCGCGAGTCAGACGAGCTCCTGCGCTCCTTCCTCGGGAGCTGACGAGCGCGCTCCTCCCAGCATCCCGGCACCAGGGGACGCGGAGCGCTGAACGTCTGCTCAGCGGAATCGCGTCGTCGCGCCGTCCGCCGGTTTCCTCGTCAGGCGAGTCGCATTGTACGCGCGAAGGGCACAGCTATCAAGAGTGGAGTGCTTCGCCTATCCCTCCGGTGCATCCGGCCGCGGATTGGCCGCGGCCGAGCGATCGGAGGAGCGAATGGAGACTGCGCCGGCCATCGGGCGGACCGCGTCCGTCAACGGCATCGACCTGTACTACGAGCTTCGCGGCGAGGGGCCGCCGCTCGTGCTGCTTCACGGCTTCACCGGGGTGGGCGGCGACTGGGGCCACGTGTTCGACCTCGCCGAGCTGGGGCGCGATCACCGCGTCATCGTCCCCGATCTGCGCGGGCACGGCCGGTCGACGAACCCGACCGGCGCTCTGACCATCCGCCAGTGCGCCCTCGACGTGTTCGCCCTCCTCGACCACCTCGGGGTGACGACGTTCCGGGCCATAGGCCTCAGCCTCGGCGCCAAATCCCTGCTGCACCTGGCCACGCAGCAGCCGGAACGCGTGGAATCGATGGTCCTCGTGTCCGCGGCTCCGTACTTCCCCGAGCAGGCGAGGGCGATCATGCGGCAGGTCTCCGACGAGGGTCGATCGGAGGGGGAATGGGAGGAGATGCGGGGCCGCCACAAGCTCGGCGACGCGCAGATACGGGCGCTGTGGCGTCAGCCGAGGCGCTTCGCCGAGAGCCACGACGACATGAGCTTCACGCCTCCTTACCTGTCGACCATCGCCGCGCGGACGATGATCGTGAGCGGCGACAGCGATCCCCTCTATCCCGCCGAGATCGCCCTGGAGATGGTCCGCGCCATCCCGCGCTCCTGCCTGTGGCTCGTGCCGAACGGCGGACACGGGCCCATCTTCGGCGCGTGGAAGGAGCCGTTCGCCCGCGCGGCGCTGGGCTTCCTGCGCGGCGAGCAAGGCGAGCAGGCGGCCCTCCCCGGCGGGGATCGCCGCACGTGACGCGGCCGGGATCGCGCCTCCGAGGCTCCACGCGTTCTCCGGGGGCCGCGCGCCGCCGAGGCGTGCTAGAAGGGGGGCGCACATGAGCAGGATCTCCGAGCGCGCGTTTGCCGAGATGGTCGAGGCGGGGTGTCCCTCGTGCGGAGGACGACGGCTCAACCTGCGCTCGTATGTCGACGGGCTCGTGCCGCTCATGGAGGGCGAGCCCGTGGGCCCGGTCAAGTGGGTCTACAAGGGCGAGATGTTCGTCGACGGGCTGTACGAGATCGCGTGCGGCGCGTGCCAGCACCTCCTGTTCACGGACGACCGCTGCCCGCGGTGCCACGCCGAAGGCGGCCTCGCGCGCGGGCTCACGACGACCAACGCGTACGCCGTGCCGGAGCGGTGCCCGCGCTGCGAGCACATCGAGGTGCGCTTCATCGCGTTCGTGCCAGCGCGCGTGAAGTACGAGGGAAAGCGCGCGGACAAGGCACAGACGAGCGTCGAGCTGCACGACCCCGGGTTCCACGGCTATCGCGTCGACTGCAAGGACTGCGGCAAGATCGCCGAGCGCACGGACGCGTGCCCGATCTGCGAGAGCCCCGCGCCGATCCGGGCGCGCTTCAGCTGAACCAGGTATTGGTCGGGCGGACCGCAGAAAGAACGCCGTCGGAGCCCGTTCCAACCAGCCCCGCCTCGTTCCCCTGCTCCGTGGCGGTGGCAGGGAGAAGGTCGATAGGGTAGGGTGGCGACCCATGCCTGGGCTCGTGTTCCCCTCCGGGTCGTTCGCTGCTTATCTCTTCGACTGCGATGGGACGATCGCGGACTCGATGCCGATTCATCATCGGGCTTGGCTCGAGGCGCTCGCCCCGCATGGATGCGAGTTCACCGACGAGGACTTCTACGGCTGGGCGGGTATGACGACCGACCGGATCGTCGAGCTCCTGAACCGGAAGTACGGGCTACGGATGCCGGTGGCCGAGGTCTTCGAGGCGAAGGAAGCGGCGTATCACCGGCTGCTGCCGGGCGTGCGCGGCGTGCCCGAGGTCGTGACCGCGCTCCGCGACCCTCCCCCGCGCACGAAGCGCGCCGTCGTCTCGGGGAGCCCGCGCGCGTCGGTGGAGAAGACGCTCGAGTTCCTGGGGCTCGGCGGGTACGTCGACGAGATCGTCGCGGCGGAGGACTATGCGCGGCCCAAGCCGGCGCCCGAACCGTTCCTTACGGCGGCAACGCGCCTCGGCGTCGAGCCGGCGCGTTGCCTGGTCTTCGAGGACGCCGTGCTGGGGATCGAGTCCGCGCGGGCCGCGGGCATGCAGTGGGTCCTCGTCGATCCCCGGGCGCTCCGCGCCGGGCGGCCGGATCCTTGATCCATTCGCGCGCTCGGAGACGGGGCTCTCGGTCGATAGCACCTCGGGTCAGAAATCCCGCCAGGAAGACCGGTCGATAGCGAGCGGTCGCTGGAAACAGTAGCGATTCTCATGGCTTCCGCCTGTTTCGCCGCCGAGGGCGGCTCTGGTGTGGCCCAACGGGGCGCCCTCCGCCGTCGCGTCGCCCGCGGTGAAGGGCCCGCGGCATCACCGATCGGGGTCGGCGCCTAGCCTGGCGGCGCAGCGCCGCGGGATTCTCCTTCGCTCGCCGCCCTGTGGTCGGGCCCCTCGATGCGCTGCCGCCTGTTTCGGGATCGTGCCTGCGTGCCCGCACTCTGCCAGCCCAACGTTGAATTGACCTGCGGCGCTTCGCGCCGTCAGGTCCAATTCTGTGTTGGGCGGTGCCTGGTCGCGCATCATGGGATCAGACATCCCAGAGCCGCCTCTTGCCGGGCTGAGAGCCGCCGCTCGCCGCAGCAGCGCTCGTGGTCGCGCCGTACCTCTCCGCCATGGCGCCGCCAGGACCTGAGCGTGTCGGCCGGCGTCGTCCGGTCTGCGGTCGGCACGGGCGGTTGCAGCGCCGGGCGCTCCGAGGCCCGAGAACCCCTGCTGGCGCGACAAGGGGTTCACCTTCGAGGACCCCGACGGGTGGCGGGTGGTCCTCTGCCAGACGGCCGGGATCTGACGAACTGCCGTGTGAGACCCCTGGTCGCTCTCGCGTACTACCCGCTCTGGGCCGCCGCCGTGACCGTCGCGGTCACCGCGCTGCGGCTCGGGCGCAACGTGGGCCGCGGCCTCGTCGCCCTCTGTCTCTTCCTCGCCTTCTGGGTCACAGGGCTCATCCTGCTCGAGACCGACGGCACGCTCGCCGTCGCCGAGCACGTCCTCCCGAGGCGTAGGTAAAAGAAGCCGGATCGCAGCGCGAGGAGCGCGTAGGTAAAAGAAGCCATCGCAGCGGATGACGATCAGGGGCGCGAGAGGCTCGTGCGATACTGCTCCCGCCCGGCCTTCGCACTCGATCGAATCGAGCTCCTGCCCGATGGGCGTATAGCGTAATTGCTGAAGACACCTCGGCGGGGACGCACTCACCGCGTCATGAGGTAAATGGAGTTCATGGCCCGGCTCGCGGCTTTGACTCCTCCGCCGAAGATCCCGCTTGTGAGATACCATGGCGTGTTCGCGCCTCGCGCGTCGTGGCGCTCTCTCGTGACACCCAAACCTCCGGCCCGCGCCGCGAAGTCTGAGCCGTGCGCGGGGCACGCGCCTCTGCCGGCCGCGCCCGCCGCGCCCGCGTCGCCGTGCGCTCCGCCGGCGCTCTCAGCGAGGTCGCTCGCGCATGCCGAGCCCACGGTGCGAGTTGAGCCGACCCTGATCTCGGTCTTGCACTGGGGGCGGCTGCTCGAAGGGGAGTTGTTCGCAACGTCGCGCTACGTCGAGTGGGCCGTGCTCATGAAGCGTTCGTTCGGCTTCGATGCGCTCCGCTGCCCGAGATGCGAACGGAGGATGCGCGTGCTTTCCACGAACACCGACTCAGCGGTGGTGCGCCACATCCTCGACCATCTGAGCTTGCCCTCGCAGCCCCGAACGGCAGCACCCGCGCGCGATCCAACCTTACATGGAGCGAATCTACGCTCACCCCAACGCGCCGCCGCGCATCGCCCAGGCCCTGGCGAGCATCGCGGCCAAGTAGGTCGCCCTCATCGCCCAGGGTCAATCCACGTAGACGCCGTCGCATAGCGCACATCGACGGCCGAGAGCGTCGCCCGCGCGGTCTCGTTCAGCGCGCCGTCGGGCTGCCTCCGGGTCGCGAGGAGCTGCCAGAGGCTAGCTGTGCTAGCCTGACGGCGATGGCCGACGTCAAGGACAAGTTGCTCGCCGTAGCGTACCGGGTACTCGAGAGCGAAGGCCCAGCGGCGCTCACGACGCGGCGGGTGTGCGAGGAGGCCGGCGTGACGATGCCGACCCTCTACCACCACTTCGGCAACCGGGACGGGCTCGTGGCTGCGGTCCACGCCGTCGCGCTCGAGAAGTTCATGGCGAAGAAACGGGCGCTCACGCCGACAGACGACCCCGTCGCGGATCTCCGCACGGGCTGCGAGCACGTGCTCGAATTCGTGCAGGCCCACCCCTCCGTCACGGTCGCGTTGATGGCGCGCGGCATCGAGCAGCCGTCGATATTCGAGCCGAGCTACGCCCTGATGCGGCACCGCCTCGAGCGTTGCGCCAGGGCGGGCGCCCTGCGCGTGCCGATCGAGCGCGCTGCCGAGCACGTCTGGGCCGTCGTCCAGGGCCTCGCGCTCAGCATCGTCGCGAGCCCTTCCGGCGCACCACCGAGCCGCGCCACCTTGGCGGGGGCGCTCGACGCGGTGTTCCAAGCGATCGCCGACCAATTGTAGCGACGCTATAGACAAGCCGTGTAGCGATGCTATAGATGATCCTGGAGGGCGCGCCGGAGCGGGCCCGAACAGGAGAGATTCGTCATGGCAGAGACCGTGTTCGTCACCGGAGGCAGCGGCTTCGTGGGCCGCGCCATCGTCCGTGCGCTCATCGCGCGTGAGTACCGCGTCCGTGCCCTCGCGCGAAGCGCCGCCAGCGCTGCCAAGCTCGCCGCTCTCGGCGCCGAGCCCGTCCGCGGCGACCTCCACGACGCCGCCGCGCTCACCGAGGGCTGCACGGGCGCCGCGGTCGTAGTGCACGCGGCCGCGTCCCTCACCTCGGCCCTGCGCTGGGGCGAGCACGCCCGCACCAACGTCGAGGGCACCGGCGGCTTGCTCGCAGCGGCGCGCGCGGCCGGCGTCCGCCGCTTCATCTACCTCGGAGCTGCGTCGGTTGTCATCGAGGGCTCTCGGCCGAGCGAAGGGGACGAGGACGCTCTGCCGCCCAGGGTCGACCGCTCCTTGCCGTACAGCGCGACGAAAGCGCTCGCCGAGGCGATGGTGCTCGAGGCAGACAGCCCCGCGATGCGCACCGTGAGCCTCCGCCCACCGATGATCTGGGGCCCGGACGCGCAGACCCTTGACATCATCGCGGAGGCCTTCCGCGCCGGGCGCTTCGCCTACGTCGGCGGGGGCAAACACCTCTACAGCGTCGCCCACGTCGACAATGTCGCCGAAGCGGTGAGCTGCGCAGTGCGCAGTGACGTCGGCGGGCGCGCGTATTTCGTGACCGACGACGAGGTCACTCCGATGCGCACCTTCTTGACGGAGCTCATGGCGACGCGCGGCGTGGACGCGAAGGCCTGGTCCGTACCCCTCCCCCTGGCGGTGCTGTTCGGGTGGCTCCTCACCAACCTGTTCGGGTGGTTCGCGCCGCGACGGCGCCCACCGCTCACCCTCGAGGACGTGCGGCTCCTCGGGCAAACGCTTCACCTCTCGTCTGCTCGGGCGAAGAAGGAGATTGGCTACCGCGCCGTGCGGAGCCGCGCGGAAGGCCTCGCCGCGCTCCGGGCCCATGGCAGCGCCGTTCGGCGGAGCGGCGAGAGCCCCGCGCTCGCGCATTGAGGCGCGGTCGATGGCTGTACCGGTTCTCCGTGAGGGTGACAGCGGCTGGCAGAGAACAAGAGAGAAGATGGAGAAGGCAAGAGGGCGCACGGTGGCGAGAGCGAGCTGCCATCGCGCCGAGGAGAATGCCACCGCGCTCGCTTCGGGCAACGTCGCGCCCTCGCCATCCTCGCGGTGCTCGGCAAGCGCCTGCGCGCGGCTGCGGGCGGCTGCGGGCGCTCGGTTGCCCTGCACTGCGCGCGGCGGCCCCGCGACAGCGCTCCGGCGCTCGCTCGCCGGCGCCGCGCTGGCAGGCGCGCTCGCCTGGGGCTCCCCCGCCCGCGCCGCGGAGACGCAGAGCCTCGCCGAGGCGGGGATAAGCCCCGACCTCGCCTGGGCCGCGTCGCAGCTCATTCCGAGCCCCACCTGGCACCTCTACGCCGACGACACGCGCTTCGGCCTGCGCTGGCAGCTCACCCCCCTGCTCTACTCCTTCGGCAGAAATCGAAGGCTGTCCCCCTGGCGCAGCCTCCTCGCCGAGCCGCTCGCGCGGCATGCCGGAGCGCTCGAGATCCATGTCACGCCCGAATACCTCTTCTCCGGCGCCGGCATCGAAGATCACGTGCAGCTGACTGGCGGCGTGCGCGCCTACTTCCCCCTGCTCCACCGCGGAGAGTACCTCTCCTGTTCGCTCGGCGGCTCCGCCTTCACGCTCGGCGGCGAGGTCGCGGCGGCGTACGAGGCCGGCCTCTACACCCTCTTCGGTGTCATCGGCGTGCAGGTCGCCTACTCTCCGACGCGCGCGCTGCGCGGGACCACGTTGACGCTCAACCTCAGGTACTTCTGACCCCATGCTCCGCGCGACAAGCTCCACCGCTCTCATGGCGCTCCTCGCCGCCTCGGCGCTGTCCTGCAACAGCATGCCGGGGCGCGTCCTGTCAGGCAACACGGGCGCGCTGTTCGGCGGCCCGGCGCCCGTCGCCAACAAGGTGCGAGAGCCCTACCGCAAAGACGCGCGCCTGGCCGTCCTCTGGGTCGGCCACGCGACGGCGCTCGTCCAGATCGACGACAAGCAGATCCTCACGGATCCGGTCTTCACCTCGACCGTGGGCCTCCTCGCCGCGCGGCTCGTCGAGCCGGGCCTGGACCCGGAGCACGTGCCGCCCCTCTCGGCGGTGCTGGTCTCGCACACGCACTTCGATCACCTGTCGCTCGGCTCGCTCGAGATGATCGAGGAGAAGACACCGGTGCTCTTTGTCCCCCGCGGCGCCCTCCCCTACGTGCCCGATTTCGCGTTCGACACGATCGAGCTCTCCACGTGGCAGCGCTGGGAGCACGACGGGCTGCGGATCACCGCCGTCCCGGTGAAGCACGGGGGAGGCCGCTACGGAGTCGACATCGCCCTCGGCTGGGGTGGATTCACGGGGTACGTCGTGGAATATCATGGGATCACCGTCTACTTCGGCGGGGACACCGCTTACGATCGCAAGGTGTTCACGGAGACGCGGGCGCGGTTCCCCGCGATCGATCTCGCGCTGATGCCGATCGCGCCGATCGGGCCGCGCGATTTCATGCACTCGCGCCACGTGGACCCGGCAGAGGCGCTAGAGGCCTGCGAAGATATGGGCGCGAAATGGATGGTGCCGATCCATTTCGACACGTTCATCAACTCCTCGGACGAGCCCGGCCAGGCGGTCTCCGAGCTCAAGCGCGTGATGGCGGCCCGGCGGATCCCGCCTGGGAAGGTCCACATCCTCGCGCCGGGAGAGCAACGGATCCTGCTCGGCCGCTAGGATCGAGCGCCGGAGGGAGGTCGCTCCTACGCGCTCGCGAACGGGCGGCGCCGCGCGCGCTACGGGGCGCACCGGCGTGCCGTGGGCACACGTGTCCGTCCGGGCGTTGGTCTGGCCCGGGAAGCGCGTCGCGAGACGCTATATGGTGCGCACCGGCGCGCGTCGCTGCGTGCAAGGTGAAGCCATCGAGCGCAGCGCACAGCGGCTTGTCGTAGGCGAGCGCGCTCGGAGAAGACGGCGAGAGCCCGCGGAGCCATTGCGGGGCGACGACGTGTGGCGCGGCTCTCGTCCGAGACGGCGGAGGCACAGAGCACGGCCTCGGGCTCGTCGTCCTCCTCGACGTCGTGCTCGATCTCGAGATGCCCGTGCCGCCTGAGGGTTCGGAGCATCCGCCCGACGGCGTGCTCTAGGACCTGACCGACCTCGCCCGTTCGCAGGTCACCGAGTTCGTTCCACACGAGCTCGGTGCCGTCTTCGTGATAAGCCCCGTCGAGGAAGACCACGTGCAGATGCGGATTGAGCCGCATGTCGCCGGACGTGCGTTGCACGACGGTCACCGCGCCGCTCTCGACCGCGCCGCACGCGCCTCGGCGCGCGGCGCGCGTTTCGTAGAACCGCTCCACGCTCTCGACGAAGATGCGGGTCAGCACGCCGAACGACGCCCCGTCCTGGGCGAGCCTGCGCCGCCACGAAAACGGAAACGCCAACACCCACTGTCAGAACGCCACCTCGTGCAGGACGTCCTCGATCAGGTTCGCCGCCGTGGCACACATGCGTCGGCCCAGACACGACGGGCAGAAACCGCCGCTGCCGCTGTTCCTGCGGCTCGGCGCGGCGGTGCAGGCGCGCGTGCACGCGTACCGGATCGACTGGGAGGCGCGGGCGGCGTAGCGCCGGGGGGGGCGTCAGTCCTTGTCGTCCGGCTGCGCCACATTGTCCGGCACGCCCAGGGCGACCGGGCCCATCCCCTTGCTCTTGAACTGGTTGTGCCAGAAGCTCTTGCCGGTGAGCGAGAAACACTCCACCTCGCCCTGCTTGGCGACGAAGAGCCGGTCTCCCTCCAGGAGGAGCGTGGCGCGGCCCTGCGTGGCGGCCTTCACCTCCCAGAGCAGCTCGCCCGTAGGGTAATGCAGACAGGCGACGCGGCTGAAGCTCGCCGCGTAGATCGCCGCAGGCGTGATCAGGAGCGCTGTGGAAGAGAAACCGCCCCCGGCCTGCTTGTACTCCCAGAGCACGCGCCCGGTGCCCGGATCAACGCCGAAGATCTGATCCCGGAACGCCGCCACCAGCACCGGCGCCGCCGCGATTGTTCGGTATTCGCTCATACGTCCCCTCGCTTCCTGATTGCGTCCAGCGAGCTATCAGCCGGGGGGGCGGCGCGGCAAGCTGCGAGCACGTGCGGGGTCGCGAGCCGCGCGCACGGCGAAGGTGCGAGCTCGCATGGGCTCCTGGCGGAAAGGTGATGCGGGGAGCGAGCTCATCTCAAGCGGCTCCTCGCTGCGCTCCTCCGGCGCAATGGTAGTCTATCGGAACACCTCGGAGAGCGCGGGGGTGGCTCCGCTCGCGGAGGGCTCGGGGCCGCTCGCGGAAGATCGACAGGTCGCCCGCGTTCGCTCTACTCTCCTCCGCCTCCCGGGCTTCGATGAAAGACACTGCACCGACGCAAGATCAGGTCATGTGCTTCTATCGAGCCGCGCTCCCGGCGGCGCAGCTGATCGACCGGGCCGCCGAGCCCTGCGCCCCGGCAGGGCAGGGTGTTCCCTGACGGCTCGATAAAAGCCATGCCGGTCATCTGGTTACTCGCGATATTATGCATCCTTGGCTCAGGACATGGTCGGTCTCGGACTTCGGCCAGCGAATCTACCTCGTACGCGCGAACCACGCGCCCGATGATCCCTCCAGGGCACACCTGGAGCGCGTCCCGCCCCTGTTTGCATCGTCCGCGATCGATGCCCGGCGGAGCGAGGATCTCCACGTCCTTCAGGAGATCTACTGCGAGCTCACCCTCACGGTGCTTTCTCTCCGCCATCACCGGATCGCCGGTCACCACCGCCTTGAACGCTCCACCCTCGAGGCGCTCTCCGCTGGGCGTTTTCGACACGAAGTTAGCCAGTTTCCCTTCTGGCGCAGACAGCGCAAATCGCTCCGTCCACCGTTGCGGCGGAAGGCTCGCGAGTGCTTCCGGCGGAAACATCGCCCTCACGAGGTTGATCCCCGCGCTCTTGCCGTTCCCGCCCTCGCCAAATAGAATCGAGCAGTGCTGACATCTGACGGCGTCGCCAGCGTAATGTAGACAATATTACATATCCAAGTAAACTCGTTGGATCTGTTAATATTTATGCGCGGATCAGTGGATCGTATTTCTTGTACGTTATGCCAACTGCCGGTCGTTGGCGGAAAATTCTTGACAGGACGGAATGGTTTCGCGCGGGCTATCCTCGGTGGCACGCCAGCGCGAACGCTTGGACGGCCTCGGCCTCGTCAAGGCGAGCCCGCGGCGCCGCGAACGTCGCGACGAGCACCGGCGGTCCCTCGGGCCGCTCCTTTTCGCCGTCGTCCCGTCAGCTGGAGACAGCCAGTCTTTCGATCCATTTCAATATTTATTACACGGAGTTGAGATTGCCATGCTCAGCAATAAAGTCGTTTTGATCACCGGGGCCACATCGGGAATCGGGGCCGCGACAGCGATCGCGGCGGCGCGGGCCGGCGCCAAGGTGGTGCTGGCCGCGCGACGCCAGGAGATGGGCGACGCGCTCGTGGCCCGCATCAAGGTGGAGGGTGGAAACGCGCTGTTCGTCCGCACCGACGTCACCGTCGAGGCGGACATCCAGGCTCTGATCGAGCGCACCGTGGAGGCTCATGGGCGGCTGGACAGCGTCTTCAACAACGCCGGTATCGCCACCGCGCTCGGGCCGCTCGCGGACGTGCCGGTCGCCGATTACCTCGCTCTCATGCAGGTCAACCTGCACAGCATCTATCTGTGCATGAGGTATCAAGTGCCTGTCATGAAGAAGGGCGGCGGCGGCTCGATCGTCAACTGCGGCTCGATCGCCTCCACGGTCTCTGCGCCCGGGTTCGGCGTCTATGCCGCGACCAAGCACGCGATCCTCGGCCTCACCAAGTCTGCGGCCATCGACTACGCGGCGGACAAGATTCGCGTCAACGCCATCCTGCCCGGCCCGGTGGAGACCGAGATCTGGGATCATATGCAAAGCGGCGAGCAGGTGCTCGACGCCTTCGGCGCGGCCACGCTGATGAAGCGGTACGCGCACGCAGACGAGATCGCTCGACCGGCGGTCTTCCTGCTGTCCGACTGGTCGTCGTACATGACCGGCACGCAGCTGACCGTGGACGGCGGCTACACCGCAGTGTGACCCGGGGCAGCGCGCCTCGGAAGATCCAGGCGCGCTGCCGGCACCTCGCCGCGACGTCGTTCCCGAGGAGCGCATGCTCGCGCAGATCGTGAGCTGGCCCCTGAGACGGTTCGTTCGATGCTGCCGAACATCAGCCGGTAGAAGCGCTCGTTGGCGGCGCGCCCGGAGACCCAGGTTGGCGCCGGCGGCATGGTGGTGCGCATGTCTTCGTGGAACAACGCGACCAGGGCATCCAGGTTCGCCTCCTCGAAGGCGCGCACATACTGTTCGAGCAGACGCGGATCCACTTGCGTGGTCCTCGCGATGTCGACCGGCTCCGCCCCGCCGATCTTGCTGCCGGTCGCGGAGCGGGCGCGGAACAACGCGCTGTTCGCGGCCTCCACGCTCGTAGCGAGCGCTTGCGCCGCGGACTCACCCCTCTGGTGCGACCGGCAGCCCGAGCAGCCGACCGACCGCCTCGTGAACGACCCGGGCCGCCACCTCGTCCCCGAGGGCGACGGCGCAGCTCAGGATGCTGGCGAGCGAGGCCAGCAGGACCGCTCGAGGCGGCGGATCGGTCGCGACGCGCTCCCGAGGCCCCGGGCTTGACGCTTGGGCCCGGGTTGGGCCCACGCCTTCCGAGGGGCTGCGATCCGTCGTCACGCCCTCCCAAAATCCCGGGGCATCCGACGTATCGCGACGGTTCGTCCCCGCGGAATCGTCCCGCCAGGATTTCTGAGACGTCGGGGCGGAGGATGGGATCACTTCCACCTAAACGGCCGCCCCTGCCGTTCAGCTCGGGGTTCGCCTCGTCCAGAGGAGCGAAGTCCCCCAAGCCGAGCTCAGCAACCTTGCGCGCCGCGCGCTTGTAGTGGTGGATCTGACGGCTCGACTTATGCCCGGTCCGATCGGAGATCCACGTTTCCGTGCGGCTGTTCGCGAGCTTGATCGTGATGAAGGTCGCGCGGGTGGCGTGCCTCTGTCGCCGTCGACACTGGGAGACTGGTCCGCCTTCGCGCTCGATGTGCTCGCTCCCGTGGCCGAGAGGCTTGAGGAGCGGGTGCTGGGCTCGTCCTACCTGCGCGCCGATGACACGGGGATGCGGGTGCTGGATCGAGATCATCCGGCGGGCGTGAAGCGAGGCCACATCTGGGCCTTCGTCGGGGCGGATCTCGTGGCGTTCCTGTACGCACCGGACTGGACGGCGAAGCATCCAGCCGCGCTGCTGCATCAATCAGGAGGCTGCGTGGCGGCGCAGCCTCACGGATGGACGCTTCGAGATAGATAACGGCGAGGTCGAGCGGCAGCTAAGACGTGTAGCACTCGGAAGAAAGAACTACTTGTTCGCAGGCTCCGACAAGGGCGCTCAGCGCCTGGCCATCGGCTACACGATCTTCGGCTCGTGCCGGATGCACGGAGTCAACCCGCTCGCCTGCGCGACGGACGTCATCGGCAAGTTGCAGGCGGGCTGGCCGCGCGGACGGCTAGACGAACTGCTGCCCGACGCCTGGGCGAACTCGTTGCTCTCTGCTCCGAGCGCCGGCGACGCCGACGCGACCTGAACCACGCGCGCTTTGGTCGGCGACACAGGTGGAGGCCACCTCACCGGGCCCTCTTTCAGGACCGCCTGTGTCCGCGCCGAGTCGTGGGCCGACGCCGCCCCGCGCCCAACATCGTGGACCCCGGCGAGAGCCGCAAGGGGCCGTGCCCATGGCGATGGTCGGGTGGTTACGGTGTAACCGCCGTTCGCGCTCGGGCGCCGCGTGGCCGCGAAGAGCGCCGCCGTCCAGACGCACTTCCCCTCGCGATGAAATCGTTCAACGATGACGGAAACTTCGATAAGCTGCGCCTCACAATCGCGGTGGAGCACGCGATCGTGCTATGCGTAGCACATGCTCGTACACCGACTAAAATTCTCTTCTTCCGCCGTCCTCGCGTGTGTGGTGCTGCTCGTCGCAGCGTGCAGTGACGACGCCGACTCGCCGGGCACGACGACGGGCGGAACCGCGAGCACGACCAGCTCCGGGACCATGAGCGGCAGCGGGACAGCGGCGGGTGGCGGCGACTCGCCCGGCAGCTCCGCGTCGAGCGCGACCAGCGGGGGCGCCGGCGGAGCGGGCTCGGGTGGCATGGGCGGCGGATCCGACGGTGTCGGAGGTACCGCGGGCGACGGAGGTGCCGCGGGCGACGGAGGTGCCGCAGGGGGCAGCGCTGGCGAGGGCGGCGGCCCGGCATTCCAGCCCTGCCCGGCGAGCGGCCCCTGTAAGATCATGCCCTTCGGCGATTCAATCACGCAGGGTTTCAACGTCGCCGGCGGCTACCGCGCCCCGCTGTTCCACCTCGCGCTCGAAGCGGACCGCGACATCACCTTCGTCGGTTCCGCCAATGATTACAGCGTGCCCATGGTGGACGGCGTGACGTTCCCGAGGAACCACGAGGGTCACGGCGGCTGGACGATCGAGGGCAACAACGGCATCGCGAAGCTCGTGGGCACCAGCATTCCGAATTACGCGCCCAACATCATTACGTTGATGATCGGAACGAACGACATCAACGGTAACATCAACATTGCGGACGCACCGAATCGCCTGGGCAAGCTGCTCGACTCGATTTTCATGCGTGATCCGAACATCCTCGTGGTGCTCGCGCAGATCGTGCCGTCGAGAACGGACGGCACGAACAACGCCATCAAGGCCTACAACGCGGCCATGCCCGACCTGGTTTCGACGCGCGTCAGCAAGGGGCAGCACATCGTGCTGGTGGACATGTACACAGCGTTCACCAACGACACGAACTACAAGCAGTCCCTCCTCGCCGACAATCTCCACCCGAACCAGGCAGGGTATAACCGCATGGCCGATGTTTGGTTCCAGGCGTTGAGCCCGTACCTCCGCTGAAATCGAAAGGCGAACGCCACCAACGCTCGATCAGATTCGCGGCGCACGCCGTTCGAGCCGAAATTGAGGAGCTCGCGGCGTAACCCCGGCGATTGGTTCGCCCCGGCGCAATCACCTCGCCTGGTATCGAAAACGAATGGCACCACGACGCGGCGTAAGCGCCCGGCCATCGCCATGGGCACGGCCCCTTGCGGCGCTCGCCGGGGTCGACGATGCTGGGCGCGGGGCGGCGTCGGCCCACGACCCGGCGCGGGCGCGCGTGGACTTGCAAGGGAGCCCGGCGAGGCGGCATCCGCCCGCGTCGCCGGCCGAAGCTCGCGTTGTTCAGGTCGCGTCGGCGTCGCCGGCGCTCGGAGCAGGACGCGACGATCTCGCCCATGCGTCGGGCAGCAACTCGTCCAGCCGGTCGCGCGGCCAGCCCGCCTGCAGCTTGCCGATGACGTCTGTCGCCCACGCGAGCGGGTTGACTCCGTGCATCCGACACGAGCCGAAGATCGTATAGCCCACGGCCAGGCGCTGAGCACCCTTATCAGAGCCCGCGAATAAATGATTTTTTTCTGCCGACGGCTACACGTCTTAGCTGCCGCTCGACCTCGCCGTTATCTAGCGCGCCGGCAGCGAACAGCGGGTGCACGGTCAGCGTCGACGAGTCGCCCTCCCAGAGGCGCCTCACCATCGACCTGAATGGCCCCGGATACTTTGGGCCGTGCTGCTTCTGGGTCGATGGGCGCGAGCTCCACGCCACGAAAGACATCCGGGGTGAGCGCGACGACGAGAAGTTCAAGGAAGAAGTCCGAGCGGACGTGGCCAAGCTCGGCGGATTTGTGAAGATCGTCGATCGGACCTGGAGGATCAAATCGCGCGACGCCGGAGGCATCATGTACTGATGTCAACGCCGTCCCAGTACGGTGGCCCCCGGTTGGGAGAGCGGCACGACCGACGAGAACAGCTCGGGGGAGTGGCTCAGAAGCGCGGCGCGGCCGCGGGCGTGCAGCGTGGGGACGCGACCGGCGGCAGCGGCTTCGTGACCGTCAGCGCCAGCGGCGGCTTCATCGCCGAGGACGTCGAGATCAGGCACAAGAAGGTGAAGCTCCGCTTCAAGTGCCCGGGCGCGGCCCGCCGCCCGAACGCGGCCCAGCTCGCGCTCGCCGAGGCGAGCCTCGAGGCGCAGTTCCCCGGCGACGAAGGCATCTTCCTCGGCCAGCTCCTCGGGCAGGCGGTGTCCGTGGTGCTCCGGGTGACGTGGGCGATGAAAACCTCGGTAGAGGACCAGCGTCATTGGATGCAGCCTGAGCCGACAACGCCGGGGTCCGCCACGGCGCCGGTGACCGCGTCTACATGTATTTGGACGTAGCGTTGATCTTCGCATTCGTCACCCCAGCCGACGCCGACTACGTATGCTAGCGTCTCGTTGGCAAGTGCTGGCGAGCGAGGCGACCACCGCAGCCCGACGCGACGGATCGGTCACGGCGAGCTCCCCAAGCCCGGGGCTTGGCCGCTGGGCCCGGGTTGGGTCCACGCCCACCGAACGGGTGCGATCAGTCGCCACGCTCTCCCGAGATCCCCGCGGAAGCGACGGATCGCGACGGTTCGCCCCCGCGAAAGAGTCCCGCCAGGATCTCTGCGTGACGGCGTGCGGGATCAGACGCTCGCTGTCGGCGGCTACCGATACCGCGGTCTATCACGCACGAAGCCGCTCGAGGCGACCGCTACGACGACAAATCCCCCGCGCGCTCGGTCGAGAGCGGCAGCTCGACGCAGAAGGTCGAGCCCCGTCCGACCTCGCTCGACACGCGGATTCGGCCGCCGTGCGCCTCGACGATGGTGCGGGTGATGTAGAGGCCGAGCCCGAGCCCCCCGAAATGCTTCGACGAGACGCCGCGGCGAAATCGTTGGAAGAGCTGCGCCTGCACTTCGGCCGGGATCCCGATCCCACGGTCCGTCACCGAGAGCCGCGCGACCCGATCTTCCCGGGTGATGGCGATGTCGATCGGCTGGCGTTCCCCGAACTTGATCGCGTTGGTGAGGAGGTTGGTCACGACCTCCTCCAGGCGGTGCGGGTCCCACCGGCCGATGACCGGCTGCTCCGCGCGCACGACGACCGCGCTGCCTGACTGCGCGATCTGATGGCCGAGGAGGGCGACGACCTCGTCCACGAGCGCGCGCAGCTCGACGGGCGCCGTGTACAGCTCGAGCCTCCCCGCCTGGATCCGGGAGACGTCGAGGAGCATATCGACGAGGTCGGTGAGGCGCTTGACCTGGCGGCAAGAGAGGGCGACCGCGGATCGCACGCGCTCGACGTCCATGCCCCGCGCGAGCCTTTGCGCCAGCGATTGAATGGCGAGCTGCAGGCTGGTGAGCGGGGTGCGGAGCTCGTGCGAGGCGACAGAAAGGAACTCGTCCCGCAGGTGCACGGCCTCCTCCGCTGCCGTGCGCGCCCGCCGCTCGTCCAGGAGGAGCTGATCGCGCTGCTGCTCGGCGCGCACGCGCGCGGTGATGTCGCGGAAGCTCCAGACCCGCCCGACCACGCGCCCGCCGAGGCGCTGGGGCTGCGAATAACGCTCGAAGACGCGCCCGTCCGCGAGCGGGATGGTATCGACGCTGGACTCCTCGGGCGAGGCATAGAGAGCGCGGATTTTTTGCAGGAACGCCTCGGGATCGAGGACCTGGTCGGAGGTGAACGTACGGAACGTGTCGTCCGACCCGGCGGAGATGATCTCGTCCGGGATGCGCCACATCGCCGCGAACCTGTGATTCTGACGCACGACGTGCTGCTCGTCGTCGACGACGAGGATGCCGTCCGCCGTCGATTCGAGCGTGGCCTCGAGGAGCGAGTAGGAATGGCGGAGCACCTCCTCGGCGCGCCGTCGCTCCGCGTTCTCCTGCTGCAGATCCGCATAGAGGCGCGCATTCTCGATGGAGCTGGCCGCCTGGGCCGAAAGGAGCCGGATCACCTCGACGCGATCGGGGGTGAAGGCAGAGCGGGTGAGGTCGTTTTCGAGATAGATCACGCCGGCGAGGCGGCCCTTGTAGACGATGGGCGCGGCGAGCGAGGAGCGCGGCGCACCGCCGGCGAAGCAGGGATCGCGCCCGAACGGCCCGTCGATCGCGAGGTCGCCGAGCAGGACGGTCTCGCGCGTCCGCGCCACGTACGTGACGACGCTGGCCGGCAGGTCCTTGCGGTCCTCGAGGGGCGCCGCGCCGAGCACGTCGACCGACGCATCCCGGATGTGGTGCTCGGCCTCGACGACGAGCCGTCCGTCACGCAGGAGCAGGAGGACGCCGCGCCGCGCGCCGGCGTTCTCGACCATGATGCGCATGAGCGCGTCGAGCAGGCGGTCGAGGACGATCTCGCCCGAGATGGCTTGGGAGGCTTTGAGCACCGAGCCGACGTCGAGCGCGGCGCCGGCCTGCGGGCTCCTCTCGCCGCGGAGGCTCTCGCCCGGGACGAGGTCGGGGTACGCGTGCTCGAGGCGCCGCATCGCCTCCGTCGCGCCCCAGCGGCCGTACGCCCTGTGCGCCTTGGTCAGGTAGGCGCCGGCGATGGTCTCCTTGCCGAGCGCGCGGAAGCAGAGGCCCGCGAGCTCGTTGCCGAGCGCCTCGTCGTGGAGATAGCCGCCGCGCTGCGCGAGCGCGATCGCCTCGTCGTAGCGGTCCCCGGCGGCGCGCGCGTCGCCGCGGGCGCGCTCGAGCTCGGCGAGGAGGAGGGCGCGGCGGTGCGCCAGGTTCTCCGGGCAGAGGTCCGCCCAGCGCGAGAGTTTTTCGGCGGAGACCTCGGCGCGGGCGAGGAAGAGCGCGCGCTCCTCTGGGGAGACGACGTCCGCCGCCTGCGTGAACGCGATGCCTGCGTAGCAATGGAACGCGGGGGTGCCATGCCAGGCCGCCACGGCCGGGATTTCGATGTTCGGCAAGAGCGCAGCGCGCGCCGCTTCCTCGAACGCCCCCTGGAAGACGCAGAGGACGACGATGTAGAAGTGGGCGAAGAAGAACGAGGCCTGGTTGTCGATGCGGCGGGACTCCCCGATCACCTCGTCGATATCGACCCACGCCCCCTTGAGCGTGGCGGGGCGCTCGGTCTCGACCGAGAGCTGGTGCGCCATCTGTCCGACCGCGCCGACCATCCAGGTGATGGCATTGAACTCGTCGAGCTTGCGCATCGGCTGGTAGCTCTGCGCCTCGGCGAGGAGGTCGGAGAGCGGGAGGCCGCGCAGGAGGCTGTTCGTGATGCCATTGACGGTGTTGTAGAACGACCAGATATACTGGCCCGTTTCGAGCCCGGCGTGCATCCCGGCGACCAGCGACGCCTTGCAGGTGGCGTAGCCCTCTCGCCAATGCTGCACGAAGGCGCCCCACATATTGCGGAGCATCGCCTCGGACTTCTTGTCCGTGTAGCGGTCCGCGAGGTCGACGGCGGCGCGGCCGAAGCGGTAGCCGAGCGCGATGTCGCCGCGGGCGCAGAGGAGCATCCCGAAGTTCATGCAGCCGAAGATCGAGTTCTTCGAGAGCCCGTGGCGCAGCGTGTTCTCGAGGATCTGTGCGACCGTGATGCCGAGGTTGTTCGTGGCCAGGAAGTAGCAGGGGAGAAAGAGCTCCTGGAGCACGTCCTGCATGGCGAGGATCTCCGGGTCCGCGAGCGGCGGCAGGCCTGGCAGCGCCTCGATCGTCCTTTCCCGGACGAGATCCATCGTCGCCCGCACCTGGGCGTCGAGCATGACTTCGTCCGGGAATGGAGGCAGGTCGATCCCGAACGGGCGCAGGGCCTCCAGCCCCTCCGCGAGCGCGGCTGGCAGGTCGTTCTTGAGCACCTGCACGTTCATCTTGAGCCGCAGCACCTCGGTGCGATCGAGCCGGCTCGCGGCCCGCTCCAGGCCATCGGCGAGGATCGCGAGGGCGTCGTCATGCCGGCCGCAGAGCGAGAGCATCAGGGCGGTTCTCTTCGCGTACTCGAGGCGGAGCGGGTACTGTGACGCCCAGGCGTCCTCCGGAAGGCGTAGGAGGCCGAGCTGCAGGTAGCGCAGCGCGGCGCCGAAGGCGGCCGAGTCCTCGGCGCGGCATGCGGCCTCGAGGCTCATGCGGGCGAGGTGCAGGCGCTCCGCGGGGTCCGACACGAGGTCGCCTGCGCTGTTCATGTGGCGGACGACGTCGAAGAGGCTCTGGCTCTCCGAGAGGTCTAGCTTGCCCGCGAGCAGCCGGCCGATCCGGAGGTGGGAGGCGGGTCGGTCCACCTCCGGGATCATCGCGTAGGCGCCCTCCTGGACCTTGTCATGGGCGAAGCGGTAGCCGCCGCGCCCGGCGATCACGAGCCCCTCGCTCACGGCGAGATCGAGGCGGGCGTACGCGTCTTCCGTCGAGCACTCGTTCACCGCGGCGAGCACGTCGAGGTCGAACCGGTTGCCGATCGCCGCGGCGAGGTTGAGCGCCTTCACCGTCGCCGGCGGCAGGCGCGCGATGGTGCGCACCATGAGGTCTGCGACGTTGTCCGTGTACCGGAGCGCGTCGATCGCGGCGAGGTCCCAGCGCCAGCCTGATCCGGCTGCGTACGCGAGGACGCCGTGGTCGTGCAGCGACCGGACGAACTCCTTGACGAAGAACGGGTTGCCGCCGGTCTTCTTCTGCACCGCATCGGCGAGCGGCCCACAGTCGCTGCGCTTGAGGCTATCCGAGAGCATCTCGATCAGGTGCAGGCGCGCGAGCGGGGCGAGGACGATGTTGCGCACGACGAGCCCGGCTTGCTTGAGCTCTTCGATCGCCACGGCGAACGGGTGCCCGGGCGATACCTCGTTGTCACGGTAAGCGCCGCAGAAAAAGAGCGCATCGAGCGAGTCGTCGGCGAGGAGCGCGCGGAGCAGCACGAGGCTCGCGGGGTCGATCCACTGAAGATCGTCGAGGAACAGGACGAGCGGGTGCGTGCGCCGCGCGCACACCGAGACGAACAGCAAGAAGCACCGGTTCAGGCGGTTTTGCGCCTCGATCGGGCCGAGCGCCGGGACGGGCGGCTGCGGGCCGATCACGTGGCAGAGCGACGGGATGACGTCGCAGACGACCTGCGCGTTCGGCCCGAGCGCCTCTAGGAGCGCGCTCCGAAAGCGGAGGATGCGCGCATCGCTCTCGGTGAGGATCTGCCGCACGAGGCCGTCGAACGCCTGGATCACCGCGCTGTAGGGCGCGCCGCGGTTGTATTGGTCGTATTTGCCGCTCGTGAAATAGCCCTTCTGCCGCGCGAGTGGCTTCAAGATCTCGTGCACGAGCGAGGACTTCCCGATCCCCGAGTAGCCGGAGACGATGACGATCTCACGGCTGCCCTCGAGCGCGCGCTCGAACGCGGCGGTGAGCGTCTCGATGTCATGCTCGCGGCCGTAGAGCTTCTGGTGGATCCGGAAGAGGTCCTGACGATCGCGCTGGCCCGCGACGAAGGGCTCGATCGTCCCCGTGCCGCGCAGGGCCTCGCGGCAGCGATCGAGGTCGGCGAGCAGGCCCTCGGCGCTCTGGTAACGCTCCTCGGCGTTCTTCGCGAGCAGCTTGAGCACGACGTCGGAAACGGCCTCGGGGATGGCCGGATCGACGCGGGACGGCGGCGTGGGCGCGAGGGCGAGGTGCGCGTGAATGAGCTCCATCGGGTCCAGGGCCTCGAAGGGGCGCTGACCCGTGAGCATCTGGTACAGGATGACGCCGAGCGCGTAGAGGTCGGTCCGGTAGTCGACGCCGCGGTTCATGCGGCCTGTCTGCTCGGGGGAGACGTAGGGCAGCACCTCGGCGATGACCGCCGGCGCGTAGAGCCGTTCGTGCGCGCGGGTGATCTCGGCGTCGACGCCGAAGCCATTGATCTTGACCGCGCCGTGCGCGCCGACGAGCACGTTCTGCGGGCGCAGATCGCGGTGGACGAGCCCGGCCGCGTGCACCGCGGCGAGACCTTCTGCGAGCGCGGCCGCGAGATCGAGCGCCTCGCCGACCGGCATCCTGCGTGACGGGCGCGCGGCGAGGATCCGCGCGAGATCGCGGCCCGGGAAGTCCTCGAGGACGACGATCAAGGAGCCGGCGAGCGACTCGATGCCGCGCAGCGCGACGAGGCGGGGCGAGGCGAGGCGCGCGACGCGCTCGTACTGGTGCTTGAAGCGCGCGACCTCGGCGCCGGTCGATCTTTCCGCGCGCAGGATTTTCAGCAAGACCGGGACGCTGTCGCCTTCGCGGCATGCGCGGTACAGGGTGAAATCGACGGTTTCCTCGATCTTCTCGCGGAGCAGGTAGCCTCTCTCGACGATCATCGCAAACCTTGCTCGCTCGCCCGTTAAGGCGACGCACTGCGACCAGCTAATTTTATATCCCAAAGGGTGTGACTTGGCACCGGGGGAGTTTGGACCACGCCCAGTTCGTGCGACTCTTGGGTGTGCAGGCGCGTGAGGTCGTCAGGACACTCCGAACGCCGCCCTGGAGTCTGGACGCTCGGCGCACCCGTTGGCGGCCAGGGGTCTCCTGGGAGGGGTGTTCTGCCTCTCCCGGAACTTGACGGCCAGCCCGCCGTGCTACGCACGGGGGAAGGCCGTGCTACGCACGGGGGAAGGAGCGCGTCTTCCCGACCCGACGCGCGATCCCTGGATAGAGCGCCGGCCAGCCAGCGTGGTGTAGACAATATTACACAGTCGAGTGAGCTCGTGGGATCGATTGGTTTTATAGGCGGATCAGCGGATCCGTGCCTTTTGTAAGTTATATAAACTGCCGGTTATTGGCGGGAAAATATTGACAGGTCGGAATGGCTTTGCGCGGGCTATTCTCCTCCAGTCGTAGATCGGCTGCGTCGATCCCGATGGCCTCCGAAACAGAAGGACCGGATTGCCGTGAGGCGATCGTTGCGTGTTTGCGCCTGGCGGGCCGGCGGGCGGCTCTCGTACCGAGACGGCGAAGGCACAGAGCGCTGCCTCGGCCTCGTCGTCCTGGGCGAGCCTGCGCCGCCACGGAAACGTCAACACCCACCGCCGGAGCGCCAATTCGGGCAGGACGTCCTCGATCAGGTTCGCCGCCGTGGCACACATGCTTCGGCCCAGACACGACGGGCAGAAACCGCGTCCTTTACAGCTGAAGGCCACCAGCCGAGAACGCAGAGCGCGAGCGCGCAGCGTTGCAGGAGGAGATCATCCGGGTGCAGCAGAGCCGGCTAGCGGAGCTGTCCACGCCGATGAGCCCGATCACCGAGCAGTGCCCTCCCCCGCTGCGTCGCCCGCGGCATCGATGCGTGTATCCTTCCAACAGCGCGCGATTCAACCTCGAGTGAAGATGAGTGGTGATCGGGGCCAGCCCGACGCACTGGCGATCATCAGCGGGCGAAGCCCGTCTGAGCACGGCGAGCTCCGTCTCCGCCTCCGCGTCGGCTGGATCGGTGATCTCGGGGACGAGACCACGCCCCACTCAAGGGGGAGGACCAAGCGCGCCGGGGGTCTTGTCAGCGCACGAGGGGCTCCGAGGCGCTCTTCAGGCCGGTCAGCACCCTGTAGCGGGCGGCGATGTCCTCCAGTTCGCCGGGGGCGAAGACGTCCTCGATCCGGTCGAAGCCGTCGGGCGCGCGTTCATAGGCGATCTGCAGGCACTGCTCCGGACCGTTGCGGCGATTGGCCGCGACGATGGCGGCGGTGGCGGGCAGGCGCTCGGCCTCGTAGGCGGCCAGCGCTTCCACCGGATCGGCGTGGGCGGCGAGCGCGCGGACCAGGGCGCGGGCGTCCAGGATGGCCTGGGTCGCCCCGTTGGAGCCGTTCGGATACATGGGATGGGCGGCGTCGCCCAGCAGCGTGATGCGCCCATGGCTCCAGCGCGGCAGCGGGTCGCGGTCGACCAGCGGGAACTCGTAGATCGCCTCGGCGTCCCGGACCAGGCCGGGCACATCCAACCAGCCGAAGCGCCAGGCCTCGAACCTGGGCAGGAACTCGGCGGGGTCGCCCGGTCGGTTCCAGTCCTCCCGTCGCAGGCTCTTGGCGACCGCGAGATCGGCGGCCCAGTTGATCCTCTGGCGGCCGTCCGGCCCCGGTGGGGAAATCGGATAGACGACGAACTTCTGGTCCTGATGCCCGGCAATGATCATGCTGGCGCCGGTGAGGAAGGGCGCCGCCAGGCTGGTCCCCCGCCACAGGATGTGACCGCCGTAGATCGGCGGCCCCTCGTCCGGATAGAGGCCGGCGCGCGCCGCCGAGTGGATGCCGTCGGCGCAGATCAGGAGGTCGCCGGGAACCTTCCACGCCGCGCCCGCGCGGTCGACGAAGCGCGCTACGATGCGGCCTCCGCCCTCTTCGTGGTCCACGAGGCGCCGGTCGCAGATCACCCGGTCGGGGCCCAGCCGCTCGACGGCGGCGTCGAACAGCACGCCCTGCAGGGCGCCGCGGTGCAGGGAGAGCTGCGGCGCGGCATGCCCGGCGAAGCGGCCGCGCGGCTCGCCCCAGATGCGCTGGCCGAAGCGGTTGAAATAGACAAGCTCGCGGGTCGCCACCCCGTGGGCCAACAGGGCCTCGGCCAGGCCCAGCTCGCCCAGCACCTCGACGGCGTGGGGCAGGATGTTGATGCCGACCCCGAGCGGCAGGATGCTGGCCGCCGCCTCGAACACCGTAACCTCATGACCCGAGGCGTGCAGCGCCAGAGCCGCGGCCAGGCCGCCGATCCCAGCGCCCGCGACGATCACTTGCATAAGTCCTCCGGTAGAGCTCCTTATCACGATGAGCTCGCCGTCGCTCGAGGACAGCACGTACCCGGCGTCCAGCGCCGTGCGCGACGTGGACTCTCGTTCTTTTGCGCTTCTGCGTCGAACTCTCTCTCTCCCCGGATCCCTGGCCGGACTCCTGGAGGATGGATCTAGCCACCTCGGGCGCGCGTCAGACCTCCTCGACCATGGTCTTGCTGACCTGCTCGAGCGAGTCGCCCATCGTCTGCACCCCGACGAGCGCCGCGTCGTCCAGGCTCGCCTCCGCGGCCCGGGCTGCGCTCACCGCGGTGTAAGCCCGCGTCAGCGCGGCGACGTGGTCGGCGATCCGCGCGTCCACCTTGCCGATCACCGCCTCCACCGCCGGCGCGCCGGCCTGCGCGGCCTCGGCGCTCCCAGCGCCGGCCGGCGGAGGCTCCCCCTCTCGCGCCTCGCGCCCCTGCGCGGCGCGGCCCACCGCGAGCGTGCGCTCGAGCCTCGCCCGCGCCTCGGCGAGGCGCAGCAGCGACGCCCAGGTCGCCCGGGCCTGGCGCGCCGCCCGGCGGCCCCGCAGCGCCTCGCCCGCGACCGTCCGGCGGAGCGCCGCGCCCTCGCGGAGCGATGCGCGCGCGGGGCCCGTGATCTCGCCGGCGGCGCCGTCGAGGGCGTGGGCCACGGCGTCGTCGGCGTCGACGAGGAAGGGGAGCGCGACGAGCACCGCGGACACCGCGAGCGCGACCCCCCGGAGCGCGAGCGACGCCGCGTCGAAGGCAGCGAGGAGCGAGCCGGCGAGGGCGCCGCCGGCGAGGGCCGCGCCGACGTGCAGCAGGCGGGCGCCCCGGCCCCGGACCCGGACCGAGCGCTCCGCGAAGCAGAGGCCGGCGAGCGCGGCGCCGGCCGCGGCCGGGGACGCCGCGCCGGCGAGGCCGAACGCGAGGGCCCCGAGCGCGCCCGCGGCGACGGCGAGCGAGACGAGCGCCCCGCTCGCCGCGACGGCGAGGAGGACGGCGGCGGCGACGAGCAGCAGCGCGCCCGCGACCGGGCCGAGCCGGAGCGCGAGCGGCGAGAGCCCGAGCGAGAGCGCAGCGGCGGCGACGAAGGCGATCGTGCGCAGCATCGTCAGCGCCTCGACAGGTTGGAGATGTCCTTCTCGACGGCGCGCTTGGCCGCCGCCTTGCCGGCGGTGCTCGACGGCGGCGCAGAGAGGAACTCCTTCTGCGTCGCCTTGTAGTCCATCAGCTGCTTCCGGAGCGGGGCCGCCGCGGCCGTCGGCGCGACGGCGGCGACCGCGCTGAGCTCGCTCATGCTCTGATCGATGAGGCGCTGGGCCCGCCCGACGTCGCCCTGCTGGTAGGCGTCCGCGGCCTCGAGCTGACGGCGGGAGGCGACGACGCTCAGGGCGTCGGCGAGGACGGCGAGGTCCTTGCCCGCCTCGACGGCCTCGGCGGAGCTCGATCCGGTCAGGGTGAGCCCGGCGATCGGGGCCTGCGCGGCGTCGCCGCCGACCCGGCTCCAGCGGATCTGCCCCTCGATGGTCCGCGACGCCTCGCTGTCCAGCGAGGCCGCGAGCTCGAGGATCACGCGGCGCTCGTCGCCGGAGAAGAGCGAACCGAGCGCGAGCTCGACCTCGGCGCCGGCGGCGAGGGGCCTCGCGTCGGCCCCGGAGGCGCGGACGAGGCGGACGCCGGCCGGGAGCTTCAGCCGGGCCGACGCGCCCTCGATCGTCGTGGCGGCGGTCTCCCGGAGCTCGCGCTGCAGGAAGGCGGCGAGGGCCGAGGCGTCCTTGACGAAGGCGAAATTGCCGCGGCCCGCCTGGGCGACCGCGCCCATGTACGCCTCGTCGAAATCGAGGCCGATCCCCAGGGACGAGGTGGTGATCCCGCGCCCGGCGCTGTCCCGGGCGACCTCCTCGCTCCGGGCGCGCGTGCCGTCGAGGCCATCGCTCGCCAGGATCACCCGGCGCACGCGGCCTTTGCCGGCGTCGGCGAGGGCGAGCACGCCCTGGGCGAGCGCGGGCGCGATGTTGGTCCCGCCGCTGGACTCCAGGGCCTGGATCCGGGCGATCAGGTCGGCCCGGACGCGGCCGGCGCTGGCGAGCGGCTGGAGGAGCTCGCTGTCGCTCGAATAGCGGACGAAGGCGATCTCGTCGTCGTCGCGCAGGTCGCGGAGGAGCTGGACGGCCGATCGCTTCGCCTGCTCGAGCTTCTCGCCGGCCATGGAGCCCGAGGTGTCGAGGACGATGACGATCGAGAGCGGCGCGCGCTCCCTGGCCTGCTCGACGGCGTCGGCCGTGAGGATCAGCTCGGCGAAGACGCGCTGTTCGCCGCCGCTCAGCACCTTGGTGTGGCTGAGGGCGAAGGTGCCGTGAGCGCCGGGGCCGGAGAAGGCGGCGCTGTTCGAGCCGCTCGAGGCGGCTGCGGTGGACGCGCTCGCGGGGCGCTGATCGCCGGCGGCGGCGCGGGCGAGGACGAGGCCGCCGGCAGCGAGGACGACGGCGCTGGCGGCGAGGCCGTGGCGGACGCGGGGCGCGCGAAACCAGGTGCGGATCGACATGAGCTTTCTCCCAGGGCTCCGGACGGACGAAGTCCTGGCGCCCGTGGACTCTGGGCGTCGCTTCGTCGCCGTCGGGTGGACCCGTCGACGTGCAAGGTCGCGGATCGATCTCGGAGTGTGACCGAGACCGTCCCGAGACCGCGGCGGCCCGCCCAGGTGGGCGACGGGGGCCCTGATGGGCCGGATCGCGAGGTCGCGCGCTGCGAGCGCGGGATTGGAGCGGATGGCTGCGCTAGCGCGCGGCGCAGCGGGCCGCGACGTAGCGGCCGTTCGGGTCCTCGTCGAGGAATAGGGAGCCCATGCCATCGAGCTCGAAGGCGACCGACGTCGGCTCGATCGCCGTGATGGTGAGCCTGCCGAAGCCCACGCCGCCGCCGCCGCTGGCGGCCCCGGTGCTGCTGCAATCCGCGCGCGACGACGTCCCGTAGATCGTGAAATCGCCGCTCGCCGTGTCCACCTCGCCGATGGTGAGCATCGACGCGGGCATGCGGAGCTCCAGGTTCCACCAGTCGCTGCAGGGCGAGAACGTGGGGCGCGCTTCGGGATCGCGGCAAGACAGGGCCAGGCTGGCGACGCGGATGGTCACGGTCGCGTCGCCGTAGACGACCGCGTTCACCTCCGGCGCCGGGCTGCCGGAGGTCGTCGGCGGAGGATCGGGCGTCGGCGGAGGATGAGGGGTCGGCGAAGGGCCGACGGCGGCGGTCGTCGTCGAGCCCGCGCCGCCGGCGCCGCCGGCGCCGTCTCCGCCGCCGTCCATGATCACCGCGCCGCCGCACCCGGCATGAACGAGCAGCGCGAGCGGACCTGCCGCCCTGGAAATGTGTGAAATGCGTCGAGGTGAGAGCGTCATGGCCGAATCGTAGCGCCCTCCGGCGAGCGCTGTGTCCATAGTTGGCTGTGCGACGGGCTGGTGTGCTACCATCGCGCACGGCAGATTCGTGGTCGCGGCCGCCCTTTGCGAGGGCGCAACGCGCGGAGCTCTCATGAACCCACCTGTCGTCCAAGGAGAGGTGATCGCCGGCAAGTACCGGGTGGATCGCGTCCTGGGCCGCGGCGGCATGGGGCTCGTGGTCGCGGCGAGCCACCTGTTCTTGCCGCAGCGGGTCGCGATCAAGCTCCTGCTCAGCGACGAGGGCGAGAGCCCGGCGCTCTCGCAGCGGTTCCTCCGCGAGGCGCGCGCGGCGGTCCGGCTCAAGGGCGAGCACGTCGTGCGGGTGCTCGACGTCGGCGAGCTCGACTCGGGTGTCCCGTACATCGTGATGGAGTATCTGGAGGGCGAAGATCTCTCCGAGGTGCTCCGCGCCCACGGCCCGCTCTGCACCCTCGACGCGGTCGATTACGTCCTGCAGGCGTGCGTGGCGATGGCCGAGGCGCACGCCGCGGGCATCGTGCACCGCGATCTCAAGCCGGCGAACCTCTTCCTCGCGACCACGCCCGGCGGGGCGAAGCTCCTCAAGGTGCTCGACTTCGGGATCTCGAAGGAGCTGCCGAGCGGCGCCGAGGGCGGCGGCGCGTCGCTGACGCAGACGCGGGAGATGCTCGGCTCGCCCATCTACATGTCGCCGGAGCAGATGCGATCGTCGCGCTCGGTCGACGCCCGCTCCGACATCTGGGCGCTCGGCGCGATCCTCTACCGCCTGCTGGTCGGGCGGCCGCCGTTCGAGGCGATGGCGCTCACCGAGCTCGTCCTGCAGGTCGCGAGCGCGGACCCGGCGCGGCCCAGCGAGCTCCGGAGCGATATCCCCGCGGGGCTCGAGCGCGTGATCCTCCACTGCCTCCAGAAGGATCCGGCCCAGCGCCCGCAGACCGTGGCCGAGCTGGCGCTCGCGCTCGTGCCCTTCGCGCCGGCGGGCGGACAGGAGCGCGCGGAGCGGGCTGCGCGGATCCTGAGCGCTGCCCCGGAGGCGCCCCAGCCCGCTGCGCCCGCGCCCGCGGTGAGGCTCGAGCTGGACACCACGGCGGCCGCCTCTCCGGGGGCGCTGGAGAGCCTCCTGCCCACGGCGCGGACCGTCGCGCGGCCGGCGCGCCGCAAGATCCTCTCGGTGGTGCTCGGCGCGGTCGCGATGGCCGCGCTCGCGCTCGGGGTGTCGGGCGCGGTCGCGCTGCGCCGCGGACCGCCGGAGAGGGAGGAGGCGCCGCAGCCGATCGCGGCGGTCGCGCAGGACGACGAGGCGTCGGAGCGCGCTCGGCAAGGCGCGGCAGACGTCCCGGCGGGCCGGCCCATCCCGCCGGAGCCCCCGTCTGCGGCGGACGAGCCGGCGAAGGCCGCGCCGCCGCAGCCGTCGGTCTCTCCGGTCTCGCCGGCCGAGACGGTGCGGCGCCCCGCGCTGCCGCAGAAGCGCCGGCGCGAGCCGGCGGCGGTCCCGGCGCCGACAGCGCAGCCGACGCCCGCCCAGCCCACGAATCCCTTCGCGCCCCCCCTCAAATGAGATACGCATGACCGGTCTTTGACCGGCGGCACCCCTCATTCGACGAGGCACCGATGCGTTCACGTATGCTGGCGAGGCGGCCCGCGGTCGCGATCGCCCTCCTGGCGCTGACCATGGCCGGCGAGGCGGCCGCGCAGCAGACCCCTCCGGCGCCGGCCGCGGCGGCGCCGGCCGCGGCGGCCCCGGCCGCGGCGGCCCCGGCGCCGGCCGCGGCGGCCCCGGCGCCGCTCGCAGAGGTGCTGACCGGCACGGCCAAGGCCGATTACGAGCTCGGGAAGAGCCTCTTCGACCATGGCGACTACGCCAATGCGTTCATCAAGTTCGAGCAGGCCTACGCGCTCTCGAAGGACGTGCGCCTCCTCTGGAACATGGTCGTCTGCAAGTCCAACATGCACCGGTACAGGCATGTGCTCACGCTCGTGGAGCAGCTGAGGCAGGCGGACCGCGGCGTCCTGACCCCGCAGGACTGGGCGACGATGAACGCCCTCGAGCGGAGCGCCGAAGCCCTCGTCGGTCGCCTGGACATCGCGGTGAGCGAGGCGGGCGCGGAGGTGACGATCGACGACGCGCCGGCCGGAAAGACGCCGCTCCCGGACAAGGTGATCGTCGACTCCGGGACAAGGCGCATCCGCGTCGAGAAGCCAGGCTTCAAGGAGCATGTCCGGGCGGAGGACGTGGTGCCCGGCGCGACGGTGGTCGTGAACGTCCAGCTGGAGCCGCAGGTCCACGCCGGCAGGCTCTCCGTGCTCGCGTCGCCGGGCGCCCGCATCGCGCTGGACGGCAAGGTCCTGGGTCAGGGGCAGTGGGACGGCGCCGTGCCGAGCGGCCGTCATGCGCTGCGGGTCACGGCGCCCGGCATGACACCCTATGAGTCGGAGATCGTGATCCAGGACGACGAGCTGAGCCGCTTCCGCGTCGCCCTGACGCCGATCGAGAGGTCCAGCGCCCCCCCGGCGTGGGTGTGGGTCGCGGGCGGCGCCCTCGTCGTCGTGGCGGCCGTCACCGGCGGCATCCTCCTGCTCCAGCCCTCGCCGGCGCCGACGATCGAGGGGACCCTCGGCCCCACGCGCTCCGCCGCGTTCGGAGGCCGCTGGTGAGGCGGCCCTCGTGGCCCACGGCGGCGTTCGCCGTCGCCCAGGCGGCGTGCTCGGCGCCCGTCACGGGGGAGGTCATGATCGCCGTCCAGACCGACATGGCGATGCCCAAGGACCTCGATCGCTTCGATCTCGAGGTCTTGTCCGGCGACAATCGCATCATCAACGAGGGCTTCTCGCTCGGCGCGGATCCGGAGGACGTGAGTCTTCCCGGAACACAGGGGCTGACGGTCTCCGACGATCCGAGCCTGGAGATCCGCGTCACCGTGCGGGGGCTCCTGCGCGGGCGGGTCCGCGTGAAGCACACGGTGGTCACGACCGTCCCCGAGGACCGCGTGGCGACGCTCTGGATGCCGCTCCATTTCCTGTGCAGCGGGGACGAGGCCGACGCCGAGGGAGCGTGCGGCGCGGACCGGACGTGCGTTGCCGGCACGTGCGTGGACGCCCACGTGAGCGCGGAGCTCCTGCCCGATTACGTGGAGCGCGACGTCCTGCACCGGGCCTGCTTCGACGTGGCGCGCTGCTTCGGCGGCGCGGACCTGGCCGAGGTCGAGCCGGAGGGGTGCACGATCGCGGCGAGCGACGACGTCAACGTCGCGATCGCGACCGAGGGGGACGGCGTCTGCGGCCCTTTCGGGTGCTTCGTGCCGCTCGAGGCGGAGAGCGAGGTCGGCTGGCGGCGCACGCCCGAGGGGCGGGTCGCGCTCCCGAAGGCGATCTGCTCACCCGAGCGGCAGCCTGCGCCCGTCGTGGTCACGTCTCCGGTCACGGCGAGCTGCCCTCGCAAGCGGATCGGCGATCCGCTCTGCGCCGTCGACGAGCGGCAGCCTGTCGTCCTGGCCGCGCGGCAGCGGAGCCCGATGTCGCTCGCGGTGAGCGACGAGGCCGTGTTCTGGACCGAGCAGGGCTCGCTGAGCGCTCCGGCCGACGGCGCCGTGAAGCGGGTCGCGCGCACCGGCGGCCGCCCGGAGACGCTCGCCTCCGGGCAGGCGGCGCCGCGCCAGATCGCGCTCGGCGAGGGCGGCCGTGTCTTCTGGACGAACCACGGCATCGGCAATCGCGAGAGCGCTTTGATGCGGCTGATCGTCGGCAGCAACAAGCCAGAGCGCTTGCTGGACGAGCCGAGCTCGGGAAGACCGGGCGCTCTGGAGGGGCTCGCGACGAACGGTGATCGCCTGTTCTGGACGCAGCTCTCCGGGAGCCCAGGAGAGCCCGGCAGCGTGGGCCAGATGGAGCTGAGCCGGCGGGTGGCGGAGCCGGTCTTCGACGCCGGCAGCTACCCTTACCGCATCGCGGCGGCGGACAGCGTCGTTTGCTGGACCGACCACGGCGCGGGCGAGACGGGCGAGGTCCGGTGCCGGGAGGCCGACGCCGCCGCGCCGGTGATCGTGGGCGACCGGGAGAGCACACCGTACGGGATCGCGCTCGACGCCAGGGACCCTGTCGAGGTGTTCTGGGTGAACTACCGCAGCGGGGAGGTGGTGCGGGGGGCAGTGGACGGGAGCAGGCGCGATGTGCTCGTCGAGGGCTGCAAGGGCCCGTACGGCGTGGCGCTCGACGAGCAGCTCATCTACTGGACGAACCGCGGCGACGGCACCGTGAAGGCGCTTCCCCGCGGCGCTGCGCCCGGCGTCGGCTGCGGTGCAGGCCAGGTGCTCACGCTCGCCGAGGGGCAGCGCAGCCCGGGGGCGATCGCGGCCCCTGCCGGCGCGATCTACTGGGTCAACGAGGGCTCGGCGGGCGAGGCCGACGGCGCCGTCGTGCGGCGCGCGAAGCCGCCGCCGCCGCGGTGAGCAGCGCAGCGGCCGCGCTCCCGTCCGGCGCGGCCGCGCCCGCGACCCTGCAGCCACAGCCTTCGTGGTCCTCGTCAGCGGGAGGCGAGCCCGCGCCGCCCGCGCCGCCGGCGCCGCCGGCGCCGCCCGCGCCGCCCTGCGATGACGACGATGCCTCCGGCACGCCGGCGTGGTCGCAGCGCCCGTCGATGCACACCCCGTCCTCCTCGCACGCCGTCTGATCGATCTTCTTCGGGAAGATGCACTCTCCGGTGTTCCGATCGCACGCGCCGTCGGTGTGGCACTCGTCCATGGCATCGCAGGTGATCTCTTCGCCGCCGCAGATCCCCTCCCGGCAGACGTCGCCTCGGGTGCAGAGATTGCCGTCGTCGCAGGTCGCGCCGTCGTCGTTCATCTCGATACAGCTCCCCTCGATGCAGGCGTGTCGCGTGCACTCCTTTTCGTCACCGCAGGTCGCCATGTCGTCGGGCGCGCCGGCGCAGGTGCCCTCGTTGCACACGTCGTCGCGCGTGCATGGGTTCCCGTCGTCGCAGACAGGTCCCGTGAGGGGCGTGCAGATGCCGTCGGCGGGCCCGCCGGCGAACACGGAGCAGGCGTCGCAGGCGCCGCGATCACAGGCGGTGTCACAGCAGACGCCGTCGACGCAGAACCCGGTCTGGCACTCGCAGCCCGCCTCGCACGCCTCGCCGACCTGGCTCAGGACATACCGCTCCGACGTCGCGAGGGGTACGCGGGCTCCGCCGTCATTCCAGTATTCCCCGCCGACGAGCAGCACGGAGCCGTCATCGAGGAGCGTCGCCGTGTGGAACGAGCGAGCCTCGATGAGCGACCGCCCGCGGATCCATTCGTTCGTGCCCGGGTCGTAGAACCACGTGTCGGCGAGGGTGATCCTCCCGGTTTTCTGCCCACCTGCGACGAGCACGCAGCCGTTCGGGAGCAACGTCGCCGAGTGACGGAATCGATTGGAGCCGTCGAAGTCCCCGGCCGCGCCGAACTCGCCCGGGCCCGACGCGGACGGCGTGTAGATCTCTGCTCCGACGCTGTGCCCAGCCACGAGGACGCGCCCGTCCTGGAGCCGCGTTGCCGTGTGCTGGTAGCGCTCGCCCAGCATCATGGGTCCCGGGGTCCAGGTGTTTGCCGCCGGATCGTACAGCTCGGTGGTCGGGAGCCCGGACATGCTTCTGTAGCCGCCGGTGACCAGGACCTGGCCTGTCGCGAGCAGCGTGGCCGCGTGCATGGTCCGGGCGGTCTCGAGGTCGGGGCCTCTCACGATCGTATCGGTACCCTTGAAGAAGCGGAAGACGTCGCGGACGGGTGTGTAGTTGTTCAGATCGGGCGTGCCGCCGACGATCAGGACGTCTCCGACGGTGCTCGCATGCTCTGCCGGGAGCACGGTCAGCGTGTGCTGGTAGAGCGGCGCGACCACGCCCAAGGTGGGCGGGGATTCCGGCCCCCACGTGTTGCTTTCTGGATCGTAAAGCTCGTAGGTGGAGCCCATCGTACCGACGTCGCCGCCGACGGCGAGGACGCGCCCGTCATCGAGCGCGGCGATCGCGTAGTCGGCGCGCGGCTTCCTCATCTGGCTGCCTGGCGGCGGCGGAGCCGCCCATGCGTCGTCGGCCGGCTCATAGATCTCGACGGAGCGGAGCTTGTCGCCCCCCATATCGATTCCTCCGGCGACGAGCAGGCCGGCCCCGATCTTCGCCATCGCGTGACGGCGGCGGCGGAACCCCATGCTCCCCGCGGCCACCCACTCCGGATCGACGAGCACCTGCTCGCCCTCCGCGTCGACGAACAGCTCGATCCGCGCCCCGCGCGCCGCGAGCCGCGCCTCGACCTCGCGCCCGCCGGCCGCGTACGCCGCCGGCGCCGTCACGCGGAGCCGCACCGCCCCTGTCGCGTCGGCGATCTCGACGGCCCCGTCCCGCGCCGCGAGCGCGCCGCCCTGGAGCTCCCATGCGGCCACGGGCGCGTCGCGCCGCACCGCCTCGGCGTCGAGCAGCAGCCACTCCTCGACGCCGTCCGGGATCGCGCTCCAGAACGACGACCCGCCGGCGCGCCTGTAGACCACGGCGCGGTCTGCGAGCATCGCCTCGCCTCCGGCGCCCACCTCGCAAATCCGGAGCGTCGTGCCCCCGTCGAGCTCGAAGAGGATGGCGTCGCTCCCGTCGCTCGGCAGGCGCACCGCGACCCCGCCGCGGCGCGGCCCGGCGGCGCGCTCGATGCCGGCGCCGCTGCGGACGAACCCCGGGCCGACGCTCAGGACGGCCTCGGCCTGGTCCGGGAACGCGCTGCGCAGCGCCTCGTCCGGCTGCCGGTCGGACGAGGTGCAGCCGGCGAGCGGGAGCAGCGCGGCCAGGAGAGCAGGGGGAGCGACCACGAAAGGCTGTCTGCGGCGCGGGAAGGTCATGGCGTATGAAATAGCAATGTAGGCGAACCTGCCCAGCGTCGCCTAGTACCGCGTCGCCCAAGGACGAAGTTGCGGTGGCGAACCGGTGGCGGCGGCGCCGGAGCGGGCCGGCAGGGCGCGGGAGGCGGGAGCGGCGGGAACCAGGCGCAGGGCGGCGGCAAGGGCGCCCCGGATCCGCAGCGCTATCCGCTTTGCGGCACGAAGTCGCACCCGGTCGCCGTCGCATTATATTTTTTTGTGGACAGCCTCATTTCTTCGCCGAGCGCGATTACGTATGCGTGCGGTTCGACTTTGCTCTGTCGCATGTAGGACGACCAGGAATGCCATCCGGCCGGGCTGCGAGAGCTGTCCATGTAGCCTCCGGCCATGGCGGCCGCTCGCATCGGGGAGCGCTCGTGCTCGGGCGGGGAGCACCTCAGGCCCGGCCAGCCCTCGCCGCTGAGGATGAACGTCACGCCGGGCAGGCTCGGGTTTCCGGCGTCCTCGATTCGAGTTCGGCTGCCTGGAGGCGAAAGGCGGCTCTCGCCGCGCCCCGCCGCTGAATCAGCCCGTCCCCTCACGTCGGAGCGCGCCGCGCAGGCGGCTCGGAAGAAAGCCGAATGAGCTCCGACCTTTCCAATCTGTTCGTGCCCGCGGCGGTCACGCTCTCGTTCGTCGATGATCGGGGCCGCTCGCTCTTCCTGGCATGGTCTCCATGGCATGGTCTCTGCCGCGCGCTGGCCCATGTCCTTCGCCATCCGCTGTCGCGGGCTCACGAAGCGCTACGGCGACGTGCACGCCCTGCGCGGCCTCGATCTCGACGTGCACACAGGCGAGTGCTTCGGGCTCCTCGGACCGAACGGCGCGGGGAAAACCACGATGATCGAGATCCTGGAAGGCCTGCGCGAGCCCACGGCCGGCGACGCCGAGGTGCTCCATCGACGCTGGACAACACATGAGCGCGCGTTGCGTGAGCGGATCGGGATCACGCTGCAGCAGACCTACTTGCCCGAACGGCTCACCGCCCGCGAGATCCTGTCGCTCTTCCGCTCCTTCTACGCCAGGGGACGCGAGGTGAACGAGCTGATCCGCGCGGTCCAGCTCGAGGAGAAGCAGGACGCGCAGTACGAGCGGCTCTCCGGTGGACAGAAGCAGCGGATAGCCGTCGCCTGCGCGCTCGTCGGCGACCCGGAGCTGCTCTTTCTGGACGAGCCGACGACCGGCCTCGACCCGCATTCTCGCCGGAACCTCTGGGACCTCGTGCTCGAGTTCCGCGCGCACGGCGGCACCGTGATGCTCACGACACATTACATGGACGAGGCAGAGCGGCTCTGCGACCGTGTGGGCGTCATCGATGGAGGCGTGTTGATGGCGCTCGGGACGCCCAGGGAGCTCATCGCCGCGCTGGGCGGCGAGGTGATGATCGGTTTCGCCGTGGAGCCCAGCGGAGGGGTCGACGTCGCGGCGCTCGGCGCGCTCCCGAGCGCGCGTATGTCGCGCAGGGACGCCGACGGGTTCTCGCTCGCGGTCGAGGCGCCCCACGTCGCGCTTCCGGCGCTGCTCGACCTCCTCGCGCGCGTGGGTGCCCGCCTGACCCGCCTCTCGATGCAGCGCGCAACGCTGGACGATGTCTTCGTCCACCTCACCGGCAGGCAGCTCCGTGAGTAGGGTCAAGCGACCCGCGCTCCGGGAGCTCGTGCTCACCCGCCTGCGCTCGTTCTACCGCGAGCCCAGCCAGGTCTTCTGGACGTTCGTCCTCCCGATCCTCGTCGCCACCGTGCTCTGGATCGCCTTCCGGAGCGGACCACCCCAGCCGGTCGCAGTCGCCGTGGCAGAAGGGCCCGGGGCCGAGCCGCTTCGCGCCGTGCTCGACGCGAGCTCCGAGGTCACCGCGGAGGCGCTCGACGCGGGCGCTGCGCGCGCCGCGCTGCGCGCGGGGAAGGTCGATCTCGTGGTCGTACCCGGCGCGCGGCCGGTCTACGAGTTCGATCCGACGCGACCGGAGAGCCGGCTCGCGCGGATGCTCGCCGACGACGTGCTCCAGCGCGCGGCAGGGCGCAGCGATCCGGTCGAGGCGGTGGAAGTCACGACGACCGAGCCGGGATCGCGGTACGTCGACTTCTTGGTGCCCGGGATCATCGGTATCACCGTGATGTCGAGCGGGCTCTGGGGCGTGGGCTTCGCGGTCGTCGAGCTGCGCACGAAGCGGCTGATGAGGCGCTTCCTGGTGACGCCGATGCGCCGCGGCGACTTCCTCCTCTCGCTCCTCGTGTCCCGGGCGTGCTTTCTCGGGCTGGAGATCTCGACGTTGCTCGCGTTCGGAGCGCTGGTGCTCGACGTGCCGATGCGGGGCTCGCTCGCGCTGCTCACGGCGGTGGCAGCGTCGGGAGCGCTGATGTTCGCGGGGCTCGGGCTGCTCCTCGCGTCGCGAGCGCAGAACATGCAGACGGCCGGCGGCATCATCAACCTGGTGAGCGTGCCGATGTTCCTCGCCTCGGGGACGTTCTTCTCCTCGTCGCGGTTCCCCGACGCCCTCCAGCCGCTCGTGCGGGCGCTGCCGCTCACACCCCTCAACGACGCGCTGCGCGCGGTGATGCTGGAAGGGGCGGGCGCATCGGAGGTCCTCCCGCAGATCGCGACGTTGCTCACGTGGGGCGCGGTCTCGCTCGCCGCGTCCGTCAAGCTGTTTCGGTGGGAATAGCGCGGCGCGGCGCCCGCCCCGGCGCCATTGCATAGGACCGGATCGGGCTCTAGGTAAGCTTGCCTCGATCGCCTGCGGCTGAGAAATCGAGCGCCCAGACGAGCGAGCGCCCAGACGAGAACCGAGGAGCCCCGCATGGATTTCAGCCTGCTATTTTTCTCATCGAACGAAGCAGACTTCGCGGACGACAAATACCGTCTCTTTTTCGAGACCTCAAAGCTGGCGGACGCGCGTGGCTTCAAGGCGATCTGGGCGCCGGAGCGCCACTTCCACGCGTTCGGCGGGCTCTACCCGTGCCCGAGCCTCCTCTGCGGCGCGCTCGCGATGGTGACGCGTCGGATCCGGCTCCGGGCGGGCAGCGTGGTCTTGCCGATGGACCACCCGATCCGGGTGGCCGAGCAGTGGTCGGTCGTGGACAATCTCTCGGGTGGCCGGGTGGACGTCGCGTTTGCGACAGGCTGGAATCCGAACGACTTCGTCCTCGCGCCGGAGAGCTACGAGGATCGCGTGGCGCTCCTGTTCTCCCGCATCCTGACGGTCAAGGCGCTCTGGCGCGGTGAGGGCGTCAGCTTCCCGAACGGCAAGGGCGAGATGGCCTCCGTCCGGCTCTACCCGCAGCCGAAGCAGCCGGATCTGCCCGTCTGGATTACGTGCTCGGGCGGCGAGGAGCGGTTCGTCCAGGCGGGCGCGTTCGGCGCCAACGTGCTCACAGCGCTGATCCTCCAGTCGTTCGACGATCTCGCGACAAAGATCGCGGCCTACCGCCGTGCCCGCGCCGAGCACGATCACGACCCGGCCGCAGGGAAGGTGACGCTGATGATGCACACGTTCATCGGCGATCGCCTGGAGGAGGTGCGGCAGGCCGTCCAGCGGCCGTTCATGAGCTACCTCCGGAGCGCCGTCGAGCTCTGGGGCGCCTTCTGGAAGGAGCTCCAGGCGCTCCCCCCGGCGGAGCAGGAGGAGGTGATCGTCCTGGCATTCGAGCGCTACTTCAGGACGGCGGCGCTCTTCGGCACACCCGAGACGTGCGCCAGGGCGGTCGAGCGGCTCGCCGCGATCGGGGTCGACGAGATCGCGTGCCTCATCGACTTCGGCGTCGATCTCGACGCGACGATGGCGAGCCTGCACCGTCTGAGTGCGTTCAAGGATCGCTTTGCGGGCGCGGCGTGGGCCGCGAGAGGCACGCCCTGAGTCAGCACGCGGAGCCGCGCCATCATCCCGGCGTGTGCGGCCGGATCAGGCGGCTGCCTGAGTCACGCCGGAGGGCAGCGGGTCAACCGCGAGGAGGCATCGCCTGAGCCGCGACGCGAGGATCCGGACATGAGGCTCCCTGACCATGGTGTGGTGGGTGCCGGGCACCTCGTGGACCTCGACCGGGTGCGGCGAGAGCTCCCTCCAACCCGCGGTCGGATCCAGGACCGCCGGCTGAGCACCTTCGAGCGCGGGCGGCGCCGGCTGTTCGCTGGCCCGGAACAGCGTGATTCGCTCGGGGTAGAAGCGCGGCGTGTAATGCTCCAGCGCCTGAACGCCGGCCCTGACGAGCCTGGCGATGCGTCTCGCCTGGAGGACGCTGAACCCCGGAGGCAAGAGGTTCTGCCGGACGATGCAGTCCACGAGATAGCCGACCTGGTCGTCGGGCCCGAGCCCGCGGAGGTCGTCGTCAGAGATCGACACCTCGAAGCCGCGGGCGAGCTCGACGAGAATGCGCACGTCGTCCTCTGCCGGCTCCGGAGGGGACGCCGCAGGTCCCGACGCTGACGAGTCGAGCATGGCCAGGAAATCGACCCGCTGCCCGTCTTGCAGGAGTTGATGGGCCATCTCGAAGGCCACGTGCCCTCCCAGCGACCAGCCTCCCAGCAGGTAGGGGCCTTCGGGCTGCACGGCGCGCAGCGCCTCGACGTACTGCGCAGCCATGTCCTCGATCCGGTGGTGGGGTTGCTGGTCGTCCTCGATACCCCTGGCCTGAAAGCCGTAGAACGGGCGGTCCTGCCCCAGGTGGCGGGCGAGGTCGGCGTAGCAAAGGACATTGCCACCTCCGGGGTGGACGCAGAAGAACGGACGCCCCGCCCCGGCCGGCTGGATCGTGACCAGCGGTGCCCAGGGGCGCGGGCGCGCCCGCTCACGCAGCGGTCGTGCCAGCGCTTCCACGGTCGACCCCTGGAACAGCGTGGAGAGGGGGAACGCCTGTCCGAACCGCTCGTGAATGCGCGCCATCAGCTGCGCTGCCAGGAGGGAATGCCCCCCGAGCGCGAAGAAGTCGTCGCGAATGCCCACGGGCCGCACGGTGAGGAGCTCCTCCCAGATCCTGACGAGCTCCAGCTCCAGCGTATCGCGTGGAGCGAGGAGGGCGTCGCGCTCGATCTGCGCCGCTCCGGGTGCCGGGAGGGCCCCGTGGTCGAGCTTGCCGTTGGAGGTGAGCGGCATCGCCTCGAGCCACACGAACGCCGCTGGGATCATGTATGCCGGGAGCTCGCCTTGCAGGTGGCTGCGCACCTCGGCGGTCGCCTCCGCCGCGCCGCGCGGCACCATGTACGCGACCAGGCGCCTGTCGCCAGGCGCGTCCTCGCGCAGGACGACGGCGGCCTCGTGCACGTTGGGGTGCCGGGTCAGCGCCGCATCGATCTCGCCGAGCTCGATCCGGAAGCCTCGGAGCTTCACTTGACGATCAACGCGGCCGAGGAACTCGATGCTGCCGTCGGGCCGGTACCGCGCCAGGTCGCCGGTCCTGTAGAGGCGCGCCCCCGGCTCGCCCCCGTGAGGATCGGGGAGGAACCGCTGCCTCGTGAGCTCGGGGCGCCTCCAGTACCCCCGGGCCAGGCAGCCGCCGCCAATGTAGAGCTCCCCGGCGACGCCGATCGGCACCGGCTCGAGATGCCTGTCCAGGAGGTGAATCCGCACGTTGTCGATCGGCCGCCCGATGGGCGCCGGGCCGAGCTCCGGGCGCTCGGGCAGGGTGAAGGCCGTGACCACGTGCGCCTCGGTGGGGCCGTAGTGGTTCTGAAGCGAGCAGCCCGGCAGGGCGGCCAGCAGATCGGCGATCGCGCGCGTGACGATGAGCTGCTCGCCTGCCGTCGTGATCTCGCGCAGCGCCCGGGGCGCGCGCCCCTCGCGCGCCGCTGCCTCAGCGACCTGCTGCAGCATGACCGGGGGCAGATACGCCCTCTCCACCGAGAGCTCGTCGAGCCAGTGCAGCAAGCGCGACGGATCGCGGCGATCGTCGTCGCCCAGCAGGACGAGCGTGCCGCCCGAGCACCACGTGGAGAAGATCTCCTGAAACGAGACGTCGAAGCTCATCGAGGCAAACTGCAGCGTCCTCGCCGCGCCGGGGTGCCCGAAGCTGCGGAGCTGCCAGAAGAGCAGGTTCGCGAGCGGGCGGTGCGGCATCGCGACCCCCTTGGGCTCGCCGGTCGACCCCGACGTGTAGAGCACGTAGGCGAGCTCGTCCGGCGTCGTGCTCGGAGCGGGATTGTCCTCCGGTGCCCGCGACCAGCTCTCTCCGTCGGTATCGAGACAGACGATGCTGGCGCCGCTCGGCGGCAGGCGTGGGGCGAGGCTCGCCTGGGTCAGGACCACGGGCGTCGCTGCGTCCTCGAGCATCGCCGCGATGCGCGCTCCAGGGTAGGACGGATCGATGGGCACGTAGGCCCCGCCCGCCTTGAGGACGCCGAGGAGCGCCACCATCGCCCCGGGCGATCGCTCGGCGCAGAGCCCGACGAGCACGTCCGGGCCCACCCCGAGCGACCGGAGATGGTGTGCGAGCCGATTGGCGCGCCGGTTCAGCTCCCGATACGAGAGCTGCTCTCCTCCGAGCTGCACCGCGACGGCGTCGGGCGTCCTCTCGACCTGCGCCTCGAGCAGCTCGTGGACACAAGGGTCCTGCGGACGCTCGATCTTCGTGTCGTTCCATGCCCAGAGCAGCCGTCGTCGCTCCTCCGGCGTGAAGAGCGAGAGCTCTCCGATGCTGCGATTGGGCTCCTTCACGATCCCTTCCAGCAGCGTTTGAAGGTCGGACATCATACGCGCGATGGTCGCGCCCTCGAAGAGGTCCGTGGCGTACTCCACGCTGCCCACCAGGCCCTGGTCTCCCTCCTCGAGCGACAGCAGCAGATCGAACTTCGCCGTCGTGGTCGCGAGCGGCAGCGGAGAGAGCCTCGCCTCGCCCAGCCTGAGCTCGGGCGACGGCGCGTTCTGCAGCACGAACATCACCTGGAACAGCGGCGAGCGGCCGAGATCCCGCGCCGGCGCGAGCTCCTCGACGAGCTTCTCGAACGGCAGCTCCTGGTGCGCGTACGCCTCCAGCGTGACCTCTCGCACCCGCGCCAGGAGCTCCAAGAAGGTCGGCTCGCCCGACAGGTCGGTGCGCAGCGCCAGCGTGTTGACGAAGAACCCGATCAGCCCCTCGATCTCCACCTGGTTTCGGCCCGCGATCGGCGTGCCCACCACGATGTCCTCCTGCCCTGCGTAGCGTGAAAGGAGCACATTGAGCGCCGCGAGCACGGTCATGAAGAGCGTCACGTTGTGCCGCCGGCCGAGCGCCCGGAGGGCCGCGCAGAGCTCCGGGCGCAGCGCCACCGGACGCGCCGCCCCGCGGTAGCTCTTCAAGGGCGGCCGCGGCCGATCCGTCGGCAGGGCCAGCAGGGGCGGCGCACCGCCGAGCTGCCTCCTCCAGTAGGCGAGCTGCGCTTCGAGCACGTCGCCCGAGAGCCACTGCCGCTGCCAGAGGGCGTGATCCGCCACCTGGAGGGGAAGCTCGGGCAGCGCAGCGGGCTGCCCCGCCGAGAACGCCTCGTACAGCGAGCAGAGCTCCCGCACGAGCACGCCCATCGACCAGCCGTCGGACACGATGTGGTGCAGCGACACGAGCAGCACGTGCGCGCTCTCCGAGAGCCGCAGCAGCGCCGCCCGGAGGAGCGGCCCTTCGGCCAAAGAGAACGGCCGGTCGGCATCTTCCTCGGCGCGCCGCCGCACCTCGGCCTCCTGCTCCGGGACCGGGAGCGCCGCGAGGTCGCAGATCGGTAGCGAGAAGCTGGGCTCGCCGGCGATCACTTGGCGCGGCTGGCCGCGCCGGGAGGGGAACGTGGTCCGGAGCGCCTCGTGGCGCCGCACGATTTCGAAGAAGCTTCGCTCCAGCGCCGCGACGTCGAGCGGGCCTTCCAGCCGCACCGCGAAGGGGATGTTGTAGAGCGCGCTGTCCGGCTGCATCTGCTCGAGGAACCAAAGGCGCTGCTGGGCGAACGACAGCGGCAGCTCACTCCCGCGCTCCCTCGGCTTGAGCGGCGGGGGGAGCGGCGCGCCGCCGCGGCGGGCAGCCTCGACCCGCTCGGCGAGGGCCAGGGCCGTGGGCGCTTCGAACAGCGCGCGCACCGGCAGCTCCACCGCGAAGCTGCTGCGGAGACGAGAAATGAGCTGCGTGGCCAGGAGCGAGTGCCCTCCGAGCGCGAAGAAGTCGTCGGAGAGGCTCACCCGGTCGCGGCGCAGCACCTCGGCGAAGAGGCCGGTTATCAGCTCTTCCACCGGTGTGCGCGGCGCGACGAGGCCGCCCTCCTGCTCGGGTCGCAGCAGCTCGGGCGCTGGGAGCGCGTTGCGGTCGACCTTGCCGTTCGGCGTGAGCGGCAGCCGGCCGAGCTCCACGAACGCAGCAGGCACCATGAAGGCCGGCAGCGTCTCCTGCACGTGCGCCCGCAGCGACGGGATGAGCGATTGCGCCTGCCGGGCGCGGAGCGGTTGATTGGCGCGCGGAAGGCCGGATCGGGCGCCGTGAGGCGGTCGCCCCGAGGTCCAGGGCCGGCGCCCCGCCGCTGGCCCGGCGGGCTCGAAGAGCACGTCGATGTGGTCCGGCGGCCGGGCGCGCGACCACGTGGCGCGCACCGCGTAGCCTAGCCGCTCGCCGAGCGCGAAGAGCGACTCCGGATCCACGGCTGCCGTCGCGGCGAGCGCGGCCCGACGCGAGAGCGCGCCCGCGGTCGCGTCGCCATCGACGGCGTCGAGCCGGCCCAGGGCCCACGTGTCGGCGTGGACGCGGGCGTTCGGGATCGCGAGGACCTCGGCGCTCTCGACCCGCTGCTCGACGAGCCACCGCTCGAGCCCCGCGAGGCCGCCTTCGAGCTCGGTCCACGCCCGGGAGGCGGAGATCGAAACCGGCGCGCGGGCCTCTCCGACGTGCAGGACGACATCGTAGCGATAGCGGAGCATCTCATCGCCGCCGCAGCCGCGCTTGAGCGCGATATCCGCGTGGGAGAGACCCGGGATCTCGCGGCAGATGTCGTGGAAGTACTCGGGGTCGAGGACCAGCTCCGATTCCGCCAGCATTCTCTGGCGGACCCGCTCGCCCAGCGCCGCGAGCGGCAGCTCCGGCGGAGCTCGGCAAAGCTCCACCGAGGCGTGGAACGTATCGAGCAGCGGGAGGCTCCGCACGTCGCCGATGAACACGAAACCTCCGGGCACAACGGCGCGCACCGCGCCTTCCAGCACGGCCCGGAGATAAGCCTGGTCAGGGAAGTACTGCACCGTCGAGTTGAGGATCACGGCGTCGAACTGCCGGGCCTCCATGCCGTTGAAATCGCTCGCCTCGCGGCGCGCGAGGGCGACGTGGTCGAGGCCGAGCCGCTCGACGGTGGGCCGGAGCAGGTCGAGGGCAGCCCGGGAGAAATCCGTGCCCAGGTAGACGGAGCATCGCGGCGCCACCGCGAAGAGCAAGAGGCCCGTACCGCAGCCGATCTCCCAGACCCGAGCGGGCGCGAGGGTGAGGATGCGCTGGACGGTGTGATCGCGCCACGCGCGCATGACCTCCTGAGGGATGGGCTCCTGAGTATAGCTGCTGTTCCAGCCCTGGGTGTTGAAGGTCGGGTCGTGATCCGGCGCTGGCCGGCGGTAGCTGTCATCGAACACCGCGTTCCACTCCGAGACCTGCGTCGCACGAGTGACGGAGTCCGGCTCCGCGGGTGGCTGCTCGGGCTCGACGGCCGCGACGTACGCGACCAGCCGCCTGTCGCCGGGGGTGTCCTCGCGCGGGACGACAGCGGCATCTCGCACGGCGGGGTGCTGCCGGAGCACGGCCTCGATCTCGCCGAGCTCGATGCGGTAGCCGCGGATTTTGACCTGGTGATCGCGCCGGCCCACGTATTCCAGGAGGCCGTCGGAGCGCCAGCGGCACAGGTCGCCGGTCCTGTACATCCGAGCGCCAGCGCGGAGCTGGAAGGGGTCCGGGATGAACCTCTCGGCCGTCAGCTCGGGGCGGTTGAGGTAGCCGTGGGCGACGCCGTCACCTCCGATATAGAGCTCGCCGACAACGCCGATGGGCACCGGAGAGAGGTCAGCGTCGAGCACATAGGCCCGGGTGTTGGCGATAGGGCGACCGATCGGGACCGCTCCCGTCTGCGGTGCTGGCTGGGGCGCCTCGTAGGCGCAGCAGCCGACGACCGTCTCGGTGGGCCCGTACTCGTTGAAGAGGCGAGTTTGGGGCGCGTGCCGCTGGAAGAAGGCGAGCTGCTCGTACGTCAGCGCTTCGCCGCCGATGACCAGGGCGCGAGCCCGCCCCGCCGCCAGCTCGACTGGCAGCAGCTGGCCGAGCACGGTCAGGTGCGCCGGCGTGAGCTTGACCAGGGTCAGGTCGCGCTCGCGCCTGAGCGCGTCGGCGAGCGCCTGAGGGTGAGTCTCGGCGACGAGCACCACGCGCCCGCCGACCAGCAGCGGCGCCAGCAGCCCTGTGATCGTCAGGTCGAACGCGAGCGAGGAGTGGACCAGTGCACCGGTGCCCTCGCTCACGCGGTATGCGTCGATGGCCCAGCAAAGGTAGTTGACGAGGCCGCGGTGGGGGATCATCACCCCTTTGGGTTTGCCGGTGGAGCCCGAGGTGTACATCACGTAAGCAAGGCTGTCCGGCCCGGCCCCGCTCACCGTGTTGTCGGCGTTCTCGCGGGGCAGCGCCTGCTCTGGCGCGTCGAGCCAGAGCAGCTTCGGCGCCGGTGCCGGCAGCCGGGCCGCCAGCCGCTGCTGGGTGAGCACCAGCTCGACGCCGGCATCCTCGAGCAGCAGTGCCAGCCGCTCGGCTGGATACGAGGGGTCGAGCGGCACATACGCCGCTCCGGCCTTGAGGATGGCCCAGAGCCCCGCCATCATGGACAGCGACCGGTCGACGAGGAGCCCGACGCGGGCTCCTGGCCCCACCCCCAGCGCTTGCAGTCGGTGCGCGAGCTGATTGGCGCTGTGGTTCAGCGCTCGATAGGACAGATGCTCGCCATCGAGCACCACCGCCGCCGCCTCCGGCGTTCGGTGCACCTGCGCCTCGAACAGCTGGTGCAGGCATGCGTGCTCGGGGTAGCTGGTCCGGGTCTGGTTCCACGTCTGCAGCAGGGTGCTGCGCTCCTCGGCGCTGAGCAGCGGCAGCTGCTGTATGCGCCGCTCGGGCGCCTGCACGACGCCTTCGAGCAGGGTGCGCAGGCGGGCGACCATGCGCGCTATCGTCTCGCCGTCGAACAGGTCGGTGGCGTACTCAAGAACGCCCTCGATGCGGTCGTCGACCTCCTCGAGGGAGAGGGTGAGGTCGCGCTTCGCCGTCGCGCTGCGCACGAGCAGCGGGGAGAGCGTCACGTCGCCCAGCGACAGCGCCGCAAAGGGAGTGTTCTGCAGCACGAGCATCACCTGGAAGAGCGGAGATCGGCTCATGTCGCGCGCCGGCGCCAGCTCCTCGACGAGCTTGTCGAAGGGCACGTCCTGATGGGCATAGGCGCCGAGCGCCACCTCCCGCACCCGCGCGAGCAGCTCGACGAAGGTGGGGTTTCCCGACAGATCGGTGCGCAGCACCAGGGTGTTGACGAAGAAGCCGATGAGCCCCTCGGTCTCGACGTGCGTCCGCCCGGCGACGGGCGTGCCGACGACGATGTCGTCTTGGCCGGTAGAGCGGGCCAGGAGCACCTTGAAGGCCGAGAGCAGGGTCATGAACAGCGTGACCCCGCAGCGCCGGCTCAAGGCGCGCAGGGCGGCGCAGAGCTGGCCGGACAGCTCCAGCGGCTGGGTGGCTCCCCGGTAGGTCTGGACGGCTGGGCGCGGGCGGTCGGTGGGCAGCTCCTGGGCGTGCGGCGCGCCGTCGAGCTGGCGCTTCCAGTACGCGAGCTGGGCGTCGAGCTGCTCGCCAGAGAGCCGCTGCCGCTGCCAGAGGGCGTGATCGGCGACCTGGATGGGCAGCTCGGGGAGCGGCGAAGGCCGCCCCGCCGAGAAGGCTTCATAGAGCGCCGACAGCTCGCGGAGCAGGACGCTCACCGACCAGCCGTCGGAGATGATGTGATGCATCGTCCAGAGCAGGACGTGCGCCGTGTCGGACAGCCGCAGCAGCGTCGCTCGATACAGCGGCCCTTCGGCCAAGGAGAACGGCCGGTGCGCTTCAGCTTCCGCTCGCCTGTGCACCTCGGCGTGCTGGGCAGACGCCGAGAGCGCCGCGAGGTCGACCACCGGCAGCTCGAAGCAGACCTCGCCAGCGATCAGCTGACGCGGCTGCCCGTCCACCGAGGGGAACGTCGTCCGCAGCGCTTCGTGACGTCGCACGATCTCGCGCAGGCTCCGCTCCAGCGCCGAGACGCTGAGCGGCCCGTCCATCCGCAGCGCCTCCGGCACGTTGTAGAATGGATGGTTCGGGACCAGCTGATCGAGGAACCACAGCCGCTGCTGCGCGAACGACAGAGGGATCTCTCCCTCGCGCGCGACAGGCTCGATGGACGGGCACACCGCCGCTCCCCCGCGCCGCGCCGCCTCGATCGGCGCGAGGAGCCCCGCGACCGTCGGCGCCTCGAACAGGGCGCGCAGCGGCACCTCGACCGAAAACGTCGACCGGATACGCGAGAGCAGCCGTGTCGCCAGGAGCGAGTGACCCCCGAGCGCGAAGAAGCCGTCGAAGATGCCCACCCTATCGAGCCCGAGCACCTCGGCAAAAAGACCTGCCAGGAGCTCTTCTATCGGCGTGCGCGGTGCGACGAACGCCTCCTCTTGCTCGGGTCGCGCCGCCGAGGGGTGTGGAAGTGCCAGCCGGTCGACCTTGCCGTTCGGGGAGAGCGGCATCGCCGCGAGCACCACGAACGCCGAAGGGATCATGAAGTCGGGAACCTTGAGCTTGGCGAACGCCTTGAGCTCGTCAGGCCCGCAGCGCGCGCCTTCGGCGAGCACCACGTAGGCGACGAGCCGCTTCTGTCCGGGCTCGTCCTCTCGGGCGACGACGGCAGCCTGCGCTACCGCCGGGTGCTGCGCGAGCACGGCCTCGACCTCGCCGAGCTCGACGCGATACCCGCGCACCTTCACCTGCTGATCGCGCCGCCCCAAGAGCACGATGTCGCCGCTGGCCGTGCGCCGGGCGCGATCGCCGGTGCGGTAGAGACGCGCGCCGGGCGTGTCGCTGAACCGGTCGGGTACAAACGCCGCCGCCGTCTGCTCGGGCCGGTTCAGGTAGCCCCGGGCGACGCCGAGGCCGCCGATCACCCACTCCCCCGCGACGCCGATCGGGACCGGATTCAGGGCTTGGTCGAGGACGTGCCCGCTGACGTTGCCGAGCGGTCGCCCGATCGGGACCTCGTCCGGGAGCTCCTCCGCCGACGGATCGCCCTCGTGGACGAAGGCGTCCACCGAGCACTCGGTGGGCGCGGCGGCGTTGAACCAGCGCACCCGCCTGGCCCCCGGCACCTTGACCCAGCGCGCGTAGGCGCTCGCCTGGAGCTGCTCGCCGCCGACGATCACGGCGCGGAGCGTCTCGGGCAGCGCCTGGCCCGAGGCCGCGAGGTCGCGCACCCACTCGTGCCAGTAGGCGGTCGGCAGATTCACGACCGTGACCGCCCGCTCCACGAGCCACCTCGAGAAAGATGCGGTCGAGGCGCTCAGCTCGTCGCCCCGGAGCAGCACGGCGGCGCCCACCAGAAACGCGGGGAAGACTTCCTCGATGTGAGCGTCAAAGCTCATCGAGGAGAACTGGAGCACCCGGTCCGCTGCCGTGAAGCCGAATCGCGCTGCGGCCGCGATGGCGAAGTTGACGAGGCCGCGGTGGTGGAGCTGCACCCCTTTGGGTCTGCCCTCTGAGCCGGAGGTGAAGAGCACATAAGCGAGGTCATCGGGCCTGACTCCGCTTGTGGGGTTTTCCTGGCATTTCTCCTCGATGGCGCTCTCTCCGCTCGGATCGAAGCAGATGACTGCGGCAGGGCTGGGAGGCAGCGCGCCTGCGAGCTTCGCCTGGGTGACCACGACAGGAGGGGCGCTGTCCTGGAGCATGGCGTGGAGGCGCTCCTGGGGGTAGCTCGGGTCGATCGGGACGCAGGCGCCGCCGGCCTTGAGGATCCCGAGGAGCCCCACCACCATGTCCAGCGACCGCTCCACATGGAGGCCGACCATCGTCTCGGGGCCCACCCCGAAAGAGGCGAGACGATGGGCGAGACGATTGGCGCGACGGTTCAGCTCCCGGTACGAGAGCTGCTGCCCTTCGAACACCACCGCCACGGCGTCGGGCGTCCTCTCCACTTGCGCCTCGAGGAGCGCGTGGAGAGTCGCTTCCTCGGGGATCCACATCTGCGTGTCGTTACACTCCCGGACCAGCCAATGTTGCTCCGCTTCGGTGAGGAGCGGCAGCTCCGATATGCGCCGGTGCGGCGCATTCACGATGCCTTCCAGCAGGGTCTGGAAGTGGCGGGCCATGCGGGCGACGGTCGCGGCGTCGAACAGGTCGGTGGCGTACTCGAACGCTCCCTCGATGCGGTGCTCGGTCTCCTGGAGCGACAGGGTGAGGTCGAACTTGGCCGTCGCGCTCTCGACGGGGAGCGTCGAGAGCCGCGCCTGGCCCAGGGACAGCTCCGCCGCCGGCGCGTTCTGCAGCACGAACATGACCTGGAAGAGGGGCGACCGGCCCATGTCGCGCGCCGGCGCGAGCTCCTCCACGAGCTGCTCGAAGGGCATATCCTGGTGGTCGTAAGCGCTCAGGGTGACCTCGCGCACGCGCCCGAGCAGCTCCTCGAACGCCGGATCTTGCGATACGTCCACGCGCAGGGCGAGGGTGTTGACGAACAGGCCGATCAGCCCCTCGACCTCGACCGGCGTGCGACCGGCGACCGGGGTGCCGACGACGATGTCGGTCTGCGCCGTGTAGCGGAACAGCAGCACGTCGAAGGCCGCCAGCAGCGTCATGAACAGCGTCGCCCCGTGCCGTCGGCTCAGCGCCCGCAGCGCCGCCGCCAGCTCGGGCGACAGCTCGAGCCGCTGCGTCGCTCCCCGGTAGGATGGCGCCGCCCTCCGCGACCGGTCCACCGGCAGCTCCAGCACAGGCGGCGCCCCGCCCAGCTGCCGCCTCCAGTAGGACAGCTGTGCGTCGAGCACCTCGCCGCTGAGCCAGCTGCGCTGCCAGACCGCGTGATCCGCGACCTGGACCGGCAGCTCGGGCAGGGGCGAGGGACGGCCCGCCGCGTACGCCTCGTACAACGCCGACAGCTCTCGCACCAGGATGGTCGTCGACCAACCGTCGGACACGATGTGATGCATGCACACGACCAGCGCGTGCTGTCGTTCCGACAGCCGCAGGAGCGTCGCCCGCAGCAGCGGCCCTTCGGCCAGCGAAAACGGCGTGCGCGCCTCGGCCTCTGCCCGCCTGCGCACCTCCGCTTGCTGCGCGTCGGCGGCCAGCGCTTCGAGGTCGACCACCGTGAGCTTCATCGTGGGCTCGCTGTCGATGGTCTGATGCGCCTGGCCGTCGACCACCGGGAACCTCGTCCGCAGGGCTTCATGCCGCCGCACGATCTCCGCCATGCTCTGCTCGAGCGCGGCCGGGTCGAGCGGGCCGTCGAGCCTCGCCGCCGCGGCGATGACGTACAGCGCGCTGTGCGGCTCCAGCTGCTCGAGGAACCACAGCCGCTGCTGCGCGAACGACAGGGGTAGAGGCCCTCCGCGCCCGGCGGGCACGAGCGGCGGCGGCAGCGGCGCGCCGCTGCGCCGCGCCGCCTCGACCCGCCCCGACAGCCCGGCCACCGTCGGCGCCTCGAACAGCGCGCGGAGCGGCAGATCCGCGGCGAAGCGGGCGCGGAGCCGCGAGAGCAGCTGCATCGCGAGCAGCGAGTGCCCTCCGAGCGCGAAGAAGTCGTCGTGCACGCCCACCTGCTCGACCCCCAGCACCTCGGCGAACAGCCCCGAGAGCAGCTCTTCCACCTGCGTACGCGGGGCGACCCGGCCGTCCTCGTGCGCCGGTGGAGCCGGAGGACGCGCCATGAGGACCTTGCGATCGATCTTGCCGTTCGGCGTCAGCGGAAGCGCCTCGAGCTCCACGAACGCGTGCGGAATCATGTATTCCGGGAGCCTGGCTTGCAGATGGCGGCGCAGCTCGGCTGACCCGGGGGTCGCGCCCTCGCGGGCGACGAAATACGCGAGGAGCCGCGTGTCCCCCGGCGCACCGTCGCGCGCGACGACCACCGCCTCCCGCACCGTCGGGTGCTGCGATAGGACCGCCTCGATCTCCCCGAGCTCGAGACGGAAGCCGCGGACCTTCACCTGATGATCCAGCCGGCCCAGGTACTCCAGCGTTCCGTCGACCGACCAGCGGCACAGGTCACCGGTCCTGTACATCCGGGCTCCCGGCTCGGAGGAGAACGGATCCACGACGAACCTTTCGGCGGTCAGCGCCGGGCGGCGATGATACCCGCGCGCGAGGCCCGCGCCGCCGATGTAGAGCTCGCCGGGCACGCCGACCGGGACAGGGCAGAGCCCGCCATCGAGGAGATAAACCGAGGTATTCGCGATCGGACGCCCGATCGGCACGGGGCCGCCGCGCCTGTCGATCGGGTGCACGCACGACCAGATCGTCGTCTCGGTAGGACCGTACATGTTCCACACCGAGGCTGCACGATCGAGGAGGGCGTCCGCGAGCGCGCGGGGCACCGCCTCACCGCCGACCAAGATCTTGAGGTTCCGATCTCCCTCCCACCCCGCTTCCAGGAGCAGCTTGTAGGTCGCAGGGGTGGCTTGGATCGCGGTGCATCGGGACCGAGCGAGCCGAGCGCGGAGCGCCTCCCCATCCGAGGCCGTCTCGCGGCTCACCACCTCGACACACGCGCCCGAGCACAGCGGCAGGAAGAGCTCCAGTCCGGCGATGTCGAACGACAGGCTCGTCACCGCGAGCAACCGGTCCGCCCCCTCGAGCCCCAGCCGCGCTCGCATGTCATGGAGAAAGTTGACGACGGCGCGGTGCGGGATCGAGACCCCTTTGGGGACTCCGCTCGATCCCGAAGTGTAAATCACGTAGGCGAGGTTGTCCGGCGCCGACACTCCTCGCCAGCCCTCCACGCTTTGCCGGGCGATGGCCGCCCGGTCTACGTCCATGGAGAGCAGCCGAGCCCGGCGCCGCGGCAGCTCGCCGGCATATCGCTCCTCTGTGAGGAGCACGGAGACGCCCGCGTCCTCCAGCTGGAAGGCGAGGCGCTCCTCGGGGTAGGTCGGGTCGAGCGGCACATACGCGCCTCCCGCCTTGAGGATCCCGAGGAGCCCCACCACCATGTCCAGCGACCGCTCGACGCAGAGCGCGACCAGCACCTCCGGACCTACCCCCATTGATGTCAGCTGATGCGCGAGCTGGCAGGACCTCTGGCTCAGCTCCCGGTACGAGAGCTGTTGCCCTTCGAAAACCACCGCCACGGCGTCGGGCGTCCTCTCCACCTGCGCTTCGAACAGGTCGTGGATGCTGCGCTCGCGGGGGAGCTCGGCCTTCGTGTCGTTCCAGGCGACGAGCACCTGCTCCCGCTCCGCTTCGGTGAGGAGCGGCAGCTCCGATATGCGCCGGTGCGGCGCATTCACGATGCCTTCCAGCAGGGTCTGGAAGTGGCCGGCCATGCGGGCGACGGTCGCGGCGTCGAACAGGTCGGTGGCGTACTCGAACGCTCCCTCGATGCGGTGCTCGGTCTCCTGGAGCGACAGGGTGAGGTCGAACTTGGCCGTCGCGCTCTCGACGGGGAGCGTCGAGAGCCGCGCCTGGCCCAGGGACAGCTCCGCCGCCGGCGCGTTCTGCAGCACGAACATGACCTGGAAGAGGGGCGACCGGCCCATGTCGCGCGCCGGCGCGAGCTCCTCCACGAGCTGCTCGAAGGGCATATCCTGGTGGTCGTAAGCGCTCAGGGTGACCTCGCGCACGCGCCCGAGCAGCTCCTCGAACGCCGGATCTTGCGATACGTCCACGCGCAGGGCGAGGGTGTTGACGAACAGGCCGATCAGCCCCTCGACCTCGACTGGCGTGCGACCGGCGACCGGGGTGCCGACGACGATGTCGGTCTGCGCCGTGTAGCGGAACAGCAGCACGTCGAAGGCCGCCAGCAGCGTCATGAACAGCGTCGCCCCGTGCCGTCGGCTCAGCGCCCGCAGCGCCGCCGCCAGCTCGGGCGACAGCTCGAGCCGCTGCGTCGCTCCCCGGTAGGATGGCGCCGCCCTCCGCGACCGGTCCACCGGCAGCTCCAGCACAGGCGGCGCCCCGCCCAGCTGCCGCCTCCAGTAGGACAGCTGTGCGTCGAGCACCTCGCCGCTGAGCCAGCTGCGCTGCCAGACCGCGTGATCCGCGACCTGGACCGGCAGCTCGGGCAGGGGCGAGGGACGGCCCGCCGCGTACGCCTCGTACAACGCCGACAGCTCTCGCACCAGGATGGTCGTCGACCAACCGTCGGACACGATGTGATGCATGCACACGACCAGCGCGTGCTGTCGCTCCGACAGCCGCAGGAGCGTCGCCCGCAGCAGCGGCCCTTCGGCCAGCGAAAACGGCGTGCGCGCCTCGGCCTCTGCCCGCCTGCGCACCTCCGCTTGCTGCGCGTCGGCGGCCAGCGCTTCGAGGTCGACCACCGTGAGCTTCATCGTGGGCTCGCTGTCGATGGTCTGATGCGCCTGGCCGTCGACCACCGGGAACCTCGTCCGCAGGGCTTCATGCCGCCGCACGATCTCCGCCATGCTCTGCTCGAGCGCGGCCGGGTCGAGCGGGCCGTCGAGCCTCGCCGCCGCGGCGATGACGTACAGCGCGCTGTGCGGCTCCAGCTGCTCGAGGAACCACAGCCGCTGCTGCGCGAACGACAGGGGTAGAGGCCCTCCGCGCCCGGCGGGCACGAGCGGCGGCGGCAGCGGCGCGCCGCTGCGCCGCGCCGCCTCGACCCGCCCCGACAGCCCGGCCACCGTCGGCGCCTCGAACAGCGCGCGGAGCGGCAGATCCACGGCGAAGCGGGCGCGGAGCCGCGAGAGCAGCTGCATCGCGAGCAGCGAGTGCCCTCCGAGCGCGAAGAAGTCGTCGAGCACGCCCACCTGCTCGACCCCCAGCACCTCGGCGAACAGCCCCGAGAGCAGCTCTTCCACCTGCGTACGCGGGGCGACGAACACCACCTCTCGCTCGGCTCGTGCCTCCAGGGAGGGCCCCGGCAGGGCTTCGCGATCGATCTTGCCGTTCGGCGTCAGCGGCATCGCCGCGAGCCCGACGAACGCTGCGGGGATCATGGCGTCCGGGAGCGATCTTCTCAGGTGGCTGCGCAGCTCTGCTGCCTGCGGCGCGACGCTCTCGCGCGCCACCACGTACGCGACGAGACGCGTGTCCCCGCGCGCGTCCTTGCGCGCCAGGACGGCCGCCTGCCGCACCGTCGGGTGCTGCGATAGGACCGCCTCGATCTCCCCGAGCTCGATGCGGTGCCCCCGAACCTTCACCTGATGATCGCGCCGGCCCAGGAACTCGATCACCCCGTCGCAGCGCCACCGGCACAGGTCTCCTGTCCTGTACAGCAAGGCCCCCGGGCGCTCATGGAACGGATCGGCGACAAACCGCTCCGCCGTCAGCTCGGGGCGGTTCAGATAGCCGCGCGCGAGGCCCGCGCCCCCGAGATAGAGCTCGCCGGATACGCCGATCGGCACGGGCAGCATGGCCGTATCGAGCACGTAGGCTCTCATGTTCGCGATGGGGCGGCCGATCGGCTCCCAGGCGGCGTCCGGAGCGCCGCGCTCGCAGCTCCAGCAGGTCGCGTCGATGGTCGCCTCGGTCGGACCGTAGAGGTTCACCAGCGTGGCAGACGGGAGCCGGCGGAAAAGGCGCTCGGCGAGCGCGCGGCTCAGCGCCTCTCCGCCGGAGTAGATGCGCGAGAGGCCGGTGCATCGCTCGAGCGCGGGCTCCTCGACCAAGCGCTCGAGCATCGAGGGGGTGACCTGGAGCACCGTAACCCCGTGCTCGATCACGGCATCGATCAAGCCGGACGGGTCGGCGTGCGCGTCAGGACGGGCCAGGACGAGGCGCGCGCCGCTCATCAGCGGCGCGTGGATCTCCCACATCGAGGCATCGAAGCCGAGAGGCGTCTTCTGGAGCACGGCGTCGCAGGCGACGAGCGGCCACGTCGCCGCCATCCAGCGCATGTGGTTGACGATGGCGCGATGGGAGATCATCACCCCCTTGGGCTGGCCGGTGGATCCTGAGGTGAACATCACGTATGCCAGGCTCTCCTCCGTGGCCGCGCAGGCGGGCTGCGATGCGCTCTCCGCGCCGAGGTCGATGGCGTCGAGGGCCACGACCGTCGCCCCCGTGTCGGGGAGCGACGGCAGGAGCTTCTCCTGGGTGAGCAGCACCGGCGCACTTGCCTCCGCGAGCATGAAGCGCAGCCGCTCCTCCGGACAGGCCGGGTCGAGCGGCAGATACGCCCCTCCCGCCTTCAGGACGGCCATCATCCCGAGGATCAGCTCCACCGAGCGCTCCGCGCAGACGCCGACCGGGACCTCCGGTTCCACCCCCAGGGACACGAGGCGGTGTGCCAGCTGGTTCGCGCGCAGATTCAGCTCCCGGTACGTGAGCTGCCGCTCGCCGCACACCAGGGCGACTGAATCCGGCGTGCGCGCCGCCTGGGCCTCGAACAGCTCGTGGAGGCGCGCCTCCCCGGAGAAGCGCACCGACGTGGCGTTCCAGTCCGAGAGCAGCTGCCGGCGCTCGGCGCTGGTCAGCATCGGGAGCGCGTCGAGGCGCCGTGCGGGATCGGCCGCCATGCCCTCGAGCAGCGTCTGCAGGTGCCCCAGCGTCCTCTCGATGGTCGCGGCGTCGAACCGGTCCGCCGCATACCCGATCCGCATCGAGAGCTCCGGACCCGGCACCGCCACCACCACGAGCGGGTAGTTCGTCCGTGTCAGGGCGCGGACCCCGGAGATGGCGAGTCCACTCTCCCGCTGTTCCAGCACCATGTCGACCGGGTAGTTCTCGACGACGAGGAGGCTCTCGAACAGGGCCTGTCCTCGCGGGACGTCGCTCCACGCCTGCACCTGAGAAAGCGGGCTGTGTGCATGGGCCAGCTGCTCGACCTGCTGCGCCTGAAGCTGCCTCAGCCAGGGCAGGAGGTGGACGTCCGGCGACACTTGGACGCGCACCGGAAGCGTGTTGATGAACAGGCCCATCATCGCCTCCACGCCGTCGACGCCGCCCGAGCGGCCCGACACCGTGGCGCCGAACACCACGTCGCTTTCACCGCTGTAGCGGCTCAGCAGGAGCGCCCAGGCCGCCTGCAGGAGGGTGCTCAGCGTCAGCCCCTCGGCGCGTGCCAAGCGGTCCAGGGCGTCTGTCGCGGCGGCCGACAGCCGGCGCTCCTTGGTCGCGGGCGTCGAGGCTGCGGCTGAGCCCGCAGGGTGGGCGGCAGGCAGCAGCGGCGTGGGCGCCTTGAAGCCGGAGAGCGTCTTGCGCCAGAACGCCTCCGAGCGCTCGACGTCCTGCTGCCGCAGCCACGCGATGTACGCGCGATAAGGGCGCGGCAGCGGCGCGGGGGCCGCCTCCCGCCGGCGAGCAGCCTCGTAGCAGGCGAGCAGCTCCTTGAAGAGCAGCGCTGTCGACCAGCCGTCCAGCAGCAGGTGGTGATAGCTCCACACGAGCTGGTACGCGTCCTCGGTGAGCCGCAGCAGCGCGCTCCGCGCCAGCGGCGCGCGTGCGAGCTCGAAGCCGCGGGCCCGGTCCTCGGCGAGCAAGGCATCGAGCCGCTCCTCCTGCTCCTCTGCCGTGAGCCCGCGCAGGTCGAGCTCCGACCAGGGGAGGACCACGCCCGTGCGCACGACCTGAACGGGCTCGTCCAATCCCTCCCAGACGAAGCCTGTGCGCAGGATCGGGTGGCGATCCACGACCTGCTGCCACGCCGCATGCAGCGCTTCCACGTCGAGCCCGGCGTCGATCCGGAACGTCAGCTGCTCGACGTACATGCCCGACGCCGGGTCGCGCAACGTGTGATAGAGCAGCCCGTGCTGCAAGCCGGAGAGTGGATACACATCCTCCACGTCACGCCCCCGGCCGACGAGCCGATCCACCGCCGGCTGCGGGAGCCGGGCGAGGGGGTAGTCTGACGGCGTGCGCCCCCCCGCCTCGGGCGACAGGCAATGCGCGAGCAGCGCGCGCAACGCCTCCATGAACCGCTGCGCCAGACGCTCGATCGTCGCCCTGCGATGGAGGTTCTCGCTGTACGTCCATCGGATCCGGAGCAGCCCTCCGGCGACCCAGGCCTGGATGTCGAGCCGGTAGGGGCGGAGGCCACGCGGGCTGTGCGCCGGACCGGTCGGCTCATCGGCCCACTCGAAGCAGGACGAGCCCGACATGCTGCTGTCGAGCTGACCGAGGTAGTTGAAGCTCACCTCCGAGCGTGGCGCGGATGCGAGCGCCGCGCTGGCGGCCGGATGCAGGTAACGGAGCAGACCATACCCGAGGCCATGCTGCGGAATGCGACGGAGCTGCTCCTTGACCGCCATCAGGGCTCGTCCCGGCGACGAGGACGAAACCTCGATCGCAACGGGGAACAACGCCGTAAACCAGCCCACGGTGCGCGAGACGTCGAGCCCCGGAAAAACCTCCTCGCGCCCGTGCCCTTCCAGGTCGAGCCGCAGCGTGGGCGCCCCGATGCACGGCGCGAGCGCCTGCGCCACGGCTGTCAGCAGCACGTCGTTGATCTGGGTCCGGTAGACATCGGGCACGTCCTGGAGCAGGGCGCGGGTCTCCTCGGCGTCGAGCGCCACCTCCACCGACCTGGCAGAAGCCACCGTGTTGTCTCCCCCCATGATGTCCAGGGGAAGAGGGCGCGGCCCAGGCATGTTCAGCCAGAAGGGCAGCTCCTCGCGCACGGCCTCGGATTGCGCATGGTCCGAGAGCCGCTCGGCCCATCGCTGGAACGACGTTGTCTTCAACGGCAGCATCGGCGCCTGGCCGCGCCGGAGCGCGGCGATGGCGGTCCCGAGATCGTCGAGCAGGATCCGCCAGGACACGCCGTCGACCGCGAGGTGATGGATGACGATCAGGAGCCGGCCTGATCGCGCTGGCCCGAGATCGATCCGCACGACACGCAGGAGCGGACCTCCCTCGAGGTGCAGGCTCGCCTGGGTCTCCGTGGCGACCGCCTCGAGGGCGTGCGCGAGCTGTCCGGGCGGAGTAGACGAGAGATCGACGACAGCCACGTGCGCCGGCCCCGGGGCGTCTGCATGGAATTGACGAACGCTCGCGCCGTCGCGCACGAAGCGCAGGCGCAGCGCGTCGTGGTGGCGCACCAGCAGGTCGACGGCCTGCTCGAGGACGCGCGTGTCCAGCGGCTCTCGGGTCTTCAGCAGGACGGCCTGGTTGAAATGGTTGGGCTCGGGTCTCTCCTGCGCGAAGAACCATCGTTGAATAGGGGTCAGCACCACGGCGCCGGCGCTCGGTCCCTGCTCGGCCCGGGTGCTCTCCGCGGGGGTGGCGACCGCCGCTAGGGCGGCGATGGTCTGGTGCTCGAACACCTGTCTGACCGACAGGACGACGCCCGCCTGCCGGGCCTTACTGACGACCTGAATGGCAAGGATGGAGTCGCCCCCCAGCGTGAAGAAGCTGTCGTGGACACCGACGCGATCGAGGCGCAGCACGCCGGCCCAGACGCCGGACAGCACCTCTTCGACGCGCGTGCGCGGCGCGACGAAGGAGCGCTCCGGCGCCTGGCTCCGCCCGTCGGGAGCGGGCAGCGCGCGTCGGTCGACCTTGCCGTTGGTGGTCAGCGGTAGGGCCGGCAGCGGGACGAACAACACAGGGATCATGGGCTCCGGGAGCGACTTGCCCAGGTGCTCGCGAAGCTCGGTCGACGCCGGTGCCGCGCCGTCGCGTAGCGCTAGGTACGCGACCAACCGCCTGTCGCCGGGGGTGTCCTCGCGCGGGACGACAGCGGCATCTCGCACGGCGGGGTGCTGCCGGAGCACGGCCTCGATCTCGCCGAGCTCGATGCGGTAGCCACGGATTTTGACCTGGTGATCGCGCCGGCCCACGTATTCCAGGAGGCCGTCGTTGCGCCAGCGGCACAGGTCGCCGGTCCTGTACATCCGAGCGCCAGCGCGGAGCTGGAAGGGGTCCGGGATGAACCTCTCGGCCGTCAGCTCGGGGCGGTCGAGGTAGCCGTGGGCGACGCCGTCACCTCCGATATAGAGCTCGCCGACGACGCCGATGGGCACCGGAGAGAGGTCAGCGTCGAGCACATAGGCCCGGGTGTTGGCGATAGGGCGACCGATCGGGACCGCTCCCGTCTGCGGTGCTGGCTGGGGCGCCTCGTAGGCGCAGCAGCCGACGACCGTCTCGGTGGGCCCGTACTCGTTGAAGAGGCGAGTTTGGGGCGCGTGCCGCTGGAAGAAGGCGAGCTGCTCGTACGTCAGCGCTTCGCCGCCGATGACCAGGGCGCGAGCCCGCCCCGCCGCCAGCTCGACTGGCAGCAGCTGGCCGAGCACGGTCAGGTGCGCCGGCGTGAGCTTGACCAGGGTCAGGTCGCGCTCGCGCCTGAGCGCGTCGGCGAGCGCCTGAGGGTGAGTCTCGGCGACGAGCACCACGCGCCCGCCGACCAGCAGCGGCGCCAGCAGCCCTGTGATCGTCAGGTCGAACGCGAGCGAGGAGTGGACGAGTGCGCCGGTGCCCTCGCTCACGCGGTATGCGTCGATGGCCCAGCAAAGGTAGTTGACGAGGCCGCGGTGGGGGATCATCACGCCTTTGGGTTTGCCGGTGGAGCCCGAGGTGTACATCACGTAAGCAAGGCTGTCCGGCCCGGCCCCGCTCACCGTGTTGTCGGCGTTCTCGCGGGGCAGCGCCTGCTCTGGCGCGTCGAGCCAGAGCAGCTTCGGCGCCGGTGCCGGCAGCCGGGCCGCCAGTCGCTGCTGGGTGAGCACCAGCTCGACGCCGGCATCCTCGAGCAGCAGTGCCAGCCGCTCGGCTGGATACGAGGGGTCGAGCGGCACATACGCCGCTCCGGCCTTGAGGATGGCCCAGAGCCCCGCCATCATGGACAGCGACCGGTCGACAAGGAGGCCGACGCGGGCTCCTGGCCCCACCCCCAGCGCTCGCAGTCGGTGCGCGAGCTGATTGGCGCTGTGGTTCAGTGCTCGATAGGACAGATGCTCGCCATCGAGCACCACCGCCGCCGCCTCCGGCGTTCGGTCCACCTGCGCCTCGAACAGCTGGTGCAGGCATGCGTGCTCGGGGTAGCTGGTCCGGGTCTGGTTCCACGTGTGCAGCAGGGTGCTGCGCTCCTCGGCGCTGAGCAGCGGCAGCTGCTGTATGCGCCGCTCGGGCGCCTGCACGACGCCTTCGAGCAGGGTGCGCAGGCGGGCGACCATGCGCGCTATCGTCTCGCCGTCGAACAGGTCGGTGGCGTACTCGAAAACGCCCTCGATGCGGTCGTCGACCTCGTCGAGGGAGAGGGTGAGGTCGCGCTTCGCCGTCGCGCTGTGCACGAGCAGCGGGGAGAGCGTCACGTCGCCCAGCGACAGCGCCGCAAAGGGAGTGCTCTGCAGCACGAGCATCACCTGGAAGAGCGGAGACCGGCTCATGTCGCGCGCCGGCGCCAGCTCCTCGACGAGCTTGTCGAAGGGCACGTCCTGATGGGCATAGGCGCCGAGCGCCACCTCCCGCACCCGCGCGAGCAGCTCGACGAAGGTGGGGTTTCCCGACAGATCGGTGCGCAGCACCAGGGTGTTGACGAAGAAGCCGATGAGCCCCTCGGTCTCGACGTGGGTCCGCCCGGCGACGGGCGTGCCGACGACGATGTCGTCTTGGCCGGTAGAGCGGGCCAGGAGCACCTTGAAGGCCGAGAGCAGGGTCATGAACAGCGTGACCCCGCAGCGCCGGCTCAAGGCGCGCAGGGCGGCGCAGAGCTGGCCGGACAGCTCCAGCGGCTGGGTGGCTCCCCGGTAGGTCTGGACGGCTGGGCGCGGGCGGTCGGTGGGCAGCTCCTGGGCGTGCGGCGCGCCGTCGAGCTGGCGCTTCCAGTACGCGAGCTGGGCGTCGAGCTGCTCGCCAGAGAGCCGCTGCCGCTGCCAAAGGGCGTGATCGGCGACCTGGATGGGCAGCTCGGGGAGCGGCGAAGGCCGCCCCGCCGAGAAGGCTTCATAGAGCGCCGACAGCTCGCGGAGCAGGACGCTCACCGACCAGCCGTCGGAGATGATGTGATGCATCGTCCAGAGCAGGACGTGCGCCGTGTCGGACAGCCGCAGCAGCGTCGCTCGATACAGCGGCCCTTCGGCCAAGGAGAACGGCCGGTGCGCGTCGGCGTCCGCTCGCCTGTGCACCTCGGCGTGCTGGGCAGACGCCGAGAGCGCGCCGAGGTCGACCACCGGCAGCTCAAAGCAGACCTCGCCAGCGATCAGCTGACGCGGCTGCCCGTCCACCGAGGGGAACGTCGTCCGCAGCGCTTCGTGACGTCGCACGATCTCGCGCAGGCTCCGCTCCAGCGCCGAGACGCTGAGCGGCCCGCAGAGGCGAGTGGCGGAAGGGACATTGTATATGGGCTTGCCGGGATCTACCTGGTCGAGGATCCACAGCCGCTGCTGCGCGAACGACAGAGGGATCTCCCCGTCGCGCGGCGACGGGACGATGGGGGTGTCCGGAGCCGGCCTGCTGCCGGTCGCGCGACGTTGAAGGAGGACCTCGCGGACAGCCGCCTTGACGGCCTTGAGCTCCTCCTTCAGCTCCGGCGAGAGCACCCCACGCGGCGCCCTGACCCGCAGGTCGTCTCCGTCCAGCGTCAGCTCGACACCCAGGGTTTCCAGACGATCGATGATATCCACGGGACGATCTCCAGAGCAGCGGTCTGGTCAGATGACGGTCTCCTCGACGTCGGTCTCACCCATCAGCGCGCCGAGGACGCGCGCGAACTCCTCCACGGTGCGCGCCTCGAACAGCGCCCGTAGCGGGAACTCGACGCCGAGGGCCGAGCGCAGCCGAGAGATCACCAGCACGGCGAGCAGGGAGTGCCCGCCGAGATCGAAGAAGTCGTCGCCGACGGAGACTCGCTCGACGCCCAGCACCTCGGCGAAGACGCCCGCCACGCGTTCTTCCAGCGGCGTGCGCGGGGCGACGAAGCCGCGCTCTTGCTCCAGGCCGGCGAGCGAGAGATCCGGGAGCGCCGCTCGGTCGATCTTGCCGTTCGGCGTGAGCGGCATTTCCTGCAGCCACGCGAACGCTGCAGGCACCATGTGCTCAGGCAGCGTCTCGAGGAGGTCGTTGCGCAGCGCGGTCGCCCCCGGCGCCGCGCCCTCCCGCGCCACGAGGTACGCCCAGAGGCGCTTGTCCCCGGCCACGCCATCACGCGCGATCACGGCTGCGTCTCGCACCCGGGGGTGCTGCCTCAACACCGCCTCGATCTCACCAGGATCGATGCGATACCCACGGATCTTCACCTGGTGATCGAGGCGACCGAGAAACTCGATGTTTCCGTCGGGCAAGTACCGGCCGCGATCGCCGGTCCGGTACATCCGCGGCGGGGTGGGCGCGGGCGGCTCGGCGGCCGCGGAGCGCTCCGCCGCACCGCAGAACAGGTCGGGGAGGAAGCGCCCTGCCGTCTCTTCGGGTCGATTGCGGTACCCGCGGGCCACGCCGCGGCCGGCGATGAACAGCTCCCCGGGCACGCCGATCGGGAGCGGCCTGAGCTCTGGATCGAGAAGATAGATCCGGGTGTTGGCCACGGGCCTCCCGATCGGCACGGTCCCCCCAGCGTCGCGCGCAGCCTCGCCGCCGCCGACGTCGAACGTGAGCGCGCCGATCGTGGTCTCGGTCGGGCCATAGTGGTTGATCCAGGGCACGTCGCTCAGCTGCCGCACGCGCCTCACCAGGCTCCACGGACATGCCTCGCCGCCCGTGATCAGGTACCTGCGCGGCAGGACGTGTTCGGGCGCCCTCGCCTCAAGGAGGGCGGTGAGGTGCGATGGCGTGATCTTGAGGACGTCGATGGGATGCTGGCGCGCGCGCGCGCTAAAGAGCTCCGGGTCCGTGCGTGTCTCCTGATCGAGCACGTGCAGGTATCCACCGGATATCAATGCGGGGAAGATGCTGGTGTTGCCGAGGTCGGTCGCGATCGTCGAGACGACGCCGAAACCGAGGCCGCGGCTCGCCCCACGATCGGAGCCGAGCTTCTCGCAGATGAAGCTCGCATAGTTGACCAGGCCTCCATGGAGGACCTCGACGCCCTTCGGCGCGCCCGTGGAGCCCGAGGTGTAGATGACGTACGCCAGATGCTCCGGGCGCGCCGTGGTGGCCAGGTTGTCCGCGCGCTCCTCGGCGATCGCGGGCCAGCCGGCGTCCAGGCAGACCACGCGCGCCGGACCGGCATGGAGCTGCGGTAACAACCGCTCCTGGGTGAGCAGCACCGGGGCCGCGGCATCCTGGAGCAGGGCGGCTATCCTCCGCGGCGGATAGCCCGGATCCACGGGGACGTAGGCGCCTCCGGCCTTGAGCACGCCCAGGATCGCGACGATCATGTCCAGCGACGGCGCGACGCAGAGGCCGACGAGCACCTCCGGGCCCACCCCGAGCGAGCGGAGATGGCGCGCGAGCTGGTTGGCTCGCCCGTTCAGCTCACGGTACGACAGCTGCCGATCGTCGCAGAGGACGGCCAGGGCGTCCGGCGTCCTCTCGACCTGCGCTTCGACGAGCTCGTGGATGCAACGGTCGTGGGGATATGCCGCCTCAGTGTTGTTCCACGCCGCGAGCACCCGACTCCGCTCCTCGTCGGGGAGGATCGGCAGCTCCCCGATCCGCCGCCCAGGATCGGCCACCACGGCCTCCAGGAGCGTACGGAAGCGCTCCGCCATCCGGGCGATGGTCGCGGCGTCAAACAGGTCCGTTGCGTACTCGATTTCCCCCTCGATCCTGCCGTCCGTCTCCTGGAGCCTGAGCGTGAGATCGTGCTTCGCCGTGGCGCTCTCCACCGGGATCGGGCAGAGCGCCACGTCGCCCAGCGAGCGCGCCAGAGGCGGCGTGTTCTGCAGCACGAGCATCACCTGAAAGAGCGGCGATCGGCTCATGTCCCTCGCCGGCGCGAGCTCCTCGACCAGCCTCTCGAATGGCAGATCCTGGTGAGCGTAAGCCCCGAACGTCACCTCCCGCACCCGCTCGAGCAGCTCGACGAACGTCGGGTTGCCCGAGAGATCGGTGCGCAGCGCCAGCGTGTTCACGAAGAACCCGATCAGCCCTTCGAGCTCGACCTGGTTGCGGCTCGCGATCGGCGTGCCCACGACGATATCATCCTGCCCCGCATGGCGGGACAGGAGCACCTGGAAGGCCGCCAGCAAGGTCATGAACAGCGTCACGCCCTGCCGCCGGCTCAGGGCGCGCAGGGCGGCGTACAGCTCGCCTGGCAGCGCGACCGGCGCCGTGGCGCCGCGGTGCGACGCTATGGCCTTGCGCGGCCGGTCCGTCGGCATTTCCAGCGCCGGCGGCGCCCCGGCGAGCTGCTGCTTCCAGTAGGCGAGCTGCGCCTCCAGCACCTCGCCGGACAGCCACCGTCGCTGCCAGAGGGCGTGATCCGCGACCTGGATGGGCAGCTCGGGCAAGGGGGAGGGCCGACCTGCCGAGAACGCTTCATAGAGGGCGGACAGCTCCCGTAGCAGGATGCCTGTCGACCATCCGTCAGAGATGATGTGGTGCATCGACCACAGGAGGACGTGTGCCCTCTCGGAGAGGCGTAGCAGCATGGCGCGCACGAGCGGCCCCTCCGCGAGCGAGAACGGCAGCCTCGCGTCGGCCTCTGCCCGCCGCCGCACCTCGGCCTCCTGAGCCGGCGCCGGGATCTCCCCGAGGTCGACCACGGGCAGCGTCAGCGACGGCTCGGGGGCGATGGCCTGGCGCGCTCTACCGTCGTTGACGGGGAAGCTCGTCCGGAGCGCCTCGTGGCGCCGCACGATCTCTCGCAAGCTTCGCTCCAGGGCCTGTGCGTCGAGCGGCCCATCGAGGCGCAGGGCCGCTGGAATGATGTACGTTGGGTTGTTCGGCTCCAGCTGATCGAGGAACCAGAGCCGCTGCTGCGCGAACGACAGCGGCAGCTCGCCGTCGCGGCGTCCCTGCTCGATCGGCGGCCCCAGCGGCGCGCCGCTGCGCCGGGCGGACTCGACCCGCTCGCAGAGACCCGATACGGTGGGTGTCTCGAACAGCGCGCGCAGCGGCAGCTCCACCGCGAAGCTGGCGCGGAGCCGCGAGAGCAGCTGCGTCGCGGAGAGAGAGTGCCCGCCCAGCTCGAAGAAGCTGTCGAGGACGCTTACCCGATCTCGGCCCAGCACATCGGCGAACAGGCCGGCCAGGAGCTCCTCCGATGGGGTGCGCGGAGCGACGAAATCACCCTCCTCCGGCCGCGTCCGGGAGGGGGCGGGGAGGGCGTTCCGATCGACCTTGCCGCTCGGGGTCAGCGGCAGCGCCTCGATCCACGCGAACGCGGACGGGACCATCGGCTCCGGGAGCAGCCGGCGCAGGTGGTCGCGCAGCATGGCGATCGACGTCGCCTCGCCCTCGCGCGCGACCACGTACGCGACCAAGCGCCTGTCCCCGCCATCGTCGTGCCGCGCCATCGCCACCGCGTCGCGCACCGCGGGATGTTGCCGCAAGGCCGCCTCGATCTCACCCAGCTCGATCCGGTATCCGCGCAGCTTGATCTGATGATCGAGCCTCCCCGAGAGCTCGAGCTCTCCCGTCGGCCGGAAGCGCGCGACGTCGCCCGTCCGGTACATGCGGGCGCCCGGAGTGGGGGAGAACGGATCGCGGACAAACCGCTCGGCCGAGAGCTCGGGCCGGCCGAGGTAACCGCGCGATAGCCCCGCGCCGCCGACGTACAGCTCGCCGTACACGCCGACAGGCACAGGCTCGAGCCGCGCGTCGAGCACATAGACCCGGGTGTTGGCGATCGGGCGGCCGATGCTGGGTGGCAGACGTGAGCCGCGGCCCACGAGGGAGATGGTCGCGTACGTGGTGGCCTCGGTGGGGCCGTAGAGGTTGTACAGCCGCTCGACGGTCGGCACCGCGTGGACGCGCTGCGCGAGCGCGCTGTCCAGCGTCTCCCCTGCAAGGTTGACCGTGCGCGCCGAAGGCGGCAGGGCGCCCATGCGCAGCAGCTCGGCCATCGCAGAAGGGACGGTGTTGATCAACGTGACCGCGTCGCGCCCGGGGAGAGACGGCAGCTCCATGGCGTCCCTCGCGACGATGACCGTGCCGCCGGCGCTTAGCGCGCCAAACACCTCGAAGATCGACAGATCGAAGCAGAGCGAGGTCGAGGCGAGCACACCGGCGAGCTCGTCCGGCGAGAAGACCTGCTGGACCCAGTGGAGAAACGCCACCGCGCTCCGGTGCTCGATGGCGACGCCCTTGGGACGTCCCGTGGAGCCCGACGTGTAGATGACGTACGCGAGGTCGGAAGGCGCCACGTGGCAGCGCGGGTTCTCGGCGCTCTCGCGGCCCCCCTGCGCCTGCGCCGCCTCGAGCAGGACCCGGGAGCACGAGGGCGCGGGCAGCGCGCCGTGGAGCCGCTCGTCCGTGATGAGCACGGTGGCCCCGCTGTCCTCGAGCATGAAGGCGAGCCGCTCCTGCGGGTATGCCGGGTCGAGAGGCACATAGGCGCCGCCCGCCTTCAGGATGCCGAGCAGCCCGATCACCATCTCGAGCGACCGCTCGACGCAGATCCCCACGCGAACCTCCGCCCCGACACCGAGCGACCGCAGGTGATGCGCGAGCCGGTTGGCACGCTGGTTCAGCTCGCGGTACGAGAGCGCTCGTTGTCCGGACACCACCGCGGCGGCGTCCGGCCGCTCCTCCGCTCGAGCCTCGAAGAGCTCGTGGATGCACGTGTCCTCGGGGTAGCTCACCCGGGTGTCGTTCCACTCCGAGACCAGCTGATGCCGCTCCGCTGCGGTGATGAGTGGCAGATCCGAGATGCTCCGCTCGGGCGAGAGGCTGATGCCTTCCAGCAACGTCTGGAAGTGCCGTGCCATCCGCGCCGCGGTCGCCGCGTCGAAGAGGTCCGTGGCATACTCCAGCTCTCCCCGGATTACGCCCTCGCTCTCCTGGAGCGACAGCGTGAGGTCGAACTTCGCTGTCGCGCTCTCCACCCAGAGAGGGGTCAGGCTCACATCGCCGAGGGACGCCGCCGGTGGAGGCGTGTTCTCGAAGGCGAACATCACCTGGAACAGCGGTGAGCGGCTGAGATCCCGCACCGGGGCGAGCTCCTCGACCAGCTTCTCGAACGGCACCGCCTGGTGAGCATACGCGTCCAGTGTCACCTCGCGCACCCGGCGGAGCAGCTCGACGAACGTCGGCTCTCCCGAGAGGTCGCTGCGCAGCACCAGCGTGTTGGCGAACAGGCCGATCAGCCCCTCGGTCTCCCCCTGGGTGCGACCCGCAACCGGGGTGCCCACGACGATGTCGTCCTGCCCCGCGTAGCGCGACAGGAGCACCTCGAACGTCGCGAGCAAGGTCATGAACAGCGTCACGCCCTGCCGCCGGGAGAGGTCCCGGAGGGCTGCGCAGAGCTCGCTGGGCAGCTCCACCGGCAGGGACGCACCCCGGTGCGATTGCACGGCTGGACGCGGTCGATCGGTGGGGAGCTCCAGCACGGGCAGCGCGCGGCCGAGCTGCCGCGTCCAGTACGCGAGCTGTGCTTCGAGCACCTCGCCCGAGAGCCATCGACGCTGCCAGAGGGCGTGATCCGCGACCTGGATGGGCAGCTCGGGCAGCGGCGACGGCCGCCCGGCCGAGAACGCGCTGTAGAGCGTGGAGAGCTCGCGGACGAAGACGCCCATCGACCAGCCGTCGCAGAGGATGTGGTGCATCGTCCACAGGAGGACGTGAGCCGTGTCGGAGATCCGCAGCAGCGCAGCCCGGAAGAGCGGCACCTCGCCGAGAGAGAACGGATGCGCGGCTTCGTCCTGCGCCCGTCTCCGGATCTCGGCGTCCTGGGCCGACGTCGGCAGCGCCCCGAGGTCGATGACGGGCAGCGCGAAGCCGACCTCGCTCTCGATGACCTGGCGTGCCTTCCCGGAGGCAGAGGAGAACCTGGTCCGGAGAACCTCATGGCGCCGTACAATCTCGCAGAGGCTCCGCTCCAGCACGGCGACGTCGAGCCACCCCGTGAGGCGCACCGCCGCCGGGAGGTTGTACAAGGGGCTGTTCGGCTCCAGCTGATCCAAGAACCAGAGCCGCTGCTGCGCGAAGGACAGCGGCAGCTCGCCCTCGCGCCCGGCGCGCTCGATCGGCGGCGGAGCCGGCACGCCGCGGCGCTGGGCGGCCTCGATGTGCCCGCGGAGCTCGGCTACCGTGGGCCCCGCGAGCAGCGCCCGCAACGAGAGCTCCACCCCGAACGCGGAGCGGAGCCGCGAAGCCACCTGCATCGCAGACAGCGAATGTCCGCCGAGCGCGAAGAAGCTGTCGCTGCTCCCCACGCGCGCGTGGCCCAGCACCTCCGCCCAGATATCCGCGATCAGCTGCTCGGCCTGCGTGCGGGGCGCGACGAAGCCTCCGTCCTGCGCCGTGGAGGGAGCCGGCAGCGCGCCACGATCGACCTTGCCGCTCGGGCCGAGCGGCATCGCGGCGAGCCACACGAACGCGGTCGGGAGCATGGGCTCAGGGAGCGTCTCGCGCAGGTGCGCCAGCAGCTCGGTCGCGGCTGGCACCGCGTCCTCGCGCGCGACCAGGTACGCAACCAGGCGCTTTTCCCCGGCCACGTCCTCGTGCGCCACGACCGCCGCCGCCCGCACCGCGGGGTGCCGCCCCAGCGCGACCTCGATCTCCCCGAGCTCGACCCGGTGGCCCCGGATCTTCACTTGATGATCCGCGCGGCCCAGAAACTCGATCAGCCCGCCCGGCCGATAACGGCAGAGATCCCCGGTGCGGTACAGCCGCGCCCCGGGCTCGCTGCTGAACGGGTCCGGGACGAACCTCGCCGTCGTGAGCGCGTCGTCGTGGAGATAGCCCCGCGCCAGCCCGTCGCCCGCCGTGCAGAGCTCCCCGGCGGCGCCGACAGGGACGGGCTGGAGCCTGGCGTCGAGCAGGTACACGCGTGTGTTGTCGATGGGGCGGCCGATCGGGACCGAGGCGCCGACGAGCGCACGGGCCTCGGCGGGCCAGCAGCAGGTGAACGTGGTGTTCTCCGTGGGCCCGTACCCGTTGATCAGACGGCAGCCGGGCAGCCCCGCGAGCGCGCGCCGGACATGGAGCGCCGACAACGCGTCGCCGCCGGCCAGGAGGTTCTTGAGCCCGCGCAGATCGTCGAGGCGCTCCTCGACCATGCGGTGGAACAACGGCGCGGTGAGCCACAACGTCGTCACGCGGTGGTGCGCCAGCGTCCGCCCGAGCTCGGCGAGATCGACCGGTCCGGGAGGCGCGATGGCCACGCGCGCGCCATTCAAGAGGCCGGCCCATATCTCGAAGGTCGACGCGTCGAAGGAGATCGGCGCGAACTGCAGCACGACATCGCTCGGGGTGATTCGGATGTAGCTGGTGGCGCACGCGAGCCGCACCACGGCGCGATGCGGGACGCAGACGCCCTTGGGCCGACCGGTCGAGCCAGACGTGTACATCACGTAGGCGAGGCGCTCGCCGCCCTGACGGCCCCCGAGGTCCTCCGCGCTCTCGCGGGAGATGACGCCTCCGCAGGCGTCCAGGCAAACCACAGCGGCCGCGGACCGCGGCAACGCGCCGGCCACCGACGTCTGCGTCAGCACCACCGGGAGCGCCGCGTCCGACATCATGAACGCCAGCCGCTCCCTGGGATACGTCGGATCGAGAGGGACATAGGCCCCACCCGCCTTCAGGATGCCGAGGAGACCGACCAGCATCTCCAACGACCGCTCGACGCAGAGACCGACCATCACCTCGGGCCCCACCCCCAGCGTGCGCAGGTGACGCGCGAGCTGGTTCGCGCGGCGGTTCAGCTCCCTGTACGAGAGCTGCTGCTCTCCGTGCTCCGCCGCGATGGCGTCCGGCGTCCTCTCGGCCTCCGCCTCGAAGGCCTCGTGAACGGCCAGCTCGCGCGGGTAGGCGGTGCTCGTGTCGTTCCACGCCACGAGCAGCTCGCGCCGCTCTTCCGCGGTCAGGAGCGAGAGCTCGCCGACCCGCCTCCTGGGCGCCTCTGCCGTCGAGCGCGCCAGATCGCCCTCGATCTCTCCGAGGAGGTTGCGGAAGTACGCCGCATAGCGCTCCACTGTCTCCCGCCTCCAGAGCGCCGTGGAGTACTCGAATCGAAGGCGGAGCACGCCGCGCGTCTCGGCGATGTCCAGGTAGAGATCGAACGGGGCCTCCTCGCTCGGCCTCCTGAGCTCGTTGATCTCGAGCCCGGGGAGCCGGATCCCCCGCTCGTCCGCCCGCTCGTAGGAGAACATGGCGTCGAAGAGCGGGTTGCGGCTCGGATCGCCGCCCGCCTTCATGCGCTGGACGAGGGTCTCGAAGGGGACGTCCTGGTGCTCGTACGCCTCGAGGCAGCGCCGCTTCACCTGGTCGAGGAGCTCGACGAAGGTGGCGTCCTCGGAGATCGAGACCCGCAGCGGCAGCACGTTGGCGAACATCCCGACCGCCTCGTCGAAGCCGCCGCGCTGGCGGGCGTTGTGCGCCGTGCCGATGACGAGATCGCATTGCCCGGTCAAGCGCTGGAGGAGCGCGTGGTACGCCGCGAAGAGCAGCATGTAGAGCGACGTGCCGCGCTCCTGTGCCCGCCGCCGCAGCGGCTGCGCGGGGTGTTCGAGGCAGACCTCGGCGCCCTCGAAGCGGCGCACCGGCGGCCTCGGAAAGTCGGTGCAGAGCGCGAGCCTCGGCAGCTCGCCGGACAGGCGCTCTTCCCAGTACCTGAGCTGCGCAGCCGATGCCTCGCTGCGCAGAAACTCTTGCTCCCAGACCGCGTGCTCGTGGCACTGCCTCGGCGCAGCCGTGAGCGCAGCGCCGCGGTACAGCAAGGCGAACTCCTGCAGCAGGATCACGTCCGAGAGGCCGTCCACGAGCAGGTGGTGCAGCACGAGCGCCAGGATCCGCCGGTTCTCGCCGACCTCGAGCAGCCCTACCCGGAAGAGCGGCGGGCGGGAGAGCGCGAACGGCCGGTTGAGCTGCCGGAGCCATGCGTCGATATCGCTGCCCTGCTCTCGTGTGACGTCGAGCTCGACAGAGGGGTAGACGCATTGAACGAGCTGGCCGCCCTCGCGCAGATCGAACCCGGTGCGCAGGCTCTCATGCCGCTGCATCAGCGTCCGGAAGCACGCCACGACGCGCGCTTCGTCCAGGGCGCCGACGATCTCCTGGGCGCCGATGACATGATAGGCGCGCTCGCCGGCCTCCGTCTGGCTGAGCACGTAGACCCGCCGCTGGGCAGAGGACATGGGGTAGACCGCGGGACCGGCCGCCGTCGCCGCGCTGTCATTGCCGGGCTGTTCTGGCGGCACGGACGCGGGCGCGGGCGCGAACCCGGCCGCCATCATCTCGTCGATCGACTGCTTCACGGCAGCGACGAGCCGGCGGATGTCCTCCTCGGAGTGGGCCGTGGAGAGGAAGCAGTTCCTGCCTTCCCAGACGTAGATCCCTTTGCAGAGGAGCCGGTAGAAGAGGAGCTCCCAGTCCCCCTTGAGCTGGAAGCGGAACACCGAGCCGAAATGCACGAGGCGCACCGGGGCGCCCGCGCGCTCGCAGTGGTCGTTGAGCTCTGCCACGAGCTCCGCCGTCTTCCGGGTGAGCCGCTCCTGCAGACCGTCGCCCTCGCGCTTCAGGTGCAGCAGCACCTGGCGCGCCGCCGCCATCGCCGCCGGGTGGTGGCAGAACGTCCCCGCGACGAAGGTGTTCCGCACCCGTGGATAAGAATCGTCGCCGAACCGCCACAGACCACCGTCGACCGCATCCATGAAGCGTCGTGTCCCGGCCACGACGCCGATGGGCATCCCGCCGCCGATGACCTTGCCGTAGGTGACGAGGTCGGCGCGAACTCCGAAGTGCGCCTGAGCTCCGCCGCGCCCGATCCGGAACCCGTTGATCATCTCGTCGAAGATGAGGGCCGCGCCCGACTCCGTCGTGATCCGCCGCAGCTCGTGCAAGAAGCTCCGAGGCTGCAAGTCGAGGCGCCGGCTCTGCACCGGCTCTACCAGCACGGCGGCCAGCTCGTCCCCGCACCGACGGATCGCCTCGAGCGCGTCGGGCGCGCCGTAGTCGAGCACCATGACGTCGCTGACCATGGCGTCGGTCGTTCCGGGCGCCATCGGCACCGCGCCCGAGCTCGGGCCGTCGAGGCCGGGCATCGCGAGGACGCCGTCGAAGCTGCCGTGGAACGAGCCTCCGAAGAGCGCCACCTTCGAACGGCCGGTGATGGAGCGCGCCAGGCGGAGCGCCACCATCACCGCTTCCGTCCCTGAATTGTAGAAGGCGACCCGCTCGACCCCGGTCGCCTCGATGATGAGCTTCGCCACCTGGCTCGGCAGCTCCGTCATGGGCCCGATGGGCGCGCCGCGGCGGAGCTCTTCGATGACCGCCTCGACGACGAACGCGGGGGCGTGCCCCAGGAGGTACACGCCGAACCCCATGGTCACGTCGAGGTACTCGTTGCCGTCGACGTCCCATATCCTGCTCCCCTCGGCCCGGACCGCATGAATCGGGTAGATCATCTCCTTCCAGGACGACCGGAACCCGGCCACGGCGCGGTTGTTGGCGAGCGCGGCGCGGTGCTCCTCGGTGAGGTGCTTCGAGCCCTGGGTGCGCGCCGTGAGCTCGCGGACAAGCGCCTCCACGAACGCGGTCTTCTTCGCGTCCCTCTCGGGCTCGCGCGCCGTCTGGATCGGGCGGTAGGGGACGAAGGTCGCCGGATCGCCCTCTCGTCGGGGCGCGGCGGCGGCCGGGCGCGGCGCCTGCTCCTCCCGGGTCGGGCGCGGGGCAAGGCGCGCCGGAGCGTCGCCGGACGAAGGCGGCGGGGGCAGCAGACAGGCCGCGCCCGCGGGAGCGCCGACGCCGGCGCCGTCGTGGGCCTGCCGCAGGAGCGCGAGCTGCTCCAGGACGATCCGCTCCACGGCCCCGCTCGCCTCGGCCCCCTGGCGCTGCGGCCGGAGCAGGGCGAGCTGCTCCAGGACGATCCGCTCCACGGCGCTCCCCGCCTCGTCTCCGGTCCCGAGCGTGCTCGGCGCGACCGGCTCCTGCGGTGGGAGGGGTGAGCAGGGTTGCGCGCGGCCCGCGCTGCTCGGCGGGGGCGGCGGGCGCCGATCCTCGACCACCGCGGCCGGCTCGGGCGGCAGCGTCCTGTCGATCAGCGACGCGATGCGCTCCAGGTTCGCGGCCTCCTCGTAAAACGCGCTGAGCGGGATCGTCACCTGGAAACGCTGCTCGATCACCTTCCTGAAGCGGAACAATCCGAGCGAGTCCAGGCCCATCTCGAGCACGCTGCGATCCGTCTGCACCTCCGCCGCGGGCAGCGCGAAGAATCCGGCGAAGAGCTCGCGGATCTCCTCGAGGAGCCTCGTGCCCCGCTCCGGCGCGCCCGGCAGGGTTGCGCCTCCGTCCGGCGCGGGGCACGACGCAGCCTCCGCGAGCTCGGGCGCCGGAGCTGCCCCGTCCGCAGCATGGCGCGGCGCGGGCGGCGGCCCGCTCTCCTGCGCCGCCGCGGAGATCCAGAACCGCGACCGGCGGAACGGGTAGGTTGGCGCGTCGACGCGTCGGCGCAGATACGGCAGGTCGAAGCCGTCCCAGTCTACGCGGACGCCGCTCCTGTACAGATGGCAAAGGCTCTTCACGATCGTCGGCCAGTCGCCTTGCCCGGGGCAGAGCGAAGGCAGCCACGCCGCTCTGGCGTCCGGCGAGCACGCCTCTCCGAGCCCCAGCAGCGTCGGTCGCGGGCCGATCTCGAGGAAGAGCTCGATCCCCTCGGCGTGCAGCGCCGCGATCCCATCGGCGAACCGCACCGGCTCGCGCGCGTGGCGCCTCCAGTACGAGGCGGTCATGAGCTCGCGTGTGACCAGGCCGCCGGTCACGTTGGAGACGAGCGCGACCTGCGGACACGCGAGCGCCGCGCTCGCGGCTGCCTGCTCGAGGTCGGCGAGCATCGGCTCGACCAGGGGCGAATGGAAGGCGTGCGCCACGGGGAGCCGCTTCGTCTCGATTCCTGCCGCGCACAGCGCCTCGCACGCAGCCCGCACCGCCTCGTCGGCGCCCGAGATCACGACGTGCTCGGGTCCGTTCAACGCCGCGATCGACACGGCGTCGGCCTGGGCCTCGATCGCCGCGGCCACGCGGGCCGCGCTCGCGCGGACGGAGGCCATCGCTCCGCCCTCGGGCAGCGCCTGCATCCGCTGCCCCCGCACGTCCATCAGCCGGAGCCCGTCCTCCACCGAGAACACGCCTGCGACGCAGGCCGCCGCGTACTCGCCCACGCTGTGGCCGAGCACGGCGTCCGGCGTCACGCCCCACGAGCGCCAGAGCTCCGCGAGGGCGTACTCCACCGCGAACAAGGCGGGCTGAGCCCAGGCGGTCTCGTGCAGGAGGTCGGGTTCCCCCTTCTTCGGGTACAGCACCGAGAGGAGCGACCGCTCGCGCAGCGGCCTGAGCAACGCGTCGCAGCGGTCCAGCGCCTCGCGAAAGACCGGCTGGGTCTCGTAGAGCTCCCGGCCCATGCCCGCGTGCTGCGAGCCCTGCCCGGTGAACAGGAAAGCCACCTTCGGCCGCCGCGACGGCTCGCCGTCCTGCAGCTGGGCCGGCGCAGCCGTGGCGAGCACGGCGCCAGCGGCTTTCAGGGCAGCCACCATCTGCTCCGGTGTCTCCGCCGCCGCCGCCCAGCGATGGGCGAAGCCGCTGCGGCCGGTGTTGGCCGTGTAGCAAAGGTCTGCGAGCGACTGCTCCGGATGGCTCACGAGGTGCTCGGCGTAGCGCTCGACCTGCTCCCGCAGCGCCTCGGGAGCCTTGGACGACAGCGCGAGGACGTGCAGCGGGCGCCGGGGCGCCTCCTCCTGCCGCGGCTCGAGATCCGGCGCTGCCTCCAGCACGACGTGGGCGTTGGTCCCGCCGAACCCGAACGAGCTCACGCCGGCGATCCGGGCCGCTCCGTTCGCCGCCCAGGGGACGCTCGCGGTCGCCACCCTCACCGGCAGCGTCTCCCAGGGGACGTGAGGGTTCGGGCTTGTGAAGTGCAACGACCTCGGGATGCGTCGATGCTGGAGCGCGAGCGCCGTCTTGATCAGCGCCGCGACCCCCGCCGCCGCCTCGGTGTGGCCCAGGTTCGTCTTCACCGAGCCGAGGACCACGGGCTCGTCTCCCGCGCGTCCTTCGCCCAGCACCTTCGCCAGCGCCTGCACCTCGATCGGGTCGCCGAGCGGCGTCCCTGTCCCGTGCGCCTCCACGTACCCGACGGCCGCTGGCGGGACGCCTGCCTGCGTGAGGGCTCGCCGGATCACCGCCTCCTGCGAGGGCCCGCTCGGCGCCGTCAGCCCGTTGCTGCGGCCGTCCTGGTTGACGGCCGATCCGCGGATCACGGCCGCGATCGGATCGCCGTCTCGCCTCGCGTCGGATAGCCGCTTGAGGACCACGACGCCGCACCCCTCGCTGCGCACGAAGCCGTCCGCGTCGGCCGAGAAGGCGCGACAGCGGCCGGTCGGCGACAGCGCCCGCATCTTGCTGAAGCAGATCGCACCCCTGGGCGTCAGGATCAGGTTGACCCCGCCGGCCAACGCCAGCGAGCACTCGCCGGCGCGCAACGCCTGACACGCCAGGTGAACAGCCACGAGCGACGACGAGCACGCCGTGTTGACCGGCATGTTGGGGCCCTTGAGCCCGAGCCAGTACGAGAGGCGACCCACGCCGGTGCTGTGCGCGGTCCCCAGGAACACGTGCGGATCGACCGCCTCAGCGCGTCCGTCCGCGAACGACGGGTACTCGCTGCTGCATATCCCCATGTAGACGCCGGTGTCGCTGCCCGCGAGCCGCTCCAGCGTCTGCCCCGCGCGCTCCAGCGCTTCCCAGCTTACTTCCAGGAGCAGACGCAGCTGCGGGTCCAGGCTCGCCGCTTCCCACGGCGGGACATCGAAGAAGCCCGGATCGAACTCGTCCACCGCGGAGAGGAAACCTCCCCAGCGGGAGATCGTCTTGCCCGCCGCGTCGGGGTCGGGGTCGTAGAACGCGTCGATGTCCCAGCGGTCCTTCGGCACCTCCTCGACCGCATCCACCCCCTCGTCCAGCAGCCGCCAGAAGCTCTCCGGATCCCGCGCGCCGCCCGGGAAACGACAGCCGATGCCCACGATCGCTATCGGTTCCTCGAGCGCCGCGGGCGCGCTCGGCTGCGCCGGCTTCGCGCTCTCGCGGTCGGGCGACAACAGATCGAGCAGGTAGCGCGTCATGGACTCGACGGTGGGGTGATCGAACGCCAGCGTCGCAGGCAACCGCTCGCGCAGCCGCGCTGCGAGCGCGTTGCGCAGCTCCACCGCCATCAGTGAGTCGAGGCCCAGCTCCTTGAACGGGCGGCCGGTGCGCACGTCAGCCGCGGAGCCGAGCGCCAGCACCTTCGCCACCTCGGCGCGAACCGCCGCCTCGACCTCCGCCGCCCGCGCCGCCGGCGCGAGCGCGCCGAGCTGCTCGACCCACCCGCCGGCGGCGCGCGCCTGCGCACGTCCCCCGTGCGGCGCCACGAGCGCTCGCCACAGCGGCGGCACGGGGCCCGAGGAGAGCTCCTGCCGCAGCGCGAGGGCGTCGAGCAGCAACGCGCAGAGCTCGGGCTCGGGCCGCGCCAGCGCTTGCCCGAGCAGCGCGAGGGCCTGCTCCGGCGCGAGCCCCCTGATCCCCCGGCGCGCGAGGCGGGCTTGCTTCAGCGGATCCATCCCCGCGGCCATGCCCGTACCCGACCAGGGGCCCCAGTTCAGGCTGTGCGCCGGCAGCCCCTCGGCGCGCCGTGCGTGCGCCAGCATGTCCAGGAACGCATTGGCGGCGGCGTAGCTGCTCTGCCCAGGCGGGCCGAGCAACGACGCGGCCGAGGAGAAGAGCACGAAGAAGGCGAGCGGCGCGTGGCGCGTCTGCTCGTGCAGGTTCCACGCCCCGCGCACCTTGGGCGAGAGCGCGGCGGCGAACCGCTCCGCGTTCTGCTGAGACAGCACCCCGTCGTCCAGCACACCCGCGGCGTGGATCACGCCGCGGAGGGGCAGCTCTTCCGGGATCGCGTCGAGGAGCGCCTTCACCTGGGCAGCGTCCGCCACGTCGGCTTGCGCCACCGTCACGCGAGCCCCCGCCGCCCGCAGCTCCTCCACCGCGGCCAGGCGATCGCCCTCCGGCGCGCGCCGTCCCGCCAGGACGAGGTGCTGGACGTGGTGCTCCTCCCAGAGCCACCGCGCCACGTGCAGCCCCAGGGCACCGAGCCCGCCGGTGATCAGCACGGTGCTGCTGGCAGGGACCGCCGGCGCCGGCGCGACGGGGGCCGGCAAGAGCGCGACCTTGCCGGTGTGCCTGGCCTGCGCCATCCACCGGAACGCGGATTCGGCGTCGGTCGTCGCAAACGAGCGCACCGGCAGCGGCCGCAGGTGTCCTGAAGCGAGGCCGCCGGCGATGTCCCGGAGCATCTGCTGGATGTGATCCGGCCCGACGTCGCAGACGTCGAGGACCCGGTAGCTGATCCCCGGATAGGCTGCCGTCATGGCCGCCGCCGATCGCACGTCGGTCCTGCCCAGCTCGAGGAAGCGACCGTTCGGCGACAGCAGCGCGGCGCTCGCGTCGACGAACGCGCCGCTCAGGGAGTTGAGCACCACGTCCACCCCTGCGCCCTGCGTCGCAGCGCGGCAGTCGTCGACGAACTCCAGCGTGCGCGAGCTGGCCACGTGGCGCACGCCCATCCCCCGGACCGCCGCCCACTTGGGGGGGCTCGCCGTGGCGAGCACCTCGGCGCCAAGCCACTGCGCGATCTGCACCGCGGCCATCCCGACGCCCCCGGCGGCGGCGTGGATCAGCACCCGCTCGCCGGGCTGGAGCCGGGCCACCTCGCGCAGCGCGTACAGCGCTGTCACGAACGCGACAGGCACGGTCGCCGCCTGCGCTGCCGAGAGCCCTGCCGGCTGCCGGATCGCGAGGCGCGCATCCACGGTGACGAACCGGCTGAAGGCGCCCGGCGCAAGCGCGAGCACCGCGTCGCCCGGAGCGAGGTCCTCCACACCCTCGCCCGCGGCGGTGACGGTGCCCGCGCACTCGCTGCCGAGCGGCCCGGCCTCGCCTGGGTACATCCCCAGGGCGCTCAGGACGTCGCGGAAGTTGAGCCCCGAGGCGGTCACCTCGATCTCGATCTCGCCCGCCGCCGGCGCCCGGCGATCCGCCGCGACCACGCGCAGCTGTTCCAGCAGACCTCTTTGCGCGATCTCCACCCTGTACGACGCCGCGTCGGGGACCGCGAGCGCCGCCGCGGCAGGCGCTTCGACCAGCCGCGCCGCGAGGCGCTTCCCCGACCGCCATGCCACCTGGTTCTCCTCATCGGCCCGCGTGATCTCGGTCCACAGGGCCTCCACGGCGTCCTCTGCGCCCGGCTCCAGATCCAGGAGCGTGCAGCCGAGATCCGGGTGCTCCTGCATGACCACCCGGCCGAGCCCCCAGAGCGGCGCCAGCTGCGCCGCGACCTGCTCGCCCCGGCGCACCGCCTGCGCGCCTTCGGTCACCCACCACAGACGCGACAGCACCTTCGCGCCCTGCCGCGCGAGCGCCTGCGCCACGGCGAGCCCTGCGGCCGCGAGCGCTTCCGCGGCGTCCGCAGGCGAGCGTCCTGCCTCCGTCGCGGCCGACGTTCCCCAGAGGCACACGACGCCTTCCAGCGGCTGCCGTCCGGCTTCCGCCGCGGCGGCCACCGCCCGCCCCAGCGCCTCGCCGACGCGCGAGGCCGTGGCGCGGAGCTCTCCACCCCGAAGCGCGGCGTCCTGGTGCAGCGCCAAGGTCGTGCACTGCGCTCCCGCCGAGCGCAGGCGCGCCGCCACCGCGTCGCCGAGGGCCGAGCCCTCCGCCAGCAGGAGCCAGGCGCCCGAGGGCGTCTTGACGTCCGGCGCCGGCGCCGCTTCCCGCCAGGCCACCTGGTACAGCGACCGCGGGACCGGGCTCCGCGGCCGCCGCAGCGCGTTCTCGTCGGCGCGCTTGAGCCGGACTCCCCTGACATCGGCCAGCACCCCGCCGCGCTCGTCCAGCACGGTAACGTCGCCCGACAGCACCTCGGCTTCCGGCCCCGGCGCGCTCGTCCCTCGAGCGTAGACCCAGAACGCCGTCGCCCCGGGCTGCCATGCGGTGAACTCTCCGACCTCGACCGGCAGGTACACATGTCCCTTGGCCAGCAGGGGCATCGCGGCGCTCAGCGCCTGCAGCGCCGCGTCGAGGAGCGCCGGAGGCACGCCGCACGCCGTGTCCGCGAGCGCGCTGCCGCTGGCCCCCGCCGGCAGCCCGACGCGGGCGACGGCCTCGCCTTCTCCCTGCCACAGGGCCGTGATCCCCTGGAACGCAGGACCGTAGTCGAGCCCCAGGTCGCGCCACGCCGCGTAGAGCGCCGCGACGTCGACAGCCGCGCTGCAGCGCGCGCGGGCCTCGGCGAGATCCAGCGCCGGCGGCTCCGCGTCCGTGGGGAGCGGCTCCACATGCCCCCTCGCGTGGAGGGTCCACGCCTCGCCCGCCGGCGCGGAGGCGGCCTGGCTGTACACCCCCACGGCCGCGCTCCCGGCCGGCACGTCGGACATGACCACCTGCACCCGCAGCTCCCCTGAAGCCGGCAGCACGAGCGGCACGGTCAGCTCGAGCGCCTTCACCCGCGCTCGGCCCGACCCGGGCTGCCTCGTCGCGGCCGCGCGCGCGAGCTCGAGCATCACCGTCGCCGGTACGACCGGCTCGCCGAAGACGCGGTGATCGTCGAGCGAGGGCCCGAGCACCGCCTCGAACACGGCGCCCGCGCCCGCCACGGGCAGCTGCGCGCCGAGCAGCGGGTGCCCGGTGTCGACCGCGCCGCGCACCGCGGTCGACCCGCGCGCGACCTCGATCCAGAGCCGCTGCCGCTGCCAGGGGTACGTCGGCAGCCGCACGCACCGCCCTCCGTTCGGATAGAGCCGACTCCACTCCACCGGATAACCGCGGGTGTACAGGGCGCCCAGCGACTCGAGGAGGTTGCGCCGCTCCTCTTCTCCCCGGCGCAGCGACGGCAGCGCCGCCCCGGACTGCCCGCCGACATCCAGCCCCTCTTCCAGGGCCGGCAGCAGGATCGGGTGCGGGCTCACCTCCAGAAAGAGCGCGTGACCGTCCGCGATGAGCCGCTGAACGGCCTGAGAGAACCGCACCGGGCGCCGCAGGTTCTCGACCCAGTACTCCGGACCGAACCCCGCGCCCTCGCGCGCCCTGCCGGTCACGGTCGAGTAGATGGGCAGCGTGGCGGCGCCGGGCGCGAGCCCCGACAGCGCGTCGAGCAGCTCACTGCGAAGCGGATCCACCTGCGGGCTGTGCGAGGCGACGTCCACCTTGACCCGCTTGCAGAACACGTTCGCCTGCGAGAGCCGCGCGAGCACCTCGTCGAGCGCGCCGGGGTCTCCCGACAGGACGGAGGACCTCTCGCTGTTGCTGACGGCGACCGATAGCCGATCCTCGTAGCCCGAGAGCGCCTCCTCCGCTCGATCCAGCGACAGACCCACGAGCGCCATGGCGCCCTGGCCGCTGAGCCGGCGGAGCAGCCGACTCCGCCGGCAGACGATGCGCGCCCCGTCCTCGAGCGAGAGGACGCCGGCGACGTGCGCGGCGGCCACCTCGCCCATGCTGTGGCCCACCACCGCGTCGGGGTGCACTCCCCAGGAGCGCCACAGCGTCGAGAGCGCCACCTCCATCGCGAACAGCGCCGGCTGGACGACGTCGATGCGCTCGAGCCGCGATGCGGACGCGCCGGCGCGGAGCTCCTCGAGCAGCGAGAAGCCGGCCTCGCGCTGGATCGCATGATCGCACGCGTCCATGGCAGCGCGGAAGACCGGCTCCTCATCGAGCAACGCGCGCCCCATGCCGACCCACTGCGAGCCCTGGCCCGGGTAGACGAACACGAGCCTGGGCCGGGGGCCGGGCTCGGCCCGCCCCTGCGCCAGACAGGCGTGAGTCTCGTCGCGGAGGAACGCGTCGAGCGAGGCGCGCAGCGCCTCCAGGCTGCCCCCGACGAGCGCGAGGCGATGCTCATGATGGCTCCGCCTCACGCTCGCGGTGTAGGCGATATCCCCGATGCTCGCCGTGTCCTCGGCGGGCGCGCGGGCGAGGTGGCTCGCGTAGGCCTGGGCCAGCGCCTTGAGCGCCTCAGGGCTCTTCGCGGACAGCGGCAGGAGGACGGCGGACGCCTCGCCGGCGGGCGCCGCTGCGTATCGGGGCGCTTCCTCCAGCACCACATGAGCGTTGGTCCCGGTGATCCCGAACGAGCTCACCCCGGCGATACGCGGCGCCCCGCCGGCCTTCCAGGGCAGCTCCTCCACCGGGATGACCAGCGAGGTGGACTCGAGGGAGATCCTCGGATTGAGCGTGTCGAAATGGAGATTGCGAGGGATCGTCTCGTGTTTGAGCGCGAGCACGGCCTTGATCAGCCCCGCTACGCCCGCGGCTGCCTCGAGGTGGCCCACGTTCGTCTTCACGGCTCCCAGCGCGCAGGTCGATCCATCCGGTCGAGGCGCGCCCAAGACCGCCTTCAGCGCCTCGACCTCGATGGGATCTCCGAGGGAAGTCCCCGTGCCGTGGGTCTCGACGTAGCCCACCTGGGACGGCGAGACGCCGGCGCTCGCGAGCGCGGTCCGGAGCAGCGCCGCCTGCGAGAGCACGTTCGGCGCGGTCAGCCCCGAGGAGCGGCCATCCTGATTGACCGCTGAGCCCCGGATCAACGCCCACACCCGATCCCCGTCGCGCTGCGCATCCGAGAGCCGCTTGAGGACGACGATGCCGCAGCCCTCCGCGCGCACGTACCCGTTGGCCCTCGCGTCGAAGGTCTTGCAGCGGCCGTCCGGCGATATCGCCTGCATCTGCGCCAAGAGATGCATCCCGGTCGGGATGACGATGACATTGACCCCGCCCGCCAGGGCGAGCGCGCTCTCGCCGTTGCGCAGGCTCTGACAGGCCAGGTGAATGGCCACGAGCGATGAGGAGCAAGCGGTGTCGACGGAGAGGGACGGCCCCTCCAGCCCGAGCACGTAGGACAGGCGTCCCGCCGCCGCGCTGAGCATCGTGCCGGTGGCGGCATAAGCGTCCAGGTGAGCGGGCCCCGCGGAGAACAAGCGGTGTTGGTAATCCGCGCTCGATACGCCGAGCATCACGCCCGTCCGACTCCCGTTCAGTTGCTCGGGGAGATGACCGGCGTCCTCCAGCGCCTCGTAGGCCACCTCGAGCACGAGCCGTTGCTGCGGGTCCATGCTCGCCGCTTCGCGAGGCGCGATCCCGAAGAACGGCGCGTCCATCCCGTCGATCGCGGACGCGGGGAGGAGTCCGGCCCAGCGCGTCGACGGCTGATCCGGTGGCGTCGCGTCCGCCGGCCACCTGTCCGTGGGGATCTCCCCGATTTCGTCGGTGCCGTCCTTCAATGCCTGCCAGAACGACTCCAGATCGGCCGCGCCGCCGGGGAACCGGCAGCTCATCCCGACGACGGCGATCGGCTCCGTCCTCGCTTGCTCGGCTTCGAGAGCCTTGGATTCGAGCTCCTTGATCCTGACCGCCGCACGCCTCAAACGGACCAGGTAGTCCACGTCGACACTGCCCATCCCGCCCCCTCGCTCGCCCTCGATGCCCAGCTCGGTATTGCCTGCGTACAAGGTGCTCGCTTCTGGTGCGCGTAAGTGGTGCTGGCCTCGAGGCCGCGCAAGTGTCGCTCGCCGCGAAACCGGTGAGCCGCCCGCTCGACGCCCGGCCAGCGGGGCGCGAGCGTTCGTGCCCGCATGAGCCTTCCTTTCCGGCGAAAGCTCGTCCGTGGCGGTGATCTCGGCAGCGTCAGCGCGGCCGGACTGGCCACGTGATGAGCGCGTTCAACCGGCGGGCTTGTCGTCGAAGAGCGCGAGCAGCTCATCCTCCGAGAGCTTCTCCACCTCCTCCGTGAAGCGGCGCGGCGCATCGCCCTCGCCTGCCGGAGCCGCTGCGCCGCTGGTCTCGACGGAGAGCCCCATCTCCTCCATCAGGTGGCGAGCCAGCGACGTCAGGTTAGGGCACATGAACAGCAATGTGGCCGGCAGCTTGATCCCGAGGCTGGCCTCTATCCGATTACGGAGCTCCAGGCTACTCAGGGAGTCCGCCCCGAGGCTGCTGAACCCGGTGGTCCTGTCCACCTGGGACGCCGGCAGATACAGCACACGGCAGAGCTGCTCGCTCAGGTGCTCCTCCAGGATCGTCACTCGCTCCTCGGGTCGCGCATCCTCCAGCGCCCTCCTCGTGCTGAGCGCTCCCGAAGACCTCGGCGCTCCAGGGTCCTGCTCTTTCAAGAGCTCTGCCCAGAGCGGCGAGCGCGCGGCGACCGGGTAGAACTCCAGCCACTGGCGGACGTTCAGCTCGAAGATCCCGATCTGCGCCGTCGGACGCGCGAGGAGGCGTCCCAGCGCCTCCAACCCTTCTGCCGGCGTGAGGCTCCGCATGCCCCGACTCGCGAGCCGCTTGCCGCGGCTGTCGTCCGCCGCCGCGAGCCCGACCTCGGAGAACGGCCCCCAGTTGATGCTCATCGCCGGCAAGCCAGTCCGGCAGCGGTGGTGCGAGAGCGCGTCGAGGAACGCGTTGGCGGCTGCGTAGTTTGCCTGTCCGGCGGCGCCGAGGAGCGACGCTGCCGACGAGTAGAGCACGAAGAAGTCGAGCGGCATGTCCCGGGTCAGTGCGTGCAAGTTCCACGCGCCGAGCGCCTTGGGCTTCATCACGTTCCGGAAGCTCTCCGTCGACAGGTCCGCGGCTCGTCGATCGTCGAGGACCGCGGCCGCGTGGACGACGCCGCGAAGCGGCGGCAGGCGGCGGCCGAGCTCCCGCATCACGGCGGAGACCTCGTCGTACTGCGACACGTCCGCCTGGATCACCTCCACCTGCGCACCCGCCCCTTCGATCGCGGCGATGACGGCGCGGGCCGCCGCGGAGGCGCCGCGCCGCCCCACGAGCGCCAGGTGGCGGGCGCCCTGCGCGGCCAGCCACTGCGCGAGCGAGAGCCCGAGGCCACCGAGCCCGCCCGTGATCAGATAGCTGCCGTCCGCCCGGATGCGCGGGCGGTCCGCCGGGAAGGCCGGCGCGATCCGCACCTCCGGATCCCGCATCGTCAGGGCGATCTTGCCGACATGCTTCGCCTGCGCCAGCGTGCTGAAGGCCTGGACCGCCTCCGCGATCGGAAACGAGCGGCAGGGGACGGGCCCGAGCACGCCAGCGTCGAAGAGGCGCACGACCTCCTCGAGGAGCGATGAAACGAGCTCCGGTCGCTGGGTCAGCATCGCCCGTAGATCGACCAGAGAGAACGAGAGGTTCCGGAGGAACGGCCTAAGCCCGAGCTTCCTGTCTTCGTAGTAGTCCCTCTTTCCGATCTCCACGAACCGGCCGTGATCCCGCAGGAGCCCGAAGCTCGCGTCGATGAACTCCCCCGACAGCGAGTTCAGGACCACATCGATCCCTTCGCCGTTCGTGATCCGCCGCACCTCGTCCACGAACTCGAGTGATCGCGAGCTCATCACATGCTGGACGCCGAGCGAGCGCAGAAGATTGCGCTTCTCGTCGTTCCCGGCGGTGGCGAAGATCTCGGCGCCGACGTGCTTCGCCCACGCGATGGCGGCCATTCCGACCCCGCCGGCGCCCGCGTGGATCAAGACACGCTCGCCCTCGCGGAGCCTGCCGACGTACGCGAGCGCGTAGTAGGCCGTCAGAAAGGCGATGGGGATCGTCGCGGCCTGCTCGCAGCTCAGGCGCTCGGGCCGGCGAGCGACGAACGAGCGTCTCGTCGTCACGAACGAGCTGAAGCTCCAGGGGGCCAGCGCGAACACCTCGCAGCCTACCTCGAGGTCCGTGACCCCCTCGCCCAGCGCGACGACGCGCCCGGCGCACTCGCCCCCGAGGCTGGGTGACGCGCCGCTGGCCTCCGCAGTGTCGTCGGGCATGATCCCAAGAGCGAGGAGCACATCGAGGAAGTTCACCCCGGCGGCCTCGACCTCGATCTCCACCTCCCCCTGGCCTGGACGGCGGCGCGGGATCTCCCGCAGGCTGAGCCGCTCCAGCACGCCGGGCTCCTGGATCTCGAGACGGAACGGCCGATCCCTGGCCGGCTCCAGGGCGGGGTGGACCGCGGTCCCGGCCTCGCTCGCGAGCGAGGTGCGCACGAGGCGCGCCGCGAAGCGGCCGTCCGCGCGCAGCGCGATCTGATCCTCGCGATCCCCGAGCTCGATTTCCCGGAGCAGCGATCGCGCCTCTCCCGGCGAGCTCACCGGGCTCAGATCCACGTTGGTGCACGCGAGCTCGGGGTGCTCGAGCGCCAGCGTCCGGCCTAGACCCCAGAGCGGCGCCTGGGACACCGAGGCAGCGCCGCTCTCCAGCCCCGCCGCTTGCGCTCCGCGCGTCACCAGGAAGAGCCTCGGCGTATCGCGGCCACCTCGCTGCACGAGCGCCTGCGACAGGAGCAGCGCGCTCAGGCTGCCGAGGCGCAGATCCGCTTCCAGCGACTCGGGCGTCGTGTCCGCCGCCGCCGTCGCATCCAGGCTCCAGAGGTGCACGACGCCTCGACATGGAAGATCTTTGCCGAGCGCATCGCGGAGCAGCGCATGAAACGCGCCCGGATGGGCTGGGTCGATCTCGTAGGATCCGGGCGCGAGGCGAGCATACCGCTGCCCCGCGACGACCTGCACGCAGGGTTCCCCGCGCTCGTGCAGCAGGGAAGCGACGGCCGCCCCTGTACCGCCCCGATCCGTGAAGAGCAGGAGGACGCCCGTCGCAGGTCGCACCTCGGGTGCCCGGGCCAGGGGCTCCTTGCGTTGCCACTCGAGCGCGAACAGCGGCGCCTCTCCTCCGGCGGGCGCCGCCTGGGGAAGGGCGCCGCGGGCGAGCCGCTGGGCACGAAGCCCGTGGACCTCGGCGACGACCCTCCCGTCGTCCTCGAGCAGGTCCACGTCGCCGGTGAACTCGCCGTCGGCCGCGGCCGGCCCGGCCGAGAGCCGCGCGTGCACCCACACCTCCTGGCCGGGCCGGCCGTAGACGCGCGCGTGGCGCAGGCCCACGGGCACGACGAGCCGGCCGTCGACGGGCGCGCGCGCCTCTGCGGCCAGCGAGGCGCCCAGCACCTGGAGGCACGCGTCGAGGAAGGCCGGATGCAGCTGGTAAGCGCCGTCCTGCCCCGCCAGCGCGTCCGTAAGACGCACCCGGCCCAGGATCTCGCCCGAGCCGACCCACAGCTCCTGCACGCCCTGAAAACAAGCGCCGTAATCGAGCCCAAGCGCCTTCATGTGCTGGTAGTGCTCGGCGCCGCGCATCGGCCTCGGACACCGCTGCTGAATCCGGTGCGGCGCTTCCTTCGTCGGATGCGCTCCTGCGGCCCCGTCGCTCCAGCGGAGCCGTCCCGCGGCGTGCCGCTGCCAGGACGCGCCGCAGGCCTCGCGGCTCAGGATCTGGAACGAGGCATGGTCGTGGCGCTCCATGGCGAGGGTCACCTGCACCGTGCGCCCGCCCTTCTGTGGGATGACGAGCATGCGCTCGAACCGCACGTGTTCCAGCGCCGGCGTCCCGGCGCGGCCGGCCCCTGCGGCGGCGGAGAGCGCCATCTCGACGTAGGCGGCCCCGGGCAGCACGGCCTCGCCGTGCAGTCGGTGATCTGACAGGTAAGGCAGCGCCCCCGCGCTCAGGGTCTGCTCCCAGGAGCGGGTCTCAGGATGCTCCGATTCGGGCAGGGGCGCGCCGAGGAGCGGGTGGCCCTCGTCCCTCGAGCCAGCGCTCCTGGGGCGCACCGGGGCGCTTCCGCCCGGCGAGCCCCACTCGAACCAGCAACGCTGCTGCTGCCAGGGGTATGTCGGAAGCGCGACGCAGCGCCCGCCCGCGGGGTAAAGGCGCTCCCACGCCACGGGCTGGCCCGTGGCGTACAGCGCGCCCAGCGACCGCAGCAGGCTCCGCCGCTCCTCCTGACCGCGCTGCAGCGAGGCAAGGACATGACCTTGTTCCGCTCGCGAGGAAAGGCACGCCCTAAGGTGAACGGAGAGGACCGGATGAGGCCCCACCTCCAAGAACACATCATGGCCGTCGGCGATCGACGCCTCGACGGCGCGGGCGAACTCGACCGGTGCTCGGATGTTGTCCGCCCAGTGCTGCAGATCGAGCTCTCCGTCGACCCTCGCACCGGTGACCGTGCTGTACATCGGGCGCTCCGGGCGGCGCGGCTCGAGCGCGCCGACGGCGCTCAGGAGCTCCTGCTGGAACGGGGCCATCTGCGGGCTGTGGAAGGCGTAATTGACCCGGAGCATGCGGCAGTGCACCTTCCGCTGCGCGAGGCGCTTCACCACGCGCCGGAGCGCCGCCCCGTCGCCGGACAGCACGACCGAGCCGGGATCGTTGACGGCGGCGACAGACACCTGGTCCTCGACGCCACGGAGGGCGCGCGCCGCCTCCTCCGCCGGCAGCGCGACAGCCGCCATCCTCCCGAGGCCCGTCGCACGCTGCATGACGCGTCCGCGGGAGACCACGAGGCGGACGGCGTCATCCAGGCTCAGGATCCCGGCGAGGTGTGCGGCGGCCACCTCGCCCACGCTGTGCCCGATCACCGCGTCGGGCGTCACGCCCCATGCGCTCCAGAGCTCTGCCAGCGCCACCTGGAGGGCGAAGAGGGCCGGCTGCGCCACGAAGGTCTCGTCGAGGCGGGAGGTCGCCTCCGTCGCGGCGAGCTCGTCGATCAGAGAGAAGCCACCATGGCGCTGCACGAGCGGCTCGCATCGCTCGAGCACGGCCCGGAAGACCGGCTCCTCGGCGAGCAGCTCTCGGCCCATTCCCGCCCACTGGGAGCCTTGCCCAGCAAGCACGAACACCACCCTGGGCTGCCGGTTCCCGGGCGCCGCCTGCCCCTGCATGACGGAAGCGCGCGGCTCGCCGGAGAGAAAGGCGTCGAGCGACGTGACGAGCTCTTCCCAGCTGCTCCCGAGAAGCGCGAGGCGGTGCTCATGATGGCTGCGCCGCACGCTCGCCGTATACGCCACGTCATGGAGCGTCGCCGGGGCCTCGGAGGTCGCCTGGGCGAGGCAGGCCCGGTAATCCCGGGCCATCGCCGCGAGAGCTTCCGGGCTCCTCGCCGAGATGGGCAGGAGCGTGACGGCGCGCGTCGCCGTGGGCGACGCTGCGGCGCTCCGTGGCGCCTCCTCGAGCACCACGTGGGCGTTGGTCCCGCTGATCCCGAAGGAGCTCACGCCGGCGATCCGCGGCGCTCCGGTGGCCGGCCACGGCACCGACTCGGCGGCCACCTGCAGCGGGAGCTCCTGCCAGGCGACGTGCGGCGAGGGCGTGGTGAAGTGCACCATCCGCGGGATGCGCTGATGCTGGAGCGCGAGCACCGCCTTGATGACTCCGGCTACCCCCGCGGCCGCCTGGGTGTGCCCGATGTTGGATTTCACCGAGCTCACCACCACGGGTCGGTCCGGCGTGCGCCCGGCGCTCAGCGCCCTCCCGAGCGCCAGGAGCTCGATGGGGTCTCCCAGCGGCGTGCCCGTGCCGTGTGCCTCGACGTAACCCACCGCGGACGGCGCCACGGCCGCCTGCGCGAGCGCGCGCCGGATCACCTCCTCCTGCGCCGGGCCGTTCGGCGCGGTGAGCCCGTTGCTGCGCCCATCCTGGTTGACGGCCGAGCCGCGGATCACCGCGAGGACTGGATCTCCGTCGCGCTCGGCGTCGGACAGGCGCTTCAGCACGACGATGCCGCAGCCCTCGCTCCAGGCCACGCCGTCGGCGGATGCGTCGAAGGGCTTGCAGCGGCCGTCCGGCGCGAGGGCGCGCAGGCGGCTGAACTCCACGAAGATGTCGGGGAGCAGCACCAGCGTCGCGCCGCCCGCCAGGGCCAGAGAGCACTCCCGGGCCCGCAGGCTCTGGCAGGCCAGATGGACGGCTACGAGCGACGAGGAGCACGCCGTGTCCACCGTCATGGCTGGGCCCCTGAGACCCAGGAGGTACGAGATTCGACCTGACGCCACGCTCGCCGCGCATCCGATGGCCACGTACCCGTCGAGTTGCTCGGGCGCGCCCGAGGTCAACACGCCGTAGTCGTGGTACATGAGCCCCACGAACACCCCGGTGTCGCTGCCCATCAGGCGCTGCTGCGGCAGCCCGGCCCGCTCCAGCGCCTCCCAGCTCGTCTCGAGCAGGAGGCGCTGCTGCGGATCCATCCGGGCCGCCTCTCGCGGCGAGATCCTGAAGAAGCCCGGGTCGAACTGGTCCACCTCGGAGAGGAAGCCGCCCGAGCGGGTGTACATCTTCCCGACCGCGTCGGGGTCGGGATCGTAGTAGGCGTCGACGTCCCATCGATCCTTCGGGACCTCCCGGATCGCATCCACCCCCTCGTCCAGCAGCCGCCAGAAGCCCTCAGGATCCCGCACGCCGCCCGGGAAACGACAGCCGAGGCCCACGATCGCGATCGGCTCGTTGTCCGCGGCGCGCACCGCGGGCGGCGGCGGCGCGGCGCCGGTCGTCGGCTCCGGCAGCGCCTTCTCGAGCAGGTAACGCGCCAGCGCCGCCACCGTCGAGCAGTCGAACACCAGGGTCGCGGGGAGCGGCTGACCGACGCGCGCCGAGAGCGCGTTGCGCAGCTCCACGGCCATCAGCGAGTCGAGGCCCATCTCCTGGAGAGGTCGTTCGGCGCTGATGTCGTCGGGGGATCCAAGGGACAGCACCTTCGCCACCTCGGCCCGCACCGCAGCCTCGATCGCCGCCGGTCGCGCCGCTCTGGGCAGCGAGGCGAGCCGCGCCGTGTACGCGCCCGCGTCTGCCGCCGGGGATCGTGCGGGCGACGGCGCGACCAGCGCTCGCCACAGCGGCGGCACGTCGCTCGCGGCAGCGAACGAAAGCCTCGCTGCCCGCGCGTCGAGCGACAGCAGCCCGAGCTGCGTCTCTCCGCGCGACATCGCGCGCCCGAGGAGCGCGACGGCCTCGGACGGCGGCAGCGCGCCGATTCCCCGCCGAGCGAGGCGCGCCTTGTGGGCCTCCCCCAGCTTCCCGGCCATGCCGCCTCCGGACCACGGCCCCCAGTTCACGCTCTGCGCCGGGAGCCCCTCGGCGCGCCGGAGGTGCGCCAGGGCGTCCATGAACGCGTTGGCCGCCGCATAGCTGCCCTGGCCAGGCGGGCCCAGGAGCGACGCCACCGAGGAGAACAGCACGAAGAAGTCGAGCGGCATGTGCCGGGTCTCGCTGTGCAGGTTCCATGCGCCGCGCACCTTCGGCGAGAGCACCGCCGAGAGGCGCGAGGCGTCCTGGTCGGCGAGCATGCCGTCGTCCAGCACCCCCGCCGCGTGGATGACGCCCCTGAGCGGCAGGTGCCGCGGGAGCGAGGCGAGCAGCGAGCGCACCGCGGTCGCGTCGGCGACATCGACCTGGGCCACGGTGACGAGCGCCCCTCTGGCCCGCAGCGCCTCTATCGCCGCCGCGCCCTCGCTGTCCGGGGCGCGGCGGCCGGCGAGCACGAGGTGCCGCACCCGGTGCTCTTCAGCGAGCCAGCGCGCCGTGTAGAGCCCGAGAGCCCCGAGCCCGCCCGTGATCAACACGGAGCAGTCCGCCATGATCCGCGGCCCCGGCGCCGGCAAGAGCGCGACCTTGCCGGTGTGCCTGGCCTGCGCCATGAGCTGGAAGGCTGCCTCTGCGTCGCTGATCGCGAACGTTCGCACGGGCAGCGGGCGCAGCCGCCCTGACGCGAACCCCTCGAGCAGGAGCTCGAGCATCGCCTGGATCCGCTCTGGCCCCACCTCCCAGAGATCGAAGGCGCAGTAGCGCACCCCGGGGTAGTCCCTGGCGATCACCTCGCTCGATCGGACGTCGGTCTTGCCCATCTCCAGGAAGCGGCCGCCTGGAGAGAGCAGCGACAGGCCCGCGTCGACGTGCTCGCCCGCGAGGGAGTTGAGCACGACATCGATGCCGGCGCCCTGCGTCGCTGCCCGGAACAGAGCAGCGAACTCAGGCGACCTCGAGCTGGCCCTGTGCCGTACCCCCATCGCCTCGATCACCGGCCACATCGGCGGGCTCGCCGTGGCGAACACCTCGGCCCCGAGCCACGCGGCGATCTGCACCGCCGCCATTCCCACGCCCTCGGCGGCGGCGTGGATCAAGACCCGCTCCCCCGCCTGGAGCTGCCCCAGGTCGTGCAGCGCATGCCAGGCGATCAGGAACGCGACAGGCACCGTCGCTGCTTGCGCGGGCGTCATCCCCGCCGGCTGCGGGGCGACGAGGCGCGCGTCGGCGGTCACGTACCGCTGGAAGGTGCCCTTGGCGATCGCCATGACACGATCGCCCACCGAGAGGCGATCGACCCCCTGGCCCACCGCAGCGATCACCCCCGCGCACTCGTTGCCCAGCGGTCCGGCTTCGTCGCGATACACGTCGAGCGCCGCGAGCACGTCGCGGAAGTTCAGCCCGGAGGCGGTCACCTCGATCTCGACCTCGCCCGGCCCGGGCGCCCGGCGCTCCGCTGCGGCTAGGTGCAGCTCGCTCAGGAGGCCTCTTCGCCCGTGCTCCAGCCGATAGGACACCGCCTCGGGGATCGCGAGCCCGGCCGCCGCGTCCGCCCTCACGAGCCGAGCGACGCGCCGCCTGCCGGCGCGCAGCGCTACCTGCGTCTCTCCGTCGGCGCTCGTGAGCTCCCGCATCAGGGCCGCTGCCATGTCCTCGGTTCGGGCGGACGGATCGAGATCCACCAGCGTGCACCCGAACTCCGGGTGCTCCTGCATCGCCACCCGCCCGAGCCCCCAGAGCGGCGCCTGCGCCACGTCGGAGACATCGCCGGGCTCCACGGCCTGGGCGCCCCGAGTGACCCACCAGAGCCGAGCCCCCGCCGGCAACGCGCGCCGGGCCAGGGTCCGCACGAGGTGCAGGCCGGCCACCGCGAGCTCATCCGCGCGCTCCGCGGGCGACCCCGCCGGCGCTGGGGACGGTGTCACGTCCCACAGGACCACGACACCCTGGAGCGGCGCGCCCGCCGGCTCGTCGGCGAGCGCTGCATCGAGCGCCTCGGGAAACGTCCGGCTCGCCCCCGCCGCGCCGCGGTCGCGCGTCACGTGCCACGGCCCTCGTGCCACGACGACGCAGGTCGCGCCCGAGGATCGCAGGCGCTCCACCAGCGCTTCCCCGACGGCCGAGCCGTCGGTCACCACGAGCCAGCGCTCCTTCGGCGTCTGTTCGCCCGAGGCCTGCGGCGCCTCCATCCAGCTCAGCCGATACAGCCGCTCCAGGGGCGCCTGGCTGCCCGCCGCGCGCAGCGCCGCGCGATCGGCGTGCTTCAGCCGGATCCCCGATACCTCGGCGATGGGCCGGCCCAGCGCGTCCAGGAGCGCGACGTCGCCCGACATGACCGGGGCGCCGGGCTCCGCTGCTCGTTGGACGCGAGCGTGCGCCCACGCGACCGTCGCTCCTGGCTGCCACACGCGGAAGCCGGACACCCCGACGGGCAGGACCGCCGAAGGCGCCGACGCGCACCAGGGATCGAGCGCGGCGAGCAGCGTTTGCAGCGCCGCGTCGAGCAGCGCCGGGTGAACCCCGTAGGCCCCGGCGTCCTCGAGCTCGCGCGCCGGGAGCGTCACCTGCGCGATCGTTTCGCGGTGGCCTCGCCAGAGCGCCGTGATCCCCTGGAATGCCGGTCCATACGCGAGCCCCGCATCGGCACAGGCCGCGTACATGTCTGCCGCCGGCACCACCGCCTGGCAGCGCGCCTGCACGGCGCCGATATCGACGGCGGTCCAACACGCCTCCTCGGACCACGGCTGCACGCGCCCTTTGGCGTGAACCGTCCACGCGTGCTCCGGCGCCGCCTCGAGCGCCTGGCTGCACACGGTCACGGTGGTGTCCTGTCCTGCCTCCGCCGACAGCACGACCTGCACGCGCACGCCGCCGGTCTCCGGCAAGAGCAGCGGTGCCTGGAGCAGGAGGTCCTCGACGCTCACCCGCTCATGGCCGAAGCGCGACGCCGCGGCCGCGCGCGCCATCTCCAGCACGGCCGCCCCTGGCAGCACCACCTCGTCGAAGACGCGATGATCGGCGAGGTACGGCGCCGTCTCCGCGCTGAGCGCGGCCTCGAAGGCGGCTCCCACCGTCGCCACCGGGAGCCTCGCCCCGAGGAGAGGGTGTCCTGACGCCGCGCCCCGAGGGCCCGCGTGCGCTGCCGGTCCCGGATCGAGCCAGTAGCGCTTCCGCTGCCACGGATACCGCGGCACCGAGACGACGCGCCCTCCCGACGGATACAGGCGCTCCCAGTCCACCGCGCAGCCGCACACGTACAGTGCTCCGAGCGCTTCGAGGAGGCTCCGCCGCTCCTCCCGCCCGCGCCGCAGCGTGGAAACGGCGCGCCCCTCGACCGCCCGCGCCGCGAGGCACTGCTCCACGTTGCTGGACAGGACCGGGTGAGGTCCGAGCTCCAGGAACACCCGGTACCCGTCATCGATCGCGGCGCCGATCGCGCTCGCGAACCGGACCGGCTCCCGGAGGTTTCTCGCCCAGTAAGCGACGTCGAGCTCGACGTCCGAGAGCCTGGCGCCCGTGACCGTGCTGTACAGCGGCAGCTTCGGGCCATCCAGCGCCATGGCGCCGAGCGCTTCGAGCAGCTCGCCCGCGAGCGGAGCCATCTGCGGGCTGTGGAACGCGTGGCTGCCTGGCAGGTAGCGGCAGCGCACGCCCTGCTGCTTCAGCCTCGCCACCGCCTCTTCGAGCGTCGCGGTGGCGCCCGAGAGCACCACCGCGCCGGGGTCGTTGATGGCCGCGATGCACACCCGCTCTTCGACACCGCGCACACCGCGCAGGGCGCGCGCCGCCTCCTCGGCGCCGAGCGCGACAGACGCCATCTTCCCGAGCCCCGCTGCCTGGTGCATGACGCGCCCGCGCGCGCACACGAGGCGGACCGCCTCATCCAGGCCCAGCACCCCGGCCACGTGCGCCGCCGCGACCTCGCCGACGCTGTGCCCCACGACCGCGTCGGGCGCGATGCCCCACGACGCCCAGAGCGTCGACAGCGCTGCCTGCAGCGCGAAGATCGCGGGCTGGGCCACGTCGGTCCCGTGCAGGCGCGACCGATCTTCGGGCGCGGCGAGCTCTCGCAGGATCGAAAAGCCCGCGCGCCGGGCCACGAGCGCGTCGATCCTCTCGACTGCGGCGCGAAATACAGGCTCTCGCGCGAGGAGCTCGCGGCCCATACCCGCCCACTGAGATCCCTGGCCCGAGAAGATGAACACCACCTTGCGCTGCGCCCGGGGCCCCGCCTGGCCGTGCACGAGCCCCGAGCACATTTCCCCTCCTCGCACGAACGTCTCGAGGGATGCGACCAGGCCCTCTGGCGAGCACGCCACCGCCGCGAGGCGGTGATCGTGGTGACTCCGCCGGGCGCCGGCCGTATAGGCGATATCGCGGATGCTCCGGGCGCCGGACGGCCAAGCTCGGGACAGCAACGATCGGTACGCGTCCGCGTGGGCGGACAGCGCCTCCGGGCAGTGCGCGGACAGCGGCAGCACATACCAGCTCTCATGGGGCTCGGGGTCCGGAACGGAGCCCGGGGCGGCGTCGCTCGCCGGAGCCGGGGTGTCCGCCATGAGATCGAGCGCGTCCACGCCCGTTCCCGCGGCGGGACAGATCTCGCTCCACCTCACGGGATGGCCCGACGCATAGAGCGCTCCGACAGCGTCGAGCAGCGCGGCGCGCTCGTCATCGTCCCGGCGGAGCGAGGCCAGAACGACGCCGCGCTGTCCGACGTGGTTGAGGCACGACGTGACCGCGTGCTTCAGCAGCGGGTGCGGGCTGATCTCGACGAAGACGCTGTGTCCCTCCTGAATCAGCGACGCCATCGCGTCGGCGAAGCGCACCGGCTCGGCCAGGTTCCTCGCCCAGTACGAGGCGTCGAACCGCTCGCCCTCCAAGGTCGAGCCGGTCACGCCTGAGCAGATGGGTACGCGCGCCGGGTGCGCCGATACGCGCTGCAGCGCCTCGAGCAGATCCTCACGGAGGGGATCGACCTGCGGGCTATGGGCCGCGACGTCCACGTTCACCTGGCGGCAGAAGACGCCGCGCTGCCCGAGCGTGGCGAAGACCTCGGCCAGCGCCTCTGGCTCTCCGCTCAGGACCGTTGCGTCGGGGCTCGCGTGGATCGCACGGCAGAGGCGCCCTTCACGGCCGGCCAGCGCCTCGCCGGCCTCGTCCCACGGCAGCGCCACGAGCCCCATGGCTCCCTGGCCCCGGATGCGGCGAATCAGGCGGCCCTGCGTGGAGATGACGAGCATGGCGTCCTCGAGGCTCAGGGCGCCAGCGACATGCGCCGCCGCGACCTCGCCGATGCTGTGTCCGACCACGAGCGCGGGCTCGACGCCCCACGAGCGCCACAGCGCCGCGAGCGCGACCTGGATCGACACGATGGCCGGGCAGCTGACGTCGATCTCATCCATCATCCGCGCGCGCTCGCTGCCCGCTGTCAGCTCATCGAGCAGGGACCAGCCCACGTACCGCCGGATGAGCCGATCGCAATCCCCGAGGACGGCCCGGAACAGCGGCTCGCGCGCGAGCAGGGAGCGCCCCATGCCCAGCCACTGCGAGCCCTGACCCGAGAAGACGAAGACCGGCTTTCCGAGGCGCCCCTGCTCCGCGATGCCCGACGCGATCCCGGGTCCGCCCGCGATGCCGGTCGGCTCCGGTCCTGGTTCGCCATCAACGCAGCGCTGGAGCTTCTGCCTGAGCTCGCGACAGGAGCGTGCCGTGATGGCGAGGCGGTGGTCGCCATCGCTGGAGCGGAGCGCCAGCGCGCTGCAGAGCTCCTGGACCGAGCTGCGCGCCTCTGCCGGGGGCAGGTGCCCGAGGAGCTTCTGCGCGGCTGTCCGCAGCGCGTCCGGGCGCTCTGCGGAGAGCGGCAGGAGCTCTGCCTGCGGCGCCGGCCACTCCTGGAGCACGACGTGACAGTTCGTCCCTCCGAAGCCGAACGCGCTGACCCCCGCCGTCGCGAGCCTGTCCGTATCTGGCCAGGCGCTGATCGTACGCTGAACCGAGAGGTGGAGCTCGTTGAACGGGATGTACGGGTTCGGCGTCTCGAAGTGCAGGCTGGGCGGCAGCTCTCGATGCTTGATGCAGAGCGCGACCTTGATGAGGCCGGCGATACCCGAGGCGGCCTCCAGGTGGCCGATGTTCGTCTTGACGGAGCCGACGAGGAGCGGCCGCTCGGCCGGCCTGGCTGCTCCGAAAACGGAGCCCAGCGCCGCTGCTTCGATTGGATCGCCAAGCAATGTCCCCGTGCCGTGGGCCTCGACATAATCGACGGCCGCGGGATCCACGCCGGCCTGCCGGAGGGCAGCGCGCAGCACGTCCACCTGGGCGCTCGGGTTCGGCGCGGTCAACCCGCTGCTGGCTCCGTCATTGTTAACAGCGCTGCCGCGGATCACGCAGACGATGGGATCGCCGTCCGCGAGCGCGCGGGAGAGCGGCTTCAGCAGCACCACGCCTCCGCCCTCGCCACGAACGTACCCGTTCGCGCGCGCGTCGAAGGTGAAGCACCGTCCGTCCGGCGACAAGCCACCGAACTTGGACACTTGCATCGTGCTCTCTGGGACGATATTCAGGTTGACACCGCCGGCCAGCGCGAGCGTCGATTCGCCGCGGCGCAGGCTCTCGCACGCGAGGTGTACGGCCACGAGGGAAGAGGAGCAGGCGGTGTCGAGCGCCAGGCTCGGCCCCTGCAAGCCGAGCACGTAGGATACGCGGTTCGCGACGATGCTGTGATGAAGGCCGGTCACCGTGTGCTGCGCGACGGCCGCGGCGCCGGCCTGCTGCGCCAGCGCAGCATAATCGGTCCAGACCACGCCGAAGAAGACGCCTGTTCGGCTCCCCTTGAGCTCTCCTGCCACGAGACCCGCGTCCTCGAGCGCCTCCCAGGCCAGCTCCAGCATGAGCCGCTGCTGCGGATCCATGTGAACCGCCTCTCGGGGGGATATCCCGAAGAAGAGCGGGTCGAACTGGTCCACGTGGTCGAGGAACCCGCCCCAGCGGGTGTTCATCTTGCCGGGCGCGGCCAGCTCGCGATCGAACAGCGCGTCAGCGTTCCACCGAGCGCGGGGGACCTCGGTGATGGCGTCCACTCCCTCCCGAAGTAGCCGCCAGAACTCCTCGATGTCGGGCGCTCTTGGAAGCCGGCAGGCCATGCCGATGACGGCGATGGGCTCGCGCGCCGAGGGCTGGACCGCGCTCACGTCCTCGGGCGAAGCCGGCGAGTCTGCGCCTTTGGCGGCCGCCGCACCCATCAAACCAGCAAGGTACCGAGACAAGGCGTCAATCGTCGGGTGCTCCCAGAGCAGGGTGGGCGGCAGGTCGCGCCCGAGCGCCTGAGACAGGTCGGCGAGCAGGTGCATCGCACTGAGCGAATCGAGCCCATAGCGGCTGAACCGCTCGCCGGTATCGACCGATCGCAAAGGTAGCCGCGCCAGCGCAACCAACCGATCGATGAGCCAAGTCTGGATCTCTTCTTCTGTTCGTACGGCTGCGCGCCGAGCGGCTTCGTCCGTCGCTTGACCCATCATCCTGGTCCCTCCGATGAGCAGATTTGATGCGCCAGATAGGCAAGCACAACTCGGTGGCTACCGAGCTCATGCTTGGAGGAGGCCTGTCCTGGGCACGCGGGCATGTGTTCTCCAGGCTGGCGAGGTTCTCCCCGTCGTCGAATCAGGATCGATCATGCGGCGGTCCGAACTGCATGTCGCCGGTCCGACGCGCGGCACGAGCGTAAGTGCCGCGACGCCACGCGTGGATTTACCCTAGTGCTGGGATGGTGCCTCGCAAGTGACCTGAGCTTACGGTGGACTTCCCAGACGCTCCTGACAGGAAAGCCCAGGCCGCGCCTGATGGTGATGGAGCCTGGCGGACCTCCCGACGACTCGCCGGTCTGGCCGTCGGGCTCTGCCAGCCAGAGCGTGCTCTGCTCGATCGTGGGCATCCTTTTCGGGATCGGTTCGTTGCGCTGCCCTGCTGAGCTGGATCGCCTGAATCCGAGCCGCATCGACCTGGCACGTCGGCTGCTTGAGAGATAGAGATGTAGAGATGTGACAGCGGGCTGCGGTGGGCCGGCGAGTCCCCATGGCTGCTCGTCGTGCGCGCGCCGCTCCGGGTCATCGCGCCTCGAAGCGACGAGGCCGCTGCGGCCACGCGAGACGCGCGGCAGCCGAGGGGGTTCCGCCCCAGGAAGGACCAGTAGCGACCGATGCAAGAGGACACTGTTCATGATCGAGCGGCTCGCCGGCGACAACGCGAGCCAAGCTCCAGCACAGCGCTAGCGGAGTCATATGCCCACCATCGAATTCTTCGGTTACAGCGACGATGAACGAGCTATCCTCGAGCATCGCGTCCGCGAGCGGCTGGACGCTGAGCCGTTCCGAGGAGATTGTGTATTCGTCACGGCGGCGCGCTCCCGTGTCCGCGATTGGCAGGGCAACGAACGTCCCTTCCTCCGAGTCAGCACGAGATCCGTGGAGCGGGCCGAGCGTTTCAAGGTCCTGCTCAACGATCTGTGCGATCTCGAGATCGTCCAAATCGGCTTCAATCCGATGAGCATCGGAGAAGAGCGCGATGAGACGAATCATGGGTACGGCGAGCAGTGAGGCGACACGGCTTGATGACGCGACGCGACAAACACGAGATCTGGCATGAGGTAGACACCGATGACCGATAGCAATTTCGAAGTTCGGCTGATCGAGGCGTTGCAGCCCATTCGAGGTTTCGCGCTGGCCCAGGGAATATATCATCTGTTCCTGAGCGGCATCTTCGACCGGCTGGTCAGCGGCACGTCGACTCTGCAAGATCTCGAGGATTCGGGAGCGCACCGAGGACGAACCGCTGGTTTTCTTCGCTATCTCGCGAATGAGGGGCTCGTCTTGCTGCAGGGTGACGCTGTTTCGCTGACCTCACGGGGGCGCGAGCTCGCCGAGTTCCGGCCCTGGTACGAGTTGCTGATCGGAGGTTACGCGCAGACGTTCCAGCAGATCACGGAGACGCTCCGGGGAGGGAGCTATGCCAGCCGCGACGGCGCGATGGTCGGGATCGGAAGCTGCGGCATCAGCCGATACGATGCCTTGCCGCTCGTCCGAAGGTTGTTGGCGAATATGCCGATGTCCGCTACGCAGCTCATCGATCTGGGCTGCGGCGATGGAACGTTCCTGGCAGATCTGGCGCGAGACTACCCTGGCATTCACGCCATCGGTATAGACCCCTTCGCACCTCTCCTCAGCGGCAGCGAGCTGCTCACGTTCTGTCGGGCTTCTGCAGTGGACTATGTCCGCTCTCTCGATCCCGAGGGACCCGTCGCCGGTCGTCCTCGCCGCCTATTCCTCGCCGCCTTCCTGCTGCAGGAGATCCTCGAGCAGGAGGGCCGGGCGGATGTGGTCGAGCTCGTGCGGAACGCGCTCCGCGGGGATGCGTCCCTCGTGGTCGTCGAGGTCGATCATCGACCGGCGGATCCATCGGTCATGCGGCACGGTTTGGGCCTCGCCTACTACAATCCATATTATCTCCTGCACGTCCTGACCGAGCAGCGGCTGGAGACGACGCGGTTCTGGTTGGATCTTTTCGAGGAGGCGGGTGCCATGGTGGTCGCTCGACAGCACGTGAACCCAGAGGTTGATTCGACCGGGCTTCTGTTCGGCTGCGTGCTGAAGTCCAGGTGATTGGAGGAAGTATGGAACAGACACCGCTGGGCAAGCGACTGGCGCGTGCTGCGCGAGCATCCGATATAAACTGGAAGTTCCTTGTAGAAAACGTTCCGGTCTGGCCGGTCGCTCCGCCGGTCCCGCCGTATACATGGGGAGACGGAGACCACCGGTATGCGCCGAGCCAGGGGGTTGAAGTGCTGCTCGACGCCTTGCACGACCGTGGTCAGTCCCAGGGAGTGCACGTCGGGACCGAGTCGATTCTCATCACCAACGGTGGTCTCGACGCCCTGGGGTTGACGGTCCGTCACCTGAGGCGGTCCGGGGTGAGCCGCGCCGTCTGTGCGGGGCCCATCTTGCTGAGCCTGGCCCAACTGTTCGACGTCACTGGGCTTCAATTAGTCGTCCAGCCTTGGTCGAGACTGTGGTCTGAGCAGAGTTGGCGGCTATTCCGCCTGGGTCCTGGCGACGTCGTCTACATCAACACTCCACACAACCCCACGGGCACATGCCTCGAGAATTGGATAGTGAAGGATCTGCTCAAGGACCAGGAGCATCACGGCTTCGCGCTGATCTTCGATCTGGTGTACGACTCCTTTACCTATGGACCGCAGCGCTTCGTTTCTCCGTTGGCGCTAGTGGAAGAGTGGAGAAATGTCTTTGGTGTCAACAGCTTCTCCAAGAACTACGGAGCTCCCGGGCTTCGTGTTGGATGGCTGGTCGCCGAGCCGGGGACGATCGCAGATTTGACTTCGCATCTTGAAATGGAGCGAATCGCCGTGTCCACCGAGGCTCAGCTCCGGGCCGCCGCCCTGTGCAAGCATGGCAATGCGCCGCTCATCGAGCGAGTCGACCACGGTCACCAGCTCGTCGTCGATTGGGCCCTGGAGCACGGCGTTCGTCTGGACTCCGTGCGGAGCGGGACTCAGGCGTGGCTCGACCTCGAGGCCGGTGATACGGAGCGATTCGCGGACTCGCTGCTGGTGGAAGATAGGATGATCGTCGCGACGGGCGCGAACTACTACCCTCGAGACGTCGATCATATTCGCGTGCCGACGGGATTGCCGGCGTCGTTCTTGGCGGAAGCACTACAGGTGATCGCCAGGGCTCGGCATCGAGCGCGCTGCTGCCATTCAACGCGGTGAGAGTGTCATCGAAACGATGCGGGAAGATATCCTCGAGGTCGTGGAGATCGGTGTTGCCGTCGTTCGCCTACCGCCTCGCCCTTCGCGCTGCTGCCGCGTCCAGCTTCGCCTCTGCCTCGACTGCCGCCCGCTCCCGGGCCTCCTCAACAAACACGCGATCGCCATCATCGAGACGCGCGACCGGGCGGTCGGACGACGACGTGGTTCGGAACGAGCAAGGAGCTGTCACGGCTCGAGGATGGCCTGGCGGAGCTACACCCCCGCGAATTCGCCGCTCGGTTCGGATTTCATCGAGACGCTGGCCGAGCTCCGTGGCGCGCGCGGGGCGACTGGCCGCATGAGTTTGCTCGCCCCTCGCAGTCGATGCGCCGTGGCTTTCCTCGGCGCATCGGCCGGTCGGGCCTTGCGTTGTCGTGCAGTAGGACGGGGCGCTCATCGAACACCACGACCGGTTTGGTCGGGTCGTGGGGCCGATCGTGCAGCTCCAGCACGTCCTTCATCCGCTCGACGAACGGCTGGTCGATCTTCGGAACGCACCACATCTTTTTCCCGCCAGGGCTTGATGTCATGGTCGGCGAGGGGCCTTCGTATGGTCTCTCGGCTGACCGAGCGGACGACCCTTCGCCGCTCGGCTTCGTCGGCAACCAGGGCGATGGTCCATCGCGCCCGCCCCTCGGGCGGCGGATCACAGACCAGCGCGATGAGTGCGGCGGTCTGCGCACTGTCGAGGAGCTTGGCGCGGCGCCGCCGGGGCTCCTCGCTCAGGGCGTGCTCGATACCCCTCCAGGAAGCGGTTGGCGACGCGTCGCACCTCGCGGCGGTACGTTCCCGTCGCCTCACGCCACCTGCGTGATCGTCCAGCCCTTGTCGAGCAGACGGAGGGCCTGGATCCGCCGTGCGACCAGCATGCCGAGCGGGCCCTCCCTCTCGCGTCGGCGCAGTGCCTGCTGGTCCTCCTGGCTGAGCTGGAGCCCCGTGAACCTCGGCCTCGGCTGCTTTCGTTCGTCGCCCACGCCTGCCCAGACGCACGAGCCGGGCGAAACGGATCGTCAGAACCGAGGCGCGGCACTAGCACCGCGTCGCCCAAGGGCGATCCGCAGCCGCCGGGGCCTCGCTGCTCGCCAGCGCCCGCAGGCGCTGCTCAGGAGAATGGCCTCGTCGGACGCGCCCGGAGGGCCGCTGTGCTGGACCTCAGCGAGCAGGCGTGATTGCCAGGACGATCTTGCCACGCGGGCGGGGGCGGGTGCCGTCGAGCATCTCATGCGCGCCGCGGACCTCGGCGAGCGGCAGCACGGCGCCGATGTCGACCGAGAGCTCGCCCGCGTCGAGCAGGGCGGCGATGCGGTCGAGGTGGGCCGTCGTGACGTCGACGAGAAAGAAGCTCGCCCGCACGCCGCGACGGGCGGCCTCTTCCTGATCTGGGGTCGACACCGCCGAGACCAGGATGCCACGCCGCTTGAGCACGGCGAAGGACCGCGCCTGGGTGTCGCCGCCGACGAGGTCGATGACGGCATCGACGTCCTTGGCGGCCTCCTCGAAGCGCTCGCTCCGGTAGTCCACGACGATGTCCGCGCCGAGACCGCGGACGAAGTCGCGATCCTTGGCCGAAGCCGTCGCGATCACACGGGCGCGGGCCCGGCGCGCGAGCTGCACCGCGTACGCGCCGACGCTGCCGGCCGCGCCGTGCACCAGCACGGTCTGTCCGGCTTCGAGCTGGGCCTGATCGAACAGCGCCTGCCACGCCGTGACGGCGATGACCGGCACGGAGGCGGCCTGCACGTCGTCGAACCGGAGAGGCTTGCGCGTCACCCTGCACGCCTGCGCCACGGCATAGTCGGCGTGTGCGCCGGTGAAGCGCCTGTTGGTGACGCCAAAGACCGCTGCGCCCGGCGCGAGGCCGGTCACCTCGGGGCCGACCGCGGCCACGGTACCTGCGAGATCCGAGCCGAGCGTCAGCGGCAACGGCTGGGGCAGCACGCTCTTGCCGGCACGAATCCAGGCGTCCCACGGCCCGACCCCGGCCGCCGCGACGCGGACCAGCACCTCGCCCGGGCCGGGCAGCGGGAGCGGCACCTTTTCGAGGGTGATGACCTCGGGGCCGCCGAACCGGTGGACTCGGGCGGCGTCGGTCGCGCTGGGGAGCATCGTCGAGAACATGGTGTGGATCTCGTGAGCGTCGAGGGGGCGCACCGACGGAAGAGGTCGCGAGGGCAGCCGTGAACGGGCGTGCCCAGGACAAAGAACCGGGAGTTCCTCCGCGCTCGACGCCTCATGTCGGGGTACTCGGCCGCATCGTCCGGGCAGCTCGATCCCACCTCGAGCAGCACGGCCTCGCGCTCCGAGCGGCTCTGCAGGTGGTGGACGTCGGGCTCCCGTGCGAAACCCGGAGCAGCTCCGTGAACCTATTGGCTCACGGCAGCAAGACGTCGACGGGCGTGCCGCTCCCGGTGCCGGGCAGGGAGCCTCCGTCGCCGAGCTGCCCCGTGATGTCGCTGCCCCAGCACTTGGCGCCGCCGCCCGAGATGGCCGCGCACGTCGTCAGGGTGCCGGCAGAGACCAGCACCGCGTTGCTGAGGCTCCCGACGGAGACCGGCGACGCGCTGTTCGTCGTGGTGTTGTCCCCCAGCTGACGGTTGCCGTTCAAGCCCCAGCAGGATACGCCCCCGCCTGAATGAACCACGCAGGTGTGGCTTTGACCGGCGTCGAGCTTCACAGCGTCGCTGATCCCGGTGACCGTGACCGGCGTGGTGCTGTATGCGGGCGACATCGAGCCTGTTCCGAGCTGACCCGAGCTGTTGCTCCCCCAGCACTTCACGGTTCCATCCGACAGGAGGGCGCATGCGTGATTGTTGCCGGTAGCCACGGCGACCGCCGTCGAGATGCCGGTCACGCTCACAGGCGTCTTCCTGGTCGTCGTGGCGCCGTCTCCGAGCTTACCGAGGAAGCCGTCCCCCCAGCACGAGACGGCGCCCGTGCTGTGGAGAACACAGTTGAAATAGCTCTGAGTGTCGAGGGCCACCGCATCCGTGATTCCGGCGACCGTCACGGGCGAGAGCCGATAGACGGCGCTGCTCGCATCCCCGAGCTGCTCGTGGAGAGCCCCTCCCCAGCACTTGACCGAGCCCCCGGAGAGCAGCGCGCAGCTGTGGTCGTATCCCGCCGCCACGTCGATAACTCCCGAGACGCCCGAGACTTCCGTCGGCACCTGACGGTTTGTCGTGGTCCCGTCGCCGAGCTTCCCGTGGCCGTTGTGCCCCCAGCAGTAGGCGGATCCGGTGCTGGTCGCGGCGCAGGAAAAAATACACAACAGTAACTGCGTACACTGATCATTTTGTAAGTTCAACCACATTCATGCGCGTCTCGGACACGCCCTCTCCTCGTCGTCCTGCCTACGTGGTGCGTACGTGGGGGGCGTACGCCGGACATTCGTCCGGCCGGCCCCATGGATTCCCCGCAGCGTGCCGTGAAGGAGAAGATCTGCGCGACCCGTCAGGACGCGACCATCGGCCTGCAGGTCGCGCGCGCCCTTCTTGACCTGCCCGGGCGTGCCACTGCGCGCCGTCTTGCGCAAAGCCAGTATACGCGCGGCGCTCTTGGCGTCGCGGCGCACTGTCAAGATGTTTCTGCGAACCGACTCGGGGAGATCGGGCCAGGATCGCGCGCCCTCCGCGCGCCGTCGCCCCTGTCCCTCAGCTGGTCAGCCCCTTCAGGGGCCCGGTGCAGTACTTCGGGTCGCCGAACGACTCGGTGTCGACGCCCATCGCCTGCAGCAGCGAGACGAGCAGGTCGTTGTGCCCGACCTGCTTCGCCTGGGAGACGAAGCGGCCCGTCTTGAAGTGGCCGGCGGCGCTCCCGGCGAGCACATAAGGGATGTTCTGGCGCAGGTGGTTGCCGTCGGCGTGCTCGTTCGTCCAGAAGATCACCGTGTTGTCGAAGACCGAGCCGTTGCCTTCCGGCATGCTCTTCAGCTTCGCGATGAGGTATGCGAGCTGCTCGGCGTAGAAGCGGCTGATCTTCGTGAGGCGCTGGCGGTTCACCGGGTCGGCGTAGCCGTTGTGCGCCATCGGGTGGTGCCCCTCGGTGATGTCCGGGCCGAGGAAGCTCAGCACCTTTGTCGTCGCGGAGTTCGTGAACTGGAGGCTCGCCACCCGCGTCAGATCGCAGGCGAGGGCCATGGCCATGAGATCCAGCTGGAGCCTCGTGACCTCGGGCATGTTCGCGACCTTGTCCGGGTCGACGTCCGGCGTCAGCTCCGGCGGCGCGCACGCCTCGGAGGTCGGCACCACGCCGCGGTCGAGGCGCGAAGCGATGTCCTCCACCGACGCGAGGTGCCCCGCGAGCTTCTCCTGATCCGCGGCGCCGAGGCGCCGCTGCAACCGCTTGTAGTCGGCGGCCACCTTGTCGAGCACCGCCCTGCGCTGCTCGGTCTTCTTTGTCGCCGTCTCGGGCGTGACCGCCAGATCGGAGAAGAGGCGGTCGAACGCGGCGTAAGGGCTGTTCTCCGGCGGCAGCGGCTGCGCCGGGCCGCGGTAGGCGATGCGCGCGCCCACGTTCGCCCCGTAGACGAGCACGCCGAGCTCCAGCGACAGGAACTTGGTCCTCGTGCCGATGTGGTTCGCGATCTCCTGGTCGACCGAGATGCCGTCGGCCCAGCCGCACGACAGCCCCGCGTCGCCGGGGAAATCGCCCTCCTGCATCGGCCGCGCGGTCAGGCACTGCCCCGTGCCCTTCTGGTGCGCGTCGCCCGGCCCCGTGAGCGCCGACAGCGCGCTCACGTTGCCGAGGACCAGCAGATCCTCGTTGTGGTCCTTGAGCGGCGCCAGGATGGGCGACAGCTCCTCGCCGTTCTTGAGCTGCGACGACGACGGCCAGAAGTCCGGCGGGACGGTGCCGTTCGGCGTGTAGATGACGACGAAGCGCTTCGGGAACTCGGCCCCGAACGCGGCCCGCCCGGTCTGCTCCGACGCGGGGGCGAGCCGCTTCGAGCAGCCCATCACCTCGAGGAACGGCAGCGCGAGCGCCGCGCCGCCGAGGCCCCGGAGCACGGCGCGGCGGCTGAGTCGGAACGGCTTCATCACGGCTCTCCTTCTGCGCCGCCCTCTGCGGCGCCTGCTGCGCGGATCATGCGCCGGTAGCGGAACGCGTCGGTCTGGGTGAGCGCCACGAGCAGCGCCCGGATGTTGTACCCGGACGCCTCGAACGCCTGCGTCGCCTGCGCGAGGCTGCAGCCGTCCTCGCTCTGCTCGGCGCGGCCGTAGCCGAAGCGGAACCACTGCTTCACCACGCACGCGCGCACCTGCTCGCTCTGCGCGAGCCGGTGCGCGAGCTCGACCGCCCCGTCGAACGGACCGTCGATGTCGGTCTGCGTGAGCTCGCCGCTCGCGTCGACGGGGATGCCGTTCTCGGCGTCGCGCCAGCGGCCGAGCGCGTCGTAGTGCTCGAAGCCGAACCCGATCGGGTCGAGCAGCGCGTGGCAGCTCTTGCACCCCGGATCCGAGACGTGCTGGGCGAACTGCTCGCGGGTCGTCTTCGTCGGGTCCACCATGGGCGGCTCCGGGACCACGTCCGGCGGCGGCGGCGGGATCTGGCAGAGCAGGCTCTGGCGCACGAACCGGCCGCGGTGGACCGGCGAGGACCGGTTCGGCTTCGCGTAGAGCGCGAGCAGCCCGGCGTGCGTCACGAAGCCGGCGCGCTGCGACGGATCGAGCTCGACCCGCTCGAACGCGTCGCCCTTCGGGCCGCCCTTGACGCCGTAGAACGCGGCGAGCTCCCGGTTCATCATCGAGTACGGCGCCGTGAACAGCGCGCTCACGCCCGCGTCCTCTTCGAAGATCGCGTGGTCCAGGAACGCCTCGGTCTCGGCCTGGAAGAGCGGCAAGAGCTCGTCGTCGTACTCGGGGTAGAGCTCCGGATCCTTCCCGCCCGCGGCGATCTCGTCGATCTTCGCGAGCCCGAGCCACTGGCGGTGGAAGCTCTTCACGGCCTCGCGCGCCCGCGGGTCCTCCAGCATGCGCCGCGCCTGGGCCTCGATCTCCGCGGCGGTGCCGAGCGCCCCCTGCTCGGCGGCGGCGAAGAGCGCGCCGTCGGGCATCGTGCCCCAGAGCAGGTAGGAGAGACGCGAGGCGATCTCGTAGGACGTGAGCGGCACGACGTCGTCCTCCACCGGATCCGGCATGCCGAGCTCGACCCGGTAGAGGAAGTGCGGCGACTGCAGCATCGCCTGGAGGACGAGCGCGAGGCCGGTCGACGCGTCGTCGGGCGCGTCCCCGAGGGCGATCCCGCGCCGGAAGAGCGCGACGAAGTCGGCGATCTCGTCCTCGGCGAGGGGCCGCCGGAACGCCCGCTTGCCGAACGACGCGACGAGCGCCGCGACCTCGCCGCGGCACGCCTCGCCCGCCGCGGCCTCGAGGCACGCGGGCGCCTCGCGGACGAGCTTGCCCACCGCGCGCGCCGCGACGCCCTCGGCCGCCGTCATGTACTGCTCGGCGAGCAGCGGGCTCACCACGAGCGCCGCCGCCTGGTTGTTGAAGCCGAGCGACTCCTCTTCTGGCACGAAGCCCTTCGCAGGGCGGCTGTCGTCGCCCAGGAGATCGAAGATCGTGTTGTCGTACTCCGCGCGGGTCATCCGGCGGAGCGGCGACTCGCCGGGCTCGATCGCGGTGCACAGCGGGGCCGTCGCCTCTCCGTCTCCATCGTGCGCGGGCAAATCGCCGTATTGACCTGTGCAGGAGGCGAGGAGGAGCAGGCCGATGGGCCAGCGGAGACTTCGTGGTTCAGCCATGATGCCTCGTCAGCGAGCGCGGGGAGGAGCCGACGGCGGGATCGCGCGCCGCCGTGCCGCGCGCGCCCTCTCGCCATCTTCCGGGGAGCCTATGGCAATCCGCTCCTCCAGGATAGGCGCCGCGCGAGGAGAGGGCGAATCAAGTGGGAGCTTGGGGCCGATGCGATCCTCCCATGCGCGCTCGCCTTACCGCGGGCGCGCTGTGTGGCGGTTTGTCGCAAACGACCCCGGATCGCCGCGGGATGTCGCCGACTCGGTCTCTCGAAAGCGACGCTCGACCCGCGACGTGAAGAGCGACTATGCTCGCGCTCGATGCCAACGAGGCGCACGCTCGCCTGTCCATTGCTTCCCGCGCAATCGCGGCGCCGCGCGCGCCGCTCCCATGCGGCCGCGCTGCTCGGCGCGGCGCTCGCCGCGCTCGCCGCGCCCCCGTCCGCGCGCGCCGCCGAGGTCGCGGCGGCGCTCCGCCCCGAGGCCGCGGAGCGCGACGAGGGGCGCGCTCCGCCTGACGCGGGGGCCGCCGTGGGGACCGAGCTCTTCAGCGCTGGAGTCGATCTCGAGATCGCGGGTCGTACGCTGTCCTATACGGATCTGCTCTCCGAGAACCTCCGCACCTACGAGGTGCTCGGCGTGCCCATGCCGTCGCTCCGGGCGGAGCTGTACCCGCTCGCGCGCAGCGCCTTGCCGGTGCTCCGCGATCTCGGGATCGCCCTCTCGTACGCGCGCGCCGTCGGCCTCGACTCGGAGGGCGCCGGGGGAGCGAGCGTATCGACCTCCTTCAGCCGGCTGCACGCCGGCCTCAAGGGCCGTTATCGCCCTGCCGGGCAGGCTGGCCCGGTCCTGTTCGCGAGCGGCGGACTCTGCTGGACCGACTTCGATGTCGCGCCGACCGGCGACCCGTCGCGCGACGCAGCGGCGGTGTCTTACGTCGCCCTGCGCCTCGGCGCGGACGGCCGCCTCCCTGTCGGCCCGGTCGCGCTGGAGGCGGGCGCGGGCTACCAGGCGCCGCTCTCGATGGGCGCCCTCGCGTCGTATTTCCGCGAGCCCAGCGCCGGCGGCGTCGACCTCCGCGTCGCGGTCGCCGTCCCGTTCGCGCCGGGGCTCGAGGCGCGCGCCGGGGCGTCGTATGCGCGGTTCTTCTATGACTTCGACTCCGAGCCCGGGGACCCGTACATCGCCGGCGGGGCGCTCGATCAGCTCTTCGGCGTTCACCTGGGGGTTGCTTATCATGGGTACTGAGGTGGGCGGAGCGCGCGCGGCGCGCGGCGCGTCCGGCCTCCGCCGCGGCTTCTGGGCGGCGGCCGCGCTCGCCGCGCCGGCCTTGCCGCTGCTCGCGGGGTGTCCCGGCAGGATCGACGACAAAACGCGGTTCGAGACGCCCGACGACCGCCCGCCGGCCGGCTGCGCCGACGTGCCTTCGGCGTTCGCCGAGCGCTGCGGCGGCGCGAGCTGCCACGGCCCGGGCGAGCCCGCGGCCGCCCTCGACCTCGTCACGCTCGGCGTCGGCGATCGCGTCGTCGGGCGCCCGGCCCAGAGCTGCGCGGGGGTGCTCGCCGACCCCGACCGGCCGGAGGAGAGCGTGCTCTACGCGAAGCTCACGGACGCGCCGTCCTGCGGCGCGCGCATGCCGCTCGGCGGGCTCCCGTACTCGTCCGAGGAGCTCGCGTGCGTGGCCGCGTGGATCGCGGAGCTCGCGCCGGCCGCGTGCAGCGGCCCCGACTGCGGCTGTCCCGGGTGCGTGTGCGCGCCCGGCGCGCAGGAGGCGTGCTACTCCGGCTCGGAGGAGACGCGCGGCGTCGGGCGCTGCGCGGACGGCACCCGCACCTGCAACGCCGAGGGCACCTCGTGGGGCCCGTGCACCGGCGAGGTCCTGCCCGCGTTCGACGCGTGCGACACGCCCGAGGACGAGGACTGCGACGGGCGCGTGCCCGCCTGCGAGGAGGTGTGGAGCCGCGCCTTCGGCGACGCGAACGGCCAGTACGCCCGCGCCGTCGCCGTCGACGCGGACAGGAACGTGATCGTCGCCGGCCAGATGGAGGGCACCGTCGACTTCGGCGGCGGCCCGCTCACGGCCACGGGCGCCGACGCGTTCGTGGCGAAGTTCGACAAGTTCGGCACCCACCTCTGGAGCAAGCGCTTCGCGGGCGACGGCAACCAGTTCGCGATGGCGCTCGCGGTCGACCCGGCCGGCGACATCGTCGTGGCGGGCCGCGCGTTCGGCAGCGTCGACCTCGGCGGCGGCGTGCTCGTGTCGCACGGGGCCGACGACGTGTTCGTCGCCAAGCTCGACGGAGACGGCGAGCACGTCTGGAGCCGGATGATCGGCGGATCCGGCGCGGACCGCTGCGATCGCGTCGCCGTCGATCCGGCGGGCGGCGTCCTCGTGGCGGGCGGCTTCCACGGCGAGGTCGACGTCGGCGGCGCCGTGCTCACGAGCGCGGGCCTGCGCGACGCCTTCGTGCTGCGGCTCGCCCCGGGGGACGGCCGCACGCTGCTCGCCCTGCGCGCCGGCGACGAGGGCGACGACTACGCGCACGGGATCGCGGCCGACGCGGACGGCAACCTGCTCGTCGCGGGTCATTTCTCGGGCTCGATCGATCTCGGCGGGGCGCCGCTGGTGAGCGCGGGGCTCTCGGACGTCTTCCTGGCCAAGCTCGGCCCCTCGGGCGACCACCTGTGGAGCGCCCGGTTCGGCGGCGCCGAGGCCGACGAGGCCCACGACGTCGCGGTTCACGGGGCGACGGGCGACGTGGTGCTCACGGGCACGTTCGCGTCGACCATCGACTTCGGCGGCGGGCGGCTGACGAGCGCCGGCGGGCGGGACCTGTACGTCGCCCGGCTCTCCAGCGACGGCGCGCACGTCCTGAGCCGGCGCTTCGGCGACGCGGAGGACCAGCTGCTCACCGACTTCGAGACGGGCGCGCGCGCGAGCGCCGACGTGGACGCCGGCGGCAACATCGTGCTCGCGGGGCCGCTCTTCGGCGCGGCGGACTTCGGCGGCGGGCTGCTGAAGAGCCGGGGCAAGACCGACGTTTACCTGGTCAAGCTCGGCCCCTCGGGCGCTCACCTGTTCAGCTCGCTGTTCGGAGACGGTCAGACGCAGGTCGGCCTGGACGTCACGGCGGACTCAGGAGGGAGCGTGCTGCTCGCCGGCCGCTTCTACGGCAAGCTCAACTTCGGTCAGGGGGCGCTCTCGGGCGCGGGCCAGGGGGATGCGTTTCTGACGAAACTTTCCCTGTAGCCCCCGGTTGTAAAATTGGCGCCCTGATGTACAAATCCGCTGTCTGCTGAACCGTCTCACGCAAGCGACCCCATCCTGCCCTGTGCAAATTTGCCTCGCCTGAGGCAGGCTGGATGCTCGCTTGTTGCTGGCGCGGGCCCGCTGCTGCCATTCCGGCCTGGTTTCCAGCTTCTCCGAGGTGGCATGTTCTCTGCTGACCGTGGCTCGACCGCGCGCGAGCCGCGCACCCCCCTATTTGGAGGACTCCTGTCGAGCCTGCGGGCGAGTCCGGAGGAGCAGAGGTATGCGCATCCTGCTTATCACCAAGGTCTTCCCGAACGCGATGAACCCTGGCCAGGCGCCGTTCAACCGGCGGCAGTTCGCCGCGCTGTCGCGTTATTGTGACATCGACGTCTTCGCCACCATTCCCTGGTTTCCGGGAGCTTCCAGGTTCTCCAAGTGGTCAATCGCGGACAACGCGCCTCGCGAGGAGGTGATCGAGGGATTGCCGGTGCGCCACCCGCGGTTCCTGTACTTGCCGAAGGTCGCGCCGTACCTCAACGGCCCGCTCTACGCGGCCTCGATGCTCTTCGAGCTCGCGCGGCACCACCCGGCGCCGGACGTGATCGTCGGATCGTTCGCCTACCCGGACGGCTTCGCCGCGGTGTGCCTGGCGGAGCTGCTCGGCGTCCCGGCCGTCGTCAAGGTGCACGGCTCGGACATCGACGTGCTCTCCCAGCAGCCGGCGGTGCGGCCCGCGCTTGAATGGGGGCTCCGGCGCGCGACGCGCGTCGTCGCCGTGAGCAAGCAGCTCGCCGAGGGGGTCCACGCGCTCGGCGTCCCGCGCGATCGCATCGACGTCGTCATGAACGGCGTCGATCGCGCCATGTTCCGGCCGCGCGACCGGGGCGAGGCCCGCGCCGCCCTGGGCCGCGCCGCGGACCGCCGGACGCTGCTCTACGTCGGCCACCTGCTCCGCGACAAGGGCGCGCTCGACGCGATCGCCGCCTTCGAGCGGGTCGCCGCGGCGCACCCGGACATCGACCTCGTGCTGGTCGGGAGCGGCGCCGACGAGCAGGCCTGCCGCGCGGCGGCGGAGCGGCTCGGCGACCGCGTCCTCCTGGCGGGCCGCCAGCCGCACGACCAGGTGGCGCGCTGGGTCGCCGCCTGCGATGCGCTGGTGCTGCCGAGCCACCACGAGGGCACGCCCAACGTCGTGATCGAGTCGATCGCGTCCGGCCGCCGCGTGGTGGCGACGCGGGTCGGCGGCATCCCCGACGTGCTGAGCAGCCCCGAGCTCGGCGAGCTCGTCTCGCCCGGCGATCTGCCCGCGCTGTCCCGGGCCATGGTGCGCGCGGCGTACGCGCCGTACGATCCCGAGCGGATCGCGGCGATCTCGGGGTGCAAGGGGTGGGACGAGAGCGCCCGCGCCTTCTACGACTCGATCCTCGCCGCGCGGGGCGAGCGGCCGCTGCCGGCGGTCGTCGAGAAGCGCCCGGTGCTCCAGCTCGACGGGCAGCCCCCTCCGTCCGCGCGCTGGGCGCCGCCGCCCGCCTCGCGGCGGTTCCCCGAGGTCGCGGTCAGCCAGGCCTGAGGAGGCCGCGCGGCGCGGGGTCAGCCAGGCCTGAAGGCGCGCGGCGGCGGCCTGAAGGCACAGGGCGGCCCCGCGCTGGCCCGGGGTCCGCCTCAGGTCACCGGCACGGCCTTGTCGGGCCGCAGGCGCACGGTGGGGCCGGGATCCGGGGGCGGGGGCTCGGCGCGCGGCATCGCGGCGCGCGCGGCCCAGAAGCTCCGCGCGTCCTCCGGCGTCCAGGGCGGCTCCGGCGCGCACGCCTCGAGCGCGGCGAGCAGCTCGCGCGCGCTCTGGTATCGGTCGCCGGGCCGCTTGGCGAGGCACCGCATCACCACCTCCTCCAGCTCCGACGAGAGCGGCCACGGCGCGCGGAGCGACGGCGGGATCGGCGGCATCGTCATGTGGGAGTAGACGAGCTTGCCGAAGCTCCGGCCGTCGAACGGGGCCACCCCCGTCAGCAGGTAATAGAGCGTGACCCCGAGCGAGTAGATGTCGCTGCGCGCGTCGACCGCGCCGGCCGAGATCATCTCCGGGGACATGTAGGTCGGCGTTCCCTTGATCACCCCGACGTCCGTCATGCTCGCGTCCCCTTCGAGGGTCACCTGCTTCGCGATCCCGAAGTCGAGCACCTTGAGCACGTCGTGCTCGTCGCCGACGCGCGTGATGTAGAGGTTGTGCGGCTTGATGTCGCGGTGGATGACGCCCGCGTCGTGCGCCTCCGCCAGCGAGAGGCAGATCTGCCGCGCGAAGTGCACGACGCGCGAGGGGGGCATCGGGCCGTGATCGCGCACCAGGGTGGCCAGGTCGGCGCCGGCCAGGTGCTCCATCGCGATGTAGAAGATGCCGTCGCTGCTCGCCCCGAAATCGAAGATCCGGATGGTGTGCGGCGACGTGAGCCGGCTCGTCGCGCGCGCCTCGCGCTCGAAGCTGCGCACGTCGCCCTCGGACTTGCTCTCGCTGCGGAGCAGCTTCAGCGCCACGTCGCGGCGGAGCGACTCGTCCCACGCGAGCCACACCTCGTTCTGCCCGCCCCGGCCGACCGGCGCCACGAGCCGGTAGCGGCCGAGCTTGCGGGCCTCGTAGACCTGCTGGCGCGCCGACCAGAGGCCGTGGCTCGCCGCCGACACGAGGATCGCGGTGGCGAGCACGAAGATGTAGTTGCAGGCGAACACCACGAGCGACCGCGGCGACGTCCACTGCGCCGCGAGCGACGGGTCGAGCGACGCACCCGCGCCCATGATGATCGGGAAGCTGAGCGCCACGGGGAGCGTCATCCGCAGCGAGCGCGTGAAGTGCGTGGGCAGGATCGTCGCGTCGACGAGCATCACGATCGACAGCCCGTGCATGTAGTTCCAGGTGAGATCCCCGAACTCCAGGGCCATCACCGAGATCAGCCCCCCCGTGCTCCAGACCGCGAACACGTGGGCCGCGTCGAGGAGCTCGGCCGAGGTCTGCTCGCGCCGCGCGAGCAGGTAGAGCCAGAGCAGGATGATCTCGCCGAGCAGCCGGTAGAGCAGCAGCCGCGCGATGGAGGCGCTCGGAAACACCGCCAGCACGACGAACACGTCGAGCGCCGCGAAGGTGGGCCAGGTCACCAGCGCGGTGGGGAGGCCCCGCGCCATCGCGCGGCGCTCCTCCGTCGAGCTCGGGCCGGAGGCTCCCTGGGATCCCGTCGGATGAGAGCTGCTCGAGGCGTTCATGGTGCGGCGCGGCCCAGGGTGCAGGCCGCATTGGAGCGCTGCGCTGGCGGGGAGTCAAAGCGCACGTCGCCCCCGCGGAGCGGCGAGCGCGATCGCGCGGAATCGCGCGGAGAGGAAGCTGCTACAGTGCCGCGCGATGCCGGAGCGATGCCCGTGGGTGACCGCGGATCCCGAGTATGTCGCCTACCACGACGAGCAGTGGGGCGTGCCGCTGCACGACGACCAGGCGCTCTTCGAGATGCTGATCCTCGAGGGCGCGCAGGCGGGGCTCAGCTGGCTCACCGTGCTGCGCAAGCGCGCGGCGTACCGCGAGGCGTTCGCGGGCTTCGACCCGGCCCGCGTGGCCCGCTTCACGCCCGCGCGCGTCGAGGAGCTCCTCGCGAACCCCGGGATCGTGCGCAACCGGCTCAAGGTCGCGTCGGCCGTCGTCAACGCGCAGCGCTTCCTCGAGGTGCAGCGCGAGCACGGCAGCTTCGACGCGTACCTCTGGGGCTTCGTCGGCGGCGCGCCCGTGGTCAACGCGTTCCGCGCCCTCGCGGAGGTCCCGGCGAGGACGGAGGTCTCGGACGCGCTCAGCAAGGATCTCGCGCGCCGCGGCTTCAAGTTCGTCGGCTCGACCATCTGCTATGCGCTCATGCAGGCGACCGGGATGGTCAACGATCACCTCGTGGGCTGCTTCCGGTACGAGCCGGTGAAGGCCATCGCCGGCGCTCGGGCCGGCTCGGGGAAGAAGCGGAGATGAACCAGGGGAGCGCGCGCGTGATCCTCGACAGGCAGCACGACCACCGCGACCGGGCGCTCTGCGGCGCCGGCGTCCCGGTGGGCGGTCACCCGCGTGGGCGATGCGCCGCGCCGCGCGAGCCCTGACGGCCCGTGGCGAAGATCGGCTACTACGTCCACGGCCGCGGGCGCGGGCACGCGAGCCGCGCGCTCGCGATCGCGGGAGCCCTCCGCGAGCGCGGCCACGAGCTCAGGATCTACGGCGGCGGCCAGGCGGCGGACCTGCTCGGCGCCCTCCCGGAGCACCGCCTCGTCCGGCCCATCTACCCCGGCCTCGGGGGCGTGATCGAGCTCCCGCGCCGCCTCGCCAAGGAGCTCGTCGAGCAGGCGGATTTCCGGCCCGACGCCCTCCTGAGCGACGGCGACGTGCCGTCGCTGCTCGCCGCCCGCGCGCTCGGGATCCCCGCGGTCGCGCTCGGCCACGACCTCCTCTTCAAGCGCTGCCGCCTGCCCGAGGCGCTGCCGCGCCTCGATGTGCTCGCCTGCCGCCGGACCACGTGGGCCGTCACCCGGCGGACCTACGCGGTCGCCGTCCACTTCCTGCCCGCCGAGCCGGCGATGCCGCGCACGATCGTCGCGCGCCCGGCGCCGCGGCGGCCGCCCGCGGGCGCGGGGCAGGGGATCGAGCCCGGCGCCGTCGTCTGCTACTTCCGCGATCGCAACGCGCGGGCGGCGATCGAGCTCGTCGCGGCCGGCGGGCGGCGCGTGATCGCGTTCGGCGACCCGGACCTCCGCGTGCCCGGGGTGCGGGCGATGCCGTTCGACAGCCGCGATTTCCTCGCCCACCTCGCCGCCGCGTCCGCCGTCGTGGCCTCGGCCGGGAGCAACCTGCTCGCCGAGTGCGTCCTCGCGGGCAAGCCCGTGCTCGCCCTCCACGAACGGCGCGATCACGAGCAGGCGCTCAACGCGAGCCTGGCCGCGGCCGCGGGGGTCGCCGTCGCGAGCTCGTTCGCGTCGCTCTCGTCGCGCTGCGTGGAGAGCTTCTTCGAGCGCGTCCGCGCAGGCGACTTCGCGCGCGTCGACCTCGCGGGCTCGCTGCCGGACGCGCCCTCGGCCGTGCTCGCCATGCTTGATGAGGCGCGCCGAATGGCCTAGGTGCATCGCCGCGTTCGCACTCGCGCGACGATGGCAGGTGGTGAGATAGGCACGAGGTTTGCTAAACGTCCCCGTCGATTCGGAGTGACGAGGGCGAGGAATCGCTGCTGTGGCGAGCAGCAGGCTGCGCTCGCGGGCGCAGGACGACACGGCTGCCAGGAGCGCGACACGAACGTCATATCGCCCGTCGCGCCGCGCGCGCCGGCCGTTGACGAAGGGCTGCGCCGCTTCTCGAAGGAGCAACGAAGATGACCATGGATGCAATTCGGCCGCTGGGTGAGCACCGCATCGATCGCGCACAGCACGAGGCGATCGCGTCGGTGCGCCACACTCCATCGACGGGATCGGCGCGGGGAGGGCATTCCCCCGCCCGGGCGCAGGCGGCTCTTCCTGAAAATCCCTTCGCTGCCCTCTCCGGAGCCAACGGGCGGCCGCTCAAGGTCGCCATCCTCAGCGACTTCACGCGCATTCCTTACGCGAACGGGGCGGTCTTCCAGACGCGGGCCCTGTATCGCGCGCTCAACACCTGTGGTCACCAGGCAACACTGATCGGACCGCGGGATCCGGACGCCTCGGCCGACGAGATGCCCCCCGGCACCGTCGCCTTGCCGAGCGTGCCGCTGCGCACCTATCCGGGGGTGCACCTGCCGATGCCCCTGGAGTCCTTCGTGTTCGATCCGATGCGGTGGGATTTCGACATCTGCTTCGCCCAGACCACGACGCTCCTGGTCGAGTTCGGCATCTGGTTGCGCAAGATGCGCGGAATCCCGCTGCTCTGCGTGAACACGACGCACCTCGCGGCCGCGTACGACGTGCTCCTGCCCGAGCGCGTGTCCCGGATCGGCGCGGTCCACACGGTGCTCCACAAGACGCTGCGCGCCCCGATGGAGCGGCTCTTCGTGGATCTGTACAACCAGGGCGACGGGCTCGTCGTGCTGAGCGAGGGCCTGCGCGACTACTGGCGCGAACGGGGGGTGGCGGTGCCCATCCACGTCATCCCGCGGATGGTCCCGGAGGACGTGTTCGATCGCCCGCTCGGCCCCGACCCGTACGCGCCGCTGCTCGAGGAGCGCGGGCTCGACGTGCGCGGCCCGCGCTTCGTCTGCGCCGGGCGCCACACGCGCGAGAAGTCGCAGCACCGCCTGATCCGCATCTTCGCCGAGCACATCGCCCCGCACCACCCGCAGGCGACGCTCACGCTGGTCGGCGACGGGCCCGACAGCGCGGCGTACGCGGCGCTCGCGCGGGAGCTCGGCGTCGCCCGGCGGGTCATCATGACGGGCGAGGTGCCGTACAGCCGCATCTCGGACTACTACCGGCACGCGACCGCCTTCCTGCACGCGTCGCTGAGCGAGACGTTCGGCAACGTGCTCAGCGAGGCGCTCTGGTGCGGCTCCCCGACGGTGGCGTTCGCCGACGGCATGGGCGTGAGCTCGCAGATCCAGAGCGGCTACAACGGCCTGCTGCTCGATCCCGGCCGCGGGGCGCTCGCGGAGGACAGGGCGAACGCCGCGTTCGGCAACGCCGCGCTCGCGCTCGCGCGGGACCCGCAGGCGGCCGCGCGGCTGGGGAGCGCGGCCGCGCAGCGCGCGCGCGAGCGGTCCTCGCCGATCGTGGTGCAGCGGATGCTCGCGAACGCCTTCGTGAACGCGCGCGAGCACGCCCGGGAGGCCGGGATCCGGCCGCTCGTCGAGGGGCCGAAGGCGCTCCAGTGGCTGGAGACTTTCCGGCACTTCCGCTCGTGGGTGGGTTTCACCGGCGGCCTGTTCGCCTTCGGACACCTGCGCCCGGCCGCGGCGCCGCGGCCGAAGGGCATCCAGCCGTCGTTCTGCGCGTGAGGTCCTTCTCGCCATTGACCGCCGTGCGCGCCTTCCGCGCGTGGTAAGACCGGCCCGGCGCCGCCCTCCGCGCGGCGCCGGCTCGAGGTGTTCTTCAGCATGCTCCTCAGGATGATCGGGGCGCTCGTCGACTTCAGCGGGCGACGTCCCTGGCTCGTGATCGGCCTGGCGATCGCCGCCATGGCAGGGCTATGGGGTTACGCTTCGCGGCTCGAGCTGCGCACGGAGCTCCGGGAGCTCTTGCCGAGCGACAGCCCGGCGTTCATGGCCTACGAGCGCCAGGCCAAGCGCGTGGACGGCGGCGCGCAGCTCATCGTGATCGCCGAGTCGCCGGATCGCGGCGCGAACGAGCGGTTCATCGACGCGCTCTCGGAGCAGCTGGAGGAGCCGCTCCGGCGGCGCGCGGCCTGCGTCGCGGCGTGCGCCGACGACGCGTGCCGGAGCGCGTGCGGGCCCGCGTCGCTCATCCGCTACGTGGAGACCGGCACCAAGGACGTGCGCCGCTTCTTCGACGAGAACAAGTGGCTCTACGCGGGCGTCCGGGAGCTCGAGCAGGCGGACGAGGCGATCGAGCTCGAGATCGCGCTCCGCAGCGGCCTCATCGACGACCTCGAGGCGGGCGGGGGCGGCGGCGCGAGCGGCGCCGCCAGCGGGGGCGAGGCGGGCGCGCCGGCGAAGAAGGGCCTGTCGCTCGACGACACGTGGGCGGAGCTCCAGCGGCGGCTGAAGAAGATCGACGAGTTCCCGAGCGGCTACTTCTCCACGCCCGACGGCCGCATGGTCGCGATCCGCATCGTCTCGCGGAGCGCCGGGATGGGCGATCGCAGCGCGGCCAAGCTCCTCGACGAGGTGACCGCGCTCGTCGGGCGCCTCGATCCGGCGAAGTTCCACCCGGCCATGCAGGTCGGGTACGCCGGCGACATCCCGAACGCGATCGCCGAGCAGAAGTCGCTCGTGAGCGAGGCGGTGTGGGCCACGGTCATCGCCCTCGTGCTGATCCTCGGCGGCGTGGTGCTCTACTACCGCTCGCCCTGGTCGCTGATCGTGATCGCCCTGCCCACGGCGTTCGGCGCGAGCGCCGGGTACGCGTTCGCGACGGCGACGTACGGCTACGTGAACACGGTCGGCGCGTTCCTCGGGGCGATCATCGTCGGCAACGGGGTCAACTACCCGATCGTGCTCCTGTCCCGCTACCGCGACTTCCGCGCGCGCGGCATGGCGGCGGACGAGGCGCGGCGCGAGGCGGTCGTCAACGCGTTCCGGGCCGAGCTCGTGGGGGCGTGCGTGGCGGCGATCGCGTACGGATCGCTCACGATCACGCATTTCCGGGGGTTCAGCCAGTTCGGCACGATCGGCTTCGTCGGGATGCTCATGGTGTGGGCGTCCATCGTGCCGCTCGTGCCGGCCACGCTCGTCGCCATCGAGCGCGTCCAGGCGAGGCTCCCGCGCTGGCTGCGCGATCCGGCGCCGCGCGTCTCGGACGAGGGCACCGCCGGGCCCGGGGCGCGGCTGCTCGCCCGCGTCACGAGGCGGTGGCCGGTCGTGATCCTCGCCGTGGCGCCGGTCGTCCTGATCCTCGCGGCGTGGAAGCTCCCCGCGTACGTGAAGGACCCGTGGGAGTACAACTTCGCGCGCCTCGGCTCGAAGAGCTCGCGGGAGAAGGGCGCGGGGAGCTGGTCGCTCAAGGCGTCCGAGGTGTTCGGCGGCAAGATGAACGTCGCGGGCGCGATGATGCTGGCGGACACCCCCGAGCAGGTGCCGGCCATCAAGGCGCAGATCCTGGCGAACGACGCGAAGGACCCGGAGGGCAAGCTCGTGGCCGACGTCGCGACCATCGCGGACGTCCTCCCCGGCTCGCCCGAGGAGCAGCGCCAGAAGCTCGAGATCCTGGGGCGGATCCGCGACCGGCTGACCCCGCGCGTGCTGAAATCGCTGTCCCCGGAGGATCGGGAGCGCGCCCTGCAGATGCGGCCGCCGCAGGCCCTGCGCGTGATCACGCCCCACGATCTGCCCGACCTCATCCGGCGGCGGTTCGAGGAGAACAACGGGGTCGTGGGCACGGTGTTCTACGTGAAGTACAAGAACAACGTCTCGTTCTCGAACGGCAAGAACCTCCTCCGGATGGCGAACACGACCGGCAACGTGGTCCTCCCCGACGGGACGCACGTCGTCACGGCGAGCAGGCCGACGGTCTTCGCCGAGATGATCCGGTCGATGGAGCGCGACGGCCCGCTGGCGACGGCGGCGTCGTTCCTGGCCGTCACCGGCGTCGTGGTGCTCGCGACCGGGAGCCTGATGGGCGCTTCCTCGGTGCTGTCGGCCCTCGTGCTCGGCGTGCTCGGGACGGCGGTCGCGATGGCCATGCTCGACGTGAAGATCAACTTCCTGAACTTCATCGCGCTCCCGATCACCTTCGGCATCGGCTGCGAGTACCCGTTCAACGTCTTCGATCGCGCGCGCCTGCTCGGCGGCGACGTGGCGCTCGCGCTGAAGCGCTCGGCCGGGCCGGTGGCGCTTTGCAGCTACACGACCGTGCTGGGCTACGGGTCGCTCGTCTTCGCCGACAACCAGGCGCTGAACTCGTTCGGCTGGGTCGCGGTGAGCGGCGAGATCGCGTGCGTGGCGAGCGCGCTCCTGTTCCTGCCGGCGCTGCTCCACGTGATGAGCCGCTCCGGGGCGCTCAAGCGCGCCTGGAAGGGCGGCCTGCTCTGGAGAGGGAGCCACCACTCGTGAAGATCCTCGACGTCGCGGAGTTCTTCTCGTCGCGCGGGGGCGGCGTGCGGTCGTACCTCGAGGAGCTCGTGCGCCAGGGGAGCCGGCGCGGCCACGAGGTGGTCGTCGTGGCGCCCGGGCCGCGCGACGAGGTGGTGCCGCTCGAGCAGGGCCGCATCGTGCGGGTGGCCGGCCCGCCGATGCCCTACGACCCGACGTACCACGCCCTCCTCCGGCTCGGCGCGGTCCGCGCGATCATCCGCCGCGAGGCGCCCGACGTGCTGCAGGCGAGCGCGCCGTACACGGCCGCGCTCGTCGCGGCGACCGAGCGCGGGGTCCCGCTCCGCACGTTCGTGTACCACTCCGACCAGATCAGCACGTACGCCGCGCCGCTGCTCGACCGGCTGCGCCCGCGCGCGGTCGCCCGCGCCCTTTCGGGCGCGCTGTTCGCCTGGCCGCGGGCCCTGTCGCGGCGGTTCGACGCGACGATCGCCCCGGGGACGTTCATCGCCGAGCAGCTCCGCGCGCACGGCTGCGAGCGCGTCCACCGCGTCACCTTCGGCGTGCGCCGCGAGTCGTTCGACCCCTCCCGCGCCGACGCCGCGCTGCGGCGGAGCCTGCTCGGGCGGTTCGCGGACGACCCCTCGGCGGCGCTGTTGCTCGTCGCGTGCCGGCTCGCCGTCGAGAAGCGGGTCGCGCTCGTGATCGACGCCGCGCGGGAGCTCGCGGCGCGGCGCCCGGTGGCGCTGGCGGTGCTGGGCGACGGGCCCGAGCGGGCGCGGCTCGAGCGGCGCGCGGCCGGGCTGCCGCAGGTGAGCTTCCTCGGCTTCGCGAAGGACCGCGCCACCTACGCGGCGCTGCTCGCCAGCGCCGACGTGTTCGTCCACGGGGGCGCCGCCGAGACGTTCGGCTTCGTGCTGGGCGAGGCGCTCTGCTCGGGCCTGCCGCTGGTCGTCCCCGCGGCCGGCGCGGCCATGGACTTCGTGAGCCCCGGCGCCGCGGAGGCGTATCCGCCGCGCGCCCCGGCCGCCGAGGTCGCCGCCGCGATCGAGCGGGTGCTGGAGCGCCCCCGGGCCGAGCGCGCCGCGGCGGCCCGCGCCGCGGGCGAGCGGCTGCCCGCGAGCGACGAGCACTTCGACGCGCTCTTCGCGCTGTACGCGGACCTGCTCGGCCGCGGCCAGGGCGGCGGGCGCGCCGGCGGCGGGCCGCCTCGCGATGGCTGAGCCGCCGGAGCGCCGGAGCGCCCGAGCGCCTGGATCGTTGCGATGGAGTCCGCGACCGTGCGCCCGTTCCTGCTGATCTCGCCGTATTTCGCGCCCCAGACGAGCGTGGGCGCGTTCCGCTGGGTGAAGCTCGCGCGGCACCTGCCGCGCCACGGCTTCCGTCCCGTGGTCCTGTCCGCGACCTTCCCCGGAGACGCGCGCGACGACGGGCTCCTCGCGGCGCTGCCGCCCGAGGTGGAGGTCGCCGATGCGTTCCTCGACCCGGCCGTGCTCGCCGCGGAGGCCGCGTTCGCCGCCGTGCGCGCGCGCGTGCCGCGCCGGGCGGGGCCCGGGGGCCCGCTCGTGGGGCTCCGCCCGTTCCGGGCGCTCACCGATCGCTGCACCCTGCACGCGCCCCACGCCGCGCGCGTGGCCGTCGCGCTCGCCCGCCGCGCCGGCGCGCAGGCCGTCGTGGTGAGCGCCGGCCCGTTCTCCGCCTGCCCGGTGGGGCTCCACGTGAAGCGCGCGCTCGGCGTGCCGCTCGTCTTCGATCTGCGCGACCCGTGGTCGCTGCACGAGACCGGCCACGGCCCCCCGTCCGGCCTGGCCGAGCGGGCGCGGCGCGCCGTCGTGCCGCGCCTCGAGCGCCGCTGGCTCGCGGGCGCCGACCACGTGATCCTCAACACGAGGAGCGCGCTCGAGGCCTACCGCGCGCGCTTCCCCGAGCTCGCGACGAAGTCGTCGTTCGTGCGCAACCACTTCGATCTCGCGCTGTACGCGCCGGCCCCCGCGCCGGAGCCGCCGCGCTCGTTCGTCATCCTCCACCTCGGCACGCTGCGCGAGGAGACCTCGGCCGACGCGATCGGGGCCGTGCTGCGGCGGCTGATCGACCGCGAGCGGCTGGCCCCTGGCGAGCTCGTCCTGCGGCAGATCGGCCGGACGTCCGCCTACGATCGCGACCGCTTCGAGCGGCTCGGGCTCACCCCGTACATCGAGATCCTGCCGCCGATCCCGCAGCGCGACGTGATGGCCGAGCTGCGGCGGGCGCACGTGCTGCTCACCCTGGTGGACCCTCGCGTCGTGCTGCGGATCGCCGCGAAGACCTACGACTACGCCGCGTCGGGCATGCCGATCGTCAGCGCCGCGGCGAACCCCGAGGTCGACGAGCTGCTCGCGCACCGCAGTGACAGCGCGCGCGTGCCGCCCGACGACGTCGAGGGCCTCGCCGCGGCGCTCGCGCGCCACCTCGCGCGCTTCCGCGAGACGGGCGCCCTGCCGGAGCCCGCCCCGCCGCCCCCGGACCTCTCCTCCGAGGCCGCGGCCGCCCGGATCGCCGCGATCCTCGACCGCGTCCTGGCCGGCGCGCCCCACCCCGCCGGCAGGCACTAGACTGCCGCGCGCCGCGCCGCCTTCGCGGCGCCACCACCCTGGATCGGAGCTGTGCATGCGCTTTCTCCACCCCGAGCGTGACGAGTCCCTGGAGCTCGCCCTCGAAGACGTGTTCCTGACCCCCGGGTACTTCGCCGGCGGCTCTCGCCTCGACACCGACCTCCGCCCCACGGACTTCCCCGGCGGCTCGCACCCGATCGTCTCGGCGAACATGAACGCGGTCACCGGCAAGCGGATGGCCGAGACGATGGCCCGCTTCGGCGGCCTCGGCGTGCTCCCGCAGGACATGGATCTCGACACGGTCGAGCGCATCGTCGGCCACATCAAGCGCGCCGACCCGCGGTACGACACGCCGCTCTCGGTCTCGCCGCGGGCGACGCTCCGCGACGTGCACGGCATCATCCGGAAGCGGTCGCACGACATGGTGGTCGTGGTCGACGACGAGCGCCGCCCCATCGGCATCGTCACCCACGCCGACCTGCGCAACCGCGACCAGTACACGCCCGCGTCCGCGCTCATGTCGTCGCGCCTCATCACCATCCAGGCGGGCACGCCGAACCGGACGGCGTTCCTCCTGATGGAGGACGCGCGCGTGAAGGCGGTGCCCGTGCTCGACGAGGAGGGCCGGCTCCACGGCGTGCTGACCCGCGACGACGCCGTGCGCCTGGAGCTGCTCCGGCCGACGCTCGACGCCCGCGGCGAGCTCATGGTCGCGGCGGCGATCGGCATCTCCGCGCAGGCGGCCCAGAGCGCCGCGCGCCTGCTCGAGATCGGCGTCTCCGCGATCGTGCTCGACACCGCGCACGGCCACCAGCGGCGCATGATCGAGGCGGTCCGCGCGGTGCGGAGGGCGATCGGCGACGCCGTCCCGCTCGTGGCCGGCAACGTCTGCACGGCGGAGGGCACGCGGGACCTCATCGAGGCGGGGGCCGACATCGTGAAGGTGAACGTCGGCCCCGGCGCCATGTGCACGACGCGCATGCAGACCGGCGCCGGCCGGCCGACGTTCTCCTCGGTGCTCGTGTGCGCCCGCGAGGCCAGCCGCCACGGCAAGCGCGTCTGGGCCGACGGCGGCGTCCGCCACCCGCGCGACGTGGCGCTCTACCTCGCCGCCGGCGCCTCGCGCGTCATGGTCGGGACGACCCTCGCCGGCACCTACGAGAGCCCCGGCGACGTGATGGAGGACCGCGAGGGGCTGCTCTACAAGGAGAACTACGGCATGGCGAGCGCCCGCGCCGTCAGCGAGCGCACCGCCGATCTCGACCCGTTCGAGCGCGCCAAGAAGGTCTTCTTCCGCGAGGGCATCTCGACGTCGCGCATCTACATCCACGAGGGCCGCGAGAGCGTCGGGGCCATCCTCATCGAGATGATCACCGGCGTGCAGTCGGCGTGCACCTACGCCGGCGCGGCGAACCTCGACGAGCTCCACGACAAGGCCGTCATCGGCGTGCAGACGCTGGCCGGCTACGGCGAGGGCAAGCCCCACGGGCTCGAGCGCCGATGAGCGGCGGTGAGCGGCGATGACCGGCGGTGAGCGGCGATGACCGGCGGTGAGCGCGCCGCGCGCCGTCACGGTCGTAGATCCGCGTAGCGCCGTGCGCGCGCCGCGCGCCGCGCTCCACGCGCGCGCGACCGCGGCGCGGAATGACGGAAGCGTGACGTGACTTCCACCCGGGCTGCGACGAATCTCCGGCTGCTTACCGTCGAGGTCGTCCATGCCGAGCGCCGCCGCACCGCGTCTTTCCGCCACCCGCCGCGCCATTCGCCGGTTCATCGGCCAGACATGGCTGTCCGTATTCGGCTGGCGCGTCGAGGGCGTGACGGATCTGCCGCCGAAGGCGGTGCTGATCGCCTGGCCCCACACCTCGAACTGGGATTTCCCGTTCACGCTCGCGGTGAGCTACATGCTCGACCTCGAGTTCTCCTGGCTCGGCAAGCACACGCTCTTCGAGCCGCCGTTCGGCGCTTTCTTCAGGTGGCTCGGCGGCATCCCCGTCGACCGCCGCGACCGCAACAACCTCGTCGCGGCCGTTGTCGACGTGCTGAAGCAGCACGATGAGCTCAAGCTGATCATCGCGCCCGAGGGGACGCGCTCGCGCACGAAGCGCTGGAAGACGGGCTTCTATTACGTGGCGCTCGGCGCCGGCGTGCCCATCATCCTCGGATACCTCGATTTCCCCAGGAAGCGCGGCGGGATCCTCCACGTCTTCTACCCGACGGGCGACATCGAGGCCGATATCGCGGCGATTCGCCGTTACTACGAGGGCATCGAGGGAAAGCACGCGAGCCGGATGAGCGAGATCACGCTCGGCCCGCGGAATGTCCCGGCGAGCGGGGTCGCGCAGCACCCGTGAGCGCGGGGCGGCGGCGCGCGGGTCGTTCGCGCGCCGCCGGGGGCGCTCGTCAGCGCAGGGACGGCGCGCGCGCCGACGAGGCGGGCCCCGCCGTGATCCTCGCGGTCAGCACGCCCGCGAGCGCCCACTCGAACGCCGAGCGGTCGGTGTAGACGTTGAAGCGGCCGCCCGTGGCGAGGTTGGCGACCGTGACGCCCATGGCGACGAGCCCCGGCTTCACGAGGATGTGGACCTCCTTCAGCTTGCCGGGGTTCCGCAGGTGCCACGCCGTGAGCTTGGCCCGGACGTCGCTGTCGTAGCCTGCGCCGAGCTCGAAATCGTCGAACACGATCGGGTGCAGGCCCGAGTCGATCAGGGTCTCCAGGTGCCTGACCGCCGGCTCGATGAGATCGAGCGTCGCGTACCCCTCGAAACGCCGCGTCACGACGTCGGACGCGGGCGTGCGGACGTCCAGGACCCCCCTCGAGGTCGACCAGCGATCGCCCCGCGCTCCGAGCCGCGTGTGTGCCAAATCCATCTCGAATTCGAGACTTTAGTCGATAGTCGGCGCTTCGCCATGCGATCCGTCCGTGCCGCGCCGCTCGCCGATCCCGGGGGTCGGCCGCCGGCGTCGTGCTCGCGGCCGAGCGGCGCCTGCCGGCGGGAGGGCCCCGCGGCTGCGACGGCCGGGGAGGGCGCGCGCGGTCGGCGGGGCGCGCGGCGGCGCGGAGCGAGGCGCGCGCGGCGGCGGAGCGCCTGGCGAGGCGCGCGCGGCGGCGGAGCGGCTGGCGAGGCGCGCGCGGCGGCGGAGCGGTTGGCGAGGCGCGCGCGGCGGCGGAGCGGCTGGCGAGGCGCGCGCGGCGGTGGAGCGGCTGGCGAGGCGCGCGCGGCGGCGGAGCGGCTGGCGAGGCGCGCGCGGCGGCGGAGCGGCTGGCGAGGCGCGCGCGGCGGTGGAGCCGCTGGCGAGGCGCGCGCGGCGGCGGAGCCAGGGGCGAGCGCGCGCGCAGCGGACCCGCCGGCTCGTCCAGCGCGTCCGGCCGCCGAGATGCATCTCGGTCAGCGCCGTCCGCGCCGCCGAAAGCGGCTATGATGCCGCCGCGGTTTCGGCCGCCGGCCGGTGCCGGCGGCTCGCGAGGCGTCTTCGCCCGCAGCAGAGGGATGAAGGAGGAGCTACCGAGATGAGAGGATATGTTTCCAAGGTGCTGCGGCTCGCTGTCGTGGCGTTTGCGTGCGCGATGATGGCGGGCTGCGGCGGCCCGCTGCGCTACACGCCGCAGGGCATCGGGAAGGCGCCGGGCGCCGACGCCTTGATCGTGGCCGACGTCAATTTCGACGCGGCCATGACCCGCCTCGACATCAGCGCGAAGAACCTCCCGCCGCCCGAGCGCATCGATTCGAGCAGCTCCGCCTACGTCGTCTGGGCGCGCCCGGACAGCGACTCGCCCTGGCAGCGGGTCGGCGCGCTCAACTTCGACGCCGATGCCCGCACCGGCAAGCTCAAGGACGTGAGCGTGCCGCTCACCCGGTTCGAGCTCGTCATCAGCCTCGAGCAGAACGCCAATCCCGCATCGCCCTCCTCGGAGCTCGTCTTCAAGCAGGACGTCGAATACTGACGAGGCGGCGCCTCCGCCGAACGGGCGGAGTACCGGCGGATGCCTGGCGAGGTACCGGCGGATGCCTGGCGAGGTACCGGCGGATGCCTGGCGAGGTACCGGCGGATGCCTGGCGAGGTACCGGCGGATGCCTGGCGAGGTACCGGCGGATGCCTGGCGAGGTACCGGCGGATGCCTGGCGAGGTACCGGCGGATGCCTGGCGAGGTACCGGCGGATGCCTGGCGAGGCATCGCCGGGTACCCCGCGGGCAGTGCGGCGCCGGCGGCTGAGTCAGATCGGCGCGGGCGCCGGCGGTTCAGCCTTCGGCGCATCGGGCTTCTTCCCCTTGCGCGCCTGCTTGGTCATCGCCCGGAAGTCGTCGAGGACCGGCGCCAGGATGGCGCGGAGGGTCGCGTTCTGGCGGGCGATCGTGCGCGCCAGGTCGAGCGCGGCGAGGCCCGGACCGATGACCGCCTCGCCGGTGGCGAGGGCGTCGTCGTCGAGGTGGCGCGCCAGGTCCTCGAGCGCGTCGGCGACCTTCTGCTCGGCCAGGGCGCGCTTCAGGCGCCGCTCCAGCAGCTCGACCTCGAACCGCTCGGGATCATCGCCGTCGTCCTGATCCCCGAGCACATGGAACGGTCGGGCGAGGACGCTCTCCTTGCCGTCCTTGGGGCGCAGGAGCGCAAACAGCTTGCCGAGCGGTGGCCCCAGCACGGCGAGGCTGCGGCCGAGGCTGCGCTTGCGCCGGTCCTCCTCGAGCCGCTCGATGCCAGGCCAGAGCGCCTTGATGGCCTCGACGTGAGCGAGCGTCTTCTCGACGCGCTCCTCGATCTGGGCAGCCGAGAGCTGATCGACGTCCGTGGGGTCGTGCACAGGTTGCTTGGGCATGAACTGACCTCCTTGGTTGGGCGCGCGCCGAGAGCGGCGTGCGTGGATCCTGGGAAGCTACGTGGAGGTCGCGGCCGGACGCAATCCGCTCGACGCGACGGAGATTTGCTCGACGAGCGCACGTCTCGCACGTGGCAAGGCAGAGCGGATGTCTTCACTCCGCCCGCGGGTACGTTCCGTCTAGGATGTATTGGTGCGTCGGAGATGCTGCCAGTTCTAAAGAGTGCGGTATGCGGTGCGCCGCAAGGCGGCTGCCTTCACGCGGGGAGGCCAGTACGCTGGTCTTGTCATGGGGAAAGTGACTGCGCTTGGGCTGGATACGATCACCGACAAATCCGGCCATCAGATGACGGGCATCGCCGTGAGCGTCTGCCTGACCCCCGCTGCGCCGAGCCCCTTACCGATCCCGTACCCCACGATGGGGACAGTGGCCGAGAGGATCACCGACCCGTGCATGCGCACCAAGATCAACGGCGCGAAGATCCTCACCGTCGGCGGCTGCATGAAGACGTGACATGGCAACGAGCCGGGCACACATCGTCTGATGTCGGCGCGCCGGCCCTGGCGCGCGCTCGCCGCCTTGGCCGCGCGCTCGGGCGTGAACGTCCGCACGGTCTCGCAGCGGCCTCGCGCGCTCGGCCGCTGGCGTCCTCTCGATTCCATATCAGTCTAGTGCGCTGAGGATCGACCGCGCGAGTCCGTCAGGCTCGGAACGAGCCTTGAAGGGACATCGCCGTTCCCGCGAGACGCGGAGGAGATCGAGGTGCCAGTGCCAGCGGACCTCTTCAGAAGCGCTCCGTTCACGAGGGCCCTGTCGCCGCTCGTCATCGTCGCTGCCATCACCGCATCCGGCTGCGATCAGCCCCGGGAGCCGTCGGGCTCGGAGGTCGGCGGCGGCGGGAACGGCGAGGGCGGCGGGAGCGGAGGGGCCGGCGGAAGCGGCGGGAGCGGCGGGGGCGGGGCGCCCTGCAGCGTGGCCGCGGATTGCCCCGGGGTCGACGGCGCGTGTCAGCGGCGCACCTGCGAGGGCGGGCGGTGCGGCCTCGACCCTGCGCCGCGGGGCAAGCCCGTGGCCGAGCAGGTGCCGGGCGACTGCAGGAAGAGCGTTTGCGACGGGCAAGGCGCCGTGATCGAGATCGACGACGAGCTCGACGTCTTCTCGGATGGAGACCCGTGCTCGGCCGACGTCTGCGTCGCCGGCGCGCCGGAGAACCCGCCGGCGCCGGCCACGACGGTGTGCGGCGGGGCCGATCCGTCCGGAGGGCGCTACTGCGACGGAAACGGCGCCTGCGTCGAGTGCCTCGCCCCGGGCGATTGCCTGAGCAACGTCTGTGTCGGGAACAGGTGCGTGGCGCCCGATTGCGGCGATGGCGCGACGAACGGGGCGGAGACCGACGTCGACTGCGGGGGCTCCGCGTGCGTGCCGTGCCCGGACGCGGCGGCGTGCGTCGCCGACGCGGACTGCCGGAGCGGGATCTGCAGGGACGGGGCGTGCAGGGCGTCCTCGTGCACCGACGGCGCGACGAACGGGGCGGAGACCGACGTCGACTGCGGCGGGCCGGCGTGCCCGCCGTGCGCCACCGGCAAGGCGTGCGCGGCGGACGGCGATTGCCTCGGCGGACGGTGCTCGGGGACGACGTGCCTCCCGTCGTGCACCGACGTCGCGCGGAACGGCGCGGAGACGGACATCGACTGCGGCGGGCCGGCGTGCGTCGGGTGCGCCGCCGGCATGGGCTGCGCGATCGGGCGCGATTGCCTGAGCCGCGTCTGCAGCGCGGCGGGGACGTGCGCGGCGCCCGCGTGCGGCGATGGGGTCGTCAACGCGGCCGGCGAGGCGTGTGACGACGGCAACGCGAGCAACACCGACGCTTGCCTCACGACGTGCAAGGCGGCCTCGTGCGGCGACGGGTTCGTGCAGGCCGGCGTCGAGGCGTGCGACGACGGCAACGCGAGCGACGCCGACGCCTGCCCGGCCGGCTGCGCGGCGGCCGCGTGCGGCGACGGGTTCGTGCGCACCGGCGTCGAGGCGTGCGACGACGGCAACCGGATCGCCGGCGACGGGTGCAGCCCCGGGTGCCTCCGCGAGGGGTGCGGCGACGGCGCGATCCGGTCCGGCGAGGAGTGCGACGACGGCGACACCGACAGCACCGACGGCTGCCCCATCACGTGCCGCGTCGCGCGGTGCGGCGACGGGTTCGTGCGGGCCGGCGTCGAGGGCTGCGACGACGCCAACACGGCGAGCGGCGACGGATGCAGCGCGACCTGCGTCGTGGAGGCGGGATACGCGTGCCGGGGCACGCCGAGCGTGTGTACCTCCTCGATCGAGCGCAACTGCGGGGATGCGGAGGACAACGACCTCGACGGCGAGACGGATTGCGACGACCCGGACTGCGCGACCGGCTGCGACGGTGGCGTGGGCGGCTGCGCGCCGGGGCAGGTGCTGTGGGTGGAGTCGTCCACGGACGTGCCCAAGGCGGTCACGGATCGCGCGGTCGCCGCCAGCGTCCTCGCGGTCGGCGCGAGCGGCGCGGTGCGGCGCGTGACGCTCGAGGTCGATATCGCGCACTCGTTCGACGCGGACGTCGACATCTCGCTCGCCTCTCCGGCGGGGACGATGGTCGATGTCTCGAGCGACAACGGGGGCTCCGGCGACGACTACCGCGGGACCCTCTTCGACATGGGGTGCAGGACCCCGGTCACGGCGGGCGTGGCGCCGTTCCGCGGGTGCTTCCGCCCGGAGGCCTCGTTCGCGGCGTTCCTGTCCCGGCCGGCGAGCGGCACGTGGACGCTCCGGGTCGGGGACGACGCCGGGTCCGACTCCGGCACGCTGAACTCGTGGTCCATCGCCCTCTGCATCGAGCGGTGACCGCGCCGCGGTGAGCGCATCGAGCGGTGGACCGACCGCGGCGCTCGCGGCACGGCCCCATGAACGTTGATGCGCTTCCCGTGAACGGGCGCCGGCGTCGCCTCCACGGCGCCGGCGTCGCCCCCCACGTAAGGAGGACCGGACGCCGCCCCCTCACCGCGCGGCTTCGGCACGGCAGGGGGCTCTCACCGGCGTCATGACCCCGATCCATAAAATTAGTTAGCCTTATTAACTATCAAGCCTGACCGGCACGTGGACCGTCTCCACGAAGCTGCTGCTCGCGCGGATCGCCCGCGTGGCTCGCTCCGCCTTGCAGCTGGTGGCTCGCTCCGCCTTGCAGCTGGTGGCTCGCTCCGCCTTGCAGCGGATCGAGGAGGCGCGCATCGGCCGGTGGCCGGCCGCGCCGCGCGCCCGGCCGCGCCCGTCCGGTCCGATCGTCCGCGCTCGGCTGGCCGGGTCTCCCGTACCGCCGGCCCGCGATTCATGCCAGGGTGCGCGCGTGCCCTGGGTTCGCGCATCGCTTCGAGGTCAAACCGTCTACGCCCGCGCCGATGCCGCCGGCGCCTTCGTCGCCGAGGAAGGAGGCGGCGTCGAGATCCGCTACAAGCCGAACGACGGCCGCAAGTACAAGGCCCGCCTGGACAATCTGACCATCGTCGACCCGAAGGTGCTGCCCGACGACACCTGCGGTCCGGCCGAGGCGGTCGTGAAGGCGCGCGCCGGCGAGCAGCCCGACGGGGCAGGGGGCGCAGGCGCGCCGGCGCCGGCCGGGGCGGCGCGCGGGCAGCGCAAGGCGTCGGCGCGGGGGGCGACCGCCGCGGCGCCTGTCCCGGAGGGGGCCGTCATCGTCTACGCCGACGGCGCGTGCTCGGGGAACCCTGGGCCCGCGGGTCTCGGCGTGGTGATCATCGACGGCGGCCGGCGGATCGAGCGCAGCGAGTACCTCGGCACTGCGACCAACAACATCGCGGAGCTGACGGCGATCCTCCGGTCGCTCGAGGAGGTGGACCAGCCGGAGCGGCCCATCGTCATCCACACCGACAGCCAGTACTCGATCGGCGTGCTCCAGAAGGGGTGGAAGGCCAAGGCGAACGCCGAGCTCATCGCCTCGCTGCGCGACGCGCTCGCGGCGCGGCCGCGCGCGCGCCTCGTGTACGTTCCAGGGCACGCGGGCGTGCTGCTCAACGAGCGCGCCGACGCGCTTGCGCGCGAGGCCGTCCGCGAGCGCGCATCCCGGCGGACGGTATACCCCGGCGCTGCCGGCTCCGGCTGATCGCGCGCTTTCCGGCAGACGGTGTAACTCCGGCTCCCTGGAAGCGGCGCCCCAGCAGCCCTGACGGCGACGCTCGGCGGCCGTGGCCGCCGAGCGCGTCGCCTGTGGACTCGTGCGCGCTCGGCGGGGGCCCCGCGCGGCTCAGGAGAAGCCGTCGATGGCCGCGTTCAGCGTGGCGCTGGGCCGCATCGCGGCGAACGTCTTCTGATCGTCGAAGTGGTAGTAGCCGCCGAGGTCGACGGGTTTACCCTGCGCGCCGATCAGCTCGTCGTTGATCTTGGGCTCGTTGTCCGTCAGCGTCTTGGCGAGCTTGCCGAACTTGGCCGCCAGCTCCTTGTCCTCGGTCTGCTTGGCGAGGGACTGCGCCCAGTAGAGCGCGAGGTAGAAGTGGCTGCCGCGGTTGTCGATCTCGCCGACCTTGCGCGCCGGGCTCTTGTTGTTCTCGAGGAACAGGCCGATCGCCGTGTCCAGCGCCTTGGCGAGCACCTTGGCCTTGGCGTTGTCGGTCTTGTTGGCGAGGTCCTCGATCGAGACCTGCAGCGCCAGGAACTCACCGAGCGAGTCCCAGCGCAGGTAGTTCTCTTTCTGCAGCTGCTGGACGTGCTTCGGCGCCGAGCCGCCGGCGCCGGTCTCGTAGAGGCCGCCGCCGGCCAGCAGCGGCACGATGGAGAGCATCTTGGCGCTGGTGCCCAGCTCCAGGATCGGGAACAGGTCCGTCAGGTAGTCGCGCAGCACGTTGCCGGTGACGCTGATGGTGTCCTTGCTCTCCTTCATGCGGCCGAGCGTGAACTTCATCGCCTCCACCGGGCTCATGATCGGGAGCTCCAGGCCGCTCGTGTCGTGCTCGGGCAGGTAGGCCTTGACCTTGGCGATCAGGTTCTTGTCGTGGGCGCGGTTCTCGTCGAGCCAGAACACCGCCGGGGCGCCCGTGGCGCGCGCGCGGGCGACGGCCAGCTTGACCCAATCCTTGATCGCGATGTCCTTCGTCTGGCAAGCGCGGAAGATGTCGCCAGCTTCGACCTTCTGCTCCAGCAGGGCGTTGCCGGAGGCGTCGACGACGCGCACCGTGCCGCTCTCGGGGATCTTGAAGGTCTTGTCGTGCGAGCCGTACTCCTCCGCGGCCTGCGCCATGAGCCCCACGTTCGGCGAGCTGCCCATCGTGCGCGGGTCGAACGCCCCGTGCTGCTTGTGGAAATCGACCGTGGCCTGGTAGATGCCGGCGTAGGAGCGATCGGGGATCGTGAACTTTGTGTCGTAGAGCTTGCCGTCCGTGCCGTACATCTTGCCGCTGGAGCGGATGGCCGCCGGCATCGAGGCGTCGATGATCACGTCCGAGGGCACGTGCAGGTTGGTGATGCCGCGGTCGGAGTCGACCATGGCCAGCGTCGGGCGTCGCTCGTAGACGGCCTTGATGTCCGCCTCGATCTTCGCCTTCTCGTCTGCCGGCAAGCCCTGGATCTTGTTGTACAGGTCGCCGATGCCGTTGTTCGGGTCGAAGCCGACCTTGGCCAGCGTGGCCGCGTGCTTGTCGAGCGCCTCGGCATAAAACACGCTGACGGCGTGCCCGAAGAGGATCGGGTCGCTGACCTTCATCATCGTGGCCTTGAGATGCAGGGAGAACAGCACTCCCTGCTTCTTCGCGTCCTCCACCTGCTCGGCGTAGAACGCCCGCAGCGCCTTGGCGCTCATCACGCTGACGTCGACGACCTCGCCCGCCTGCACCTTGACGCTCGGCTTGAGCACGGTCGTCTTGCCGCCGGCGACGAGCTCGATCTTCAGCTCCTGCGCCTTGTCCACCACGACCGACTTCTCGCTGCCATAGAAGTCGCCGCCCGACATGTGCGCGACGTGGCTCTTCGAGTCACGGCTCCACGCGCCCATCGAGTGCGGGTGCTTCTTGGCGTAGTCCTTGACGGCGGGCGAGGCGCGGCGATCGCTGTTGCCCTCGCGCAGGACGGGGTTCACGGCGCTGCCGAGCACCTTGGCGTAACGCGCCTTGATCGCCTTCTCCTCCTCCGTCTTCGGCTCGGAGGGGTAGTCCGGCACGGCGTAGCCCTGCTGCTGCAGCTCCTTGATGGCGGCCACGAGCTGCGGGATGGAGGCGCTGATGTTGGGCAGCTTGATGATGTTGGCGTTTGGCGTCTTGGCCAGCTCGCCGAGCTCTGCCAGGTGGTCGCCGAGCTTCTGGCCGTCCGTCAGGCGCTCCGGGAAGTTGGCGAGGATGCGGCCCGCCAGGGAGATGTCGCGCGTCTCGACCCGGACCCCAGCGGCCTTCGTGAACGCCTCGACGATCGGGAGGAGCGAATAGGTGGCCAAGGCCGGCGCCTCGTCCGTCTTCGTGTAGATGATGGTAGAATATTGAGTTTCCACTAGTTCCTCGAGGGTTGAAGGGCCGGGGTTGTCGGATCGCCCGTGCCTACCCGCGGGCGAGTCGGATTCACCTGGTGCTGGACAACTTCACTGCTCACACCCCCGCATTGCCATCGAGGCGTGCGGGACCGAGCGGGGCCACGCGCCCTCGATGAGGGGGACGATGGGGTTGTCCGGTCGACCAGCGTGCCTGCCCGCGACATGGAGATCGGTTGTCCCTGCGTGGGCTCGGCAAAGGTCGTCATGGCGGCCGCTTACCGCGCCGGGATCGCTGCGGCAACAGGCTGGACGGCCGCGGCGCGGCGTGGGCGGCCGCGGCGCGGCGCGCTCCGCAGCGAGGCGCGGCGCGTCATGTCGGGCCGCGCGGGGCCGGAAACGCGTGGAACCGGCCGGGGTCAAATGGTAGAGCCGCGCGATGCGCGCCCCGCTCCGCATCGCCCTCGCCGGGCTCATCACCGCCGCCGCCCTCGCCTCGCCGCTCGCCCACGCGGTCGTGAGCGAGCGGATCGTCGCGGTCGTCGGCGATCGCGCCATCCTGCTCTCGGACCTGCGGCAGCGGGCCCGCCCCTTCCTCCTGCAGATCCAGGCCCGGGTCCCGCCGGGCCCGCAGCAGGCGGCGGCCGAGTCGCAGCTCTTCCGCGAGCTCGTCCAGAAGGTGGTGGACGAGGAGCTCGAGAGCCAGGCCGCCGAGAAGGCCAATATCCGCGTGACCTCGGACGAGATCGAGAACGCCTTCCGGAACATCGCCGCCGCCGAGCAGACGACGGTCGAGGAGCTGTTCCGGCTGGCGCGGACGAGCTCCGGGCTCACCGAGCAGGAGTACCGCGACGAGATCCGCCGGCAGATCCTCGAGGGGAAGATGCTGCAGCTCCGGGTGAAGGGGCGGGTGCGCCTCACCGAGCAGGACGTGCGGTCCGCTTACGACCGGATGGTGCGCGAGGAGCGCCGGCGGCGCGAGTACCACCCGGCGTGGATCGTCCTGCGCATCCTGCCCGGATCGAGCGCCGAGGCGATCGAGGAGCGGCGCGCGCTCGCGGCGGCGCTCGCCGACCGCGCGCGGCGGGGCGAGGACTTCGCGGCGCTCGCGCGGCAGTTCTCGGACGACACCGCGACCCGCGACGAGGGCGGCGACCTCGGGGTCCGCGCGCCGCAGGGGACGCAGGCCGCGGCGAGCGGCCAGCGCGAGGTGATGGCCCCGGAGCTCGAGGCGGCGCTGATGGCGATCGAGCCGGGCGGCGTGGCCGGGCCGATGCGCGCGGGCGACGCGCTCGTGGTGATGAAGCTCCTCAGCCGCCAGCCGTCGCGCTTCACGACGCTCGAGGCCGCCCGGCCGGAGATCCTCCAGCGGCTGCAGGCGGAGATCCTGCAGAAGGCCAAGCAGAAGTGGCTCGAGGAGCTGAAGCGCGGGACGCACGTGGAGGTCCGGCTCTGACGGGCGGGGGCGCGCGCGGCGCGGCGAGCGCGGGCGGCCGCGGCGAGGCGGACGTGCCCGAGTGCACCGCGTGCGGCACCTGCTGCTTCTCGACCCTGCCCGAGTACATCCGGGTCTTCGGCTGCGACTACGATCGCATGGACGATCGCGCGCGGGCGCTCACGCGGTTCATCGGCAACCGCTGCTACATGCGCGTCGAGGACGGCCGATGCGCCGCGCTCACGCTGGACGCGGAGCTCGGCCGCTTCCTGTGCTCGATCTACGAGGTGCGGCCCGACTGCTGCCGCGCGCTCGAGCGCGGCAGCGGCGCGTGCCTCGGCGAGCTCCACGAGAAGCGGGAGCGACCGCTGATCGCGCTCGACGCGCTCCGCCGCCGCGCGGCGGGCGAGGGCGGCGCGGGGCAGGGCGGCGGCGCCGCGTAGGCGCTGCCCCCCTCGCGGTCAGGGCGAGGCGTCCCTGTCCTCCACCGGCGGCGCGCCCGCGTCGAGCGCGCTGCGGTCGATCCGCATGCTCACGTCGAGCGTGACCGTCTGCCCGGCGGAGACGGTGATCGTGCGCTTCTCCTCGGGCGCGTTCGGGTGGCGGAACGTGACGTAGTGCCGCCCCGCCTGGAGCGGGATCGGCCGCGCCATCGGCGTCACGTCGATGAGCTCCCCGTCGATGACGACCTCCGCCCACGGCCGGGCGAGCACCTTCAGGTAGCCGCGCCCCTCCGACGGCGCGCCGGGCTGCCTGGCGTCGGCGCTGGGCGGGCCGACCGCGTCCTGCTCGCGCAGGCCGAGCTCGATGAGCGCGCCGCCCGCGACGACCAGCGCGAAGATGCCGAGGAGCCGGACCGCGTCCGGCGCGAGCGACGCCGCGTGGCGCCGCTCGGCGGCCGGGCGGACGGACGGCACGTGGGCGAGGGGGAGCTCGTCCCCGCCGAGCTTCGCCGCCGCGAGCGCCCTGCCGATGAGCGCCCTCGGCTGCGCATGGCCGTGCTCGGCGAGCTCCTCGGCCAGGGCGTCCGCGACGGCGCGGCCGTTCTCGTAGCGCTGCTCCGGCTCCTTCTCGAGGCACCGGAGCACCACCCGCTCCAGGCCGCGCGACACGTCGGGCACGAGCGCCCGCAGCGGCTGCGGCGGCGCGCTGCGGATGCGGTGCGCGACGGCCCGGCCCTCGGCCCACCGGTCCTCCTCGCGCTCGCGCGGCGCGCGCGGCGCGCGCGACGCGCGGGAGGCGGAAGGCGCAGCGCCCGCGTCGGCGGGCTCCTGCTTCGGCTCGTCGAACGGGCGCGCGCCGGCGAGCATCTCGAACAGCACCACGCCGAGCGCGAACACGTCGGCCTGCGGCCCGGCCTCCGCCCCGAGGATCTGCTCCGGCGCCATGTAGTCGGGCCGCGCGAACGTGTCGCTGCCCTCGAACGGCTCGGGCAGCGACGGCAGCCGGCCGTCGAACGCCGCCGCGAACTCCAGGATCTTCACGCCGCCGGGCGGCGTGACGATGACGCGCTCCGGGCGCAGCTCGCGGTGCACGACCCCGCGCTCGTGCGCGTGCCCGAGCCCGCGCGCGATCTCCAGCGCGATGGCCGCCGCGGCGCCCTCGTGGAGGCGGCCGGCCCGCGCGCACAGCTCCGCGAGCGTCGGGCCCGAGAGCGGCTCGAGCACCAGCCAGATCCGGTCCTCGTCGCGCTGGAAATCGTGGATGTCGATGATGTTGGGGTGCCGGATGCGGGCGAGGATCTTCGCCTCGCGCTCGAGGCCGGCCGCGAACGCGCTCGCGGCCGACACCGTGGGCTTCAGCGTCTTGATGAGCGCCGCCCGGCCGAGCCCTTCGTGCTCGGCCCGGTACGTCACCGTGAGCGCCCGCGACGAGACGGCCTCGCGCAGGATGTACGGGCCGAGCTGCCTCTCCGCGGCGCCCACTTACCGCTGTCGGACGCGGAGCGAGCGCCCCGTCATCGCCGCGGGCTGCTGGATGCCGAGGATCTCGAGCATCGTCGGCGCCACGTCGCAGATGCGTCCGCCCGACCGGAGCACGACGCCAGGGTCGTGCTTGTTCAGGTAGTAGAGCGGCACCGGGTTCAACGTGTGGGCGGTGTGGGGGTTGCCGTGCTCGTCCTTCATCTGCTCGCAGTTGCCGTGGTCCGCGGTGATCATGAGCGCGCCGCCGGCCTCGCGCACGGCGTCCGCGATGTCGCCGAGCCCCTTGTCGACCGCCTCGACGGCGTGGATGGCGGCCTCGAGGATGCCCGTGTGCCCGACCATGTCCGGGTTCGCGAAGTTCACGAGGATGAAGTCGTACTTCCCGCTCTTGATCGCGGCCACGACCTCGTTCGCGACGCCGGCCGCGCTCATCTCGGGCTTCTTGTCGTAGGTGGCGACGTCGCGCGGGGAGGGCACGAGCTTGCGGTCCTCGCCCGGGAACGTCTCCTCGCGGCCGCCGTTGAAGAAGTACGTGACGTGCGCGTACTTCTCGGTCTCCGCGCACCGGAGCTGCGTGAGCCCGGCGCGGGAGATCACCTCGGGGAACGAGTCGGTCACCTCGTCCTTCGGGAACGCGACCGGCAGCTTCAGCGCCGCGTCGTACTCGGTCATGCAGCTGTAGCAGTGCTCCTGGAAGGCGTAGACCGGCTTGCCGCGATCGGTGAGGAGCTCCTCGACCTCGGGCGGCAGGTTGCGCCGCGTGAGCATCGCCGAGATCTCGCGCATGCGGTCGGGCCTGAAGTTGACGGAGAGGCCGACCTCCTCGCCCCACCACTCCCAGCGAGCCTCCTTCGAGGCGAAGTCGGCCATGAAGTCGCCCTTGATGCCGCTGTAGTCGCCGATGCGGACGGGCTCGACGAACTCGTCCGTCTTGCCGGCCGCGTACGACTGCTGGATCGCGTCGAACGGCGTGTCGACCCGCGGCGCGTCGCCGCGCACGATCGCCGTGTAGGCCTTCGTCACGCGGTCCCAGCGCTTGTCGCGGTCCATGGCGTAGTACCTGCCCGCGATGGTGCCGATGACGCCGACGCCCTCGAGCGCCTCCTGGACCTTCTCGACGTAGCCCCACGCGCTCTTCGGCGGCGTGTCGCGCCCGTCGAGGAACGCGTGCAGGACCACGGGCACCTCGTGGAACTTCGCGAGCTTGAACAGCGCGAAGAAGTGATCGAGCGACGAGTGCACGCCGCCGTCCGAGACGAGGCCGAACAGGTGCAGCCGGCACTTGCGGTCCTGCGCGATGCGGAACGTGCGATCGATGATCTCGTTCGAGCCGAGCTTGTTCTCGGCGATCGCGACGTCGATGCGCGAGATGTCCATCAGCGCGATCCTCCCCGCGCCGAAGTTCAGGTGGCCGACCTCGCTGTTGCCCATCTGCCCCACCGGGAGGCCGACGTCGGGGCCGCTCGTCCCGATCAGCGTCTGCTGCGCGTCGCGCTTGATCGCGTCCAGGTTCGGCATCTTCGCGAGGGCGATCGCGTTCTGGTCCTTTTCTTCGCGCTCGCCGAATCCGTCGAGGATGCAGAGGACGAGCGGGCGGGGGCGTTGACTGGGAGAGGGGGCGGCTTCGCTCATGGCGGCGGAATCTACAACGAAGCTGCGGCGATCGGGGGGCCGCTCGGGGAATTTCGACGCGCCCTGGCGCGCCGGTCGGGGGCCCGGGGGCGTCCAGGGGCGCGGGCGGCGGCAGGCCCGCAGGCGGCGCCTGGCGGCGCGGAGGGGCCGGCGGGCGGCGCCGGCCCGGCGGCGGGCCTGTCCCGAGACCGCCGCCTCCCCTACGATGGCGGGCGCCGCAAAGGGAGGACCTCGATGACCCAGGCCCCGCCGTTCCACCTCGCCTTCCCGGTCTCGGACCTCGAGGCGACCCGCCGCTTCTACGTCGACGTGCTGGGCTGCCGCGTCGGCCGCGAGGCCGCCCGGTGGATCGATTTCGACTTCTTCGGCCACCAGATCTCGGCCCACCTCGTCGATGAGCCCGGCGCCGTGCTCCCCACGAACCCGGTCGACGGCAAGGACGTGCCGGTGCGCCACTTCGGCGCCATCCTCGAGTGGCGCGCCTGGCACGCGCTGGTCGAGCGGCTGCGCGGGCTCGGGGTCGCGTTCCTGATCGAGCCGCACATCCGCTTCGTCGGCGAGCCGGGAGAGCAGGCGACGCTCTTCGTCGTCGACCCGAGCGGCCACGCGCTCGAGTTCAAGTCGTTCCAGGACATGCGTCAGATCTTCGCGACGTGAGCCGCTGCGCGCGGCGTGCGTGCTAAGTTCCGACCATGTCCGACGGTCGTCGCGCCACGTACCAGGATGTGCTCGACACGCCCCCGAATCAGGTGGCGGAGATCCTGAACGGCGTCCTCCACGCGACGCCGCGGCCGTCCCTGTCCTGTCGCAACGTCACGTCGGTCCTGGCCGGCGAGCTCTACCTCCCGTTTCGCCGGGGCATCAAGGGGCCTGGCCGGTGGGCGCTCCTGGTCGAGCCCGAGCTGCACCTCGGCACCGATCCGGACATCGTGATCCCCGACATCGCCGCGTGGCGCCGCGACCGGATGCCGCAGATCCCGATGCGGAACGCGGCCATCTTCCTCGCGCCCGACTGGGTGTGCGAGGTGATCTCGCCGTCCACCGAGGCGCTCGACCGCCGCGACAAGATGGAGATCTACGCGCGCGAGCTCGTGACGCACTACTGGCTCATCGATCCGCGGGGCCGGCGCCTCGAGGTCTACCGCATCGACGGCGGGCGGTTCGCGCGCATGGGCGCGTGGGAGGGCGACGTCACCGTGCGCGCGGCGCCGTTCGACGCCGTGGAGATCGAGCTCGGCGTCCTCTGGCAGGAGTAGCGCCGGCGCCGCGCCGGGCGCGCCGTCGCCGGCCGCCCGGGCGCGATAAGCTCCCGGCGTGCGCGTCTCCTCGACCTGCCCGCTCCGCGTCGCGTCCCTCGTCTGGCGGCCCCGCCCCGAGGCCTTCGCGCTCACCGTGGTCTGCAAGGCGACCTTCGCGCTCGAGCCGGGGCGCTCGCGCCTCGCGCCCGCGCAGGAGGCGCCGTGGGAGGCGGACGTCCCGTGGGGCGACGACCCCCGGGCGAGCCTGTGGGCCGCGAGCGATCTCGCGCCCTTCAAGCGCCGCGTGGACGTGCTCGTGGTCGGCCACGCCCACGCGCCCCGCGGCGAGCCCTCGGCCTCGCTCGTGGCGCGGCTCGCGATCGGCGCGATCGACAAGCGGATCGAGGTGCACGGCCAGCGCGCGTGGACGCCGGGCGGGCAGATCACGGCGGCCGCGCCGTTCGCCAGGGCGTCGCTCCGGTGGGAGCGCGCGGCGCGCGGGCCCGACGGCTGGAACCCAGTGGGCATCCCCGCGAACGCGGCGCCCGACGCGCGCGGGCTCCGGCCGGCGCCGAGCCTCCTGCCGCCCGGCGCCGAGCTCCGCGGCCCGGCGGAGCCGCTGCCGCCCGCGGGCTTCGGGCCGATCGCGCCGTCGTGGCCCGAGCGGGCCGCGAGGCTGCGCCGGCACGCCGCCACGTTCGGCCACGACGCCTGGGCGGAGCGGCCTCTGCCGGAGGACATCGATCCCGGCTACTTCAACGCGGCGCCGCCCGACCAGCAGCTCGACCAGCTGCCCGCGGGCGAGCGGCTCGTCCTCGAGCACCTGCACCCCCGGCACCCCGAGCTCGCGACCGCGCTGGAGGGCGTGATCCCGCGCGCGGCGCTGCTCCGCGGCGGCGCCGCGCCGCAGGAGATGCGGCTGCGCTGCGACACGCTGTGGATCGACGCGGATCGCGGGATCTGCACGCTGACGTGGCGCGGGGCGGTGCCGCTGCGGCACGCGGCCGAGGACGTGACGGCGGTGGTGACCGCGGAGCGTCCGGGGGCCGAGGCCGAGCTGGCGGAGACGCTGATGCCGGCGATCGCCGCCTTCGCGCCGGAGCGGGACGACACCGGCGCGCCCGCGCCCGGGGCGGCGGGCGGAGCTCTGCCGGCGGCGATGGTGACCACGCTCGTGCCGGATCTGCGCGCGGCGGGCTCCTCCAACGCGCTGCCGTTCGTTTCGCCGTCGGGGCTGCCCTTCGCGCCGGCGGCGCAGGGCGGCGCCGGGGAGGGGAGCGGCGCGCCCGCGCGGCCCCCCGGGGCGGCGCCGAGCGACCGGTCGTCGGCGCCGCTCCCGCCGGCGCCCGCCGAGCCGCGGCCGCGCGCCGCGGCCGGCGCCCTCGACGAGGGGACGGACACCCTGGTGCCGCGCACGCTGACGCCGGGCACCCTGACCTCGGGCCTCGTGCCCGTGCCCGCGGAGCCGCTGCCGTTCCAGACAGGGCGCGTCGCAGCGACGCCTGTCCCTGATCCGGGCATCGCGCCGCCGCCGCCGCCCCCGATCCTCGGTCAGCGGCTGCCGAGCTCGCTGCCGCCTCCGGCCGCGGCGCAGGCGAACGCACCGCCGCCCTCCGCGCCGCCGAGCTCGGCGACCGAGCCCGCGAAGGATCCCCCGTCGCCGCTCGCCGCGCCCGCGCCCGCGCCGGAGCCGGCCGTGCGACCGGAGGACGTGCCGGTGGAGCGCTTCGCGGCGATCTCCGCCGAGATCGCCGAGCGGCGCGCGCCGCGGCCGGAGGTGCTGCGCGCGCACGGGCTCGGCGAGCGCGCCTGGGACGCGGTGGAGCACCGCTTCCGGGCCCTCCTGGACAAGGACGCGCGCGCCGGCGGCCGGCTGCGCGCCGCGCACGACGCCGCCTACGTCGCGGCCGTGGAGACGTTCCGCGGCCCGATCGCCCTGGAGGAGTACGCCCGGATCGCGGTGGGGCTGGAGCGCGGTGCGGCCGGCGAGGTCCTCGACGCGCTCGCCATCCAGCGGGCGGCGCTGATGCCGATCGTGCGGGTGTGGACGAAGAAGGCCGCGGGCCACATGGCGCTCTCCGCCGAGCTGATGGCGCTCCTGGAGAAGCTGCGGGCCGAGTGAGCGCTCCTCTCACTCCCCGGGGCGGGCGCCGCCGTCCGGCGCTCGCGGCGCCGCCTCTCCGGCGGCCAGCGCGGAGGGCTGCCCGGGGCCGCCGGCGAGCGCCTGGCGCGCGCGGAACTCCTCCCAGGACAGCGGCATCGGCGGATCCTCGGAGTTGAGCCGCACCCGCTCCCCGACGATGTCGACGTCGTCGTTCGCCCGGATCTCCACGCCGCCGGGCGACGCCTCGACCTTCACCTCGCGCGCCGTCGTGCGCGCGCTCCGGCCGGCCTCGCGCACCGCGCTGCCGCGCACCCGCTCGTGCAGGCTCCCGCCCACCTCGATGGCGGCGTCCTGCGCCGCCTGGATCTGCAGCGTGTCGCACGAGAGCGAGAGCGTCCTCGCGGCGGCGATCTCCAGCGACGCGCCCGCGAGCGACAGCACCGGCCCGTCGTCGGTCATCCGGATGGAGACCAGGATCCGCCCGGCCGCGGCGCGGATCTGGATCCGCTCGCCGGCGCCCTCCTCGGCGATCTCGATGGAGCGCCCCGAGGCGAGGGGCACCACCCGAGCGCGCGGCGCGAGCTCCGCGCCGGGCGCGGGCGCGAGGGCGCCGGCCTGCGGCGGAGGATCCTGCGGCGAGGGAGCCTGCGGGGGAGGGGCGGGCGCGTCCGTCACGGCCGCATCGTAGCGCAGGGCCGGGCGCCGCGCGTGGCTCGGCGCGGGCGCCGCGGCTCAGCGCGTGCGCGCGCCGGTCCTCGCCCTTGCGCGCGCGCGTGGGCGGAGATACCCGTCGAAACGCGAGCCTGCAAGGAGCCCGATGAGCGCAGAGGCCTCCCCGCGTGCGACCCAGACCGTGCGGTGCGCGAAGAGCCACGACGGCAAGGTGTGGATGGTCTGCGTGGCCAAGCGCACCTACTCCTTCGCGGGCGGCCGGGTGACGCTCGCGGACGAGCAGGCGCCGGTCGTCATCGACCCCGACATCGAGACCGACCAGCACGACCGCTACCGCGCGCTGCGCGACGACACGGACCTGTTCCCGCCGAAGCCGGCCACCGACGTGGTGGTGACCGGCCGGGCGCACGCGCCGGGCAAGGTGCGCGAGCTCATGGTCGGCGTGGCCGCGGGGCGGAGCGCGCGCGTGCTGCGGGTGCTCGGCGAGCGCCGGGTGGAGGTGACGCTCGAGGGGCAGGTGCGCTTCCCGGATCCGGCGCCGTTCGAGAGCGTGCCGCTGTCGTGGGACCTGGCCTACGGCGGCTACGACGCATACGCCCACGACGAGCTCGACCCGCCCGAGCGCCGCAAGGGGCGGCGGGTCGAGCCCTCGCCGCGCGAGGAGGGCGTCTTCGCCTACCCGCGGAACAAGGTCGGGCGGGGGTATTTCCTCGACGTCGACCGGGACCGGGCGGACGGCGAGCTCCTGCCGCAGATCGAGGACCCGGGGGATCCGCTCGCGGCGTCGCGCTTCTTCGTGCAGGCGCCGCGGGCGTGGCTCGACGCGCCGGCCTCCGGCGGGCTCGGCTGGGTGGCGCACACCTGGTATCCGCGGATCATGCGGGGGCTCGGCGCCTTCCTGGAGCACGATCCGCCGGCGAAGCCGATCCGGGAGATGGCGTTCGCGGACGGGGCGGACCTCGGGGGGCCGTTCCGCAAGAACGAGGTGCTGCCGCGGTTCGTGCAGGGCGCGGCGCCGGGGCTGGCCGCCGAGCGGCTGCGGGGCGACGAGCTCGTGATCCTGAAGTACCTGGTGCAGGGGCAGCCGGAGGTGCAGCTCGCGCTCCCCGGGGAGGCGCCGGGCCTGTCGGTGCGCCCGCCGGGGGCGCCGAAGATCTTCACGCCGGAGGCGGTGCTGCAGACCGTTCGCATCGACGGGGAGCGGCGGACGGTGTCGCTGACGTGGTGCGGGGCGGTCCGGCTCCTCGCGCCGCTCGGGGAGGAGCAGCTCGCGGAGACGAAGCTCGGGGTGACGTGGGGGCGGTGGTGATCGCGCGGGCCGCCGGGGGGGATCCTGCTGTCGCCCGCGGCCCCCTCGCCCCGCCTCACCCGCTGCGCGCGTCCGGCGGATAGAAGGGCAAGGTGTCAGGGGGCGGCTCCGGCACCCGGAGGCCGAAGACCGCGCCGATCCGGCGCGATCCGCCGTACAGAAAGCCTGAGCCGACATCCTCGAAGCCCTGGATCCGCTGCACGAACAGGGCGCTGTCCGGGCGCGCGCAGCGCGTGCCCCGGTCCCTCGCGCCCCTCACGATCGCATCGATGGCTTCAGCGAAGGCGGCGCCGTCGGCGCGATGCACCGGTTCGAGCAGCGAGTAGCACCCTAACTCCAGCCCTTCGAGGGCGGGCAGCGCCTCCCGGCGCTCGCCCACCGCAGCCAAGTGGAGCTTCAGATCGGCGAGCGTCTCCGCGTGTCCCGGGACCCCGCGTGTCCCGGATTGCTCGGCGAGCAACGCAGACCCCGCCTCGATGAGCCGCGCTCGCCTCGCGGCGTCGTCCGGGAAGACGAGCTGGATTTGCATGCACTCGGTAAGATGGATCGCCCGCATGATTGTGCTCTCTGCGTCGCGCGGGGCGGCGAGGGCCTCATTGACGTATCCGTCCGCTGCTTTCGCGATCTCGTCCCACGGTGCGGCAGCGCAGAACAGCGTCATCATCATGCCTCGAGCGCACGTCAACCGTTCGAGCGGCCGCTCCGCCGCCGCGCCTCTCCCGTACCAGTAGCCGACGAGCACCGCCGCGTCGCTCCGGCTGAGCCGCTCCCACCTCGGGGCACCGAACCGGTCCAGCGATCGAAGCACGTATTTCATCGTTCCGCCCTCCTGCAGCAAGCGGCGCGCTGCCGCGCGACGGCGGCCGCTCAGTCCCAGAATTTCTTGAACACCTTGATGGCCGACGGGTCGATACCGCCCTTGATGAGGACCTCCTCTGCCTTGATCGCGTTCCTCAGGTCGAGCGCGGTCCCCTCTCGCTTGACCGCCTGGAGCACGTTGTTGTGGTCGACGACAGTGCTGCCGGTCTCCCTGAGCGCCTTGACGTCGATCTCGACCAGCACGGGGCTGCCCCCTTGATAATGGCTGGTCCCGGCCGGCGTCTCGGACGCCGAGATGTACTTCGTCGGCTTCCCGGCCACATGATCGCCGATGGAACCTCCGGTGCCCTTTGGCATGATCCGCTCTCCACGCAAGAACGCGTCGTAATCGTCGGCGCTCAGCGCGCGGTAGATCGTGCCATCGCAGAGCTTGAGACCCAGCGGATCGACGGTCGTGACCGGGGAAGCGTTGAAGGCGAAGAGCGATCCCCCGCTGGCGAACCCCAGCGGATCCGGGCTCAGCCACCGGGCCAGCTCGGCGTCGAAGTAACGGAACCTCGTGACGCAGAGCCCCGTCTCCTCGTCCGCGTACTGTCCGAGCAGCCGGAACGGAGACTCCACCGGGCGCCGGCGCTCCGGCGCCTGGTGGATCGCGGCCACGGACCCCCAGGCGGAGTGGGCCGCGGACCACGCCACCCTGCCCTCCGCATCGATGAGCTCCCTCGGCGTGCCCACGTGGTCGGTCACGTAGACGAAGACCTCGCCCTGCTCGGCTTGCAGGAGCGGCACGAGCGAGTCGGGCTCGTGGACGAAGCAGCGGTAGCCGCCCTCGCTGCGGATATCCGCGGCCAGCGCGTCACCGTCCCACAGGAACTCGACCACATGGCTCTCACGGGGGTCGTCGGCGCGGACCTCCTTGCGCACCCGCCGTCCGAAGGCATCGTAGGTGAACGAGATGCTCTTTCCCGAAGGCAACCTGATCTCGCGCAGCCGATCGCGGCAGTCCCAGCGGTACTCCGTCCGCGCGCGCTCGTCCTGAGCCTCGCCGGCGGTCTCGGTCCGTGCGATCCTGCGAGACCGCCCGTCGTAGGCGTATTCGGCGCGATCGGTGCGTTGCACCGTGTCGCCGCGAGCGATCTCCCAGGGCGGCTCCGCCTCATCGGCCTCGCCGGCCTCCAGCGCCCGCAAGACCTTCTGGACGGCGCCGACCGCATCGTAGGTGAAGACCTCGCGGCCTCGCGCGCTGCGCGCCTCGATCAGCTCGTCGATGGATCCGTGGCGATACGCGGTGGCTCCCCACCGAGCGTCATTGACCAGCTGCACCCGCCCGAGCGCGTCATATTGCCAGAGCCGCCGCATCGCCATCGTGGCCGCCTCGGCGCCGGGTGAGCGCAGATCGAGCCGTTGCTCGACGATCCGGTCCATCGCGTCGTATTCGCTTCGGAGCGAGAAGCGACCCCCCAGCTCACCTCGCGCGATCTCGCGCCCAACTGCATCGCGCTCGAAGGCGATCCTGCGCCCGGCGTGCTCGACGGCGGACAGCCGCCCGAGCGCGTCGTACGCATACCGTGTCGCCTCTCCCGTCGGCATGATGCGCGCGACGCGCCTGCCAGAGGCGTCGAGGTGATACCCGATCCGGCGCTCCCCCTGCGTCTCGGCGACCACGCGCCCGAGGCGATCGCGCTCCAGGCGCGTCACCACGGTCTGCCCGTCTTGCTCCAGCACCGCGCCCAGCAGGCGCCCCAACCGGTCGCGCTGGTACGTGACAGGACCGTCCGTGGATTGCTCGACGACGAGGCCGCCGAGCGCATCGTACGAGAAAGCGCGGAAGCTGCCGTCCGGATAGCTCACCCGCTCCAGGCGTCCGGCCGCCGAGTAGCGGTAGGAGAGCGCGCGCCCGTCGAACGCCGCCTCGCGCGTCAGGCGGCCTGCCTCGTCATAAGCGAGATCGTAGATCTCCCCCTTCGGATTCACGATCCTGCGCAGCGACTCGCCTGCGCTGTAGGCGAACCTCCACGTGCTCCCGTCGGGTTGCGTGATCTTGGTGAGCACGCCGGTGCCGGCGTGCTCCATCTCCACGACGCGCCCGAGCGCGTCCGTGCTCCTGCTCAGGTTGCCCAGCGGATCGTAAGCCGCGTGCCGCGCCGTGCCATCGGGTCGCATGACCATGACCGGCTGTCCGAGCCGATCGTACTGGACCCGGGTGCTCCGGCCCAGCGGATCCACGCTGCGCGTCGGGCGACCGAGCGCGTCGGGCTCGTAGCGCGTCTTCCCGCCATAGGCGTTGATCTCCTCGACGAGGTCGTGGCGGATATCGTAAGCATACTCAACCAGGTTGCGCTGCCCTTGCGCGATGGCGCGCAGGTGGCCACGGCCGTCGTAAGCCAGCGCGTACCGGAGCTCGGACGGGTAGGTGATCTCGACGAGCGATCCCTTCCTGTCGTACCGGTATCGTGTCGCGAGCCCGTCGGGCCCGACGTGCAGTACGGGCAGGTCGTCCTGGTACTGCCATTGCGTGACGTTCCCCGCAGGGTCGATCTGTCGGGTCTTGTTGCCCTGCGCGTCGTACTCGAACCGCGTCGCCTCTCCAGCCCCGTTGATCTCGGCGGCGATGTACTGATCCTCGTCATACTCCCACGCGCGGAGGAGTAGCCCGTCGGGCGTCTCCTCCCGGACGACGAGCCCGTCTTCGTTCCAGTAGAGCAGCCGAGGCTCGTCATTACCGCTGAGGCGGGTGATCCGCCTCTCCAGATCGGCCTCGATGGCGACCGTGTGCAGCCCGCCGTCCCCCCAGGTCCTCGTGCATCGGCCGGTCTCTTCATCGTAAGCGTAATAGAAGCTCACGCCGTTCTTCAGCGTGGTCTTGACCATCCGGTGGTCTTCATCGTACTCGTAGCGCTCCGCGTGGCCGATCGCGTCGGTGGCGCTCGCGAGCTCACCCATCTTGGAATAGGCATAATCGACCCACTGCTCGAGGCGACCGCCTGCCCACACCTCCAGGCGCGCGATGCGGGCGCCGTGGGTTAGCTTGACCCGGATCTCTCGGCCCGCGGTGTCGACGATCCGCTGGAGCCGGCTCCCCGTGTACTCGAGCGCGATGGTGTTGCCATGGGCGTCGCTGATCGAGCGAAGGAGCGCCTTCTCTCCTGATTCCGCCGGTGCGAAGCGGCGCGTCAGCCGGGTCTCGTGGCTGTACACGGTGAACCCGCCGTCCTCGAGCGCGGTGAGCGTGAGCCGGTCCGGCCGGTGGAACGCGCTCGATCCGGGCGCCTGCAGCCGAAAATAGACGTCGCGGCCCTCCTCGTCGCGGAGGACGAGGCCGTCTTCGGTCCGCTCGATCCACTGCTCGAAGCTGTGCGTCCAACCCCCGCGCCCGAGGGAGGTCCGCTCGAGCGCCCTGTCGGACGCGTAACGGCGCTCCCACGCGAGCGGAATCGCGCCGGGAAGCTTGATGTCCAGCTTGGCGTCGATCACCCGGCCAGACGTCGTATCGACCGGGTGACCGGTGACGCGGCACTTCAGGTTTTTCAAGGCCGACGCCGCCTTGCCCTTGAGCGCGCGCGCCCCCTTCCCGAGGGCCTTCCCCGCCTTCCCCATCTGCTTTGTCGCCGCCCGCAGCCCCTTGCCGACGAGGTCCTTCCCCTTCTTGAACAGCGGCTTCAGCACCTTGCCGCCGAATTTCAGCAGCAGCCCGCCCGCGATCTTGGCCGCCCCCTCGAACAGCAGGTCGAGCACCAGGTCGATCGCCAGCGTCACCGCCCCCATCGCGAAGTCCCCGAAGGTCGGCGTCGTCTGCACCGTCCCCGGGTTGAGCACCAGCGAGGTCGGCCACCGGCCGATGTCCCAGCAGTCCGCGTTGAGCGACACCGGCCCGCCGATCACGCAGCAGGTCGCCTTCTCCCCGCAGATCTCCACCGCGCCGCGCGGCAGCCAGCACTTGTGCGAGCCGAACAGGATGTGGAGCGGCGTCAGCGCGTCCAGCGGATCCGGGATGATCCCGAGGTGCGGCCAGAGGAACTTGGGCTCGTGCTGGTGCGTCACCGAGGGCACGCCGTTGAACAGCACCGTCGGCTGCTGCCTGTCCCCCAGCGTGAAGGGGTGCAAGAGCACGAGCTTCAAGAACTTCATCGGCGCCGGCGGGAAGATGTGGAACCCCTGGTGCATCTCCAGGCCCACGATCAGCCAGCCATTGATGTCGTGGAAGTTGTGTGCCACGTCCGCCCCTCTCCTGCCTCACCCGCGCGGGAAGGCCTCGGTCGCCTCGAGCCGCGCCCGCCGGTGCTCCAGCTGCACAAGGCCGTAGCTCACGCTCGCCCGCCAGAGCAGCCGCACCTCGGCGGCCTCGGCGTCGATGTCGACCGCGTCGAGCGCCGGCACGAGCCGCTCGGACGCGCCGCCCACGGCCACCGTCACCGCGACGGGCGGCGCCGGCGCCTCGAACACCAGCGCCTCCCCGCCGGGCCGCATCCCGCCGAGCGCGATCCGCGTGCCGGGCGCGATCGCGTCGAACGTCGTCCGCGGCGCCGCTCGGCTCGCCAGCTTGCTCGCGCCGCTCTGGTCGAACTGCCGGTCGTGCCACACGTGCGCCGCGCGCAGGCCGCCCCAGAGCGGGTAGGGGGCGAAGCAGACCGGCTCGGGGCGGTCGTTCCAGCGCCGGATGAGCTGCTCCGGGTGCTCCAGCTGCGGCAGCGGCTGGTCCTGCGCGCGCGCCGCGTCGGTGATGAACCCCTTGCCCTCGAAGTTGTGCGGATACCCGCTCTCGTGCTCCGGGACGAACGCCTCGCCGCCGCCGTCGTCGTCGTCGAGCGACACCACCCGCGCCGCCTCCTGCACGACGCCGCCGTAGGCGTTCCGCCAGCTCATCTCGACCCGCTCGAACGCGAGCGGCGCGCTCGGCACGAGCCCTCCGCCGAGCGAGCGCTGCCAGACGCGCTGCCCGTACGCCACGATCGCCGCGTCGCGGTCGCCCACCCGGAGCACCGCCGTGGCCTCGCGCGCGCGCCCCTCCTTCGGGTAGACGAACCCCGTCGCGCACACCGACGATACGCTCTTCTGGAGCATCCCGTCGCGCGGGTACGGGAGCTCCGGGTCGAGCAGGAGCGGCCGCTGGGCGGCCGCGAGGGCGAGCCGGCCGCCGGCGATCCGGTACGTGATCGCGGCCAGGAAGATCGCCGTCACCCGGTCGTCCTGCTCCGCGTTCGGGAGCATCGCCGCGGGGAGCGGCGTGTCGTTCGAGAAGCGCATCGCGGCCGTCGGTCTCGTCAGTCCCGTCAGTCCCGTCAGTTCAGCTTGATGAGCCCCGCCGTCACCTGGACCATCCCGCCGCCGTCCATCTCGATCGGCGAGCCGTTCACGGTGACCTTGCCGCCCTTGATGGCGATCTCGCCGTCCTCGATGACCACCTGGCCGCCCTTGATCAGGATCTGGCCGCCCTTCAGCTCCAGCGTCGAGCCGTTCACGTCGAAGAGCGACGTGTCGACCTTCATCGTGCTCGACGCGTTCACGGCGAGGGTCGTCGACGTGAGCGCCTGCACCCCGTCGGCCTTGATCTCCTGCGACGGCGCCTCGATCTTCTGGCTCGCCGAGGACCTCAGCCCCTGAGGCCCGGTCGCGGCGACGGTCTGCTCGCCGCCGATGTTGATCTTCTGGCTCGCGGCGACGCTCACCTCGTGGGTGGCCAGGTACGACGTCGTCTGCGCCCCGGTCACGGTCACGCTCCGGGTCCCGGTGACCGTGAGCGCGTCGTTGCCGGTGACGTCGCCGGAGCGGTTGCCGGTGACCATCTCTTCCTGGTTCCCCGTGATGCTCGCGCTCTGGTTGCCGGTCACGGTGAGGGTCTGGTTCGCCGCGACGGAGATCGTCTGGTTCGCGCCGATGGTCACGTTCTGGTTCGCGCCGACGGTGGTCGACTCGTTCGCGCCGATGATCTCCGAGTTGTTCCCGCCGACCATGGTGCTGCGGTTCGCGCCGGTCGACTCGTTGCGGTTGCTGCCCACGGAAGAGCCGCTGTTCGCCGCCACCTGCTCGCTCCGGTCGTTGCCGACCTCGCTGTTCCAGTTCATCGGCGTGTGCAGCAGGATCTGCTGGCTGCCGGCGGTGTCGTCGAAGCGAAGCTCGTTGTGGGTGCCGCCGCCGGGGCTCGTCATCGTCTTGAAGGTGCTCTCCGTCGGCGCGCCGCCCGGCGGGCGGTTCTGGCCGTTGTAGACGCGGCCCACGACGATCGGCCGGTCCGGGTCGCCCTCCTCGAAGTCGACGATCACCTCCACGCCGACGCGCGGGTGGAACACCGCGCCCTCGCCCACGCCGGCGAACACCTGGTTCACGCGCACCCAGCACGAGGACGGCTCCTTCGCGAGCCGCTCGGCGTCCTGGTCCCAGTGGAACTTGACCCGCACGCAGCCGATCTCCGCGCCGGGCGGGCCGCCCACGTGGATCTCCGCGCCCTTCGCGCTCGGCTCCGCGGTGACGAACGCCGTCTGCGTCCCCTGCACGCGCGGCTTCGGCGTGACGCGCGCCGGCCGGAAGCGCGACTCGGCGACGCTCCCGTTCTTGCCGCGCCGCGCGCACTCGAACCGCGCCGTGAACGGCACGCCCTGCAGCGCGAAGCGCCCCGAGAGCTCCGGCGGCAGCGTGCCTTGCTGCTCGCCGCGCGACTCGACGCGGGTCACCAGGTACTCCCCGTCGTACCGCGCCGCCGGGTGGTCCAGCGCGAACACGCTGCCTGCGCCGAGCACCCGCGCGGTGCCCTCGGCGACGGCGTAGCTCGCCTCCACGGTCAGCCGATCGAGCTTCGCCTGGGCGAGCGGCCGCCCCTGATCGGGCGTGTCCGGGTAGCGCCCCGGGTACTCGTGGTCGACGAGGGCCTCGCCGTCCTCTTGGCCCGTCGTGGTGACGGCCATATCGAGCGCGGGCTTCTTCCAGTTGTAGTCGACCAGCGACACCTTCTTGGGCCGGAGGCGCGCCCCGAGCTTCATCGTCGCGATCTCGCGGCCGAGCACCCCCGGGCCGAGCGGGGCGAACGGGGCGAGGCGCGCCCTGCCGCCGTCGGCGTCGGCGAGGACGAGGAGGCACATCTTGTCGCCGTGCTCGAAGTGGTAGCTGATGCCCTCTTCCTCCAGGAGGCGCGACACGAACGCGAGGTCGCTCTCGTTGTACTGGACGCAGTAGGGCCGCGCGGCCACGTCGTCGATGCGGGAGGGGTCGGTCACCCGCCAGGCGTAGAGCTCCCTCGCCGCCTGGAACGTGAGCGCGTCGCCCCCGTCGGGCTCGACCGAGGCGCCGTCGTCGCGGTGCAGCGACGGGTCGCCCTGGAGCACGGCGTCGATGATCTGGCGCGTGGTCTTTTCGAGGAAGATCCGGCAGCGGGTGCGGTGCATCGAGCGCGCGAGCGGCGGCGAGAGCACCACGCGGTAGAGCATGCCGTCGTAGATGGGCGCGAGCTCTTCCGCCTCGGTGATGATGCCGTGCACCACGCGGTAGGCCGGCTCGGCGTGCGTGGCGAGGCGCAGGGTCGCCCGGGCCCCGACGAGCTCCTCGGGGTCCACGACCGGGGCCGGTTCGTGGGCGACGAGCGTGAGCTCGTAGCGGTGCAGGCTCGAGATCGCCTCGCTGCCGCGGAGCTCGACGACCTGCAGGTGTCGCCAGGGGCCAGCTCCCTCCGAGGCGCCCTCCCAGGCGAAGGCGAAATCGACGTCGTTCACGGCGCGGCTCTCCCGTTCGAGGTGAGCTCACCGTAGCCTGTCCGGCAGCCGGCTGGAACCGGGGGCAAAGTCACGGCGTTGCCGCTCGACGGGCCAACGTTGGCCCCGAGAGCGGCGACCTGGCACGTGGCTACCGGCCGCCGCCTCGCCATCCTCCTGCCTGCCCCGAGGGCTGGGCGGCCTTCACCCCCGATGGCCGTTACCGGAGCCCCACGCGAACGGTATGGCACCGACTGACGCCGCATGAGGGGCGCCGATCTGTCGACTGGCGAGCCGGCGGGCTCCGGATCACGCGCCGCAGGTCGCGCGCATGTCCGGGTCGTGCGCATGCTCTCTGGAAGAGAGCGTCGCTCTTTTGAGCGGGGCAGGCGCCTACTCCTGCGGCTCTCCGCGGCTCAGCTTCTTCGCGATCAACTCCCGCACCTCGGGCGGAATCGCCCGCAGGATCTCCTCGGGCGTGAGCCCCTCGAAGCGCTGCTCGGGCGTGAGCCCCTCGAAGCGCTGCTCGGGCGTGAGCCCCTCGAAGCGCTGCTCGGGCGTGAGCCCCTCGAGGCGCTGCTCGGGCGTCAGCTTCGCCAGGAGCCTCTCTGGCGGCAGCTGCGCGAGCATCTGCTCCAGCACCTCTTCGTAGCTATGGCGAGCCAGCTCGTAGTCCTTCATGGCCATGGTGCCTCGCTGCCTCCGGAACTGTTCGACTTGCTGGTACAGCGTATTGTACACCCGAGCTTCCTCCGGATCCAGCGGCAGGATCTGCCCCGCTCCCTTCAGGTACGCCCGGGAAAACATGTAGAGCAGATGCTCCGTGGGGCTTTGCCGGCAGGCCTCGCGTGCCTCCACGCCGTGGAGCAAGAGGCCGTTGAGCTCGCCCCGCCAGAGACCCCCGCCCACCGGCGCGAAGCTCCCGCGGTGGCGCTCGACCTGCCTGGCGAAACCCGCGGGAATGCGGTCGGCGATGACCATGAGGCACAGCTCGTCCGGGTCGAGCAGCTTGTGGTGCCGCATGTACAGGGCGCCGTAGGCGAGCAAGGTCAGCACGTCCTCGGGCTCCAGATCGTCGGTGGGGCCTTTGTGCTCGATGAGCGTGTGCTGCCGCAGGTGACCGAAGATGCTGTGGAGCTTGCGCGCGTCTCCAGCCGGTTGATCGGCCAGACGCAGGACAACGATGTCCACCCGGAGGGGCATGCGATTCAGCAGGAGCTCGGGATACAACCGCCAGCCGCTGGGCAAGTAAAATTCGAGGAGGGCGACCAGCATGGGGTGCCAGGCGGTGACCCCCTCTCGCGGAGGAACTTCGGGCTCGGTCATGACGCAGGAGGTGTCTAATTTGTGGCGGCGTTGTCGGCCAGGAGAAATCACGGCGAGCGTGCTCAAAAATGCGCAAAATTAGGTGCCGATTTGCGCATGGCGGGAAGAGGTAAGACGTAACGGTTCTGTCGGCGCGAGGAGCGCGCATCCTTTGCGACAGGCGATGATCGTGAGCGCCCAGATCGCGATTTGCGCACGATAGGAAGAGATAGAACGTAATGGCAGCGCTGGCGCGAGGAGCGCGCATCCTTTGCGACGGGGGCATGTGAGCGCTCGGCTCGTCCGGAGCTGCCTGCCGCGCCGGCCGAGAGGCTTCCGGGTGACGAAGCCTCGGTCGAGGAGATCCGCGCAGCCACGCGCGCGCTGCGCGGCAAACCGCGCCCTTCCGGCGGGGCCGGCGAGCCGCCCGCCACCGCCGCCCTCCGTAGCGCGCTCCGCGACATCGGGGCCCCGGACGTCAAGGTCCAGGTCGCCCGCGGCGAGGTCTCGCTCTCCGGGATCCCGCTCTCCGCCCTGGCAAAGACGCTGCGTGCCCTGGCGGCCGTGAAGGTTCCTCAGTAGCCCTCTCCAGGGCTCGTCGGCGCTGCTCCGCGCCGGAGGCGCTCCCGCCGGATCGAAAAACCGACCTCAGCGCCGGCGCCTCCCCGGAACAAGGAGGTATGAAACATCCCATGAGCGCGCCGCCTCGTTCCCCCGTGACCGCCGACCAGCTCCGCCCTGGCGATCCGTACGAGCTGTCCGAGGGACGCCTCGTCGAGTGCCTGCCGACCGGGCGGCGCGGCGGTCGGAGCAACCTGGTGGGCGGCGAGGTGCTGGACACGGATCCCGCGGTCGAGGCCGCCGGCGTGGACATCGGCATCTCGCCGAGGCCGGACATGCTGCGGGCGCCCGACCTCGTGGTGGGGAACATCCCCGACGAGCCCGGGTGGGCGACGGCGGCGCCGCCGCTCGCGGTCGAGTACGCGGACACGGGCCAGGACGAGGCGGAGCTGCAGCGCAAGATCGAGGAGCTGCTGGCGGCAGGGACGCGCTGGGTCTGGGTGGTGCGGCTGCACGGGACGCGGCGGGTCGAGGTGCATGAAGCAGCGCCCGACGCACCCGAGCGCGACGCGACGCCTGCGGCGCCAGCGCCGCTCTCGGCCCGCGCGACGCCTCCGCTGGCGCCCGCCGCGCGCGCGGCGGCGCGCGTCTGGCCGCAGGTGCGGCAGCCGGCGCGCGTCGCGGTCGCCGGCGAGACGCTCGAGGCGCCCGGGGTGCTCCGGAATGCGGTTCCGGTCGAGGCGCTCTATGACCGGAGCGCCGCGCACGAGGCGACCCTGCGCAACCTGCTGCAGCGCAAGGGGTACGACGGCCTCGACGCGGTGCGGGACGAGGGGCGCAGGCAGGGCCTGCGCGCCGCCGTGCGGGACCTGTGCGAGCTGCTCGGCATCGCGCTCTCCCCGGAGCGCGAGGCGTCGCTGGACGCGATGGACGAGGCCGCGCTAGGCGCGCTGCGCGAGCACCTGAAGCGCGATCGCCGCTGGCCGTGACGATGAACCAGGCCGAACCGGTCTTCACCTCCAGCGCCCGCGCCTCCGAGGCCATCGATCCCGAGCTCGTAGCTCTTGTCGAAGCCGAAGATCTGGGCACACCCGAGCCCGAGCACCGCAATGACGCATCCGCCGGTACACCGCGCAAAAGCCAGCATGCTGTTCAGGGTCATGACACCGCTCTCCGAGATGCATCAATAAGTCGCGACGTCGACGCCGCGCGCGCAATGTGAAGCGCCGCGGCCGCGACGCGAGCTGCCGCGGCAAAGCTCCGAGACAGCGTGTGACGGCACCTCTCCAGGCCAACCCCGCCGAGCCGAAGCAGCTCGGCGATGCTGGGCGAGGGGCTCCCACATGAGATGCCGATATGAGGCGCATTCCGCCATCGGCCGCGGACGACTCCCTTCCCACGTGTGCCAACGAAGTATCTCCAACATGGCAAATATCATACGAAGATTTGCGAGACTACCCGTTTCACCTCGGAAGAGCGCGCGGGGCTCTTCGGGCTGCCGTATCAGCACACCTGCCAGATCGTCACGGTGCGCGTCGCCGGCGCCGATCGGTTTCCCCCGGAGTCGATCGCCTGCAGCGTGATCCTGTGCGTGTCGCCGAAGCATTCCCCCGAGTACAGCCGCGCGACCACGCTGCTCCCCGTCCCGAGATCCGCCGGCTGGTCGCTCGTCCGGTCCGTGGTCCAGACCAGGCTCTCGCCGCTCAGCGGGCCGTCCTCGAGGTCCATCGCCGAGCCGACCAGCGTCACGTCCTTGAACCACCTGGATCGCTCGTTGTCGTAGCCGTCCCACGATTCGAGCTCCAGATCTCCGGCGGGCGTCACGATGCTCGCGGCGGGCGGGTCGTCCGTGCAGGTCCTCGCGGAGATGAGCACGCTGTCGAGCGGCGCCGGGTCGTCGTAAGCGAGGAGCTCCACGCGAGAGGCCCCCTCCGCGAACGACGTCGTGAGAGATCTGCCCGTCCCGTGGCTCGCGCCGTTCGCGCGCCACCGGATCCGCGCGTCCGGCACGACCACCGAGCCGAACCCCGGAAACTGGACCTCGGCCGTCAAGGTCATCTCCTCGTTCGCGCAGACCTCCACCGCGCTCGCCGGCTGGGTGATGCGCCCGATGGGCCGCGCCGGGACCGGCGCGGAGGCGGTGACCTTGTAGACGTTGTCTTCGCCCATCGCCGCCCGCACGGCGAACTCGACGCGCTCTCCCGCCTCGGCGACGAGGCGGTACGTGCGCTGCGTCGGCGAGGCGCTGACCGCCATCAGCCGGCCCTCGGCGATCGTCACATGACCGTAGGTGGTCGCGTCGGGCATCTCCAGCGTCACCGTGACCTCCTGCGGCACGGCCGGGAAGGCCGGCAGCTGCAGCCGGTAAAAGTCGACGTCGGGGGTCGCGGTCATCGGTAGGTCGGCCGGCAAGGTCAGGATGGTCCCGCTGACCGATCGCCCGAAGGGCAGCGGCGTCGCCGTCTCGGCGGTGTCGTTCCGCGCGAGGAGCTCGCTGAAGTTCAGCGACGCATCGGAGAACCCCATGGCGGCCACGTCCGGCACGTCGGCCGCGGCCATGACCGCGGCGAGCGGGTTCACCAGCTTGCGGCGCCGATCGGGCTGGTCGGCATAGCCGAGCGCCGCGAGCTCGGCGTTGCTGAACGTGTTGTCCGGCGACAGCAAGATCTCCTTGATGCGCGCGACGATCCGGGCGCGCTCCGCCGCGCTGAGGCCCTCGGATCGCGGGTTCAGGCGGCGATTCGCCGCCTGCATGTTGGCGATGACGCCGGCGATGAACGGGGCGGCGGCGCTCGTGCCGCCGAGCTCGCGGCGCACCCGCGGAGCGTCGATGTCGTCGACGCCCTCGGGCGCGAGGTACGCCGTGCGGATGGGGGCCCAGATGTCGACGCGGTCTCCGTAGAACTCCGCGTTGTCGAGCCCCGCACCGACGGCGCCCGCCACGATCGTCTCCGGGATCATGGCGGGGACGATGCCCCAGCGCTCCGTCCTCGGGTCGCGCAGGTCGACGAGGTCGCGCACCACCGCGGGGAGCGAGCCGCGCGACAGCGCGTTGCCGGCGATCGTCACGACGGGCACGCCCGCGGCGGCCGCGCTGCGGACGCCGGCGCTGATCGGGCCCTTCAGGTCGCCGAACGAGAGCGTCGCGACGCAGGCCGCGGTGGCGACGGCGGCCGAGCCCACCGCGGCGGCGCACGCGATCGCGCCGACGATCGGGATCGCGCTGGCCGCCGCGCACGTGGCCGCCGCGGCGGCGTGCGCTCCCGCCGTGACGACGCCGCAGATCCCGAGGCGGCCTTCCGGCGCGCAGATGTCGACGTCGGGGCCGAGGTTCGTGAGGATCCGGCACGGATACCCGCCGCTGATGTTCACGACCGAGGCCCCCTGGGACACGGCGAGCCGGACGCCGCGCCCGATCTCGAACGCATACGCGGCCGCGTCGTATTTGTAGAGCATCGGGACGGCGACCTGGCCCGCCACGCCCGCCGCGCCGATGCCGTTGTTCACCTTCGCGCCGATCGCCGCGACCACGCCGGTCCCGTGCCACGATCGCTTGCCGAAGAAGCTGTTGCCGACGGTCGGAGGCCCCCACGCGGCCCCGGGCCCGCAGCGCTCGCCGCCGAACCAGCCCGCGGTCATGTCGCACGCGACGAGAGCGCCGCGGTCCGGCCATCGGAGATCGTCCGTCGGCGCGAACCCCGTGTCGAGGACGGCGACGTTGATCCGCTCCTCGTCAATCTCCCACAGCGCGTTGAACGCCCACACCGCCGGCACGTTCTCCACGCAAGGCCGGCTCGCGTCCCCCGGCACGCACGGGAGCGGGCTGCCTCGCGCCGGCGTCATCTTCATCGAGTGCGTGAGGTGCCCCTCCTCCGTCGCCGAGATGACGGGCGCTCCCTGCAGCTGCAAGCGCGGGTTCACCCCGACGAGGTAGCCGTCGAGCTGCAGCTTCATGGCGAGCGAGGCGATCTGCAGCGCGCCGGCGTCGCTGGCGTACAGCGGATCGTCCTCCCCGAGCAGCGCCCGCAGCGCGGTCGCGTCCGAGGCCCGCTCGCCGCTCGGGTCGACCTCGACGAGCACCGCGTCGCGGCCCCCCTCCTCGTCGCTCTCGAGCGTCGCCTTGACGCTCCCGCCGGTGTCTCTCAGGAACGCCTCGAGCTCGTCGCCGTCGGCTGGGTAGAGGATGAGCTCCCGCGTGGCGATCTGCACGGGCAGCCCTCCCCTGGGGAGCAGGGTGCCGTTCGGCTTCGCGCCTGCGCGGCCCTCGTCGTCGCTCATCGCGACGCCGGCGTCGACGGTCGGCGCTGCCGCCGCGGGGTCCGCGAGCAAGGCGAAGTCGAAGACCACGTCCTCCTCGAGCGCGCCCTGCGGCGCCCGCGTCCTGTCGACGAAGTACTGCGCATAGAACAACTTTCCGGGTTGCGCGCTGAGCACGCCGTCGTTGAGCGCGCCGCCCCCGTCGGCCTGGACGCGCAGGGGGGCCGTCGAGGCGAAGCCGGCGCGCGCGGCGACGAGCTCGAGGAGCTCCACGTCGCCCGTCTCCGGTGAGGCGAGGGCGATCGTCAGCGGCCCGGGGCCGAGGTCGACGCCCCCCGGGTCGAGCGTCGCCGACAGCGCGTCGCCCGCATCGTACACGACGCGGTCGAGGCGCAGCGCGAGCCTCGGCGGCCTCTCGACCGGGGAGAACGTCGCCTCGCTCGGCGGGCTCGGCGCTTCGCCGCGGCGCTCGCCGCCTCCGGAGCTGCAGGCCGCGACGGCCCCGCACGCCAGCGACATCCACCTGAAACACGGGCGCTTGAGCATGGATTCCTCCTCATCCGGTGAGCTCGGCATTCGGGGAGAGCGCAGAGAGGCGCCGGGGCGTCCGCGAGGGCGACCGGCGGCGACGCGGGCCGGCGCCGCGTCGACATGGCGGCTCCCGCGATGCGCTTGCCGACGCGGCGCTCCGCGCACGGCGTCGAGCCGTGCGCCGATCTCTCCGTTACAGGCGGTAGGAGCAAACGCGGTGCCGTCCGCCCGTGCTTCGATTTCACGGCCGCCGTCGTCTCGAGCGCGACGGCGGCGCCTAGAACCTCGCCTCGCGCAACATCTGCGTCGAGGGCGAGCGCCTCCGCGGGGCAGCGGCCCGTCTCCGCGCCGTCCTGCGCCGCCGCGCGTTCCTCTTATTTTGAGCGGCGCTTCCGGATAAGCTGTCGATCGGAGCGAACATGTCCCGCACGGCCATTCCGACCTGGTGCTTCGCCGTGGTGCTGGTGAGGCTCCAGCAGCGCTTCCTCCTGGTGCACGAGCGCAAGCACGGCCAGCTCTGGTATCTGCCGGCGGGCCGCGTCGAGCCCGGGGAGACGTTCGCCGAGGCGGCGCGGCGCGAGGCGCTGGAGGAGACGGGCGTCCCGGTGGAGCTGGAGGGCATCCTGCGCGTCGAGCACAGCCCGAGCCGCTACGAGTCGCGCTTCCGGGTCATCTTCCTCGCGCGCCCTGCGGACGGCACGCCGCCGAAGAGCCAGCCGGACGAGCACTCGCTCGAGGCGCGGTGGGTCACGTTGAAGGAGCTCCGGGCCTTGCCGCTGCGCGGCCCCGACGCGGAGTGGTTCTGCGCCGACGTGCTGGCCGGGGCGCAGGTGTTCCCTTTGTCGCTGCTCGGGGCCGAGGGGGAGCCTCTCCTCGTGAGCGGGCGGTGAACGGGCGCGCGTCGAAAGGCCGCTGAGCCGGCGCCCCTTGCGCCGCTGCGTCCGCGCTCTTTCGCGGGGGCGGCTCCTCGGGGCGGCGCGCCTGCGCCTGATCACCCGATGCGGCCCGCGGATCTCCACTGCGCGAAGCAGCGCCCGGTGAGCGCCTCGAGCTCGTCGAGGAGCGCGGGCTCTCTCGTCTTGAAGTTGAAGCACGATTTGCCCTGCATGCGCTTCTTGAGCTCCGGGCTGATCCCGCCGAGCAGCTCGGGGTTCGTGTAGACCGGCATGAGGTAGAAGCTCGTGTAGGCCCGTCCTGCCCGCGCCGCGCCGAAGAAGAGCGGCTTTCCGTTCGGCGCCGTCGTGCGCGTGTCGAGGTAGTAGTTGTCGGGCGTGTCGTGCACGACCACGAGATCGCGCGCGTGCCGCTGGAGGATGCTCCGCAGCGCCTCGAAGGCGCCGTTGCCGCCGCCGCCGCGCACGTCGTTCGCGGCCTTCGCGGCGCCGGCGGTCTTTGCGGTCTTCGCGGCGCCGGCGGTCTTTGCGCTCTTCGCGGTCTTCGCGGCGCCGGCGGTCTTTGCGGTCTTTGCGGTCTTCGCGGCGCCGGTCGTCTCCGTCATCCTCTTCGTCGTAGCCACGCTGGGACCTCCTGTGCTGAGCGTACACAGCGTGCTGGGTGGCTGCCTATCTGCTCGCGCCTGGACCGTGCCGCCCCGGTTCGTCTCCTCCCTGCTTCTGCGGAGCGGTTGGGCGCAGGGCGCGCAGCTGGCCGAGCGGCATGGAGGGAGTGGATGCTGGAGACCTATGGTCCTCACTCCTCCGGCCGGTGCTGACCGGGCGCAGGTGTTTCCCCTCTGTGCCAACGTCGGGTGAGACAAGCTACCCTGGAAATCTGTGGCGAGAGGGCGGAGAATGGACCTGACCCGTGCCGAAGCCTTCGCATCTCCGATCCGTCGATCCTAGCTCCGCCCCAGCGGCGCAGGGCGCTGCTCCCCGCCCGAGTGGCGCCGCCGTCGAGAGCGTGCCGAAGCCGGCCAAGTGGCGGAAGTTCTCGGCGGCGGAGAAGCTGCGCATCGTTCGCGAGGCGGCCGCGTGCACCCAGCGCGGGGACATCGAGGCGTTGCTGCGCCGCGAGGGCATCTACAGCTCCCTCCTGGCGGCGTGACGCAAGCAGCTCGCCCTCCACGGCAGCGAGGCTCTCGCGGAGCGCAAGCCCGGTCGGCCCGAACCGGGCGCCACGCCCACCGCCGTGCCGCAGCCGCCCCGACCTCGACCGCTCGGGCCCCAGCGCCGGAACGCGCCCCTCGGCGCGATCCACTCATAGGATTCTCGTCCGGCCTGTCTCAAACCTGTTGGCGTTCTCCGTTCCATGAGCGCCGTTCGGGGCGGAGCGGGAGCCTCTGCTCGTGCGCCCAAGCCGGAGCGGGAGAAGCGTCGGAGGAGGGATCATCCGCGGATGAAGTCCTCGACCATGTCATGCGCCGCGTCGTCCGCGAACTGCTTGGCGGGCGATTTCATGAAATAGGCCGATGGTGCCTCGAGCAGCCCGGAGATGCCGCGGTCCAGAGCCAGCTTGCAGCAGCGGATGGCGTCGATGACCACCCCGGCGGAATTGGGGCTGTCCCACACCTCGAGCTTCAGCTCTGCGTTTAGGGGCACGTTACCGAACGTGGTGCCTTCCATCCGGATGTAGCACCACTTGCGATCCGTGAGCCAGGGCACGTAGTCCGATGGCCCCACGTGGACCTGGTCGGGCGGTAGATCGAAGCCGAGCTGCGAGGTGACCGCGGATGTCTTCGAGATCTTCTTCGACTCCAGGCGCTCGCGCTCGAGCATGTTGAGGAAATCGGTGTTACCGCCGAAATTGAGCTGGTACGTCCGATCGAGCTTGACCCCGCGCTCGCGGAAGAGGCGCGTGAGGACGCGGTGAACGATGGTCGCGCCGACCTGAGACTTGATGTCGTCGCCGATGATCGGCAGCCCGGCGTCCGCGAAGCGCCGGGGCCAGTAGCCGTGCTCGTCGCGCGCGATGAACACCGGGATACAGTTGACGAAGCCGCACCCGGCCGCGAGGAGCTGCTCCACATACCACTTGGTCGCCTCCTCGGAGCCGACCGGCAGGTAATTCACGACAACATGGGTGTTGGTGCTCTTTAGGATCTTGACGATATCCTCGGTGCCCCCGCTGGACTTCTTGATGATCTGCGAGAGGTACTTGCCGATCCCATCGTGGGTCATGCCGCGCGCGACGCGCACGCCTTGATGCGGGACGTCGGAGAACTTCACGGTGTTGTTAGGGTAGGTGAAAATTGCTTCGGAGAGATCCTTCCCGACCTTGTTGGCGTCGATGTCGATGGCGGCGACGAACTTGATGTCCCGGACGTGGTAGCCGCCTAGGTTGACGTGCATCAGGCCGGGGACGAACTGATCTTCTTCGGCATTCTCGTAGAAATATCGTCCCTGGACCAGGGACGACGCGCAGTTGCCCACGCCCACGATCGCGACATTGATCGGGCCCTTGCCGTGCGTCGGCTCCTCTGCAGGTGGGGTGTTCTTGGCTGCAGGTGGGGTGTTCTTGGCTCGGCTTCCGCTGGTCCTCTTTCCCTTCATGTCCTTATCCCTCTTATTGGGTTGGGAGAAAAGCTCGTTCTTTGGCTTGCCGAGGACGCTGCATACGGCATCGATGAACTGTCTGCTGGGCTCCTTGGTGCCGGATTTGACCTGCGAGAGGTAGCTCGCGCTGACGTCGTAGCCGCGTGCGCGGAGCTGGGACAAGAGCCAGCGCTGCTTCTGCCCGCGCTCCTCCAGCATCTCGAAGACCCTGTGCCTGATCGTCTGTATCGCTCGACTCACCAGTCACTCCGGATCGGTTAATTTTTATGCACCCTAATGTGCTCGCGTTGCGAATCAAGTTAAATTTCATTTACTTCCCACTTGTCGGCGGACCCATCCATCGGCGGCCCGGGGACCAGCGCGCTCGCTGGACGCACGGCGTCCTCTGCGCGACGGTTTGAACGGAACGTCCTAGACGAGCGGTCGCGCCCGGCGCACCTATAGCGTCGATCAGGTCGATCTTTTGATAATCCAGGGTGCTCCGGTGGAATGCTCGACGGCCTCGCCGGACGATGAGCTCGTCCGCGTCCGGAGGCGCACGGATGGGACGATGGTCACGGCCGGTAGAGCTGTCGCGCCGGGATCTGTAGAGCTCAGTAAAAATGATCCCGGTGCGAGAGCAAAACTGCCCCCCTCCTCACGAGGTGGGGGGAGCTTTACGGACGCACGGGGGAAAATTGACTGTCGCTTGGCAGGAGCAGTCGCTGATGAAGCGGTTGACCCGCGTGAGAGTACTGTTCGTCTTTCTCAGGCGGCGTACCTGCCTCGGAGCTGGGCCGAGGGTTAGCGACTCCTTCGCCACCTGTCGTCTCGCCATCGCCCGCGTGCTGACCCGCTGGCTGCCCCGGTGACCCAGCTGCCACCATCGACACGCCGAGCGCCCCAGGCTCCAGTCCCTCCGGCTGTGACACAGTAGTGTTAGAGCCGCGTGACACGGTGGAGCTCGCTCCCCAGGAGTGTGGCGTGCCCCCTCCGAGTCAGCTGCACCCAAGTCGCTTCGGGACGAGGTCGGGCGCTATCCAGCGCTGATGAAAATCTGTAGCGCAGGCTCCGACGGCTGCGGCAGACCGGCCAGAGCGTGACGTGCTCCGGCAGCGGACAGCCGTAGAGCATGCGATCGATCACATCGCGGCGAGGATCATAAAGAAGAGCGCGCGCGACGTCGTCGTCAGGAGGAATCGGTTCGTCATCCGCCGCGCAGCAGCGACCTCGAATCTCAACTGCCTGGGTGTGACCACGCCCGCGTTCCCGGCGTCCGCCCGAGAAGATCTGCCGTAAAGTGGGCATCCTCCTGCTTCTGACGCTCAGCATCAAGGGCGGGCTCGGCGTCGACTGGAGCGACCCGAAACAGAGGGCGCCGGCCATTCAGATCCTGGGGCGCCTCGTGATGGGACACGAGCGTGGTGCGCTCGGCCAAGCGTTCGCCTTCGGCACGCGGACCCACCTCCGAACGCGAGCACTCCAGCGAAGAGGCGGAATCGTGGTTGAAAAGAATTTACAGGCTCTCTTCCTTCTCTTGGCCTCCGACTTTCACCTTCGCACCTGTGTACCGTCTGGACACGAGCGATCAAGCCGTGCAGAGTCACCACACCACGAAGTCGTCCGGAGGACAGTGTCGATGCGCGTAGTCAACACAGCCAGCATCCCCGCGATCGAGTCTCTCAAAGCGGATGAGCGCACCCTGCTGGGGCTTTTCAGGGATATCCGGAAACACGAGGAGCTCTCGGCTTTCCTGCCCGAGGCGTGCCGCCTCTCCCTGAGATGGGTGCGCCTCGCCTGGGGTCAGCCGATCAAGCCTCGTCAGCTCCCCGGCAAAGGCATGATCGTCGTCACCGACGGTTCGGGCGAGATCATCGGAGGCTCGGTCCGGAGGGTCCAGGCGGGAGACGTCGTGCTGGTGCCTCCCGGCGGGCTGCAGGGGCTCGTGGGCGGGGCGCCGGACGGGCTCTCCGCGATATCCATCCACTTCGAGGGAGAGGACGCCCGCTGGGACACGCCGTGCCTGTGCGCGGCGGTCGCCCCGGGCGGCGCTCCCTCGGATCGATTGGAGTCTCCTCTGGATCGCCTCGTCGAGGAGAACGAGGCCCACGCGCGGGAGTTCGCCGGCAGCCCCCTCATGCAGCTCATCGGCTCCGAGCGCGCGCTCGGCGATGACGTGAAGCGACGGATGCTCGGCGCGCTCCAGATCTGGTCGAACGCCTTCCAGAAGGTCCTGTGTGCCAGGGTCGTGTTCGAGTCGCACCCCGCCGCGATCAAGATCGCCGAGCGTCATCTGGCCGAGGAGGTCGGTCACAACCGGCGGCTCGCCCGGATGCACGGCCCGTCGTCCTCGCCGTCCTGGGACCGGGGCATCGCCGCGGCGTCGTCCTGGTTCATCGAGCGGATGGGCTCGGCGTCCACCGAGGAGCGGACCGTCCTCATCCACTTCGTCATCGAGCGCTGCGCCGACATCCTCCTCAGCGCGGCCCAGCGGATCTTCCCCGACTCGGACTATTTCGCCACGCACGCCGAGGTGGACGCGGAGCACTTCAGGCTCGGGGTCGAGCTCCTGAAGAGCCTCCCCGGCCTGGACATCGCCCCGCTCCGGGGCGCGCTGATCGAGGGCTGGCAGATGATGAACCTGATCTGCCAGCGCATCAGCGACATCGCCGAGCGCGGCTGCCACGCGACGGCGGAGCTCCCGGCGCCCGACGTCGTCGCCGGCGCCTCACCGCGCGGGCTCGAGGCGCTCTCGATGGCTCCCGCCGCGGAGTGAGCCGCGGAGATCTCGGATGGCGTGAGGAGAAGATCTGCCGGAGCGAGGAGGAGAGAGGAGCCACAGAGGCATAGAGAACACAGAGGGAAGGGATGAGAGCTCTTCTCTCATCGATGTCCTTCGCGCCCTCTGCGCTCTCCGCGGTTTCTCCTCGTTCGTGTGCCCGGGATCGCCCGGGACCGGCGTCAGCTCGCGGCCTTCACCACGTCGGTGATGCCCTGGACGCTCTTCGCGCTCTTCGCGAGCATCTCTTTCTCTTCCGCGGTCAGCGGCAGCTCGACGATCTTCTCGACGCCCTTGCCGCCGATGACGACCGGGACGCCCATGTAGATGTCCTTGTAGCCGTATTCGCCGTCGAGGTACGCCGCGGCGGGGAGCAGCCGCTTCTGGTCGAGCAGGTAGCTCTCGGCCATCACGACGGCGCTCGACGCGGGCGCGTAGTAGGCGCTCGTCCCCATGAGCTGCACGATCTCGCCGCCGCCCTTGCGGGTCCTCGCGATGAGCGCGTCGAGCTTCTCCTTGCTGATGAACTCGGTTGCGCGCACGCCGTTGATCGTGCACGCCGACGGGATGGGCACCATGTCGTCGCCGTGGCCGCCGAGGACCATCGCGCGCACGTCCTTCACGGACACGTTCGCCTCGCGCGCCAGGAACAGCTGGAAGCGCGCGCTGTCGAGCACGCCCGCCATGCCGAGCACGCGCTCGCGCGGGAAGCCCGTGCGGCGCTTGAACTCGTAGACCATCGCGTCGATCGGGTTCGAGATGACGATCACCAGCGCGTTCGGGCAGTGCTGCTTCGCGCCGTCCGCCACGCTGCGGATGATCGGCAGGTTCGTCGCGACGAGGTCGTCGCGGCTCTGGCCCGGCTTGCGCGGGATGCCGGCCGTGATGATGAGGACGTCGGCCCCGGCGCAGTCGGCCCAGTCCGAGGTCCCCTTGATGGACGCGTCGTAGCCGAGCACGGCGCCGTTCTGCTCGAGGTCGAGCGCCTTGCCTTTCGCGAAGTCGGTCTTCTGGGGGATGTCGAAGAGCACGACGTCCCCGAGCTCCTTGCGCGCGATGAGGGCCGCGAGCTCCCCGCCGATGTTCCCGGCGCCGATGAGGGCGATCTTCTTTCGGTTTGCCATGGGCGGCCCCTTTACCACCCCCCCGGCCGGAGACCAACGGGGGTCCCGGCCGGGGCGCGGGGGAAGGAACTCGGCCGGGGCCTTCGGAAACCTGTCGACTCGGCCCGCGAGGCCGGGTAAGCCGCGCCCCATGGTCACCGAGGACGATCTGCGCACCGCGCTCGGCCGGGTGCTCGAGCGCACCTCGCTCGCGGGCCCCTTCGCCCGCTACGAGGGCAAGGTGCGGGACTGCTACACGACGCCGGACGGCCGGCGCCTGCTCGTCGTCACCGACCGCATCAGCGCCTTCGACCGCGTGCTCGGCACGCTGCCGCTGAAGGGGCAGGTGCTGAACCGGCTCTCCTCGTTCTGGTTCGAGCGCACGCGGGGCGTCGCGCCGAACCACATGATCTCCCAGCCCGACCCGAACGTCCTCGAGGCGATCGAGTGCACGCCGCTGCCGGTCGAGATGGTGGTGCGCGCCTACGTGACGGGCGTGACCTCGACCAGCATCTGGACGCACTACGCGCGCGGCGAGCGCGTCTTCTGCGGCCACCGGCTCCCCGACGGCCTCCGCAAGAACGAGCGCCTGCCGCGGCCCATCCTGACGCCGAGCACCAAGGCGCCGAAGGGCGGGCACGATCTCTCCGCCTCGCGCGAAGAGATCCTCGCCCTCGGGACGATCGCGCCGGGCGACTTCGACGCCGCCGCCGAGATGGCGCTCGCGCTCTTCGAGCACGGCGCCCGCTTCTGCGCGGACCAGGGGCTGATCCTCGTCGACACCAAGTACGAGTTCGGCAAGGACCGGAGCGGGAACATCGTCGTCATCGACGAGATCCACACCCCCGACTCGTCCCGCTTCTGGTTCGCCTCGTCCTACGACGAGCGCTTCGCGGCCGGCCAGGACCCGGAGTCCTTCGACAAGGAGTACGTGCGCCGCTGGCTCGCCGCGCGCGGCTTCCAGGGCGACGGGCCGATCCCGCCGATCCCCGACGAGGTCCGGATCGAGGCGTCGCGCCGCTACATCGAGGCGTTCGAGCGGATCACCGGCGCGGCGTTCGTCCCCGACCTCGAGGACCCGGCCGTGCGCATCCCGCGCAACCTGGGAGTGTAGGTGGGCGCGGCCTCGCCCGTGCCCGTGCTAGCGTCGCGCAGAGAGCGCTTGGAGCAAAGCCAGTGAAAGCCGTCGTCACCGTCCGACTGAAGAAAGAGGTCCTCGATCCCCAGGGCGACGCCGTGAAGCGCGCCCTCACCTCGCTCGGGTTCCCGGGCGTGAAGGGCGTGCGCGTGGGCAAGATCATCGAGATCGAGCTCGACCCCTCCCTCGGCAGCGCGCCCGATCTCGAGGCGCGGCTGAAGAAGATGGCGGACGAGATGCTGGCGAACACGGTCATCGAGGACTACGAGGTCACGCTCGCGCCGTAGCCCGCCGCAGCCGCGCGGCGCGGCCGCGGGCGGCGCTCACGCCTCGGGCGCGACGAGCTTCTTCGCCCAGAGGATCGCGTCCTTGCGGGCGCGGCCGACGACGAGGTGGCGCGCCAGCACGGCCGAGCGGCGGAAGCCGTTCGCGAGCAGGGCGGCGCACAGCTCCTGGTCGTCGGCGGGGGCGAAGGTGAACGTGCTGACGGCCTTCTCCTCGACGAGGCGTTCGCACAGGGCGCCGATGGCCGCCGTCGTGGCGAGCCGCTCCGACTCGTGGCGCGGCGAGGTGAGGATCTCGAGGAACGAGTTCCCGAAGCACGACTGCATCTCCCACGCCGCGTGGAGGGTGAAGCCGCCCCGCGCGGACAGCGCGTAGCCCGTCCGCACGGCGTCTCGCCCGAACGGCTCGAAGCCCGTGAGCGCCCGCCCGGCCCGCTGCGCCGCCGCGACCGCGCGCCGCAGCTCGGCGGCGCTCGCCGGCGCGATCTTGATCGCGGGCATCGGCCGCCCCTCGCCTTCCCGGAGCAGCCGCCTCGCGCGGGCGATCGTGCGCTCCGCGAGCAGGACCGCCGGCGAGCCCGCCCTGTCCTCGCCCTCGGCGCCCTCGTCGTCGTCGCTCTCCTCGCGGAGCTGCGGGGACATCTGGGACACGACCGCCCCGAGGATCCACGCGTCGCTGCGCTTGTAGAAGCCGGGGATCGAGCCTTCCCGGACGAACCCCAGGCGGGTCCAGGTCGGCACCTCGTCGCGCTCGACCAGGGTGAAGATCTTCTCGACCCCCTCGCGCTTGGCGGCCGACAGGACGAAGTTCCGCTTCGACGGCGTCGGCCCCGCCCGGAAGTCGATGATGCGGAGCGTCCGGTGCCGTCGGTTGACCAGGAGACAGAGCGAAACAGCGTCGTTCCGGAACAGGAGCTCGTCGACACCGCTGCTCGACGTCGAAGACAAGTTTCTTGCTGCCATACCCCTCGTGCTCGGCGCAGGCGTGATGCCTCAGGTCACGCGGTCATTGCAGAAATGCAAATTGCAAATCTGAAATGCCCCTAGCAGCCGGGGCCCACAGCGTCAACGATGTCGGTGAGGCCGAGGGATCGGGGGAGGGGTGACGGGGAAGGTCAGGGGGCGGCGGCGAGCCGGCCCGCGTCGGCGGGCTTGACCCCGAGCGCCACGAGCGCGTCCTTGAGCTTGGAGCGCTGGAGGGAGATGCGGGTCGGCATCCCTCCGGAGATCTTGAAGGTCTCGAGGAAGTTCACCCCACTGTCGAAGCGGGCGGCGAAGGTGACGCTGTCGTTGTCGACGACGACGGAGATGGGCGCGCGCTCCTGCCCGATGAGGAGGAGCAGGGTCTTGTCGTAGGGCCCGCCTCGCTGGGAGGCGTCGACGAGGACCAGGCCTGGCTCGACGCGCTCGTAGCGGAGCGCGATCCGGCGGGTCTCGGCTTCCATGACGGCGAGCTCGGCGCCGGCCGCGTCGATGGGGGCCCAGAGCGACGGGTCGGAGAGGCCGGACGCGAGGTGCCGGACGATGAGGCCGAAGAGGGCCTGGTCGCGGGGGCGGGCGCGGAGGGCGCGGTCCATGCGGGTGGCCACCGGCCCCGGGACGCCGATGCGGGTGTCGATGGCGCGGGCGTCGTCGTCGCAGCCGGGGTAGGGCTCGACGCCGCCGCGCATCCACTTGGCGCCGCTGGCGAGGCCGTCGAAGTCGACGTGGCAGACGAGGGTGTCGACGCGCCCGGCGCGGGCGACGACCTCGGGGGTGATCATCTCGGGGCAGGCGCCGTGCTCGGCCTTTGTCGACAGGACGAAGCGGGGGTCGCCCGCGAAGCGCGCGTGGTGGGCGCTGTCGTGGTGGTCGACCCAGGCGGCGAGCCGCGGCCCGAGCTCCTGGATCAGGGGGAGCGTGACGGTCTCGAAGCTCTTGCCCCCCGCCTCGGAGGCGAAGGCGATGTCGAGCACGGCGACGTTGCCGCGCAGATCGCGGGCGCGGGGGAGCTTGCGGGGGGAGGCGAAGGCGAGATCGAATCCGTGCATGGGGTCGCTTCCGGGGAGGCGGGCACCGCCCCGCCGGGCTGCCCGGCGCGAGCCGCGTCGGGCGCCTTGCTCCATACACCCGAAATGGCGTAAGCGCTGCGGCGGAGGACCTTTCACGGGCGGGGCCTGAATGATCCGCTAGGATGATCCGACCAACGGCAGGGACGGCTCGGCGCTCCCGGGCGCGTTCCAGCAGGTCGCCGCCGCGCTGGAGGCCGGCGGCTCAGGCAGACGCGACAGGAGGGGACCGCGCCCGGGATCGCCGCGAGCGGGGCTGCCCGTGTACGTCGGAGGAAGTGGATGAGAAGCGACGTTCTGGGACTTGGTCTTCTGGCTGTTGGGGGGATGCTCTGCGGCGCCGGGCTCCCGGGCGCGCCGGCCGTCTCCGAGGCGAGGGCAGAGCCCGCTCAGGTGGCGGTGTCGGCCGCGCAGGCGACGGGCGCGGCGGTGCAGGCGGCGGGGGCGGCCGCGCCGGCGGTGACGGGGCCCGCCTGCAAGCTGAAGGGGACGGCGCCGGTGAGCAAGGGCGCCCGGCTCTACGACGCGCCGAGCGGCGGCCGGACGATCGCGAACTTCACCGGCGCGCTGGTCCCGATGACGCTGAGCGCGATCCCGGCGGACCCGCCTTCCGGCCGGGCGAGGCTGAGCACGTCGGACAGCGGGCCGGCGCTGCGGATCGACGGCTACATCGCGCCCTCGGACGTCGCGGCCTACACGACGCGCGACATCCCGGTCATCCAGGGGCACATCTGGATCTCGAGCGCGCAGAAGGTGAAGCTCGTCGCGGCCACGGGCGACTCGCTGCGCGCGGAGCTCTCGATCTCCGGGTCCGAGGGGCAGACGGCGCGGGCCTCGGCCTCGTGCGACGCCTTCTCGCTGCAGCGCGGCGTCCCCGCCAAGATGGAGGTCCCCGGCAGCGCCCGCGGCTACCTGATGAAGACGTCGACGATCGAGCTGTTCGATCGCCCGAACGGCGACGTGATCTTCACGCTGAAGATGCTGGAGGGGGCGGCCCAGCTCTTCTGGAGCACCGAGGCCAAGAACGGGTTCGTCCACCTGATGTCGCGGGGCGATCTCACGATCGACGCCTGGGGGCGCCTCAAGGACCTGGAGGCGCTGAAGAAGGGCGAGCTGATGGACCAGTACATCCCGCCGACGACAGCGGTGGCCGGCGCGCAGCTCGCGCTCGACAAGGCGCCGCCGATCGTGAAGGCGACGCGGTCGATCCCGGTGCGCGCGCGGCGCGACGAGAAGGAGAAGCCGGTCGGCGAGATCGAGGCCGGCGCGGAGATCTACCTGCTCGAGACGGTCGCGGGCTGGACGAACGTGCTCCCGAAGGCGCTCGGGATGACGCCGCCGGACGAGGGCGGCTTCTGGATCCCCGCCTCCGAGACGCCGAAGTAGCGAGGGCGCGCGGGCCCGCGGCGGAGCGCGGGGGGCCCGACCGGACGACGCGCCGCAGCGCGGTCAGGGTCGCTGCGGCGCCCCGCTCGAGGCGCTCAACTCTCGAGAGCTCGGCCGCCCGAGGCGACTAGGATGGCGCGCATGAGCCGTTCGCCGTTTCGTTCCCGGCGGCCTCGCGTCGGCGCCGCCGTCGGGGTGATCGCAGCCTCTTCGACCCTCCTCGGCAACGCCGCCGCGCAGGTCGCGCCCGTGGTGCTCCCGCACGCGGCGGGCCAGCAAGCGCTCGCCGTCCGCGTCGACCCCGGCGGCATCACCGCCCGCGCCTGTCCCACGAAAGTCACGTGCGCGCCCGACGGCGGCAAGGTCCTCGCCGTGCCGCCCGAGGTCGCGCCGCTGCTCGGCGGCGCGCGCGTCGTGCCGATCGCGCTGGCCGACGGCAAGCACCTCGCGAAGATCGAGGCGCCGGCCGCGGGAAAGCCGGCTCCCGCGAGCGCGCCGGGCGCGGCGGGCGGCAGCTGGGCGATGCTGGTCGCCGCGCCGCTCGCCGGGAAGGGGACGGAGCCGATCGTGCTCTGGAGCGGCTGGACCGGCGTCGCGACCGGGGAGCACGGCGAGGGGCGGAGCGACGCGGTGGTCGTGGAGCCGCTCGGCAGCGGCAGCCGCGTGCTCGTCGGGCAGCTGCGCGAGGACGTGACGATCTGCGGGCGGCCGGCGCTGGTCGGCGCGAGCGAGGTCGATCCCCGGACGATGACGCTCCTCAAGGGGGCGAGCTTCCAGAACCTCCCGGCGGAGGAGCGCCGCGCCGCGGGCAAGCTTGTCGCGGAGCGCCGCGAGGCCGACGCGGCGGCGCCCGCCTTCCGGCTGCTGCGCCCGACCGCGGCCTCGAGCGCGGTCGGCAAGCGCTTCGCGGAGATCGCCGACGGCGACCCGAAGACCGCGTGGTCCGAGGGGAAGGCGGGCGCGGGCCGGGGCGAGTTCGTGTCGTTCTCGTCGGCCGACGAGGTCGGGATCACGGGCCTCGGCCTGCGCATCAAGCCGCAGGACGGCGTCGACGGCGGCGCCGCGCCGCGGACGCTCTTCGTGGCGACGCCCGATCGGCTCTTCCAGGTGAGCCTGCCCGAGGACGCGTGGCTCAAGGAGCCCGCCGGCTACGAGGTGAAGCTCCCCGAGGAGATCAGGGCCTCGTGCCTCGCCGTCGTCCTCGACGAGGCGTATGCGCCGCGGGGCGCGGGCGACCGCGGCGCGCCGTCCGCGCCGGAGGTGCGCGTGACGATCGCCGAGATCACGGCGCGCACCGCGTTCGACGGGCAGGGCTCGGGGGCGCTCGTGGGCGCGCTCGCGGGCGGCGGCGAGCGATCCAAGGCGGCGGCGGCGCTGCTCGCGCGCAGCGGGCCGGAGGCCGTCGACGCGGCGATCGCCGGGTACGACAAGCTCGACGCGGCGGGCAAGCAGCTCGCTCGCGGCGTGATCGACACGGCGCCGTGCGCGGTGCAGATCCCGTTCTTCACCGCGCGGCTCGCGTCCGGCGCGGCCGCCGCGCGGTCCACGTCCGCCGCGCCAGGGCGCGCCCCTCGCGCGGCGGCGCCCGAGCCCGATCCGGAGCTCCACCACGCGCGCGATCGCATCCGCCGCTGCGGGCGCGCGGCCGCGCCGGCGCTCGCGGAGATCGTGAAGGGGGGCGCCGCCACGGCCAAGGTGGCGGCGGCCCGCGAGCTCGCGCTCGTGGCGCCGGCCGAGGCCATCCCGGCGCTGCTCGACGCCCTCGCCGGGGCGCGCGGCGCGACGCGGCGGGATCTCCGGGCCGCGCTCGCGCTGGCGGCGCGGAGCGAGCGGGCCGCGCCCGTGGTCGAGGAGGAGGTGCAGCTCGATCGGCTCCGCGCCCGCCCGGAGGGCGCGCAGCTCGATCTGCTGCGCGCGCTCGGGCCGGCGCTCGGGCGCGTGAAGGGCGGCGGCGCGGCGTTCCAGGCGCTCGCCTCCGCGGCGCCCGCGCCCTTCGAGCGGCGCTACCTGCTCCAGGCGCCGGCCGCGGCGCTCGCCCGCGCCGGCGAGGCGCCGGCGGAGGCGTACCTCCGCGCGTCGCTCCGGAAGGACGCGGACCCGCACGTGCGCCTGCGCGCCGCCGAGGTCGCGGCGGAGGTGCCGGCCCTCGCGCAGGATCTGCTCGCGGCGGCCTCCGACGCGGACGTGCGCGTGCGCGAGGCGGCGATCGTGGCGCTCTCGCGCGCGGCCTCCGCCGGCGCGAAGCTGCCGGCCGGCGCGGCCGAGGCGCTCGCGGCGCGGCTCGCCTCCGACCCGTGGACGTTCATCCGCGGCGGCGCCGCGCTCGCGATCGGCGCGATGCCGGCGACGCCTGCGGGCGACCGGGCGCTCGTCGGGGCGCTCGCCGACCCGTCGCCCGAGGTGCGCCGGCACGCGCTCGACGGCCTCGGCGCGCACCGGGCCACCGCGCACATCGAGGCCGTGCGCGATCGGGCGGAGGACAAGGAGGAGGACGTCGAGGTGCGCGCGCGCGCGATCCTCGCGCTCGGGGCGATGTGCGACGCGAGCTCGGTCGACCTGTGGACGCGGCTCGCGCTGCGGGCGAAGGCGCCGATCGGCGAGCGCGATCAGCGGCTCGGCTCGGCGGCCCTCGCGGCGCTCGGGGCGGTGCACCCGGCGGATCTGCCCGCGCGCCTCAAGCCGCTGCTCGACAAGGACACGCCCCACGGCCTGCGCGAGACGGCGAGGGCCGCGCTGGCTGCGGCGCCGCAGTGCCGCCGCCGCTGACGCGGCAGCTGGCAGCCCGCCAGCGATGCCCCCTGCTCTCTACTCTCCCATTGGCCAACGAAACGCATGCTCAGCCTTCACAAACTGGTTCGAGACGCGCTTCTGGACGACGCCACGCACTCCCCGACCTTGCGAGCTTGCCTCGAGCGGGACGGGACGCGCGCCTTTCGCTACTTCGACCGAATCCTGCGCAGTCGTGAAGCGTACGCCAGGGTCGGCCTCGACCTCACCGAATTCTCTTCGCTACTCCCCTGCGATATCTCCAGCCTGTCCACCGCGCTTCTGGTTTGTCTCTCCATGCAGCGCGACGGCTACCTGCGTCAGCGTGCCGTCTCCGCGCTCGCCGCCCGAGTGGAAGCCATCTCGCTAGCTGGCGTGGCAAACCGGATCGTCGACCCTGTCCCTCAGGTCGCTGAACAGGCGCGCGATGTCTGGACCTCTCTGCTGTCATCCTCGAGCGTTCGGCACCTGGTTTGGTGCCTCCCGCTCATCGACATGGTCATCAAAACGCCGCGGGGCGCGCGCTCCGGTGTTCTGCGAGACGTCGATCGCTCCATGTCCCGCTTCCCGGACCTGGCCGTCGCCGAGCTCGACCTCGCGACCCGTTCGCCAGACCAACACTTGCGCCTGAGCGCGTTCACTCACCTTGCTCGCTTGTTTCCGGACGAGCTCGCTCCGCGCCTCGCTCTGGCTCTCGAAGACGCGAGCCCTCCCGTCCGACTATGGGCAGGGCGGACCGCGCTCGCCGTCGTTCCACAGCACGAGCTGGAACCTCTTCTCCGGCTGCTCGCAGACAACCGCAGCCCGTCGCTCCGACTGCTGGCATTGCGTGAGTATCGTCGTCGCGCAGACGCTGACCGCATCGAAGCCGCATGCCTTGACGGCAACGCCAATGTGCGCTTCTACGCTCGACGCTACCTCCGCAAGCTCCATAGGCGCGTCGATCAACGCGACCATGCGCTCGCGATTCTCACGAGCTCCGCCGGGCAAACGGCGCAGCTCGTCGGCGCCCTCGCGGTGCTGTCAGAGTTCGGCCGCGAACAGGATCGACCTCTCATCGAGACGTTCGTCAGGGACAAACGCGCAAGGGTCGCTGCCGAAGCAGCTCGCACGCTTCGACTTCTGGGATAGCCCTTTCCGGCTATGACCGCACGCCACGGCCGGCCCGCCGCGGCAGCACAGCGCGCGCGCGCGCGAGCCACTCGCCGAGCGACGTGGCGTCCGGGGGCACCGCGTCGAGGTCGGCGTCCTCCGCGACGCGCACCATGGCGGCGCCGTCGTCCGGCATCATCCCTTTCGCCGCGAGCATCGCCTGCGCCCGGAGCGGCGACAGCTCCTCGGTCGCCTTCTCGCCGAGGAGCGCGAGGATCCAGCCCTCGAGCGCCGGCGCGGCCACGCCGCCGATCACCTCGGGCGGCGACGACAGGCTCGACGAGACGCGGCGGATGCCCTCGGCGATCGCCTCGCGTCGCGCCGGATCGCGGTCGATGTCGCGGGAGAACGCGAGGACGTCGCACCCGGCCTCCTTCGCGTCGAGGGCCGCGCCGAGCACGTGGTGCGTGTCCTCGTGGGCCGCGCCGCGCGCCTGGTACTTCCGGATGCTCTTCCACTCGCGGGCGCCGCCGACGACCCATCCGTTCGGCTGGACGCGCGAGAGCAGCGTGAAGAGCACGCCGGGGTGCTTGTCCGACTGGTAGGCCGGGGCTCCGGCGCGGCTGCCGAGCTCGTTTTCGCCCTCGCCGACGAGGAAGACCCGGGTCCTCTCGAGCGGCTTCATCACGGCCGCGCGCCTCCTCCGAGGAGCGGCGCCTCGTCCGCGCCGTTGGCGTAGCTGAGCCAGAGCTCGCCGAGCGCGTACACCCGCGCCCTGTCCTCGAAGCCCGGCGTGTGCAGGATGCGCGTGGCCCTCATCCCCTGCTCGCCGGCGCGGGTGATGACCGTGACCTCCTCGGGCTGGAGCTCGTTCACGACGAGCGGGCTGTGCGTCGCGAGGAGGACCTGGGTCTTCTCGGAGACGAGCCGCAGCGCGCGCATCACGTCGGCGATGCGCGCGGGGTGGAGCCCGTGCTCGGGCTCCTCGACGAGGAGCAGGGGCGTCGGATCGAGGTGCGGCAGCGCCGCGAACGCGAGGTAGTAGAGCATGCCCTCGCTCATCAGCGCCGCCGGCACGACGGCGCCGCCCTCGAGCTTCACCCCGATGGCCTTCGTGGTGGAGCTCGGGTTGGCGAGGTGGATGCTGCGCACGCTGGGAAACAGGCGGGTGAGCTCCGCGTTCAGCTCGATGTAGGCCGACAGGTCGCGGCTGATGACGGCGTCGTAGAGGGCCGGCAGGCCGGTGCCGCGCTCGTCGGCGAAGCAGAGCGGATGCCCGTCGGGGATCAGCGGGTGCGGGGCCCGCAGCGCGTCCGGGTCGAAGCGGAGCATCTGCGTGCCGCGCAGGGCCTGGACGATGTCCGGGGCGGGGCGCTCGGGGCTCGGACCGCCGCTCGCGTCGTCGTCCTCGTCCGCGTCGTCGAGCAACGAGGGGGGCTCCAGGTCCCTGGGGAACGACGTCGAGCGGACCCGCCCTGCGGCGTCGAGCTCCACGCGCCACGTCGTGGTCGCCGCCGACACCTCGAACACGGCGCCGCCGAGCGCCCTGCTCGCCGGGGCGCCGCGCCCGAGCGGGTCCGGCGCCGGCGCCCCGAGCGCCCGCTCGAGCACGGAGGAGAGGGTCCGGAGCGCTCGCAGCACGGTGCTCTTGCCGCTGTCGTTCGGCCCGATGAGCGCGTGCAGCGGCGTGAGCTCCAGGGTCGTATCCTGGACGCAGCCGTAGCCCTGGATACGGAGCTGCTCGACGTAGGGTCGGTCCATCGACGTCGACGCCAGCATACCCGCGCGCGCGCCGGCAAGAAACTTGGCCCGTCGTCGCCGGCCCCTCTACGCCGCGGTCATGCGCCGCCTCCCGTCGATCGCGGTCCTCCTCGTCGCGCTGGCCGTGCCCCTGGCCGGCGGCCTCGGCGCGCGGCACGCCAGCGCCAGCGTCGCCTACGCGTCGCCCTACACATTCGAGCAGACCTTCGGCACGGCGCTGCGCCTCGTGCGCGTCGATCTCGGCTTCAAGATCGTCGAGAAGGACGTCGCGAGCGGCTACTTGCTCTTCGAGTACAGGAGCCCGGAGAGCGGCGGCAGGGCGACGCAGGGCGCGATCGAGGTCGTGAACGGCCGCGCCGGCGTGCACGTCGCCGTGCAGCTCCCCGCGATGCCGCAGTACCACGAGCAGGTGCTCCTCGACGCCCTCGTGAAGAAGCTCGCCGCCGAGCACGGCGATCCTCCGAAGAAGGCGCCGCCGCCGCCCGCCGACTCGGGCGCGCCGCCCCCTCCCGACGCGGGCGCGGCCCCCTGATCGCTTCGTCCTTGCTCCCGCGCGGACCGCAGGCCCTTCGAGGGCCGGGCAGCTCGCCCTAGCCGCTGCGCCGCACGTACTCGAAGTCGACGGGCTTGCCCTTGAGCCCCTTCGCCGGCGCCGCGATCCAGTTCGCCATCTGCTTCGGATCGAACACCGGCTTCTCCATCAGGCTCTTCACGTACGCCTCGTCGCTCGCGGTCGGCAGCCACGCGTCGCGCTGGCGCTCCCACGCCTCCTTCGAGAGCGGGTTGCCGTCGACGTCGAAGTGGAGCCCCGCGTAGATCCCCGAGCTCCGGTGGAACCGCCGGCTCGGCAGCCGCAGCCTGAACGGTACGCCCGCCTCCTCGATCACCCGGTTCATCTTGTCGATCCCGCGCTGCGAGTCGCTCACGTACTCGTCGCGCAGCACCTCGTTCATCGCGTTGCGGAGCGGCACCTCCTCGCGCCGCCACCCGGCCACCGCGCCGCCCGCCGCCGCCACGGGCACGTCGAGCCGGTACACGCCCTCGACGGCCCGGTGATCCTCGTACGACTCCTCCTTCGCGCGGCCCTTCACGCTCGAGGCGAAGAACGACGCGGCGTTCGAGGAGATCTCCCCGCCGAACAGATCGAGCGACAGCGAGTACCAGAGGTTCAGGTACTTCTGCATCGTCGGCAGATCGACGCCGCCCTCGGCGCGCGCGTCCTCGTTCTTGTTGCGCTTCATCAGCTCGCACGTCCGCTGGACGACGCGGAGCAGGCCCGTCTCGCCGACGAACATGTGGTGCGCCTCCTCGGTCAACATGAACCGCGTCGTGCGCGACAGCGGATCGAAGCCGCTCTCCGCGAGCGCGAGCAGCTGGTACTTGCCGTCGCGATCCGTGAAGTAGGTGAACATGAAGAACGAGAGCCAGTTCGTGCACGGCTCGTTGAAGGCGCCCAGGATCCGCGGCTTGTCCGGATCGCCGCTCCGCCGCTCCAGGAGCGCCTCCGCCTCTTCCCGCCCGTCGCGGCCGAAGTGGCTGTGCAGGAGGTACACCATCGCCCAGAGGTGCCGCCCCTCCTCGACGTTCACCTGGAACAGGTTCCGCAGGTCGTAGACGCTCGGACAGCTCTGGCCGAGCAGCCGCTGCTGCTCCACGCTCGCCGGCTCCGTGTCCCCCTGCGTCACCACCAGCCGGCGCAGCATGTTCCGGAGCTCCCCGGGCACCTCCTGCCACGCCGGCTCGCCCAGGTGATCGCCGAAGCCGATCTTCCGGTCGGGCACCCGATCCGCGAGGAAGATGCCCCAGCGGTACTCGGGCATCTTCACGTAGTCGAAGTGCGCCCACCCCTCGTGGTCGACGCTGATCGCCGTGCGCAGGTAGATGTCGTCCGCCTGGAACCCCTCGGGCCCCGTCTCCCGCCACCAGTCGAGGAACTTCGGCTGCCACGCCTCGAGGGCGCGCTGGAGCTTCTTGTCCGACGCGAGGTCGACGTTGTTCGGGATCCGCTCTGAGTTGATGACCGCGCTCACGTCCGCCTCCAGTCGAATTCGGGGCGCTCCGGGCGTCCGTACATGGTCAGCGCGCCCCGCTGGCCCACCGCGTTGGGGCGCTGGAAGATCCAGTTCTGCCAGGCCGACAGCCGGGAGAAGATCTTCGTCTCCATCGTCTCCGGCCCGCAGAAGCGCAGGCTCGCCTCCATCCCGGTGAGCGCGTCGGGCGACAGGCTCACGCGCTCCTCGATCGCGAGCCGCACCTCGTCGTCCCAGTCCATCGCGTCCGGCGCGAAGGTGCAGAGGCCCTCCTCCAGCGCCTCCTCGGCGGACAGGAGGCCCGTCCGCTCCTTCAGCGCGGCCACGCGCTCCGGCGCGCCCAGGAAGCGCGACGCGAGCCGCGTCAGCCCGTTCGACATCGCGAGCGGACCGAAGCTGAGCGAGCTCAGCGCAACCGTCGCGGGAGACGCGCCCGACGCGTCGTCTCCGCCGTCCAGCATGTAGGACCGATCCGCCGCGAGGGCGAGCTCGAACAGGCTCCCGGCGAAGCACGAGCCCGGCTCGATCAGCGCGAACACGCTGCGGGCCGTGAGGTCGAGCCGCTTGAGCACGCGCCGCATGTGCAGCAGGACCTCCTTGACGAACCAGTCGTCCCGGGCCGCCCACAGCGCCTCGTCCGCGGCCCGCACCGCGTCCGGCGAGCCGACCGTCCGGAGGAGGACGAGGCCCACCGTGGGGTGGTTGAAGCGGAGGTCGAGGAGCGCGTCGTCGAGCTCGCGGAACGCGCGGAGCGCCCACAGGTCCGCGCCCGCCCGGCGCATCCCGGCGGCGTCCGACGGCCCCTCGCCGTCCGGCCCGAGCACGCGGATCTCCGCCGTCCGCGCGGCGCGGTCGACCTTCAGCGAGACGTGGCGGTAGTCGCAGGTCGACACGTCGCCGTCCTCGGCGCGCCGCGGCTCGAGCGGCGCGAGCTTCACCCCGGGCCCGGGCCGGTCCGGCGTCGCCGCCGCGAGCTCCGCGGCGCGCTGGGCCACCGCCTGATCGAAGCGGCTCCTCGGGATCGCGCGATCGACGAGCCCCCACTCCTGCGCGCGCTTGCCGCGCACCCCCTCGGCCAGCGTCGAGAACACGTCCGCGAGGTCGCGCCGCACCTTGCGCTTGTCCACGAGCCGCGTGAGCCCCCCCGTGCCCGGGAGCACGGCGAGCAGCGGCGTCTCCGGGAACGAGACGGCGCTGCTCCCGTCGTCGCAGAGGAAGATCTCCTCGCACGCGAGGGCGAGCTCGTAGCCGCCGCCCGACGCGACGCCGTTCAGCGCCGCGAGGTAATGCTGCCCGCTCTCGGAGCACGCCTCCTCCAGCGCGAGCCGCGTCTCGTTCGTGAACTTGCAGAAGTTGACCTTGAACGCGTGCGACGACGACCCGAGCATGTAGATGTTCGCGCCCGCGCAGAAGATCCGCGGCTGCGCGCTGGTCACGACCACCGCCTTCACCTCGGGGTGCTCGAAGCGCAGCCGCTGCACGATGTCCGCGAGCTCGATGTCGACCGCGAGATCGTAGCTGTTCAGCTTCAGCTGGTAGCCGGGCCGCATCGGCGCGTCCTCGTCGACGTCCATCGCGACGCGCGCGATCGCCCCCTCGAACGAGAGCTTCCAGTGCCGGTAACGGCCCGGCTCCGCCTCGAAGCGGACGGGCGAGCCCTCGCCGGATGAGCCCTCTTCCCGGGCTCTGGTCTGCGGCGAAGGCGCCGCGGAAGGAGAAGAGGTGGTCGCTTCCATACCGACGAGCCCACCACCGCGATGGCCTTCAGTCAAGCAGTATAGTTCTTGATGGATAGGCTATTATGAAATATATTGCACTATAGAGATGCCACCCCGCCAGACATCGCCGCGGGAGCGCCCCGGGCAGGGCCCGGAGGCCGCTGCGGGCGACGCCGGCGCGTCGCCGATCCTCGCGCACCTGGCCGGGCGGCTCCGGCAGCGGCGCCAGGAGCTCGCGCTCACGCTGCGCGAGCTGGCTGAGCTCGCCGGGGTGAGCGAGCGCTTCCTGGTCCTGCTCGAGAGTGGGCGGGCGAACGTGTCCGTGGTGAAGCTGGAGGACATCGGCCGCGCGCTCGGCACCTCGGCCGCCGCGCTGCTCGCGGCGGGCGAGCTCGCCCCGGAGGACGCGCCGCGCGGCCCGGCCTCCGGCGAGGCGGGGGCGGGCGGGGTCCTCGTCGCGCTGCTCGGCCTGCGCGGGGCCGGCAAGACCACGATCGGCGGCCGCGCCGCGGCGCGGCTCGGAGTGCCCTTCCTCGAGCTCGACGGGCTCGTGGCCGCGCGCGCCGGGATGAGCCTCGCGGCGCTGTTCGAGATCCACGGGAACGCCTACTACCGCCGCCTGGAGCGCGAGGAGCTCGCGCGGCTCGCCGACGCCCGCGCCCATGGGATCATGGCCACGGGCGGGGGCCTCGTGACCGATCCGGCGACCTTCGAGCGGCTGCGGCGCTGCGCGGTGACGGTCTGGCTGCGGGCGAAGCCCGAGGACCACTGGCTGCGCGTGGTCGAGCAGGGGGACGCGCGCCCCATGGCCAACCGGGCCGACGCCATGAAGGAGCTCCGGGCGCTCTTCCAGGCGCGGCGCGCGCTCTATGAGCAAGCCGACTTCGTGGTGGACACGTCGGCGCTCGGACTCGCCCGCTCTGTCGATCGCGTGGTCAAGATCGCTCGTGAAGCTGGTAGAAGGGACGCGACGCGCTCGCCTTGAACAGGGGCGCGTTCCCCCCTCCCATGTCCATGCCGCGCATGAAAATTCTCTTCGTGGTGTCCGAATGCGTCCCCTTCAGCAAGACCGGCGGCCTCGCCGACGTGGCGGGCGCACTGCCGATCGCGCTCGCCGCAGCGGGCCACGACGTGCGCGTCGTGATGCCGGCCTACCGGGTCGCCAAGCGCTACCTCGCCCGCCAGATCGAGCGCGCCGAGCAGCAGGCTCGCGGCAGCGCGGCGGTCGCGGCGCCGGCGGTGGCCGCGGCGGCCGCCGGCGCGTCGGCCGACGTTGCCGACGCCGCTCCCCTGGCGGACGCCGCGCCGGCCGAGGCGCCGGCCGACGCGGCGGCGATCGCCGCTCCGCAGGGTGGGGACGCGCCGGCGCCGGCGGAGCGCTTCATGCCGCGCCGGCTACCGGAGCCGCTCGGCATCCCGCTCGGCACGGGCGAGGTGTGGACCGCCGTCTGGGAGACGCGCCTCGATCCCGAGACCCCCGGCGCGCCCGCGCCCCGCGCGTACCTGCTCGAGCACGACGTGCTCTACGACCGCGACGGCATCTACGGGGACGCGCACGGCGAGTTCGGCGACAACCTCGCCCGCTACGCGCTCCTGTCGCGCGGCGCGATGCAGCTGTGCCACGCGCTCGGCTTCTGGCCGGACGTCGTCCACGTCCACGACTGGCAGACGGCCCTGGTCCCGCTCTACCTCAACGTCCTCGAGCACCGGTCGCCGCTCGCGCGCGCCGCGTCGGTCCTGACCATCCACAACCTCGGGTACCAGGGCTGGTTCAACAAGCATCAGCTCCCCACGACGGGGCTCGGCTGGGATCAGTTCCACAGGTTCTGCCTGGAGGCGTACGACAGCATCAACCTGCTCAAGGCCGGCATCTACAACGCCACGCTCGTCTCCACGGTCTCGCCCAGGTACGCGCAGGAGATCCAGACGTGGGAGGGCGGCGAGGGGCTCGACGGCGTGCTCCGGGATCGCGGCACCGACGTGATCGGCATCCTCAACGGCATCGACGACTCCATCTGGAACCCCGCGACCGACCCCCACATCGCGGCGACGTACTCGGCCGAGGACCTGAGCGGCAAGCGCCTCTGCAAGGCGGCGCTCCAGCGCGAGATGGGCCTCGAGGAGCGCCCCGACGTCCCGCTCCTCGGGCTCATCAGCCGCCTGGCGACCCAGAAGGGGATCGACATCCTCGCGGGCGCGCTCGACCACATCCTCTCGCTCGACGTCCAGCTCGTGGTCCTCGGCTCTGGCGAGCGCTGGGCCGAGGACCTCTTCTCGCGGATCGCCGGATCGAGCGACCGCTTCCGTGTCTACGTGGGCATGAACGAGGGGCTCGCCCACCGCATCGAGGCGGGCGCCGACCTCTTCCTCATGCCGTCGCGCTACGAGCCCTGCGGCCTGAACCAGCTCTATAGCCAGCGCTACGGGACGCTGCCGGTCGTGCGCGCCGTCGGCGGCCTCGACGACACGGTCGAGAACAACGTCACGGGCTTCAAGTTCGAGGAGATGTCGTCGATGGCGCTCGGGAACACCGTCGCGTGGGCGGTGCACCTCTACCGCGCCGACCCGGCGTATTTCCGGACGATGCAGCTGCGGGCGATGAAGAAGAACTCCGGCTGGGCGCAGGCGGCGCGGCAGTACGAGGCCCTCTATCGCCTCGCCATCTCCCGCCGCACCGGTCGCCCGTTCTGATCGCGCCCGCGCCCCCGGAGGGAGGCGCGGCGCGATCGGCGGCCGCGGGCGCGCCTCCCTTGCGGGAGCGCCGCCCGGGGCGCGCTACTCCTTCTGCGGCTCGGCGGCGGGCGCGGCGGGCGCAGCCGGCTGCGCGGCCCCGGCGGCCTCGCGCGTCGCCGCCTGGCCCTTCGCCATGAGCGAGCGCGAGAGCGCCCGGTGCTTGCCCTCGACCACCGACACGAAGCTCGTGACGACCGGCAGGAACAGGGCGGGGGAGGAGATCCCCTGGTCGGTCAGCTTCGGCTCCGCCGCCTTCACGTCGCGGATGAAGCCCTCGAGCGCGGGGGCCATGATCTTGGCCCACGGATCGGTCTGATGGCTCGTGCCGTGGGCCTTGAGCGCCGCCGTCGACGTCTCCACCTTCTGGAGCGAGGTCTTCGCCGCCGCGGGATCGACGTTCTTGCTGGCGAGGATCACCATGAGCGCGCGCGCGTCCTCGAGGGCCGTGATCGCCGCCTTCTGGCCCTCCTCCGCCTTCGAGAGGTCGGGCAGGTGCGACGCGTGCCACGCCGACACCGCGAGGCCGAGCTTGTCGGAGTGCGCGTCGAGCTTCTGGAAGTCGGCGATGAGCTTCGCGTGGAGCTCCTTGCCCTTCGCGAAGCTGTCCTTCTTGTACTCCTCGCGCTGGTAGTAGTTGGCCGCCGTGGCGATGTTCTTCGCGAGCTCCGTCGCGAACGGCGCGTACTCGGCGAGCGCCGCGTCGACGTCCGGCATGGCCGGCTCCTTGAGACTGAGCGCGACGGTGCAGGCCCGCGCGTTGCGCTCGTGCGGGGCGCGCGCGCTGAAGTTGAACGGCCGGCGGTCGTCCTTGCCGGGCGGCGTCGGCCCGGCCTTGGCGGCGCCGGCGGCTGCGCTGCCGGACGCCGCGGCCGCGGCCGCGCCGGGCACGGGCGGCTTGGCAGGGAGCAAGCCCTTCGGGGCGTCGCCGGCCTTCGCCTGGTCCTCGGTGCCGAACTTCGGGATCTTCTTCTCGCTGGGCTCGTCCTTGCCGAGGCTCGCGAGGTACGCGTCGCGGGCCTGTTTCAGCGAGAGCGTCCCGAAGTAGCAGACGTCGACGCGGTACTCCTTCATCGACTGCGGGTCGACCTTCGCGATCGGCGACACGGGCGTCCGCAGGTTCTTACCCTTGTTCGCCGCCGCGGAGCTTGCCGGCTGCTCCGGCTGGGGGGGAGGCGGGTCCTCCTTGCAGCCGGCGACACCGCTGGCGACGAGCACGAGCGCGATGGAACAGAGAGACCTGACGGAAATCATTCGGTGTGCCTCCTCGGCTGGCGCAGGAACGGGCGCATCATGCCTAAGCCGGCGGCGCTTGCAACACCGGCCATGGGCGGGAACGTGCGGCGCTGGTCGGGAAAAACCCGGCTCCAGCCCCAAACACGCGAGCTCTCCGGGTTCTTCCTGGCCTCCGCTGTGGCTGATGGAACGATCCGGGTCTAAGGTCGCCACGTGAAGCTGCGAAGCCTGACCCTGGACGAGCTGACCATCGACGACGAGCGCTCTTTCCGGCACGTCGTGCTCTACGACGATCTGAAGCAGGTGCTCCGGCGCGATGGGTACCGCTTCCGGGTGCCCGAGGGCGAGGCGAGCTGGGATCGGGTCGTCTTCCTGAACCTGACGTTCTGGAGCCAGAGCGAGCAGGGCGACCTGATCGCCAGCGATCACCTCGCCGCGGACGTGGTCGCGCACGTCGCGTGGCACCACCTCGCCCACCGCGCCCTCACGGCCGCGAGCGCCGGCGCTCCGCCCAGCGCGGAAGCGCTCCTGCTCGCCGAGGCCATCGCGAGCGCCTTCGATCTGTACCTCGTCGGGCGCCTCCTCGGGCACGCGCCGAACGCCGAGTTCCTGGCCACGCAGGTGCCGGCGATGGCCGAGGCGGCCGAGGCGGCCGGGCTCTCCGACGACGGCTTCGAGGCGCTCCTGGAGAGCGTGTCCGCGGATCCGGAGCGCGCCTTCGAGGACCTCCGCGCGCTGCTCTTCGACGTGACCACCGCGCTCCTGCCCTGCGACCGTCTGAGCCGCGCGGCCGAGATCCTCTCCGGCTTCGACGCGCACCGCTTCGCCCCGCTCCTCCATCACTACGAGCTGTCGAACTGGATCCTGTCGACGCGCGCTCCCGGGTCGCCGCTCGCCCCCGATCCGGTCGCCCGCGCCGTCGACGCGGCGCTGCGGAGCGCGCCGGTCTCGCTGGCGTGGCTGGAGCAGCGCTGGGTGCGCCCCCCCGCGCCGCTCCCCGTGCGCGCCGGAACACCCTCCGGCTGAGGGCCGAGCCCCGCGAAGGCCCGGGGGGAGGGGGACTCCCGCGGCGCGGAGCGGGCGAGCCCGAGGGCGGCCGCCCCGGTCAATTGCCAAGAAGATTGCGCGCCCAGACGAGCTGCGCGATTCTCTTCGCCAAGGTGCAACTCGCCTGCTCTGTCTGCAGGGCCTACGTGGAGATCGGGGTAGGACGCGAGATGCGTCCGTCGCTGCCGTTTGTCTGCAAATCCTGCCGGACGAAGAGCAAGCAGTCGGCGTCCGACCGGGGCGAGCCGCGATCGTCCCCCTCGGTCGTTCCGAGCTCTGCGAGCGGGCGCGACCGACGCGAGCCGCCGAGCGATCCGGAGCGGGCGAAGCCGTCCTCCGGGCGCGCGCTCGAGCGGGAGCCTGCGCTGTCCAGCGACCTGCTGGACGCCGAGACGACGCTCCCGGGCGCGGGCATCCAGCGCAGGGCGGCGCCTGCGCGCGACCCGGAGCGGCGCGCGGCGTCGGCGTCGGCGCCCTCCGCCCGGCGGCGAGGGCTCACGCTCGCGGAGCGGATCGCGCAGCAGGAGCTGGAGGACGCGCCGGCGTCCAGCCCGAGGCCGCACGCGCTGGACGCGCTCGACGCGGCGGCGGAGGCCTCGCTCGAGCACGCGGTGGTGACGCCGGACGGCGGGCTGGGGCGGCGCGACGTCCAGATGCGGCCTCGCACGTTCGCCGGCGTCTCCTGGGACGACGCGCGCCGCAGCGTCGCGGCGCCGCCAGCGGCCAGCCGGAGCCCGTCCGCGCTCCCCCCTGCCGACTCCGATCCCGTCTCGATCCACGACCTCGCGCAGATGCTCTCTCCCGGGGTCGAGCCGCCCTCGCTCTCCTTCGGGGCGGACACCGCCGAGGACGAGCGCGCGAGCCAGCCCGCGCCAGCGCCCGAGGCGCCGCCGAGGCCGCGCACCGTCGCGCGGACGCCGGTCCCGGTCCGCCCGCCGGCGCGGCGCGAGCACCGCATCACGGCGGCGCCGGCGGCGACGCGACCGCGGTCCGCCGCGGTCCCGCGCGCGGGCGCCTCCCCACGGCCCGTGGCGCCGCCGTCCGAGATGCCGCCGGCGCCGCTGTCCGAGCTGCCCCCGGCGCCGCTGTCGATCGACGAGGGCCGGCCCTCGTCGCACCGCTCGTCGCCCGAGCTCCGCCTCCAGGACGTGCAGGCCATGGCGGCGCTCGCCCCGCAGCCCCTGCCGTCCGCGCGCCGCGCCCGGTCGGGCCCCGGCCCCGCGGCGCCCGCCGACGACTCTCCGGCGGATCTGGCCCTGCTGGGGTCGCTGGCCCCATCGCCGACCGCGGGCCCGCCGCCGCTTCCGAGCGCGACGCCGACCGGGGGCCCGCCGCCGTTCCCGAGCCAACGTCCGACCGGGGGGCCGCCGCCGTTCCCGAGCCCGCCGCCGGCCGCCGGCCCGGCGTATGCCGCCGAGACGTCGCGGCGGGAGCGCGGTAGGCCGAAGGCGGCCGGAGCCCAGGGCGCCGCGGAGGGGCTGCGCGAGCAGGAGGGCGACGAGCATCCCTCGCGCGAGCCGCCGGCGCGCGCGAGCAGCGCCCCCAGGGCGACCGCCCGCTCGGCGGGCGACCGGATCAGCCAGACCGACCTTCGCGGGCGCGCCGGTCGCAAGGAGGACTCGGGCCTGATCGACCTCCGCAGCATGGCGCCGCCGTCCGGCGCCGAGGACGAGGCGCGCCGCAACGAGGACCGGGCCGACGAGGAGATCCTGAGCATCAGCGGCGGGCTGTTCGAGGGAGCCACCGCTGCGCGCAGCTCGTCCCCGCCGTTCTCGGCGCAGCCCGTCGAGCCCGACCTCGTCGCCGTCGGTGGGCACACGTCCGCCGAGGACTCCGGGGAGGGGGCGCCGCCGCGCACCTCGAGCACCGCCGGTCCTCTCCTGCGCGCCCTCTCGACGCCGGCGTCGCGCCAGTACATGGCGATCGCCGGCTGGGTGACCGTGGTCTTCGTCGTGTTCGGCGCGGCGCTGTACCTGGCGCAGGCCCGCGGCCGCTCGTCCAGCGCCGCGGCGGATCACGCCGCGCCTGCGAGCAGCAGCGGCGCGCTCGCCGCGGCTCCGCCCGAGGTGGCGCCGCCGCCCGCCGCGCCTGCCTCCGCCGACCAGGCCACCGACCGGGAGCCGTCCCTCGATGACGAGCCGGTCGCGGATTCGCCGTCCGCCGCCCGCGGCGTCGCCGCCGAGGCGCCGGTCGCATCCGCCGCGCCCGGCCCGACGGGCGAGCCGGCCGCGCCACCGCTCGAGCCGGCGCAGGCGGGCATTGCGCCCGGGCCGGTGCCTTTGCCGAGCGCCGCGCCCGCGGTGAGCGCCGCGTCGGCGGCGGCCGCGGCTCCGGCGACGGCCGCTGCTCCGGCGGCGGGCGCCGGCCCGCAGTCCGGCGAGGGGGCCCAGGCCGCCGAGAGGCCGGCCCGGGCCGCGGCGCCGAGCGCGCCCGAGCGCGCGAAGCCGGCGGCCAAGCAGCCGCCGGCGACCTCGTCGCTCCTGCCGGCGAGCGACGAGCCGGCCCGCTTCGATCAGAGCGCGGCGACGAGCGCGCTCGCGTCCGCGGCCGCCGCCGCCGCCGGGTGCACCGGCGAGGGGCTCACGGGCACGGCCCGCGTGGCCGTCACCTTCGCGCCCTCGGGCAAGACCATGTCGGCCCGCGTGGAAGGGGGCGACCTCGTCGGGACCGCCACCGCCGCGTGCATCGCCGCCGCGTTCCGCAGCGCCACGGTGCCGCCCTTCGAGGGCATCCCGGTCACCGTCATGAAGCAGGTGAAGATCCGCTGACGACGGGCCGAAAGCTTCCTATCCTCCCGCCGCTGTGCTGGTCGCCCTTCGGGTCAAGAACTTCATTCTGATGGATGCCCTCGAGCTCCGGCTCGAGCCTGGGTTCAACGTGCTCACCGGCGAGACGGGCGCGGGCAAGTCCATCGTCGTGGGCGCGCTCTCGCTGGTCCTCGGCGGCCGCGCGAGCGCGGAGCAGGTCCGCCCCGGCGCCGACGAGGCCGAGATCGAGGCGCTCTTCGACGTGCGCAGCTCGGATCGCGCGATGGCGATGCTCGACGCCGCCGGCATCGCGAGCGACGGCGAGCTCGTGATCCGCCGCGTCGTCCAGGCGACCGGCCGCTCGCGCGCCTACCTGAACGGCCGCCTCTGCACCGCGGGCGAGCTCCAGGCGTTCGCCCCGGAGCTCGCCGACGTCGCCTCGCAGCACGAGAGCGTCGCGCTCACCGATCCGTCGACGCACCTCGGCTACCTCGATCGCTTCGGCCGCCTCGTCCCGGCGCGCAGCGAGCTCGCGGCGGACGTCGGCGAGCTCGAGGCGCTCACCGCCCAGCTCAGGGCCGCCCGCGAGCTGGAGCGCGGCCGCGGCGAGCGCGAGGCGTTCCTCTCCTTCCAGCTCCAGGCCATCGACGCGCTCTCGCCGCGCCCCGGCGAGCTCGCCGATCTCGCGGCCGAGCGCAACCGGCTCCGCCACGCGGGCCGCCTGCACGACATCACGCGGCGCGCGGCGTCCCGCCTCGATCAAGGGGACGACGCCATGTGCGACGAGCTCGCGCGCCTCGCCTCGGAGCTCCGGGCCGCCGCGGAGATCGATCCCGCGCTCGACGACGTCGCCCGCGCCGTCGACGGCTGCTGGACGGAGCTCAGCGAGGCGGCCCGCCAGATCGCCCGCTACGCCGAGCGCGCGGAGGCCGATCCGGATCGCCTCTCGGAGATCGAGGACCGCATGTACCGCCTCGAGGGCCTGCTCCGGCAGCACGGCCCCACGCTCGACGACGTGCTCGCCGCGCGGGCGCGCCTCGCGGCGGAGCTGGAGCACCTCTCGGGGGTCGAGAGCCACGTCGCGGAGCTCGAGCGGCGGCGCGACGCGCTGCTCGCCGTCGCCGCCGAGCGCGCCCGCAAGCTCTCGGCGAAGCGGCGGAAGGCCGGCGAGAAGCTCGGCGCCGCGATCTCGGCGGAGCTCGCCGAGCTCGGCATGGGCGGCGCGCGGGTGGTCGTCGACATCGAGCCGCACGGCGGCGACCGCGCCGAGCTCGTGGTCGACGGCGCCCGCCTCGGTCAGGACGGCATCGACCGCGTCGAGTTCCTCATCTCGCCCAACAAGGGCATCGAGCCTCGCCCGCTGCGCCGCATCGCCTCGGGCGGCGAGCTGTCGCGCGCGCTGCTCGCGCTCAAGCGCGTGCTCGCGGAGTGCGGGCCGGCGGGGCTCTACGTCTTCGACGAGGTCGACAGCGGCGTCGGCGGCGCCGTCGCCGACAAGATCGGGCGCGCGATCGGCGACGTGGCGCGCCACCACCAGGTGCTCTGCATCACGCACCTCGCGCCCATCGCGGCGTTCGCCGGCGCGCACTTCGTGGTCGCCAAGGAGAACGCGGGCGGCATCGCGAAGAGCTCGGTGACGCGCGTCGACAAGAAGGATCGGATCGCCGAGGTGGCGCGGATGCTGTCGGGCGCGAAGGTCACCGGCGCGTCGCTCAGGGCCGCGACGGAGCTCATCGAGGCGGCGCGCCTCTGAGCGGCGGTCACCCGCTTAGAGCGGCGGTCACCCGCTTCGGATACGGGCCCATCTCGACGTTTTCGGTGCTCAGCGCACCGGAGTGCGCTTGCGCGCCGAAAACGCCGATCTGGGCCCGTCTCCTGTGCGGGTGACCGCCGCTCTGCGACGGCGTACCCAGGGCGCGGATCAGCTCCGCGCGAGCGCGTAGTCGTTCAGATCGACGCGGATCATGTCCTTGAGCCACGGGTGCACCGTGATCGCGGTGCGGTACAGCCCCTGGGCGATGCGCCGGTAGCTCGTGTGCCCCTGCTTCGCCGAGCGGAGCTCGATCACGTGGAAGAGCTCGCGCAGGTTCAGCGTCCACAGGGTCCGCACGCGGAAGCCGAGCGGCACCGCGTACTGCGCCTCCAGGGGATAGCGCTCCTCCATCGCGTGCCAGGCGTCGCGCGCGGCGAGCATCGCGTCCTGGTAGGCCTCGGCGTGGCCGAGGTCCGACAGGGCCTGCGGCGTCTCGAAGCCGAGCCGGCAGGTGAGCCGCTGCGTCGCGGGCGTCAGCATCCGGTGGCGCTGCAGGTCGCGGTACGCGCCGTAGTCGAGCATCAGCTCGAAGGTCATCGTCGACGCCTCGAACGCGCGCGGCGGCGCGTCGTACGGGCCGCGCTTCGCGCACGCCGCCTGCGCGATGGCGATGAGCTCCGGCAGCGTCGCCCGGCGGAGCGCGTCGCCGAGGTTGTAGGCGTGCACGCCCGGGTCGCTGCCCTCGTACGCGAGCGCCAGCGCGATGCGCTCCAGCGCGTCCTTGTCGTAGCGCACGAGCCGGACGGGCTGGTTGATCACCATCGTCGCGCTCACGCCCTCCTCCGGCGGCGTGTAGACGCGCTTCATCGCCTCGGCGACGGTGGCTTGCAGCCCCTTCCGGAGCTCGTTCGGCGCGGCGTACTTCACCAGCGTCGGGGTCACGGCGAGCGCCGCCGCGTGCATGTCGCGGGCGACCCTGCGCACCTCCTCGAGCGGGTGCGACAGCATCTTCGTGAGCAGGATCTCGAGCGCCCGCGCGTTCGCGGTGAGGCCGATGTTCGTCCGCGTCCCCGCCGGCAGGAGCCCGCGCAAGACATCGCACGCCTGCGCGCGCAGCGCGCCCCGGTAGGCCGCGTCCGACATCTTCTCGGGCTTCGGCTCGCGCGCGCTCAGCCGCTCGGTCACCTTCGGCACCAGGTCGAGGTAGGTCGCGAAGAGCCGCTCGCTCGCGGCCCGGTACCTCGCGCTGTGCTCCGGGTCGAGCTCCGGCAGGTCGACGAACGAGTGCTGATCGAAGACGACGTAGCGCGTGCTCTTCTCCGTGTAGGAGCCGAGCCGCAGGTCCTCGATCACCTTGGAGGCGACGATGCTCACGTTCTCGATCGCGAGGTGCACCACGGCGTGCTCTGCGACCGACGCGTGGCCGTAGCCGACGACCCACTTCTCGTGGAAGCTCCGCGCCTTGTCCGACGCGAACGCGAGCCCCCGGTGCGGCCGGTCGTCGGCGCCGGGGGCCACGTCGAGCTCCTCGTCGCCGAGCAGGCGCGCCAGGTTGGTGCGCAGATCGTCGCGGCTGCGCGAGTAGTACGCGAACAGGACGGCGATGACTTCTTCCGGCAGACCCGACAGCGAGAAGACGTCAGCCGTCAGGCTCGACACATACGGCGCGATTCTGGCACGCGACGCTTCGTCCAAGGCCATGCCCTGCTTCTACCCTTAATCCTCGGCCGATCGGTCGAGAAAACTCGGTTTCCAGTCGTCGGCGCCGGTCCACCTCGGCCCTCTGGCCGGGGCCGGCCGGCCCGCGGCGCGCGATGCGGCGCGCCGTACCTTCGCGCGGCGCCGGCGCGCGCCTCAGAGCGCCCGCGCCGCGGAGACGGCGAACGGATCCGGGAAGATCTCGCTGTTCGCGAGCGGCTTGCTCCGCCGGGTCAGCACCTCGCAGCCGGTCCTCGTGACCACGATGGTGTGCTCGAACTGCGCCGACAGCGAGCGATCGGCCGTCAGCGCGGTCCACTTGTCCTCCTGGATCTCCACCTCGTACGTCCCGAGGTTGATCATCGGCTCGATCGTGAAGCACATGCCGGCGCGGAGCCGGGGGCCGCTGCCGTACTTGCCCACGTGCGAGACCTGCGGCGCCTCGTGGAAGCGCCGCCCGATGCCGTGGCCGACGAAGGCCCTCACCACCGAGCAGCCCTCGGCCTCGGCGAACTCCTGGATGGCGGCCCCGATGTCGCCGAGGCGCGCCCCGTCCCGGACCTGCGCGATGCCGAGCTGCAGGCAGCGCCGCGACACCTCGGTCACGTGCTTCGCCTCCGGCGACGGCTTGCCGATGTAGAAGGTCGCGGAGGTGTCGCCGTAGAAGCCGTTGTAGATGGTGGTGACGTCCACGTTGATGATGTCGCCCGGCTCGAGGACGCGGTCGCACGGGATGCCGTGGCAGACCACCTCGTTGATCGACGTGCAGACGCTCTTCGGGAACCCGTGGTAGTTGAGCGGCGCGGGGTAGCCGCCGCGGCGGATGGTGTCCTCGTGGACGAAGGTGTTGATGTCCTCGGTGGTGATGCCGGCGCGGATCATCTCGCCCACTCCGAGGAGCGTCTCGGCCGCCATCTGGCAGGCCACCCGCAGGGCGTCGACTTCCTTGACCGTCTTGATGCTCACGTTGCTCACGGCGCAGACAGCTCCCCGAGGACGACGGCCTCCTTGACGGCCGCGGCGACCTCCGCTGTATCAGGTGAAAGGTGCCAGTGGATCTCCGGCTCGCCGTCCACGCCGGCGAAGCGCCGGATGAAGGCGATGAAGATGAGCCCTCGGAGCCGCGCGTCGATCGCCTTGGCGATGCCGAACGCGCGGCTCTGCGGGCGGATGTGGAGCTCGAACGTCCGATCCGGCACCCGGGGTGTAGCCAGGGGAGGGTAGCCGACCTGGATCCCGAGGTGATAGGTGCTCTGTTCTCCGATCGAGTCGACGGTCACCGTGCTCACGCGGACCCGCGCGACCACGTCGGCCGTCTGCGCCCTCTCGCGGAGGAACGGGTCGGACCTGGGCGAGGGGCCGTCCAGGGAGAAGCCCACGGCGGCGGGCTCGATGTTGTCGTCGAAGACCTCGCGCGCGTGCCCCTCCCACGCGGGCGCCCCGCCCAGCGTGTCGGCGGACGTCACGGGGCGCTCCTGGTCGGCGACGCAGCCGCCGGCGGGGCCAACGGTCGCCAGCGCGGCGAGCGCGAGGCGAAGCGGAGCAGCACCGGTGGCGGAAATCATCCTTGGGACCGGAGCTCGTAGCACGTCGGCTCGCCCCTGTCAGGACCCCGCACACATCGGCCACAAGCGCTGTTGAGGCCGTTTTTCCCTCGTCGTTTTCCCCGCGCCGCGCGCCGCGCTGTGCTTCGTGCGCCCAGCGTTGAATCGTCTCGTCATCCTGTGTTCGTCCTTCACCGGTTTCACGGCTTCCATCGACGGGGCCGAGCCGCCGTCCAACGTCAGCGGGCGGCCCCGGTCGGCGGGGATCCTATTCTCCTGTCCTACCGCTGGTGCTAGCGTTCCCGGGCTTGCCGGGCTGGTTCCTAACTTTTGCGATTGCAGAGCGCGCAGGGACAGGGCCTGCGCCGGCTGGAGGAAGAACATGAAAGCGAAGAGGCTCTTGGGAGCAGCGTTGGCCGTTGGGCTGGGCCTTGCGGCGATCACGAGCACGACCGTGGTGGCTGCCCAGCCGAAGGGGAAGAGCGGGGCGCCGGCCGCGGCCCCTGCCCGGCCTGCCGAGCCGCCGGCGACGAAGAAGACGATCGCGCTGACCCCTGCTGGCATCTCGTGGGGGATGAGCACCAAGCAGGTCGCGGCGGTGATCGACAAGATGCTCGATGAGGCGTACGTGCCGCGGTACAAGGCGACGTCGCCCGGCGTGAAGATGAGGGCGCTCGACGCCGAGCTCGCCGAGGAGAAGAGCGCGTTCCGCCGCAGCCGCATCGATTTCGGCAAGCTGCCGACGGGCATCGACGCGACGCCGCTCAAGGGCGAGTACACCTACCTCAACAAGGAATCGATGATGACGCTGTCCCGCGCTGACGGCGGGAAGCGTTACTTCTTCTTCATCCAGGACAAGCTCTGGAAGATCATCGATGAGCACGCGCTGGGCGAGGGCAACGCGCGCGGCAAGGACTACCAGTCGGCGGTCATCAAGCTCGCGACGACGTTCGGGGTGCCTGGCCGCGTGACGCCGCCCGAGCCGGAGAAGGGCCGCTACGTCACCGAGGTCGACTGGAAGGACGCGGCCACGCATTTCCGCGCGATCGAGCGCAGCGACAGCGAGATCGCCTTCGCCTACGAGGACCTGGTGACGCTGAGCAGCCTCGATTCGCTCCGTCCCAACAAGCCGGTCGACGCGAACGCCATCGACCCTGCCGTCGCCTCCGCCGTCCGCAAGGACGAGCCCCCCCCGGCCCCCCCTCCCACCGACAAGTCCGGCAAGAAGAAGTAGCCCCCGCCTTCCTCCCCCCGGAGCCCCTCCCGCGGGCTCCGCCTTCCGCCCCCAACACCCGGAGCCCCGCCCGCGGGCTCCTCCTCCGCCCCCTCTCATCTCCAGAGCCACGCTTGCGGCGGTCGCCCGCACAGGAGACGGGCCCAGATCGGCGTTTTCGGCGCGCAGGCGTACTCTTGTACGCCGAGCACCGAAAACGTCGAGATGGGCCCGTATCCGACGCGGGCGCCCGCCTCAAGCGAGCGCCCGCCTCAGCCGATGAGGGAGGCGCCGTCGGGGACGCGCATGCCGTTGGTCACGACGACCCGCGCGGACGGCGCGACCGCGAGCACCGCCGGCTCGATCACCGCGCGCGCGGTGAGCATGGCCCCGGGGCAGCCCGAGCATGCGCCGGCCAGGTGGAGCGTCAGGTGGTCGGGCTCGACCGCCACGATGTAGAGCTCACCGCCGTCGGCTTGGACGAGCGGCGCGATGACCTCGCGGCAGACCTTGAGAAGCTGATCGATGGAAGCCGGCATGGGGGTGAGCTCGCAGCGCGAGCCAGCTGCGAGCCTAGCACGGCAGCGCTCGATCGGGAGAACGCCCCGGCCCCGCAATCCCGGAGCCGCGGCCCGAGGGCCCGCGCCCGGCCTCCCCGCGCCCGCGCCCGGCGCTCCCCGCGCTCGCCCTCACAGCGTCGAGACGAGGGCGGCGACGCCCGCGTCGGCGGCGAGCTCCGGCGTACGCTGCGCTGCGGCGCCGAAGGTGCGCCCGGCGATCTCGACCGTCCCGCTCCACGGGCCCGAGGCGGTCTTCGCCGGCAGGTCGAGCTTCTCGAGCGCGTCGGTGTTGACATCGGGCGTCACCGGCCCTCCGTAGGCCTTCGCGCCCTTCCACGCGAAGACGTAGAGCAGCGGCGTCGACTTCAGGCCGTCGCGCTTGGCGATCTCGGTGATGTCGCGCTTGGCCGCCTCCTGCAGCCGGTACGCGTAGGCGCGGAACGACCAGCCCGTGACGAAGAGGCCCTTGAGCTCGCCGTCGCTCGCCTTGACCGGATGCACCGCGACCCACTGGAGATCGGGGCCGTTCCGGACGCCGCGCATCTCCTGCATCTCCCCGAACGCCTCGACGAGCCCGCTGCCCGGCGCCAGCACCTTCCGGAGCTCGGGGAACGAGGCCAGGACGGACCGGTTGGCGAGCATGTCCGGATCGGCCTCGCTCCGCAGCACCGTGCCGCTCGGATCGGCGAACGAGAAGAAGGTGCTCTTCGCGAACTCGAGCTCCTTCACCGAGGCGCGCGCGCCCGCGATCGCCCGCTGCAGCCCGAGCAGGTTCGCGCCCGGGTCGGTGTCGATCAGCGCCGCGAGCTTCTGGGAGCCCGCGGGGAGGCCCGCCCGCACCTGGCCGACATCCTCCGCCACGACCGGAGCGAGCTTGGCGCAGAGCTCCGCGGCCTGCTTCTGCGACGTCTTGCCGTCCTCCTGACACGCGCTCGCGAGGGCGGCGACCAGCGCACACGTGAGCACGACGGGCTTGTTTTCGCTTCGGGCGAGGGTTGAAGAGCGCATCATCGAGAACGACTCTCCACGGGGAGCGGAGTTCCGTCGGCCGGGACCATCGCTCCTCAAAGGGTTTCCGGGGTTACAAAGACGATCTCGACCCGGGCGTTGCGGCCGCGCTCGCTGCCGCCCGGGTCGACGACCGGGGCCGCGGAGCCCGCGAGGAACGGCGCGATGCGCGGGGCCTGAGGGGCAGCAGCGGCGCTCGCGCCCTGCGCCGGATCGAGGGCGCGAACGACGGCATCGGCCCGCGCGGCCCAGGCGGGCTCTTCCCTCGCGCTGATCTCCCGGTCCGTGTGCACGACCACGACCACGGGGAACGCGGGGTGCGCGGCGGCGACCCGCGAGAGGTCGCGGAGGCGCGCCTCGCCGGTCTTCGTGAGGGCGTTGCCGGCGAACAGGCCCCGGAGCGTGACAACGATGCCGCGGTCGTCGCGGGCGGGCGACCAGGTGCCTGCGGCCGAGAGCTCTGCGAGCAGCGCGTCGCCGGCGCCGGGCGCGCGGGTCACCGGCGTGGCGGCGCGGCGGGCGGCGGTCAGCGCGGCGAGGCAGCCTGCCCGCGCGCGGGAGGCCTGGTCGATGGGCGCCGGGATGGCGCGGCCGGCGACGCCCGCCTCCGCGAGATCCGCGTCGAGCTTCCTGATCGCGGCGGTCGCCTCGTCGAGCTGCGCCGCAAGGCTGCCGCTTCCGGGCTGCGCGGCGCCGGGTTGCGCGCTGCCGGGCTGCGCGGCGCCGGGTTGCGCGCTGCCGGGCTGCGCGCTGCCGGGCTGCGCGGCGCCGGCCTGCGCGCCATCGGACGGCGCGGCGCTGGGCTGCGCACCGTCGGGCTGCGGATTGTCCGGCGGCGTCGGCGCGGTCAGGAGGCGCGCTGCGCCGCACAGCAGGCGGGCCTGGAGCGCGAGCGAGCGCGCTGCGGCGAGGCGCGCCTTCTCGCGATCCGCGTCGGCCCTGCCCGAGGGGACCACGGGCTGCGCGTCGCGGGCGACCTTGATCCGCATGTCGAGCGCGTCGACCTCGGCCGCGACGCGCGCCTGCTCCGCCTCGAGGCCCGCGAGGGACGCCTCGCCGGCCGAGCGCTGCGCCTTCGCCTCGGCCTCGGCCGCCTCGGCCCGGGCCACCCGCGAGATCGCGTGCGCGTGCGCGTGCGCGGCGACCGCCTGCTCGCCGAGGATCTGCGCCCCGGCGCGATCCTTCTCGGCGAGCGCGGCGAGCGCGTCGCCGCGGAGCTTCTCCGCCCGGGCGAACGCGCCCGGCGCGTACCGCTTCGACTCGGCGGCGGCCGCCCCGGCGCGGACGTGATCGAGCTCGTCGAGCACCGCGGGCCGCGGGATCGGCGCGCACGCGGCGAGGACCACCCCCGCGATGGCGATGGTTGCGAGGCGGCGCGCGCTCACGGCGTGCCCTCCTTGCCGGCCGGCGCCGCCGCCTTGCCGGCGTCCCGGCTGCCCTTGGCCCCGGCGCCCTGCGCGGCGGCCGGCGCCCGTTCCGCCCGCGGCGTCGTCCCCCTGGCGGCCGCCTTTTTGCCGGCCTCGATCCGCTGCGCTTCCACGTTGGTCGCCGCCCTGGTCGCCTCGCGCGCCTCGGCCTCGATCCGCTCGAGCTCCGCCGCGGCGCGGCCCCGGCGCGCCTGCGTCTCTTCGAGCAGCGCGCGCGCCCGCTCGAGCTTCGTCTCGACCTCGCGCGCCTGCTTCGCCGCCTCTGCCGCCGCTGCCTCCACCGCGACGGCGCGCAGCACCGCCCTCGCCGTCTCGGCCCACTCGAGGGCCACCGCGTCGAGCCGCCGCGCGTTCGTCGCGTCGCCCGCCGCGCGCGCGCCGTGCGCGCGCTGGAGCGCCCGCTTCGCCTGCGCCACCGGCTCGGCCACGACCTTCGCGGCGATCCTCGCCGGCCCTCCGGCGGCCTTGCCGCCGCCTTCGGCCTTGCCGCCGCCTTCGGCCTTGCCGCCGCCTTCGGCCTCGTCGCCGGCGGTGGGCGGGGTCGCCGTCGCGGCGCGCCCCTCGATCTCGCGGAGGATCTGCGCCGCCTTGGCGCCGTCGCCGGGCGGCGGCGCGGGCACCGTGGCGAGCGGCCTCTCTCCTTCGCCGTGCGCCAGGGCCTCGACGCTGCCGAGCGAGGCCGCGAGGGCGAGGAGCAGCGCTTGGGTCGACCGGCGCCGCCGCGCGTCGCAGAGCATGGGGCGGGAACGCACGTCCGCCAGGTAGCAAACAGGGCTTCCGCGAGCAAGCGCGGCGGCCGCAGGCCGAGAACACCGCGCGGCGGACGCGGGCAGCGCGCGGATCAATCGGGCAGGAAATTGCGGATGGACCAGTCGATCTGCTGCTGGTGGCGCTCGACCAGCTCCTTCTTGCCGCCTGCCTCGTGGAGGAAGACGTGATCGTCGTCGACGAAGACGGTGAGGTAATAAAGGTGCGCCTCCTTGCCCTCGTCGTGCCCGAAGCGCAGCTGGACGCCCGGCAGGCCGCTCCGGCTCTTCACGTCGGCCTTGCCGAGCAGCGCGTAGCCGCCGCCCTCGCGCAGCCGCTTCTCGACCACGCGGGACCAGAACGCGAGATCGCCCTCCGGATCGTTCTCGAAGGCGCGGATCCCGAGCACCAGCCCCTCGGCGGTGGTCGCGCGGTACTCGTCGTCGCCGTAGCGATCCCCGAGGTCGACGAAGCCCGGCGGGGTCGCGGGCACGAAGGGCCGGCCGCAGCCGAGCGGCGCCGCGGCGCCGGCGAGCGCGGCGATGAGGACGAAGGCGTGGCGGAGGGAGTGGATCATCGGAAGCGCCCGGGTCACAGGTTGAGGAGCCGCGAGAGGCCGAGCTCGTTGAGCCAGTCGATCGGGAGCCGCGGGCCCGACGGGGTGATGGTCTCCGTCGAGCGCGGCTGGAACGAGACGGTGAGGGTCGAGAACGCGACCCGGTCGCGCAGGAACTTGAGGCGCCCCTCGAGGCGCTCGAGCTCGCTCGTGACGCGCGCGAGCTCGCGCTCCAGCTGGATCGACTCCTCGACCTTCGCGGCCCTCTCGAGGAGCTTCTCCAGGCGATCGCGCACGGCCCGCGCGTTCCGGATGCGGACCCCGAGGTCGAGGAACTCCTCGGTGACGTCCTCCGCGACCACGTTGCGCTGGAGGACGTCGCCGAGGCCCTCCAGGCGCCTCAGCGCCTCGTCGAACCGGGCGGCGGGGACGCGGATGGTGATCGCCCGGTCGTCGCGGCGGGCGAGGAAGCCGCCGAGGTCCCGCGCGAGCTCCTCGACCTTGCCGAGCGACGCGCCCACCTCGAACACCGCCATCGCGACCTGCGCCGTGTAGACGAGGAGGGGCGCGGGCGCCGCGCTCGCCTCGGCGGCCCCCTGCTGCGCGCCCTGCGGCCCGGCGGCGGCCGGCGCCGCCCCGGGCTGCGGCGCAGGGCTCGTCGGCGCCGGCCTGCTGGTCGCCGCGGGCTGCGCAGGGCCGGGCGCCCCCCGCCCGGGCGCCGGCGGCGCCGCCTTGGCGAGCGCGACCGAGCTCGACGACGCGTCGACCTCGATCTCCGGCTCTCCGCTGGTCCTTACGGCGCTGGACCTCTCCATCGCCGCGGTCGGATGCATCCCCACGGTCGGATCCGGCGGCGGCAGGGCCGGAGCCTGCGTCGCCGCGTACATCGGGGCGCTCTCGGGGTACATCGACGCGCTCGCGGCGTCGCCCGCCTTGGAGCGGCTGGATGCGCAGGCGACGGGGCCTGCGAGCACGGCAAGGAGAGCCCAGGCGGGCAGCGTTCTTCGCATGGTTCCTCGGAGCGTGGAGCCGGTGACAGGCGCAGAACGCGCTGCCCCGGCCGACCTTACACCACGGCAAGGCGCCCGCGCCGTGCCGCGCGACGCGCTCCCTCGCCGGGGGCCGGGCAGCTCGGCAAGACCTCCGGCTGCCGGGGGGGCGAGGAGGGGCGAGCGAGCTAGCCGCCCGCCTCCGGCGGGCTCTTCGCCGCTGCGGGAGCGCGCCGGAGCTGGCGCGCCCAGTACGAGACGCCCGCCGCGGCGCCCGCGCCCGCCGCCGCCGCGAGCATCGCCGGCAGCGCCCCGGGGAGCGCGATCGCGGCGAAGACCGCCCCGAACTGCACCGCCGTGGCGAGCTTGCCCGGGATGTTGGCGCTCGCGGTCGAGAGGCGCGCGCCGCGGAAGCGGCGGCTCACCGCGATCCAGAGCGCGAGCGGCAGCTCGAGGAGCTCGCGCGTGAGCAGCGCCGGGATGCCCCAGAGCGGGAGCGAGCCGCTCTGGAGCAGCGTGGCGACCACGGCCAGCGCGAACACCTTGTCCGCGATCGGGTCGACGATCGCCCCCGTGCGGGTCACCTGACCGGAGCGGCGGGCCAGCCAGCCGTCGAGCACGTCGGTGAGCCCCGCGCAGCAGAGGACGGCGAGGGCGAGCGCGGGGCGCGTGGCCACGATCGGGAACAGCGCCGCGAGCGGCAGCCGGGCCAGGCTCATGAGGTTCGGCGGGAGCGCGAGATCGCGCGCAGACAGGGTCGACATGCGAGGAGCTCCATGCGGCGCAGGTGCGCCGCAGAAGGGGGTGGTCCTTGCTCACGTCGAGCGCGATCGAGCCCGCCGCGCCCTGGCCGGCGGCAGCGCCGGCCGCCCTAGAGGAGACGCACGCGCGCGTGCGCGATCAGCTGGCCACGCGCACGGTGAGCACGGGGACGCTGCTCTTGCGGATCACCTGCTCGGCGACGCTGCCGAGGAACAGGTGCGAGATCCCCCGGCGGCCGTGGGTCCCCATGACGATCATCGCCGCCCGCAGCTCCTCGGCGGCGGTCAGGATCTCGGTCGCGGGATCGCCCTCGCGCAGCGCCGTCTCGAGCCCGCCGGTCCGGGCCGAGAGCTGCTGGACCGCGCGCGACGCGGCGGCGCTCACCTCGGCGTGGAACCCGGGCATCAGCGCCGGCTCCAGCCCGGGGTACGTGTAGACCGGGAGCTGGTAGACGTGCAGCAGCACGATCTTGTGCCCCAGCCTCGCCCCGAGGTCCTTCGCGAGCTCGATGGCCTTCATCGACGCCGCCTCGAAGTCGACGGGGACCAGTATCACGTTCGCGCCTTCCTTCATCGCGCTCTCCTCGCACGCGGGACCGAGCGTCCCTTCGACCTTCGACCGCTGCCCGCCCCCGGGACGCTTTCGCCGCCGGCGGAGGCGTGCCGCGCGAATCTTGGATCCAAAAGCCGGTCAGTCCCAGGAGAAACTGCTCCGCCGAGGCGGAGCTGACGCCCGGGGCGGTAGCCCGCGCGCGACGGCGCTCGCCCCGATCCCGGCGGCGGATCCGGGCGGCGCGGCGGGCGCAGCGCTGCGGGACGGCGCAAGCGGGCGCGGCGCGGCCGCCGCGCGGGATCGCGGCCGCGATCACCGGGCGGGTTGCTGGGGCCGTGCGCGCGCGATCGACGTCAGGGCTCGAGGACGTCAGGCTCGAGGTCGACGTCGTCGGGAAGAGCGGGGGGACGGTCGCGCGCCGCGGGCCCACGCGCGCCGCGCGCGCCTCGGGCGCGGAGCCCTTCGAGGGTCTGCCGCGCGCGCGCGAGCGCGCTCTGGTTCGCGCGCACGAGCGACGTGAGCAGCGAGCACTGCGCCCGCCGCCGCGCGACGTAGGCGGCGTCGCGCGCCGCGGCGGAGCGCGGGCGCTCGCGCGCCTCGCGCTCGGCGATCGCGAGCGCCTGCTCTGCCCGCTTGAGCTCGGCGATCGCGAGCGGCGAGAGCGGGTTGTCCTGCGCCTGCACGACCGCGGCTCGCGCCGTGACGAGCTCGGGGGGCGGCCCGGCCGCGCCCCGCGCGCAGCCGGCGAGCGAGAGGGCCATCGCGAGCGGAGCTCCGGCGCGCATGCGGCCTCCTACCGCGCCCCCTCGGCGAGCGTGCTCGCCTGGTCCAGCGTGCGGCCCGCGGCGTCGCGCAGCCCCGCCTCCCTCACGATGAGCGTCGAGAGCTCCGCGTCGACCTCGGCCCGCCGCATCAGCCAGCGGGCGGCCTCCAGATTGCCCACCGACAGTCGCCGCCTCGCCTGCGCGAGCTCGCTCCGCGCCAGCGCGAGGTGCATGGCCGCGCGCCGGTCCGCGCCGGCGCCCTCCTGCGCTGCCCCGCAGATCGCCGCCTCGGCGCGGGCGAGCTCGGGCGGCGGCGCCGGCGGGCGGAGGGCGGCGCACCCGGCGAGCTCCAGAGAGACCATCACGAGCGCGATTCTGGCGAGCATTTGCGTGAATTCCCGATCTTGCGGCGCGCGAGTGCAACCGTTGCTCCCGGCGCGCGTCCGGGACACGGCAGTGCATCGAACAGGCCAGTACGCGCCCTGCGCGCGAGCTGCTCGTTGCGGTGGGGGCGTTCCGCTGCGTGGCTCTGGCGCCACCATGCTGCTGGCGCTCGTGGGCGCGCGTCTCGCCACTTGCGCAAGGGATTGCGTACTTGCGCATCGGACGGCGATGCCCTTCGGCCCCGCGCTCGAACGCGCGCACCTCCCGCGGCGAGCGGCGCTCCGGAATCGACAGCTCTCGCCGTAAACTTCCACGAGGGCAATCCGAGCGGAGCGGTGACGGCCGCGGCGCGCTGCTCGTCGCGCGGTGCCAGGGACACGAGCTGGATGGTCAGGGACAGGACGCGCGCCGCCAGGGACAAGTGCCCGAACCGATCGCGACCGGCAGCGCCCTCGCCAGGGACACGGAGCCAGTCGCCAGGGACAAGCGGTGGGGCGCCAGGGACATGGAGCCAGTCGCCAGGGACAGGAGGTGAGGCGCCAGGGACACCCCGGCGCGTCGTCGCGTGTCCCCGGCGCGGCGCCCGCCGGGCACGGCGCTTGGATCTCCGTCGCCCTGTCGTGCAGCTCCCGCGTCCCGCGCGCTCCGAACCCCATCCTGGGCTGCTTGTGGGGCGAGAAAGATCGAGAGTTACGCGATCTGGTCCTTGTGAAGGGGGAGCCCGGCCAGGGCTCTCCGGAATGGATACCCGGGATGGCGGGGCCGGACGGGGTGGCCGGCGCCGCAGCCCAGGGGAGGTCGACATGACGAAGAAGAGCGATATCGAGCGGTGGTCCGACGTCGTGCAGCAGATGAACGCCGCCGATCTTCCGGCGAGCACGGTGCCCCTGCACGTGCTCCTCGGGGAGGCGGTGGACGTGGCGAAGTTCTTCGAGAAGTACTGGAAGACCCAGGTCGACGCCCAGAAGCGGGTGACCCGCCTGGGCCTCGAGTCGGCGGTCCCGAAGGACGGCAAGAAGGGCGATGCGGCGCGCCTCGGGCCGAAGACGGCGGAAGAGATCCTCTCGCTCCAGCGCGCGACGCAGGAGGCGCAGACGCGGTATCTCCTGACCGTCGAGAAGAACAAGAGCCCGCGCGAGCGGGGGAAGTTCCTGCTCGGAGAGATCGGGGCGACGCTGAGCTTCTACTTCGACGACGGCGTCGAGGACGAGCGGGACGAGATGCTCGCCCGGATCGACGCGGCACACGCGGGGGATCCCGACACGGCGGACGCGCTCGCGAGCGCGCTCCACGACTACGCGACGCTCGGGGAGAAGCACCGCGACGCGCTCGACGGGCTCGGCGGCTTCCAGGCGGAGTACCTGGACGAGGCGCGCGCCGTGGCGGCCGAGCTGCGGAGCCTGCCGGCGCAGGCGGAGGCGATCTCCCGGCAGGCGCAGGAGGCCCTGCAGCTCCGCAACAAGCTGGCGGCGCTGCTGATCGAGCGCATGGGCCTCGTGCGGTCCGCGGCGCGCTTCGTGTTCCGGAGCCAGCCCGAGATCGTGCGCGAGGTGACGAGCGCCTACGAGCGCCGCAAGCGCGCCGCGGCCCGGCGGAAGGCCCAGCCGGGCCCTGCGCCCGCGGCGCCTTCGCCCGCAGCGCCCGCGCCGGCGGCGCCGGCCGCGCCGCTCGACGGCTGAGCCGCCAGTGCCTCCCGCGGGCCGAGCTCCTGCGCCGGCGAGGGCCGTGTAGTACGCTCTCGCCATGCGTGGGCTGCGTCCGCGGACCGCTTCCGTGAGCAGCCCCCGCCTCGACGCGGCGCGCCGCGCGCGAGGCGGCCCGCGGCCTTCCGCGTTCGCCAGGCTCCGCGAATAAACCCCCGGCGCCCGCCGTCTCCCGCCTGCCGGCTTTTTTCTCCGCGCTCGCCGCTTCCGCTACCCTGGCAACCGCCGTGCCGCCCGCCGATCCGAGCCTCCGCACCACGATGGTCCACGCGTTCGCCGTCACGGTGGCGGACCCGTCGAGCCTGGTGCGCACCACCTCGCGCGGCGGCACCGACGACCCCGCCACCAGCAGCCGCGGCCCCTCGATCCTCCCCGACGTCGGCCAGATCGTCGGCGGGCTCTACCGCCTCGGGCGCCTCCTCGGGCAGGGCATGTTCGGCAAGGTCTACGTCGCCCAGCGCATCGACGTCCCCGAGCACCAGGTCGCCCTCAAGCTCATGCCCCGCTCGCTGTACGCGATGCGGAACGTGGAGCGCGAGCTCGTCATGCTCGCCACCGTCGGCCACCCGCACGTCGTCCAGCTGAAGGACCACGGCATGAACGCCGACTACGTGTGGCTCACCATGCCCGTCTACGAGGGCGAGACCCTCGCGCAGCGCCTCGAGCGCAGCCCCCTCGGCATGCGCGAGGCGTACGACATCTTCCTGCCCGTCGCGCGCGGGCTCGAGGCGCTCCACAGCGCAGGGCTCCGCCACCAGGACGTCAAGCCCGACAACATCTTCCTCGCGAGGTTCGCCGGCCGCGTCCACCCGATCCTGCTCGACCTCGGCGTGGCCGCGGAGCGCGAGGCCTCCTTCTGCGCGGGCACGGCGCTCTACGCCTCGCCCGAGCAGATCCGCGCCCTGAACGGCTTCCCCGGCGTCGTGCCGCTGAGCGAGAAGATGGACACGTACGGGCTCGCCACGACCCTCCTCTACTCGCTCGTCAACCCGAGGGACTTCCCGGGCGAGTCCGCGCAGACCCGCACCGAGCTCGCCGCGTCCCACGACGTCCGCGCCGACAAGCCGCTCGCCGACAACGCGCTGCCCGACCTCACCGGGCGCCCGCGCCAGATGTTCCAGGACGCGCTCCGGCGGTGGCTCGCGATCGACCCGAACGAGCGCCCGTCGATGACCCAGCTCGCCGAGGAGCTCGACGTGCTGCTCGAGCCGGAGCGCGAGGCCGAGCGCGAGGCCGAGCGGCTGCGGATCAAGCAGAAGACCTCCTACCTGCGCGTGCGCATCGCGGCCGGCGCCATGACCCTCGTCGGCTGCGCGGTCGTGCTGCTCGGCTTCTCGAAGCGCGAGACCCTGCGGCTCGCCAACGAGCTCGAGCACGCCCGCCAGAAGGGCGCCGAGTCGTTCGACAAGCTCGACACCTGCGTCGCCTCCCACCAGATCGCGGAGGCCGAGAAGAACGCGTGCCGCACCGCCCGCGAGCAGGATCGCGTGGAGTTCAACGAGACGCTCGCCGCCCTCCAGAAGAGCGACTCCATGACGGAGGCGGAGCACGCCCGCCAGATCCAGTCGCTGCACGCGACCCAGGCGTTGCGCCTCAAGGCCTGCGAGGACAGCGCCGGGGCCGCGCAGAAGGCCGCCATGGAGGACCGCGAGCGGCTCGCCGAGGCCGAGAAGGCGCGCGCGGCGATGGCCGCCGAGCGCGACGAGGCCAGGGCGCTCGCCGACCAGCGCGCCGCCGAGCTCGCCGCCGCGACGCAGCTGCGCGCCGCCTGCGACGCGGAGCGCGCGAGCTGCGCCGCCGAGCGCGACCGCCTGAGGGCCGAGGCGGCCGATCCCTACGACGCGCCGCCCTCGCCGGGGAGGCCGGCGGCGCCCGCCGCGAGCGGCGCGCTGCCGCAGCTGCCGCCGCCGCCGGCGAGCGCGGGCGCGCCCCCCGCGACGGGCGCGCCCCCAGCAGCGGGCGGGACGACGGCGACCCCGGCGGCCTCGGCGCCGTCCGCCGCCGCTCCTCCCTGATCGCCGGCGCTGGAAGGCGGCCCACGTCGTCGCCGCCAGGCCGCCTCTGCTTGTGGCAGCCGCCCGGGGAGGCTATCCGTAGGGCCAGGGAAGGCGAGGGCCATGGGTGACATCTCTCGACGTGAAGTGCTGCGTCGGCTGGGCGCAGCGGGCCTCGTCCTCGGGGGCGCGGCCGGGGTCGCGGCGGCCCGGTGGGACCGCGGCGGCACCGCGGCCGCCGCGCCCGAGCGCCAGCAGACGCGCGACTACCGGCTCCGCGACGCGCCCGCCGGGGTGCCCCAGCTCGTCGTCGCGCGCGCCGGCGCCGAGGCGCTCGCCGGGGGCGCGCCGGACCCCGCCGCCCTGGTCCGCAAGGCGGTCGACGCGCTCGGCGGGATGCGCCGCTTCATCTCGCGCGGCGACGTCGTGGTCGTGAAGCCCAACATCGGGTGGGACCGCACGCCCATCCACGCCGCCAACACGAACCCCAAGGTCGTGGCCGAGGTGGTGCGCCTCGCCTACGACGCCGGCGCCAAGAGCGTCATCGTCACCGACGCCTCGTGCAACGAGCCGAACCGCTGCTTCCAGCGCTCCGGCATCTGGAAGGCCGCGTACGACGTCGGCGCCGAGGTCGTCATCCCCGCCGCGCACCGCTTCCGCGGCATGCGCCTGAAGGGCGAGGTGCTCGACGACTGGCCCGTCTACACGCCGCTCGTGAACGCGGACAAGGTCATCAACGTCCCGATCGCGAAGCACCACAACCTGTCGAAGTACACCGCGGCGATGAAGAACTGGTACGGGGCGCTCGGCGGCCGGCGCAACCGCCTCCACCAGAACATCGACGTGTCGATCGCCGACCTCGCGACGTTCATCCAGCCGACGCTCACGATCGTGGACGCCGTCCGCGTCCTCATGCGCAACGGGCCGCAGGGCGGGAACGTCGCCGACGCGAAGGACATGCACACCGTGATCGCGACGACCGACCAGGTCGCCGCCGACGCGTACGGGTGCCAGCTCATCGGCCGCAAGCCCGAGGAGATCCCGTACCTCAAGATGGGCCACGAGCGGGGCCTGGGCACGATGCACTGGCAGAACCTGCGGCTCGCCGAGGTGTAGTATCATGGCCAACTCCGATCCGACGCCGGCCGGGCCGGCGCACCGTCCCTCGGCGGCTGCGGCGCCCGCGGCGCCCGCGAAGGCGAGCCCCCGCGGCGCGACGGCGCCCGCGGCGCGCGCGGTGCCGACGAGCGCCAACCCCTGGGCCGCGCTGCTGCGCAAGGCGGGCGCGATCGTCCGGCCGGGCGCGAAGCGGCGGCCCGGCTCGGGGCTGCCGGCGCGCAAGGCGATCCAGGTGCTCGTCTGGGTGCGCCGCGCCGTGCAGGCGGGCTGCCTCGGGCTGTTCCTCTACTTCCTGTTCCAGACCGGCTTCCGCGGCTCGTTCGCCTCGTCCGAGGCGCGCGTCCGCCTGCCGCTGCCCGTCGAGGGGTTCCTCCTCGCCGACCCGTTCGTCGGGGCGATGACGCTGCTCTCGACGCACACCGTCTACCGCGGCCTGCTCTGGTCGCTCGGCATCCTCGCGCTGACGCTCGTCTTCGGGCGCGTGTTCTGCGGCTGGATCTGCCCGTTCGGCACGCTCCACCACTTCTTCGGGTGGATCTTCCCGTCGCGCTACGGCAAGGGCGGCAAGCGCGTCGAGGCGAACAAGACGTACGCGCGGCAGCGGGTGAAGTACTACCTGATGTACGCGTTCCTCGCGGCGAGCGCGGCCGGCAGCGTGATCGGCGGCCTGTTCGATCCGATCTGCGTGGCCGTCCGGGCGATCGGCCTCGCGGTCATCCCGGCCGCGCAGTACGTCGCCGGCGTGGTGACCGGCTCCGCGGCCGCGACCGGGAGCCGGCCGGTGCAGACCGCCGCGGACCACGCGCAGGATTTCCTGGCCGCGAGCGTGTGGCAGACGAAGCAGTTCTACTTCCACCAGGCGTGGTTCGTCGGGATCCTGTTCGTCGCGATCCTGTTCATGAACCGCTTCATCCCGCGCTTCTGGTGCCGCGTGCTCTGCCCGCTCGGCGCCTTCCTCGGGGTGTTCGCGCGCTTCGCGCTCTTCGGGATGCAGAAGGATCACGCGAAGTGCACCGACTGCAACCTGTGCCTCGTGCACTGCCAGGGCGCCGACTCGCCCCAGGGCGGCGTGAAGTGGCGGCAGGACGAGTGCCACATGTGCCTCAACTGCGAGAACGCCTGCCCCGAGGACGTCATCAAGTTCCGCTTCCTGCCGAACCGGAAGAGCGCCCTCGTGACGCCCGACACGGGCCGCCGCACCGCCCTCGCGACCGCCGCCGCCGGCGCGGTGCTCATCCCGACCGCGCGCATCGCCGACGTGCTCGACGCGAACTACGACCACCGCGTCATCCGGCCGCCGGGCTCGGTCGAGGAGCGCGAGTTCCTGGAGCGCTGCATCCGGTGCGCCGAGTGCATGAAGGTCTGCCCGAACAACGCGATCCACCCGGCGTTCTTCGAGGCGGGGATCGAGGGGCTCTGGACGCCGATCGTCATCCCGCGCATCGGGTACTGCGAGCACTCGTGCGTCCTCTGCGGCGACGTGTGCCCGACCGGCGCGATCCAGAAGATCACCGAGGAGCAGAAGATGGGGATCGGCCAGAAGCCGATCTCGATCGGCACGGCGTTCTACGACCAGGGGCGCTGCCTGCCGTGGTCGATGAGCGTGCCGTGCATCGTGTGCGAGGAGTTCTGCCCGACGTCGCCCAAGGCGATCTGGGTCGAGGAGGTCGACATCCCGAAGCGCGAGCCCGTCGCCGCGGAGCACGGCAAGGAGCCGCCGATGAAGATGGTCCACGTGCAGCGCCCGCACGTCGATCCGTCGCTCTGCATCGGCTGCGGCGCGTGCGAGAAGGTCTGCCCGGTGCAGGACAAGCCCGCGGTCTACGTCACCAGCGTCGGCGAGACCCGCTCGAAGACGAACGTCATCCTTCTTGAGGACACGGATTACAACAAGGGATCTTGACCCGGGCGCGCGCCTGCTCCGCGCGGCGGGAACACGGCAGGAGGCAGCTCGGGTGCGCACGCTTCGCTTGTTCGGGATCTTCTCGCTGGCCGCGCTGTGGGGCGCGCCCGGCTGCGGCGAGCCGTTCACGGCGGCCGAGGCGTCGGACGCGTCGTCGTCGAGCTCGGGGGGCGGCGGAGGCGGCGGCGACGGGGGCGGGGGCGGCGCCGGCGCCGCGACCTCGTCGTCGTCCTCCTCGGCGGGAGGAGGCGGCGAGGGCGGCTGCGCGGCGTGCAAGGCCGGGGAGTTCTGCACGGCCAGCGAGACGTGCGTGCGCTGCGCCGACCGCGGCGCCGCGCTGTCGTTCGTCGCGCCGACGGCGATCGAGGTCGAGGGCTCGAAGCCCGCGTTCCCGCGCGTGCGCGAGGAGCCCGGCGAGGGCGAGGGCGCGGCGACGCAGCGGCTCGTCTACGTGGCCACGTTCGGGTCGAGCGACGCGCAGATCGCCACGGCGACGGGGCGGCCCTGGACGGCGGGCGAGGTGGTCGCGAGCCCCGTGGTCAACTCGCCGCAGTCGGAGTCGGGCCCGCTCCTCCTGCCCGTCGACGCGCCCTCGCCGCGCGAGGATTTTCCCAAGGGCTCGCTGCTCTTCGATCGCCTCCTCGCGGGGCCGGGCAGCCTGCCGTTGCTGCTCGTCGCGGACGAGCTCGGGGCGACCCGGGCGGAGACGTTCGACGCGCTCAACCTGGACGGGGGGAGCCACTCGGTGGCGGTGGCCCACGGCGTTCAGCCCTACCGGTACTGGTTCATGAACAAGCACCAGGACGGCGGGCAGATCACGAGCCGGCTCCTCACGACGCTCGCCGACGCCGCGGAGGTGCAGGAGCTCCACATCGTCCTGCCCGGCGACTGCCCGGCGCAGGGCGACGACCTCGCGCCGTGGGTGACGCCCGACGGGAGCTTGCTCTTCTTCCAGGCGCCGTACAGCGCGCGGGGCGACTGCGCGCAGGCGTCGGTGCTGCGGAGCTTCTATGTGAGGCTCGGGGCCGACGGGCTGCCCGTGCCCGGGGAGAAGGCCAAGATGCTGCTGGCGAGCCTCAAGCCGGAGATCGCGGTCATGACGCCGTCGCTCTCGCCCGATGAGTGCACGCTCTACGTCGCGTCCGACCTCGACACGGTCGACCGGCGGCAGCGGCTCTACGCGGCTTCGCGGCGGTAAGGAGGCCTCGGCGAGGCGCCCGGCCCTCGGGGAGAGGGCCGGGGAGCGCGGTCAGGAGGGGGAGATCACTGCGCGCGGAAGCCCTCGGCAGGGCGCAGGCGCCCGGCGTACAGGCTCGGCGCGACGGTGGCCAGGAGGCAGATGAGGATGGCGACGTCGCCCGTGATGGCGAACGCCTGCGGGGTCGCGTGCACGGGGAGGCGGGAGATGAAGTAGACCTTCGGATCGAGCGGGAATCCGTAGACCAGGAGCCCCTTGCACACCGCCACGCCGAGCAGCAGCCCCAGCGTGGTGCCGGCGAGGCCGATGATCCCGCCCTGGTACAGGAAGATGCGCAGGATCTCGGAGTCCGTCGAGCCCATCGCCTTGAGGACCGCGATCTCCTTCTTCTTGTCGAGCACGACCATGATCAGCGTCGCGATCACGGTGAACGCGGCGACGACGATGATGAGCCCCAGCACGACGCTCATGAGGAGCTGCTGGACGACCAGCGCGGTGAAGAGCCCGTGGTTCAGCTCCTCCCAGTCCATCGTGTAGTAAAGCCCGTTGCTGAGGAGGTTCGTGATCTCGCGCGCGATGTTGCTGGCGTTGTCGATGTCATCGACCTTCATCTCGACGCCGGTCACCGTGTCGCCGTGATCGTAAAACGCCTGCGTCTCGTAGAGATCGGCGTACGCCAGCTTCGTGTCGTACTGCTCGAAGCCCGCCTCGAAGAGCGCGATGACCCGGAACTGCTTGGCGACCGGCGGCTTGATGGCGCCGTCCGAGAACGAGAAGCCGATGGTCGGCGAGGTGACGGTGACGCACTCGCCGATGTCGAGGGACAGGTTCTTCGCCAGCCCGGCGCCGATGACGATGCCCGGCAGCTTGGCGACCCGCTCCTTGTCCGCGCAGGGATCCGGATCGACCTCGGGCGGCAGCTCGTCGTCGTCGGGCAGCTTGCTGCCGTAGCCGCCCTCCGGCTCGATCGCACCCTGGGGGGCGCCCGCGTCGAGCGCGGGCTCGGCCTCCTCGGCGCCAGCCTCCGCGGCGACGTCGAGCTCGGCCGGCGGAGGCGCGGGCTCGGCGCCGGCGCCCCGCGCGGCCGCCTTGCGCTCGTCCTCCAGGATGCGCGCCTCGTACGCCTTCAGCAGATCGAACTCCCCGCCAGCGTCGGGCTCGAGCGCGCCGCGGGCGCCCTTGTCCAGGAGAGGAACGTCAGGCAACGACGGCGACGGCGGCGGCGCGCGCTCGGCGGGCTTCGCCCCGGGGCGCCGCAACCCGCTGAGATCGCCGCCCGGGAGGACGTACCGAGGCAGATCGAGCACGGGCACGGCGGCGCCGTCAGCGCCCACACCGAGGCTCCTGGCCGGGTCGACCCCTTTCACGAGCACGTTTGTCGCGGTCGCGTCGCCGTGCGTCAGCATCATGGGATTGATGCTGAAGGGCGCCGCGCCGATCACACCCGGCACCTTGGCGACCTGATCCATGACGGACCGGTATTCCCGGAAATCCGTGGAGTACTTGATCACCAGGACGTGAGCGTTGACCCCGAGGACCTTGTCGCGGAACTCCGTCCGGAAGCCGCCGGTCACGCTGATCACGGTCGCGAGCGCCGCGACACCGAGCGCGACCCCGAGGATCGCGAACGTGGTGCCGACCGAAACGAACGCCCGCTTCTTGGAGCCGAGGTACTGCAGCGCGACCCGGATGGTGTAGCGCTGCGTCGCGATATCGTAGATCAGCGCGGCAAGAACCAGAAGAACTACGACATTGAGGGCAATCCAGGCCGTGTAGAGCGCGACCTTGATGGGGTAGCTCATCGCGGAGCCCTCCTAGCAGAACGCGGCGCGCGCGGCACGGTGCCCGCTGCGCCGCAGAGGGCAGCGCGGCTGTGCCCCGTCGCGGCGGCTTGCGCCCCGGCGCCACCGGCCGCGCGGGCTTTCGCGGGCGACGTCCGCGGCCCTCGCTTCCCGGACCGAACACCTGCTAGGATCCGACCCTGCCGCTGATGCCGGCATGTGGCGTGCACCTCTGCCCGCGAGCCTTTCATGAGCGCCACCAAAAACGAGCACCACACCGCGCGCAGCAGAGTTTTCGAGCAAGAGGCAGGCGCGCTCGATGAGGCGCCGGCGTCGCGCCCCAGCGGCGCGGCTGGCGGAGCTCGCGCGTCCGGCGTCGGCGCCGCGTTCGCGCCCGCGGTGGAGCCCGAGGGCGCAGGCGACGACGTGCCCGTGGACGTCGAGCTCCGGCCCTCGTCGAGGCCCTCCAGGTCGGGCTGGGTCGAGGGGCCGGACAGCGAGATCCCGCCGAGCTTCCGCGCGCCGCCGCCGCTGCGCCAGAAGACCCCGCGGCTCGGACGGCAGAGCGAGCCGGACGCCGACGAGGTGAGCGGCAGGACGAGCGCGGCCCCGATCAGCGAGGCGGAGCCCTCCCTGGAGATCCCGCCGCCGGACGAGGTCGAGCCGCGCGAGCGGCGGCCGCCCGGCGCGAAGGATCCGTACATCGGGACGACCTTCGATCACCGGTACAAGATCGAGCGGCTGCTCGGCGAGGGCGGGATGGGGTTCGTCTACCTCGCCCGCCACAAGGTCATCGACAAGCGCGTCGCCGTGAAGGTGCTCCGCGCCGAGCTCGCGCGGGACCGCGAGATCTTCGAGCGCTTCGTGCAGGAGGCCCGCGCCGCGTCGAGCATCGGCAACCCGCACATCGTCGACATCTCCGACTTCGGCGACCTGCCGGACGGGTCCACGTACTTCGTGATGGAGTACCTGGAGGGCGTGAGCCTGGCGCAGCTCATCGACTCGCCGAACGAGCTGCCGATGGACCGCATCTGCCACATCGCGCTGCAGCTGTCCGCGGGGCTCGCCGCCGCGCACGACGCGGGCATCATCCACCGCGATCTCAAGCCGGACAACGTGTTCGTGGTGGCGCGCGGCAGCGACCCGAACTTCGTGAAGATCCTCGACTTCGGGATCGCGAAGGTGTCGACCAGCACGACGACCAAGCTGACGCGCGCCGGGGCGGTGTTCGGGACGCCGCACTACATGTCGCCCGAGCAGGCCGCCGGCGCGCCCATCGATCACCGGACCGACATCTACTCGCTCGGCGTGATGCTCTACGAGCTCGTGAGCCGGCAGCTGCCGTTCAACGCCGACAACTTCATGGGGATCCTGACGCAGCACATGTACAAGGCGCCGGTCCCCATCCGCGCGCTCGTCGGCGGCCCGGACTGCCCGCCGGGGCTCGAGGCGGTGATCCTGAAGTGCCTCTCCAAGAAGCCGGAGTCGCGCTACCAGTCGATGAGCGATCTCCACGACGACCTCGAGCGCGTGAGGAGCGGGGGCGTGCCCGGCGCGGTCGCGGAGATGATGGCGCGCTCGGGCGGCTTCAACGTGCCGCACGACTACTTCAAGACGTCGAAGGTGATCGTCCCGGCGACGCCGCCGTCGCCGCCGCGCTCGCCGTGGCCGCGCTACGTGTGGGTCGCCGGCGCGGCGGCCGCGGTGGGGATCGTGACCGCCATCTTCGTCATCGGCGCGAGCGGGTCCGCGCGGGACACGGGCTCGCAGGCGCCGAAGCCGCCGGTCGAGGCGCCGGCGGCCAGGCCGGTCCCCGCGCCGCCGCCCGCCGTGCAGAAGACGGTGGTCGCGCTGGCCGCCGTGCCGGAGACGGCGGTCGGCTACCGCAACGGCGTGGAGCTGCGGCTGCCCGCGAGCATCGACGTGGAGCAGGGGCAGACGGTCACGATCGACATCCGGGCCGAGGGGTACCACCCCAGCACGGTCGTGCTCGACGGGACGGAGCAGAGCAAGCTCGTGAAGCTCGTCGAGGTCGACGAGAAGGGCGGCTCGAAGGTGAGGGCCGGCGGGACGCCGCGGCCGCCGCCGCAGACGACGGCCAAGCCGCCCAAGGGCTCGGACGTGCGGGATCCCTGGGCGCATCAGAAGAAGTGAGCGGCTGCTCGGCGCGGGCCCCGCTCTCCGGGCGCCGTGATAAGCCGCGGGGGTGACCCAGATAGCTCACCTCATCGACCTCGTCCCCGAGGACGTGCTCGGCATCTGTCGCCGCCTCCGCGAGCGCGGCAAGCGCGGCTGGATCGTCGGCGGCTGTGTGCGCGATCTGCTCCGGGGCGAGCCCGCCAAGGACTGGGACGTCGCGACCGACGCGCGGCCGGAGGAGGTCATGGCCGCGTTCCGGAAGGTGATCCCGACCGGGATCCAGCACGGGACCGTGACCGTCATGGTGCGCGGCGTGCCGTACGAGGTCACGACGCTGCGGGGCGACGGGACCTACAGCGACGGGCGGCGGCCGGATCGGGTCGAGTTCGTGGACGACATCACGGCCGATCTCGCGCGGCGGGACTTCACCATGAACGCCATCGCGCTCGATCCGGTGGACGGGCACCTCATCGATCCGTTCGGCGGGCAGCGGGATCTCGAGGCGAAGATCATCCGCGCGGTGGGGGATCCGGCCGAGCGCTTCGCCGAGGACGGGCTGCGGGTGCTGCGCGCGGCGCGGTTCGCGGCGACCCTGGAGGGCGCGCTCGATCCCGAGACCGAGCGCGCCATGGGCACGGCGCGGTCGCACCAGACGTTCCGCTGCGTGAGCGCGGAGCGGGTGCGCGACGAGTGGCTGAAGGCGATGCGCGCGCGCCGCCCGAGCGTGGCGTTCGAGATCATGCGGCGCACGGAGCTGCTCGGGATCACCTGCCCGGAGATGATGGAGTCGGTCGGGTGCGAGCAGAACCGCTGGCACGCGTACGACGTGTGGGGGCACGCGATGGCCTGCCTCGACGCGTGCACGCCGGAGCCGATCCTCCGCGTGGCGGCGCTGATGCACGACATCGGCAAGCCGAGGACGCGCGAGTTCTCGGAGAAGACCCGCGACTACACGTTCTACGAGCACGAGCGGGTCGGCGCCGAGATGGCCGAGCCGATCCTGTCGCGGCTGCGCTTCTCCAACGACGAGCGGGCGCGGATCGTGGCGCTCATCCGTCACCACCTGATCTGCTACGACGACTCGTGGACCGACGCCGCGGTGCGGCGGTGGCTGCGGCGGGTGACGCCGGCGCTCGCGCCGGATCTCTACGAGATCGGGGTCGCCGACGCGCTCGGCAAGGGGCGCGAGGTGACCGAGGACATCGCGACGATCGGGCGGCTCCGGGCGCGGGTGGAGGCGATGCTCGCCGCGGGCGCGGCGCTGTCGGCCAAGGATCTCGCGGTGAACGGCAGCGTTCTGATGAAAGAGCTCGGCATCCCGCCGAGCAGGCTCGTGGGGGAGATCCTGGAGCGGCTCGTCGAGCTCGTGACCGAGGAGCCCGAGGCGAACACGCCCGAGCGGCTGCTCGCGGCGGCGCGGGAGCTCGTCGCCGCGAAGGGGGCGGGCGCGCAAGGGTCGTAAGGGGGCAGGCGTCGACGAGCCTGCCCGGCCCTGCGCTGGCCTGCTCGGCGCGCTTCGCGTGTGCACGAGGGTGGTATCGACGGGACGCGCGGACCCTCCTTGTCGCGCGTCGAGCCCGTTCACCCGCGCTCGGCCATCTCCTCGCTCCTTAGGGGCGCCTGTCCCAGATCGCGAGTCCATCGGTCGCAGACAAGGTACATGGACCGACAACGGTGGACGGTTGTCTACCTGCCGTCAGGCTCGATTATTTCATGCCGATCGCATCCATCCGGACGTGTCTCTGGTAACATCCGTTGCTGCGCACTATCGCGCCCCCCATTGGGAGGTCCATTTTGAAGCTCTCGACGAAGACGCTTGTTGGGCTGATTGGTTTGGGTTTGCTTGCGGCGGCGGCATCCATCGGTGGATGCTCCGGCGGGGGTGGTGAGGCGAGCTCCGGCAACAACGGCTCTGGCAGCGGCAGCGGCGGCGGGGGCAGCGATACGACCGGGAGCGGGCTCGGGGACGGCGGCGGGCTCCAGTTCGATGGAGGGACCGAGGACGGGTCGCTCAACGAGGACAACGCGTGTGTCGCGACGAAGCTGCAGGCCGATTACGAGCAGCGGCCGGCCGACATCATCTTCCTCATCGACAACTCCGAGAGCATGACGGACGAGATCAACAGCGTCCAGCGGAACATCAACCAGAACTTCGCCTCCATCATCGAGCGGAGCGGCATCGATTACCGCGTCATCATGATCTCGAAGCACGGCAGCTCGGCTCTGGAGCAGTCGGTCTGCATCGAGGCGCCGCTCGGCAGCGGGAGCTGTTCGCCGGTCCCGACGACCCCGAACACCAACCCGCCGCACTTCTACCAGTACAGCCTGGAGGTCAGCAGCGTCAACTCGCTCTGTCTCGCCATCGACACCCTGAAGGGCGCGATCCCGCCCAAGGGGGAGACCACCTCGCCCGGGTGGTCGCAGTGGCTGCGGCCGGACTCGCTCAAGGTGTTCGTCGAGATCACCGACGACGGCGTCGACTGCTCGACGATCTCGCTCGGCGCGGACGCCACGAAGACCGACGAGGGCGACATCGCTCTCAAAGATATCGACGACGATGACATGGAGACCTTGGCCGGAGGCACCAAGGCGGCACAGGACTTCGACGCGGCCCTGACGAAGCTCGCGCCCGAGCTCTTCGGCTCGCCGAGCGCGCGCAACTACATGTTCTTCAGCTTCGTGGGCATCGTGGAGAACACGCCGCCGACCGCGCCCTGGCCGCCGGAGGAGCCCGTCACCTGGAAGCAGTGCCGGCCCGGCTCGGTCGACCCCGGGACGACGTACCAGACGCTCAGCGTGATGACCGGAGGGCTGCGATATCCGATCAACCAGTACGACACCTACGACGCCGTGTTCCAGGCGATCGCCGACAGCGTGATCTCGGGCGCGAAGCTGTCGTGCGAGATCGAGGTGCCCAAGGCGCCAGGCGGGCACTCGATCGATCTGGAGACGGTGCAGATCGAGTTCACGCCGAGCAACGGCGGGCAGAAGCAGACCTTCTCCCAGGTGAAGACGCCCGAGGAGTGCAAGCCGATGTCCTTCTACATCGACGAGGGGATCATCCGGCTGTGCCCGGACACGTGCTCCATGGCGGTCCAGGACAACTCGGCGGGCATGAACCTGCTCTACGGCTGCTCGGTCAACCCCAACTGAAGCGAGGAGGCGCTCCCGGGCGCATCGCGCCGGGAGCGCCGCTCCAAGGCGCCGCCCGGCCGGCGAGCGCCGGCGCGGCGGATCGCGGGAGCCGGGCGCCCGGGCCTGCTACCCTGCGAAGGCAGATGCGGGTCGATGTGGCGTGCCGTGCCGGCCACGGCGGAAGCGAGGAGCCCGTGGCGTTCACCCTGGGGGAGCGCCGCGTGCGGGTGACCGAGATCCTCGACAGGTGGCCAGGGGGCGATCACCTCTACTTCAAGGTGCGCGGGGACGACGGGGCACGGTACATCCTGCGGCGCGATTTCGAGATCCTCGTTTGGGAGCTCGAGGTGTACGAGGCATCCACGGACGCCTACGGTGAATGATGGGGGGGAGCTCCGAGGCGGCGGAGGTGGACGGGGCGGCCGCGGACGAAGGCGCGGTGGACGGCGGCGGTCTCGGGGGCGAAGACGAGGTGATTCAGGAGGTCCGCCTCACCGAGGATGTGCTCGGGGAAACGGACGGCGATGAAGTCGGCCTCCTTGCCCGACTCGAGGCTGCCGATGACCCGGCCGAGCCCGATGGCGTCGGCCGTGCCCTGCGTGGCCATGACGAAGAGCGCGGACGGGAGGAGGCGGTCGCCAAGACAGAGGGCATTGTCGAAGGCGCTCGACATGCCGCGGCGCATGTCGAAGCTGCGCCCGGCGCCGACGTCGCTGCCCAGCCCGACCGAGACCGCGCGGGCGCGCGCGTCGGCGAGGCGCATGCGACCGCTGCCGAGGAAGAAGTTCGAGTCGGGACAGTGGACGACCGACGAGCGGGTCTCGGCGAGGCGATCCCACTCGCGCGGCGAGAGGTGAACGCCGTGCGCGAGCAAGGCGCGCCCGGTGAGCAGGCCGACGCGGTCGTAGACGTCGATGTAATCGCGCGCCCACGGGTGCTCGCGCAGCGTGGCCTCGCCCTCGGCAGGCGTCTCGGCGACGTGCGTCTGCACGAGGAGGTCGTGATCGTGAGCGAGGAGCGCGGCCGCCTCCATCAGCCCGCGCGAGCACGACAGCGCGAAGCGAGGGGTGATCGCGAACTCGAGCAGGCCGCCGCCCGCGCCGTGCCAGCGCTGCACGAGATCCCGGGCCGCCGCGATCGCCTCGTCCCGAGGGGCACGGAGCGCCTCGGGGCAGTTCTGGTCCATGAGCGTGAGGCCAGCGATGCCGCGCAGGCCAGCGCGCAAGAGGGCGCCGAAGAGCTGGTCGGTCGCGCCGGCGCACGAGCTGGAGAAGACCACGCACGTCGTCGTGCCCGACGCGACGAGGCGCGCCGTGAACTCGCCCGCGACGAGCGCGGCATAGCCGCCGTCGCGGAAGCGCGCCTCCTCGGGGAACACCGACCGCTCCAGCCAGTCGAGCAGCGAGCCGCTGGCGCTGCCGATGATGCGCGTCTGCGGGAAATGGACGTGCGCGTCGATGAAGCCCGGCATCAACACCGATGGCCGCAAGTCCAGCACCGGCCCCCGGAAGGCGCCCGGGGCGAAGGGCGCCGCCTGCGCGATCCGACCGTCGCTGCCGACCACGAGCAGCGCGTCGTCCAGGTAACGGACCCGATCGCCGTTGGACGACGCCGCGAGCGGGGTGAGCAGGCGACCGCGGTAGGCGCGCGGCGACTCCGGCGGCCGCGCGCTCATCGGATGGCGATCTCGCTCCGGCGCGCCCAGCCCATGATCATGTTGCCCCCGTCGTGCTTCATGACGAGCGCCCACGCGCCCGACTCGCGCACGACCATCACGAGCTCCCCCGCGGCGACGGCGCCGATCCGGGCGCCGTCCGCCCGCGGCTCGTCGAGCAGCGTGACGCTGCGCGAGGCGATGCCCGCCTGGAGGCGCGCGGGCGCGGCCGGATCGTCCTCCTCGTCGAAGGCTGGGCCGTCGTCGTGCGGCGACCGCGGCTCGTCGGCGCCGGGGTCGTCGTCGAAGGGGAAGCGGGCGCGGGCCTGCGCGCGGCCCGCCGCCGGGGAACGCCCCTCCAGGAGGTGCGCGAACCGGCCGGCGCCCTGCACCGGCGACCGATCGTCGACGATCGCGCGCAGCACGAGCGGCGCCGTCGGGAGCGCCGCGACGGCGGTGGCGGCGAAGAGCGCGAGGCCGGTCAGCCGATCGAGCCGGCGCGCGCGCGGCGGCGCAGGCGCGGCGCCCGGCGGCGGCTCCGCCCGGGCAGCGAGGCGCGTGCCGGCGTGCGCGGCGCGCACGTCGCGGGAGCCAGGCGAGGCACCCTGTCCGGCGGGGGAATCGTCCATCAGCGCAGAGGATACGCGCTGCGGCCAGCGCGGTCGACTGCGCGGCGGCGCGGGCGACGGCCGAGGGCCCGCCGGCCGGCGAGCGCGTCAGCGGAGCTCGCGCGGCAGCGGGGCGGCGGCAGGATCGCCGGAGACGGCGCGGTCCGCCGGCGCGGCCCCCGCGGCGCCCGGGTCCGCGCAGCAGCGGAAGCCCTGCTGGTAAAACATGTGGTTCTCGTCGTGCGAGCGGGTCGAGGGGCGGCAGCGCGTGCGGACCGGGCCCCAGTAGCCGCCCTTCAGGATGGAGGGGCGCTCGCCTTCGCGGACGGAACGGGTCCACTCGTCGATGTTGCCGGTCATGTCGTAGACGCCGAAGGGGCTCCGGCAGCGGGGCTGGACGCCGGACGGCATCCCCTGCCAGAGCCGATCCATCTCGGCCATGGCGGCGGGGCCGCCCCGCGGGCGCAGCGCGGTCTCGATGAACGGGCGCCACGGCTGGTCGACGACGCACGCTTCCGGGTCGCGGACGTAACCGTACGGGTAGGGCCGCGCCTCCTCACCCTCGCAGGCGAAGGTCCACTCGGCCTCGTCGCAGAGGCGCTTGCCCTCCTCGGCGCAGAGCTCGTTCGCCTCGTAGAACGAGACGAGGATGAACGGATAGACGCCCTTCTGGTTGGGGTACTCGTAGCGATCGATGCAGAAATGCATCGGCTTCGTGTCGAGATCGCCCGACATGGCGAGCCATTTCTCGCGATCGAACTCCGCGCACCGCTCCGGGTAATCCCTGCTGATCCAGTGCTTGCAGGTCGTCCGCTGCATCTCGTCGATGGAGCGCAGGTCGCCCTGGGCCCTCGGCGCGGGGTCGAGCTTCATGAGGCCGGAGACCTCGACCATGCCCGTCGAACAGACGCCGCGGTTGCCCTCGATCTGGTCGGTGGCCTCGCGCGGCTCGGCGGGGGACGACGCGATCTGCCAGTGGCGGTCGCGCACGAGGCGCCACTCGAACCGGAGCCGGCGCGGCAGCGCGCCCGTGATGGCGCCGGTGGCGAGCGTCGGCGGCACGGCCGGCGCCTCGGCGAGCCGCACCACGAGCAGCGCGAGGGCGGCGACGCCCAGCGCGAAGCCGGCGGCGACGGCAGCGCGCAGCGCCCTCGCGCGGGGGGGCGCGGGCTTCCGCGGCGAGTGGGCGTACCTGTGCATGCTCCCTCGCGTAGATTACTGCGCGGGGGACTCGAAGGCAGACAACTTTTCGCGGAGCCGCGCCACGTCGTCGGCGCGCTCGTCGGACAGGTCGCGGGTCTCCCGGGGATCGCGCTCGAGATCGAACAGGAGCATCCGGTCGCGCTTCTTGCGCTTGAGGACGAGGAGCTTGAGGTGACCGTCGACGACCGCCGCGCGGCGGGCGGTGCGGGCGAACACCGGTCCGCGGGGCGCGCGGTCCGCGCCGGCGACGATGGCGGCGAGGGAGCCGCCCTCGACGGCCGCGGCGTCCGCGCCGCCGAGGTCGAGGACGGTGGGCGCGATGTCGATCGTGCTCACCGGGTGCGGGTAGCGGCCGGGCGTGGCGCCGGGGAGGGCGACGACGAGGGGGACGCGGATGGCTTCCTCGTAGAGCTCGACCCCGTGGCCGACGGAGGCGTGCTCGCCGAGGCCCTCGCCCTGCGCGCCGTGGACGATGATCGCGGTGCGGCCGGCGCGGGGGCCGCTGGCCACGGCGTCGAGCAGGGCGCCGAGCTGCCGGTCGACGTAGGCGATCTCGCCGTCGTAGGCGGCCGTCCTGCCGGCGCCGAAGCGGATGCCGGGGTGGCTGAGGTAGCGCTCGTGGGCGTCGAAGAGGTGGAGCCAGAGGAAGACCGGCTGGGCGCGCTGGGCGTAGCCGTCGAGGAGCTCGATGGCCTTCTCGACCGCGAGGTGGCCGGTCGCCTCGCGCTCGGGGTGGGCCTCGCCGTAGACGGTCTCGAAGCGGTCGAACCCCTGGTCGAAGCCGCGCTCCTGGCTGATCCACGTGAACGAGCTGACCGCGGCGGTGAGGTAGCCGGCGCGCTTCATGCGCTCGGCGAGGGTGTCGTTCTCGGGCAGCAGCGTCGGCCACGCGCGGCGGTCGCGCGCCGCCCGGTTGAGGCGGCGGCCGGTGACGATGGGCGCGATGGCCCGCTGCATCTCGCTCGAGGCGGCGTAAGCGCGCTCGAACAGCACGCCGCGGGCCGCGAGCTGGGCGAGCCGCGGGCTCGTGTCGCGGCCGTAGCCGTAGGCCGACGTGTGGTCGGCGCGCACCGTGTCGAGGGTGACGAGGAGGATGTCGGGGCGCCCCGGCGCGGACATCGCGGCGGCGGCGGGGGCCGGCGCGGCGGTGGCGGGCGCCGCGGCGGCGGCGGGGGCCGCGGCGGCGGCGGGGGCCGCGGCGGCGGCGGACGCCGCGGCGGCGGCGGCCACCACGGTGGCGGGGGAGGTGGTCCTGGTCAGGACGGCCGGGACGACCGCGCCGCGATCGTCGCGCGCCGCGGGCGCGGCGGCGTCCGCGGGCGCGGCGGCGTCCGCGGGCGCGGCGGCGGTGGCGCGCGCCGGCGCCGCCGGCGCGGCCGGCGAGGCGCTGGCGGGGGCAGGCAGGCCCGCGAGCGCCCGGGCGGGCTGGGAGGCGTCGCCCTGGGCCGCATCGCCGCAACCCTGGTCGATGCCGTCGCCCGGGATGTCCGGAGCGCCGTGGTACCGGGTGGGGTCGCCCTCGTCGCAGTCGAGGCCGCCGAAGTGCGAACCCATCCCGTCGCCGTCGCGGTCGGTCCACCGCTCGAGCGCGCCGAGGAGGGTGGCCGCGAGGCCGCCGCCGGCGCGGACGGCCTGGCCGAGCGCGGGGAACGACTCGACCCGGGCGGTCGCGGTCATGAGGACCAGGGCGGCGAGCGGGACGCCCGCGAGGCCGGCGACGCGGCCGACCGCGGCGCTGAGGTCGACGCTGGAGACGAGCGCGGTCGCCACGAGCGCGATGGCGCCGTCGACGATGGCGGCGCGCACGGCGGCGCCGGCGTCGCCGGGGGTGCTGCCCGCGAGGGCGGCGAGCGGCGCGAAGGCGGCGACGAGGGGCAGGACGCCGATGGCGGCGCCGGCGACGGCGAGGATCCACGGCTTCACGCCGCGGGCGGCGAGGCGGTCGCCGAGCGCGACGAGGCGCTGGGTGAGGAGCGCCGCGGCGGCGACGCCGGCGAGGCCGAGGACGCCGAACGTCGCGCCGGCGAGGCCGCGGTGGTGGGTCGTCGCCTTGAGGAGGGCGGCGAGGGCGGCGAGCACGGGCACGGCGACGCCGATCCACAGCGCGACGCGGAGGACCGCGAGGCGCTCGCCGCCCGCGCCGACGATGCCGCGGAAGCCGCGGCCGGCGGCGCGCGAGAGGATGATCGCGAGCGTGACGAGCGGGAGCAGGACCGCGGTGCCGACGAGGAGCCCGTCGAGGAACGACGCGCCGGCGCGGGCGGTGCGCAGCGCGGTCGGGACGGCGGAGAGCGACGCGACGCCGAGGCCGAGCACGCAGGCCTCGCCGAGGCGGGTGGTCCAGGCGCTGCGGCGCGGCGGCGGGGGGGCGGACCGCGCCGGCGGAGGGGCGGACCGCGCCGGCGGCGCGCTCGGGCGGGCGGGCGGACCGCTCGGGGATCGCGGCGGGACGCTGTCATGGGCGCCGGCGGCGCTCGGCGGCGGGGGACCTGGTTCGGCGGTGATCATGGGCACACTGGGGGGAGGGCCGCGCGGGCGCCTCGCGAGGGCCTATCGCGCCTGGCCGCGAGGTCGTGCGCCCTGCAGAACGGGGGCCTACCATCGGTGCACGGAACCGGAAAGTATCCTGCGGGAGCGGATGGGCTGGGGGCGGCGGGGAGGGGAGCGATCGAGGTCGGGCGCCGACCTGCGGGAGCCCAACCCGGGTCGGGGAGCTCAACCCGGGTCGGGGAGCTCAACCCGGGTCGGGGAGCTCAACCCGGGTCGGGGAGCTCAACCCGGGTCGGGGAGCTCAACCCGGGTCGGGGAGCTCAACCCGGGTCGGGGAGCTCAACCCGGGTCGGGGAGCTCAACCCGGGTCGGGGAGCTCAACCCGGGTCGGGGAGCTCAACCCGGGTCCTCCGGCGCCGGCCGCGCCGCGATCACCCGGCTCATCACCCCTCGCAGCGCGTCGAGGTCGAACGGTTTGTCGAGCACCGCGGCGGCGCCCAGGGAGCGCGCCAGCGTGTGGGTGGAGCTCTCGCCGAAGGCGGTGATCAGGACGATGGGCGGCCGGCGCCGCACCGCGGACAGGCCCGCGAGCACCTCCATGCCCGTGAAGCACGGCATCTGGATGTCGCTGACGATCGCGTCCACGTGCGCAGGCGGCTCCCGGCCGGAGAACCAGGGGAGGAGGTAATCGAGGAGCTCCAGGCCGTTCTTCGCCTCGACGACCTCGAAGCCGTCACACTTCAACGTGGACGCCAGCAGTGCGCGCATCTCGTCGTCATCCTCGGCCACGAGCACCCGGCAGCCCGCGCCATACCGGTCCGCGGGCGGAGGGGGCGGCGGATCGCCGACCCACGGGTCGATGAGGCTCATGCACAGCTCCTTCCGCCAGCCATCCCGTGCCGACGAGGCCGGCGAGCCCACGCGCATTGCACGTCGTATGCCTCGTGCCGCCAGGCCCAGGAGCCTGCTCGAACAGGGGAGTTTTGCCCCACCCGGGGAGGTTCGGGACGCCCTGCGTGGACGGGCTCGTCACGGTCGGCGCGCTGGATCCCACGGCGCGGGTCGATCGCGGGCGCGCGGCGGCGAGCTCGCGGATCTCGACGCTCGCGCCCGGCTGGAGGTCGATCGGGCACGAGGTGCGTTCGACGTGCGGCCCCTCACTTCAGGACCGGCTTGATGTCGACGACCGGCGTTCCGTCGATGGCCTCGATGGGCCCGACGCGGAGGCGGTCGCCCTCGATCGCGCGCACGAAGACGGGGTGGAGGCCGAGCGGGTTCGGTCGGTCCGGCGATCGCGTCGCGAAGACGCCTGTGAGCGGGTTGCTCGTGTCAGAGCGCGGGTGGACCTGGAGGACGTCGCGGCGCGCCTCGTGAAGCCACGTGATGAGGAGGATCTCGTCGCCAGCGACGAGGCCTTTCAGCGCCTCCGCCGCCCACGGGTGCACCTCGACCCACGCATCGGGCGCGCCCTCCGAGCCCTGCCTGGGCGCATCGCCGCGGCTCTTGAGCGCGGACCGGATCACGCCGACCGGACGCAGCTGCGCTCCGACCGACGCCGCCTCCATCGCCACGGTGCTCATGTCCCAGGGAGGGAAGCGAGGCGGCTCGAGGAAGTCAACGGAGAAGCGCCCGCTCATCGGGTGTGCGATGGGCTCGGGTTGACGATGCAACCCCCGAATCCGAATCGGCCAACCGGAACAGTGTCGACCATCGAATTGCGTGGTCGCTTTGAGCGGCCTGAGAGTGGTCTTGTCGTCTCGGTTGTCCGCTGGTTCGTGTTCGATTGAGCCCGACGAGCGTTGTGGCCACCGCGGCGCCGTGAAACGTGCGCATCCACCACGTCCTCGACGGGAGCTGTCTCGCGCGCCCGCGCCCGGACCCCACGGGCGTCCGTCGCGCCGCTGGGCAACCGCGCGCGGGAAGGAAGGCTGCCGGCGGGAGGCGGGCCGGTCGACAGACAAGACCGGCAGAACCAGCGAAGCGGAAACCGCCGCGAACCCGCTTGACCCCCCGCGCGACCGCAAGCTATGTTCCCCGCATGCCCAGCGCGTTCACCGCGTCCTCCGCTCGCTCCGGCTCCGAGGCCTTCGTCCTCGGCGCAGCCCGGCCGCGCGGGGCCGCCCACGTGAGCTCGCGCGTGGCCGGGCTGCGCTGGTGGTGCTGGTGCTGTACCAAGGCGGGCCCTAGCGACGGGTAATGCGCTTCCCTCCCGGGAGGCCGACCTGAAGATAGAAGAAAGAGGGCCCGCCGAACAACGGTGGGCCTTTTCGTTTTTGTCCGCTATGCAGGGCGCCGCAGTCCGACGCTCGAATCCCGAGGAGCAGTGTCTGCCGGAACGACCGTGAACATGAGGAGCGAACCATGATGCATGCAGTCATCGACGCGCTCTGCGCGGGGGTGGACCTCTCCGCCGAGCAGGCGGAGGCGCTGTTTCGCGACGCGTTCGCGGGAGCGCTGACCGAGCTCGAGCTCTCCGCGCTGCTGGTCGCGCTCAAGGCGAAGGGCGAGACACCCGTCGAGGTCGCGGGCGCCGCGCGCGCGCTCCGGGGTGCCGCGGCGCCGTTCGCGCGGCCGGCCTACGCGTACGCCGACTGCTGCGGCACCGGCGGAGATGGGCAGTGCACCGTCAACGTGTCGACCGCCGTGGCGTTCGTGGCCGCCGAAGGGGGGCTGCCGGTGGCCAAGCACGGCAACCGCTCGGTCTCGTCCCAGTGCGGCTCGGCCGATGTCCTCGAGTCGCTCGGCGCCCGGCTCGACCCGCCGGCCGAGGTCTCGCGCCGCGCGCTCGACGAGGTCGGCTTCTGCTTCCTCTTCGCGCCCCAGTACCACGCGGGCATGCGCCACGCGATGCCGGTGCGCCGCGCCCTCAAGGTGCGCACGATCATGAACCTGCTCGGCCCCCTCGTGAACCCGAGCGCGCCGCCGATCCAGGTGATGGGCATCTACGACCCGGCGCTCGTCGGCCACGCCGCCCGCACGCTCGGGATGCTCGGGTGCCAGGCCGCGCTCGTCGTGCACGGCGGGGGCCTCGACGAGATCGCCCTGCACGCCCCGACGCGCGCGGCGCGGCTCCGCGACGGGGTCGTCGAGGAGCTCACGATCGACCCGTCGGACGCCGGGGTCTCGCCCGCGCCGCCCGAGGCGCTCCGGGGCGCCGGCCCGGCGGAGAACGCGGCGTGGCTCCGCGATCTCCTCGCCGGCCGCGGCGAGCGCGCGCACCGCGAGGCCGTCGCCATCAACGCGGGGGCGCTGCTCTGGATCGGCGGGCGCGCCGACAGCCTGCGCGAAGGGACGGCCTCCGCGCTCGACGTGCTGAGCTCGGGTCGCGCGGCCGAGCGGCTCGCGCGCTTCGTGGCGCTGAGCCGGGAAGCGTCCCAAGAAGCGCGCAAGGAGGCGAATCATGGCTGAGAAAGGCAATGTGCTCGCGCGCATCGTGGAGCGAAAGCGGGCGGACGTGGCAGAGCGCGAGCGGCGCACACCGCTCGCCGGTCTCAGGGCGAACGCCCCGCCCACCTCGCGGAGCCTCCGGCGCGCGCTCTCCGCGCCGGGGGCGCGGTTCATCCTGGAGTGCAAGAAGGCCTCTCCGTCCGAGGGCCTCATCCGGCCGGACTTCGACCCGCACGCCGTCGCCGCCGCCTACTACGGCGTCGCGGACGCGGTGAGCGTGCTGACCGACGAGCCCTTCTTCCAGGGCAGCTTCGAGATCCTCCAGGCCGTGCGCGCGGTCCTGGACGTCCCGATCCTCTGCAAGGACTTCGTCGTGAGCCCCTACCAGGTGGTCGAGGCGCGGGCGCACGGCGCGGACGCGATCCTGCTCATGATGTCGGTGCTCGACGACGCGACCGCGCTCCTCTGTCTGGGCGCCGCCGAGGCGCTCGGCATGGACTGCCTCGTCGAGGTCCACGACGAGGCGGAGCTCGACCGCGCGCTCGCGCTGCCCGCGCCCGTGATCGGGATCAACAACCGCGATCTCAAGACGCTCAAGGTCGATCTCGCCGTCTCGGAGCGGCTCGCCCCGCGCGTGCCGCGCGACCGGATCGTCATCGCCGAGTCGGGCGTCGAGTCGCGCGCCCACGTGGAGCGCCTCGCGCCCTCGGTCGACGGCTTCCTCGTCGGCACCTCGCTCATGCGCAGCCCCGACATCGCCGACGCCGCCCGCGCGCTGGTGAACGGCAGGGTGAAGGTCTGCGGCCTGACCCGCCCCGGGGACGCGCGCGAGGTGGAGCGGCTCGGGGCCCGCTTCGGCGGCCTCGTCTTCGCCGAGGCCTCGCCGCGGCGGGTGACGCGCGAGCAGGCCGAGATCGCGATCGCCACCGCCGCAGGGCTGGCGTTCGTCGGCGTTTTCTTGAATCAACCCGCGGACTTCGTCGCCGATACGGCGCGCGCGCTCGGGCTCCGCGCCGTGCAGCTGCACGGCGACGAGGACGCCGCGTACGTCGAGGGGTTGCGGCGCGCGCTCCCGGAGGGGTGCGAGGTCTGGAAGGCGGTCCCGATGGCGCCGTCCGGCGAGGCGGCCGGCGCCGCGGGCGCTGCCGGCCAGCCGGGCGCCGCCGGCGCATCCGGCGCGGGCGCCGAGGTCGAGCGCCGCGCCGATCGGCTCGTCTTCGACACGCGCACGGCCGAGGCGCGCGGCGGCACCGGGCGGACGTTCGCGTGGAGCGCGATCGAGGGCCACCCGGCGCGGGGCCGGAGCCTGCTCGCGGGCGGGCTCACGCCGGACAACATCGCCGCGGCGCGCCGGGTGGGGACCTGGGCGCTCGACGTGAGCTCGGGCGTCGAGCGCGCGCCCGGCGAGAAGTGCGCCGAGCTGCTCGCGCGGCTGTTCGACGCCGCGCGCGGCCCCTCGCGCCACGACCCTGGCCCCGCGGCCCCGGCGGACCGCGCGTCTCCCTGAACCCCATCTTCCACAACGCACCACGCACCATCGACGATCGAGGCAATCACCATGCAGCAAAGCGGCCGCTTTGGCGCCTTCGGCGGCGCCTATGTCCCGGAGATCCTCGTGCCCGCGCTCGAGCAGCTCGAGCGCGCGTACCTGGAGGCGCGCGGCGATCCATCGTTCGCGGCGGAGTTCAACGCCTTGCTGACGAGCTACGCCGGGCGCCCGACGCCGCTGACCCTGTGCCGCAACCTGACCGGCGACCCGCGGGTGAAGGTGTACCTCAAGCGCGAGGACCTGCTCCACGGCGGCGCGCACAAGACGAACCAGGCGCTCGGCCAGGGGCTGCTCGCGCGGCGCATGGGCAAGCGGCGGCTGATCGCCGAGACCGGGGCCGGCCAGCACGGCGTCGCCACCGCGATGATCGGCGCCCTGCTCGGGATGCCCACGCGCATCTACATGGGCGCGAAGGACGTCGAGCGGCAGCGGCTCAACGTCTTCCGGATGCGCCTCATGGGGGCGGAGGTGGTGCCGGTGAGCTCGGGCACGCAGACGCTGAAGGACGCCCTCAACGAGGCGCTGCGCTACTGGACCGAGAGCTACGAGGACACGCACTACCTGATCGGGACGGTCGCCGGGCCTCACCCGTTCCCCACCATCGTGCGCGACTTCCAGTGGGTGATCGGCCGCGAGGCCCGCGCCCAGATCCTGGAGATCGAGGGGCGCTTGCCCGACGCGGTGGTCGCGTGCGTGGGCGGCGGCAGCAACGCGATGGGGATCTTCTCGGAGTTCATCCCGGACAAGGGCGTGGCGCTCGTGGGCGTCGAGCCCGCCGGCCACGGCCTGTCGACCGACAAGCACGGCGCGACGCTGCTCAAGGGCCGGCCGGGCGTGCTGCACGGGTCGGAGACCTACATCCTCCAGGACGAGCACGGGCAGGTCGCCGAGACGCACTCCGTGTCGGCGGGCCTCGATTATCCCGGCGTCGGGCCGGAGCACGCGCACCTCATGACGTCGGGCCGCGCGACGTACGTGGCGGCGACGGACGACGAGGCGCTCGACGCGTTCCAGCGGCTCGCGCGCAGCGAGGGCATCATCCCGGCGTTCGAGTCGGCGCACGCGGTCGCGCACGCGCTGAAGATGGCGGCGGAGGCGGCGCAGGCAGGGCGAGAGACGGTGCTCGTCGTGAACCTGTCGGGCCGCGGAGACAAGGACATGGAGCAGGCGCAAAGGCTGCTCGATCCCGGGAGGTCGGCATGAGTCGGGTGGCGGTGAAGACGCGCTACGATGGCGCATTCGAGCGGCTGCGGCAGCGGGGCGAGGGGGCGTTCATCCCCTTCCTGATGCTCGGGGATCCCGACCTCGCGACGAGCGCGCGGCTGCTCCGCGCGGCGGTGGAGGGCGGCGCGGATGCGATCGAGGTCGGGATCCCGTTCTCGGATCCGATCGCTGACGGCCCGACGGTCCAGGCCGCCGCCGTGCGGGCGCTCGCGGCCGGGGTGCGGCCGCCCGACTGCATCGAGCTGCTCGCGCGGTTCCGGGCGGAGGCGCCGGAGGTGCCGGTCGGCATCCTGACCTACGCGAACCTGGTGAAGCACCGCGACCTCAAGGGCTTCTATGCGTCGGTGGCCGCGGCGGGGGTCGACAGCGTGCTCGTCGCCGACGTGCCGGTGAGGGAGTCGGAGCCGTACGTCGCGGCGGCGCGCGCGGCGGGCGTGGCGCCGGTGCTGATCGCGCCGCTCAACGCCTCGGAGTCGACGCTGGAGCTGCTCGCGGAGCGGTGCGGTGCGTACACCTACTGCGTCACGCGCAAGGGCGTGACGGGGGCGGACGAGCAGCTGCGCCTCAGCCATGGGGGGCTCTTCGAGACGCTGCGTCGGTTCGGCGCGCCGCCCACGATCCTCGGGTTCGGCATCTCGAAGCCCGAGCACGTGCGCGACGCCCTCGCCGCCGGGGCGTTCGGCGTGGTCAGCGGGTCCGCGGTCGTGCAGCGGGTCGCGGCGAACCTCGGCGATCCGGAGGCGGCCGCGCGCTCCATCGCGAGCTTCGTCCGCGAGATGAAGGCGGCCACGGCGCGCTGACAGGGGCGGCCGCCCGCGCCCCCCGAGGCTCGACCTCGGTCGGGTCGGCCGGCGCCCCCCGAGGCTCAACCTCGGTCGGGTCGGCCGGCGGCCGCGACGCCGCCCGTCAGAAGAGCCCCACGGAGAAGTGGAGGGCGCCGCCGATCTCGTCGAGCTCTTCGCGCGGGGCCAGGTTGAAGCCGTAATCGAAGGCCAGGGGGCCGATGGGCGTGTTCACCCGCAGGCCGGCGCCGAGCCCGTAGCGGAGCCGCCGCGGGTCGAGGTTCACGTTCCTCGCCTGGATCCAGAGGTTGCCCGCGTCGAGGAAGAGCCCGAGCTGGAGCAGATCGGTCAGCGGAATGCGCAGCTCGGCGCGCGGGTTCACCATCACCGTTCCGCCGCGGGGGATATCGTCGGTCGAGACCTCGGCGTTCGGGCCGAGCGCCTTCCTCGCCTCCTTCAGCCCGTCTTCGGGGTACAGCGACTCGGCCAGGTGGGAGCGGAGCGAGTCGACGCCGCCCATGAAGAACAGGCGGTCCGGGTACGTCCCGCTCTGGGCGACGAGCGGCTGGATGTACCCTCCGGACAGGCTCAGCGCGAGGGTGAGCCGCGACCGGGGCGCGAGGGGGATGTAGCCCGAAACGCGGCCCGTGAACCGCAAGAAATGGCTCTCGGGGAAGCTCGATTGGGCCCTCGCCGAGGCGAACGCGTCGAACGCGTCGACGTGCTCGATGCCGCCGGAGAGGAGGAATCCCCGGGTCGCGGCGAAGGGGGTGTCGCGCGTGTCCCAGGACGCATCGATCCGCTGCGCCAGGGCGATCGTGCGGCCCTCGGGCATGCGCAGCTGATCGAGGATGTCCCGCTTCTCGGTGCCCACGGCGCCCGGGAAGAAGCCGACGTCGTTGATCTCGGTCGAGACGGCGAGCTGCGTCGTGATGGCGCGCCGCGGGCGATAGGTGAGCGCGGGGATGAGCGCCTGCTTCGTGAAGCCGAAGTCGAGCTGGTTGTCGCGCACGTCGATGCCCGACAGGGACAGGCTGACGAGCGGGCCGAGGCCGATGTCCGGGAGCGTGACAGAGATCGTGTTGCGGCGCTCCAGCTGATCGTCGTCGTCGAGCTCGTGGTAGTGGCGCTGCGCCGCCGGGTCCACGACCATGAACTCGAACAGGTAGCTGAGCTGGACGCGCATCGTGAGGCCGATGGCGAGGCCGCCGATGTTGCGGTGTCCGTACTCGAAGGCGAAGCGCACGCCCTCGCCGGTCGAGAACCCGATCTGCGGGTTCAGGTACTGCGGCAGCTGCTCGACCACGTGGATGATGACCCGCTTGTTCTTCTGCGGGACCTCCGGGTCCTCCAGCGAGATGGACACGCTGGAGAAGGGGCCGAGCGTGGCGATGCGCTCCTCGCTCAGGCGCGCCTGCGACTGCCGGAACGGCGCGCCCTCGCGGAGCAGCACGCGGCGGAGGATCAGCTGCTCGTCGGTCCGGACGGCGCCCTTGACGACGATGCCGGTGACCATCACCCGATCCCGCTCCGACACGATGAACCGCGCGCGGGCGCGGGTGCGGTCGGGCGAGGGCTCGATGGCCGTGCGGACCTCGGCGAACGCGTACCCGAGGTCGCGGTAGGCATCGAGGATGCGCAGCCGCGCGGCGTCGAGGTCGAGCGTCGAGAGCGGCTGGCCGACCTTCAGGTCCGCGACCTGGCCGAGCCAGCGCTCGCTGAACGGCCTCTCCTCGGCGCAGAAATTCCGGTCCCGCTCGCTCAGGCCGGGCTGGCCGCAGAAGCCCTTGTTCCCCTCGAAGGCGAGATCGTAGAGCCGCGTCTGCGGACCGGGGTGGACCGGGATGCGGAGCGTCACCTCGGGGGCGCACGCGATGTGCCGCGCGGGGTCGGGCCGGCAGGTGAGGGCGGCGGGGACGGGCGGCTCGGGGACGGGGAGGCCCAGCGCGTCGGTGCGGCACTGGGCCGTGACGCGCTCGGTGACCGGCTCGGGGATGCAGGCGCCCGGCGGAGAGCGGCGCGAGCAGGTGGCGCGGAGCACCGAGACCGGACCGACGACGGCGTTCAGGTAGCCCTTGCTGAAGTAGAGGTCGCGCAGGTGCTTGAGGGCGCGCTCGTAGGTCTCCTGCGCGTACGTCATCGCCGGGATGAGCTCGACCGGCTTGGCCCGGCCGCCGGCGCCGCGGGTCGGGCCGAACAGGTCCGAGATGCCGCGCGGGTCGGGCATCGAGAAGGCGTCGGCGCCGGGCAGGTCCTCCTCGAGGAAGCTCTCGATCTCGCGGCCGAGGTCGTCCGGGCTGAGGTCGCCGGTGAGGCAGGGGAAGACGCGCTTCGTGACGCGCACCTGCTCGTGCTCGCGGATGGTGAAGGTCAGGTGGCGGACCGGATCCTCCGGCTTGCCGCCGAGCGACGGGGTGACCTTGGCGTCGAGGAAGCCGCGGGCGATGTAGAACGCGGTGAGCCGGTCGGCGAGATCGTCCGGCTTCGTCTCGGTGGTCTCGCCGAGGCCGAGCGCGTCCTCGAGGGCGTCGTCGTCGAAGGCGCGGTTGCCGTCGAAGGCGGGGACGATGCGCGCGCCCGGGTCGAGGTAGACGTAGAGGTAGTTGTTCGGGCCGACCGCGAGGACGCGGTGGGAGACCTCGGCGTCATGGAAGCCGCTCCGGCGGAGGAGCTCGGCCATCTCGCGGTCGGCCTCGGCGAGGGCGGGCTCGTCGACGCGGGCGCCGACGCCGAGGCGGTAGCTGTCCTTGAGCGCGCCGAGCTCCCGGCCCGCGCGCGGGTCGACGACGAAGACGCGCTGGGAGACGACGCGCGGGGCGCCGGCCTCGATGTCGAGGGCGAGGACGATCTGCGACCGATCGTCGGTGTCGACGGCGCGGACCGTGACCGCGGCCGCGGGGTAGCCGTGCTGCGCGTAGAACGCGCGGATGCGGGGGCCGATCTCGGCGAGGGCGGCGGCGGTGATCTCGCCGTTCTCGGCGATGCTGGCGGCCTCGAGGGTGTCCTGCCGATCGAGCGCGCCGCCGGTGATCTGGATGGTCGCGATGAGCCGGCGCGGGACGACGGTGATCCGGAGCGCGGCGCCGTCCGGCAGGAGGTAGGCCTCGGCCGACGCGCGGGCGAAGTTGCCGGAGGCGAGCAGCTCGCGCATCGCGCGGCGTGCGGCGTCGGGGCTGAGCGGCTCACCGAGCTCGACGCTGGTGACCGGCGAGACGATCACCCAGCGGTCGCCCAGCGCGGCGACGTCGATGCGGACGATCGGCTTGCCGACGAGCTCTCCGAGGGCGACCGGCTGCTGGAGCGACGGCACGTCGGTGGCCTCGGTGCCGGCGTCGCCCGGAGGCCCGGCGCGCTCCGCGGGGCTGGCCTGACCCGGGTTGGGGTTCGGCTGGGCCGGGTTGACCTGACCGGGGTTGGGGTTGCTGACCTGACCGGGGTTGGGGGTCGGGTTGACCTGACCCGGGTTGGGGTTGCTGACCCGACCCGGGTTGGGGCTCGGGTTGACCTGACCGGGGTTGGGGTTGCTGACCCGACCCGGGTTGAGGTTGGGGTTGCCCCGACCCGGGTTGACCTGAACCTGGTTCGAGCTGCCAGCGTCCTCCTCGTCAGCCTGGGCCACGCGCACGGGCGCCTCGTCGGCGCGCGCGGGGACGGCGAGCACACCGAGCGGCAAGAGGCCGAGCGCCAGGGGAATGAGGACGGAGCGGAAGCGAGCCATCAGGCGCGGAGCGCCGGGGCACGAAAACGAAATGAACCGGCGCCGGCGTGCACGAGGAGCGCAGCGTAGCCCGGTTGGGCCGCGTTTTGGCAAGAGGCCGCCCGCGCGGCCACCTCGCCGCCGCGCCCCGCGCCGCCGCGGCGCGCCCGCCCCCATCCGCCCGTCGCCGCGCCCCGTTCGCGCCCCAACACGGGACGCGCGAGCTCCAGCGCCCCGGAGGCCCAGGCCCGACCCGATCGACGCCTCGAGGCGCCGAGGTGCGAGACGCGGGGCTCTCGGCGGGCGGACCTCGTGCTAGCGTCGCCGCCCGTGCGAGGCACCGGATGAAGGACCTGGCGATGCTTGTCGGCGCCGTGGCGCACGACCTCAAGGTGGTGACGCTGTGGGATAGCCTGCGCGAGCACTTCCGAGAACATGGAATCCTGATTGATTTCGCGCTCTTCTCTACCTACGAGCGCCAGGCGGAGGCGCTGATCCGCGGGCACATCGACGTCGCCTGGAACAGCGCCATCTCGCACGTGCGGGTGAAGCGGCACACCGAGGGCCGCTCCCGCTCGCTCGCCATGCGCGAGATCGACCGCGACTTCCACAGCAAGCTCCTCGTCCGTCGCGACGCCGCGGTCGGCGCGCTCAGCGACCTCGAGGGCAAGGTCCTCGCGGTGGGGAGCGCCGACTCCGCGCACGCGCGCATCCTGCCGCTCCACTTCCTCCGGCAGGCGGGGGTGGCCGTCGACAAGATCCAGCTCATGCCGTTCGAGGTGGACCTCGGTAAGCACGGGGACACCGCGACGAGCGAGGTCCAGGCGCTCGCGGCGCTGCACGAGGGCAAGGCGCAGGCGGCCGCGGTCGGCGACGCGGTGTGGCTGGCCGAGCAGGCGAGCGGCCACATCGACCTCCGCCGGGTCGACGTCCTCTGGACGACGCCGGCCTACGACTTCGCCATGTTCGACGCGCTGCCGGCGCTGCCCGAGGCGAAGGCCGAGGCGTTCCAGCGCGCGCTGCTCAGCATGACCTGGAAGAACCCGAAGCACCGGCGCATCTTCGAGCTCATGGGCCACAAGCAGTGGGTGTCCGGCCGCGACGACCGCTACGGCGCCCTCGACGCGGCGCTCGCCGCGCCCGCCTGACGGCCGCCGCCCGGACGTCACTCGAACTCGAGCCGCCACCGGAGGTCGGCGCCCACGTTGCCGAGCGGCGAGCTCGTGGCGTCGTTCGCGTTGTCGTACGACCCCTGCACGCTCATCCGGTCGCTGAGCTTCACCTCGACGCCCGCGCGCACCTGGCTGCCCTGCGAGAGCCCCGTCGTGACGTTGGCCCGCACCGCGTCCGTGATGCGCTTGCCCAGCGTCACCGTCGGCTCCGGCGCGCCGTTCTTGGACGAGTAGCCCGTGCCGAAGCGGAACTCGTCGATGATGGGGACGATCGTCTTCACCGCCTTGTCCGCGCCGGTCAGCGACGAGAGCGCCTCGAGGCCCATCGTCTCGCCGAGCGACGACACCACCCCCTGGTTGAGCTCGGCGCGCGTCATCCCCAGCGTCAGGAGCAGGACGATGTCCTCCTGGCTGAGCGGCGGATCGCTCGTCAGGTTGAGCTGCAGGTTGTCGGCGTCGCCCTGCGCGTGCAGCTTGATGCGCCAGTGCCCGCTCGCGTTCGCGCCGGCGCCGATGCCCGCGCTCGCGGCCGACGGCGCCTCCGCGCCGGAGTCCGCCGCGGAGCTGCTCATCGCCGTGTAGCGGCGGTACTCGCTCTCGGCGCGCACGTCGACCTTCGGGGCGATGCGGAACGGGTCGTCGAAGCGGACGTAGCCCTCCCGCACGTTGAACTCGGTGCTCCGCAGCATCAGCTTCGAGTCGGGCAGGATGCGCAGCGACCCGCGCGCGCCGAAGCGCTGGTTCGTGCCCGAGAGCTCGAGCCCCGTGGGCGAGACCTCGAGCCGCATGTCCGCGAGATCGTTCGAGAAGTGGAGCGGGTTCGGCGACAGCACGACCACGTTGAACCGGACCGCGTCGGCCGCGGGGTCGTAGGTCTGCACCGTCGTCCGCTGGCGGCCCGTGAGGTCGCCGAGGTCCATGCTCATCAGGATCGGGCGCGTGTAGTTGAACGACGTGAGCGTGATCTTGCCCTCGACGTGCGGGAGGTTCTTCTCGCCCGACGCGTCGTCCTCGACGCCGGGCTGGAAGCGCGCCACGAGGTTCGCGTTCGCGGTGAGGTTCACCCCGTCCGCGACCGGCAGCTTCACGCCGGTCGCCACGATCGAGGCCGTCGCCATGCCGAGGTTCAGGCCCCGCACCGGCATGTTCCCGACCGCGCTCACCGTGCCCGTGCCGACCCGCGCGGTCGCCCGCGTGAGGCGCACCAGATCGTCGTCGATCGCGATCTCCACGTCGATGTCGTCGAGCGACACCGGCAGCCCCACGACGTCGAGCTCCCCCTCCTTGAGCGTCGCCGAGCCCGCGTAGCGCAGCCCCTGGAGGGGCCCCGTGATCCGGACGTCGGCCTGCACCGTCCCCCGCGCGTGCCGGATCTGCGGGATGTCGGCGCTGAGCCGCGCCAGCTTCGTCGGGCTGACCCGGATCGCGACGTCGAGGTCCGGCGCGGTGAACACCCGCTTCACCTCGCCGGACGCGGTGAACGCGGCCGACAGGCGCGAGGCGGTGTGCGCCTCCATGTGGAGCTCCGGCACCGTGAGCGCGTTGCCCGCGAGGCGGATCGGCCCGCTCGGGGCCGTGAGGTGCACCCCCTGGCCCTCCCGCTCGAGCTTCAGCGCGCCCACCGTCAGCGTGAGCGCCGCCTGCTTCGGATCCGCGAGCGGGAGCCGCTCGATGTCGAGCGACGCGGTCAGCGTCCCCTTCGGCGTCGCCGCCGAGAACGCGACGCCCGGGATCAGGTTCGCGAGCGTGCCGAGGTCGAGCGCGTCCATGCGCGCCCTGCCGTCCACGATCTTGCGCTGCTGGCGCGTGACGCGGACCCCCTCCAGCGCGACCTGCCCGCCGAAGAGCGAGCCGTTCGCGACGAAGGAGCCGTCGGGCAGGTCGCGCTCGAACTCCGCCGGGTCGAACGGCGCGCCGACCGGGTTGCCGCAGATCGGCGTCCTGCCGAGGACCTTGGGCGGCTTGTCCTGGGGCACGATCGTGAGCTCGACGCGCGACGGGGGCAGGCTCGCGTGCGAGCGCCGGATGCCGATGCGCGAGACGTGGACGTCCGCGAAGCCGGCCATCCTGCTCACGGTGCCGCCCAGGCTGGCGACGAGCGACACCGAGCCGTCGAACAGCGACCCCGCCGGCCCGAGCGCGTCGATGCGCGTGAGCGGGAGGCCGCTCGCGATGACGCTCCCCTTCAGCGCGCCGCCGTGCGCGACGGACACGCTCGCCAGCACCGAGCCCGTGCCCTTGCGCAGCGACGCCGAGCGGACGTCGAGCCGCATCCCGTCGCCGCCGGCGGCCTGATCGTCCCAGATCAGGTTGAGGTCGACCTCGCCCTCGTCGAAGCGCTCCTCGAGCAGCTCGATGCCGCTGAGCCGCATCCCGGCGCTCACGGCGAGGTAGCCGCCGCCGCAGCGGTCCTCGCGGCCGCCCAGCGCGAAGTGGGCCCGCGCCGTCCCGCTCGCGGTCGCCTTGTAGGCCGCGAACCGCGGATCCTTGTCGAGGCGGAGCATCTCGAGGAGGTCGCGCGCGCCGAGGTGCGGCGCCTCGCGCGTGTCCACGGCCGCGTCCACGACCACGATCCCCGACGAGCTGTCGAGCGGGCGGCCCTTCGGCAGGTTGCCCGCCGGGTCGAAGTCGACCTTGAGCGACGGGACCCGCACGCGGCTCGCCCCGTGCCGCACCCGCGCGTTCTCGAGCGTCACGGCGAGCGGCTCGAACGCGACCGGCGACGGCTCGAGGTCGCCGACCGGGAACCCGGCGAACACGAACTTCTCGATGCCGACCTCGCCCTTGAGCTTCGGGTGCGCGTAGGAGCCGTGCATCGAGGCGCTCAGCGACGCCACGCCGGCGAGCTCGAGCGCGGCGAGCGGCGAGACCTCGGCGAGATCCACGCGCGAGCCCGGGTGGACCTCGACCCCGAGCTGGTCGTTGAAGCCGAGCGAGACGGTGGCCCGGAGGTGCGAGCTCGGCGTGTCGACCGAGAAGCCGGAGAGCACGACGGCGTTCGGCCGCACCTGGAACGAGCCGCGGACCGCGCCCTCCTTCACGCCCATCAGGCGCTGGCGCGCCGGGTCCTTGGTCGGGCGATCGAAGATGTCGAACCCGCGCGTCTGCACGGCGAGCGGGCCCTCGAGGGAGAGCGGGACCAGCGTGCCGCCGAAGCGATCGAAACGGCCCTCGCGCAGCGTCCAGGCGACGTGCGCCTGCGGGTGCACGCCGAGGTCGCGCAGCAGGCCGGGTAGCTCGATGTCGGCGAGGTCGATCGGCCCCGCCTGGAGCGGCATGCCCTTCTCGAACGGCTTGATCTCCGCGCTGGAGATCTTCAGCGTGCCGTCGGCCCAGGCCACGTCGGCGTCGGAGAGCTGCACGGCGTCGGGCGTGGTCGAGAGCTTGCCCGAGAGGCGCGTCACGAAGACCCGGCCGTCGAGGCCCGGCTGGTCGAGCGCGAGCGTCCCCTTCACGCGCGGCAGCGCGAGGCCGAGCGGCGCGGCCGCCGCGTCGTACTCGGCGTCCACGTCGATCGCGACCGAGCCGGACGCGGGCGGCAGGCTGACGAAGCGGTGCACGATCGGCACCGGCAGGCGCGCCCGCACGCGGCCCTCGATCCGGTGGGGCATGCCGCCGCCGAGGCCGACGGCGCGGAGGGCGCCGAGCTCGAGCTCCACCCGGCGCCAGTCGCCGCCCTGGAGATCGCACGGCGGCGCGGTGCCGGGATCCGGATCGAAGTCGGCGGCGCCCTCCAGGATGAGCCGGCGGACGAGGGCGCGGTCCGGCTCGACGCTGATGCGCGTGTCGAAGCGGCAGATCACGTCCTCGTCGACGCTGTCCTCCTCGGCCTCGCGGCCGGGCGCGGGGTGCGTGTGCACGACCGAGGCGAGGCCGGAGCGCATCGCGATCTCGAACACGTCGGACGGCTCGGCGGAGACGTCGACGTCGACCTCGCGGGCCTGGACGCGGACGTTGTCGATCGTCAGGTCGACCCGCGCGTCGGTGATGGCCACCGAGGAGAGCGGCGCGCGGTCGAGCCCGCCGCCGCTGCTGCTCTTGCCGGTCTCGGGGAGCTTGAAGTTGCGGAGCTCCCCGTCCTTCACGACCGCGCGGACGCGCGGCCCGATGATCTCGACGTCGCCCGCGTCGATGCGCCCCGCGAGCAGCGAGAACAGGCGCGGGCGGATCGCCACGCGCTCCAGCTCCAGGAACGGCGCGCCGCCGTCCGAGGAGTCGACCACGAGGCGGTTCAGGCCGACCATGAGCGGCCAGGCCTGGACGCGCACGTCGTAGCGGGCCGTGATGCCGAGCTTGCTCTCCAGCAGCGCGGCCGTCTCGGCCGCCGCCCAGGCCCGCACCGTCTCGGTGCGCACGAGGAAGCCGACCGCGAGCGGGACCGCCCCGATCACCGCGAACACGACGCACAGCACGCGCACGGCGAGGCGCCCCCAGTCCCGGCGGGCTCTCGGCGGGGAGCCCTTTCTCCTCGTGCCGTGCATCGGGGCGCAGCTTAGCTGATGCGCGGTGGAACGCTTACGTGGGCGGGGTGATCCTGTATGCGGAAAAGATTGGCGCGTGGTCGCTCGCGTCCTCGATCGACGGCCCGTGGGGGATCCGGATCGAGCGCGGGTCGAGCATCGGCCAGAGCAGCGGGTTGACCATCTGGTGGTCGATGAGCTCTAGCTGTCCGCGGAAGTCATACGTCCACTGGTCCGCGGGCCGCGCCGCGGCCGCGACGTCCTCGAACGCGCCCGGGCCGGCGCCGGCGACGGCCTCGACCGGGGGGGAGCCGGGCACGTCGTTGAAGTCGCCGAGCACGGCGATCACGGCGGTGGGGCGCTCCGCGGCGAGCGCGTCGGCGATGGCGCGGGTGTGCTGCGCCTCGGCGAGGCGCCGGTCGGGGTCGTCGGGCGCCGACTTGGCCTTGAAGTGGACCCCCAGCAGGATGACCTCCCGGCCGCCCCGGGTGAGGTGGAGCTCGAGGCAGTCGCGGGCGAACGTGTACACGGGCCCCGATGTCCCGCGCAGCGTGAAGCGGTCGTCCCGGTGCGAGACGACCTTGTCGAAGGGGATCTTCGAGAGCGCGCCGACGTCGATCCCGCGCGGATCGTACGCCTCGACAAGCGCGGCATGGGGGTACGCCCCGCCGAGCTCGATGCGGTTCAGGTCCTTGAGGACGCTGAGGTGCTCGACCTCCTGGAGCACCGCCACGTCGGGATCGAGCTCCTCGATCACCGCCGCGATCGCCTCGCGCTTCTCGCGATACTCCGCGGTGCTGAGCACGATCTCGCCGCCGCCCTCGGTGTCCTCCCGATCGTTGAAGAAATCCTTTGTGTTCCACGTGACGATCGAGAGCGGCGCGGCCTCCGGCGGCGGGTCGACCGGCCCGGCGTCGCCGTCCGAGCCGCCGGCGCCGTGGCCGCCCGAGCCGCCGACGCCGTGGCCGCCCGAGCCGCCGACGCCGCTCGCGCCCCCGCTGCCGGCGCCGCCCTCTCCCGCGGCCCCGCCACCGCCCGCGTGCGACGCGGACGCCGTGAACGGCGAGCGGATCTCGGCGGCGTCCCGGCAGCCGGCCACGGCCGTCGTCGCGACCGCGGCGGCCACGCCGAGCCATGCGCACCACGCGCGAAGGGGGCTCCGGACCATGCGGGGAAAGAGCTAGTGCGGGCGCCCGCGTCACGCCAGCTCGGAACCGTGCTCCGAGGGTGGTGCGCCGCGGGCGGCCGTGCTCTGCGCCACGTCAGCTCGCGGTGAGCTTGCGGTAGCGGATCTTGCGGGGCTCGGCGGCGTCGGCGCCGAGGCGGCGCTTCAGGTCGGCCTCGTAGTCGGCGTAGTTGCCCTCGAACCAGACGACCTTGCTGTCGCCCTCGAAGGCGAGGATGTGGGTCGCGATCCGGTCGAGGAACCAGCGATCGTGGCTGATGACCACGGCGCAGCCGGCGAAGTTGAGCAGCGCCTCCTCGAGCGAGCGGAGCGTGTCGACGTCGAGGTCGTTCGTGGGCTCGTCGAGCAGGAGGACGTTGCCGCCGCGGCGGAGGAGCTTGGCGAGGTGGAGGCGGTTGCGCTCGCCGCCGGACAGGTCGCGGACCTTCTTCTGCTGGTCGCTGCCGGCGAAGTTGAAGCTCGCGACGTAGGCGCGCGAGTTGACCTCGCGCTTGCCGACGACCAGGCGGTCCTCGCCGCCGGAGATCTCCTGCCAGACGCTGTTGGTCGGGTTGAGGGCGTCGCGCGACTGGTCGACGTACGCGAGCTCCACGGTCTCGCCGATGCGGAGCGCGCCGCCGTCGGGCTGCTCCAGGCCCATGATCATGCGGAAGAGCGTGGTCTTGCCGGCGCCGTTCGGGCCGATCACGCCGACGATGCCGCCGCGCGGGAGCGAGAAGGTGAGGTCGTCGATGAGGACGCGATCGCCGAAGCCCTTGCGGAGGTGGTCGGCCTCGACGACCACGTTCCCGAGGCGCTTGCCGGCGGGGATGGCGATCTCGTTCTCCTCGACCTTCTTCGACTTGTCCTCGGCGAGGAGCGACTCGTAGGCGGCGAGGCGGGCCTTGCTCTTGGCCTGGCGGGCGCGCGGGGCCATGCGCACCCACTCGAGCTCGCGCTCGAGGGTACGCTTGCGCGCGCTCTCCTGCTTCTGCTCGAGCTCGAGGCGCTTCTTCTTCTGCTCGAGCCAGCCGGTGTAGTTGCCCTCGTACGGGATGCCGGCGCCGCGGTCGAGCTCGAGGATCCAGCCCGCCACGTTGTCGAGGAAGTACCGGTCGTGGGTGACGGCGACGACGGTGCCGGGGTACTCGTGGAGGAAGCGCTCGAGCCAGGCGACGCTCTCGGCGTCGAGGTGGTTTGTCGGCTCGTCGAGGAGCAGGATGTCCGGCTTCTCGAGGAGGAGCCTGCAGAGGGCGACGCGCCGGCGCTCGCCGCCGGAGAGCTTCGTGACGTCGGCGTCGGGCGGGGGCAGCCGGAGGGCGTCCATGGCGCGCTCGACGACGCGGTCGATCTCCCAGCCGTTCGCGGCCTCGATCTTGTCCTGGAGCGCGGCGTACTCCTCGAGGAGCGCCTCCATGTCGGGGGGCGACTCGCCGAGCTTGGCGCCGATTTCCTCAAAGCGCTGGACGAGGGAGCGCACGTCGTGGACGGCCATCTCGACGTGCTCTTGCACGGTCTTGCCGGCCTCGAGCTGCGGCTCTTGGGCGAGGTAGCCGATGCGGATGCCGTCGGCGGGCTTGGCCTCGCCGAGGTACTCCTTGTCGACGCCGGCCATGATGCGGAGCAGGGTGCTCTTGCCGGCGCCGTTCGCGCCGAGGACGCCGATCTTCGCGCCCGGGTAGAAGGAGAGCCACAGGCCCTTGAGCACCTCCTTGTTCGGGGGGTGCACCTTCCGGACATCCTGCATCGTGAAGATGAATTGAGGCGCCACGGTATCTCCTGCGTGTGCGAGCCCGGCGGGCAGACGGGAGCGGGGAAGGGCGAGCGCCGGGTCGACCGCGCGTCGACCGAGCGGGCTCCGGCCGCGTTCGGGATCGGGGAGACCCGCGTATGCGAGATTGCCGGCTGTCGGTCAAGAGGCGTCGACGGCGGGCGTCGGGGGCGGCGCTGGCGGGGCGGCGATCGCCGCTCGGCTCATACCGGGCGGCCTCTGCGGCCGAACGCTTGCCGCAGGACGGCGAGGTCGTCCCGGCCGACCTCGCGCGTGGCGACGAGGAGGGCGAGGTAGACGAGGGCGACGGCGATCGCCTCGCCGAGCACGGCGATCTTGCCGAGCCACGGCAGCCGCGCGCCGACGGCGATCGCGGCGGCGAGCGCGAGGCCCACGCGGAGCGCCGTCGCCGCGGGGACGAAGCCGCCGGCGGCGCGGTGGAGCAGGGCGCCGGCGACGACCGCGGCGGTGGCGAGGGCGAGCGAGGTGGCGGTCGCGGAGCTCACGAGCATGTCGGGGCCGAACGGCGCGCGGGGCACGGAGACGGAGCAGCCGACGGCGACGAGGAGGACCGTGGCGGCGGTGAGCGCGGCGGCGGTGCGCTCGCGGTGGAGGCTCGTGAGCGCGGCCGAGGCGACGCCGAGGATGGCGAAGGCGCCCATGCCGAGGGAGAGGACGCGGAGCGTGTCGCCGCCGCGGCTCCAGATCTCGACGGGGAAGGCGAAGCGCAGCACGTGGGGCGCGAGGCCCGAGATGGGGGCGACGAGGAGGCCGGTGAGCAGGAACGAGAGGCGCACGCCGGTCATGGCGTAGCGGCGGACCGCGGCGCGATCGTTCTCGGCGTGGGCGCGGGCGAGCATGGGGAAGAGGATGAAGGTGACGGAGAGGAGCAGCTGGTAGGGGAGGAACGCGAACAGCTGCGCGCCGCGGTAGACGCCGATGAGGTCGTCGGCGGCCCTGGCGCCGAGAGCGAGGCCGCTCGTGGCCTGGCCGAGGAAGCGGCGCAGGAGGAAGAAGTCGGTCTGGAGCAGGAAGTTGAGGAAGGTCTGCGAGACGGCGAGGGGCAGGAGGAAGACGAGGTGCTCGCGGATCGAGGGGCCGGCGTTGCCGGGGCGGCCGAATCCGGTCTTGAGGGCCGCGAGGGGGACGATGATGGCGGCGGCGGCGACGAAGCCGGCGATGGCGCCGAGGACGCCGCTGTGGCCGGCGCGGAGGAAGAGGAGGGCGCCGGCGGCGATGCTGGCGGTGCGGAGCGCGCCGTAGCCGACGTCGAAGCCGGCCTGGGTGAGGAACCGCCGCTGGCCGTTGAGGGCGCCGACGAGCGGGGCGTAGAGGCCGTAGAGGAGGACGACGAGGGCGGCGAGGCGGAGCGGGCCGGCGACGTGCGGGGCCTCGGAGAAGTCGGCGATGGCGCCGGCGAGGAGCGCGAAGGCCGAGGAGACGGCGACGGCGAGGACGGCGTGGAGGGCGAGGGTGCGGCGGAAGGCCTCGGCGGCGTCGCGGTCGGCGACGCTGGAGACGGCGCGGGAGACGCCCTGGATGCCGGTGGCGACGATGACGTTGTTGACGACGCCGACGCCGGCGAAGACGACGGAGACGGCGCCGTAGCCGTCGGTGCCGAGCAGGCGGGGGAGGATGAGCTGCTGGACGAAGCCGAAGACGATGAAGGAGACCTTGGCGCCGGCGATGGCGAGGCCGCCGCGGCCGGCGGAGCGGGCGGCGGAGGGGGCGGGAGAGGGCGCGGCGGGGGACGGGGCGGCCTGCGCGGGGTCCGGAGGGGCCTGCGAGGGGGCGGAGGCTTCGGGCGGCGGGAGGGGCTCGGCGGCGCGCGACACGGCGCGGTTCTCGCAGAAGCACGCCAGGCGGGCAATCTCGCGGGAGCGGGCGAGGGGGAAGGCGGAGCGCGGGCAGGAGGAGAGGAGGGGAGGGAGCGGGCGAGCTCACGCGCGTGTCACCAAAGTGAAGCGCGGTGCGGATTCGCTTGACGGGAAGGGCTGGCCGACTATTCTCGCGCCCGTCTCCGACGCATTCCAGCTTAGCTCAGTTGGTAGAGCAGGCGGCTGTTAACCGCCGGGTCGCTGGTTCGAGTCCAGCAGCTGGAGCCACTCTTCTCTCCTTGCGAACTTCGCAGCGACGCGCGGTTCACGGAGCGCACCAGGTACATGCCTCGGGGGCTTCGTCGTTTCTCCCGCGCCCACGTTCCGCGTGACGGGCCTCGCAGGCCGCGCCGGTTCGGTGGTAGACCGTCCGGCCGATGCGGACGCTCTTCCGGCGCCCTGGGCTCTGGATCCTGATCGCGTTGCTCGCGGCCTCCACGATCGTGATCGCGGTGCGCGCGCGTGGACCCAAGGTGAAGGTCGCCGTGGCCGCTCGAAAGGCGCTCGAGCAGCGCGTCGTCGCGAGCGGACGGGTGAGGGTGCCGACGCGCGTTCAGGTCGCGGCGCAGGTCCCGGGCCTCGTCGTCGCGGTCGGCGCGATCGAGGGGCAACGCGTGAAGGCGGGCGATCTCCTCGTGCAGATCGACGACGCCGAGGCGCGCGCGGCGGCATCGCAGGCGAAGGCCGCCGTCGACCAGGCGAACGCGCGCGTCGAGCAGCTCCGCCGCGTCGGCGCGATCGTCGCGACGGAGGCGCTTCGTCAGGCGGAGACGAACCTCGAGCGTGCCGAGGTCGAGCTCGCGCGGGTGCGAGAGCTCTCGGCGTCGGGGGCGGTCGCTCAAGCCGAGCTCGACAACGCCCAGCACAGCGTCGAGCTCGCGCGCGCGCAAAAGGTCGCGGCGGAGGCGCAACGCATCGCTTCGACCCCGATGGGCGCGGACTCCCGCGTCGCGCTGACTGCGCTCCTCCAGGCGCAGGCGCAGTATGTCGGCGCGAACGTTCGCCTCGCGCAGACGCGGATCGTGGCGCATCAGGACGGCGTCGTGCTCGCGCGCTCCGTGGAGCCCGGCGACGTCGTGCAGCCGGCGCGAACGTTGATGGTGCTCGCCGCGGACGGCAGCCCGCAGCTCGTCTTCCAACCCGATGAGCGGAACCTCGCATGGATCGCGCTGGGGCAGAAGGCGCGCGCGTCTGCGGACGCCTATCCGCAACAGGTGTTCGACGCCGAGGTGAGCTACATCGCGCCTTCCATCGATCCGCAGAGGGGCAGTGTCGAGGTGCGCCTCGCGGTGCCGAGCGCGCCGGCCTTTCTCTTGCCCGATATGACCGTCTCCATCGATCTCTCGGTCGCTCGGCGCGAGAATGCGCTCGTCGTTCCGAGCGACGCCGTGCGCGACGCGGCGACGCCGGCGCCTTGGCTGTTCGCGGTCGAGGGCGATCGCCTCGTGCGCAAGGACGTGAAGCTGGGCATCCGCGGAGAGGGCGCCGTCGAGGTCGTCGAGGGCCTGGACGAGGGGAGCGTCGTCGTGTTGCCCGACGGACGGGTCCATGCGCCGGGTGAGCGCGTGCGCACGGAGCTCGATTGAGATGCCGTTCGAGTGGTTCGTGGCGCTCCGTTACCTGCGCGACGCGAAGGGGCAGACAGCGCTGATCCTCGCGGCGGTGTCGGTGGGCGTGAGCGTGATCGTCTTCCTCTCCGCGCTCATCAACGGCCTCCAGGGGTCGCTCATCGACAAGACGCTCGGCTCGCAGCCGCACATCACGTTGCAGGTGCCGCGCGAAGCGCCGCGTCCGCTCGTCGACCCCTCGCACGATCGCGCCGTCGCGCGCTCCGTGCAGCCCGCGCCGCAGCGCCTTCGCTCCATCGACCAGTGGCCGCTCGTCATGGCCGACGCGGAGCGCGCCGCCGGCGTCATCGCCGCGTCGCCGGCGATCGTGGGCGCCGGCTTCGCCGTCCGCGCCGAGGCGAAGAACGCCATCGTCGTGCGTGGCGTCGATCCCGAGCGTTTCCTCGCGATCATCGACGTCCGGAGGCGCATGCGCGCGGGCCGGTTCGACGTCGCCGGGGGCGACGCGGTCATCGGCGCCGTGCTCGCGAGCGAGCTCGGCGTCGGCGTCGGCGACAAGATCCGGATCACGACCACCGAAGGGATCGACGATGTCGTCGCGATCACGGGCGTCTTCTCGCTCGGCAACGAGGCGGTCGACAAGACGTGGGTGATCACGTCGCTCCGCAGGGCGCAGACGCTCTACGCGCTCCCCGGCGGCGCGACCTCGATCGAGCTCAAGGTCGCCGACGTGTTCGCCGCCGAGACCGTCGCGGGCGAGCTGCGCGGAAGGACGGGGCTGAAGGCGGACAGCTGGATGAAGATCAACGCCGAGCTGCTCACCGGCCTCTCGGCGCAGAGCAGCTCGAAGAGCATGATCCAGTTCTTCGTCGTCCTCGCGGTCGCGCTGGGGATCGCGAGCGTGCTCATCGTGTCGGTCGTCCAGAAGTCGCGCGAGATAGGTGTCCTCCGCGCGGTCGGCACGTCGCGGGGCCGCGTCCTGCGCATCTTCCTGATCCAGGGCGCGGTGCTCGGGCTCCTCGGGTCGTTCGTCGGATCGGCGTTCGGTGCGCTCCTGTCGAAGCTCTTCGAGGGCCTCGTGCGCGGGCCCGACGGCGCCCCGAAGTTCCCCGTGCAGCTCGATCTCGAGCTCTTCGTGCTCGCGACCGCCCTCGCGGTCAGCGTGGGGCTCCTCGCCGCCGTGCTCCCCGCGCGGCGCGCCTCGAGGCTCGATCCGGCGTCGGCGATCCGCAATGGCTGATCCGCTGCTCGTCGTCGAAGGCGTGGTGAAGGAATACGGCCAGGCCGTCGTCTCGCGCGCGCTCGACGGCGTCGATCTCCGGATCGAGAAGGGCGAGTTCGCCGCGCTGATCGGCCCGTCCGGCTCCGGCAAGAGCACCTTGCTCAACATCATCGGCCTGCTCGACCGGCCGACGCGCGGGCGCGTGGTGGTCGACGGCAAGGACACGACGGGGCTCGACGAGGCGAGCCTCACCCGGCTTCGCGCGCGGACGCTCGGCTTCGTGTTCCAGTTCCACCACCTCTTGCCGATGTTCACCGCGCTCGAGAACGTGATGCTGCCCGCCTGGGGCGACGAGGGATTCCCTTCGTCGACCATGAAGGCGCGCGCGGCCGAGCTGCTCGGGGCGGTGGGGCTCGCTGAGCGGATGAACTTCAGGGCGACCGCGCTCTCGGGCGGCCAAGCGCAACGCGTGGCCATCGCGCGCGCGCTGTCGCGAAGGCCGCCGCTCGTCCTGGCGGACGAGCCGACGGGGAACCTCGATAGCGAGTCGTCGGCGGAGGTGTTCGCGCTGATGCGGCGGTTCAACCGGGAGCTGGGGACGACGTTCCTCGTCGTCACCCATGATCCGCGCATCGCCGAGCAGTGCGACCGGGTGATCGAGATCGTCGACGGGCGCATCGCCAGCGACCGCGGATGAGGGGCATCCTGGCCCCCCGTGTCAGAGAAGTTGTAGCCTGATTTGATCCGCTTACGGAGGATCTGGTCACCGTTTCCGGGGAGCGGAGACAGGCTTTGAGGCGAGAGAGTACTCAGAGTCCTTCAAAAGAAAAATCGTCCAACGGCTCCTCGCCACAGGAGGACCGACGGCGCGACGCGCTCGCCCGCACGAGCAACTCGCCCGACGGCGTGCCGGCGCCGCGAGCTCAGCCTTCGCCGCAGCCTGCTCCCATGGTATCGTTCGCGATCCATGAGGCTACACGGCGACAACGCGGACTTCGGCGAGGGCCGTCCGTCGGAAAGGGCTGTCTGAAGTGGCTGGCGAGACGACGGAAGGCGCGCTCCTCGAGCTCAAGCTGATAAGCGACATCGCTGGATCGTTCCGCGTCCCGAGGTACCAGCGAGGCTATCGCTGGGGCGAGCTCGAAGTGAAGCGCCTGCTCAACGACATCTGGGAGAGCAAGGGCGAGCCCTACAACCTTCAGCCGGTCGTCGTGAAGCGCGACGGCGAGACCGCGTGGGAACTGGTCGATGGCCAACAGCGATTGACGACGCTGTACCTGATCTTCGTGTTCATGCAGCGCGCGGGGCTCAAGAACGTCGGCCCGCCATACTCCATCAGCTACGACACGAGGGCGAAGAGCGGGAACTACCTGCAATCGCTGGACCCCGCGCTCGCCGACAGCAACATCGACTTCTTCCACATCCACGCGGCGTACGCGTGTATCCGCGCCTGGTTCGAGCAGAAGGGGCCGACGCCACTCAAGAGGCAGGAAGTCGCCGACGACGTCTTTCGCTGCCTTTGCAAGAGCGTCCGCGTGATCTGGTACGAGGCGCCGAAGGGGCTGGATTCGACGATGCTCTTCACCCGCCTGAACGTCGGGAGGATTCCGCTCACAGACGCAGAGCTGTTCAAGGCGCTCCTGCTCGCGCGCAGTCGGGGCGGCGCCGGGACCACGGACAGGGCTCACGAGATCGCCGCGCAGTGGGACAGCATCGAGCGCGATCTCCAGCATCCCGATGTCTGGGCGTTCGTCGCGGATGATGCGGCCGCAGAGAGCCCGACGCGCATCACCCTGCTGCTCGACACGATCGCCGGGGGGCCTCGCGGTCGAGCGCGTCCGCGGTTCCACACCTTCGACGTCCTGCGGGAGAAGGGGGAGCAGAGTTCTCCGACGGCGGTCTGGGACCAGGTCGTCGATCTCCACGCGCGCGTTCTCGGCTGGTACGAGAAGCGGGACCACTACCACAAGATTGGCTACCTCGTGGCCGTGGGGCAGCGCTTCGGCGATCTCGTCGCGCTCGCAAGAGGCAGGACGAAGAGCGAATTCGGGGCTGCCCTCGACGATCTGATTAGCGACACCCTCGACCTCACGCCCTCCGGCGTGACGACGCTGAGCTACGAGTCCGACGCGCGCACGTGCGCGCGCCTCCTTCTCTTGATGAACGTCGAGACGGTGAGGCGAATGAAGGACTCGACCGAGCGTTACTCGTTCCGTAACCATCGCGGCCAGCCATGGTCGCTCGAGCACATCCACGCGCAGCACGCGGAGAGCCTCACGAAGGCCGAGCAGTGGAAGGAGTGGCTCCGGCTTCACCGCGAGGCGCTCGCGGACCTTCCCTCGTTCGATGAAGTCCGCCGAGAAGAACTCCTCCGCCGGATCGACAACGTCGGCGACAAGATCGATCGGCAGGTGTTCCAGGAGCTCGCGCGCGACGTGGTGGCGGCATTCACGCGCGTGGACGCATCGACCGCGACGACAGAGCACTCGGTTCATTCGGTGTCGAACCTCGCGCTCCTCGCGAACGGCCACAACAGCGCGCTGAGCAACGCAGTGTTCGAGGTCAAGCGGCGGCGCATGCTCGAGCTCGATCGGCAGGGGGCGTACATCCCCATCTGCACGCGCCAAGTATTCCTCAAGTACTACACGGACGCCGACGCGCAGCAGGTCCACTTCTGGAGCACTCAGGACCGCGAAGCCTACTTGAACGCGATCCTCTCGCCCGACGGCGGTGTGGGCGCCTACCTGAAGCCCGAGGAGCCGCTGTCATGAAGAGCTATGTCACGTCCTACACCGGCCTGTTCGCTCGGCGCGCGGCGGACGCCCCCGTGGTGGAGCGCATCGAGATCCCGATCATCCAGCGGGACTACGCGCAGGGGCGAGACAGCGCCGCGGTCGCGCGCATCCGTGCCAACTTCCTCGGCGTGTTGCACGACGCGGTGACGACCGGAATGCCCATCAGCCTCGACTTCGTCTACGGCGACGTCGTGGGCGGCACGCTTCGTCCTCTCGACGGTCAGCAACGCCTCACCACCCTGTTCCTGCTGCACTGGTATCTCGCGTGGCGCGCGGACCGACTCGAGCAGGAGCAGGGCTGGAAGCGGTTCGAGTACGCCACTCGCCCGAGCGCCCGACGCTTCTGCGCGTGCCTCGTCGCGTCGAAGCCGCCCTTCGACGCGAAGCTGCGCGCCTGGTTCGAGGATCAGCACTGGTTCCAGCACACGTGGCAGTACGATCCGACGATCCAGTCGATGCTGGTGATGCTCGAGGCGATCCATGAGCGCTTCGCAGGCGCCGACTGCGCCGCGGCGTGGGAGCGGCTCGTGGACCCCGCGGCGCCCGCGATCTCGTTCCACCTGCTGCCGATCGAGTCGGTGGGCTTGAACGAGGACCTCTACATCAAGATGAACTCGCGCGGGAAGCCGCTCACCCCATTCGAGAACTTCAAGGCGAGGTTCGAGCAGCTCCTGGAGCGCTCCTGCCCCGACCGCGTCGAGGAGTTCGCGCAGAAGGTCGACGGCGCGTGGGCAGACCTGCTCTGGCCGTTCCGAGGAAGCGACGACATCGTCGATGACGAGTTCCTGCGCTACTTCCAGTTCATCACCGACGTCTGCGCGTGGCAGGACGGAGGGCCTCCCCCGGACGACATCGAGACGCTCGCAGAGCGCGTGTACGGTCCGGGAAACGAGAAGGCCGCGATGCACCTGGATTTCCTCGTGCGATGCTTCGATACGTGGGTGGACGTGGACACAGCGTCCGCGTTCTCGGAGACGTTCTCCCCGACGCCGGCCCCGCTCGACTCGGACGACACGAGCAAGGTGGTCCTCTTCGGCGCGCCGGGGAGCACGGTCAACCTGTTCGCCGAGTGCTGCCAGGGCGAGGCGCGCCTTGACCGGCCGCGGACGCTCCTCCTCTACGCCGTCCTGCTCCACCGGCTGCACGACGCCGCGGAGTTTCCGCGCAGGCTCCGCGTGCTGCGGAACCTGATCGAGGCGTCGAGCAGCGAGCTCCGCGCGGAGAAGATGCCGGCGCTGCTCTCGGATGTGCGGCGACTCATTGTCGAGGGGGCGCTTGGAGATGTCTCGAGCTTCAACCAGGCGCAGGTCACCGACGAACAGTTGAAGGTCGAGATGTTGAGCAAGGCGCCGACTCTCGAGCGCCATCTCTTCCACCTGGAGGATCACCCGCTCCTGCGCGGCTGCCTGGCCGCCTTCGAGCTCGATGCCACGGTGTTCGAGCGCCGGGCACGAGCCTTCCACGAGCTCTTCGCCGAGTCGGGCCTGCTGCCCGTCCTCTCCGGGGCGTTGCTCGCCGCAGGCGACTACTCGCGTCGCGTCAACCATCGCTTCTTGCAGCTCGGCTCGGTCAGCAACGTCTCGCAATGGAGGGAGAAAATTCTGACTGGCGCCAGCCGCGCGCACCTCGTAGGAGTACGCGACGCGCTCGGACGTCTCCTCGACGCCGTTGTCGAGCGAGATGGTGATGTGCGGTCGGCGCTCGAGTCTTTCACGAACCGCTGGCTGAAGAGCCAGGACGACGCGAACGGGTTGGACTGGCGCTGGTACTTCGTGCGTTACCCGGAGATGCGCGCGGGCCAGTCTGGCATCTATGCCTGCGCGAGCGGCGCGCTGGGCTACAACGTGTGCATGCTGGATAAGAAGGCGATGAGCAGCTATTACCGCGATCCATATCTCTCTGCGATCCGGCAGCTGAGCGGCGTCGCGGACACCGCCGTCCACGGAGCTGTCTGGCAAGACGGGTCCGGTGGTCCCTGGTTCACGGGCTACGAGACGGAAGCGCGCTGGATGCGCCTCGCGGCGAGTGGCGCGGAGATGCAGTGCGTCCAGGATGGGCTGGAGCTGCGCGCTCCTGCTGCTGCGCCGCACGCGAAGGCGTTCTCGCGCGTCTGCGAGGTCCACGGGGTGGGGCCCGATCTTCGCTTGAAGGTTCCGCAGGTCACCGTAGGCGGGCGCCAGCTCGACACGAAGGACCGGGTGCAGCTCGGCGCCGCGCTCCTTCGCGATCTGGTGAACGCCGGGCTGTAGCGGTTCGCACGTCGATCGCGGCCGGTGCTCATGGCGGGTGGCGCCGTCGATGATGACCCTCACGGAGCCGGAACGTCCGGCCGTCATCGTCGATAAACTACTACCCACGGTCGCGCGGTGTGAGGACTACCTGCGCGAGGTTCGGGATGCCGGCACGGTCCTGCGGGGCGCCGTGGCGGTCGACAAGTGGGAGCGCCGGCTGCTCGTTGCGGTGCACGCGGTCGGTAGCAGCGGCGCCAAGGCGGCCGCGTTGCTCGGCATGCCCGCTCGCACGTTCAACGCGAAGATGGAGAAGTTGGACGCGGGCAGGGCGGCGGCGAACGGCAGCAAGCGTCGTCGGTCGGCGTCGAACATCGAGTAGCTGCGTTGGCGAGAAAGCGGCTATTCGCCTCTGGTGGACTGAGCGCAGGGTCAGGCATCGACGCCCGAGAGCAGAGCGATGGCCTGCTGTGCTGAACGCGCCGCAAGCTCGCTCACTTTGGTGCCGACGACGAGCGGGAGGCCCTTGGCGTAGACGTAGTATCCATCGACGCTGTGCTCCACGTTACGTTCGCCGAGCGACTGGCGAAGCGCGTCGAGCGCCCCCTTCTTCACAACCAGCGAGGCATAGAGTTCCACTGCCGTGCCCGCCTCGCTGCGGTCCAACGAGAACTCGATTCGATACAGCTTCCCATCAAGGCCCGTCGGTGCCGGGAGGGCAACCGCTCGATTCTTGCTTGTGCTGGCTGGCTTGAACCGGGGCTTCGTGAGCTTGGCTTCGCCGAGCTTCGTGGCGAGCTGCGCGCCGGTCTCGTGAAGGAGCTCGACGACTAGGACGTCGATGTGCGCGCGTGCAGCAGTGAGCCCGCGTGCTTCGTCATCCGTAAGCTCGTTCGGGTAGTCGCCACCGGACAAGAACTCGGTCCAGTAGTCCGCGTTCTGCGCCGCGAACGCGAAGACATCAGAGATGACCGTCACGGAATCCTCCTGCACCCACCTGCGAGACGAAGTCGAGTGCGCTTCGCTGGTCGGCGAACGTCCAGTGTTCGAATGGGCCCTGTCCCGCGTACCCCAGCAGTCGCGCAACCGACCTCAGGTAGCGAGCGAGGAACGCGGAAGTGTCATCGTGTGATCGCGCGAGCGGCAGCCATCGTGATAGCAGGTCGGCGAAGGTGACGTGTATGCACGAAAGGCCCGTCGGCGGTCCTTCTGCGCCGGGAAGCGTCAGGAAGGCCAGCACCTTCGCTCGGGCACCGGCGCGGGCATCGAGTGCGGTCCGGTAACGCTGCAGCTGAGATGGCCCTTCGGTGGCGTGGACCTTGATTTCGACGAACGCGAGCAGCGCGGGGCTCTCGATCTGTAGGTCCACACGTCCACCGGGAACCACGACTTCCGTCGAAGCGACCGCCGCCGAGAGGCTGTCGTCGTCGACTGCTTCGGTCGGAGCTTCGATCATGGCGAGCACTGCTTCGAGGAGTGGCTCAGCGAGGCCGGGAACTCGGCGGCGATCCAGAAAATAGCCGAGCAACCGTGAATGAGCCGGCTCGTAGCGCAGCTCGCCGAGCGGCGAGAGCAAGTCCGGTGAAACTTCGAGCGTGCGAAGTGCCGCACGCTGCTCACGGTCGAGGGCTCGCAGGCGCTGGACGTTCGCACCCAAGAGCCGACGACGGAGGTCCTCTGGCCTCTCCATCACGAGGCGACGAAACAGGTCCAGGTCCTCGTCGACGACAGCGGCGGGAGCCTCCACGGAGATGGCACGGCGCGCGAGCTCACGTAGATAGTCGACGAAGAGCATCGGAGCAGGTGGCCGGCTCGCGGTCCAACGTTCAGCGAGCTGCCTGTAGTAGGCGAGGCGCTCTGCTGGATCAGGAACGACGGGCGTGACCATCGTGTGTATCATCGCGCGATCGGCTCCAGCGTGTCAACCGTCGTCGTGACTCGCTGCGAGTCACGGCGCTACGCCAGCGCGCTGGTCGCGATGGCCGGGACCCAGATGGCTCCCTCCCATTCCTTCAACAGCCGCTCTTGCCAGATGGGGTCGCTGGCGATAGCAGGCCGACACGCCCCCTCGGCGTGGAGGATCGCGGTGCAGAGGGCGACGAACGCGTCGGCCACGCCGTAGTCGGGCGTCCTCCCGCCGGAGCTGTAGCGGCAACAGAGCCCGACCAGCCGGAGGTCGACGTCGAGCTTAATGCCTGCGGCGGTACACGCGGCGATGCCGCAGCGCACCGGTTCTTCGGGCCGGGATTTGTAGCTCGCGAGCCCAATCGTGCGCAGCGTCGCACCGGGGTAGACTTCGATGATCTCGCCCGCGCCGCGCCCTCCGGGGAACGGGAGCACGCGGTACTTGTACGACTCCCACAGCTTCGAGAGAAGGGCGTTCCTGAGGAGCGTCATCTGGAACGTTGCCTGGAACTTGTCCTTGAGTGGCGGCTGACCACCGGTCGCGATGTCGGTCGCGCGCTTCGTCCAGAGCCGCGCGCTGAAGTCGAGCGGGTCGGTGAGCGGAAGGTGCTGGGCGACGAACCAGTTGAAGGAGCGCCAGCCGGTGAGCGCGCCGTCCTTGATGCCGACGTCCGCGGCGAACTTGGCGTCCCGTAGGAGCGCGTGGGGAACGCAGAACGGGAAGTCGAACGCGACGACGCGCGCAGAAAGAGCCAGCAGCTCGTCGAGCAGGTCCTTAATCGCCTGCTCGGCAGCAACCTGATGCAGCCATCCCAGGGCCGAATCGGCAGCGGAGCATGGCGTCTTCATGTCTCTTTCTCCTGGTTCGTCGCACCGCGCCTCCACGCCGCGAGGGTCGCGTTCGCGTCGTCCACGTTCATCGTCTCGCGGGCGATGAGGCCGTGCTCGATCTCCGGCGGAAGGCACGGCTGGAACTTCGACACGCGCGAGCGCTGGCCAGGATCGACGAGGCGCGCGGCGTCGGCCCAGCCGAGCGACGCACGGGCGGCGAGCGCGTCGATGGCCTGCCGGATCGCGACCGCGCTCTCGGCGGCGCCCTCGGCGAAGGTGAGGAAGGTGTTGCCGGGCGAGACGCGGGCGCCGAGCTCCAGCTCCAAGAGGCCCGCGAGGACGCGGTTGCCGGCGCCGCCGCCAAAGGTCCACCAGCGGCAGCGGCCATCGGGGTCTTCTTCGAGGGGTAGCGCGCCGTCGTCGAGGAAGGCGTGCGATTCACGTTGCGCCTCGAGCGCGGTGACAGCGCGCTTCGACCACGATGGGTCGGTGTCTTTGCTCGCGAGGACACGGCGCATGGCCTGGCAAAGTGAGCGCTCGAGGCTCACGGGTTGGCCGAACCAGCGCGGGTACGCGCCAGCCTCTGCGGGCTCTACGGAACATGTGCCGCCCTTCCAGTCAACGCCGACAATCCGCCATGGGCGTCCGGCGAGGACGAAGTTCGGGCTCTGGCGCTCCTTGTCCTGGAGGAACGAAGCGTCGACGACGCCGACCTCCGTCTGGCCGTGCATCACGCGGACTACGCGGGGCGTCGAGAACACGGCGTAGAGTTCGAGGAAGTTCCGCGCGCCATAGAGCCGCTCGCCTCGTGCGCCGAGCGCGAGCCGTGCGTCGGCCTCGACGAGGATGTCGTTGTCGACCATGTGGCGAACGATGCTCTCGCGCTCCTGCGCGGAGACGTCGCGGTAGGCCGCGCAGCCCTCGAGCCAGCTCCACCAGCCGTGCGACGCCGAGCCCTGCTCCTGCATCGAGAGCGCAATGGCCTGGTGCGCGAGCACGTGGGGCGTCCACGCCGAGGGCCTTGCGGGCTCGACGTAGCCGTTTCTGAACAGATCGATGATGGCGGCGGCGCGCAGGAGCGCGTCGTGATCGGTTGCGAGGAAGGTGCAGTTGGCGGTCGAACCCGCGCGTCGGCCCGTACGCCCCATGCGCTGCAGGAAGGACGAAACGCTGGTCGGCGCGTCGATCTGAATCACGTGATCGAGGTCGCCGACGTCGATGCCCAGCTCCAGCGCGCTCGTCGCGACGATGACGCAGTTGGTGCCCTCCTCGAATGCCTTCTCGGCGGCCGTTCGCTCCGAAAGCGCGAGCGACGAGTGCGAGAGGTAGACGTCGACCCCGCGCTGCGAGAGGCGATGACCGAGCTCCTCGACGCGCCTGCGGCTGTCGACGAACACCAGGCGCCGCGTGCCCGGGTACAGGCGGTCGATGAGCAGCGCCGCGTTGTCGAGCGTGCCGACGAAGTCCAGGACCAGCTCCGGCGGCTTACGCGCACCGCCTGGGTCGACGACGCGCTGGGGCCGCATGCTGCTGCCGCTGAGCCACGTGACGATGATCTCGGGATCGCCGACGGTCGCCGACAGGCCGATGCGCTGGATGTCGGTCTCCGCGATGCGCGATATGCGCTCGAGGAGCGACACGAGGTGAGCGCCGCGATCGTCTCCCGCGAAGGCGTGTACCTCGTCGATGACGACGGCGCGCACGTGCGCGAGGAAGCGTCGCGCGGGCGTACGCGTCGAGAGCAGCATCGCTTCGAGCGACTCGGGCGTGATGGACACCACGTCGGGTGGGTCGCCGACGAGGCGCTTGCGCGCGGGCTCCTTCACGTCCCCGTGCCACTTGCCGGCGCGCCTTCCAATGAGCCCCGTGAGCTTCGAGAGCCGCGCCTCCTGGTTGTTGAGGAGCGCGCGGATCGGCGCGATATAGAGCACCGAAACGCCGCGCCAGTCCTCGACGTCCATCTTCGAGAGGAGCGGCAAGAACGCCGCCTCGGTCTTGCCACCTGCGGTGGGCGCGAGCACGACGCAGTTGGCTCCGTCGAGGATTGCCTCGGTCGAGAGCGCCTGCACCGGACGCAGACCGCTCCACCCCAGCCCGTTCGCGATCTGGTAGCGAACGGCGGGGCTCAGGCGATCAATGGCGTCCGGGCGCGTCATCACAGATCGATCTCGATGTCGTCGGGTTTCATGCCGACGGCTGCGGCCTGCTCTTCGAGCGTGAGCTCCTCGGCCTCGATGCGGATGTCAAGGTCCTTGGCCGGGTCGAAGTCGGGGAACAGGTCGACGCGATCCAGGATGGTCGCGACGAGCTTCCGCAAGAAGATGCGCGGCGCCACGCCAACCTTGCCGCCGAGCTTCCCCGCGACTTCGTTGGCGAGCCCGCTCAGCACCGCGTCGGTGACGCGCGCCTTCATTCGTTCGGGGTGGTCCGTCGGGTACAGGTCCCGCACCCGGCGTCCGACTTCGATGAGCCGCTCCCGGTCGAACGGGAAGAGGCGCACCTGCACATCGCGCGGGTTGTCCCACTTCGGGTCGCCCGAGAAGTCGACGTGTAGACGCTGCGCGAGCGGCGGCAGGCGCTTCACGCCGTTCGGCCCGTCGAAGAAGGCGGGCGTGCCGGTGATGAGGATGTAGAGCCCCGCGAAGCGACTACCGTACAGATCGTCGATCAGCTTGCGGATCGCTTCGAGGCTCTTGTCGCGGCTGTCGGAGCGAACGCGCTGGATGGTCTCGACCTCGTCGAGGACCAGCAGAAGACCCGGTCGCCCGCACTGCTGCAAGACCGCGAGCAGTCCACGCAAGAAGCCAAGCGCGCCGGTGTGATCGATTTCGCCCTTGATGCCCGCCCGCTTCTTGATGTCCGCGCTGACGTTGGGCTGACCCATCAGCCACGCGATGAGCCCCTCGGCGAGCGCGTGGTCCTCGGCCACCTCGGCGGCGTGATAGGCGCGCAGCACCGCCGCGTACTGCGGCTGCACTGCGCTCACGTCCTTCAGGCGCGCCTCGAGCAGGTTGCCGACACCGTCGGCCAGCGCCTTCAAGTCGTCGGGATCGCCAAGCGTGCGCGAGACCTCTTCTTCAAGGCCCATCAGCCACTGCGAGGTGATCGCGCGGAACGCGCCTGTGTCCCACTCGGCCGTGCGCAGTCCCTCCGTCGCTCGGCGGTAGACCGTCTCGAGGCGATGCAGCGGCGTGTCGTTCTCGGAGACCTGCACCTCGGCGACGGCAAAGCCTCGCGCCAGCGCCTGTTGCTGGTACCAGCGCGCGGTGAAGCTCTTGCCGCAACCGAAGTCGCCGCGCAGCGCCTTGAATACGGCGCCGCCCGTAGCGCAGCGCTCCAGCTCCTCCTTCAAGGAGACCTCGAATCGGTCCGTTCCCACCGCGAACAGGTCGAGTCCGCGCCGTGGCACCGTTCCTCGGCGCAGCGCCTCGATGACGTCTTTGCGGAGCAGCACGCTGGGCTTGCTCATTCCGTCACTCCGTACTGCGAGAGCAGCCTCGCCTTGTGCAGAACGACCCGGCGGCCTGCGACGTCGTGCTCGACGATGGCAAAGCCGTCAGCGTTCAGGACCCCCATGCGCGCGACGACACCGCCGACCTGGTGGGGCCGCACACCGCACAGCCGCGCGAAGTCGGCGGCGGTCAGGCTGCCGCCCGACTCGACGAGCACGGCGAGCCAGGTGAGCACGCGCTCGACGTCGGGCTTCGGGACGCCGGCGACCTGCTGCGTGAAGAGCTTGGACACACGCAGGCGCGTCACGAGCGCGGGCTCCGTGGGCGCGGGGGGGCGCGCTGTGGGCGTCTTGGCGGGCTCGACGGGGAGGAGCTGGAGCTGCGCCTTCGCGGGTGCCCTGGGCTCCTCCACCGCCACGGGCGGGGCTGCGGGCCGCGCGATCTTGAGCGCCCACCAGTCGGGCTCCGGCAGGACGCGGCACGAGAGCTCGACGTCCTCGCCCGCGACGCGATCGAGCCACTCGGGGCCGATGAGGAATGCGGGGGCGACCGCCTCGGCGAGCGACAGCCCACCGTGCTCGCCGTAGTGCGGCGCGCGGTTCGCGAGGGCCGTGTCCCAGAGCGCGGCGATGCCGGCCGCTCCGCGCGGCTTCCACGAGGTCCGGGGCAGGAGCACTTCGCCGTCCTGCGGCTGCTCGCCCTGGGCCAGCGCGCGCCAGCGGGGCCCCCCCTCGCGGCCCGCGGGGATGCGGCCGCTCGCGACGCGCATCGCGTCGCCCGGGACGTGCCCGTGGTCCGCCACGAGCAGCACCGCGCGCTCCGCGCCGTCCGCCGCGCTCAGCAGAGCCTCGAGCGGGAGAATCGGTGTCCTGCTGTAGTCGACGGCGACCTGGAGGCTGCCCTTGAGCTGTTCGTCGATGGCGTTCACGACGACGGCGACGACGCGCTGGTCCCCAGCCACGGCCTGCTTCACCTCGTCGATGAGCTCGTGCCCGGCGTGTATGTCGCGGCGAAAGAACACCTTGAGCGGCTCGTCGCCGACCAGCTCTCGTAGGTGAGGGTTCGACGCCCAGCGCGAATCGTCCTTATCGGTGCCCTGGTCGCCGAAGCGGGGGTCGGCCACGCCCGCGAAGAGCGCAGCGCGGCTCACCTCGGTCAGCGTGGGCGCCGCCGCCAGCACGGGCGGGATCGGGAGCAGCCCGTTCCAGCCGGGCGTGCGCCACGCGATCGGGTTCCAGCGGCGCTGGTCGCGCAGGCGCTGGAGCACCTGCACCGCCGCCGCGTAGCTCATGCCGTCCATCAGCACGAGGAGCAGTCGCCGGTGCTCGCCGCCCTTGAGGAACTGCGCGACGACGCGCTTCGTGACGTGCTCGATGGGCAGCACCTCGTTCGAGGGCTTCCCGGCATCGACCCACGCCACGTACGCCCTGGCGAAGCGCTGATCGTCGGCCCGCGCGACCTCGTCGACCGCCTCGTTCAGGCGACGCACGGCCGCCATGAGCGCGTCACCCGCGCCGCGCATGCCTCGAAGGCTCTGGCGAGCCCAGTCGAGGAAGCCGCCCTCCTCGGCGTAGCGGCGCGCGAGGTCGACCGCCGCCTGGTAGGGGGTACCGTGCTCGGCGAGCTGCGGGCGGACCCGGCGCGCGAGGAGCCACGCGGAGAGGCGCGCCGCCATCTTCCGCGCCTCGACATGCTCCGAGCGACGGATCGCGTGGTCCAGACGGTGCGCGCTCAGGCGGTCGAAGGCCGCGAGCAGCGCTTCGAGCACCTCGGGGCTGGGCGCTTCGACGAACCTGGTCAGGGCGGTCGCGACGGCAGCCTCGCGCGCGACGTGGCCAGCCGGCAGCCAGTCGCTGGCCGCGGCGAGCGCGGAGGCGCCGCCGCTGACCGCATGTGCTTCCGCCTCGTCGAGCAGCCGCCGATCGCCGGCGTCCTCGACGGACAGCACCGCTTCGAGCAGCGCCTGCGCGGCGCCGCCGGCATGCGCCGCACGGACCTCCTTGGCGAGCCCGGGCGCGATGCTCGCGATCTGTCCGTTCACGAGCCCACGCAGGTAGGCGTCCTCGTTCTGCTCGACGGCCGCGAGGAGCAAGAGCGCCTGCAGCGCGCGGTCGATGAGGCCGAGTTCCCACGCGCGGAAGCCGAGCACGCCGACGGCGGGAAGCCGCTCTTCGAGCCAGTCGAGCAGCTCGCGGCGCACTGCCCGCAGGAGGTCGTCGCCCTCACACGCCTTGACGAACGCTGGGCCCGCGTCGGAGCTGCGCACCCACCGCAGCCACGCAGCCGCTGTCTCGAGCGCGCCCTCGGGGATCCCGAAGCGCGCTTCGAGCACGCGCTTCCAGAGGTCGCTGCGCGTGAGCCGAAGCCCGGTGATCTTGCGGAGCCCCTCGACGCTCCCCGAGAGCACGAGCCGCGCGAGCGCTGTCGACGACAGGCCCGGATCGATCTGGCGCGCGCCGAACAGGGCGGCGAGCCGCGCGTCGCGCGCGACGTGGTAGATGCGCCCGCCCGCGAGCCGACACGAGACATCGAGCGGCAGTGCGTCTTCGGCCCAGTCGACCAGGTACACGCTCCCGGTCGCACGCTGTTCGCCCGGGGCTGGCAGCTTCGCGCGAAGCTCCAGCTCGCATGCCGTCGGAATGATGTCCCACTCGAGACCATCGAGCTCGAAGCGCCCGGGCTGCCCTCGACCGAAGAGCGCGAGCAGCTTCGAGCGATGGTCGCGCCGGAACAGCCGCTCCACCTCCAAGCGAACGTCGGCCTCCGAGAGGAGCGGCGACTCGGTCATTCCGGCCTCCGCTTCCACGCCCTGATGCGGATCTCGATGCGTGAGGCGTCCCGCCCTTCCGCTTCGAGGCGCTCAGCCAGCTCACGCAGCGCCTTCGCCGCCGCCTTGGCAGAGGCGAGGTCGTTCGAGGCTTCGAGCACGACCATTTCACCCGCCGGCGGCTTCGGCGGCTCGGGCTTCGTCGGCACACGCAGCAGCTCGTCTGCGCGGCGGGTCAGGCCGCTCAGGCCGTCGGCGAGCATCTTGTTGACCTCGTCAGCGGTGAGCAGCGCGGCGAGGTCCGCGAGGAGCGACCTCGCACGCTCGCCGCGCTCGGCGTCGCCGAGGAGCCCCTTCACCTGCCGGAACAGGATCCAGCGCGCGTCCTCCTCGAGGAGGTGCTTGTTGGCAGCGGCGGTCTTGAAGTTCCGGTCCATCGCGGCGATCGACGTCTTCGGCGTGAAGCTCGCGAGGTCGCGCACGATGGAGGCGCCGTCGCCGCGCGCGAGCTGCGTGAGCAGCACCGTAGATGCCCGAGCGGTGACCAGGCGGGGCGCCGCTTCGGGCTCGGCCCAGTCGCGCACCTTCGGCTCGAGCGCGGCGGGAAGGTCGCCGGCGTCCCGTACCTCGTTCAGCTTCTCCTTCACCTTGTCGGCGAAGGCCGAGAGGTTGCGTGCGCTGAGCGATCGACCACCGATCGCCACACCGAACAGGCCACCCGCGCGGTTCAGCGCTTCCGTCCACTCGGCCAGCGTCGGCAGCTCGGGGCGGAGGAGCTCGACGTCGTCCGGGAGCTGGCCGGGCCGTGGCAGCGCGTAGCTCTTACCGTTACGCCGGAAGGTGCGACCACTCCAAGAAGTGTAGAGCGATATCAGCACGTCCTGCACCTCGGCGGGCAGGCCGCGTGTCCGCTGTGGATCGAGCCAGCCGCGCACGTTGCCCACGGTCGGCGTGTCGATGCCGGCCTGCTGACGCTGCTGATCGATGTCCTGGAAGGGCCGCTCACGCAGCAGCACCGCGACGTCGCCCGTCTCGGTGATGCCGAGCGGATCGGCATAGGCACGCAGGTCGTTGCGCTCGCCCTTGTCGACGTTCATGCGGCGGTCGCGCTCGTCCAGCAGCTTCTCGATGAGCGCGCCGACCTTCTCCATGCGCGTCGCCGACACCGGCCCATCGAAGCGAGGGTGGTGCGGGTACTTCTTCGACAGCACCGTGTCGACGACCTGGCGAAACCCGTCCTTCATCGTGCCGGCGAGGACCGCGCGGATGTCGAGGTCACCGAGCAGGGGGATGAAGTGCTCGTCCACCGTGCGCGACCGGTCGAGGAACGCGCTGTCGTTCGCCATCGCGAGGCCGTAGGCCTGCGCCAGCGTGCGCTTCACCAGCGCCTCTTTCTGCGCGCGCAGGCTCGCGAGGTCGGCGCGGACCGTCGACTGATCCTCGACGCGCAGATGCCCGAGGTACTTGCGCGCGTCGCCGTCGAGGATGTGTTCGAGGACGACCAGCTCGCCGAGCTCGCGCTCGAGCGCGTGCGAGAAGAACGTCGGCAGCCACACCACCGTGGGGTTCGGCGGCGCGTCGGCGGGGCGCGTGTCGCGGTAGCGCTCGACGGTGCGCAGGTCCTCGTCGGGACCGTGGCCGCGCTCGTCGAAGGGATAGTCGACGATGACCTGCCACTCGTACTCGCGGGGACAGGTCAGCGTCGTGTCGTCCATCTCGCGGACGTTGCCGTAGCGGATGCGGCCCTTGCGGCGCGTGCCATGGAAGGGCAGCTCGGCCTCGACCACGGTGCCCTCGCTGTCGAGCTCGAGCGCCTGGAACAGGAGGCGCCGCATCGCGTTCTTGCGCGCGCCGGGCGTGTCGGCCTCGGCGGCCTGCGCGAGGATCGGCTGGAGATCGACGCCCGCGAGGTGGATGCCCACCTCGGGATCGGCCTGCTCTCCGAGACGGAGCGCGCCGATCTGGCTCGCCCAGTCGCGAAGCCGCTGCGCGACCACCTGCATCTCGGCGCCGGGGATGGGCGACGCGATGGTGCCGTGGTTCAGGTGCGCGAGCCGCTTCACCGTCAGCCCCTTGAACGGCCTGGCCTCGGGCACGAGCGCCGCCATCAGCAGCGTCTTGGCGAGCCGGTTGTCGTTGCGGCACATGCGCTGCTGGCAGCCGCTGCAGCCGAGGCGACGGTCGTGGTCCTCCCGCAGGCGCTGGCACGCGGCCGGGTTGTCCGTGTTGTGCTGCCGCCGGATGATGGGCAGGAAGCTCTCGCGATAGAGGTCGCGCGCGCGATCGAAGCGCGCCTTCATCACCGGGTCGTCAATCGGGTCTTCGCTCTCGGCGAGGGCGTCGAACGCGTCTCCCACGGGCACCACGCGACCGAGCTCGAGGTCCGGCAGGTGGTTGACGAGCAGCTCCATCAGGATTCGGATTGCCGTGCGCTCACGCTGCAGGCAATCCGAGAGCGCGACGAGCGCTTCGACGAGCGCGGGCGAGAACGGGTAGACCTTCTTGAAGTCGGCCTCGTCACCCTCGCTGCCGATGAGCACACTCTGCGCCTGCCCGGCAGCGCGCCACGTTTTGGCGAAGTCGTCGGCGAGGCGCTGCGCTGCGGATTCGTCCTTCGGGCGCACGACGCGGTGGGCGACGATGGCCGGGAGGTTCGAGTCGGCGAGCGTGACGGTCTCGAAGCGACCGTCGTGGTGCGAGAGGTTGCGCGACAGCTCGCTCCGCACCGCTCCCTGCGCCTGCTCGCCGAGGAACTGCGACAGATCTCGCTGGCGCGCGATGAAGCTCACGATGGGGATGGCGCGGTCGGCGTCCTGCGCCTCCTTGAGCTTCACCATCTTCTGCACCTCGCGGCCGACGAAGGGCAGATCGCTCGAGTTGCCCGCGAGCCACAGCACCAGCTCGTCGAGATAGAGCACGATGGCGTCGAAGCCGAGCGACTTCGCATGGCGACTCATGACGCCGAGTCCGGTGTCCAGGTCCACGAAGCGGCCCTGCTGCGCGGTCCACGATGTGAAGAAGGTCCGCACCAGATCGCTGAAGAGCTTGGCGCGCGGGCTCTGGGCGTCCCGGTCGCCCTCGCCGACGTAGGTCGCAGAGGCCGCCGCCTCGAACGACGCGGCATTCCACTGGCGCGTCTCGGCGAGCTTGCCCCAGCCGCTCGCCGCTTGCTGGACGCCTCCGTTCAGTTTGCCGAAGAACGTGTCGTCGCCGAGCGTGGTGCGCAGGCGGCGCGCGTCGTCGAACAGGCCCTGGTCGGCGTAGACGGCCGGCGTCGGCGCGTCGGGGTGGTTCTTGGCCACCCACGCGACGTAGGAGCCCAGGATCTTCGACTCCATGTCCTGCGCGCCCAGCATGTGGATCGGGAGCTGGAGGAGCTTCTTCTTGCCGATCCACGCGTTCTTGCCGCGTAGCGCGTGCAGCTCGCCACGGCTCCACGGCGCGGGGTGGTCGGCGAGCATCAGGTCGAGCACCGCCATGAAGTGGCTCTTGCCCGCGCCGAACGACCCGTGGAGGTACGCCGCCTGGCTGCGCCCGTCGCGCAGCGCGCTTCCGATGATCGACAGCGCGTGCTCGAAGGTCTGCACGATCTTCGGCGTGATCGCGTAGTCCTTCACCGTGCGTTCGGGCTGAGCGATGCCGCCGGTGAGATCCTGCACGAAGTCGCCCTTGCGGACGGCCTCCGGAAGGTCGAGCAGGTCGTGGATGCGTTTCGTCATGCTTGGTCTCCCGTGGCCACGTACCGAGCAGGGCGCCCGGAGAGCTTCTCCACAAGCCCGTCGGCAATGAGCTTCTTCAGCGCCTTGGCGACAAGCGCCTTGGTGACACCCACGGCGCTCGCAAGCTCGACGTCCGTCGGTCCCTCAGGGAGCTCGGCGTCCTCGCCGTCGTCGTCCTCGTCCTCTTCGACCTCGGGCTTCCAGCTCTGGAGCGCGGCGAGCACTTCGCTCGGGTCGACGGTCGTGCGCTTCGGCGCGGCGGGCGGCGTCCACGTGCGCAGGTCGTCGGTCGCCTTCGTGAAGTCCACCGCGATGCCCAGCGTGTGCGCCTCCCCGACGACGAAATCGCGGAAGAACTCGCCGAGCTTCATCCCGCCGAAGGCATCGTTCGGTTCGTTGTGCCATTGGAGCAGCCAGGGCACGCGCTCGGCGATCCCGGCGAGCAGTGGGACGAGGCGATTCTTCTGCCAGCCGTCCTCGGTCTTGCGGCGCTGGTAGAGGCCGGAAAGCGCCTGTGCAGTCTGCAGGTGGTCCCAGCCCGCCCAGCCGACGAGCGGCGTCGTGTCCTCGTCGGTGTTGCCGCCGGGCACGGTGACGAAGCGCTCCTTCGGCACGTCGAGCTTGCCGCGCAGGCTCCAGTAGTGGCGCAGGAAGTCCTTGGGAGCGTACTTGTCGGGCGGCGGGATGGCCTTGAGGTTGAAGCGCTTCAGCTCGGGGGCGAGCTTGCCCTCGTCTTCGAGGCGCTGCAGGCGCCAGGTCTCCTCCCAGCTCGCGCGCTTCTCCATGCCGGTCTCGGCGTAGCGGTAGCCGGCGAGGAAGGGCACGCCCTCGGCGTCAACGAGCTCGGAGACGAGCCTCACGAGGTCGAGGCCGCTCTCCTCGGTGAGCAGCTCGTGGGCAGCGGTCACGGCCGGATCGCGCCCGAGCTCCAGGGCGAGCTGGCGTGCAGTGCGCAGCTCGGGCTGCGACTGCTCGCGGAACGACGCCTCGATGCGTTCGAGGAGCCAGCTGCGCACGGCATCCGAAAACGCCTTGATGCCGTCGAGCGGCGACCAGCGGCGCTTGGTCTCGGGCGTCTCGAGGAGCCGGAGCTGGGCGCCGTGCTCGGGGTCGTCGAGGAGGCGTAGGCGCTGGCGATAGAGATCGGCGAGCGGACCAGCGACATCCTTCGGCGCGTCGCGCTTGTGCACTCGGAACCACTCCGACGCCGATACGTCGCTGCGCACCTCTCGCGCGAGACGAACCTCGAAGGGTCGCTGGTTCGGTTCCACAACGACGCGCACGGCGTCAACGGAGGGGGCCTCCACGGTGGAGAGGCCGAGGATCCCATACACCCGCCAGTCCATTTCCTCTTGAAGGGACACGAGGAGACCCCGATGCCGTGCGCGCTCAGCGAGGCTCTTCGTACGCGCATCGCGCAGTGCTGCGAGCGTGGGCGTTGCAGCGAGCGTGGCAATCACGAGCTTGTCGGGCGTCTGTTCGGCCAGCTTCTGCACCGTTTCTTCTGCTGCGACGACGAGATCGAGAAGCTTGTCGCGCAGGTCCTTGAGCTTCGGGACCGGAAGCTGCTGAAGCACGTTCCCTGCTCGCTGCAATCGGTCCTGCCACGGGGTCTTGGACAAGCGGGCCCCTGCGCCGACCTGATCTCCACCCTTCTGGAAGAAGTTGAGTCGCCCCCAGAAGCCCACGGTCGAGCTGTTCAGGTATCCGATGGCCGCGCGATAATCCTCGCGCGCCTGGCTCTTGAGGATGGCGACGGGCGCAGTTCTATCGAAAACCTCGTTGTGTTTGCTAATTACGAAGTGGTTGTGCGTCGCTATCTCGCCATATGCCAATAGAAACGGCGCGCTCAGCCTCGTGAGCGGTACCTGGTGGAACTCGAACCACGTCCGACCAACGTCGAGGTACTTCCCGCCGCTGAAGTCAGGCCGATCTAGAAGCACTCGTCGACACGCCCACAGGGGGCGCCCGAGTGCGGCATCCGCTGACTGCCGGTCAATCAATCGCGCGTTCCGGTAAGGGAACGGCACCGCCGACTCGGATTCGGCCAACCAGTCTCGGATGTCCGATCCAGCGATCCGCCGGCGCAACCACTCAGCGTCGACGCCAGCCCGGAGCCAACCCTTCATCGGTCGGTTGAAAGCGTCGTCCGCGCCGGTGATGGCCATGAATCCAATACTCTCCACCAGCGACGAGAGAGCGTCGCCAGCGGACGCAAGCTTGCCGAGCACCGTGCGCGCGCCGCCACCAGCCATTACCCAGGGGTGCCGCCGGAGTTCTTGAGCCGATACCGGTTCAGTCGATACGTAGTCGCCATCGAAACCGACGTCGTTGTGGCAGCGAGTGATCTCGCTCCAGACCGGCGCCGTCGCGGGGTCGTCGGGTACGTCGCGCTCTCCGCGCTTACCAAGCACGGCAACGATCGCTGCTTCGGTTCCCTTCCTGTTCCGCCCGAAGAGCAGCAGGGTCGGCGTGCCGTGGCCGGGCAGGTAGCAGCCAGACGTGTCGATGATCTTCTGCACGTCGAGTCGCGGCAGCACCTTCTCGATGAGCGTCTTGCCGAAGTCCCGCTTGGTCCAAGCGTTACTGTTGATCAGCCCAACGAAGCCTCCTTCGGCACCGAGGTCGAAGAAGCGCTCCGTGAACGGAGCTGACAGCGAGTACTTGCCCGAGGCGCTCTCGTACATGTCGCGGTACTTCTTGCGCTTCGACGGGTCCTGCTCCGTGATGTACGGCGGGTTTCCGACCACCGCGTGGAACCGCTTGGTGAGCACGCGCTCAACATCCCGACGGTTCTCGAGGCGGAAGAGCCGGTCTCCCCAACGCAGGTCGTCGTCCATCGACATCTCCCCGGCGCTCAGCACGCGCTGGTCGAAGCGATGCAGCAGGCTATCGGCCACGACGACGTTCGGCTTGATGTCGGGCGCGCGCTCGAGCCGCTTGATGCCCACAGCGTCGAGCACCGCGAGCACGAGGCGGAAGCGCGCGATGGCGACCGCGTAGGGGTTGATGTCGACGCCGTAGACCTGGTCGAGCGCGCGGCGCGCGAGGTCCGCGATGTGCTCGGTCGGCGCCTCCTCCTGCCAGCGACCGAGCAGCCGCCGGAACGCTCCGAGGAGGAAGTGCCCCGAGCCGCAGGTCGGGTCGATGAGGGTCACTTCCTTCAGTCCGAACTCCGCGATGGCCGGATCGAGCGTCTGGTCGAGGATGAACTCCTCGACGAACTCCGGCGTCTGCAGGAGCGCGTAGCGCTTGCGCACCGCCTCGGAGAGGTCCTGGTACAGGTCGCCGAGGAAGCGCGTGTCGCCGCCCGCGAACACCAGCGTGGGCGCACCGCTCGCGTCGCGCTTGCGGAAGAAGTCGAGCAGCGCCCGGGCGCCTTCGCTCGACGGCGAGAGCACCCACACCGGGTTGTGCCTCGTGTCGAACACGTCGCGCGCGCCCGGCAGCTTCGAGAGCTCGCGGAACACCGCGAGCAGGTACTCGCGCGGCCCGAGGAACGGCGCGACCTGGAGGAAGAGCGCCTCGCGGTCCTCGGCGGCGCGCAGCGCGTCGGCCGTCGCACCCGCCACGCGCGGATCGACGTAGCCGCGATCTTCGAGCGTCCGCACGAAGACGACCGACAAGATCCACGCGACCGCGAGCTGGGTCACGCGCTCGCGCCGCCAGGGGTCGAAGCCCAGGCCCGTCTGCCCGGCCTTCTGCTCGTCCTCCCACGCCTTCTTCAGGCCGGCCTCGACGCGCTCGGTCTTCGCGCGCGCAAGGAGGTCCTTCTCGAGCGCCTTCAGCGCGGGCTGCAGCAGCTTCGGCAAACCGGTCGGCGCGGTCACTTCGTCGCTCCCATCGCGTCGAGGAAGCGCTTGCCCCACGATAGCTTGCGGATCGATTCGGGTGAGATCCTCTCAAGCACCTTGAAGGAATGCGAGCCCTTGGCGTACGCACCGGCCTTCGTGGGCTTGGCGGCCGCTGCGAGCGCCTCGTAAATCGCTTTCTTGTCCATGTTCTCGAGCCGATCGAGCGCCAGGAGCTTGCTGTCATCCAGCTTCGGTCCGAAGACGTCCTTCATCGCAGCGACGTCGGCGGCGAGCCACGTCTCCATGCAGACGGTCATCAGGTGGAGCTGGTCGTCGCTCGCGTTGCCTGGGCGATCCCAGCCATCGCCCGTTCGTGCCTTCACGTGGTCCCACGGCGACTGCGCCTTCGGGACTTCCTCCGCGTCGACGAGCAGCCAGGTGTCGGCCTCCGACGACGCGTGCGCGTCACAGAACTGCTTGTAGGCGAGCCCGCGGCCGCCACACGCGATGACCCTTGGCCTCTGCGTGACGCCCGCGCGCTCGAGGAGCTTGCTGAAGGCCCTCCTGCACTCGCTCGCGAGGCTCGGGTTCCTGTCGCCGCCACCTTCGACGTAAAGCTCGCGAGCGCGCCGCGGGGTGGGGTGGCTGCTCTTCACCATCGCGTCCCTCCGATGCGCCCGGAAAGCCAGAGCGGACCGAGCGAGCCGAACTCCTTCCAACGCGCGATCTGGTCAGCGTCGAGGCGAGTCATCTTCGAGGTGCTCCCGTCCTTTTCACAGACGACGACCGCGGCGGCGTGCTCCGTCATCGCGTCGACGAGCTGCGTGGAATGCGTGGTGACGACGAGCTGGAAGCGAGAGCTCGCCTCGACGAGCAGGTCACGCAGCGCCGGCAGCACGTCGGGGTGGAGGCCGAGCTCCGGCTCCTCGATGAGGACCAGGCGCGCGGGGCCAGGATCGATGAGGATCGCCAGCAGCGACAGGAACCGCAGCGTCCCGTCCGACAGCCGGTGCGCAGGCACGTTGCGCTCACCCTCGGTGAGGTAAAGCCGAAGCTGTCCGCCCTCGGGGATGACCTCCACGTCGGTGAAGCCGGGAGCCACCTCCGAGAGCAACTCCAGCAGTCGCTTCTTCGTCGCAGGGGTGCGCTTCAGGACAGCCAGCCGGGCAGGCAGGTTCGAGAAGTCCTCCAGGAGCCGGTCGGTCTGCACGTCGGCGCCGCACGCCGCACGAATCGCGCTCTGCGGCCCGAAGCTCCAGGCTCGGTAGATGAGGATCTGTTTGAGCCGATCTCCCGTCGCCGCGACCTCCGGATAGATCTCGGGATCGCGACGCTGCGACAAGATCGACTGCGTACGGTCGATGTCGGCCCGCTCGAGGGCGCGCGTCTTCGTCTTCGTCTTCGCGCTGTTCAGCATGGGGCGTCCGTTCTCGTAGCCGAAGTAGAAGTAGGGCTTGGGCGACCCGTCGCGATTCTCGATACGCTCGTCGAGCACGACGAAGCTTCCTCCCTCGCTCCCGAACGCGACACGGTACCGAACTGCCCTGGACGCGATCTCCTTGGGCACGAAGATGATCTCGATGGCCGCGGAGTCAGCGTGCTCGTGAGCACCTCCACGCCAGATCCACTCGTCGACGCCGCCCCCCTGGCGGATCGGCAGCGGCAAGTCCTTCGGAACCGCGCGCAGCACCGAGAATGCCTCGATCAGGTTCGACTTGCCGGACCCGTTGGGGCCGATCAGCACGTTGAGGGATTGCAGCTTCAGCGTGTGAGCACCAGGTCCGAACGAGAGGAAGTCGGTGAGAGTAATCTCTTCGATCATGGGGAACTCTCGGCCCTGTGGGCGTTCGCCAGCCACGCATCGGGCATGACGAGCCGCTGGCTCGGCAGCGGCGCGGGAACGGGCAGCCGGCCGTTGATGGAGGGGGCGATGCCGTCGGCGTGCGACGGCACCACGAGGAGGATCGCGGGCGCATCACCGCGCTCGGCGCCGTCGACGATGCGCTGGAGCGCGCCGGCGAGGCCGTAGCGCGCGAGCGCGCCGGGCCACGCGAGCACCAGCGTCGGCTCGCGGCGCGAGAGGAGCTCGTCCACGACGCGATCCGTCGCCCGGCGCACGAGCTCGACGAGCAGCGGCCAGTCGGGACCACCCGGGCCCTGGCGATCGGCGGCCTGGACGTTCGTCCACGCGACGCCGAGATCCTCGGCCGTCCGTCGAGCGGCGTCGGTGAGCGCGTGGTCGAACGAGATCGCCTGCGTCTTCAGCGCGGTGGCCAATGCGTCGGTCGCGGGGCTCGCGAGGTCGGCGCGTACCTGCACCACGCGAAACCGGCCCGCCGCGATGCCGCGATCGAGCTGGTCCTGAAAGGCCGCCGCGCGCTGGGCCTCGGGGCTGCGGCGCTGCGGAAGGCCCGGTGCGGTGGGCTTTCGCGAGGGCAGCGAGACGGTCATCGACGTGTGCGCGTGCTGCCCAGGGCGCGCGTACTCGCCCGCGCCGACGTCCGCCAGGAACACGAGCCCGTGAGGCGCAAGGAGCGCATCGAGCGCTGGACGGTCGGGAAGCGGCGTGGCCTCGGGGTAGCGCGCGGCGACGCGCTTCTTCACGACGTCGGGCGTGAGGCCCGCGCCCGAGAGCGCGGCGAGGCTGAGGGCGAGCGCGCGCGCCGCGTTCATGCCGCGCGGGTAGAGCTCGAGGCGCGCCGAAGCGGCGGCGTTCGTGCTGGCGCGCGCGGCGAGCGTGAGGCGCTGGTCCGCCGGCAGCGTGGCCAGCGGCGTGCCCAGGGCGACCTCGGCGAGCTTGCTGCGCACGGCCTCGGAGGAGGGAAGCGGCTCGGTCACGGCGAGGTGGTCGGCGGCCACGGCGAGCGCGGCGAGCGCGTCGAGCACCTCGGGATCGCGCGCCACCCAGGGCGTGCTGCCGATGCGCCGCCACACGGCGGGCGGGTTCGGGCGCAGCTCGAGGGCCACGCGCACGAGCGCGGCGGCGGTGCGCACGTCGTCGTCGGTCGGCGCGCCGTCGGTGCGCGCCCTGGCCAGCGCCGTCGCGAGATCCATGAAGGGCGTCGCGGGAGAGGCCGCGTCGAGCGCGGACGAGATGCTCTGTGCGAGCGCGTTCGCCGCCGCGTTGTCGGCCCAGCGCTTGTTGCGTAAAAATTGAAGGCTCGAGTGGATTTGCGCCGGCTCGATGCCGAAGGCCCCTGCGACCTCGCTCACGGTGCGCGCCGCCGGTAGGCCCGTGTCGGGGCGCTCGTCGGGGAGCGGGTCGAGACCCACCAGCACGCGAAGACGACGGTTCGCCTCGTTGGCGCTGGCGCGTCCGATGAGCTCTCGCGACCAGTCACCCAGCGAGCCCGGCGTGGGCTCGGCGGCGGCGATGGCGACGAGCCGGTCACGCAGCGCCTCGGCGCGCGCTTTCCCGAGGAGCTTCTCGACGCGCACCGACGGCGCGAGCGCGGCGTCGACCGTGGTCTTGAGGCCCGCGGCGACCAGACGGTCCACCGTGCTGGCGTCGAGTCCGGCTTCGGGCTCATCGAGGACCCATCGCGGGCGCGCGAAGCCAGGCACCAGGACCGGCCCGCTCTCGACCTCGAAGCGCGGCCGGAGCTCATCGGCGCACCGGATGATCTCGCGGGCGACGTGGGTGCCGACACCGCGCACGACGGAGAGCTGGTTGCGCGGCAGGAGCAGCAGCTCGGCGACCGTCGACACGCCCGCGCGATCCAGCGCGTTGCGCGCGTGGGCCGACAGCGGAAGCGCGTCGACCGGCGTCTCGGGGCGAACCTGGTCGAGCGCGATGGCCGAGGCACCGTCGTCCGTTTCTGCCGGAGCGGAGAGCGCCTGGACCCACGCCTGGCGCATGACTTCCGCGCTCGCGAAGCGGGCCTTCGAATCGCGGGCGAAGGCCTTGCGAAAGAACGCGGTCAGCCGATCGCGGACGGCCGCGTCGAAGCGCTCGGCCTCGACCACGACCTCGGCGGTCGCGTCGCCCTGCGGGAGCGTGGGCCGAGCGCCGGTGAGCGCGTAATAGAGGACGGCGGCGGCGGCATAGCGGTCGGCTTCGGCGTCCCACGCGCCGCGCAGGTAGAGCCACGGATCGCGCCACTCGGCCGTGCCCGCCGTGATGGCGGTGGCGTCGGCCGACGAGAGCGAGAAGTCGAGCAAGAGCAGGTGGCTCTGCTTCTTCGACAGGCTCGTGAAGCCGACGTTGGTCGGCTTGATGTCGCGGTGGGTGACGCCGGCCTCTTCGAGGTACTGGACCGCGGAGAGCAGGTCGTCGCCGTACCGGCGCGCGAGCTCGAGCGGCAGCGTCCCCTGCTCGCGCAGCACGTCGCCCAGGCTCCGGTCGCCCGCGAACTCGAGGAGCAAGCACGGGAGCCCGCCCAGCGTGACGACGTCGCGCAGCGCGACGATGTGCTCGTGGCGCAGGTCGCGGAGCGTCTTCGCCTCGGAGAGCAGGCGCTCGCCGCAGCCCGCGTCGTGCGGGACCTTGAGCGCGAAGTCACGCCCCTCCCGGCGCACGTGCAGCACGAGCGCCGTGCCGCCGGAGCCGAGACGCCGCTCGACGCGGAGCCCGCCCTGGAGCGTGTCGCCCTTCTGCGCTTCGCGCGGGTCGGCGCCGGCGCTGATGTCGACGGTCGGGCGCGTGAGCGCTTCGAGGACGAAGGTGTTGAACCAGTCGGAGATATCGTCGGCGCGCGCGTGGAGGTTCGGCTGCGTCGCGAACGCGATGGCCTCGTCGAGGATCGCGAGGTCGGCACGAACCGCCGACGGGCGCAGGCCGCCTTCGCCGTCCTTCACGCCCTGGATACGTTGTTCTCGCTCGGGGAGCGTCGTGGCCGGGTGCTGCCCGGTGAGCACGAGCCACGCGAGGCAACCCACCGAGAACACGTCGCTCTCGTAGGTGGCCTTCTCAGGGTCGGCGAGGACCTCGGGCGCCTGGTAGAGGCGATCGACGGCTTGCGACAGGTCGTGGAAGTGGCGCGTGCCGACGCTCGAGTGCTCGATCCACGCGGCGGTCTGGAAACGATGGAGGCGCACGTGGACGCGGGTGTCGCTGGCGCGCCGGACGAGCACGGACGCGGGCGACAGGTTGCGGTGCAGAACACCCGCGCGGTGGCAGTGCGCGACCGCCTCGACGATCTGCTGCAGGAGCCCGAGCCGCTCGTCGAAGGTGAGGTTCGGCTCCTGGCGGAGGAAGGAGTGCAGCGGCAGCGAGTCCTCGAAGGCCTCGAAGAGCACCGCCGGTCCGAGCGGCCCGTCGTCGATGAACGAGCGATACGTGAGGATGCCCGGGTGCTGGCCGATCTGCGCGAGCGTCCGTGCCTCGCGACGGGCGGCGCGGTGAAGCTGCGCGCGCCGCTCGGCCGACGTGGCGGCGGGCACGAGGTAGCTGCGGACGCGCGCCTGATCGCGCTCGACAGCCGCGTTTTTCGCGAGGTGCTCCTGGTAGCCATCGCCCTCGTCGAGCAGCTCGCCGAGCTGATAGCCGCCCACCACGCGCGCCGTGGTGCTCGGGCGCAGGCCGATCTTGTGCGCAGCCTGGAGGAGCTGCTTCATCATCGGGCGGTTCACGATACGCGGCGCGTCGCGTCCATCGAGCCCGTTCACGAGCTTGCTGCCCACGTCGCCGGGGAGCAGCAGCCACGGTGGCCGACCGCCGTCGAGGCGAACCTCGGTGACGTTGGAGAGGAAGACCGCCGCGTGGACGTAGGGGCGCTCGTCCCCGAGCTGCCGCTCGAGCAGAGCGCCGAGCACCCTCGCCTTGTGGTTCGCGCCGGGATACGGGCACTCGATCGTGCGCCGCCGACCGTCCTCCGTGATCGTCCAGTCGACGATGTCGCCGGTGAGCACGCCGGGGTGGCTCTTGATCTCGACGAGGAACAGACCCTGGCGCGAGAGGAAGAGCAAATCGATCTCGTAGAGGCGACCCGACGACGGGTCGTAGAGCTCGTGCAGCTCCCACGCCTGGTGCGGGTCGGTGTCCGAGAGGGACGCGTGCTTGTAGACGAGGTCGAGCGCCTGCCGCTCCCACGGGTACGGCGTCGCGCGACCGCGATGGATGCGTCCCTCGGAGAGCGCCATTATCTACCCCCAACCTTCCGCGCGAGCTCGGCGGCTTCAGGCTCGGCGTCGGGCGAGACGACCGCCGCGTCGAGGTGTGCGAAGCCCGCGGCGCGCAGGGCGGTGTCCGCGCCTTCGCTCGGGCGCACGAGGACGGTGCGGCCGCGCGCGCCGAGAAGCACGGCGGCAAGTCCCGCGAGCTGGCGCCACGCCGCTTTGTCGGCGACCACAACGACCTGATCGGTCCACGAGAGCGCGCGGTTCTCGGCGAACACCTTGGCGACCGAAATGATCGCCGTGCCGCCCGCGACGACGAGCTTTGTCGACGGCGAGATCGGCGGAACGGGAACCCCCGCCGCCTTCACGCCGAGCCCGTAGGCGATGTGATCGAGCGTCGCCGGAGCGTCGGGCTCGGCCAGCAATCGCTTCGCGGCGTTGTCGTCGATGCCGCCCCAGTCGGGCCCGAACGGCTCGTCGTCGGCGACGCCGAAGAAGCCGAAGCACTCCGAGGGGGAGAACGCGGCGCCCCACGTCCCGGCGGCGTCGCGCAGCAGGATGTCGATGCGGTCGCCGGCGCCGAGCGCTCCGGCGAACTGGGTCCAGCGCGCCTCGGCATCGGCGCCGAAGCGGCGCGGCGTGGTCTCGCGGGCGTCGAGCGCGCGAAGGCCGAGCACGGCAGCGCCATAGAAGGCGGAGCGATCCTGTGGGGTCAGGGGGCTCGTCACGTCGACTCCTCCTCGCCAGCGGCGCGGCGGGTCTTCGCGTCGATCCAGGCGTCCGAGGCCATGCGGCGGAAGCGCCACTGCCCTCCTACCTTGAACGCTGGCGGCTCCCCCTTCTGGGTCATCGTGCAGACGGTCTTCTCCGCAACCTTCAGCGGTTGTGCGACTTCAGGCAGAGTGAGGATTTCATCCGTCATCGAGCGAAGCTCCGCAGCAGTTGGCAGGGGTCGCCAGCCTCTGCCAGACGTACACCAGGCACGTATGGGGTCGCAACGGACGCGAGTGTTCCGGCTGCATTCGTGGAGGCCAAGGCGGCCGGACTGATCAACCAGGCCTGGCGAGATGCCCAGCCACGCCGTCCGCTGCTCGGCCTACGTCCCGGCGTGGCCGCCGCTCGGAGCGTCTGCTCGGGCAGGGGCTCCACGCAGGGGCTCCACGCCGTGGACGGCCTCGAGCTCAAGGACCCGCGCCTGCCGGGCGCCCACGTCCAAGGCCATCGACGTCGTGTGGCGCATCGACGCCGACCCCGCCGTTCGCGCGCCCGCCTCTCTCGCGACCCCCGCCCATCTGGACACCCCCCGACCCATCTGGACAGGGGGCAGGCTCATCTGGACACCCCGCCCGCCCATCTGGACAGGGGGCAGGCTCATCTGGACACCCCGCCCGCCCATCTGGACATCCCTCCCGCCCACCCGGACATCCCACCCCGCCGCCTCACCACCCGGCTCCCCCCACCCCCGTCCAGACCCTGCTCCGCGCTGGACGTCCTCCCGACCGAGCTCATCCTTGCCGCTCTGCGTCGTGCCCCGACGGGCGCGGGTCGCAGGAGGAGGGGTCAACGTCATCATGGCAAAGCAAGCAACGGACTTCGATCGCTGGGTCAAGGTCGCCGCCAAGTCGGAGCGGACCGACAACCCGCTGAACATCCCGTACGACATCGCCGTGCGCGAGGCGGTCGTCGCCGCGGCGTTCGTGAAGAAGTACTGGGAGCCCGACGGCGATCGCCCGGGCCTCAAGCGGGTCAAGAACCGCCTGCCCGCCTCGAGCAGCGAGGAGCTGCTCTCCATCGTGCACGCCGTGCAGGAGGCGCAGACGCGGCTGCTGCTCATCGTCGATCCGGCCGTGGCCGATCTCGGCGAGCGCGCCCGGTTCGTCGTCGATGAGCTCGAGTCGGCGCTCGAGTTCCTGCTCGACGACGACGTCGACGAGCCCGCCGACGCGCAGCTCGCGCGCATCAAGGAGTTCCACGCGCAGGACGGCCAGCGCTCGAGCGCCCTCTCGCAGGCGCTCCGCGACTACGCTGGGCTCGCGGAGTCGCTCAAGGACCGCCTTGTCGAGGCGGACGAGGCGTTCGACGTGCGCGTGATCGCCGAGGCCAGGAAGCTCGCGGAGGACCTGCAACGGCGAGCGCTGGAGGCGGCCCCCGAAGCCGGCGCCTCGGCCGCCGCGACCACGATCCGCAACCAGCTGCTGCGCCTCATGGTCGAGCGGGTGGGCGCCATCCGGAAGGCCGCGGCCCACGTGTTCCGGCGCCACCCCGAGATCGCCCGCGAGGTGACGAGCGCCTACGAGCGGCGCCGGCGCGCGGCGGCGCGGCGCGACAAGGCCCGCAAGGCCGCCGAGGCCGGACAGGCCAACGGCAAGCCGGCGGAGGCCAACGGCAAGCCGGCCGCGGCGCCCGCGCCCGCGACCCCCGCGCCCACGACCCCCTAAGCATCGGCCGCCCGGCGGCGGCGGCTCCGGCGAGCTCAGGCGATGCAGCAGAACGTGGACGGCTCGGCCGGCTGGAGCTCGCCGACGGGCTCGCCGCCCTACGGGGAGTCTCCCGCGATCGTCACAGAATCGGGCCGGGCCGAGTTCCCTCCGACCCGATGCGGCCCCCTTCGACCCGATGCGATGCCACCTCGGACGAGGGGCGATCCCCTTCTCGCGATGGCGCCTCCCGCCGCTGCCGAGATCCCCGAGGCCGCCGGCATGGCCGGCGCCGCGTGGGCTGCGTGATGGCGAGCGGCCGGCTTGCCGGGCTCATCGGCGGAGGCCGCGCACGGGACGGCGATGCTCAAGGAGCGGGTGGGGACGCCCGTGTTCAGGGGCAGGGGCCGACGCGGTCTACCGTGCCTTCGCCGATCCCGACGCGCTGATGGCGTGGCTCCCGCCCGGGGTGTCCTTATCCACGACGCACCCCCTTCTTGCTGCTCTTCTGCGTCGCCTTCGTGCCCGTCTTCCTGGGCTTCGCCGCGGGTTTCGACGTCGACTTGGCCGTCTTTGCCTTCGGCTTGGTCTTCTTCGAAGCAGCGGGCTTCGCGGCTCCGCCTCTCGACATGGTCTTCCCTCGCTCCGCCGACTCGAAGCGGGGATGGGCCCGGAGGACGCAAGTCACGGAGACCTCCGTGGCATCGAAGATGGGCGGGGGACAGCCCGCTGCTTTCATCGTGCTGCGGATGGTCTGAATCCCTTGTCCCTCCGCCTGGGCGAGCTGGAGGCGAGAGAGGAACCAGGCGAGCGCCTGGTTTCGCCAGCGGGGCGTGACGGAGCCCGTACGGAGGTTCTCCAGCGTCACACCGACGGGAAGCGGCCCCGGTGAGACGAGCTCGATGCGATCACGGTACGAGGTGAAGCGGCCAGGATCGACGAGCTCATAGTCTCGATGCGCGAGCGCATTGACCATCGCCTCCTGGAGCGCTCGCCGTGGATACTTCTGCGCATTCGGTGCCTCGAGGTCGGTCTTGTCGAACAGCGTCACGGCTTCGGCGTCGAGGAGCTCCTGAAGGCGGCGCGCCTGATCGAGCAGCGTCCCGGGGATCTCGACGCGACGAGCGACGGGAGCGGTGCGATCGAGCCCCGGGTACGCGGAGAAGATCGAGAACGCGCCGGGGATGAAGCGCTGGGGCTCTCGTCCGAAGAGCAACACGGCGAAGTTCCTCGGACGCAGCACGCCGGAGAGCGGCTCGGCCACGCACAGCGACGGCACGAACGGCGAGAGCTGAACCCCGTCGACCAGGTAGGGATCGACACCACGGTCGAGCGTGAAGACCCCCATGCGCTGCAGCGCGTCCCTCAGCGTGAGGAGGTCGATGTCGTTCACGGTCGCGGCGTTGCACGGCCTCCGATCCCAGGGCTCCAGAGCCCCCTTGCGAACGAGCAGGTCTTTGAGGAGCCCGTTCCGCGCCTCGATGGTGGAGCGGCTCACCCGCACGAAGTGCTTCGCCCCCTCGTTGCTTCGGCGAAACGTGTGCGCGGAGCCCGTGGCAGGTTGGAGGAAGACCAGGATCCGCCGCTGCGGATCGTCCGACTCGAGCTCCTCGACCAACGGCGCCAGAGGCGGAGAGACGCGATCCCTGCACCGAGTCAGGACAGTGTTCTCGACCTCCTTCAAGCGCGCTGCGGTCAGCCCCGTGCGAACGAGCTTGGGAAATCCGCTCTCGTCCTTCTCCTCCTTCGCACCGCACACCACGTAGCCGCCGCCCAGATTCTGGAGGTCGTTCGCGAAGGCAGTGAGCGTCTCGACGACGTCGTTGACGTCAGCGACGTTCTCTTTCCATTCCGTCTGCTCGCTCCCTCGTCTCGCGAGCTCCACGAGGTCGATGCGGGCCGTCACGAAAGCACCACCTTCTTGCCCGCACCGATGAGGCGCGCACGCTCATCGCGCAGGCCAGCCAGCGCAGCGTCGAACTGCTCTTCCGTCTCGATTCCTCGGTCCCTCGCACCCACTCGTCGACCTCGGAAAGCTGGAACTTCCAGAGGCATCCTATTTGTGCGCCGGCAGGCTCCGGGTCTCGATCCATCGGTAGACCGAGTCCTTCGCCACCCCAAGGTGCCTGGCGACGTCTTCAACCGAGGCCCAACGCTCTGTCGTCATCGGCGCCGCTCCGGTCGCGTGGAATCCCCTGTGCACCGGAGCAGGGTACCCGGGCCGAGCTCTGCCGACAAGACCCGACTAGAGTCGAGAAGAACAGGTGTGGCCCGGAACCTACCCGCGCCGCATGGCGGACGCCTTCACCGTCGGCTGCGGGGCCCACGTCCCCGCGTGGGCCGCCGACCGGACGGGCCGTTCGGCCATCGGCTCGGCGGCATTGACGGCTTCGAGCGCCATTGAGGCGAAGACGTCGGCAAGGAGCTCACACCGGCGCTCCGTGCCCAGGAGGAACGCCTTCGCGCAGAGGTCGAGCGCCAGCAGAAGGCGTAGGTCACGGCCGCGCGCGAGCCAGGCACCCACGCGCAAGGCCCTCGGCGCCGTGGGGCGCGTCGACGCTGCTCCGGCCGTTCGCGCGCCCCCGCCGTCTCCGGACGTCCTCCCCGCCCATCTGGACGTCCCCCCGACCAGGAAGCTCGCGGAGGACCTGCAACGGCGAGCGCTGGAGGCGGCCCCCGAAGCCGGCGCCTCGGCCGCGGCGACCACGACCCGCAACCAGCTGCTGCACCTGATGGTCGAGCGGGTGGGCGCCATCCGGAAGACCGCGGCCCACGTGTTCCGGCGCCACCCCGAGATCGCCCGCGAGGTGACGAGCGCCTACGAGCGGCGCCGGCGCGCGGCGGCGCGGCGCGACAAGGCCCGCAAGGCCGCCGAGGCCGGACAGGCCAACGGCAAGCCGGCGGAGGCCAACGGCAAGCCGGCGGCGGCGTCCGCGCCCGCGACCCCCGCGCCCACGACGCCCTAAACATCGGCCGGCGGGCCGGCGGCTTCAACGCCCATCATGCCGCAGGGGGACGCACGTCGGCAGGCTCTCCGAACGTCCTCGTGCCGATTGCCTCGGCGAGTAATATTTGACTCGTCCGGAGGTCGTCATGTCCCGCTTCCAGGCCCTGACCAACAGCGTGCTCGACGCCGAGCTGGAGATGCTGCGCGAGCGGCTCGGGCTCGAGCCCAACCAGAATGCCGACCTCCTGCGTGAGGTCGCCGCGCTCGCCGGATGGGTCGTGCGGCAGGCCGAGCAGGGGCGAGCCATCGAGGCGCGCCGTGGCGAGGAGGTGGAGGCGCTCGTTCATCCGGCGATCGAGCGCCTCCGCGCCAGACGGCAGACGCCGATGGGCGAGCGCCTCACGCTGAGCGACGCCGAGACGATGCGCCTGGCCAGCGTTCTCGATCAAGGCTTCGAGCCGCCTCCCGCGCTCCGCGAGGCGCTGGCGAACCTGGCGAACCCGAAGCGCCGTCCGCCGAAGCTTCGCTGGAAGAAGCCGGCTGTCTGAACCATGGCGCTCCGCATCGAGGCCGGGGCATCCTCCGCCGTCGAGCAGGAGTCACCAGCAGCGGCGCCGACCCGGCCGGGGTCGATGCCGCCGACAGAACCGGTGAAGCTGCCAACCGCTTCTTCGGTCTGGCCAGAGGACCGGTGGCGCGATAGCTTGTGCGGGTGCGAGATCCAGCCGCCAGAGGTCGAACGGATACCGCGTCGCTCGTCGTCGCAGCCCGACCCGACGCGGTCTACCGTGCCTTCGCCGATCCCGACGCGCTGATGGCGTGGCTCCCGCCCGAGAGCATGACCGGTCGCGTCCTCGACTACGACTTCCGCGAGGGCGGTCGCTACCGCGTCGAGCTGACCTACGAGGAGGCAGCGCCCTCCGGTGGGGGCAAGACCACAGAGCGGACCGACGTCAGCACCGGGCGCTTCCTCTCGCTGGAGCCGGGCAAGCGCATCGCCCAGTCGGTCGAGTTCGAGTCGTCGGACGCTTCGTTCGCGGGCGAGATGGTGATGACGTGGTCGTTCGAACCGCTGCCCGCAGGGACCCGCATCACCATCACCGCGGAGAACGTCCCGCCCGGCATCAGCCAGGCCGACCACGACGCCGGCCTTCGATCGTCTCTGGAGAATCTCGCGCGCTACCTGGGGTGACGCCTGCCTCTCGCGCGGAGCGACCGGGCCGCCGCGATGCGGAGCCTCGGAGGGCCCCTCTCCCAGGCGCTACGCGACGACGCGGGGCTCGCGGAGTCGCTCAAGGACCGCCTGGCTCGTCGCGGAGGTGACATTCGACGGCGTACGGATTGTGGAACCGGGTCATGACGCCGCAGGCCGCCGCGCAGGCCATGCCCAACATCGCCCAGGTGTTCACCATCCAGAACGTGCCCGTGTTCCGCTGACAGACCGCCCATGCGACCTCCCCTGCCTCTGCACCTGTTTTCCCCTCGCGCTCAGCAGTTCCTCCTCTCCGCGGAGCGCGACGACATCGCACGCGATCGCGAGAGCGTCTCCCGCCGGCTGGCCGAGTGCCATCGGCCGCTGTTCGCTGCGGCCATCGATTTCGAGCAACTCTACGGCGGGCTGTCGTGGGGCGAGGACACCCTCGGGATCTACGATGACGAACCGATGCGCGACGAGAACGATCCGCTCGACCTCGACGGCACGATGGTGCCGATCGGCAGCGAGGGGGTCTGCGGCCTGTTCATGAACGAGGCGGGAGAGGTGATCGCCCAGCCTAACGTCAAGAGCGCCTCGATCGAGAAATACATCGAGCAGCGCGCGTTGCTCTCGGCCGCGGAAGCGCATCGCGCATACCGGGTCAAGGTCCGCCCCGCGACGGGCGACGCCCTCGCGGCGTCGCTCGGTCTCACCGTCGTCTCCGAGGCGACCGACGCGTATCAGGCCTACTTCGCTTCGGGTGGCGTGCTCCTGCGCCACTACCGGCAGCCGGAGGTGTACGAGGCGCGCGCGGACCTCGTGCTCGCCCCCGCGCTCGAGCACGTCGCGGCCATCCTGGAGTCGGCTGCCCACGTCGTCGGATCGCCCCGCGTGAGCGTCCACCGCGTGGGGGCGACGGTGGTTCGCCTGTCCGCCGACGAGGAGTCGAGCATCCCTCGTACGGGCTCGTGGAGCGCCGCCCCCGATGCCGTCCGTTTTGAGTACGGCGACGAGGACGACGACCACGATGGTACCGTCTTAGTCATCGGCACGCGCGGCTCGCGACGGATCGAGCAGTACCAGACGACCGCCGAAGGACGGCTGCTCAGCTGGACCACCTACGAGGATGGGAAGGCGACCCTGCGGCTCCCGTCAGGAGCGCCGGCGAGCTCCTGACGGGAGCCGCAATCGGCATAGCCATGCGGGAGCACCGCCGCCGGGAGCGACAGAGATGAGCAAGGCACACCGGGGCAGTGACCGTCCGCTCCGGCTCGCCGACAGCGCGCGCAGGCGGCTGAGCCGGCACGCGGTCGATGCCTTCCAGGAGCTCGACCTACGCGAGGAGGGAGGTGGAGCGCGGAAGGTGTTCTATGTCAACCCGCGCGTGCAGCGTGGTTGTACGGTGAGACGGCCGCTACGAGGAGCTCATCCTGCGCGGCGCACGGTCAGGGCTGCGCCGCCTCGACCGACAGCACGTCGAGCTGGATGAACTGACCGATGAAAGGCTCGGGTGCCGGGGGGATGCCGTCCACGACGAGGTGCTTGAAGTTGGCGATCTCGACGCCGTTTTGACCGTCGCCGACGAAAGTCACGGTGGCTCCACCCCGAATCGGGATGGTCTTCGTGTGGTCGATGATGAACGTGTCGTGACCCACGTTGGGGTTATCGTTGAGATAGTAGACCTCGGGCGGATCGGAGACAGCGAAGCTGTAGATGTTGTACGTCGGGTTGCTGGGCGAACCGCCGACGCGGAAGTGCATGCCGTCGGATGTGCCGCCCTGGTACGTCATCGGCTCGACGACGCCGCGCAGCCGGACAGTCACCTGGTAGGTCGTGTCGGGCGAGCCGCCGAACGTCTTCGTCTCGTCGACCCGCGCGGACGACGAGCACTCGTCACGGTTGCCTGGGTCCTGGTCGCACGGCAGCTCCCAGCGAAAGCCGTCGATGCTGGCGGCCGCGGCGCGCGGGTCCTCGCCGCCGCCGCTGCCGCCGGCTCCGCCGCTGCCGCCGGCCCCGCCGCTGCCGCCGGCCCCGCCGCCGCCGCCGGCCCCGCCGGAGCTCGCGCTGCTGGAGGCGCTCGTGCTGGCGCCCGTCGCGGCTCCCCCGCCCGAGCCCCCAGCGCCCGTCGCGCTGGAAGTAGCCTGGTCGTTCGCGGGCGGGTCGGCCTCGGAGCCGCAGGCAAGAAGGACCATCGTCACAGGGATCACGAACAGAGAGATTCTCATTTCACACCAGTCCGGCGAGAACGCCGGGATAGAAGTCGGGACCGTCGAACTTCGTCTCGTCGATGTCGAACCAGCTGGCGTCCCGCTGCCGGATCCTCCTCGCCCAGCGCGCGCCGGCGTCGTCCTGCAACGCCGGCGAGGCTGCCGGTGCGACCGGTCGAGACAGAGGAACGGGGACCCATGGCGCACGGCGCGCCGCGCCTCGTTCGAAGGGCTAGGTCAGGTTGGTGAGCGGCCCGGTGCAGTCCCGCGGGTCGCCGAACGTGGTCCGGGTGTCGCCGAACAGGTTCAAGATCGAGACGAGCAGGTTGTTGTGCGGGAGGTTCGGGTACCGCACCCAGCGTCCGGTGCGCAGGCCTCCGCCGCCGCCGGCCAGCAGGAACGGCATGTCGTTCTTCTTGTGCGTCGGCGGATCCGAGAGCTCGGAGCCGAAGAAGACGACGCTCTCGTCGAGCAGCGAGTGCCCGCCCATGTCGACCTTCTCCATCTCCTGCAGCAGATAGAGGTGCTGCTTCGAGTACCAGTTGCAGATGGCCTCGCACTCGTTCGGCCTGAAGCCGCCGTCGTGCTGGTAGAAATGGTGGTGCTCGGTCAGGTTGAGCCAGGGGAAGGTGTGCTTCGCCTCGGTGTCGCTCCACTGCAGGGTGCCGACCGCGGTGATGTCGCAGGCGAGCGCCATCACCATCATGTCCGTCAAGAGCTTGCCGACCTTGGGGATCGCCGCGTCGGTCGAGGTGTCCTTGATCGAGCCGTTGTCGGACGAGTTGAGCCCCGTGCGCGGGTTGTAGTCGGACGTGTCGACCCTCGTCGGCACCTTGCACGCGCTCGTCTCGACCGGAATGTTGCTGAGGCTCTGCTCGATCTCGCGGATCTTCGTGAGGTGCTGGTCGATCTTCTGCTTGTCGGCGGCGCCGAGCTTCCCGGACAGGGTGGCGTAGCGCCGATCCAGGAAGTCGAGGATCGATTGCTTCCGCGCGAGGCGACGGGCGGCGTCGTTGCCGTCGTTCGGGTTCAGCGTGCCGAAGAGCTCGGTGAAGATCTCCACCGGATCGAGGCGCGGCGGGATCGGCTTGTGCGGCGCGTCGTTCTCGAAATTCACGGCGTTCATCGGCGACAGCAGGCCGTGAGACTTGCCCGTGGCCCAGCGCAACGCGATCTGGATGCTGGCCTTCGCCTTTTGACCGGCGGAGATCCGGGCGGCGATCACCTGATCGATGGACGGCCCGCTCCCGTAGCCGCCGTTGTTGGCGCCGTCCTGCGCCGTGCCCGTGAGCCAGGCGATGATCCCGGCCTGATGCTGCTCGCCGCGCGCGCTCTTCATGTCGAGGCCGTCGACGACGAGCAGCCGGTTTTGCACGGGCGCGAGCGGCGCCAGGATGGGGCTCAGGGTGAAGCTCGTCTCCGAGCCGGTCGGCCTCCAGCGGTTCATCACGGTCCCGCCGGGCGTGTAGACGGCGAGGAAACGCTTGGCGGGGGCGGGGGCCGCGTGCGCCGCGCGTTCGGGGCCCATGATCTCCAGCCAGGGGAGCGAGACCGCGATGGCGCCGGCGCCCCGCAGCATGGCACGTCGGCTCAAACGAAAATTCGACATGACCTTCACTCCTGTCCTGAAGCCAAATAGTGGAAAGCGTCCGTCTGCGTGAGATCGATCAGGAGCTGTTTCACGTTGTACCCGGACGCCTCGAAGGCGGTCGTGACAGCCTGTTCGGTGCACTGGTCCTCTCTGCGCAGGGTGAGGCCGTAGGCGAACTCGCTCCAGCGCTTGGCGAAGCAGTGCTGCACCTCTTCCGACGCGGCGAGCTTCTGCACCAGCTCGATCGGCCCGCTCACGTCCCCCAGCGTCCCCGGGACCGTGCCGCTCGGATCGATCACGACGTCGTTCTCGGTGGTGCGGTACAGCCCGACCGCGTCGTAGTTCTCGAACGCGAAGCCGACCGGATCCATGAACTGGTGGCACCCCGCGCACGCCTTGTCCTTGCTGTGCTGGCTGAAGCGGTCGCGCGCCGTCGCGCCGGAGTACGGATCCGGCGGCTTCACCTTCTCCAAAATATCGCCGGTGGGGAGCGGGATCGGGATGCACATGAGCTTCTGCAGCACGAACGAGCCGCGGACCACGGGGTTCGTGTTGTTCGAGTGCGTCGTCCCGGCCATCACGCCCGCCTGGGTGAGGAGCCCGAGGCGCTGGGTCGTGTCGATCTCTACCTTTTGGAACTCGTCGCCCGTCACGCCGGAGACGCCGTAGAACGCCGCGAGCCGTTCGTTCATGAACGAGTACGGGGCCGTCAAGATGGACGGCCATGTCCCGCCCCCCTCGAAGATCTCGTGCTCGATGAGCCGCTGTGTCTCCTCGCGCATCAGCGAGCCGATGGTGCGAGAGAAGGTCGGGAACGCCTCCGCGTTCCGCTCGAGATCCGCGAGGCTGCTGATGGGGAGGAGGTTGTCGAAGAAGAACCGGATGGTGGGCCGGGACCGGGGATCCTCGAGCATGCGCTCGGCGTGCGCGCGCACGCCCTCCTTCGTCGATAGCTCACCCGCCTGCGCGGCCGTGCGCAGCTGCTCGTCGGGCATCGTGCCCCAGAGCATGTACGAGAGCCGCGTCGCCATCTCGTCGCCCGTCGGCCGGCGGAGCTGGGGGCGCTCGGGGTCGGGTGTGCCCCACTCGATGCGGTAGAGAAAGTCTGGCGATTGGAGCAGCGCCTCGATCACCGTCGCGACGCCGGTGGCGAACGTCGCGTCGGTCCTGCCGACTCTGTACAGCGCGAGGAGCTCCTCCGCCTCGCCGCCGGCGAGCGGCCTGCGGTACGCGACCGGGGCGAGGCTCTCGATGATCGTGCGCGCGCACGCCTCCTCGTCCGCCCCCGCCACGTTGCGCGCGCAGGGGGCGAGCTTCGCGAGCGCCTCCGGGGTGGCGGTCGCGCGCTGGGCGACGCCCTCCGCGACGGTGCCCAGCTGCTCGGCCAGCAGGCTCGAGACCGACAGCGTGTCCGCGTCGTTGCCGAAGCCGTTCCCCACGTCCTCGCTGGGCAGCGAAAAGGCGGGGTTGGTCGTGTCCCCCAGGAGATCGCGGACGGTGTTGTTGTACTCGGTGCGCGTGAGCCGCCGCAGCGGCGCTCGCCCGGGGTACACCACGCCGTCCTTGCACGCGAGCGGGGCCCCGGTGGTGGGATCCTTGACGTCAGGCTCGTCGCCGGGCTCGGCGCCGGAGCCAGGACCACCCACGTTTCCGATGCAGCCGCTGGCCAGGAGCAACGCGCCCAGGATCGCCGACCGAGAGCCTCGGAGAGGACGCGCCTGCTCGTGATGTGAGGACCTGGACATCGTTGTCGCTCCTCGCCCGCTCCGGGCATGCTGAAGTTCTCTCATCGAACAACAGGCTTTCTTTACAAGAGGATCACAGGATCATCGCGCCGGCCCCACCAGCGGGGCTCACGGCGAAGCAGGGACTACCGGGATCGCTCTGGCGGATCCGTGTTCCATCGATAGAAATGAGGAATCGAATCTCGGGACGTGCTGCCATCCGGCGGGCGCACCCTCGCCGACCCGCCGCCGCCGGGCTCGGGCGTCCCGCCCGTGGTGCGGACCGATCGGGAGGACGAAGCGATCAGGAAGAGCAAGTGGAGCGCCCGCCATGCAGTAGCGGATCGCCCTCGGACCGGCTCACAACGTGAGCGAATATCGCCGAGGTGAAGTTTTCCTGTCGAAGCGTGAGCCTGCGCGTCGCGCCCGTGGGCGAGCTCACCGTAGGCCACCGGCTCATCCACCCGCGCGCGCGGTGAGCCGATTCGGCGTGGTCTCGCTACTGCCTGACATGCGCTTCGCCAGCCCGGCCGGGGAGCCTGCCGAACCCCGTGGGGTCTTGCCGGCGTGGCGTGGTGTCGCCGCGGGTGGCAGCCATGCAATCCACACCGGGGAACACCGCTGCGATGGCCTCCGGCCGTGTGCGACGAGCTCCTTGCAACGGAGACATGGGCTCGATACCGTGGCTCCCCCGCGCGGTCGCTGTGCGGGGATCATGAGCCCCCGGAGCGATGCCGTCGTGCGCAGAGCCAGCGTTGCCATCGCTCCTCCGGAAGCCGAGCGGGGCGGCCCCGACGACCGCGCGCTGGTGCGCGCGCTCATGGCGGGGGAGCCGTGGGCGGCGGCGGCGGTGTGGAACCGGCACGCGCCGAAGGTGTTCCGGATCGTGGCGCGGGTGCTCGGGCCGGGCGCCGACGCCGAGGACCTCACCCAGGACGTGTTCGTGAGCGTCTTCCTCAAGGTGCCCGGGCTGAGGGATCCGGACGCGCTCGGGAGCTTCATCGTGTCGGTCACCCTCCGGATGCTCAAGTGGGAGCTCCGGCGACGGCGCGTGCGGCGGATCCTCCACCTCTCGGAGAGCGCGGAGCTCCCGGAGCAGGCGGTGGAGCCGGTGGACAGCGAGGCGCGCGAGGCGCTCGGGCGCCTCTACGCGATCCTCGACACGCTGAGCGCGGACGACCGGACCGCGTTCGTGCTCCGGCACATGGAGGGCATGAGCCTGCCGGAGATCGCGGAGGCGGCCCGTGTGTCGCTGGCCACGGTGAAGCGACGGCTCAGCCGGGCCACGGAGCTCGTGTCGTCGCGCGTGGAGCACGACGCGTCCCTCGCCGGCTACTACAAGAAAGGGACGGCGCGAGATGAACCGTGACGAGGGGAGAGAGCCGGAGCTGAGCGCGAACGCCGCGCGCCTCGTCGGGCTCGCGTGCCGGTCGCTCGGCGAGATGTCCCACCAGCAGCGGACGCGAGGGTTGCTCCGCGTCGCGGAGCGGACGGCGTCGCGCCGGGCGCTCCGGCTCTCGCCCTTCGGGGCGGTCGCGCTCTCGATCGCCGTGGCGGCCGCGGGCTTCGTCGCCTTCGGGCGGTGGCAACGCAGGGCGCCCTCCGAGCTCCTGTCCTACGAGGTGGAGGGGGGCGTCGCCTCGCAGGACGGCTCGCTCCAGGCCGACGCGGCGAGCCGGCCGAAGCTCCGGTTCTCCGACGGCACCGAGGTGGAGCTCGCCGAGGGCGCGCGCGCGCATCTCGCGTCGGTGACCGGGCAGGGCGCCCGGGTCGCGCTCGACCGGGGCGAGGTCCGCGCGCACGTGGTCCACCGGTCTGGGACGCAGTGGCTGTTCGACGCGGGGCCGTTCGTGGTGACCGTGACCGGGACGGCCTTCGCGCTCGCCTGGGCGCCGGAGGACGAGCGCCTCGATCTGCGGCTCGAGAATGGCGCCGTCACCGTCAGCGGGCCGCTGTCCGGCGAGCCGATCGCCATGCGCGCCGGGCAGTGGCTCACCGTGCGGCTGCGCACCGGCGAGGTTCTCCTGCGCGAGCTCGGCGCGCAGAAGGGCGCGGAGGCGGCGCCGAGCTCCGCCCCGCCCTCGGGCGGCGCCGAGCTCCCCGGCGCGGGCGCCGAGCTCCCCGGCGCGGGCGCCGAGCTCCCCGGCGCGCCGCCGGAGGGCGAGGCGCCCGCGGCCCCGCGCGCGGAGGCGGCGGCCGCGCCGAAGCGCGACTGGGCCGGGCAGCTCGCGGCCGGGCAGCTCGACGCCATCGTCGACGAGGCGCAGCGCCGCGGGCTCGACCAGACCCTCGCGGCGTCCAGCAGCGCGGAGCTCTCGGCGCTCGCGGACGCGGCGCGCTACACGCGGCGGGGCGACGTCGCGCGGCGGGCGCTGCTCGCGCAGCGCCGGCGCTTCCCCGCGACCCAGCGCGCCCGGGAGGCGGCCTTCCTGCTCGGCCGCCTCGCCGAGGCCCAGGAGGGAGGCGCTGCGGCGCTCCCGTGGTTCGAGACGTACCTCAAGGAAGCGCCGCAAGGGGCCTATGCCTCCGAGGCGCTCGGGCGCAAGATGGAGATCGTGCGGCGGCTCCACGGGGATGCGCAAGCCGAGATCGTCGCCCGGGAGTACCTGCGCCGGTTCCCCGGCGGGACCTACGCCCAGGCAGCGCGGACCCTCGCTCGGGAGCCGTGAGGTTCGCGCGGGCGAAAGCGCTCTCCGGGGCCCTCGCGCTCCTCCTCTGCGCCGCGAGCCCCGCGGCGTCGGCGGAGCCTGCGCGCGTGGTCCTCGTGCGGCCCAGCGCCGCCGACCCGTCGATCTCCGAGGCGCTGATCCGCATCCACGGGGAGCTCGTCGCCGATGGCTTCGATGTGGAGCTCCTCGGTTCGCCGTCGGCCTCCGCCCCCCGGCCGGCGATGGACGACGCCGGGCAGCTGGCCGGCTCCGCGGCCCTGATCGGGCTGTTCCTGGCGCCGGACGGTCAGGCCGCCGAGCTCTGGGTGGTCGACCCGCGGACGAACGAGACGCTCGTGCGCCGGATCGACACGCGCGGCGAGGCGCCGGAGCACATCGCCGAGGTGCTCGCGGTGCGCGCCGTCGAGCTGCTCCGCGCGAGCCAGCTCGAGCTCCTGATGTCCTCGCGGCGCTCCGCGGCGCCCGCCGCCGCGCCGCCCCCGGGCGAGGTGAGCCCGCAGGCGCCTCGACCGGCAGAGCGGCCGCTCGACCCGCCGCGCCGGACGATGTGGGGCGTCGAGCTGGGGGGCGGGCTGCTCGTGAGCCCGGGCGGCATCGGCCCGGCGCTGCTCGGGGTCGCGCGCCTGCGCGTCGCGCCGCTCGCTCCGATCGAGGCGCGCCTCTCGCTCGCCGGGCTCGGGACGGCGCCGCGCGTCGCCGGGCCGCAGGGCAGCGCGACCGTGCAGCAGCGGTTCGGGCTCGTCGAGCTCGCGGCGCTCCCCTGGCCCGAGCTCCGCTTGCGCCCGAGGTTCTCGGCCGGCCTCGGGGTGCTCCACGTGGCCGTGGACGGCGAGGCGTCGTGGCCGTACCGGGGGGTCCACAGCGCGCAATGGGCGTTCGCCGCGGACGCCGGCGCCGGCGTCGAGCTCGGGATCGTGCGGCGGCTCGACGTCGTCGTCGAGGCGCACGCGCTCGTCGCGCACCCGTACCCGGTGGTCCGCTTCGTCGAGACCGAGGCGGCGCGCGTCGCGCGCCCGGCGCTGCTCGGCAGCCTCAGCCTCGTGGGGTGGCTGTGATTCGGAGGACGGCCGCCCCGCGCGCCTGGCGGTGGATGCTCATCGGCTGTCGATGTCGCTGAGCAGGCTGCTCGCCTGCGGAGAGGCGCCGGGCGTCACGGGCCCGCGCCGCTGGTGCCGGTGCCGGCTTCGAGCGGGGTCAGCTTGAACTGCTGGCTGGCGCCGCCGTTGGAAGCCCTCTGGACGAGGGCGGTGCCGTTGGAGGGCGGGGAGCCGTAAGCGTCGATGACCTTGCCGCTGAGGCGCGACGTGATGCGGACGGCGCCGCCGCCTGCCTCGGTGACGGACCATTGCTGGTTGGGGTTGTCGTGGCAGGTGTACTGCACGATGGCGGCGCCGTCGGCGGTCGACGCGCTGCGGACGTCGAGGCACTTGTCGCTGTGGACGTTGCGGATCCGGTAATACCCGCCGTCCACCGCCTCGAAGCGGAACTGCTGGTTGGTGCCGCCGTTGCAAGCCCAGAGCTGCAGGACGACATCGTCGGCCGTGATGACGGCGGCGTCGACGTCCACGCAGAGCCCGCTCTGGACGCCGACCAGGGTGTAGTTGGTGCCCGTCGAGATGTCCGCTTCGACCTCCGCCGGGACGGCGTGCTGGAAGAGCTCGGCGACCTCCGCCGGGGCGAGCGCTCGGCTGTAGATCGCGATGTCGTCGACGTCCCCGACGAGGAGCCGACCCTCCTGCGGCCGTCGGCCGACGTAGAGGCTGGTGGGGCCGGGCGAGATCGTCTTTTCGATGGGCACGGTGCTGTGGAGCCGCCCGTCGACGTAGAGGCTCATGGTGAGCGCCTCGCCGTCGACGACCCCGACGGCGTGCGTCCACCGCTGGAGCTCCAGGCAGGAACATAGGATGGCGTGGTCGTCGGAGATCTCGGGCCCCTTCCAGAACCCGAAGCGCATGCCTGGCGCCTCGCCGTCGTAGTCGACGCTGAGCTCCCATCCGCCGGCGTTCTCCGTGCTGATCACGGTCCTCAGCGTGTCGTCGGCGGGGGGCTGGTCGGTCAACACGCGAACCCACGCCGAGGCGGTCCAGCTCGAGGTGGCGTTCGGGAAATCGCCCACCGTCATGAACTCGCCCTCGTCGAAGTGCAGCGCGCGCCCGAACCGGCCGTCCTTCACCCACGTGCCGCCGGTGAGCTCGCCGTGGCGCCGGTTGCCGGACCGGTCGGTCACGACCGTCCCTTCGCCCTCGTCGAACGGCCAGTACGCGACAAGGTCCTGCGTCAACGTCGTCGTCGTCGCCGGCGCGACGGCGTCGAGCGGCGCCTTCTCGCAGGCCGCGAGCCCGAGCGACGCGACCGCGGCCACCCAGCGGCGCGCCGCGCGGCCATGATGCGCCGCCGCGGAGCCCGGCGTCGCGGCCGGACCCCGGCGCGGGCGCCGCGTGTTCGAGCGCGTCATCATCAGATCTTCACGCATAGCAGGCGACATGACAGAGCGTAAAGCCCGCCTGTCGGGCTCGACAGGGGGAGGGCGGAGGCGCCGCGTGGCCGCTCTCGCCGGGCGAGGCGGGCAAGGACGCGCTGGGCCGGCTCGTGGAAGCGCAGCGCGCGCAGCTGGGGACGTAGGTGCTCGGCTCGTCGCAGGCCGCGCGCGTCGCGGGGCTGATCCGCCGGTCCGATCCGGACGCCGTGATCGTCGAGGCGGACGCGGCGCTCGCGGCGGAGGTCGCCGCAGCGCTGGAGGCCGAGCCGGCGGCGGCTGCGATCCCGGGGGTAGAGCGCGTGCTCGCCGTCCAGCTGGGGCACCGGCGCTCAATCCCCTGGCTGGATGGCGACGGAGTATCCGCCGTCGGCCATCACGATGGATCCGACCATGAAGCTCGCCTTGTCGGACGCCAGGAACGCGACGACCTCGGCGATCTCCTCGGGCGCGGCCGCGCGACGGATGGCGCGCTTGCCCGGGGGGATTTGCTATCCTCGGGCATGACCGCATCCGCGCCGAAGGCTGCCCGCCCCGCGACCTTGGAGGATCTCCTCGCGATCCCGGAGGAAGAGCGGCGCCACGAGCTCATCGAGGGCAGCATCGTCGAGAAGGGGGCCGCGACCGGAGAGCACGGGGCCGTGCAGCGCAAGCTCTCCGCCTACGTCGATCCCTACGATCAGCGGCCCGGCGGGCGCAGGCCCGGGGGTTGGTGGTTCGCCACCGAGGTCGATGTCCACTTCGATGCCGCGAACACCGTCCGCCCCGACGTGGTCGGCTGGCGGCGAGAGCGCGTCCCGGAGCGCCCGCGCGGTATCCCGATCATGGTGCGCCCCGATTGGATCTGCGAGATCCTCTCGACGAACAAGCGGAACGACCTCATCAAGAAGAAGCGCGTCTATCACCGGCACCAGGTTCCACACTATTGGATCATCGACCCCGAGGAAGAGACCCTGGCCGTCTACCGCTGGACGCAGGAAGGCTATGTCGAGATCCTCGCCGCCGAGCGCGGCGAGCAGGTCCGGGCCGAGCCGTTCGAGGCGACCCCGCTGCAGGTCGGCGTGCTCTTCGGCGACGACGAAGCCGACGAGCCCGCGCGGGAGCCCTAGTACAGCGCTCCCCGAGCTCCGCGCGCGCTCGTAGACCCACGGCCCGCGGGGCCCAGCACGCGCTGGACCCCCGTGCGTCAATCGATCGGATAGCCCCGCCACATCCAGCGCAGCGTGTCGGGGAGCGTCTGCTTGATCACTCTCCCTTCGCAGTGGCCGGCGCCCTTCGCGTAGACGAAGCGGTAATGATACCCCTTCTCCTTGAGGATCGCCGCCACGCGCTGGTTCGCCATCACCCAGTTGTGGTGGCTGGCTTCATCCCTGGTGCTGCCGAGGTCGTTGTCGCCGACCTGCAGGAAGATGCGCAGCGGCTTGCGCGGGCTCTCCCGGATGAGCCCCTCCGTGTACTCCCAGGCGCCGTCGGGATACTCGGCCTCGGTGGGCGCGCGGGGGTTCTGCTGGTCGACGAACGTGCCGGAGTAGGTGACGATCTTGCGGTAGGTGTCGTGGCCGAACCAGCCCATGGTCAGCGCCGCCGCCCCGCCCGAGCTGCATCCGTACGTGGCGCGACCGTCCGGGTTGCTCGTGAACTTCAGGTTGGGGTACGCGGCGTGGACGGCCTGGTCGTTCTTGACCGCCTCGAGGAGCTCCGTATCGACGAACCTCTGATAGGCGTCCGACATGGTATCGTATTCGAGCCCCCGCTCGCTGCCGTACGAGTCGCCCCCTCCGCTCGCGGCGAAGATGGCGATGACGCTCGGGAAACGGCTGTTCGGGTCCGCGACGAGGTTGTTGATCGTGTTGATGATCTCGTTCCTGTCGCGCGCGTCCTGGACGACCATGAACGGCGCCTCCGCGCCGTCGACGTACGTCGCGGGGATCGCGACCTCCACGCGGCGGTTGAAATCCCCCTTGGCGTTGTCGTTCAAGGTCGGATCGTGGCCGGTGAAGATTTTGCTCTCCCGGGATGACAGGGAAAACGTGAACGTCCGCCCCTGGGGAACGCCGTCGATCCTCTTGATCTCCGGGGCGTCCTGGTAGTTAGGCCCGATCTCGAAATCGCCGTCGCCTTCGGTGCCGACCGGATCGACCGTCCCGCCCTGTCCTCCCCCGCCGTTCGGGTTCGGGTCGTCTGTGCCGCCCGTGCCCGAGGTGCTGCCGCTGCTGGTCGAAGAGCTGCTGCTGCTGCTGGTCGAAGAGCTGCTGCTGCTGCTGCTCGAAGAGCCGCCGCTCCCTTTTCCTCCGCTGCCGCCCGAGCCGTCGGCGGCGCCGTCGTCGGACCCGCAAGCAGCGATTGAGAGCGCGACGAGGAGCGATATACTGAATGTGCTCGAGCGGATCATGGATCCTCCTTGCGCCGGTCGGCGGACGTGAAGCCGATCGTGACGTTCGCGTGAGCGCGCCGGCGCCGCCGGGCAGCGCCGGTGACCGTCGACGAGCTACTCGGTGGTGAACCGGAAGACGACCGTCTGCGCGTAGCGCTGGCCGGGCTGGAGGATGACCTCGTTCTTCCAGGCCGGGACGTTGATCGAGTTCGGGAACTTCTGCGGCTCGAGGCACAAGCCGCTGTACTGGCTGTAGACCGCGCCGCCCTTGCCCTTGATCGACCCGTCGAGGTAGTTGCCGGTATAGAACTGGATCCCCGGCTGATCGGCCTCGACCGTCAGCACCCGACCGGTCTTCGGATCCTTGACCCGAGCCGCCTCGCGGAGCTTGTGGGGGTCGCCGCTGACGACGAAGTTGTGGTCGTATCCGACCGGCTTGCCGCCCACGGCTTTCAGGTCCCTGCCGATCGGCTTGGCGGCGGTGAAGTCGAGCGGCGTCCCCTTCACCGGCTTGATCTGGCCCGAGGGGATGTCGGTGGCGTCCGGCGGGGTGTAGCTGTCGGCGTGCAGCGTCAGCTCCTGGTCGGCGACGGAGCCCGAGCCGTGCCCTCCCAGGTTCCAGTAGCTGTGGTGGGCCATGTTGACGATCGTGGTCTTGTCGGTCGTGGCCGACATCTCGACCCTGAGCTCGTTCTCGTTGGTGAGCGTGTAGGTCGCCGTTGCGCTGACCGTGCCGGGGTAGCCTTCTTCCCCGTCCTTCGATACGTACGTGAGCTTGATGGACGGGCCCTGCGGCGTCTCGGTCGCTTCCGCGTCCCAGACGACCTTGTCCCAGCCCTTCTTGCCGCCGTGCAGCGTGTGGGCGCCGTTGTTCGCGGAGAGCTTGTAGGTCCTGCCATCGAGCTGGAACTGCGCGTTCTTGATGCGATTGGCCACGCGGCCGACCGTCGCGCCGAAGTACGGGCTGCTCTTCAGGTACCCGTCGAGGTTGTCGTGGCCGAGGACGACGTCGCCCATCTTCCCCGTCCTGTCGGGGACGTGGAGCTCGGTCACCGTCGCGCCGTAGGTCATCACCTTCGCGACCAGGCCGTTCGCGTTCGTGAGCGTGTAGAGGAGCACCTCTTTGCCATCGGCGTTGCCGAAGGGCGCCTTGGAGACGGAAGCGGGCTTTGCGTTCACGGCTTCACCACCAGGTGGCTCGGATGTGGCGGCCGGGGCCGCTGGAGAGGCGTCCGTCGCGGGGGCCGCCGCCGGCGGCGCTGCCGCAGGGGGCGTGTCGACGGTCCGCGCGCCGCCGCATGCGGCGGCGATGCACGCCGTCATCGTCAATCCGAGCCACGATCTCGTCCCACAGTTCGCCATGCTGTTCCCTCCGCCAGGATCGGCTCACCTGGATCGGCTCCACCCGAGCGAGCGCAGCGCGGGCGAGCCCCCGCGATCCCGCCATGGCTTGCGTTTACGACACCCGAGCCGGGTCAGCCCAGAGATCGAGCCCGGTACCAAGGACCAAGAGTCCGGTGCGCACGACGGCCACCCGGGACAAAGCGGAAGGGCACCCCTGAGGCGAAATTGTGAGCGTTAACATCGTTCATGTCAACTCAAATGAACCGAACCGGCGCGAGGCGAGCCTCGATCCAGAAATTGGAATCCACATCGAACAATACCGTGACCCTGCGCCCGTCCTCTTGACGCGCCGCTCCGGAGGAGGACTTGCCAGCCATCGGACGTCGACGATGTCGGGCTTGGCCGCGGATGAACAGATCCTCGTTGACATGAAAAATGTGAGCGTTCACAATATGGGTTCGTACTTCGGCTTTGCCCTGAGGGGGGTCGCCATGCATACCGGCTCCTTCGTCATCGGGATCGAGCTCGGCTCCGACCCCGAGAGGGTTGCGTTCGTATCGATGGTGCGTGCGAAGGCTGCCGCGTCGATGTCACCGCGGCGCATTGGCATGATGGCGACAGGTCTGTCCTCGATCGGTACCTTGGCGAGCTCCGACGCGACCGGCGCGGCGGTCGCTCCGTCGACGGCTCCGCCCGCCGACGCGGTCTCCGCCGTCTCCGACGATGAGGCCGCGCCGCTCGACTTCGTTAAGGTGTACCGCAAGCTCTTTCCCCTCGTCGGGCGGACCGTGCGCCGCCTCGGCGTGGACGCCTCGGCGCACGAGGACGTGTGCCAGGAGGTGTTCGTCGTCGTGCACCGACGGCTCCCGGAGTTCCGGGGCCGCTCGTCGCTGAAGACGTGGGTCTTCGGGATCGTGGCCAACGTCGTGCAGGCGCACCGGAGGTCGCTGCGCCGCCAGAGCCCGGCCCACCGCGGGACAGGCGAGATCGTGGATCCCGAGCAGCTCGCAGGGCCGAGCAACCTCAGCCCCGACGAGGCCATGGCGAGGGCGGAGACCGCGCGCGTGGTGCACGACCTCCTTGCGTCGCTCGACGAGGAGAAGCGCGTGGTGCTCCTCCTCGCCGAGCTGGAAGAGATGCCGGCGGCGGAGATCGCGGAGGGGATCGGGGTGAACATCAACACCGTGTATGCGCGGCTGAGGGCCGCTCGACAGGCATTTTCCGACGCGGTGCATCGCCACCACGCCAGGATCCGAGGAGGCCTTCCACGTCCGCCCCACACCCGGGCAGCGCGAGGAGCAACACCATCACCGTAGTCTTCTGCGCGCAGGGCACGGCCTGATCTTCTCGAGGCCGCGAGGTCGATTTGATCACGAAATCCGCGCGCACCGGTCACTAGGGGGGAATAGCCGATTCCAGACGCGGGAGCCGATGATGACGTTCAGATTGGACCGAGTGTTCGCGAGTCCCTGGCTCGCCGCCGGGGGATGCCTCCTGAGCATCTCGTGCACTGGCACCCTCGGGAGCGATGACGCTCCGGGGCAGAGCGATGACGTCCCGGAGCAGGACGCCGCCCTGGCCGTAGACGGGATGCCTCTGCACCATATGACAGCTTCGGAGTACAATTCTACGGTCGCCCACCTCCTGGGAACGAGGCTGAGGCCCGCGGACGGCTTCCCGGCCTTCGGCGCGAAGGGCTTCGACGCGAACGTGAGCGCGCTCTCGAACCTCTCGCAGGTCCTGGTCCAGGGGTATTACGACGCCGCCAGGAACCTCGCCGAGGACGCGTTCTCGAACGAGGCGCAGCGCGCCAAGATCCTCGTGTGCGACCCGGCGCAAGGCGCGGACGACGGGTGCGCGCGCGAGATCATCGAGCGCTTCGGGCTGCGCGCGTTCCGGCGCCCGCTCGAGGCGGCGGAGGTCGAGCGGTACGCGGCGCAGTACACCCACGCGCGGACCGCCCTCGAGATGTCCGCCGTCCAGGCGGTGCAGCACGTCGTCCGGACCCTGCTGACGTCGCCGCATTTCCTCCTCCGGATCGAGCTGGGCCCCGACTCGGCAAAATCGCCGGGCGCCCTGGGCGGCTACGAGATCGCGTCGCGCCTCTCCTACCTGCTCTGGAGCTCGCTCCCGGACGAGGCGCTCTTCGACGCGGCGGAGGCCGATCAGCTGGCCACCGAGGGCGAGCTCCGAGAGCAGGTGGACCGCATGCTGGACGACCCGAAGAGCGCCGCCTTCTTCCAGAACTTCTTCGGGCAGTGGCTCGGCACGCGCACGCTCCCCAGCCACAACGCCGACGCGACCCGGTTCCCGCGCTGGAACGACGAGGTGAAGGGCGCGATGCTCGACCAGGTCAACGCCTACTTCGCCGAATTCACGACCGGCGGACGGACTTGGTCCGAGTTCCTCACGGCGCCCCACCCGGAGAGCCGGCTAGTCGAGCCGCTCTACGCGAACGACCCCGAGGGCGTGCGCCATGGGTTCCTCACGCTCCCGGCGTTCCTGACGCTGTCGTCCCGCGCCGACCGGACCTCTCCCACGTCCCGCGCGAAGACGATCCTGGAGCAGTTCTTCTGCGTGCCCCTGGCGCCGCCCGCCAACGTGGACATCCCGGAGCTCGGCGACGCGGGCGGGGACGAGGGCCCCGTGGAAAATGTGCGCCAGGCGATCGAGAAGCACCGCGCGTCGCCCGACTGCGCGAGCTGCCACGACGTGCTCGACCCGATCGGGCTGAGCCTGGAGAACTTCGATCCGATCGGCGCCTACCGGACCGCGTACCCGAACGGCGACCCGGTCGACGCGACGGGGGTGTACGAGGGCGTGCCGTTCAAGGACATCTCCGGCCTCGTGCCGGCGCTCGTCGAGGGCGCCCGGTCGGGGGCGTGCCCCTCGGAGCAGCTCTTCAGCTATGCCCTGCGCCGGCGCCCGAGCGGCGACGACAGGACCAGGCTCAAGGAGATCGCCGAGCGCTGGGGCGGGGGGACGATCGCGGATCTGGTGAAGCAGGTGGTGACCAGCGATGCGTTCCGCCTTCGAGCGAAGGGCAAGGCGCGGTGAGGCCGCGCGCGTTGTTTCTGCACGAGACGAGGCACGAAGGAGCGATGGGCACATGAAACGCTTGATGACACGCAGGAACCTGTTGCGCGGCGCGGGCGTCTGTCTGGCGCTGCCGTGGCTCGAGAGCCTCGCGCCGCGCGGGGCGCGCGCGGGGGAGCCCGGCACCCCGAAGCGCTTCCTGCTCTGCACCTTCCCGAACGGGGCGCCCCATCACTGGTGGGAGACGGCCCCGGCGTTCGGAAAGACGTTGAAGGGCGCCGACTTCAAGCTGCCGAGGGTGCTCGAGCACTTCGCGCCGGTGAAGTCGAAGATGCTCATGATAAGCCGCCTCGGCAACTACACGTGGAGCACGGAGCAGCACCCCTACATCGAGCCTTCCCACTCGCGGCTCGGCGCGGCGCTCTCGACCTGCGTGGACGCCGATCAGCTGGGGAGGGAGGCGCGTCAGGACCTCGGCGAGTGGGTGGGCAACGGCGTCTCGGTCGACCAGCTCATCGTCCAGAAGGCAGGCCCGGAGCAGGCGACCCGCATCCCGTCGCTGCAGACGGGGCTCGGGGTCAAGCCCGGCTTCTTCGACCAGCGCAGCTACGCCTACAACCAGGTTCTCTCCTGGAAGAGCCCGCGCGAGCCGCTGAAGCGCTCGGTCAACCCGAAGGCGGTGTTCGACGCGCTCGTCGGCGCGGGCGCGGGGTCCGGCGTGCCAGGGCAGAGCGACGAGGAGGCCAGGATCGAGGCGGAACGCCGCGCGGCGACCGAGAAGAGCGTCATCGACGGCGTGCTCGCGGACGCGAACTCGCTCATGAACCGGGTCGGCTCCGGAGATCGCAAGATCGTCCAGCAATACCTGGACTCGCTGCGCGAGATCGAGAAGAACGCGACCCGCGTCCAGTCGACGATGACGCCGGCGGGCCTGGGCTGCAGCCCGATCAGCCAGCCCGGCGTGGTCCCCGAGCCGCCGGGCCAGGCGGAGGGGCTCAACGAGAACGACAACACGGGAGCCGGCCCGTACAAGCACGAAGATCACGCGAAGGTCATGATCGACCTCATCGTCATGGCCATTCAATGCGACGTGACGCGCGTGATCACCCACATGCACGACGACATGCGCTCCGAGTTCGAGTATCGGTGCATCCCGGAGGACGTCCGCGCCAAGGTGGGGCTCGCGTACAGGAGGGAGAGCAGCCTGCACTACCACTCCTCCCAGCACGCCGCCGGCAACCTGGACCGGGCGACGCAGGATGGCCGGTACAAGATCGTCCAGCAGAGCAACCTCGACTACGCGGCGATCAACTGCTGGCTCAACCAGAAGAGCGCGCAGCTCGCGCAGCGGCTGGACGCGATCCCCGAGGGCGACGGCACGGTGCTCGATCACTGCGTCATGGTGCACATGAGCGAGATGCGCTCGCACGATCACGACGGGTACGACCTGCCCATCGTGCTCCTCGGCGGCGACGGCGTCTTCTTGAACGACGCGCACGTCGCCTACGGCGCCCTCGGCAGCGATCGCCAGCTCCGCGATCTGTGGTTCACCATCATGAACCAGTACTACGGCCTGGGCGTCACGTCGTTCGGCGAGGATCGCCGCGGCGCGCCGAACGCGTTGCTCGAGGAGATCCTGCGGTAGCGCGGCGACTCCCGTCTCGGAGCGCCCGCCTTCGCGCGGGCGCGCCGGCTCCAGCCGCCGCTTGGCGGCGGCGTCCACACCAGCTGCGCCGTGGTACCCGTGGCACACGCTCAAGCAAGCGCGGCCAGGCGGCCCGCCATGTACCGCGCGGGCGACGTCCCGAGCGCTTTGCGAAACATGGTCACGAAGCTGCTCGCGCTCTCGTAGCCGAGATCCAGCGCCACGCTTTGCACGGTCGCGCCGCGGGAGAGCTTCTGGATGGCGAGGATGATGTGGAGCTGCTGGCGCCAACGGCCAAAGCTCAAGCCCGTCTCCTCGACCAGGAGACGGTTCAAGGTGCGCTCGCCGACGCCGATTCGCTTCGCCCACGCCTTCGTCGTCGCGCCGTTCGCCGGATCGGCGGTCATCGCGTCCACCAGACGACGGAGCCGCGGATCGGTCGGCATCGGCAGGCGATGCTTCTCGATGGAGACGGTCGCGAGCTCGTCGAGGAGCACGCTCACCAGGCGCGCGTCCGGCCCATCGAGATGGTAGAGCGCGGGGCGCGTCGCCAGGCGCAGCAACAGCTCGCGGAGGAGCGGCGTCACCGACACCGCGCAGCAATCCTGCGGAAGGCTCGGTGCCGCGCCGGGCTCGACGAAGACGCCGTAGCCCTCGAGCGGCGCGCGCGCGCGGATCCGATGCGTCACGGACGCGGGGATCCACAGCGCCGATTGCGGCGGCACGATCCAGAGGGCGCTCGACGCTTCGCAGACCATCTCTCCGCGCACCAGGTACACGAGCTGCGATTCGCGGTGCGCGTGAGGCTCGCTCTCGAGCCCGCCGCTCGCCATGCTGAGCCCGATCGCGTTCACCGGCCGCGCGACCGCGGTCTTCCACCGCCCGCGCGCCTCGAGCGCGAAACGGGTCGCGAGCGACTCGAACGACGCCGCCGCGCCACGGGGCTCGTTCGCCACCTGGACGTCTCCACGGATCGTCCAGCCCGTCGGATACGCAATCCGTGTCGCCCCCGAGCTCCGCCGCTTCGCTGCCATGACCGTTTTGAACAACAATTTGTCTTGATTGCGCAATGCGGTCAAGGCGCCGGTCGCTTAGGCTCTCCTCCCATGAAATCCGATCCCTTCGCCGTTTTGCCCGATGGGCGGGTGCGCGCCGTGCTGCGGCGCCTCCACGACGACGCCGACCGGCAGGTGCCGGGCGTCGTCCTCCACCTCCTGCCGAAGCTACCGCGGATGCTCCTCGGCCGCCGCATCGACGCCCCGGGCACGGAGCTCGACTACGCCGACAAATACCTCGCGATCGGGAGCGACCAGGGCGCCTTCTGCTACCTGACGGCGCGGGCGCTCCGCGCCAGGACGATCGTCGAGTTCGGCACGTCCTTCGGCGTCTCGACGCTGTGGCTGGCGGCGGCGGTGCGCGACAACGGCGGCGGCCGCGTCATCGGCACCGAGCTCGTGCCGGAGAAGGCGCGGCGCGCGCAGGCGAACCTGGAGGAGGCGGGGCTCGCGTCCTTCGCCGAGATCCGCGTGGGCGACGCGACGGAGACGCTGCGGGCCGACCTCGGCGAGGTGGACTTCATGCTCAACGATGGGTTTCCCCTGCGAGCCCTCGACGTGCTGAAGCTCGTCGCCCCGGCCCTGCGTCCGGGCGCCGTGGTGGTGACCGACAACGTCGGCGTCTTCAAGGCCGATTACCGCGACTACGTCGCCTACGTGCGCGATCCGCGCCACGGCTTCGCGTCGATGACGGTGCCTTTCCGCTCGGGCACCGAGTACTCGGTCCGGCAGCCCGCACACCCGGGCTGACCCGGGCCAGCGGCAGCCCCGAGAAGGCGCGCGCGACGGCGTCCCGGTCGCGGCTCGCGACGGCCCCCGCGCCCCGTCGACGGTGCTTATGTCGAGCGAGCCAGCGCCACCGCGTCGGGACCGGCCGGAAAACGGAGCTTCCCGGTCGCGTCGTTCGCGGCGCGCCACACCACCTCGGCCACGTCGGACTCCCTCGTCACCGCAGACGGCTGCCCGAGAGAGGCGAAGATGCGCTGCGCGAAAGGCGCGTACGCCTCGGGGAGCAGCCCCTGCATGCGGGCCCCGCCGTTGCTCGTGAAGCTCGTGCTCGGGCCATAGCCCGGCTCGACCAGCTTCACCCGCACATCGAACTCCGCGAGCTCGAACGCGAGCGACGCGGTGAACCCCTCGATGGCCGTCTTGCTCGCGGTGTACACGGCCACCAGCGGCATGGGCGCCAGCGTCGCGCTCGAGGTCACGTTCACGATCACCCCCGACCTGCGCGCGCGGAGCTGGGGCAGCACGGCCTGCGTCATCGCCATCACGCCGAAGGTGTTGGTCTCGAACACCTCGCGCACCGTGGCCATCGGCGTGACCTCGAAGGCGCCGAAGAGCCCGATGCCCGCGTTGTTGACGAGCACGTCGACAGGCCCGCTCGCCTCGATCGCGGCGGCGATGCTCTCGGGCTTCGTCACGTCGAGCGCGACCACGCGCAGCCGGTCCGATCGGGGCAGGGCGCCCTCGCGCGGCGTTCGCATGGTGGCGACCACGTTCCAGCCCTGCGCGTGGAAGTGGCGCGCCGTCTCGAGGCCATAGCCAGAAGAGCAGCCAGTAATGAGCACCGTTTTCATCGCGTTACCTCCCAGCTCGTCGCCTCTTCGGGGCGTGCGGTCATTGTTGCGCGGAATGCATTCATTGTGTTCACGTCGACTTCTTTACCGCGGTGCGCGCGGCGTTCATGGGGGTAAAGTAGTCGCGGTAAGCCGGACGATCTATCGTGTACAGTCCGTATTTCGTTTGCTAGAGTCCGGGCGTGAACGATCCGCTCTCGGAGGTCATCGCGCTGCTCCAGCCGCGCGCCGTGTTCTCGAAGGTCATCAGCGGAGCCGGCCGCTGGGGTGTTCGCTACTCGGACTTTGGCCAGCCGAGCTTCTCTGCCGTGCTCGAGGGCCGCTGCCGTCTCGCGGTCGACGGTCAGCGGGCCGTCACGCTCGAGGCAGGTGATTTCGTGCTCCTGCCGGCGACGCCGGGCTTCACGCTGTCGGGCTTCGAGCCGGTGAGGCCAGAGCGCGTCGACCCCAAGGTCACGCCCGCGCCGACGGGCGAGGTCCGCCACGGCACGCGCGGCGGCCGCCCGGACGCGCGGCTGCTCGGCGGTTATTTCGTCTTCGACTCGCCGGACGCGGCCCTCATGGTGTCGCTGCTGCCGGCGCTGGTGCACGTGCGCGGGGTCGAGCGGCTCTCGGTGCTCGTGCGGCTCGTCGGCGAGGAATCGAACGAGCAGAAGGCCGGTCGCGACCTCGTGCTCACGCGGCTCGTGGAGGTGATGCTCATCGAGGCGCTGCGGTCGACGTCAGGCGACGACGCGCCTCCGGGGCTCCTGCGCGGGCTCGCCGATGCGCGCCTCGCGCCAGCGATACGGCACATGCACGGCCAGCTCTCGCGCTCGTGGACGGTGGCCGACCTCGCGAAGACGGCGGCGCTCTCGCGCTCGACGTTCTTCGAGCGCTTCACCCGCGCCGTGGGCCTGCCGCCGATGGAATACCTGCTCGCCCTGCGCATGGCCGTCGCGAGGGATCTGCTCCGGCGCCACGACCTCGGGATCGCCGAGGTCGCCGAGCGCGTCGGCTACGGCTCGGCGAGCACCTTCAGCACGGCGTTCAGCCGGCACGTGGGCCAGCCTCCGAGCCGCTACGCGCGCGCCGGCTAGAACGTCGCGTCGAGCGAGACTTGGCTGCCGACCCCCTAAGCGTGCGACGACGAGGGCGCGGAGGAACCGCCGTTGGCTCTTGGGATCCGGGGACATCCGAGCTCCGGTTCCAGGAGGAGGACGGGGCCCTTTGGGGCGAGGCGGCGGCGGATGCTGGTTCCGCTCCGCCCGCTCGCTCCGCCGTGGTGTTACGTCCTGGCCGCGTGTGCGTGCTCGGCGAGCGCGACGCTGCATGCTGACGAGGCCGTCGTCCGTAGCTTACGAAGGTGACCATGCCAGCGCGGCAGCCCGGCGCGCCGCTGTGGCATCGCGGGGTTGGCCGCCGTCTGCGAGCCAGCCTCGACACGGGGCACCTTCGGCGATACCTGAGAGGCATGACCATCGTCGCCCTGACCGTACCCGACGACCTCTGCGCAGCGCTCCAGGTGCCAGCCGAGCGGCTGGCGTCCGAAATCGCCTTCGCCGCAGCGGTTCGGCTCTACGAGGAGGGTCGTGTGTCGCTGGCCAAGGCCGCCGAGATCGCGTGCGTGGAGCGCTTTCGCTTCGCCGCCCAACTCGCGGAGGCCGGCATCTCGACCGCCGCGTTCGACCCGGCCGATGTAGATGCTGCCAGCACGGCGACAAGATGACGCATCCCGTCGCGGTGATCAGCGACACGGGGCCGCTGAGCTACCTTCACCGGCTCGGGCGCCTCGACGTTCTGCAGCAACTCTATCGGCACCTGCTCGTTCCGCCCGCCGTCGTGGCAGAGCTCAATACGGGGCTTCGTCTGGGCAGGGACCTGCCCGACGTGACCACCCTGGATTGGATCGAGCTGAGATCGCCCCCGGCTCACGCGCTGCAGGGGATCGACGGCCTCGGCGCCGGGGAAACCGAGGGCATCGCGCTGTCGCGGTCGCTCCCCGGGTCGCTGGTCCTCCTGGACGACGGCTACGCGCGAAAGATCGCAGCATCCCTGGGCCTGCACATCACCGGAACGGTTGGCGTGCTCTTGGTCGCAAAGGAGCGCGGGCTCGTCGACAGGATCGGCCCCGAGCTGGAGCGCCTGCAAACGTTCGGGTTTCGTCTGGCCGCACCTGTCTGGCGCGCGGTGCTGGAGCGAGCGAGAGAGACGGACTGACGAGGGCGCCGGAGCGGACCCGCGCTGGTTAGGTCCGAGGTCCCCGATGATTCTCCTCGCGGCTGGCGTCGTACTCGATGCCCTTGCGCCCCTCGGCGTGACGTAGCTCACGCGGAGGGGCCGCTCTCGGAGAGCATGCGCCGCTGGTGAAGGCGAGGAAGTCGTCGGCGGGGGCGACGCTGGTGTCCATCCCGTCGGCGTCGACGTGGCCTGCGACGTGCTGCCCGAGGAGGAGCGTGAGGGTCATGACCCCTGCTCCGCGGAGCCCTCGCGGTCCGATCCGCGCGCTTGACAACCCATAAGCGTCGGCTTATAGGTTGAGCATGCAGCGCGCGGCCGCGGCCGAAGACAAGATCTTCCAGGCGCTGGCTGACCCCAGCCGCCGGGCGATCTTCGAGTCGCTCACGCGCGGCGAAGCGGCGGTGAAGGACCTCACGGCGCGCTTCGACATCTCACAGCCGGCGGTCTCGCAGCACCTCGCCACCCTGAAGGACGCCGGCCTGGTGAACGCCCGGCGCGAAGGGCGCTGCGTCTACTACCGGGTGGAGCCGCGCGGGATGAAGCCGCTCATCGACTGGATCGCACACTACCGCGCCTTCTGGACGGACCGCATCGATCGCCTCGAAGCACTGCTGGAGAAAATGGACGAATGAGCCTCATCGACAAAACCGCCCCGTCGCAAACCGAATCCATCTCCTTCGAATTCGATCTGCGCCATTCACCGGAGAAGGTGTGGCGCGCGCTCACCGACCCCGAGCTGCTCGCGGAGTGGCTCCTGCCCGCCGTCGGGTTCAAGCTCGATCCCGGGGCCGCGTTCACGTTCAAGACGCAGCCGTACCCCGGTTGGGACGGCACCGTGGACTGTCGCATCCTCGAGATCGAGGCGCACAGGAAGATCAGCTACACGTGGAACGTCCCTTTCCTCGACACCGTCGTGACCTTCACGCTCACGCCCACGGCGTCGGGCACCCGCCTGTCGCTCGAGCAGTCGGGCTTCAAGCCGGACCAGAAGCAGAACTTCGGCGGCGCGCGCTACGGCTGGAAGATGATGGGCGGAAAGCTCGTCGAGCTGCTCGCGAGGCTCCCGTGAACAAACTGGTTCGAGAGAGCCACCGCTGGGTGTCCATCGCCTTCACGGTGGCCGTCATCGCCAACTTCGTCGCCTTGGCCTCGGGACAGGGGCAGCCTCCCGCCTGGGTGACCTACTCGCCGCTGCTCCCGCTCGCCTTCCTGCTGTTCACCGGTCTGTACTTGTTCGTGCTGCCGTATGCCACCAAGTGGCGCAGCGGGCGGCGCGCCGGCTAAACGGGCGGCCGACCGGGGGGGATCTCTTCACAACCGTCGAACCTCCATGACAGGATCGCGAAACATGACCGCCTCCAGCCAGCACCCCGCAGACCGCCACGACCTGATCCGCGTCCAGCGCGCCAGGGAGAACAACCTGAAAGACGTCAGCGTCGAGATCCCCAAGCGGCGGCTGACCGTGTTCACCGGCGTCTCGGGATCGGGCAAGTCGTCGCTGGTGTTCGGCACCATCGCGGCGGAGTCGCAGCGGCTGATCAACGAGACCTACAGCGCGTTCGTGCAGGGGTTCATGCCGACGCTGGCCCGGCCCGAGGTCGACGTCCTGGAAGGGCTGACGACCGCGATCATCGTCGACCAGGAGCGGATGGGCGCCAACGCCCGGTCGACGGTCGGCACCGCCACCGACGCCAACGCCATGCTGCGCATCCTCTTCAGCCGGCTCGGGAAGCCGCGCATCGGGTCGCCCAACGCCTTCTCTTTCAACGTCCCCTCGGTCCGCGGCGCCGGGCAGATCGTGGTCGAGAAGGCCGGCGGGAAGAAGACCGAGTCGCGCACGTTCGAGGTCAACGGCGGCATGTGCCCGCGATGCGAGGGGATGGGCTCGGCCTCCGACATCGACCTGTCCCAGCTGTACGACGACAAGAAGTCGCTCAACGAGGGGGCGATCACGATCCCCGGCTACAGCATGGAAGGCTGGTACGGCCGCATCTTCAGGGGCTGCGGCTTCTTCGACCCGGACAAGCCGATCCGCAAGTTCAGCAAGAAGGAGCTGCACGACCTGCTCCACAAGGAGCCGACCAAGATCAAGGTCGACGGCATCAACCTCACCTACGCAGGGCTGATCCCGTCGATCCAGAAGTCGTACCTGTCGAAGGACGTCGACGCGCTGCAGCCGCACATCCGGGCGTTCGTGGAGCGCGCGGTCACCTTCACCACCTGTCCCGAGTGCCGAGGCACCCGGCTCAACGAGGCCGCCCGGTCCTCCAAGATCAAGGGGATCAACATCGCCGACGCCTGCGCGATGCAGATCAGCGACCTCGCCGCGTGGGTGCGCGGCCTGAACGAGCCGTCCGTCGCGCCGCTCCTGGCGACGCTGCGGGAGACGCTCGACTCGTTCGTGGAGATCGGGCTGGGCTACCTCAGCCTCGACCGGCCGTCCGGCACGCTGTCGGGCGGCGAGGCGCAGCGCACCAAGATGATCCGCCACCTCGGGTCGTCGCTCACCGACGTGACCTACGTCTTCGACGAGCCGACGGCCGGGCTGCACCCCCACGACATCCAGCGGATGAACGACCTGCTGCGGCGGCTGCGCGACAAGGGCAACACCGTCCTCGTGGTCGAGCACAAGCCGGAGGTGATCGCGCTCGCCGACCACGTCGTCGATCTCGGCCCCGGCGCCGGCACCGCCGGCGGCAAGGTGGTCTTCGAGGGCACCGTCGACGGGCTGCGGGCCAGCGGCACGCTCACCGGGCGCCACCTGAACGATCGGGCCTCCCTGAAGCCGTCGGTGCGGACGTCATCGGGGGTGATCAAGGTGCGCGGCGCCCGCACGCACAACCTGAAGAACGTCGACGTCGACATCCCGCTCGGCGTGCTGGTGGTGGTGACTGGCGTGGCCGGGTCGGGCAAGAGCTCGCTCATCCACGGCTCGGTGTGCGGCCGGGAAGGGGTGGTGTCGGTCGATCAGACCCCGATCCGCGGCTCGCGGCGGAGCAACCCGGCGACGTACACCGACCTGCTGGAGCCGATCCGCAAGGCGTTCGCGAAGACCAACGGCGTGAAGCCCGCCCTGTTCAGCGCCAACTCCGAGGGCGCCTGTCCGACCTGCAACGGCGCCGGGGTGATCTACACCGATCTGGCGATGATGGCCGGCGTCGCCACGGTCTGCGAGGAGTGCGAAGGCCGGCGGTTCCAGGCGTCGGTGCTGGGCTACCGGCTCGGCGGGCTCAACATCGCCGAGGTGCTCGACCTGTCGGTCGACGACGCGGCCCGCTTCTTCGGCGCCGGCGAGGCGCGTACGCCGGCCGCGCACGCGATCCTGCAGCGCATGGCCGACGTGGGGCTCGGCTACCTCCGGCTCGGCCAGCCGCTCACCACGCTGTCGGGCGGCGAGCGGCAGCGGCTCAAGCTCGCGACGCACATGGGCGAAGACGGCGGCGTCTACGTGCTCGACGAGCCGACCACCGGGCTGCACCTGGCCGACCTCGAGCAGCTGCTCGGGCTCTTGGACCGGCTGGTCGACGCCGGCAAGTCGGTCATCGTGATCGAGCACAACCAGGCCGTGATGGCGCACGCCGACTGGATCATCGACCTCGGGCCGGGCGCGGGCCACGACGGCGGGCGGATCGTGTTCGAAGGCACCCCGGCCGACCTGGTGGCGGCGAAGTCGACGCTCACCGGCGAGCACCTGGCGGCGTTCGTCGGCGGCCGTCCGAAGGCCGCCTCAGGAGGCGCGCCCGAGCCGCTCCGGGCTCGTCGTCAGAGGGCGTGACCTCGCTCGCCGGTCGGCCGCGATCCCCGACGGATCCGGCGTTCCGCGCGCAGATCCGCGTCACCGAGCTGGTCCTCGCGGAGAGCGGCGCCGCGGGCGGCTCAAAGGCCGAGCTCGGGCCTCGGACCTGCGCACCTGGTGAGCAGGGCCTCGACCTGGTCGGCGGGATCGAGGGAGTACTCGTAAAAGTCGCTCGGATCGAAGAACGAATACGTGGAGCCGCTCGACTCCTTGTCCCCCGAGGTGGAACGGTAGATGTTCCCCGCGGCGACCAGCGTGCCGTCGTCATAATAATGCGGACGGTTCACCGTGTCGAACACGCTGTTCTCCAGCACCATGTTGGTGCCGCCGCGCGCGTAGTTGCCGTAGGAGCTGATGCGCTGGAGCCAGTTGTTGTAGAGGTGGGCGCGGAGCACGTTGTCCGTGCTGGGGTTGCGCTGGTTCAGGTCGCGGAACCAGTTGTGGTGGATGGTCATCTGCGCGGTGATGTTCTCCGTCCAGCCGATCCCGAACGCCTTGTTGTGATCGCTCAGGATGCTCCAGGACACCGTCAAGTACGAGGTGTCCTTGCGGCTGTCGATCATGCCGTCGCCGATGTGGTGAAAGCGGCAGTGGTCGATCCAGACGTGGTGGGCCGTGTCCATCTGGACCCCGTCGAAGTCCTGCGTCTTCCCTTCCCAGTCTCCTTCGACGAAGGTGTCCCCGATGGTCAGGTTCCGCAGGATGACGTTGTGCACGCCGCTCCCCAGGAAGAACCCCCCCTGGGAGATCTCGGCCGTCGCGCCCACGCCCACGATGGTCTTGTCCGACGCGACCGAGATCTCCTTGCCCCTGGGGGACATCGTGATCTTTCCCTGGACCCGGATCACATAGGGCTCGGACGCGCCGGCGTACTTCTCGAGATCGGCCTGCGTCGTCACCGTGACCGTCTCTCCGTCTCGTCCGCCATGGGTCCCGTCTTGGCCCTCGCCGCTCACGCTGGCAAAGCCCTCCAGGGTCAGGGGACAACCCTCGCTGTCGACCGCGCCGTCCGCGCCTCCGGCTCCGTCGCCGCCCGCACCACCCGACCCCGCGCTCGGCTCGCCGCCGCCCGCTCCCCCCGAGGTGCTCGCCGATCCGCCGCCCCCCGTGCCTCCGGGGCTCGGATCTCCACCCGTGACCGAGCTTCCGGCGGCCGAGCTCTCTCCGCTCGCCGCACCGCCCGTCGTCGCGCCCGTGCTCCCGCTTCCCCCTGCCAGCGAGTCGATGCCTCCCGGGCCGTCGGGCTCCGAAGTCCCGCAGGCGAGGGCGAGGCCGAGAGGGGAGAGCGCGAGGAGAAAGGAGGCGAAGAGGTCGTGCTTCATCGCTCTTTGATCGTTCTTTGGTCTCGGGTGACGAGGGTCGATGACAGGCGCGCTCAGTCCGCGAACGTGGGCCTCCAGGGCGCGAGCATGCCCTCGACCGTGTAGCGCGCAGCCTCGGCCGCGCCGAGCTGCCTGGACTCCGGGGCTCGCTCGCTCGGCTTCGCGCCAGGTCCCGTGGTCATGTACTCGGCGAAGCGCGCGGTCGCGAGCGTGTTGTCGCCCATGCGGACCCAGCCCTGGGGCGCGATGTGCGCGCCGAGCTCGGTCCCGAGGTAGGCGGTCGCGCCGTAGGGCCTCCAGTTGCGACCGAGGGCGACCGAACCGGACCTGACCGAGCCGGCCGCCGTGGCCCGTCCTCCGAGGAACACGATCCCGAAAGGGCTCGATTCGTCCGTGCTCGGCGCCGTGATCGCCGACCCGCCCGCGGCGTTGTGCATCGTGCAGTCCTCGAAGACGGCCGTGGCACCCCCGAAGATGAAGTCGACGCTGCCCTCGATGTAACAGTCCCTGAAGTACTGCGTTCCGTTCTTCACGTAGAGCGTGTCCTGGTAACCGAGGGCCCGGCAGCGACGGAACTGCACGCGGCTCCCGGAGACGAGGAGAGCGACCGCCTGGATGCCTGGGCCCGTGCTGTTGGCGAAGGTGATGTTCTCGACCGAGACGTCGCTCGCGGAGATATTGACGCTGAAGCTCCCCGAGGTGCCCAGCGTGCCCCCTGCGCCGTTCGAGGTGCTGGCGCTGTCGCCGTAGGTGAGCACGGTCGTCTCCGCCCGGCCTGCCTGGCCGCAGAGCGTCAGGTGGGGGCGGTCGACGACGAGCTTCTCGGCGTAGGTCCCAGGGGCGATGCGAATCACGGTGGGCGTCGTGTTCGACCTGGCGACGCTGTTGATCGCGGCTTGAACCGAGGTGAAATCCCCCGAGCCATCCCGGTTCACCTCCACGAGCGGCCCACCTGTCACGCTGTTGCAGTCGGACGCGCCGCCGCCGCCGCCCGAGCCACCTGCGCCTGAACCGCCGCCGCCGTCGCCGCCGGTCCCCGAGCTGCCGCCCGTGCCGGCGCTCGCGCCGGTGCCAGCGCCTCCCGAGCCGCCGGACGACACCGTGCCTCCGCTCCCCGTCGTGCCGCTCGATGGCCCGCCGGATGCGGTCGTGCCGCTCGATGGCCCGCCGGATGCGGCGGACGCGCCGCCTCCGGCCGCGGAGGCCAGGGGGTCGGCGTTCGGCTCGCTCGAGCAGGCGAACGAGCCAAAGAGAGCGAGAGGGCCCGTGCAGATCCACGCGACCGCCCCGAGTGAACGATGGTGGAAGGTTCGACTGCTGCCGGAATGGCGGAAGAGCGCGCTGAAGGGAAACACGACGGGTGGTTGTTCGAGGGAGGCCGGACCCGTCAAAAAAAAGCGGGCGCTACTCGCGCGCGAGCGGCAGCGCCCAGGGCCCTCCCGCGCCGGCGCGGGAGATCACCTGGGGAAAGGCGTCGCTCGCCCGCTCGGGCGCGTAGTCGTAGGGGGGCGTGAAGACGTCATCGGCTGGCTCCTCGCCCCCGCCGCCCAGGTGAACGCCGCTCTCGTCGCGGTAGAGGTTCGAGCCAGGGACGGCCAGGAGGAGCCCGATGGCCGTCGAGCCGCTGCAGGTCGAGCGCCGCGTCGCTGCCTCGACGTTCTCGAACACGCTCGCCTCGAGCAGCACCTGCCCCTCGCACGAAGAGCCGACCGCCCACTCCGAGATGTTCGAGAACACGTTGTTGAAGAGGTGGACGCGCGCCTGGGATCCGACCGCGAGGGGGGCGCGCGTGCTCGTTTCATCGAAGCGACAGTGGTGCATCGTCACCTCGGAGTCGGTGATCGTGGAGGCCCAGCGCTCGCGGCCGCCGCACTCGGCCTCGTTGCTCCCGTCGAAGTGGACATAGGAGACGGTGACCGCGCTCGTGCCCGCGAGGATGTCGGTAAAGGCGTCGCTGATCCACTTGACGGTCGCGTGATCGATCCAGACCCTGGAGGGGTGTGTCAGCGTGAACGCATCGCCCGCTTCGAGCAGGCCGGCGTTCAGATCGTAGAGGGCGAGGTTGCGGATGATGACGTTCTGGCTCTCGTCGAGGGCCATGGTCACACCTGGCAGCGCCGCGCCGCGTCCGAGCCCGACCAGCGTCTTGTTCGGGCCGAAGCGGAGGATGCGATCGTCCCGCGTCGCGCCGACGAGCGGGCTCGCGCAGGTCGCGTCCCCGGTGAGGACCTGATAGAGCGTCTTCTCGGCATCCTCCGAGCAGGCGCTCGGACAGACCTCGATGTCCACGACGTCCGAACCCTCGCGGCGGAAGTCGTGGATGCCTTCGGCGAGCAAGAGCACAGCCGGTTCGTCGGAGCGGGCGAGCCTCTCGAGATCGGCCCAGCTCGAGACGAGCACGGGCGTCGCACCCGCGCCCCCGGTGGTGCCCTCGCCGAAGCCGACCGGCTCGACCCGTATCACCTTTCGGAGGGCGATGGGCCCCCTCGTCCCGGGCGCGGGCCCGATCCAGCGAGCCGTCGTGTTCGATGGAAAGGAACCCCCGGGATCGCAGCCCGGCAGATCTCCAGCGCTCCCCAGCTCGCGCGCGGCCGTCCAGCCGCTGTCGTCGTAGCCAGGCGCCGTCCAGCCTCCTTCCGGCGCCGTGCTCAGCTTCCAGTCGCTGCCGCTCCCGTAGCTGCGCTCGAGCTCGTCGAGCTGGACGAGCGCCGCGGGGATCCCCGCGGCGGCATGGACGCTCACGGCGATCACGTTCTCACCCGGGAGCAAGGAGAGGGGCACGAAGCGCGGGGCGCGCGCCGATTCGCTCACGGCGATGAGAGCACCGTTGAGATGGACGCGGAAGGCATCGCGCGCCGCGATGGAGAGACCGGGGCCCTCGAGCGCACCATAGCTCTCGTTGACGAGCGGCGACGGCGCGAGCTCCTCTCCTTCCCCGAAGGCGGCGCCCGGAGGGAGCTCGTTGTCGGGCGGCTCGCCCTCACAAGCGAGATCCGTGAGGGAAGGAGAGCTGCCGCCGAGGCCCGCGTCCCCCGGGAGCCGCGTGGCCGTCTGGATGAGCTGGTCCTCACAGGAAAACCCCGAGGCCGCGGCCGAGAGCGCGGCGGCTCCGAGGACCCAGGTGCTGCGGGAGAGGCGCATAAGGAACGAGGCAAAGCTGGGGGGCCATGCCGTGGAGCGCAAGCGAAATGCTCCGAGTTTCCTGCGCCGATCCCGCGGGCCGGCAGCGGGCGAATTTTTTCTGGCGGGTCGAGACGCCCCTAAGTAACTAGGAGGGAGTGGCTCACCCCACGCGCTCCGTCCCACCGCCGCCGGTGCCCACCTTGGCCCGCTTTCCCGCCGAGAAGCGGTCGGACGCGAGCCTGGTCGCCGGCGTGGCCGCGGGAGAGCGCGAGGCCATGGCCGTCATCTGGGATAGGTACTCCGGCCTCGTGCGAGGTGTGCTCTATGGCGCCCTCGGCCCCGATACAAGCCTCGAAGATCTGGTCCAGGAGGTCTTCCTGTCCCTGATCCAGGGAGCCGCGCGCATCCAGGACGGGCAGGCCCTCCGTGGCTATCTTGCGACCATCGCGGCGCGGCAGGCGGCGCTCGAGATCCGGAAGCGCAAGATACGCCGCTGGGTGGGCCTTTCCCCGAGCGGGGAGCTCCCCGAGCGCGCCCTCGAGCGCGTCGACTTCGAGCATCGCGAGGTGCTCCGCGCTCTCCACCGCGTGCTCGACAGGCTGAGCACGCGCCGGCGCATGGCCTTCGTGCTGCGCCACGTGCAAGGCCTCGACATGCTCGAGACGGCCGCGGCCCTCGGCGTGTCCGAATCGACGTTGCGCCGGGAGCTCGAGAGCGCACGTGAGCTCTTGCGAAAGGCGCGTGAGCCAGCCCTCCAGGAGTTTTTGTCTCAGCGTGAAGGACTCTGGCCATGAGCGACCCCGGACGACAGCTCGATCCCGTTGCGGAGCTCCTGCAGCGCGCCGCTCGGCTGAGCGAGGCGGAGCGCGTCGAGGCGCGCGCCGCCTTCCTGCGCCGCGTCGACGAGGAGCAGGCTCGCGCGAGCAAGCCGCGGGCGATCGTGCGCTGGGCAGCGCCGCTCGCCCTCGCCGGGAGCGTGTTGCTCGCTCTCTTCCTCTGGCTGCCGGAGCGAGGCCTCGACTATGTCGTTGAAGGGGCGGAGGACGAGAGCGGCTATGTGCGCGTGCCCCTCGATCACCCGGCCGCCATCACCTTCTCCGATCGGACGCTGATCCGGGCGGCGGCAGGGGCGCGCCTTCGCATCGACGAGATCAAGAACGAGAGCGGCGCCCGCATCTCGGTCGAACGCGGCCGAGTCGACGCCGAGATCACGCACACCGGTCACAGCGATTGGCGCTTCGTGGCGGGTCCCTTCGCGGTCCGCGTCACGGGCACGCGCTTCGAGCTCCGCTGGGACGCCGACCGCGAGCGGCTCGAGGTGATCCTGCACGAGGGGTCGGTCGAGGTGGAGGGCTACGCCGGTTTCGGCGCCGTGAGCGTGCGCGCGGGGCAGCGCTTCGTGGGGGACGCGTCGGCGAGGACGCTCCTCGTCAGCGACACCGCGGCGCACGGCCCCGAGCCCGCGCCTCCCGCCGCGCAGGGAGAGGGAGCCGAGGTCGCGCCGGCGCCGCCGGAGCCCGCGAGCTCCCCGGAGCCGAGCTCCTCCGGAGATCCGGCGCCGCTGGCCGCCCCGCCGAGCGGCAGACCGTCCTGGACCAAGCTCGTTTCCCAGGGCGAGTTCCGGCGCGTGGTCCAGGAGGCCGCGGCGCGGGGCGAGCAGGCTTGTCTCGCCTCCTGTGACGCCGCCGATCTGAACGCCCTGGCCGACGCCGCTCGCTATGTGGGGCAGGGCGAGCTCGCCGAGCAGGCCCTGCTCGCCCTGCGCGCGCGCTACGCGAAGGCCGCAGGGAGCCGCGCCGCCTTCTTGCTCGGGCGCCTGCACGAGAGCCGCGGCGCCGCCGCGCGCGCCAGGGCCTGGTACGAGACGGCGCTCCGCGAGGCGCCGAGCGGCCCCTTCGCCGCGGAAGCGCTCGCGGGAAAGATGCGCACGGTCCAGATCCTCGAGGGGCCCGCCGCGGCGCGCGCGGTGGCGCAGGAGTACCTGCGCCTCTTTCCGAGCGGGGTCCACGCCACGACGGCCCGACAGCTCGCCGCGCAGCCCTGATCCATGGTCCAGCGGGCGCGAACGCTCCTCGTCCTGCTGCTGCTGCTCGTCTGCCCTCGACTGGCCTGGGCGCAGCGGGTGCTCGTCGTGCGGCCGCCCCCGCGTGACGCCGCGCTCTTCGAGGCCTTCGGACGGCTCTGCGCCGAGCTCGAGCTGCAGTCCTTCGAGGTGATCGTGCTCGGGAGCGCCGCGCGCCCGCCCGGGGCCGAGGAGCTCGAGCGAAAGGCGCAGGAGAGCGAGGCCTTCGCGGCCGTCGCGCTGAGCCGCGACGGCAGCGGCACGGCCGCCGAGGTGTGCATCGTGGATCGCGTGACGGGCAAGACGACGACGCGCAAGCTCCTCATCGACCCTTCGAGCGATGGCCCGATGCTCCTCGCCGTGCGCGCCGTCGATCTGCTGCGCGCAAGCCTGCTCGAGCTCGGCTCGGGCCAAACCCCCGCGCGGGACGTGCTCGGCGTCGAGGCGCAGCCGCCCGCCCCCGAGGTGCTCCGCTTTTCCCAGAAGCCTCCCCGCTTCGAGGTGCGCACGGGCGGGCTCGTCCTTTTCACGCCTCCGGTCGGCGGCGGCGTTGGGGTGCAGATCGGGGCGCACTATCGCCTCGACGAGAGCTTCCGTCTCGGCCTGCTCCTGGGCGGCCCCCTCTTCGGCGCCGAGTTCCGTGCACGAGGCGGCGCCGCCCAGGTGCGCCAGGAGCTCGCGCTCCTCCGGGCCAGCTGGAACCTCGGGCAAGCAGCTGCCGGTCCTCACTGGGAGTGGGGGCCGCTCTTCGGCATCGGCGCCTATCACCTCCAGGCCACCGGCGACGTCGCGTTGCCGCTCGTGGGGCGCAGCGAGGCATCCTTCTTCTTTGCCGCCGACGCGGGGCTGAACGCCCAGTTCTTCTTTCTTCCGAGCGTGAGCCTCGGCTTCGAGCTCACCTGTCTCGCGCTCCTCCCGCGCCCCGTCATCGCCGTCGACCAGGCGCGCTCCGCGCCCATCGTCGCTCAAGCCCTGGGCGCGCTCAGCCTGGGCGTCTCGTTTTGACGGAGCGGCGCGCGGGCGGCAGCTCGTTTTCCGAGGTCGGCCGTGGCTCAGGGCATCGACTGGGTCACTCGTTCCCGCCGCGCGCCGACGCGACGAGCTCCTCCACGAAGCGCGACGCCGGCCGGGCAGCCAGCTCCTCCCACGTCCCGGCCTGCGTCACGCGCCCCGCCTCGAGCACGGCGATGCGCTGCCCGAGGAGCCGCGCGTCCGCCGCGTCGTGCGTGACGACGACCGTCGGGAGGGCGAGCGCCTCCAGGTACCCCGAGAGGAACGCCCGCACCTCGCGGCGGGAGTGGACGTCGAGCGCGGCCAGCGGCTCGTCGAGCAGCAGCGCCCGCGGGCTCACGGAGAGCGCGCGCGCGAGCGCCACGCGCTGCTTCTCGCCCCCGGACAGCGCCTCGGTCCGGCGGCCTGCGTGCTCGGCGATGCCGAGGTCGTGCAGCACCGCGTCCACCCGCGCGTCGACGGACGCGCCCCGCCGGCGCGATGGATCGCTCCTCACCGCGAACGCGACGTTCTCCCGGACGCTGAGGTGCGGAAACAGCGCGTAGTCCTGCGGCACGTAGCCGATCCCGCGCCGCTCGACCGGCACGTCGATCCCGGCCGCCGTGTCGAGGAGCACCGCGCCCCCGATCTCCACCCGCCCCCGGTCCACGGGGAGCACGCCGAGCAAGAGCGAGAGCAGGCTCGTCTTCCCCGCGCCGTTGGGCCCGACGAGGGCCAGCGTCCCCTCTCCGGTCTCGATCTCCGCGTCGATGCGCAGGCGCCCGATCCGCGCCGTCACGCGGGCGCGCAGCCCCTCCGCTTCCGTCACGGCGCCGCCTCGCCGCGCCCGGTGGAGCGCCGCGCCGCGGCCCGCACGAACAGGAGCAGCGCGAACGCCACGACGACGAGGACCATCGACAGCGCCTGCGCCGCGCGCATGTCCGACTCGAGCGCCGTGTAGATGGCGAGCGGCAGCGTCTGCGTCCGGCCTTGCAGGTTCCCGGCGAACATGAGCGTCGCGCCGAACTCGCCGAGGGAGCGGGCCCAGCTCATGGCCGCCCCGGCGACGAGCCCCGGGGCCGAGAGCGGCAGCGCGACGCGGAAGAACACCCGGAGCGGCGACGCGCCGAACGTCCGCGCCACCACCACGAGCTTCGGGTCGACCCGCCGGAACGCGCTCGTCGCCGCCTGCACGAAGAACGGCGCCGAGACGAACACCTCGGCCACGACGACCGCCGCGGTCGTGAACGTCACCGACCACCCCTCCGGATACAGCCAGCCGGCGAGGAGCCCGCGCCGCCCGAAGGCGAGGAGCATCGCGACCCCGGCGACCGCGGGCGGGATCACGATGGGCAGCTGCACCGCCGTCTCGACCGCGCGCGCGAGGCGCCCGCGCGCGCGCGCGAGCGTCCAGGCGAGCGGCGTCCCGAGGACCACCACGAGGGCGAGGCTGGCCGCGGTGGTGACGAGGCTCAGGCGCAGCGCGGGCCAGACGAGGGGGTGGCGGAGCCCCTGCTCGACGTCCGCCGCCGTGGCCGTCACGAACAGCGCCAGGATCGGGACGGCGAGGAACGCCACGAGGACCGCGCCGATCGCGGCCAGGGCGCCCCGCTCCGCGCGCAGGCGCGCGCTCACGGGCCCGATCCACCCCCGGACGGCGCGAGGAACCCGGCGCGCCGCAGCGCGCTCTGCCCGGCCTCCGAGCGCACGAGGTCGACCCAGGCGGCCGCGAGCCCGGGGTGCGCGGCGCCGGCCACGACCGCGATCGGGTACTCGGCGATGACGTTGACCTCGGGCGGGATCGCCACGACGGTCACGCCCTCCTGCGCCGGCTGCGCGTCGGTCCGGTAGACCACGCCGACCTGCGCTTCGCCGAGGCGCACCTTGGTGAGCACCTGGCGCACGTTGAGCTCGCGCGAGGCGACCTTGGCCTCGACGCGCGCGCGGAAGTCCGCGCCCAGGGACGCGGACGCGCGATCGAGGATCTGCAGGGTGTAGCGGCCGATCGGGACCTCCGGGGCGCCGATGACGATGCGGGCCGCGCCGGGGAGGTCGGCGAGCCCCCGGATCGTCCCGGCGCTCTCGCGCGCGACGACGAGGACGGGCTCGTTGCGCGCGAAGGCGACCGGGCCCACGGCGCGCCCGGATTTCACGAGCTCCTCCATGTGGCGCTGATCGGCCGAGGCGAACACGTCGGCCGCGGCGCCGTGCTCGAGCTGCGTGCGGAGCTCCTGGGTGCCGGCGAAGTTGAACGTGACCTCGACGCCGGGGTGAGCGCGCTCGAAGTCCTCGCCCATCGCGGTGAACACGTCCCGGAGGGAAGCCGCGGCGAAGACGGCGAGCCTGTCCTCGCGCGGGGCCGGCGTCGGCTCCGAGCGCCCGCAGCCGACGAGGGCGACGAGGCATGCCGCGAGGACCAGGCGCGGGAAGGCGCGCAACAGCTGTCGTCGGACGAGATTCATCCGCAAGGCTCCTGGGGGCCGCCGCCCCGCGCGCGCCGTCATGCCGCCCGCACCTCCGCGACCCGCTCGCCCGCCGGGCGGACGTCGTAGCCGAGGACCGACAGCTCGCGGCGGAACGCGCCCGAGACGAGCACGTCGAGCAGGCGCTGGACCCGCGCGTCGGCGAGCGACGCGCGCGGGATCGCGAGGTCGTAGCGCTCCTCGGCCAGGGCGACGAAGCCGAGCCCGAACGCCATCGCCGCGTCGCGCGTGGCGACGCCGGTGTCCGCCGCGCCCATGGCCACGGCGCGCGCGACGTCGAGGTGGCCGGCGGCCCGGAGCGGCGGCCTGCGCGCGAGGTCGAGCGGCAGCCCGTGGCCGCGCACCTCGCGCTCGAGGAGCCGCTGGGCGCCCGCGCCCGCCTCGCGCCCGACGAGGCGCAGGCCGGGGCGGCCGAGATCGACCGCGCCGCGGATCCGGGCCGCGTCCTCGCGGCGGACCACGAGGCCCGCCTCCCAGCGCGCGAGCGTGATGAGGGCGATCGGCTCGGCGTGCCCGAGCTTGCGGACGTCGGCGACGTTCGCCTCGCCGGTGCGCGCGTCGACGAGGTGGACGCCCGCGACGTGGGCGCGCTGCCGGCCGAGCGCCTGGAGGGCCGCGGTGCTCGACCGGGGGAACCAGAGGAACCGCCCCGGCCCCGGCCGCGTGTTGAGCCGGTCGGCGAGCAGCCCGAGGCCCGCCGCGCAGCCCATCACGACGACGTTGTCCTCGACCTCCGCGAGCGCCCGGAGGGGCTCGACGTCCGCCTTCCCGCGCCGCTCGCCGGTCACGATGCCGTCCGCCGCCGTCCGCGCCGCGTCGTGGTCGAGCGGGTAGGCCACCCAGCGGCCCGCGATGCGCGCCACCGCGGCGCGGCCCGACGCCGCCGGGGCGTCGAGCTCGGCGGCGATGGCGGCCGCCGCGCCCGGCGCGCCGAAGAGGTCCTCGACCTGGCCATCGAGGGCGCGCGCGATGCGCAGCGCGACGTCGACCGCCGGCGTCGCGCGGCCCGCCTCGATGGCGCCCACGCTCTGCCGCGTGAGCCCGGCGCGCTCCGCGAGCGCGATCTGCGACAGCCCGCGCGCCTCGCGCCGCTCGCGGACCCGGTTGGCGGCTCGGTCGGCCATGGCGCGTGATCTTTACACCGAGGAACGTACCCTTGTCACCGCCCTCGCGCGCGAACGCCGGGCGGCCGAGCCATCCTGCTCGGCCGCCCGCGCAGGAGCGTCATGGCGCGCGGCTCCCGGGGGCAGCTTGCTCCCCGCGCCGTCCGGCCTAGCTTTTGAGAGGGGCCAGCCACGAAGGAGCGAGGGCCCTCTCGATCCGCTGGGCCCGCTGGCCCCGTCGAGAGCAGGGAGGAACCTCGGTCATGCCGACGCGGACGCGCTTCGAGGCCACGGCGAGGAGGGGCTACGCCATCCTGACCCTGATCCTGGCGATCGGCATGGCGTTCTCCATTCGACGGTTCTCGTCGGTGGCGGACGCTCAGACCCAGTGGCTGAGCGCGCAAGAGCGCAACATCACCCTCGTGGAGCGGCTCCGGTGGACCACCGAGCTCATCGTGTCTCACGGCAGGGGCTACCTCATCTCTGGAAATCGAGAGCTCCTCGACGAGGCCGAGGACGCCAAGGCGCGCTTTCGCGAGAACATCCGCGCGCTCCGCGCCCAGTCGCTCAGCCCGACGGCTCTCCAGCTGGTCGCGGAAGTGGAGGCGGAGGCCGGGCGCTTCTTCCTGTTTCAGAGAGACCTGTTCGCAGCCCGGGAGCGGACCGGCGACGCGGGCCTGATCGCGCGCCGCTTCGACGAGGAGCTGCGGCCGCTGCGCCGAGATCTCTATCGCTCCCTCGAGCGCCTCATCGATCACAAGGAGTTTGCCATCGAGGCTGCCTATGCCGGTGAGCGGGCGGAGCGAGCTCAGCTCGTGCTGCGGCTGTACGGCCTGCTGGTCCTCTTGGCGTCGGCCGGCCTCGGGATCGCGTGGTACTTCACGAAGCGCCTCGGCAACCTATACCACCAGGTGCGGGAGGCGCGCGAGGCGGCGGGCCGGGCGGTGACGGCCCGCGACGAGCTCATGGGCATCGTGGCCCACGACCTGCGCAACCCGCTCAGCGCCATCACGCTGAAGGCCGCGCGGCTGCGGCGGGCGGCCGACTCCGAGCAGGTACGGCAGCAGGCGGAGTCGATCGAGAACGTCGCCAAGCGGATGGAGCAGCTCATCCGGACCATGCTCGACGCGGCGACGATGGAAGCCAGCAAGTTCTCGGTGACGCCCGCGCCGTGCGCCGCCGACGATCTCCTGCGCGAAACCCTGGAGCTGTTCGGGCCGCTCGCCGAATCCAAGCAGGTCCGGTTCGAGCAGAGCGTGAACGCGCCCGGGCTCGTGATCTTCGCGGAGCGCGGGCGCGTGCTCCAGGTGCTGTCGAACCTCGTCGGCAACGCGCTGAAGTTCACGCCTCAGGGCGGCCGCGTGACCCTCTCGATCGACCGGGAGGGGAGGATGGCCCGCTTCGCCGTCGTCGACACGGGGCAGGGGATCCCCCGCGAGGACCTCACGAGCATCTTCGAGCGGTTCTGGAAGGTGGAGGCGTACGAGGAGCGGGGCACCGGGCTCGGGCTCTACATCGCCAAGGGGATCGTCGACGCGCACGGAGGCCGCATCTGGGTGGAGAGCGAGGTCGGGCGCGGCACCCGGTTCTACGTCACGCTCCCGCTCGCCGACCCCGCCGCGCATCGGGCGTCCGCCGCGGAGGAGGCGCCCGCGCTGCCCGCGGAGAGCGACCCTCGCGCGGGCGGGTGAGGCGCCCGTCGGGACGCGAGCCCCGCTCGGGGCGCCCTGCGCGTCATCGCCGCTCGCCGGCCGGCGCCTCCTCCCGGACCCGCGCGTAGAGCAGGACGTCGCCCACCCGCCCGTCCTTCACCACGTGCCGGCGCATCCGCGCCTCGAACGCGTAACCCGCCTTCTCGAGCACGCGGGCCGACGCGCGGTTCCAGTCGAAGATCCCCGCCTGGATGCGCTCGAGGCCGAGCTGCTCGAGGCCGGCCCGCGTCAGCGCGATCACCGCCTCGGTGGCCAGCCCGCGGCCCCAGTAGGCCGCGCCGAGCCAGTAGCCGATCTCGGCGGTGCAGCGGTGCACGTCGCCGAGGCGCTCGAGCCCGATCGCGCCGGCCGCCTCCCCGCCCACCACGATCGCCAGCGCCTCGGCCGGCTGCGCGCGCGAGGCGCACAGCGCCACCCAGCCCTCGGCGTCGGCGCGCGTGTACGGGTGCGGAAAGCGATCCCGGAGGTTCGCCCAGATGCGGCGGTCGTCCGCGTTCTTCACGAGCGCGTCCACGTCGGCCGCGGTCCAGGGACGGAGCGTGAGGGAGGGGGTCTCGATGATCATGGAGTCGGTTCCTCCGATCGAGCCTCGCCGGCTCGGGGGGCGGAGCGATCGAACAGCTTCACGACCATCTCGGTCCCGATGCCGGTCGCGACCATCCGCTCGCGGCGGTTCGAGAGCAGCGCGCCGAGCCACGGCACCGCGCCCCCGTCCCCGAGCGGGAGCTCGAGGCCGTCGTCCCGCCGGACCACGAGCTGGACGAACGGCCCGGCGTAGTAGCCGAGCCCCTGCAAGCGCGCGAGATCGTAGACGATCTCGACCTCCGGCCGCGCGCGCGAGAGCGGCTCGCCCACCTCGGCGACCCAGCGCTCGGCGCGCGCGACGGGCTCCGGACCGAGGCCGAGCGACCGCGCCGCCCCCACGTAATCCGCCGCGGCGCGCGGCAAGTCGACGGAGGCCTCGCGCAGGGCCGCCTCCGACGAGCCCGGCTCGTGCGCCTTCGCCCGCTGCGCCAGCGCGTCCGCGTCGAGGCCGCGCGCGCCGAGGCACGCCCGGACCACGGCCGTGTCGGAGAGGACCACGCGCAGGCCCGCCGCGCGGAAGCCGGCCGCGGGCAGGGCGCGGACGAGGTCGGCCCAGACGACGAGGTGCTCGAGCAGGGCGCGCCGCTCGCACGCGTCGTCCTCGCTCCGGCCCGGCGAGCGGGCCGCGGTCACGAGGGCGAACAGGCGGAAGTGCGGCGTGAAGCCGGGGTGCTTCGTGGGCTGCATGCGCAGCACGCGCTGGCTGGCGCAGAGGCGCAGCGGCTCGCCGCCCCGGGTCTCGCGCCGGCGCCGCGCCGCGTGCAGCGCGAGCCCGGTGGTCGGGTCGGCGGCGACCTCGGCGAAGCGCACCGTCGCGAGCACGTTGTTCGGCTCGACGCCCGCGCACGCCGTGGCGCCGAGCGGGCCGACCGGCGCGAGATCGACCGCCTCGAAGCCCGCCGCCGCCGCGTACGCCGCCGCGTCGAAGGCGTGGATCCGCCGGGCGTCCGCGGCCGACGCGTGGGTCATGGGCGCCCGCTCCGCGTGGTCGAGGACCTCGGCGAAGCTCCGCCGCAGCGCGCGCTGGCGCAGGCAATGGAGCAGCAGCGTGGTCAGCTCGTTGCCCGGGAGGCCCTCCGCGAGCAGCCGATCGAGCGGCTGGCCTTCGTGCGCCTCGGCCGCGCGGCGCGCGATGCGCGACGACAGCTCGCCCGTCCTGCCGCCTTCCGGCGCCCGCGGCCGACGAGGCGCCCGCGGCCGGTGACCGATGGCCGGCTCCGTTCGCGCGGCGGCCGGCGTCGTGAGGTCGTCGTCGTCGTCGTCATCGGTCGGCGTCGGCGTCGGCGTCGGCATGGCGGGCTCCTCGTGGACACCGTGACCCGGACCTGGCACCCTGGAAAGTGCCACGGCGGCCGGTTTCGATGGTGCCAGCGCCCCAGAGCTCCCACGCCCCCCACGCCTTCCTCCGCCTGGAGCGCGGCGCGCCGGCGACGCTGGCCGCCCAGCTGGTCGAGCAGCTGCGCCGCGCCGTGCTCGAGGGCGTCCTCCAGCCCGACCACATGCTGCCGTCGTCGCGCGAGCTCGCGCGGGAGCTCGGCGTGTCGCGCAACACGGTCGTCGCGGCGTACGAGGTGCTGGCGGCGGACGGCACGGTCCTGGTCCGGCCGCGCCGGGCGCCGGTCGTGGCGCACGTGCCGGTGCGCGCGGCGGGGCCGAGCTCCGCCCGCGCCCAGGCCGCGGCGGCCCTGCCGCGGCTGTCCCGGAGCGCGCGGCGGCTCGCGGCGGTGGTGCCTCCCGACCGGCTCGACGCGCTCCTCGGCGGCCGGCCGCGCTCGCGCCCGTTCGGCGTCGGCCTGCCGGATCTCGAGCTGCTCCCGTGGCGCATCTTCGAGCGGTGCCTCGCGCGCCGCTTCCGCTCGATGTCGGCCGAGGGCGCGCTCCACCACGATCCGCGGGGCGCGCTGCTGCTCCGGCGCGCGGTGCTCCACCACGCCGCGGTGGCCCGCGGCGTGCGCGCGACGGTCGACCAGGTCTTCATCACGGAGGGCTCGCAGGGCGCGCTGGACCTCTGCTGCCGCGCGCTGCTCGACCCGGGCGACGCCGCGTGGGTGGAGGCATCGGGGCCGCTCGCCCTGCGCGCGGCGGTGCGCATGGCGGGCGCCCGGCCGATCGCGGTCCCGGTCGACGACGAGGGGCTGCGGGTGCACGTCGGGGCGCGCCGGGCGCCGCGCGCGCGGGTCGCGTTCGTGTCGCCGGCCTCCGCGTTCCCCTCCGGCGCGCGGCTCACGCTCCCGCGGCGCATCGAGCTGCTGTCCTGGGCCGGCGGGGCGGCGGCGGTGGTCGTCGAGATCGACTACGAGGGCGAGCTGCGGTTCGACGGCTCCCCGCTGCCGTCGCTGCTCGGCCTCGACGTCGAGGGCGTGAACGACCGCGTGATCCACGTGGGATCGTTCAGCCGCTCGCTGTTCCCGGGCCTGCGCCTCGGCTTCATGATCGTGCCGCCGGCGCTGGTGCGCGCGGTGGCCCAGGTGCGCGCGGCGTCGACGCGGTCGCCGCCGTACCTGCTGCAGGCCGCGCTCGCCGACTTCATCGACGAGGGGCATTTCGCGCGCCACCTGCGGAAGCTGAAGCAGGCGACGCGGCGCCGCCGCGACTTCGTGCTCGCGGAGCTCGGGCGCGTGCTGCCGGGCGCGGTGCGGGTGCGCGCGCCCGCGGGCGGCTCGGTGCTGACGCTGGATCTGCCCGAGGGCTCGGACGACGTGGCCATCGTGAGGGCGCTCGCGGCGCGGGGGGTGGACGCGATGCCGCTCTCGCGCGGCGCGGCGGGGCGCGCCAGGGCGTCGCGCGCGCCGGGGCTGATCCTGGGCTTCGGCGCGCACGCGGAGCCCGCGCTGGGGGAGGCGGCGCGGACGCTCGCGGCCGTGGTGGGCGAGGCGATCGGGGCGGGCGGGAGGCGCTGAGGGGAGGGCGGTCGGGTGGGGAGGGCGGCGGACCGGAGCGGCTCAGCGGCGGACCGGAGCGGCTCAGCGGCGGACCGGAGCGGCTCAGCGGCGGACCGGAGCGGCTCAGCGGCGGACCGGAGCGGCTCAGCGGCCGCCGGCCACGTCGAGGATGGTGCCGGTGCAGTAGGAGGACTCGCTCGAGGCGAGCCACAGGATGGCGTGCGCGACCTCCTCGGGGGTGCCGGCGCGGCCGAGCGGCAGGCTCGCCTGGAGCCGCTCGACGCGCCCTGGATCGCCGCCGCTCGCGTGGATGTCGGTCGCGATGATCCCGGGCCGCACGGCGTTGACCCGGATGCCCTCCGCGGCGACCTCCCTGGCGAGGCCGATCGTCAGCGTGTCGACGGCGGCCTTCGAGGCTGCGTAATCGATGTACTCGCCCGGGGAGCCGAGCTGCGACGCCCTCGACGAGACGTTCACGATGGCGCCTCCGGCGCCGCCGTGGCGCGTGGACATGCGCCGGACCGCCTCGCGCGCGCACAGGAAGCTGCCCACGACGTTGGTGGCGAGGATGCGCTGCACGCGCGCCGCGGTCATGTCCTCGAGGCGCGCCTGTCGGTCGAGCACGCCGGCGTTGTTCACGAGCGCCGTGACCGGGCCGAGGGCGCCGTCGACGGTCTGGAACAGGCGCACGACGTCGTCTTCGGCGCTCACGTCGGCGGCGATCGCGAGGGCGGCGCCGCCGCGGCCGCGGATCTCGTCGACGACCCTGGCGGCGGCGCCCTCGTCGCGCAGGTAGCTCACGGCGACCGCGTAGCCGCGCCGCGCGGCGAGCAGCGCCGTGGCGGCGCCGATCCCGCGGCTGCCGCCCGTGACGATCATGATCCCGGCCATGGGCGGGGAGGATAGCCCGGGTCGACGGCGAGGACGGCGCGTCGCCGGGGTCGCTGGCGCGCTAGACTCGCGTCCGGCCGCCGCGCTCCTCGCGCGCGCCGCGCCCGCTGTCTTGATGGCCTCGATCCGCCTTTACGCCGCCGCTGTCCTCGCCGTCCTCTCGTCCGCGTGCGCCGGCCCGGTCACGACGGCTCCGCCGTCGACGGCTCCGCCGGTCGACTCGGCCGCTCCGCAGGCGCCCTCGGTCGCTCCGCCGGCCGGACCGGCCGCCCACCCGGGGCGCGCGCCTCGGGCCGGCGCGCCCGGGGCGCGGCCTCGCGCCGTCGCGGCCGGGAGCGCGGAGCCCGCCTGGACGCCGCCGATCGTGCACACGCTGGCCGTGCTCACGGTGACCCGCAGCGTGGAGGCGGTGCTGTGGCCCGATCCGTTCGCCGACTTCCGCCTGGAGCGCTGGGGATACCACTATGGCGAGGCGTTCACGAAGCCGCCGCTCTTCGACGCCGATCAGCCCGCGTTTCGATGGGATCACGACCCGTGGCCGATCAACGTGATCGGTCACGGCCTGCTCGGGAGCGAGATCTACTTCAGGGCGCGGAGCTGCAGATTCGGCGTGCCGGCCGCGGTCGCCTTCGCCATCGCCGGCACCCACCTCTGGGAGTACGGCTACGAGGCCAACGGCGTCCGCCCCTCGGCGCTCGATCTCGTCTACACGCCGCTCGCCGGGGCGCTCCTCGGGGAGCTCCGCTATGCGACGTGGCGCGCGGCGGCGGGGATCGAGAGCGCGCCGGCGCGCGTGCTCGTGCGCGCGCTCGTGGATCCGTTCGGCGAGATCGAGCGGGGGGCCGGGGTGTTCGACTGCTAGACGCGGGTGTCAGGGAGCTCGCCAGGATTTCCGTGACGATGAGGCAGGGCAGGAATAAGCGTCAATGATTTCGTGGTTTACAGCGCACAACCTCGCGCGCCGGCGCGTGGCTGGCGCCTGTCCTCGCCGCGCGTTCGGGAGCGATGTGCGAGTCGCTCCATTGCCATATTGCCTCGATGCCTGACTTTATCATGCCGGCTGCGCGATGCTGTGCGTGACCACCAGACGTCGCTAGAGGATTTGAGCCACAAAACCTCTCGTATGACGCGTCAGGAGCTGCGCCAGCCGCTGACGGAGCGACGGGTGCCCGCCACGGTCGTCGGTAAGGATGCTGTCGACTACCTCGATCGCTTGAAGTGGCTTCGTGAACATGTGAACTACGCCGTCGGTGGTCGCCAACCCCTCCCGCGCGACGCCGCCGCGGAGCCGCGCAGACGCCCGGTCATCCCGGGCCGGATTTCTTGCGGCCGGACCTGGTATCCTGCGCGGAATGAGCATCTGGCACAGCGCCGTCTGGGGGCGACGTCGCCTTCTGATCATCGCGGGCTCCGCTGGGCACGTGCTGCGCTCGGAGGATGGCGGCCAGCGCTGGAGAAGGATGCAGACGCCCGTCCGCCAGGATCTGAGCGCGCTCGCAGGCGCCGGTCCGGCGCTGATCGCCGCCGGGCAGAGCGGCACCCTGCTGTCCTCGAGCGATGAGGGGCGGAGCTGGACCGACGTGAGCTGCGGCGCGGAGGCGGACCTGCGCGGCGTCGCCCTGCGGGAAGACGGCGAGGGCATCGCGGTGGGGCTCGGCGGGACGGTGCTCTGCTCGCGCGATCGCGGCCAGACCTGGGAAGCCGGGCCGGGCCTCGAGGACCTCTGCCTGGAGGCCGCCGCCGTCGACGCCGAGGGCCGCTTCCTCGCGCTCGCGCTCGAAGGAGAGCTCGCCACCCTGCAAGGGGCGACGTGGGTACGCCGCGAGATCCCTGGCCGGCATCCGCGGGCGCTCTGCGCACGAGGGGGGATCGTGGCCGTGGGCGACGGCGACGGCCGTATTCACACGAGCCGGGACGCAGGCGCCTCCTGGGAATCGCATTCCACCGGGAGCGGGCGCTCCATCCGGGCGCTGTGGCTCGGCCCCGCCGGCCAGGCCATCGCGGCCGGCGATGGCGGCTTCCTCGCGGTCAGCGAGGACGAGGGCCGCACCTGGACGCGGCCCTCCCTCAGGTCCGATCAGCAGCGTCACGCGCTGTGGGGCGACGACCAGGGCTCGATCTGGTGCGTTGGGGCCGGCCCCGCCTTCCGATCCACCGATGGTGGCAAGAGCTTCGCCAAGGTGCCAGTCCAGGCAGGGGACGCGCCGCTCGAGGGCCCCTGGGAGAAGGTGCCTGTCCGGGGGAAGTTCCGAGGGCTCTGGGTGGAGGGACCCGGGCGGGTGGTGCTGGTGGGCGACGGTGGAAGCGTCGCGTGGACCCGCGATGGCGGACAGACGTGGGAGAAAAGCGCCTACGAGGACGGCGGCCCGTTGATCGCGGTGTGGGCTCGCGGCGAGGAGATCCTGGCCGTCGGCGGCGGCATCGCGCAGATCCGGTCCACGGACGGCGGACATCGCTGGTTCGACGTGACGGGCACGCCCGGCGGCTCCTCGGTGCACGGCCAGGGCGCAGGGAGGGCGTTCGCCGTCCTCGATGGCCGGGTCTGCCGCCTGAGCGCGGAGGGATACCGATGGATCGCGCTGGAGGCCCCGCGCGAGCAGCGTCTCAGCGCTGTCTGGACAGGGGCGGAGCGGCTCGCCGTGGCGGTGGGCCGCCGCGGCACCATCGTCCGCACGGTCGACGACGGCGCCACGTGGGAGGCCGTCGAGAGCGGCAGCTCCCGCGATCTGTCGGCGATCTGGGGCAGGGGCGACGAGCTCTTCGCGGTCGGCGGAATGACCCTCAGCGACGTGCTGCGGTCCCGGGACGGCGGCGCGACCTGGGAGGTGCTGGCCCAGGTCTCCGGCAGCCTCAGGAGCATCTGGGGAGACGAGGGCGGCGCGCTCTGGGCGTGCGGCATGGGCGGAGCTCTCCTGCGATCCACGGATGGCGGCCGGACCTGGCGAGGCGAGGCGTCCGGCACGTGGGGCACCCTGTTCGAGGTGCGCGGGAGCGGAGCCGAGATGTGGGCCCTGGGAGAGAACGTCTTGCTGCGCAGGCGCCCTGGCGACACGCACCTTTCCCGCGGCGCCGCCGGGGGCGCGCTGCGCGGCGCTTGACTTCGGGCTCGCGTTGCGACCTCCTGGTTTCTCATGAGCGATCCGAGCGAGCGCCAGCCGGCGCGCGTGATCCCGGTCGACGACTACCCCAACGACGACGTGAAGCTGCTCGGGGAGCGCATCCGGCTCAACTGCTGAAACGGCCGCCCAGCCGAGGCCGCTGCGCCCGGGCAGCGCGGGGGGCCTGGCCGGCGCGCCTGCCACCCTCGGAGGAGCATCGGCGTGAGCGACGTCAACAACCGCATCGCGGGAGGCTTGAAGCGGCGGCCCTGGATCGGCGTCGCGCTCGGGCTGATCGCCGGCATCACGCTCGGCGTGCTCTCGGTCCGGGCGTGGCAGCGGGTGGCGGCGTTCGGGGACGCGCCGGTGCGGCTCAGCGCGGCGGAGGCGCTGCGCCGCGCCCGGACGGAGGCTGTGTGGGTGGAGCTGACCGACGCGCAGTTCTCGTGCGAAGGGAGCGTGGAGCTCGCAGGCACGCGGTACGGTCGTCTGCTCGCGCCCTCGCTCGGCGAGGTCGTGGCCCTGGTGAGCGCGGACGGGCCGCTGTGTCCGCCGCCCGGCCAGCCGCTCACGGGCGCCTTCGGCTCGCTGACGGGCCGACAGCGCTCCTTGCTGGTGGACCGGGGGCTGCCCGAGGCGGCCGACGAGGACGCGCTCGTGCTGTCGCTCGGGGACGGTCCGCGCAAGGCGCGCGTCGATGCCTGGACCTTGCTCGGCCTCGCCGCGATGTGCTTCGCGGTCGGGTTCGTCGGCTATGTCATCCGCCGCGCCGACGCGCAGGCCGCGCGGCGGGCCGCGGCTGCCCTGCCGCTCGCGGAGCTCCGGCGGCGCCTCGACCGGGGCGCGCTGCGCCTCCGGCCGCGCTATCTCCTGATCGCCCTCGCGACCGTGGTCCTCCTGGCGCCGCTCAACGGCGCGGTGATGGCGATCGCCGGCGTGGGCGCACTCCAGATCGCTCGCGACGTGCTCGCGCAGCCGGACCGCTGGGCCGCCGCGGAGCCGGTGGCCGTCGACGGCCTCGTCTCCGTGGCGCCTCACGGCCACACCGCCTGGACCGACGACTATCTCACCGATGTGGTCGTGAGCTTCCGCGTCGACGGCGAGGAGCAGGAGGTGAGCTACCTGGTCGCCTGGGCGCCGAGGGTGTCGCCGGACATCGAGGTACGGAGGAGCGGGGGCGAGCTCATGACGAGCGCGGAGCCCGCCCTGAGGACACCGCGGCTGCTGATCGCGGCGGGGAGCGCGGGGTTCGCCGCCGTCCTGCTGGTGCTGGGCCTCAAGCTGGTGGGCGAGACCTGGTCGAAGCTCCGCGCGCTTCGCCGCGCTGCGAGCTCCCCCGAGGTCGTGCTGCTCCCGTTGCGCGACCTCCGGGAGAAGCGTCACAACGGCATCGTCGTCGGATGGGAATGCGAGTTCCTCAACGCGCAGGGGGAGGTACGCCGCGAGGAGTTCGGTTACCGCGATCCTCCCGCGCTCGACGACGCGGGAGCGCACGTGCTCGCCGTCCGCCCGCGCGGCGCGCCCGGCGCCGAGCCGATCGTGGTGGCCGTGGACGGCTATCCGTTCCGCATCGATCCCTGAAGCCGGGGTGAGGTCGACCCGAGCGTGCTGCCTCGATCCCGTCCGGCGCCGGCGCGCCTGGGCGGCGGGGCCGGGGCGATCGTGCGCTCTCCTGGTCGCGCCAGGGACAGGGGAGCGCCGGCCCGGGTGTCCCTGGCGCGTTCCCCCGCGTCCCTGCGAGCGGCTCGGTGTCCCTGGCCCGCTCGCTCCTGTCCCTGACGCCGGCGTCCCTGTCCCTGGCGGCAGCTCCCTCGGTCGTGTCCGGCCCGGGTCCTTGTCCCAGCCGGCGCGGTCGCTGTCCCAGCCGGCGCGGTCGCTGTCCCAGCCGGCGCGGCCCTTGTCCCTGCCGGACGATTCCCTGTCCCTGGCGAGGGCGCCGGGGGGCTCGGGTGCTAGAACCCGGCGCGTGACTCCCCGGCCGCTCGATCGCCTCCGCGAGCTCTTCGCCAAGGTCGACGCGTTCTTCGCGAACGCGAGCGCGCGCCACGGCGGGCGGATGGCGTGCGCGACGGGGTGCAGCGACTGCTGCCGGCGGCGGTTCTCGGTGACGTCGATCGAGGCCGACGCCCTCCGCGAGGCGCTCGCGGCGCTCCCCGAGGCCGATCGCGCGGCGCTCGCCGGCCGCGCGCGGACGGGCGATCCCGGCGTGTGCCCGGCGCTCGACGGGGAGGGGAGGTGCGCGCTCTACGCGGCGCGGCCGCTCATCTGCCGCACGCACGGCCTGCCCATCCGGTTCGCGCCGTCCGGCGGGCGAGCGCTGCCGGTCATCGACGCGTGCCCGAAGAACTTCGTCGGAGAGGACCTCGACGCCATCGAGGCGTCGTCGGTGCTGGACCAGACGACGCTCTCGACGGTGCTGGCCGCCCTCGACATGGCCCACGCCGACGCGGCCGGGCGGCCGCGCGGGCAGCGCGCCGCGATCGCCGCGGTGCTCTCGGGCGAGGGCTGACGCGCGCGCTTTGAGCCGCGCTGTCGCCCTCGGCGAGCATTGTCGCGGTGGACGTTGCGCGGCGCAGCTTTTCGACGTGAATGGCTCGGCTGCGCGCGGCATCGAAGCGTCGCGTACCGGATTGCAATCGCGGTGCCTGGCGGGGAACATCGGGCATCGCCTGGCTTGAGGAGATCGCGATGGGTCAAAGCCGAGCCCGCTGGGAGCACGATCGAGCCGTCCAACCGGCTTGCGCTGAAAGCCCTGTCGATGCGCAGGAGCACGAGGGTGGCGCTCGTCCGGCGCCGGCGCGGGCTTCCGCGCGGCGCGCTGCGCCGGGCAGCGCGACGCTCGTCCTGCTGGTCGCGCTCGGGGCGAGCCTCGGCTGCGCTGCGGGTGACGACGGCTCGGAGGCGCACGCCGCGCCGCCAGGGGCGTTTTCGGGACAGGCGGTGGCGAGGCTTGATGGCGCCTTTGGCGGGCAGCTTGTCCCCACGCGGCTCGGCGTCGACGGTGCGTCGGCCGCGCTCGCGTTCGAGGCTGGGCCGGGAGCGCCGCGGCTCAGCCATCTGAGCTGGGCGGCGGCAGGGTCGATGACCCGGCCGCGCTTCAATCACAGGGCCGTTCGCCTCCTGGACGGGCGGGTCCTCCTCATCGACGGAGACGGCGGGGTGGGCTCCACGGAGATCTACGACCCGGCGACGGACACCTTCGCCCCTGCGGGCGCGATGACGGACGACCGATCCGCCTTCGGGGTCACGCTGCTCGCGGATGGCAGGGTGCTCGTCACCAGCGGTTATAGCTGGACCTCGCGCCGCATCGCCGCACCCGTCGATACGGCGGAGGTCTTCGATCCGGCGTCGAACACCTGGACGGCCGTCGCGTCCCTGCCCCATTGGAGGGCGGGACATGATGCTCCGCTGCTTGCTGACGGGCGGGTCGTCATCCCCGGCGCGGACGGCGTTCAATTCTATGATCCCATCGCCGATACCTGGACGGTCGGGGCCGCGCCGGGGCTCGAGGGGTGCTGTGATTCGGCGACGCTGCTCCCGAGCGGGAAGATCCTGGTCACGGCGACGAACCTCTATGACACCAACCAGGCGGCGATCTACGACCCGACAGACGATACCTGGACCCCCGCGGCGGAGATGGGCGAGGGGAACGACTACGAGGTGACGTTGCTCCCTGATGGGAGGGTCCTCGCGATTGCGGTTTACGGGATGGCCGACCGCAACGTGGAAGTCTATGAGCCCGCCGCCGACACGTGGAGCTTCGTCCCTGGGCTGCCCAATACGCTGCGGGCGCCTCGGGACGCGGAGGGCCGCGTAAACCTCCCCCTGCAGGAACGGGCGGTGACGGTCCTGCAGGACGGACGCGTGCTCGTCTCCGGAGGCATGGAGGAATTCTACGAAAACTGCGCCCCCTGGGGAGATTGCTACTACAACAGGGAATACTCGAACGCGACGTATCTCTACGACCCATCGACGGACCGCTGGACGGCAGGACCGTCCTTGTCGGTGGAGCGCTCGGGCCATTCGGCGACGGCGCTCCTCGACGGCAGCGTGCTCATCGCGGGCGGCACCGTTCCGCCGGCGCCCTACATGTACGGAGAGATCTCCGCGAGCGCCGAGCGCCTCTTCGTGGGCGGAGCTCCCTGCGGCTCCTCTGCGGAGTGTGCGACCGGCTTCTGCGTCGACGGCGTCTGCTGCACCTCGGCGTGCGATGCAGGCCCGTGCGATGCGTGCTCCATCGCCGCCGGCGCGGCCATCGAGGGAGAGTGTACGCTGCTCACGGGTCCAGCGTGCGACGATGCCAATGCCTGCACGGAAGCCGACAGCTGCGATGACGGCATCTGTAGCGGCGTACCGAGCGACGCTGGCGCCTGCGCGACGGGCGCAGGCGGCGCGGGCGGAGCAGGTGACGGGGGCGCGGGCGGAGCGGGCGGGAGCGAGTCGACCGCTGCGTCGACGAGCGCGGGCGCGGGCGGAGCAGGTGACGGGGGCGCGGGCGGAGCGGGCGGGGGCGAGTCGACCGCTGCGTCGACGAGCGCGGGCGCGGGCGGAGCGGGATCTGGTGGAGAGGGCGGAGGCGAGCCGACCGCTGCGTCGACGAGCGTGGGCACGGGCGGAGCGGGAGTTGGTGGAGAGGGCGGAGGCGAGTCGACCGCTACGTCGACGAGCGCGGGCACGGGCGGAGCGGGAGCTGGTGGAGAGGGCGGAGGCGAGTCGACCGCTGCGTCGACGAGCGCGGGCGCGGGCGGAGCGGGCGGGGGCGAGTCGACCGCTGCGTCGACGAGCGCGGGCGCGGGCGGAGCGGGCGGGGGCGAGTCGACCGCTGCGTCGACGAGCGCGGGCGCTGGCACCGGCAGCGACACGCCCGTGACCGCCGGGAGCGGCTGCAACTTCGGCGAAACGAGGTCGATCTCTGCCCCCCACATCGGCCTCGTCGCACTCTTCTCCCTGGCGCGTCTGACGAGGCGACGGCGCCTCGCGTCGAGCCCATCGCCGGGCGCCGGAGCCATCCGGTGCCCGGCGTGCTCCGCTGGCAAGAACGCACGGCCGGCAGGCCGGCTGACCGGGAGTGCGCTGCGGAGGAACGAGGCGATGAAACAAGGAGCTACGACGAACCGAGGCGCGCCGTGCTCACGGGCGCTCCAGCGCGGCAGCATCCGGCTGAGCCGTGGGGCAGGCGCGGTCCTGGGGCTGGCCGCGCTGTCGCTCCTCGGCTGCACGTCGAGCGTGTCGGGCGGCCCCGAGGACGACGGCGCCGGGGGCGCGCCCGAAGCGGCGAGCGCCGGCACCGCGTCGACGAGCGCCGCCGCCGGGTCGACGAGCGCCGCCGCCGGCGCTGGAACGGATCGGACGCCCTGTGAAGAGCGCCTGTCCCGGGAAGACTGCGAAGCTCGGACATCGGACGATGACGTCCAACTCTGCTCCTGGGAGCTCGTGTCCGTGAGCCCCGACGGCGCGTCCTGCGACGCGCTGACCGAGGAGCACCGCTGCCTGGCGACACCGCGCGGCGGCCCCGGCGGATGCCCCGGAAGCGTGGAGTGCGGGCAGGAGGACGGCCTGCCCCTCCTGTACCGCCAGGTCGGCGGGACCGTCGAGCTCCATCGCTTCGATGGCGTCTGTGGCCTCAGCCCCGTGGGCTGGAGATATTGCATCTGGGGCTCCGACGGGACGCTCACGGAGGGCCCCTCCTCCTGCGCGTGCGCGTGTCGTGAGGGGGAGTGACCGCTCACGCCTCCTTCAGGAACGTCATGTGAGGTAGCTTGGCGCTCGGGTCCTCCCGATGGATCTCGGCGTGGACTCGGCTGATGAGCTGCTTGCAGTGGCTCAGGTCGTCGACCCGGAGGAGGAACAGGATGTCGCTGGGATCGTCGTCGTTCGTCCAGATGTGCTCCAGGTGCATCCCCTGTTCGGCGTGGCTGGCCGCGTCGGCCGCCAGCTGCTGCTTGACGTCCTCGAGCGTGGCGCCGGTGAGCCTTGCCAGTACGTGAGCCATGTTCAGACCTCCTCAAGGTGGTGCGCCAAAGACGCGCCGCGCGGGGGCCGCGCGGCCAGGCGCGGGGGTTCGATCGGGATCCTTCGTGGGTGTAGCCGAACCGGGAGTCCGGCGGGGGCGCTTTTTCTAGAATCGCACCCTGATGAGGCTGCACGCGCCGACGCGAGCTGCCCTCGCCCTCCAGCAGAGCGCCGGTCGCTTCACCGAGCCTCCGCGCGCCGACGCGGCCGCCTCGCAGCGCGCCGCGCTCCGGAGCGCTTGGTCGGCCGACCGGCGAGGTGATACCAGGAGGTCAAGGACGTGAGAGAGCGACCACTCCCCAACGACCCGGCGCGCACGGCGCTGCTCGTCATCGACATGCAGAACGACTTTCTCGCGGAGGGGGGCGCGTTCTCGAAGCGGCACTGCGATCCGCATCAGCTCGCCCAGAGCGTGGCCTGGCTGGTGCGCGCCGCGCGCGCGCAGGGGCGCGCCGTGGTGTGGGTGACCTCGGCCTACGGCGAGATCGACGCGCCCCTGGACGCGCTTCGCGGGCAGACGCACACCGGCAGCGCGTGCTGCGCCCGCGGCACGTGGGGCGCCGAGCTGTTCCCGGCGCTCGCCCCGGTGCGCGCCGAGCGCCCGGCCGGGGCCGCGGAGTGGCACGTCGAGAAGCGCTGGTATTCGGCCTTCCGCGACACCGATCTGCGCGCCCGGCTCGAGGAGGCGGGCGTGACCGCGGTGATCCTGTGCGGCGTCGCGACCAACGTGTGCGTCCTCGCCGCCGCCCGCGACGCGCGCCGGCTCGGCTTCGAGGTCGAGGTCCTCGAGGACGCGACCGCGGCGAGCACCGCGGGCAAGCACGCCGCGGCGCTGCGCGAGATCGAGGGCCTGGGCGGCCGGCGCCGCCGCTGGGCCGGCCTGCTCTCGGACGGGCCCGGGCCGGTGCGCGTCGCCGGCATCGGCGCGGGCGGGACGGCGCTGTGGTGCGGCGCCCTCGACGAGAGCCTCGCGGGGGGCGCGGGCGCCTTCGAGGCCGTCGAGCGCGAGGTCGCGTGGACCACGATGCTCCACCGCGGCGGGGAGGTGCCGCGCCTCGTCGCGATCCAGGGCGAGCGCGCGCCCGACGGCGCCGCGCCGCTCTACCGCCACCCGGTCGACGAGCAGCCAGAGCTCGGCGCCTTCACCCCCGCCGTCGACCGCATCCGCAGGGAGGTCGAGCGCCGCGTCGGGCACCCGCTCAACCACTGCTTGCTCCAGCTTTACCGCACGGGGCGCGACTGGATCGGCGAGCACTCCGACAAGACGCTCGACCTCGTGCGCCCGTCGTTCATCGTGAACGTCTCGCTCGGACGACAGCGCACCATGGTGCTCCGGCCCAAGCGCGCCGCCGAAGGGGATGCCGTCCAGAAGGTCCCTTTGCCGCACGGCTCGCTGCTCGTCATGGACCTGGAGACCAACCGCCGCTTCTATCACGCCATCCGGCAGGAGGGCGACGCGGAGGGCGAGGACCGGGCGTCGCGGATCTCGCTCACCTTCCGGCATATCGGCACGTTTCACGATCCGGCGACCGGCGCTGTCTGGGGCGTCGGCGCGCCCGCCGCGGATCGCGCCGAGGCCGAGGCGCGCGCCGGGGCCCGGTCCGCGCTCCCCGGGCCGGAGCGGGAGGCCGCGGAGCGCGCCGAGGCAGAGCGGATGCTCCAGCTCTTCCGCGCCGAGAACATCGACGCCGCCTTCGACGCCGCCGCGTACCGCGCGGGCTTCGAGGCGCTCAATTTTCGCACGCTGCAGGAGCCCGGAGGCGACCGATGAGCGCGCAGCGGGCGGTGTATTTCGTGAACGGCTCGATCTCGAGCTGGCGCGTGCTCCTCGCCGTGCGCGAGAAGGGCCTCGCCTTCGAGCCCCGCCGGCTGCGCGTGATGCGCGAGCCCCGCGAGACGCGCGCCGCGGAGTTCCTGGCCCTCAATCCGCGCGGCCAGGCCCCGGTGCTCGTCGAGCCCGACGGCACCGTCATGAACGAGTCGCTGGCGATCCTCACGTACCTGGAGATGCGGTATCCCGACCCGCCGCTCCTCCCGCCGCCCGCCGAGCCCGGCGCGCTCGCCCGCGCGCTCGCCCGCGCGCTCGCCCGGGCGCAGGAGTCCGAGGCCACCGCGTGCGTCTACGACCCGCTGGAGAGCCTGTTCGAGGCCGGCCCGGACGCCCTGTCGCCGGACCGGCGAGCGGCCATCGTGGGCGCGCTGGCGGGCGTGGAGCGCGAGCTCGCGCTGTGGGAGGCGCGAGCCCAGAGGACACGGTTCATCGCGTCGGACGCCTTCACGCTCGCCGACTGCGCGTTCTGTCCCGTGCTCGCCTACATGCAGCGGCGCGGGCTGTCGCTCGCCGGTCATCCCGCGCTCGACGCCTACGAGCGCCGCGTGCGGGGCCGCCCCTCGGCGGTCGCCTCGTACCCGGAGGGCTGGTCCCACGACCTGGCGCGCCCCGATCTGTTCGCAAAGGCGCGGGCGCTCGCCGCTCCGGGGATCTCCGGGAGCTGACGCGCGCATGGCTCGCCCGTGCCCCGAGCGCGGGGCGGGCGCTCAGGGCGCGGGCGCGACGCTGACGACCGCGAGGCCGAGGTTGCAGCCGCTCGGGTCCTCCCGTTCCGGGAGGTCGATGTCGGTGCACGCGAAGACCCTGGGCTCGTGCGCCTCACAGGCTGGTCCGCCGGCGCCGCCTGGGTCACCGCCGCCGGCGCCGGTGCCGCTTCCGCCGGAGCCGCCCGTGGCACCGGTGCCGCCGGTGCCACCTGTGCCACTGCCGCCGGAGCCGCCGCCGTCCGTGATCTCGAGTTGCACGCGACCAGGGTGACGAGGAATGTCACGAGGGAGACAAGGAGAGGCAAGCTGGTTCGGTGGCGCGGTTCGTCGTCAGCAGCACATGAGCAGCACATGATTCGTCAGCCGGCACTGTGCCGAGGCGCTGGTCGTTTCCTTGCCATGCGCGATCGATGACGGCCCGGTCACGCGCGCCGGGCTGGGTCGCTGGTACGCTGTGTGTATTCGCCGGTTCGAGGAAGTGTCCTGAGGCGATGGCCGTACACCACGGCAGGTGAGGTGAACATGGTCGTGTCGATGCAGACCGCGGCGGCGGCTGCCGGCGCCGTGCTGGTGGCGCTGGCGCTTTTGGGTTGCGGGTCCGATGGGGGGGATCCGCCGGGCGGAACGGGCGGGGACGCGGGCGCCGGAGGCGCGCCAGGGGAGGGCGGGAGCGCGGACGGGGGCGGCGGCGCCGGCGCGCAGGGCGGAGGCGGGCGGTGGGAGTGCGAGATCCTCGACCTCCAGCCCGGCGAGGTCGGCCCTGGCGGCGCTGTGGCGCTGTTTCGCACGGACGATGCCGTGGAATCCATCGAAGGGAGCGTTCTCTCGGGGGGGTACGTGTACTTCAGCGCGGACTACCAGCTCCTGCGCGTGCCGGTCGCCGGCGGCGCCGCGGAGACGCTCGGGGACCTGCCCAGCGGACGACACGCCATCGTCGGCGACACCCTCGTCTGGACCGAAGCGCTGAGCTCGCAACGCAACGTGCGCCTGCTCGCCGCGCCGGTGACGAGCCTGAGCGCCTCGACCGTGCTCGCGGAGGACATCCTCCCTCCTGCCATGCTCGCGCTCGACGCCACGAACGCCTACTACGATCAAGGCGACCCGCAGGCGATCTGGAAGGTCGCTCTGGCTGGCGGCAGCGCCCCCGAGGCGCTGGTGCCGAGCGGCCACCCGCTCGGCATGATCAGCCACGACGGCGCGCTGTACTGGCTCGACTTCCAGACGAAGCAGCTCGAGCGGGTGCCGCGCGAAGGCGGCACCCGTGAGCCGCTCGCGAAGGTGTTCTTCGGCGGGCCGATGGCGGCGGCCGGCGAGAGCGTCTTCTGGACCGACACAAGCCTCCACACCGTCAACCGGTGGCGCGACGGCGCAGCCGCCATCGACGTCCTCCACGACATCGAGAGGGTCCCGAACGCGGACCCCGAGCCCTCCTCCATCGCCGTGAGCGGTGATACGGTCTACTGGCTTCAAGGCTTTGGCTGCGTGGAGCTGTGGCAGGTGAAGACGGACGGCACGGGCGCTCGAAGGACAGCGTCCGGCTTCCTCCTCGCCGATGGGCTCGCGGTCGACGAGGGCCACGTCGTCGTCGTAGGGCGCGAAGCGGTTTACCGCGTCGACCGCTGACCCCGCCTCCATCTCCAGGTCTCCGCCTCGCGCCGGCCCGGCTTCGAGGTGCATCCGTCTTGACACTGCGCTCCATCGGGGGCCGCCCGCGTCGTTCCTGCGGCGAGCGGGGGTCGGCACGGCCGGCCGCTCGCCGTGGAGGTGTGCGGCGCTACAGCGCCATCGGAATCGTTTCGCGGGATGGCTGCGGGCGGCCTCCGGCTCAGCTAGCTTTGGTCAGCGGCAGAGACGCCGGCGCCGACCCTAGCCACCGACCCGTCACCATGTTATTGCTAGCCGACAAAATCCACTACGCGTGCAACTGACGCGCGTCGGCGGTTCACTTGACGTGCGGAGAGTCGGAGCCACAACTACCTCAGCGTGCTTGGAAGGCCCAACCTGGACGTGGCGAACCTGACTCCCCCCTGGCCCCGAGGCCAGAGCCCTTGGGCTCACCTCGCGGCCCCCGTCGCCGAGAGCGCCCTCTGAACGTAGGCACACGCAAACCACGAGCTGGAGATCCGGTTATGACCGTTGTGATTGGAGACAAAGAGTACTTCCCTGGCGTCGGCAAGATCCCCTACGAGGGGCCCGAGTCCGACAACCCCCTTGCCTTCAAGTGGTACGACGCCAATCGCGTCGTCGCCGGCAAGGCGATGAAGGATCACTTCAAGTTTGCGGTGTGTTACTGGCACACGTTCTGTGGTCGTGGGCACGATCCGTTCGGTCCGGGGACGATCAACTTCCCCTGGGACGAGGGCAAGGACGCGCTGAGCCGCGCTCGCATGAAGATGGACGCGAGCTTCGAGTTCATCACCAAGCTCGGCGTGACGCACTACTGCTTTCATGACATCGACCTCGTGGAGGAGGGCGACAGCCGTGCCGAGACGTCGCGCCGCCTCCAGAGCGTCGTCGAGTACGCCAAGCAGAAGCAAGCGCAGTCGGGGATCAAGCTCTTGTGGGGCACGGCGAACCTGTTCTCCAACCCGCGTTACATGAACGGCGCCTCCACGAACCCGGATTTCGCCGTGGTGGCCTACGCCGGCGCCCAGCTCAAGGACGCCCTCGACGCCACCATCGCGCTGAACGGCGAGAACTACGTGTTCTGGGGCGGCCGCGAAGGTTACATGAGCCTGCTGAACACGGACATGAGGCGCGAGAAGGAGCACTTCGCCCGCTTCCTGACCATGGCGCGCGACTACGCGCGCTCGCGCGGCTTCAAGGGCACCTTCTTCATCGAGCCGAAGCCCATGGAGCCCTCCAAGCACCAGTACGACTTCGACGCCGAGACCGTGATCGGGTTCCTGCGCCAGCACGGCCTGGACAAGGACTTCAAGCTCAACCTGGAGACGAACCACGCGACGCTCGCCGGCCACACCATGGAGCACGAGATGCAGGTGGCCGCGGACGCCGGCATGCTCGGCAGCATCGACGCGAACCGCGGCGACTACCAGAACGCGTGGGACACCGACCAGTTCCCCTACAACATCAACGAGACCGTGGAGATGATGCTCATCCTGCTCCGCAGCGGTGGGTTCCAGGGCGGCGGCGTGAACTTCGACGCCAAGCGCCGCCGCAACTCGACGGATCTGATCGACACCTTCCACGGCCACATCGGCGGCATGGACGTGTTCGCCCGCGCGCTCATCATCGCCGACGACCTGATCCGCAAGTCGCCGCTCGAGTCGATGCGCAAGACCCGTTACGCGTCGTTCGACAACGGCAAGGGCGCGGAGTTCGAGCAGGGGAAGCTCACGCTGGAGCAGCTGGCCGAGATCGGCAACGCCGGCGGCGAGGTCAAGCTCACGAGCGGTCAGCAAGAGCTGTACGAGAACATCGTCAATCGCTACATCCGCTGATCCGAGCGATCGAGGGGACGATAGCCGGGCGACGCCGCTGCGCGCCCGGCGGCGCCTCACCGGCCCAGCGCGGCCATCTTCTCGTTCACCCAGTCGTCCCCCACGAGCGGGTGAACGCCGGCCCCGTCCCGCTCCAGGTCGATCCCCACCGAGAGCAGGCCGCTCTTCACGAGGAACGCGCCGAGCGGCTCCTGCCCGTCCGACTTGGTGAGCCGCCCGCGGATGGCGAGGTTGCCGCCCTGCGCCTCCAGCAGCCTGAAATCGACGTCGCTCTCCTTGCGCCTCACCGTCGCCGAGGCCTTGAGCCCCTCCATGGTGAGCAGCCCCGCGGCCCACCCGGGGATGGCGTCCTCGGCGTCGAGCAGCGCCACCGCGGGCCGCGCGTCCTTGCACTCGAGCCGGATCGCCGCCTCCATCAGGCCACGTCCCACCTTCGCGTCGTCGACGTCGATGCGCGCCCACCAGCCGGGCAACGCCTCGCCCTCGTGCTCGATCGCGAGGTCCTCGATCTCGATGCGGCTCTTCCCGAGCCTGGCCGTCGGGCCGAGGAGGTTCGCCGCGTCGAGCGAGAGGCGCGCCTTGACGTCGCCCTTCACCCGCGTCTCCTTCCACGCGAGCGCCCCTTGCTTGAGCAGGAGGCTCAGCGCCCCCGTCCCCCGGCCCAGCGGGTCGACCTCGAGGCTGCTCCGCACGAACGCGGCGCCGCCCGTGAACCGCGGCGTGTCCGGCCCGGCGTCGTCCGGGTTGAGCCAGCGCAGGTCCGGGATCGCCGCGGCGACGACCTCCACCTTCGACGAGAATCCCGGCGGGAGCCGCATGAGGTGGAGCTCCGGCGCGTCGAAGGCGGCGCTCGCCCGCTCCACCACGATGGGCGGCAGCCCCTTGCCAGGGCGCTCGAGCGTCGCCCGGGGCACCGCCACCGCGAGGCGCGCCTGCCCGCGCTCGTCGACGCGGAGATCCACGTCCGCGGCGACGGCCGCCCGGAGCGACCCGGCGGAGGCCGCGAGGTGGCTCGTGCCGTACGAGAGGGAGCTGCCCGGCTCGACGTTGCCCCGGTTCACGACGAGGTTCGCCCGGAGCCCTCCGCTCCCGTCCTCGATCCGCGGCCCTCCGTCCTCGCCGGTGAAGAAGTGGATGAAATCGAGCCCGGGCAGCTGGGCGTCGAGGCGCACGCGCGCCCAGGTGGTGTCGAAGATGTCGAGCCCCTCGATGTCCCGCGGATCGAACGTGTTCATCGTGACGTCGAGGTCGGCGTCGACCCGCGCGACGACGCGGTCGGCCAGGTGGACCTCGCCCGAACGGAGCTCCAGCGCGACCGGCCCGACGCGGACCGAGCGGAGCGGCTTGTAGTAGAACCCCCCGCGCACGCGGCCGCCGCCGGCGTACCGGACCTGCTGGATCCAGACCTCCTTGAGCGTCGTGTCCACGCGCTCCAGGTGCACGGTCCAGAGGTTGTATCCCTCGTCCGAGCTCTCGAGATCGTGCTTCGGCGGCAGCTCCGGCTTGAGCGGAGGGTTCGTGAACTCCGGGATGGGGGGGAGCGCCTTGATGTGCGGCGCCTCGAGATCGCGCTCGCTCGTCGGATCCACGAGCAGCCGCATGCGGAACGTGAAGCCCTCGGCGCGGATGTCCTCCGCATGGAACTTCTTCCGGAAAAGATCGGTCAGGTGGATGTCCGCCTCCACCTCGTCGAGCAGCACCGCCCACTCCAGCAGGCTGTCGGACCCGCTGAGCCGTAATTCCTTCACGTGCACGACGCCCGGCCAGAGGCTCCAGGCCGAGCCGTAGAACAGCGTGGCGTCGGTCGGGTTGTAGCTGACGAGCCTCGCCACGAGCTTCGTGCTCAGCATGACGTTGCCGATGACGACGTAGCCGACCCAGAGCGCGATCGGCAGGATCGATATCACCTTCAGCGCCTTGCTCATGCGCGGCCCGAGCCACCCTCCGAGCCCACGCGAAGACGTCACGGCCAAAGCTCCCGGCATGAACGGGCGGAACGCACGCGCCGTGCCGCCGAGCTGGCCCGCTGCGCGGCCGGCGGGCGCTGGGCTCGCCGTAGCGATCTGCCCCGTGTGTGGCGGAGGTCGCCACGCGCGGCGCGCGAAAGTGCGCGATCTTGCCCGAATTTCCCGAGAAATGCTCTGTTCGAGGCCGTCGCCCCTCGCCGGACCCGGCGGGCACCCTGATTGCTAACCCCGATTGCCAACGCCGACCCCTGGCGACCGCTGCGCTGCCGAGCCTGTCGCACGTCAGCCCCGCTGGAGCCGAGCTCCAGCCAACCCCGAGGTCATCATGAAGCACACGGTCCATCACGACCTGAACGATGAAGAAGCCAAGAACGCCGTCCTGAGGGCGATGGAGCGGTATCGCGAGCGGTACGCGGAGTACGCGCCCTCCATGCTCTGGAGCGACGAGCGGCGCGCGGATCTCGGCCTGTGCTTCAAGGGGTTCCAGGTCGCGGGGCGGCTCGAGCTCGGGCCCAGGACCGTCGATCTCGACATCGACGTGCCGCTGCCGCTGCGCATGTTCAAGCGGATGGCGATCGCCGCGATCGACGCGGAGGTGCGGCGGTACATCGACGAGGCGCACCGCGAGCGGTCGCGGCGCGCTCACGGCGCCGCCCTGGGGGAAGCCGTCTGAGCTAGCCCGCCATGCCGAGCGCCAGCACCACGATCCCCCGATCCGGGCGCCGCCCGCGGAGCACGCCGGGCCGCGCGCGGCGCTCCGCCCCGAGCGGCGCCGTCGTCCGGCGGCGCCGCGTCAGCCTGTCGATCGAGACCGTCGAGACGGTCGAGCTCGCGCGCGCGGCGGGCGAGCTCGCGGCGGCCGCGCCGCTCACCCCGTCGCCGGTCGAGTCCGCGAAATCGGCCGGGCTCCGGTACGTGAACGACGGCGAGCCGGGCATCTCCCGCCGGAAGGCGGGCAAGGGCTTCACGTTCCTCGACCCCGAGGGGCGCCCCATCAAGGACGAGGCGACCCTCCAGCGGATCCGGCGCCTCGCGATCCCGCCCGCGTGGACCGGGGTGTGGATCTGCCAGAGCGAGCGCGGGCACATCCAGGCCACCGGCCGGGACGCGCGCGGCCGGAAGCAGTACCGGTATCACCCGCGCTGGCGCGAGGTCCGCGACGAGACGAAGTACGACCGCATGCTCGCGTTCGGCTCGGCGCTCCCGGCGATCCGCGCGGCGGTGGAGCGCGATCTCGCGCTGCCGGGGCTCCCGCGCGAGAAGGTGCTGGCGACCGTGGTGCGCCTGCTCGACGAGACGTCGATCCGCATCGGGAACGACGAGTATGCGCGCGACAACAACTCGTACGGTCTGACCACGCTCCACGACGAGCACGTCGAGATCAAGGGCGATCTCATCAGCTTCCACTTCCGGGGCAAGAGCGGCAAGGAGCACGAGCTGACGGTGCGGGACCGGCGGCTCGCGCGCATCGTGAAGCGCTGCCAGGACGTGCCCGGCCACGAGCTGTTCCAGTACATCGACGGCGATGGCCAGCGGCAGCGCGTCCACTCGGACGACGTGAACGAGTACCTGCGCTCCCTCGCGGGGCAGGAGTTCACGGCGAAGGACTTCCGCACCTGGACCGGCACGGTGCTGTGCGCGTCCTTCTTCTGCGAGATGGAGGTCGCCACCTCGGCCCGCCAGATGAAGAAGTGCGTGGCGCAGGTGATCGACATGGTGTCCGCCCGCCTCGGCAACACGCGCGCGGTCTGCCAGCGTTGTTATGTCCACCCCGCCGTGATCCGCGCCTACACCGAGGGCGCCTTGCAGACCTTGATCGAGGCGGAAGAGGCGGTCATGGACGCGGCGATCGCGGCGCTCCGGCCCGAGGAGGCCACGATGCTCCGGATCGTCCGCGGGTTCAGCGAGCGCGACGCGGTGCCGCTCGCCGCCCAGCTGCGCGAGAGCGTGCGCGCGGTCAAGGCGCGGCGGACGGGCGAGAGCGCAACGCGTCCGAAGAGCGTGAAGCGCCCGAAGAGCGCGGCGCGACCGGACCGCGCAACGCGTCCGAAGAGCGTGACGCACCCGAAGAGCGTGAAGCGCTCGAGCGGGCAGCGGCGCGCCGCGGCCTGACCCGTCCCTGGTGCAACGCTAGCTCCCGCGCTCTCTGCGCCCGGCGCCGCGCCGCCGCGGGCAGCCGACGAGAGCGCCGTGTCCCTCCGTCACAGCGTGGCCATCTCGCCGTGGCATTGTGCCCCGGGCGCGGGGCATTCTGCCGTCGCTTTGTGAGCAGCTACGCAGACATCCGCGATGGACGCGCCCGGTACGTTTCGTGTTCTGCGAAGGAGAAGCGAACGACGAGGACCCTCAGCCAAGGAGATCTGCATGGCGAGCCAGAGGTTGATCACCGAGATGGTGCGGACACGTGTGGAGGCCGAGGACGCCATCCGGCGCATCCTCGACCACGGGCACTCGCGCAGGGACATCTGCGTCATCGTGAGCGAGGCCGCCCGCCGCCAGCACTTCTCGCGTTCGCGCGTGCAGGGCGCGGCCGTGCACGGCAATGCGCTCAGCTCGATCCTCGCCGCGGCGGGCGCGGGGCTCGTGGTGCCGGGGCTGCGGCTCGCGGTGGCCGGCCCCATCGCGGTGAAGCTCGACGACGCGAGCTCGGCCGGCGCGACCGCCAGCCTGAGCAGCGTGCTCGTCGACGCCGGCGTCCCGGAGCAGCGCGCGCCGGAGGTCGAGCGGCGCCTCAAGGAGGGGGCGATGCTCATCGGGGTGCTCGCGCGCGACGACGCGGACGCGGCGGCCGTGCAGGCGATCCTGGGCGGCGTCGGCGCCGGGGAGTCGTGCGGCACCAGCAAGGGCGCGCGCGTCTTCGCGACCCTCTGACGCCGCGCTCGTCCGCGCCGGCCGCCTCGGTACAACCCCCGACCGAGCGCCGCCAGGGCGCCAAGGACGCCAGGAGAGCCCAGGGTGCATCTCTCGCTTCTCTCTTGGCGTCCCTGGCGCCCTGGCGGCTCGATCTCTCTCCTCGTCATCTCCGCCGCCTGAACGCCTCGCTGCTGCGACGAGCTCGCTATCGCACGAGCGGGAATCAGTACGGGTGGAACGGGGTTTGAATAGAATCCAGAGAGCTCAACCGAGGCCGCCCCGGTTTGAGACGTGGATTACCCCTGACGCAACGATGGCCGTACGCTCTCTGCGGCGAGGTCGAACATCGGCGGTCTCGCTCACGGTTCTCGCGCGGACGTAGGTCGCGCCGGCTGCTGCTCGGGAGGTAGGGAGGAGACGAATCGGCGTTCACCAGCAACCTCAGGAGAGTACCCATGGAACCGGTCGCATTCGCAGAGGAGAGCGTGGGCCTGGACGGCCTGATCGATGACGATTCGATCGAGCAGCTCAAATCGTTCTGCCGGGGCGAGATGTCCGCGGTGGAGACCTACCGTCAGGCGATCGCCGCCGCGCGCGAGGGCTGGGAGGTGCAGCTGCTCCGGCTCAACCTGGCGTCGCACGAGGCGCGGGTGCAGATGCTGCGCCGGCGGATCGAGGAGCTCGGGGGCGACCCGCCGTCGAGCTCCGGGCCATGGGGCGCGTTCGCCAAGGTGGTCGAGCGGACCGCGGTGGCGCTCGGCCACAAGACGGCGCTCTCGGTGCTGGCGGAGGGCGAGGATCACGGCCTGAAGGACTACCGGAACGACATCGAGGAGCTCGACTCGGAGTCGCACGTCCTGGTGCGCGACGTGATCCTGCCGCAGCAGGTGTCGACGCTCCGAACGCTGGCCGACCTCAAGCGCCAGCTGCCGTGACGCGGCCGGGCGCTGCGGATTGTTCCGGCGGGCGCGCCATGCGATACTTCCCGACGTATGGCCAAGGCTGCCCTGGACATCGCCCGACTGAGCCGCGACGAGCAGCTCGACCTTCTCGACGAGCTCTGGGCTCGCCTCGGGCGAGACCCTGACGCGTTCCCTCTCAGCGACGCGCAGCGCGTCGAGCTCGATCGGCGCCTCGATGAGCTCGAGGCCGATGGACCAGTCGGGCTCACGTGGGATGAGGTCGTCGTCCAGGCGCGCGCGCGGTCACGGTGAGGGCGGCTCTCGTTCGGCCCGCTGCTGCGGCGGATATCGCGCGAGCATATGCCTGGTATGAGCGAGAGCGCGACGGCCTCGGAGAGGAGTTCCTGACCGAGGTCCGCGCCGCGATGCAGGCGGCCGTCGAAGCATCCATGGCGTACGAGGTCCTGCACCGCCAAACACGCCGGGTGCTCGTCCGCCGCTTTCCCTACGGCCTGTTCTTCCGTCTGATGGACGATGTCGTGGTCTTCGTCGCGTGCTTTCACACGCGCCGAAGACCCGAGTCCTGGAAGCGGAGGCGCTGAGGGCGGCGCTGGCCGCCCGTCGGGGAGAGCTCCCCCGCTCAGCCCTTCACGTCGTACTCCGCCTGGAGCAGCTTCGCGATCGTCGACAGCTGCATGTTCGACGTCCCCTCGTAGATCTTCCCGATCTTCGCGTCGCGGTAGAGCTTCTCGACCGGGTAGTCCTTGGTGAAGCCCACGCCGCCCATGAACTCGATGCACAACGACGCCGTCCGCTCGGCCACCTCGGACGCGAACAGCTTGGCCATCGCGGCCTCCTTCACGAACGGCCGGCCAGCGTCCTTGAGCCGCGCGGCGTTGTAGACGAGGAGGCGCGCGGCCTCGATCTCCATGGCCACGCGCGCATACTGGAACTGCACGCCCTGGAAGCTCGCGATCGACTGGCCGAACTGCTTCCGCTCGCCCATGTAGCGCATCGCGTGCTCGAACGCCCCGGCGGCCAGGCCGAGCATCTGCGCGCCGATGCCGATCCGACCCTCGTTCAAGGTCTCGATCGCGATCTTGTAGCCCTTGCCGACCTCGCCGAGCACGTTGCCCTCCGGCACCTCGCAGTCCTCGAGGACGAGCTCGCAGGTGCTGGAGGCGCGGATACCCAGCTTGTTCTCCTTCTTGCCCACCGAGAACCCAGGGGACGTCCGCTCGACCACGAAGGCCGTGATGCCCTTGTACCCCTTCGACGGGTCGACGCTGGCGAACACCAGGAACAGCGAGCTCTCGTTCGCGTTCGTGATCCACAGCTTGCGGCCGTTCAGCACCCAGCGGTCGCCCTTGCGCTCGGCCCGGGCCGCGAGCGCGAACGCGTCCGAGCCGGAGCCCGCCTCGCTCAGCGCGTACGAGCCGACCCACTCCCGGCTCAGCCGCGGGAGATACCTCTCCTTCTGCGCGTCGCTGCCCCAGCGGAGGAGCGCATTGGCCACGAGCGTGTTCTGCACGTCGATGAGCACGCTGACGCTCGGGTCGACCACGGCGAGCGCCTCGACCGCCAGGATCGCGTTGAAGAAGCTCGCGCCGGAGCCCCCGTACGACTCCGGGATCTCGATGCCCATGAGGCCGAGATCGAACATCGGAGGGAGCAGATCGCGGTCGAGCGCGCCCTGCTCGTCCATCGCCGCCGCGCGCGGCGCGACGCGCTTGCGGGCGAAATCAAGCACCGAGTCGCGGAACAGGCGCTCCTCGTCGGAGAGCTGGGTGAGCGGAGGATGGGACACGACGGTTTCTCCTTGTGGGTCCATGGCGCGGCGCGGCGGAGGCGACCGCGGCGTCCCACTATGCACCGCGAGGACCGCAGGCGAAAGCCGTTCGTTCGCGCCCGCCGCGGGCCGGCTCATCCGTCGTATCGCTCCTCGCGCGCCTCCCGCGCCTCCCGCGCCTCCCCCAGAGGGCCGGGAGGCCCGATCGTCCAGGCTGCTACGCGCTCTCCCCGGTCCCGGGCGCCGCGCGCGCTCCGTCGCGGCCGCGCCGCGCCTCAGGGCTCACGCGCTCACGCGCGCTTGTCGGCGGGCACGTCGCGCCGGCGGCACCGGAGCAGCGTGTGGGCGAGGCCGAGGTGGTCGATCTCCGCGTCGACGATGAGCCCGGCCTCCTCGATGCAGCGCTTGATGTCGGCGGCGCTGTACATGCGGCTGTTCCCGTTCGCGAGGCACGTGAAATACAGGGAAGAGCCGTGCAGGCAGTGGACCGCCACCTCATTTTCCTGGCGATCCCAGAACGTGTCGAGGATCCAGAGCTCCGTCTCCTTCCCCATGGCGGCGCGCGCCCGCCGGAGGATCTGGGTGATGTCCGCCTCGGAGAAGCACACGAGGAACTGGCTCATCCAGATGGCGTCGAACCCCGTCGGGAACGCCTGTCCGTGATCCAGGAAGTCGATGGGCGTGCCCATGACGCGGCCGAGCAGGCCGTGCTGCTCCACGTTGACGCGCGCGTCCTCGAGCTGGCCCGGAAGGTCCAAGATCGTGACCCGCACGTCGGGGTCGTGCGTACAGCACTGGATCGCCCACCGGCCGGTGTTGCCGCCGATGTCGAGGAGCGTCTTCGGCCGCCGCTCGAACACGATGGGCAGCGCCTTCGGGAACGCCGAGTCGGAGTAGAGGTGATCGAAGGCGAACCAGCTCTCCCTCACCTTCGGCGGGAGCTCCGGGAGCGCCTCGTAAACCGTCGGCCAATCGCCGAAGACCTTCAGGCCCGCCGGCTTGCCGCCCTCGATGGCCTCGTCGAGAAAGCGCATGCCCTCGTAGCAAACGTCATGGATGAAATCCATGTTGATACGGGTCATCCGATCGTTCTCGACGATGAGCCCGACCCGCGTGATCGCGTAACGCTCTCCACCTTCTCGCCCGCCTTGCCCCTCTCGCCGCTCTCCGTTGCCGCCGGCGAGCTCCACCAGGCCGAAGCTCAGGCTCGCCTCCAGCAAGGTCTTGGCCGCATAGGCGGAGAGGCCGGTGTCCTGGGCCACCTCCGCCGGCGTCCGGCCGGCCTTGCCGGCGCGCTGCAGCGCCCTGAGCACGCCGCGGTTTCTCATGACCCGCGCCACCTGGAACATGACAGGCGCGAACGCGATGCGCTGGGCGGCGAGCATGGCGTCGAGGGCGGGATTCGGGGCGGGATCGTTCTTCATCGAGCTCCGGTCGTCGGGGATTGGGGAGGGCGAGGCTAGCGAGCGCCCGCGCGCTGGAGGAGCAGGGCGAAGCCGCCGAGGCCCGTGAGCAGCGCGCACTCCGCCCGGCCCTCGTCGGCGAGCGAGATCCCCATCACGCCGCAGGCCAGGCCGAAGGCGAGCGTCGCGACGCCGAGCCGCCGCTCATCGGTCCGCCGGGCAGACGGAGAGGGCGGTCGCGTGCGGTAGGGGCTTGCCACCCGGGGATGATACCACCGTCCCCGACGTCACAAGGACGCCGCGGCGATGTCGGTCAGCTCTTCGTCGGTGAGGGGGAGCGGGTTCGCCTTCATGCTGCTCGCCGCCCGGGCCTTCTGGACCAGCGCCGGGAGGTCCGCCTCGCTCACGCCGTAGCGCCGCAGGCCCGGGATCGCGAGGTCGCGGCAGAGCTCGCGGACCCAGGCGATCCCCTCCTCGGGGGCGGCCCCGGCCCGCCCGGTGACGAGCGCGGCGAGCTCGTCGAAGCGCGGCAGCGCCGGGTGCGCCGGGGCGCGGCCGCGCAGCGCCCGCAGGTTCACCTCGAGGACGGCCGGCAGGAGCGCGGCGCACACCGCGCCGTGCGGCGCGTCGAACGTGCCCCCCACCGGCGCGGCGAAGCCGTGGACCGCCCCGAGGCCGGCGTTCGCCAGGCAGAGGCCGCCGAGCAGGCTGGCCACGGCGAGGTCGTCCCGCGCCGGCGCGTCCGCGCCCTCGAGCACCGCGCGGCGGAGCGAGCGCGCCGAGCGGCGGATGCCCTCGCGCGCGAGGCCGTCGGTGAGCGGGTTGCTGCGGATCGACAAGAGCGGCTCGATGAGCTGCGAGAGCGCGTCGAGCCCGCTCGAGGCGAGCACCTCGGGCGGCGCGCCCGCGAGCAGGTCGGGGTCGATCACGGCGAGGCGCGGCAGCATGAGCGGGCTGCGCAGGCTCGCCTTCACGCCGGCCTCCCGCGACGCGAGCACCGCGTTGCGCGTCACCTCCGAGCCGGTGCCCGCGGTCGTGGGGATCGCCACGAACGGCGCGGCCGGCCGGGAGAGCGCCTTCCCCTGGCCGATGACCTCCAGGTAGTCGAGCGGGTCGCCGCCGTTCGCGAGGAGCGCGGCGATCGCCTTGCCGGCGTCGACCGCGCTGCCGCCGCCCAGGGCCACGACGACATCGCACCGCTCGGCCGCGGCCCTCGCCGTGCCCTCGCGCGCGATCTCCACGGTGGGCTCGCCCGCGACGGCGAAGGTCACGGCGGCGATCTTCGCCTCGGCGAGCGCGGCGAGGAGCGGCGCGGCCCGGCCCGGGCGCTGCCCGGTGACGACGAGCGCCCGCGTCCCGCCGAGGCCCCGCACGGCCGCGGGCACCTCGGAGAGCTTGCCCGCGCCGAAGACGATGCGCGTGGCGGTGGCGAACTCGAAGGCGAGCTCGGAAGGCCCGGAAGGCGGAGGCGCCATGTCAATACCCCGCGTCGTCCGGGAAGACATTGACGTATTTCCGGCTGGTCCGCGGCTCGGCCATCATGTCGGCGACGGTGTCCCGCCACCGCTTGTAATGCTCCGTTTCCTTGTGCGCGGCCGGCGCCTCCTTGGTCCTGTAGACCTCGACGAGCACGAAGCGCGCGGGATCCTCGATGTCCTGGACGACGTCGAACCGGGCGATCCCCGGCTCCTTGACGCTCTCGCGCGCGTTGTCGAGCGTCGCCTGGCGGAAGGCGCCTACGTGCTCGGGTTTGACATGCACATGGACATGCACGATGAACAGGCTGCTCTGCATGCGCGCAATCTAGCTCGGTCGCGCTGCCGCAGGAACCCGGCTCGTGACGCGCGGGCGCGCGGGGCCTCTCGGCGTCACCTGGCCGCGCGGGCCGCCCGGCGCCCGCGCGGCCCGCGCGGCCAGGTGACGCCTGGCGGCGTCGCGCGGCTGTCGCCCGCGCGCGCCGCCAGGCGTCGCGCACCCTGTCGGCAGAGCGCCTTCGCCTCCTGCGTCCACTCCCGACTTGGCCCGGCCGGCTGCGGCGTTACGATCCCCGTGAATCGGCGGGTGGCCCGGCAGGTGTCGAGTCCATCTGCGCCGCGAGCGAGGAAGGTCGATATGGCGGATCCGACCACGGAGAGCCCGCAGCCCGACGCTGCGCGCTCGATCGCGCTGGACTCCATCGAGTTCGTCTCCGATCACGGTCTCCTGAAGGGCTGCGCGGGAGGGATCGGCTGGAGGAACGCAGGGGAGCCGTGCCCCCAGCCCGAGTGGACGCCGGAGCGGTCCGTCCCGGTGTCGATCTCGATGGGCCGGAGCGTCGTCATCCGGCTCGGGCTCTCGTCGAGCGGCGGCGCGACCGCGGCGCCGCTCGAGATCCGCGGCGTCGGGCCGGCGGGGCTCACCTTCGAGAGCGGCGGCCCCGCCGCCTTCGGCGCGCCCGTCGAGCTCACGTCCGCGCGGAAGCTCGAGAGGAGGATCCAGAAGCTCGACCTCAACGTGAGCTGGTCGGCCGGCAGAGGAGCCACGCTGTCGCCCGGCCGGACCTCGAACGTCGTTTATGTCACGATGGGCAGACCCCTGACCGACAGGCAGGATGTCTGGGAGGAAGACGGGGTGACCCTGAAGCGGATGGACAGGTCGGTCTCCTGGGTCGCGCCGCTCAACACCCTCGATCCTCACGAGATCGTCGCGTCGATCATGGCCCGATTCCCGACGTACACGCTCGTGCCGAGCCCCAAGGTGCCGCGGGAGTACCACCACCCGACGTACCTGAACGACCAGGGCGGGGCCTGGGCGATGACCGATTACGTGGAGGAGACGGGCGAGTGTCAGGCGATCGTCCGCCTCCTCCGCGGCATCCTGCGCCAGCTCGGGATTCCCGGGCGGACCCGGATCCTCGTGGTCTGGGGCGATCCCAACGTGGGCGGCGGGCGCAAGACGCTGTCGGCCGATCTGGAGGAGCGGCCGTGGGCGGGGCTCGACACGACGCAGGTCGTGGGGGGCCGCGTGTGGCGCGCGGCGCTCATCGACGGCCCGGTCGAGGAGGGGAAGACGTACCCCGCCTCCCATACGCGCCTCCCCGACGGGACGTTCAGCCCTGGGCTCAACCGGTACGAGGCGGTTCTCGAGTTCGCGCACGGCGGCGTGACGCGGTACTACGCGGGCGGCGCCGGGGTGTTCGACCGCGTGGAGCCGGTCCTGGGCGTCTTCTGGGGGCTCATCTGGTTCAGCTCGGCGCCGAACGAGGGGTTCCGCGTCGAGAAGATCGTGGCGAGATACCGATAATCCGGAGGTCTTCGATGAACGCGCAGGAATGTCTCACGCAGGAGGTGGACGCGAAGGTCGCGGCGTGGCTCTCGGCCGTGGCGCGCGTGCCGCCGGGCGGCTTCACGCCGGTCGCGCGGTTCGACGACGTGCCGGCCCAGGCGCGCGCCGACTCGCTCTACTGGTGCGACTCCATCTTCAGGAGCGAGCTCAACCCTCACAACGAGGCGGTGGGGGCGCGCCACGCGATCCACGCCGCCACGGACGACACGCCCGATCTGCTCCGTCACGAGTACACCGCGGGCGGGCTCGGGCTCACCGTCACCGAGGGGCGCAATTTCGTGCTCGTCCAGGTCGACCGCGCGAGCCTCGATATCCTCGCTCTCTGCGGCAAGGACCGCGCCGCCGCCGCGCGCCGGGTGGCCGAGGCGATCTTCAACACGGGCATCGAGTCGAACACGGTGGGCGTCCCGATGGCCTCCGGCCCGGTGGGCTGCCCCGGCGACATGCCCGATCTCGAGGAGGGGACGACGTTCGCGAGCAATCCGGCCGTGGACCCGGATCTCCTCGCCTGCTGGAAAGACCGCACGGAGTGCGGTGTTCAGGACGGGAGGCTCTATTTCCTCTGCTACAAGAAGTCGTCGCAGCGCGCGGGGTTCGCCAACGCCTGGCAATGGTTCGACGACCGGAAGACCGGCGTCGGGTGAAGCGGGGAGGGGCGTGAGGCGGCGGAGGAGAGCGAGGTAGGGGAGGGGAAGCCGCGGCGGTGGGGGGAGCAGGAGGAGGAGGGGGGAGGAAAGGAAGGAGGGGGGAGGAAAGGGAGGAGGGGGGCATAGAGGAGAGCAGGAGCGCGCTGCGCCGGTATTGCGTCTGCGCGCCGCGCGCGGGATGTTGCGCGGGTGGCGGGAGCACGGCAGCCCAGGGTCTTGATCTTCCCAGGCGGCTCCGCGGGCGCGGCGCAGGCGCTCGCGGCGGCCCGCGGCTACGTCGCGGCCCTGGCCCGGGACATCGAGGCGGGCCTGGATCTGCTGGCGACCCAGCCGTTCGACGTGGCCGTGATCGGGGCGGAGGGGCCGCCCCGCGAGGCGCTCGCGCTCTGCCGGAGGCTGCGCGCTGCGCCGGGCGGCGATCGCGTGGCCGTGGTCGCCGTCACCGGGAGCGCCGGCGCGGCCACGGCGCTGCTCGAGGCGGGCGCGACGGTCGTGGCGGAGGCGAGCGAGCCGTCGATCGCGATCCAGCTCGACGCGGCGGTGTGGTGGACGCGGCGGCCTTCGGCGCACGTGGCCGACCGGGCGCCGGCGGAGCGCGCGCTGCTCGAGCGCGCCGCGCGCTCCTTCCGTGACGCGTCCACGGAGGTGATCGGCCTGTTCGTGTGGGACGCGGCGGGGGGCATCCTCGACGCGAACGACGCGTTCCTCGGCATGATCGGCTATGCGCGCGAGGACGTCGAGGCGGGCCGCCTGAACTGGGTGGCGATCACGCCGCCCGAGCTCCGCGACCAGGACCAGCGCGCGCTCTCGGAGGTCCTGAAGCACGGGATCTGCCCGCCGTTCGAGAAGGAGTTCCTCGCCCGCGACGGGCGGCGCCTGCCCGTGCTCATCGCCCCCGCGCTGGTCGAGGGGTCCCGCGATCGCGGCGTCTGCTTCATCGTCGACATGACGGCGCGCCGGGCCGCCGAGGACGCGCTCCGCGCGAGCGAGGAGCGCATGCGGCTCGTCGTGCGCGCCACGAGCGACGCCTTCTGGGACTGGGACCTCTCGTCGGGGCGCGTCACCGGGAGCGAGCGCATGCGGAGCTTCTACGGCACGGGCGGCGGCGACATCGAGGAGGACGCGGTGTGGTGGTTCGAGCGCGTCCACCCGGACGATCGCGACCGCGTGATGAACGGGCTCAGGCGCGCGATGGAGGGGAGCGAGAGCACGTTCGAGCTCTGGTACCGGTGCGTGCTCGCGGACGGCAGCTACGCCGACGTCCACGACCGGGGCATCGTCATGCGCGACGCGTGCGGCAGGGCGTACCGGATGCTCGGGGCCGTGTCCGACGTCACCGAGCGCCGGCAGCTGGAGGCGCGGCTCCTGCTCGCGGATCGCATGGCATCGCTCGGCACGCTCGCGGCCGGGGTGGCGCACGAGATCAACAACCCCCTCGCGTACATGGTCGCGAACGTGGATTTCGCGCGCAAGGAGCTCCGCCAGAAGGGCGCCGCCGCGCGCATCGACGCGCTCCTGTCGGCGCTCGACGAGGCCGCGGAGGGCGGCGCGCGCGTCCGGCACATCGTGAGCGGCCTGAAGACGTTCTCGCGCGCCGACGACGGCGAGCTCGGCCCGGTCGAGGTCGATCGCGTGATCCAGCTCGTGCTGCGGATGGCGCAGCAGCAGATCCGGAGCAAGGCGCGGCTCGTCGTGGAGCTCGGCGCGGTGCCGCCCGTCCACGCGAACGAGGCGCAGCTCGGCCAGGTCATCCTGAACCTGCTCGTGAACGCCGCCCAGGCGCTGCCGGACGGGAAGGAGGCGGAGAACGAGATCCGGATCACCGCCGCGCCCGCGCCGCCCGGCCGCGTGCGCATCGAGGTGCGCGACACCGGGCCGGGGATCGCGCCCGAGCACCGGAGCCGCATCTTCGACCCGTTCTTCACGACGAAGCCGATCGGGGAGGGGACGGGGCTCGGCCTCGCGATCTGCCACGGCATCGTGACGAGCTTCCGGGGCGAGATCGCGGTGGAGAGCGAGGTCGGCAAGGGCGCGTGCTTCCGCGTGCTCCTGCCCGCGTGGCGCGCGGGCGCCGGCGAGGATCGCGACGGCGCGCCGGGCGACGCCGACGAGGTCCCCGAGGAGGCCGCGCAGTAGGCGTGGCGCGCCGTCCTCGACGGAGAGGCGCCGACGGACAGGGGGGCGGGCCGCGCGCCGGGCGCGCTCGTGCGGGCTGCGCGCCGCTTCGTGGAACTGGCCGCTTGCGGCGGCGGTTGCGCGCGCTCAAGGTGCCTCACGGGCCCCATGAACGCTCGATCGGTCAGGGCCGCAGCTGGGCTGCCCGGCGGAGCAGCGGGAGGGGAGCGCGCCGCGCGGCGCGGTCCGGTGGTGAGGTTCGAGGATGATCGAGAAAACGGGCCGCATCCTGGTCGTCGAGGACGATCTGGACATCAGGAGCATCCTGTCGCAGCTCCTCGCGTTCGAGGGCTATGAGGTCGAGGAGGCCGCGGACGGCGCCGAGGCGCTCGCGCTGCTGCGCAAGGACGGGCCACCCGCGCTGATCCTGCTCGATCTGATGATGCCGATCATGGATGGATGGCAGCTCCGCGCCGAGCTCCAGCGCGATCCTGCGCTCTCGTCGGTCCCGGTGGTCATCGTGTCCGCCGACGTGAGGGCCGAGCAGGAGGCGTCGCGGCTCTGCGCCGCGGGGCTCCTGAAGAAGCCGCTCCAGATCGAGCCCCTGCTCGAGCTGGTCCACCGCATCTGCGGCGCGCCGGCGCGGTGAGCCGGGCGGGCCCGGCCGGCGTGCCGGCGGATCGCATCCGTTTCTGACGCTCACCTTGCTTGCTCGGCGCCGCGCGCCCCTCGATGCGGCGCAGAGGGGTTCGTCCGTCCGCGCGCATGCGCTCACCTCTCGGCCTGAGCACCGCGCTCGACGGACAAAGATCGCGGCGGGTGAGCAACGGTATTGGTCGGTGTGTGTTCTGTATCGCATCAGCGCTTGAGTCGTCGTTCCAGGACTCGTCGCTTATGCTCATGTGCCCTTGACAGAACGGAGCTCGATGTGATGGCGTATCCCGCGGGGGAAGAATGTTCCTTCGGATGCTTGCCATGCCGTATCGCCTCAGCCGAGCCGGCGTGTGCCTCACGCCTCTCCGGCGAAGCGTGCGCTGGATGGAGATCGGGCTCTTGGCTGGAGTCGCGTCCCTGCTCTCGGCCTCGTGCGCGCCGGAGGAGCCCGGCCGGCCCGAGGGGGCGATCGTCCTCGGAACACTCCTGCCCTTCTCCGGCAGCGAGTCGGCCATCGGCCGCAACCTCGAGCAGGCGATGTTGCTCGCGGTCCAGGATCTGAACGCCGCGGGGGGGCTCGACGGGCGGCCGTTCCACCTCCGGAGCCGGGACAGCCACTCCAGCGTGGAGCGCGGGTTCGACCAGCTGCTCCATCTGCTCTACACGGATGAGGTCCATTACCTGATCGGGCCAGAAGAGAACGCGCTCGCCAGCAAGAGCGTGCAGGAAGTGAAGTTGGCCGACGCGTTTCACATGCTGCCGGGCTATGCCGCGCCCCCCATCGCGCGCAGCGAGGCGATGGGGGGCTGGATGCGGCTCGCCCCTTCCTCGTTCGACGTCGGCTGCACGCTGGCGCGCATCGCCTTCGACGACGGCATCCCTACCGTGAACAGCCTTGCCGCGGGGGACGACTACAACACCAGCGTCAGCAGCGAGTTCACGACCCACTTCGCGGCGCTCGGGGGGAGGATCCTCCCCTCGGTGACGTTCCGGTCCGGCCAGCAGACGTATGCGAGCAAGATCGAGTCCGCCTTCGACGCCAAGGCCGGCCGGACGCTCCTCGCCGCGTATCCCCGCACCGGCTCGACCATCGTGACCGAATGGACCGTCTCCGGGCGCCCGGGCAATTGGTTCCTCGGCCCCGCGCTGCGCACCGAGGTGCTCCTCGCCAACATCCCGACAGGCTCTCTCGACGGACACCTCGGGGTGTCGCCGTCGCTCAGCCTGCGGAGCGAGTGCCGCACGACGACGACGGCCGAGGGCGAGCGGGCGGTGGACTGCGCGACCGGGAACGCCGCCGCCTTCCTCGAGCACTTCTCCAGCGGGTGGGACGGCGACGCGCCGCTGCCCGCGGCGCACTTCTATTACGACGGGGTCGTGCTCCTCGCGATGGGCCTCGTGTACGCCCAGGCGAAGACCGGGGAGGTCCCGACCTCGGGGCACGAGCTGCACGAGATCATCCGCGAGCTCAACGACCCGGCCCACGAGGCGGCCTCGTGGCGCGACCTCCCGGCGGCGATGGCCAAGCTCCGCGCGGGCATCCCGCTCCGCTACGTCGGCGCAGCCGCCGAGTACGAATTCGATAAATACGGGGCGAACAGGCATCACTTCATGCAGCTGTGGACCGTGGAGGGCGACGCCTTCGTCGATCTCGCCCCCGTCCCCGTCAGCTGCTTCCCCGGGTGACTAACTCGCTGCGAGATCAGTGCTTCACGTAAGGATACCGCGCACGACCGGATGAACCACGGACCTCAAAGGGGGGCTCATGAACAGGATTGGACGATGCTGGGGGGCGGCCTTCGGGCTCGCGCTGATGACGGCGGCATGTGGATCGGGCGACACCACCGGCGAGGGCGAGCAAGCCTCGCCCATCATCCTGCGCGCGCCGACGCCGAAGAGCGAGTTCACCGCGACGGAGATCGAGACGACGCTCGACGCGCTCGTCGACAAGATCAACGAGGGGGCCATCGAGCCGATGCAGATGGCGATCCTGCTGAAGTCCCTCGGCGGGTTCTTCACGCCGATCACCACGGGGGCGAACCGAGCCATGGGCGAGCTCGGGGTCACGGGGAACGTGGTCGGGCCCAGCGGAACGGGGGGCGATCAGCAGCAGAGGGCGGAGGCCCAGAATGAGCAGATCGGACAGGCGGTGACGGACGGCGCCGAAGGGATCGGCGTCTCGCCCTTCGGCGACGCCATCGCGGCCGGCATCGATGCGGCCGTCGCCGAGGGGGTCCCTGTGGTGACGCTCGACACCGACGCCAAGGGCTCGAAGCGTGCCATCTATGTAGGAACCATCAGCGAGGCGGCCGGCGTCACGGCAGGAAACACCCTGCTCGGGCTGCTGCCCCCGACGCTGGGGACGGTGGTGATCCACGGCAACGTCGACCCGTTCTGGGTCGACGGATTGAACCGAATGCAGGGGGCCCGGGGCGTCCTCGAGAAGGCCGATTACACGGTCGTGGTGCGTCAAACCACCTGGGGCCCGAACGGGGAGGTCGACGACGTCGACGCGATGAGGGCGTTGATCGAGACCGCTGACCCGCCCGTCGTGGGGTTGCTCGGCCTGCACGACATCTCGTACCGGTGCGCGATGGCGGCGGAGGCCGCGGGCCGGACGGACCTCCCGGTCGTCACCTTCGACTACGATCTGAAGACCGTCGAGTACATGCGTCAGGGGCTCATCAGGGCGACGCACACCCAGCGGCAGTACTACGCGGGGTACCTCGTGCCCTACATCCTCTACGGCATCGGGACCATCGGCCTCGAAGCGACCAAGGAGGCCCTCGCCCCGCAGATGTTCGACGAGAGCCGGCTCGACGTCGGCCTGGACGTGGTGCTGTCGACCAAGGTCGACGAGTACAACCGCTTCCTCGACTCGATCGGCGCGACTCAGTAGCGGTGCCGTAGCTCGAGGAAGACCTCGCGCGGCGAGAGCGGGTACTCGAAGCCCGAGAACCCGGGGTCCGGACCGGTGGCGCCGAGGAGGTTCTTGGCGCGGAGCGCCACGGTCGTCTCGTGACCCGGAATCAGCCACAGGTTGCGCGCCACCAGGCTGGCGTTCCACATGAAATACGGCGGCAGGTCGAAGCTGCGGCCGTTCTCCAGGATGCTCGCGTCCGCGGCGCGACGGGGGCCGGCGACGATCCCCTGCGTCGAGAGCTCCAGCGGAACGGAGCTCGGCGACGGCAGCTTCACGTAGGCGCCGACCCGGGCGACCCAGCTCGGGTAAGCGACCATCGCCGGACCGACCAGCTCGGCCTGATAGCCCACCTGGCCGGATTCCCGCGTCGAGTGGACCGTCTCGAACGAGGCGTAGCCGCCGAGGGCGTCGCCGCGCCGCAGCTCGGCGCGCGTCGCCCAGAAGACGGACGTCTGGTTGGCGAGGTTCTCGGCCGTCTGGTTGATGCCCCGCGGGACGAACTCTGCCTTGTCGCTCAGCCGGCTGTAGGACACGCTCGTGCTCGCCGAGGCCCAGGCGGCCGGCCGCCACGTCACCTCGGCGTCCACGGTGTGGATGCGCTGAGGCCTGAGATCCACGTTCCCGATCACGTCGCCCGGGACGAGGGGCTCGGCATAGAGCAGGTACGGGGACGGCGCCTTGAAGGCGCTGCCGTACAAGAGCTTCGCCACGACCGTCTTCCCGAGGTGCGACGTCGCCCCGAAGCGGCCGGTCATCTGATTGCCGTATTTGCTGTGGCGATCGTAGCGGAAGCCGCCGGTCAGCTTCAGCCAGGGATCCAGCACCTTGAGGTTGGCGCTGAGCAGCGCCCCGACGTCGACCAGCTCGGCCGAGAGCCGCTCCCGCTCCGGCGAACCGAACGCCTCGCCCGTGAGCTTGCTGACCCGGCGGAAGGACGGCAGATCCTCTTTGTCGTAGATGGACTCGAGGTTCAAGATCACGTTGAACCGGTCCCACGGAACCCACCGGAGCTCGACGTTGGCGTCGACGCCACGGTAGGCCATGCGCCGCTCGATATAGTACCAGCCGCCGGCGACGTCCACGCGATCCCCCGGCAGGACGCCGCCCTGGAAGTACATGCCCTGCACCGCGAACGCGAGCTCTCGGTTCAGCTGGAAGAGCCCGTCGAGCGCCACACGGCGCTGTTGCAGGCTGATCACGGTGCCGGCCTCGCGCCCGAAGGCGTCCGTTCCGCCGGTGAGCTGCGCCCATTGCGCGAAATCGCCGCCGCGCCGGAAGCCGGACCAGTACGCGCTGAGCGCGAGGTGGTGGCCGCGGCTCGGATCGCGGAACGCGATGCGCGAGCCGATCACCCCGGAGAGGCGCTCGAGGTTCTGGGCGTCGATGCGCCCGGCGTTGTACATCGGGACGCGGGGGGCCGGGGACTGGCGAGGCATCTCCAGGCCGCTCCGGTCGTCGAGCTCACCCGCGGCCGAGATCATCATGTCGAAGCGGCCGCTGCTCCACCCTCCCACCACGTCGAGGCGGCCGCTCGGGTGATCCTTCGTCACGCCGGCGTGCACCGTCCCGTCGACGAAGGGGATGTCCTCCGGCGACAGGGTGATGATGTTGACGACGCCGAGGAACGCGTCCGCGCCGTAGAGCGCCGACGCCGGGCCGCGCACGACCTCGATCTGCTTGATGGCCGACAGCGGGATCAGCTCCGTGCCGAGCCAGTTGCCGCTGGTGGTCCGGAACGCCACCGAACGACCGTCGATCATCACCTTGATCCCGCCGCTCTCGGCCCCGAGCCCGCCCGTCATCCCCTGCACGCCGGCGTTCGGCAGGATGTGGTCGTCCACCAGGTAAAAGCCGATGACGTGCTGGAGCGCCTCGCCGACGCTCTTGTACCCCCAGCGCCGGATCTCCTCGGCGGTGATCGCCGTCACGAGGGCAGGCGCGTCGTCGAGGGTCTCCAGCGTCTTGGTGGCGGTGGACACCTCGACGTCGAGCAGCCGCAAGAGGTCGACGCCCTCGAGCGCGTCATTGCGCTGCGCTTCCCCCGCGGACCTCGGCTCTCCCGGTGCTGTCGCGGCCGTCGGCTGAGCCCACGCGGCGCCTGGCATCGCGGCGATCGCCAGGGCAACAATCCACTTGGTATCGAGCGAGGCAAAGGTCATGCGGTTACGCTTCGTTTTGAGCCTTCGGCCATGGTGGAATCGGGCCAATCGTCAGCTCGCTTTGGCGGTGGCGGCGAGCTCCTGCCTCAGGGCGACGCTGACGGCATCGAACTCCTGCCGTAGCCGCGAGAGGTCGCCCTTTCGCGGCAGGTCGCCCTCGCGGGCGGCGAGCTGAACCTTCTCCGCCAGCTCGGCGACGCGCGCCGCGCCGATCGACAGCATGCTGCCTTTCAGCTTGTGCGCGCTCGCCATCACCTCTTTGGTCATGGCCTCCTTGAAGGCCGACTCCAGGCTGTCGAGCTGCCCCGGCACGTTCTTGAGGACGAGCTCGATCAGCTTCCGCGACCGCGGGACCTCGGGGTCGAGCACGGGCAGGACCGGCGACGGCCTGTCGGCGTCCGGGAGCAGCGGGCCCGGCTCCGGCTCGTCCCGATTCAGCACCACGTGCCGCCACAAGGTCTTCTGCAGCGACTGAGGTCGCACCGGCTTGGCCAGGTAGTCGTCCATCCCGGCGGCGAGCACCCGATCCCGCTCGCCGACCAGGGCGTGCGCGGTCAGCGCGATGATCACCGTGTGGCGACCGATCCCGCTCTCCCACTCGCGGATCTTCTGGGTGGCGGTGTATCCGTCCATGACCGGCATCTGGCAGTCCATGAGGACGGCGACGTACTGCTTTTGCTTGACGCACTCGAGCGCTTCCAGGCCGTTGCTGGCGGTCTCGACGCGCAGGCCCAGCTGCTCCACCTGCTCCATCGCCACGTAACGGTTGATCTCGTTGTCGTCGACGACCAAGACGGGGAGCTTGCTCGCGATCCGGCCCGGCTCCACGCCGGGCTTGCTGACGGGCGCGGCCGCGGCGCCCGTCAGCGCGCTCTGCAGCGTGTTGTAGAGCTCGGACACGCGCAGCGGCTTGGGGAGCTGCGTGACGACGCTGGACTCCAGCCCGCTCAGCGCCACGCTCGAGCCCATGTGGTAGAGCGCCACGATCGGCAAACGGTGGAGCCCCGGCACCGACTGGACGGTCCGGACGAACTGCTCGAGGCCGAGGTCGTCCATCTGGGCGCCGACGACCGCGGCGCTGAACGGCCGCTGCTCGAGCAGCCCGAGCTCCAGCCGGTTGATCGCGTCTCTCCCGGAGGCCATGGCCTCGGCGTCGAAGCCCCAGGCCACGAGGTGCTCCACGACGACGTCGCGCCAGCTCTTGCTGATCTCCACCACGAGCGCGCGGCGCCCGCTCGCCCACTCGGCCGACCGGATCTGCTCGGCCCCGGCCGTGACGCCGACCTTGATCGTGAACCAGAACCGGCTGCCCTGACCCGGCGTGCTGTCGACGCCGATCTCGCCGCCCATCGCCTCCGCCAGGTGCTTGCTGATCGCGAGGCCCAGGCCGGTGCCGCCGTGCTTGCGGACCAGCGAGCCGTCCACCTGCGTGAAGGCGGAGAAGAGCTTCTTCTGGTCGTCGGCGGCGATGCCGGGGCCCGTGTCGACGACGGCGACCTTCACCAGCGCGGAGCCCTTGTCCTGCTGCGCCGTGATCGCGTCGATCAGCACCTCTCCGCGCTCGGTGAACTTGATCGCGTTGCCGACCAGGTTCGTGAGCACCTGGCGGAACCGGTCGGGGTCGCCCACGACGCCGGTGGGGACGCGGCGCTCCACGCGGTACACGAGCTCGAGGCCCTTCTCGTGCGCCTGGCTCGCCATCAGCTCCGCGACCTCCTGCACGACGAGGCGCAGGTCGTAGGACACGTGCTGCGCTATGTACTTGCCGGCCTCGAGCTTCGAGAAGTCGAGGACGTCGTTGATGATCGCCATCAGCGTGTTCGCCGAGGCGTCGACGGTCTCCACGTAACGCCGCATCTTGCCGTCGAGCGCCTGGCTCTGCATGAGCCGGATGACCCCGAGGATCCCGTTCATCGGCGTCCGGATCTCGTGGCTCATGTTGGCGAGGAACTCGCTCTTCAGCCGCGACGCCTCGAGGGCCTGCTCGGTCTTGACGCGCAGCTCCTCGAAGGCCTGCTCGTTGGCCTCGACCATGCTGTTGAACGCGGCGCCGAGCAGCTCGAGCTCGTCGCCGCTCGAGATCTGCACGCGCTCCCAGCTCTTCCGCGCCGTGCCGGTCGACTCGGTGAGCGGCGCGTTCGAGCGGAGCCCGGTGGCGATGGCCCCCGCGGCCGAGCGCAGCGCGAGCAGCGGCTCCGTGATGTGGACCGCGACGCGCTTGACGAGGAAATAGCTCGCCGCGACGCAGCCGATGATCAGCGCCACGATCAGGCCGAGCGTGGTCGCGAGCCGGCTCGCGGCGAGCTCGCGGGCGTGGGCCATCCGCTCGGCGACGCTCTTCGTGCTGATGCCGTAGATCACGGTCCCGGCCTGGGTCCCCTCGGAGACGACCGGGGCCGAGACCTCGAGGACGTCCACCCCGCCCATGGGGTTCGCCCGCCGCTTCAGCGCCGGCCGGGGCTGGTGCACCGCGCTGATGCCGAGCGCCTGAAGGTCCTTCACCGTGAGGGCCGGCGCGTCCTTCGCGACGCTCGCGGGGCCGAGCCCGCTCGCCGCCCAGACCCGGTTCTCCGAGTCGACGAACAGGCCATACGCGATGTCGCTGTTCTCCGAGACCGTCTGGTAGATGAGCGCCTTGACGTCCCCGAAGAGGTTGTCCGCCACCAGGCTGCGCAGCGCCAGCGACTGGTTGAAGCCGAGCAGGCGCGCCTTCTCCTCGAGGCTGCCGAGGAGCTCCTGCTCGCGCGTCGCCTGGACCTCGCGATCCGTGGAGTAGATGAGGGCGCCGCTCGACAGGAGCGTGGCGCCGCCGAGGAGCAGGAGCGCGCCCAGGATCAGGCGCAGCAGCTTGTTACGGAGCGAGCCGTGGGCGTTCGGGGTGGGCATGACTCAGCGTGGACGCCGCGACGAGGCCGGCGGGGGCGCGGAGAGGGTCGTCACCGACGAGGTCGCGCCGGCCTTCGCGGCGCGCGCGGCCACCGCGCGCTCGATCGCGGGCGCCAGGGCGACGTGCAGCTTGGATTTCGAGACGATGCCGTCGGCGCCGACCTTCTCGCCGATCGCGCTGAGCTGCTCGACGTCGCAGCCGGAGACGAGGACGATCCCGAGGTTCGAGAGGTGCGCGTTCTCGCGGAGCAGCTTGGCCAGCTTGTCGCCGTTGATGGTCGGCATGTTGATGTCGAGCGCGACCACGGTGATGCCGTCCCGCTTGATGACCGACGTCGCGCCGATGGGCGTGGCGAGCTCGGAGACGACGAAGCCAGCCCTGACGAGGACGTTGCACATCGCCTCGCGGGCGATCTCGTCGTCGTCGATCACGAGCACCCGGATCATGAGCGCATCCTCCAGGGCTGCCGCTCCACCACGCGACACCCCCGCCGCGGCGAGGCCGAAGGGCTCCAGCAACGATCTTGGAGGGCGCGAGCCGACCCGCAGCTTCGGGGACCTGTATGCATTTGAAAAGGCAACGGCATGGCGTCTCCAGTCCCCCCCCTCGAACTGCGGTTATCGACCGACGAGAAAGTCAACCTTTCCGAACTGGCTGGAATCGAGGCCGAAGCGCCGCGCGAGCCGCACGTCGACCAGGCGCTTCACGGAGATGGGCAGGCGCACGTCCGACGCCCGGAGCTTCCAGTCCGCGTCCCCGAGCTCGTAGAGGAGATCCGCCGCCTGAAGCGTGAGCGCCTGCGTATCGGGGATGGCCGCGAACGTCCCGAACTCCGCGTGCTCGTTCACGAGCGAGCGCACGGCCACGACCACCGGCGCGCCGAGCCGATCCACGTACGGCAGCCAGACGTCGGTGAGGAACGTCGGGCTCAGCAGGCCATTGTCGTTCGGCAGCCAGATCGCGTCAACCTCGGCGCGCTGGAGCCGCACCAGGGCGGCGCGGAGGTCCTGGACGCGCGGCTTGTTCGAGAGCTCTTGCTTCACGAACGTCAGCTTCTCCACCTGCATGAGGGTCTCTTGCCGGGCGATGTGGCTGGCGAAGCCCTGGCGGTACACGACGCCGACCTGGCGGACGTCGAGGCCCAGCGTGCGCAGCCCCACCATGGCCGTGACCGCCGGGACCTCGTACGAGATCGCCACCGAGTTCGGGACGGTGCGCTGGAGCTCCTCGGCGAAGGACGCCATCAGGATCAGCGCGACCGGCGGTGTCGGCGTGGTGCGCACCCAGCTGCGATAGAGGAGCACGGTCGAATTGTTGACCAGCACCACCGCGCGCGGGCGATCCCTCGCCACGATCCGCCCCACGGCCTCGGGGCTCGACTCCTCGACGCGCAGCGGGGAAATGGTGACACGGTATTCGTCGGAGAGCTCGACGCGGAGCGACTTCAGCATGTCCTCGAGCTGCGAGTCCGCGGGAGCGATGATGGAGATGACGGGCCTGCCGTCCGGAGGCGGCGCCTCGGACAGCGGGGCCGGATCTCTGGCGGCCTGGGGGGCCGGGCCCGGCGAGCAGCTCAGGGGCAGGAGGAACCCGAGCAGGGCGGAGGCTCGCCAGAGCGAGCGCGGACCGCGCGGACGCGTCGATCTCATCGCCATTCGTCCACCCCCAGGTCCGCCAGCACGTGCTTCGGGAGCCTCCGGATCGCGCCCTCGATCGATTGACGCTCGCTCAGGAACGTCACCGCCACAAGCCCGACCTTGGCGGTCGAGAGACTCAGGATCGTGAAGCTCATCTTGCTCTTGGACTCGAAATCGGCGCGGAACCGCTCCGGCAGGAGCACCGCGTCGGCCGTTTGAAACTGGAGCAGCTGCAGCAGATCTTCGATCTTCGTGACGCGCTGGACCTCCGGCGCGTCGTTCACGCCGAGCAGGCCGGCGACGAACCTCGGGAGCGACTTCCGCTCGACCAGGTCGACCATCCCGTACCGGAAGGAGGAGAGCATGTCCCTGGCCAGCAATTTCGTCGAGACCAGGAGGTATTGCTCTGCGTCGCTCCCCGCCCTCAGACCCTGGAGGTCGACGCCCCGGTTGAGCGAGGTCAGGACCGGCCTGGGCGACAGCGCCGCGTTGGGCGGGCTGACCTCGAGCGCCGTCTTGAAATCGCTCAGCTTGCCGAACACCGTCACGTCGACGCCGGGCATCGCCTCCTCGATCTTCTGCTCGAGCGCCCGAGCGCGAAGCGGCGTGACGGCATAGACATAGAGCGTGGCCTCGGGGCCGGCCGTGAGCGGCGAACTGAGCAGCAGGAGACAGCTCCCGAGGAGCAGCGCCGCGGCGAGCAACGCCGCCGGCGCGCGCCGGGGCTGGACGGCCCGGCGCGGGCGGCGCCAGGCTTCGGCGAGCCGAGCGCAAGCGGCGCGGAGCTCGGCGATGCGGCGAGATGTCCCCGGGCGCGCCGGCGCCGCCAGAGGGTCGTTTGGCCGCGCACAAGACGAACTCAAGCGGTGCGCGATCCGCGCTGGGGACGCGAGGTGCCCCAAGGCCCGCTCGACCGCTGCTCGCGGTACCCATCTGGAACGCCTGCGACTCCTTTCCACCCGCTTCATCCCCTCCTGGCCACCGTAAGAGGACAGCGTAACCGACGGTCAACCCTCCTTGTCAAGCGCCCCAGAGGAGTCGACCGTGTCAAGCGTCGAGAAGCGCGCGATCGAATGAACCGAACGAGCTTGGCGAAAGGCGGGCCTTGGCGAGGCGAACAACACACTCGCGGCCGCTGCCGCGCAAAACTAGCGCCGCAGTGATCCCGGCCGGCGTCGCCGCTCACGCGCGGCACACGGGGCGCGCGCGACGTGTGCTGCCGTCTCAGGACTGATTGTCGCGCGCCTGTCGCCCGCGCGCGCCGCCCTCTCCTCGCTTGCGCATGTGTGGCGCGCCGCGCCGCGTCTCGGGGCCTCCCTGCGCGGTGGAATCTGGCGCTGGCGATCCGGATCGCCGCAGCACATCGTGCCTCGCCGACCTACATGTGGAGCGATGAGGCACGGAATGGCATAACACTTCACCTTGTCACGCACCGCGCGTGGGATCGGGCGTGCAGAGGGTGCGTACGCCCGCGCGCTCCGTCGCCGGGAGGGAGCCCGGCGCTCGAACTGCCACGCTCGCCGGAGGAGCGCGGCCCGGTGGGGCCTTGTTCAACGGAGGAATCGCCGCGCCGTGGAGCGCGGTCCGCGCGGTCCGCGCGGGGCGCGGCTACCTGACCGGCTGCGCCGCGAGGGGCGCCTCCCCCTCCGCGCGCTCGCGGGCGCCGTGCTGCTCCTGGATGTACTCGGAGAGCCGCCGATCGGCGTCGTCCCCGAAGAGGATCCGGCACGCCTCCAGGAGCCCGGGCGAGCTCGCGAGCTCGCCCGGGCGGATGAGGAGCGAGATCTTCGTGCGCCGCCGCAGGAAGTCCTCGAGCTTCACGATCATCTCGTGCCGCGCGGCGTGCGCGATCTCGCACCGCACGTCCTCTGCGCCCTCGATCGGCGCCTCGGCCATGGTCGGGTCGCGCCGGATCTCCTCGAGCAGCTCGCGCGCCGCCGCGCCGTACCGGCGCCACAGCCGCGCGCTGAGCTTCTCCGCGGCGCGCGGCGGCGTCAGCGCGTCGAGCTCGAGGAGGCGCGCCCTCTCGAAGAAGTCGCGGCGAACCTCCTCGGCCGGCTCGCCGTACCAGCGCTGCGCCGGGCGGGGCAGCGCGACGCCGAGCTCCTCCACGGCGGCGCAGATCTCCTCGCCCACGTTGATGCAGTCGGTGAGCTTGCCGCCGAAGATGCTCACGTGGGCCTGCGCGCGATCCACCTCGATGGCGTGCTTGCGCGAGAGCTGCAGCCAGTCCTCGCCGCCGCCGCCGTTCGCGACCGCGAGCGGGCGCACCCCGCAGCGCTCGGCGATGACGTCCGCCTCGGTGAGCGGCCGCGGCAGGTCGAGGCGCTTGTTGATGTTCGACAGCACGAAGCGCCGATCCTCGGGCGTCACCTCGGCATGAGGGCTCTCGACGCGGGTGTCGGTCGTGCCGATGCACGTCCTCGGGCCCATCGGGATCACGAAGAACAGCCGGCCGTCGTCGGCGAAGAACGTCAGCACCCGGCGGCTCGGGGTGAGCCGATCCACGATGAGGTGGATGCCCTTCGAGAAGATGTGCCTGTGGCTCGTCCGCTGGCCGGTGAGCGCGTTGTGCGCGTCCACGAACGGCCCGCAGGCGTTCACGAGCACGCGCGAGCGGATGGCGAGCTCCCGCCCCGTCACGACGTCGCGGGCGCGCGTGAGCCACGCGTCCCCCTCGCGCCGCGCGCCGAGCGACTCGACGTAGTTGGCCGCCCGCGCGCCGTGATCGAGCGCGGCGCGGACGAAGCCCCAGACGAACCGCGCGTCGTTGTCGACGAGGTACGCGTCGGAGTACTCGAATCCTCCGTCGCAGCCGTCCAGGTTGATGATGGGCTCTTCCCGCGCCATGACCCGGCGGGAGAGCAGGCGGGGGATCTTCGTGAAGAAGCTGCCGATGATCCAGTAGAGCCAGGCGCCGAGGAAGAGCTTGAAGAGGCCGTGGCGGAACCCCCGCTCGTGCGCGGTGTAGAACCGGATCTCCTGCACCGTCGACGGATAGCTCCTGAGCAGGAGGTTCCTCGACTTGCAGAGCTTCCGCACGAGCGGAAACTCGAAGCTCTCCATGTACTTGATGCCGCCCCAGGCGAGGTTCGACGACTCCTGGCTCGTGAATCCGGCGAAGTCGCCGCGGTCGATCAGCGCGACCTTTGCGCCCTTCGCGGCGAGCGCCGCGGCGGCGACGGCGCCGTTGATCCCGGCGCCGAGGACGAGGACGTCGAAGGTCCCGCGGCTCAAGCTGTCGATGTTCGTGGCCCGCAGCATCGATGGCGATCCGGCGTGAGGCGAGGCTCTCGCGCCACCGGAGCTCTATCACGTCTCCGTGGCTCCGGGGGCGGCGTGCGGGCCGAAAAGCGCGCTCTGGGGCGCGCGTCGCGACAGCGTGGGCGCGCGGCGCGCAGCGTGGGCGCGCGCCGCGCTCCGCCTCCGCCCTCAGCCCATCAGCCCATCGGCCCATCGGCCGTCGTCGCCGCCGAGCGCGTCGGGCGACGGCGCCGGGAGGGCGCGGCGCGGGCCGCTCTTCGGACCGACGGCGTGGCCGGTGTGCAGGTGCTGCCACCGCGCCATCTTGGTGTAGACGCCGTCCCGACGCAGGAGCTCCGCGTGCGCGCCGTGCTCGACGATGCGGCCGCGCTCCAGCACGAAGATCTGATCGCAGTCGACGATCGTGCTCAGGCGGTGGCTCATGAGGATGATCGTCCGCTGGCCCTTCAGCGCGCGGAGCGCCTCGCCGATGGTCCGCTCGTGCTCGGCGTCGAGCCCGTCGGTCGGCTCGTCGATCACGAGGATGGGCGCGTCCGTCAGCAGCGCGCGCGCGATGGCGATGCGCTGCCGCTGGCCGGCCGACAGGTTGAGCCCGCCGTCGGCGATCTGCGTCCCGTAGCCGTCCGGCAGCGCCTCGATGAAGCCCGCCGCGCCCGCCATCTCGGCCGCCCTCCGGATCTCGGCGTCGGTCGCGAACGGGCAACCGTAGGCGATGTTCTCCGCGATCGTGGCCGGAAGGAGGATGCTGTCCTGGAGGACGAGCGCGATGTGCCGGCGCAGGTCGGCCACGCGGATCGCGCGCGTGTCGATGCCGTCGAGCCTCAGCGCGCCGCACGTCGGGTTGTGGAAGCGCGGCAGCAGGCTGAGCAGCGTCGTCTTGCCGGAGCCGACCGAGCCCACGAACGCGACCATCTGCCCCGGCCGGATCGTCGCGTCGATCCCGCGCAGCACCGGGTGGCCCGGGCGGTACTCGAACCCGACCCCGTCGAGCGAGAGCACGCGCGGCTCGGTCGGCAGCGACGCCGCGTCGTGCGCGTCGACCACCGCCTGATCGCGGTCCAGCACCTCGAAGACGCGCTGGGCGCCCGCGACGCCGCCCTGCACCGCGGCGCCGGCGCCGGTCAGCTTGCAGAGCGGATCGTAGAGCATGCCGAGGTAGCCGAGGAACGCCGTGAGCGCGCCCAGCGTCATGCCGGAGTCGCCCGCGCCGCCGCGCGCCTCGACGACGAGGTAGCCGCCGTAGCCGAGCACCAGCGCGCCGCCGAGCCCGAGGATCGAGCCCACGGTGAGCACGTGGCCGAGCTCGTCGTGGTGGAGCCTGAGCCACGCCTTCACGCTGTTGCGCAGCGTCGCGTGGAAGCGCGCCTCCTCGTCGGCCTCGCGGCCGAACGCCTGGACCAGGCCGATCGAGGCCATCGAGCGCTGCACGGACGTCGTGAGCTCGCTCTCGACCTCCTTTGCCTCGGTGCATTTCTTGTGCAGCGCGCGCCCGAACCGGTGGTTCGTGAGCAGGAGCGGCGGCACGACCGCGAGCGCGAGCAGCGTGAGCGGCAGGCTGCGCGAGGCCATGATGCAGATCATCACCGTGAGCGTCAGCGCGCTCCCCATCACCGCGATGGCCACGTTGAGGATCCCGTGGAACCCGGCGGCGTCCTGGTTGAGCCGGTAGAGGGCGTCCCCCTGCGGCTGCGCCCGGTGATAGCCGATGTGGAGCGCCTGGAGCTTCCTGTACACGTCGCAGCGCACGCGCGTGAGCCCGCCGTAGCCGATGCGGAAGTTGATCAGGGCGCGGCCCATGCCCACGAACTCCTGCGCCACGCGGAGGACGAGCGTGATCGCCGCGAGCCCGAGGACGCGGCCGAGCAGGCTGTCCGGGAGCGGCGAGAGGAGGAGGCGGTGGACGAGGTCCTCGCTGCGCGGCCCGCTCGAGATGAGATCCACGATCACGGCGATGGGCCACACCTGGAGAAGGCTGATCGCGATGGAGACGCAGACCAGGAGGGAGAGCGCGCCGATGCGCGCCCACTCTTCCTTGAAATAGGCGCCCACGCGGAGGAAGAACCGGAGCCGATCCGCGCCGGCTGCCGAGCGGCTGCTCGGCGCGGCGCGCCGCTCTGCGGCCATCGCTGGGGAACGCCTCGATGGCCCGATCCTGCCCCCGCGCCGCGGCGAAGGGTGATAGTCCTTGCGGTGAGCTTGTGCGCTCATGGTTCGCTGAGCTCTCTCCTGTCTACGGCTGAGGTGGCCGCCGGCGGCCCGGGCTTCGGGCCCCGCCTGACGGTCCATCGGTTCCGACCGGTAGCGAGGTATCGGCGCAGGTGTAACAGCCCCTCGCGGCCGCGCTCACTGCAATGTGCAGGAGAGGAGCAGAGCTCCTGCTGATTTGCTGCGCGGTTGTCCGGGACTCCAGGGCTCGCCGCGCCGGCGCGGTCACGGTACAGGCCGGCGGCGCGGCCGTCGCGCCGCGCTTACCTGCGCGTCTGTTGTCCGGTCAGCGCGAGGCGGCGGCCGAGCGCGCGCGCCAGCGTGAGATCGAGCTCGCCCGAGCTCGCCCGGGGCGAGCCGCCGCGCCGGGCGGTCGTGTCCGCGGGATCCATCGCCGCGCGGGCGGGGGGCTGGACCAGGACTCCATGGCTGAGGAGGGAGACGACCATCGACTGGAGGGCTGCGCGCTGCGCCCCCGCGATCGGCGAGGGCGAGCAGAACACGGACGCCACCTTGCCGGCGAGATCGCCCGAGAGCTGCTTGGCTCCGTCGAGGAAGCGCCGGAGCTCCGCGCTCATCGTGCCATAGCGCGCAGGCGAGCCGAGGGCGATGCCGTCCGCCCAGAGGAGGTCGTCGCGGCGCGCCACCGGGACGCAGGCGAGGTGTTCCCGTGTGGCACGGATCTGCTCACTCGTCCTCCAGCGCTCCTGCGGCGCCGCGAGGCCGGCGATCTGCCGGAGCCGCACGGTCGCTCCGGCCTGCTCGGCGCCCTCGACGACCGCGGCGGCGAGCGCGGCCGTGTCGCCGAAAAGGGAATAGAAGATCACGGCCACGTTCATGGGGCCGCGAGGATGCAGCGCCCGTACCGCCGTCCACGCGCCGGCGCGCGCCGCGCTGCCGCTGACGAGCTCGCTGCGCGCACGGGCGTGAGCGGTTCGTCGCGGGCGATCCTCCCGCGCGCCGTGCGCCGCGGCGCGATTCAAATTGCGCGCTGTGGCGGAAAGCTTTATGGGGCCTCCATGGACGCGAACGGACCGCGCTCGGGCGATAACGACGATGCCCCGCGCGATCCGGAGCGGGGCGACGACGGTGTGGCTCCGGGCGATCCGTCCGCCGCCCCGCGCGCCCCTGGGCGCGGCGCCGCGGAGGGCGGCCCCGCGCGATCGCGGACGATCCTCGTCATCGAGGACGACCAGGGCGTCAGCGACGCGCTCGTGGGTGTCCTGTCGGACGAGGGCTACGAGGTGATGACGGCCAGGAACGGCGCCGAGGCGCTGGCCAGGCTCCGCGACGCGCCGGCGCCGGCGCTCATCGTCCTCGATCTGATGATGCCGATGCTGGACGGGTATGCCTTCCGCGCGGAGCAGCTGCGCGTCCCGTCGATCGCCGATGTCCCGGTGGTCGTGCTCACGGCGGGGGCGGCGCCGCGCGCGGCCGAGCTCGGGCCGGTCGACATCCTGAAGAAGCCGGTGAATCTCGCCGCGCTGCTCGACGCGGTGGGGCGTTACGTCTGACGCCGCGAGCGGGCTCAGCGCGTGAGCGCGCTCGCGAAGCTGGTGGTGGCGGTCGTCGCGGTGGTCACGATGTCGAGGGTCAGCGTGGCGCCGAAGTAAAAACGAGGTGCGTACCGGCGCGCGGGCGACACGGACTCTCCGACGGGCACGATCATGTCCTCCGCGTGGCCCGCGGGGAGGTACTCCTGCTGGACGAAGGCCAGGCCGGCGTTGAAGCCGAGCCCCGCCACGGGCTCGATCACGCCGCCGAGGAAGATGCGATCGAAGGGCTCGCCGAGGTCGAGGTCCACGCCGACCTGCACCCCGAGCAGGTCGCCCAGCGTCGTCGAAAGCCGCATGTCCTGGAACGACGAGATGACGCCGCGGCGCCGGCCCCCGGGAAAGACGTTGAGCACGATCGAGGGGTTGACGCTCCAGTCCTCCTCGACCGAGAGGCGGCGCTCGCCGCCGGCGCCGGGGAGCGTGGTCTGGACGACGCGCCGCGACCCATCGATCACGAGCGGGATGAGGGCGCCGAACTCGAGGTAGTACTGCCCCTGATCGATGGGCACGGCATACGACTCGTCGATCGCGCTCTCGGGTCCGTCGCCCGCGAGCTCGTAGCGGATCTTCAGCGACGTGATCGACGTGTCCTCGGGGATCTCCGCGGTCTGCTCCGCGAGGAGCTCGAGCCTCGCGGGAGCCCGGCCGCCCGGCGCCCGATCATCGAAGCGGCGGTCCGGCGAGCGGAGGAAGGTCACCGAGAGCTTGAGCTTGTCCCTGAGCGCTTCCTCGCCGAACACGCGTACGATCAGCTTGTCTCCTGGGGATAGAGCGCCGACGAGCGAGTAGACATCGGGCGCCAGGCCGTCACAGAGCGGCTCGCCGGATCTGGCGTCGACGCAGAAGGCGCCGGGGGCCTTGCATGAGCTCGTGCAGATCTGCTGGATCTCCTGGCGCTGCGCCTGGAGCGGATCCGCGATGCCGCTGGGGGAGGCGGGCGGCGCCGGGATCTGCGAGATGTCCTTGTTCGCCTGGTCCCTCGCCGTGACGTAATCGCAGTGTTCGGCGATGGCTTTGACCGCTGCCGCCTTCTTCTCGGCGTCCGTACCTGTAGCGCTCGACGCGATCTTGCGGCTCGCGAGGAACGCGTCGCTCTTGGTCTTTGCCACGGTCACCGCGGCTGTCACGCTGGCGCTCGGGGTGGCGGGGACGCGTTTCTGGAGAGCGTCTATCTCGTTGAGGACCTCCCCTTCGATGTTGAGCAATACGCCGCTCAGCTCCTCGGCGCACGTCTTGTCATCATCGCCACTGCACAGCTGGCTGACGTCCCTGCATGCGCCGTCTGCACGAGCGACGCGGGTCGTGAGGAAGATCGCGCAGATGGCCGCCGCGACGCGCGCGATCCGCATCCACGGCGCGTCATGATTCGACGTGAGGAGCGTGCGCTCCCGCTTCCCATTCACGGTTCATCTCCTCCTGTGCCGCCGCCGTCGCCGCCCGTGCCGCCCGTTCCGCCGCCCGCGCCGCCCGTGCCGCCGCCGTCGCCGCCCGCGCCTCCCCCGCCGTCGCCGGAGGGGTTCTGTCGCACGTTCGTGATCTGCAGGAGCCGGCTCGCGAGCAGCGGCCCCGAGCAGGCCGGGGCGTCGTCGCCGCGGTCAGGCCCGAGGAGATCGACGTACAGCTCGCATTCGACATCGTCCGGTATGACGAGGAAGAACCGCGGCTCGCCGGGCGGGGGCGCGGGGATGCACGACGGCTGTCGCGTGGCTCCGCCGGGCGCGTCCGTCGATAGATCGAGCTTCCCCGCGATCGTCTTCAGGCGCAGGTGGGCGCCCCCTCGTTGCTGGACGAGCACGCTGGTCCCCAGCGCTGGCGAGCCCGGCTGCTCCGCGGCCGGCGCGACGATGAGATATCTCTCCACCTCCGGGTCCTCGGGGCACCCGGACGAAGAGAGCGCGGCGAGCATGATGAGCCCGAGCGGCCACCTGTGTCGGTTCGTCATGAGTGTTCGTCTCCCGGCGATTCGCTCGCACGAGCGCGCAAGAACGCCATGCTCCTCCCGCTCATGGCCAGAAGAGCGGAGCCGCCTCGCGCTCGCGCTGCGTCACGAGGACGGCCTCCTGGGCGTACCCGGCGCGGTTCATGGCGCGCGTCGCGCTGTCGACGATCCGCGCGAGGGAGGTCGTCAGCCCTCCCGGCTGCTCGAGCTCCCGGACGAGGTGATAGGTGAGCGCCCCGTGGACCCGGCCGCCCAGCGGGCCTTCGTACGCGCGCTGCCCCTCCGCGCAGGCGCCGATGAAGACGACGGGGAGCTCGCCCATCGCCCTGCGCATCCGGCGCTCCGCGCGCCGCCGATCGTTCGCCGGCGCGCTCCGGGGCTCGGGCGCCGCGGCGGCGCTCCAGCCGCGAGCGGTCCTGCCCTCGGCCGCCGGCGGTCCTCCCCGCGCCGACGCCGGGGGCATTCCGCCAGCGTGGCAGGAGTCGCAGGTCCACACGACGTGCGCGCCCCTCGGCAGGGTGGAGAACAGCGCGGTGAGCTCGTCGTCGCGGATCGCCGTGGCGTTCGTCCTGTCGAAGCCGAGCGCGCAGAGCACCTCGTCGAGCCGATCGAGCTCGCCGGCGTCGTCCGGCGCGTCGAGCTGGTCGCCGTGGCCGCTGAAGTGGAAGAGGAGCTGATCCTGCGGCTCGGCGCCGCGCACGAGCCACTGGAGCCTCTCCAGGATGGCCGACTTGGTACCTGCCATCTGGGTGGCAGAGACGATCTCCGTGTCGACGCTGAAGCCACACCGGTCCCTGAGGAACTCGCTCATCAGCGCGACGTCGTTCACGGGACCGGCGAGCGGATTGCCTGCGTAGTCGTTGATGCCGACGAGCACGGCGCGCTTCTTCATTCGGTGCTCCATTCCATCGTGCCCCATGAAGCCAATGAGAGGCCGGCAGCGTAATATCGCGCCCTACCTCGGCGACTGTCCAGGGGAAAAGCGCGAGCGTGGTCGAGCGGCACAGGCGCGTTGCGCGTTGCGTGACGTTGCGCGGATGCGGCGCGCTGGCCTCGTCCTCGTCCTCGTCCTCGTCCTCGGTTCCCCGTTCCGGGAGCGCTCAGCGTTCTCGGGCGGCTCCTGCCCCGTTCGCGTGGTAAAGTCGGCCTTCACAACATGCCGTACGAGCGCCCTCTCTTCCTTTTCGTGAGCCCTTTGCTCGCCGCCGCCCTCGGATGCGCGGCCGATCGCCCGTCCCAGCCCGAGGGGTGGGACAGCGCGGTGGCGCTGCGGCCGGCGCGCGATCGCGACGCCAGGCCCGAGGTGGTGGAGGTCGATCTGACCGCGCGCGTCGAGGAGGTCGAGATCGTGCCCGGCAAGCGGACGCCCACCTGGACGTATGACGGCGGACTGCCCGGCCCGCTGATCCACGCCAAGGTGGGCGATCGCGTGATCGTGAATTTCCGCAACGAGCTCCCGGCGCCCACGACGATTCACTGGCACGGCGTGCGCTTGCTGGCGGAGATGGACGGCGCGCCCGGGCACAGCCAGCCCGAGACGCCGCCGGGCGGCAGCTTCACCTACGACTTCGTCGTCCCCGACGCGGGGCTCTACTGGTATCACCCCCACGTCGACTCCGCCGTGCAGGCGGGGAACGGCCTGTACGGCCCGCTGCTCGTCGAGGACCCGGACGAGCCCGCGGGGCTCGGCGACGAGCTCGTCCTCGTGCTCAGCGACATCAGCCTGCGCGACGACGGCACGCTCGAGGACCCAGAGGCGGGCGGCAACCTCGGCACGGTGTTCGGGCGCGAAGGCGACCTCTTGCTCGTGAACGGGCGGGTGAACCCGGTGATCGAGGCGCGCGCCGGGCTCAGGCAGCGGTGGCGCATCGTCAATGCGGCCAAGGCCCGCTATTACCAGCTCATGATCGCGGATCACCGCTTCACCCGGATCGGCGGCGACGGCGGGCTCCTCGAGCGCCCCGTCGCGACGGACAGGATCCTGCTCACCCCCGGCGAGCGCGCCGACGTCCTGATCGTGCCGCGCGGCGCGCCGGGCTCGACGCTCCCGGTGCGCTGGGTGCCTTACGACCGCGGCTATGGCGCCACGTTCGGGAGGCCCGAGGTCGAGGCGTTCCGGCTCCGCCTCGCGGACGAGCCTGCGGCCGAGGACGCGCGGCTCCCCGAGGTGCGGAGGGACATCCCGGCGCTCGACACGGCGGGGGCGACGCGCGTCGATCTGAAGCTCACGCTGCAGGAGAGCTCGAGCGGCGTGGAGATGGGCATCAACGGCGTGCCCTCGTGGAAGGCGGAGCCGCTCGTGGCAGCGGTGGGCGAGACCTCGGTGTGGACCGTGGAGAACACGTTCGAGTTCGATCACCCGTTCCACCTGCACGGCTTCTTCTTCCAGGTGCTCGGCGCGGACGGGAGGCCGGTGCGGCCGATGGAGTGGAAGGACACGGTGAACGTGCCTGTCGACGGCGCGGCGCGCTTCGTGGTCCGTTACGACAACCGGCCGGGAATGTGGATGTTCCATTGCCATATCCTCGACCACGCCGAGGCCGGCATGATGGGGATGCTGCACGTCATCCAGTGACGGCGCCGGGGCCGATGGGCGCCTCCGTCCGGGGCGACGTGGGCCTGCCGCCCCATCTGGTGGTAACCTGGCGCCATGTCGGATCTCCCCATCTCTGTGCGGCCGCTCGAGGCCGCGGAGCTCGACGCCTTCGTCGAGCTCGTGGCCTGTTCGTACGCGGAGCAGCGCGCGAGCGCCGTGGACGCGCGGACCGAGGACGAGCAGCGCAACGCGCGCTCGCAGATCGAGGCGTTCCTGCCGCAGGGGCTCGCCACCCCCGACCACCACATCTATGCGGTGCTGGAGGGCAGCGCCGTGGTCGGCCACGTCTGGATCGGCATGACCAGCGCGGACGGGTTTCGCAGCGCGTTCCTCTACGACATCCACCTGCGCGAGGACGCCCGCGGCCGGGGGATCGGGCGCCGGGTCATGGCCCTCGCCGAGGAGATCGCCCGCGGCCTGGGCGCGCGGGACATCGAGCTGCACGTGTTCGCGCAGAACGCGCGGGCGCGGGGGCTCTACGACTCGCTCGGCTACCGGATCACGAGCGTCAGCATGAGAAAGCGCCTCGGCTGAACGGCGCCCGCCCTCCTCGCGCCTGCATCGACCGTGATCGTGAGCTCGCGGGGGGCCGCTCAGGCTGCCCGCGCCGAGTCGGCGGCGCCGCTTCAAGCGAACCGCAGCGCGAGCATCCCGATCAGGTTGATGCCCGCGTGCGCCACGACGCACGGCCAGACGTTGTCCCGTCGCACCGCGAGCGCCCCGAGCGCCAGGCCGATGGCGAAGGTCTGCACGACGCCGAGCGTGGATTGATAGAAGTGGCCGATCGCGAACAGGGCGGACGTCAGCACGACGGCGCCGGCGGCGGCGGCGGGGTCGTGGGGGTTCCGGGACAGGGCGGCGCGCAGGCGCGAGATGAAGAAGCCGCGGAAGACCAGCTCTTCGTACGTGCCGGTGAAGAGCGAGAGGGGGAGGATGAGCGCCGGCGGAAGCTCGGAGAAGCCGCTGAGCGCGGCGGTTTTCTCGGCGGCGAGCCGCTCCGGGGAGACGCCCGCTGCCAGCGCATAGACGGCCGTTCCCGCGCCGGCGAGCAGGTAGCTGGCGATCAGCCCGAGCACGCCCCAGCCGAGGACGGCGGTCGGCGCCTCGCGCCGGAAGCCGAGCGTGGTCCAGCGCTCCCGGAACACGGCGAGCATGACGGCGATGCTGCCGAGCAAGATGCCGCCGCCGGCGGCGACGCCCTGGGCGATGTCGCGCGGTGAGAGGCTTCGCCCGGCGGGGCGCGCCGCCTGGCCGAGCGCGAGGAGCGCCAGCAGGATGGCGGCGACGACGAGGGCTTGCAGCGCTGCCCTGGCGCGGCGGGTGGGGGCGGACATGGCGCGAGTCGGGCGAGCCCGGCGCGAGCTAAGGCGCCGGTGAGCCGCCCTCCATGAACAGCGCCTCCATGTTGTTGCCGTCCGGGTCGAGCACGAACGCCGCGTAATAGCCGGGCCGATACCCTTGCGCGGTATCGCGCAGCCCAGGCCGGCCGTTGTCGGTGCCGCCCGACCTCAACGCCGCCGCGTGAAAGGCATCGACCTCCGCTCGGCTGCGCGCCGCGAAGGCCGTATGGTTCCGCGTGCTGTGGGGGTGAAACCGGTCGATCCAGAACGCCGGATAGTCGACGCCGTAACCCACGGCATCGGCGCCGGTGCCTTCCGGCAGCTGCATGACCCGACGGTAGCCGAGGGCGCCGAGCGCGGCGTCGTAGAACGCTGCCGAACGGGCGACGTCGGAGACGCCGATTCCGGTGTGGTGGATGATCATGGTGTGCTCCTCGGTGCTTAACCCCTCGCGACGCGCTTCGTCAATCCCCGGGCTATCACGCGCGTGGAGCGCCACGGGGGCGGCAAGAGGGAGCGTCGACGCGCCCACGCGTCCGCGCGCCGCGGAGGCGATCGACCCAGGGGGACAGCGCTCAGCGCGCTGGCCCTCGTCCGTTGTCGATCCAGCTGGAGAGCTCCTTCCGCGGCTCCGCTTCGAGGTCGAGCAGCTCCCTCAACCTCGACTCGAAGGACACGGGCGGCCGCCCGAGGACCGCCCCCAGGAGCGGATCCACGCTGGACGCCTCGCCCGCCTCCAGCGCCGGATACGTCGACGCCCAGAACCTCGCGACATCTCCGTTCGCGCTGTTCCGCCGCACGAACTCGTCTCGGCTCACCAGCGAGAAGCGTATCTCGCGGCCGAGGATGGACGAGATGAGCGCGGTCGTCTGCTCCAGCGTGTACGCCTTTGGCCCGACGAGGGCTATCGTCTCATCGTCGTATCCGCCGCCTGCGATGATTTTCGCCGTCGCCTCTCCGAGGTCGTCCCGCGCAGCCCAGGCGACCCCCCCGTCGCCCGGCACGACCACCTCGTCGTGTCCGGCGCCGAAGAACCCGAGGAAGACAGGGAAGCTCTCCATGTACACGCCTTCTCGGAGGATCGTGTAGGTGATCCCGCGCGCTCTCAGGTAGGCCTCCGTGTCGAGGTGCGCTCTCATCACGGCAGCCTTGCTCTCTCGCCCGAAGGCGAGAGAGGTGTAATAGATGTGCCTCACCCCCGCCTTCACCGCTGCGTCGATCGCGCTCTTGTGCGACGCGACCCGCAGGTCGTCGGAGAAGGACGGATGAGAGACGATCAGCAGCTTGTCTCCACCTCGAAACGCGTCTTCCAGGGATCTGGGGTCGGTATAGTCTCCCGACCTCACCTGCACGCCCGCCTTCTCGATCTCTGCGCGAGCCAGGCGGTTGTGCAAGGAGACGATGATCTCCGAGGGTGGGACCAGCTTGAGGATGTGCTTGAGGACGGAGGAGCCGAGGTGCCCTGTGGCGCCGGTGAGGATGATCATGGCGGGAGTCTTGGTCGCGCCCGGGGGTGGGGCGAGGGCGAGAGCTGCGCTTCTCTTGCCAGATCCTGCGATCCGGCGCGCTACGGCTTCCGGAAGCGCTCCGCGTAGTCGCCCGGCGCGGCGCCGAAGCGGCGCTTGAAGTCGCGGGTGAAGTGCGAGGCGCTCTCGTACCCGGCGCGCTGCGCCGCTTCGCTCGCGCGCAGGCCAGAGAGCAGGAGGGCGCGCGCGTGCTGGAGGCGCAGCTGCTTCAGGTAGCGCATCGGAGAGACGCGGGCGACGGCGCGGAATCGATGCGCGAAATGCGACGGGCTCATGGCGACGTGCCGCGCCACCTCCTCCACGGACAGCGGCCGCTCGACGTTCGCGCGAAGGAAGCCCATCGCCGCCTGGATCTTGTCCGCGTCGCGGTCGCGCCCCACGGCGCCTCGAACCATCGCGGCGGCCTCCGAGCGGAGCAGGCGAAAGACGAGCTCCTCGAACGCCAGGGGGGCGACGATCCGGCGCTCCACCGGGTCGCGGATCGCGCGGAGCAGCCGGACGACGGCGTCCTCGATCGGCGCGTCGAGGTCCGAGACGACGGCGGGCGCCGCCTCGGCCGCGGGCTCGGCGCTCGCGTCGGCCAGCGCGAGCAGCACCCTGGCGATCGCGTCCGGCGGAATCTCGAGGCTCATGGCGAGGTACGGAGAGGCGCTGTCGACCTCCGTGATCGCCTCTTCGAAGGCCGCGTCCCTCGCCACGACCGCATAGCGCGAGGCGTCGTACTCGAGCTCGATCTCGTCGAACCGCGCGGTCGTCCTGCCTTGGCCGACCACGGTGAGCGCCGGACCGAGGGCATGCAGGATCCGACAGGTCGTCGGGCGCGACACACGGACGAATTTCAGGCCGGGAAATGCCGCGTCCGTGCATCCTTCCGCTTCCGCGTGGCAGGCGATGAGCGCCGAGCGCTCGCCGGCTGGCTCTGCGCGATGGAACCCTGGGGCCTGCGGGCCGACGGGCCCGTGCCGGAGCCGAGCGTTGGATCTTCGCAGCATGCTGCCAGCGTACCCCGCGCCGCGCAGCTCACCAGGGCGCTACGCCCGCCCCCTCGCCGCCGCCGCCGTCGCATACGGCGGCTCGCGCCCGGCGCGCACGGCGGCGAGGTCGCCCCGCATCGTCCGCGCGTCGGGGTACCGCTCCTGCTTCAGGAAGGCGAGGGCGCGGTCCACCACGGCGCACAGGCCGGGCGGCGCCGTGGGGGCGTGCTGCGCGAGCGGCGGCGCCTTCTCGGTGGCCACGGCGATGAGCAGGCGCGCCTCGTCCAGGTTGCCGTGGATCGTGCGCCCCGCGAGCAGGCGGAACATCGTCGCGCCGAGGCCGAACAGGTCGGTCCGGCCGTCGATCTCGCGGATGAGGCCCAGGGCCTGCTCGGGCGCCATGTAATCGTCGGTGCCGATCGACACGCCGGTGCTCGTCTTCGTCATCTCGGGCACGCCCGCGACGTCCTCGAGCAGCGGGTCGAGCACGCGCGCGAGACCGAAATCGAGCACCCGCACGCGCCCGTCGTTGCCGATGTGCAGGTTCTCGGGCTTGAGATCGCGGTGAACGATGCCGTGCTCGTGCGCCACGATCAGCACGTCGAGGACCCGCTCGGCGAGCGCGATCACCTGGCCGACGGGGAGCGTCCCGTGCCGGACCATGCGGTCGAACACGGTCTCTCCCTCGAGCATCTCCATGGCCATGTAGACCAGGCCGTCGTCGGTGGCGCCGGACTCCAGCACCTGGGGGAGCCCCTCGCAGAGCGGCGCCACGGCGGCCAGCGCGTTCCCGATCGGCCCCTCGCGCAGGAACCGCTTGCGCACCTCGTCGATGCTGGCGAGCTCGGCGTGCAGGACCTTGACCGCCGCCACGCACCCGTCGGCGCGGCGGCCGAAGAAGACGCTCGCCATGCCGCCGACCCCAAGGACGCGCTCCACCGCCCACGGGCCGATCCGCGTGCCGACGCGCTGCTCTGCCAGCTCCTCTTCGGTCAACATGGGGCGATGGTATCACCAGCGCCGCCCCGCGGGGCCATGCGCACCCTCCCGCCTGCCCATCGCCCCCTCGCGGGCGCGCTCGCGCTCGGCCCGGCCCTGCTCGATCGCGCCCGCGCGTCGCCGGCGGCGCCGTGGCTCGCCGCGAGCCTCGTCGACGGCCCCGCCGTGGTGCTCGGGGCGCTGCAGCGCGCCGCGCGCGTGGTCGACCTCGCGGCCTGCGCGGCGCGCGGCGTGCCGGTCGTGCGGCGCGCCACGACCGGCACCGCCGCCTTCCTCGGCGGGCGCGGCGTCGTCTGGACCCTGGCGTTGCCGCACGTGGCCGCGCTCGCGCCCGACGCCACGGCCCGGACGCTCCTCAACCGCAACGTGCGCGGCTTCCTCAAGGGCTTCGCCCGCGCCGGCGCGCCCGCGCACTACGGCGGGCGCGAGTGGATCGCGCTGCAGCACCGCCCCGCCGCGCTGCTCGGCGTCGAGGCCGCGCGCGACGGCGCGGTCCTCATCGAGGTCTTCGCCGGCCAGGACGCGCCGCTCGCGGTCCCCGCGGAGCTCGCGGCGCCCGACGAGCGCGCCGTCGACCGCTGGCTGGGCAAGGCGCCGGCGGCGCTGTCCGAGGTCCTCCCGGCGCGGAGCTCGCTCGAGGCGCTCGCGCAGGCCGTGGTCGAGGCGGTCGCGCTCCGCGCGGCGCTCCCGCGGGTCGACGGCGGCGAGGCGCCGGAGCTCGCCGAAGGGCCCTTCCAGCCGATCACCGCGCCCGACGACCCGGCGCCGCCGGGCGCCGGCGCCGCCGTGGTCGCGCGCGTGCCCATCGGCTGGATCGAGGCCGCGGCGCTCGGCGGGGCGCCGGCGCGCGCGTGGCTCGGCGGCGACGTCCTCACGGGGCGCTGGCTCCTGGAGGATCTCGGCCGCGGCGAGGCCGCTGCGCCCCCGGACGCCGGGACCGCGCCGCTCGAGGGGGCGAGCCTCGCCGACCTCCGCGCGCTCGCGCAGCGCGCGCTCTCGGCGGGAGCAGCTGTTCGCGATCATCGAGGATCTGGGGGGCACGGAGGCAGCTCATGACGAGGCGAGTCACACGGGATCTCTTCAACACGGCGGCCGCGGTCGGGCTCGCCATGACGGCGGCCGGTTGCGGAGGCGGAGGCGGGACACCGGCCGGGAGCGGCGGCGCTCACGGCGAGAACGGCGGCACCGGAGCCGCGGCGGGGACCGGAGCCGCGGCGGGGACCGGAGCCGCCGCGGGGACCGGAGGAGCCGGCGCCGGGAGCGGGGGAGCGCCGGGCGGAGATCCCTATCCGACGGAGAATGTCGGCCCGGCGACCCGCGGAGGAACGATGACGTTCCAGAACATCGGCGCGCCCGGCTACTGGGGTCGCCGCATCGAGGCGGAGCCGGGCGACCCGCGCTGCGACGTCGAGTCGGCGACGCTCAACTTCTCCTGGGGCGACGAGTTCTGCTGCCGTACGCGCCACGAGGTCACGAGCGCGTCGCTCTCGCCCTTCAACGAGCAGATGACCCTCATCTTGCGAGGGCCGCTCCGCGTCAAGCAGCTCGCCGTCTACCAGCCCGGAGGCGCCGGCGATCGCTGGGTGCGCCGCTCGTTCTGGGATCGCCGCGCCCCACAGGCGCTCGCGGATCTCAAGCTCACCGGGCCGGACGGCGCGGGCGCGTTCACCGGCGATCTGGGCAATGCATGCCACTGGTATGCGATGCGCGACGCGCCTTTCCCCTGCGGGCCGGGCAGCGATCCATACTGCCCCTCCGGCGGGCCCGACGTGAGCTACCACGGCTGGGAGGGCGCGAAGCTCGTGGCGCTGCTCGCGTCGATGCCCTACGCGGACGATCCGGCGCTCGCGCCGCTCAGCTGCGCCGACGGCCCGAGCGACGGCTGGACCGACGCGCCGTGGGTCGGGTTCTCGGCGTCGGAGCTGATGCGCGACGGCTGGGGCAAGTATCACCCGTGCCATTGCTATGCGAACACCGACCCCGGCGTGGGGGACGGCTGCGGGGAGATCAACGTCTTCGAGACGGTGTCCGAGGCCGAAGGGCTCGAGTACGGCAACCGGGATATCCTCAGCACCGGGCTCCGCTCGTACCAGGTCGGCCACCTGGGCGGGAGCGTCTGCGGCAAGCAGCGCTGCGACGTCGCGTCGTTCCCGGACACCGCAGATCTGCTGGACGCCTGCGGACAGGCCGCGCTCGACGCCGGCGCCGTCCTCGACGCCGAGGACCCGGGCGGCGGCTGCCCGGTGTGGCGGCGCCCCCTCGACGATCGGTTCTTCTTCATCCTGCTCGACGAGGCGAAGCGCACAATCCAGGTGGGCATCGTGCACCCCGCGGCCATCCCGGCGAGCGCCTCGGAGATCTTCCCCGGCTTGCCGGAAGAGGTGAGTCAGACGTCGATGGATCGGCTCGCCGCGCTGCGCCTCCCCGAGCGCTGAGGCCCGCGCGGGCGCACGAGCGCGGGCCGGCGGGGGATGTCGCGAATCCCTCGCCGGGCCGCGCCGGCCCGGAGAAAGCACGGGATGTCCGTCGGGGCGTCGCCGGCCTCAAACCGGCGACTGGCACGGCGCCAGGTGGCTCGCCAGGAGCCCCTGCAGGGCGCCGGCCGTGCCCCCGGCGAGGAGCCCGGCCAGCGCAGGGCGGGGGCGCGGATCCGGCTCGGGGACGTACCGCCCGGCGTCGAGGCGATAGCGAGCGCGGGGACCCCGGGCGACGAGATCGGCAATCGCGCCGAGGAATCGATCGATGTCCGCGATGCTGGTGCCGACACCGAAGCTCACCCGCACCGCGCCGGGCACCGCCGCGCCGCCCGGCGCCTCGGGCGCGCGCGCCCCGGCGAGCGCGCTCATGAGCGGGTGCGCGCAGAACGAGCCGTCGCGGACGCCGATGCCGTGCTCGGCGCTCAGCGCGGCGGCGACCACGCCGGGGTGGAAGCCCCGCACCTGGAACGTCACGACGCCGATACGCGGGCTCGCGGGGCCCCACATCTCGAGCCGCTCGACCCCCGGCACGGCGCCGAGCCCGCGCGTGACGCGGTCGAGCAGGCCGGCCTCGTGCGCCGCCACGGCGGGCATGCCGACCTCGGCGAGCGCGCGGCACGCCGCGGCCAGCGACACCGCGCCGACGACGTTGGGCGTGCCGGCCTCGTGGCGGGGCGCGCCGCTCGCCCATTCGACCCCGTCGAGCGTGACGCGCCGGACGGCGCCCCCGCCGGCGAGGTACGGGCGCGCGGCGTCGAGCCAGTCCCCGCGGCCCACGAGCACGCCGCCGCCGAAGGGGGCATAGAGCTTGTGCCCGGACAGCGCGAGGTAGTCGGCCCCGATCGCCGCCATCTCGATCGCGCGGTGGGGCGCGAGCTGGGCCGCATCCACGGAGAGCCGCGCCCCGCGGCGGTGGGCGACCGCGGCGAGCTCCGAGAGCGGCCACAGCTCCCCCGTGACATTGCTGGCCCCCGTCACGGCGAGCAGCCGGTGGCGCGAGGGCGCGCCGCGCAGGGCGTCGTCGGCCCGCGCGATCGCCTCGTCCGCGCTCGCCGGCACCGGGAGGACCACGGAGCGGCCGCGCCGCCAGGGCAGCTGGTTCGCGTGGTGCTCCGAGGCGAAGGTCACCACCGTCGTGTCCTCGGGCAGCGCGGCGGCGAGCAGGTTGAGCGCGTCGGTCGTGTTCCTCGTGAACACCACCGTGTCGTCGACGCGCGCTCCGACGAAGTCGCCCACCGCCTGGCGGGCGGCGGCGTAGAGCTCGGTCGTGACCGTGGACGCGAACCCCGCGCCGCGATGCACGCTGCTGTACCAGGGGAGCAGCGCCGCGACCGCATCGAGCACCGAGCGGAGGCACGGGGCGCTCGCCGCGTAATCGAGGTTCACGTAGCCCACCTGCTCGCCCGTGACGAGCGGCACGGACAGGTCCGCGCCGACGACGGGCAAAGGGAGAGCGCCGGCGGCCAGCGGCGACGGCGCGGCCGCATCAGGACGCGAGTCCACGACGTAAGCGATCGACATATCACCTCACGAGTCCAGGGAGACTCCGGGCGACCAGAGTCCGCGCTTGCCTGCCGCTCATGCGGCCGGCCAGGTCTTCACCCGGGACACCCCACCGCGGTTCGGAGGGTTGTCGGCCAGCGAGCCGGGGCTACGCGCTGGCGCTCATGACCTGCCGAGACAGTACCCCGATGGCCGCCATGTGGCAAGGGCCTGCGCGACATCGCAGCGGTCCGCTCGAGCGCGGGCCGGCCGCGGGCGCCGGTACGGCGATTGCATTGTGATTTTCCGGGAGACGGCGAAATCCACATCGCTGCTCCTGAACAGACCCTCACGGCCGATGTCGCCGCGTGAGGCAGACGCCCCGGCGCGCCCCGCGCCCGGAGCGCTTCGCGAGAGAAGCCATGAAGAACACCACTCCCCTCGTCGGTCTCCTCCTCCTCTGCGCCTCCTGCAGCCCGAACGAAAAGCTCGCTCCGATCGGCGCCGGCGGCGCCGCGCCGGGCGACGCGGGCGCGGTGCCGGACGCCTCCGGGGGCGGCGCCGAGGGCGATCCCTTCGCCCAGCTCCCGAAGATCGCGCCGACGGCGACCGGGCGGCGCGGGGCGGCGGCGACGGTCGATCTCCGCGGCACGCTGGCCGCCATCGAGGTCCTGAAGCGAGGCGGCAACGCCGTCGACGCCGCGGTCGCCGCGGCGGGCGTGCTGGGCGTGACCGATCCGTTCTCCTGCGGCATCGGCGGCGGCGGCTTCATGCTCATCTACCTCGCCGACGGGGACGAGGTGATCGCCCTCGATCACCGCGAGACGGCGCCGTCGCGGCTCGAGGCGCGGCTCTATTACGAAGGCGGCGCCCCGGTGCCGTTCGACGAGCTCGTCACCAGCGGCCTCTCGGTCGGCGTGCCCGGCACCGTGCGGGGCTGGAGCGACGCGCTCCGCCGTTATGGCACCCTCGGGCTCGGGGACGTGCTCCAGCGGGCCATCCAGGTCGCGGAAGCGGGGTTCGACGTCGACGAGACCTTCTTCGAGCAGACCGGGCGCAACCTCTCGCGCTTCCAGGCGATCACGAGCACGAAGGCGCTCTTCCTCGGGCCCGACGCAAAGCCGTGGCCCGTCGGCGCCCTCTTCAAGAACCCGGATCTCGCCGCCACCTACCGCCTCATCGCCGAGGGCGGCGAGAAGGCCTTCTATGAAGGACAGGTCGCCGCGGCCATCGTCGCCGCGGTGAAAGAGCCTCCGGTCGAGCCCGGGAGCGCGCTCGACGTCCGCGCCGGGGTGCTGGAGCTCTCCGACCTCCGGGACTACGAGACCCGCGTCCGCCCGGCGCTCTCGACCACGTACCGGGATTACGCCATCTACGGCGTCGGCCTCCCGAGCAGCGGCGGGATCGCGGTCGCGGAGGCGCTCGACCTGCTCGAGGGCTACGACATGGCGCCCCTCACGCCGGTCGAGGTGCTCCACCGCTACCTCGGCGCCTCGCGGCTCGCCTTCGCCGATCGCGGCGCCTTCCTCGGCGATCCGGAGTTCGTGGACGCCCCCGTGAAGGGGCTGCTCTCGAAGGACTACGCCGATGCACGGCGCGCCCAGATCGACCTCGCGGCGGCGCCCTCCGCCGCGGCGGAGCCGGGCGACCCCTACGCGTTCCAGAGCGATCCGAGCCCCGCGCCGGGCCGCGCCCGGAAGGCGGAGGGCGGGAGCGCTGGCCCGAAGGACGCGGGCGACAACGAGACGACCCACATCACCGTCAGCGACGCCGCCGGCAACATCGTGTCGTATACGTGCACCATCGAGTACGAGGGCGGCAATGGAATCGTGGTCCCCGGCTACGGCTTCTTGCTGAACAACGAGCTCACGGACTTCACCATCCCGCCCGACCCGAGCGCGCCGCACCCCAACGTGGCCGAGCCGGGCAAGCGCCCGCGCAGCAGCATGAGCCCGACGATCGTCCTCAAGGACGGCAAGCCCGCGCTCGCGCTCGGCTCTCCGGGCGGGTCCACGATCATCACCACGGTGCTGCAGATCCTCGTCAATCACATCGACCTCGGCCTGCCCATCGACGAGGCGCTCGCGGCGCCGCGACTCTCGCAGCGCAACTCCGGCGACGGATCGACCGACGCGGAGACGGCGTTCCTGAGCGCCCCCGAGGCCGAGGGGCTCGCGTCCCTGGGCCACGCCCTCTCCGACGCGGCCACGCTGGGCGGCGAGATCGGCGCGGCCACGGCCCTCCGCTTCCACGGCGACGGCACCGTGACCGCGGTCGCCGAGCCGGTCCGACGTCACGGCGGGAGCGCGATGGTCGAGCAGCCGCGGTAGGCGCGGCGCGCGCCCGTCGGCGCGGGGAGCCCGGGCCAGCGGCCGCGCCGCGCGCGACGAGGGAGGGTGAGCTCACCGCGCCGGCGGCCAGGCGCCGATCTGCGCGAGCGCCGTGAACCAGTCTTCGAGGTGCCACGTCCGCGCGATCCGGCCGTTCTGCAGCGCGTGGAAATCGTGGCACGCGACGCTGATCTCCTTCCCGGTCGGCGCCACCCCCATGAAGGTGCCGCGGTGGGTCCCCGTGAGGAGCGACCGCACCGCGACCCGGCCCGGCTCCTGGAGGATGTCCAGCACCGCGATGTGCACGTCGGGGAAGGCCTCGAAGAAGGCGCGCAGGATGGGCTTGACGCTCTCCGGGCCCCGGCCGTGACCGGGGGGCAGCGGGATATCCTCCCAGTCCTGGGTCACCGCCTCGTCGATGAGCTCAGGACGTCGCTCGCTGAACGCTCGGTAGAACGTCAGCACAACCTCGCGCTCGGCCTCGGCGGCCGACGCCGCGGCGCTGGCAGGAGCAATCGGATCGACGGCAACAACGTTCACCATGCTGGCCCCTTCTTTCCCGTGTGGGTCGGCGGATCTCGTCCCCGACAGCAAGACCGTGCCGGCTGGCAATGCGCACGCCAGCGGTCGCCCCGCCCTCCTGCCAGCGCGCTGCCCGGCGGCGTGCCCGATCGAGGCGCACGTCCAGCCGTCGTGATAGCAGCAATCGGACGGGGGCCGTCGCCGGGACCGGCTGCTGACGCAGCAGCAGACAATCAGTAGGAGTGTTGCTGCAGCAGCAGTCAGTCGGCTTAACACGATTTAACGAAATTCATTTACACCTGCATGTCCGTCGTCATCTCGCGGCATCGCGGCCCGAGGAGCTGGCACGAAGGGCGGATCACGAATCGGCGCGGGAAGAGAGAGGCCATCCAGCTCCGCGGCACGTTCCTTGTTTGCTGTGAGCGAGCTGAGCGAAGGCGTCGGCGTCCTCGGTCGCCCGGGTGAGCGTCATCGGCTGGCCACCCCGCGGCGGATTGCTCGCCATAGCAGGTTTTCGGCGCCGCGTTCTCCGGCGCGGTTTCAACACATCGGATTCGAGGGCGGAGCTCTATGAAGGCGCAGATCATCGATGTCGTCAGCTTCATGCCGGAGCGCAGGGTCGTGAACGAGCCGCCCGACGGGAGCTCGCAGGACGCCCTGGCGGACAACGCGTTCTTCAGCGGAGTTCACGAGCGGCGGTTCGCGTCGCCGGATTACCTGTCCGAGGACCTCGGCGTGCGCGCCGTCCAGCGGCTCCTGGAGAAGACCGGCGTCCGGCCGGAGACGATCGATCTCATCGTGTGCTCGTGCATCTTCTCGGACACGTTCTGGCCGGGCATCGGCCCTGCGATCCAGCACCGCGTGGGCGCGAAGCAGGCGACGATCCTCAACATCGACACGAGCTGCTCCTCGTTCCTGTCCGGGCTCAACGCGGCCCGCGCGTTCATCGAGTCCGGGCAATACAAGCGGATCGTCGTGGTGACGGTGACGAACTTCATCTCTCGGCTGCCCGAGTTCCAGAAGTCCCGCCGGTCGTCCGTGCTCGGCGACGGCGCGTCGGCGACGCTCGTCATGCCGGGCGAGGCGTCGATCATGGCGCGGTACGAGCGCTCCCACGGCGAGTACTACGGCCTGTTCCGGTTCGAGCCCGACTTCGTCGACGGGCAGTTCAAGAACTACTGGGAGCGCGGCTGCGGCCCGATCACGGTCAACTTCTCGAAGGACATGGTCGACGCGATCCGGGCGAACGCGCTGCAGCTCGTGCCCGACGCCGTGAAGCGGTGCCTCGCAGAGGCCCGGCTGTCGCCGAGCGACGTCAACCTCCTGATCACGCACCAGCCGAACGACACCTTCCTCAAGGAGTGGCGCGCCCGGATCGGGATCCTCCCGCCGCGCACGCACGACACCCTGGCGCGCTACGGCAACCTGTTCCAGGGCTCGATCCCGGTCACGCTGGCCGACGCGCTCGAGACCGGCCGCGTCCGCCGCGGCGACATCATCGCGCTCGGGACGTTCTCGAACGGCGGCGATTTCGTGAGCTCCATGGTGCTGCGCTGGCACTAGCGGCGAAAGGTCACCCGTGTCCGAAGCTCGTGTGCTGGCTCGATGTTCATCGCTGAGGGCTCATCGCAGGAAATTGCGGCGACTCAAGGGTTTGTAGGCCGCGCGTGGCGCGACGCCGCCCGTCCGCGATCCCGCCCGCTCGCCGGCGGCGGGCCCGGGGGCGCGGCGTCCCCTCACGCACGGAAAGGACATGCGGTATGAAATTGGCCGATGCGCTGGTCCAGACGCTCAGAGATTGGGGGGTTCAATACCTCTTTGGTGTGAGCGGCGCGAACATCGAGCACCTGCACGACGCCGTGCACCGACACGGGCGAGGAAAGCTGATCTCCGTGCTGGCGAAGACGGAGACCGGCGCCGCGTTCATGGCGGACTGCAGGGCGAGGGTGCACAAGCGGCTGGCCGTCTGCTGCGCGACGTCGGGCGGCGGGATGCTCAACCTGGCGGTCGGGATCGCCGAGTCCTACGCCGAGGCGGTGCCGGTGCTCGCGATCGTGGGCCAGCCCCCGACCGCGCTCGAGGGCCGGGGGGCGTTCCAGGACTCGTCGGGCATCGGCAACTGCGTCGATGCGGTCCAGCTCTGGCGCGCGATCTCCAAGTACGTCGGGAAGGTCAGGACCCCGCACGACTTCTGGCCGATGCTGCGCGACGCCGTCGTCGCGGCGACGTCGGGCCGGCAAGGGCCGGCCGTGCTCCTCGTGCCCCGGGATCTCTATGATCAGGAGGTCGGCCCGCCGCCGGCCGACTGGCCGGGAGACCTGCCGAGCTTCTGCCGGTCGCGGCCGATCGGGATCGGCGAGGTGATGCCGCTGCTCGAGGCCATCCGGAGCGCGCGGCGCCCGCTGCTCCTCATCGGCCAGGGGGCGCGGCGCTCGGACGACGCCGCGGCCGTCGAGGCCTTCGCGCGCAAGGCCGGCATCCCCGTCGTGACCACGATGTCGGCCCGCGGAGATTTCCCGAACGACGACCGCCTCTACCTGGGGACGATCGGCGCGGCGGGCCACCCGTCGGCGCACGCGTACCTGCGCGACGAGGCGGACCTCATCATCGCCGCGGGCGCGACGCTCGACGTCATGACGCGCTCCGCGGTCGAGCGGAGCTTCAAGGACAAGCGCTTCGCGGTGATCGACGTCGATCCCGAGGCGATCCACCGCATCCTGCAGCCCGAGATCACCCTCTACGCGGATGTCGGCCGCGCCTTCCGCGCGCTCCTCGAGCTGCTCGAGAGGACGCCGATGTCGCCGTTCCCCCCGGTAGAGGGGTATTCGCGGAGCCTCTACGAGCCTCGCCTGGCGCCGGCGATCCCGGGCGACGCGCCGGGCCCCGGAAGGGCCGACGCCCTCCTGCAGAGCCAGGCCCTGGCCATCCTGGAGGCGTACCTGCCGACCAAGGGCCACGTCGTGCTCGACGCCGGCAATTGCGCCGCCGCGGCCATGCACTACCTCTCCGTCCCTCCGGGCTCCACATCGACCATCGCGCTGGGGATGGGGGGAATGGGCTACTCCATCGCCGGCGCCATCGGCGCGCAGCTCGGATCGGAGCCCGGGACGCAGACGACGGTCATCTGCGGCGACGGAGCGTTCCTGATGCTCGGCCTCGAGGTGCACACGGCCGTCGATCTCTCGCTGCCCGTCCTCTTCGTCGTCTTCAACAACGCCATGCACGGCATGTGCGTCACGCGCCAGCAGCTCCTCTTCGAGTCCAGGATCGAGGCCGTGCGCTACCCGGGCGTCGATTTCGCGACCCTCGCGCGCGGCCTCGCCCCTCCAGACCGGCTCTGGGTGGGCGCCGCTTCCACGCCCGAGGAGCTGCGCGAGCGCTTGCGCGAGTATCACGAGAGCGACCGACTCTTGCCCGGGGTGCTCGACGTCCGGCTGGAGCGCGAGGAGATCCCGCCGTTCGCGCCGTTCCTCGGGCCGGACGCGCCGACCATCTCGGCGCCTTCGTTCGGCGCCCTCTAGCGCGGACGCTCCGGCGCGCAGCGCTGTCGATCGCACTCGGGGCTTCGACGTGGGGAGACTCATGCATTGTTTCAAGCGTGTTTGAGAACCGTCGATTTGTTCTGAGATCACTTGTGATAACGCGGTTGGTCATTATCATCGTATGACCGCCGACCCTGGAGTCGGCGGCCTGAGGAGGCTTTCATGTACGCGCGTGGTTCCACGAAGTTTCTGTCGCTTGCTTGCGTCGTTGTCGCCGGTTGCGCCGTCGACGCCGGAGACCCCGAGCTCACCGCCGAGGCCCAGCAGGAGATCCGGGCGTTCAGCGTCAATTTCACGAACGTCGTCGAGACGGTCGGCCTGGATCTCGTCCCGACCGACGAGGCCCGAGCCCTGGTCCCGGACGAGTTCGTGCTCGCCGGCGAGGCGGACCCGGTCACCCCGATCACCGTGAGGACGGCGCACGCCGGTGGCATCTCGGTGAACGGCGGGACGGCCACGCCGGGCTCGGTCGTCCAGATAGGCCTCCTCGTCGTCCCCCCCGACGGGACCGGCGACGTCAACAGCTACACGCTGTGGTATTACACCGATCACGCGCTCCTCGCGCTCAAGCTCATTCAGGCCGGCTTCCTGGCCCAGTACGTGCCGAACCTCGAGTACGATGTCTCGCTGACCGACAGCGACATCTACGTGCGCGTGCCGTTCCCCGGCAGCCCCCGCCTTGTCGTCGAGGGCTCGATCGCGCCGTCCGGCGCGCCCCCGGCCCCGTTCGTCGCCAACTGGTGGGTGTCCACCTGGCACGGCCCCGTCAAGCAGGCGACGACCATCTCGAGCCTCCTCTTCGGCGGCGCCGACGTCAGCCTCGCGACCAACGCGGGGAACGCGCTCGGGGGCTTGATCGGCGGCTCGACCGCGGAATTTACGGTGCTCGACAGCTTCAACCAGTTCCCGAGCGCACAGACCACCGTGGCGCTGGCGCCGTTCTAGCTCGATCGCGATGTCGAACCCGAAGGAGAGCACGATGACTGCACATGACGATAGAGGGCCGTGGAGCCGATCCGGGCTCGTGAAGAACGGGATCTCCAGCAGGGAGATCCCCGGGCTGTACGTCTCCGAGGATCACTCCATCGAGGAGTGCGTGAAGCACCTCGAGGGCATCACCAAGGAGACGTACTCGCACAACGAGATCTTCGGGCAGTACTGCCACCTCGGCGAGTACATCCATTGCCCGGTCGAGATGGCGTACGAGTACGCGGCGAACGTCTACAGCCTGGAGGAGTGGACGTTCAGCCTGCGGAGCCTCCACCACCTCGGCGGCGGCCTCTACAAGGGGAAGGAATACCTCGCGAAGGACACGTCGATCTACGTGCGCGCCGAGGCCTACCCGGACAGCCGCGTCGTCGATTACCCCTGCGCGTGGGACCAGGGCGACGAGCTGTGGATGCGGTACTACTTCCGCTTCATCGACGCGAGGCCCACCATCCGCAAGCCGGGCACGATCGTGCTCTGGACCAATTGCAAGCACCCGTATTACGACCGGGCGACGACGGAGCTCCCCGACTACATCAGCAAGCCGCGCGCGCGGACGGACCGCGCCTGGGTCGGCGACATCTGGCCGCATTTCGACGCCATCCACAAAATCGAGATGGCCAATTTGAAGGCCATCCTGGAATACCGGTACTCCAAGCTGTAGCGCCGTCCGGAGAGGTGCATCCCCCCGATTGACGAGGCTGGCCCCGTCGCCTCGCGCGCCTCTGCCGGCCTCGCGGCGGCGGGCCGCCTGCGTCCACACCGTGATAGGAGATCTGTGAACTTCATGCATGAAAGGCGCGGTGTCTGGGCCGCGCGGCTGGCCGCGGCGGCCAGCGTGCTGGTCTCGACCTCGGCCTTCGCCACCGGCTCCGGCGTGCTGACCGGAACGGTCCTCGACGCATCGACGAAGAAGCCCGCGGCCGACGTCGTCGTGACCGTGACGTCCGCCGCGCTCCAGGGCGAGCAGGTGGTCGTCACCGATCCATCGGGTCAGTTCCGGATCCCGAACCTGCCGCCGGGCGACTACACGCTCCGGCTCGACAAGGAGACGTACCGGCCCTACAGCCGCGGCGGCATCGAGCTGCGCGTCGACAGCACGATCCGCGTGAACAGCGAGCTGCTCCCCGAGGCGCTGAAGGCCGAGGAGATCGTCGTCGTCGGCAGCGCGCCGACGGTGGACGTCGGCTCCAGCGCGACCGGCGTGAGCGTCACCTCGGAGTTCGCGAGCCGCGTCCCGCTCATCTCCACCGGCTCGAAGGGGGCGGCGACCCGCTCGTTCGAGGCGCTCGCCGAGGTGGCGCCCGGCGCGAACGCCGACCAGTACGGCGTCTCGATCAGCGGGACGACCTCGCCCGAGAACCAGTACGTGATCGACGGCCTGTCGGTGAACAACCCGGCGTTCGGCGTCATCGGGACGCCGCTGTCCGTGGAGTTCATCAAGGAGGTCAAGGTGATCACCGGCGGCTACATGCCGGAGTACGGCCGCGCCACCGGCGGTTACCTCGACGCGGTGACGAGATCGGGCTCGAACGAAGTCCACGGCGCGGTGTTCCTCAGCGTCACGCCCGGCATCCTCGAGGCGGCGCGGGAGCAGGCGGAGAGCGAGGCGAGCACGATCAGGACCGAGACAAAGCTGTCGTCGCTCCGGGACGTGGGCGTGCAGCTCGGGGGCCCGATCCTGAAGGACAGGCTCTGGTTCTTCGCCGGGCTCTCCCCCTCGGCGGCGAGCTACCGGCTGGAGCGCGAGCTGCGCTTCGACAGGACCGAGCCGCTGCCGGGCACGCGCCGGGTCTACTACGCCACCCAGCACAGCCTCCAGTACCTCGGCAAGCTCACCTTGCTGATCGACCCCGACAACACCGTCTCGCTGTCGGTGTACGGCTCCCCCTCGAGCTCGGGCGGCAGCGGCAACTTCGGCATCAACCCGAAGGACGGGACCGTGGAGCTCAACAACAGCTCGAGCAACAACGTCATCAACGGCAGCTTCGGCGCGCTAGCGCACGAGTACATCGCGAGCGCCACCGACGCCGCCCTCAAGTGGTCGTCGGCGTTCCAGAACAAGACGTACCTGCTCGACGTCACGCTCGGCGTCCACCACGAGGACAACGCGGTCCGCGCCTCCGACGGCACGAGGATCGGGAGCGGCGAGGGGCTGTCCGACGTCGCGCAGGTGCACTGGCAGCGGACCGATCCCGGGCTTCACTCCATCAACGATTTCGAGCCGTCCGCGGCGACGCGCGACTGCGAGCCGGCGGGCGCGCCGAGCGCCGAGCATTGCCCCGTGGCGACCTACTACAGCGGCGGGCCGGGGGCGCTCAACGAGACCGTGCTGGACCGGTACCAGGGCAAGGCCGTGCTCACGACCCTGTTCACCGCCCTCGGGCACCACATCGTGAAGGCCGGCGTCGACCTGGAGCTGATGCGCTACGGGTCGTCCCGCGGCCACTCGGGCGGCAACATCTTCGCCGAGACCACCGACGGGCGGGCGTACACCGGCTTCCGCCGGCTCGGATTCCTGGCCAACCCCGACGACGCCGAGCCGCTCGTCAAGTTCGAGACGGTGTCGAAGTCGACCACGATCGGCGGCTTCGTGCAGGACAGCTGGAGCATCCTCGACAAGGTCACGCTGAACGCGGGTGTCCGGTACGACGCGCAGCTGCTCTACGGGGGCGACGACAAGCTGGCGATCGCCCTGCCCAACCAGTGGTCGCCGCGCGTCGGCGTGATCTACGACTTCACGCACGCAGGCCGCTCCAAGCTGTACGCGAACTACGCGCGGTTCTACGAGAGCGTGCCGCTCAACATCATCGATCGCGCGTTCCCCGGCGAGCGGCAGGTCTTCTCCCTGCACAACGCGGCCCTGTGCGATCCCCGGGACGTCGCGCAGCAGCGCGACGCGTGCGATCGGAACGAGAACCTCATCACGACGAGCGCCCCCTACAGCCCGAACCAGAAGTGGCGCGTCATCGGCGGCGACGGCGGCATCGATCCGGATCTGGAGCCGCAGTCGACGGACGAGATCGTGCTCGGCGGCGAAGTCGAGGTTTACCCCAAGCTGCGCGTCGGGGTGCAGTACACGAAGCGTTACCAGAACCAGGTCATCGAGGACATCAGCCGGGACGAGGCGAGGACGTACCTCATCGGCAACCCCGGCTACGGCGTCGCGAAGGATTTCCCGAAGCCGGCCCGCGATTACGACGCGTTCACCGTTCACGCCGAGAAGACCTTCGCCGACGCGTGGCTCGCGCAGGCGAGCTATACGATCTCGACCCTGCGCGGCAACTGGGCCGGCCTCTTTCGACCCGAGACAGGGCAGCTCGACCCGAACGTCAACGCGGACTTCGATCTGATGTCGCTCCTGCCGAACCGCACGGGGCCGCTCCCCGGGGATCGCAGGCACCAGTTCAAGGTCTTCGGCGCCAGGGACTTCACGTTCCAGAACGGCGTGATCGTCAGCGTGGGCGGGAGTTATCGGTCCGCCTCCGGCGCGCCCACGAGCTACCTCGGCTCGCACCCGCTCTACGGCCCCGATCAGGTCTACATCCTCCCGCGCGGCAGCGGCGAGCGGCTCCCTTGGGTGCACACCGTCGACGCCCACGTCGGCGTCGGGGTGCAGCTCGCCCGGGAGAGCGCCCTGACCATCACCGTCGACTCGTTCAACATCTTCAACTTCCAGGCGGCGACGGCCCTGGACCAGCGGTACACGCAGGCCTCCGTCCTCCCGATCGAGAACGGCAAGAAGGGCGATCTCGGCCAGCTCAAGAACGTCGACGGGTCCGCGTTCGATCCGAACAACAAGAACCCGAATTTCGGAAAGCCGATCGCGTATCAGGCGCCGCGCAGCTTCAGGATCGGCGCCAAGGTGACCTTCTAGGGCGATCGCACTGCGAGACGGATGACCATGAAACGAACGCTCGGAACATCTCTCGGGATCCTCGTGCTCGCCGCGCTGTCCTTGTCCTGCGAGCAGCGGAGGGTCACCTGCACCGCGGCCCACGGGGGCTTCGCGGCGAAATACACGCTGAAGCCCGGCTCGAAGCAGGGCGAGGGCGCCTGCGACACGCTCAAGGGCGAGATCGTCGGCATCGAGAAATACAACCCCCGGCAGCCCGGCAACCCGAAGCGCCCCGATTTCACGAAGGCCCACGTCGCCGTCCGGGCGTCGGGGATCGCCTTCCCGGCCTTCGCGGCCCAGGGCGCGCAGGTGGAGCTCGGCGAGGCCGCGCTCGACTCCATTGGCGACTTCGCCGCCGTCGATCCGGACGAGGACGACGTCTGCACGGTCCCTTCGCTGTCGGAGGCCAGGCTGAGCATCCCGGCGTACGAGGAGCCTCCGCCCCCGGACGCTCCGGAGGATACGCCGCCGACGCAGCGCCCTGCGGTCGAGATCGGCTATGCGTGGAGCAACCTCCGCATCTACGTGACGGCCGCCTATCCGGGCACGCAGATCGTCGGCGATCTGACCTACACGGAGGACGGCTGCTCTGCGTCGTACAGCGTCGTGGGCCTGTACCCCGCGGTCGAGTGCGCGCCCGACGGCGTGCCGGACCCGACCCTCTGCGATCCGCGCCCGGATCTCGCGAAGGGCCGCGCGTTCGGCTCCGGGATCAACCCCGACTTCGCGGACCGCGTGGCCTGCGATGCCGAGACGGGCCTCTGCGTCCTCACGTCGCTGCCGGACGCGCTGCAATAACGAAGGTCGCGGCGCCCCGCCGGCGCTCCAACGATGGATATCGCAGCGCACATGGCCCGCGGGGGGCGAGGGGCGGTGCCCCGCTGGCGTCGAGCCAGCGGGGCGTCCGCCCGGCCAGCGCGGCCCGGCGACCCCGTGGAGCTCATCGCTCCTGGCCGCCGGGCCTTCACCCCTGCGCGCCGGCCCTCCTCACTTCACGCCGACGACGAACGAGTCCGACCCGATGAGCTTCTCCGCGCGGACGTCGCGGAAGCCTTGATCTCGCAGCCAGCTCGCGCAATCGGCGCTCGTGTAATCGAAGCCCTCGCGCGTCTCGAGGAGGATGGTGAGGCTCATCATGAACCCGGCGACGTTCTCGCTGCGATCGTCGTCGATCATCGCGTCGTAGACGACGAGCACGCCTCCTTGGGGGAGCGCGTCGTACGCCTTCTTGATGAAGCTCCGTTTGTCCGTGAGGCTCCACCCGTGGAGGATGTGCCCCATGGTGATCACGTCCACCTGCGGGATCGCGTCCCGGAAGAGGTCGAACACCTGGAAGCGCAGCCGATCCGCCAGCCCGTGATCGCGGACATAGCCCTCGAACACCGGCTGCACGGGCGCCAGATCGAGCCCGATGCCCTTCACGTGGGGGTGCGCCAGCGCGACCTGGACGGGCAATCCCCCCTGCGCGGTGCCGACGTCGGCGAAGGTCTTGTACTTCTCCCACGGGAACTTCGCCGCGATCGCCCGCGCCGACGGCAGGCTGAGCCCCGTCATCGCCTGCGTGAACTCACGATATTTCTCGGGCGACTTGGCGAGCCACGTGAAGATGTCCTCGCCCTCCGCGACCTCGTTCTTCGGCTCGCCGGTGCGCAGCGCGTCGGTGAGCGAGCCCCAGATCCGGTAGAGCCGCGCGTTCGACATCTCCAGCATCCCGCCGATGTACGTCCGCTTCGCCCGATCGAGGAAGAGGTCCGTCTCCGGCGTGTTGGAGTAGCGCCCGCTCTCCCGCCGCAGCAGGCGGAGCGCCACCAGCGCGTCGAAGAAATCGCGCGCCGCGCGGGGGTGGATCCCGATCCGCTCGCGCAGCGCCTGCCAGTCCAGCGGCCCCTTCGCGAGCTCCGTGAAGACGCCGAGCTCGACGGCGCTGAGGAGCGTCTTCGACTCGGCGTAAGCCATACCGAGCCGTACAATCGCGTTGTGATCGAACTCTTGTGCCATATGGATCACCTGTGTTTGTGCTTCGGGGGAACGCCTATGTATTGCATGTAAGAGCCACAAAGGCTCTCGAAAATCAGATTTGTTGTTGTCGTTTTCGCCTTGCTGCCGTGCGGAACTCGAGGCGCGAACGGTGCATGTATTGGTGTGCGCGTTGTCTGAATGGATTCGATTCGAATCGAATCCGCCCTGGAGGATGTATGAGGTTGACTAGGCTTTATCGGGCAGGCTGGATCGGCGTCGCGGCGCTCTCGTATGGTGTCAGCTGCCGGGGCGACGACCCGTCGAGCCAGGCGCCGGCCGCTCGCGAGCCGGCCTGCGCGAGCGTCGACGCCGAGCTCGAGGCGAGCTTCGACGCGCTGGCCAGGCTCGTCGCGGCCGAGACCTACCGCGAAGAGCAGTTCGCCAACGAGGAGGCGTTCGTCGCGAACATGCAGGCGATCGCCGACGACCTGAGCGCGCAGGCGAGGCAGTTCAACGAGGGGCAGAAGACCCACAAGCTGGAGCCGTGGGAGTGGAAGGTCGAGAGCGGCAACGCGGCCGAGCCCAGGTACTACTGGGTCTTCGGCTTCCGGCTCGGCAACGGGCCCCGCAAGATCTCCCTGAACACGCACTTCGACACCGTGTCTCCCGGCGACGCCGACGTGTGGGAGCCGTTCCAGCTGACGAAGGCCAAGGGCGCCACAAAGCACGGGGGCGAGCAGGACCTATGGGTCGGCCGCGGCGCCATCGACGACAAGGGGCCGGCGCTGGCGACGTTCCTGGTGCTCAAGGACATCGCCCGCGCGTACGACGGCAGCCCCCTGCTCGACGACATCACCGTGGAGCTCATCTTCGACACCACCGAGGAGATCGGCCCCATGTCGATGCGGCGGTACCGCGAGGAGAACGCCGAGGAGGCCGCCGACCTCGAGATCATCTTCGATACGTTCTGGGCCGTGCGCGCGGAGAAGGGCATCGAGCGCCCCGTCTTCTCCCTCCCGCGCGAGCCCCCTCCCGAGACGGGGGTGTGGATCGAATCGCTGAACACCCCCTCCGGTCCCGTGAATCAGCTCCCGGACCGCGCCGAGGCGATCCTCCGCAGCGACTCGCCGGCGCAGCTCGAGGAGCTCGCCCAGCGCATCGAGGCGGAGTACGCTGCCCACCCGTTCGATGATCCGTCGTACCGGCGGGCCAAGCTCACCGTCGACACCTCGGGCCTCCCGGACGAGCTCAAGCTGACGACCGAGGTCGCGGGCGCGCAGCACGCCTCCGTCCCCCAGGAGAACCGCGCGAGCGGCGCGAACCCGCTCGTTTCCCTGGCCAACTTCCTCGGCGCGCTGTCGGAGGCGCAGGTCGTCGCGGACAACGACGTCGCCCGCATGTGCAGGTTCATCGTCTCCACCTGGGGCACGAAGACCTTCGGTGAAGCTCACCCCGAGCTGCTCGAGCGCCACGACGAGGTGTTCACCGAGGGCAACGGCACCACCTACGCGCTGACCAGGTTCTACACCGAGCCCGCGCCCGGAGCCGTCACGCTCAGCCTCGATGTCCGCTATGCCATCGGCCACCACAGCCAGCCGTGGGACGGAGAGAGCGAGGGGCTCCTGTGCGGCCAAGATAGCGAGTTCGCCGGCATCTTCGCGCAGATCGTCGACGAATTCAACGCCACCTCCGCCGGCGCCCCGATCTCCTTCGAGACCGCGACCCGGGTGGCGCCGGACGTCCGCCGGACCGACGGCCCCACCTTCAGCCGGATCAGCGGCGCGTTCGAGGAGGTGACGGGCAAGCCGGCCCCCGCGGTGGCCATGGGCGCCGGCACGGACGCCAAGGCGTACGTGAAGGCCATCGCCGCAGGCGCCCTGTTCGACACCGCCTTCGGGGAGCCGGTCAATTACCACGGGATCAGAGAGGCCATGCCGGTCCGCGACCTGGCCCTGAGCACCAAGATCCTCTGCAACGTCGTGGACCGGGAGATCAGGCACGCGAAGGAGCCGCAGCCGGAGCCGATCGCTGGCACGTGCGAGGACTCCGGCGCGCGCCAGCGCTCCTCCTCGGTCGACGGCGACCACAGCGACCACTGAGCGCGCGCCGCGGGGCGCCGCGACGGGCGCCCCGCCCTCGTTCACACAGGCGCCCGCGACGGGCGCCCCGCCTCGCTCACTGGAACGACGCGGCGAAGTCGGCCACCGTGGTCTCCGGCTTGCCGAGCTCCTTCCAGGTCGTCTCGGCCTGGAACGGCTCGCGCGCGTTGTTGATCGCGTCGGAGATGTGCCAGACGTAGTTGAACAGCGGGGAGAACAGCCCGAGCACCTTCAAGACGCCGAGCGGCGCCGCGCCCACGGAGAGCTTCTCCTTCGTGTAATGCTTCGCGAACTGCTCGGCCGCCTCCTTCGCCGTGAGCGGCTCGGGTCCCTGCACCACGTACTCTCGCGATTCATCGCCGGGGAGCGCCAGCGCGCGCGCGACCTGCTTGCCGTAATCGCGCGCCGCGATCCAGTAGGCCTTCTCGCGCGGGCTGCCGGCGAGGTTGATCCGCTTGCCCTGGCGGCTCCGGTAGGGGATCGACTCGATGAAATTCGACGGATAGAAGATCGTGCTCGGGATCCCGCTCTCCTTCAGGATCGTGAGCGCCTCGCGCTTCATGTCGAAGACCCACCAGCGGAACCCGTCGTACCGATGCAGGAGCGACGAGAGGTACGCGATCCGCTTGATGTCCGCCGCCCGCGCCGCGGCGACGATGTTCTTCATGCCCTCCGACTCGACCCGCCACGCGCTCGCCGATGCGGTGACCGGCACGGAGAGGCTCACATAGACGATGTCGTGCCCGCGGAACGCCGCGGTCAATCCGTTCACGTCGTTGACGTCGCCGGCGACGAGGTGGACGCTGGACGGCAGCCGGTGGCTCGCGCGGGTCGCGCTCGGGTCGCGGACGAGGGCGGTCACGGCGTAGCCGGCGGACACCAGCTCGTGAGTCACGGGGGCGCCGAGCATGCCGGTGCTCCCGAGCACGACGATGCGAGGGGAAGCGCTACTCATGGGGAGTTCTCCTGGGTTTCGGGGTACAGCGGTACCCATCGACGATGATCGCGGCGCCGGCCGCGCGCGGCGCCGGCCCCGCTCCGGCCCGTCGATGGGGCCGGGGAGCGCCGGACATCCACGGGTTTGTAGCGGCCGTGCGCTGGCGGATCCATGCGATTTTGGCTCGATCACTTTCGAGATCGTCTACCGTGGTGCCGACTTGATGGACGTTCTCGGGTCGTCTACCCTGGCCTCGATTGCATGGACCTCCTCAGCGAGATCGTCGGCGAGCTGCGCCTCGAGAGCGTGTCGTACTTCCGGCTGGAGCTCACCGCGCCCTGGGCGCTCCGCTTCCCGCCCGGCGGACGGGGGATCCACATCATCACGCGCGGCAGCTGCTGGCTCGAGGTCGACGGGCCGCGGCCGCCCGTCGCCCTGACCAGCGGCGATCTCCTCGTGATGCCGAGCGGCCGAGGGCACGTGCTCCGCGACGCGCGCAAGCCGCGCAAGGCCGTCCCGATCGAGGATCTCGTCCGGAGCGCGTCCCCCGGGCGCGCCGTCGAGCATGGCGGCGACGGGGTGCCGACCACCATCGTCTGCGGGCAGTTCCGCTTCGGCACCCTCGGGCACCCCGCGCTCGAGGCGCTGCCGCCCGTCCTCCACCTCCGCGCGGACGAGGGGGTCGGCCCCTTCGTTCAGGCGCACACGCAGTGCATCGCCGCCGAGGTGAGCGCGCCGGCCGAGGGCGCGGGGATCGTGACGGCGCGCCTCTCGGACGTCCTGCTCGTGCAGGCGCTGCGCGCGTATCTGCGCGACGTGCCCGCCGACGAGCGCGGATGGCTGCGGGGCCTCGCCGATCCGCAGATCGGGCGCGCGCTCGCGCGGATGCACCGGAATCCGGAGCTCGACTGGTCGGTGCTGACGCTGGCGCAGGAGGCGGGCATGTCGCGGGCGGCGTTCTCCGCGCGCTTCACCGAGCAGATGGGGGCGTCGCCGGGCAAGTACCTCGCGGAGTGGCGCATGTACCGCGCGAAGGTCCGCTTGCGGTCCGGGGCGGCCCTCGTGGCGGAGGTCGCCGCGGAGGTGGGCTATAGCTCGGAGGCCGCGTTCTCTCATGCGTTCAAGAAGCTGGTCGGCACGTCGCCTTCGGCCTACCGCGACGGCCATCGCGAGGACGGCAGGCGCGCGGGACAGGGCGACTCGCCCCGCCGGTCGACGTGAGGGGCCGACCGCGCCGCTCGCGCTCCTCCGCGTCGCCGGGCCGCGCCGGCGGCGTCGCGCGGCCGGCGCGATTGCTGCTGCGGCAACGCTCCACCAGCAGCGGTGTTGCCTCGGAAGCAGCGCGCCGCCGGGCGGATGCGAGCGCGCGTGCCGTTCTGCGATGAGCCACGAGCGCGGAGACTCTGCGCTGCGGTCTCTGCCGTAGGCGCGGAACTTGGATAGGGGAGGCCCGGCGAGGGCTGCGGGGCGCGCGGGGCCGGCGGAGGCCGCGGCCAGCGGCGTGAGCACGCTGGTCCTCGCGCGCAGAAGTCCGGTCGCGCCCACGAGCTCCCGCTCGGATTGGAAGAGCTGAACCCCCATGTCCACCCGCGATACCGAGAAGACGCCGCTCACTGGGTACCAGTTTCGGCTCCTCGCGTTCCTGAGCGTCGCCGCGTTCTTCGAGGGCTATGACCGCCTGGCGATCACGCAGATCCTCCCGAACCTCGGCGCGGAGATGGGGCTCTCCCCGAAGGGGGAGGGGCTCTTGATCGGGGTCATCAGCCTGGGCTCGATGCTCGCCTTTCTCCTCGTCCGCAAGGCGGACCACTGGGGCAGGAAGCGGCTGCTCACGATCACCATCGCGGGTTACACGCTGTTCTCCCTGCTCACGGGCCTCGCGCCGAACGTGATCGCGTTCGCCGGGTTCCAGCTCCTCGCGCGCATCTTCCTCGTCGCCGAGTATGCGGTCAGCGTCGTTTACGCGGCCGAGGAGTTCCCGAAGGACCGGCGCGGGCTCGCGATCGGCCTCATCGAGGCGTTCTCCAGCCTGGGGACGATCACGTGCGCCGGGCTCGTGCCGCTGTTCCTCTCGACCTCGCTCGGGTGGCGGACCATCTACTTCGTCGGGGCGATTCCGCTCGTGCTCATCGCGCTGGCCCGGCGCGACCTGCGCGAGACGGCGCGGTTCGAGCAGATGGCCGCCGAGCGGAGGCGGGAGGAGACGCAGCCGTTCACGCGCATCCTCGGCTCGGCGTACCGCGGGCGGATGCTCAAGCTCGCCCTGATCTGGGCGCTGATGTTCGTGTGCATCCAGAACGCCGTCACGTTCTGGAAGACGTTCGCGACGCGGGAGCGCGGGCTCAGCGACGGGCAGGTGGGCACGAGCATCATGATCGCGGCGCTCGTCGCCATGCCCTTCGTCTTCACGTCGGGCAAGCTGATCGACGCCGTGGGCCGCCGCAAAGGCGCGGTGATCACCTTCACGCTGGCGGCGGCCGGCGTGTTCGGCGGGTACTCGCTCCACTCGCACGCCGGGCTCACGGCCTCGCTGGCCCTGTCGATCTTCGGCGGGAGCGCCGTGCTCCCCGTGCTGAACGCGTACACGACCGAGCTCTTCCCGACCCACCTCAGGAGCGACGCGCTCGCCTGGTCGAACAACCTGCTCGGCCGGCTCGCGTACATGCTCTCTCCGATCTTCCTCGGCGTCGCGGCGGAGCGGGTCGGCTGGGGGCCCGCCATGTCGGCGACGGTCGTCTTTCCGCTGATCGCGCTGGGGCTCATCCTGTGGCTCTTGCCGGAGACGCGGGGCAAGGAGCTCGAGGAGACGGCGCGCGTCTGACGGCGCTTTCGTCGAACGGACCCAAGAAGGAGCTGAATCCATGAGCACGCACGATCTCAAGGCGCTGTACCGGGAATACGTCGAGGTGGTCTGGCACGAGAGGAACGTCGCCGCGGCGGACGATTACTTCACGGACGACGTGCTCGACCACGCGGGGCCGCCGGGACAAGGGCCGGGGCTCTCGGGGCTCAAGCAGACGTTCGCGATGTTCTTCGAGGCCTTCCCCGACTTCCGCATCACGATCGAGGACCTGATCGCCGAGGGGGACAAGCTGGTCGCCCGCGTCTCCTTCACCGGCACCCACCGCGGCGCGTACCACGGCATCCCCGCGACGAACCGCCGGATCGAGTCTGGCGGCACCCACATCGTCCGCTTCATCGGCAAGAAGATGGCCGAGCACTGGGCGCACAGCGACGACCTGCGCACGCGGCAGCAGCTGGGCCTGATTCCGACGCCGGGGCATTAGAGCGCCGATCACGTTGAGATTCGGCGAAAGTCGATTCATGGGAAGAGGACCGCAACGGCGCAAGGGACGCAAGGGGCAGAGGAGAATATAATTCCATCCCTGTGCCGTTGCGCCTCTTGCGCCCTTGCGGTCTCTCCTCTTGCTGCATGCCGTGCTCTTCCAGCTTGCTCCTCGGCGGATCGAGCCGTCGCGGAGGGCGCTCCGCGCGCCCTCCGGTCCGCGCCGCTACGCCGCGCTCACGCCTTCCAGGCGTCCTTGTGGTCCTGGGCGTACTGCGCCAGGCTGCGCGGGGCCCGGCCGGTCAAGGTGGTCACGCCCGGGCTGACCTGCGACGCCGCGCCCTGACGCACGAACCCGAACAGCGCCGTGAGGTAATGGGCATACCCGTCGGATAGGCCCGCCCGCGTCGCGCCCTGGATGAAGGACGCGTCGTCCGCGTTCACATACTGGATCGGCCGGCCCGACACCTTGGACAGGATCGCCGCCGCGTCCGCGTAGGTCAGCGCCTCGGGGCCGGTGAGCGTGAACGCCTGCTTGTCGAAGCGGTCCGACCGCAGCGCCGCGACCGCCGACGCCGCGATGTCCCGAGCGTCGACGAAGGCCGTCCGGGAGTCCGCCGCCGGGATGGGCAGCACCCCCGCCTGCACGATCGGCCCGCGCCAGAAGGTGTGGAAGTTGTCCGAGAACCAGGTCGGGCGCAGGATCACGTACGGCGCCCCCGACCGCTCGACGAAGAGCTCCACCTTCCGCAGCGGGATGTTGTCGTCGTATTCGACGCCGGACGCGGTCAGCAGCACGATCTTCCGCCGACCGCCGGAGAGCGCCGCCTTCAGGAAGGGGAGCAGCAGATCGTCTTGCGCCAGCTCGCCGGAGGGCGACAGCAAAAACACCCGATCCACCGCCTCCAGGGCCCCGGCGAAGGTGCTGGGATCGCGATAATCGAAGCGCACCGGCTCGACGCCGCGCACCTGCGCCACGTTGGCCGGGTCGCGCGACCCCGCGCGCACCTGCTCCCCCGCCTGGGTGAGCTGCTCGACCAAGAGCTTTCCGACCGTTCCGGTGCTGGCCAGGACCAGGATCTTCTTGCCGCTGCTGCCGTTGCTCGTGCCCATCTCGTTCTCCTCCCGGAACGTCGGTGTGTGTTCGCTACGTCCGGATGCAGGGCAGTATCGGCATGGCTTCAGAGAGGATCCATGCGAATACGTCTCTCATCCATGCTAGATTGTCTCACCGCGCGATATCGTCGGTGAGCGGCGTCCAGCGGCGTCCGCGAGGATTTGTATCGTGCGCTGTGCACGGGGGCTCCGGCGACGCGAGCGCGCCGGGCGGCCGGGGCTGCGCGGCCGCGCGAGCGCGTCGGGCGGCCGGAGCTGCGCGGCGACGCGGGCGCGTCAGGAGGCCTTCACGGCCACGTGGAGGGGCTGGACCACCGCCGCGAACGCCGGGAGCGCCTCACAGCGGACCGCGTGCGCGGCCAGCGCCGGCCGCCTCGCCGCGTCGGTGACGGACGGGTGCGCCTCGCCGATGAAGCGCAGCGCGCAGGCGACCGCGATGTCGGCGTGGCCGAAGGCGCCGAACCAGAAATCGCCGCCCCGCGCGGCGCGCTCGCGCTCCAGGAGATCGAGCGTCTCGCCGAGCTGCGCGGCGCAGCGGTCGACCCAGACCTGGCTGCGGCGGTCGCTCTCGCGCAGCACGTGCTCGTAGAGCAGGCTCACCGCCTTGTCCGCGAGGCCCGTGGCGAGCGCGCAGACCCGCAGCCCGGCGCGGCGCGCCTCGCCCGAGCGCGGCAGGAGCGCGCGATCGGGCCCCACCAGATCGTCGAGGGCGTCGAGGATCGCCGCGCTCTCCACGAGCGACTCCCCGCCGTCCGTCACGAGCACGGGCACGCGCCGGAGCGGGTTGTGCTTCGCGATGGACTCCGCGTCGGCCCACACCGACCACGGGCGGTGCTCGTACGCGAGCCCGTAATGCTGGAGCGCCACGGCGACGCGGCGCACGAACGGCGAGTCGTACTGGCCAATCAGGATCATGGTTCCTCCTCTCTCCAGGGACGCCGGCCGCGGCTACCAGACCGAGCACATCTTTGCCGGCCGCATCGGCGTGCCGGGCGCGCACCTGAAGGCCTCGGCGAACTGCGGCAGGTTCGCGAGCGGCCCGTTCACGCGGAACCGCGGCGGGGAGTGCGGGTTCACCTGCACCATCATCCGGAGCGCCTCGTCGCGCATCTTGCCGCACCAGGACTGCCCGTGCGCCAGGAAGAACTGCTGATCTTCGGTGAACCCGCCCGCGACCGTCTGCTCCGCCGCGCCCTTGCGCATCGTGCGGTACGCCATGAACGCGAGCTTCAGGCCCCCGAGATCCGCGATGTTCTCGCCCAGCGTCAGCTTGCCGTTCAGCTTCACCCCCGGCAGCGCCTCGTAGGCCGAGTACTGCGCCTCGACGCACTCGGTCTTCGCCTTGAACGCCGCCGCGATCTCCTTCGGCCACCAGTCCTCCAGGTTTCCCTTCTGGTCGAACTGCGAGCCCTCGTCGTCGAACCCGTGCGTGAGCTCGTGCCCGACCACCATGCCGATGCCGCCGAGGTTCACCGCGACGCCCGACTTCACGCTGTAAAACGGCGGCTGAAGGATGCCGGCGGGGAAGACCATGTGGTTGCGCTGCGGATCGTAATAGGCGTTCACCGAGGGCGGGCTCATCTGCCACTCGTCGCGATCGAGCGGCTTGTCGATCTTCCCGAGATCCCACCGCGTGTGGAAGGCGCGCGCCGCGAGCGCGTTCTTCGCGTACGACTTGGGATCGACCTCGAAATCGTACGTCCGCCACTTGTCGGGATACCCGATGAGGTACGCCATCGCTCCGAGCTTGGCGAGGGCGCGCTGCCGCGTGCCCTCATCCATCCAGTCGAGCGCCCGCACCTCGCGGCCGAACGCTTCGCTGATCTCGCGCACCATCGCCTCGGCCGCGGGCTTGCTCTCGCCGGAGAAGCTCGTCTTGACGAACGGCTGCGCGAGCAGCTCGCCGAGCGCGTTGTCGGTCGCGTCGACGCAGCGCTTCCAGCGCGGCCGGATCTCCTTCTGGCCGGTGAACGCCGATTGCAGCGTGAAGCTCTCGTCGACGAACGCCTTGGGCAGCGCGGGCGCGAGGGAGCGCACCACGTGCCACGCCAGGTAATTCTGCCACGCGGCGGGCTTCGTCGACTTGAGCAGCCGCGAGAGCCCCTCGAAGAACCGGACGGAGGTCACGTTCACCTCCTTGATGTCCGGGCGGCCGAGACCCTGGAAGTACGCGTCCCAGGGGAAATCCGGCGCCGCCTTCGCGAGCGCCGCCCGGTCCATCTTGTTGTACAGGCCCTTCGGGTCCCGCCGCTCGACCCGCGTCTTCGAGATCTTCGCGAGCTCGGTCTCGATCTGCATCACGTCGGCCGCCGCCGCCTTCGCCGCGGCCTCCTGGGCCCCGGCGAGCCGCATCATCCGCGCGACGTGCTCCTCGTACGTCTTGCGGAGCGCCTTCGACTTGTCGTCCTCGTTGAGGTAGTAATCGCGGTCCGGCAGGCCGAGCCCGTTCTGGTCGAGCTGGGCGATGACGCGCGTCGCGTCCTTCATGTCCTGCGCAGAGGCGATGTCGAACAGCGCCCAGATGCGGCGGCTGTGGAGCTCGGTGACGAGCGCCCCGAGGCTCTTCGGGTCGCGCACCCGCCGCGCCTTGGCGAGGAGATCCGCGATCGGCTTCGCGCCGGCGGCCTCGATCGCGGCCTCGTCGACGCACGCGCCGTAGTAGGCCCCGATCTTCTTGCTCACCGGATCCCGGTCGCCGGCGTGCGCCGCCTCCTCGAGGATGCGCCGGAGCTCCGCCTCGTTGCGCTGCTCGATCTCGTTGAAGCTCCGCATCCAGATGGCCTCGTCGCCCGGGATCTCCGCCTTCGCCAGCCATCCGCCGCAGGCGAACTGGTAGAAGTCCTCGCAGGGGTTGGCCGAGCGATCGAGCGCGGCCTCGTCGAGCCCGACGCTCTCGAGCTTCGTCTCGACGATCGGGAGGCCCTGCGGCAGAGGCGGAGGGGCCGCCGCCTTCACCGCCGAGGGGGGCGGCGGCGGCGGGCCCGCGGCCGGGCCGCACGCCGGCAGCGCAGAGAGGGCCAGGGTGATCGCGAGGGGGGCTGCGAGCGGTCGTTGCGTGCGCATGCGGCGCTGTACCACGAACCGCGCGCTGCGCGGACAGCGACCGCCGGCCGCGCGGAGCCCGCGACGCCGGCCGGCCTTCGCCTTCGCCGCCTCGGCCGCCGTCGTCCGAGGCGCGGGCGGCCTCACTCCCGGTCGAGCTTCCCCATCAGGCTCAGGGTGAAGTACGCCCCCATGTACTTGAGGTGCGGGCGCACCTCGAGGTGCACCCGGTACCAGCCCGCGCTCCCCTCCACCTCGGTCACCGAGGTGCGCGCCTTGCGGAGCGGCCTGCGCGAGCGCACGGCGGGCGACACGACATCCATGTCCGCGACGTACTGGCTCAGCCAGCTGTTCAGCTCGCGCTCGAGGTCGCCGCGCTCCTTCCACGTGCCGATCTGTTCCCGCTGCATCACCTTGAGGTAGTGGGCGAGCCGGCTGACGAGGAGCACGTAGGGCAGCTGCGTGCCGAGCCGGTAGTTGACCTCCGCGGCGCGCCCCTCCTCGCTCTGCCCGAAGAACTTCGGCTTCTGCACCGAGTTCGCGGAGAAGAAGCAGGCGTTGTCCGTGTCCTTGCGGAACGTGAGGCCGATGAAGCCCTCCTCGCTGAGCTCGAACTCGCGGCGCTCGGTCAGCATGATCTCGGTCGGGATCTTCGTCTGGATGGCGCCCAGCGCCTCGTACTCGTGGAGCGTGAGCCCCTCGACCGTGCCCCCGGACTGCGGGCCGATGATGTGCAGGCACCAGCGGTGGCGCGCGAAGCTCTCGGCGAGCCGGGTCGCCAGCGCGTACGTGGGGGCGCCCCACAGATACGCCGCGTGGTTGCCGACGACGTCCTCCTCGTAGGAGAACGCCCGGACCGGGACGGTGCTCGCCCCGTAGGGCAGGCGCAGGAGGAAGCGGGGGAGGAGCAGGCCCACGTAGCGGGCGTCCTCGGACTCGCGGAACGAGGTGTATTTCACGTACTGCGGCCCCTCGAAGAGCGCCTTGACGTCGCCGAGGTGCGGCACCTTCCGGTAGTCCGTGAGCCCGAAGAACTGCGGGCCCGCGACGGCAAGGAAGGGCGCGTGCGCCATCGTCGCGACCGCCGCGCACTTCTGGAGGAGCGCGATGTCCTGGGGCCCGGGGCCGAACTCGTAGTTCGAGACGACGGCGGCGAACGGCTTGCCGCCGAAGGAGCCGAACTCCGACGAATAGACGATCTTGTAAAGGCCGCTCCTCACGATCTCGGACGAGTCCTCGAAATCCGCGAGCAGGTCGTCCTTCGAGCAGTTGAGGACCTCGACCCGGATGTTCTCGCGGAAGTCGATGCGATCGACCGCGAACTTGAGGCCGCGCCACGCGGCCTCCAGCCGCTGGAACACCGGGTGGTGCAGGATCTCGTCGATCTGGCGCGAGAGCCGCTGGTCGATCTCGGCGATCCACAGGTCGATGAGGGCGTTGTCGAGCGCCGGGCCGGCGTCCGGCCGGCCGGCCACCCTGTCGAGCGCGGCCTTCACGCCGCGCTTCATGTCCTGGTAGGCCTCGTTGGCCGGGGGGATCCCCGTCTCCGCCAGGAGCTCCTCGAGCAGAGAGCCGCCGCTCTCCGTCGCCGGCTCTTCGTGCTGCCCCGCTTGCATGTCCACAAATTTACCACGGTCGGTCGCCGGCTGGAAGCGACGGACACGCCGGCGTCCGCGGCCGGCGCGGCGCGGTCCCGCGCAGCCTCACCCCGTCTGCCCACGCCGATCGCGCATTGACGTGACGGCGCGGCGGCGCGCCTCGGACGCTCGCGCGCGGCCGTATGGAACCGTGCAGAACAGCGCAGAACAGCGCGTGACAGCGCGGAGCAGCGCAGAACAGCGCAGAACAGCGCCGACGCTCCGTCAGCGCGCAAGTCAGGTGTCGAGTGGACATGAAATGTACATGGCGATCGAGAGACTACGGTGTTACAAATCATGCGTGGGTGCTCTCACGGAAGTCGCGGAAGCAGTGGTCTTCGCTCGAAGGCGCCCTCCCAGATTGCCGGAATCGGCGCCGCCGCCCGCGCGACGTCGCCCGTCCTGGCCGTGGCCGCGCGGCGCCGACATCGCGCGTCGCTAGCGTCCCGAACAGCCAAGAATCCAGGGAGTCAGCCACAGGAGCACGGAGGGACAGAGCGCCTCTGTCTCTCTCCGTGTTCTCTGTGCCTCTGTGGTTCCGATGCTCTGTCTTTCAGCGGCGCCGCCGCGCGCCGCCGGTCGTGGATTTCGAGGAGAGGAGGGGGGATGGAACGCCTCGGGTTCGGCATCATCATCGGCGTGGGACTCGCCAGCTTGACCAGGATCACCCGTCCGACCGTCAAGAGGGCCTTGCGGTTCGGGTTCGCCACCGCCGACGCGCTCAAGAGCGCGCTCGGCGAGGGCAGGGAGCGGCTCGGCGACCTCATCGCCGAGGTGAGGGAGGAGATGGCCCGGCAAGAGCAGCGCGCCGGCGTGGGCGGCGTGCGGGCGCCCGCGCGCGCCGAGATCGAGCCGCCCGCGGCCTGACGAGAGGGTGTTCCGGTGACCCGGCCCGGACGGCCGGGAGGTGAGCCATGCCGAGCGATCGAGGGGTCGTCATCATCCACAGGGTTGTCGGGCGCGTGCGCTTTGGCGTCCCCGCGCTGCGCAGGGACCCGGCGAGGGCGGAAGAGATCGCGGAGGCGGCGCGCGCCTGCCCGAGCGTCGTCGAAGCGCGGGCGAGCGCGTGGGCCGGGAGCCTCACGGTCGAGCACGAGCCCGACATCCCGCTGGAGACCGTCCTCTCCGAGCTCGCGAGCATCCCGGAGCTCGCGGACTGCGGCTGTCACCCGCTCGACGCGCTCTCGCCCCCGCCGCCGCACTGCGCGGCGCCCGCCGAGCCGCCGAGCCCCGGCCGGACGGCGCGCCTCGTGGTCCAGGCCGCGGACCGGCTGAACGCGGCGTCGAAGGCCGTCCCGCCGCCGCAGGTCGACCTCAAGCTCCTGGTGCCGGCGGTCCTCGTCGGCTCCGGGGTGCTCCAGGTGCTGCTGCGGCGCTCCCCGAGCATGCCCCACTGGATCACGCTCATCAAGTACGGGGTCGACGCCTTCGTGGTGCTGAACCACGCCCGCATCCAGGGCTTCCTCGCGGGCTCGGGCGCGCCCGCCGGCGGCGAGGCGGGGTGACCATGGCAGCGCTCCTGTCGAGCGGGACCGGCGCGGTCTCGGTCGCCCACACGATCCACGGCCGGGTCCGCCTGCGGCTGCCGCGGCTCGGGCGGGACGAGGCGTTCGGCCCGCTGCTCGAGGCGGGGCTCGCCGCCGTGCCGGGGGTCCTGTCCGTGCGCATCGCCGAGGGCGCGTCGAGCGCCGTCGTCGAGCACGACCCGCGGATCGTCGACGTCGGCGCCATCGTGCGCGCCGCGGCCGAGGCCTCCGCCGCGCCGGCCCCGCGGGGGGCGCTGCGCGCCGCGCGCGGCGCCAGGAAGGCGCGCCGCGCGTCGGCGATGGCGAAGCGCCCGCTCTACCTCTCGAGCGCCGGCATGCTCTTCTCGCTCGGCTTCGTCTCGCCGCTCCTCGCGTACCCGTTCATCGCCGCGACGTGCGCGCCCATCTTCAAGCGGGCGTGGGACTCGGTGGTTCGGCAGCGCAAGCTCAACGTCGACCTGCTCGACAGCCTGGCGATCGCCTCGGCCGTCGCGACCGGCGACGCCATCAACGCGGCCGGCATCATCTGGCTGGTCACGCTCGGCGACCACATCCGCGATCTCACCCAGGCGCGCGCCCGGCGCGCGATCCGCGGCCTGCTCGGCTACCAGCAGGACCTCGCGTGGGTGGTGCGCGGCGACGCGAAGGTGCAGGTCCCGGTGGCCGAGCTCGCCGTGGGAGACGTCCTCGTCGTCTACACCGGCTCGGTGATCCCGGTCGACGGGACGGTCACGGACGGCGACGGGCTCGTCGATCAGCAGACGCTGACCGGCGAGTCGATGCCGGTGCTCAAGGGCCCCGGCGACCGCTGCTTCGCGGCGACCGTCATCAAGGACGGCAAGCTGTACATCCGCGCCGAGCGCGTCGGCGGCGACACGACCGCCGCGAGCACAGCGCGGCTCATCGAGAACGCGCCCGCGCTGGAGACGCGCGCGCAGAACTACGCGGAGGTGGTGGCGGACCGGCTCGTCCCGCCGGCGCTCGCGTGCTCGGCGGTCGTGTTCGCGGCGACGCGGGACCTCGGCCGCGTGTCCGCCATCCTGACCATCGACTTCGGCACCGGCCCGCGCGTCTCGGCCCCGACCACGGTGCTCGCCTCGATGAACGCCGCGGCGCGGCGCGGCATCCTCATCAAGGGGGGCGCGTACATCGAGAAGCTCGCGCGGGTGTCGACCGTGGTGTTCGACAAGACCGGCACGCTGACCTCCGGCGTGCCCGAGGTGACCGACTTCCTCGTCCACGACGCTCTGCCCGAGCGCGAGGCGGCGACGCTCGCCGCCGCGGTCTCCGCGCGGCAGACGCACCCCGTCTCGCAGGCCGTGCTCCGCCTCGCCGAGGCGTGGCGGCTGTCGGTCCCGGACCGGGAGGAGTCCCGCTACCTCGTCGGCCGGGGCGTGCAGGCCAGGGTCTTCGGCAAGGTCGTCCAGCTCGGCAGCCCGCGCTTCATCGAGGAGCTCGGCGTCTCGTGCCGCGCCGAGGCCGGCGCGAGGCAGGCGCTCGAGGCGACGGCGAAGTCGCTCCTCTTCCTCGCCGTCGACGGGCGGCACGTCGCCACGCTCGCCTACCGCGACGCGATCCGGGCCGAGAGCCGCGCGACCATCCGGAGCCTGCGCGAGCGCGGGATCGACGACATCGTCATGCTGACGGGCGACAGCCGCGAGGTGGCCCGGCAGGTCTCGCTCGAGCTCGGCATCACCCGGTACTTCGCGGAGATGCTGCCCGAGGACAAGGCGGAGATCACACGGCGGCTGACGCAGGAGGGCCGCACGGTTGCGGTCGTGGGGGACGGCATCAACGACTCCCCGGCGCTCTCGTACGCCGACATCGGCATCAGCGTGTCCGCGGGCGCGGAGATCGCCCGGGAGACGGCGGGCGTGGTCCTCGTGGAGGACGACCTGTCGAAGCTCGTCGAGGCGATCGACATCTCGCGCGGCGCGATGCGCATCATCCACCAGAACTTCTCGATGATGCTCGCCGTGAACGCGGTCGCGTACGCGCTGTCGATCCCCGGTCTCCTCAACCCGGTCGCGGCGACGCTCATGAACAACGGCTCCGCGGTCCTCGCCTGCGTGAACGGCGTCCGTCCGCTCATGGCGGCGCCGCGCAGGGCGGCCCGCGCCCGCCGCCGGTGAGCCGGCGCGGCGCGCGGGCCCAGGCGGCGGCGGGCGCGCTCCGCCCCGCGCGGCGCCGCGGCCGGGTATGCGCGCTGCACGGCGGATGAAATGGCCGGGATGGGGAGCGAAATGCGCGCTGAATCGAGGTCCCCCGCCGCGCCGGCGCGCGCGGCGCGCCGGGCTGTGCGCGGGCTGCCGGCCGCGGCGCTGGCGGCGGTGATCGGCTGTGCCGACTGTGCTCAGCCGCCCGCCTCGCCGCACGTGACGGCGGCGAGCCCGGAGGAGGCGGGCCGGTACCTGATCCTCGTGGGCGGGTGCAACGACTGCCACACGCCGGCCTGGGATCGATCGAGCGGCAGGCTCCCGGCCTCGGAGTGGCTGACGGGCAACGACGTCGGCTACCGCGGTCCGTGGGGGACGAGCTACGCGGAGAACCTCCGGCTCGCCGTCCAGGACCTCAGCGAGGACGCCTGGGTGAGGATGTTCCGCGCGGCCGCCGGGCGCCCGCCGATGCCCTGGCTCAACTACGCCACCATGCACGAGCGCGACCTCGTGGCGATGTACCGCTTCATCCGGAGCCTCGGCGCGAAGGGCGCCCGCGCGCCGCAGGCGGTGCCGCCGGGAGAGGAGCCGGAGACGCCGTACATCCTCATGGTCCCACAGCCGCCGGCGCGCAGGCCGTAGCGGTCCCCGGGCCGGCGCGCGTCAGGGGCGCAGGCCGCCGAGCGACGCCGGCGCCGCCCGGCTCCCGGCCGGCGGCTCGCAGGGCAGCTCCACCGTGAAGCGCGCGCCCTCGCCCTGGCGGCTGTCGACGCGCACCGCGCCGCCGAGCGCCTCCACGATGGTCTTCACGACGTGGAGCCCGAGCCCGAGCCCCCCGAAGTGGCGGCTCGACACCGCGCGCTCGAACCGCTCGAACACGTGGGGGAGGCGCCCGGCCGGGATCCCGATGCCCTGATCCTGCACCACGAGCTCCGCCGCGCCGCCGTTCCGCGCCACCGAGATCTCGATCGGCTTGCCCGCGCCGAACTTGAGGGCGTTGTCGAGCAGGTTCGACACCACCTGCTCCAGCCGGCTCCGGTCCCACGAACCCACCACGGACGGCTCGGCGCGCACGCTCACGGGCGAGCCCGACTGCGCGACGCGCTCGCCGAGCCGCTCCACGACCTCGTCCACGACCTCCGCGAGGTCGACCGGCTCGACGTGCAGCTCCAGCCGGCCGGTGTGGAGCTGCGAGACGTCCAGGAGATCGTCGATCAGCCGGGTGAGCCGCTGCACCTGCCGATCGATCCTGTGCAGGGCGCGCCCGAGGCGATCGTCGGGCGCGTGGCCGTTCCGCCGGAGCAGCGCCTGGATGCCGAGGCGCAGGGAGGTGACGGGCGTGCGGAGCTCGTGCGACGCGATGCTGAGGAAGTCGTCGCGCATGCGGACCGCGTGCTGCGCCTCGCGGTAGAGGCGGGCGTTCTCCAGGGCGATCGCGATCTGGTCCGAGAGGAGCTCGAGCACGTGGACGCGGTCGCGCGTGAAGGCCTGCGTGGTGAGGTTGTTCTCGAGGTAGACCACCCCGAGCCGCGCCTCGTTCCGCTGGATGGGCAGGACCAGGACCGACCTCGATCCGCCGTCGGCGAAGCGGGGATCGCGGCCCTGCTCCGGCTCGCTGGCCGCGTCGTCGAGCACGAGCGTCTCCTGCGCCCGGTGCGCGTGCTCGACGACCCGCTGCGGGACCTCGCGCGACCGGCAGAGCGGCGCACGCTCGATGGAGACCGGGGCGGCGACGGACCCGAGGGCCCGGACGAAGAGCTCCCCCTCTTCCTCGAGCACGAGCGCCCCGCGCTGCGCGCCGGCGGCCTCCAGGCAGACGCCGAGGAGCTTCTCGAGCAGGCGATCGAGCACGATCTCTCCGGAGAGCGTCTCGGCGGCCTTGAGCAGGCTGAGCGCGTCGAGGGCGACCGCCGGCAGCCGCTCCTCGGCGAGCTCGGGCTCCCCGTAGGGCCCGGAGAGCCTGAACTCGTCCGCGAGCGCGCGCGCCTTCTCCGAGGCCCCCCACCGGGCGAACCCCTGCCGCGCGGCGCGCAGGTACAGGGCCGCGATCCGCGCCCGCCCGAGCCCGTGATAGAAGCGCCCGGCCAGCTCGTTGCCGAGCGCGTCCAGGTGGACGAACCCCCCGCGCGCCGCCGCGTCGACGGCCTCGTCGTACCGCGCGCCGGCGAGCTCGAGCTTGCGCTCGACGCGGGCGATCTCCGCGTCGACGAGGAGGCGCCGCGCGAGGAAGTTCTCCGCGCAGCCCGACTCCCACCCTTGCAGGACGCGCCGGAGGTCGGCCGCGCGCGCGAGCAGCGCGGCCCGCTCCGGCGCGTCGACCTCATCGCACCGCTGCAGCAGGGTGAGCGCGGTGTACAGCGCGTGCTGGCACTCGGGGATGTAGCCGCTGATGAAGTGGATGCACGGGACCGCCGCGTCGGAGTGCGCCGTGGCCTGCGCCAGATCCCGGTACACGTAAGAAGCCTGGAGGCGCAGGACATGGTACACGCACCTCGCCGGCGGCTCCTTCTGCGCCGCCTCGAGGAAGGCCGCCTCGTCGAACTCGGCGTCGTCGGCCACGCCTCGGCTCCTGGTCAGCCCCTTGAGGCACCGGATGGTCTGCCGGTAGGCGAGCTGGTAGAAGAGCGTCGACTTGTTGCCGGTCTGCCGGCTGAACGCGATCGCGTCGTTCAGATCGACCAGCACGCGATCGAGCTCCACCCCTGCGGCGAACGAGTGCTCCACGAGCCCCGTGCGCGCGTAGGAGGTGAAGCGGAGCTCGCCGGACGACAGGCCCAGGGCGACGATCTCGCGGAACGCCCCCGCGGTCGAGGCGAGCGGCGCGACCCACGGGCGAACGAACTCGTTGACCATGTACCGGGCGATCGTCTCCTGGGCGCGATCCTCGAACCGCCGCGCGAGCTCCACGGCGAGCCGGCCGAAGCCCTGGGCGCTCCGGAGCTCGCCCTCGGCCGAAAGGAGCATCGCGTACCCTGCGTAGGGGAGGATCGACGCGCTCGAGTTGCCGTGCTCCAGCGCGAGGCGGACGCCGAGGGAGGTGAGGAGCAAGAGCTGCTTCCGGTCCGCGAACCAGGCGGGGGCCACCATCTCGGCGAGGAGCCTCATGTGGGCCCGCTCCTCCGGCCTGGTCGCGCGCGGCAGGTCGACGAGCGACTCGGGCGAGCGCGCCCCGAGGTGCCCGCGGATGGCCCGCCGCTGCGCCGCGATCTCCTCGTCGAGATCCGCCGCGGGCAGCTCCACCCCGAAGTCCGCGCGCAGCGCGTCGCGCCCCCAGCCGAGCGCCAGATCGTGCTCGCCGGTGATCGTCGCGCTCATGATCCGGAGCGCTTCCAGGTCGACCCTCTCGGGGATCGACGCCGCGTGGCGGAGCCCCTCGTCCACGAGCGCGCGGGCCATGGCGTGCCGATCGGTCAGCGCGGCGCACTCCGCCGCGTCGCGGTGGAGGGAGAACCAGAGCGCGTAGCACGAGCGCGGGGCGCCCTCGGGCAGCAGGCGGAGGCCGCTGCGGAAATACGCGAGCGCCGGGCCGTAGGCCGCGGCGCGGCGCGCCTTGAGGCCGGCGCGGTGGTTCAGCTCCGCGAGGCGGCCGCGCCGCTCCGGATCGATCGGCGCCGGGCCGAGGTTCAGCTGATCCACGGCGTCGAACAGCGCGCCCTCCGCGCCGCCGCCCGGGGAGGCCTCGAGGAGGAAGCGGCCGATCTCGAGGTGCAGCTGCCCCCGCCGCTCCGCCGGCGCGAGCTCGTAGGCGGCCTGCTGGACGCGATCGTGGGCGAACCGGATCGCGAGCCCCGTGCCGCGATCGCGCGCGCTGTCCGGCAGGAGGAGGCCCTCGCAGAGCGGCTTGCCGAGCGACGCGAGCGCCCCGTCGACGGACCGCCCCGACACCGCCGCGACGATCTCGAGATCCGCGCGCTTGCCGATGCACGCCGCGATCTGCAGGAGCTGCTGCGTCTGCTCGGGCAGCTTGCGGACCGACTCGGCCATGAGCTGGACCACGTTGTCGGTGGCCCCGACCCGCTCGATCCGGCCGAGATCCCACGTCCACGTCGAGCGGCCCGCGTCGAACAGGAGCAGCCGTTTCTCCTGGAGCGAGCGGAGGAGCTGGCGGATGAAGAAGGGGTTGCCCGCGGTCTTGGCGAGGATGAGCTCCGCGAGCGGCCGCGCCCGCTCCGGCTCGCAGCGGAGCGCGCCGGCGAGCAGCGCGACGATCGCCTCGGCGTCGAGGGGGCCGAGCGGCACGCGGGTGGTCGGGATCTCGGCTCGCCGGAGCTCCTCCAGCGCCTCCTGGAGCGGGTGCATGAGGCCGACTTCCTTCGGCCGGTACGCCGCGATCAGCAGCACGTGCCGGCTGCCTGGATCCGCGGCCAGCGCGCGCAGGACGCGGAGCGACGCGGCGTCGCTCCACTGGAGATCGTCGAGGAAGATGGCGAGCGGCGGCCGCTCTGCGGCCACCGCGCGCACGAAGTCCTGGATCGCGAGCAGGAAGCGGCTCTCCGCGCGCCTCGGATCCGCCGCGGGCAGCTCGGGCAGAGCGGCGAGCAGGTCGGCGAGCTCCGGGCAGAGCTCGGCGAGCGCCCGGCAGGGCGCGCTCGCCGCTTCCCTGAGCGCTGCGCGGCTGTCCTCCGGCTCGGCGCGGAGCGCGGCCGCGAGGGCGCGGAGCGCCTCCGCCAGCGAGGCGTAGGGCACGTTGGCGGCGCGCAGATCGAACTTGCCCTCGATGAACCGCCCGCCCCGCTCGGCGACCGCGTCGCCGAGCCCCCTGACGAGGGCGGTCTTCCCGATGCCCGCCTCTCCGGTCACCAGCGCGAGCTCCGTGCGGCCCTCCGCGGCGCGGGCGAGCGCGCCGTGCAGCGCGGCGAGCTCTCGCTCGCGCCCGAACAGGCGCTCGGGCAGCGGGAGCCGCCGCGCGAGGTCGAGGCGTCCGAGCTCGAACGGCGCGACGTCGCCCGCGGCGAGCCATCGCCGCCGCGCCTCGCGCAGGTCCTCGGCGAGGCTCTCGGCGCTCTGGTACCGCAGCTCCGGCATCTTGGCGAGGAGCCGCTGCACGATCTCGGAGAGCGCCGCCGGCACGTAGGGGCTCACCGCGTGCGCGGGCACGGGGCTCCTCGCCACGTGGGCGTGCACGAGCGCGAGCGGATCGAGCTCCTGGAACGGCGGCGCGCCGATGAGCATGGCGTAGAAGGTCGCGCCCAGCGCATACAGGTCCGAGCGCGTGTCGACGAACCGGCCCGTGCGCCCGAGCTGCTCGGGGGACAGGAAGGGGAGGGCCTTCAGCTTCTCGAGCTCCAGGGCGCCGGGCGCGCTCGTGAGCTCGGCCGCGTCGGCGAAATGGACGAGGGTGACCTGCCCGTCCGCGCCGAGGACGACGCGGCTCGGGGAGATCGCTCGGTGAACGACGCCGCCCGCGTGGATGCGCGCGCAGGCGTCGGCGAGCGCGACGGCGACGTGGAAGAACGCGTCGAGCGCGAGCGGCCCTCGGCCGAGCCGCCGTTCGAGATCCTCGGGGCCTGCGTCCTCGAGGAGGAGCGCGGGCGCGCTCTCCGGGCCCTCCAGGGCGAGCGGCCGAGCGATCCCCGGCACGTCGAGCCGGCGCAGGAAGGCGTGCTCGCGCAGCAGCAAACCCGCGGCGCCCGGGGCCGGAGGGGTCCCGCGGACGGTCTTCTGCACGACCGCCCTGCCGGCGAGCGTGAGCCTGCGGAGCCGAAAGCGGCCGCAGCGGTGAATCTCGGTCGTTTCCGCCCGAGCCATACGCGTCCCCCTCGCGCGCTTCACGGGAGCATAAGGCCGGCTGCGTGTGTGCGCTAGCCGAGAGGGCTTCGGGCCTCACGGCGTCGCGGGAACATCGGTCGACTCTTCCCCTTCGGCCTCAGCCCTCCTCGGGCCGGGGAGCCACGCGGCCTCCTCGGCACATCGATGCTCGATCGGCCGCCCGCCGCGCTCAGGGCTAGGGTCAGCGCCGAGATGTCGCTCGTCCGGCTTCCTCTGCCGACGCGCGAGACCCCGGCGCACCCTTGGCGCCTTTGGGCACCCTTGGCGCCCTTTGGATCGAACGTCGTTGAACGGGCGCTCGATGTAATCCCGTCCGATCCCTGGCGGCGCGCGCTTGCTCGCGCTGCTCCGCGAGGCGCGCTGGGCAGCGCTTCCGGGCGAGCGCGCGGGCTGCGCGACCTCGATCAATCCAGCGAGCGAAGGTGCTAGAATGAAGCTGCGCATGTCCGGGGTGGGCCGCTGCCCCGCGCCGGTGCGCGCAGCGGGGAGCTTCGATGAACGCACCTGTGGTCGCAGGGGACGTGATCGCCGAGAAGTACCGGGTGGACCGGGTCCTGGGCGGGGGCGGGAAGGGGATGGTGGTCGGCGCCAGCCACCTCGTCCAGCCCGAGCGGGTCGCGATCAAGCTCCTGGTCGGCGACTCCAGCCCTGCGCTCGTGGAGCGGTTCCTCCGGGAGGCGCGCGCGGCGGTGCGGCTCAGGGGCGAGCACGTCGCGCGGGTGCTCGACGTCGGCCAGCTCGACTCGGGCGTCCCGTACCTGGTCATGGAGCACCTCGACGGCCGCGACCTCGCCGAGCTGCTCCGCGATCGCGGCCAGCTCGAGATCTCGGAGGCCATCGATTACGTGCTGCAGGCCTGCGTGGCGATGGCCGAGGCGCACGCCGCGGGGATCGTGCACGGCAACCTCGATCCGGCGAACCTGTTCCTCACGACGACCCCCGGCGGGGCGACGCTCCTCAAGGTAGTCGACCTCGGCGTCTCGACGGAGCCGTCCTCCGCGGGCGACGACGGCGCGGCGGCGCAGGAGGGGCTCGGCGTGTCCCTCTACGTGGCGCCGGAGCGGCTGCAGCCGTCGCGCCCTGTCGATGCGCGCGCCGACATCTGGTCGCTCGGCGCGATCCTCTACCGGCTCCTGACGGGGCAGCCGCCCTTCGATGCGCGCTCGCCCGCCGATCTCGCGCTGCGCGTCGCCAGCGCGGAGCCGGCGCTCCCGAGCGCGCTCCGGCCCGACATTCCCCCCGTCGTCGAGCGCGTGCTCCTCGGCTGCCTCGCGAAGGACCCGGCGCGGCGGCCCGCGAACGTGGCCGAGCTGGCGATCGCGCTCGCCCCCCACGCGCCGGTGGGCAGCCAGGATTACGCGCAGCGCGCCGCGCGCATCCTCGGCGCGACGCTGCCGCCGCGCCCCCGCGCCTCGCTCCCGACGATCGGGCTCGGGCTCAACGCGAAGCCGCGCCCCGCGCCGCGCCTGCTGCAGGGGGCCGAGCCGGGCGCGCCGGCGCTCTCGCGGACCTTCCAGCAGGAGACGCCGCACCTGGCGCGGCACACGACGCGCCTCGCGCTCCTCGCGGCCGTCGCGTCGCTGCTCGCGATCCTCGGCGTGGCCGCGGCGCAGCTCAAGTGAGCCGGCGCCGATCGCGCCCCCGCGACTCCGTCGAGGATCGCCGCCGGAGCTCGCCTGGTGCGCCGTGACGTCGGCGCGGGGCGGGCAGGGAGCAACCGGGCGGGCCGCCCCGTCGACGCCGGACGCCCGCGCCGTCGCGCGCGCTGGACCTCGCGGCCGCGCCGAGAAAACGTGACGTCGGCGTAGACCGGCTGTCGTAGTATCCGTCGCATGCCGCATTCTCTCCCACATTCCGGGGGCGGTTCCGCTCCGCCCGGGCGCATCGGCAAGGTCGCATTCCTCGGGTATGGCCGCTTCGGCGCGGCGCTCGGGTCGCTGCTTGGCGACGCGGGGATCGCGGTGCGCGCGCTCGACCCGAGCGCCGAGATCCACGGCGCCGCGCGGGCCGGCTCGCTCCCGGAGCTCGTGGATGGCGCGGACCTGGTCCTCGTCGCCGTCCCGGTGCCGGCGATGCGCGAGGCGTTCGTCTCGCTGCGGCCGCACCTCGCGCCGGGGCAGATCGTGGCCGACGTAGGCAGCGTGAAGACCGTGCCGGCGCGCGCCATGGCCGAGGCGCTCGGCGAAGGCCGGCCCTGGGTGGCGACGCACCCGCTCTTCGGCCCGGCGAGCCTCGCCCGCGGCGAGCGCCCGCTGCGCGTCGTCGTCTGCCCGAACACCGCCCACCCGGACGCGGTGCGCCAGGTCGTCGCGCTGTTCGAGCGGATCGGCTGTCAGGTGCTGGAGCAGGCCCCGGAGGAGCACGACCGGGTGATGGCCTTCACGCACGCGCTCGCCTTCTTCATCGCGAAGGGCATGCTCGACGCCGGCGTGCCGGCGGGCGCGCCGTACGCGCCGCCCTCGTTCCAGGGCATCGCGCACACGATCGAGACGGTGCGCGTCGACGCCGGGCACCTGTTCGCGGCGCTGCACCGCGAGAACCCCTTCGCGGGCGAGGCGCGCCGCCGGCTCATCAACGCGCTCCTCGCCGTCGATCGCACCCTCGACATCCCGACCGAAGACGCCGCGCCCGAGGACCTCGCCGCGCTCTCGATCCCGGATCTCGGCTCGCTCTCCCCCGAGCTCCGCGAGACGCGGGAGCTCATCGACGAGCTGGATCTGGAGCTCGTCGAGCTGCTCGCGCGCCGCTCCGAGCTCGTCCAGCGCGCCGCCCGGGCCAAGGCCACGATCGGCGCCGCGGTCCGTGATCCCTTGCGCGAGGCGCGCCTCATGGAGTCGCGCCGCCGCCGCGCCGCCGAGCTCGGCCTGGACGCTGACGGGGTCGCCGAGGTGTTCGAGGTGATCCTCCGGCACTCGCGTTCCTTGCAGGAGCGGCGCTCTTCCACCTAGCCATCACCTGGCCACGCGGCGGCGCGGCGCGCAACGGCGCGCTGGGCGAACTCCTCACCACGGAAACACGACGGACACACGGAGGGGCACGAGAGCCGCGCCGCTCCAGTCCGCCTTTCGGGTCGGCGCTCGCTTCCGCTCTCGCGCGCACTGCCGCATCGGTTTCGCCTCTCGTGGTCCGGGCGCGTTTCGCGCGGATTTCCTTCGTGGTCTCTCCCGATTCGCGATCTCCCTCACGGCGTTTCGGAACCTCTCGGAAGCTCGGAAGCTCGGAAGGCAAGCGCTCCTCCGAGGGCGCCGCGAAATCCTCTTTTCACGCCGGCGCGCTTCGGTGTAGCGTCCGTGTGCGGGGATTATGGAGCAGCATCGGGACCCCCCTTATTGCCACTGCAGGCGAGACCTGGGTCGCGGGTAAGACAGCGCCTAAACTACGATACGGGCTCGTCAGTGCAGTTCAGGGAGGGCTGGAATGGATCAACGGAGCGGCCATGCGCAGGAGGCCGAGCGTTTCGGGGCTGGTTGCGCCGGGAGCGCGGTCCGCGCGCGCTCGACCGCCGCCGGTGGGGCCTCCCATCGCGTGGGCAGCGGCGCCGGCAGCCGCTCGGTCGCGACGCAGCGCGGCTCCGTCCTCGGCCGCGCGGTCGCGCCGCGCCGCTCGGACCACATCGTCTCCATGGGCCTCCTCGAGCGGAACCCTGGAGCAGGCGCGGCCGGCGCCGCCCGAAAGCGGTGGACACCGAAGCGTTCCTGAGGATGCTGCGAGGCTGGCCGCGGCGCTGACGCCGGGCAGGAGGGCAAGGAGACGCGGGATGAGGGCAGACGTAGGCAGGGTCAACATCCTCGTCGTTGACGACAGGCCCGAGCAGCTGCTCTCCCTGGAGGCTGTCCTCGCTCCGCTCGGCGAGAACGTCATCAAGGCGGCGTCCGGCGGGGAGGCGCTCCGCTGCCTCCTGCAGGAGGAGTTCGCGGTCGTCCTCCTCGACATCAACATGCCGGAGATAGACGGGTTCGAGACCGCGACGCTCATCCGCAAGCGGCGGAGCACGCTGCACACCCCGATCATCTTCCTGACGGCGCACAACGATCGCGTCTATGTCGAGCGCAGCTATTCGCTCGGGGCCGTCGATTACATCATGACCCCGTTCGCCCCCGAGGTCCTCCGCACCAAGGTGTCTGTCTTCGTCGATCTCTTCAAGAAGACACAGAAGATCAAGCTCCAGGCCGAGTCGCTGCGCGCCCACGCGGAGCAGCTCCAGCGGCTCAACCGCGCCGCGCTCACGATCAACTCGGCCCTGTCGCTCGACGCCATGGTCGCGGCGATCACGGAGGCGGCGCGCGACGTCGGCGGCGCCCATCACGTCATGACGCTCGTGAAGCTGGAGAGGCCCGGCGAGCGGGCGCGGACCGCGGTGTCGCTCTCGGAGCGGTACGCCACGTTCCAGCAGGAGGCGCCGCCCTCCATCGCCGGCAAGCTGTGCGCGTACGTGTGCGGCAGGAACCGGCCCCTCCGGATGACGCAGCTGGAGCTCTCGCAGCACCCGGAGTGGCTGGACGACGGCGGGCAGAGGCCGCCGCCGCGGGGGTACCTCGCCGTGCCGCTCACCGCGGCCGACGGCCAGAACATCGGGATCATCCAGCTCTCGGACCGGCGCGACGGCGAGTTCTCCGACGACGACGAGACGGTCCTCGTGCAGCTCGCCCAGCTCGCGTCCATCGCCATCCAGAACTGCGTGCACGCCGAGGCGCGCGAGGCGAACCGCCTGAAGGACGAGTTCCTCGCCACGCTCTCCCACGAGCTGCGCAGCCCGCTCAACGCGATCCTCGGCTGGACGCACCTCCTGCGCAGCGAGCCGTTCGACGAGCAGCGGGTGTCGCACGGCCTCGAGGTGATCGAGCGCAACGTGGCCGCGCAGACGAAGCTCATCGAGGATCTCCTCGACGTCTCCCGGGTCGCGACGGGCAAGCTGCGCATCAGCGCGGCGCCCATGGCGCTCGCGCCCGTCGTGGAGATCGCCATCGACGCGATCCGCCCCGCCGCCGAGGCGAAGGGGCTCACGATCGACGTCTCGCTCGATCCCCTCGTCGAGGTGAACGGCGACGCGGATCGGCTGCAGCAGGTCGTCTCGAACCTCACGGCCAACGCGCTCAAGTTCACGCGCCCGGGGGACCATATCCTCGTCTCGCTCCGGCGGGCCGGCGCCTACGCGGAGCTCACGGTGCGCGACACGGGCGAGGGGATCGCGCCGGACTTCCTGCCCTTCGTCTTCGAGCGGTTCCGTCAGGCCGACAGCACGAGCCGCAGGACGCACGGGGGGCTCGGCATCGGGCTGTCGCTCGTGCGGCACATCGTCGAGGCCCACAGCGGCTCGGTCGTGGCCGAGAGCCCTGGGCTGCAGAAGGGGTCGACGTTCGTGGTCCGGCTCCCGCTCCTCGGGGTCGAGCGCAGCTCGCTGGCGGCGCCGGCGAAGGAGGGGCGCTCGCGCTCGTTCTCGCCACCGGAGGCCGCCTCCGATCTCGGCGGGCTCCACGTCTTGCTCGTCGAGGACGACGCGGACGCCAGGGAGCTCCTCCAGGAGGTGCTCTCGCAGCACCGCGCCGAGGTGACGGCCGTGGCCTCGGCCAGCGAAGCGCTCGCCGCGTTCTGCGTGGCCCGCCCGCACGTGCTCGTGAGCGACATCGCCATGCCGGGCGAGGATGGCTACGAGCTCATCCGCACCATCCGGCAGCGCCCGCCGCACGCCGGCGGCGATTTGCCCGCGCTGGCGCTGACGGCCTATGCTCGCAAGGAGGATCAGCAGCGCGCGCTCGACGCCGGCTTCCACATGCACGCCACGAAGCCGATCGAGCCGGCCGCCCTCGTGGCCGCCGTGGCGAGCCTCGCGGCCAGAGCCCGCGCCGGCGAGCTCACCTGCCCCTGGGAGCCAGGCTCTGGCGACGAGGTCAACCCGTGACGGGCGAGGGGAGCGGAGGGCAGCCGGGCGATCTCCCGCCCTACCGTTCGGCCGGGGACGCGCCGTGCGGTGGGCGAGCGTCGTTGGTCAGGAGCGCCGTCGCGCCCCTCGCGCACGCACACGACACCTGATTCGGACGCCGCGCCCGAGCGAGCACGACACCTGATTCGGACGCCGCGCCCGAGCGAGATCGAGCGGATCGATATCGAGTCTGGTCCGGCGCGCCCGCGCTCATGAGCGGGACAAAGGCGCTCGTCAGGTCGGTCCGGCAAACTCCCATCCGTAATTTCCCGGACCCTCGACCTGAGCGGCCCCATCACGCGGTCATCCAGGAGGCGAGCAGAACGTCACGATGGCTGCCGGGCCCGGCGCCTGGCCGCCTGAGCCTCCGCGGGCTCGTCCATCGACATCGACCGCGGCGTGGCGACCCGAGGCGTGACGAGCGGTAGGCCTGGGACTTGCAGCGCACTCCGCGGAACATGTCCCCCTGGGCCAGACGCGGAGCCAGCCCCACCGCGGGGAGCCGGACGAAGCGCGCCCGCACCGCGGTCGGGCCGCGGTTGCGTGCTGCGCGCCGGCGGTGCTCCTCCACGTCGAGCACGCGCACGCGAGCACGCATGGGCTCATGGGGCTTCACCTCGGGAGGTTTATCCGTTATAGCGGATGCCGCGTCAAGCGCAGTCGCTCTTCATACTTCACATGCGCTCGAGCGCGCATCGGCGAATGTGCTTGACCGGCGCGTGCTCGCGGTGGCCCACGCACATGCAACGATGATGCAGTGAGACAAAAAGCTTGCGTAATCCAGTATGGTGGCCTATCATCCACAATAACGGAATCACCATCGAACCGACACCGAACCATTGCAGGTGAACGCGCTCGCGCGGCTTGCGAGCGCACATTCGCGCGATTTTCGGCGTGAATTGAGTCGCCGTGGCGGTGTGGAGCGGTGATCGGCGTGTGGCTGTGCCGCGCGATTCTTTGGGGGGGAACAACCCAAGGAGAGAACAATACATGAAAGCTTCGATGAGCATCTTTGCGAGCGCGCTGCTGCTTGGCGCGACGATGATGATTGGCGCCGGATGCGGCGATGACGAGGACACCGGCAACACCACCGGGACGACCAGCACGACGACCAGCTCGGCGACGACCGGCTCCGGCACGGGTGGCGGCGGCGGCGAGGGTGGTGAGGGTGGCGGCACTGGCGGCGCTGGCGGCGGTACTGGCGGCGCTGGCGGCGGCACCGGCGGCGCTGGCGGCGGCACTGGCGGCGCTGGCGGCGGCACCGGCGGCGCGGGCGGCGCTGGTGAGGGCGGGGCTGGCGGCGCCTGAGCCGAGCGCGTCCTTGATGCGTTTCCCCCTCCCGAACCGCAATGCGGGGGGAGCGGGATCGAGCCGATCGTAGCTCGAAGGGGATCACGGGAAGGCAGGGAGACGGAAGGTACTTTGCGTCCTCCCTCCTTCCCGTGAGATCCGGAGCACCCTCATCTCAGCTCATGGACCCTCCGGCGCCGGTTTATCCGGTCTGGAGGGTCTCTGCGTCTGGCGCTCTCTGCGCTGGTGGCTGCGCGGTGCTGCCGCGCTGTCACGCGCCGTTCGCGCTGCCGCGCGCCGCTCTCGCGTTGTCGCGCGCCTCCGCGCTCCCACGCGTCTCGGACGGAGCCCGGCGGGCAGCTCCCAAGCTATGCATCATTTGCGGCCCGCCCTGAATCCGGCGTCATGGGTTCGTGGCGAGATCTCCATCGCGTCGAGCCGGCGATGCGTTGCCCCGGCCCATCCCCGGTTCATGGTCGCCGCGCAGCGAGGGCCAATGGCGGCGTCTCCCGCGGAGACGGTAGGCCCGAGACGAGGGGGTTCGTCGCGCGGCGCGGGGAGGGCCGATGTTCGAGGGCCGCTGTCTGACCCCGGTTGAGCGCGCTCCTCCGGCCTTGCCGGAGGGCGCTCGCAGACGAGCCCGGCGGGGCCCCGCGCCGCGCGACGAACACCCCTTCGTCGAGCCCGGCGCTTCGGCACCACCGTGGAGCGGCGCACCCGCGCCGCGCCGTTCGAGCTACCGTGCGTCGCGTGCGTCGCTGCAGCGCCTCAGCTCGCTCCAGGGGCTCTCCGCGTCGCGGTTGCAGGCGCGGAGCTCCTCCGTGAGGCGAGCGACCTCTGCCGCGAGCGCCTCGTTGCATCGCCGGAGATCGCTCGCAGTGCTCTGCACCTCGCGGTAGCGCAGCGCGTTGTTCACGGCCACCGCCGCCTGCGACGCGAGCAGCCCGCAGGGCTCGAGCTGCCCCGCGCGGAACGCCCCGGCGCCCGCGTCGCTCTCCGCGTAGAGCACGCCCGTGAGGCGGCCCTGGTGCGTCATGGCGAGGCACAGGATCGACCGCGGACCGGCCTCGAGCAGGTAGGGATCCTGCGCGAACCGCTCGTCCGCCGCCGCGCTCGCCAGCACGACCGGCTGCTGCGTTTGCGCGACGTGCTGGATGACGGCGACGGCGAGATCGGACGCGCACTCGAGCGGCATCGCAGCGTCGAGGCGCACCCCCTCGGCGTCGGCGGCGAGCTCGGCCTCGACGCCCAGCGCGCCGTCGCGCGCGAGGAGCAGCACGGCGCGCCGCGCCCCGGCGATCTCGCGCAGCACCCGGAGGAGCCGCTCGAAGAGCCGCTCGAGGACGAGCTCCCCGTGGAGGGCGCGCGAGGCGCGGAAGATGGCGAGCGCATCGAGCGAAGGACGCTGCGTGCTCGCCGGGGGAGCGGCCTCCGGCGGCCGGCTCGCCTGCCCGAAGAGCGTCGTGCGCGCCACGAGGTGTGGGTACTTCCGAGACAGCTGTCGCACTTTGGCCGTCGCGCCCCACCGCAGGTAGGCCTCGTGGGCGTCGGTCATGTAGACGTGGGCGATCCGCTCCCTCCCGCTCGCCAGGTGGAACTTCGCGCAGAGCTCGCTGGCGAGCGCCTCGTCGCGGACGAACCCGTTCACCTTCGCCGCCTCGATCGCCTGATCGTAGAGCTTCATCGCCGCGAGCTCCTCGCCGGCGGCGCGCGCGGACTCCGCGCGGACGAGGAGGTGCTTGTGCCGGTAGTTGTCCGGGCACCGCTCTGCCCACGCCGCGAGCCGATCCCGGTAGTTCGGCACGGAGACGGGGGTCAGCTGCCGGCCGCGCGACAGCGCGGGCGAGAGCAGCGTGAGGCAGGTGTAGAAGAACACCTCGGTCGCGAGGTGATCGTCGACGCGGCCCTGCATCTTCGCCTCGGCGAGCGAGCCCATGCGCATCGCCCCCTCGTAGTCCTCGACCAGGAAGCAGACCTGCTGGCGCAGCGCGTAATGGATGAGCGCGACGGCGCCGTAGGCCGGCGCCGAGATCTTCTCCTCGTACGCCGCGGTCGCCTCGTCGACGACGGGCTCCGGCGCGCGCGACGCGCCGACCGGCGCCGTCGTGCTCATCAGGTCGTCGAGCGCGCGGCGCACCCCCGTGAGCGCCGCCAGCGCGAGCTCGTCGCGGCCGCGCTGCACCAGCTCGAGGAACCCGTCGACCTCCGCCCGCACGGCCGCGCACTCGTCGCCGAGCCCGAGGCGAACCAGGGCGGTATGGACGCACGTCTGCGCCACGTACGAGGGATCGCCCGCCCTGAGCCCGGCCTCGTGGGCTTCCTTGAAGAGGTCGAGGCTCGAGAGCAGGTGCTTGGTGAAGACGCTGATGTGCGCCCCGAGCACGAGGCGCAGCCGGCACGAGAGCTCGTCCTGTCCGGCCCTCTCGTTCATCTCGAGCGCGAGCTCGCCGACCTCGTAGGCCTCGTCGTAGCGGCGGAGCACCCGCGCGGCCATCCAGGCGTAGGCCATGTAGCCGTACGGGGAAGCGCCGCCGTGGCCGTGCTCCAGCGAGAGGTTGACCTGCCTGGCCGCGATGAAGGTGCAGAGCGGCGGGCAGATCCGCGCGGCGGGCATCGTCAGCGCCATGAGGAGCCGGAGCGCCGCGCGGACCCGGGCGTCCGACGTCTCGGGCTCGTCGAGCAGATCGCTGAGCCGGCGCGTGCCGAGCGCGGCGCGCGCCGCCGCGAGCTCGGCCTCCGCGGCCGCCTTCCGCGCCGGCCCGTCCTCGGGGAGGGGGACGCCGAGCATCGCGAGCGCCGTCTTCCCGAGCGCGATCGCCTCCTCCAGCCGGCCTTGCGCGGCGCACACGGCGATGCGCAGCTCGTACGTCCGGGCGCGCTCCAGGTCCGAGCGCGCCTCCGCCGCGAGCACGTCGAGCAGCGACCCCGCGCGCTCGAGCTGGCCGCCGAGGTACGCGCACTCGGCCGCCTCCGCGTGCAGCGAGAACGCGAGCTCGGGGTCCTCCTTGAAGCTCCCGTCCGGCAGCGCCGAGAGCCCCGCCTCGAAGAAGCCGGCCGCCTCGGAGGGCGCGCCCTGCTCCTTCGCCTTGCGGCCCGCCGCCAGGCTCATCGCGGCGAGCTCCGCGCGCCCGTGCGGCGCGACGAGCGGCGGCGCGAGGGCGTCGAGATCCCACGAAGCGGCGTCGGGGCGCGCGTCCCGGCGCTTCAGGTACGCCTCGAGGTCGACCTTCATTACCTGCGCGCCCGGATAGCGCTCGTCAGCCGATTTGCACAGGAGCTTCATCGCCATCTCCGAGGCGATCGCGGAGGGGCGCCGGCAGCGGGGTCGGAGGTGCCGGCGTGGGTGTCCGCGCGGTGGCCCCTTCGCTCGCTGGGAGCTCCGTCGTGATCGTAGATGGATGGGGGGTCATGGAGGGGCCATCGTCGCCCGCGACAGCGGGCTCCTCCAGCGGCGCGACGTCCGCCGGAGTCGTGCGTCAGCATTCTACCCCAAGTGGGCAGGGGTGCGCTACTGTGGCAGTGTGCCGGCTTTTCTGGGCTGCGCTCGCCACGCGCGCAGGAGCTCGGCCTCGCGCTCCGGCGAGAGCCCTGCCCGCGGCTTGGCTTGCCGCTCCGGCGGAAGAGTCTTCCACCACGACAAAGTGTCCTTGACCGTTTCCTGTACGGCCCGGAACGTGAGCCCCGCTTTGCGCGCGCGCTCGGTGCTGCGCAGGTGAAAGGCTTGGGTCTCGCCCTCTGCGGGCGCCCAGATCGGCAGGTCGACCGGCTCGCCGCCCGGCTTCTCGAGGAACTTCGCGCTGACCCAGGTGAAGCGCGCGTTCGCGCCGCTGCCGAGCGCGGCCTTGCACGTGTCGAGCAGCCCGCCCATCGTGAGCGGCTCGCCGGGCCCGGTCGCGTTGAAGATGCCAGTGGTCCGGGCCTCGACGACGGCGACGAGCCACGCGGCGAGATCGCGGACATCGATGATCTGGATCGGGTCGAGCGGCGTGCCCGGGGCGAGGACCTCACCGCCCCGCTCGACGCGAACGGGCCAGTACGTGAACCGGTCGGTCGGGTCTTCGGGCCCCACGATGAACCCGGGGCGGACCCTCGTGACCCGGCCGGGCATCGCCGCCTCGGCGGCCTGCTCGCAGAGCGCCTTGAGAGGGCCGTAGTTCTCGAAGTCCTTGCCCATCGTCTCGACGGTGGGGTCCGCCATCGTCGCGACCGGGGCCGTCTCGTCGGCCCCCGGGGTCGTGTGGGTCGCGTAGGCGGAGAGGCTCGAGATGAACACGTATTGCTGCACGTTCGGGGCGAGCAGCTCCGCGGACGCCTTGACGATCCGCGGCACGTACCCCGAGTTGTCGATGACGGCGTCCCACGCGCGGCCGGCGAGGGCCTTGAGCCCATCGCCCTTGTTCGGATCCCGGTCGCCGTGCAGCTTCTCGACATCGGGGAAGAGGTGCGGCCGCGTCTTGCCGCGGTTGAAGAGGGTGACGGTATAGCCGCGCGCCTTCGCCGCCTCGACCACGGCGGGCCCGAGGAAGCCTGTTCCACCGAGGATGAGGAGCGTCTTTTTCCCCGAGCTCCCGGAGGACACGGTCGGCTGCGGCGACGCCGGCGCGGGCGCCCGCGCCTGGCCGCCGCCTGGTGCGGGCCCGGCGCCGGCCGGCGCGGGCGGGCTGGGCCTCGGCGCGGAGGAGCAGCCGAGCGCAGCCATCGAGCCCGCCGCGGCGGTGAGCGAGAGGAAGTGGCGGCGTGAAGAGGGCATGAAGCGGTTCTATCCGATCGCGCCCTCCCGTCCCAGATGAGTTCGCGGGCCCCGATAAAGGACGAGATTTTCGTACTTCCAAGAAGTTTGAAATGGAATGGTCATGGTCCACATCCTGCAGTGTTTCCAGTCTGCCCGCGTCGAGGCGGGAGAGGAGAATGCGGTATGCGGTCTGTCTTGGGGGCGCTGGGCGCGCTCTGCGGCGTCATCTGCTGGGGAGCTGGGTGTGTTTCGGGGGCTGGGGGCGGCGCGGCGGAGGGCGAGCCGGGGCGCGACGGCGTGGATTCGATCGGGGCGAACGCGGAGCACAGATCGCCCGCAGGGATGTGCGGGACGGGTGCAGCGGATCCCGGCGGTGTGTGTCAGGACGCCGCGGCTCCGCGCGGCAGCAGCATGTCCGGCGCGGGTGGGCCGGGAGCGGCCGCTCGGGCCGAGCCGGGCTGCCGGCGGCGGCCGTTCAGTCGGCAGTTCCCCGCCACGGGCGCGACGTTGCGCGGCTTCGCCATCGACACGGCGGGCAACGCGCTGCTCGCCGGCGCCCTCGAGGGCGACGCGACCTTCGGCGGCACCCGGCTGGAGAGCGCGGGCGCGGCGGACGTCTTCGTGGCGAAGCTCGACGCGTGCGGCAATCCGATCTGGGCCAAGCGGTTCGGCGACGCCGCGGCGCAGGGCGCCATCGACGTGGCCGCGGGCAAGGGGGGGCACGCGTTCGTGCTCGGCGAGTTCACCGGCACGCTCGATCTCGGGGCGCACCGCCTCACGGCGGCGTCGCCCTGGGGCGCCGATCTGTTCCTCGCGAAGCTCGGCTCGAACGGCGCGACCCGCTGGGCGGTGCAGATCAGCGCCGGGGAGGACTCCATCCTGACCGGCACGGCGCTCGCGGCGGACGTCGACGACGGCGGCGCGCTCGTGCTCGGCAGGCTCGAGGGGACGGCGAAGGTCGCCGGCGTGCGGATCGAGCGGCGGGCGATCGGCGCCTTCGTCGTCCGGCTCGACGCTTCGGGGCGCGTCGTGTGGGTCAGCCTGCCGCCGAGCGGCGCGGACAGCGAGGAGATCGGCATCGAGGTCGACCACGACGGCAACGCGCTCATCGCGAGCCAGGACGGGCGCGGCACGGCGACGTTCGTGACCAAGCTCGACGACGACGGGCAGCTCGAGTGGCACAAGCGGTTCCGCGGCTCGTCGGATCAGCTGGAGATGGCGTTCGACCTCGCCGTGGATCCGGACGGCGCCGCGCTGCTCTCCGGCAGCGGCGTCTTCGGCGAGCCCGAGCTGCCGGGCGGCCCGCGGCCGTTCGTGGCCAAGCTCGACGACGACGGCGACGTGCTCTGGGTGAAGCGCTTCGACGCGCAGAGCCCCCGCCAGGTCGCGGCGAGCGAGGAGAGCGTGGTGCTGGCCGGCGATGCGCTGTGCGAGGCGGAGGATCCGGCCTCGTGCAGCGCGTGGGCGGCCGGGCTGAGCCCGAGCGGGGAGGAAGAGAAGTGGACCCAGCGCATCGGCGCCGACGTCCGCGTCGTCGGGCTGGAGCTGGACCCGTGGGAGAAGCCGGTGCTCGCCGGGAGGTTCCAGGGCACGATCGAGCTGGGGGGTGACGAGCTCTCCAGCGCGCAGGGCGCGCTCTTCGTGGCCCGGCTGTCCGAATCGGACTGACCCGCCCGGCGAGCCGGGTATTTCGCCCGGCGAGCCGGGTATTTCGCCCGGCGGTGTCCTCGGTCTGTCCGCGGCGCCATGTCCCCCGCGCAGGCGCTGCGGCCTCCCGCAGGCGCTGCGGCCTCCCGCAGGCGCTGCGGCCTCCCGCAGGCACCGCGGCGTCGCGCAGGCGCTGCGGCCTCCCGCACGCGCTGCGCGGGGCGGGCCCGGCTCACAGGCCGAGCGCGCGGCGGACCGCGGCGGCGATCTCCTCGGGGGTGCCGCCGATGTCGACGCGGATCGCGTCCTCCGGCGGCTCCAGCGCGGCGAGCTGCGTCGCCAGGAGACCGGGCGGCATGAAGTGATCCGTCCGCGCCGCGAGGCGCGCGGCGATCAGCGCGGGATCGCCGGTCAGGTGCACGAGGCGCATCCGCGCGGGGTCGACGAGCAGCTGCGCGCGGTAAGCCGCCTTGAGCGCCGAGCAGGCGATCACGGCGTCGCGCCCCGCGTGGAGGAGCTGGCGGATGCGCGCCGAGAGCGCGGCGAGCCACGGCGCGCGATCCCGGTCGTCGAGCGGCTTGCCGGAGCGCATCTTCTCGACGTTGGCGGCGGGGTGGAGGTCGTCGGCGTCGAGGAACGCCCACCCGAGCTCGCGCGCGAGGCGCACCCCGACCGTGGTCTTTCCGGCGCCGCTCACGCCCATCACGACCACGATCACGGGCGCCGCGCCCCTCCGGCGGCTCTCTCTCGGGCTCTCCGCATGGTGGGTCGCATCCTATCATGCGCGGCGCCGTGCCCTGCACGCCTGCCGGCGCTCGGACCACGGCAGACCGGCACGCCCCCTGCTCCGCCGGGCGCATGCGTAGGCCTCCGATCTCCGCGATCCTGTTGCCATTTTCCCTGATGTCCGCCGGCTGCACCTCCGACGGCGCCGCGGCGGCGCAGCCCTCACCGCAGCCGTCGGCCTCCGGGTGCAGGGATCCGGACACCGCGGGCTGCGTCATCGCCTCGGACAAGCCGCGGATCCGCGAGCCCGACGTGCCCCAGGCCGACGTCAAGGAGCTCGTCGCCGGCAACACGGCCTTTGCGCTCGAGCTCTACCGTCGGGTCGGCGCCGAGCCCGGCAACCTCTTCTATTCGCCGTATAGCGTGTCGAGCGCGCTGGCGATGACGTACGCCGGCGCCCGCGGCGAAACGGCGGAGCAGATGGCGCGCGCGCTGCGCTTCACCCTGCCCGAGCAGCGACTTCATCCGGCGTTCAACGCGCTCGACCAGGCGCTCGCGCGCCGCGGCGAGGGCGCCGAGGGGCAGGACGGCAAGGGGTTCCGGCTCAAGGTGGCCAACGCGCTCTGGGGCCAGGTCGGCTCCTCGTTCGCGCGGCCGTTCCTCGACGTGCTCGCGGAGAGCTACGGGGCCGGGCTGCGCGTCGTCGACTTCGCCCAGGCGCCCGAGGAGGCGCGGCGGATCATCAACGGCTGGGTGGCCGAGCGCACCGAGGGCCGCATCAAGGACATCCTGCCCGAGGGCGCCATCCAGCCCGCGACGCGGCTCGTGCTGACGAACGCCATCTATTTCAACGCAGCATGGCAGTTTCCGTTCAAGGAGGAGGCGACCGCCCCCGGCGATTTCACGCTGGCCGACGGCGCCACCGTCTCGGTGCCGATGATGACCGGCAACGCGCAGGTCCGCTATGGCGAGGGCGAAGGCTACGAGGCGCTGGAGATGCCCTATGAGGGCGGCGAGCTGTCGATGGTGCTCGTGCTCCCGTCGGAGCTCGGGGGCTTCGAGGCGGGGCTCGACCGGGAGCGGCTCGATGGAGTCCTCGCCTCGCTCGGGTCGCGGAGCGTCACGATGACGCTGCCGAGGTTCAAGTTCGCGTCGACCCTCGATCTCGTCCAGCCGCTCACGGAGCTGGGGATGCCCATCGCCTTCTCCGGCCTCGCGGATTTCTCGGGGATGAACGGGCAAGGTGGCCTCTTCATCAGCGACGTGCTCCACAAGGCGTTCGTCTCCGTGAACGAGGCGGGCACCGAGGCGGCGGCGGCCACGGGGGTGGTCATCGGCGAGACGTCGGCGCCCGAGCCCGCGATCATCCATTTCGATCGTCCGTTCCTCTTCTTCATCCGGGACCACGCGACCGGCGCGATCCTGTTCGTCGGCCGGGTCGCGAATCCGTCCGGTTGAACCGCCGAGCCCGCCGAGGTCGCCGCTCCTCGTCCGGTCGCGGCGTCAGGGGGCGTCGATCTCCGCGCTGAGCTCGTCGGGGCATTTTTCCTCTCCGGCGCCGGGGGGGGCCGCGCGCCGAGGCACGCGCGCCGCGCCCGCCGTGCTGCGTCGTCGAGGCGGCGTATCGCGGATATCCCGACCCGGCGCCCTCGATGCGGCGCGCCTGCGACGCTCGTGGCATTTTGCCGCGCAACGCCGCTGGGGGCGAAGCGGCGCGCGAGCGCCTCGTCGCCCGTCAGTAGACGCGGGGGATGAGCCGCGCGGAGGTCCGGCGCGCGTAATCGTCGTATTCGGGGAAGGTGTCGCGCAGCACGCGCTCCTCGTACCCCATGCGGACGACCTGCAAGACGAGCTCGACCGTGAAGAGCACGAGCGCGGCGATCGACGGATAGAGCACGATCACGCCGACGCCCTGGAGCGCCGTCGCGAGGTAGACCGGATGTCGTACCAGCCGGTAAGGGCCGCCCGTGACGAGGCGGCGCGCCTCGGGCATGACGCTGAACGACTTGCCCAGCCAGCCGAGGCTGACCACGGCGAGCGCAAGGCCCGCGACGAGGAGCAGCGTCCCCGCCATCTGGCGGCCGGGCGTCGGCGCAACCTTGGGCAGCCACGCGAGGCTCGCCGGCAGCAGCCCGGCGGCGAGCGCGGTGATGCGCGGCACGACGCCGCTCAGCTTGCGCACCGGGCGGAGGCGAGCCAGCGTGAGCGCCGCGACGAGCAAGAGATACGCCTCGGTGGCGAGGAGCGCGGCCAGCGTCGTCCCGTACGTGAGCCCCGCGGGCCCGCGCCAGAGAAACAGGTGAACGTAGATATCTCGCCCGGTGAACAGGGCGTTATAGAGCATCAGGACGGCGAGCGGCAGCCGCATCGCGAGGTCATAAAGCATCGCACCATTCATTGTATTCCCCCTTACATTGGATGGTGAGAGGGGGCGCGGGCGCGGTCAAGCCGGCGCGGCCGGGTGCCTTACCGGACCGTCATCGATTCACTGCGGGCACAGCGCGCCTCGCGGCGGCTAGCCGGGGACGTATGCGTCGCGGTTGAGGGGAGCTCGGCTCATCCACCGGTCGGGGCGCCGTCGCACTCGCCCATCGCCTGGACGGCGACGCCGGCCATCGCGGCCAGACAGGGATTCGCGTAAGTCCGGCCGTCGCAGCCGCAGACGGGCATGTGCTCCTCCGTGCAGGACGCAGGTCGCTCCTCGCAGACGCCTGCCGCGTCCGCCCAGCCGCACCTGTCCTCCAGCGCGTAGCTGCAATAGAGCCCCGTGGCGCAGACGGGCGCGGGGCCGTTGGTGAAGCCGCCGCAGCCCTCCCCGGCCTCGGCGATCGGCGCATCGGACGCCCCGCAGCCCAGCGCCGCGAGCGCGAGGAGCACGCTCAGCCCGTGGAATCGTCTCATGAATCACCCCCTCAGGATGAAAGAAGCCCACGGCGCGGCGATCGAGGCGCGAGAGCCGATCTCTCGCCCCAGCGCGCCGAGCACGACATGGTCCGCTGGGGATCTGCGCCCTGGTCCCGCTGCTGGGACTGGCAATGCCGTAGGACGTGGGAAATGCTGTGTCAAGCGAGGCTCGGAAAGGCCGGCTTCGGCGGGAGGAGCGGAGAGGCCCAGTGGGCGCCGCCGGGGCGGAGCTGGTTTGTCTGGCCGAGGCGCGGCGAGCCGGAGCGCCGCGCGGGAAGGGGCAGCTCAGCCGTACCGGAGCTTGAGGACGAACACGGTGCCCGAGAGGACGAACGTGATCGCGTTGGCGACGATGATCGGCACGTCCCCGGTGAGCAGGCCGTAAACGAGCCACAGGCCGACGCCGGTCACGAAGGCCGCGTACATGCCGACCGAGATCGAGCGCGTGTCGTGCGTGCGCAGCGTGCGGAGCACCTGCGGGAGAAAGGAGATCGTGGTGAGGGTCGCCGCGACGAGCCCGAGCGCGGTCACTACTTCTCGATGCATCTGGTGGTGTTTGTCCCTTCGGTTCGCCCCCGATGCATAGAGTAGCTCTCTCCGGAGAGACAGGGAGAGACGGCGGTTTTGTGGACGCGCCGCCATCGACCGGAGGTGGAGCCGCCCCCAAAACCGCGGACACCCGCGTTCTACCGCTTCTGCCGCGTTCGCCGCCGTGCAGGGCGCCGGGCCGTTCTGGCCGGCTGTCCGCCTGCCGATCAGAGCGCCTGGACCATCCTCTCCACCGCCTCGCGGATCTCTCGCTCGTCCAGCGCCGCGAACCCGAGCCGCAGGAAGGGGCGTTTCTTGCCGTCGAACGCGAACCGCCGCCCCGACGAGAACGCGACCTTCCGCGCGAGCGAGCGCTCGGCCCAGGCGTCCGCGTCGATCGCGGCGTCCACCTTGGCCCACAGGGCCATCCCGCCGGCCGGCACGCGGAAGTCGAGCGCGTCGTCCAGCCGGGCGCGCAGCGACGCGACGAGGAGATCGCGCCGCGCCTGGTAAATGCGCCGCGCGCGCTGCGCGTGGCGCTGCACCTCGCCGTCCTCGAGCAGCTCGGCGACGGCGCGCTCCACCGCGTGATCGCCCTGCCGGTCGACGAAGGTGCGGTGCAGGGAGAGCCGCTCGATCAGGGGCTCGGGCGCGACCACGAAGCCGAGCCGGAGCCCGGGGGCGAGGATCTTCGACAGGGTGCCGATGTAGACGACGATGCCGGCCGTGTCCGCGCTGGCGAGCGGCAGCACCGGGCGGCCGTCGTAGTGGAACTCGTGATCGTAGTCGTCCTCGAGGATCGCGATCCGGCGGCTGCGGCAGAGCTCGAGGAGCGCGATCCGCCTGCCGGGCGCGAGCACCGCGGTCGTGGGGTACTGGTGGTGCGGGGTGACGTAGACGGCGCGGAGGCGCTCGCGATCGGCGAGCTCCGCGAGCGCGTCGACCGAGAGGCCCGCGGCGTCGACCGGCACCGGGACGAGCCGCGCGCCGGCGAGGCGGAGCGCCTCCCACGCCGGGCGGTAGCCGTACGACTCGACGGCCACCGCGTCGCCCGGCGCGAGCAGCGCGCGCGCGACGAGGTCGAGCGCCATCTGGCTGCCGCGCGTGACGAGCACCGACTCCGGGCCGGCGGCGAGGCCGCGCACCGCCGAGAGCATCGCGGCGAGGGCGACGCGGAGGCGGGCGTGGCCGCGCGGATCGGCGTAGTCGAGCAGCCGGCTCGGCTCGGCGCGGAGCGCGCGGCGATAGGCGCGCGCGAGCGCCGCGGTCGGGACGAGGCGCATGTCGGGGACGCCGCCGCTCATCCGGAGCGCGCCCTCGGGGACGAGGGGCATGGGCCGGAGCGAGGTCGCGCCGAGGTCGAAGCCGAGCTTCGCCGGCACCTCGGCCCGGACCGCCGCGCGCCGGGCGAAGCGCCGGGGCGCGGGCGCCGGCAGCTCGGCCGAGACGAAGGTGCCGCGCGCGGCGCTGGCCTCGATCCAGCCCTCGGCGGCGAGCTCGCGGTACGCGGCGAGGACGGTGTTGCGGTGGACCGACAGGGACCGCGCGAGCGCGCGGCTGCCCGGGAGCTCGTCGCCGGCGCGGAGCCGGCCGCGGCGGATGTCGTCGGCGAGGGCGCGCGCGATCTGCAGGAAGATCGGCTGCGACGCGGCGGGATCGACGGCGAGCGAGAGCTCCCAGGGCACGCCGGCTGGTCTAGCAGAAATCGACGGACCGGATCTTTTGGACGTACCAGCCGCGCGGCACGCTCCGGCCATGCGCAGGGAAATTTTCCGCATGGAGCGCGCGGAGGCCGAGGAGCTCCTCGGGCGCGCAGAGGTGGTGCACATGGCCTCGACGACGGCGGAGGGCGCGCCGCTCTTGCGGGCGGTGCACGGCGTCGTGGTCCGGGGGTCGATCGCGTTCCACGGCGCGCCCGCGGGCGAGAAGATCGAGGCCGTCGGCCGGGCGGCGGTGGTGTCGTGCGAGCAGATCGTCGCCTCGATCCCGAGCTACTTCACCGATCCAGCGCGCGCCTGTCCGGCGACGACGCTCTACCGGAGCGCGCAGGCGCACGGGGTGATCGAGCGCGTGGACGATCCGGAGCACAAGGCCGAGGTGCTGGAGGCGCTGATGCGGAAGTACCAGCCCGAGGGCGGGTACGCGCCGCTCGACGCCCGGAGCCCGCTCTACCGCAAGGCGATCGAGGGGATCCTCGTGCTCGCGGTCCCGCTCGAGCGGCTCGACGGCAAGGCGAAGCTCGCGCAGAACCGCGCGCCGGAGGAGCGGGCGCGCCTCCTCGCGAAGCTCTGGGAGCGGGGCTCACCGGGCGACCCCGGGGCGATCGAGCTCCTGCGCGGCGCGTGCCCGGACACGCCGGTGCCCGATTTCCTGCGGGCGCCGGCGGGCTGCGCGCTCGCGTGCGCGCTCGGGCCGCGCGACGTGGACGCGGCTGTCGATCTGCTCGAGGGCGCCTACTGGAACCAGGGTGTGCCGCGCGAGGTGATCGCGCTGGCGCAGCTCGGCTCGTCGGCGTGGGTGGGCGCGCGCGACGCCGCGGGCCGGCTCGTGGCGACGGCGCGCGCGGTGAGCGACGGGAGCAAGCGCGCGTGGATGTTCGACGTGATGGTCGCCCCTCCGCTGCGGGGCCTCGGCGTGGGCGAGGCGGTGGTGCGCCTGCTGCTCGCGCACCCGGCGGTCCGCGGCGCGCGCCACGTCCACCTGGGCACGCAGGACGCGCACACGTTCTACGCGCGGTTCGGGTTCCGTCACCGCGCGGACCTGCCGCCGCCGCCGTTCACGTCGACGGAGATGGTCCTCGCCAGGGGGTGAGGCCGGGGCGGCGCGCGGGCGCGATGGCCTGCGCGAGGCGGTGCACGGCCTTCTGCGCGCGCGAGGCGGGCAGCGCGGCGAACCCGAGCAGCAGCCCGTCGAGCCGCCCCTCGTTCGGATCGGACTGATAGCAGCTCGACAGGGCTCCCGGCGCGAGGCCCAGCTGGCTCGCGCGCTCGACCACCTCTCCGTCTCGGGCGCCGGTCAGGCGCGCGATCAGGTGCAGGCCGCCCGTCCCCTCCTCGACCTGGAGCTGCGGCGAGGAGAGCTCCTCGAGCGCGCGAGACAGCGCGCCGTGCCGCTCACTGTAGAGCGCGCGCATGCGCCGCACGTGGCGCGCGAAGTGCCCCTCGCCGAGGAAGTCGGCGGCGGCGCGCTGCACGGCGAGCAGCGGGGCCGGGTGCAGCAGGCTGGCCACGCGGGCGAGCGCGTCGCGCGCGCCGTCCGGAACGACGAGGAAGCCGAGGCGCAGCGCGGGGAACATCGATTTGCTGAAGGTCCCCGCGTAGATTACCCGGCCCTGGTCATCGAGGCTCTTGAGGGCGGGCAGCGGCGCCGAGGCGCGCTGGAACTCGCCGTCGTAGTCGTCCTCGATGATCCACGCGTCGGCGCCGCGCGCCCAGGCCAGGAGGGCGAGCCTGCGCGGCAGCGAGAGCGCCATGCCGAGCGGCATCTGGTGGCTCGGCGTCACGAACACGAACCGGGCGCGCGGGGCGAGCGCGGCGCCGCGCGCGACGTCGAGCCCCTCGGCGTCCACCGGCACGGCCGCGAGCCGCAGCCCGGCGAGCTCCAGCGCGGCGCGGGCCCGGTGGTAGCCGGGCTCCTCGAACCACGCCCGGTCTCCCGGCCGAGCGAGCGCGCGGGCGAGCAGGCCGAGCGCGCCGTGGTAGCCCCCGGTGATCATCACCTGCTCCGCGCGCGCGACGACGCCGCGCGAGACCGCGAGGTGCGCGGCGATGGCCTCGCGCAGGGCGCGGTCGCCGCACGGGTCGGAGCCGGCGAGATCGCCGGCGCGGGCGCGCCGCGCGTGCCGGCCGAGCAGCCGCGACCAGGTCGCGACGGGGAACGCGTCGACCGCGGGGACGCCGACCTGGAAGGGGAGGAGCGCCGCGCGGGCGCGAGGCTCCCTTCGCGGCGGCTCCGGAGGGGCCGCGGGGGCGAAGGCGGCGGCGATGGGGAGCGGGGTCGTGACGAACGTGCCGGCAGCGCCGCGCGCCACGAGGAACCCTTCGACCGAGAGGCGCGCGTACGCGGCGTCCACGGTCCCCCGCGAGACGCCCGCCTCGAGCGCCATGGCGCGCGCCGAGGGGAGCCGCGCGCCCGAGGCGAGCGCGCCGGAGAGGACGGCCTGGCGGATCCGGTCGTAGAGCTGCGCTTGCAGCGTACCGGCGCTCCGCTGCCGCCGGCGCGCCGCGGAGACCCTGGCTCCGCGGCGGGTCACGATGGCCCACTCGTTTTCGCGGTTCTTGGCACTGTCGCTGGGCCATCATGGACCTATCCTGCCGGGCCATGGCAACCAAAACATCCCGCTTCCGGGCGCTGCACGCGCCGGGACAGCTCTTCGTCCTGCTCAACGCGTGGGACGCCGTGAGCGCCCGCATGGCCGAGGCCGCCGGCGGCGCCGCGGTCGCGACGAGCAGCGCGGCGGTGGCCTGGGCGCACGGCGTGGCCGACGGCGAGCGCCTGCCGTTCGACCGGCTGCTCGCCTCGGCCCGCGACATCCTCCGCGCCGTGCGCGTCCCGGTGAGCGTCGATCTCGAGCGAGGCTACGCCACGAGCGCCGAGGGGGTCGCCGACGCCGTGTGCCGCCTCGCGGAGGCCGGCGTGGCGGGCGTGAACCTCGAGGACGGGGCCGAGCCGCCCGAGGCGCTCGCCTCGAAGCTGCTCGCGGCGCGGGGGGCGCTCCAGCGCGCCGGGCTGGACCTGTTCCTGAACGCGCGCACCGACGTGCTCCTGCGCGGCGCGCCCTCCTCCGCAGCGACCCTCGACGAGGTGGTGCGCCGCGCCAGGCGCTACGTCGACGCGGGCTGCGACGGCGTCTTCGTGCCGGGCCTCGCGGCGGCCGAGGGGCTCTCGCGCGTCGCCGCGGAGGTGCAGGCCCCGCTCAACGTGTGGGCCTCGCCGGCGCTGCCGCCCGTCGAGCAGCTCCGAGCCCTCGGCGTGCGCCGGGTGAGCGTCGGGCCGCGCCTCGCCTTGACGGCGCTCTCGGCCGCGAGGCAGGACGCGGAGCAGCTGCTCGCCGGCCGGTGGACGCCGCCGCCGTTCCACGACGCGCCGCTGACGTACGCCGAGCTCAACGCGTGGTTCGCGTGAGCGCCTCACGGAGCGGCGCATCGCCGCAGTTCGGGCGCGACCCCGAGGTCACGGGATCATCGACAACCCAGCGCGCCACAGTGGATTCGAACCACTGGCCTTCGGCTCCGGAGGCCGACGCTCTATCCAGCTGAGCTAGTGGCGCATGCTCGCGGGGTTCGCGAGGGCCCGGAACCTAGCCGGGGTCGGGCTTCCGCGCAACCCTTTCCAGCAACGTCGCGCATCCCCTGGCAGCGCCTTGCCGCTCGCTCCCTGATCCGGGAGCGCCAAAACTTGGCCACCCGCCCGTCTGTCCGGCATCCCCGGGGCATGGACGCCCGACAGCGAAGCTCTGCGATCCCGGCCCCTGCGCGCGGCTCCTCCCCGCCGGCCCTGGCGCTCGCCGCCCTCGCTCTGCCGGTCCTCTCGGCGTGCAGCGGCGGGGAGAACGCCACGCCCGAGGGCATCATCAGCCTCTCCGCGGGCGCGGCCCAGACGCCCGCCGAGAACGACCCCGCCACCCTCCCGCGCGTCGACGGGCCCCGCATCGGCGCCGTGCAGATGGTCGCGCCCATCTACGAGAAGGCGGACCGCCGCTCCGCCAAGCTCGGCTACCTGCGCGCGGGCGGGACGGCGCCCCGCGGGGAGAAGCCCGTCTCGTTCGACGACTGCCAGGGCGGCTACTACCGCGTGCTGCCCGCCGGGTACATGTGCGCGGACAGCGACGCCACGATCGACATGCAGCACCCGATCCTCCGGGCGCTCACGCGGCGGCCCGACCTGTCCAAGCCGATGCCGTACCCGTACGCCTTCGTCAGGGCCATCGCGCCGAACTACTACCGGATGCCGTTGATGAAGGAGCAGCTCCAGTACGAGATGAGCCTGGAGCGGCACCTCCGCAGCTACAAGAAGCTCAAAAAGAAGTGGGACGAGATCAAGGTCGGCGCCAACGACGTGCCGCTCGACGCGCAGGGCAACGCGACCGGCGACCCGCCCGCCGGGCCGCCCGAGCTCGGCGACAGCGAGCTCTACGGCGGCAACGGCAGCGACGAGATCCCCTGGTTCTTCAAGGGCGGGCGGCAGATCCCGAACATCTCGTCGTTCAAGGTCCCGGGCTACGCGATCATCACGAACCGGATCGCGCGCAAGGCGGGGCTCGCCCTCATCGACACCTTCATGGGCGACGGCGGGCGGCGCTTCGCGATGACCACCGACGCGCGGCTCGTGCCCACGTCGAAGCTCAAGCCCGCCCGCGGCTCCACGTTCCACGGCGTCGACATGACCAAGGGGTGGGAGCTGCCCCTCGCGTTCGTGCACCGGCAGGACGCGAAGCGCTACGACATCTCGGGCGGCGAGATGGAAAAGGCGGGCGAGCTGCCCTGGCACACCGCCGTGCAGCTCACGGGGCGATCGAGGAAGGTGGGCGGCGCGCGCCTCGTCGAGGCGAAGGACGGGACGTGGGTGCGCGACTCCGACGTCGCCATCGCGGTGAAGCCCTCGGAGCTGCCGTCGTTCGCGCAGGGGGACGTGAAGTGGATCGACATCTCGATCCTCAGCCAGACGCTCATCCTCTACGAGGGCAAGCGGCCCGTCTACGCGACCGCGGCGGCGACGGGGCGCGATGGGCTCGGCGACCCCAAGAAGACCTTCTCGACCGTGCGCGGGACGTTCCGGATCCGCGACAAGCACGTCACGACGACGATGGACGCGCACGAGGTCGACAACAAGTTCGAGCTCCGCGACGTGCCGTGGGTGCAGTACTTCGAGGCCGGCTACGCGATCCACGCGGCGCCATGGCACGACGACTACGGCAAGCCGCGCAGCCACGGGTGCATCAACCTGTCGCCGATCGACGCGCGCAAGGTGTTCCTCTGGACCGATCCGCCGGTGCCCGACGGGTGGCACGGGGTCACCGCGGGGAAGGCCACGGGGGAGGGGACCATCGTCCACATCCACCCGTAGCCCGGGCGTCGCCCCGTCAGTCCTCGTCGGCCTCGACCTTGAAGCCGCTCTCCTTGATCACCTTCTCCTGCACCGCCGGCGGGCAGACCTCCAGGTGCTCGACGCTCATCGTGAACGTGCCCTTGCCCTGGGTCATGCTCTTCAGCTTCGACTCGTACTCGAGCACCTCGGCCAGCGGCACGAACGCGTTCACGATCGTCTGATCCTCGACCGAGTCGGTGCCGAGGATCCTCCCGCGGCGGCTGTTGATGTCGCCGATGATGTCGCCCATGGTCGCGCTCGGCACCGTCACCGAGAGCCGCACGATGGGCTCGAGCAGCACCGGCGCGCACTGCGCGGCGGCGGCCTTGAACGCCTTGCTGCCCGCCATCTGGAAGGCCGCGTCCGAGGAGTCGACGTCGTGGTACTTGCCGTCGAAGAGCCGCACCTTGACGTCGACCAGCGGGTAGCCGGCCAGGACGCCCTTCGACATCGCCTTGACGATGCCCTTCTCGACCGAGGGGATGAACTGCCGCGGCACGGCCCCGCCCACGACCGCGTCCTCGAAGACGAAGCCGCCGCCGCGCGGCAGGGGCTCCATGTCGATGTAGCAGACGCCGAACTGGCCGTGGCCCCCGGTCTGCTTCTTGTGCTTGCCCTCGACGTTCGCGGCCTTCCGCGAGATCGTCTCCTTGTAGGCGATGTGCGGCGGGCCGAGCCGGCAGTCGATCCCGACGCGCCGGCGGATGCGCTCCACCGTGATCTCCAGGTGCAGGGCGCCGAGGCCCGAGACGACGAGCTCGCGGGTCGACGGGTCCTGGTGCACGCTGAGCCCCGGGTCCTCCTCGGTCAGCCGGTAGAGGGCGTTGCCGACCTTGTCCTCGCCGCCCTTCGCGTCGAACCGCACGCCGCGCGAGAAGAGGGCCGGCGGCAGCTCCGGCGCGCTGAAGAGGAACGCGTGCTTCTCGTCGCAGAGCGTGTGCCCGCTCAGCGTGGCCTTCAGCTTGTGCAGCGCGACGATGTCGCCGGCGCGCGCCTCCTCCACCTGCTTGTGGTCCTTGCCGACCACGGCGTGGATCTTGCCGAGGCGCTCCGCGCTGCCCGTGCTCGCGTTGAGCAGCGTGGCGTCGGGCCGGAGCACGCCGGAGAGCACGCGCGCGAACGAGGTGCGGCCGGCGTGCGGATCGATCGACGTCTTGAAGACGAACGCCGCCGCCGGCGCGTCCGCGGCCGGCGGCCGCTCGGCGGGCTGCGGCGCGGCGCCGGGCTTGCCGCTCGGGACGACGCCGGCCCACGCCGGGTGCTCGGTCGGCGGGGGCACGAGCTCGACGATGCCGTCGAGCAGCGCGGCGGCGCCGCTCGGGCGGACCCCGGAGGCGAAGTAGACCGGGACCAGCGCCCCCCGGCGGACCGCGGCGCGGAGCCCCTGATCGAGCTCCTGCTGCGTGAGGTCGCCCTCGGTCAGGTACCGCTCGGTGAGCTCGTCGTCGCTGCCGGCGACGTCGTCGACGAGCTTCCCCCGGGCCTTCTCGACCGCCCCCGCGACGTCGGCCGGCACGGGGGCGCCCGCGGCCGCGGCGGGCGCCTCGGGCTTGTCGAGCCAGGCCTTCTTCGTCCGGATCGCCACGACCCCCCGGAACTGGAGCCCCTCGCCGACGCGCTCCTCCATGACCGCGAGCGGCGCCTTGAGGCGCGCGCGGACCTCGGCGATCACCTCGTCGGGTCGCGCGTTCTCGGCGTCGACCTTGGTGACGACGATCATGCACGGCAGCTTCGCCTCCCTCACCCACCCGAAGACACGCTCGGTGATCGGCTGTACGCCGTCCTTGCCGCTCACGACGAGGATGGCCGCGTCGACCGCGGCGAGCGCGAGCCGCGTCTCGGCGAGGAAGCTCCCCTCTCCGGGCGTGTCGACGAGGTTGATCTTCTTCCCGCCCCAGGAGAGGTGCGCGACGCTCGCCTCGAACGAGCAAACGTGCTCTTTTTCCTCGGCGGTATCGTCGAGGACACTCGACTTGTCGTCCACCTTGCCGAGCTTGGCCGTCGCCTTGGCGACGTACAGCATGGCCTCGGCGAGCGATGTCTTCCCAGCCCCCTTGTGTCCGATGATTGCAACGTTCCTGATGTCCCCTGCCTCAGTCGTTGTCATTCCTCGTTCGTATCAATCCCCGTGGAGATCGAGAAGGCCGGCACGCGATTTTTGGGGTGCTTTCCGCGGCGCAGCAGGACAGCGAAGACGGGCATCGAGTCGCTCATCCGAGCTCTGCCGCGACGCGCTGCGGCGTGCTCGATCGAACAGCGGTTGTCCGGCGCTGCCTGAGCGGATCGCGCGGCCGGGATCCCCTCGCGCGACATGAGCGCTCTCCGCCTCGCAATCCAGATGCTGCTCGGCATCGCGCTGCCGCTCGCGCTGCAGCGGTGGGATCGGCGGCGGCTCACGCCCGAGCAGCGCGCCGCTTGCTGGAACGGAGCGACCTGGGGCGCGGCGCTCTACGCGTTCGGGCCGCTGTCCATGCTCGGGTGGTGCTGGGTCACGCGCGGCGTTCAGCACGGGCGGCCGGACGCCCGCGGACCGCGGCGCCTCCGCGCGGTGAAGGCGCTCGGGCTCGGCGCGGCGTCCGCCGCGGCGCTCGTCCTCGTCCTGGTCGGCGTCGACACCCTGGTAGCGCTCGCGCTCGGGCTCCCGCCGTGAGCCGCGTGGACGGCCGGAGCGCAGGCCCGCGCGGCACGCGCGGCGCAGCGCCGGACTGCGTGGCACGGACGGCGCATCGCTGGGCTGCATGGCTGGGAATGTCTGGATGGCGAAGGGCGATGGATCGGCTGCATTCGCAGCAGCGATGGATGGAGGCGGGCCGGCCGGCCGGCCAGCTGGCCGGCCAGCCGGCTGCGCGCAGAACGGACATCCCTCGGTCGTCGTGGTCGGTAGACGACACGTCATGGACGCGTTGCTGCACTCTGGATCTGCTATTCAGAGGACAGGTTTTGACCCGGTCCGCGCAGAGCGCGGACCCTACCGAGGCAGTGCGTTGACGTCGCTGAAGGCCGGAAGAGAGGATCGCGCCGCCGCGCAGGGGTGGACCGACGCCGAGCGTGCGCCTCGGGCGGCCGGGGCTCCCGCGGGGGGCCAGGAGGTCGTCGCCGGCAGGTACGCGGTGGAGACCCGGCTCGGCGTCGGCGGGGTCGGCGCCGTCCACCTCGCGATCGATCGCGCGTCGGGCCAGCGCGTCGCGCTCAAGCGCGTCGACCCCAGGATCGCCGAGAAACGGCCCGCCGTCGACCGGCTGCTCCGGGGCGCTCGCGCCGCGCGCGCCCTCTCGGGCAGGTACGTCGCGCGGACCCTCGACGTCGGGGTCGAGGGCGGCGTGCCGTTCGTCGTCAGCGAGTACCTGGAGGGCTCCGATCTCGCGAGCTACCTGCAGCGCCGCGGTCCGCTGCGGGCGAGGGAGGCGGTGAAGTACCTCCTCCAGATCTGCGAGGCCGTCGCCGAGGCGCACGGCGTCGGGCTCCTCCACCGCGATCTCAAGCCCGAGAACGTGTTCCTCAGCTTCGGCGACGGCGCGCCCAGCGTGAAGGTGCTCGACTTCGGCGTGTCGGCCGTGGCGTGCGGCGTCGAGAGCGAGGGACCGAACGCCGCCTCGGGCGCCATGCGGACCTCGCTGCTCTACATGGCGCCGGAGCAGATGCGGTCGGCGGGCGGCATCGACGAGCGCGCCGACGTCTGGTCGATCGGCGCGGTGGCCTACGCGCTCCTCTGCGGGGCGAGCCCGTTCGAGGCGCGGACCGAGCTCGAGATCTGCAACAAGGTCCTGAACGATCCGCCCGCGCCGTTCCCGCGGCGGTTCGAGCCGGCCGAGCTCGGGGATCTCGTGCTGCGCTGCCTCGACAAGGACCCGGAGGCGCGCCCCTCGGACGTCGCGAAGCTCGCGTTCGCGCTCGCGCGCTTCGGGGGCGAGGGCGCGGAGGACGCGGCCGAGCGCGTGTGGGAGGCGCTCCGGGCGGAGGACGAGACGCTCCGCATGGCGACCCCGGCCCCCGCGCCCGTCGAGGACGAGTGGGAGGCCGACACGCTGGCCGATTTGCCAATGATGTCGCCCGACGATCTCATGGGCGACCTCGAGACGACGGCCAAGTGGGACGCGCCCGGAGGCGTCCGCCACGGCGAGATCACGCTGGTGTCGCACGCGGGCGCGTCCTGGGACGGCGGCGAGCAGCTGCGGCCGAGCCGCACGCCGCCCCCAGTCCTGACGGTGAGCCCGCCGGAGCTCACCGCCGACGTGCAGAGGGGCGGGGCAGGGCAGCGTCCGGCGGGCGGAACGCCCGTGCCGCTCGACCGCCAGGTCGCGCATCGCGTCACCATCGACCCGGCGCCGCGCGTCACGCCGGCCGAGGCGCGCGCGCCGGCCGAGACGGAGCGGCTCACGGTGGTGCGCCGCGGGCCGTCGCTGTGGCCGCGCCAGCTCGCGATCGCGCTCGCGGTGCTCGGGATGGCCGCGGGGGTCGGCGGCGTGTGGCTCGTGCAGACGGGCGCGCTCGGCGGCGGTGAGAGCGCCGTGCTCGCATCGAAGGGGGTGGCGAGGCGCGCGGCCCAGGAGGCGCGCTCCGCCGTCGCGGCGACGCGACCGGTCGCGGCCGTGCTTGCCGCGCCCGGGGCGTCGGACGAGCCCGCGGCGCCGGGGCCGGACGCCGAGAGCGCTCCGGGCCCGGACGGCGAAGCGCTGCGAGCCGTGCGGCCGGGCGGGCTCCGGTACCAGCCGCAGCGGCCCGACGTGATCTACGACGAGGTCGAGCGCGAGCGGCGGCGGCGCGAGAAGATCGAGCGCGAGCAGCGGTGGCGCGAGGGGACCGAGCGCGCGCGGCAGGAGCGCGACGCGATGCTGCACGCGCGGCAGCCCTCGGGGGAGGCGACCGCGGCGCGGCCGGGGGAGGGGGCGGCCGCGCCGCAGCCTCCGCAGCCGGGGACGGCCGCGCCGTAGCCGCCCGAGCAGGGCCGCGGCGGGCCGCGGCCCCAGGAGACCGACGGCGGCTGACGTCCGCGGTACCGCGCGCCGCTCGCCTGGTATAAGGCGTCCCCGTGCCAGCGATGAGTCGAGAAGTACGCGCGCTCGCCGGCGCCGCAGGCGCCGCCCTCGCCGTGTCGGCGGCGGCCGTCTGCAGCGCTGCGCGACCCGCGAGCGCCGCGCCCCGGATCGCGCAGGAGGCACCGCGGAGCGCGGCGGAGGCGCCGTCGGCCGCGCCGGGGGCGCTGCGGCTCGCGCCGGGGGCGCTGCGCGTCGCGCCAGGGGCGCTGCGCGTCGCGCCAGGGGCGCCGCGGCTCGCGCCGGGGGCGCCGCGGATCTCGCCGGAGCGCCTTCCGTACGGCGCGACGGGGTGGGCCGAGTCGGGCTGGGGCGGCGTGCGCGGCGTGACGATCGGGCCGATCGAGAACCTCCGGCATCCGGGCCGCGGCTACGGGACCGCGGCGAGCGGGCGAGCGATGGACGAGGCGGTGGCGATGGGCGCGACCTGGGTCAGCCTGACGCCGTTCGGCCGCGTGTGGGACGGCAAGGGCACCGGCGTCGATCTCGTCTTCGAGGCGCCGTTCGAGGAGAACCGGCGCAACGTGCTCGCGGCGATCGCGCAGGCGCACGCGCGCGGGCTCAAGGTGCTGCTCGTCCCGCACCTCTGGGTCGAGAGCGGCGAGTGGCGGGCGCTGATCGACCCGGGGGACGACGCGGGCTGGGCGCGCTGGGCCGAGTCGTACCGCCGGTTCCTGCTCACCTGGGCGGAGGTCGCGCGCGAGGGCGGCGCCGAGATGCTCAGCGTGGGCGTCGAGCTGCGGAGCTGGGTGACGACGCCGCGGGCGGCGAGCTTCCTGCCGATCATCGAGGCGGTGCGCCGCGCGTACCCGGGGCTGCTCACCTACTCGGCGAACTGGGACGACGTCGAGCACACGCTGATCTTCGACGCGCTGGACCTCATCGGCATCAACGCGTTCTATCCGCTCGCCGAGCGCGAGGGCGCGTCGTTCGAGGAGCTCCTGAGCGGCGGGCGCAAGGTGGCGGCCGGGGTGGACGCGGTGGCGCGCGCGTGGGGCAAGCCGGTCCTGCTCACCGAGATCGGCTACACCACGCGGCGCGATCCCGCCGTGCGCCCGTGGGAGTGGCCCGACCGCATGAAGGACGTGGTCGTCGATCAGCGCTCGCAGGCCGAGGCCTACGCCGCGGTGATGGCGCCGTTCCTCGACGCGCGCACCTGCGCCGGCTTCTTCGTCTGGCGGCTCTACGCCGACCCGGACGACGTCTCGCAGGAGGCCGAGTGGGGCTTCTCGCCGCGGGGCAAGCTGGCGGAGCTCGTGCTGCGCGACGCCTTCTCCACCCGCTGGGCCGCCGACGGCCCCTGGCTCCCCGGCGAGGCGCTCGGCAGGCACCGCGCTCGCACCCCCGGCGTCTTCGGCTGGGAGCTCGATCCGGACGAGCCCTAGGACGGCAGGCGCAGGGTGAACGTCGAGCCCTCGCCGGCGGCGCTCGTCACCTCGATGCGCCCGCCGTGCGCCTCGGCGATGCGGCGCGCGGCCCACAGGCCGAGGCCGACGCCCGGCGCCACGCAGCGCGACGACGGCGCGCGCCAGTAGCGCTCGAACAGCCGCCGCTGGTCCTCGGCCGCGATGCCGACGCCCTGGTCGGTGACCGCGATCGTGACCTCGGCGCCCTCGCGCGCGACGGCCACCAGCACGGCGCCGCCCTCCGGCGAGTACTTGATGGCGTTCGCGACCAGGTTGTTGAGCACCTGCTCGATCCTGACCGGATCGCAGCGCAGCGGGACGGCCTCGTCGGGCAGCGACAGCCTGATCTCGTGCGCGGTCGCCGTCGGCCGGTAGAGCTCGACGACCTCGCGGGCGATCTCGCGCGCGTCCCGGACCTCGTGGCGCAGCTCGATCTCGCCGCCCTCGAGCCGCGCGATGTCCATGAGGTCCGTGAGCATCTGATCGCAGCGCGCGGCCTCCTTCCCGATGCGGGCGAGCATCGGCCTGAGCCGCTCCTCGGGCGGCAGGGGCCGATCCGGCCGGAGGCGGTCGACGGTGAGCTTCAGCGCGGCCAGCGGGTTGCGCAGATCGTGCGCCACGCTCGCGAGGAGCCCGAGCTGCCTCCGGCGCTGCTCGGCCAGCGCCTCGGCCATCTCGTTGAACGCGACGGCGATCTCGCGCAGCTCGTCGAGCCCGCCCTGCGGCGCGCGGGCGTCGAGCGCGCCGGCCCCGTAGCGGTCGATCGCGGCGCGGATCGCGAGGAGCGGGCGGTAGACTCGCCCGCTCATCTGCCACAGCGCGAGCAGGACCCCGGTGAGCAGCATCGCGGCGGCCCCGAGGCTCACGGTCTCCGAGAGCCGGTTCACCGCGTCGACGCGCCCCCGGGCGATCTGTGCCTCCTCGAGCTTCGCGGCGAGCAGCTGCTCGAGCGCGACGAAGGCGCGATCGACGTCATCGGGGAGCCCGCCCTCCGCGGGGGCGGCCAGCGGCGCCGCCCCGTCCGCCAGCGCGCGCGCGGCGAGGTAGAGCTCGAGCTCCCGCTCGGTCGCCGTGAAGACGTCCGCGTTTTCCACGGTGACGGGGTTTTCGCGGAGGTCCTCGAACCACCGCTTCACCTCTCGCCCCGCGGCGTCGCGCGCGCGGGCGTGCTCGGGGAGCTGCGTCAGCGCGACCCGGGCGCTCTCGCGCTCGTACGCGAGGAGGTGGACCTCCAGCTCCATGATGGACCGCACCTCTCGGACCAGGTTGAAGAGGCACGCGACCTCGCGGTCCAGGTACGCGGTGCTGAGCGTGAGCCCGCTCGCCGTCAGCAGCGCGAGGGCGGCGAGCCATGCGGTGCTCGCGGCCGCCAGCGTCTTCAGCTTCATCGTGGTCCCCCCCGATCCGGCCCTGGGCGCGCCGAGAACGCGCGGAGCGTAGCGCCTCGGGCGCCCCCAGACCGTCCGTCGGGCGCCGCGACGCCCCCGAAGCCGCTCGTCGAGGCTGCGAGGCCAGGGCTCGCCAGGATCGATGCCGGCGACCGGCGAAACCGGCGCGCGCCCGCGCCCTCGCCGCCGGCGCTCCCGGGATCAGGCGGGCGTCTTTTCCACGCCGTCCGGGATCGTCAGCGCCGCTCTGGCGATGGCCATCTGCCGCTCCAGCTCCCCTGGCGACGCCGGCGTCTCCAGGATCAGCGCTGCGTCGCCCGGGACGTGGGCGGCGACCCGCTGGAACGCGTGCGCCGCGCTCTGGCTCAGGGCGTCGTGGCGGCTGCCCGAGTTCACCTCGCTCACGTGGAGCTGCTTCAGCCGCGTCCTGTGCGCCTTCACCAGGAAGTGCGCCTCCGTCATCGTGCGATCGACCTGGTGCGCGTGGCCGATATCGAAGCAGAACGACGCGTCCGGCAGCGCGTCGAAGAACGGCCGGAGCTCGTCCACCGTGCGGCCTGTCCGCTTTCGCTTGTCCATGTTCTCGAGCGCGAGCAGGCCGCCGAGCTGCCGGAAGGCGCCGGGATCGTGGACGGTGTCGGGGTGGAGGACGATGAGCCAGCCCAGCGCGGCGACCTCCGCCATGGCGTCGGCGACGACGCGCTCCTCCGCCGCGTCGAAGCGGCTCGGGGCGTGGAACGACACGTAGCGATACCGCGACAGGTCCAGGGAGCCGAGCAGCCGGAGCAGCGGCTTGAGCTCCGAGATGCGCAGCGCGGAGAGCTCCACCGCGGTCGCGGAGCTCCCTTCCAGCATCGAGAGCGCCCGCTCGACGTCGCTGAGCGCGAGCGCCCCTGTCGAGTAGCCCATGGGTCGCATCAGAACACCCCGTACGTCTGGATGAGCTTGCGGAGCTCCGGATCCTCCTCGAAGAAGAGCCGGTTGAGCCCGCCCTGGAACTCGCGCCCGATGTCGCGCACCCGCTTGAACGTCGGGTCGTGGCCGAGCTGCTCGTCGAGCGGCAGCTGCTTCAGCCGGCCCCGCTCCTCCTCGTTCGACAGGAGCTCGAGGAACGCGTCGTAGCTGTCGAACAGCATCCGCGCCGTCTCCGCGGAGATCGCGGGCCGGAGCAGCACCTCGGCGAGGCTCTCCAGCGGCGTCACCTGGATGCGCTCGCGCAGGAAGCGCACGAGCGCGGGCGTCGAGACCCGGTCGCCGTCGTCGGCCCACGTCGCCCGGTCCTTGCCGAACAGCTCGAAGCCGAAGCAGGTGATGAGCCCGCTCACGAAGATGAGCTTGCGCGACATCCGGAGCTTCGCGTTGCGGAGCGCCCAGCCCGAGCTGCGCTCCCGCTGCTTGTAGACGAAGTCGACGGCGACGGTGCGCCAGTACCGGACGATGTCGTTCAGCAGGAACATCGGGATGATCTCGCGCTTGCTGCCGTAGTGCAGCCCGCGGTCGTCCTCCACGTAGCGCGAGAGCACGAGCCTGAGCACGCGCTCGTGGGCGTCCGGCTTGCCGATCGCGAGCGACTCCAGGAGCAGCAGGATGCGCTGGGTCGTGTTCTTGTTCGTGTCCTCCTGCCCGCCGATCTGGTGGAGGATCGGGTGGCTGAAGGCCACGTTGCCGAACACGCCCGTCGGGCCCGGCTCATGGAACTTCGCCCCCTTCAGGATCTTCGTGATGGCCTGAACCTGGCTGAAGTGCCCCTCGTCGGCCTGACCGTCGATGAGCAGCGTCCAGTCGAGATCGCTGCCGGTCGTGTACTCGCCCCGGGCGAGCGAGCCGAAGACCACCGCGCTCGTGTCGCAGGGGATCTGCTCGCGGAGCAGCGCCGCGAGGCGCGCCCGGGTCTCCGCCGAGAGCCGCGCGGCCGCCTCGATGCTCGGCCACGACCGCCCCGCCTTCTCGCCGATCCGCTCGATGGCGCCCCGCGGCGCCCCGCCTTCCTCTCGTGTCATCGATCGCACCCTCGATCGCGCCCGCCGCGCCTCACGCCCCGCCGTCGCCCGGGAGGGAGACCCCGAACCACCGATTCACGAGGTCATGGTGCTCCGCGAGCTGCTCGCGGTAGCGGGGCGCGCCCTCGATCGCCGCCCGCTCGAAATCGACCCAGTAGAGGGCGCCCGTCTTCTCGCCGATGAGCACGTTGCCGAGCTTGACGTCGAGCGGCGCGACGCCGCGCGCGTTCATGGACCGGACGATCTCCTCGATGCTGCCGCGGTAGGCCTCGCCGCCGCCGCTCGCGAACGCCTCGATCTCGCGCCGATCGCGCTCCGGATCGAACAGCTGCCCGAGCGGCGCGAGGTCGATGTCGAGGACCTTCTGCCCGCGCTCGGCGACCTGATGTTGCAGCGTCTGGCCGCGCACGTAGTCGATGAACAGGGTGCGCGTGGTGAGGTGGAGATCGCGAATCCGCGGGACGCTGGGGAGGTCGCGCAGGCGGAGGAGCGCGGCGGCTTCGTTGTAGAAGAAGAGCCCGAGCAGGGCGGAGAGGTGCGCGCTCGCGGGCGCGCTCCGCGGCTGGCCGATAAAGCGCTTGCGAACGCAGACGTAGCCGCGGCGCAGCACGACGTGCAGCCGGTAGCGCAGGCGCGGCATCTTCTCGCTCCGGCGGTTGAAGAAGGGGACGTCGGCCGGGTGGAGCGCGAAGGCGAAGCCGTCCTGATCGAGCTCGGCGAGGACCCTGTCCCCGGGGCCGAGCTCGGCGACCGACGGGATGTCGCTCGGGGTGACGGCGTCGGGCACCGGGAGCGGGTTCTCGTCGAGCCGGCGCGCGAGGAGCGCCTTGACGGTCTCGAGCCGCACGGCGAGCAGCCTCGCTGCGGCGCTCATGCCTGGCACGCGGCGCAGACCCTCGTCCAGGGCGCGCCGAAGTTCAGGGTTCATGCCCGTCTAGTAGCCGCTTCCGCTCGCCAAATCAAAAGTGCGGTGATGGCGAGGCGAGGTGGTAGGATGATCCAGCGACCCGGGGGCGCCCTCGAGCATGAACGAGCACGAACGGGCGCGAACGAGCACGCGCGAGCAGCGACGAGCGCGACTCGACGCGATCGCGCGTGACTCGGCGCGACCGCGCGCCAAACGTCACGAACGCCGGCGCCCCGGCGAGGCGTGTTGGCGAGCGTGGGTGACGGCGGGCGATGCGGTTTGCGCTTCAACAGGAGACCCGATTCGGGTAGCAACCCTCCATGGGGACTTCGACGCTGCGGATCGTCCATGTCGTGAGCAGCCTGAACGGCGGAGGCATGGAGCATTTCGTGCTGCGCCTCGCCGAGGCGCAGCGGCGCCACGGCCACGACGCCTCCATCCTCGCCCTGCGCGGCGGGCCGCTCGCGGATCTGGCGCGGCAGCGGGCGCTGCCGGCCACCGTGCTCGGCGGGCGGCTGCCCGCGCGCGTGGCGCACGCGGCGCTCGCCTTCGCGCGCGCGCGTCCGCACGTCATTCACGCGCACAACCCCACTGCGCTCCACTACGCGACGGTCGGCAAGCTCCTCACGCGGGCGCGGCTCGTCTTCACCGATCACGCCCAGACGCGCGGGATCATCCGCGTTCCTTCGCGCTTCGAGTGGCGGGCGACGGACGCCGTCGTCGGCTGTTCGCAGGACACGGCCGACAAGAGCGGCGCTGTGGGCGTCGCCGGCAACATCTCTGTCATTCACAACGGGATCGACATCGCCCCGGCGCGGCGGACGCGCGAGGAGGTGCGCGCCGAGCTCGGCTTCGGCGCCGACCCACCGCCTGCGCCCGCGGCCTCGGCCGAGCCGGCGCCCTCGCCCGCGGGGTCGCCCGAGCCGGCGGCCTCTCCCGCGCCCGCGGGCCTGTCCGGCGGCGCGTTCGTCGGGATCATGCCGGCCGCGTTCCATCCGGTGAAGGCGCATGACGTGCTGCTCCGGGCGCTCGCGCGGCTGCGGGACCGCGGCGTCGCGGTCACGGTCCTCATCGTGGGCGACGGGGACGAGCGCGACCGCATCCACGGGCTCGCGAGGGAGCTCGGGATCCACGGCGAGGAGGCGCGCTTCCTCGGGTTCCGCAAGGACGTGCCCGATCTGCTCCTCGCCGCCGACTTCTTCGTGCTGCCCTCGCGCGACGAGGGGTTGCCGCTCGCGGTGCTCGAGGCCATGGCGCGCAGCCTGCCTGTCGTGGTGACGCCGGTCGGCGGCGTCCCGGAGGTGGTGCGGAGCGAGGAGCACGGCCTGCTCGTCCCGGTGGACGACCCCGACGCGCTCGCGGCCGCGATCGAGCGGCTCGCGCGCGATCCCGCGCTGCGGCGTCGGCTCGGCGAGGCGGGGCACGCGCGGGTCCGCGACGACTTCTCGTTCGAGAAGATGACGCGCAAGTACGAGCAGCTCTATCTCGGCCTCAGGTGACGGGCGAGCGCGCGATGAAGGTCCTCGTCTTCACCCACCATTACCCTTCCATGCGGCTGCCGACGATGGCGCCGTACAGCTATCACACGTACCGGGCGCTCGCGCGCCGCTGCGAGCTCCGGCTCGTGGCCCCGACGCCCTGGTGGACGCGCGTGCGCGGGGCGTCGCGGGAGCTCATCGGCGGCACGCGCGAGTCGCACACCGGCATCGACGCGCTGTTCCCCACCTACTGGTCGATCCCGGGGCAGCCGCGCCTGCACGCGCGGGCGATCCACGCGTCGCTCCGGCGCACGATGGCCGGGCTCCGGCGCGAGTTCCCCTACGACGTGATCCTGGCCGCCTGGGCCTATCCCGACACGGTCGCCGCGGACGTGTTCGCGCGGGAGGCGGGGGTGCCGCTCGTCACGACGGTGCTCGGCAGCGACATCAACGAGCAGCCGAGGGACGCCGTGCTGCGGGCGCAGATCGCGCCGGCGCTGCAGCGCTGCGCCCGGGTGGTGGCGGTGAGCGGGGCGCTCGGCGAGCGCCTCGTCGAGCTCGGGGTGCCGCGGGAGCGCGTCGTGGTGCAGCTCAACGCGGTCGACGGCGCGCGGTTCTCGATCCGGGACCGGGTCGAGCCGCGGCGGCGCCTGGGTCTGCCGGCGGACGCGAAGGTGGTGCTCTACGCGGGCTACCACGTGCCCGAGAAGGGCGTGGACGTCCTCGTGGAGGCGATGGCGCGCCTCGCCGAGGCGGGCCGCCGCGACGTGCACCTGATGATGGTCGGCGGCGGCGAGCTGCTCGAGCCGCTGCGCGCGCGGGTGCGCGCGCTCGGCCTCGCGGACCGGGCGCGGCTGTACGGCTGGGCGCTGCCCGCGGAGATCCCGGAGTACATGGCGGCGTGCGACGTGTTCTGCCTGCCGAGCCGCCGCGAGGGCTGCCCGAACGTCGTCCTGGAGGCGCTCGCCTCGGGCCGCCCCGTCGTCGCGACCCGGGTGGGCGGCGTGCCGGAGCTCGTGTCCGAGGGGCCGGGGGGCAACGGCCTGCTCGTCCCCGCAGGCGATCCGCAGGCGCTCGGGCACGCGCTGGTCCGCGCGCTGGACATGGCGTGGGATCCGGAGGCGCTGCGGGGCAGCGTGGGGGCGCTCTCGTGGGACGTCGTGGGGGATCGCTATCACGCGCTCCTCGAGGAGGTGCTCCGGGAGCGGCGCGGGGCGGGCTGAGGCTCTGCCGAGCTGCCCGGCCCCTGCAGTCCGGATCTCCCTCGTGCGCGTCAGCTCGCGCAGGGCGGCGGCTTCAGCCGGTAATCCCGGTAGTCCCCGGGATTGCCCGTCTTGCCGTCGAGCGCCGCGATCGCGATGTTGTACATCTCGCGCGCGGTCACGTAGTGGAGCACCCACTCCTTACCATCGTTGTACCGGGTCGTGAGCTCCCGGTGCAGCGCGTGGCCCCCCGCGCCGAGCAGCGACTCCGCCTGATCCTCGGGCGCCCCGTGCGTGTAGACCTTGACGAACACCCACTCGGGCCGCCCCTCGATATGGATGTTCTGATCCACCCACGTCTTCACCCGGTCCGGCGTCGGCGGATCGACCGCCTGGAGCGCGCCGTACTCCATCCGCACCCGCACCCGGCTCCCCCGGCGCGTCAGCGCGAGCGCGAGCGGACCCTCGATCATCAGGATCCGGTCCTCCAGCACCTCGCCGACCTTCGCCCGGGCGCCCACGGTGTGGGCCCTCCGGCGCGCCAGGTTGCCGGTCGGCCAGTAGATCTGGTTCACGATGCTGTGCTGCGACTCGTCAGGGGCCGATGGGAACGTGTAATCGGCATAGCAGCCGGTCTCGAACAAGAGCGGGAGCTCCGCGTCGACTCCGCAGTTCCGCGAGTCCCGCCCGGAGTTCGCAAGACACCAGTTGCCGTGGATGAACCCGTATCGCATGCGCCCGTCCGCGTCGCGCGAGAAGTGCCCGTGCTTCCCGAGGGTCTCCAGGTAGCTGCGGATGTCCGCGCGCAGCTTCTCCTCCGTGTCGTTGTGGTGGTGCAGGTGCAGCTCCACCTCGCCGAAGCCGCGGCGCGTGAGATCCGCCAGCGCGTCGAGCCACCCGGGCGTGTACTGCTCCCCCGGGAAGAAGAAGCTATGGCGCGGGTTCTGGCCGTCCGCGTCGCGGTAGGCGCCGGCCATCTCGGGATATCGCTCCGACCACGCCCTCACCCGCGCGTCGCCGACCTCCGGCGTGGCGTTCTCCCACCCCGGCTCCCAGTGGTCGCAGACCGCGAAGAGGAGGTGTCGCGGGCCGATCGGACGCGGACTGCGGGCGTTCTCGATCCTCTGGCGAGCGTAGCCGCCGAGCCAGTTGTGGAGGTTCTTGTTCTTGAGGTACTGGAGCTTCGCCTGGAGTGTTCCGATCATGAGCTTTCTCGACCGCGACGCGTTGGACCGGCGGCCGCCGCGGCGGACCGGAGTCTACCCTGGCCCCCCCGGGCGCTGCTACAGCCGCCTCGTTCGTCCACGCCGCCGCCGACGCGGCCTCTCCCGGTGTCACCAGCCCGCCCTCCCGATGTGCGCGATCGGCCCCCGCCAGGATCCGCGGCGCGCGAGCGCTCCGCACAGGATTTCGCGCCACGCTTCAGGCGCTCAAGTCAAGAGGAATCAAGGCTGAGAGCACTGAAATGACGAACGGTGCGGCCGGAACGGAGCGGACGAGGCGCGCTGCGGCCCATCGGCGGCGATCCCTGCGCTGTGGCCAGCGGCGGTGGCAGCACACCGCCGCTGGCCACAGCGATCGGCTGAGGTACGACGCCCCAAGGCACCCGGCGCCGCTGCCCTGAAGGCAACCCGCCGTTTCCCGCCAGTACCGCACCGGGGCAGGGACGAGCGCTCCCGGCACGCCCGCTCGCTCGTCCCACGCAGCCTTACCGCCGGGGTGCGCGCACGCGGCCTGAAACCGAAACCCGCTCCCGTAGAGCTCTCATGTCCGTCCAGGACAGCCATCGTCGTGACCTCACCCTCACGGGCGCGCAATGTGCTTGCAAATTTTTTATCTGGCTGTCAGGAGCGCCATGCGCAGGACCCTGGGGGAGACAATTCGCCCCACGTGTGGCGATTTTGTCTCCCCAACCTCCACCATGGAGCGGCCGGCTGTTGTGTCCGCGGTGAGCGCACACACGGAAGTGTTGCTGGCATGATGCCTGCTCTCCGTGGTAGCTGACTGTAGGCATCACCGATATCGAAGGAGCCAGGCATGATTTCAACCCCGATGACGCCGACCGAAGATCTGGTCCCCCTCCCGCAGCGGAGGGCCTCCCTCGAGTCATCAGCCTCCATCGCTGACGCGTGCGAGCTAGCCCGGCGGCTCGCGGACATGATCGAGCGCCTCAGGTTCTGCACCCCGGAGGGCGATCAGGCCCAGACCCTCCGCATCGCCGAGGGGATGGCGCGGAGCGTGGCGGACGCTGTGAGCGACGTCATGCACAGCCGCCGCAGCCACGTGGCCTAGCCCAGCGAACACACGCCCACCGCAGCAAGGCCGAGACGGGGGGGCCCACTCCCGGCCTGGAGAACAGCATGGACCAGAAGCGCAAGGGATTGCGACCGGGGGAGCCTTACCCGCTCGGCGCGACGTGGGACGGCGTTGGAACGCAGTTCGCGCTGTTCTCGGAGAACGCCGAAGCGGTCGAGCTGTGCCTCGTCGACGACGAGGGGAACGAGCAACGCCTGCCGATGCGCCATCGCACCTCGCTGGTCTGGCACGTCTACGTGCCGGACGTGGGGCCGGGGCAGAAGTACGCCTATCGCGTGCACGGCCCGTGGGCGCCCGAGCGAGGGCTGCGCTTCAACCCGCGGGCCCGCCTGCTCGATCCCTACGCGAAGGCGCTCGCGTCGCGGGTCCGGTGGGAGGCCAACGCGTTCGCCCACCGCAGCGGCGAGCCGGACGGCGATCTCGTGATGGCCGACGGCGAGGTGCTCGGCCCCCCGCTCGGCGTCGTCATCGATCCCTCGTTCGACTGGAGCGGAGATCGGCGCCCGTGCGTGCCGTTCCACCGCAGCGTCATCTACGAGGCGCACGTCCGCGGCCTGACGATGCTGCACCCGGAGGTCCCGGAAGAGCTCCGCGGGACCTACCTGGGCATCGCCCACCCGGCCATCATCGGGTACCTGCGGTACCTCGGCATCACCGCCATCGAGCTCTTGCCCGTGCACGCCTTCGTGCACGAGAAGTTCCTGCTCGACAAGGGGCTCCGGAACTACTGGGGCTACCACTCGATAGGCTTCTTCGCTCCGGACGTCGACTACCGCGCGGGCGCCGAGCTGGCGTCCGAGGTCCGGCAGTTCAAGGAGATGGTGAAGGCGCTCCACGCCGCCGGCATCGAGGTCATCCTCGACGTCGTCTACAACCACACGGCCGAGGGCAACCACCTCGGCCCGACGCTGAGCCTGCGCGGCATCGACAACCCGACCTATTACCGGCTCGTCCCCGGCAACGAGCGCTTCTATTTCGACTACACGGGCACGGGCAACACGCTCAACGTGCGCCACCCGCAGACGCTCCAGCTGATCATGGACTCGCTGCGGTACTGGGTCCTCGACATGCACGTGGACGGGTTCCGGTTCGACCTGGCGGCGGCGCTGGCGCGCGGCCTCCACGACGTCGACCAGCTCTCGAGCTTCTTCACGATCATCCACCAGGACCCGGTGCTCAGCCAGGTGAAGCTCATCGCCGAGCCCTGGGACGTGGGCCCCGGCGGCTACCAGGTGGGCAATTTCCCGGTGCGCTGGGCGGAGTGGAACGGCCGCTACCGGGACACGCTGCGCGACTTCTGGCGCGGCGCCGGCGGCGTCGCCTCCGATCTCGGGTTCCGGCTCACGGGGAGCAGCGACCTCTACGAGAACAGCGGGCGCAAGCCGTACACGAGCATCAACTTCGTCACGGCCCACGACGGCTTCACCCTGGCCGACCTCGTCTCGTACAACTGCAAGCACAACGAGGCGAACGGGGAGGGCAACTGCGACGGCGCGGACGACAACCGGTCGTGGAACTGCGGCGCCGAGGGGCCGACCGACGACCCCGAGATCCTCCGGCTGCGCGCGCGCCAGATGCGGAACATCATGGCGTCGTTCCTCTTCTCGCAGGGCACGCCGATGATCCTCCACGGCGACGAGCGGGGGCGCACGCAGGAGGGGAACAACAACGGGTACTGCCAGGACAGCCCGCTCACCTGGCAGCCGTGGACCTGGGACGAGCCGTCGCGCGCGCTCCTGGAGTTCACGCGCAAGTGCCTCCGCATCCGGCACGAGCACCCCGCGCTCCGGCGCTCGACGTTCTTCAAGGGGCGCGCGATCCGCGGCGGCAAGGCGTACGATATCCAGTGGTATCGCCCCGACGGGGAGCTGATGACCGACGAGGACTGGTCGAACCCCTGCACGAAGTGCCTCGGGGTGTTCCTGTCCGGAGAGGGGCTGGACGACGTGGACGAGGCCGGCGATCGGCTGGTCGACGACGACTTCGTCCTGCTGCTCAACGCGTCGGAGTGCGACCTGACGTTCCTGCTCCCCTTCGACGACGATCCTAGGCCGTGGCAGCTCCTCGTCGACACGCAGGACGACGCGGCCACCGAGGCGCGGAAGGGCGGGGAAGAGACGGCGCTGATCGCGCGCTCGCTCAAGCTCTTCCTCCGGAGCCGGCGCGGCGCCTGAGCGGCGCGCGCCGCGCCTCAGAATCCGTTGTAGGCGCCGAGGAACAGGGGGGGCCCGGCGAACGCCGCGTCGAGGAGCGCAGCCGCCTTGGCGCTGCCCACCACGAAGCCCTGGCTCAGGAGATCGCGCGCCGACGTGGCGCCGAAATAGATCTGCGTGAGCCGCTCGATGGATAACGAGAGGCGGTCGCCCGCCGTGCTGCCGGGCGCCATCTGGACGCCGCGGGCCGCGAAGGTGACGTCGAAGGCGCGCGGCGCGTCGGTGAACACGGGGTCCTCGACGTCGAGGCCGATGGCGCCGCGGACGCCGTGCTTCCGCGGCGACGGGTGCAGCGCGAGCGCGGCGGCGACGTCGACGATGCGCCCCATCGCGCCGGCCGCCGTCAGGCCGAGGACGTTGCGGCGGTGCGCCGTGTGCACGGGCGGGCACAGGCCGGGGTGCCGGGCCGCCGTCTCGTACACCATCGGCTCGTCGCGGATGCCCGGCTCGTCGAGCAGCGGCGCGCCGTAGCCGCGCGGCAGCACCAGCTCCACGACCTCGTACTGATCGCCGAGCGCGCCGAGGAAGCCGATGAGCCCGCGGTACGCGCCCGACGTCGGCGCGCGGAGCTCGCGGACGAGCAGCTGCTGGACGCCGTAAGCGCCGCCCTCGGGCACGTCGAAGAGCAAGTAGCCGGCGATCGCCTTGGAGCCCGGATCGACGTAGACCGCGCCGCTCGGGGAGCGCTTGAACACGCGCACGTCCCACCAGTAGTCGCTCCGCGAGAGCTGCCCCGTGGTGTCGGCCCGCGCGAGGTCGTAGGCCTGCTTGATGAGCGGCTCGTCCCGCGGGCGGGAGAAGGCCCGCACGTGGCGGCGCAGCACCGAGTCCGGGAGCCGGTCGGGCGAGGTGCGCACGACGTCCCGGAGCTCGCACACGCCGAAGCCGAACCTGCGGTAGAACGAGAGCCGGGACGGGTGGAGCAGCGTGAGCGCCTCGCCGCGGCGGCGCATGCGGCGGAGGCTCTCGCGGACGAGCCGATCCGCGATGCCCCGGCGGCGGAACTCCGGGAGCACCGCGACGGACGCGAGGCCCTGGAAGGGGACGTCCGCGCCCGCGAAGCTCATCGTCAGGTCGAGCGAGGAGACGTGCCCGACGAGCTGGCCGTCGGTCTCGGCGACGATCACGTTGTCGAGAGCGAGGTGCGCGTGCTCGGTGAAAAACCGCAGCCACGCCTCCGGATCGCCCGCCTGGAACGCGCGGTAGGCGACCGTGGCGAGCGTGCCCTCCTCGCCCTTGCGGGCGCTGCGAAACACGAGCTCGTGGTTGGAACGGCTCGGGATGCGGGCGCGCGCCATGGCGGCTAGGCTAGCCCGCTTCGGGAGGCGCGCCCACAGGGCTCGGCGGCCCGGCGGCCATGGCCCGGTGGAGCGCGTCCGCCATCTCCTCGGCCGAGCCGAAGCGGCCGGTCGGCTCGCGGGACAGCGCCCTGACGAACCACGCGTCGAGGGCAGGCGTGACGTCGGCGGAGCGCTCGCTCGGGAGCGGGAAGATGCCGATACGGATGGCGCCGAGCAGCGCCTCGAGCCCCTTCTGCTCGAACGGCGGCGCGCCGGTGAGCGCCTGGTACGCCATGACGGCCACGGACCAGAGGTCCGAGCGGCCATCGACCCGCTTCGGGTTGAAGAACTGTTCCGGGCTCATGTAGACGAGGTTTCCGACGACCGCGCCCGTGGCCGTCAGCGTCGTCCCGTCGGGGTCGACATCCCCCTTGGCCACGCCGAAATCGAGCAGCTTGACGCAGGTGCTCCCGCCGTCGTCGGCGAGGAAAACGTGCTCCGGCGTGATGTCCCGGTGAATGATTCCGAGCCTGTGCGCCGCGGTGAGGCCCTTGCAGAGCTGCGAGACCATGGAGACCGTCTCCTGCAGGGACAGGCGCCCGGCGCGCGCGAGCCGGTCGGACAGCTCCTCACCGCGCAGCAGCTCCATGACGATGTACGGGAGGCCGCCGCCGGCGACGCCGTGCTCGTAGACCTCGGCCACGTGAGGGCTCTTGATCCTCGCCATGAGCGCGCCCTCGCGGTGGAACCGGGCGACCGCGATCGGATCGGTCGCGAGCGACGCGGAGATGAACTTGACGGCGACGTCCTTGCCGAGCCCGAGGTGGTGCGCTGCCCAGATGCTGCCGACACCCCCCATCCTGAGGAGGCTGACGAGCGAGAGGTGCGGCGCTACGTGGGACCCAGGCTCAAGCCGCATAGACGATCAGTATGCATGACGGTCCCTAGTCTGGCCACTGACGGAGCCGCGGATCCGCGCACGGCGCCGCGCGGCTCAATACAGCCCCTCGGGTGGCCGACCATCGGACATGAACTTCTTCGCCACGGCCGCGATCCGACGCGCGCTGAGCTCCCGCCGGACGGGAACGACATAGGTGAGCAGCGCCTCGAGGTACGCGCCGTCGGGCTGCGGATCGGACGACTCGAGGCGCCTGAGCGCCTCGAGCGTCTTCACGGCGTGCGCCGTGAAGATCGGCCTCACGGCGGCGTCGAGCGCGGCGAACGGCGCGAGCTCCGCGAAGGCGCGGAGCCGTCCGCCGGCGTCGAGCTCGCGCGCGATCGCGAGCGCCCCGCCGACGTCGCGCGCCTCCGCCGCCTGGCGCAGCGTGCCGCCGGGCGCGCACGCCGTCAGCGCGGGCGGCGCGGCGGCGTCCGCGCTGCGGAGCTTGCCGACGAAGCCGGCGGCGAGCACGGCGAGCTGCGCGGCCTCGCGCGGGGAGGCCTCGCGCCCGAGCGCGGCCGCCGCCTCGGCGAAGGTGACGGCGTGGGTGACGTCGAGCACCCCGACCTCGGCGTCGAGGCGCTGCTCCCAGGCCGAATCGAAGCGCGCGAGGCGGACGGCCGCGGCGTGGCCGATCGCGACGAGCAGCGCGAGCGGGCCGGCGCCGCGCGCGAGCCAGCGCACGGTCGCCTCCACGGCCGGCCGCTCCCCGGCGAGCACCTCCGCCTCGAAGGCGGCGCGCTCCGCCGGGTCGAGCGGCGCGGCGGCGCCCGGGCCGGCGCCGCTCGAGCCCGCGGGCGCCTCGGCGCCGGGCAAAGGCAGCTCGGCGAGGCGCGCGAGCGCGGCGCGCGTGGCGGCGAAGGGGGGCAGGCTCGTGTCGGCGGTGGCCCAGGCGAGCTGCACCGTCGAGGCGGCGAGGACCTCGTCGGCCGCGGACGAGAACCGCTCGGCCAGCTCGAGCGCCTTCGCGAGGAAGATCGCGCCGTGCCCGTAGTCGTAGAGGTGCTGCGCGACGAAGGGCAGGAGCGCCCGGCGCGCGCCGGCGGCGCCGCGGACCTCGACCAGCTCGCGCATCCGCGCCTCGGCCTCGTCGCGCCGCTCCGCCGCGAGCGCCTCGCTCACCTTCGCCGGCTCGTCGAGCTCGAAGTCGACGATGCGCGCGAGCGGCGAGCGCGCCGTCGCCCGGCCGGCGCCCTTGCCGCGCGGGCCGAGCCGGGCCGACGCCTCGCCGATCGCGTGGGCGGCGACCACGAACGCCTCCTCGGCGGGGACCCAGCCGCGCTCGACCCAGGCGCAGAGATCCGAGAGCAGCGCGAGGCCGTGATCGAAGCCGTACTCGGCGCGCTCGGCCCCGTCCTTGGCGAGCACCTCGAACGCGAGGTGGAGGCTGCCGAGGCCGGTCTCCATGCGGTGGAGCCCGAGCGCGCCCAGCCGGAGGCCGTCGCGCAGGGCGCGCGCCGGGTCGTCGCGGAGGATCGCCTCGCGCAGGCTGGCGACGAGGCGCCGCACCTCGGCCGCGGTGTCGACGGCCCGGTTGAGCAGCACGCGGCCGCCGTCGACGCGGGTGGCGTAGCGCCGCACCGGCTCGCCGCCGAACGTGCAGGCGCCCGAGGCGACGTCGAACTTCCAGTTGTGCCACGCGCACGTCAGCACGCCGCCGCGCAGCGCGCCCTCGGAGAGCGGGTAACCCTGGTGAGGGCAACGATCGTCGAGCGCGTGGACCTCGCCTCCCCGGAGGACGCAGGCGAAGCGCCGCCCCGCGTCGTCCTTGCGGAGCACGGGCTCCTCCGCCGGAAATTCGGAGAGGGGGCCCAGATCGATCCAGTCCGGCTTCATGGCTTCCCTGCGCTGCGGCGCGCGGCACGTCCGATCGCGGGGTGCGTCGCGCCAGCGACGCGCATGGTAGCCGAGAGCAGGGCGGGGAGGGACCGCGAACCCCGGGCGCGCCTGGCGGAGACGCGGGAGCGCCCGCGCCGGTCGATCACCCCTTCACGCACAGGACCTGCCGGAGCTCCGCGACGATCTCCACGAGATCGCGCTGGTCCTCCATGACGCGCTCGATCGGCTTGTAGGCGGAGGGGATCTCGTCGAGGACGCCGCCGTCCTTGCGGCACTCGACGCCGGCCGTCTGCGCGGCAAGGTCCTTCGTGGTGAAGCGCCGCTTCGCCTCGCCGCGGCTCATCTTGCGGCCCGCGCCGTGCGACGCGCTCTCGAACGCCTCGGGGTTGCCGAGGCCGCGGACGATGTAGGAGCGCGTGCCCATCGAGCCGGGGATGATGCCGAGCTCGCCCTTGCCGGCGCGGATCGCGCCCTTGCGCGTCACGAGCACCTCCTCGCCGAAATGGATCTCTTCTGCCACGTAGTTGTGATGGCAATAGATGGCTTCCTGGATCTCGAGCTGCGGGAAGTGCCGCCGGAGGACGCCCTCGGCGAGGTGGAACATGGCCTCGCGGTTCGCGCGGGCGTAGCGCTGCGCCCAGAAGAGGTCGTGCCGGTAGGCCTTCATCTCCGGGGTGCCGGCGAGGAAGACCGCGAGCTCGCGGTCGGGCAGGTCGCGGTTGTGGGCGAGCTTCTTCGCCGTGGCGATGTGGATCTCGGCGAGCTCCTTGCCGATGTTGCGCGAGCCGGAGTGGAGCATCAGCCACACGCCGCCGTCCGCGTCGAGGCAGAGCTCGATGAAGTGGTTGCCGCCGCCGAGCGTGCCGAGCTGACAGCGCGCCTTCGTGAACAGCCCCTGGACCTTCGGGGTCAGGCTCGCGAACTCGTCCCAGAGCGGCAGGCCCGCGAACCCCTTGAGCGGCGTGTCGTGGGCGGCGAACCCGACGGGGATCGCCCGCTCGAGGTCGCTCCGGAGCCGCTTGAGCTCGTCGGGCAGGTCGGCCGCGGTGAGGTTCGTGCGGAGCGCGCCCATGCCGCAGCCGATGTCGACGCCGACGGCGGCGGGCGCGACGGCGTCCCGCATCGCGATGACCGAGCCGACGGTCGCGCCCTTGCCGAAGTGGACGTCGGGCATCGCGGCGACGTGGTGGAACACCCAGGGCAGGGCGCTGATGTTGCGCAGCTGCTCCAGAGCGACCGGCTCGACCTCCTCGGGCCGGGTCCACAGCCTGATGTCCACGTTCTTGCCCTTGATCTGCGCCGGTCCCATCCGGGAAGCGTAGCGCGCGGCGCGCCGGGCGGCGAAGGGCGGGGAGGGAGGAAGGAGAGGGCAGGGGAGGCGCGCGCCGCCTCCCTCGCGGGTCACGGGAGGAGGTTCGAGGCGTCGAGGTCGAGTTGGTGGACGCCGTACCGATCCGCGGCGACGAGGACCTCGTCGCGCGCCGGATCGAGCAGCACCCGGGGGGACCACGCGCCGTGGAAGAACGCCTGCGCCACGGGGCTCCGCGGGTCGTCGTAGTCGACCATCAACGCGCCGCCGTACATGTTGAAGAACGCGCGGCGCTCGGCGGCGTAGGGCATGAGCGTCGTCCAGCGGTCGACGGGCGTCTCCGAGAGGACGTCGAACCCGGTCGACGTCCTCGTGCGGCTGGCCCTCAGGATCGCGAAGCTGCCGGGCTCGTCGCCGTGGCTCCATCGCCAGTACGTCGGCCAGCTCCGCTCGGCGTACGTCAAGAGCGCCCTCTGGTGCTGATCGATGAGGACGGTGTCGCCGAGCGCCTTACCGGTGAGCTCCTGGTGATTGTCGAGGTGCGCGAGCCCGCCGTGCAGCGTCGATTTCGCGAGCGCCGGCTCGATGAAGTAGGGCCCCCACACCCGGTCGCGCGTGAACACCTTCGTGCCGCGGATCGCGAGGGCCTCGCCGGGGATGTTGATCGCCGGGCCGAGGGCGGGCGCCCCCGGGTGGGACAGGTCGACGCGCCGGAGGAAATAGCGCGCGTGGGGGCGCGGGTCGTGGGGCACGGCGGTGGGCCGCTTGACGGAGATGTAGACGTCGCCCTCGTGGGAAAGGGAGCTCACGGCGTCCTCGTCGGCCGGGAGCGCGAGGGCGGGCGCCAGGGTCGGGTGATCCGGGTCCGAGAGGTCGACCACGTGGACGCTCATCTGCCGGATCTGGCGGCCCACGTCGCCGGCGTAGCAATACGACTCGATCAGCCCGTCGAGCGCGGCCTCGTCGAGGACCGGCGCGCAGGCGTCCTTGGCGCCGAGCCGCGTCGTGCACGCGGCGAACCCGCCCGCGCAGTACTCCGGCCCGCCGTCGAGCGACTGGCAGGTGCGCTGCCCCGTGTAGTACGTGCAGCCGTCGAGGCCGGTGCAGGCGTCGTCGCCGTGAGCGTACGTGACGTGCGAATCGCACTGATCGCCCGGGCCGAGATCGAGCCAGCCGTCGGTGTTGCGCGTGAACGTGAGCGACCTGTTCGTGACGTGGACCCTCGTCGGCTGGTCATAGGAATCGTCGTAGGAAGCGCCGTAGGTCGGGGGCAGGGCCGTCGTGACGAGCTGGCCCGCCGCCCGCGGCCTTCGCGGGTCCGAGAAATCGACGACGCTGATCGTGGTCTCGTAGTCCGGCCAGCTCACGTACCGGGAGGTCACGACGGCGAGCAGGTCGTCGCCGACCTTGTAGTAGCTCGCGTCGGGCGTGACCGGGATGGTCGCGAGCGGCGTCGCGAGACCGGCGTCGTCGTCCGCGTCGATGACCTCCGCCAAGGCCATCTCGTCGGGCTCGCGCTGCGGGGAGTCCTGCTCGGGGTTGCGGATGCGCACGCGGGTATCGCCGTACGCGAAGATCGCCTTGTAGGAGGGGGCGAGATCGAGCGCGCCGAGCCGCTCCGGGGCGTCGAGATCGCGCTGATCGTAGAGGCTGAGCTGCGTCTCCGACACGTTCGCCGCGGTGCTCGGGTCGACGCGGAACGAGCGGCGCACGGGGGAGGCGTGGCTCATCACCCCGCGGCGGGTCAGGGTCGCGCCCGAGAACGTGAAGATCTGCACGCCAGACTCGTGCTTCCACACGCCGCTCGTCCTGTTGTAACCGGTGAACGGCAGCAGCACGAGGCCCGTCTCGGTCTCGCCGGTCGGCGCCTCCACGCTCACGGCGTCGTCGAGCACGGTGAACGCGCGGTGATCCCAGCTGGCCTCCGACCAGCTCCAGGCGCCCTCGTCCCCGCTCACCTCGGCGCGCGCGAGCATCGGGCTCGGATGGGTCAGGTCGGTGATGTCGTACAGGCTGGCCGCGAGCCTGCGCGTCCCGCCCTCGTCGTTCACGCCGACCCCGATGAGGCGGGTCGCGCCGAGCACCGGGCGGAAGAAGTCGTTCCAGCCGGAGACGATGAGCTCGCTCTTCTCCTCGATGTTCCCCTCGGGATCGATCGAGAACGCGTGAAAGGGGTCCACGCGGAGGTGGGTGACGGCGAACGCCCGGTCGTCGAGGAAGACCGCGCCGAAGAGCGGCTGTCCGTCGCCGAAGTCCTCCTCGTCGATCGGCGCGAGGTTGTCCGGATCCGAGGCGTCCCACGTCTGCAGGTGGCTCGCCCCGCCACCCCACTGCGGGCCGGAGAAGACGCGCAGCATGTCGTCGCGGAAGTCCATGTGGAACTGCGAGCGCACATAGCCGTCCACGGTGACCGTGTCGCGGAGCGCCATGGAACCGTCGACGCTCGAGATGTCGACGAGCGACACCTGGCTGTTCTCGCGGTCCCAGCCCTCGGGCCCCCGCGCCACGAGCAGGACGTCTCCCGCGCCGTGGATGTCCGTCACGTACCCGCCGAGATCGAGCTGGCTGCGCTCCACGAGCCCGCCCTGCGTCACCTCGAAGCTCTTGATCACAGCCTCGTTGTGCCACTCGTACTGATCGTTCCCGAGATCCGTCCACCCCCAGTTGGTGCTGGCCACGTAAAGGGCGTCCCGGGTCGCGCCGTTCGCGTAACGGCTCGTCTGAATGGCTCCAGGTACATCGAGCTGTGACAGGAGCTCGGGCGCGTTCCGGTTGGAGATATCGATGAGCAGGACGGCCCCGCCCGCCCGGCGATCCATGATGAGGCTGCCCGGGGTGGCGCGGAGCCCGACCCAGTCGTTCAGCAGCACGATCGCGCGGTCGCCATCGACGTACATCTCGACCGGCGTCCCGGCGACCGGCATCTGGCCGACCATCGCCGGGCTCTCCGGATCGTGGATGTCGATGACCTGCAGGCCCCGGTAACCGTTGAGGTTCAGGAGATGCCCGTCCTCGATGACCCGGTAGATGTCGCCCTCCTCGAGCTCGGTCTGCTCTTCTTCCTCTTCTTCTTCTCCTTCTTCCTCTTTTTCCTCTTCTTCTTCCCCGTAAACCATCGTGGGCAGATCGTCCGCCGATACGAACGACGTGCTCCCGCCGAGGGGCTCGGCGTCTTCGGTCGTATCCTCCGCGGCCGCTCCGGCCGTGCATCCCGGACCGATCGCGAGGAGGGCCGCCCCGAGCCATGATGTTAACGCTGTATTGCGTCGTGTTGAAATGAGCATTCCGCCACCCGACTCCTTTCGTCTCAGACCCGATGAGGGCACGAAACCCATGTAGTTCGCCGTCTCCGCGCTATCGGCGCAAGCGATGAATCACCCGGGAACATCTAGGAGTCTCGCTGTCGCGCGGCCGTCACAGGCGGCTTTGGGCTCGCCGCGCGCACGGCGCGCACGGCACGCGCGGCGCGTACACGCGGCGCCGATGTGAGCATCGAGTCGCGACGACAGGGGGCGAGCGCCCGACCTACGGGGTGCCGCGATCCCCGTTCGGCCTTGCGGGGCCTCGGGGTTCTTGGTACGCGTCGATATCGCTGCTTCCGGGGTACTTGTCCATGCCGTCTTCACGCGCCCTCTCCACCGCAACCCTTTTGGCCGTGGCCGCCGTGTCCTCCGCGCTCGCGATCGGTTGCGATAGCCGCAAGCCCGCCGAGGAGGCCGCGGCCGGGAAGCCCGACGCCGCCGCGCCGGCCGCGTCGACCGGCGCCCCGGAGGTCCGGAAGGCCGCCGCGACCCAGGGCGACGACCGCTTCGCGGCCCAGATCGCGGCGAATCTGCCCCGGGTGCCCGACCCGGCGATCCAGGTCCCGGCGGGCGGCGGCGCGGGCGCCGAGCTCGACAACGACACCTTCCGCGATCGCACCGTCGCCTTCGTCCGCCAGGTGGCCGCGGGCGGCGACAAGGTGACGTGCGATCTGTCCCTGTCGTCCAAACGGCCCTTCCGCGCCGTCGTGATGGGGTTCCAGGAAGGGAAGCAGATCGCCCGCGGGGAGGCGTCGGACGCGGGGCTCTGCGTCGCGCTGAAGGAGGCCGCGCGACGGGCCGTGGCCGCGGCGGGGGGCGCGCGCGAGGCGCTCGCCGGCGCGCGGCTCGTCGTGGAGCTGCCGGATCATCACGAGTCGATGATCGAGAGCGTCGAGCGCAAGGGGAAGGGCCTCGAGCTCACCCAGGGGCTCGTGCCGGTCCGCGCCCTCGACAAGGCCCTCCTCGCGAAACGCATCGAGGACGGCAAAGGCTATCTCTCGCGCGTCATCGATCCGACGCACAAGGGGGTTCACAAGTACTACCACGCGCCCGCCGACCGGTTCGAGGACGAGCTCCACACGATCTACACCGCGTCCACGGCGCTGACCCTGCTGAAGCTGCACGCCTACAAGCCCGACCCGCGCCTGCTCCGCACGGCGATCGAGGCCGCCGGCTTCGTGATGGGCATGCAGAGCCACGAGACGCGCGATCGGACGGCCGGCGCCTACTTCTACGCGTTCGATCTGGAGCGGAAGCGCCCCGAGCGCCGGCTGGTCGTCGGCACGGCGTCGAAGTCGATCTTCACGCTGATCGAGCTCTACAACGTCACGAAGGAGAAGAAGTACCTGGAGTCCGCCGTCCTCGCGGCCGACTGGCTGATCTCGATGCAGCGGCCGGACGGCAGCGTGCGCTCGGCCCTGGTCGGGCAAGAGGGCGGCGCGTGGAAGGTCCAGGGGAAGGAGTCGACGCTCTACACGGGACAGGTCCTCTCCGCGCTGTCGCGCACCTACCGGGCCACGAACAACAAGAGGTACCTCGACGCCGCGGCCCAGACCGCGGACTTCCTGCTCGCCAGGATCGCCAAGAAGGGCTGTTTCCTCGGCGACGAGTACAGGAAGCCCAACCCGATCTCGAGCTCGTGGGCGGTCCAGTCGCTGCTCGACTTCGCCAAGGCGAGCGGCGATCCGCGGGTCGAGCAGACCGTGTTCCGCTGCGCCGACGACCTCGTGAAGCGGCAGTGGCGCAGGCCCGAGGACGCCTACCGGTACGGCCGCTGGCAGCGGTCGCTCTCGAGCAGCGGGAGCGGGTGGCTCGCCGAGGTGATGTCGGAGGTCCATCACCACTGCCGAACGAAGGGCATGGCGGGCTGCGACCGGTACAAAGACGCGGTGGTCGCGGCGATCCGGCAGATCTTGCAATACACCTACGGGCCCGAGAGCTCCTTCATGGTGAAGAACCCGAAGGCGGCCGCCGGCGGGGTGTTCTGGAGCGTGCGGGACCGCTACGTGCGCACCGACTCGGTGTGCCACGCGATGAACGCGTACCTCAACATGTTCGGCGAGCTCGGCGACGGGCCGCTGCTGACGCTCCCCGAGCGGCCCCTCGCCGAGCGGATGGCGCTCGCCGCGGAGGCGACGAGCGCGGGCGCGGCGGACGCCGGGGTCGCCGAGGAGGACGGCGAGGAGAGCGACGAGCCCGCAGCGGGGCAGTCCGGGCCCAAGGGCGACGATCCCGAGGAATGAGCGCGCGCTGGCGGGCCGGCGGCGCTCTGGAGCGCGCGCCGCGACACCGCGGCGCTCTACCGGGCTCAGCGCTGGAGACCCCGTGGTCGCGCCCGCGGGGCACTCCCCGCCAGCGGTCGAAACCGGGCGAGCCCGGCGCGGGGTGGTGTATAGGGATCCTGCGTGATCGACCCGACCGGGGGGCGCCGCAGGAGGTCCAGATCCGATGAGCAACGACGACGTGGACAGTGGGACCGGCGCGCTCTCCGGCGCAAACGAGGCTCCGCGGGCGGGCCGCGCGGGCGCGGAAGCGGCGGCGGGGGCGATGAAGATGGCCTCTGCGTCCTCGACGGCGGGCTCGACGGGCGTCGCGTTCGCCGAGGCCCTGGCCGCGCTCCGCGCGGGCCTCGGCGGCGAGCCGGATCATCTCTTCCTGAGCTACACCGAGGGCCACGATCTCGGCGAGCTCGCGCGCGTCACGGCGGCGCTTCCGCCCTCGGTGCGGGTCCACGGGTCGAGCTCCTGCCTCTCGGTGATGACCGCCGCCGGCGTCCACGGCGCGCCGGGCGCCGGCCTGGCGCTGTTCGGCATCGCGGATGCGCGGGGCGCGTACGGCGCGGCGGCCGAGCCGATCGGGGAGTCGCCGCGCGCCGCCGCCGCCCGCGCGGCGCGCCGCGCGATGGAGGACGCCGGCCGGGCGGGCAAGCCGCCGGCGCTGTTCTGGCTGACCGCGCCGCTCGGGGTGGAGGAGCAGGTCCTCTGCGGGATCGAGGATGCGGTCGGGGCCGACGTGCCGGTGTTCGGCGGCACCTCCGGGGCGAACTCGCTCGACGGGGCGCTGTCGCAGCTCGGGCGCGGGCAGGCGCACCGCGACGCGGTGCTGCTGTCGGCGTTGTACCCGTCGGGCGAGATCGCCTATGCGTTCGGCTCCGGCTACACGCCGACCGAGCACCGGGGCTGGGTCACGCGCTCGGAGGGGCGGCGGGTGCCCGAGATCGACGGGCAGCCGGCGGCGGAGGTCTACAACCGGTGGACCGGCGGCAGGTTCGCCGCGCAGCTCGGCGGCGGTTCCATCGCGGCGGAGAGCGCGCTCAGCCCGCTCGGCCGGCCTTCCGGCTGGGCCGGCAAGGCCCCCCAGTTCCTGCTCATCCACCCGAACGCGGTGGACCAGGACAACGCGCTGACGTTCGGCGTGCACATCAGCGAGGGCGACGAGCTCGTGCTCATGAAGGGGTCGAGAGAGGGCCTGCTCGATCGCATCACGGCCGTCGCGGGCGCCGCGCTGGAGGCCGCGCGGCCTTCGTTCCAGCCGCAGGGCGCGCTCGTGATCTTCTGCGCCGGGTGCATGCTCGCGGTGCGCGACGACATCGGCCGCGTGGTCCAGGGGATGAGCGCCGCGCTGGGGCCGACGCCGTTCCTCGGCATGTTCACGTTCGGAGAGCAGGGGTGCTTCGTCCGCGGCAAGAACCAGCACGCGAACCTGTCGATCGCCGTGGTCCTGTTCGGGCAATCGGCGTAATCGGCGTAATCGGCGTAGATGAAGCCGCGGCGTACGGCGGCGATAGCGCCGCTCCAGGAGTGATTCGATGTCTCAGGTGAAGATTTACGGGATCAAGGACCGGCTCAACCCGGTGAAGGAGAAGCTGTCGCGGGTGATCCACGCCTGCGTCATGGAGGCGCTGGGGATGCCGCAGGACAAGCGGGCGCACCGCTTCTTCCCGATGGAGCGCGAGGACATGCTGGCGCCGGGCGGTCGCACCGACGCGTATACGATCATCGAGATCTCGATGATGACCGGGCGCACCGTGGAGACGAAGAAGAAGCTCGTGCGGCTCCTGTTCGACAGGATCCGGGACGAGGTCGGCATCGATCACCAGGACATCGAGATCTGCATCTCGGAGTCGCCGCCCCACGACTGGGGGTTCCGCGGCATGCACGGGGACGAGGTCAAGCTGAACTACAAGGTCAACGTCTAGCGCGCCGATCTCGCTGAAATCCCGTGAAAATCGATTCATGGGAAGAGGACCGCAAGGTCGCAAGGGACGCAAGGGGAAGAGACGGATCCAATTCCATCTCTGTACCCTTGCGCCCTTGCGGTCTCTTCTGTCGCTTCACGCCGTCCGCTCGCCGCTGGGCGGCCGCTCGACGTCGCGCCCGAGCCACGCGCGCGCGAGCTCCCTCACCCGCGCGTTCGCCGGCACCTGCTCCATGTAGCGGAGCCGCACGGCCGCGTCGGGGATCTTCCGGGCGCGCTCCTCGACCGCGCGCAGCGCCTGCTCGATCGCGGCCCGCGCGCGCGCCGTGTCCCCGCCGGCGAGCTGCGCCTCGCTGACCGCGAGGCGCAGCGGGATCTCGCTGTACCCCAGCGAGCCGCCGAGCGCCGCGAGGCAGCCCAGCCCCTCCTCCGAGGCCTGCCGGGCGGCCTCCGCGCGCCCCTCCCGGAGCAGCGCCTGGATGAGCGTCCGGTAGACCAGCGGCCGGTAAAACCGGTCTCGCTGCAGGACCGCGAGCGCCTTCTCCGCCTCCTCGCGCGCCTCCGGGAAGCGGCCCCGCGCCACGAGGACCCGCGCCAGCGCGCCGTGCGCCGGCCCCACGGTCGCCTCCATGGCGCCGATCTCGATGAGCTGGTTCGCCAGGTCCGTGATCTCGTCCAGGTGCTCCGGCGCGCAGCACTCCGAGAGGAGGATCAACAGCCACACACGGACGCTGGAGACCGTGAAAGCGTCGTTGATGCGCAGCGTGCGCTCCAGCGACTCCCGCAGCTTGCGCTCCGCCTCGGCGTGCTCGCCGAGCTCCGCCATCGAGAGCGCGGTCGAGCTCGCCGCGAACTCGCGCCAGCGCCAGGGGCTCACCTCGAAGAAGACCTCCTCCGCGCGCCGCGCGTCCTCGTACGCCTGCCAGGGATCGTCCCCGAGGAGCCGCAAGAACGTGGAGCGGCTGTAGCGCAGCTGCGCGTGCGCGAGCTCCTCGCTCTCGGGCACGCGGGTCGCGAGCTGCTCCAGGCGCGCCAGGAGGCGCAGCGACAGATCGCGCATGCCCCAGTGGCTCAGGGCCGTGATCGCCGTCGCCACGGGCATGCAGCACGCCGCCTCGCCCCCGGGCTCGGGCTCGCTGCTCATGATCGCGTTCACGAGGGGCTCCAGGTCGTCCGCCAGGCCGAGGTGGCCGGTCATCACCACCAGCCGGCCCACCGCCCTGTTCCAGGCGACGCTCCCCCGCGGCAAGAGCGACAGGGCCTCTTTGCCGATCTCCAGGCCCACGTCCCAGTCCTCGCGCAGGAAGCAGACGTCGAGCTTCATCCCGAGGAGCCGGCCCAGGATGTCGCCGCGCGGCCCGCAGGCGATGCCGCGCTCGACGCGCGAGAGCATGCCGTCGTAATCGTTGCTCCGGTACGACTGCTCGGCCGCTCGCAGGTAATACAGCGCGGCGCGCTCGAGATCCCCGCCGAGGTGCGCGTGCTCGGCCAGCACCATGGGGTCCGCCTCCCCCGCCTGCTCCAGGTGCGCCCCGGCGAGCTGGTGGCCGAGCCGCCGATCCTCCGCAGCGAGGAGGCCGTACGCGGCGTCGCGCACGAGGACGTGGCGAAACCGGTACTCCGCGTCGCCGGGGAACCGGCTGCTCCACTGCACCTCCACCATCTCGGAGCGGACCAGGCTCTCCAGCCATCGATCCGCCCCGTCGCCGCCGGCCGCCGCGCGCTCTTGCCCGAGCATGGCGAGCACGCCGCTGCGCCAGAACGTCTGCCCGAACACGCTCGCGCTGCAGAGCACCTTGCGCGCCTCCGGCTCGAGGCAGGACAGCCTGGCCTGGAGCATCGCCAGCACCGTGGCGGGCTGCCCCTCGGTCTTGCCCTCGACCACCGCGCGGATCAGCTCCTCCAGGAACAGCGCGTTGCCCGCGGCCTGCTCGACGATGCGCGCCACCAGGCTGGGCGGGACCTCGGCGCCGAGCACCGCGACCACCAGCCGCTCGGCCGCCTTCTTCGTCAGTCCGGCGAGCGGGACCCGGTGCACGACCCGCCCCTGCCACAGCTTCGGAAACACGTCGTGCACCTCGCGGCGCGCGAAGGCCAGCACGAAGAAGGCGCGCTCGCGCAGCTCGAGCAGGGCGGCGTCGACGAGCTTGACCGTGGCCGCGTCGCCCCAGTGCAGGTCCTCCAGCACGAGGAGGCAAGGGCGCGCCGCGGCCTCGGCGCTCAGCAGATCCACGAAGGCGCGGCGGATCTGCTCGCTCATGATCTTCGGATCGCTGCGCGCGGCGCTCAGCGAGGCGCTCGGCCGCTCGACCGCGATGCCGCACAGGGCCGCGATGAACTCGCTCACCCGCTCGGCGTCGGCCGGCGGGACGCGCTGGCCGACGCGCCGGCGGATCTTGGCCTCCTGCGCCGCGGGGGGATCCCCGACCTGCACGTCGCAGAGGCGGCGGAGCGCCTCGCCGAGCAGGGCGTGGGGCGAGCCGGCGCTCATCGGCGCGCCGCTCGCGAACAGCACCTCGAGGCCGGGCGACCGGGCGCGGAGGCGCCGGAGCAGCTCGTGCCGCAGGCGCGATTTGCCCATGCCGGGCGCCCCGATCACGAGCGCGCCGGACGGCGCCGCCTCCTCGATGCACCCGTCGATCGCGCCGAGCAGCATCGAGAGCTCCTGCTCGCGGCCGACGCAGGGCGTCGGGCGGCCGAGCAGCGGGCGCGACTCGTCGACGCTCGCGCGCTCGCCGGTCAAGGCCAGCTGCCCGCCCAGCGTCGTGATCAGGAAGCGCGGCTCGAGCAGCCTCGAGCTCAGCTCGTCCAGCCAGATCCCCGGCTCGAGCGCGGCGCCCTGCGGGTCGGGCTCGGCCGTCACCGTCGGCTCCGCGCCGCGCAAGAGCGCCACCGCCCGGTCGATCGCCTCTCCGGCGGGGACGCCGCCCTGGAGCAGCCCGCGGCCGGTGGTCAGCGCGATGCGGGCCTCGGGCCAGTGCTGCTGCACCTCGAGGGCGCAGCGGGCGGCCGTCGAGACCTGATCCACCGCGCTGCTCGCCGGCGACACGATCACGATCAGCGAGCCGTCCGCCAGCCACTCGGCGCGGCCGCCGAGGCGCGCGAGCCGGAAGCGCAGGGCGTCGCGCGTCGGGCGGGCCCAGGTCTGGGCCGTGGATGGCGGCAGCGTCTCGCTGGGGTGGCCGGAGGCCGGCACGGCGAGGACGACGCTGAGCAGCTGCATCGCCTCGCCGGTGAGCGCCCGGGGCGTCGGCGGCGCCGCGAGCACCGGCGCTGGCGCCTCGTCGCCCTCCTCCAGCAGCGTCAGGGCGGCGAGCTGCTCGCGGAGCGCCGCGGCGTCGCGCGGGCGCCGCTGAGGATCCTTGTCGAGCATCCGCGCGAGCAGCTCCGCCAGCGCGGGCGGCGTGTCCGGGCGCAGCGAGCCGACCGGGGGGACGTCGTCGAACAGGATCTTCGCGAGCACGCCCACCAGATCCCGGCCGGCGAACAGGTGCTTCCCGGTCAGGCACTCGAAGAGGACGCACCCGAGGGCGAAGACGTCGACGGCCGGCCCGAGCTCGCGGTCGCCGCGCGCTTGCTCCGGCGCCATGTAGCCGGGGGTGCCGACGAAGCGCCCGGTCCCCGTGAGGGTCATGCCGGCCGCCGCCCAGCGCGCGATGCCGAAATCGAGCACCGTGACGCCGTCGACGCGCTCGTCTCGCAAGAACAGGTTGCTCGGCTTGATGTCGCGGTGGACCACGCCCCGGCCGTGGGCGACGGCGAGCGCGTCGGCGACCCGCGTGAGCAGCGTCACGCACTCGGAGATGCGCAGCGGCCCGCCGTCGAGGCGCTCGCCGAGGTCCTTCCCCGACAGCCACTCCATCGCGAGAAAAGGCCGGCCGTCCTGGGCTTTTCCGTGCGCGAGGTACGCGACGATGGCGGGGTGCCTGAGATCGGCCAGGAACCGCGCCTCCCGCAGGAAACGCTCGGTCTCCTCCGAGCGCGCGGCGTCCGCGTGCAGCAGCTTGAGGGCCACCGGCGCGCCCGTCGTCACGTCCCGGGCGCGAAATACCTCCCCCATGCCGCCCCGCCTGGCCAGCGTTTCGATGAGGAACCGACCCGCAACCAGAGAACCTTCGAGGAACGACACGGATCGAGCCCTCCACCACCACGGCCGCGCCGAGCGCGCGGCGTGACCGCCCGGCGCGCATGCGAGGATACCCAACTGGACCGCCCGGCGGATCGGTCGTTGCCTTGTTGCTGGGGCCGGCATTGCACTACAGCGAGCGGTGTGTCAGTGGACGCATTTGTGTCCAGGTGTGCACGTGGAGGCGTGCGCGCACACGCCCTGCGGCGTGCGCGCACGGGGCGTGGGCCGCGGCCGGACCGGCGAGCCGCGCGCGTCGGCGGATGTTTCGCGGCACGAACGATGCTGGTCGCGGGATCGATGCTCACCCCGACGGAGGGGCGTTCCTTCATGTCGTCCCATGATGCCGAGTTGCTGCGCGACAGCTTCGAGCTCGTCGTGCAGCGTGATCAGGAGTTCCCTCGCCTCGTGTATCGGGCCCTGTTCGAGCGGTACCCGCAGGCGAGGCGGCTCTTCACCCGCAACAGCCCCGGGGCGCAGGGCACGATGTTCGAGCGGGCGCTCATGGCGGTGCTCGACCACCTCGAGGACGACGTCTGGCTCACCGAGAAGCTCGCGCGGCTCGGCGCCCAGCACGCGGCCTACGGCGTGACCCCGGAGATGTACGAGTGGTTCGGCGAGGCGCTCGTCGCGGCGCTGTCCGAGGTGAGCGCCGCGGACTGGACCGAGGCGCACCGGGACGCGTGGACCCGCGCCTACCGCGTCATCGCCGCCCGGATGCGCGCCGGCGAGCGCGCGCCCGCCCGGGTCGCGCCGGGCGCGTGAGGCGGGCGCCGCCGCCCGCGCTGGCTCAGCCCTCGCTCGCCTCTTCGTCCGGCCCGGCGATGCCGTGGCGCTTCATGAGCCGGTAGAGGGCGAAGCGGTTCTTCAGCCCGAGGAGGCGCGCCGCGGTCGTCACGCTGCCCTGCGCCTCCGCGAGCGCGGCCTCGATCTCGGCGCGCCCGAGCGAGCCGGAGTCGGACGGCTGGGGCGGGATCGACTTGCCTGGATCCGTCTTGGGGCCGGCCCGGGGATCCGTCTTGGCGTCGCCCGCCTCCGGGCGGAGCACCGCGCAGAGATCGGGCGTGAGGGCGAGGAAGTTGTCGTGGCTCGACCCGAGGGCGATCCACATGAGCCGCTCCAGCTCGCGCAGGTGGTGCGTGTAGGGGTGGCGGAGCAGCGCCTCGATGAGCGCCGGCGCGATCCGCGGCTCGGCGAGCCGCTCGCCGCGGCGCTCGAAGAAGCGCTCGGTCAGCTCCGGGCTCTCCCGCGCGGCCGCGGCGAGCAGGTGCCGCAGGAGCAGCGGGATGTCCTCGCGGCGATCGGGCAGCCCGGGGACGCTCACGGTGATGAGGAATCGCGCGAGGAAGTCGTGCTTCAGCGACTCGACGGGGCGGTTCGTCGCCGCGATGACGCGCAGATCCGAGCGGCGCACGCGCGACTCGCCGAGCCGCTGGTACTCGCCGTCGCGGTCGAGCACCCGCAGCAGGTGGGCCTGCAGGTGCGGCGGGAGCTCGCCGATCTCGTCGAGGAAGAGGGTGCCGCCGTCCGCCTCGCCGATGAGCCCGGGGCGCTCGGGGCTGCCGACGTTGGGGTAGCCCTTGGCCGTCCCGAACAGCTCGGCGTCGACCAGCCCCTCGGGGAAGGTCGCGGCGTTGCGCGCGACGAACACGTCCGCGCGGCGGCGGGAGAGCGCGTGGATGGCGCGCGCGGCGAGCTCTTTTCCGGCGCCGCTCTCGCCGCGCACGAGCACGTGGTTGCCGGACTGCGCCGCGAACGCGAGGGCGCCGCGCAGCGCCCACACGGCCGGGCTCTCCCCGACGATCCCGTGCGTGTCGGCGTCGCCGAACGAGAACCGCGGCGCCTCCTTGAGCGCCTGGATCACCTCGAGGCTCCACCGCCGCCGCACCACGAACAGCACGAGGGCGTTGTGCAGGGTGAGCGTGTCGCCGGCCTTCACGAGGCCCTGCGTCGCGGGCGTGCCGTTGATGAGCAGGGGGCAGCGCCCGATCGAGCGGACGGCGAGCAGCCCGTCCTCGGTGGGCGTGAGCTCGAGCTGGAGGCGCGAGATCCGCGGGCCTTCCAGCGGCGGCATCATGGCCCAGCCCACCGGCCGCTGACGGTGGAAGGCGAGGCGCGGCGCGCTGTCCTGGGACTGCGGCCCGCCGCGGCCGAGCACGCAGCGCCCCTCGACGAGCGCCGCCTCCCCGACGCGGTGCGGCTCCTCGCGCGACCAGGCGATGACCAGGTGGAAGAACTCCGGGGCCGGCTCTAGGTCGTTCCGGCCCCACAGGAGGCTTCGATCGGTCAGGGTCGTCGTGGACGTCACGGAGGAGATTCCGGAGCGTGATTTTATCACGGGAGGCCGACTCCGACATCGGTAACGTTCCGGGGGGCGGGCCGGGCCCATCCGCGCTGCGCGGGCAGCCGCTGCCGTGGAGGCGGCGGCTGGGCGTGCGCGTGGGCGTGCGCGCGCGGGGTGGCCGGAGTTGCCCCTGGAGAGACTCTCCCCCGCCGAGCCTGACGTGCTCCGCGAGGACGAGGCGGATCGTGCGGCGCGGAGAGGCCGGCGCGGGCGCGGACGGCGCCGCGCGCCTCGGTCGCTCGTCCGGCGCGCCGTCCTCCTCCGCGCCGGTCTCGCCTTCCTCTTCACCTCCGGTGGACGCGGCGCCGCGGGAGACGCGGGATCCCTACGGCTCGTCGATATAGTAGTGGCCGATGAAGAACAGCATCTCGTCATCCGTCGTGTAGCCGCCCACCAGATTGCACGGGCGTCCGTCCTCGCAGCGCTTCACGGTCGCAGGATCCCTCAGTCCGTTGTCGAAGACAGCGCAGTACTTGAATGTGCGGGACGCGTCGTCTTCCTCGTCCAGGGCGAGGGGCGTCTCATACTCCTTCCTGACCGGATCGCTATAGATCGTGCTGGTGTAGTCCGGAGGATCATCGTTCGGGAGGCATCCGTTGTCCGGGCTGCACTCCGGATCCTGAGGGGGCTCCCAGGTCCTCCACTGCACTCCGCGTTGGTGCATATGAGAGGATATATCGGTGACCCTGGAATATCGTGGCAGCGTGAAGCCGGCGCAGTACTCCCGGCTCTCGAACGGAGGGACATCCATCGCGAAGATGAACCTGCTGTCGCCGAAGCCCTGGAACATGAACTTGCGCGACTCGGGGCGCGCAAAGCGCAGGTTGAGATAGTGCTCGATGGTCGTGTCTTTGCGTGTAAGGTTGAATCCGTGCGAGTTCCAGAAGATGTATCCTCTGCGGGGCAGGGTGTCGTACACCCCCTCGTGCAGCGGACCGCCGCTCACGGGCTCCTGTGCGCCTCCGACAGGTGTGAGCAGCTCGGGGCTCATGGCGATCGACGGAAGGTAGTCCCAGCAAGCGACCGAGTCTCTCGGCGGCGACGTGCAGGCGCTGCGGGGCCCGCAGTCGGCGCCGCCCTGCGACGCCGAGACGCCTCGCATTGTCGGGTCGCATGGCGCCCCGGCGAGATCGCCTCCCAGGCAGGTCCACTGTCCCCACGACGCGTCGTCCGGCTCCACTACGGCCCTGACAGAATAGATGATGCTGTGATGCGACTGCGGGTCCTGGTGCAGCAGGTTCTCATTGATGGCCAAGCAGGTCTCCTCCGGGCCGCCGGCCTCGGGCCTGCATGGAGCCTCAGCCCAGGCCGGTATCTCCCCGGCCTCGGTCGTGAAATCGTAGTACGTCGCGTAGCATACCTCATGCTCACTTCCGGCGGGCACATGCCAGCCCGACGAGTAGAACTGAAGACCCTCGCCCGCGGGTGGGGGGGCGAGAGGGGGGAGCTTGTTCGCGTCGAAGTCGTCGGGCAGGTCGCATCCGAGGCGCCGTTCGGTTCCTTGTACGATCCCCGTCTCGGGCGCTCCGGCCCGGATCCACAGCCGCAGGGCTTCCAGGTGCTCCTTGGAGACGGGTGACGTCGGCGGCGGTGGCATCGGCGCGCCGAACTCTGCAGGCAAGGAGACGCCCAGCGTCGCCGCCTCGATCTTCTTGTAGAACGCGCTCAGCTCCTGTTCGCCCGGGTAGAGGCGCAGCGTCACGCCGGTCTCGGTCTGAAGCGGCGCGTTCGCCGGTACGTTGACCAGGCTCGCATACGCTGCCTCCGGCCGGAGATCGAGGCCTCCCGCCGGAGCGCTTGCGCCGCCGTGGCACGTGGCGTTGCTGCATTGGTAGCCAGCGAGGATGACTCGCTGAATTCCTTCCCACGTACTGGAAAGCTCAGTCTCCCCGCAGCCGCCCGTGACCACCGGCTCTATGTCGTCGTCCGTGCTCCCGCACGCTCCGGTGAAAGCGAGGACCAGCGTGGCCAGGCCGGCCAGCGTCCTGGGTCGACATCGTGTTGCGTTAGACATCAGGCACATCCTCGTGGTTCAGCTGTCTGTAATGGTGTCGATCATAGATGCTGCCCGGCGCGTCAGGCCGCGCCGGGCGCCTGCACCGCGGACCGGACGGCGTCCAAGAGCTCCTGGCCGCGTGTACGGATAAAGAAGTGGTCTCCGTCCACCATCCGCACGTCGCATCCGCCCACCGTATGGCTACCCCACGCATCCAGGTCTTCCCGCTTCGCCCCAGGATCGTCGGTACCGCCGATGGCAGTGAACGGACAGGTGAACGGCGCTTCGCCTCCGCACTCGTAGCGCTCCAGCACCTCCAGATCGACCTGCATGATCTTGCCGACGAGCTGCAGCAGCTCAGGGTCCTCCTGGATCACACGATCGAACGCCCCGTACCTCTGCTGCACACGCCGCAGGAACTCGCTCGCGGGGAGGTGAGAGATCGGCGGCAGGCGGGCGGGTACGTGAGGGGCTCTGCTCGCGGCGACGACCATGCATGTCGGCTCGATCCCACGGCGCCTGCGGAGAGAACGGGCCCATTCGAAGGCCATCAGCGCTCCCAGGCTGTATCCAAAACACGCGAACGGCAGGTCGAGCATGTCATCCAGCCCCCGCTCGATGCCGTCGATGAACTCCGACATCGAGCGAGGTTGCTTCTCCTTGGACCGAGCGAATCGCCCCGGAGGCTCTATCGGGCAGACGTCGATATGCGCCGGTAGGCTCTTCGCCCAGTCTCGATATATGGCCCCGCCGGCGCCGGCGTAGGGGAAGCAGAAAAGGCGAAGCTTCGCGTCCGTCCGCGCGGTCCAGTGCGACAGCCAGGGATTCTTCTCCATGTAGACCTCCGGTGCAAGATGATCGTGCCTCTCGCGCGAGAGCGATCATGGTCAAAGCCATTTGCATTGGTTGCGATTCGCGTCAACCGGCTCCGTGAGAGGCGATACGACCTCACGGCGAAGGCGGCATCCCGATGCCGGCGCCACGACCAATGGGGCGCCGATTCTATCCATCCAGCCTCGCACACGATTTCGATGCTCGCCGGTATCTCAGGTCCATTGACGAGGAAATGTATTCTATGTTAGGTGTTCCCATAGAGACATCGCCATGAACACACGAAAAATTCGTATCGTACTGTATGCCGCGCTCACGCTGATCGGCGCTGCCGGCGTTTTGTGGTTCAATATACGGTTCATGAACGCCGGGGGGTTCGATTCACCGACGGGGTTCGTCGACGCGGCCACGGTCAACGCGGCGGGCGCTTCCGTGTTCGTCGACATCGCGGTGGCCGCCGCGGCTGGGATACTGTTCATGGTGGTCGAGGGGCGGCGGGTGGGCGTGCGCCATGTCTGGGCGTATGTGTTGCTGAGCTTTTTGCTCGCCTTCGCGGCGACGTTCCCGGCGTTCTTGCTGGCGCGCGAGCTGCGCCTCGCTGCGCTCGAAGGGGCGGGGGGACGCTGACGGCCCGGGCGGGGCGGCCCCCGGCGCGCTACGTGGAGCGCGCCGGAGAGACCGGCCACTTGCGCCGGGAGGCCGCGCGCGGTGCTCACCTGGCGGAGTGGGGCATATTCCCGGGCTTCTCTCCGGATGCGATGACGTAATCGAATGAGGCGAACAGCCAGGAGAGCAGCGGGTTCTCCTTCATCAGCAGCAGCCGGAGCAACGGGCTCTTGTGCTTGAAGTCGGGGCTCGCCGAGCGGCGATCCAGGTGGTCGAGGTACTGATCGTAGACGTGTTTGCGAATCGACCGGACCTCGACGTTCACGAAGCCGGCGGCGCGAAGCCTCTCCGCATAGACGTCGCGAGGGTAGTGGTTCTCCGCGGGGGCTTGCGACCGAAGGGTGAACAGCGGGGAGCTCCCCCGCCCTGGCAGCGGGATGATGTCGGCGGTGGTGATTCGACCTCCCGGGCGGAGGACCCGAAAGGCTTCGCCGAAGAATTTGTCGCGCGTATCGAAGTGAAAGGCCGACTCCACGGCGAGCACCTTGTCGAAGGTCTCCGGCGCGAAGCGCATGTCCGTCGCCGAGCCCACGCGCAGGTCGATGCGGTCGTCGAGCCCGAGCTCGGCGATCCGCCTGCGCGCCTCTTCTACCTGCTTCTCTGTGACATTGATGCCGACGATGCGCTTCGGCGAGTAACGCGTTGTCCAGTGGATGTCCTGGTCGCCGAAGCCGAAGCCCACGTCCAGCACCTCGTCGCTCCCCGAGAGCTTCGCGGCCTCTGCGACGAGGTCGACCAACGCGGTCGACGCGGCGTCCATCGTCCTCGTCTCTGGGTCGGCCCAGTACCCGAGGTTCAAGAACTTGGACTGCTCGGTGAATACGTTCTCGCCGAGGTTGTTGTAGTACCAGCGAGGGTCCCTGCCCTTCGCGATGGTGTGCACCGACGTGAACACCCCGCTCAGCGCCGCGCGCCAGCTCGCTCTATTCCGATGTATATCCATCCCGTCCTCATGGTGCCCTGGCGCATGGCCAGAGATTCGAGTCATCCCTCGATGCGGCGTTGCTCGCGACGACCGGGCGAGCCCGTACCGGTTCGCCCTGACCGCCCCGGTCCTTGCCAGATCAGAAGTAGGGGTAGGCCGGCTCGATACCCATCAGCGCCTGGCCGATGATTGAGTATCTATTCTTCTGGCAGAGGAAGTGCGAGTTTGCGGTGATGATGTCGCGCCGGAGGCGCTCGATCGGATGCTTGGCGAAGATCGCGGTGGCCCCTGCCACGTCGCACATCGATTCGACCACGCGTCGAGTCGATTGTGCGGCGTTGATCATCATCAGCATTCCTTTGGCGCGCTGCTTCAGCGACGGTCCGTTGCCGGATTGCAGCGCATCCCACAGCTCGCCGACGACATCGCGCACGTAGCTCCTGGCCGAGCCCAACGTGGCCTCCGCCTCGGCGATCGCTATCTGCACGCTCTGCTCGGTGCCCAGGTTGTGCCCCATCGGCATTACCTTCTTGTTCTGCGCGAGCTCGAGCGCGATCTCGATCGCGTGGCGCGCGATGCCTAGCTGAACGCCCACCAGGGTTTGCAGGAAGAGGGGGGCATAGGCGTACAGCGGCTCGCTGCGCTTGCGGTCCGCCAGGTTGAAGGTGTGCTCCTCGGGCACGAAGACGTTGCTCGCGCTGCAGTCGTTGCTACCGCTTCCCGCCAGGCCCGTCGTGTGCCAGGTGTCCAGGATCTCGAAGCTTCCAGCGGGGAGGACGGCCCAGAGGGTACGCGGGCTGCCGTCCGCGTTGAGAACCGGGCTGTCATTTTCGGTGACCAGACAGCCCGTCGCAAGGAAGTCCGCGTGGTGGCAACCGCTGCAGAAGTCCCAGGTCCCTGTCACCCGATAGCCTCCGGCCACCTTCTCAGCCTTCCCGGTCCATCTCAGGCTTCCGGCGTGGCGTACGTCGAGCTTGCCGTAGAGGCGCCGCGCTACGCTATCCTCCAGATGGGATGCGTAGAAGCCGCTGCCCGAAAGGATCATCGCGCACCACGCCGACGAGGCGTCGCCGAGCGCGAGGTTCTCTATCACCTCGATTTGCGAGAACGGATCGGCCTCCGGACCGCCCCACGCCTTGGGCATGGCCATGCGAAACACTCCCGTCTTGTCCAGGGCGCTCAATACGCTACCGGGGAGCTTGCGGGCTGCCTCGACCTCGGCTGCAGAAGCGCGCAGCGCGGGGACGAGCTCTCGCGTTGAGGCGAGTATGTCGTGAATGCTGAGATGGCATTGCGTGGAGCTCATTGGTCTTCCTTGCGTTTTGTGGTCGTGCAGGCTCCGTCGCATCGAGCCGCGCGAGCTGCCTTTCGTGCCCCCCTTTCATGACGAGCCTCTGCGAGGCAGAAACTCCGTGACTACGAGCGCCGCACGACCGCGGAACGCCATCGAGAGATGGCAGTAAACCTACAGCTGGGGGTGCGCGGGTGAACGTATTTGCTTTTTTGTTTGATTGCAAGCGGATTCATTCGGCTGCCTAGATTGGAATTCTCCTTTCTTGATGTTTTCTAATGTATGGCGCGATGGACGCTCTGCTATCGGCGCCCTGGCGGGGCGCGGATATATAACAAAAAGGCGTGGCGAGGCGTATGTAAAATCACGCCTGCGCTGTGCGGTGTGACGCCGGTTTTGCCATGTGCACCTTTATAAGGCCGTGCTTGATCGAAATGACTCATTGTGTTAAGCGTGGCGCCGATGGACAGAATGCTTGGGTTTCTGCGCGATGCATTGGCGGATCTGCTGCAGGTTGCGCCGGGAGCCGTTCAGGATGATGTTCGATTCCACGAGCAGGGCCTCGACTCCGCGAGGGCGCTGCTCCTGGTTGAAAAGCTGTCGAGCTGGACGGGGCGCGCTCTCCCGGCCACGCTGGTATGGCAGCACAGCACCCTGAACGCGCTTGCCAGGCATCTGGCGGATACAAGCGGGGGGCCCATTTCGACGGCCCTCGGCGCGCGCGCCATCGCGTCGTCGTCCATCGACGAGCCCGTCGCCATCGTCGGGCTCGGGTGCCGCATGCCTGGCGGCATCGCGTCCCCCGAGGGGATGTGGCGGGCCCTGTGCTCGGGCGTGGATGCCATCGTCGAGGTTCCTCCGGACCGCTGGGACGCTGAGGCCTGGCTGGACGCGGACGCCCAGGCGCCCGGGAAGATGACGACCCGATGGGGTGGTTTTCTCAATGAGATCGTGAACTTCGACGCAGGGTTCTTCGGAATCTCGCCGGCTGAAGCCAGGCAGATGGATCCGCAGCAGCGCTTCGCGCTCGAGACTGCCTGGGCAGCGCTCGAGGACGCGCGCGTCGTTCCCACCGCGCTCGGGGGGTCTCGCACGGGCGTGTTCTTCGGCGCCATGTGGCAGGAGTATGCCCGCGTCGCGGGGGCGGACGCGACAGGCATAGAGCCACACTCCGCCGTGGGCTGGGATAACTCCATCATCCCCGCCCGCATCGCCTACGCTCTGGGGCTTCGCGGGCCGGTGATGACGGTCAACACGGCGTGCAGCTCCTCGCTGGTAGCCGTGCATCTCGCGGCGCTGAGCCTCAGGCGTGGGGAGGCGGATCTGGCGCTTGCGGGCGGGGTCAACCTCATGCTGACCCCCCACGCCACGGTCCAGATGACCAAGTTCGGCGCGATGAGCCCTGACGGCCGCTGCCGGGCTTTCGCCGCAGGTGCCAACGGCTACGTCCGTGGCGAGGGGTGCGGCGTGGTGGTGCTGCGCCGCCTCTCGGACGCGCTCGTCGCAGGCGATCGCATCTACGCGGTGCTGCGAGGCAGCGCCGTGAACAGCGACGGCGCGTCCAATGGACTCACGGCACCGAACCCTGAGGCCCAGGCTGACGTCATCCGAGACGCCTGGCAGCGAGCGGGGGTTGCGCCCCGGGAGGTCGCATACGTCGAGACCCATGGTACGGGCACGATCCTCGGCGATCCTATCGAGGCCGCGGGGCTGGCCGCCGTGTTCGCGCCCGGCCGGGAGCAGCCGCTCCGCATCGGCTCGGTAAAGACGAACTTCGGCCACCTCGAGGCTGCGGCGGGCATCGCCGGGCTCCTCAAGGCGACGCTCGCGTTGCATCACGGGCAGCTGCCGCCGAACCTGCATTTCGAGAGCCCGAACCCCCACATCGACTTTCAGGCGCTCCGGCTCGAGGTTGTCGCACGGCAGCAAGGCTGGCCGAGGGACGCGGGCCGTCTTGCCGGCGTCAGCAGCTTCGGCTTCGGCGGCACGAACGCCCATGTTGCGCTGGAGGAGTCTCCCTACAGGCCGCAGATCCTCGTCCCCTTGGCTGCTGATGGGGAGCAGGCGCTCCGCGATGCGGCGCGACGCCTCCTGGCCGATTTCGCTGCTTCGGGCGCGGGTCGCGATGCGGAGCGGCTCGTGGTGCAGCCCGGCACGGGCTCCGTTCGCGCCATGGTCCAGGGGCGCGATGGCGCCTCGGTGGAGGCTGCATTGCGGGAGCTGGCCGACGGTGGCGCGGAGCTCCGCCCGATTTCCCGGCCGAGGCCGCGGCTGGTGTTCTTCTTTTCAGGACACGGCGGCCACTGGGCGGGCATGGTCCGTGACCTGATGGCCGGGGAGCCGGTGTTCCGCGCGACCCTCGAGGCCTGCGATCGAGCCGTCCGGCAGTTCACCGGGTGGTCCGTGATCGCCGAGCTCGCGGCGAACGAGGCGTGCTCGCGGCTCGACCGAACCGACGTCGTGCAGCCCGTGGTCTTCAGCGTTCAGGTCGCGCTTGCTCGCACCCTGCAAAGCTGGGGCGTGGTCCCTGAGCTCGTTTTCGGCCAGAGCGTCGGCGAGGTCGCTGCGGCCGTGGTCGCGGGAGCCCTGTCGTTGCGCGACGGGGCGCGGGTGATCTCCACCTGGTCGGCTCTGATCGCGAATCATGCGTCAGGACGTGGCGCGATGATCGTCGCCGATCTGTCGGTCGCGCAGGCCGAGCGCGTCCTCGCCAGCTGGGACGCGGGGGGCGTTCAGGTCGCCGTCCATCTGGCCCCCGGCCAGGTTTGCCTGGCCGGTCCGGTCGATGCCGTCGAGCGTCTTGTGCGCCGGTTCGCGAGCGATGGCATCGGCACCATGCGCGTGCGCATCGACTACGCCGCTCATACCGCCGAGATGGAGCCGTTGCTCCCCGAGATCGAGCGGCAGCTCGCGGCGATCCAGCCCAGCGCGCCCACGATCCCGATGTGGTCCACGGTCGCGAACCGGTATGTCGCCGGTCCGGAGCTCGATGGACACTACTGGGCGCGGAACCTCCGCGAGCCGGTTCAGCTCGTCGAAGCTGTCGAGAGCGTGGCGCGGCAGCACAGCGCGTGCATCGTCGAGGTGGGGCCGCATCCGGTCGCGGTGCGCTCGTTTGAAGCGTCGCTGAAGACGTGGGGAGACAGCCGTTCTGTGGTCCTCGCGACCTGCTGGCGCGAGGTGGCCGCGCGGGGCGGGCTGGAGGCGCTGCTCGGCGCGTTGTGGCGCGAAGGGATCGATGTCGACTGGGACGCGGTCCGCACGGGTGGCCGCGCGGCGACTCCGCGCGCGGTCACTCTCCCGCTGGTGGTGTCCGGGAAGACGGTGCAGGCCCTGCAGGAGAACGCCGCGCGCCTGGCGACACATCTTGATGGCCGAGGCGACATGGCTCTCGTCGACGTCGCCTTCACCCTGGCGACCGCTCGCGCGCACTTCGCCACGCGGGCGTCGGTGCAGGCGGCGAGCGTGTCGGAGGCGGTGGAGGGGCTGAGGGCGCTGTCGGAGGGTCGAGCCGCGGCAGGTGTGGTGCGCGGGACGGGAGTGCACGGGGGGAAGCTGGCGGTGCTGTTCACGGGGCAGGGCAGCCAGCGGCTCGGGATGGGTAAGGGTCTTTACGAAGTGTACCCCGTGTTCCGTGCGGCGTTCGACGAGGTGTGCGAGGCGCTGGACGCGCATCTCGACCGTGGGTTGAGAGAGGTGGTGTTCGCGGAAGCGGGCAGCGAGCAGGAGGCGCTGCTGGAGCGGACGGAGTACACGCAGCCCGGGTTGTTTGCGCTGGAAGTTGCGCTGTACCGGCAGTGGGAGTCGTGGGGGCTGAAGCCCGCGGCGCTGATGGGGCACTCGATAGGAGAGCTGAGCGCCGCGCATGTGTCGGGCGTGCTGAGCCTTGCGGACGCTGCGAAGCTAGTGTGCGCCCGCGGTCGGCTGATGCAGAGGTGCCAGGCGGGCGGAGCGATGATGTCGGTGGAGGCCTCGGAGCCGGAGGTGCAGCGGGCGCTGTCGGCGATGGGGCTGGAGGGCGCGCTCGGGGTCGCGGGCATCAACGGTCCGAGCCAGACGGTGCTGAGCGGGGACGAAGCGGCGGTGCTGGAGGTGGGGAGGCGGTTCGAGGCGCAGGGCCGGCGCACGCGGCGTCTGCGCGTGTCGCACGCGTTCCACAGCCCGCACATGGACGGGATGCTGGAAGAGTTCGGGAAGGTGGCGCGCGAGTGCGCGTATGGGATGCCGCAGGTGCCCGTGGTGAGCAGCGTGACGGGCGAGCTGTGGAGCGAGCAGGAGCTGAGGTCACCCGAGTACTGGGTGAGGCAGGCGCGAGAGGCGGTGAGGTTCTTCGACGGGATGCGCACGCTTGCGGCGGCGGGGGTGAGCACATACGTCGAGTGCGGTCCCGACGGCGTGCTGTGCGCGCTGGGGGCGGGGTGCCTGCCGGAGGGAGCCGAGGCGACGTTTGTGGCGAGCCTGCGGCGAGAGCAGGAGGAAGAGCGCGCGCTTGCAACGGCGGTGGCGACGGTGCACGTGCAAGGGCACGAGGTGGACTGGGCCCAGGTGCTGTCGGGCCATGGCGGCCGGCCCGTGGAGCTGCCGACGTACGCATTCCAGCGGCAGCGCTACTGGCTGGAGGCGCCGAGGGCGCGCGGTGACGTGGGCTCGGCGGGGCTGAAGGCGGCCGCCCATCCGCTGCTCGGCGCCGCGACGAAGCTCGCCGACGGCGAGGGGCACCTGTTCACAGGGAGGCTGTCGCTGGCGGAGCATGCGTGGCTTCGGGATCATCAGGTGTTTGGCCAGGTGGTGTTTCCGGGCACGGGGATGCTGGAGCTTGCGCTGGCGGCGGGACGCGCGGTGGGCAGCCGGTCGCTGTCGGAGCTCACGCTCGCCGAGCCGCTGGTGCTGGCCGAGGAGGGCGCGACGCGGCTGCAGCTGTCGGTCGGAGCGCCGGACACGGCGGGCCGGCGCGAGGTGGGGCTGTACAGCCAGTCTGAGCAGGCCCCGGAGGACGCGCCGTGGGTGCAGCACGCGACGGGGGTGTTGACGGACGAGACCCCCGGCGCTCCTGGCGAGCTCGACGAGCTGTCGACGTGGCCTGTGCCGGGCGCGGAGGAGGTGGACCTGTCCGGGGTTTACGAGCGGCTGCGTGAGGGCGGGCTCGACTACGGTCCGGCGTTCCAGGGCCTCGTGGAGCTCTGGCGTCGAGGCACGAGGCTTTACGGCCGGGTGGTGTTGCCCGAGAGCGCGATGGACAGCGCCGAGGCGTATGGGGTGCACCCGGCGCTGATGGATGCCGCGCTGCATGCGCTGTTCGTGGCCTCTTCGGAGGCGGCTGGAGCGGACATGGCGCTGCTGCCCTTCTCGTGGTCGGACGTGGCGCTGCACGCGACGGGACCGCGCGAGCTCCGGGTGATGCTGGAGCTTGAAGGCGACATGACGCAAGCGGTGGCGTCGCTGTGGGCGGCGGACGCGGCGGGCCAGGCTGTGGCCAGCGTCGGCGCCCTGCATCTGCGGCGAGCGACAGCGGAGCAGCTGGCAGTGGCCAGCCGTGCCAATGCCCAGCAGCTGTACCGGGTGGACTTCCAACCGGTGAGCGTGGTGGCGAGCGTCCCGGAGGCGGGCTCGCTGGTGGTCGTCGGTGCACCGGAGGGAGGAGCGCGGCTGGCCGAAGCCCTGGGGGCGGAGGCGATTGTCGATCTCGATGCATTGGTTGCGCGCCTCGAGCAGGGCGCGAGCGCGCCTGAGCGGGTGGTGGTCGACGTCACCGCCGCGAGCCCGAGCCCGTTGGACGTGGCGGTGTCGTCGCATGAGGCGACGAGGCAGGCGCTGTCGCTGCTGCAAGCGTGGCTGTCGGAGCCACGGCTCGATGCTGTCGAGCTTGTGTGGATGACGCGGGGCGCGGTGGGCGCGGCGCCGGACGACGCCGTCGAGGACCTGGCGCGCGCGCCGCTGTGGGGGCTTGTTCGCGCGGCGCGCAGCGAGCACCCCGAGCGCCGGCTGCGCTTGATCGATGTGGGGACCGAGCCTGTGGACGCTGGGCTGCTGGCGCGGGCGCTGGCGACGGCGGCGGAGCCGGAGCTTGCGCTGCGCGGGGGCGCTGCGCTGGCCGCGCGCCTGGTGCGCGTACAGGCGGCAGCGGAAGAGCTCACGCAAGCCCGCGGGCTGGGCCCCGCGGGCACGGTGCTGGTGACCGGAGGCGTGGGCGGCCTGGGTCAGATCGTGGCGGCGCACCTGGTGCGCGCGCACGGGGTGCGGCACCTGGTGCTGACGTCGCGGCGCGGGCTGGAGGCGCCCGGGGCCCGCGAGCTTGTGCAATCGCTCGCGGAGCTCGGCGCCGAGACGGTGACGGTGGCTGCGTGCGACGTGTCGAAGCGGGAGGAGGTCGCGCGTGTGCTGGCCGGCATCGACGCGGCGCGCCCGCTGAGCGCGGTGCTGCACCTGGCCGGCGTGCTCGACGACGGCGTGCTCGCCGCCCAGACGGCCGAGCGCCTCTCGCGGGTGCTGGCGCCGAAGGTGGATGGGGCGCTGCACCTGCACGAGCTGACGCGGGAGCTGGATCTCGCGGCGTTCGTGCTGTTCTCGTCGGTGGCCGGCACGTTTGGCACGGCGGGCCAGAGCAACTACGCAGCGGCGAACACGTTCCTCGACGCGCTCGCGGCGCACCGGCGCGGCCGTGGGCTCGCGGCGACGAGCCTCGCCTGGGGCTTCTGGGCGCCGGGTGCCGGGGGCATGACGGACACCCTGGGCGAGGCCGAGCTGTCGCGCATCAGGCGCGCAGGATTTATCCCGATGTACGTAGCAGAGGGCTTGTTCCTGCTGGACGTCGCGCTCTCGCGCTCTGAAGCCAGCCTGGTTCCGGCGCACTTCGATCTGGGGAAGCTGCGATCGGGGCTTGACGCCAGCGGCGGAGTGCCCGCGCTGCTCCGGGCTCTCGTGCGCCCGAGCCTGCGCAAGGCATCCTCCGGGACACAGGAGACCTCGGCGCTTCGGGCGCGCCTCTCGGCGCTGCCGGAGTCGGCGCGGCTCGAAGCGCTGATCGACCTGGTGCGGGGCGAGGTCGCCGCGGTGCTCGGGCTGCATCACCCCGCGTTGGTGGAGCCCCACCAGGTGCTGAAGGAGGTTGGGCTCGACTCGTTGATGGCGGTGGAGCTGCGCAGTCGGCTGAGCTCCCGGGCCGAGACTTCGCTGCCGGCGACCCTGGCCTTCGACCACCCGACGCCGCGGGCCATCGCAGAGCTGCTCCTGAAGCAGGCCTTCTCGGAGCTACAGGAGACGGGGGGCGGCGCGCGTGTGCGCCGTCGGGTGAGGGAGGACGAGCCGATCGCGATCGTGTCGATGGCGTGCCGGCTGCCGGGTGGCATCGAGACGCCGGAGGATTTCTGGCGCGTCCTCCATGAGGGGAAGGATGTCATCGAGAGCTTCCCCTCCCGATATGAAGCTTCTTCTGTTTACGATCCCGATCCGGAGGCGGTGGGCAAGAGCTACGCGCGCGAGGGGGGATTTCTACGGAACGTAGACCTGTTCGACGCGGGGTTCTTCGGGATATCGCCGCGCGAAGCGCAGTCGATGGATCCCCAGCAGCGGCTGGTGCTGGAGACGGCGTGGGAGGCGCTGGAGCGGGCCGGCGTGCGCCCATCGGTGCTGAGCGAGAGCGCCACCGGGGTGTACCTGGGCTGGATGGGCTCGGACTACGCCGCTGGCCACGCGGACGACCTGAGGACGCTCGATGGCTATCGCATCACGGGCGGGGCCGGCAGCGTCATCTCGGGCCGCGTGGCGTATGTGCTTGGGCTGCAGGGCCCAGCGATCACGGTGGACACGGCGTGCTCGTCGTCGCTGGTGTCGCTGCACCTCGCCTGCATGGCCCTGCGCCGGGGCGAATGCGACCTGGCGCTGGCCGGCGGGGTGATGGTGATGACCACGCCCGCGACCTTCGTGGAGTTCAGCCGCCTCAAGGGCATTGCGCGAGATGGCCGCTGCAAGAGCTTCTCTGCCCAAGCGGACGGCGTCATCTGGGCCGAGGGGTGCGGGATGCTGGTGCTGAAGCGGCTGTCGGACGCGCGGCGCGACGGTGACCGTGTGCTTGCGGTGGTCCGTGGGTCAGCGGTGAACCAGGACGGTCGCAGCCAGGGCCTGACGGCGCCGAACGGCCCCGCGCAGCAGCGGGTGATCCAGCAGGCGCTGTCGTCGTGCGGGCTGTCGCCCGAGGACATCGACGCGGTGGAGGCGCATGGTACGGGCACGAGCCTCGGAGATCCCATCGAGGCGGGAGCGCTTGCGGAGGTGTTCGGGCCTGGGCGCAAGGCCGAGCGGCCGCTGTACCTGGGCTCGTCGAAGTCGAACCTCGGGCACGCGCAGTCGGCCGCCGGCGTGGCTGGGGTGATCAAGATGGTGCTGTCGATGCAGCACGAGGTGCTGCCGCGGACGCTGCACGCGGAGCAGCCGAGCCCGCACATTGGGTGGGAGGGGAGCGGGCTGTCGTTGCTGCAAGAGGCGCGTCCGTGGCGGCGCAACGGCCGGGCGCGGCGCGCGGGCGTGTCGTCGTTCGGGATCAGCGGGACGAACGCGCATGTCATCCTCGAAGAGGCGCCGCTTGAGGCGATGCGCGAGCCGGTGGCGGCGGAGGGTGTTGCGATACCGCTGTTGCTGTCGGGGCGAGACGAGGCCTCGGTGGGGGCGCAGGCGGAGCGCTGGGCGAAGTGGCTCGGAGAGCACGGGGAGGTGCAGTGGTCGGACGTGGTGAGGACAGCGGCGCTGCACCGGACGCACTTCGCCTCACGCGCATCGGTGCTTGCGGCGAGCGTGTCGGAGGCGGAGGAGGCGCTGCGGGCGCTGTCGCAGGGTCGCGGCCACCGGGCGGTGTCGGCGGGCACGGCACGTGCGCGAGGCAAGGTGGTGTTCGTGTTCCCCGGCCAAGGGAGCCAGTGGCCGGGGATGGGCCGGGCGCTGCTGGAGCAGAGCGCGGCGTTCGCGGAGGCGGTGCAGGCGTGCGATGAGGCGCTGCGGCCGTGGACGGGCTGGTCTGTGCTGTCGGTGCTGCGCGGAGATGGCGGGGAGGAGCAGCCGTCGCTGGAGCGGGTGGACGTGGTGCAGCCCGCGCTGTTCGCGATGTGCGTGGGTCTGGCCGCGGCGTGGCGGTCGCTGGGGCTGGAGCCTGCGGCGGTGGTGGGCCACAGCCAGGGCGAGGTGTCGGCGGCGGTGGTGTGCGGAGCGCTGTCGCTTGCGGAGGGAGCGCGGGTAGTGGCGCTGCGCAGCCAGGCGGTGCGGCAGCAGTCGGGGATGGGGGCGATGATGCTGGTCGAGCGGCCGGTGTCGGAGGTGCAGGAGCGCATCGCGCCGTACGGGGAGGCGCTTGCGATAGCGGCGGTGAACACGTCGAGCTCGACGGTGGTGTCGGGTGACGTGGAGGCGGTGGACGGGCTGATGGTGGAGCTGACGGCAGAAGGTGTGTTCTGCCGGAAGGTGAACGTCGACTACGCGTCGCACAGCGCGCACATGGATGCGCTGCTGCCCGAGCTAGGAGCGAAGCTGTCGTCGCTCAGGCCGAAGGCGACGCAGCTGCCGTTTTACTCGACGGTGACAGGAGAGGTGTCGCGGGGCGAGGCGCTGGACGGCGAGTACTGGTGCCGCAACCTTCGGCGGACGGTGCGCCTGGACCGAGCGCTGTCGAAGCTGCTGGAGGACGGGCACGGCGTGTTCGTGGAGGTGAGCGCGCACCCGGTGCTGGCGATGCCGCTGACGACGGCGTGCGCGGAGGCGCAGGGGGTGGTGGTGGGAAGCCTGCAGCGCGACGAAGGTGGGTTGTCGCAGCTGTACAGGACGCTGGGGCAGCTGCACGTGCAGGGGCACGAGGTGGACTGGACACGGGTGCTGTCGGGCCACGGCGGTGGTGTCGTGGAGCTGCCGACGTACGCATTCCAGCGGCAGCGCTACTGGCTGGAGGCGCCGAGGGCGCGCGGTGACGTGGGCTCGGCGGGGCTGAAGGCGGCCGCCCATCTGCTGCTCGGCGCCGCGACGAAGCTCGCCGACGGCGAGGGGCACCTGTTCACAGGGAGGCTGTCGCTGGCGGAGCATGCGTGGCTTCGGGATCATGGTGTGTTTGGCCAGGTGGTGTTTCCGGGCACGGGGATGCTGGAGCTTGCGCTGGCGGCGGGGCGCGCGGTAGGCAGCCGGTCGCTGTCGGAGCTCACGCTCGCCGAGCCGCTGGTGCTGGCCGAGGAGGGCGCGGCGCGGCTGCAGGTGATGATCGGAGCGCCAGATGCGGCGGGCCGGCGCGAGGTGGGGCTGTACAGCCAGCCTGAGCAGGCGCCGGAGGACGCGCCGTGGGTGCAGCACGCGACGGGGGTGTTGACGGACGAGCCCCCCGGCGCTCCTGGCGAGCTCGACGAGCTGTCGACGTGGCCTGTGCCGGGCGCGGAGGAGGTGGACCTGACCGGGTTTTACGAGCGGCTGCGTGAGCGCGGGCTCCACTACGGTCCGACGTTCCAAGGCCTCGTGGAGCTGTCGCGCCAAGGCACGAGGCTTTACGGCCGGGTGGTGTTGCCCGAGAGCGCGATGGACAGCGCCGAGGCGTATGGGGTGCACCCGGCGCTGATGGATGCCGCGCTGCATGCGCTGTTCGCGGCCTCTTCGGAGGCGGCTGGAGCGGACATGGCGCTGCTGCCCTTCTCGTGGTCGGACGTGGCGCTGCACGCGACGGGACCGCGCGAGCTCCGGGTGATGCTGGAGCTTGAAGCAGGAGACATGACGCAAGCGGTGGCGTCGCTGTGGGCGGCGGACGCGGCGGGCCAGGCTGTGGCCAGCGTCGGCGCCCTGCATCTGCGGCGAGCGACAGCGGAGCAGCTGGCAGTGGCCAGCCGTGCCAATGCCCAGCAGCTGTACCGGGTGGACTTCCAACCGGTGAGCGTGGTGGCGAGCGTCCCGGAGGCGGGCTCGCTGGTGGTCGTCGGTGCACCGGAGGGAGGAGCGCGGCTGGCCGAAGCCCTGGGGGCGGAGGCGATTGCCGATCTCGATGCATTGGTTGCGCGCCTCGAGCAGGGCGCGAGCGCGCCTGAGCGGGTGGTGGTCGACGTCACCGCCGCGAGCCCGAGCCCGTTGGACGTGGCGGTGTCGTCGCATGAGGCGACGAGGCAGGCGCTGTCGCTGCTGCAAGCGTGGCTGTCGGAGCCGCGGCTCGATGCTGTCGAGCTGGTGTGGGTGACGCGGGGCGCGGTGGGCGCGGCGCCGGACGACGCCGTCGAGGACCTGGCGCGCGCGCCGCTGTGGGGGCTTGTTCGCACGGCGCGCAGCGAGCACCCCGAGCGCCGGCTGCGCTTGATCGATGTGGGGACCGAGCCCGTGGACGCTGGGCTGCTGGCGCGGGCGCTGGCGACGGCGGCGGAGCCGGAGCTTGCGCTGCGCGGGGGCGCTGCGCTGGCCGCGCGCCTGGTGCGCGTACAGGCGGCAGCGGAAGAGCTCACCCGAGGAGCCCGCGAGCTGGACCCTGCGGGCACGGTGCTGGTGACCGGCGGGACAGGGGAGCTGGGACAGGCGGTCGCGGCGCACCTGGTGCGCGCGCACGGGGTGCGGCACCTTGTGCTGACGTCGCGGCGCGGGCTGGAGGCGCCCGGGGCCCGCGAGCTTGTGCAATCGCTCGCGGAGCTCGGCGCCGAGACGGTGACGGTGGCTGCGTGCGACGTGTCGAAGCGGGAGGAGGTCGCGCGTGTGCTGGCCGGCATCGACGCGGCGCGCCCGCTGAGCGCGGTGCTGCACCTGGCCGGCGTGCTCGACGACGGCGTCCTGTCGTCGCAGACGCCGGAGCGCATTTCACGGGTGTTCGCGCCGAAGGTGGATGGGGCGCTGCACCTGCACGAGCTGACGCGGGAGCTGGATCTCGCGGCGTTCGTGCTGTTCTCGTCGGCGGCCGGCACGTTTGGCACGGCGGGCCAGAGCAACTACGCGGCGGCGAACACGTTCCTCGACGCGCTCGCGGCGCACCGGCGCGGCGGCGGGCTCGCGGCGACGAGCCTGGCGTGGGGCTTCTGGACACAGGCGGGCGTGGGGATGACAGCGCACCTGGGCGAGGCCGAGCTGTCGCGCATGAGGCGCAACGGGTTCGTGCCGATGCCGGTGGAAGAGGGCCTCGCTCTGCTGGACGCCGCGCTTTTGCGCTCCGAAGCGAGCCTGGTCCCAGTGCACCTGGATCTCGCGCAGCTGCAGCGTGGGCTGGGGACCAGCGGCGAGCTGCCGGCGCTGTTTCGTGCGCTGTTGCGCCCCAGCTTGCGCAAGGCGTCCACGGCAACGGCAACGAGGCGAGACGCCTCGGCGCTGCGCGGGCGCCTCTCGGCGCTGCCGGAGGCGGAGCGGCTGAATGCGCTCATCGAGCTGGTGCGGGGCGAGGTCGCCGCGGTGCTCGGGCTCCAGCGCAGCGAGGCCGTGGGGGCAGAGCAGGTGCTGAAGGGCCTCGGGCTCGACTCGTTGATGGCGGTGGAGCTCCGCAACCGCCTCGCCGCCCGGGCGGAGACGTCCTTGCCGGCGACGCTGGTCTTTGACTACCCGACGCCGCGAGCGATCGCAGAGCTGCTGCTGAAGCAGGCGTTCTCGGGGCTGCAGGTGAAGGAAGCGCGGGCGCGTCGTCATGCGGGGAAAGACGAGGCGGTGGCGATCGTATCGATGGCGTGCCGGCTGCCTGGAGGCGTCGAGACGCCGGAAGACTACTGGCGTCTCTTGGCCGAGGGGAAAGACGCGATCGAGGGCCTCCCTGCGCGCTGGGAGACGCTTTCGGTCTACGACCCCGATCCGGAGGCGGTGGGCAAGAGCTACGCGCGCGAGGGTGGATTCTTGCGGGACATCGACCTGTTCGACGCGGACTTCTTCGGGATATCGCCGCGCGAGGCGCAGTCGATGGATCCCCAGCAGCGGCTGGTGCTGGAGACGGCGTGGGAGGCATTGGAGCGTGCCGGCGTGCGCCCGTCGGCGCTGAGCGGGAGCGCCACCGGAGTGTATCTCGGGTCGATGGGCTCGGACTACGGTGCTCTTCATACCGGCGGGCTGGAGGCGCTGGACGGGTACCGGGGCACCGGGAGCGCGGCGAGCGTGCTCTCAGGCCGTGTGGCTTATGTGCTCGGGCTGCATGGCCCAGCGATGACGGTGGACACGGCGTGCTCGTCGTCGCTGGTGTCGCTGCACCTCGCGTGCACGGCGTTGCGTCAGGGTGAATGCGACCTGGCGCTGGCCGGCGGGGTGACGGTGATGAGCACCCCCGCGTTGTTCGTGGAGTTCAGCCGGCTCAAGGGGATGGCCCGCGACGGCCGCTGCAAGAGCTTCTCTGGGCAGGCGGACGGCGCGGGCTGGTCGGAGGGGTGCGGGATGCTGGTGCTGAAGCGGCTGTCGGACGCGCGGCGCGACGGTGACCGTGTGCTTGCGGTGGTCCGTGGGTCAGCGGTGAACCAGGACGGTCGCAGCCAAGGCCTGACAGCGCCGAACGGCCCCGCGCAGCAGCGGGTGATCCAGCAGGCGCTGTCGTCGTGCGGGCTGTCGCCCGAGGACATCGACGCGGTGGAGGCGCATGGTACGGGCACGAGCCTCGGAGATCCGATCGAGGCCGGAGCGCTCGCGGAGGTGTTCGGGCCTGGACGCAAGGCCGAGCGACCGCTGTACCTGGGCTCGTCGAAGTCGAACCTTGGGCACGCGCAGGCTGCGGCGGGCGTAGCCGGTGTGCTCAAGATGGTGCTGTCGATGCAGCACGAGGTGCTGCCGAAGACGCTGCACGCGGAGCAGCCGAGCCCGCACATTGGGTGGGAGGGGAGCGGGCTGTCGTTGCTGCAAGAGGCGCGTCCGTGGCGGCGCAACGGCCGGGCGCGGCGCGCGGGCGTGTCGTCGTTCGGGATCAGCGGGACGAACGCGCATGTCATCCTCGAAGAGGCGCCGGTGGAGGCGGCGCGCGAGCCGGTGGAGGCGGTGCGCGAGCCGGTGGCGGCGGAGGGTGCTGCGATACCGCTGTTGCTGTCGGGGCGAGACGAGGCCTCGGTGGGGGCGCAGGCGGGGCGCTGGGCGAAGTGGCTGGAAGAGCACGGGGAGGTGGGGTGGTCGGACGTGGTGAGGACGGCGGCGCTGCACCGGACGCACTTCGCCACGCGGGCGTCGGTGCTTGCGGCGAGCGCTGCGGAAGCTGTGGAGGGGCTGAGGGCGCTGTCGGAGGGTCGAGCCGCGGCAGGGGTGGTGCGCGGGACGGGAGTGCGCGGGGGGAAGCTTGCGGTGCTGTTCACGGGGCAGGGCAGCCAGCGGCTCGGGATGGGGAAGAGTCTTTACGAAGTGTACCCCGTGTTCCGTGCGGCGTTCGACGAGGTGTGCGAGGCGCTGGACGCGCACCTCGACCGTGGGTTGAGAGAGGTGGTGTTCGCGGCTGCGGGCAGCGAGGAAGGAGCGCAGCTGGAGCGGACGGAGTACACGCAGCCCGGGCTGTTTGCGGTGGAAGTGGCGCTGTACCGTCAGTGGGAGTCGTGGGGGCTGAAGCCCGCTGCGCTGATGGGGCACTCGATAGGAGAGCTGAGCGCTGCGCACGTGGCGGGTGTGCTGAGCCTTGCGGACGCAGCGAAGCTAGTGTGCGCCCGCGGTCGGCTGATGCAGGGGTGCGAGGCCGGGGGAGCGATGGTGTCGGTGGAGGCCTCGGAGCCGGAGGTGCAGCGGGCGCTGTCGGAGGTCGGGGCGCAGGGGCGACTGAGCATCGCCGGGCTGAACGCGCCGATGCAGACGGTGCTGAGCGGGGACGAAGCGGCGGTGCTCGCGGTGGCGCGGCGGCTGGAGGCGCAGGGCCGGCGCACGCGGCGTCTGCGTGTGTCGCACGCGTTCCACAGCGCGCACATGGACGGGATGCTGGAGGAGTTCGGGAAGGTGGCGCGGGAGTGCACGTACGCGCGGCCGCAGCTGGCGGTGGTGAGCGGCGTGACGGGCGAGCTCGGCGGCGAAGAAGCGCTGATGTCGGCCGAGTACTGGGTGAGGCAGGTGCGCGAGGCGGTGCGTTTCCTGGACGGGATGCGCACGCTTGCGGCGGCGGGGGTGAGCACATACGTCGAGTGCGGGCCGGATGGCGTGCTGTGCGCGCTGGGGGCGGGGTGCCTGCCGGAGGGAGCCGAGGCGACGTTTGTGACGAGCCTGCGGCGAGAGCAGGAGGAAGAGCGCGCGCTGGCGACGGCGGTGGCGACGGTGCACGTGCAGGGGCACGAGGTGGACTGGGCCCAGGTGCTGTCGGGCCGTGGCGGCCGGCCCGTGGAGCTGCCGACGTACGCGTTCCAGCGGCAGCGCTACTGGCTGGAGGCGCCGAGGGCGCGCGGTGACGTGGGCTCGGCGGGGCTGAAGGCGGCCGCCCATCCGCTGCTCGGCGCCGCGACGAAGCTCGCCGACGGCGAGGGGCACCTGTTCACAGGGAGGCTGTCGCTGGCGGAGCATGCGTGGCTTCGGGATTACAAGGTGTTTGACAAGGTGGTGTTTCCGGGCACGGGGATGCTGGAGCTGGCGCTGGCGGCGGGGCGCGCGGTCGATAGCCGGTCGCTGTCGGAGCTGGTCCTGGCCGAGCCGCTGGTGCTGGCCGAGGAGGGCGCGGCGCGGCTGCAGGTGATGATCGGAGCGCCAGATGCGGCGGGCCGGCGCGAGGTGGGGCTGTACAGCCAGCCTGAGCAGGCCCCGGATTACGCGCCGTGGGTGCAGCACGCGACGGGGGTGTTGACGGACGAGCCCCCCGGCGCTCCTGGCGAGCTCGACGAGCTGTCGACGTGGCCTGTGCCGGGCGCGGAGGAGGTGGACCTGACCGGGGTTTACGAGCGGCTGCGTGAGGGCGGGCTCGACTACGGTCCGACGTTCCAGGGCCTCGTGGAGCTGTCGCGCCAAGGCACGAGGCTTTACGGCCGGATGGTGTTGCCCGAGAGCGCGATGGACAGCGCCGAGGCGTATGGGGTGCACCCGGCGCTGATGGATGCCGCGCTGCATGCGCTGTTCGCGGCCTCTTCGGAGGCGGCTGGAGCGGACATGGCGCTGCTGCCCTTCTCGTGGTCGGACGTGGCGCTGCACGCGACGGGACCGCGCGAGCTCCGGGTGATGCTGGAGCTTGAAGGCGACATGACGCAAGCGGTGGCGTCGCTGTGGGCGGCGGACGCGGCGGGCCAGGCTGTGGCCAGCGTCGGCGCCCTGCATCTGCGGCGAGCGACAGCGGAGCAGCTGGCAGTGGCCAGCCGTGCCAATGCCCAGCAGCTGTACCGGGTGGACTTCCAACCGGTGAGCGTGGTGGCGAGCGTCCCGGAGGCGGGCTCGCTGGTGGTCGTCGGTGCACCGGAGGGAGGAGCGCGGCTGGCCGAAGCCCTGGGGGCGGAGGCGATTGCCGATCTCGATGCATTGGTTGCGCGCCTCGAGCAGGGCGCGAGCGCGCCTGAGCGGGTGGTGGTCGACGTCACCGCCGCGAGCCCGAGCCCGTTGGACGTGGCGGTGTCGTCGCATGAGGCGACGAGGCAGGCGCTGTCGCTGCTGCAAGCGTGGCTGTCGGAGCCGCGGCTCGATGCTGTCGAGCTGGTGTGGGTGACGCGGGGCGCGGTGGGCGCGGCGCCGGACGACGCCGTCGAGGACCTGGCGCGCGCGCCGCTGTGGGGGCTTGTTCGCACGGCGCGCAGCGAGCACCCCGAGCGCCGGCTGCGCTTGATCGATGTGGGGACCGAGCCTGTGGACGCTGGGCTGCTGGCGCGGGCGCTGGCGACGGCGGCGGAGCCGGAGCTTGCGCTGCGCGGGGGCGCTGCGCTGGCCGCGCGCCTGGTGCGCGTACAGGCGGCAGCGGAAGAGCTCACCCGAGGAGCCCGCGAGCTGGACCCTGCGGGCACGGTGCTGGTGACCGGCGGGACAGGGGAGCTGGGACAGGCGGTCGCGGCGCACCTGGTGCGCGCGCACGGGGTGCGGCACCTTGTGCTGACGTCGCGGCGCGGGCTGGAGGCGCCCGGGGCCCGCGAGCTTGTGCAATCGCTCGCGGAACTCGGCGCCGAGACGGTGACGGTGGCTGCGTGCGACGTGTCGAAGCGGGAGGATGTCGCGCGCGTGCTGGCCGGCATCGACGCGGCGCGCCCGCTGAGCGCGGTGCTGCACCTGGCCGGCGTGCTCGACGACGGCGTCCTGTCGTCGCAGACGCCGGAGCGCATTTCACGGGTGTTCGCGCCGAAGGTGGATGGGGCGCTGCACCTGCACGAGCTGACGCGGGAGCTGGATCTCGCGGCGTTCGTGCTGTTCTCGTCGGCGGCCGGCACGTTTGGCACGGCGGGCCAGAGCAACTACGCGGCGGCGAACACGTTCCTCGACGCGCTCGCGGCGCACCGGCGCGGCGGCGGGCTCGCGGCGACGAGCCTGGCGTGGGGCTTCTGGACACAGGCGGGCGTGGGGATGACAGCGCATCTGGGCCAGGCCGAGCTGTCGCGCATGAGGCGCAACGGGTTCGTGCCGATGCCGGTGGAAGAGGGCCTCGCTCTGCTGGACGCCGCGCTTTTGCGCTCCGAAGCGAGCCTGGTCCCAGTGCACCTGGATCTCGCGCAGCTGCAGCGTGGGCTGGAGTCCAGCGGCGAGCTGCCGGCGCTGTTTCGTGCGCTGTTGCGCCCCAGCTTGCGCAAGGCGTCCACGGCAACGGCAACGAGGCGAGACGCCGCGGCGCTCCGCGAGCGCCTCTCGGCGCTGCCGGAGGCGGAGCGGCTAAATGCGCTCGTCGAGCTGGTGCGGGGCGAGACCGCCGCGGTGCTCGGGCTCCAGCGCAGCGAGGCCGTGGGGGCAGAGCAGGTGCTCAAGGAGCTGGGGCTCGACTCGTTGATGGCGGTGGAGCTGCGTCGCCGGCTCAGCGTCCGAGCCGAGATCTCCCTGCCGGCGACGCTGGTCTTCGACTACCCGACACCGCGGGCCATCGCAGAGCTGCTCCTGAGACACGCGTTTTCGGAGCTGCTGTTGGTGGAATCCCGTCCGCGGGCACGTCGCCGGGGGCGGGAGGACGAGCCGATCGCGATCGTATCGATGGCGTGCCGGCTGCCGGGGGGCGTCGAGACACCGGAAGACTACTGGCGTCTCCTGGCGGAAGGGAGGGACGTAATCGCGGGCTTCCCTGCGCGCTGGGACGGGCTTTCGATTTACGACCCCGATCCGGAGGCGGTGGGCAAGACCTACGTGCGCGAGGGTGGATTCCTGCGGGACATCGACCTGTTCGACGCGGACTTCTTCGGGATATCGCCGCGCGAAGCGCAGTCGATGGATCCTCAGCAGCGGCTGGTGCTGGAGACGACGTGGGAGGCATTGGAGCGGGCCGGTGTGCGCCCGTCGGCGCTGAGCGAGAGCGCCACCGGGGTGTACCTGGGCTCGTTGGGCTCGGACTACGGTGCTCTTCACGGCGGCGACCTGGCGGCGCTGGACGGGTACCAAAGCACCGGGAGCGCGGCGAGCGTGCTCTCAGGCCGTGTGGCCTACGTGCTCGGGCTGCAGGGGCCAGCGCTCACGGTGGACACGGCGTGCTCGTCGTCGCTGGTGTCGCTGCACCTCGCGTGCACGGCGCTGCGTCAGGGTGAATGCGACCTGGCCCTGGCCGGCGGGGTGGCGGTGATGAGCACCCCCATGCTCTTCGTGGAGTTCAGCCGTCTCAAGGGGATGGCCCGCGACGGCCGCTGCAAGAGCTTCTCTGCGCGAGCTGACGGCGTCACCTGGTCGGAGGGGTGCGGGATGCTGGTGCTGAAGCGGCTGTCGGATGCGCGGCGCGACGGTGACCGTGTGCTTGCGGTGGTCCGTGGGTCAGCGGTGAACCAGGACGGTCGCAGCCAGGGCCTGACGGCGCCGAACGGCCCCGCGCAGCAGCGGGTGGTCCAGCGGGCGCTCTCGTCGTGCGGGCTGTCGCCCGAGGACATCGACGCGGTGGAGGCGCATGGTACGGGCACGAGCCTCGGAGATCCGATCGAGGCCGGAGCGCTCGCGGAGGTGTTCGGGCCTGGGCGCAAGGCCGAGCGACCGCTGTACCTGGGCTCGTCGAAGTCCAACCTGGGGCATACGGGGCCTGCGGCGGGTGTAGTCGGTGTGATCAAGATGGTGCTGTCGATGCAGCACGAGGTGCTGCCGCGGACGCTGCACGCGGAGCAGCCGAGCCCGCACATTGGGTGGGAGGGGAGCGGGCTGTCGTTGCTGCAAGAGGCGCGTCCGTGGCGGCGCAACGGCCGGGCGCGGCGCGCGGGCGTGTCGTCGTTCGGGATCAGCGGGACGAACGCGCATGTCATCCTCGAAGAGGCGCCGGTGGAGGCGATGCGCGAGCCGGTGCGCGAGCCGTTGGCGGCGGAGGGTGTTGCGATGCCGCTGTTGCTGTCGGGGCGAGACGAGGCCTCGGTGGCGGCGCAGGCGGAGCGCTGGGCGAAGTGGCTCGGAGAGCACGGGGAGGTGCAGTGGTCGGACGTGGTGAGGACAGCGGCGCTGCACCGGACGCACTTCGCCTCTCGCGCATCGGTGCTTGCGGCGAGCGTGTCGGAGGCGGAGGAGGCGCTGCGGGCGCTGTCGCAGGGTCGCGGCCACCGGGCGGTGTCGGCGGGCACGGCGCGTGCGCGAGGCAAGGTGGTGTTCGTGTTCCCCGGCCAAGGGAGCCAGTGGCCGGGGATGGGCCGGGCGCTGCTGGAGCAGAGCGCGGCGTTCGCGGAGGCGGTGCGGGCGTGCGATGAGGCGCTGCGGCCGTGGACGGGCTGGTCTGTGCTGTCGGTGCTGCGCGGAGATGGCGGGGAGGAGCAGCCGTCGCTGGAGCGGGTGGACGTGGTGCAGCCTGCGCTGTTCGCGATGTGCGTGGGTCTGGCCGCGGCGTGGCGGTCGCTGGGGCTGGAGCCTGCGGCGGTGGTGGGCCACAGCCAGGGCGAGGTGTCGGCGGCGGTGGTGTGCGGAGCGCTGTCGCTTGCGGAGGGAGCGCGGGTAGTGGCGCTGCGCAGCCAGGCGGTGCGGCAGCAGTCGGGGATGGGGGCGATGATGCTGGTCGAGCGGCCGGTGTCGGAGGTGCAGGAGCGCATCGCGCCGTACGGGGAGGCGCTTGCGATAGCGGCGGTGAACACGTCGAGCTCGACGGTGGTGTCGGGTGACGTGGAGGCGGTGGACGGGCTGATGGTGGAGCTGACGGCAGAAGGTGTGTTCTGCCGGAAGGTGAACGTCGACTACGCGTCGCACAGCGCGCACATGGATGCGCTGCTGCCCGAGCTAGGAGCGAAGCTGTCGTCGCTCAGGCCGAAGGCGACGCAGCTGCCGTTTTACTCGACGGTGACAGGAGAAATGTCGCGGGGCGAGGCGCTGGACGGCGAGTACTGGTGCCGCAACCTTCGGCAGACGGTGCGCCTGGACCGAGCGCTGTCGAAGCTGCTGGAGGACGGGCACGGCGTGTTCGTGGAGGTGAGCGCGCACCCGGTGCTGGCGATGCCGCTGACGACGGCGTGCGCGGAGGCGCAGGGGGTGGTGGTGGGGAGCTTGCAGCGCGACGAAGGTGGGTTGTCGCAGCTGTACAGGACGCTGGGGCAGCTGCACGTGCAAGGGCACGAGGTGGACTGGACACGGGCGCTGCCGGGCCATGGCGGTCGTGCCGTGGAGCTGCCGACGTACGCATTCCAGCGGCAGCGCTACTGGCTGGAGGCGCCGAGGGCGCGCGGTGACGTGGGCTCGGCGGGGCTGAAGGCGGCCGCCCATCCGCTGCTCGGCGCCGCGACGAAGCTCGCCGACGGCGAGGGGCACCTGTTCACAGGGAGGCTGTCGCTGGCGGAGCATGCGTGGCTTCGGGATCATGGTGTGTTTGGCCAGGTGGTGTTTCCGGGCACGGGGATGCTGGAGCTTGCGCTGGCGGCGGGGCGCGCGGTAGGCAGCCGGTCGCTGTCGGAGCTCACGCTCGCCGAGCCGCTGGTGCTGGCCGAGGAGGGCGCGGCGCGGCTGCAGGTGATGATCGGAGCGCCAGATGCGGCGGGCCGGCGCGAGGTGGGGCTGTACAGCCAGCCTGAGCAGGCGCCGGAGGACGCGCCGTGGGTGCAGCACGCGACGGGGGTGTTGACGGACGAGCTCCCCGGCATCCCTGACGAGCTCGACGAGCTGTCGACGTGGCCTGTGCCGGGCGCGGAGGAGGTGGACCTGACCGGGTTTTACGAGCGGCTGCGTGAGCGCGGGCTCCACTATGGTCCGACGTTCCAGGGCCTCGTGGAGCTGTCGCGCCAAGGCACCAGGCTTTACGGCCGGGTGGTGCTGCCAGGAACCGAGAAGGACAGGGCGGAGGCGTATGGCCTGCATCCCGTCCTGATGGATGCAGCACTGCAGGTGCTTGGCGCAGCCGGCGAGGGGCATTGGGAGGCGGATGCGTTGTTGATGCCCTTCTCCTGGGCAGACGCCGCAACGCATGCCACGGGTCCGAGCGAGCTTCGGGTGCGCGTGGAGCTCGAAGAGACAGACGGCTCCACGCAGGCAACGGCATCTCTGTGCGCTGCAGATGCCGCAGGCCAGCCGGTGGTGAGCGTCGGTGCTTTGCGTTTGCGCCGTGTGACGGCCGAGCAATTGAGGGCGGTCACCCGCACCGATGAGCAGCACCTGTACCGGGTGAGCTTCCAGCCCGTGAGCCTCGCGCAAGCCCCCCTGGAGGCGGGCTCGCTGGTGGTCCTCGGTGCAGCGGAGGGACGAGGGCAGCTGGCCGAGACCCTGGGGGCGGAGGCGATTGCCGATCTCGATGCATTGCGCGCTTGGATCGAGCGGGGCGCGCCAACGCCTGTGCGGGTGGTGATCGACACGAACGCTGCCAGCTCACCGCGCTCGGACGTGGCGGGGTCGTCGCACGAGGCGACGAGGCAGGCGCTGTCGCTGCTGCAAGCGTGGTTGTCGGAGCCGCGGCTCGACGCTGTCGAGCTGGTGTGGGTGACGCGGGGCGCGGTCAGCGCAGCTCCGGACGACGCCGTCGAGGACCTGGCGCACGGGCCGCTGTGGGGGCTTATTCGCACGGCGCGCAGCGAGCACCCCGAGCGCCAGCTGCGCTTGATCGATGTGGGGACCGAGCCCGTGGACGCTGGGCTGCTGGCGCGGGCGCTGGCGACGGCGGCGGAGCCGGAGCTTGCGCTGCGCGGGGACGCTGCGCTGGCCGCGCGCCTGGTGCGCGTACAGGCGGCAGCGGAAGAGCTCACCCGAGCCCGCGGGCTGGACCCTGCGGGCACCGTGCTGGTGACCGGAGCCGTGGGCGGTCTGGGGCAGGCGGTGACACGCCATCTGGTGCGCGCGCACGGGGTGAGGCACCTTGTGCTGACGTCGCGCCGGGGGCTGGAGGCGCCCGGGGCCCGCGAGCTTGTGCAATCGCTCGAGGAGCTCGGCGCCGAGACCGTGTCGATGGTGGCGTGCGACGTGTCGAAGCGGGAGGAGATCGCCCGCGTGCTGGCCGGCATCGACGCGGCGCGCCCGCTGAGCGCGGTGCTGCACCTGGCTGGCGTGGTCCATGATGGCGTGATTCAGACGCAGACGGCCGAGCGCCTCTCGTGGGTGCTGGCGCCGAAGGTGGACGGGGCGCTGCACCTGCACGAGCTGACGCGGGAGCTGGATCTCGCGGCGTTCGTGCTGTTCTCGTCGGCGGCCGGTACGTTGGGCACGGCGGGCCAGGGCAATTACGCGGCGGCGAATACGTTCCTCGACGCGTTCGCGGCGCACCGCCGCGGCCGCGGGCTCGCGGCGACGAGCCTCGCCTGGGGTGTCTGGACACCGGCCGGTGGTGGCATGGCGGCACAGCTGGGGGCCGCGGAGCTGGCACGGTTCAGTCGCTACGGAGTCGTGTCGATGTCCGTGGAAGAGGGGCTTTCGCTGCTGGACGCCGCGCTGTCACGCCCTGAAGCGAGCCTGGTCCCTATGCACCTGGATCTCGCGCAGCTGCGGCGTGGGCTGGAGGCCAACGGCGAGCTGCCGGCGCTGTTTCGTGCGCTGTTGCGCCCCAGCTTGCGCAAGGCGTCCACGGCGACGAGGCGAGACGCCTCGGCGCTGCGCGGGCGCCTCTCGGCGCTGCCGGAGGCGGAGCGGCTGAATGCGCTCATCGAGCTGGTGCGGGGCGAGGTCGCCGCGGTGCTCGGGCTCCAGCGCAGCGAGGCCGTGGGGGCGGAGCAGGTGCTGAAGGGCCTCGGGCTCGACTCGCTGATGGCGGTGGAGCTGCGCAACCGCCTCGCCGCCCGGACGGAGACGTCCTTGCCGGCGACGCTGGTCTTCGACTACCCGACGCCGCGGGCCATCGCGGAGTTGCTGCTGAAGCAGGCCTTTTCGGGACCGCAGGTGACGGGAGCCCGCGGGGGGGTGCGCCGTCGCGCGAGAGAAGACGAGGCGGTGGCGATCGTATCGATGGCGTGCCGGCTGCCTGGAGGCGTCGAGACGCCGGAAGACTACTGGCGTCTCTTGGCCGAGGGGAAAGACGCGATCGAGGGCCTCCCTGCGCGCTGGGAGGCGCTTTCGGTCTACGACCCCGACCCGGAGGCGGTGGGCAAGAGCTACGCGCGCGAGGGTGGATTCTTGCGGGACATCGACCTGTTCGACGCGGACTTCTTCGGGATATCGCCGCGCGAGGCGCAGTCGATGGATCCCCAGCAGCGGCTGGTGCTGGAGACGGCGTGGGAGGCATTGGAGCGTGCCGGCGTGCGCCCGTCGGCGCTGAGCGGGAGCGCCACCGGAGTGTATCTGGGGGCCGCGGGTTCGGACTATGGCGCTTACCAGGGTGGCGGGCTGGAGACGCTGGACGGGTACCGGGGCATCGGGAGCGCGGCGAGCGTGCTCTCAGGCCGTGTGGCCTACGTGCTCGGGCTGCATGGCCCAGCGATGACGGTGGACACGGCGTGCTCGTCGTCGCTGGTGTCGTTGCACCTCGCGTGCACGGCGTTGCGTCAGGGTGAATGCGACCTGGCGCTGGCCGGCGGGGTGACGGTGATGAGCACCCCCGCGTTGTTCGTGGAGTTCAGCCGTCTCAAGGGGATGGCCCGAGACGGCCGCTGCAAGAGCTTCTCTGGGCAGGCGGACGGCGCGGGCTGGTCGGAGGGGTGCGGGATGCTGGTGCTGAAGCGGCTGTCGGACGCGCGGCGCGACGGTGACCGTGTGCTTGCGGTGGTCCGTGGGTCAGCGGTGAACCAGGACGGTCGCAGCCAAGGCCTGACGGCGCCGAACGGCCCTGCCCAGCAGCGGGTGATCCAGCAGGCGCTGTCGTCGTGCGGGCTGTCGCCCGAGGACATCGACGCGGTGGAGGCGCATGGTACGGGCACGAGCCTCGGAGATCCGATCGAGGCCGGAGCGCTCGCGGAAGTGTTCGGGCCTGGGCGCAAGGCCGAGCGACCGCTGTACCTTGGCTCGTCGAAGTCGAACCTTGGGCACGCGCAGGCTGCGGCGGGCGTAGCCGGTGTGCTCAAGATGGTGCTGTCGATGCAGCACGAGGTGCTGCCGAAGACGCTGCACGCGGAGCAGCCGAGCCCGCACATTGGGTGGGAGGGGAGCGGGCTGTCGTTGCTGCAAGAGGCGCGTCCGTGGCGGCGCAACGGCCGGGCGCGGCGCGCGGGCGTGTCGTCGTTCGGGATCAGCGGGACGAACGCGCATGTCATCCTCGAAGAGGCGCCGGTGGAGGCGGCGCGCGAGCCGGTGGAGGCGGTGCGCGAGCCGGTGGCGGCGGAGGGTGTTGCGATACCGCTGTTGCTGTCGGGGCGAGACGAGGCCTCGGTGGCGGCGCAGGCGGGGCGGTGGGCGAAGTGGCTGGAAGAGCACGGGGAGGTGGGGTGGTCGGACGTGGTGAGGACGGCGGCGCTGCACCGGACGCACTTCGAGTCGCGGGCGTCGGTGCTTGCGGCGAGCGCTGCGGGAGCTGTGGAGGGTCTTCGCGCGCTGTCGTCGGGGCGGCCGGATGCGGCGGTGGTGAGCGGGACGGCGAAGCGAGGCGGGAAGCTTGCGGTGCTGTTCACGGGGCAGGGCAGCCAGCGGCTCGGGATGGGGAATAGGCTTTACGAAGTGTACCCCGTGTTCCGTGCGGCGTTCGACGAGGTGTGCGAGGCGCTGGACGCGCACCTCGCGCGTGGTCTGCGGGAGGTGGTGTTTGCGGCTGCGGGCAGCGAGGAAGGAGCGTTGCTGGAGCGGACGGAGTACACGCAGCCCGGGCTGTTTGCGCTGGAAGTGGCGCTGTACCGTCAGTGGGAGTCGTGGGGGCTGAAGCCCGCTGCGCTGCTGGGGCACTCGATAGGAGAGCTGAGCGCTGCGCACGTGGCGGGTGTGCTGAGCCTTGCGGACGCAGCGAAGCTAGTGTGCGCCCGAGGTCGGCTGATGCAGGGGTGCGAGGCCGGGGGAGCGATGGTGTCGGTGGAGGCCTCGGAGCCGGAGGTGCAGCGGGCGCTGTCGGAGGTCGGGGCGCAGGGGCGACTGAGCATCGCCGGGCTGAACGCGCCGATGCAGACGGTGCTGAGCGGGGACGAAGCGGCGGTGCTCGCGGTGGCGCGACGGCTGGAGGCGCAGGGCCGGCGCACGCGGCGTCTGCGTGTGTCGCACGCATTCCACAGCGCGCACATGGACGGGATGATGGAAGAGTACGGGAGGGTGGCGCGGGAGTGCGCGTATGGGAGGCCGCAGGTACCCGTGGTGAGCGGCGTGACGGGCGAGCTCGGTGGCGAAGAAGCGCTGATGTCGGCCGAGTACTGGGTGAGGCAGGTGCGCGAGGCGGTGCGCTTCCTGGACGGGATGCGCACGCTTGCGGCGGCGGGGGTGAGCACATACGTCGAGTGCGGTCCCGATGGCGTGCTGTGCGCGCTGGGGGCGGGGTGCCTGCCGGAGGGAGCCGAGGCGACGTTTGTGACGAGCCTGCGGCGAGAGCAGGAGGAAGAGCGCGCGCTTGCAACGGCGGTGGCGACGGTGCACGTGCAAGGGCACGAGGTGGACTGGGCCCAGGTGCTGTCGGGCCATAGCAGCCGGCCCGTGGAGCTGCCGACGTACGCGTTTCAGCGGCAGCGCTACTGGCTGGAGGCGCCCAAGACGACGGCGGCACAGGCGAATGTCTCGTGGCCGGAGCGTGCGTTGTGGGACGCGGTGCAGGAAGGCGAAGGCGTTGCGGAGCTGCTGGAGCTGCCTGACGACGTGCGCGAGAGCGTCGCGCCGCTGCTGCCGTACCTTGCGGCGTGGCGCCGGAGAAAGGACGCAGAAGCCGCGGTGTCTGGCTGGTTGTACGAGGAGGCGTGGCGAAGGGAAGCCAGCGCTGCCAGGGGCAAGCCGGACGTGAGGGGCAGATGGCTGCTGGTGTCATCTCCGCGTGCCGGAGGGCTGACCGCGGCGGTGAGTGATGCGCTCGGAGCTGCGGGTGCAGAGGTGATCATCGAGCCGGCGACCGAAGAGCGAGCGCAGCTGGCGGCGAGGTTGAGAGGGCTGGAGGGCGAGCTGCGTGGCGTCGTGGCGCTGAGCGCGCCTGGGGAGCAAGGTGCGCTGGAGGAAGGGCGAGGTCCTCGCGGAGTGTACGAGGTGCTGGCGCTGGCGCAGGCGCTCGGTGACGCTGGGCTCGATGCGCGGCTCTGGGTGTTGACGCAGGGAGCGGTGAGCACGGAGGCAAGCGAAGGGGTGTCCGACCCTGCGCAGGCGCTGACGTGGGGGTTGGGGCGGGTGGTGGGGCTGGAGCACCCCGAGCGCTGGGGTGGACTGGTAGACCTGCCGGCGGAGGTGGACGCGGAAGCGGTGCAGCTGGTGCTGAGGACGCTCGTTGCCGAGGACCACGAGGACCAGGTGGCGGTGCGACGCGGTGGGCGTCTTGTGCGGCGCATCGTGCGGGTGAGTGGAGAGGACGGCGGAGCGGGGTGGAAGCCGCGTGGCACGGTGCTCATCACGGGTGGAGTGGGAGGGCTCGGGAGCCATCTGGCTCGCTGGTTGGCGGAGCGGGGAGCAGAGCACCTGGTGCTGGCGTCACGCCGGGGCGCCGCGGCAGCGGGCGCGCGCGAGCTTCGGGAGGAGCTTGAGGGGCGGGGCGCGCGCGTGACGCTTGCGGCGTGCGATGTGTCGGAGCGAGCGCAGGTCGAGGCGCTGGTGAGGGAGCTTGAGCAGGACGAAGCGCCGCTGAGCGCGGTGGCGCATCTGGCGGGGATAGTCCGCCGCGTGCCGGTGCGAGAGCTCGCGCCCGAGATGCTGGCGCAGGAGCTCGCGGCGAAGGTCAACGGAGCATGGCACCTGCAGGAGCTGCTGGCAGAGCGCGAGCTGGATGCGTTCGTGCTTTATGGCAGCATCGCTGGGCTGTGGGGCTCTGGGACGCAGGCCGGGTACGGCGCGGCGAACGCAGGGCTCGACGCGCTCGCGCGCTACCGGCGTGCCCGAGGGCAGACGGCGACGGTGCTGCACTGGGGCCCGTGGTCCGGAGGTGGGATGGTGAGCGACGAGGCCGAGCCGCAGCTCCGGAGCCGCGGGCTGGTGCCGATGTCGCCGGACAAGGCGCTTTGCGGGCTCGAGGTTGGGCTGCGGCGCACATCGGTGGCGATCGCGGACGTGGACTGGTCGCGCTTCGCGCCGCTGTTCTGCGCGGCGCGGCCGAGGCCGCTGCTGTACGGGATCGAGCAAGCGCGCCATGCGCTGGAGGGCCGGACACCGCAGCAGGCCGCGGGCGGAGCGGGGGACAAGGCGCTGCGGGAGATGCTGCTCGGCCTGCCGGCTGTGGAGCGGAGCGAGCGGCTGCGCGAGCTCGTGGCGAGCGAGACGGCGGCGGTGCTGGGCGTGAAGGATCCGAGCGGGCTGGACCCGGAGCGAGGCTTTCTGGACCTCGGGCTGGACTCGTTGATGGCGGTGGAGCTGTCGAAGCGGCTGCAGCAGCGGACGGGGGTGTCGGTCACAAGGACGTTGATCTTCGATTATCCGACGCAAGGCGAGGTAACGCGCTGGCTGCTGGAGCAGCTGATGCCGCCGGAGCGACCGGCGGCGGACGAGCACGGCGTGAGCCGTGGACCGGAGCGGAGCGCGCCGATAGCGATCGTGGGCGTGGGGCTGCGCATGCCGGGCGGAGCGAACGATCTGGAGAGCTTCTGGCAAGTGCTCGTGGAGGGGCGGGATACGCTAAGGCCGATCCCGACCGACCGTTTCGACGTGGAGGCGATGTACGATCCTAACCCCGAGGCCAAGGGCAAGACGTACGTGAAGCATGCCTCGCTGCTGGACGACGTGGCATCGTTTGACGCGGGGTTCTTCGGGATAAGCCCGCGGGAGGCGGAGCCGATGGATCCGCAGCACCGGCTGCTGCTGGAGACTGCGTGGAGCGCGCTGGAGGACGCGGGAGTGCGTCCAGACCAGCTGAAGGGCTCGGACACGGGTGTGTTCGTGGGCGTGGCGCCGAGCGAGTATGCGAGCTATCGCGGCAAGAGCGCGAACGAAGATGCGTATGCGCTGACGGGGACCGCGCTGAGCTTCGCAGCGGGCCGTGTGGCATATCATCTCGGGCTGCAAGGCCCTGCGGTGTCGGTCGATACGGCGTGCAGCTCGTCGCTGGTGGCGCTGCACCTGGCGTGCGACGCATTGAGGCGCGGCGATTGCGAGGTGGCTCTGGCGGCCGGCGTGCAGGTGCTCGCGAACCCGGCGGGGTTTGTGCTGCTGTCGCGCACGCGTGCGGTCTCGCCCGACGGACGGTGCAAGACGTTCTCGCAGGCGGCCGACGGCTACGGCCGTGGCGAGGGCGTCGGGGTGGTGGTGCTGATGCGTCTTTCGGACGCACAGGCGCAGGGGATGCGGGTGCTGGGCGTGGTGCGGGGCACGGCGGTCAATCAGGACGGCGCGAGCAGCGGGATCACGGCGCCGAACGGCACGGCCCAGCAGAAGGTGGTGCGCGCGGCGCTGCGGAACGCGGGGCTGGAGGCGTCGAGCATCGATGTGGTCGAGTGCCACGGTACGGGCACGTCGCTGGGCGATCCGATCGAGGTGCAAGCGCTCGGCGCGGTGTACGGGCAAGGCAGGGAGGCGACTCGCCCGCTGCGGCTTGGAGCGGTCAAGAGCAACATCGGTCACCTGGAGTCGGCCGCCGGCATCGCCGGAGTGTGCAAGATCCTGGCGGCGTTTCGGCATGAGGCCCTGCCGGCGACGTTGCACAGCTCGCCGCGCAACCCCCAGATCTCCTGGGAGAGTCTCCCGGTGCAGGTGGTCGACCGCCTGACCGGCTGGCCTCGGCGCGCCGACGGCCTCCCCCGCTTTGCGGGCGTGTCGTCGTTTGGCATCAGCGGGACGAACGCGCATGTCATCCTCGAAGAGGCGCCGCTTGAGGCGGCGCGCGAGCCGGCGGCGGTGCGCGAGCCGTTGGCGGCGGAGGGTGTCGCGATCCCGCTGTTGCTGTCGGGGCGAGACGAGGCCTCGGTGGGGGCGCAGGCGGAGCGCTGGGCGAAGTGGCTCGGAGAGCACGCGGAGGTGCGGTGGCCGGACGTGGTGAGAACGGCGGCGCTGCACCGGACGCACTTCGCCTGGCGCGCATCGGTGCAGGCGGCGAGCGTGTCGGAGGCGGTGGAGGGGCTGAGGGCGCTGTCGGAGGGTCGAGCCGCGGCAGGTGTGGTGCGCGGGACGGGAGGGCGTGGGGGGAAGCTTGCGGTGCTGTTCACGGGGCAGGGTAGCCAGCGGCTCGGGATGGGGAAGAGACTTTACGAAGTGTACCCCGTGTTCCGTGCGGCGTTCGACGAGGTGTGCGAGGCGCTGGACGCGCATCTCGACCGTGGGTTGAGAGAGGTGGTGTTCGCGGAAGCGGGCAGCGAGCAGGAGGCGCTGCTGGAGCGGACGGAGTACACGCAGCCCGGGTTGTTCGCGCTGGAAGTGGCGCTGTACCGGCAGTGGGAGGCGTGGGGAGTGAGGCCCGCGGCGCTGCTGGGGCACTCGATAGGAGAGCTGAGCGCTGCGCACGTGGCGGGTGTGCTGAGCCTTGCGGACGCAGCGAAGCTAGTGTGCGCCCGCGGTCGGCTGATGCAGAGGTGCCAGGCGGGCGGAGCGATGATGTCGGTGGAAGCGTCGGAGCCGGAGGTGCAGGGGGCGCTGTCGGCGATGGGGCTGGAGGGCCGGCTTGGGATCGCGGGCATCAACGGTCCGAGCCAGACGGTGCTGAGCGGGGACGAAGCGGCGGTGCTGGAGGTGGGCAGGCGGTTCGAGGCGCAGGGCCGGCGCACGCGGCGTCTGCGTGTGTCGCACGCATTCCACAGCGCGCACATGGACGGGATGCTGGAAGAGTACGGGAGGGTGGCGCGGGAGTGCGCGTATAGGAGGCCGCAGGTGCCCGTGGTGAGCGGCGTGACGGGCGAGCTCGCTGGGGAAGAAGCGCTGATGTCGGCCGAGTACTGGGTGAGGCAGGTGCGCGAGGCGGTGCGCTTCCTGGACGGGATGCGCACGCTTGCGGCGGCGGGGGTGAGCACATACGTCGAGTGCGGGCCGGATGGCGTGCTGTGCGCGCTGGGGGCGGGGTGCCTGCCGGAGGGAGCCGAGGCGACGTTTGTGGCGAGCCTGCGGCGAGAGCAGGAGGAAGAGCGCGCGCTTGCGACGGCGGTGGCGACGGTGCACGTGCAAGGGCACGAGGTGGACTGGGCCCAGGTGCTGTCGGGCCATGGCGGTCAGCCCGTGGAGCTGCCGACGTACGCGTTCCAGCGGCAGCGCTACTGGCTGGAGGCGCCGAGGGCGCGCGGCGACGTGGGCTCGGCGGGGCTGAAGGCGGCCGCCCATCCGCTGCTCGGCGCCGCGACGAAGCTCGCCGACGGCGAGGGGCACCTGTTCACAGGGAGGCTGTCGCTGGCGGAGCATGCGTGGCTTCGGGATCATCAGGTGTTTGGCAAGGTGGTGTTTCCGGGCACGGGGATGCTGGAGCTGGCGCTGGCGGCGGGGCGCGCGGTGGGCAGCCGGACGCTGTCGGAGCTGGTTCTGGCCGAGCCGCTGGTGCTGGCCGAGGAGGCCGCGGCGCGGCTGCAGCTGTCGGTCGGAGCGCCGGACGCGGCGGGCCGGCGCGAGGTAGGGCTGTACAGCCAGTCCGAGCAGGCGCCGGAGGACGCGCCGTGGGTGCAGCACGCCACGGGCGTGTTGACGGACGAGATCCCCGGCGCCCCCGGCGAGCTCGACGAGCTGTCGACGTGGCCTGTGCCGGGCGCGGAGGAGGTGGACCTGTCCGGGTTTTACGAGCGGCTGCGTGAGGGCGGGCTCGACTACGGTCCGGTGTTCCAGGGCCTCGTGGAGCTCTGGCGTCGAGGCGCGAGGCTTTACGGCCGGGTGGTGTTGCCCGGGAGCGCGAGGGGCAGCGCCGAGGCATATGGGGTGCATCCGGCGCTGATGGACGCCGCGCTCCACACGATGGTCGCAGCTTTCTCTCAGATGTCAGGGCCAGACGGCGTGTTGTTGCCGTTCGCCTGGTCGGACGTGGCGCCGCACGCGACGGGGGCGAGCGAGCTTCGGATCCGAGTGGAGATGCAGGAACAAAGCGCACAGCAGCCAGCGGCTTCGCTGTACGTCGCAGACTGCACGGGGCAGGTCGTGGCGAGCATCGGCGCTCTACGTCTGCGCCGGGCGACGGCCGAGCAGCTGCGGACCGCCGTTCACGCTGGTGGCCAACATATGTATCAGGTGAGCTTCCAGCCTGTGGACCTCGCAGCACCTCCCTTGGGGACGGGCTCGCTGGTGGTCATCGGTGCACCGAAGGGAGGAGCGCGTCTGGCCGAAGCCCTGGGGGCGGAGGCGATTGCCGATCTCGATGCATTGGTTGTGCGCCTCGAGCATGGCGCGAGCGCGCCTGAGCGGGTGGTGGTCGACGTCACCGCCGCGAGCCCGAGCCCGTTGGACGTGGCGGTGTCGTCGCATGAGGCGACGAGGCAGGCGCTGTCGCTGCTGCAAGCGTGGCTGTCGGAGCCGCGGCTCGAAGCGACCGAGCTGGTGTGGATGACGCGGGGCGCGGTGGGCGCGGCGCCAGACGACGCCGTCGAGGACCTGGCGCGCGCGCCGCTGTGGGGGCTTGTCCGCGCGGCGCGAAGCGAGCGCCCCGAACGCGGCCTGCGCTTGATCGATGTGGGGACCGAGCCCGTGGACGCTGGGCTGCTGGCGCGGGCGCTGGCGACGGCGGCGGAGCCGGAGCTTGCGCTGCGCGGGGGCGCTGCGCTGGCCGCGCGCCTGGTGCGCGCACAGGCGGTAGCGGAAGAGCTCACCCGAGCCCGCGAGCTGGACCCTGCGGGCACGGTGCTGGTGACCGGCGGGACAGGGGAGCTGGGTCAGGCGGTCGCGGCGCACCTGGTGCGCGCGCACGGGGTGAGGCACCTTGTGCTGACGTCGCGGCGCGGGCTGGAGGCGCCCGGGGCCCGCGAGCTTGTGCAATCGCTCGCGGAGCTCGGCGCCGAGACGGTGACGGTGGCCGCGTGCGACGTGTCGAAGCGGGAGGAGGTCGCGCGTGTGCTGGCCGGCATCGACGCGGCGCGCCCGCTGAGCGCGGTGCTGCACCTGGCCGGCGCGCTCGACGATGGCGTGCTCGCCGGCCAGACGGCCGAGCGCCTCTCGCGGGTGCTGGCGCCGAAGGTGGACGGGGCGCTGCACCTGCACGAGCTGACGCGGGAGCTGGATCTCGCGGCGTTCGTGCTGTTCTCGTCGGTGGCCGGTACGTTTGGCACGGCGGGCCAGAGCAACTACGCGGCGGCGAACACGTTCCTCGACGCGCTCGCGGCGCACCGGCGCGGCCGCGGGCTCGCGGCGACGAGCCTGGCGTGGGGGTTGTGGGCGCAAGCGGGCGTGGGGATGACAGCGCACCTGGGCGAGGCCGAGCTGTCGCGCATCAGGCGCGCAGGGCTCGTGCCGATATCGGTCGACGAGGGCCTCGCTCTGCTGGACGCCGCGCTTTTGCGCTCCGAAGCGAGCCTGGTCCCAGTGCACCTGGATCTCGCGCAGCTGCAGCGTGGGCTGGAGTCCAGCGGCGAGCTGCCGGCGCTGCTTCGCGCGCTGGTGCGCCCCGGGCTGCGCAAGGCGTCCTCTGCCGCGAGGAAGGAGGCGTCGACGCTCCGCGAGCGCCTCTCGGCGCTGCCGGAGGCGGAGCGCCTGAGCTCGCTCATCGACCTTGTGCGGGCCGAGGTCGCCGCGGTGCTCGGGCTTCAGCGCGGTGACGCGATTCCTACGGCCCAGCCCTTGAGGGAGCTCGGAATGGATTCGCTCATGGCCGTCGAAGTCCGCAATCGGCTCTCCTTGCTGGTCGGAAGCAACTTGCCTGCCACTTTGCTTTTCGACCATCCATCTGCCACGCACATCGCGAAGTTCCTCCTGTCAAAGTTCGGAAACGGTGAGCGCCGGAATCTGCTGCGTACAGCGGACTCCATGTCCGACGAGGAAATTCGCGCGTTCATGCTCAGCCTCTCCGTCAGTCTCGTGCGTCGTTCAGGCCTCCTCCCCAAGCTCTTGGAGCTGCGGGGGCCGTCCGAAACATCCGTCGAGGTTCCGGTTCCCATTTCCGATTTCGAAGATCTCGCCGACGAGCAGCTGGCCTTGCAAGCCTTGCAAATGATTTCGAACTCAGAGGATCTCCATGAATAGCAGCGCCGCCTCTCCTACGCTTCGTGAGGCGTTGACCCGTGCATTGAAAGAGTTGCAGAGGCTGCAGACCAGCCACTCGGATCTCCGTTCAGGGCCCATCGCCATCGTATCGATGGCGTGCCGGCTGCCGGGGGGCGTCGCTACGCCGGAAGACTACTGGCGTCTCCTGGAGGAGGGGAGAGATGCGATCGAGGCCTTCCCTGCGCGCTGGGATGCACCTTCGATTTACGACCCCGATCCGGAGGCGGTGGGCAAGAGCTACGTGCGCGAGGGTGGATTCCTGCGGGACATCGACCTGTTCGATGCGGGTTTCTTCGGGATATCGCCCCGAGAGGCGCAGGCGATGGATCCCCAGCAGCGGCTGGTGCTGGAGACGGCGTGGGAGGCACTGGAGCGGGCTGGCGTGCGCCCGTCGGCGCTGAGCGAGAGCGCCACCGGGGTGTACCTGGGCTCGATGGGCTCGGACTACGGTGCTCTTTACGGCAGCGACCTGGCGGCGTTGGACGGGTACCGGGGCACCGGGAGCGCGGCGAGCGTGCTCTCAGGCCGTGTGGCGTACGTGCTCGGGCTGCAGGGCCCAGCGATCACGGTGGACACGGCGTGCTCGTCGTCGCTGGTGTCGCTGCACCTGGCGTGCACGGCCCTGCGTCAGGGCGAGTGCGATCTGGCCTTGACCGGCGGGGTGATGGTGATGACCACACCCGCGGGATTCGTGGAGTTCAGCCGCCTCAAGGCCCTTGCACGGGACGGTCGTTGCAAGAGCTTCTCTGCGCGAGCTGACGGCGTCATCTGGTCCGAGGGGTGCGGGATGCTGGTGCTGAAGCGGCTGTCGGACGCGCGGCGCGACGGTGACCGTGTGCTGGCGGTGATCCGTGGGTCAGCGGTGAACCAGGACGGTCGCAGCCAGGGCCTGACGGCGCCGAACGGCCCTGCCCAGCAGCGGGTGATCCAACAGGCGCTCTCGTCGTGCCGGCTGTCGCCCGAGGACATCGACGCGGTGGAGGCGCATGGGACGGGCACGAACCTGGGCGACCCGATCGAGGCCGGAGCGCTCGCGGAGGTGTTCGGGCCTGGGCGCAAGGCCGAGCGGCCGCTGTACCTGGGCTCGTCGAAGTCGAACCTGGGACACGCGGGGCCTGCGGCTGGCGTAGCCGGTGTGATCAAGATGGTGCTGTCGATGCAGCACGAGGTGCTGCCGCGGACGCTGCACGCGGAGCAGCCGAGCCCGCACATTGGGTGGGAGGGGAGCGGGCTGTCGTTGCTGCAAGAGGCGCGTCCGTGGCGGCGCAACGGCCGGGCGCGGCGCGCGGGCGTGTCGTCGTTCGGGATCAGCGGGACGAACGCGCATGTCATCCTCGAAGAGGCGCCGGTGGAGGCGGCGCGCGAGCCGGTGGAGGCAGTGCGCGAGCCGTTGGCGGCGGAGGGTGTTGCGATGCCGCTGTTGCTGTCGGGGCGAGACGAGGCCTCGGTGGGGGCGCAGGCGGAGCGCTGGGCGAAGTGGCTGGAAGAGCACGCGGAGGTGGGGTGGTCGGACGTGGTGCGCACGGCGGCGCTGCACCGAACGCACTTCGCCACGCGCGCATCGGTGCAGGCGTCGAGCGTGTCGGAGGCGGAGGAGGCGCTGCGGGCGCTGTCGCAGGGTCGCGGCCACCGGGCGGTGTCGGCGGGCACGGCACGTGCGCGAGGCAAGGTGGTGTTCGTGTTCCCCGGCCAAGGGAGCCAGTGGCCGGGGATGGGCCGGGCGCTGCTGGAGCAGAGCGCGGCGTTCGCGGAGGCGGTGCAGGCATGCGACGAGGCGCTGCGGCCGTGGACGGGCTGGTCTGTGCTGTCGGTGCTGCGCGGAGATGGCGGGGAGGAGCAGCCGTCGCTGGAGCGGGTGGACGTGGTGCAGCCCGCGCTGTTCGCGATGTGCGTGGGTCTGGCCGCGGCGTGGCGGTCGCTGGGGCTGGAGCCTGCGGCGGTGGTGGGCCACAGCCAGGGCGAGGTGTCGGCGGCGGTGGTGTGCGGAGCGCTGTCGCTTGCGGAGGGAGCGCGGGTAGTGGCGCTGCGCAGCCAGGCGGTGCGGCAGCAGTCGGGGATGGGGGCGATGATGCTGGTCGAGCGGCCGGTGTCGGAGGTGCAGGAGCGCATCGCGCCGTACGGGGAGGCGCTTGCGATAGCGGCGGTGAACACGTCGAGCTCGACGGTGGTGTCGGGTGACGTGGAGGCGGTGGACGGGCTGATGGTGGAGCTGACGGCAGAAGGTGTGTTCTGCCGGAAGGTGAACGTCGACTACGCGTCGCACAGCGCGCACATGGATGCGCTGCTGCCCGAGCTAGGAGCGAAGCTGTCGTCGCTCAGGCCGAAGGCGACGCAGCTGCCGTTTTACTCGACGGTGACAGGAGAGGTGTCGCGGGGCGAGGCGCTGGACGGCGAGTACTGGTGCCGCAACCTTCGGCAGACGGTGCGCCTGGACCGAGCGCTGTCGAAGCTGCTGGAGGACGGGCACGGCGTGTTCGTGGAGGTGAGCGCGCACCCGGTGCTGGCGATGCCGCTGACGACGGCGTGCGCGGAGGCGCAGGGGGTGGTGGTGGGGAGCCTGCAGCGCGACGAAGGTGGGTTGTCGCAGCTGTACAGGACGCTGGGGCAGCTGCACGTGCAGGGGCACGAGGTGGACTGGACACGGGTGCTTTCGGGCCACGGCGGTCGTGCCGTGGAGCTGCCGACGTACGCGTTTCAGCGGCAGCGTTACTGGCTGGATATCTCGAAGGCGCGTAGCGACGTGAGCTCGGCGGGGCTCAAGGCAGCAGCACACCCGCTGCTCGGCGCCGCGACGAGGCTCGCCGACGGCGAGGGGCACCTGTTCACAGGGCGGCTGTCGCTGGCGGAGCATCCGTGGCTTCGGGATCATGAGGTGTTTGGCCAGGTGGTGCTTCCGGGCACGGGGATGCTGGAGCTGGTGCTGGCGGCGGGGCGCGCGGTGGGCAGCCGGTCGCTGTCGGACCTCACGCTCGCCGAGCCGCTGGTGCTGGCCGAGGGCGCGGCGCGGCTGCAGGTGATGATCGGAGCGCCGGACGCGGCGGGCCGGCGCGAGGTGGGGCTGTACAGCCAGCCTGAGCACGCCCCGGAGGACGCGCCGTGGGTGCAGCACGCGACGGGGGTGTTGACGGACGAGCCCCCCGGCGCTCCTGGCGAGCTCGACGAGCTGTCGACGTGGCCTGTGCCGGGCGCGGAGGAGGTGGACCTGTCCGGGCTTTACGAGCGGCTGCGTGAGCGCGGGCTCCACTACGGCCCGGCGTTTCAAGGGCTCGTGGAGCTGTCGCGCCAAGGCACAACCTACTTCGGTCGGGTGGTGCTGCCGGGGACCGAGAAGGACAGGGCGGAGGCGTATGGCGTGCACCCGGCGTTGATGGACGCCGCGCTCCACACGATGGTCGCGGCCTTCTCCGAGAGCCCAGGGGCGAACGAGGTGCTCGTGCCGTTTGCCTGGTCGGACGTGGCGCTGCACGCGACGGGGGCGAGCGAGCTTCGGGTCCGGGTGGAGCTCCAGGACGGAGGCGCACACCAGGACACCGCTTCGCTGCAAGTCGCAGACTCCACGGGGCAGGCCGTGGCGAGCATCGGCGCTCTACATCTGCGCCGGGCGACGGCCGAGCAGCTGCGGACCGCCGTTCACGCTGGTGGCCAACATATGTATCAGGTGAGCTTCCAGCCTGTGGAGCTCGCGGCAGCCCCCCTGGAGGCGGGCTCGCTGGTGGTCGTCGGTGCAGCGGATGGACGAGGGAGGCTGGCCGAAGCCCTGAGGGCGGAGGCGATTGCCGATCTCGAAGCATTGGTTGCGCGCCTCGAGCAGGGCGCAAGCGCGCCTGCGCGGGTGGCGGTCGACACGACAGCTCTAGGACAGAGTCAGTCGGGAGTGGCGTCGTTGTCCCACGAGGCGACGAGGCAGGCGCTGTCGCTGCTGCAAGCGTGGCTGTCGGAGCCGCGGCTCGACGCTGTCGAGCTGGTGTGGGTGACGCGGGGCGCGGTGGGCGCGGCGCCGGACGACGCCGTCCAGGATCTGGCGCGCGCGCCGCTGTGGGGGCTTGTTCGCGCGGCGCGCAGCGAGCACCCCGAGCGCCGGCTGCGCTTGATCGATGTGGGGACCGAGCCCGTGGACGCTGGGCTGCTGGCGCGGGCGCTGGCGACGGCGGCGGAGCCGGAGCTTGCGCTGCGCGGGGGCGCTGCGCTGGCCGCGCGCCTGGTGCGCGCGCAGGCGGCAGCGGAAGAGCTCACCCGAGGAGCCCGCGGGCTGGACCCTGCGGGCACGGTGCTGGTGACCGGCGGGACAGGGGAGCTGGGTCAGGCGATCGCGGCGCACCTGGTGCGCGCGCACGGGGTGAGGCACCTTGTGCTGACGTCGCGTCGCGGGCTGGAGGCGCCCGGGGCCCGCGAGCTCGTGCAGTCACTCGAGGAGCTCGGCGCCGAGACGGTGACGGTGGCTGCGTGCGACGTGTCGAAGCGGGAGGAGGTCGCGCGTGTGCTGGCCGGCATCGACGCGGCGCGTCCGCTGAGCGCGGTGCTGCACCTGGCCGGCGTGCTCGACGACGGCGTGCTCACCGCCCAGACGGCCGAGCGCCTCTCGCGGGTGCTGGCGCCGAAGGTGGACGGGGCGCTGCACCTGCACGAGCTGACGCGGGAGCTGGATCTCGCGGCGTTCGTGCTGTTCTCGTCGGCGGCCGGCACGTTTGGCACGGCGGGCCAGAGCAACTACGCGGCGGCGAACACGTTCCTTGACGCGCTCGCGGCGCACCGGCGCGGCGGCGGGCTCGCGGCGACGAGCCTGGCGTGGGGCTTCTGGACACAGGCGGGCGTGGGGATGACAGCGCACCTGGGCGAGGCCGAGCTGTCGCGCATGAGGCGCAACGGGTTCGTGCCGATGCCGGTGGAAGAGGGCCTCGCTCTGCTGGACGCCGCGCTCTCACGCCCTGAAGCGAGCCTGGTCCCAGTGCACCTGGATCTCGCGCAGCTGCAGCGTGGGCTGGAGTCCAGCGGCGAGCTGCCGGCGCTGTTTCGTGCGCTGTTGCGCCCGAGCTTGCGCAAGGCGTCCTCGGCAACGAGGCGAGACGCCTCGGCGCTGCGCGAGCGCCTCTCGGCGCTGCCGGAGGCGGAGCGGCTGAATGCGCTCGTCGAGCTGGTGCGGGGCGAGGTTGCGGCCGTGACAGGGCTTCAGCGCGGCGAGGCTGTGGCAGCGGATCAGGTGCTCAAGGAGCTGGGGCTCGACTCGCTGATGGCGGTGGCGCTGCGCAACCGCCTCACGTCCCGTACCGAGACGTCCTTGCCGGCGACGCTGGTCTTTGACTACCCGACGCCGCGGGCGATCGCAGAGCTGCTGCTGAAGCAGGCGTTCTCGGGGCTGCAGGTGAAGGAAGCGCGGGCGCGGGTGCGTCGTCGTGCAGGGAAAGACGAGCCGATCGCGATCGTGTCGATGGCGTGCCGGCTGCCGGGAGGCGTTGCGACGCCGGACGACTACTGGCGTCTCTTGGCCGAGGGGAAGGACGCGATCGAAGGCCTCCCAGCGCGCTGGGACGGGTTCGAGGTCTACGACCCTGATCCGGAGGCCGCAGGCAAGAGCTACGCGCGCGAAGGTGGGTTTGTTCGGGACATCGACCTGTTCGACGCGAACTTCTTCGGGATATCGCCGCGCGAGGCGCAGTCGATGGATCCCCAGCATCGGCTGGTGCTGGAGACGGCGTGGGAGGCATTGGAGCGTGCCGGCGTGCGCCCGTCGGCGCTGAGCGGGAGCGCCACCGGAGTGTACCTGGGTTCGATGGGCTCGGACTACGGTGCTCTTCATACTGTCGATCTGAAGGAGCTGGACGGGTACCGGGGCATCGGGAGCGCGGCGAGCATCCTCTCGGGCCGGGTGGCCTACGCGCTGGGGCTGCAGGGCCCAGCGATGACGGTGGACACGGCGTGCTCGTCGTCGCTGGTGTCGCTGCACCTGGCGTGCACGGCGCTGCGCCAGGGCGAATGCGACCTGGCGCTGGCCGGCGGGGTGACGGTGATGAGCACCCCCGCGCTGTTCGTGGAGTTCAGCCGTCTCAAGGGGATGTCCCGCGACGGTCGGTGCAAGAGCTTCTCGGCGCAGGCGGACGGCGCGGGCTGGGCCGAGGGTTGCGGGATGCTGTTGTTGAAGCGGCTGTCTGACGCGCAGCGCGACGGCGACCGTGTGCTGGGGGTGATCCGTGGCTCTGCGGTGAACCAGGACGGTCGCAGCCAGGGTCTGACGGCGCCGAACGGCCCTGCCCAGCAGCGGGTGATCCGGCAGGCGCTGTCGTCGTGTGGTCTGTCGCCCGAGGACATCGACGCGGTGGAGGCGCACGGTACGGGCACGAGCCTTGGAGACCCGATCGAGGCCGGAGCGCTGGCGGAGGTGTTTGGACCGGAGCGTAGCCCCGAGCGTCCGCTGTACCTGGGATCGTCGAAGTCGAACCTCGGACATGCGCAGGCGGCGGCGGGCGTGGCGGGCGTGATCAAGATGGTGCTGTCGATGCAGCACGAGGTGCTGCCGAAGACGCTGCACGCGGAGCAGCCGAGCCCGCACATTGGGTGGGAAGGAAGCGGGCTGTCGCTGCTGCAAGAGGCGCGTCCGTGGCGGCGCAACGGCCGGGTCCGTCGTGCCGGCGTGTCGTCGTTCGGGATCAGCGGGACGAACGCGCATATCATCCTCGAAGAAGCGCCGGCCGAGGCGCGGCGCGAGCCTGTCGAGGCCGAGGCGGCGCCTGCGCTATTGCCGCTGGTGCTGTCGGGTCGAGACGAGGCCGCGGTGAATGCGCAGGCGGGGCGGTGGGCGAAGTGGCTGGAAGAGCACGGGGAGGTGGGGTGGCCGGACGTGGTGCGCACGGCGGCGCTGCACCGGACGCACTTCGAGTCGCGGGCGTCGGTGCTTGCGGCGAGCGCTGCGGGAGCTGTGGAGGGTCTTCGCGCGCTGTCGTCGGGGCGGCCGGATGCGGCGGTGGTGAGCGGGACGGCGAAGCGAGGCGGGAAGCTTGCGGTGCTGTTCACGGGGCAGGGCAGCCAGCGGCTCGGGATGGGGAATAGGCTTTACGAAGTGTACCCCGTGTTCCGTGCGGCGTTCGACGAGGTGTGCGAGGCGCTGGACGCGCATCTCGACCGTGGGTTGAGAGAGGTGGTGTTCGCGGCCGCGGGCAGCGAGGAAGGAGCGCAGCTGGAGCGGACGGAGTACACGCAGCCCGCGCTGTTTGCGGTGGAAGTGGCGCTGTACCGTCAGTGGGAGTCGTGGGGGCTGAAGCCCGCTGCGCTGCTGGGGCACTCGATAGGAGAGCTGAGCGCTGCGCACGTGGCGGGTGTGCTGAGCCTTGCGGACGCAGCGAAGCTAGTGTGCGCCCGAGGTCGGCTGATGCAAGGGTGCGAGGCCGGGGGAGCGATGGTGTCGGTGGAGGCCTCGGAGCCGGAGGTGCAGCGGGCGCTGTCGGAGGTCGGGGCGCAGGGGCGACTGAGCATCGCCGGGCTGAACGCGCCGATGCAGACGGTGCTGAGCGGGGACGAAGCGGCGGTGCTCGCGGTGGCGCGGCGGCTGGAGGCGCAGGGCCGGCGCACGCGGCGTCTGCGTGTGTCGCACGCGTTCCACAGCGCGCACATGGACGGGATGCTGGAGGAGTTCGGGAAGGTGGCGCGGGAGTGCACGTACGCGCGGCCACGGCTGGCGGTGGTGAGCGGCGTGACGGGCGAGCTCGGCGGCGAAGAAGCGCTGATGTCGGCCGAGTACTGGGTGAGGCAGGTGCGCGAGGCGGTGCGCTTCCTGGACGGGATGCGCACGCTTGCGGCGGCGGGGGTGAGCACATACGTCGAGTGCGGGCCGGATGGCGTGCTGTGCGCGCTGGGGGCGGGGTGCCTGCCGGAGGGAGCCGAGGCGACGTTTGTGGCGAGCCTGCGGCGAGAGCAGGAGGAAGAGCGCGCGCTGGCGACGGCGGTGGCGACAGTGCACGTGCAGGGGCACGAGGTGGACTGGGCCCGGGTGCTGTCGGGCCGTGGCGGCCGGCCCGTGGAGCTGCCGACGTACGCGTTCCAGCGGCAGCGCTACTGGCTGGAAGCGCCGAAGAGCACGGCGACCGAGGTGAATGTCTCCAGCGCGGAGCAGGCGCTGTGGAATGCGGCGCTGGAGGGCGAGGGAGATGGCGTTGCGGAGCTGCTGGAGCTGCCTGACGACGTGCGCGCCAGCGTCGGGCCGCTGCTGCCGTACCTCGCGGCGTGGCGCCAGAGAAAGCAGGCAGAAGCGGCGGCGGCGAGCTGGCTGTATGAGGAAGCGTGGCAAAACCATCCGAGGCGTGTGACGGGTAGTCCGGATGTAAGGGGCACCTGGCTCGTGGTGTCACCTCCGCTTGCCGGAGAGCTTGCGGAGGTGGTGCGTGGTGCGCTCGGCGCCGCGGGGGCCGAGGTGATCGTGCACATCGCGGCCGTGGAGCGAGCGCAGCTCGCAGCGTGGCTGAGAGAGCAAGCGCGCCTGAGAAAGGAGGAGGGCGAGCTGCGTGGCGTCATCGCGCTCACGGCCTCAGGCGAGGAAGGCGCGCTGGAGCAAGGGCAGGCGCCCCGCAGCCTGTACCAGACGCTGGCGGTGGTGCAGGCGCTCGGCGACGCCGGAATCGGCGCGCGGCTGTGGTTGCTCACGCAGGGAGCGGTCAGCACCGAGCCAAGCGAAGCGGTGGTGCACCCGTTGCAGGCGCTGACGTGGGGACTGGGACGGGCGTTGGGGCTGGAGCACCCCGAGCGCTGGGGCGGGCTGCTGGACGTGCCGGCGGAGCTGGACGCGGGCGTGATGCAGCACGTCTTGACCACGCTTGTGTCCGACGACAACGAAGATCAGGTGGCGGTGCGGCGCGGCGGGCGCCTCGTGAGGCGCATTGTGCGTGTGCGCGGCGAGGGCGACGGCGAGGGCTGGAAGCCGCGCGGCACGGTGCTCATCACGGGCGGCGTGGGCGGGCTCGGAGGTCATCTTGCCCGCTGGCTGGCCGGGCGTGGCGCAGAGCACCTTGTGCTGGCGTCGCGCCGCGGCGCGTCGGCGCCCGGGGCGAGCGAGCTGCGGGACGAGCTTGTGGCGCGGGGCATTCGGGTGACGCTGGCGGCGTGTGACGTGTCGGAGCGCGCGCAGCTCGCGGCGCTGCTCGCGGAGCTGGAGCAGGATGAAGCGCCGCTGAGGGCGGTGGCGCACCTCGCGGGCATAGGCCGCCGTGTTCCGCTGCGAGAGCTCGAGCCTGAGCAGCTCGAGCAGGAGCTCGCGGCGAAGGTGAAGGGGGCGTGGCACCTGCATCAGCTGCTGGGGAAGCGGGAGCTGGATGCATTCGTGCTCTATGGCAGCATCGCCGGGCTGTGGGGCTCCGGGGCGCAGGCTGGGTACGGCGCAGCGAACGCAGGGCTGGACGCGCTCGCGCGGTACCGGCGCGCGCGAGGGCAGGCTGCGACGGTGTTGCACTGGGGCCCCTGGGCGGGAGAAGGGATGGTGACCAGCGAGCTCGAGTCGCAGCTGCGGATCCGCGGGGTCGCGGTGATGTCGCCCGACAAGGCGCTCGCCGGGCTGGAGATGGCGCTGCGGCTGGGGCGCACGTCGGTGGCGATCGCCGACGTGGACTGGTCGCGCTTCGCGCCGTCGTTCAGCGCGGCGAGGCCGAGGCCGCTCCTGGACGGGATCGAGGAGGCCCGGCGGGCGCAGGAGAGCCGCGGCCCGCAGCCGGCCGCAGGCGGGACCGCGCTGAGAGACACCTTGCTGGGCCTGAGCGAGGCCGAGCGGCGCGAGCGGGTACGTCAGCTGGTGGCGAGCGAGACGGCCGCGGTACTGGGCATGACGGACCCGAGCCGGCTTGACCCGGACCGTGGCTTTCTGGACCTCGGGCTGGATTCGCTGATGGCGGTGGAGCTGTCGAAGCGGCTGCAGAAGCGCACGGGCATGACGGTACCGAGCACGCTGAGCTTCGATCACCCGACGCAGAGCGAAGTGGCGCGCTGGCTGCTGGAGCAGCTCACACCTCAGCCGCGACCGGAGCCGGCGGTGCGCGAGGTGAGCCGGGAAGAGGGGTGGAGCACGCCGATAGCGATCGTGGGCGTGGGGCTGCGCATGCCTGGCGGAGCGAGCGACCTGGAGAGCTTCTGGCAGGTGCTGGTCGAAGAGCGGGATACGCTGCGGCCGATCCCGGCCCAACGATTCGACGTCGAGGCGCTGTACGATCCTGACCCCGACGCGAAGGGCAAGACGTACGTGCGGAACGCGTCGCTGCTCGACGACGTGGCGTCGTTCGACCCTGGGTTCTTCGGGATAAGTCCGCGGGAGGCGGAGCCGATGGATCCGCAGCACCGGCTGCTGCTGGAGACGGCGTGGAGCGCCCTGGAGGACGCGGGGGTGCGTCCAGAGCACCTGAAGGGCTCGGACACGGGAGTGTTCGTGGGCGTGGCGCCGAGCGAATACGCGAGCTACCGAGGAAAGAGCGCGAACGAAGATGCGTATGCGCTGACAGGGACGGCGCTGAGCTTTGCTGCGGGACGGGTGGCCTACCACCTCGGGCTGCAAGGCCCTGCGGTGTCGACCGACACGGCCTGCAGCTCGTCGCTGGTAGCGCTGCACCTGGCGTGCGACGCGCTGCGCCGGGGCGATTGCGAGGTGGCGCTGGCGGCAGGTGTGCAGGTGCTGGCGAACCCGGCGGGGTTTGTGCTGCTGTCGCGCACGCGCGCGTTGTCGCCGGACGGGCGGTGCAAGGCGTTCTCGCAGGCGGCGGACGGTTATGGCCGTGGCGAGGGAGTCGGGGTGCTGGTGCTGATGCGGCTGTCCGAGGCGCAGCAGCAGGGGAAGCGGGTGCTGGGTGTGGTGCGCGGCACGGCGGTCAATCAGGACGGCGCGAGCAGCGGGATCACGGCGCCGAACGGCACGGCGCAGCAGAAGGTGGTGCGCGCGGCGCTGCGGAACGCGGGGCTGGAGCCGGCGAGCATCGATGTGGTGGAGTGCCACGGTACGGGCACGTCGCTGGGCGACCCGATCGAGGTGCAGGCGCTCGGCGCGGTGTACGGGCAAGGTCGGGATATGGCTCGTCCGCTGCAGCTGGGCGCGGTCAAGAGCAATATCGGTCATCTCGAGTCCGCCGCGGGCATCGCAGGGGTGTGCAAGATCCTGGCGGCGTTCCGTTACGAGTCGCTGCCGGCGACGCTGCACAGCTCGCCGCGCAATCCCCGCATCCCGTGGGAGAACCTGCCGGTGCAGGTGGTCGATCGCCTGACCCCCTGGCCTCGGCGCGCAGAGGGCCCCCCGCGCCGTGCCGGCGTGTCGTCGTTCGGGATCAGCGGGACGAACGCGCATATCATCCTCGAAGAAGCGCCGGCCGAGGCGCGGCGCGAGCCTGTCGAGGCCGAGGCGGCGCCTGCGCTATTGCCGCTGGTGCTGTCGGGTCGAGACGAGGCCGCGGTGAATGCGCAGGCGGGGCGGTGGGCGAAGTGGCTGGAAGAGCACGGGGAGGTGGGGTGGCCGGACGTGGTGCGCACGGCGGCGCTGCACCGGACGCACTTCGAGTCGCGGGCGTCGGTGCTTGCGGCGAGCGCTGCGGGAGCTGTGGAGGGTCTTCGCGCGCTGTCGTCGGGGCGGCCGGATGCGGCGGTGGTGAGCGGGACGGCGAAGCGAGGCGGGAAGCTTGCGGTGCTGTTCACGGGGCAGGGCAGCCAGCGGCTCGGGATGGGGAATAGTCTTTACGAAGTGTACCCCGTGTTCCGTGCGGCGTTCGACGAGGTGTGCGAGGCGCTGGACGCGCATCTCGACCGTGGGTTGAGAGAGGTGGTGTTCGGGGCCGCGGGCAGCGAGGAAGGAGCGCAGCTGGAGCGGACGGAGTACACGCAGCCCGGGCTGTTTGCGCTGGAAGTGGCGCTGTACCGTCAGTGGGAGTCGTGGGGGCTGAAGCCCGCTGCGCTGCTGGGGCACTCGATAGGAGAGCTGAGCGCTGCGCACGTGGCGGGTGTGCTGAGCCTTGCGGACGCAGCGAAGCTAGTGTGCGCCCGAGGTCGGCTGATGCAGGGGTGCGAGGCCGGGGGAGCGATGGTGTCGGTGGAGGCCTCGGAGCCGGAGGTGCAGCGGGCGCTGTCGGAGGTCGGGGCGCAGGGGCGACTGAGCATCGCCGGGCTGAACGCGCCGATGCAGACGGTGCTGAGCGGGGACGAAGCGGCGGTGCTCGCGGTGGCGCGGCGGCTGGAGGCGCAGGGCCGGCGCACGCGGCGTCTGCGTGTGTCGCACGCGTTCCACAGCGCGCACATGGACGGGATGCTGGAGGAGTTCGGGAAGGTGGCGCGGGAGTGCACGTACGCGCGGCCGCAGCTGGCGGTGGTGAGCGGCGTGACGGGCGAGCTCGGCGGCGAAGAAGCGCTGATGTCGGCCGAGTACTGGGTGAGGCAGGTGCGCGAGGCGGTGCGCTTCCTGGACGGGATGCGCACGCTTGCGGCGGCGGGGGTGAGCACATACGTCGAGTGCGGGCCGGATGGCGTGCTGTGCGCGCTGGGGGCGGGGTGCCTGCCGGAGGGAGCCGAGGCGACGTTTGTGACGAGCCTGCGGCGAGAGCAGGAGGAAGAGCGCGCGCTGGCGACGGCGGTGGCGACAGTGCACGTGCAGGGGCACGAGGTGGACTGGGCCCGGGTGCTGTCGGGCCGTGGCGGCCGGCCCGTGGAGCTGCCGACGTACGCATTCCAGCGGCAGCGCTACTGGCTGGAAGCGCCGAAGGCGCGTACCGACGTGGGCTCGGCGGGCTTGAGGGAGTCGGGGCATCCGCTGCTCGGAGCGGCAACGAAGCTGGCCGACGGCGACGGCCATCTGTTCACAGGCCGGCTGTCGCTGGGCGAGCAGCCGTGGCTTCGCGACCATGCGGTGTTTGGCGAGGTGGTCTTCCCGGGCACGGGGATGCTGGACCTCGCGCTGGCGGCTGGGCGCACGGTGGGCAGCGGGGCGCTGTCGGAGCTCACGATCTCCGAGCCGCTGATGCTCGCGGAGGACGTGGCCGTGCGGCTGCAGCTCTCGGTCGGGGCGCCCGACGCCGCGGGGCGGCGTGCGTTTGGGCTGTACAGCCAGCCGGAGCAGGGACCGGGAGATGCCCCCTGGGTGCAGCACGCGACGGGCGTGTTGACCGACGAGACCCTCGCCACCTCCGGCGAGCTCGATGAGCTGACGACGTGGCCAGTGCCCGGCGCCGAGGCGGTGGACCTCTCCGGGTTCTACGAGCGGCTGCATGAGCGTGGACTCCGCTACGGCCCGGCCTTCCAGGGGCTCGTGGAGCTGTCGCGTCGAGACGCGACCTTCTTCGGCCGGGTGGTGTTGCCCAAAGACGCGACTGACAGCGCCGAGGACTACGGGGTGCATCCGGCGCTGATGGACGCCGCGCTGCATACGATGGTCGCAGCGTTTGCGGAGGTATCAGCGCCGGACGACGTGCTGCTGCCTTTCTCGTGGTCGGACGTGGCGTTGCACGCCACGGGGGCGAGCGAGCTCCGGGTGAGGCTGGAGCTCGCAGGAGGCAGAGACTCGGCACAGGCAGCCGCCTCGCTGCGCGTTACAGATGCCGCCGGCCAGCCGGTGGTGAGCGTCGGTGCCCTGCATCTGCGCCGGGCGACGGCCGAGCAGCTGCGGGCAGCGACGCATGCCGAGGCGCAGCACCTGTACCGGGTGGACTTCCAGCCCGTGAGCCTCGTGGAGGCGGGCTCGAAGGTGGACTCGCTGGTGGTGCTCCGTGCGCCTGAGGGGCGAGGGCGACTGGGCGAAGCGCTGGGTGTGGAGGCGATCGCAGGCCTCGATGCATTGCTCGCGTGGATCGAGCAGGGAACCCGATTGCCTGAGCGGGTGCTGGTCGACATGACGGCTGGCAGCTCACAGCGCTCGGACATGGTGATATCGTCGCACGAGGCGACGGGACAGGCGCTGTCGCTGCTGCAAGCGTGGCTGTCGGAGCCCCGGCTCGAGGGGGTGGAGCTGGTGTGGGTGACGCGAGATGCGGTCAGCGCCGCTCCGGGCGACGGTGTCCAGGACCTGGCGCACGCGCCGCTGTGGGGGCTTGTTCGCACGGCGCGAAGCGAGCACCCCGAGCGCCGGCTGCGCCTGATCGACGTTGGGACCGAGCCTCTGGACGGCGGGCTGCTGGCGCGCGCGCTGGCGACGGCGACGGAGCCGGAGCTTGCGCTGCGTGGCGGCGCGGCGATGGCGGCGCGCCTGGTGCGCGTGCCGGCGGCAGCGGAAGGGCTCACGCCGGCGCGCGGGCTGGACCCGACGGGCACGGTCCTGGTGACCGGAGGAACAGGCGAGCTGGGTCAGGCCGTCGCGGAGCATCTGGTGCGCGCACACGGGGTGCGGCACCTCGTGCTGACGTCGCGCCGTGGGCTGGAGGCGCCCGGGGCCCCAGGCTTCGTGCAGGCGCTGGAGAAGCTCGGCGCCGAGACCGTGACGGTGGCGGCGTGTGACGTGTCGAAGCGGGAGGAGGTCGCGCGCGTGCTGGCCGGCATCGAGGCCGCACATCCGCTGACCGCGGTGCTGCACCTGGCCGGCGTGCTCGACGATGGCGTCATCACCGCGCAGACGCCCGAGCGTCTCTCGCGGGTGCTGGCGCCGAAGGTGAACGGGGCGCTGCACCTGCACGAGCTGACAGAGGATCTCGATCTCTCGGCCTTCGTGCTGTTCTCCTCGATGTCCGGGACGCTCGGGACGGCGGGCCAGAGCAACTACGCGGCGGCCAACAGCTTCCTCGACGCGTTCGCGGCGCATCGCCGCAGCCGCGGGCTCGCGGCGACGAGCCTGGCGTGGGGCTTCTGGGCGCAAGCGGGTGTGGGCATGACAGCGCACCTGGGCGAGGCGGAGCTCTCACGTATCCAGCGCGCCGGACTTGTGCCGATACGGGTCGAGGAGGGCCTTTCGCTGCTGGACGCCGCGCTTCTGCGCCCCGAAGCGAGCCTGGTGCCTGCGCACCTCGATCTTGCGCAGATGCAGCGGGGGCTGGAGGCCAGCGGCGAGCTGCCCGCGCTGCTTCGCGCGCTGCTGCGCCCTGGGCTGCGCAAGGCGTCATCCGCCACGAGGAAGGAAGCCTCGGCGCTCCGCGAGCGCCTCTCGGAGCTGCCGGAGGCGGAGCGCCTGAGCTCGCTCGTCGAGCTGGTTCGGGCCGAGGTGGCCGCGGTGCTCGGGCTGCCGCGCAGCGAGGCCGTTGCGGTAGATCAGGTGCTGAAGGACCTAGGGCTAGATTCGTTGATGGCGGTGGAGCTGCGCAGTCGGCTCAGCGCCCGAGCCGAGATCCCCCTCCCGGCGACGCTGGTGTTCGACTACCCGACGCCGCGCGCCGTCGCAGAGCTGCTCCTGAGACAGGCTTTCTCGAAGCAGCAGGTGACGGCAGCGCGGGCGCGTCGCCGGACGAAGGAAGACGAGGCGATCGCGATCGTATCGATGGCGTGCCGGTTGCCAGGGGGCGTGGCGACGCCGGAAGACTACTGGCGTCTCCTGGCGGAAGGGAAGGACGCCATCGAGCGCTTTCCCTCCCGTTATGACGCGTTCTCTGTTTACGACCCCGATCCGGAGGCGGTGGGCAAGAGCTACGTGCGCGAGGGTGGATTCCTGCGGGATATCGATGTCTTCGACGCAGGCTTCTTCGGGATCTCGCCGCGCGAGGCGCAGGCGATGGATCCCCAGCAGCGGCTGGTGCTGGAGACGGCGTGGGAGGCGCTGGAGCGAGCCGGCGTGCGGCCCTCGATGCTGAGCGAGAGCGCCACCGGGGTATACCTGGGCTGGATGGGCTCGGACTACGGTGCTCTTCTCGGCAATGACCTCGCCGCGCTGGACGGGTACCAGGGTACGGGGAGCGCGGCGAGCGTGCTTTCAGGCCGGGTGGCTTACGTGCTGGGGCTTCAGGGCCCAGCGATCACGGTGGACACGGCGTGCTCGTCGTCGCTGGTGTCGCTGCACCTGGCGTGCACGGCGCTGCGCCAGGGCGAATGCGACCTGGCGCTGACCGGCGGGGTGATGGTGATGACCACGCCCGCGGGATTCGTTGAGTTCAGTCGTGCCCGGGGGCTTGCGCGAGACGGTCGGTGCAAGAGCTTCTCTGCCCAGGCTGACGGCGTCATCTGGTCCGAAGGGTGCGGGATGCTGTTGCTGAAGCGGCTGTCTGACGCGCGGCGCGACGGCGACCGTGTGCTGGGGGTGATCCGTGGCTCTGCGGTGAACCAGGACGGTCGCAGCCAGGGTCTGACGGCGCCGAACGGCCCTGCCCAGCAGCGGGTGATCCGGCAGGCGCTGTCGTCGTGTGGTCTGTCGCCCGAGGACATCGACGCGGTGGAGGCGCATGGGACGGGTACGAGCCTCGGAGACCCGATCGAGGCCGGAGCGCTGGCGGAGGTGTTTGGACCGGAGCGTAGCCCCGAGCGTCCGCTGTACCTGGGTTCGTCGAAGTCGAACCTGGGACATGCGCAGGCGGCCGCGGGTGTGGCGGGCGTGATCAAGATGGTGCTGGCGCTGCAGCACGAGGTGCTGCCGAAGACGCTGCATGCGGAGCAGCCGAGCCCGCACATCGCGTGGGAGGGGAGCGGGCTGTCATTGCTGCAAGAGGCGCGTCCGTGGCGGCGCAACGGCCGGGTCCGTCGTGCCGGCGTGTCGTCGTTCGGGATCAGCGGGACGAACGCGCATATCATCCTCGAAGAAGCGCCGGCCGAGGCGCGGCGCGAGCCTGTCGAGGCCGAGGCGGCGGCTGCGCTATTGCCGCTGGTGCTGTCGGGTCGAGACGAGGCCGCGGTGAATGCGCAGGCGGGGCGGTGGGCGAAGTGGCTGGAAGAGCACGGGGAGGTGGGGTGGCCGGACGTGGCGAGGACAGCGGCGCTGCACCGGACGCACTTCGAGTCGCGGGCGTCGATGCTTGCGGCGAGCGTGTCGGAGGCGGTGGAGGTGCTGTGGGCGCTGTCAGAGGGTCGCGGCCACCGGGCGGTGTCCGTGGGCACGGCGCGTACGCGAGGCAAGGTGGTGTTCGTGTTCCCCGGCCAAGGGAGCCAGTGGCCGGGGATGGGCCGGGCGCTGCTGGAGCAGAGCGCAGCGTTCGCGGAGGCGGTGCAGGCGTGCGATGAGGCGCTGCGGCCGTGGACGGGCTGGTCTGTGCTGTCGGTGCTGCGCGGAGATGGCGGGGAGGAGCAGCCGTCGCTGGAGCGGGTGGACGTGGTGCAGCCCGCGCTGTTCGCGATGTGCGTGGGTCTGGCCGCGGCGTGGCGGTCGCTGGGGCTGGAGCCTGCGGCGGTGGTGGGCCACAGCCAGGGCGAGGTGTCGGCGGCGGTGGTGTGCGGGGCGCTGTCGCTTGCGGAGGGAGCGCGGGTAGTGGCGCTGCGCAGCCAGGCGGTGCGGCAGCGGTCGGGGATGGGGGCGATGATGCTGGTCGAGCGGCCGGTGTCGGAGGTGCAGGAGCACATCGCGCCGTACGGGGAGGCGCTTGCGATAGCGGCGGTGAACACGTCGAGCTCGACGGTGGTGTCGGGTGACGTGGAGGCGGTGGACGGGCTGATGGTGGAGCTGACGGCAGGAGGTGTGTTCTGCCGGAAGGTGAACGTCGACTACGCGTCGCACAGCGCGCACATGGATGCGCTGCTGCCCGAGCTAGGAGCGAAGCTGTCGTCGCTCAGGCCGAAGGCGACGCAGCTGCCGTTTTACTCGACGGTGACAGGAGAGGTGTCGCGAGGCGAGGCGCTGGACGGCGAGTACTGGTGCCGCAACCTTCGGCAGACGGTGCGCCTGGACCGAGCGCTGTCGAAGCTGCTGGAGGACGGGCACGGCGTGTTCGTGGAGGTGAGCGCGCACCCGGTGCTGGCGATGCCGCTGACGACGGCGTGCGCGGAGGCGCAGGGGGTGGTGGTGGGGAGCTTGCAGCGCGACGAAGGTGGGTTGTCGCAGCTGTACAGGACGCTGGGGCAGCTGCACGTGCAGGGGCACGAGGTGGACTGGACACGGGTGCTGTCGGGCCACGGCGGTGGTGTCGTGGAGCTGCCGACGTACGCGTTCCAGCGGCAGCGCTACTGGCTGGATATCTCGAAGGCGCGTAGCGACGTGAGCTCGGCGGGGCTGAAGGCGGCCGCCCATCCGCTGCTGGGAGCGGCAACGAAGCTGGCTGAGGGCGATGGCCATCTGTTCACCGGCCGGCTGTCGCTGGGCGAGCAGGCGTGGCTCCGCGACCATGAGGTGTTTGGTAACGTGGTGTTCCCCGGCGCGGGGATGCTGGAGCTTGCGCTGGCGGCTGGGCGCACGGTGGGCAGCGGGGCGCTGTCGGAGATGGTCTTGGCCGAGCCGCTGGTGCTCGCCGAGGACGTGGCCGTGCGACTGCAGCTGTCGGTCGGCGCGCCGGACGCGGCGGGCCGGCGTGAGTTTGGGCTGTACAGCCAGCTGGAGCAGGGGCCAGAAGACGCCCCGTGGGTGCAGCACGCGACGGGGGTGTTGACGGACGAGCCCCGCGGCATCCCTGGTGAGCTCGATGAGCTCGCGACGTGGCCAGTGCCCGGCGCGGAGGCGGTGGATCTCTCCGGGTTCTACGAGCGGCTGCGTGAGCGTGGACTCCACTACGGCCCGGCCTTCCAGGGGCTCGTGGAGCTGTGGCGTCGAGGCGCGGCGTACTACGGCCGGGTGGCGTTGCCCAAGGCCGCGGGGGACAACGCCGAGGACTACGGCGTGCATCCGGCGCTGATGGACGCCGCGCTGCACACGATGGTCGCAGCCTTCTCGGAGATGGCAGAGCAAGGCGCCGTCTTGTTGCCGTTCTCCTGGTCGGATGTGGTGTTGTACGCCGTGGGCGCGAGCGAGCTCCGTGTCCGGATGGAGCTCCGGGAACAAGGCGCACAGCAGGAGGTCACTTCGCTGCACGTCGCTGACCCGACCGGCCAGCTGGTGGCGAGCGTCGGCGCCTTGCATCTGCGCCGGGCGACGGCCGAGCAGATGCGGACAGCCATCCATGCTGGTGTCCAGCATCTGTACCGGGTGGACTTCCAGCCTGCGGAGCTCACGGCGTCGGTCGCGGAGACGGGCTCGCTGGCGGTGCTCGGTGCGCCGGAGGGGGGAGGACGACTGGCCGAGGCTCTGGGGGCGGAGGTGGTTGCAGGCCTCCACTCGCTGGTCGCACTGATCGAGCAGGGTGCCCGACGGCCTGTGCGGGTGCTGGTCGATGCCACTGCTGCAAATGCCGATCGATCGACAGTAGCGGCGTCGCACGAGGCGGCGCGAGAGGCGCTGTCGCTGCTGCAAGCGTGGCTGTCGGAGCCCCGGCTCGAGGGGGTGGAGCTGGTGTGGGTGACGCGGGATGCGGTCAGCGCTGGTCCGGGCGACGGTGTCCAGGACCTGGCACACGCACCGCTGTGGGGGCTTGTTCGCACGGCGCGAAGCGAGCACCCAGAACGCGGCCTGCGCTTGATCGATGTCGGGACCGAGCCTGTGGACGGCGAGCTGCTGGCGCGCGCGCTGGCGACGGCGACGGAGCCGGAGCTTGCGCTGCGCGGCGGCGCTGCGCTGGCCGCGCGCCTGGTGCGCGTGCCGGCGGCAGCGGAGACGCTTACGCCGGCTCGCGGGCTGGACCCGACGGGCACGGTCCTGGTGACCGGGGGAACAGGCGAGCTGGGTCAGGCCGTTGCGGAGCATCTGGTGCGCGCGCACGGAGTGCGGCACCTTGTGCTGACGTCGCGCCGTGGGCTGGAGGCGCCCGGGGCCCGGGAGCTCGTGCAATCGCTGGAGAATCTCGGCGCCGAGACCGTGACGGTGGCGGCGTGTGACGTGTCGAAGCGAGAGGAGGTCGCGCAGGTGCTGGCCGGCATCGAGGCCGCGCACCCGCTGAGCGCGGTGCTGCACCTGGCCGGCGTGCTCGACGACGGCGTCCTGTCGTCGCAGACGCCGGAGCGCATTTCACGGGTGTTCGCGCCGAAGGTGGACGGGGCGCTGCACCTGCACGAGCTGACGCGGGAGCTAGACCTCTCGGCGTTCGTGCTGTTCTCGTCGGCGGCCGGGACGCTCGGGACGTCGGGCCAGAGCAACTACGCGGCGGCCAACAGCTTCCTCGACGCGCTCGCGGCGCACCGCCGCAGCCGCGGGCTCGCGGCGACGAGCCTGGCGTGGGGCTTCTGGGCGCAAGCGGGCGTGGGCATGACAGCGCACCTGGGCGAGGCAGAGCTGTCGCGCATGCGGCGCAGCGGGGTTGTGCCGATGTCCGTGAGAGAAGGGCTGTCGCTGCTGGACACCGCGCTCCTGCGCTCCGAGGCGACCCTGGTGCCTTTGCACCTCGATGTTGCGCGGCTACAGCGGGGGCTGGAGGCCAGCGGCGAGCTGCCGGCGTTGTTCAGGTCCCTGCTGCGCCCGGGCCTGCGCAAGGCGTCCTCCGCGACGAAGAAAGAGGCGTCTGCGCTCCGCGAGCGCCTCTCGGAGCTGCCGGAGGCGGAGCGCCTGAGCTCGCTCGTCGAGCTGGTTCGGGCCGAGGTCGCCGCGGTAATCGGGCTGCCGCGCAGCGAGGGTGTTGAGGCAGACCAGGTGCTGAAGGACCTGGGGCTCGACTCGCTGATGGCGGTGGCGCTGCGCAACCGCCTCACGTCCCGTACCGAGACGTCCTTGCCGGCGACGCTGGTCTTTGACTACCCGACGCCGCGGGCCATCGCGAGGCTGCTGGACAGCCGCCTGCTCTCGGCCCTCTCCCCCCAGGAGGACGGCCCTCCCGCGGACCCGGACGGCATGTTGAAATGGGTGCTCAAGCGGGTCTCCGCGAGCCAGATGCAGCAAGCTGGTGTGCTCCAGCGGCTCCTCCAGCTCGCCGAGCCGAAGCTCCCCCGAACGAACGGTGGCCACCACGAGAATGGTAGCCGCCAAGAAGAAGAGGATGTCCCGCTCCCGCTGACCATGCAGGACATCGACAGTAAGCTCGACGCAATTTTGGGTGGTGAGTGATGACAAAGCCCGATGATACCCGACTCCAGCGCGCCATGGCGGCGATCGCTCTGCTCGAGCGGCGCATGGCAGAGCTCGAGGCCTCGCGCACCCAGCCCATCGCGATCGTGTCGATGGCGTGCCGGCTGCCAGGGGGCGTGGCGACGCCGGAAGACTACTGGCGTCTCCTGGCGGAAGGGAAGGACGCGATCGATGGCTTCCCGTCCCGATGGGAGTCGTTCTCTGTTTACGACCCCGATCCGGACGTCGTGGGCAAGAGCTACGTGCGCGAGGGTGGATTCCTGCGGGATATCGATGTCTTCGACGCGGGCTTCTTCGGGATCTCGCCTCATGAGGCGCAGGGGATGGACCCCCAGCAGCGGCTGGTGCTGGAGACGGCGTGGGAGGCGCTGGAGCGGGCCGGCGTGCGCCCCTCGGCGCTGAGCGAGAGCTCCACCGGAGTGTACCTGGGCTCGATGGGCTCGGACTACGGTGCTCTTCTCGGCAATGACCTCGCCGCGCTGGACGGGTACCGAGGGACCGGGAGCGCGGCGAGCGTGCTTTCAGGCCGGGTGGCTTACGTGCTGGGGCTTCAGGGCCCAGCGATGACGGTGGACACGGCGTGCTCGTCGTCGCTGGTGTCGCTGCACCTGGCGTGCACGGCGCTGCGCCAGGGCGAATGCGACCTGGCGCTGGCCGGCGGGGTGACGGTGATGAGCACCCCCGTGCTGTTCGTGGAGTTCAGCCGCCTCAAGGGGATGGCCCGAGACGGTCGGTGCAAGAGCTTCTCGGCGCAGGCGGACGGCGCGGGCTGGGCCGAGGGTTGTGGGATGCTGTTGCTGAAGCGGCTGTCTGACGCGCAGCGCGACGGCGACCGTGTGCTGGGGGTGATCCGTGGCTCGGCGGTGAACCAGGACGGTCGCAGCCAGGGTCTGACGGCGCCGAACGGCCCTGCCCAGCAGCGGGTGATCCGGCAGGCGCTGTCGTCGTGCCGGCTGTCGCCCGAGGACATCGACGCGGTGGAGGCGCATGGGACGGGTACGAGCCTCGGAGACCCGATCGAGGCCGGAGCGCTGGCGGAGGTGTTCGGCCCGAAGCGTAGCCCGGAGCGTCCGCTGTACCTGGGGTCGTCGAAGTCGAACCTGGGACATGCGCAGGCGGCCGCGGGTGTGGCGGGCGTGATCAAGATGGTGCTGGCGCTGCAGCACGAGGTGCTGCCGCGAACGCTGCATGCGGAGCAGCCGAGCCCGCACATCGCGTGGGAGGGGAGCGGGCTGTCATTGCTGCAAGAAGCGCGTCCGTGGCGGCGCAACGGCCGGGTCCGTCGTGCTGGCGTGTCGTCGTTCGGGATCAGCGGGACGAACGCGCATATCATCCTCGAAGAAGCGCCGGCCGAGGCGCGGCGCGAGCCTGTTGAGGCCGAGGCGGCGCCTGCGCTATTGCCGCTGGTGCTGTCGGGTCGAGACGAGGCCTCGGTGACGGCGCAGGCGGAGCGCTGGGCGAAGTGGCTCGGAGAGCACGGGGAGGTGCAGTGGTCGGACGTGGTGAGGACAGCGGCGCTGCACCGGACGCACTTCGCCTCACGCGCATCGGTGCTTGCGGCGAGCGTGTCGGAGGCGGAGGAGGCGCTGCGGGCGCTGTCGCAGGGTCGCGGCCACCGGGCGGTGTCGGCGGGCACGGCGCGTGCGCGAGGCAAGGTGGTGTTCGTGTTCCCCGGCCAGGGGAGCCAGTGGCCGGGGATGGGCCGAGCGCTGCTGGAGCAGAGCGCAGCGTTCGCGGAGGCGGTGCGGGCGTGCGATGAGGCGCTGCGGCCGTGGACGGGCTGGTCTGTGCTGTCGGTGCTGCGCGGAGATGGCGGGGAGGAGCAGCCGTCGCTGGAGCGGGTGGACGTGGTGCAGCCCGCGCTGTTCGCGATGTGCGTGGGTCTGGCCGCGGCGTGGCGGTCGCTGGGGCTGGAGCCTGCGGCGGTGGTGGGCCACAGCCAGGGCGAGGTGTCGGCGGCGGTGGTGTGCGGGGCGCTGTCGCTTGCGGAGGGAGCGCGGGTAGTGGCGCTGCGCAGCCAGGCGGTGCGGCAGCAGTCGGGGATGGGGGCGATGATGCTGGTCGAGCGGCCGGTGTCGGAGGTGCAGGAGCACATCGCGCCGTACGGGGAGGCGCTTGCGATAGCGGCGGTGAACACGTCGAGCTCGACGGTGGTGTCGGGTGACGTGGAGGCGGTGGACGGGCTGATGGTGGAGCTGACGGCAGGAGGTGTGTTCTGCCGGAAGGTGAACGTCGACTACGCGTCGCACAGCGCGCACATGGATGCGCTGCTGCCCGAGCTAGGAGCGAAGCTGTCGTCGCTCAGGCCGAAGGCGACGCAGCTGCCGTTTTACTCGACGGTGACAGGAGAGGTGTCGCGGGGCGAGGCGCTGGACGGCGAGTACTGGTGCCGCAACCTTCGGCAGACGGTGCGCCTGGACCGAGCGCTGTCGAAGCTGCTGGAGGACGGGCACGGTGTGTTCGTGGAGGTGAGCGCGCACCCGGTGCTGGCGATGCCGCTGACGACGGCGTGCGGGGAGGCGCAGGGGGTGGTGGTGGGGAGCCTGCAGCGCGACGAAGGTGGGTTGTCGCAGCTGTACAGGACGCTGGGGCAGCTGCACGTGCAGGGGCACGAGGTGGACTGGGCACGGGTGCTGTCGGGCCACGGCGGTCGTGTCGTGGAGCTGCCGACGTACGCGTTTCAGCGGCAGCGTTACTGGCTGGATATCTCGAAGGCGCGTAGCGACGTGAGCTCGGCGGGGCTGAAGGCGGCCGCCCATCCGCTGCTGGGAGCGGCAACGAAGCTGGCTGAGGGCGATGGCCATCTGTTCACCGGCCGGCTGTCGCTGGGCGAGCAGGCGTGGCTCCGCGACCATGAGGTGTTTGGTAACGTGGTGTTCCCCGGCGCGGGGATGCTGGAGCTTGCGCTGGCGGCTGGGCGCACGGTGGGCAGCGGGGCGCTGTCGGAGATGGTCTTGGCCGAGCCGCTGGTGCTCGCCGAGGACGTGGCCGTGCGACTGCAGCTGTCGGTCGGCGCGCCGGACGCGGCGGGCCGGCGTGAGTTTGGGCTGTACAGCCAGCTGGAGCAGGGGCCAGAAGACGCCCCGTGGGTGCAGCACGCGACGGGGGTGTTGACGGACGAGCCCCGCGGCATCCCTGGTGAGCTCGATGAGCTCGCGACGTGGCCAGTGCCCGGCGCGGAGGCGGTGGATCTCTCCGGGTTCTACGAGCGGCTGCGTGAGCGTGGACTCCACTACGGCCCGGCCTTCCAGGGGCTCGTGGAGCTGTGGCGTCGAGGCACGACGTTGTTCGGCCGCGTGGTGTTGCCCAAGGCCGCGGGGGACAGCGCCGAGGACTACGGCGTGCATCCGGCGCTGATGGACGCCGCGCTGCACACGATGGTTGCGGCCCTCTCCGAGAGGCCAGGAGCGAACGCGGTGCTCCTGCCGTTCGCTTGGTCGGACGTGGTGTTGCTCGCCATGGGGGCGAGCGAGCTCCGGGTCCATGTGGATCTCCAGGATCACGGCGCAGAGCAGGCGATGGCTTCGCTGTACGTCGCTGACTCCGTGGGGCAACTTGTGGTGAGCATCGGCGAGCTGAAGCTGCGCTGGGCGACGGCCGAGCAGCTGAGGGAGGCGACCCGTGCCGAGGCGCAGCATCTGTACCGGGTGGACTTCCGCCCTGTGCGTCTCGTGGACGGTTCGTCGGAGTCGGCCCCGCCAATGCTTGTCATAGTCTCGGAGGGGCAAGGGCAACTTGCCGAGATCCTGGAGGCGGAAGCGGTCGCGAGCCTCGATGTACTGCTTGCACGTCTCGCGCAGGGCGCGAGCGCGCCTGTGCGGGTGCTGGTCGATGCCACTGCTGCAAATGCCGGTCGATCGCCAGTAGCGGCGTCGCACGAGGCGGCGCAAGAGGCGCTGTCGCTGCTGCAAGCGTGGCTGTCGGAGCCCCGGCTCGAGGGGGTGGAGCTGGCGTGGGTGACGCGGGATGCGGTCAGCGCCGCTCCGGGCGACGGTGTCCAGGACCTGGCGCACGCGCCGCTGTGGGGGCTTGTTCGCACGGCGCGAAGCGAGCACCCCGAGCGCCAACTGCGCCTGATCGACGTCGGGACCGAGCCTGTGGATGGCGGGCTGCTGGAGCGCGCGCTGGCGACGGCGACGGAGCCCGAGCTTGCGCTGCGCGGCGGCGCTGCGCTGGCCTCGCGCCTGGTACGCGTGCAGGCGGTGGAGGAGGTCACCCGAACTCGCGGGCTGGACCCGGCAGGCACGGTCCTGGTGACCGGGGGAACAGGCGAGCTGGGTCAGGCCGTTGCGGAGCATCTGGTGCGCGCGCACGGAGTGCGGCACCTTGTGCTGACGTCGCGCCGTGGGCTGGAGGCGCCCGGGGCCCGGGAGCTCGTGCAATCGCTGGAAAAGCTCGGCGCCGAGACCGTGACGGTGGCGGCGTGTGACGTGTCGAAGCGAGAGGAGGTCGCGCAGGTGCTGGCCGGAATCGAGGCTGCGCGCCCGCTGACCGCGGTGCTGCACCTGGCCGGCGTGCTCGACGACGGCGTCCTGTCGTCGCAGACGCCGGAGCGCATTTCACGGGTGTTCGCGCCGAAGGTGGACGGGGCGCTGCACCTGCACGAGCTGACGCGGGAGCTCGATCTGTCGGGGTTCGTGTTGTTCTCCTCGATGTCCGGGACGCTCGGGACGTCGGGCCAGAGCAACTACGCGGCGGCCAACAGCTTCCTCGACGCGCTCGCGGCGCACCGCCGCAGCCGCGGGCTCGCGGCGACGAGCCTGGCGTGGGGGTCGTGGATGCCGGAGCCGACGGGGACCGCCCGACCGAGCACCGCCGAGCCGGGAGCCACGAAACAACCTGGTCTGATGCCGATGTCCTTCAGCGCGGGGTTGTCGCTTCTGGACGCGACGCTCTCGCGGCCTGAAGCGAACCTGGTTCCGGCGTACCTGGATCTCGCCAGGCTGCAGAGAGGAGTCGAGGCCAGCGGCGAGCTGCCTGCGCTGCTCCGGGCGCTGCTGCGTCCGGGCCTGCGCAAGGCTGCGTTTGGAGCCCAGGAAGCCTCGGCGCTCCGTGAGCGTCTCGCGAGGCTGCCGGAGGCGGAGCGCCTGAATGCGCTCGTCGCGCTGGTTCAGGCCGAGGTCGCGACCGTGATGGGGCTGCCGCGCAGCGAGGCTGTGGCAGCAGATCAGGTGCTCAAGGAGCTGGGGCTCGACTCGCTGATGGCGGTGGCGCTGCGCAACCGCCTCACCGCCCGGACCGAGACGTCCTTGCCGGCGACGCTGGTCTTTGACTACCCGACGCCGCGGGCCGTCGCGGAGCTGCTGCTGAAGCAGGCGTTCTCGGAGCTGAAGAGCGCGGGGGACCGCCCGCGGGGGCGTCGTCGCGGGCAGGAGGACGAGCCCATCGCGATCGTGTCGATGGCGTGCCGGCTGCCAGGGGGCGTGGCGACGCCGGAAGACTACTGGCGTCTCCTGGCGGAAGGGAAGGACGCGATCGAGCGCTTCCCTGCACGCTGGGACGCCCTAAGTATCTACGCTCCTGATCCGGACGCCGTGGGCAAGAGCTATGCGCGCGAGGGGGGCTTCGTTCACGGCGTCGACCTCTTCGACGCGGGCTTTTTCGGGATCTCGCCGCGCGAGGCGCAGGCGATGGATCCCCAGCAGCGGCTGGTGCTGGAGACGGCGTGGGAGGCGCTGGAGCGGGCCGGCGTGCGCCCCTCGGCGCTGAGCGGGAGCGCCACCGGGGTATACCTGGGCTCGGCCGGCTCGGATTACGGCAGCCAGATCGGGAGCGCCCTGGATGCTCTGGACGGGTACCAGATGACGGGGAATCTTGGCTCCGTGATCTCTGGCCGGGTGGCTTACGTGCTGGGGCTTCAGGGCCCAGCGATCACGGTGGACACGGCGTGCTCGTCGTCGCTGGTGTCGCTGCACCTGGCGTGCACGGCGCTGCGCCAGGGCGAATGCGACCTGGCGCTGGCCGGCGGGGTGACGGTGATGAGCACCCCCGTGCTGTTCGTGGAGTTCAGCCGCCTCAAGGGGATGGCCCGAGACGGTCGGTGCAAGAGCTTCTCGGCGCAGGCGGACGGCGCGGGCTGGGCCGAGGGTTGTGGGATGCTGTTGCTGAAGCGGCTGTCTGACGCGCAGCGCGACGGCGACCGTGTGCTGGGGGTGATCCGTGGCTCGGCGGTGAACCAGGACGGTCGCAGCCAGGGTCTGACGGCGCCGAACGGCCCTGCCCAGCAGCGGGTGATCCGGCAGGCGCTGTCGTCGTGCCGGCTGTCGCCCGAGGACATCGACGCGATGGAGGCGCACGGGACAGGCACGAGCCTTGGAGACCCGATCGAGGCCGGAGCGCTGGCGGAGGTGTTTGGACCGGAGCGTAGCCCCGAGCGTCCGCTGTACCTGGGTTCGTCGAAGTCGAACCTGGGGCACACGGGACCTGCCGCGGGCGTGGCGGGCGTGATCAAGATGGTGCTGGCGCTGCAGCGCGAGGTGCTGCCGAAGACGCTGCATGCGGAGCAGCCGAGCCCGCACATCGCGTGGGAGGGGAGCGGGCTGTCATTGCTGCAAGAAGCGCGTCCGTGGCGGCGCAACGGCCGGGTCCGTCGTGCTGGCGTGTCGTCGTTCGGGATCAGCGGGACGAACGCGCATATCATCCTCGAAGAAGCGCCGGCCGAGGCGCGGCGCGAGCCCGTCGAGGTCAAGGCCGAGGTGGCGCCGGCGGCGATGCCGCTGGTGCTGTCGGGGCGAGACGAGGCTGCGGTGAATGCGCAGGCCGGGCGGTGGGCGAAATGGCTGGAAGAGCACGGGGAGGTGGGGTGGTCGGACGTGGTGCGCACGGCAGCGCTGCACCGGACGCACTTCGCCTCTCGCGCATCGGTGCTTGCGGCGAGCGTGTCGGAGGCGGAGGAGGTGCTGCGGGCGCTGTCGCAGGGTCGCGGCCACCGGGCGGTGTCGGCGGGCACGGCGCGTGCGCGAGGCAAGGTGGTGTTCGTGTTCCCCGGCCAAGGGAGCCAGTGGCCGGGGATGGGCCGGGCGCTGCTGGAGCAGAGCGCGGCGTTCGCGGAGGCGGTGCAGGCGTGCGATGAGGCGCTGCGGCCGTGGACGGGCTGGTCGGTGCTGTCGGTGCTGCGCGGAGATGGCGGGGAGGAGCAGCCGTCGCTGGAGCGGGTGGACGTGGTGCAGCCTGCGCTGTTCGCGATGTGCGTGGGTCTGGCCGCGGCGTGGCGGTCGCTGGGGCTGGAGCCTGCGGCGGTGGTGGGCCACAGCCAGGGCGAGGTGTCGGCGGCGGTGGTGTGCGGGGCGCTGTCGCTTGCGGAGGGAGCGCGGGTAGTGGCGCTGCGCAGCCAGGCGGTGCGGCAGCAGTCGGGGATGGGGGCGATGATGCTGGTCGAGCGGCCGGTGTCGGAGGTGCAGGAGCACATCGCGCCGTACGGGGAGGCGCTTGCGATAGCGGCGGTGAACACGTCGAGCTCGACGGTGGTGTCGGGTGACGTGGAGGCGGTGGACGGGCTGATGGTGGAGCTGACGGCAGAAGGTGTGTTCTGCCGGAAGGTGAACGTCGACTACGCGTCGCACAGCGCGCACATGGATGCGCTGCTGCCCGAGCTAGGAGCGAAGCTGTCGTCGCTCAGGCCGAAGGCGACGCAGCTGCCGTTTTACTCGACGGTGACAGGAGAGGTGTCGCGTGGCGAGGCGCTGGACGGCGAGTACTGGTGCCGCAACCTTCGGCAGACGGTGCGCCTGGACCGAGCGCTGTCGAAGCTGCTGGAGGACGGGCACGGCGTGTTCGTGGAGGTGAGCGCGCACCCGGTGCTGGCGATGCCGCTGACGACGGCGTGCGCGGAGGCGCAGGGGGTGGTGGTGGGGAGCTTGCAGCGCGACGAAGGTGGGTTGTCGCAGCTGTACAGGACGCTGGGGCAGCTGCACGTGCAGGGGCACGAGGTGGACTGGGCACGGGTGCTGTCGGGCCACGGCGGTCGTGCCGTGGAGCTGCCGACGTACGCGTTTCAGCGGCAGCGTTACTGGCTGGATATCTCGAAGGCGCGTAGCGACGTGAGCTCGGCGGGGCTGAAGGCGGCCGCCCATCCGCTGCTGGGAGCGGCAACGAAGCTGGCTGAGGGCGATGGCCATCTGTTCACCGGCCGGCTGTCGCTGGGCGAGCATGCGTGGCTCCGCGACCATGAGGTGTTTGGTAACGTGGTGTTCCCCGGCGCGGGGATGCTGGAGCTTGCGCTGGCGGCTGGGCGCACGGTGGGCAGCGGGGCGCTGTCGGAGATGGTCTTGGCCGAGCCGCTGGTGCTCGCCGAGGACGTGGCCGTGCGACTGCAGCTGTCGGTCGGCGCGCCGGACGCGGCGGGCCGGCGTGAGTTTGGGCTGTACAGCCAGCTGGAGCAGGGGCCAGAAGACGCCCCGTGGGTGCAGCACGCGACGGGGGTGTTGACGGACGAGCCCCGCGGGATCCCTGGTGAGCTCGATGAGCTCGCGACGTGGCCAGTGCCCGGCGCGGAGGCGGTGGATCTCTCCGGGTTCTACGAGCGGCTGCGTGAGCGTGGACTCCACTACGGCCCGGCCTTCCAGGGGCTCGTGGAGCTGTGGCGTCGAGGCACGACGTTGTTCGGCCGCGTGGTGTTGCCCAAGGCCGCGGGGGACAGCGCCGAGGACTACGGCGTGCATCCGGCGCTGATGGACGCCGCGCTGCATACGATGGTTGCGGCCCTCTCCGAGAGGCCAGGAGCGAACGCGGTGCTCCTGCCGTTCGCTTGGTCGGACGTGGTGTTGCTCGCCATGGGGGCGAGCGAGCTCCGGGTCCGGATGGAGCTCCAGGAGACCGCGGACTCCAGGCAGATCACGGCTTCGTTGTCCGTCGCAGATGCGATCGGCCAGCCCGCGGCGAGCGTCGGCGAGCTGCAGCTGCGCTGGGCGACAGCCGAGCAGCTGAGGGCGGCGATCCGTACCGAGGCGCAGCATCTGTATCGGGTGGACTTCCGCCCTGTGCGCCTCGTGGCCGGCTCGTCGGAGCCGGCCCGGCCAACGCTTGTCATGGTAGCGGAGGGGCAAGGGCCACTGGCCGAGATCCTGGAGGCGGAGGCGGTGGCGAGCCTCGATATATTGCTCGCACGTCTCGAGCAGGGCGCGAGCGCGCCTGTGCGGGTGGTGGTCGATGTCACTGCTGCCGCTACCAGCCAGCCGGGCGTGCCGGCGGCGTCGCACGAGGCGACGCAGGAGGCGCTGTCGTTGCTGCAAGCGTGGCTGTCGGAGCCCCGGCTCGAGGGGGTGGAGCTGGTGTGGGTGACGCGAGATGCGGTCAGCGCCGCTCCGGGCGACGGTGTCCAGGACCTGGCACACGCGCCGCTGTGGGGGCTTGTTCGCACGGCGCGAAGCGAGCACCCCGAGCGCCGGCTGCGCCTGATCGACGTCGGGACCGAGCCTGTGGATGGCGAGCTGCTGGCGCGCGCGCTGGCGACGGCGACGGAGCCGGAGCTTGCGCTGCGCGGCGGCGCTGCGCTGGCCGCGCGCCTGGTGCGCGTGCCGGCGGCAGCGGAGACGCTTACGCCGGCTCGCGGGCTGGACCGGACGGGCACGGTCCTGGTGACCGGGGGAACAGGCGAGCTGGGTCAGGCCGTTGCGGAGCATCTGGTGCGCGCGCACGGAGTGCGGCACCTTGTGCTGACGTCGCGCCGTGGGCTGGAGGCGCCCGGGGCCCGGGAGCTCGTGCAATCGCTGGAGAAGCTCGGCGCCGAGACCGTGACGGTGGCGGCGTGTGACGTGTCGAAGCGAGAGGAGGTCGCGCAGGTGCTGGCCGGCATCGAGGCCGCGCACCCGCTGACCGCGGTGCTGCACCTGGCCGGCGTGCTCGACGACGGCATCCTGTCGTCGCAGACGCCGGAGCGCATTTCACGGGTGTTCGCGCCGAAGGTGGACGGGGCGCTGCACCTGCACGAGCTGACGCGGGAGCTCGATCTGTCGGGGTTCGTGTTGTTCTCCTCGATGTCCGGGACGCTCGGGACGTCGGGCCAGAGCAACTACGCGGCGGCCAACAGCTTCCTCGACGCGCTCGCGGCGCACCGCCGCGGCTGCGGGCTCGCGGCGACGAGCCTGGCGTGGGGCTTCTGGGCGCAAGCGGGCGTGGGCATGACAGCGCACCTGGGCGAGGCAGAGCTGTCACGCATCCGGCGCGCAGGGCTTGTGCCGATGTCGATTGAGGAGGGCCTTTCGCTGCTGGATGCCGCGCTCCTGCGCGCCGAGGCGAGCCTGGCCCCGGTGCGCTTCGATCTGGCGACGCTGCAGCGCAAGCTCGACACCGGCGGCGCGCTGCCCCCGCTGTTCCTGGCCTTGCTGCGCCCGGGCCTGCGCCGGGTTTCCCCGGCATCACAGGGCACCTCGGCGATTCGCGAGCGTCTCGTGGCGCTGCCTGAGCAGGAGCGGTTGAAGTCGCTCGTCGCTCTGGTTCAAGCCGAGGTCGCCGCGGTGCTCGGGTTGCAGGGAGCGGCTACCATCCGGGCCGACCAGCCCCTGCTGGAGCTCGGAATGGACTCCTTGATGGCGGTGGAGCTTCGAAACCGGCTCTCCAGCCTGATCGGCGCCACGCTCCCCGTCACCGTGGCCTTCACACATCCAGACTCCAGGTCCATCGGTGCTTTCCTCCTCGACATGCTCCCTTCGGCCGGGGAGCGCTCGCTCCCGCGGAATGACAAGGTCGCCGGCAAGTGGCTTCGCATCCTCAGGTCGCCGCGCGTCCCCGCCGTCCGGATCGTCTGTTTCCCGGGCGCTGGAGGGGCAGCCTCTCTGTTCTTACCCCTCGCCCAGCACGTGGCCGATGACGTGGAGCTCGTGGCGATCCAGGCCCCGGCTCGGGGTGATCGGCTCGCAGAGACGCCGGTCACGGACATGAGCGTTTTCGTCAGCGAGGTGTGCGACGCGCTGCGCGGGCGACTCGACTTGCCCACGCTGTTCTTCGGCTACAGCTTCGGGACCTGGACAGCTTACGCGGTGCTGTGCGGCGCCTTGTCTCGTGGCGTGCATCGTGCGCCGCTCGGCCTCGCCGTCGCCTGCATGACCCCGCCGTCCGACGCACGACAGCGCACGATGCAACTGGGGATCGAGGAGGACGACGACACCGTCGTGAAGAGAATGGTCGCCGTCGGGGCATGGCCGGAGGCAGCCCTGGACGACGGCGAGCTTCGTGCGGCGCTCCTCCCCTCGTTCCGTGCGGATGCGCGGCTTGGAATGAGCTATCGGTGGGCCGAGGAGAAGCTGCTGGACGTCCCTGTCCTCGCCGTGGCAGCGACGAGGGACGAGCTTATCCCAGATGCGTCATCCATCGAGGCGTGGCGTCAGGTGACGACAGGAGACTTTGTCATGAGCCACCTCGACGGCACGCACTCGCTCGTCCTGGATGATCCTGCGAGCCTGGCACGAGAGCTGTCGACGTGCGTGGAGACGCAGCTGTGGCCAGGGAGAGAGCGCTCGAGCGACCGCGCCACCCAGGCACCTGGTGACAGCCGCGGGGACGGCGCGGCGGCCGGTGTCGACGGCATGCCGCCGCTCGGAGAAGAGCGCGAGAGACCGGACACCAGCCCATCGCAAGCTTACGTGGGCTGATCGTCGCGTCGCCCGCATCTCCAAAAACGGTGCCCCAGCGCTTGGAGGCAAGATTGGTCGTGATCACGACGGAGCGGCTCTCGGCTAGCGCGCGAGGAAGCCGCGGATCGCCGCGTTGACGATCTCGGGCTCCTCGTGGACGATCCAGTGGGTCGCCTCGGGCACGCGCATCACCCTCAGATCGGGGACGTAAAGCTCGATCCCGGCGAGGTTGCTCGCGGGCAAGAGGTACGGATCGCGCTCGCCCCAGATCACGAGGACAGGCACGGAGACGGTGAGCGAGCGGAGACCCCGGGTGAGGTTGCTCCCCCCGACGGGCTGGCCCGGGCCTGGAGGCCCGATCTGCGCCGCGCGGTAGATGTTGAGCCCGCCCGTCATCGCGCCCGGCTGCGCGAACGCCTCCAGGTAGACACGGACGTCCGCTTCGCTGAAATATCCCTGCGACAGCCCTGGCTCGAGGAAGATCTCCCGCAGAAAGCCGTACTCGTTCCGGGAGAGGTGCTCCTCTGCGGACCGGCTCCGGAAGAGGTGCATGTACTGGCTCGCGGCCTGCTGCGACGGGTCCTCCCGCAGCGCGCGGTCGAAGCACGCCGGGTGAGACATGTTGATGGCGACGAGCTTCTCGACGCGCCCCGGGTGGCGGAGCGCCACGGCCCAGGCCACGACCGCGCCCACGTCGTGGCCGACGAGCACGGCCTTCTCCTCGCCGAGGTGCTCGATCAGCGCCGCGATGTCCGCGGCCAGGAGGTCGATGCCGTAGGCGTCCACGGCCGACGGCTTCGACGACAGGTTGTAGCCGCGCTGGTCCAGGGCCACCGCGCGGTGGTGGCGGCCGAAATCGAAGAGCTGCCGCTTCCAGGCGTACCAGAGCTCGGGGAAGCCGTGGATGAACACGATGAGCTTGCCCGCGCCCCTGGACGCGTAATGGAGGCGGACGCCGTTCACGTCGGCATGAGCATGGATGATGTCGTTCCTGGGCAGCATGGCGATGACCTCACCCGAGTCCGAGCCGCGCCGGCCCTGCGCTCGACGGCGCGCGCGCGCGCCCGGCGCGCGGCGCCGCCGGCTCCTCGCGGCGAGCCCCGTTCCTCTCGTGGCGGAGCTTCGATATCGCCTCGTAGACCGCGCGCCGGGCGCGGTTCAGCCCGCCGAGCGGCCGGTGCGCCGGCAGGGCGTGCCAGGGCGTGAACGAGAGGTTCTCCTCGAACTCCGCCTGTCCCGGGAGGTCGAGGCGCTGCGCCGGGATGACCATCGTCGCGACCTTGGTGAACGGCGACAGATCCTCGCTCCAGCGGATCGTCGGATCCTCGATGGGCGTCTTCGTCGGGTGGGCCTGGAGCTGCACGAGGAAGTCGAACATCCAGTCTCCCTGCTCGAGCTGCCGCGCCACCGCCTGCTTGAGCGCCTCGTCGCCCGGCTCGACCTCGACGCCGGGCGCGCCGCAGGGCCGGGGGACCACGCAGAACTTCATCGCCCGCGCGCCCAGCCGGAACGGCGTCTGGCTGAAGTACCGGGCGTGCAGGGGGTTCTTCACCGGCTTGAGCACGACGGAGAGGTAGTTCATGAGCTCGCGCAGCCGGAGGCGGGGCGGGCGGAGCGAGCAGAAATACGAGAGGGGCTTGCCCGCGCTCATGGCAGACATGAGCTCGACGTAGTCCGCGACGCTCCGCGAGAAGAACACGTCCGTGTTCCCCATCAGGAAATCCTGCGTCGTCGCGTCCTTCTCGCCGTCGAGGATCTTCTCCCCCTCGACGCCGAGCAGCTTGATCGCCATGCAGCGGGAGTCGCGCTTCATGTCCGACTGGACGCGCGAGGAGGTCGACGAGAACCGGACCCACGCCGGGTAGACGCGCGGCTCCCGGAAGACGCCGTGCCGGAGCTCGCGGGGCAGGCCCTCGTCGACGACGAAGTGGGCCCTCACGCAGCCGTGCGACTTCGGGTGCACCCCGCGGAGCGCGGGCGAGGCGCCCGCGGGGTAAGCCCGCTCGTAATTGCGCCTCATGATCTCGGTGATCTGGCGGATGCTGTCTTCCTCGCCGGGCGGCGGGTACTCCTCGTGGAGCTTGAGCGTCGTGTTCATGACCAAGATCCTCGATGTCGTTGGGGGGCTCAGGAAGGCTTGGCGACGGCGCGCTCGCGCGCGGGGAACGGCAGGGCGGTGCTCGCGACCTTCACGCCGGACGCGCTCTCCTGGCGCTTCCGGTGCTGCACCTCGTTGCGCATCTGGATGAGCCGAGCGAACGTGGTGACCCAGAAGGGCGCTCCCAGGGAGAGCAACCCGCACGAGAAGGCGAGCCCGGCCAGCCAGAACAGCGTGTCCTGGAGGAGCTCGAGCGAGGTCGGCGGGGGCGCCAGGATATCGTGGCGGTACGCGCGGAACCGCTGGACGATCCAGCTTTGCTGCCAGCCGATGCCGAGGTTCGCCTCGTCGAGGAGGGTCGCCGTCTTCTGAATCTCGAGCCCGAGCTCCTCGAGCGTGGCGTCGGGGAGCTCGGCCGGCGCGCCGGCCGGGAGCTCGCCCAGGCGCGCCGCGGTGGTCGCCACCGTGTCCGCGTGGGCGGCCACCTGCGCGCGCGCGGCGCCGCTCTGGTGGAGCCGCGCGAGCACCTGGAAGCCGTCGAAGTTGAAGAGGATGACCACCATCATCGAGACGAGGAGCGTCAGCCGCCGGACGCGCAGCTTGAACGTCTGCGACGCCGTGCCCTCGAGGGTGGGGAACCAGCGGCGCACGTACGTGGAGAACTGCTCGAGCGTCGCGTAGCGCTTCGTCGCGCCGGAGCCGCCCTGGCCGCAGCTCACCCAGCGGCTGGGCAAGTGGAGCTCGCGCCCGTCCCCGTCGGCCGGCGCCGAGGCGCCGGTGGCGATGCTGATCAGGTCCTCGACGTCGATGTACTCGACGAGGCGCGCGAGCTGTTCCGGGTCCGAGCCGTACGCGAGCTTCGCGCTGCGCGCGTGCAGGACCGGATCGGAGAGCACCTCGTGCACGAAGCGCATCTCGCAGGCTTCGTTCCTGGCGAGCGCGCCTTGCGCCGGGCGCCCGGTCGCCGGATCGACGACGTCGGGGTCCTTGTGGAACGCGCGGAAGCCGTGCATGAGCGACCGCAGCATGTGGACGAGGACGCAGGAACGGTAGCGTCCGACGTTGACGATCACCTGCACGACCGCGCTCACGAACAGGCTCGCAGTGAGCATGATCATGGCGAAGGCCAGCGCGGTTTCCAAGAGGGGGATCATGACTCTGCTCCTTCTGGTCCGGTTCGATCAAAGGGTCTTGAGATAGTCGATGAGGGCCTCGCGGTCCTCCGGCGGGAGGTCGGTGCCGTACGTGTGCCCCTCGTTGCCGTTGCCCGGGATCGGCGCGCCGTTGTCGTCGACGGTGCGGTAGAGGAAGAGCGCGCGCTCGCCCTCCATCGGCTCGGTCGACACCCACCCGACGTTCCGCTCGTCGAAGCGCCGGTCGCCGCGGTAGAACTGCTTCGGCCGGAGCTCCCGCGCCTTCTCCGGAGCGAGCTTGCCGCGGGGCGCCGGCGGCTTGAGCAGGTCGGCCAGCGTGGGCACGGAGCCGTTGTGGAGGTAGGGGGCGCGCGCCCAGATCCCGTCGAGCGGGCCGGCGAGGTACTCGCCCGCCTCCCTGACCGGGCGGAAGGCGTCCTTCTCCCAGAGCAGGCGCCGCTCGCCGTACGCGTTGAGCGCGTCCGCGGCCGGCTTCAGGAACGCCTTGGAGCGCTCCGCGTCGGTCCCCGTGTCGACGCGCTCCATGTAGAAGCTGCCCTCGACCTCTTCGATCGTGCGCTTCTCCGGGTCATAGACCCCGTGGCACGAGGCGCAATGCTCGGTGAAGACCGCGAGGCCGCGCTCCACCCGCTCGGGCGCGGGCGCCGTGAAGGGGTATCTCGGCGGCGGGAGATCGCGGTCGAGCCAGCGCCCGATCGCGTCGATGGTGGGCTTGTTGAGCGACATCGGGACGGCGCCGACGCCGATGGCCGAGCCGCGATTGCGCGCCTTGGAGCTCATCGTGTTGCCGTCGACGTGGTGCCACTCGCGGATCTCCGCGCGCTGGTTCCAGAGCGAGGGGAAGTCGATCTGCGCCGCGGTGCCGTCGTCGGGCGCCTTGAGGACCTCGAACTTGAACGCGTTGAAGGGGTCGATGCGCCCAGGGCCGTTGTCGGCCCGGAGGTCCATCCAGTCGAACGCCCCGGAGCTCCCCCGCTTCTTCAGCTCGACGAGGAGGATCCGGTAGAGCGCCTGCTCGCGGGCGGTCAGCGGGGCGGCCCCTTCCTCGGCGAGCGCGGCGTTGATCTCCTGGATGAGCCGATCCCCGGTCACGCGCTCGTCCTGGAAGGCGCGCGCGAAGAAGCGCTTGAATCCCTGCAGGTCGGCGGTGTGGTTCGGCATCCCGTCGACGTAGACCGGCTCGCCGCGCTCGTTCAGGTACTCGCCGCGGTGACAGCCCGAGCAGTTGATGGCGACGCGCTTCAGCGCGAAGCGGGTGCGCAAGAGCGGGATGTTCAGGGTGGAGTCGGCGAGGAAGAGCCCCCGGCCCACCGGTCGCGACGCGTAATAGGCGGCGTCGTCGGCGCCGAAGCCGAAGCGATCGTAGCCGCGCCCCTTGAACTCGTCGTCGAAGATCTTCGGCATGACGCGGAAGATCCAGTAGGGGACGCCGCCGCCGAACTCGGTGCCCGTGGCGCCGTAACGGAAGCGCCACACGATGTCCTCGGGGTCGATCCCCTCCACGCCGGGCGCGAGCTGCTCCTTCGGAATGGCTTCTTCCGAAGGGAGGCGGAGGTCGACCGCGACCGTCGCGTCGAGCTGCCCTGGCCGGAAGACAAGGACGGTGAGCAGCACGAGGAAGGTGACGAGCGGGATGCAGAAGGCGGCTCGGCTCGTGCTCAGCCAGCCCGCGGCGCCCGTGACGAGCTGCCGGATCCAGGCGCCGTACTTGCCGGCGCCGCGGGGCGCGACGTCGATCTCTCCCGGCTGCGGGGGGGAGCTGTCGATCAGGGTGCGGGACACCTGTTCGTACTGCCGGAGGGTCAGGGGGGACATGCTGCTCGGAATCATGCGATCGTCGTCGGTGGGCATCGCGGTGCTCTCCTTGGCAGCGCGGGGCGAGCGCGGCTCCGGTCCTGCGGGGACCGCGCCGGGCGGCACGCCTCGGCCAGCAGGGGGCGCGGCGCCACGGGCGCGCCACGCTGCGTCGTCTGCTTCGCCCCAAGCACGGCGTGGGCCACCGGATCTGTCGTCGAAAATGTCGGGGTTTGCTGGGGAATCCGGGGGGTGCGAGCGCACGGAGCGCACGTGCACGCACGCACGGGCCCGCACGGTGCTCTGTCCAGAGGGCCTCCGGACAGGGCGCGTCGCCGGCGCGAGTGTCAGTGGGCGCACTCTCCGCCTCGGTCCGGCGCGCCCCGATCGCCGTCCTCCTCCTCCTTCGTGGACTCCAGCCCTCTTCCGAGGCTCGTCGGCCCTCGCGACATCGATGTTGCTCTCGCGTCCGCGGGCCGTGTGTCATCTCTGTGCGTCGGCGGCGGAGCGCCGCGCGCACCGCCGCCGACAGGAGGAGAAGAGCCCCATGTGCCCTGCGTGCCTCGCGTCCCTCGGAGTGGTCCTCGCCAAGGCGGCATCGGCCGGCGCCGTGACCGCCTTCGTCGTCAAGAAGCTACGGAACAGGAAGATCGCCGGCGTCCCCGCTCCACGTCCGGGGTCCGCCATCGTGACAGGCACGGCAGGACATGAGGCGTCGAGTCTCCACACGGCGCCGACGACAGGCGCGGCCGCCGGTGGATGAGATCCTGCCTCGTTTGCGCGACAGGATCGCCGGGCGCGCGCTCAGCGCGCCGCCGCCGCGGCGGCGGCCAGGCCGCCGGCCGCCCGGCGCGCCGCAAACCGGTTCTCCGGCCGGGGGAGCCCGTAGTGGTCCCGCAGCGTCGTGCCCTCGTATTCGGTGCGGAACAGGCCGCGCCGCCGCAGGAGCGGCACCACGTGCTCGACGAACGCCTCCAGGCCGGAGGGGAGCAGCGGCGGCATCACGTTGAAGCCGTCCGCTGCTCCGTGCGTGAACCACTCCTCGATCGTGTCCGCGACCTGCTCCGGCGTGCCGGTGAACGTGCGATGTCCGCGGCCGCCCCCGAGGCGCGAGAGCAGCTGCCGCACGGTGAGGTTCTCCCGCCGCGCGAGGTCGGTGACGAGCGCGAAGCGGCTCTGCATCCCCCGCACCCCCTTCACGTCGCCCACGGGAGGCAGCGGCCTGTCCAGGTCCGCCTCGGTCAGCTCGACGCCGATTAGGCCGGACAGCTGCTTCAGGCCGTAGGCCGGCACCTGGAGCTCCGCGAGCTCGTCCTCGCGCCGCCGGGCCTCCTCCTCGGTGCCGCCGAGGATCGGCACGATCCCCGGGAGGATCTTCACGAGGGCCGGGTTCCGTCCGAACGCAGCGACCCGCCGCTTGAGATCCGCGTAGAACGCTTGCCCCTCGGCCAGCGTCTGCTGCGCCGTGAACACCGCCTCGGCGTACTGGGCGGCGAACTCCCTGCCGTCCTCCGAGGAGCCTGCCTGTACCAGGAGCGGGTGGCCTTGCGGCGTGCGCGGCACGTTGAGCGGGCCGCGCACGCGGAAGAACCGGCCCTCGTGGTCGATGCGGTGGATCTTGTCGCCGTCCGCGAAGCGCCCTGTCGCCTTGTCGCCGATCAGGAAGTCGTCTTCCCAGCTGTCCCACAGCTTGAGGCACACGTCGACGAACTCGGCCGCGCGCTCGTAGCGGTGCCGGTGCTCCGGCACCTCGTCCAGGCCGAAGTTCTGGGCCGCGTCGCTGCCCGCCGTGGTGACGATGTTCCACCCGGCCCGGCCCGCGCTGATGTGGTCTATCGTGGCGAAGCGGCGGGCCAGGTTGTAGGGCTCGTTGTACGTGGTCGAGGCCGTCGCCACGAGCCCGATCCGCTCGGTCACCGCGGCCAGCGCCGGCAGCAGCGCCGTCGGGTCGAGCCGGCCCACGGGCCGGTACCGGATGTCGCCCTGCAGCGCCGGGCCGTCGCCGAAGAAGATCGAGTCGAACGTCCCGCGCTCGGCCACGCGGGCGAGGTGCGTGTAGTGCGCCACGTCCCATGTGCCGGTCAGGTTGCTCTCCGGGAACCGCCACGCCGACTCGTGGTGTCCTATCGTCATCAGGAACGCGTTGAGGTGCAGCTTGCCGGGTCGGTGGGGCACGGTCACGGGATGCTCCTTGTCAGGCTCGGGGCGCGCGCGGGCGTCGAGCGGGGAGGGGGCCGCGGCCGACGATGCCTGAGGCGGCGAGCGGCGGGCGGCGATCGGCGACCGCACGGCAACTGCCGTGCCGCAGGTCCGCTCACCGCGGGCGGCGACCGCCGGCCGGCGCGCGCCCGCGGCGGGCGGTGCCGAGCTGCAATGAGCCCGGAGCGCTGCTGGTGCGCTGCTGCCTCAGCAGCACCCCGGGGCGATCTGCTGCTCCGGCGCGAGCACGACGGGGGCGAGCGACGCCGCGCGGCGCGCGATCTGAGAGGCGCGCTCGAGTCCTGGGGCGGGCCCGCGTGAGGCGGGTCGGCGCGTGCGCCTTGGGGCCGCGCCCGGGAGGTCTCCGACGCGGATCGGGACGAGATCGAGGCTCAGCCCGAGCGAGCGCGCCGCGCGTGCGCCGCGTCGGCGATCTCGGCCTCCGGCTCGACGCTCGCGTCGTCGGGCGGCTCCACCCAGGGGTGGGTGAGGCGCTCGGGGCTCACCAGCGGCACCGACGGCCGCGGGCCCGCGGTCGCCTGGCGCGCCTCCTCGGCCGCGATCTCCAGCAGGCTCTCGCGGCTGATGCTCACCAGCTCGACGCGCAACGCCTCGGGCATCGAGCCGGCGCGCGCTGGCGGCTGCAGCTCGGCCTCGATCGCCGCCAGGGTCTCGTGGCCCACCGACGCCATGCCCACCCGGATCTCGGGCGCCGACGACAGCGCCCCGCCGAGCTCCCGCGCGACGGCGGCGTGGCCCTCGCGGCCGAGCGCCGCCTCGCCGATGCAGAGCTCCGGCAACGACGCTGCGGGTGCGGTCTCGGGCGGCGGAGACGCGTCGCGGAGTATCACCGGGCGCGCCAGCGAGCGGGGCGGTCCGCCGTTGGCCAGGAGGACCAGCCCCGCGACGGCGCTGCGCTTGCCAGCGGGCGGCGACGGCGGCGCGGCGCGCCTCGCGGGCGACGGCGGCGGCTCGCAGACGGCCGCGACCGCGCGGGTGGACGGCGGCGGCTCGCGGACCTCGGCGACCGGGCGGCGCGCGGAGGCAGGCGCCGCCTCCGCGCGCGGGCGCGACCGGGTGCGCCGGGGCCCCTTGGGCACCGGCCGCGACGCCGCCGCGGCCGCCTCGTCGATGGCGCGCAGGCCGTGCTCGAGCGCGGGCCACACGCCCTGACGGTCCGCCCACGTGGGCATGACCACGCAGAGGATCGCCTCGTCGGCCACGCCGAAGTACACGTCGATGGGCGCCGCGCCCCCGTACGGGACAAGGTCCTCGCGCGGCAGCTCCACATGACCGAGCCGGCCCTGGCTCCCGAGGCTCAGCGCTGCCTCCACGATCCGGCTGCGGCCCTCCTCGGACATGTCGCGCGGCGCTCGCCGGGTGACGAGCCTTCCCCGCCGGGTGATCACGAAGGCGAAGTCTGCACCCGCAGACTCGTAAGTCCGGTCCGAGATCTCGTCGAGATTCGCCACATTCGCACCCTACACGATCCTGGGCGGCCGCGTCCGACAATCGTGTCTATCCGGGTCGATCATGTCCCACACAGGCGATAATTGAGGCCGCTGGTTGGAAGATTGCCAGTAGGGTGCAATCGTGCGCTGCGCTGCCCTGCTGAGCCGCATGGTGAGTCCCAAGAGTCACCAGCCGCAACCACGGAGCGCGCGAGCCCATGACATGAAAGGGACGGTTCTTCTCGATGGCTGTGCGGCGCGACGCCGGGGCGCGCTCGGCATCGAGGCCATCACAGCGCTGTCCAAGGCATCCATTTCTGGGGTTGAGGGGCGCGCGCCGGTGTTCGGCGTCTGGGATGACGGCCTCCTGCTCGTCGGCAGGGACGCGGAGGCGGTCGAGGCCGCGGTCGACCGGCTGGAGGACGGGGGCGCCTGCGCCGGCGGAAGATCGCGCTGCCCGCCAGCGCTCGCCCGGCGCCATCCGTTATAGCGGATGAATTGCTTGACAGGAGCCCCCTCCAGCCGTCGACAATGGGGCCATGAGCGTCATCGACGAGCTGCTCCGCGCCAACGAGGCCTACGCGTCCCAGTTCACCAAGGGTTCTTTGCCCCTGCCGCCAGGCCGCAAGGTCGCGATCGTGGCGTGCATGGACGCGCGCCTCGACCCGGCGCGCGCGCTCGGGCTCGAAGAGGGGGACGCCCACGTCATCCGCAACGCGGGCGGGCGCGTCGTGGAGGCGCTGCGGAGCCTCGCCATCAGCCAGACCCTCCTCGGCACCGAGGCGGTGGCCATCGTCCACCACACCGATTGCGGGATGCTCACGTTCACCGACGAGGACATCCGTCGAAAGCTGCGGCAGACCCTCTCGGCGGACGCCGATCACGTGGCCTTCCTGCCGTTCTCGGATCTGGACGCGTCGGTCCGCGACGATATCGCGCTCTACCGGAGCTCGCCGCTCGTGCGAAAGGACATCCCCGTCCGTGGGTTTGTGTACGACGTCCGCACCGGGCGGCTGCGCGAGGTCGAGGCGAGCCGCGCGTAGGCTCGACCGCGCGTAGACCAGGCGGGTCGTCGGCAATCGCCGCGAAAGGGAGCTTCTGCTCCCAGCCCGTCTGCCAGTGGCGAGGCCCCGAGCCGGAATCACCAGGGACCACGAGCAGCGGCGGCATCCTGCGAAGATCTTCCGCCTGGCGCGCCCTGGCGCGAAGCGCTAACGTCGTCGCTCTGGGTGCGCAGGGGCGCCCTCCCCGCCGGAAAGAAGCCTTTCACCCTGCAACGCGACGATCGCGGGTCACCTCGCACCGTCATGAGCACGTCGAGATCCTCGGGCCGAGGGAGCGGGCAGCGGCCGATTCGAGAGGAGACGTCCATGATGGATCCCGTTCGCGAGCTGAAGATCCGCGCCGAGCTGCTGCACAAGCGGCTCGCGTCGAACGACGCGCAGGCGCGTTCCCGCCTGCGCGCGCTGCCCGAGCTCGTGCGCGCCGACGAGGCCGCGCTCGCCGCGGCCGTACCCGGCATTCGCCGCAAGCACTGCCTCGCCGTGGTCGCGCGCGAGTGCGGCTTCTCGAGCTGGGAGCGCGCGCGCCTCGCCCTCGCGGGAGAGCCCGGCGCGCCCGAGCTCGGGACCTTGCTCTACGGCCGGGATGGCGGCGTGCTGCACCACTGGTTCGCGACCTACGGCGAGGCGCGCGCCCACCTCGAGGCGCTGCCGCAGGCGCCGCGCAGCTATCTCCTCACGTACAAGCGCCACTTCTTCGTCGCCGATCGCGCGTTCGTCGCGTCGCTCGGGCTCGATCCCGACGACCCGGACTGGCGGGCGATCGGATGGGACTGGGCGCGGCCCGCCGACCTCGCCGCGCGGAGCCGCCTGTACGCGAAGCGGCTCGCCGCGGCGCGGGGGGCGGCATGAGCGCCCCGGAGCTGCACCCGGACCTCGCCGCCGCGCTCGCCGCCGCGTTCCCCGGGCGCCCGGTCGCCGACGTGACGCCCCTGTCCGGCGGGTTTTCCGGCGCCACGCTGCTCGCGTTCGCGGTCGACGGCGCGCCGTACGTCGCGAAGCGCTGCGCGCCCGATCCGAGCGATCCGGGGCGCTTCGCGCGCGAGACCGCGTGCATGCGCCTCGCCTCCGAGCGCGGCGTCGCCCCGCGGCTGCGCCACGCGGACGCGCGGGCGGGCGTCACGATCATGGACCGCATCGCGGGGACGCCGCTCCGCCCGACGCGCGACCCGTCGCTGCTCGGGCGGGTCGCGGCGACGTTGCGGCGGCTCCACGACGGTCCGCCGTTCCCGCGCGGCCCGTCGCGCATCGACTTCCTGCGCTCCCTCGACGCGCAGTGCGCCGCGCTCGCGGGCGTGGGCCTCCCGGCGGAGCTCGTCCGCACCGCCGACGAGCTCGAGCGGGTGGGCGCGCCCCACGCGCGCGCGGCCCCGTGCCACCGCGACCTCAACCCGAACAACGTGCTCGTCTCGGCCGACCGCGTGTACCTCGTCGACTGGACGACCGCGGGCGCCGGCGATCCGTTCGTCGATCTCGCGCAGCTCGGCGTGTTCGCCTATCCGCGGCCCGAGCAGCGCGAGGCCCTGCTCGAGGCGTACCTCGGTCGGCCCGCGAGCGACGACGACCGCGCGCGGGCGCGCGTGGCGCGCGCGATCGCCCTCGCCTATTACGCGGCGGGCTTCTTCCTCGCGGCAGCTCGCCTCGGCGGGCTGCCCGCGGGCGAGGAGCCCCGCCCGCTCGCGGAGGTCCTCGCCGCGTTCGGCGCCGCGCCGGACCGCACCCACCCGGGCACCGTCGCCGCCGCCCTCCTGCGCGAGATGCGCCGGGAAGCGCAGGACGTCTCGCGCGGTCGGTCGTGACGTCCCGCTGAAGGCGCTCGGCGCGGCCGCCTCACGGCGATCGCGCTCGTCTCGGCGCTGCGCCGCGCTGAAGCGTCGGCGCCAGCTCGGCACGACCCGGCAGCCGTGCGGCAGGACAGGAAGGCTCCACGAGAAGATCGGGAGTCGCCCCTCTCCGAGGGGCGCGCAGGGTGCATTCCGAATGCGCGTCTCGATTTCTCCCGCTGCGGGCCGTGGCTCGCTGCCGCGGGCCCGTTGGCCGCGATCCGCTCGGCCGGCCCCGGAGCGATCGATTCCCGTCCATGGTCGAGCCCGCCGTTCGTCTGGATCCGCCGTGCTTGACGCCCGAAACGGCAGGTCTGCATAATCGCGCCCATGAGCTATATCGACGGCTTCGTGACTCCGGTGCCCACGGGCAAAAAGGCAGCTTATCGCGAGCTCTGCGCGAAGGCCGCGCAGCTCTTCCAGGAGTATGGTGCGACGCGCGTCGTCGAGTGCTGGGGCGACGACGTCCCCGATGGCAAGATCACCGACTTCAAGGGCGCGGTGAAGGCCGAGGCGGGCGAGACCATCGTGTTCTCCTGGATCGTGTGGCCCTCGAAGGAGGTGCGCGACCAGGCGAGCGCGAAGATGAGGGACGACCCGCGCATGCAGATGACGGAAGAGCCGCCGTTCGACCCCAAGCGCATGATCTGGGGCGGGTTCGCGGTCCTCTTCGACTCGGGCGGCGAGGACCGCAAAGCGGGCACCAGGGTCCAGAAGATCACGCCGCACCTCTGGTACGCGAAGGAGGCGGAGGAGGCGGCTCGGTTCTACGCGTCGATCTTCCCCGACTCCCGGGTGGACCGCGTGACCGCGCTGCCGAGCGACACGCCGGGCGGCCCCGCCGGCTCGGTCAAGGTCGTCGAGTTCACGCTGTGCGGTCAGCCCTTCATGGCCATCAGCGCCGGCCCGCTCGACCCGTTCAACCACTCCATCTCGTTCGTGGTGAGCTGTGACGACCAGGCCGAGGTGGATCGCTATTGGAACGCGCTGCTCGAGGGCGGCTCCGCCGAGCAGTGCGGCTGGCTCAGGGACAAGTTCGGCGTGTGCTGGCAGATCGTGCCGACCGCCCTCGGCGACCTGATGGCCGACCCGGATCCCCAGAAGGCGCGCCGCGTCTCCGAGGCGATGCTCAAGATGGTGAAGCTGGACATCGCCGGCCTCAAGGCCGCACACGAAGCGCGCTGAGCGCCGGCGCTGCGCCGCTTCGGTCGCCCCCGGTCCTCCTTCTTTGGTATACAGTCCAGGACAGAACTGGGGGTCTGAATGACCTGTGATTTGGATTACAACGATGTCGTTGCGGAGAACGAGCGCCTGAGGCAGCGCATCCGGGAGCTGGAGCATGCCGAGGAGGAGCGGGCTCGCCTCCAGGAGGCGCTGCGCCGGAGCGAGGAGCATGTGCGCCTGTTCGTCACCTACACCCCGGCAGCGTTCGCCATGTTCGATCGCGACATGCGCTACGTCATGGCCAGTCACCGCTACCGGACGGACCTCGGCTTGGGCGACCAGGAGCTCGTCGGCCGGAGCCATTATGAGATCTTCCCCGACGTCCCCGAGCACTGGAAGGCGATTCACCAGCGCTGCCTCGCAGGGGCCTCGGAAGGGAATGATGAGGAGCCCTTCCCGCGGAGCGACGGGCACGTCGAATGGGGGATGTGGAAGATCTTCCCGTGGTACACCCCGAACGGCGAGATCGGCGGGATCATGCTGTTCACGGAGGTGATCACCAAGCGAAAGCAGCTCGAGGACCAGCTCCGGATGCAAGCGAAGACGCTCCTGGAGCTGTCGGCGCCCATCGTACCGATCAGCCAGGGCGTCCTCGTGCTGCCGCTCGTGGGCGCGCTGGACACCGCGCGGGCGCAGCAGATGATGGAGAACCTGCTGAGCAAGGTGGTCGAGCGGCAGACGCGGGTGGCGATCATCGACGTCACGGGCGTGCCGCACATCGACACGGCCTCGGCGAACGCCCTCCTGCAGGTCGCGCGGGCGGTCCGGCTGCTCGGGGCGCAGGTCGTCCTGACGGGCATCCGACCCGAGGTGTCCCAGGCCATCGTCAGCCTCGACATCGACCTCTCCGGCATCGTGACCCGCCGCGACCTGCAGAGCGGCATCGCGTTCGCGACCGCGACGAGCCTGCCGGCCTCGCCTTCGCCTTCGCCATGACGCACCCCCGCTCGGGCTGCTGCTGGAGCAGCACCCCGGCAGCACACGCCTGCTGCCCCAGCAGCACGAGGGCGTCCGGTATAACGGATCCGCGTCTTCCGAAGCGGACATAAGCCTGGTACGCCGCGTGCAGAACGGAAGCGACAGCGGAGCAACGAACGTCGCTTCGCTCTTCTGACTGGGTGCGCGGCGCGCGCTGCGACCCGCTGATCTTCCTTCGCCATCGGGAGGCGTCGGGCTCTTCAGGCCCTCTCTATCTCTCCCCCGGGACGGCGCTCAGGAGAGGGCGGTCGCGCTCGCCGCGCGGCGCGCACCTGTCGGCTTCCGCCCGGCCCGCCCTGCTGGACCCGGCGAAGGCTTTGGTCCGCGCAGTGCAACGCGTCAGGGCGAGTGTTCACCTGAAGACAGCCATGAAAGACCCCGTGATCGCGCTCGCTGCGATCCCACCCATCCTCGCCGGCATGATCGTGACGAACGCGCGTCCAGGCGCGCCGGCCGTCGTGCGGCGCCGCGCCGCGACGAGCGCTGCCATCGGCGCGCCGGCGCAGGCGCGCTCCTCCCTCCGGCGCTCGCCGCAGGTCGCGCCCCGCCGGGTCGGCGCTGACGTCGAGCGATGGACGGCCACCCGCTGTCCGAGCGCCGCGCTCGCGGCGCTCTAGCTCGAAGGCCTCTCACGTTCTCAGCACAGGAGCGGTCGCCCCTCGGCGCGCCGCCTCATGCGCCTTGATCGCGGCTGCCGCGCGCCGGAAGCGAGCGCGCGGCGCGGCCGCACCCTGGAGACATCGTCATGAGCATCTCATCCTCTCATCTCTCGCTGAAAGACGGCAAGAAGACCTCCCGCTCGCGGGCGGTGCGCGACAAGCTCGATTACCCGGTCATCGACACCGATCTGCACACGATCGAGTTCGCGCCGATCCTCGAGGATTACATCGCGAAGTACGGCGGCGCGAAGTACGTCGACGAGTTCCGCCAGGCGATCAACCGGGGCTTCGGCTACCTGAGCAATGAGTGGTACGAGCTCACGCCCGAGCAGCGCGCCGCGCAGCGCTCGGTCCGCCCGCCGTGGTGGGCCCTGCCGACGAAGAACACGCTCGACCTCGCCACGGTGTCGCTGCCCAGGCTCCTGCACGAGCGGCTCGGCGAGTCGGGCACGGACTACGCGGTCCTGTTCCCGAACGTCTCCACGTTCGCCACCCACGTCGGCAAGGAGGATCTGCGCCGGGTGCTCATCCGCGCGGTGAACGCGTATCACGCCGACGTGTACCGGCCGTACGCTGACCGCCTCACGCCGGTCGCCGCGATCCCGCTGCACACGCCGGAGGAGGGGGTCGAGGAGCTCGAGTTCGCCGTGCGCGAGCTCGGCCTCAAGGTCGCGCTCATCCCGGGCAACCTCCGCCGGCCGATCCGGGCGGTGGCCGAGAAGTACCCGTCCCGCCACCATCCGGACGTCGCGCGGCACGCGAACTGGCTCGACACGTTCGGCGTGGACAGCGAATACAACTACGACCCGTTCTGGGCCAAGGCGGTCGAGCTCAAGATCGTGCTGACCACCCACTCTGCCGGCATGGGGTGGACCAGCCGCAGCTCGGTCTCCAGCTACATGTACAACCACATCGGCCACTTCGCCTCCGCCTCCGAGGCGCTCGCGAAGTCGCTGTTCTTCAGCGGCGTGACCCGGCGGTTCCCCGATCTCCGCGTCGGCTTCCTCGAAGGCGGGGCGGCGTGGGGCGCGACGCTCTTCGCCGATCTCGTCGGCCACTGGGAGAAGCGCAACGGCCGGGCCGTCCAGAACTACAACCCCGACCTGATCGACGCGAAGCTGCTCTACGCGCTGTACCAGCAGTACGGCGGGCAGGAGGTCGAGGCGCGGCTCGGCGACATCAACGCCGTCCTCGGGGGGGCGCTCGGCGTGTCGAACAACTCGCGCCGCCAGCCGCAAGACCCGGCCGCGCTCGACGACTTCGCGGCGGCGGGCATCGAGCGGCTCGAGGACATCCGCGATCGGTACGTGCCGAACTTCTACTTCGGCTCGGAGGCGGACGATCCGACGATCGCGTACGCGTTCAACACGAAGGTCAACCCGCTCGGCGTGCAGCTCAACGCCTTCTGGGCGTCGGACAGCGGGCACTGGGACGTGCCGGACCTGACCGAGGTCCTCGCCGACACCTGGAGCCTCGTCGAGCGCGGGGCGCTCACGGAGGCGAACTTCCGCGATCTCGTGTTCACCCATCCTTACAACTTCTTCGCCGGCAAGAACCCCGGCTTCTTCGCAGGGACCGCGGTCGAGCAGAAGCTGCCGAAGAGCAAGGCGGCCTGACGGCGATGCGCCGCGCGGGGCTGACGGAAGCAGCCCCGCGCGGCGGTGATGACGAATCAACGAACCTCTTTGGATCATCCATTCATGCGTCTGCTTGACCGTTCAAGAACAGCTGTCCCCACGATCCTCGCGACGGCCATCGCCCTTTGCGCGACCCAGGCGAGCGCCCAGAACCCGCCCGGCAGAGCCCAGGGGGAGCGACCGGCCCCGGCGCCAGCGGGCCCGGCCCCGGCGCCAGCGGGCGCGGCCCCTGCGCCCGCCGGTGCGGCCCCAGCGCCAGCGGGCGCGGCCCCGGCGCCTGCCGGTGCGGCTCCGGCCGCGACACCGGGCGCCGCGCCCGCCGCGCCGGGCGCCGCCGCTGCGGACCCTGCGGCCCCCGGCGCAGCCCCGGGCGTGCCATCCCCGGTCTCGGCGCCCGCGGGCGACGCGGCCGCGGAGGCCTTCGTCGAGCCCGATCCCAACGCCGTCACGCGGGACGACCTGCAAGGGCTCGTCACCGACCTCGAGAACTTCAAGTTCCAGTGGCAGCGCGAGCGCGATCTCCACACCGCCATCTCCACGCGCTCCCTCACCATCGGCGGCGTCGTCCAGACGCGCATCGGGTGGTCGGAGCAGCCGGTGAACACGGCGACCTCGAACGATCGCAAGGTGACGTTCGACACGGGCGCCGCGCTCCTCTCGTTCAACGGCATCCTCTACAAGGACTACGAGGAAGGGCGCAACCTCACCTACTCCCTCCGCTTCGGCGCCTCGCCCCAGCAGGCGAGCAACAACAGCTTCCTCAACCTGCTGGACGCCCAGCTGTCGTACTCCGTGCTCCCCACCCTCGCCCCCGAGGACTGGGTCTTGCAAATCACCCTCGGACAGCAGCTCTTGCCGTTCGGGCTGGAGGTGCCGGCGAGCGAGGAGCTCAAGCCCGTCATCACCAACGCGCAGTTCACGACGCGGCTCGGGCTCAACCGGCGCGAGCTCGGCCTCATCATCCGCGGCGACATCCTGCCGCAGGTGGACTACGGCTACAACTACCGGGCGCCCGTGCTCGCCTACGCCGTGGGCCTCGTCAACGGGAGCGGCCCGAACACGCCCGACGACAACAGCGAGAAGGACATCATCGGCCGCCTCGCGTTCACCGTGCCGTCCGACTACAACTCCATCCTCCGGCAGATCACGCTGGGCGGGAGCGTGTACATCGGCTGGCAAAACACGTTCCTCAAGGACGAGAAGAAGACGCTGTCCGGAAAGGGCGCGAAGCGCCGGTACGGCGGCGATATCTACTACAACCATTACCCGATCGGCGTCACCTACGAGTTCATCTACGGCCAGGACGACGTCACGCTCGGGACGACGCTGGAGGACCCCCAGAAGACGAGGCTCTCGAGCCTGTCGCACGTGGCGACGTTCTTCTACAACTGGGGTGAGCAGTTCCTGCGGGGCTACCGGAACCAGGGTCGGTACGACGACTGGTGGCCGAAGACCTACCAGCCGTTCATCCGCGTCGACCTCTTCGACCCGAGCACCGAGGTGCTCGAGAACCGGGTCGACGTCTACACGCTCGGCTTCAACGTCTTCTTCGCGGAGACGACGAAGTTCCAGCTCAACTTCAACCGACGGGACGACCGCACGAACAAAGAAGGGGCGCAGCACGAGCTGCTCGCCCAGCTGCAGGGCGGCTTCTGACGCGTCCCGCGGCGCGCAGCCATGGATTCGGAGAGGACATCATGAGACGAGCTCTTATCATTCTACAGATCTTCATCGCGGCGCTCTTGACCTTCTCGACGCACGCGGCGCGGGCGGACGCGCCGCGCGTCATCCGCGTCGCGTTCGCCGGCGTGGGCATCGGCAACCGCCCCTTCGTGGGCGGCAGCAGCCTCAGCGTGGTGCACGCGCGCGGGCTCCTCGAGGAGGAGTTCAAGAAGGACAACATCAAGATCGAGTGGTCCTTCTTCAAGGGCGCCGGCCCCGCCGTCAACGAGGCGTACGCGAACAACCTCCTCGATTTCGCGCTCCAGGGCGACCTGCCGTCGAGCATCGGCAGGGCAGGGGGGCTCAAGACGAAGCTGCTCGCGGGCGTGTCGACGCGCCAGCACACGTACCTGGCCGTCCCCTCGGACTCGCCGATCTCGTCGCTCGCCGACCTCAAGGGGAAGAAGGTCGCCCTCTTCAAGGGCACGAACCTCCAGCTGGCCGTCAACAAGATCCTCGCGGGGAGCGGGCTGTCGGAGCGCGACCTCCGGATCCTCAACATGGATAACGCGACCGCCAAGGCGGCCCTGGCCACGAGGGACATCGACGCCGCCTTCGGCGGATACGACCTCCTCACGCTCCAGGACCAGGGGATCGCGAAGATCGTCTACACGACGAAGAACGACTCGCCGGCCTACCTGCGGCACGCTCACCTGATCGTCACCGAGGAGTTCGCGAACAAGTACCCGGACGTGACCAAGCGCGTCGTGAAGGTGGTCGTGCAGGCCGCCCACTGGATCGCGCAGAACGAGGCCAACCCGGCGCCGATCTACCAGCTCTGGTCCAAGTCGGGGACGCCGTACGCGAACTTCAAGGCGGACCAGACGGGCGACTCGCTCAAGGTGCGCGCGAGCCCGCTGTTCGACGAGTACCTGGTCTCCCGCTACAAGGCGGCCGTCGCCGACGCGAAGCGCTTCGGCCTGATCAGGAGCACGTTCGACGTCGATTCGTGGATCGACCTGCGGTTCCTGAACGCGGCGCTCAAGGAGCTGAACCTCGAGGGCTACTGGCCCGAGTTCGACGCGAACGGGAAGGTCAAGCACCCCGGAAGGCAATGAGAGGAGCGCGCGCGGCACGGCGCACGGCCACGATCGAAAGGCAACCAAGATGACGCAGCAGGGAGTCCAAGAAAGCCAGACCCAGGCCGCCTACAAGCTCGCGGCGCCCGAGGTGGCGCTGCCCACGGGCGGCGCCGCGCGGCTCCTGTCGCGGCGGGTGGGCAACGTCGCCGTCGGGCTCATCTTCCCGGCGGCGCTCCTCCTCGCGTGGAGCTACGCCTCGCAGCGGGAGCTGATCCCGCCGCAGATCCTGCCGGCGCCGGGGCTCGTCCTCCAGACGCTGACCGAGCTCGCGAGCTCGGGTGATCTGCACACGAACATCGCCATCAGCCTCGGGCGCGTCTTCGGCGGCTTCGCCGTCGGCGGCGCGGCCGGCCTGCTGCTCGGCGTCGCCATGGGGCTCTCGCGGCGGATCGAGGACTACGTGCACCCGCTCTTCAAGGCGCTCGCGCAGGTCCCCGTGCTCGCGTGGCTGCCGCTGTTCATGATGGTGGTGGGCATCGGCGAGTCGCTGAAGCTGATCCTCATCGCGCAGGCGAGCCTCATCCCTGTCGCGCTCAACACGCTCCAGGGCATCAAGAACGTCCCTCGATCGTACATCGAGGTCGCCCGGGTCTTCCGGTTCAGCAACGTCCAGCTGCTCCGGAAGGTCGTGCTCCCCGCCGCGGTCCCGTCGATCGCGGTCGGGATCCGGTACGGCCTCACGCAAGCGTGGCTGTCGCTCGTGACGGTCGAGCTCCTGGCCTCCTCCGAGGGCGTCGGGTTCTTGATCGTCTGGGGCCGCCAGCTCTTCCAGCTCGACGTGGTGCTCGCGGCGATCCTCGTCGTCGGCGTCCTCGGGCTCGTCCTCGACAAGGGGCTCGAGAAGATCGAGGCCCGCCTCCTCCGCTGGCGGCGCGCCGCCCTGTGACACCCGCGAGGTCCGAACGATGAGCGCCATCACGCACGCATGGATCCAGCCGCGGCTGCGGCGCGGCCTGGTCCTGCCCATCTTCTTCGTCGCCGCCTGGATCGTTGTCTGCCGCTACGAGCTCGCCAACACGCGCATCCTGGTCCCGCCGCTCGCGGTCTGGGAGGCCGCGAAGGCCCAGCACGAGAGCGGGGAGCTCTGGGCCCACCTCCGGGCCAGCCTGGGCCGGGATCTCCTCGGGCTCGCGCTCGGGACGCTGGCAGGCACGGCGGTCGGCGGCCTCCTCGCGCTCTCGCGCACCGCCGACAGGCTGTTCTCGCCGAGCTTCCACGCCGCGAAGCAGGTCGCGCTGTTCGCGTGGATCCCGCTCATGTCGGTGTGGCTCGGCGTGGGCGAGCAGGCGAAGGTCGCCTTCATCGCGCTCTCCGCCTTCTATCCGGTCGTCGTGAACACCTATGAGGGCGTGCGGAGCGTCGGTGTCGAGCACATCGAGGTGGCGCGCGTCCTCCGCTTCTCGCGCTGGCAGGTCGTCCGCAAGGTCGTCCTGCCGTCCGCCGCGCCGTCGCTCTTCGCGGGCGTCCACCAGGCGCTCATCTATGCGTGGCTCGGCACCCTCGGGGCCGAGTACCTGCTCGAGCCCGCGCCGGGCATCGGCAGCCTGATGGTCGACGGGCGCGAGCGCTTCGCGATGGACGTCGTGCTGGTCGGGCTGATCGTGTCCGGCCTCGTGGGCTTCGGCCTGAACCTCTTGGCTACGGCCGCGGAGGACCGCCTGCTCCGCTGGCGCGTCCGCGGCGTGTGAACATCTTCGAGGAGGAATCCATGAGCTCGCCTGGAGTCATCAACATCCGTGATGTGAACAAGAAGTACGTGGTCAAGGACGAGTCCCTAGAGGTGCTCCAGGGGATCGGGTTGACCATCCACCCCGGCGAGTTCATCAGCGTCGTGGGCACGAGCGGTTGCGGCAAGTCCACGCTCCTCCGGCTGCTCGTCGGGCTGGACACCGAGTACGAGGGCGACATCCTCGTCGGCGGCGCGCGCGTCCAGGGGACGAGCCTCGACCGGGGCATCGTCTTCCAGGAGCACCGGCTCTTCCCCTGGCTCACCATCGAGCAGAACGTCGCGCTCGGGCTCGAGAACTCGGCGTGGACGCGGGCCGAGAAGGCCCGCGCGGTCGATGATCACCTCGAGCTCGTGGGCCTGGCGGCGTTCAAGCGGGCCTACCCGCACCAGCTCTCCGGCGGGATGGCGCAGCGGGCGGCGATCGCGCGCGGGCTGGTCAACCGGCCGGGGATCCTGCTCCTCGACGAGCCGTTCGGCGCGCTCGACGCGCTGACCCGCACGAAGCTGCAGCAGGAGCTCCAGCGCATCTGGCAAAAGGAGCAGATCACGATGATCCTCGTCACGCACGACGTCGAGGAGGCCGTGTTCCTCGGCGATCGGGTCGTGGTGCTCGAGCCGAGGCCGGGGCGGATCAAGCGCGTCGTCCCCATCGACGTGCCGCGCCCCCGGTCGCGCACCGATCACGACATCAAGGCGCTCACCGACGAGGTGCGCGGCTACCTCCTCGAGGCGTAGCACGAGCGGCCCCGGATCCGTCCAGGGCCCCCGGTAAGGCCGCGCCTGAGAAAGATCTCTGGCGCACGGCCAGGTCGTCCGTTACAATGGACGGAACATCCGCTATCATGGTGAGTAAAGCCCGATGACGATGCCGTTGCTCACGCTTCCCAACCCGAGCTCGCTGGCTCTTTCCCTGCGCGCGAAGGCGCTGGTCTTCGAGGATCCCCGGTCGCAGGCGCTCCTCGACCGGATCCGTCAGATCGCGCCCAGCGACGCGACGTTGCTCGTGACCGGGGAGACCGGCACGGGAAAGGAGCTCGTGGCGCGTCACATCCACGCGCTCAGCCACCGGCGGGGCCGGCCCTTCGTGGCGGTCAACTGCGGTGCCTGGTCGGAGTCGCTGGTCGAGAGCGAACTGTTCGGCCACGAGAAGGGCGCCTTCACCGGGGCGACGACCTCGAAGGCCGGGTGGTTCGAGGCCGCGGACGGCGGCACGCTGTTCCTCGACGAGATCGGGGATCTGTCGCTGCCGCTCCAGGTGAAGCTGCTCCGCGTGCTGCAGGAGCGCGAGGTGGTGCGGCTCGGCTCGCGCCAGCCGATCCCGATCGACGTGCGCCTCATCGCGGCGACCAACGTGAACCTGGAGGAGGCGGTGATCGCGCGGAAATTCCGCGAGGATCTCTTCTACCGGCTCAACGTGGCGACGCTCGCGCTCCCGCCGCTGCGCGAGCGGCCGGGCGACATCCTGCCGCTGGCGCGGTTTTTCCTCGAGCTGTACGCGCAGCGGCTCGGCTCGGCGCCGGCCGCGCTCTCGGCGGAGGCGACGGCGCGGCTCCTGGAGCACCCGTGGCCCGGGAACATCCGGGAGCTCGAGAACGCGATGCACCACGCGCTCCTGGTCTGCAGAGGGCACGAGGTCACGCCGGCGGATCTGCGCCTGACGGCGCTCCAGCCGAAGGCGGGGACGAGCCCTCCGCCGTCGGATCGGGGGGGCGCGGAGGCCGTGTCCCAGGTGCGGCCGACGCCGCAGGCGACGTCGCTGGAGGGCGCGCTGCTGGCGCTGTTCGAGCAGAACCTGCCGAACCTGCACGAGCAGATCGAGGAGACGATCATCCGGACGGCGTACCGCTATTGCGATCGCAATCAGCTCCAGACGGCGAGGCTGCTCGGCATCAGCAGGAACATCGTGCGCGCCCGGCTCGCGCAGTTCGGCGAGCTGGCGCGCTACCGCGCGGTGCGCGGCGGGGCGGCGGGCGCGGCGTTCGGGCGGGGGGAGCCGAGCACGTCGTCGCGCGCTCCAGGGACGAGCTAGGGGGCGCGTCGCTCGGCGGCGGGGCGCGTCCGCTCGGGGAGGCGGGCGCGTCTGCTCGGGGAGGCGGGGGCGGGCGCGCGGCTGCGTGGAGCGGCTGAGGCGCCTCCGGCGCGGTTCAGGAGCGCGACGCGGGGGACTGCCGGGAGCGAGCCGGCGTGCGGGGGCGAGCCGTCGCGCTGTGGGTCCTCGTCACGAGGGCCTCGCGCACGGTCGTCGCGGTGGCGGCCTGCGCGATCCACCGGTCGAGCTTCGCTGCGTCGGCGCAGGCCCGGATGCGCGCTTCGTCGTCCTGCGAGGGCGAGAGCCCGCGCGCCCGCAGCAGCGTGAGCAGCGCGTCTTGGCGGCCCTCGGCCCTGCCCTTGGCCTCGCCCTCGGCCCGGCCTTTGGCCTCGCCCTCGGCCCGGCCCTTCTTCCGCCCCTGCGCTTCGAGGAAGAGGCGCAACTTCCTGGCGGCGGGGGTTTCCGGGATCTTGTCGGGGTTCATCGAGGCCTCCCTGAGGAGCTCCAGCATCCGCTCGCTGAGCACGGAGAGGATCGCACGCTGCTGGGCCCGTCGCAACGCGCGCGGCAGCCGCTCGGTCAGCTCGAACGCCCGCTCGACGACGGCGCGCGCCCCGGGCCCATGGCGGTGCTGCATGGCCCACGCCGCGAAGAGCGCGAGCTCGGGGTGGCGCTCGTCGAGCAGCGCCTTGCCCTCGTCGGCGCCGAGGTGGAGCACGACCGGCCTGAGCTGGAGCTCAGTCCCGAGGCGCGTGCGCACGCACGCGACGCGCTCGGCCCAGCGAGCGACGGCGCGGCGCGCGGTGATGACGATCACGTCGCCCAGCGCGCCGGTCTGACTGAAGAGCAGGCTGGCCGCGAGGGGCCACCGCCGCCGCTTGGCCGGATCGATGCCCCGCTGCAGCTCGACCAGGACCCAGCGGCGCCGGCCGCCCTGAAGCACGAGGTCGAGCCGCAGCTCTGCGGGCTTCACGAAGCGGAGCGTGGCGTCGGCCGGCTTGAGGCTCCGCGGAAGCTTTACGCCGGTGAGCTTGGAGACGAGCGCGCCGAGCAACCCCGGTTGCTCGCGCAAGGCGACGATCAGGACCTCGTGCGGTGTGCTCGGCACGGCGCCGTGACTACGCCGAGAGGGCGGTCGCCGGCCAAGTTCTGTTCGCCCACCCGCGCTCACGCCATTGCAGCGCATCGGGGCCACGCAGAAACCCAAATGGGCGCCTCGCGCAGCGCGGAATCAACGCGCCCTCACCGCCGCGTTTGCTTCACCGCTGCGCGGCGCTCGATGGCAAGCGCACCGGGGGTGTCCACCCGGCGCCCCGCTGGTCCCGCGTCTCTCGAGGACTCGCCCCGCTCCCGTCCGTCGCGCAACGCGGGCTCAGGCGTGGCTTGCGCGCGTGGAGGGCTGTCCGGTCTGGCTCGCGATCCAGCGCTCCAGCTCGGCGCGCGAGGTCACGCCGCTGCGACGATCGAGATCTCGCCCTCCGTGGAAGAGCACGAAGGTCGGTGCCGCCGCCGCGTGACGCGGCATTGCGAGGAACGTGGGGCCGGCGCCCGCCTGGCAACCAGGGGCTTTACAGTCAGCGATCGGGCTCCAGGGTGACATCATGAAACCCACGAAAGAGCACGCAGGACCGCGCAAGCAGGCTGAGCAACACGTCGGCAGCGAGCAGCAGGCGCCGGGGGCGCCGACGCGGCACCTCGACGACGAGACGACGCAGGGATCGAGCGACGTCGAGAAGATCGCTCGCCAGCAGGGCGCCTCGCAGCGGGGATACACGGCGGACGGGCCGCACGAAGACCGGCCGGCGCAGTTCGATCCGGCGCACCCGGGGGGACGGCCCGAGGGCGATCCGCGCCGCTGACGCAGGGCAGCGGCTGATAGCCGTGCGCGGCGCGACGGCCGTGCGCGGCGCGACGGGCGCGCCCGGCGATGGCCGCCGCGGTGGCCATCGCGGTGGGGCTACTGCGGCGGGGCCTCGCAGGCCCGCCGCGTCACCTCGTGGCGGTAGTCGAACATCCGCTCCAGCTTGCGCCGGACGAAGCGGCCGCCGCCGAGCCGGCCGAGGGCCCCGAGCGGGAGTTCGTACTCCACGTGGTCGGTGAGATAGCAGCCGCCCGAGCCGTCGGGGTCCGTGCGGTGGGTGTGGACCCAGCGCTTGAAGGGGCCGCTGCGCTGCGCGTCCTGGAACATCCTGCCCTGCTCGTACCGGGTGTGCTCCGCGACCCAGCGCACCGGGACGGGGCCGACGCGCGATTCCAGGACCACGCGCGCGCCGACGAGGATGCCGCCGGTCTTCTCCAGGACGCGCGCCTTCTCCCACGGGGGTATGAGCCGCTCCAGCGCGTCGGGTTCCTCGTGGAAGGCGAAGACCCGCTCGGGGGGCGCGGCGATGCGCGTGCGCTTCTCGAAGATGGGCATGGCGCGAGCATGGATCGCGGCCCGCCGGCCCGCCCGCGCGCGCCGGCGCCTCCAGCCGCGCGCCGGCGCGCCGCCCGTCGCCCTCGAACGCCGCCCGCCCTCTGGACGCGACGGCACGCGGGAGAGGACGGAGATGTCGGATCGGCGGCGCGCGCCCGATCGTTCAGAACGTCCACGACCAGGTGAACGTGGCCGGCTCCGGCGTCGGCTCGGGCGGCGGGCCTGCCGCATATGGCGCATCGCTCGGCGCGATCGGGTGGATGGCCGCGATCGCGAAGCCCGTCACGTGGCCCAGGATCATGCCGGCGCCGACGTCCTGCCACGAGTGCGCGCCCGAGCCGATCCGCAGCGCCATCGTCACCACGGTGGCCGCCTCGGCGATCGCCAGCGCGCCGAGGCGCGGCGCGGCGTCGCCGGTCGTGCGCAGCGCGAGGTTGAGCCGCGCGCCCGCGATGGCGGCGACCGGGGTGGTGTGGCCCGACGGGAAGGCGTCGAAGTCGAGGTCGGTGTCTCCGCATCGATCGGTCCGCCACGAGCGCGGCCGGCACCGGCCCGACAGGCGCTTGATCATGCTCGAGAGGCCGGTCGACAGCGCCGCGGCCTCGACCTCGATCAGCGACGTCCTGAGCGCCCGCGAGAAGGGGCGGCGGACGCCGGCGCCCGCGAGGTAGCTGCCCTCGAGCGCGTACCCGCTGCCGAGGACGAGCAGCGTGCCCACGGCGGCGCCGGTGATGTCGCTGACGAGGCCGATGGTCTCGTCGCGCTCCTCGCTGGAGGCGGCGCCCCACGTCGAGCGGCGCTGGGGGAGCAGGTACGCCCCGAGCGAGGCCGTGCAGACGGCGGCGACGGCCACCTCGCCACCCGGCGCTCCGAACGCCCAGTCGGGCGCCGCCGGGCCTGCCTGCGCGGCGGCCGTCGTGCTCCACACGAGCGCGCACGCGCCGGCGAGCGGCGCCGCGGCTCTCACGGCTTCTTCGCTGCGGGGGGAGCTGCCGGCTGCGCGGGCTTGCCGGCCTGGGGCGCCGCGGGCTTGCCGGCCTGGGGCGCCGCCGGCTGGCCGGCCGTCGCGCCCGGCGCCTTCTGGACGATGACCTCGCCGAGCTGCAGCGCCGAGAGCTGCCCTTCGACGGCGCCGGCGTCGCCCACCAGCACGACCCGGAGCTGCTCGGGCACGAGGTACTTCTGCGCGACCTGCTGCACGTCCGCGGGCGTGATCCGCTGGATCCGCGCCGGCCGCGTCGCGAACTCGTCGAGCGGCAGATCGTAGACCGCGAGGCTCGCGACCGTCGACGCGGTCGCGCCCGCCGTCTCGAAGCGGGCCGGCAGCTGGCGGATGAGGTTCGCCTTGGCGTCCGCGAGCTCCTCGATCGTGACCGGCTCCCTCCGCATCCGCTCGATCTCGGCGAGGATCTCCTTCACGGCGGGGCCGGTGTTCTCCCGCACGACGGCGCCGGCCGCCGAGAACGGGCCCGCCCCGTGGCGCATGTCGAAGCTGGAGCGCGCGCCGTAGGTGTAGGCGTGCTTCTCGCGCAGGTTCAGGTTGAGCCGGCTCGAGAACTGCCCGCCGAGGAGGGTGTTCATCACGAGGAGCGCGTCGTAGTCCTTTGTCGCGCGCGGCACGCCCGGCAGCGTCACCGTCACCGACGACTGCGTGAGCCCGGGCCGGTCGACGATCACGACGCGCGGCGCGCCCGCCGCGAGCGCCGGCGGCTCGGCGGGGAGCTCCGCCTTCGCCGGGACGGGCGGCGCGCCGAGCGGGCCCTTCCAGGCGCCGAAGACCCGCTCCACCTCCTTCACCGCGTCGGCCTTGGTGATGTTCCCGGCGATGGCGACGGTCGTCAGCTCCGGCCGGAACTGCGCGGCGTGGAACCGCGCGAGGGCGCCCGCCGTGATCTTCTTCAGCGCCGCCTCGGTGCCGATCAGCGGCGCGCTGTACGGGTGACCTCCGGGGTAGAGGACCAGGCCCTGGGCGATGGAGAGGAGCGACGCGGGCCGGTCGTTCAGCTCGGCGAGCTGGGTGATGCGGCGCGATCGCTCGCGCTCGATCTCGGCCGGCGCGAACGCCGGGTTCATGTACGCGTCGCCGAGCAGCGTGAGCATCTCGCCGAAGCGCGGCGTCAAGCTCTGGCCCTGCACGCCGCCGCCGTCGAAGTTGACCCCGGACGAGAAGCTCGCGCCGAGCTTGCCGAGCGCGTCGCTGAACTGGAGCGCGGTGCGGGTCTTGGTGCCCTGCGTGAGCATCGCCCCCGCGAACGCGCCGACGCCCGGATCGGCCTGGTCGGCGCCCCGGACGGTGGTCACGTCCACCGCGACGATCGGCAGCTCGTGCCGCTCCACGACGAGGACGCGGATCCCGTTCGCGAGCTTCGCCTCCTCGATGCGGGGCGGCACGAAGACCACCTCCGGCCCGGGGGGCGGCGGCGATCGACGGAACGCGTCCGCCGGCGCGGGCGGCTGCGCCGCGGCGGTGGGCGGCGCGGGCGGCGCCTTGGCGGTCGCGGCGGGCGGCGCCGGCGGGTTCGAGGCGCAGGCGGCGAGCGCCGCGGCGGCGAGCGAGACGGAGAGGATTCGTTTCATGCGCATGGCTCAACCCCCCTTCGGCGCGGCCGTGCCGGCCGCGGGCTTGTCGACGGCGGGCTTGTCGCCCGCGGGCTTCTTGATGGCCGGCGCGGGCTCGGGCCGGTCGGCCGCCGGCGCTGCCGGCGCCGCGGGCGCCGCCGCCGCGGGCGCCGCCGCCGCGGGCTTCGCGCCCGCCGGCGCAGCGGCCGCCGACGCCGCCGCGGGCTTCGCGGCCGCCGGCGCAGCGGCCGCCGGGGTGGGCTTCACGAGGCGCCCGGCCTTCGGGGCGCCCGGCTTCGGCGTGACGAGCGCGATCACGCGCCTGCCCTGGGGCAGGAGATCCGCGGCCGCCTTCTGGAGGTCGGCGGCCGCGACCTGCTCGTACCTGGCCACGTCCTTCGGGAAGTACCCCGGATCGCCGGCGAGCTGGTTGTAGTTGTTGATGGCGTTCGCGCGGTTGGTCACCTGCTCCATGCCGAAGATCAGGTCCGAGAGCAGCTTCGCCCGGGCCCGGTCGTGCTCGTCCTGCGTCGGCGGCGCCTTGCGCAGCTTCTCGAGCTCGGCGTCGATCAGCTTCAGCGCCTGCTCGGGCGACTTGCCCTTCTTCAGCGTGGCCGTGATCTGGAAGGTGCTGGCGAGCTGGCTCGACTGCTGGGCCGCGAACACGTCCTGCGCGATCTGGAGATCGTAGACGAGCTTCTTGTAGAGCCGGCTCGTCTTGCCCGAGGCGAGGACGTTGGCGACGAGGTCGAGCGCCGCGTCGCCGGGCGCGAACATCGGCGGCGTCACCCAGCTGATCGTCACGCGGGGCAGCTCCACGTCCGCCTCGATCTCGAGGCGCTTCTCGGTCGCGAGATCGCCGGGGTCGGGCTTCGACACGACGGGCGGCGGGGCGCCCTTCGGGATCGGGCCGAAGTACTTCTCGACGAGCTCCTTCGCCCGGGCGCGATCGATGTCGCCCGCCACGACGAGGGTCGCGTTGTTCGGCACGTAGAACGTCTTGAAGAAGGCCCGGACGTCCTCCATCCGCGCGGCGTCGAGGTCCTCGGGCGTGCCGATGGTCAGCAGGTGGTAGGGGTGGCTCTCCGGGAACATGGCCGCGCGGAGGAACTGCGGCACGAGGCCGTACGGCGCGTTCTCATAGTTCTGGCGGCGCTCGTTCTTCACGACGTTGCGCTGGCTCGCGAACGTCTCCTCGTTCGCGTGATCGAGCAGCCACCCCATCCGGTCGCTCTCCAGCCAGAGCGCGAGCCCGAGCTCGTTGGCCGGGACGGTCTCGAAGTAGTTCGTGCGGTCGGCGTTGGTCGTCCCGTTGCGATCGCTCGCGCCGGCGCGCTCCAGGTACTTGAAGAACATGTCCTCGCCGACGTGCTTCGAGCCCTGGAACATGATGTGCTCGAAGAGGTGGGCGAAGCCGTTCTTGCCCTTCGGCTCGTCCTTGGAGCCGACGTGGTACCAGAGGTTGACGGCGACGACGGGCGTGCGGCGATCCTCGTGCAGGATCACCTCGAGCCCGTTCTCCAGCGTGAACTTCTCGACCGGGATCATGACGCTCACGCTGGTCGTGGCCGGCGTCGCCCCGGCCGGCGCCGGCGCGGCCGGCTTGGCCCCGGGCGCGGCCGCAGCGGGCTGCGCGGCCGCGGGGGCTGCGGCGGGGGGCGCGGCGTAGCCGGGCAACGTCAGGCCGAGCGCGGCGACGAGCGCGCTGGACAGGGACGAGAGCGCCCGGAGGCGCCTCCGTTCGGACGGATGGTTGGCTCGCATGGGCGCGGTTCTAGCGCAGATCGCCCGAGGCCGAGCGCAAACTTCGCCCGTGGAGAGGGAGGAGCGCCGCCGCGCGGGTCACGCCGGCGGCGCGCCCGGTCAGAAGAACTGCGTGACGAAGAGCTGGTACGGCCCGAAATCCACCGGCGTGCGTCCGCTCACGGTGATGGAGCCGAGGCCACCTCCCAGCCGCAGCCCGAAGATCGAGGCGTTGGCGCCGTCCGGCGCGCCGGCGCACGCGTTGGCCGCGGCGGAGCACTGGACGTTGACCGGATTGCACGCGTCGTCCGCGGTCTTCAGCCTCATCGGGAAGTCCGTCAGGCCGCACGAGGACACCAGGATGGGGACCCCCGGGCATACGGGGACATAGTACGGCTGCTCGGGGCTGCTCGGGCCGCACACGGACGCTGGAGGGATCGGCGCTCCGGTGGTGTCTCCGCCGATGAGGCCGCTGCCCGCGATCACCTCGGCGCGCTCGCCGAGGCACGTTGGGCGCTCGAACCGGAGGCGCACCAGGCCGGAGTCCCCGGGCCTCACGGCCTTGACCACCACCGTGTAGGTACCGGCCGGGAGCTTCGCCGCGAAGTGCGCGCCCAGCATGCGATCGCCGCAGCTCCGGGCCGCGCAGCCGACCGGGGCGCCGCCGCACCCGTCGCCCTCGAGCACCGCGAGCACCGTGTCGATCTCGGATTCCAGGGTTCCGAGGTAGACGACCTGCTCGGACGGCAGCGTGAACCGGAAGAACACCTCGCCGCCCCCGCCGCCGCACGAGAGGGCCACGTCCGACGTGTTCTCCGCGGTGATCTGCGCCGCGTAATCCATCGACTCCGCGAGCTCCCCCGGCGTCTCGCAGCTGTCGGCGCCCGGGATCGGCGCGCAGCCGTCGTCCGGCACGCCGTTGCAGTTCTCGTCGACCTCGTTGCCGCACACCTCGGGGAGCGGCACCACGCACCCCGCGCCCCCGCAGCCGTTGTCGGGGACCCCGTCGCAGTCCTGGTCCACGAGGTCCCCGCAGATCTCCGGCTCGGGCACGCAGGCCGTGTACGCCGGGACGTGGACGGGCACCTCGACCACGTTGTTCTCGATCGACTGCTCGGCGACCGCGCCGGCCGGGTTGACGGCGACGCGGAGGATGTAATCGCCCTCGGGCACGTCCGTCACGTCGACCCACTGGCACGGCGTACCGACGGGGTAGATGTCGGCCCACCCCGCGCTCAGGAAGTTGCACCCCGTGCCCCCCGAGGTCGGGAAGCCCGGCGGCGCCGGGGACTCATAATCGAGCGGATCCATGTCCGTCAGGCAGAACGCCTGCTTGTGGCCCTGCGCGATGACCTCGCCGTCCGCGTCGACCAGCCGGTAATCGGTGAACTCCCTGAAATGGAAGTGCCCGTGGCACTGCGCGTACTCGAAGAGCGGGTTGTCGAACTCGGGACCCGGGTCGAGGTGGCCGGGGCCTGCGTTCTCGATGCGCCCCTCGAACTGGAGGAGGTGCCGCCTGCCGGGGCCCGCGATGCACCCTTCCACGATCTCGCACGCGTCCGCGGCGAACGTCTGGTACGAGAAGTGGACCGTGTCGACGATGCGCTCCTTGTTCGGGCGCAGGTCGGGCACCATGCAGACCCCGTCCGTGCACGCGTGGCCGCTCGGGCAGCACGCGCCGCCGCACATCGTGCCGTCGCAGGCGGGGTAGTCGACGGGCAGGACGATCGTGTTGTTGTCGAAGCTCGCCTCCGCGATCGCCCTGTTCGGGTTGACGGTGATCTCGAGCTCGTAGAGCCCGGCCGGCACGCCGGTCACGTCGAGGGCGTTGCACGCGACGGTGCCGGGCTGATCGACGCGCTCTCCGGGGCCGAGGCCCTGCGCGTTGCAGCTGTACTGGCCGCCCTGCATCGCGACGCAGCGCGCGTCGAGCTCGGCCTCGGCGACCGTCGCCTCGCCCTGCGTGAGGCGCGCGCGGAAGAAGCGCGGGACGACGTAGCTGTCCTCGCAGAAATTCGGCTCGAACACGGCGCTCTCCGAGGGCACGCCGAGCTCGAGCGGCACGTCGCCGGCGTTCCTGAGCGAGACGTTGAAGCGCATGAGCGCCCGCCGCCCGCTCGCGCCGACGCAGCCGTGCAGCAGCTCGCACGCGTCCTCGCCCACGGTGATCGCGGCGAACGTGACGGGCTCTCCGCCCTGCGCGGGCTCGAGCACGAGGTCCGCCGCCGCGCAGCCGCCGTCCACGCACGCGGCGCCGGCGCTGCAGCACGCCGCGTCGCCGCAGGCGCGCGCCTCGTCGCACGCGGCCGTGCAGCCCGACGGCTTGCCCTCCGCGTCGATCTGGCACCGCGTGCCCTCGGGGCACACGAGGTCCGAGCCAGGGCAACGGATGCCCGCGGGCGCACCGCCGCCGCCGTCGCCGCCGCCGGCTCTGCCGCCGTCGCCGCCGGCTCCGCCGGCTCCGCCGCTCCCGCCGTCCCCCGAGCTGCCGCCTCCTCCCGTGGCCGAGGGTGGCTCGGTCGGCCCGTCGTCGCCGCACGCGGCGGCCGCGAGAAGCCATGATCCCATCAACAGCGCGCCGACAACTTTCTTCATGTGCACCCTGGTCGGGAGGAATGGACGCGCAGCGCGCGCCGGGCGGCGTCCGCCGCTGCGGCAGGCCGTCAAGCAAGCTGCGTATCGTAGCGGTGCGCGGGGAGGAAATCAGTATGGTCGAAGATGTGCGCAGGATTCCGACAGGTCAGGGGCTCGGCAGCGGCCACGGGAGGGCCGCGGGGAAGGCGCCGAAGTTGCTCAGGAACACGATCTGCGCGGAGCTCGCAGGGTCGGATGAGCCCCAATCTCCCAGGAGGACAGCGGTGTACCAGTGCGTCGGCAGAGATCCCGAGAAGCTCCGGATGGCGTCGGCCGAGCGAACCCCGAACCACTCCCGGTCGGCGGCGCGCGGCGCCACGAATTCGACGCCGGTGCTGGCGCTCGCTGACGCGTACGCGACGCCCGTGAGCACGGGTGTAAACGTGTCACCTCGGGTCCCGTCTTCATGGATCGACCAGTGGCCGAGATCCACCGAGGGCGCTGTCGCCGAGGCGTTGATCAACATAGCGCGCGAGGTGGTGAGCGTCCCGGGCATGTCCGGCTGAACCTTCCACAGCTTGAGCTGCAGCGCCTTGTCGCCTGTCTCTCCGGTGGTGCCGACCAGGCCTCCCAGGTAGATCGTGCCGGGGTCCAGTGGGCCCGTCCGCTGACCGTCGACCACGCTGTCACCCGGGCCCCCCTCGCCGGCGCCGGAGCCGGGCGCGACGAGCGAGAGCGTCGACTCACCCGGCGGCAGATCGGTGTACGTCGGCGCCTGCGCATAGCTCAGGTTGATGGCGATCCTCTCCGTGCCCGAGTACACCTCGAGGGGCGACGGCGTGGGCGGCAGCGATGCGTGGAAGAGATAGACGAGCGGATCCCGTTTGACGAACACGGCAGGCGAGTCGTCCCCCGCCGGGACGATGAGCAGCCCGTGCGCGCGCGCGTCGTCGACGACGCGGGTCGGCTGCCCGGTCTCGATGACGAAGTACGATCGCCCGGCGACGAGCGATGCCGCGGGGAGCGTGAACGGCGCCTGACCCGTGGGACCGAAGGCCCTCGGCGCGGTGACCGTGATCGACCGGGTCGACAGGGGCACGAGCAGGCCTTCTGGGGCGCTCGCGCTGAACCAGTCGAGCGCCGCGGCGGCCGTGGCGCTTCGGTCGATGTAGAACGATTTCGGATTCCGTGAGTTCGAATCGACGTTCACGAAGCGCAGGGCGGCCTCATTGCATGAAGGCGTCGTGAACTTCTCTTCCATGATGAGAAGCCGCGGCGCCGTCTCGTCGGTCGTGCCCAGGATCCCGACGGCCACGATCGTATAGCGCGCCCCGGTGGCGACCGTCATTGGATCCGCCGAGATCGTGAGCGCGTCGCCTGCGCCGGCGCCATCACTCTGCACCGAGAAGGTGATCGCGCCCGCCGTGACCCTAGCGTACCTCGTGACGGACGCAGCGACCATGCCGGGCGACACTGCCTCGATGTCGGGCACTGGTGCCCCGTTCACGTGAAGGCGGAGCGCAGGCGGGTCGCCGTCCCCCACCGGGGTGTTCGTGCGATTCGGCAAAAGGGTGTTGATGAACCGGACCTTGGGCTCAGAGTCGGTGTCCGGCGGTAATCCACACTCCTCCGGATCGCCGCCGCCCGTGCCGCCGGCGCCGCCCGTGCCGCCAGCGCCGCCCGTGCCGCCGGCGCCGCCGTCAGAGCTGCCGCCAGCGCCGCCCGTGCCGCCGGCGCCGCCGTCAGAGCTGCCGCCAGCGCCGCCCAGGCCGCCGGCGCCGCCCGTGCCGCCAGCGCCGCCATCAGAGCCACCGCTCGACGACGCGCCGGCGCTGGTGCTCGTGGTCCCCGCTGTGCCTTGGTCCTGAGGTGGTGAGGTATCGTCCCCACAAGCGTTCGTGAGGACCGAAAGCCCGCTCAGCGCACCCACTACGATCAGCCGCTGTTGACGTGTCTTCATTGCACCAGATCTCCATGTAGGGAATCGCATGCGCCGGAGCGATTCACTCCCTCGGGAACTTCAGCTCGCAGGCGTCACGCGGAACCGCGATGACTCCATTCGTCAGCTCGTCACGCATGTAGATGTAGGCCATCACGCCGGCGTTGAAGACGGCTCTCCGGAGCCATGCATCGACATCCGGCGAGCTCGCGTCCGCGGCGCGGAGGTCGTCCGTGAGAGGGTTCCCGAGCGTGCACACGTCTCTCCACATGGGCACGCCGAACTCCGGGGCCACGGCATTGCTCAGGATGAGACCCCAATCTCCGCTCGCGGCTGCGGCGTCGTACGTGGCTCCGAACCGATGCGCATCGGTGCGGATCTCATCGCAGACGGCGCGCGCGACGCCGAGCATGTTGGCCTTCGAACGCTTGAAAGCCTCTTTCGCGCTCGCCAGATCGAGCGGGATCGGCACCGCGGTCACGATCCGATTGTTCACGAAGACGTTGAAGAACGTCCTTTCCTCCTCCGGGGTACGGCCGAACGAGACGGTGGTGCCCCCGGTCGCCATCCAGACGAGGTACTTCGCCGCCCCGTCGGGGCCGAGGTCGTGCTCTCCGGCGTCGGGCCCATGGAACGTGGCGAGGTTCTCGTTGGGTGCCCAGCGCGGGCCGAAGAGCCCGTCGGGGAAGCTCGCCACCCTCGCCCCGGAGGTCGCGCGGAGCGCCCTGGACGCGCCGGTCTGGGCGTCTCCGTAGATTCCATGACAGTTCGCGCAGACGCCGGCGTAGATATGCTCCCCCGGGGTTGCCCAGTAGATCGCGCTCCACGGCTGGAGCGGCCTCCCGGTCCCCGGATTGATCATCCACGGCTCCACCGTATCGGGCTCTGGTGCGTCCCCCGGGAATGCGCAGCGTGGGGCGAAGAACCCCTGAGCGTAGACCTTCTTCGCCAGCGCCTCGTGCTCGCTCGTCACCTCCTCCGCGCGGATCCAGTCGTCGAGCTTCGTCTTCCAGTCGATGTTGCGCGGGACGTACGGGTAGCGCTCGGTCGTGTCCTCGAGCACCCACCCGATGGCGCGGTGCTGCTCGCAGTCGTGAAGGGCGCGCGCCTCCGCGGCGTCCGCCGCGCGCATGGCGAGCTCGATCGCCTCCGGATCCGCCGGCGCCTCCTGTCCGCCACGCTCGTAATCGCGCGGCACCGACGCCCACCAGCGCGCCACGAGGACCGGCAGGCGGCAGTCCACCGACGCCGTGTGCATCGGCATGTGGAGGTTGAAGAAGGAGCCTATCTCCTCGTTTTCCACGGGCAGGCCGAACTCGCGGAGGGTCCACGCTCCCGTGGGCAGGACGACCCGACGATAGATCCCTCCGCCCGGTATGGAGTTCTGGATGGCGAGCTCATCGAAGGAGCTGGGCGGAGAAGGGAAGTAGGGCAGCCCGTCAGAGCCGGTGGTGTTCAAGGGAAACCCGAAGATGCTCCCGCCCGGAGACATGTCCAGGCCTCGCAGCGTCGCCTTGCTCGCCACTGCATAGCCGCGCGGGTTATGGCAATGGGCGCAGTTGCCCGCCATGTAGGCCTGCATGTTCAGCTCGTCGGCGTTGCGCGGCCGGCGGGGCAGCGCGGACTCCTCGAGCTTGGGGAAGTCGGCGGGCGTGAGGGTCGTCGACGTGCCGCGCACGACACCGTACGCGAGGAGGCGCTCGAGCTGATCGAGCTCGTCGGCGAGCACGTCCGGCGTATAGACGCCGCCTTCCCCTCTCGGACGCCTGTGGAGCTGGAAGGGCGTGATGCCGAGGACGAAGCTCTCGCTCTCCGAGCCCGAGTGGCACGCCACGCATCGCGTCGCGCCGGGCACGGCGTAGCTCTGCAGTGCGCCGGTGGTCTCGTCGGCCGTGTAGGGGCGGACGTAGTCGGGGAACGGCTCTCCGTTCAGATAGAGCTCCCTGCTGTCCGGTGACGCCGGATCAAGCCCGGTCCCGAGGAGCTTCGCGCCCGTCTCCTCCGCGTTCCACACGTACGTGCCGAAGATCGCGTCCTCGGCCCGCTCGCGCGTCACGATGATGCGCGTCTCCATCTTGCGGTATCGCGTGACGCCGTCGGGCTCGACCACGGCCCTGAAGAAGGTCTTGTAGAAGCGGGTGTTCGGCGGGATGCGGAGGCTCTTCGTCTCCGGGTCGTACGTGATGGCCTGTCCCGCTGGGACGTGCACGAAGCGCAGCTTCGCCGCGTCGTCCGACCAGAGAGGGTAGGTCGGCGCGTAGGCGAAGGTCCCCCGGCGCGCGAGCACCTCGGCGTCCAGCGAGACGAAGTCGGTCTCCGGCAGCTTGACCGGGAGATCCTCGAACGATCGCATCGCGGCGAAGCGCTCGTCGAGCTCCTCGTCCCGGCCGGCGATCTTGGCGTCGGGGATGCAGCTCCCGAGCTCGGTCAGCGCGTCGCCGACCTCGCGCGGCGTCACGATGTCTCCGCCCAGATCGACCTCCATGTCGCCCTTCGGGAGGACGTACGTGCCGGCGGGGCACCCCTGCTCGATCCACGCCTGCAGCCGCCGGCCGAGCGCCTCTTGCCCGCCGATCATGTAGGGCATGTCCCCGCTGAGCATGACGTCGACGGGCGTCTTGCCGCTCTTGCCGCGCGCGTTGCACAGGTTCTCCGGGGTGCCCGTGTAGGAGAAATCTCCTTGCTCCGCTGGGGCCTTGTGGCAGTTGCCACATTGAATCTCGATCTCCCCCGAAAGGTTGCTGAAGGTATCGAGGGCCTCTTCGACCGTCGCCGAGTGGCGCTGAGGGATCTGTTCGTGCGATCGGGCCGGGGCACATGGAGGCGATTGCGTGCCCCCGTCACCGCCGGTGCCGCCGGTGCCGCCACCGCCGCCGTCACCATTGCCGGTACCACCGCCGCCGCTGGTGCCCTCCGGTGGCGAGACTTCACTGGCGTCGTCATCCCCGCAGCTGTACCCGGCCAGCGACACGATCCCGAGCAACAGCACCATCGACCTCATCGTTCCCCAATGCCGAGCTTGACGCATCTGCCCACTCCCCGGGTGCGCAGCGGCGAGACCTACCGCCACGACGGCTGAAATGGCATTGGTGAGCCCCGGGAACAACAGCGAATGCCGGTTGTCACGGATCCGTGACGTCATTGCGGTGATGTCGACTTGAAGGTGCCATCGTTGATCCACGCGCTGCAGGCGCGCTCGTCCCACCGGCCGTTGGTATGCGACAGCGACCTGCGCGAGATCGTGGAGACGGGGCGCGCCCGAGCGCGCCGGGCTGGCCATGCGCGTCGAACGGAGCGCGCCTGCCGCGATGGGTCGCGCGGCGCGCTCTGTCCTTCGTCATCAGATATTAGCTCACGGGCACGCGCCGGCGCCGCAGTTGAGCGCGGTGCGGGGCACATTGGCCGGATCGGTGCACGCGATGAAGCCGTTGGCGATCAGAACATTCTCGAACGCAATCTTGTCAGCGGGATTGAGGGCGCCAAAGGCCCAGTCCCGGAAGTCCTGCTCGGCGACCGAGCGAGAACCGTTGCCCTCGTTGAGGTACAGGTAGCGAGAGTACTTGTACGCGCCCGAGCGGATGTTGGTCGCGGTCGCGGCCGTGCCGTCGACGGTGAGCGTCTTCGCGCCCGCGTTGGCCGCGTCGAGGCCGGCGTAGGCGACCGCGTTGACGTTGCTCGCGACGAGCTTGCCAAGGCACACGGTGCACGAGTCGGCCGTCGCGCAGGTCTTGCCCGATCCCGCGATCGACGAGGTCCCCGCCGCGTCGGTCGAGAGCCGGCACCCGGCGACCGTGTCGGGGACGACCACCTTGACGCCGGCGCAGAAATTGGTGCACCCGGTGAAGGACTTGAACGCGTCGGTCGTGCCCGAGGCGTCGTCGCGGCGGTAGAGGGTGAGGGCGCTCGAGGAGCTCGACGAGCCCACGACGAACTCGCCCCACGTGTCGGTCAGGGCGCAGCTGGCGGCGCTCCCGGTGCCGTCGCCGCAGAACGCACCCTTCACCTTGTCCACGGGGAGCGCGGGCAAGCCCGCCGGGACCGGCGCGACGGTCGTCACGTTGGTGGCGCTCTGGGCGCTGTTCACCCAGATGCCGACGGCGTCCTTCGCGATGCGATTGGACTTGTCGCCGGGCTGACAAGCACCGCTGAAGTCCCTGGACATCGGAGCGATCGTCTGGTTCTTGGTCCCGTTGCAGTACGTCACGCCGCCGCAAGTCACGGCCCCGGAGCCGCGCAGGCACTTCTCGCCGTTGCCCGACCCGGTACCGAGGTAGGTGAGGTTCGTGACGCCCGACGCGGCGATCGCGGACGTGATCGCGTCGTCCAGCGTATCCGACCCGAAGAAGCCACCGACGACGGTGCCGTTGCAGGTGACGAGCGCGTCCTGCGACTCGCCCAGGACCTCTACTTCGTCCGTGCTGTCCGTGCTGCTCACGGCGCACGCCGTGATGCCGAGGACCGACAGCGCCGAAAGAACCAATTTACCCATCTTGTTCATGGTCATCTCCATGTTCAAAGTGACGGTGCGTCTGTGCACCTCGATCATCTCGGTGCGGCAGCGCGCATCTATCAAGCCAACAATCCAACGAAGAACGCCTGGTCGCCGAAGCGCTCGCCGGCAGGCGGTCAAGTCTCTACCTCTCGCGACGCGTGCCGCTCAGTGGGTGGTCACCGCGCGGATCTTACCGAGGCGCCTCCCCTGCCGCTCGGTGAACCAGATGTCGAGGAGGCCGCACCCCTGGAGCGAGGGGAACAGGGTGATCCCGAACGGACGAGAGTTGGCGATCGGGAGATCGAACTCGGTGACGACGCCGCTCGTGGTGATGCGTCCGATCTTGTGCCCGAACTGCTCCGTGAACCAGAGATTGCCGTCCACCCCGAGGGTGATGGACGTGGGCGCGCGCTCCGGATCGGGGAGCGCAAACTCCGTCACGGTCCCGCTGGTGTCGATCTTCGCGATCTCGATCGCCGTGGTGAACCAGATGTTGAGGTCGGGCCCGAGCGTCACCGCGTTGGGGCCCGACGCCGAAGACGGCAGCGGGTACTCGGTCACGGTCCCAGACGTGCTGATCCGCGCGATCTTGTTCGCGAACGACTCCGCGACCCAGAGCTTCCCATCGATCCCAGCAGCGATCCCGCGCGGCTGGCTCTTGGCGGTGGGCAGCGCGAACTCGGTGATCACCCCGGCCGGCGTGATGCGCCCGACCTTGTTGGCGAGGAGCTCGGTGAACCACAGGTTCCCGTCGAATCCCAGCGTGATTGCGAACGGGTTCGAGTTGGCCGTCGGGATGTCGTACTCGGTCACGACGCCGCTCTTCGTGATCGCGCCGATCCGGTTGCTCCCCGCCTCGGTGAACCAGAGCCGGCCATCCGGACCGAGGGTGATGCCGAGCGGGTTCGATCCGGCCGCGAGCGGGTACTCGGTCACGTTGCCGCTGGAGTCCGCTGCCGCGATCTTGTCGTCGGAGCCCTCGGTGAACCAGACGCGGTTATCAGGGCCGAAGGTGATGGCCCCCGGCGAGGCATTCGAAGGAATGGCGTACTCCGTGATGTTTCCCACGGACGCCGCCGGGCAATGCCCGGCGCTCGCGGCTCCGCCTGCGCCATGAGGGCGGCGCCGACCGTCATCGACAAGGCAACAATCGACTTCTTCTTCATTTCATTCTCTGTCAGGGTTTGAGGTTGAGAGCGTCTCGCGAGATCTCCTGCGCGGACCTGTGGGTACCGCGGCTGCGCCGCGCGCCGGCGTCGCTCGTCGAGAGCGTCGCTACGCGCGTTCTCGACCGCTGCCTCTTCGCGCTCACGCTCGTCAGCGGCCCGTCACGATCCCGCTCGGCGCCCCGTTCGGAACTGCGTCGGCAAACAGCGTGCACACACGGTGCGTCCCTCATTCCCTCCCCGGATACAGATTCCGTCCTATGTCGATTCGCACCTGTTCGCTCGTAAGACGAGCCATATCGCCGCGGGGCGAATCACATCCCGCGGTTCGGCGCGATGAGAGCGCAACGCCGAGACCGCGCGCCGGCCGGACACGCCAGACAGGTCGCAAGATCGGCCATGGCTTCGCGGAGCGGATGGTCGGACCCACGCGGGCGACCCCCACGATCGCGAGCTGCCGTTGCTGCGCTGCCAGCGGGCGGAGCGAGGACGAGCCCCGCTCCTGGCTCTGCTGGTCACCCCGCGTCAGAATTCGCTGGTGAGCCGCTCGAACATTCAAGCATCGGCGCGGTTCGGGCGCGTCGATGCAATCGAGACCCACGCGTCATGGCTCGCTATGCGGGGAGACGGCAGCCGTTCCCCCCGGCGGCTTCGTGTGCGGGGGAATATAGTCGGCGCACAAAAGAAATGCGCGAAGATTGTGTTACGTGTTACCGACGCGTTTCCGGTGATTATGGCGCAATCGTGTTGTCGTCGATCGGCGCAGCGCATGCATTGAGGTCGATTCGTCTTGCAGCTCTGCGACGATCCTGTGCCGGATCGATAGAGCGCCAGCGCACGACACCTCCGTTTTGGCGAGGGCGGGCGCCGCGCCTCCAGGGGGCGTCCGCGCGCGGGGACGCAGGAGCGCGACCGCCCGCTGGCCGCCCTGACCGCGCTGCCGCCGCCCCTGCCCGCGCGGCCGGCGGCCACCGGCAGCAATTTGTCCCCCGCCGTCCGGAGCGCCTATACTCCCGCCGACATGGCTCCCGTCGTCGTCATCACCGGTGCATCCAGCGGAATCGGTCGAGCGCTCGCGTTCTCCTGGGCGAAGCGCGGGGCGAGCGTGGTGCTGAGCGCGCGCGGGCGCGAGGCGCTCGATCGCGTTGTCGAGGAGGTGCGCGCGGCGGGCGGCGACGCCATCGCCGTGGCCGGCGACGTGACCGCCGAGGAGGACCGCAAGGCGCTCTGCGAGCGGACGCTCGGCGCGTACGGCCGGCTCGACGTGCTGGTGAACAACGCCGGGCGCGGCTACTACGCGCCGTCGCTCGAGATCGACCCCGCCGAGCTCGAGGCGATCTACCGGCTCAACGTCGTCGCGCCCGTGCGCCTCGCGCAGCTCGCGATCGAGCCCCTCTCGGCCGCGAAGGGGACGATCGTCATGGTCTCCTCGGTCGCGGGGCTCGTCGCCGCGCCGCGGATGGGCGCGTACGCCTCGTCGAAGTTCGCGCTGGAGGCGCTCTCGATGTCGCTCCGCGCGGAGCTCGCGTCGCGGGGCGTGCGCGTGCTCGTGGTGCGCCCGGGCCCGGTCGCGACGCCGTTCCACGCCAACGCGGTGGTGACCGACGACAACGTCGGCTACCGCCCGCCGGGCCACAAGCCGCAGAGCCCCGAGGAGGTCGCCGAGGGGATCGTGCGCGCCGTCGAGGCGCGCCGGGACGTCCTGGAGACGAGCCTCTTCGTGAAGACGGCGAGCCTCGCCGCCCGCGTGGCGCCCGGCCCGATGCGCTGGATCTCGAAGCAGATGGCGCGCCGCTCGGGGCTCTGAGCGCTCAGAGCGAGCGAAGGAAGGCGACGACGGCGTCGCGGTCTCCCCGCGGGAGCGCCATGAAGCGCTGCTTCGCGGCGTCCGCCTCGCCGCCGTGCCACAGGATCGCCTCGACCACGTCCCGCGCGCGGCCGTCGTGCAGGAGCTGGGTGTGGCCGTTCACCGCCTCGAGCAGCCCGATGCCCCAGAGCGGCGGCGTCCGCCACTCGCGCGGCCCCGCCAGGTGATCGCTCGTCGACGTGTCCGCGAGCGCCTCGCCCATGTCGTGCAGGAGCAGATCGCTGTACGGGTGGATGATCTGATCGCGCAGCTCGACGAACGGGTGATGGCTGCCCGTCTTCATCGAGGGGACATGGCAGCTCGCGCACCCTGCCTGGCTGAACAGCACCTCGCCGCGCTGGACCGCCGGGTCCGTCGTGTCGCGGCGCGGCGGCACGCCGAGCACGCGCATGTAGGCCGCCATCCTGTCGAGATCCTCATCGGAGAGCTCCGGCGTCCCGCTCGCGCCGGCCTGGCAGCCCGCCTGCTTCTCGCCGCACTCCTCGACCGGGAACAGGCTCGTCGTCACGCCCATGTCCGCGACGAGCGCGTCGGCGACCTGGTGGGGCACGCTCACCTTGCCCGCCTTCCAGCCGAAGCGCCCGAGCCGCAACACCCCCGAGACCGGATCCGGGATCAGGTTCGGACGGCCCGAGATGCCGTCCTGGTTGCAGTCCATCCCGTCCGCGCGCTCGAGCACCGCCTCCTCCGCGATCGCCTCGAGGAGGCCCATGCCCACGACCGGCCGGGCGACGCGGACCGAGTAGCTCGCGATCTGCCCCGCGGAGAGCCCGTCGAAGCGGAACGTGGGCTTGCGCAGGACATACGGCGTGCCGTCGGGGAGCTGCCCGGGCTCCTCCGCGTAGGCCACGGTGGCCGTGCCCTCGCCGGGGCTCCCGTCGAGCCCCTTGTCCTGCAGCTGCCGGCCGTACATCGGGTCTGCCGTGGGCTTGCCGTCCGCGCCCGCCCCGGCGCCGAACAGCTTCACGACGGCGGTCTCCATCGCCTCGCCGGGCTCGGGCGGGGCGCCGCGACCGTTGTTGAGGTGACAGCCCACGCACGCGGTCTGGTTCGAGAGCGGCCCCGCCTTGCCCGCGTGCTCGTCGAAGACGGGATTGCCGCCCTCGGTGTGCTCGCCGGTGGCGAAGTCCGTGTGGAACAGGCGGCGCCCCTCGAGGAAGCGCTGGATCGAGCCCTCCTGGATGTTGAGCGCCATCTGCTCGAAATAGAGGTGGGGCTCCGCGTAGATGTACGGGATCGTCCCGTCTCCGCCCGACAGGGCGGCCTCGTTCGGCGCGTCGAACGGCGTCAGCTCGCCGCTGCCGACGCGGTAGCGGAACGTGTCGCTGTAATAGCTGGTCCTCCCCTCGACGGTGGCCGGGTCGAGGAACACCCCGAACTCGAACTCGAGCAGATCGCCCTCGCGGATCTCCCTGCCTTCCCTGGCGTTGCGATCCACGACGAACTCCCAGTGGGTGCTGGTGATGCGATCCATGCCGTTGTTCGAGTGGAACACGTTGCCGTCGCCCGTGTACCAGCAGCGGAAGTTGATCACCTGGGTGTCCGACGCCTTCGCGTTCGGGAGCCAGGTGAACTTGACCGTGCTGCCGCCCGCCGGGATCGCGTCCTCGACGATGAATTTGTAGCTGCGGTTCTCGAAATAGCGCGGCTGGAACGGGCTGAACTCTTCCTCTCGCTCGTGGCGCCCGCGCACGCGCCCCGCCGCCTCGAGCGTGATCGTCCCGTCCGCGGCCGTCGTGGTGATCGCCTTGCCGCCCGCGACCGCCGGGAACAGGGGGGCTATCTGGCCGCTCACGCCGGAGCATTCGCCGGGGTCGACCTCGCCGCCGGGGCAGGTCGCGGCGGGCGGCGCTCCCGAGGAGAAATAGGCGTAGATGGCCTCGATATCGGCCGACGTGATCGCCTGCTCGCCGAAGCCCGGCATGCGGCCGCTGCCCGTGCGCACCTGCGCCGCGAACGCCTCCTGGGAGCCGTCGAAGGCGAACAGATCGGGGAACCCGCCGCTCGTGTCGCCGTGGGCGCTGTGGCATCCGCCGCAGTTGAGGGCGAACGCTTGCGGCAGCGCCGGCCCGCCGTCCGCCTCCACGCACGGCGCGGGAGGGGGATCGCCCCCGCCGCCCGCGCCGCCCGGCGGAGCGCCCCCGCCGCCCGGCGGGGGAGACGCCGGCGACGGGTCGCCCGAGCACCCGAGCCCTGCTGCGCAGGCCGCGAGCAGCCCGAGCGCGACCTGGAGACCCCGAGACAATAGCCGACGTGAGCGGCGTTCGATCATCGCGCTACCCTCCGACGTGAGCCTATCCAGAAAGACCGCGATCCCCCGCGCTAGCGCAGGATCTCCTCGAGCAGCCGGTTCGGCTCGCCGCGGCGATCCTCGCCGAACGACGCGACGCCCAGGCCGTAGTACTGGTTCATGATGGTGAACCACAGATCGCGGAGCTGGCGATCGCTTCCGAGCGCGTCGTAGGCGACGTGCGCGTCGTTCAGGAAGACGCCGTCGCCGCCCAGAAGGACGATGGGCAGATCGTACGCGTCGTGATCGTGCGTACGCATCTCGCTCATGTACACCATCACGCAGTGGTCGAGCACCGTCCCGTCGCCCTCGGGGATCGCGTCGAGCCGCTCTGCGAGCTGCGCCGTCTTCTGGCCGAGCCAGCAGTTGATCGCCGCGAAGTCGAGGTTGCTCTCCTCGACGACCGCGTAGCGGCCGCCCTCGTTCGTGCTGCCCAGGTTGCCCGGGCCGTGCTGGCAGGAGTGATAATGGAGGCTGCTGCCCTGCCGGTACTCGAGGCCCACCTTCGCGCGGACGTCCGCCGGGATGCACCGGTACTCGAACTCGGAGCGCGCGTCGTCGAGCATGTGGGTGACGACGCGAGTCACGTCGCATTGAATGGCCATGACGATGAGATCGATCATGACGTTCGCGTGATCGTCGTGCTTGTACTCGCCGGCCTCCGTGCTGTCGTTCTCGTTGAGCCCCTCCTGCTGTCCGGGCGGCTCTGGGACGACGCCGGGCTCGCGGATCGGGCTGCAGCCGAGGCTCCCTTGCCCCGGCGTCATCGTCGACTGGACGCGGGTCACGTTCTTCTCGATCTCGCGCAGCGAGTCGAGGTATTGCTGGACGATCTTGCGATCGTCCGAGCCGACCCGGTTCATGAGCGACTTCGCGTCCGCGAGCACGGCGTCGATGACGCTCTTCTCGGTCGCCGCGCGGCGCTCCGCCTCGATCCTGGCCTGCTCGTCGGTCTGCCCGGGCACGGGCGCCGCGGGCGCCGCGCCCGCGCTGACGAGCGCGTCGAACACCGCCTTCGGGTTGACCGAGCGCTTGAGCGGCTCGCGCGGGCTCTTCCAGGAGACGGCCTGGTTGTAGGCGTAGCTGCGCCCGTCGAAGAAGCCCGGCTTGACCCCGAGCCCCGTTTGCAGCGACGGGATGCGGGTCGCCTGCTCCGGGCCGGCCTTCTGGACGATGAGCTGGTCGACCGAGACGCCGTTGCCCACCCACTCGCCGAGGTCCTGCCCCGCGTCTCTCCCCAGCTGATCGGCGTCGACGCAGGTCGACAGCGCGGCGGCGCAGCGCGAGTGGGACGGTTCGATGAACGGGTTCTGCTCCTTGCTCCAGGTGTAGTTGCCGAGGCGGCTTATCATGAGCATCTTCGACTTCACCGGCGCGAAGTGCTCGAGCACCCTCGGCAGCTTGAAATCGGCGCCCTTCAGCGTCTTGCCGAACGCGGGCGCCGTCTCCCACCAGTGATGGGGCGCCCCGTTCGGGAAGGTGCAGAGCACGAAGCGCTTCGGGGTGCCGGGCTCCCCCGCGCGGGCCCGGCGCGGCGCGAGGCTCTCGAGAAACGGCAGCGCCAGGCAGACGCCCGCGCCGCGCAACAGGTTCCTGCGTGTCATCAAGCGTTTCATGTGCGCATCGCTCCTTCGTGACCGGTGTCCTTCGAGAAAAGCGCCCGCGGCCTCACTGCGCCTCGCCCTTCCCGCCGCGGAGGCGGAAGGCGCCGCTGGTCACCACGTGCTTCACGAGATCCGCGATCGTGCCGCTGTCCCAGCGCGCGGCGATCTCCCGGAACGTGGACATGTCCGCGCCGGCCGGGCGCCGGCGCAGGGCGTAGGTGAAGAGCTGCTCGGAGGGGCAGACCCCGAGCTGCGGGTCTCCCTGGAGCTTCGGCAGGAGGCCGGAGAAGTCCTGGAACTCCGTGTCATCGAGCTTGCCCGTCGCGTCGATCGGATCGCCGTTCGGGTACGCGGTCCGGTAGGCGCCGATCGCGTCGAAGTTCTCGAGGCTCAGCCCGATCGGGTCGAGCAGGTCGTGGCAGCTCGCGCAGTCGGGCGACTCGCGGTGCTTCTCGAGCTTCGCGCGGACGTTGTCGACCGGGCCCGAGCCGCTGCCCGGGGCGTCGAGCTCGGGGATGTCCACGTTGGCGGGCGGCGCCAGGGGCACGCAGAAGAGCTGCGCCAGGATCGTCTTCGCGCGGGACGTGGGCGAGGTGCGATCGGCGCGCGACGACAGCGTTAGGAACGCGGGGAGCGTGAGGAATCCCCCGCGGACGCCCTCGGGGTCGCTCGCGGTGAGCGGCGCGAGCTGCGGACTGTCCGGGTGGGGCGCCGTGAGGAACTCGGACCACGGCCGCCCGCCGGTGGTGAATTCGGCGAAGAAGGCGTTGGCCTGATCGACCATCGCGCCCTTCACGTCGTCGTTCCAGAGCGGGAACAGGGACGCGTCGACGTTGTGGCTGGGGAGCGTGCGCGTGCCGAGCCACTGCCCGAAGAAGTTCTGGAAGAAGGCGGCGCTCTTCGGGTCGTCCAGCATCCGGTCCACCTGCTGCCGGAGCTCGTCCTCGGTGGCCAGGCGATCGCCCTCCGCCGCGTCGAAGAGCTCCTCGTCCGGGAGCGAGCTCCAGAGCAGGTACGAGAGGCGCGAGGCGATCTCGTAGCCGTTGAGGGCGCCCGGCGATCGCTCCGAATCGGGGCCCGCCTCGATCCGCAGGAGGAAATGCGGCGATGTCAGCAGGGCCCGGGCGACGTGCTGCACCGCCTCGACCGGCGACATCTCGAGGGTGCTCCGCGCGCGCGCGTACTGCGCCGCGTACCGCTCGACCTCCGCCGCCTCGAGCGGGCGCCGGAAGGCGCGCAGCCCGAAGCGCTCGATGATCTCGCGCGCGCACCCGTCGCCCGCGCCCTGCGCCGGGTCGCACACGAGGATCTTCGCGCGCTGCGCCTCGTTCGAGAACGCGTCCTCGGCGAGCTTCTTGGCGGCGTCGTAATATCCCTGGACCAGGACCTGGGACAGGTTCGAGAGTGCGCTGACGCTCGCGTCGAAGCCCTTCGCGCCGAAGGCCGGGAAGCCGTCCGCGGGCCTCAGGCGCGTTCCCAGGAGGTGGGCGACGGTGTTGTTGTATTCCGACGCCGTCATGTGGTGCAGAGGCATCCCGCCCGGCGCGACGGAGGAGGCGTCTTCCTCCGGGGCGTCCTCGCTCCCGAGGATGCCAGTGCATGAGATGCTCAGGAGACATCCCCCGGCAGCGAGCCAGGGGCGCGCGAACACCCGGTCAAGTCTGAACGTCATCGTCGGCTCCCGCGTGTGGAATCGGCAGATACCCCCTCGTGGCCGGAGCGCGCTGCGTTCGTGATCAAATCGGCAGCACGGGCGCGCTAGGATCGAGCCGTGCTCTGTGCGCAGAAGACTACGGTGATGGTGTTGCTCCTCGGGCTGTCCGGGTGCGGAGCGGACGCGGAGATCGCGGTCGGTCGCATGAACCCGGTGTCGGCGACCAGCGGCGGTGAGGCGGGCAGCGGCGGTGAGGCGGGCAGCGGCGGTGAGGCGGGCAGCGGCGGGGAAGGGGGCAGCGGCGGTGAGGCGGGCAGCGGCGGGGAAGGGGGCAGCGGCGGTGAGGCGGGCAGCGGCGGGGGAGGGGGTAGTGGGACGATTCCCTGTGATGCGCTGCCGTCTCCCACACATCGGTACACGTTCGACGGTGTGGGGGCGGTCGTCGCCGATACCGTCGGCGGCGCAGACGGCGAGATCCTCGGCGGCGCGAGCCTCGATGGCGGAGGGGTGCTCGCCCTCGACGGCGAGGACGATTATGTCGATTTGCCCTCAGGGCTCCTCTCGGGCTTGCGCGATGTCACGGTCATGGCCTGGGTCGCCCGCGACGGCGGCGGCGCTTACATGCGCATCGTCGACTTCGGCCTCGGCAGCGGGGGCGAAGATCCCGTCGAAGGCGACGGGAGCGTGGGAGAGTCCTACCTGGTCATCACGCCGTCGACGGGCTTCGACGCGCGGGGGATCGCCGCGCTCGCGAGCGATAGCGGCGCGGCGGGCGAGGTGGCGATCCCCACCGCGCCGACGCTCGACGACGGCGAGATCCATCAGGTCGCCGTCGTCTTCGATGGCGCGGCCGCGTCCCTGGCCCTCTACCTGGACGGCGCGCTCCTCGGCAGCGCGCCGGTCGGCTTTCCGCTCTCGGCGATCCAGGACGTGAACAACTGGCTCGGGCGGTCCCAGTTCGATCAGGACCCGTACTTCGGAGGGCGCTACGACGAGCTGCGCATCTACGGCGAGGCGCTGGCCGGCTGCGCGGTCGAGGCCGCGTGGACCGCCGGCCCGGATCGGCCGTGACGCTCAGAAGGCCAGCGCGAGGCCGAGGCGGGCGCTGAGACCTGCGGCCGGGGGGCGATAGACGGTCCCCTCGAGGTTCTCGACGACGAAGCGGGGCCGCTGCAGCGGGACGAGGGCGTGCAGCGCTCCCTCGACCTTCAGGGGAGCGGCGACGCGCCACTCGAGCACCGTCCCGAGGCCGGCCGCGAAGATCGGCGCCGTGCGGGTGAAGGCCTCGTCGACCTCGCGCCCCCGGGCGAGGAGCCAGTGCTGGCGGCCGAGCGCGCAGACGTACACGCCCAGGGGACGGCCGAGGGCGCGCGCGCACGCGTCGACCTCGAGGAACCAGAGCCGGAAGTCGGCGCCTGCGGTCAGCCCGGCGATGCGGCCGGAGCTCGACGGCACCACGCCGGCCGCCCCGTCCGCGCGCAGCCAGCCGGCGCGGATCCCGCCGCCCGCGGCGACCCCGACGCCGATCGCCGGGACGAGCGCCTGCTCGACCTGCGCGCTCACCCAGAGCGCCCCCTCCACGCCGCGCTCGTCCGGCGGAGGCGGCCGGCTCGCGGTGGGCGGCGGCCGGCTCGCCGCAGGCGGCGGGATCCGCTGCGCGCGGCCCTGCGCGGGCGGCGGCGGGCGCGGCGCGGCCGCTCCGTCGCCGCCGCTCGCCTGGGGTTGCGCCGGCTGCGCCGGCTGCGCGGCGGCATTCCGCGCGGCCGCGTCGGGGTCGATCGACATCGCGACGATCAGCGCCGCCGCCCGCGCCATGGCCGCGCAGTCGTCGCCGTGGATCGCGCGCTCGCCGGGCACCGGCGCGCGGACGCGCAGATCGAGCCGGAGGCGCGAGCCGCCTCGGCGGGCGACGGCGATCTCGACCGCGATCGCCTGGCGCTGCGCCGACGTCCCCAGCAGCCGGCCGATCTCGCTCCGGACCTCGTCGGCCGGCGGGCACCCGTCCGGCGCTTCCCAGCGGAGCTCGATGGTGCGCGGCTCGGCGGGCGCCGCGCGCGCGCGGGCAGGCAGCAGCCCCGCCGCGACGATCAGCGCCTGCAGGGCCGACGGGGCCCAGGCCGCTCTTGAGACGTGCACCCGCGCACTCTACTCCTCCTGCCCGCACGCGGCGCGCACGCGCGTCGCGAGCGGCGAGCCCGGGCTCTGCGCCAGGAGCTTCGCCGCGATCGCCCTGCCGGCCGCCGCGCGGCCGGAGCGGCAGAGCGCGATCGCGCGCGAGGCCTCGCGCTCGGTCGAGAGCACGCCCCTCGGGTAGCGGCTCCCGTGCTCGTTCAGCTTCGAGAGCGCCTGCGCGAACTGGCCCGCCTGCAGCGCCTGCTGCGCGTCGCGCAGCAGCGCGATCTCCGCGTCGAGCCCCTCGGCGCCCGGCCTCGCGGCGGCGGTCCCCGGCGCCGGCGCGCGCGACGCCGGCCCGCGCGACGCGACGGTCGCCGCGGGCGCGGCGCTGGCCTGGGCGGCGGCGCCGGCCCCGGGCGCGGCGCTGGCTTGGGCGGCGTCGCTGGCCGGGGGAGGGGCGTTCGCCCCGGCAGAGGCGCTGGCCTGCGCGGCGGCCCTGCTCTCGGCGGAGGCGCTCTCCTCGGCAGAGGCGCTGGCCTCGGCGGGCGGAGGCGCCTCGTCGCCCGGCGCGCCGGAGGGCGACGAGGCGTGCGGCGCTCGGGGCGCAAGGCCCGCGAGCCTCGGCGCTTCCGCCGTGTGCGGCGCGGGCGCCTCGCCCGACGCCGGGAGGTAGAGCGCTGCGCCCGTCGCGAGGCCCACGATCAGCGTCGCGAGCCCGATCTTCAGCGGGGCGCCGAGCAGCGTGACGGCCGCCCCCTTCGCGACCGCGCCGCTCGCGGCCGCGCCCGCGGCGGTGGAGCCGACCGTGTGCGCCGCCGCGGCGCTCGCGCCGCTTCCGGCCCCGGCGCTCACCGAGCCGACGGCGCCGGCCCCCGCGGCGCCGTTGGCGCTCGCGATCACGGCCGTGGCCGCCGCCCCGGCGAGGCCGAGCCTCGCCCACACGGCCGCGCGCATCCGCCGCCGGTCGTCGTCGGTCGGCTCGTCCTCGTCGCGGAGGGCGTTCAGGAGCGCCCGCTCCCCAGGCCCCAGCTCATCCATTGCGGCCTCCTCGGATCCTGGCGTGGTGGCGGCGCACCGCGTCGGAAAATGCCTGTCGAGCGGCCCTCAGCCGCGCATATACGGTGTTGATGTTCACGCCGATACCCTGAGCGATCTCCGTCGCCGGCATCTCTTCCAGCTCGGCGAGGAGGAGCACCACGCGCTTCTCCTCGTCGAGCGACGCAAGGAGGTCGTGCGCCACGCGCGCGGCCTCCGCCCTCGTCATGGCCTCGTCGGGGCTGAGGTCGCTCGGCCCCGCGAGCTGCTCCGGATCCACCGTCTCTCCCGTCCCGCGGTGGGCGGGGCTCTTGCGGCGCAGCGATCTCCGGTGCGTCTGCACGACGTTGACCACGATTCCGAAGACCCACGTCTTCAGCGACGAGCGGCCCCGGAACTCCGGGAGCCGCCGGTGCACGACCACGAACACCTCCTGGCACACGTCCTCGTGCGCGGACGCGTCCACGCCGAGGCGGCGCACGGTCCGCCAGACGAAGGGGAAGGTCTCCTCGTACACCTCGTCGAAATCGAGCGGCGCGCCCTGGAGGCCGGCCGCGGCGACGGCGGAGACCGCGCCGGCGGGCGGCGGGGTCGACGGAGCGACCGCCGCGCGGGCGGTCACTGGCTGCACCTCTCCGCGTGGGGCAGGGAGACGTAGAGCTCGCCGAGCGCGGTGAGCTCCCCGCTCGCGCCGAGCAGGTCCACGTTGGGGATCGCGTCGGTCCGCCCGGAGAACCAGGCGTACCGGAAGACGTCGGGGTCCGATTCGAGGAGGGGCACCGCTTCTCGCATGTACGCCGCCTGTGCTTCGGGCGACCGATCCGCGCCGTCTCCGCACGAGAACTCGGTCAGCCAGATCGGGCGCCGGTAGCGTTTGAGCTCGCCGAGGTACCACTCGAGCGCCGGCCTGTCGCAAGCGTACCAGTGCGCCGCGATGAAATCGACGCGGCAGCCCTCGCACGCGGCGAAGAAGGCGTCGAGGTACGCGAACGGATCGGTCTCGTGGCAGCCGCCGCCGCAGAAGTTCACGGCCGGCGAGACGAGCTTGAGCCCCTTCTCGTCGGCGATCTCCTCGAGCTGTGGCCACAGCGCCGCGGCCTCGGCGGCGGAGAGGTTGGCCTGAGCGAAGAAGTTAGGCTCGTTGAACGCGAGGAGGTACTTCGCCCCGCTCGGGATCGCCGCCTTGACCTGGTCGGCGTCGAAGCGGCCGCCCCAGACCATCGGCACGAAGTCGACGCCCAGGTCGACGTAGGCGCCTCCCCGGAGCGCCTCGTCGGGGACGGTCGCCCAGTTGTACCACCAGCCGACGCTGGCCGAGAGGGCCGAGAGGTCGGCGACCGAGTGGTACCCGTACGCGATGCCGCGCTTGCACGGCCGCCCCGCGGCCGCCCCGCCGTCGCCGTCGTCGCCGCCCGTGCCGGCGCTGCCGCCGTCGCCCGCGCTGCCGCCGCCGCCCGCGCTGGCGCTGTCCCCCGCACCGGCGCCGTGCCCTGCCGCGCTGCCGGTGCTGCCTGGGCCCACGAGGCCTGCGCCGCCATCGCCCGCGCCGGTCGATGCTTGGACGCTTCCAGCGCCACCATCGCCGTTCGCGTCTTGGTGGAAAGATTCCCCCACGCAGGCGACGGACAGGAGGATCCCGAGCAGGGGGCTGATGCCGCACAGAAGGGCTTTGGGGTCTCGACGCATGGCTCGAGGGGGCTGGTGGCCGGAGCCGCCGCGCTCCGTGATGAAAAGTGGAGGGATGGGGATGTGGGGCTCATCGGGCGGCGATCCGTGGGCTGGCGTTTCTTGGCGTGCGGGGGGATCATCACGCCTGTGCACCGCGGCCCACAGCTCGCACCTTCGCGCGCTTGACGGCCGCGAGGAGCGCGTCGAGGAAAACCGGATGACATCCCCTCGCTGGCTTGCCGCGCTTGCGGCGCTCACCGTTCCTTTGGCGGTCTCGGCGACGGCCCTGACCCAGGACGCCGCTCCCCTCCCGCCGCCTCCTCCTCCGGAACCGCTTCCGTCTGCCTCCGCGCAACCAGCGCCGCCGCCGCCGCCGCCGCCGCCGCCGTCGCCGGCGCCCACGCCGTCGCCGTCCCCGCCGCCGGTCCCGCCCGCGCCGGCGCCGCCGCCTGCGCCTGCGCCCACGCCGATCCCGTCGCCATCGCCGCCGCCGGTCCCGCCCGCGCCGGCGCCGCCGCCCGCAGCGCCGGCGCCGCCTCCGGTCGCACCCGCGCCGCCTCCGCCGGTTGCGCCCGCGCCGCCGCCGCCCGTCGCGCCCGCGCCGCCGTATTCGCCCGCGCCACCGTATTCGCCCGCGCCGCCGTATGGGCCGTCGCCGCCGGTCGCGCCCGCGCCGCCGCCGCCGGTCGCGCCCGCGCCGCCGCCTCCCGTCGCGCCCGCGCCACCGGTCGCTCCGCGTCCGCCCCGGAGTCAGCCGGCGCGTCCGAGCGCTGCGCCACCCCCGGTGGCGGGCCCGGTGACCGTGGACGAGCCGGAGCCTTCACCGGCCGAGCCGGAGGAGAAGACGCAGGACAAGGAGCCCGGGGACAAGGAGCCCGAGGACGAGGAGCGGGACGGCGTCCGGCTCCGGTATGGCAGCACGCTGGGCGGCGGCGTCATCAAAGCGCCGACGGGCACCGGCGGCGTCTTCGCGTGGACGGGCCGGCTCGGCCTCCAGATCAATCACCTGTTCGGGATCTACTACCAGAACACCCCCATGCTGACGCTCACCCCCGAGAGCACCGACAATAGCGCGGGGTTCGAGGCGGGGTTCATCGATTACAACTCGCTCCTCGCGAGCTTCACCTTGTTTCATGTCCTCGACTTCGGCGCAGGGCCATCCATGGACTACGTGGCCGTCGCGAGCTGCTCCGCGACGCTCGCGGGCCTCGAGTCGGGCGCCGGCTGCGCCAGCACCTCGGACTGGTACTTCGGCGCGCACGCGCGGGGCGCCCTCATCCTCGGCGGCCTGTCCGGCGACGGGCCGCGGCGCAGCGGGTTCGCCCTCGCCGCCGAGCTCCACCCGGTGTTCCTGCCCGAGGGCACGACCTTCAGCTTCACGCTCGGGCTCGGCGGAGAGTGGTATTGACGAGCGCGTCTGCGAGCGTCGAGGTGCCGCCGCGCCGCGCCAGCAGCGCCCACCGCCGCTGCACGGTGGGCGCTGCGTAGCGCCCCGGGCTCACCGCAGCGCCGCGCGAAGCGCGCGAACCGCCTGGCTCTGCGTCGGATGAGCGAGGAAGCCGGCGAGCCAGGCGGGGTCGAGCTCGGGGAGGAAGGCGCTGCGCGCGCGGGGCTCGTAACGCTCGTTCGAGAGCGCGAAGATGCGGAGGCCCTCGTCGCGATCCCACACCCAGACCTCGGCGACGCCGAGGCCGCGGTAGATCTCGAGCTTGTCGAGCCCGCCCTGCGTCCAGACGACCTCGATGGCGAGATCCGGAACTTCCTTGTTGGTGTCGCCGACCATGTAGCACTCGTCCGGCTCCGCCCCGCGCGCTTTGGGCGCATTTCGGAGCGTCCACGCGCCGTAGCCGCTGAGCTCGATGCCCCGCTCATCGCAATATGCCTCGAGGAGGCGTGCGATGGTCGTCTTGACCCCTTCGTGATCGCGAGATGGGCTCATCAGCTCGATCGCTCCGTTCAGGTAGTACATGCGCACACCGGCCCGGTCTCCCCGCACGGCGAGGAGGATCTCGTAATCCTTCCACGTCATCCCGTAGAGAATGATATGCTGGTCGTTCTCCTCGTGACGGGGCCGCGGTCGTTCGGCCTCGGGTACGATCGATGTCGGGCTAGACGCCATACGCCGGAGGATACCCGGTGGCGCAGCCGACGGCGAGCTTCGCCGTGCGCCGCCCGGGGCCCGGCTTCTTTCAACGCGGGCCGGCGAGCCGCCGGGCTGCCGCTCAGGCGGCGATGTGATCGGGCGATCGTCCTGGAGCCGGCGCCCCAGGGGCGACCGGCTGGACGGTCGTGCTGTCGCGGCGACAGGTCGCGACCCCTTCAGGATCTTCGTCGGGAACGGTGACGGTCGCTGGTCCAGCTGGAAGTCGTTCTCAAGAAGCAGCGCTCATCACCGGTTGCTGGGATAGCGTAACAGGATCTGAAGCGCAATAGCCGTCGAATGGTTACGACGAACAAAAAAAAATTGTAACGACGGCCGGGAAAATCATGGGGATCGTCGTAATGTGATTTTGGCCGGCAGAATCTGGGGCCGATTGGCAAAGCATCCTTCCCGAGGTGCATCGTACTTATCGGAAGGAGATTCTCGTCGATTCGGTCGATCCTCGTCCGACAACGGAACGGGTTGCGTACGAGAATTTTCTGACGGCACTGTTGTTGGATGCTGTGCCTAGCGTCGCTGTATGCCTGTGTAGGAGGTTGAGCGGAGCTGACCTCCCGTGACGCGGCAGAGGGCGATCCCGAGCAGCACGCCCGTCTCCCGCCCATTCGCGCCTGCCGCAGTGCGGCGCGCCCTGCCTGCGCCTTTCGTTCTTCGCCGCGTCAGAAGGCCAGCAAGCTTTTTGCGCCGGAGCAGGTTGCGCAGGGTAGCGTTGGCCGTGGCCTCGCGGTCCTTTCATCGGCGAAACCTTTGCGAACGGCCCGTGTCCGAGGAAACCTGATGCGCTCGATCCCCCGCTCAATCTTCTCCGCCCTCGCCGCCGCGATGGGGCTCTCCCTCGCGGCGTGCGCCGCGGCTCCTCCGCCCGCGGCGCACGCGCCCGTCCCGCCGGGCGACGCCCGCGCGGCGACCCCGCCGCCGCCTCCGCTCCCCGAGCAGGAGGCCTTCGCCGTCCACGGCACGCTCAAGGACGAGTTCCTGCCGCTCCTCAAGCAGGCGCCGTTCGACCCGAAGGCCGCGCTGGTCCCCCCGGCGCCGGCCGGCGTGCCCGCCCCGCCGGCCGCCTGCGAGGCGTTCGCGCGGCGCGCCCCCGTCGCGCCCGCGCGGCCCTGCGGCGATGTCGGGGGCGCCCTCGACGCGCTCGACGCCGCGCTCGCCGAGGAGGACGCCGCGAAGCGCGACGCGCGGCTCGCGGGGGTCGAGGCGTGCGCGGGCCTCGAGGCGGGGCTCGCGCGCGCGCTCCGGGCCGAGCTCGCGCCCGCCGGGTGCGGCGACGCCATCGCCGTGCCGTACCTCGAGGCGCCGCCCGCCACGCTCAAGGGCGACCTCTACCAGGTGCTGCTCGGCCTCACGCTCTCCGCCCGGCTCGCGCGCACCGCGACCGAGCCGCCCGCGCTGCGGCCGCCCTACGACGCCCAGCGCGTCGTCGCGTTCACCAAGGGGCCGCTCTTCACGTGGGTGACCGACCAGGCCCGCGCGATCGAGGATCTCGGGCGGCTCGGGATCGAGCTGCCGTTCTACGCGAAGGGCATCGTCGCCGTGGAGTCCGGGCGGGCCGACATGCGGCTCGTCGAGGCGGTCAGGTCGGCGCCGCTGCCCGACGCCATGCGGAAGGACGCGGAGCTCAGCAACGTCTACTACGGCGAGCTCGATCAGCTGCTGGAGCCCTGGAAGAGCCGCGGCCGCGACGCCGCGCTGGTCGGCCTGCGCGAGCTCTCGTCGGTCGGCGTGCTCCGCGACGCCCGCGTCGACGGCGCGCGCGCGATGCTCTCGCGCCTCTACGGCGGCCGCCGCGTCGACGCGCTCGACGCGCTGGAGCTGCCGCCGCTCCCGGCGGCCGCGCCCGCGTCGGCGGCCCTGCGGCTCGCGGCCCGGCTGCCGACGTACTACGCGGGCCGCCTGATCCCGGCCGAGATGGCGGCGCGGCCCGAGCTCCTGCGCGTCTTCCTGGGCCGCGGCGTCCCGCTGCAGCACCGCGCGGCGCTGCGCTCTGCCGAGCTCTCGCCCGAGGCGCGGCAGCTCTACGCGCGGGCGCGGCTCGAGCTCGGCCGGCTGTACTGGCGCGCCGTGGACTTCGACCAGGCGACGGCGCTGCTCGCCGCGTGGCCCGAGGGCGCCGCGCGCCCGCCCGAGGCGACGACGCTGCTCGCGCTCGCCCTCGGCCTGCGCAACGGCCCCGAGGACGCGGCGCTCATGATGCGGCGGGCGCCGCTCACCGGGCTCGGCCTGGGCGATCTCGCGGCGCTCGACTGGGTGGCGCGCGCGAAGCCGGCCTCGCCGTACGCGGGCATCGCGGCGTACGACGCGGCGCTGATCAAGCAGATCGCGGCGCCGCAGGGCGCGGATCCGAGCTACTGGGCCGACGTGGCCGCGCGCTTCCGCGAGGCGCAGGCGCTCCTCGCGGGGCCGCTCGCGAAGGCGGCGGAGGAGCGGGCGCGGGCGGCGGAGGAGATCGGGCGGGCGGCGCGCTGAGGCGGGGGCGCTGCGCCGCGGGCGTCGAGCTGCGGGCGCTGCGCGCGCCGAGGACCCCGGCGGGCTGCCTTCAGGGGGCGGCCTCGCCGGGCGGCTTGTACTCCGTGATCCGGCCGGTCGCGACGAAGCCTACCTGGGCGTAGAGGCCCAGCCCGTCGGCCGATGCCTGCAGGATGGCCAGCCGGAGCCCGGCCGCGCGCGCGTCGAAGAGCGGGCGCAGCGTCAGCGCGCGGCCGATCCCCCGCCGCCGGTGGGACGGGAGGGTCGAGATGTTGTACAGGCCGGCGACGCCGCCTCCGACAGTGAGCTCCGAGGTCGCCACGGGCGTGTCGTCGAGGTAGCCGACGTAGAGCCACAGCGCCGCGTCGTCCGACAGGAGCGCCGGGGCGGCCATCTCGTAGAACCGCACCACGTGGGGATCGGGCGGGGTCCAGTTGGCCGCGAGGAGACGCGCGAAGTCGCGCAGCTGCGCCGGGGTCCTGACGCGCGCGATCTCGAGGCCGCGCGGCGGCGCGGGATCGGCGGGGAGCGCGCGGAGATCGGCGGCCATGGCGACCTCCGACTCGGCGGCCTCGAGCCCCGCCGCGCGGAGGAGATCGCCGAGGTTCTCCGGCTCGTCCGCGGGGCCGACCCACCACGAGAAGGGGCGGCCGGCGCGGCGGAAGTGGTCGATGGCCTGCGCCGCGCGGGCCGCTGCCGTGGCGGCGTCGAGGCGGGCGCGGAGGACGAAGTTGAAGGTGTCGCAGGGGAGCCCGGAGTCGACGAGGACGAGGCCGGCGTCGCGCTCGACGAGGGCGCCGGGGAGATGCTCCTGCGCCCAGCTCGAGTGGACGGCGAGGTTGTCGTCCGCGGCCGCCGCGAGCTGCTTCGCCGGGGTGCCGGCAAGCGAGGTCATCGTCATGGGGCGCTTCATGACACGGGGTGACGGGCGCGCCATGTCGTGCTGTCCCGGCCCCTTGCCCGAAGGGCGCTCGCGCTCGTATCCGCGCTGGGGCGGCAAGCCGGAGTAGCCGCCAAAGTTCCTGCAAAGCCGGCTCGGCCTGGCGCCCGGACGGAAGGTCTTCGTGGGCTCGTCCGACTACGGGGATCCCGCGACGCATCCCCAGGAACGGGATGCAGGGCGGCCGGTACGGCCGGGTTGCCCCGGGCGTGGGACGCGGGCGCGCCGTCTCAGGCGCACGACGCCCCGGGCGCGATGCGGGCGAACGCCACGATACCCTGGAGGTGTGTGCCACCGGTGCCCACCTCCCGCCGGCCCGGTGAGTGCTGCGTGGCGGGAGGGGGACCCCATGAGCGGCACGACAGACATCGTTCGCCTTGCACATGCGTCGCGCAAGCGCGGCGGCGACCCTCCGGTGTCGGAGGTCTCCGGCGTGATTCTCGTCGACAACATCGCCTATGAGAAGCATGTGCTCCTCCACTACCGCGACGCCGCCGGCGAATGGCGCGATGCTCCGGCCAGGTATGATTCCGCGCCGCCGTGGGGCTCTCCCGAGCGGTGGGTGTTCTCCGGCATCCTCTATCCTGCCGATTATCCGGAGCCGGCGCGGTTCGCGGTTCGGTACATCGCCGCCGGGCGAGAGTACTGGGACAACAACGGACAGCACGATTACCTGCTGGATCCTGAGGGGATCGTGTTCGGCGACGCGCAGCTCTTCGGGGTCGATCGTCTCCAGCGCATCGTCGAGTTCGTGGGTTGGCGATACCACATGGATGTGATCCGGCTCGAGGAGTCCATGCCGATCTTCGGGCGCGGCCACATCTCGCGATACAAGGTCACGATCGGGCGAAGCATGGGACCAGGCCGTTATGCCCATGCGCGCTGCGTGGGCCTCGCCGTTCGCGGAGCCGACGTCAGCGTCCTGAGCTACACGGCGTGCGAATCCATTCCGCCCGTCGAGCTGGTCAGCCCTTGAGCAAGGGGGCCCGGCCGGCGGAGCCACCCCCACGAGGCCATGGCGCTCAGGAGAGCGCCGGATGCGGCTGATCCGTCGGAATGGTGAATCTCACGCGCCGCCAGCGCCGGTCGCGCCGCCAGCGCCGGTCGCGCCGCCAGCGCCGGTCGCGCCGGTCGCGCCGGTCGTGCCGGTCGCGCCGGTCGTGCCGGTCGCGCCGGTCGTGCCGGTCGCGCCGCCAGCGCCGGTCGCGCCGGTCGCGCCGGTCGCGCCGGTCGCGCCGGTCGCGCCGGTCGCGCCGCCAGCGCCGGTCGCGCCGGTCGCGCCGGTCGCGCCGCCAGCGCCGGTCGCGCCGCCAGCGCCGCCAGCGCCGGTCGCGCCGCCAGCGCCGCCAGCGCCGCCAGCGCCGGCCGCGCCGCCTGTGCCACCGCTGCCGCCCGCGTCGGAGCCGCCCGGGGGACCCAAGATCGGGCCCGGGCTGATCACCCCCCCTCCCATCGAGGCAAGATCATAGATGCGGTCCGTCGAGAAATAGATGCCGATCGGTTTGAGCACGACACCCGAGGCCACGACAGGGCTGCTTCCTGGCGGGAGGACTCCCCAGCTCCAGACGCCGACGTTGACGAGATCCCAGGTGACCCTCTGGAAGACGGGATACGCCGAAATCCGCCCAAACGCGGCCGTGGGGACGAAGTAGGACGTGCTGGCCTCGACCGTGATGCTCTCGGTCACGCTGAATCCAACCGCTGCGGAGATGTCTTCGCTCGAGAGCGTACAGCCTCCCGGCAGGCCCAATCCCGGCACGCCCGAGAGGGGCTGAGCATTCGAGGTGTTGCCGTTGCCCGACGTGCCCGAGGAGGGCTGAGCATTCGAGGTGTTGCCGTTGCCCGGCATGCCCCAGGGAGGCGGGTAGCCCGAGGTGCCGCCGTTGCCCGGCATGCCCCAGGGAGGCGAGGTGCCCGAGGTGTTGCCGTTTCCCGGCATGCCCCAGAAAGGCGGGTAGCCGGAGGTGCCGCCGTTGCCCGGCATGTCCCAGAAAGGCGGGTAGCCGCCGTTGCCCGGCATGCCCCAGGAAGGCGGGTAGCCGGAGGTGCCGCCGTTGCCCGGCATGCCCCAGGAAGGCGGGAAGTCCGTGGGCGATCGAGAGCCCGGCGTGCCCGGCGTGCCCGGCGCGCCCACCACGCCCGGTAGGCCCGGTATGCCGGTCACCGGTACGCCCGGCAGACCAGGTATCCCCGGCTGGGCGCCGGTGCCAGGTATGAACGTCGTGCCCGGAAAGGGCTGCGTTTCCGGGGGCGTGAAGGTGCCCGTGCCGGTCGCCGTGACGTTCACGGAGGGCTCCACGCTCGCCGACACGGCGGCGTCGAGGATCCGCGGGCCGAACCCCTCCGACACGGTGAGCAGATGGGCGGGATCTTCCCAGTGGTACGTCTCCGGGGAGACGAGCACGTTCGCGATCATCAGGCCGGAACAGAGGGCCCCACGGGCCTCGCCGACCTCGGCGTGCGCGCTGCCGGGGTCCGCGATCCCAGGCGCCTCGCGCGCGCCCACGCAGGTGAGGGATGGAGTGAGCAGCATCGCCGTACAGAGCGTGATTCTTACGTCAGGTGCAAACATCTACGCTCTCCAGGTTGCGGTCGGAACCGTACATGGCCTGCGCCGCCCAGGCTCGACGAGCGCGCAGGGGCAACGGAGCCCCCTCGGCGCCCGGCGTCCCGGGCGACCGTCTCCTCCTGGAGACCGGCGGGCAGGCGCCATGGGCGGTTGACGAGATCCAGCGAGCACCCCGGGACCGGTGCGCTCGTCGCGCTCGATGAGCACAGCGTGTCTATGCGGCGACCCTCGATGCAAGAAGCGGGGAATGACCGGGCAAGCTCGCATGTGGGCGCCGCGCCGAGATCCGGCGCAAAGGATGGTTTCGATGGACTGCCGCTTGCCGCCCTCGCCGTGCGCGTGAGCGGCGCGCACAAACGGCCGGATCGGAGCTGCCCGGGCCGCCACCCGTGCCCGTGCTCGACGCGCAAGAGAGGCGAGTGTGAAGAGGTCTGCGGTTGTAGGGGCCGCGCTGCGCGCGGTCGTCGCGGTTCACGCCATGGCCGCCTGCTCGTCCGGCGTCGACCTTCCCGGAGACGGTGAGCCCGTCGAGCCCCCGGCGCCCTCGCTCGGCGTCGCGACACCGAGGTTGAGCGGCTACGGCTGGGAGGCCATCCGCCTGAACGACTTCAACTTCGACGGCATGGGGGATATCCTCTGGAACAACAAAGAACAGAGCCTGATGGCCATATGGCTGATGGAAGGAGACCGGCTCCTCGCGCCGGGACCGTTCATCCCGGGACCGGTCGGCGATGGATGGATGGCGGCCAACGCGGGCGACTTCAACTTCGATGGCATGTCGGACGTGATCTGGTGGAACGCAGAGCAGAATCTGGTCGCGATCTGGCTGATGAATGGAAGCCAGCTGCTCGCGCCGGGGCCGATCATCCCGGGGCCGCTCGGCCGCGGGTGGGAGGTGCACTCGGTGACCGATTTCAACCTCGACGGGATGGCGGATGTGCTCTGGAACAACCCCCAGCAGAACCTGATCACCGTCTGGCTGATGGAGGGCGACCACCTGCTCGACCCGGGGCCGTTCATCCCGGGACCGCCCGGCGAGGGGTGGGTGGCGCCCACCGCGCAAGACGTCAATCTCGACAGCATGGGCGACGTGTTCTGGAACAACATCGATCAGAACTTGATGGCCGTGTGGCTGATGGAGGGCACGCACGTGCTCGTGCCCGGGCCGGTGATCCCGGGGCCGCTCGGCCCGGGCTGGCGTATCGTCACCTCGGAGGACGTCAATTTCGACAGCATGGGCGACGTGCTCTGGAACAGCCCCGAGCAGAACCTGATGGCCGTGTGGCTGATGGAGGGCACGCAGCTGCTCGCGGCAGGGCCCGCGCTCCCGGGGCCGCTCGGCAGCGGCTGGGAGGTGCTTCCCGGCACCGACGTGAGCTTCGACAACCTGGGGGACGTGCTCTGGTACAAGGCCGGGACGAACCAGGCGACGGTCTGGCTCATGGAGGGCACGCAGCTGCTCGCGCCAGGGCCGGTGATCCTGGGTCCCTACGACCCCGACTGACCCGTGCGCGCTGTGAGCACGGCCCCGCCGTGCCTGCGCGCGGCTCGCCGTCGACGGGCGGGCGGTGCTTCCAGAGCATCGCGACCGCGGCCACCATCATGGCCAGGAGGAAGCTCACCGCCAGGATCTTCGTCGGAATCAGCGCCGAGTGACTCTACTCAAGATTCGGACCAGAAGGCGATTCAGCCGAGCTCGACCTCGATCGGCAGCACATGACTGATCATCCCGTCCCGCAAATCCCGGTCACGCTCCATCGGCTGCGTCCGGCCGCGCGCGTCGCTCGCCCTCGCCATGAGCGTGCACCGCCCGGGCTGCGCGGGTGCCTGCCATGCGATCTCCCACCTTCGCCAGGTGTACGGCGACGGCTCGTCGAGCAGCCGCGCCTCGAGCCAGCTCGCGCCCCCATCCGCGCTGAGCTCCACCCGCGTGACCGCGGCGTCGCTCGACCAGGCCGTGCCGTGCACGTGCACCGTCGACCCCGCGCGCACGCGCTCGTGCGGCGCGGGCCGCGCGATCTGCGCCTTCACCTGGAGCTCGCCCACCGGGACCAGGCTGGGGAGCCCGTGCCGGCGCTCCCAGCGCGCGTAGGTGAGCGTCTGGAAGTAGCCCTGGAACGGGCGATCCACGACCACGATCCGCCGCAGCCATTTCACCGAGGCCATCGCGTACCAGCCGGCCACCACCGCGCGCACCGGGAATCCGTGCCTGGGCGTCAGGGGCTGTCCGTTCATGCGATGGGCGAGCAGCACCTCGGCGCGCGAGGCCTTCTCCAGAGGCAGGCTGCGCGCAAAGGCGATGGGCCCCGGCGCGCTCGGCTCGGGATCGCGCGGCTCGCCCTGATCCGCCCCGACGAGCACCACCTCGCGGGCGGAGGCCTCGATGCCGGCGCGCTCCAGGAGCGGCCAGAGCGGCGTGCCCGTCCATTCGATGTTGCCCACGGCGCCCAGCTCCCACGGGAGGCCCGCCTCGGGCGGCGAGAGGAAGAGGCGTCCGTTCCCCGAGCACTCGAGCAACGCGACGAGCGTCCGCGAGGGGAGCCCGCAGAGCTCGTCGTAGGCGAGCTCGAAGGGACGCTGCACCGCTCCCTCGATGGAGATACGCCATGTCGCCGCGTCGGCGTGCGGCACGTCGAAATGGCTGCGGACATAGAGTTGCTCGACGGGCGTGAGGAAATCGCGCACGCCCGAGAAGGGCATCTCCAGGTTCTCCGGGTCCCTCTGTCGGGTGATGAGCCCTGGCACGGCTGTCGCCGTCGCTCCACGCTCGCGCTCCTCGTCCGTCATGAGCGTTTCCTTCCGGGCAGATCGTGCCCGGTGATCGAACGAGCAAGGCGGGTTCAACGGGCGTGCCGAGGGCGCCCGGCCTCGTCGGCCGTGAGGCGCGCTGCGGGGCCGTGCTGGGGGCCGTGCTGATCGCGGATCCCGGCGACGGCGGCTGGCCGGAAGCCGCGGGCTCGCGGCGCGGTCGAGGGGGCCTGGTCGTCGGGATGCGCGATCTTGATGCTTGGACGGCATGCCCTGAGGGGATCTTGACGCGCCAAGATCTACCTTACCGGTATCGCCGATCGACCTCCATCCGTAGAGCACCGCCATGAAGTCGCCGAGCAGAGCCGTGGCCGCCGCGCCCTTCAGGGCGCCAGCAGAGGACGACCCCCGGATCCCGGAGGACGACCCCCGGACTGACGCGGATCTCGCCCCCGTCTTCCTGCTCACCTGGCTCACCTGCACGCTCACGACGGTCGGGGCGGTCGCGCGCGGCGAGACGTTCGGCGGCGCGACCACGCTGGCCGCGCTCGCCGCGCTCCTCGTGCCCTACCTGCTCGGAGACTGGTTACGGCCGCGACGGCACAGGTAAAGGTTGCCGCGCGCCGGGAATCGCTCGAACCGCCCGACCCCATGACCGGTCTTGATGCTTTCTTGACGGCGCGCCTCCCTGGATTGACAGCCTCTTGACCTGAGGGGGACTACCTTCTGTCCCGCTCGATCGCCGCGGGCGCCGGAGCGCCCGGTGAGGTCGCCATGGACGTGATCTACCTGGGACTGACGGTCCTCTGTTTCTCGCTGTTTGCAGGGCTCATCCGGCTCTGTGAAAGGGTCTGAGCGCCATGACCGCGTTCACCTGGATCTCGGGCGTCCTCGCCCTCGGTCTCCTGTTTTACCTGATCTTCGCCCTCCTCAGGCCGGAGGGCCTGTCATGACCGCCAGCAACGCGCTTCAACCAGCGCTCTACCTGGCCGTCCTCCTCGGCCTCTCCGTCCCGCTCGGCGCGTACATGGCGCGGGTCTACCAGGGCGAGCGCGGCCTCATGGTCCGCATCCTCGGGCCGCTCGAGCGGCTCATCTACCGCGCCGCGGGCGTGCGCGCCGACCAGGAGATGCGCTGGCAGGATTACGCCTTCGCGGTGCTCGCGTTCAACCTGGCCGGGCTCATCGTCCTCTATGCTCTCCAGCGGCTGCAAGGCGTCCTGCCCGTGAACCCCGAGGGCATGGCCGCCGTCCCGCCCGATCTCGCCTTCAACACCGCCGTGAGCTTCGCCTCCAACACGAACTGGCAGGCGTACGGCGGCGAGTCGACGCTCAGCCACCTGACGCAGATGGCCGGGCTCGGGGTGCAGAACTTCGTGTCCGCGGCGACCGGAATGGCCGTGCTCGTCGCGCTGATCCGCGGGATCACGCGGAAGACCGCGGACACCGTCGGGAGCTTCTGGGTCGATCTCGTCCGGAGCACCCTGTACATCCTCCTGCCGCTCTCGCTCGTGCTCGCCGTCCTCCTCGTGTCCCAGGGGGTCGTGCAGGGCTTCGGCGCGCACCAGAGCGCATCGCTGCTCCAGGCCGCCAAGGATCAGAGCGGCAACGCGGTCGTTCATCAGGTGATCCCGATGGGCCCCGCGGCCTCGCAGATCGCGATCAAGCAGCTCGGGACCAACGGCGGCGGGTTCTTCAACGCGAACTCGGCGCACCCGCTCGAGAACCCGACGGCCCTCTCGAACTTCCTCGAGATGCTCGCGATCCTGCTCATCCCCGCCGCCCTGTGCCACACGTTCGGCCGTATGGTCGGCGACCGGCGCCAGGGCTGGGCCGTGCTCGCCGCGATGACGGCCATCTTCGCGGTCCTCCTCGTCGCGTGCATCGCCTCGGAGCAGGCGGGCAACCCCGCGCTCTCCGGCCTCGGCGTCGATCAGGCGGCGAGCGCGCTCCAGGCGGGCGGCAACATGGAAGGGAAGGAGGCGCGCTTCGGCGTCACGAGCTCCGCCCTCTGGGCGACCGCCACCACGGCGGCCTCGAACGGCTCCGTGAACGCGACGCACGACTCCTTCACGCCCCTCGGCGGGCTCGTGCCCCTCTGGCTCATGCAGCTCGGCGAGGTGGTCTTCGGCGGGGTCGGCTCCGGCCTCTACGGCATGCTGATGTTCGTCGTCGTCGCCGTCTTCGTGGCCGGCCTGATGGTGGGGCGCACGCCGGAGTACCTCGGCAAGAAGGTCGAGGCCTTCGAGATGAAGATGGCCTCGCTGGTCGTGCTCTTCCCGGCGATCACGGTCCTCCTCGGCGCCGCCGTCGCCGTGATGACCGAGGCAGGGCGGAAGGGCGTGCTCAACCCAGGTCCGCACGGGTTCAGCGAGGTGCTCTACGCGTTCTCGTCCGGCGCCAACAACAACGGCAGCGCCTTCGGCGGCCTCGGCGCGAACAGCCCGTTCTACAACACCGCCATCGGCATTGCGATGCTCATCGGCCGCTACGCGGTCATCGTCCCCGTGCTCGCGCTCGCGGGCTCGCTCGCGCGGAAGAAGCTCGTCCCGGCCGGCCCGGGCACGCTGCCCACGCACACGCCGCTCTTCGTCGCGCTCCTGACAGGCACCGTGCTGCTCGTCGGAGCGCTCACGTTCGTCCCCGCGCTCGCGCTCGGGCCGATCGTCGAGCACCTGGAGATGACGCGATGACCTTGAACCTTCATTCCCCCGCCGAGGCGATCGAGAGGCACGGCGCGCCCGCTCCTCCTCCCCCCGAGCTGTCGCCGCCGCCGAGGCCGCGCCACCCGTCGCGCGACGTCGAGGGGAAGAAGACCGCGGCGAGGCCGCTCCTCGAGCCGGCGATCCTCAGGCCGGCGATCGCCGCCGCGTTCCGCAAGCTCGACCCGCGCCACCAGGTGCGCAACCCGGTGATGTTCGTGGTCCTCGCCGGGAGCGCGCTCACCACGGCCTTGTTCGTGCACGCGCTCGCCGGCCAGGGCGAGGCGCCGGCCGGGTTCATCCTCGCCATCTCGCTCTGGCTCTGGTTCACCGTGCTCTTCGCGAACTTCGCGGAGGCCGTGGCCGAGGGGCGCGGCAAGGCGCAGGCCGACGCGCTCCGCAAGGCGCGGCGCGACGTCGAGGCCGTGAAGCTCGCCTCCCCGGAGCGCGACGCGCCGCGGACCACGGTCTCCGCGTCGAGCCTCCGGAAGGGGGACCTCGTGCTCGTCGACGCGGGCGCGATCGTCCCCGGCGACGGCGACGTCGTCGTCGGCGTCGCCTCGGTCGACGAGAGCGCCATCACCGGCGAGAGCGCCCCGGTCGTGCGGGAGAGCGGCGGCGACCGGAGCGCCGTCACCGGCGGGACGCGCGTCCTGTCCGACTGGCTCGTCGTCCGCATCTCCAGGAACCCCGGCGAGGCGTTCCTCGACCGCATGATCGCGATGGTGGAGGGGGCGAAGCGGAAGAAGACGCCGAACGAGATCGCGCTCGACATCCTGCTCGCCGCGCTCACCATCGTCTTCCTCCTCGCGACCGCGACCCTGCTGCCCTACTCGATCTTCGCCGTCCAGCAGACGGGGCAGGGGACCCCGATCGGCATCACCGTGCTCACGGCGCTGCTCGTGTGCCTGATCCCGACCACGATCGGCGGGCTGCTCTCGGCGATCGGCATCGCCGGCATGGACCGGATGATCCAGGCGAACGTGATCGCCACGTCGGGCCGCGCCGTCGAGGCCGCCGGCGACGTGGACGTGCTGCTGCTCGACAAGACCGGCACGATCACGCTCGGCAACCGGCAAGCGACGGAGCTCATCCCGGCGGACGGGGTCGAGGCGAGGGCGCTCGCCGACGCCGCGCAGCTCGCGTCGCTCGCCGACGAGACCCCCGAGGGGCGCAGCGTCGTCGTGCTCGCGAAGGAGAAGCACGGCCTGCGCGAGCGCGACCTCGGGGCCCTCGGGGCCCGCTTCGTCCCCTTCTCGGCGCAGACCCGGATGAGCGGCGTCGACTACGGCGCGCGCGAGATCAGGAAGGGCGCCGTCGAGGCGATCGAGGCCCACGTCAAGGAGAAGGGCGGCGCGGTCCCGGCCGCGGTCCGCGCGGTGACCGAGGCCGTCTCCCGCAAGGGCGGCACGCCGCTCGTGGTCGTCGAGGGCGGCGCGGTGCTCGGCGTCATCCACCTCAAGGACATCGTGAAGGGCGGCATCCGGGAGCGCTTCGGCGACCTGCGGCGCATGGGGATCAAGACCGTGATGATCACGGGCGACAACCCGCTCACCGCGGCGGCCATCGCCGCCGAGGCCGGCGTCGACGACTTCCTCGCGCAGGCCACGCCCGAGGCCAAGCTCGCGCTCATCCGCGAGTACCAGGCGGGCGGCCGGCTCGTCGCCATGACCGGCGACGGCACGAACGACGCCCCCGCGCTGGCGCAGGCGGACGTCGCGGTCGCCATGAACACCGGCACCCAGGCCGCGAAGGAGGCGGGGAACATGGTGGACCTCGACTCGAACCCGACCAAGCTCATCGAGATCGTCGAGATCGGCAAGCAGCTCCTGATGACGCGGGGCGCGCTGACGACCTTCAGCCTGGCGAACGACGTGGCCAAGTACTTCGCCATCATCCCGGCGGCGTTCGTCTCGACGTACCCCGCGCTCGGGCGGCTCAACGTGATGGGGCTCGCCACGCCGCGGAGCGCGGTGCTCTCCGCGGTGATCTTCAACGCGCTCATCATCGTCGCGCTGATCCCGCTCGCGCTCCGGGGCATCCGCTACCGGTCCGTCGGCGCGGAGCGGATGCTCCGCAGGAACCTGATCGTCTACGGCCTGGGCGGGCTCGTCGCGCCGTTCGTGGGCATCAAGCTCATCGATCTCCTCCTCTCCGCCCTCGGCCTCGCCTGATCGCCCAAGGCCCAAGGAAGGAACGCTATGCTCGCGCACCTGCGACCCGCCCTCGTCCTCCTCGCCGTCCTCACCGCCCTCACGGGGGGCGCCTACCCGCTGCTCACGACGGCGATCGCGCAGGCCGCCTTCCCCCGGCAGGCGAACGGCAGCCTCGTGATCGCGGACGGCCGCGTGGCCGGCTCGACCCTGCTCGGCCAGCCGTTCGACGATCCTCGCTATTTCTGGGGGCGCCCCTCGGCGACGAGCCCCGTGCCCTACGCCGGGCAGGCCTCCGCCGGGAGCAACCTCGGGCCCACGAACCCCGCCCTGGCCGAGCTCGTCAAGGCCAGGATCGACGCGCTCCGCGCCGCGGATCCGGAGAGCGCCGCGCCGGTGCCGGTCGACCTGGTGACCGCCTCCGGCAGCGGCCTCGATCCGCACGTCAGCCCCGCGGCGGCGGCGTACCAGGTGCGCCGCGTGGCGCGCGCGCGCGGCCTCCCCGAGGGCCAGGTGCGCCGGCTCGTCGCGCGGCACACCGAGGGGCGGCTGCTCGGGCTCCTCGGCGAGCCCCACGTGAACGTGCTCCTCCTGAACCTCGCCCTCGACGGCGCCCGCTGAAGAGGGCGCGCGCCTTGGCGGACGCAGGCGACGACCGGCCGGATCCCGAGGCGCTGCTCGCGGCGGCGCGCGAGGAGGAGGCGCGCGAGCGGCAGGGCAAGCTCAAGATCTTCTTCGGCGCCGCGCCCGGGGTCGGCAAGACGTACGCGATGCTGAAGGCGGCGCGATCGCTGCGCGACGAGGGCGTCGACGTCGTCGTCGGCTGGGTCGAGACGCACGGCCGCGCCGAGACGGAGGCGCTCCTCGATCAACCTCCGCGGTTGCCCCGCCTCTCCGCGATCGAGGTCGAGCACCGAGGCAGGGCGCTGCGGGAGTTCGACCTCGAGGCCGCGCTGAAGCGCCGCCCGAAGCTCCTCGTCGTCGACGAGCTCGCGCACACGAACGCGCCGGGGCTCAGGCACGCGAAGCGCTGGCAGGACGTCATGGACCTCCTCGACGCCGGGATCGACGTCCACACCACCGTCAACGTCCAGCACATCGAGAGCCTGAACGACGTGGTGGCGCAGGTGACCGGCGTCGTGGTCCGGGAGACGGTGCCCGACTCGATGATCGAGCGCGCCGACGAGATCGAGCTCATCGACCTCCCCCCGGACGACCTCCTCGAGCGCCTGCGCGAGGGCAAGGTCTACCTCTCGGAGCAGATCGAGCGGGCGGCGAGCAGCTTCTTCCGCAAGGGCAACCTCATCGCCCTGCGCGAGCTCGCCCTGCGGCGCACCGCCGAGCGCGTGGACGACCAGATGCGCGGCTACATGCGCGCCCACGGGATCCAGAAGACCTGGGCCGTCGCCGAGCGGATCGTCGTCTGCGTGGGCCCGAGCCCCATGTCGGCGCGGCTGATCCGGGCGACGCGGCGGATGGCCGGCGGCCTGAAGGCCGAGTGGCACGCGGTCTACGTGCAGACGCCGGCGCAGGCGCGGCTCTCGCAGGCCGATCGCGAGCGGGTCGACCGGCACCTCGCGCTCGCCGAGCGCCTCGGCGCCGTCCCGGTACAGCTCCACGGCGCGGAGGTCGCCGCGGAGGTCCTGCGGTACGCGAGGCGCCACAACGTCTGCAAGATCGTCGTCGGCAAGCCGACCCACCCTCGATGGAAGGATTTCGTCTACGGCTCGCTGCTCGACGATCTCGTGCGCCAGAGCGGCGACATCGACGTCTACGTCATCCAGGGGACGGCGGAGGCTCCGAAGCCGGATCCCGGGCCGCCGGAGCGGCGCCCGGCCAGGCCGCTGGCCTACGCCTTCAGCGCGGGCGTGGTGGCGCTCTGCACGCTGGCCTCGTGGCTCATGCACCCGTTCTCCGATCGGGCGAACCTCATCATGGTGTACCTGCTCGGGGTCGCCTTCGTCGCGAGCCGCTTCGGCGCCGGGCCGTCGGCGCTCGCGTCGGTGCTGGGCGTCGCCGCCTTCGATTTCTTCTTCGTAAGGCCGTACCTGACGTTCGCGGTGGGCGATCTCGGGTACCTCCTCACGTTCGCCATCATGCTGGGGGTGGGCCTCGTCATCGCCAGCCTCACCGCGCGCATCCGCCGCCAGGCCGCGAGCGCCAGCGAGCGCGAGCAGCGCACCGCGGCGCTCTACGCGATGAGCAAGGAGCTGGCGGCCCTGCGCGGGATCGACGCGCTCGGCCTGGCGGCGGCGCGCCACGTGCGCGACGTCTTCGACGCCGACGCGGCCGTCCTGTTGCCTGGCCCCGACGGGCGGCTCGCCGTCCGCGCGGGCACGGCCGACGATCTGGCCGCGAGCGCGCCGGAGCTGGCGGTCGCGGAGTGGGCGTACGCGCGCGGCAAGGCCGCGGGCGCCGGGACCGACACCCTGCCGAGCGCGGGCGCGATGCACTTGCCCCTCCAGGGCTCCTCCGGGCCGATCGGCGTCCTCAGCGTCCGCCCGCGCCCGCCGTCGTCGTTCCTCGACCTCGGCCGGCGCGAGCTGCTCGGCGCCTTCGCCGCGCAGACGGCGCTCGCGCTGGAGCGCGCCCTGCTCGCGCGGGAGGCCCAGCGCGCGCAGCTCCGCGCGCAGGCCGAGGAGCTCCGCAACGCCCTCCTCAGCTCCGTCTCGCACGATCTGCGGACGCCGCTCGCCACGATCACCGGCGCCGCGGGCGCGCTGCTCGACGACGAGGACGAGGGGGCGGCGCTCGACCCGGCCGTCCGGCGCGATCTGACGCAGACGGTGCTGGAGGAGGCGCGGCGCCTCGAGCGCCTCGTGCGCAACCTGCTCGACATGACGCGGCTGGAGTCCGGGGCGCTCGCGGTCAAGAAGGAGTGGCTGCCGCTCGAGGAGGTCGTCGGCGCCGCGCTGAACCGGGTCGAGGAGCACCTCGAGGGCCGGCAGGTCTCGATCGAGCTGGATCGGGCGACAGGGCTCGTCCCGATGGATGGGGTGCTGATGGAGCAGGTGCTCATCAACCTGCTCGAGAACGCGCTCAAGTACTCGCCGGCCGGCAGCCCGATCGCGATCCGGGGGTTCACCGAGGGGAGCGTGGCGGTGCTGGAGATCAAGGATCGCGGTCCGGGCATCGCGCCCGGCGAGGAGGAGGCGATCTTCGAGAAGTTCTACCGGGGGCGCGGTCAGGGCCGGCAGGGGCTCGGCCTCGGCCTCACGATCTGCCGCGGCATCGTGGCCGCGCACGGCGGGCGGATCACGGCGGAGAACCGCCCCGAGGGGGGCGCCATCTTCCGTGTGGTGTTGCCGATCGAGGGCCGCCCGCCGGATCTCGCCGGCCCGGAGCTACCCGCGGCTGCGGGCGGTCGATAACGTGGCAGGGAGAATGTCGGACGCGTCCCCCCTCGTGCTGCTGATCGAGGACGAGCCGCAGATGAGGCGGTTCCTCCGCGCGATGCTGGCGGCCCGGGGCTATCGGCTCGTGGAGGCGGAGACGGGCGGCGAGGGGATCGCCCAGGCGACGACGCGCAATCCGGATCTCGTGCTCCTCGATCTGGGGCTCCCGGACATCGACGGCCTGGAGGTGACGCGGCGGCTCCGCGAGTGGAGCGCCGTCCCGATCATCGTGCTCTCGGCCCGCGGACAGGAGCAGGACAAGATCGACGCCCTGGACGGCGGCGCCGACGATTACCTGACGAAGCCGTTCAGCGCGGGAGAGCTCCTGGCGCGGTTGCGCGTGGCGCTGCGCCACGCCGCCCACGCGGCGCGCGGGGCGCAGGCCGAGAGCGCGGGCTTCAAGGTGCAGGACGTCGAGGTCGATCTCGCGCGCCGGGTCGTGCTGCGGGCGGGCGAGGAGGTCCATCTGACGCCGATCGAGTACAAGCTGCTGACGACGCTGATCCGGCACGCGGGGAAGGTGCTGACGCACCGCCAGCTCCTCGGAGAGGTGTGGGGCCCGGCGTATGCGGGGCAGACGCATTACCTGCGCGTCTATATGGCGCAGCTCCGGCACAAGCTGGAGCGCGATCCCGCGCGGCCGCAGATCCTCATCACGGAGCCCGGCGTGGGCTATCGGCTGAAGGGGGGTTGAGCCAACGCCGATCGCGGTGCGTCGCGGGCGCCTGCGACAACTGGTCGCATTTCCAAGGAATGGCGGCCCTACTAGAGTGTTCGAGCTTTCCTCGGTGGAGGTGCTTGAGATGAAGAGGGTGTTCCAGAGCTGCCTGCTCGTTGCAGGCTCGTTGTTCGCCGCGACCGCCGCCCGCGCGCACATCTCCGTGTCGGGCCCCGCGTTCGCAGGCGCCACCCACGAGGCCACCTTCGGTGTCGGCCACGGCTGTGACGGCGCGGACACCTACCGGGTGAAGGTCCAGATCCCAACCGGGGTGACGTCGGTCCGGCCGCTGGACAGCACGTTCGGCAAGGCCGTCCTGGAGAAGGACGCCGAGGGCAACGTCACCGCCGTCGTCTGGACCAAGCCCGTTGAAGACGTGCTTCCTGCGGACACCAGCTATTACAAGCTGACCGTGCGGTTCAAGGTCCCGGACGCGCCGTTCAAGACGCTGTTCTTCCCCACCATCCAGACCTGCCGCACCCCGGATGGCACAGAGACCATCGCCGAATGGGTGGATACCTCCGGCGAGCACGGAAACCACGACGCGGACGCGGGCACCCCGGCCACGAATCCAGCGCCGTCGCTGACGGTCCTTCCGCCGCGTTCACCCGGGTGGAACAAGTACACGGTGAACGAGCATGTCCACGACTTCGCTGTCTTCAAGGACGCGCTGATCGTCTGGGCGGGAAAGGCGGCCTACAGCCCCAATCCGAACACGCAGAGCCTGATCACGACCGAACCGGATACAGAGGTGCTGACGGCGATCCATCCCGGCACCGAGATCTGGGTCAAGTACTGAGCGGGGAGCCAGACGATGCGAGCCTGGCTCCTCCTGATCGCCGCCTGCGCGCTCTGCGCCTGCACCGACGACACGCGCCCGCTCCCGCCCGTTCCGGGGAGCGACGCGGGCGACAGCGGCAAAACCGACGCCGGTGGCAAGACCGACGCCGGCGGCCAGCCCGACGCCGGCGGCGATCTCGACGCCGGGCCGGACGCGGCGTCACCGGCGTCGCCGCTCGAGCGCCCGCCCGAGCTGCCGCGGCCGCCCACCGGCAGGCTGCCGGACGACCTGAAGCCGCCGGTGCGCTAGCGCTGCGCCGTCACTCGGAGGGCAGGAATCGCAGCGACGCGATGCGCACCAGCTCGCCCGCGCCGCCGGTCGCCTTCAGAAAGACCTCGTGGGTGCCCTCGGTGGGCTTCACGTCGCACGTGGTGGTCTCCCACGCTTCCCAGTCGCCCGTGTCGGGGATGTTGCAGGTGCCGATGGCCGAGCCGCCGGCCAGCGGATCGATCCAGACCTCCACGGCGCCGCCTTGGCCGGCGCTCGAGGCCTTGATCTGGATCGCCTTTGCGTGGAGGCCGCCGCTGCCCAGGTCGACGCTGCCGTACATGGCCCAGTCGCCGTCCTCCAGCCCGTCCAGCACCGGACCGGCCGACTTGCTCGACGCGACGCCGGTGCCCGACTGCTGGTTCGCCTCCGCGGCCGGGATCCAGGTGAACCCGTCTCGATACGTGAACAGGTCGAAATCAGCGCGCTTGTTGGTCGCGAACATGCCAGCCTGGTTGCCGATCCAGGTGTGGGCCATGGCGTAGAAGTTGTCGAGCGTCGAGACGTCGATCTCGGGGCCTACCTGCGTCCACTCGAGCCGATCGGCGCTGAACCAGCCCGTGGCCTTGTGGCCGGTGCGGACCAGCTTCAGCCAGATCGTGTCGCCTTCGGGGGCCGGCGCCGATCCGCCCACCACGACGGGCTCATCGAGCTCGGTGTACGCGCCCCCCTCCTCGACCGGAGGCTTCACCGAGCGCGAGCGGAAGGAGAACCGGATCCGGTCCTTCTTGTCCTCCATGACCCGCGCCACGGAGACCTCCAGGATGGCCGGGAGCATGAAGCCCTCTCCGCTGGCCATCCACGTCGGCGCCGCGATCACCTGCTCGTCCTCCCAGTAGCCGTTGCCCACGTGGAGGCCGGCCGCGTCGCCCTCCGCCTTGGGCTTGAACTGCAGCTTCACGGTCATGCTGCTGGAGTGCAGCGTGTCCTTTTGCACGACCCGCGTGGTCTCCCCGGCGCCCGGCTCGATCCGCAGCCAGCCAGCGCGGTCGGTCACCGAGTACTTGTCCTCCGACCGGCCGAAGGTGGTCCAGGCCGGGTTGATCGTGTCCGACGAGAACTCGTCGTTCACGGGCACCAGGAAGGGCACGCCGCTCGGCGGCAGCTTGGGCGCCGGCAGCTCGCGCCCCTCGAGCGCGAACTTCGGGACCGGGATCGTCTCCCCATCCACCTGCTGCTCGTCCCAGGTCACCTGCAGGAGGATCCCTTCGCGGCCGAGCCCCTGCCACTCGCCGTTCTTCCAGTCCTGGGTGCCCACGCCGGTGCAGTCGTAGGAGTGGGCGAACGCCCACCAGGTGCCGTCCTCGAGCTCGATCGGAGCGGTGGTGTGCTGCACGCCGGCGTACGGCTCCTTGCCGGTCAGGACATAGCCGAGCCAGTGCCAGTCCTCGGGGGCGCTGCCGACCAGCTTCTTCGACGCCCAGGCGTGCAGCTGGCCGCCGCAGGCCGTGTGGGTCGACACGAAGTAGTAGTACCAGTCGCCGCGCTTGGCCATCGTCGGCCCCTCGGCCCACTTGCTGTAGTCGGGATTGCTGAAGTCCCCGCAGCCTCCGGTCTGCTGGTCCCAGTTGATGAAGCTCAGATCGATGGTCGACTCCGGCAGCAGCATGCCGGTCTTGGGGTCGATCTCCGTGACCAGGTTGATGCCGAAGTCGTTCGGGTGATCGGCGTCCCATTTGCACAGGCCGTTCTTGATGATCATGAAGGTCTTGCCGCTCTCGGGATCGACGAACACCGAGTTGTCGGAGCCGGTCCCTCGCTCGTACGCGGTGTCGCTCCCCGGCGGCGTGTAGGGGAAGACATCGACCTTCTTGGGCTTCGACCAGGGGCCCTCGAGGCTCGGCGCCGAGGAGAAATACTGCGTGGCGCCGATCGCGTAATAGACCCGGTACACATCGCCGGCCTTGACGATGAAGCCGCCCCACGTGCCCTGGCCAGGGCCGGTCTGCTCGTCCAGCGCGGGCGCGGTCGAATCGACCGCCCGGGTCACGCGCTCCCAGCGCACGAGATCCGTCGAGCGCAGGATCTCGAAGGCGGGCATCGTGTGGAAGCTCGACCCGACCAGGTAGAAGTCGTCGCCTTCTCGGTAGATGTTCATGTCCGGGTGGTCGCCGGGCAGCACCGGGTTCTGGTACGTCGTCGGGCTGAACGCGGCGCCGAACGTGGCCGTCAGCGTCGCGCCCGCGCCCATGGTGAACGTCGCCGGGTTGTCCAGCCCGGTGTCGGCGCCGCTCCAGCCCAGGAAGTTGCGTCCCGGAGCGGGCGTCGCGGTCACTGTGATCACGGTGCCCGGCTCGTACATGTAGGTCCCGGGCGGCGGATCGGTCGTCCCGTCGCCCGTCGCCTCGATCGTGAGCGGATACGGAAGGGGCGCTATCCGCTCGTCAACTCCACAGGAGACGGGCAGTGCGGCGATGAGGAACACCGCCGTCATGGAAGCGATATGTCTCTTCATTGTCATGTCCTAGTCGGCGCTGAGCCGGTTCGTGCTCGGGAGCGTCTTGCGTCGCCCCGGCAGGATGAGGCCGCAATCGGCTGTGAGCGCTCACAAGGTGGATGCTAGTGGGATAGCCGCCGGAGTGGAAGCCCGATCTCTGCGGCGCGCCGTGCACCCCGATCACCGAAGAGATCCCGATCACCGACGAGATGCCGGGTCAGGCGGGTCCGGCCACCCGGTCACGATCGCGGTCCGGCACCAGAATCCTCTTGACGCGCCGCTCCGGAGGCGCCCTGCCAGCGTTTTCTCTCCGCGGGCCCGAAGATACCCGTGTTCCCGCCGACGAGGGTTGACAACCACAATGTGAGCGCTCACAATGCGCGGCCTTACGCTGAGGAGGCGCCTCGTGGAACGCTGCCGGTGAGGGCCCGAACCACGGCGGCGCCGATCACGGCTGGCCCGCGTTCGCGCCCACGTTCCTCTGGAGCCTGTTCTCGACCCATTGAGAATCCTGACTGGCCCGGCGGCGCCCGGCGCACGATGCCTGCATCAACCAGCCGGGGGAGCGTGGCGGACGACCCTTGATCGCCCGGGCCCCGGCGATCCGCAGTCCGTTAGAGAGGTGGTGTCGCGATGAGTCGATCTGCACTGGGCTTGAGTGTTTTTTTCACCGTAGGCGTGACGATGGGGCTATCCGCTTGCTCGTCGGATCCGGATCCCGTCGACCCCGGCGCTTCCGTGTCGTCCGGCGCCTCCACGAGCGGCGGCACCACCGCGGGATCGACGTCGACGGTATCGACGTCGGCGGTATCGACGTCGGCGGGATCGACGTCGGGCGAAGGGACCGGCGGGAGCGGGGGCGCGGGCACCGGCGGCACGGGCGGCGACTCGGCCGGTGGCGGCGGTTCGGGGGGCGCCGGCGGCGGCGGCTCGGTGGGCTGCGGCAAGGCGGCGACGCGCCCGGACCCTCGCACGCAGCAGACGCTGACGGTCGGCGGCGTGACGCGCTACTTCCTGATGTACGTGCCGGAGAACTACGACCCGAGCAAGCCGCTGCCGCTGGTCTTCGGTATCCACGGCCTGAACATGAACAACGTGTGGGCCGCGCACGACAGCAGCGGATTCCAGCTCATCCAGGAGACCCGCGACCAGGCGCTGCTCATCTACCCGCAGGGGCTGCCGGCGAACGGGCAGTCCACGCCTCCGAGCACCCAATCGCAGTGGGGCACCGCAGACTCCAACTGGGGCGGTCCGCCGCCGAGCGCAAATTCGGCGCGCCTCGCGGCCGACCTGGCGTTCTTCGACGCCATGCTCGAGCACGCCAAGTCGAACTACTGCGTCGACACGACGCGCGTCTTCGCGGTCGGGTTCAGCCAAGGTGGTTTCATGACGAACACGCTCGGCTGCGAGCGCTCTTCCGTGTTCCGCGGCCTCGCCCCGGTCGCCGGGTGGGGCCCCAACGCATCGCAGCCCATGTGCAGCGACGCGAGCGCCGCGCACGCGCTGATTCAAACGCAAGGCGACACCGACGGGACCGTGACCCCCGCGCTGGGACAATCCACCCGCGACTTCTGGCGCGGCCGGAACGGCTGCCAGGCGACCACGATGCCGTCGGCGACCTTCGGCAACTCGTGCGTCGAGTACCAAGGCTGCAAGGAGGGCCTGCCGCTCGTGTACTGCACGCACCCCGGCGGCCACTCCGTGCCGTCCGGCGCGGGCGGGCGAGCCTGGCGCTTCTTCCAGTCGCTCGAGTGAGCCGGCGCGCGCCGCCGGGCAGATCGCCCGGGCAGGCGCCGGCGCGTCGCGGCCGGTTGATCCCGGCGCGCTCCCGGGGTGCGATCGCTCCCCCGCGATGCGCCAGATCCTCCACATCGACATGGACGCGTTCTTCGCGTCGGTCGAGCAGCTCGACGACCCGTCGCTGCGAGGCCGCCCGGTCCTGGTCGGCGGCGCCTCGCGGCGCGGTGTCGTGGCGGCCGCCTCCTACGAGGCGCGCCCCTCCGGCGCCCGCTCGGCGATGCCGATGGCCGAGGCGATCCGCCGCTGCCCCCAGGCGATCGTCGTGCCCCCGCGGCACGCCCGCTACGCCGAGGTGAGCGCGCAGGTCTTCGCGACCTTCCGCCGCTTCACCCCGCTCGTCGAGGGCCTGTCGCTCGACGAGGCCTTCCTCGACGTGACCGCGAGCCGCGCGCTCTTCGGCGACGGCGCCGCGATCGCGGCGCAGATCAAGCGCGCCATCCAGGGCGAGATCGGGCTCACCGCCTCGGCCGGCGTCGCGCCGTGCAAGTTCGCCGCGAAGATCGCGAGCGATCTGGAGAAGCCCGACGGCCTCGTCGTCGTCCCCGACGACGTCGCCGCGTTCCTCGCGCCGCTGCCGCTCGAGCGCATGTGGGGCGTGGGCCCGCGCGCCGCCGAGAGGCTCCGCGCGGCGGGGCTCGCCACCATCGGCGACCTCGCGCGCTGCCCGGCGCCGCGCCTGTCCGAGCTCCTCGGCCCCGCGTGGGGCGAGCACGTGCGCCTCCTCGCGGCCGGCGTCGACGACCGCGCGGTCGTCCCGGGCCGCGTCGCGGAGTCGATCGGCGCGGAGGAGACGGTCGAGGAAGATCTCCGGGGCAGGGAGCCGATCGAGCGCTGGCTGCTCGAGCTGTCGGGCCGCGTGGCGCGGCGCCTGCTCAAGGCGGGCCTGTCCTGCCGCGCGGTGGCGGTGAAGCTCAAGTACTCGGATTTCACGCTGCGCACGCGGCAGACGAAGCTGCCCGAGCCGGTGGCGGACACGGACTCGATCTACGCCTGCGCGCGGGGGCTGCTCTCGCGGTTCGACCTGTCGCGGCCGGTGCGGCTCGTCGGCGTCGCCGCCGGCGATCTGACGAGCCAGACCGCCGGCCCGACCCTGAGCCTGTTCCCGGTCGCCTCCGAGCGCCGCCGGCGGCTCGAGGGCGTCGTGGCGGAGGTGGCCGAGCGCTTCGGCGGGAAGGGGCTCACGCGCGCGGCGCTCCTGGAGCGCGGGCCGCCGGGCCAGCGCGGCGCGGGCGCCGGCTCGGGCGGGCGCGGGGGCGCGCGGGAGAGGGGCGCGCGGGAGAAGAAATAGGCCGCGGAGCTCGTGTAGAGTGGAACGATGGCAAGGATCGTCGACACCCGATGCCCGCGATGCGGCGCCCCGCTGCCGGTGCAGCCGGGGATGGACTCCGTCACCTGCCAGTACTGCGGCGCGCGGTCGCTGATCGATCGCGGCAGGAAGCCGACCACCGCGCCGGTCCCGCAGGGCATGCACGTCGTCCGGGTCGCGCCGCCGTCCGCCAACGTCGCGGTGTTCGCCGTGATGGGGGCCGTCGCCGCCATGGCCGTGGCCGGCGGGGTCACCGCCTTCGTCACGCAGCGCGCGCCGGCGGCGTCCGGGGCGCGGCCCGCCCTCGGCATCGGGCCCAGCGTGCAGTTCAAGGATCGGCCGATGCTCGCCGACGTCAACGGCGACGGGGCGCCGGACGTGATCGGCAAGAGCGGGATCCCTGCCGGGGAGGAGTGGATCGCCGCGTTCGACGGGCGCGACGGCAAGCAGGTGTGGAAGACGGCGGCCCTGACCAAGGACGCGGCCGGCCACGAGGCGCGGCGCGCGGTGGTCTTCGATCGGGTGATCTCGATCGACGGCCTGGGCAAGGCGCAGGCGTACGATCTGCGCACCGGGGCCGCCTCGTGGTCGGCGTCGCTCGGCGAGAAGCCGAGGCGGGTGTGCCAGGGCGACGGCGTGATCGTCGTCGAGACGGTCGACGACGCGAAGCACGGCCTGGAACCGGCGAGCGGGAGGCGGCGCGAGCTCGCGAAGGGCACGGCGTGCAAGCCGGTCCCGAGCTCGAACGCCGACGAGGCGCCCGGCTACCGGCTCGTCGGCTGGTCCGATTTCGACGAGCTCGGGCTGCCCGCGCTGCACGCGATCGAGGGCATGTCGGCGCACCACGCGCTCGTCCCGAGCGGTCCCGGGCCGCGGTTCATGCTCGGCCGTCGCAGCAAGGGCAGCCAGGTCAGGATGGTGGCCGCGGTCGACAAGAAGAAGGTCCTCTGGAAGGACGTGGTGCCCGGCGTCGATCCGCTCACCACGAGGGCGATGGGGACCGAGGAGGCGGCCTACGAGGGCGGGCTCCTGGTCGTCCCCTACGACATGAACGATCACAGCCAGGGGACGCGCCTCGCCTGCTTCGACGGCGCCACCGGCAAGCGCCTGTGGGACGTGCAGGTCCACAAGAAATCGCAGGTCTCGTCCGGGATCTCGGCGTCGGCGAACGACGTCTTCTTCGCCTCGTGGACGGCGGTCTACGTGATCTCGCTGAAGACAGGCCAGCTCAGGTACGTGATCGGGACCGAGTTCTAGCCGGATCGGCGCTCGCTCGAGGCGCGCTCACGGATCGGCGACCTTGAGGAGCTGCTTGCCCGTGTTCGCGCTGGTGAACAGGCGATTCAGCGTCGCGGGCGCCTTCTCGAGGCCCTCCTGCACGTCCACGCGATTCTTGATCTTGCCCGAGCCCACCCAGCCGGAGAGGTCGGAGACGGCCTCGTTCACCTGGCCAAGGTAATCGGTGACGATGAATCCCTCCATCCGGCCGCGCCGCATCAGCAGGTTGATGTAGTTCTTCGGGCCGGGCGGCGACTCGGACTCGGTGTAATCGCCGATGGCGCCGCAGAGCACGACGCGCCCGCGCATCGCGAGCTCCGCGAGCGCCGCGTCCAGGATCGCGCCGCCCACGTTGTCGAAATAGACGTCGATGCCGGTGGGGCAGAGCTCCCGGAGCCGGGCGGCGACGTCCTCGGATCGGTAGTCGATGGCGGCGTCGAAGCCGAGCTCGCCCGTGATCCACGCGCACTTCTCCGGGCCGCCTGCGATCCCGATCGCGCGGCAGCCCTTCGCCTTGGCGATCTGACCCACCATCATCCCGGTCGCGCCGGCGGCGCCCGAGACGACGACCGTCTCCCCCTCCTTGACGCGGCCGACGTGGAGCAGTCCGAAGTAGGCGGTCAGCCCGGTGACGCCGAAGACGCTGAGCGCGAGCTCGGGTGGTATGCCGGGCGGCAGCTTCGAGGCCGGGAGCAGCTCTCGCTTCCCGGCCGTCAAGAGCGCGTAGTCCTGCCAGCCGAGGAGGCCCTGGACGAGGTCGCCCGGCGCGAAATCGGGGCTGTTCGAGCGTACGACCTTGCCGACGCCGCCGGCGCGGACGACGTCGCCGATCGGGACCGCCGGCATGTACGAGTCGCGAGCGAGCCATATCCGCTGCGTGGGATCGACCGACAGGTAGAGTGTACGGACGAGGATGTCCCCGTCCTCCTTCGGCTCCGGGATGGGCTCCTCGTTGAACGTGAAATCGCTGTCTTTGAGCAGGCCGACAGGACGCGAGGCAAGGCGCCAGCACCGGTTCACATCGCTCCTCATGGCTGTCTTCTCCTTCATGTGCCGAAGACGCTACCAGCGCATCACCAGCAGGGCAACGGGGGTCCCCAAGGCGGCCAGCCGCGGTCAAGGCCACGTCATGTGTTGTGCGCTGGCGTACGGGCGCTCTCGTGTGTTGGGGGCGCGACGGTGCTCGGAGTACGGCGCGGGCGAGCGCGGGAATCGTGGGAGCTCGAACCGCTAGGCAAGCGAGCGGGTGCATGCTAGGGTCGCCGACGACGCCTGACACGCGTCGATTATGGTCGCTCCTCGCTGAAGCCATCTCTACTGTCGCACGGCCGTCCGTGGCGAGCCGTCCGTCGCCCTCTTCGCGGCGATGGAGCGGCGCCCGTGGTGCCGTGAGGGCGCTGTCACGTCAGCGCCTGCGGACGAACGCGCTCGTCCGCGCTGCAGGTCGGTTCCGAGAACGAGGAGGATCGAATGAGAAAGATTGTTTACGACGTCGCGGTGTCGCTCGACGGTTTCATCTCGCATGAGGACGGCTCGGTCGACGGTTTCCTGATGGAGGGAGAGCACGCCGCCGAGTACCTCGAGCGCCTGAAGGGCTATCGCACCGTCTTGATGGGGAAGAGGACGTACGAGTGGGGTTATCCCCTCGGGCTCGTCCCGGGCAAGCGGGCGTACCCGCACATGGAGCACCACATCTTCTCGCGGACGCTGCGCTTCGACGAGGGCGCCGAGGTCCAGGTCGTCGATCGCGACGAGGTCGCCGTCATCGAGGGGCTGAAGGCGTCTCCCGGCGCGGACATCTACCTTTGCGGGGGAGGCGCCTTCGCGGGCTTCCTCCTGGATCACGCGCTCATCGATCAGCTCGTCCTGAAGGTGAATCCCATCCTCTTCGGCCACGGGGTCCGGCTCTTCGGCGGCAGCGCCAGGAAGGTCGATCTGGCGCTGGTCGCGTCGAAGCCCTACGCGAACGGCGTGCTGCTCGCGAGGTACGACGTGAAATACGGCCGCGCGGCCTAGGGCGGTCCGCGCAGGCCCGCGACGTCGGACGCCTGAGCCCATTCTCTCCTGCTGACACGATCCCGGCAGGCCCGGGGGACCACGCCCCGCGCCGCGAGACGAACACCCTCCTCGCGCGGGGCGGCTCGGTGCCGTAAGCTCGCCCCCTCCCGTCATGTCGTCCGTCCAGCGGAACCCCTGGCTCATCTGCGCCTATTACGGCGTGCATTCGTTGATGTTCCCGGCGGCCATCTTCCCGCTGTTCTGGACCGGGGACATCGGCATGAGCGTGGCCACGATGATGAGCGTGCAGGCCTCGTTCAACCTGAGCATCGCGCTCTTCGAGTTCCCCTCCGGCTACATCGCCGACCGCCTCGGCCATCGACGCGCCCTCGTGCTCGGCTCCTCCAGCATCCTGCTCGGCTGGTCCCTCTATGCGATCGCGCACGCGCTCTGGTCGGTGATCCTCGCCGAGCTCGTGCTCGGCGTCGGGTTCTCGCTCGTCTCGGGCGCCGACTCCGCGCTGCTCTACGACTCGCTCCGCGAGCAGGGCAAAGAGCACGAGTTCGCCCGCTGGTACGGCCGCATGCGCTCCATCGCCCAGATCGCCTCGGGCAGCGGCGCCCTCGTCGCCGGCTTCCTGTACGCGCGCTGGTCTCGCCTGCCGTTCGTGATCGAGGTCGCGGCGTGGGTGCTCGCCCTCGGCATCGCCCTCCGGTTCGGCGAGACCCAGCGCGCCCAGCCCAAGGTCGAGGATCACCTCGGCCGCATGCGCTCCGTCGTGCGCGACGCGCTGCTCGAGCGCCCAGACCTCCGCGCCGTGCTGCTGCTCGGCGTCGCGTTCGCGCTCGCGTCGTATCTGCCCACCTGGCTCATGGCCCTGTACGCCACCGAGTCCGGCGCCAAGGTCACGTGGATAGGCCCCATGTGGTCCGTCGCCAGCTTCACCACCGCGCTCGGCGCGATGCTGAGCGAGCGCGCCGGCCGCCGCCTCGGCATGACGGGGATGCTGCTCGCGTGCGTCGCCCTGGTGGCGGCCGGGTACCTCGGCCTCGCGATCTCGCATCACGCGCTCGGGTTCGCGTTCTACTTCCTGCTCACGTTCGTGCGCGGCCTCCACATGCCGCTGCTCCACCACGAAGAGCAGCGGCTCGCGCCCGACGGCGATCGCGCGAGCTGCGTCTCGCTCCGCAGCTTCCTGTTCCGCCTCGCCTTCGTGCTGCTCGCGCCCGTCGTCGGGATGGGCGTCGATCGCTACGGGCACCGCCCCGTGCTGTGGGTCTCCGGCGCGCTCATGGCGGCGCTCACCTTCGCGGCGTTCTGCCTGTTCCGCGCCCGCGCGGCGCGCCCGCAGCAGCCGTGAGCCGGGCGCGGCCCGCGCCGCCCCGCGCCCGGGCGCGGCTCAAGCCGACTTGGCGACCCTCATGCGCATCCGGTGCCTCAGCTCCTGGACCGCGCTGACGATCGCCGTCGGATCGAGCGGCGTCGCGCCTGCGGCCACGTGCGTCGACAGGAACGCCGCCGAATCGACCACGCTCCCGCTGAGCCGGAACGGGACGGGCGCGCTGGCCAGCATCATGAGCCCGGTCGCCACGCTGCGCACGGCGGACCCGAAGAAGCCCTGCCCCTCGCACGCGACGGACACGCCGCCCACCGCGCCGGGAACCTCATCGAAGACCCGCACGATGATCTTTCGTATGTCCGGCGGCGGCAGCGCGGTGCCGGGCTCGATGACGGCGAGGTGGCCGATTCCCCACCCGAAGCGCGCGATACCGGCCTTCATCTCTCGATAGAACGTGTGAGCCTCGTTGACGCCGTTTCCTCGCCACACGGCGACATGGATCCGGTCGACCCAGCCCATGGCGCAGATCTCGTTGACCAGCCGGACCTCCAAGGTCATTGCCGCCAAGGTTAACCAGCTCGCTCGCCGGGGTGCAAGGCCCGGTCGCGCCCGCGTCGCGCCCGTCGCGCCCGTCGCGCAAACGATTGCGCCGCGATCGCCGGCCGGCGCTGGGCTGGTAGGGTGGAATACCCTAAAGCAGCCCTGATCGCTCGACCGCCGGCGCCGGCAGGGGCGCTGCGCTCCGGGCTCGACTCCGCAGGTGGTCTGATGTGGCTGTCGCCCCCGCAGCGGATCCAGCGTCGAGGATCGCGAGCCGCTGTGTTCTTGACGACGGATTTGGCCGTCCGTGCTGTTGAGAAAGCTCTCGGCACCAGATACGCTCGCGGCGTGTGGGGCTGGCTCGGAGGAGCTCGGGTGCGGTGATGGCCGCGGAGGAGCTCGGGTGCGGTGATGGCCGCGAAGGCGAACGGCGGCTTCGCCACGCAGCCCCGTGGGATCCATGAAAGGAGGGGCTTGAATGAGAACCGTTCATTCTTTGGCGGTCACCGGTTTGCTGGTCGGTGCGTTCGCCACGACGGGTTGCGGCGATGACGGCTCGGGCAGCGGCGGCGCCGGCGGGAGCTCCTCTAGCTCCGGCACGTCGTCGAGCTTGACGGGCGGGAACGGCAGCGCGACCGGCACGGGGGCTTCCGGCGGCGGCTCGGGCGAAGGCGGCGGCGGGACCGTCGACCCGAGCGAGAGCTGCCCTGGTTGCGCGCGGCTCTCCGTGCCGCTCAGGAGCGCGGGGACAGCGACGCAGTTCTTCATCGGGTTCGACGAGGCGATCGACCTGACGGGCGCCGTCGTCACGTTCCGCGTGAAGGCCCACACCGGGACGAACGGCGGCGTGCAGCCGTTCGTGCAAAACGGGGGTGAGCTTTTCTGGGCGAACGTCGGCTATACATGGAATCCGGTCGCCGGCCTGGGAGAGTGGACGGACCTGACGATCGATGTCGACGCCTTGGCCCCGGCGTCTCCCGGCTTCAACCGCACCCAGGTCAAGTTGCTCGGGCTCCAGATCACGGCGGGCAACACGGGGCCCTGGGCCAACCCGACCGTCATCTACGTCGATTCCATCACGGTCACGAAGGGCGGGAGCACGAGCGCTGCGCGCGGTGCCTGGGGCACGCGCGACGAGTTCGGCGAGGGCGGCGCGGGCGGCACGATCGGCGAGGGCGGCGCCGGAGGCGCGATCGGCGAGGGCGGCGCGGGCGGCACGATCGGCGAGGGCGGCGCGAGCGGCGTCGGCGGCGCGGGAGCCACCAGCGGCACGGGCGGCGAAGGCGGCGCGGGCGGCGAGGGCGGCATGGCCGGCACCGGCGGCACGGGCGGCATGGCCGGCACCGGCGGCGCGGGCGGCGAGGGCGGCGAGGGCGGCACGGCTGGCGCCGGCGGCATCGGTGGCGAAGGCGGTTCGGGCGCTGCGGGCGGCGCTGGCGGCGAAGGCGGCGAAGGCGGCACGGGCGGCGAAGGCGGCACGGGCGGCGAAGGCGGCTCCAGCGGAGAGGTGATTCATGTGGTCGGTCCGTTCGAGTTCACGACCAGCGAGGAGCCGATGGTGATCGGCGATTACATGCCCGTGGAAGGCTCGACGCTGTCCCACCTTGCCGACTGAGCCCGGGCCAGCCCCGCGGCGTCCGCTGCTCCTCACGAGGGAAGCGCGCGAGGCGCGCTGAAGCATCGATCCATCGGATCGGGTGGACCCTCCCTCGCGCCGTCGACCCGATCGCCCTCCAGCCGAATCCAATTGTCGCCGGGCGGCCTCGAGCGGGCGCCGATCTCCGCGCCTCGGCGCGCTCGCTGGGGCGAAATGCGCCACGCGCGCGCCGCGCGGCGGCCGCAAAGGCGCAGGAGCGCGCGGCGCCGCGCGCGGCTCCCGGCGGCACGGTGCGTGCTTTGACTCGGGAGGACCGAGGAACCGACGAACCAAGATGACGGAACTACCGTGAGCCGCCCCCGCGCAGCGGGAGGCTTCGGTCTCCGCGAGGGTGATTGCCATGCACGATACCGCGTTGGATGCTGTCGAGAACGATCTTGAGGCGCGCCGCCGGGGCGATGTGCCGTTGCCCGCGGGCGTCCCTCCGCAGGCCTCCGGCCTCGCGAAGGCCGCTGCCGGGGCCCTCGCGGGGGCCGCGGCGGGCGCGGCGGTGGGCGCGATCGCCGGCCCGCCCGGGGCCGTCGCCGGCTCGGTGATCGGCACGCTCGTCGGTACGGTCGCGGAGGTGGTCGTCTCGCGCGATCGGGAGCGGGAGGCGCAGCGGGACGCCGCGCTCGATGCGGAGCTCGGCGTGGTCGGCGGGGACATCGGCGCGGCGCCGCCCGGCCAGCCCGCCGCCCAGCGCGGCGCCTTCTCCGCGCCGGCCGCCGGGCTCGCCGGGGCTGTCGACGTCGGGTCCGGCCCGGCCGGCGGCCCGATGCAGAACGTCGAGCAGGCCTGAGCGTTCGCCGCCCCCCGGCGCCGGCGATCGCGCGTCGCGCTGCGTCCGGTCCGTGCTCCTGACTTGTTTTCCTGCGCCGGTGCTCCCGCGATCTCCCGCGTTGGTGGCGCGGCCGACGAGCGAGCTCGTTCGGCGCCGGGGGTGGCGAGCGCCGGTTCGGAAATGTCCACATGCGCCGTTGAGAAAATTCCGGCTTCGGGATAACGTCGCGCCCGCGCGGCGGGTTCGGAGCGAGCTCGGGTACGGCTAAGCAGGTACGGCGAACAGCGATCTCAGCCGCGTGGCCCCTCATGGGATTAGATAGAGAGGATGCGATGAGATCAGTTCTTTCTTTGACGATGTGTGGATTGCTGGTGGGCGCGTTCGCCATCACGGGCTGCGGCGACGACGGCGACGACGGCAGCGGCGGCGCCGGCGGGGGCACCTCGTCCAGCACGAGCACGTCGGCGAGCTCGACGAGCGGGAGCTCGACCAGCACGGGGTCCGGCGGTGAGGGCGGCGAGGGCGGCCAAGGCGGCGAGGGCGGCCAGGGCGGCCAGGGCGGCGAGGGCGGCCAAGGCGGCGTCAACGAAGGCGGCGGGGGCGCCGCTCCGGACATCGGTCCTGGGCCGGACGAGAGCTGCTCGGGTTGCGCTCGGCTGGCCGTGCCGCTCACGGAGGCGAGCACGGGGACGCTGTTCCAGTTCGACTTCCCGGGGCTCGTCGACCTGACCGGCGCGACGGTCACGTACCGCCTGAAGGTCCACGCCGGCACCGGCGGTGGCGTGCAGACGTACGTGCAGAACGGGGGGGCCCAGGGCTGGGTCGGCGTCCCCTGGGGGTGGACGGACCTCAGCACGCTGGGCGACTGGACGGAGCTCACCATCGACGTCGATGACGCCGCCGGCGCTGCAGGGGCCGAGGCGTTCGACAAGACCCAGGTGCAGCGCATCGGCATCAAGATCGATGCAGGCGACACGGGGCCCTGGGCCAACCCGACCGTGGTCTATGTCGACTCCATCACCGTCACGAGGCCCGTCGGCACGGGCGGCGCGGGTGGCGGCGGCGCGGGCGGCGCCGGCGGCGGCACGGGTGGCGCCGGCGGCACGAGCGGTGAGGGCGGCGCCGGCGGCGTCGGTGGCACGAGCGGCGAGGGCGGCGCTGGCGGCACGAGCGGCGAGGGCGGCGCTGGCGGCACGAGCGGTGACGGTGGCGCCGGCGGCGTCGGCGGCACGAGCGGCGAGGGCGGCGCTGGCGGCACGAGCGGCGTCGGTGGCGCCGGCGGCGTCGGCGGCACGAGCGGCGAGGGCGGCGCTGGCGGCACGAGCGGCGTCGGTGGCGCCGGCGGCGTCGGCGGCACGAGCGGCGAGGGCGGCGCCGGCGGCACGAGCGGCGAGGGCGGCGCCGGCGGCGCGAGCGGCGAGGTGACTCATGTGATCGGTCCGTTCGAGTTCACGGACGATCTGCAGGGATTCCTGCTCGGCGACTACCTGCCGGTGTCGGGCTCGAGGCTGGATCACCTCGGCGAGTGAGCCAGGAGGGCCTGCGGCGCTCGCTCCCGCGCTGCTGCGCGCGAGCGGGCGCCCGGCCCGCCTCATCGATCATCGAGGATCATCGAGGGCGCACGTTCCGGTGCGACCCAGCTCCCCCGTTTCATGCAGTCATGTCAATGCGCGCCTGCCGTAGCCGCGGGCCGCGGCGTCGCTCCGCGAAGGAGCGGCGGCATGTCTTCAGCGGTGCGCTCTCAGATTTCGCACGTGCCCAGCGCGTCCCTGCAGACCCTATCGACGCAATAGCCCGCGCAGTCGGTGTCGGCGGCGCAGCTCTTCCGCGCGCACTGGCCCGCACCGAGATCGCACGCGAAGTCGACCGGGCAATCCTCGTCGGACGCGCAGGTGCTCGGGGCGCAGCGCTGGCCCTCGTCGCAGGCGCTGCCCACCGGGCAATCCGCGTCCGCGGCGCACGGCGATATGCAGACACTCCGCCCCTGCGGCGCGCACTGGAAGCAGCGCAGGTCGCCCTGGCAGGCGCCCTCGAAGCACAGCGGGAAGAAGTTGGTTCCCGCGTTGAAGCACGGATCCGCATAGGAGACGCACTCGCCGTTCGGGAGCGGCGGGCTGCACTCCGCGCTGCTGCGGCACGCTGTCGGTATGCTGTCGCCGCCGCCTCCGCCGGTCGCGCCGTCGCCGCCGGTCGCGCCGTCGCCGCCATCCCCGCCGGTCGCGCCGTGGCCGCCATCGCCGCCGGTCGCGCCGGTGCTTGTGCCACCTGTGCCAGGTTCGTCGTCCGCGCAGCTCGAGGCGGCGAGGACGGCAGGGACAACGAGCCCGATGAGCCAGATGCGTGAATGCATGAGATTCCTCTCCTCTGGCCGCCATCCGCGCCCCGGGCTTGCCCGCCGTCGCGCGCGGCGACCGCGGCGGCTCGGCAAGACTCATGCCGGAATACCGCTGCTGCGGAAGGCGCCGCGCCAGCGGAGGCCAGCCGCAGCCGCTCGCCGAAAGGGTGCGCGACGCGCTGGCACAGAGCGCCGAGATATCGTCAACTACCGCCGCCTGGTCCGAGGGGCGCTGTCCGCCGCGACGCCAAGGTCCGTATGATCCGAACCGTCCACACGACCCGCTACGTGACCCCGCTCCGCGAGGGCGGGTCGCTGCCGGCCCTCGTCGAGGCCGACGACGACGGCCTCTACGTGCTGAAGTTCCGCGGCGCCGGCCAGGGCCCGAAGGCGCTCATCGCGGAGCTCGTCGCCGGGGAGATCGGGCGCGCGCTCGGCCTGCCGGTGCCGGAGATCGTCTTCATGGAGCTCGATCCGGAGTTCGGGCGCGCCGAGCCGGACCCGGAGCTCTCGGACCTGCTCTCGGCGAGCGCCGGCCTGAACCTCGCGCTCGACTACCTGCCCGGGTCGCTCGCGTTCCAGCCGCTCGTCGGCCCCGAGCTCGACCCGGCGCTCGCGTCGGCCGTCGTCTGGTTCGACGCCTTCGTGAGCAACGTCGACCGGACCCCCAAGAACCCGAACCTGCTCCTGTGGCACCGCCGCCTCTGGCTCATCGACCACGGGGCGGCGCTCTACGTCCATCACGCCTGGACCGACACGACGGACCCGCTCGCCGACGCGCCCGACCGGTTCCCCCTCATCCAGAACCACGCGCTGCTCCCGTTCGCCCGCGACATCGCCGCCGCCGACGCCGCGCTCAGCGCCCGGCTCACGCCCGCGCGGATCGCGGAGATCGTCGCCGCGATCCCGGACGCGTGGCTGGTCGAGCCGGAGCCGCCGATCCGGCTGGTCGGAGAGCGGCGCGCGTCGGCGTTCACCAGCCTCGCCGAGGGCGAGGCCCCGGCGCCCTCCGCCGCGCCGAGCGCGCCGAGCGTCGAAGCGCGGCGCGCCAAGTACGCCGCGTACCTCACCCACCGCCTCGCGTCGCCGCGGGGCTTCGTCGAGGAGGCGCTCGGTGCCCGCACCCGACGGTAGCCCGCCCCGCGCGCGCGACGCCGCGGACGCCTTCGACTACGCCGTGCTGCGCGTCGTCCCGCGCGTGGAGCGCGGCGAGCGCGTCAACGTCGGGGTGGTCCTCTTCTGCCGCGCGCGGGGGTTCCTCGAGGCGCGGAGCGAGCCCGACGAGCGGCGCCTGCTCGCCCTCTGGCCCGCGCTCGACCTCGAGGCGGTCCGCCGCCACCTCGACTTCATCCGCCGCGTCTGCGCCGGCGATCCGGCGTGCGGGTACGTCGCCGGGCTCCCCCAGGCCGAGCGCTTCGGCTGGGTGGTGTCCCCGGCCAGCACCATCGTCCAGCCCTCGCGCGTCCACGCCGGCCTCGGCGCCGACCCGGCCGCGGCCCTCGACCGGCTGCTCGCGGCCCTGGTGCGGCCGGGACAGGGCTGAGCCGCGCGGCGCGCGCTTCCCCCGCCGCGCCGCCGGGAGCCGGGCGATCGCGCGGGGCGCGCTCAGGGCTCGTGCGCGTCGCGGCCGAGCGCCCGCTTCACCGCCGTCACGACGCCCAGCACCACCGCGCCGGCCACGATGCCGACCACGGCGTTGGCCAGCGACGGCACCACCGCGCCGAGCACGGGGCCGACGCCGCGGGTCATGTCCTCGATGTGGTGATGGAGCCACGGCACGCCGTGCGTCAGGATGCCGCCGCCGACCAGGAACATCGCCGCGGTGCCGGCGACGGACAGGCCCTTCATCAGCCAGGGCGCCGCCCTCAGGATGCCGCGGCCGAGCGACTGCTGGAGCGCGTCGCCCTGGCGGCTCAGGTGGAGGCCCGCGTCGTCGAGCTTGACGATGCCGGCGACGAGGCCGTAGACGCCGACCGTCATGATCAGGGCGATGCCGGCCAGCACGGCGACCTGCGTGCCGAACTTCGAGTCCGCCACGGTGCCCAGCGTGATCGCGATGATCTCGGCCGACAGGATGAAATCGGTGCGCACCGCGCCCTTGATCTTCTCCTTCTCGAACTCCACGAGGTCGATCTTCGGGTCGGAGAGCGCGTGCACGCGCTCGGCGCGGCGGGCCTCCTCCTCGTGCTCCGCGTGCAGCAGCTTGTGCGCGACCTTCTCGAACCCTTCGTAACAGAGGAAGGCGCCGCCCAGCATGAGCAGGGGGGTGATGGCCGCGGGCACCAGGGCGCTGATCGCCAGCGCCGCCGGCACCAGGATGGCCTTGTTGATCAGCGAGCCCTTGGCCACGGCCAGCACGACCGGCAGCTCGCGGTCGGCGGTGACACCGGTCACCTGCTGGGCGTTCAGCGCCAGGTCGTCGCCCAGCACGCCGGCGGTCTTCTTGGCGGCCACCTTGGTCAGCACGGCCACGTCGTCCAGCACGGTGGCGATGTCGTCGATCAGGGCGAGCAGGCTGCTTCCGGCCATGGAGTGAGATCCTCGTCGAGTGGGTGGGGTGAGGGGCGCCGCGGCGGCGCCTGGAGGCGGACGTCGCGGCGGGCATGGTAGCGGCGCCGGCGGTCGCCGGTCGAAGATCCTTGCCGTTCACGTCGACCGGCGAGCGTACCACGCGCGGCTTTCCCCGGGCGACGCTCCGCGCCGGTCACCTCCATGGTCACCGGCGACGCCGGCCCCCCGCGAGGGCGCGCCCGGACGACGGATTGGACACTGTCCAAGGGGTTGGAGGGTCGGCTGACGGAATGGACACCCCAGCTTACCCTGAGGGCATGTTCTTGGCTGGAGGAGCCGTCATGAAGATAGGCATTTTGCTTGGCAGCACGAGGGTCGGAAGGCAGTCGCACAAGGTCGCGCTCTACCTGGAGAAGGAGCTGAAGGAGCGGGGCGTCGCGGCCGATCTGATCGACCTGGCCGACGACCCGCTGCCGATCCTGGAGGGGCGCTCCGCCCGGAGCGCGCAGGTGGAGGCGCGGGTTCAGGCCCTGAGCGCGCGCCTCCGCGCGGCGGACGGGCTCGTGTTCGTGACGCCGGAGTACCACGGGAGCTTCTCGGGCGTGCTGAAGAACGCGCTCGACCACTTCTGGGAGGAGTTCAACCGAAAGCCGATCGGCGTGGCCGCGGTCTCCGCGGGGAAGCTCGGTGGCATCAACGCGTCGACCCAGCTGCAGCACGTCGTCCTGAGCCTCGGGGCCTTCGCGATGCCCACGAAGCTGCTCATCTCGGAGGTCCATGACGCGTTCGACGAGTCGCTCCAGGTGAAGAGCGAGCCGATCGCGAAGGCGACCGAGCGGTTCCTGGACGAGTACCTCTGGTTCGCCAGCGCCATCGTCCGGGCGAAGCTGGTCGCGGCGGAGCGGGCGGCGTAGCGCGGCGCCGCGGCGCCGCGGTTGAAGCGCGCGCCGCGCCGCCGCTCAGGCGCTCTCCTCGATGCCCGAGGGCGGCTCCAGCCCCGGCGGCTCTTCCAGGCTGATGCGCCCGAGGCGCCCGGCGCGGAAGTCGTGGACCAGGATGTCCGACGCCTTGTGCAGGTCCACCGCCCCGCCGCTCCGCAGGCAGCCGCGGCGGCGGCCGATCTCCTCGATCAGCGCGGGGGCCGTCTCCGGCAGCTCCTTCAGCTTGTAGCGGGCGACGAGGAGCTCGGGATAGCGCCGCAGGAAGTACCCCGCCGCGAAGAGGGCGACGCTCTGGTAGTCCATGGCCGTGTCCGGGATCGCCCCGCCCACGGCCAGGCGGAACGAGGCCGCCTCGTCGTCGATCTTCGGCCACAGGATGCCCGGGTTGTCCGAGATGGCCATGCCGCTCTTCAAGGTGACGAGCTGCTGGCTCTTGGTGACCGCGGGCTCGTCGCCGACCTTGGCCACCTTGCGCTCCATGAGCGTGTTGATGAGCGTCGACTTGCCGACGTTGGGGATCCCCACGATCATCGCCCGCACCACCTTGCCCGGGCCGCTCTTGGGGGGCACGAGGCGCTTGCAGAGCTCCGGGATCCGGCGCCGCGCCTCGGACGACTGGGTCGCGGAGAGCGCGATCGCGAGCACCTTGCCGCCCGGCGGCGCCTCGCCGGGCGCCGGGTGCTCCGCCTCGAGGTGGCGCAGCCACGCCGTCGTGACGGCCGGATCCGCCAGATCGCTCTTGTTCAGCACCTTGATGCACGGCTTCTGGCCGCGCAGCTCGGCCACGACGGGGTTCTCGCTGGCCCGCGGCATGCGGGCGTCGAGCACCTCGATGATGACGTCCTGCGACGGCATCGACTCGGCGATCAGGCGCCGAGCCTTGGTCATGTGGCCGGGATACCATTGAATCGCCATCCGCCGCGGAGCTCTCTATCACGCCCGGCGGCTCACGCGCACCCGTCCGGGCCGCAGGCCGCCCCCTCGGCGAACGCCGGGTCGGGCTCGCCGGCCGCCTCGTCCCACGTCCGCTGGAGCACGCCGAGGAGCGCCTCCGCCGGCTGCGCGCCGGAGACGCCGTACCGCCCGCCGAAGGCGAAGAAGGGGACGCCCGTGATGCCGATCGCGCGCGCCTCGGCCTCGTCGGCCCGCACCTCGGCCGCGAAGGCGTCGCCCGCGAGCGCCTCGCGGACCTCGGCCGGGTCGAGCCCCGCCTCGCCGGCGAGGCGGGCGAGCACCTCCGGATCGCCGATCGCCTCGCCCTCGGTCATGTAGGCCCGGAGCAGCCGCTCCTTCACCGCGCCCTGCACGCCGCGCTCGGCCGCGAGGTGCAGCACGCGGTGCGCGTCGAAGGTGTTGCCGGGCCGGACCCGCTCGAAGTGGAAGTCGAGCCCGTCCGCCGCCGCCACCTCGGTCATCTGCCGGATCATCGCCTCGGCCTTGGCGACCGACGCGCCGTACTTCCTCGCGAGCCGCTCGGCGTAGGAGACCTCCGCGCCGAGGACGCGCTTCGCGGCGGGGTCCAGCTCGAACGCGCGCCAGACGACCTCGACGGCATCCCGGTGCGGGAACCTGGCGAGCGCGGCCTCGAGCCGGCGCTTGCCGACGTAGCACCACGGGCACGCGATGTCGGACCAGACATCGACACGGAGCTTCTTCGTCATGGCGAGCAAGGTAGGTCGCCGCGGCGCCTCCGGCCAGGCGCGTTCGTCGCGGGCGCGTAGGGCGGGGGAGGGCCTCCGTCGGGTTGTCCGCTCGACGCGGGCGCCGCCGGCCGCAGGTCGCCGCGCGTCATTGGAGCGCGATCGTCGCCGCCACCTTGTCCTCGATCCCGGCCCAGGACACCGGCCGATTCATCGTCGAGTAGGCCTGGAGGACCACCTCCCGGCCCCCGAGCACGACGATGTAGCTCACCATCTGCACCCCGTTCTTGAGCTCGTTCCTGACGCGCACGGCGGGGCGCCCGCCCAGATCGACGCGCTCCGCCGGGCCCTTCGTGACGGTGTTCGCCGGCCGGTGCTCGTCGAGCGTCTTGCGCTCCTGCTCGAGGAGCTCGCCCAGCTGATCGGGCGGCACCTCGCCGTCCAGCGGGAAGACGGCGATCTGGAACACGGCCGGCGTCTGGGGCAGCCGCCCGTACGAGTGGAAGGGGATGCCGTCCAGGTCCTCCACGGCCGTGACCCGCGCGAGCGCCTCCGGCAGCTCGAGCGCGATGCCCGTGTCCGCGATCGCGACGCGCGTCAGCGCCGGCGGCTCGCCGAGCGCCCACGGGCGGCCGACGGCGAGCGCGATCGCCACGGACGCCGCCATCGCCGCGGCCGCGAGGGCGGCCGCCGCCGTGAGGAGGGGGCGCGGCCTCGGCTCCGCGTCCGCCGCGCGCGCGCGCTGCTCGACCGGCAGGAGGCCCCGGGGCAGGACCGTGACGACGAGCGCGAAGCCGACGACGCCGCCGCCGAGGTGCGCGAGCAGGTCGACGCCGGGCTGGAAGCTGTAGACGAGGTTCAGCCCGAGCGGCCACCACGCGCGGCTGCGCATCTGCGCGATCATCGCCGGGGGCAGGAGCCCGTGGGGCCGGAGCGCGACGCCGATGCCCGCCGTCATGAGGCCCCAGATCGCGCCCGACGCGCCGACGCTCCACCGTTCCTCCAGCATCGCGCTCGCGACCGACCCGCCCAGCGCCGACGCCGCGTAGAGCAGGAGAAAGCGCCGCGGGCCGAGGAGCGCCTCGAGCATCGGGCCAAACGACCAGAGCGCCAGCATGTTGACGAACAGGTGGATCGGGTCGGCGTGCAGGAAGGCCGACGCGAGGAGGCGGTAGAGCTCGCCGCGGCGCACCGCCTCGCCGCTGTTGGCGCCCATGCGCCAGAGCGCCGCCTCGTGCGTGCCCGAGCCGAAGAGGTAGCTCACGGCGAGGAGCGCGGCGCACGCGATCACGAGCGTCGTCGTGACGCGGCGGCTGCCCGTCAGCCTGTCGACGATCGCGCGCTCCTGCCGCGCCAGCGCCTGCCCCTCCTCGAGCGCCCGGGCGATGGCGTCGGGGCCGGTCGGGCCCACCTCGGCGAGGCGCCTGTGGGCCTCGTCGAGGGCCAGCAGGGCGGGCCCCTTCACGCGCGCGAGCGCGCCCGCCGCGTCGAGGTGGTGGAAGCCCATCCGCACGGGCTGCACGAGCGGCGCCGCCTTGGCGAGGGCGGCCCGGCCGGCGTCGGCGCCGCCGCCCACCACGACGAAGTGCGCGGGCGGCCCGCCGGGGCGCGCCGCCTTCACCAGGGGCTCGACGTCGGCGCGGATCTCGTCGGCCGAGGCGTCGACGTCCGCCGTGACGAGCACGAGCCGGAGGGGCGCCGCCCGGGAGGCGAGCTCCGCCACGTCCGCGTCGCAGCGGAGGAGCACGAAGGCGTCCGGCCCGTGGAGCAGCGCCGCGAGCAGGCGGTCGCGCCGATCCAGCGTCTCGTCCCCGGGCGCGCGGTCCATGCTCGGCTGCTCCACCACGCTCTCTTCTCCTCCTGCGATCGATCGCGCGGAGAGCGTAGCGGAAAGGCGGCGCGCGCTGGGCCGCGAAGTGCGCCCGGCTACGTCAGGCGATCTCGGCGACGACCGCGTGGTGGTCGGACGCGGCGCCGACGTCGATGACGTCGGCGAGCGCGAGCCGGCCGGAGAGCCGTGGTGAGAGCAGCACGTAGTCGGTCCGCGTCTCCACCTGCGCGTCGGCGCGGCCGCGCAGCGCGGTGGCCCAGCGCGGGGAGCGCGGCCGGAGGCGCAGGGCGTCGGTCCAGCCGAACGCCTCGAGGGCGTCCATCGTGTCGAATCGCGGCGGGCTCCCGTATTTCTCGATGCCGGCGGCCGCGAGGCGCGCGTCGAGATCCGCGGGATAAGGGTCGCGGCGCGAGATCGCGTTGAGGTCGCCGGCGAGCGCCCAGAGGCCCGCGGCGAACCGGGCGGGCGGCACGAGGGAGAGCAGCCAGCGGGCCTCGGCGAGCCGGCGGTCCTCGCTGCCGGCGTTGAGGTGGGTGCCGAGCACGACGAGCGGCTCGCCGGCGAACGAGAGCTCGAGCTCGACGAGGCAGTGGGCCAGCACCTCGGGCGCGTGCACGCGCGCCTTCACGAGCGGCGCCCGGCTGACCACGCCCACGTGGTTCCGCCGGCCGCTCGGCCGCGGGTTGGCGCTCCCGAGCACGGCGTGCCGCTCGCCCGGGGGCGCGCCGACCGCCTCGGCGACGGCCCGGAGCTGGGCGCCGTCCTCCCAGCCGACGCACTCCTGGAGGACGAGCAGGTCCGGGCGCGCGGCGGCGACGATCGTGAGGATCGCCTCGAAGCGATCCTCGCCGCCGGAGAGGATGTTGAAGGTCATGATCTTCACGGTGGGATCAGGCTAGCTCGTCCGAGCAGAGCAGCTCCAGGGCGTGCTGAATCCGGTGGACGCGGCGCCGGTGACAGCGCACGAATCCGACATGGCCGGGCGCGGGGCCGCGCCTCGGCGCGCAGGATCCATGGCTATGACGATGAGCATCGAGCAACGAGGCCTCTTGTGGGCGGCGCAGCGCGCCGTCCTCGCCATCATCGCCGGGGCGGCCGCCGCGGCGCGCGCGGGCCTGGCTGGCCAGGCCCCCTCCGCGGCCCTGGAGAGCGCCTGATGGCCGGCGAGATACTCCCGATCCGCAGCGACTCGCCGCTCTACGTCGGCGCGCTCCGCCTGCGGTACGAGGTCTTCGTCGTCGAGCAGGCCGTGCCCGCGGACATCGAGGTCGACGAGCTCGACGAGGGCGCGCAGCATTTCGTGGTCCTGGACGGCGAGGAGGTCGTCGCGACGATGCGGGTCGTGCCGTACGAGGGCGCGCTCAAGGTGGGCCGCGTCGCCGTCAGGAAGGATCTTCGCGGCGCCGGACTCGGGCGGCGGCTGCTCGAGGAGGCGATCCGCGTCGCCGCCGCGCAGGGCGCGCGCGCGCTGGTCTTGAACGCGCAGGTCGCCGCCGCGCCGTTCTATCGCAAGCTCGGCTTCGTCGAGGAGGGGCCGATCTTCGACGAGGCCGGGATCCCGCACACCAGGATGATCAGGCGGATGACCTGAGCCCGCCGTAGATTCACGGCGTGCGTGCGCCGCGCGCCCGCCGGAGCCGCCGTGATACGCGCCTGTCCGCCGGCAGATCGCGCGATCCTTGACGTCGACGCCGACATGCTGGAAAGGCTTGTGTCGCTGCGCTACCGGGCGGGCGAGGGGCGGAGCGCCCCCGGGCGCTGCGCTCGAAAGGAACGGGTGACCCGATGACTGTGCAGCGGATCCTCCTCGCCGGCGCCACGGGCGCGGTCGGCTCCGAGCTCCTGCGCTTGCTCCGCGGCCGGGGTCTCTTCGTGCGCACGCTCTCTCGCACCGAGGGCAACGCCGCGGGCATCCGCGGCCTCGCCTCGGAGGTCGTCGTCGCCGACGCGGCGGAGCCCGGGGCCGTGGCCGGCGCGCCCCGGGGCGTCGATACGGTCGTGTCCTGTCTCGGCGCGAACGTCTCGATGACGCTGCGCGAGCGCAGGAGCTATTACGACGTCGACGTGGTGGCGAACACGCACCTGCTCGAGGCGGCGAAGCGGGCGGGGGTGAAGCGCTTCGTCTACCTCTCCGCGCACCCTGGCCCCGGCTATGCCCACACCCGCTATCTGGCCGCCCATCTCCAGGTGGAGGAGCGCATTCGCGCCTCCGGCCTCTCGTTCTCGTTCGTGCGCCCGACCGGCATCTACTCCGCGCTGAACGACATGATCGCGATGGCCCGCGCCGGCGTGGGTACGGTGCCCGGCGACGGCCTCGCGAGGACCAACCCGGTGCACCCCGCGGACGTCGCCGAGGCGCTCGCCGAGGCGCTCGCCGGGGGGCCTGACGTGATCCCCGTGGGCGGGCCCGACGTCATGACGCGCGACGAGGTGATGCGCTTGGCGTTCGACGCCGTCGGCAAGAAGGGGCTCATCGTGCACGTCCCCGCGGGGGTGCTCCGGTCCACGAGCGTGCTGCTCGAGGGCATCCACCCGCGGCTGTCGGATCTGCTGGAGTTCGTGGCGGCCGTCATGACGTCCGACTCGGTCGCGCCCGCGCGCGGGACACGGCCGCTCGGCGCCTGGTTCGAGGCGCTCGCAGGCGCGCAGGCCGGCCCGCGGCGAGGCCAGGGCTAGCAGGTGCCCAGCTCCTGGCGGATCGCCTCGACCACCTCATCGGGCGTGGCGCCGGGCCCATCGTACCCGTGCGAGCGCGGACAGCGGCGCGCCGCCTCGCGCAAGACATTGCCCAGCTGGGCGTTGCTCTGGATGATGTCCCGGCGGCAGCGCTGCCCCAGAGCATCGGAAGGCCTCGGAGCCGCCGAACGCATAGGGGTCCACGTAGGCCGAGAGATCCGAGCCCGGGCCGAGGACCGCGCCGTCGCCCAGCGCCGCCGCGAGCTGCCTGTAAGCCGAGTCGATCCGTCAGGACGAAGGAGACGCTCCGTTCCCTGGGTCCTTCGAGGGAGCGGGGACCGCCTGAGGTGCGAGATGAAGACGTCGCGGAGCCCCCTTCATGCCGCGCTCCGCGGCCTCGCGTCCTCGTCTCCGCCGCGCGCGCTCGGCCCGATGCTCTCCTCGATCGTCACGAAGCTCAGCGCGTAGAGCTTGTGCAGCACTCGACAGCAATCTCGCTCGGCGGCGCCCCGTGTGGCGCGATCGGCCTCTGATTCAAGCATCTCCGCGAGGATCTCCCGGGTGGGCTTTCCGCTGCCGGCGCGGGTAAGGAAGGACCCTATCCTCCGCCCGACGCGCGCCTTCTGGACGCGATCGGTCGCCGCGATCCTCCCGAACAGGATCAGCGTCGGCGCGGGCTCCGGATCGAGCGGCGCCTTGCCGTCGACGAGCGCCTGGACGAACGACAAGACATCGAACGCGAACTCGTGCAGCGCGACGTGCCGGCCCGCGCGCACGGCGCCGTCGAGCAGCTCCGCCTCGGTGACGCTCGGCCTCGACGCGTTCCGCGACCTGAAATCGTTCGCGCTCTCGACGCTGGCGGCGTCGGACCACAGCATGAACTCGGCGCGCTCGCAGCGCATCACGTCGACGAGGTAGGGGATATGGAGCTCCCCTCGGTCGACGTGCCGCTCGATGAGCTCGGTGAACCAGAGCGCGTCGCGAAACGCGCGGATCAGGCGCTCGGACTTGATCGGGCGGTATGTCGCGATGAGGCTCCGCTCCATCCTCGAGAGCGCCTTGTGGCGCCGGAGCAGCGCGAACGTGGCGGGGAAGTACGTCTCGACGAGGAAGAAGCGCTTGGTGCCCATCGACCTCGAGATCCAGCGGAGCCGGTCCTTGTCGAGGGACTGGAGCGCGGATACCTGTCCGGCGCTGAGCGCGTTCTCCTCCGCGAAGCGCGCCGGGTCGTCGTAAAAGCGCTCGAACGCCTGAGGCTCGGTGAGCAGCCGCGCGAACGCCGTCTGAAACGCTGACTTGTCCGTATCCATCGTCCGCCCCTTTGCTATGCAATTCATGACTTTCATCGTCCACCCTGCGGCCGCGCGAGGGGCGCCTCATGCCCAGATAGCCCTCGCGCGCTCGACCTCTCCCAGGATCTCGCCGAAGTCCTCCGGCGGGTTCGCGTCGCGCTCGATGGCGATGCCGCGCACGGGCGCTCTCCGGCAGAGATAGTCGAGCAGGTCCCAGACCTCAGGATGGCTGTCGACCGGCTGGTCGTGCGTGTCGAGCCACATGCCGTCCTCGCGAGCTCCGCCGGCCAGGTGGACCTGCACGACGCGCTCGAGCGGGAGGCGATCGATGAAATCATACGGATCATAGTAGAGATTCTGGGCGTTGATGTACAGGTTCGTGAGATCGAGCAAGATGCCGCAATCGGCGTCGTTCACGACCTTGCTGATGAAATCCGCCTCTGTCAGGGTGCACCCGGGGATCGCCATGTAATAGGTGATGTTCTCGAGGAGCAGCGGGACCCCGAGCATGTCCTGGAACTGACGCGCCTTGGCGGCGCAGCGCGCCGCGGCGGTCTCGGTGAACGCGAGCGGGGTGAGCTGGCCGAGCTCGATCTGGGAGACCTGCGTGAAGCAGAGGTGATCGCTGTACCAGGGGGCGCGCACCGCCTTCGTGAGGCGCGCGATGTCACGGCAATAACCCATGTCGAGCGGCGCGTCGGTGCCGATGGATAGCTCGAGGCCATGGGGCGCTATGGGCAGCCGCTGGCTCAGCTCGACGGCGCGCGCGACCCGCCCCTCCGTCCGGTAGATGTAATGGTCCGCGCAGATCTCGATCCAATCGATACGGTCGCGGTGGTGTTCGATCCCGCGCACGAACCAGGGGCGATGGGCGAGCCCAACGCCGATGCGCGGCAGATCGAATCTCGGATTCACACTCATGAACATCTCCTTGCGTGCAGGTAAAAGGAAGCGCCCAGGCAGCGCCGCGAGCGCTGCCTGGGCGCCGACGGCCGGGGGGGAGCCTCCCCGCCGCTCATGTCACTCGTCGTCCACGTAGCCGCATCCGCAACAAAAGCAATGCAGCGAGACCTCCCGCACCTCCAGCTCGGTGGGGTCGTCAAGGGTGATCATCTCGAAATCGAATCCGCTGTTGTCCGTATTCATCTTGTTTCTCTCCTTCATCCGACGCAAGTTGGCCTGCTCGGTCACGGACCGGTCGGCAGGGCCTCGTGCGGACTGAGCTCCGCCGCTTTGCCCCCACCGACTTCCCGCCCGCGCAAAGGCCTAATCAAGGGGCGTGCCGCTGAAGGATCGGCGTGCCGGGCGTGCATGCAGAGCCGCGAGGATGCCGCTCGGCTCTGCGGCTCATGGATCTCATGGATGGCGATAGCGGGGTGAAACGGCCGGGGAACGAGCTCACCGGTGGACGTCGCAGGAGAGTACAGGGGCGGAGGTGACGGACCGCCGTGACCAGCTCGCTCGTTCAAGTCCCGCTGAGGAGGGCAACGTCTTGCTCAGGAATGCAAAGCCCCGCAGGAGGAGGCAAAGCCTCGCCGAGGGAGGCTTGCTGAAGATGGCCGCCGTGGCGGCGTCGGAGGCGCGCGCGCGTGCGTCAGCGGCCCCGGGCCGCTCGGCTCGTTACGGGCCGAGCGCGGCGCGTCCTGCCCGCGCCCCGGGCCGCCAGCTTGCCTGAGGCCACCTGGTCCGACGTCTATGCTGGTGACGCGGGCGGGCCCCGCGCGTCGCCCTGAGCCGCCCGCTCAGCCCTTGTGCCGCGCGCCCTTCGATCTGCGGTACTCCTCGAGCTCCTCGCGGCCTTCCTTCCCGTTCCGCTCGAGCGTCTTCAGCCAGTCGTCGCGGTATTCCCGCATCGCCTCGGCCACGGTCTCGGCGACGACGAGGTTCCTGTACCACTTGGCGTCGGCCGGGACGATGCACCACGGCGCGTACCGCGAGGAGCAGCGCCGGAAGACGTCCTCGTAGGCCTCCGTGTACTCGTCCCAGACCTCCCGCTCCTTCCAGTCGTTCACGTTGAGCTTCCAGGCGGTCGAGGGGTTCTCCTCGCGCTCCAGGAGCCGCTTTTCCTGCTCCTTCTTGCTGATGTGCAAGAAGAACTTGATCACGATGGTCCCGTGCTCGGCGAGCAGCTCCTCGAAATCGTTGATGTGGTCGTAGCGCTCGCCCCACAGCGACTTGGGCGCCAGGTCGTGCACGCGCACGACGAGCACGTCCTCGTAATGAGAGCGGTTGAAGATGGCGAACTCCCCCGCGCGCGGCGCGTGCCGGTGAATCCGCCACAGGAAATCGTGCTCCCGCTCCTCCTTCGTCGGCACCCCGAACGAGCTCACGCTCACGCCGCGCGGGTTCAGCGCGCCGACGACGTTCTTGATCGCGCCGTCCTTGCCGGCCGCGTCGCGGCCCTGGAGCACGATGAGCACGCTGTGCGTCCGCGCGCCCCACATGAGCTCCTGAAGCTCGAGCAGCTCCTTGCCGAGCTCGTGGAGCCGCTCGGCCGCCTCCTGCTTCGTCGCGTCGCGGGGCGGGTCGGTCGAGACGTCCTCGAGGCGAAACTTCGAATCGGGCTTCGTGAGTCGCGTGATGGGCATGCCCGCGAGCGTACACGATCCGGCCCGGGCGCCTCCCGTGGCGCGACGCCGGGCGGCGCGGCCGCTCGGCGGCGCCTCACGCCGGGCGCAGCGCCGCGCTCGCCAGGCCGCCGCGCCGCGCCGCGAGCTCCTTGAGCACGGCGATCCACGCCCCGGGGTCGCCGAGCGTCAGGTCGGGCTCGACCCCGGCGTCCGGCCGCTCCGGGGAGGCGATGTACACCCCCATGCCCCCGTTCGCCCGCGCGTAGGCGATCGCCGGCTCATCGGTCGTGTCGTCGCCCGCGTAGACCACGAGCGTCCCCGGGGGCAGCCGCGCCAGCAGGAACGCCAGGGCGCCGCCCTTGTCGTGCGCGGCGTCCCTGGCCTCGTGGATGCTGCGCCCCGGCATGACCACGAGCCCCTTCCGCCGCGCCGCGCTCGACCACGCCTCGAGCGCGTCGAAGGCCGCCGGCCGATCCTCCGCCGCGACGAGCCGCCAGTGGAGCGCGAGCGAGCACCGCTTGCGCTGGACCCAGAACGCGGGGACGCGCCGCGCGATCTCGTCCGCGTCCCGCTCCAGCGCGTCGAGCGCCTCGGCCGGCGCCTCCGCCTCGTAGACGAGCGCCCCGCCCGGCGCCGCGATCTCGGCCCCGTGCTCGCCGACGCGCCACGCCGCTTCGAGCGCCGCCGTGCGCGCCGCGACGTCGTGGATCGTCCTGCCCGACACGATCGCCACGGCCGTCCCCGGCGCGCCGGAGAGCGCCTGGAGCGCCTCGATGGCGCCCCGCTCCGCGACCGCCCCGCCCGATACCGCGGCGATCTCGGAGATGGTCCCGTCGAAGTCCGTCGCGAGGAGCAACGACGGCGCTGCCGCCGCGCGCTCGATGAGCTGGCTCACGTCCATGCTGTTCCAGATCCTACCGTGATCGGGCCCGGGGAGGAGCCACGAGCTGCAGAGGTCGGCAGAGCATCCGCTCCAGAGCGGCAAATCGCCCCTCTGCGACGTCGGTCACGACCGGGGCGCGGTCGCGCAGCGCGGCCAGGGCGCGATCGCAGTACTCCAGCTCGGCGAGCGCCTCGGGCGGTCCTGCTTGCGCCGGAGCAGCGGATCATCACCCGTTGCTGCCGGGGCAGCAGCGCGCGCGCGGCCGGCCTCGCCGAGCGGCGCGCGGCGGCGCGGCACGGGCGTTGCTGACGCTGACGCTGACGAGCGTGGGCACCGCGGACACGCGGCGACGGCTGCTGATCGCTGGGGCGGATCAACAGGCCTGCTTCGAGCCGTCCACGAGGTCAAGCTGCGTTCCTTCATCGACAAGAACCGCTTTCTTCTGGTGTTCGCCGCGCTGTCCTCGGTCATGGGCATCAGCGTCGGCGTCGCCAAGGTGACCACGACGCTCTACGCGATGGAGCTCAGGGCGAACGAGGCGCTGCTCGGGCTCATCGCCGGGTCGCAGAGCGTCGGGGTGCTGCTCATGAGCATCCCGATCGGGCTCCTCGTCGATCACCTCGGGCCCTCGCGGCTGTTCGTGCTGGGGAGCCTCGTGGCGGGGACCATCTACATGGCCTTGCCGGCGGTCCCGTCTCCGGTGTTCCTGCTGGTCTGCACGACGGCGATCAGCTTCTTCATGCCGCTGCGCTTCGTCTCGCTGAGCACTGTGTTCATGCAGCAGCTCGAGACGGTGGGTGAGGGCAAGGCGGGCTGGTACCGCGGCACCCATATGGTCGGCATGTTCCTGCTGGGCCCCATGCTCGCGGCCACGCTCACCAAATCCCTGGGCTTTCAGGGCACCTACTGGCTCATCGGGGCGAGCTTCCTCGTCACGGTCTTCATGTCGCCGATCGTCTTCGGTCGCTATGCGGCGCGGTCCACCCCCCGGAGGGCGCTCCGCCTCTCCGGCGTCCGGTCCGATCTCGGCCTGCTCGCGCAGGATATCGAGCTGCGCGGCGTGTGCATGATCGAGTTCGCGGCCCAGTCGGTCAACTCGTTCTTCATGTTCTTCATCATCCCGATCGGCGTCGCCGTCGCCCACCTGACGGCGGCCGAGGCCTCGGGGCTGCTCGCGTGGCAGGGCGTGACCTACATCTTCGCGCTGTTCGCGCTGGGCGGCCTGGTCGGCCGGGTGGGGCACGAGCGCATCTACCTCACCAGCCTCGTCCTTGTCCCGAGCGCGCTCCTGCTGCTCGGCCTCTCGGGCGAGCTGAACCTGCTCCGCGCCGGCGGCCTGATCCTCGGCCTCGGGCTCGGCCTCTTGCAGATCGCGAACCTCACCCGCATCGCCCGCATCGGCGCGCGCGTGGGGCGGGGGAAGGTGGCCGGCCTGCACGCCCTGGTGGGGCCGTCGGGAGGCCTGTTCGGCAGCACCGTGGGCGGCCTCGTGGGCAAGAGCCTCGGGCTCCAATCGATGTTCCTGCTCCTGTCCGTGCTCTTCGGGCTGCTCCTCGCGCTGGCGCGCAGGACGTCGAGCGCGGTGGCCGCGGTGCACCCCGCCCCGACCGAGCCGGCGGCCGCCGAGTGAGCGTGAGCCGAGAGGCATGGCGCGCGCCGTCGACGATGTCCCACGAGGAGAGGGACGATCCAGATCACGCGCCGACCCACGGCGCACACAGAGGCCTTGCACCCATGCGCGAACTCGAACCGCCTGCTCCGTTCACCGTAACCCGCCGCGCCTTCGTGGCGGCGCTCTGCGCCGCGCTCTCGCTCGCGGCCTGCTCGAAGGTCGAGCCGGGCGGCGGTCAGGGCGACAGGGCCGCGGGCGACTACGAGGTGCTGGAGCTGCGCCATCAGGGGTTCGCCGGCGTGGTCTCGGTGCCCGAGCTGGCAGAGGACCTCGGGTACCTCGCCCCGCTCAAGCTCAGCTACGTCGGCAACACGATCAGCGGGCCGCAGGACATCCAGACGGTGGTCACCGGCGACACCGATTTCGGGCAGGCGTTCAACGGCGCGGTGATCAAGCTGATCGCCGCCGGGGCGCCGCTCCGGGCGGTGGTGGGGGGCTACGGGGTCGACGCCAAGCGCTGGAGCGGCTTCTACGTGACCGAGGACAGCGCCATCCGGTCGCCGCGCGACCTCGTGGGCAAGAAGGTCGCGATGAACACGCTGGGCGCGCACCACGAGTTCATGCTGAAGGAGTACCTGTCGCGCAGCGGGCTGACGAGCGCCGAGATCGCGCAGGTCACGCTGGTGGTGCTGCCGCCCGTGAGCGCGGAGCAGGCGCTCCGGCAGAAGCAGGTCGACGTCGCGGTCCTCGGCGACATCCTGCGCGACAAGGCGCTCGAGCGCGGCGGCATCCGCGCGCTGTTCTCGGATTTCGAGCTGTTCGGCGAGTTCACCGCCGGCAGCTACGTGCTGAGGAGGCGCTTCCTCGAGGAGAGCCCGAACAGCGCCCGCAAGCTCGTGGAGGCCGTGGCGCGCGCCGTCGAGTGGGCGCGGAGCACCCCGCGCGAGGAGGTGGTGGCCCGCCTCACGCGCATCATCGAGCGACGGGGCCGCAACGAGGACGCGTCGGCGGTGAAGTACTGGACCAGCATGGGCGTCGCCGGCAAGGGGGGGCTCCTGTCGTCCAAGGAATACCAGGTCTGGATCGACTGGCTGGTGAAGGACGGCGAGCTGAAGCCGGGCCAGATCAAGGCCGAGGACCTGTATACGAACCAGCTCAACCCGTTCGCGGCGCCACCGGTCCAGTGACGGCGGCGCCCCGTCACTTGAGGACCTCGACCGCCATCCCGTCGGTCAGCTCCGCGCTCGCGAGCTTCACGATCCGCTCGCTCCCGTCGAGCCCCGTCGACACATGGATCGTCGCGCCCGTGTCGCGCTCGACCGTGATGGGCGCGAAGCGGATCTTGCTCCCGGGATCCACGACGGCAACGCGGAGCCCCTTGGCGTCGTTGTAGAGCGCCGTCGCCGGGATCTCGAGCACGCGGTGCGGCGTGGGCAGGGTCAGCGCGACCTCGGCGTACATGCCCGCGAGGAGCCGCCCGTCGGGGTTCGGCACCCGCACCTCCGTGTTCATCGTCCGCGTCGCCGCGTCGAGCGCGCCGGCCGTCCGCGCGATCGTGCCCTGGAACGGCTGCCCCGCGAACTCGCGCACCGTGACCTTCGCCGGCGCGTCGACCCGCACGCTGGGCGCCACGTCCTGCGGGACGCCCACGAAGACGCGCACCGGGTCGGTCGCCGCGATCCGGAACAGCGGCGTCCCGTTGCCCGCCGTGACCAGCGCCCCGCGGTCGATCGTCCGCGAGGTGACCGTCCCCGCGAACGGCGCGGCGATCTTCGCGAACTTCTTGAGGTCCAGGATGCGCTGGATGTTCGCCTGCTGCGCGGTGATCGCGGCCCGCGCCACGGTGACGCTCGCCTCGGCGACGTGCGCCTGGCCCTGCCGCTGCTCGAGCTCCTCCTGCGGCGCGACGCCCGCGGGGACGAGCTGCTCGTAGCGCTGCACGCTCGACCGCGACAGGTCGCGGTTCGCCTGCGCCTGCACGAGGCCGGCGTTCGCCTGCACGAGCTGGGCGCGGGCCTGCGCGAGCTCCTGATCGAGCTCGGGCGTGTCGATCTCGGCGAGGATCTGCCCCTCCTCGACCTTGTCGCCGATATCGACGCTCCACTTGCGCACGTAGCCGCTCACGCGCGGGTAGACGACCGTCTCCTCGAGGGGCTGGATGCTCCCCGGCAGGACGAGCGCCCGGTCGCTCGACACCGGCTGCGGCGAGACGACCACGACGCGCGGGGCGGCGCCCTCGGTGGCCCGCACGCTCTCCTCGAGCGCGGCGCGGGCGCTCCGGCGGGGCAGGTAGGCCGCCGCGAACGCCGCCCCGAGCGCGACGGCGAGGCCCACGCCGATGGCGAGGCCGCGCGTGCGCGTCATCGCGGCGGGCTGCGGCAGATCGAAGCCGAGATCGTCGGCGGGAGGGGCCGGAGGCGGGGTCTGGGCAGGGCGTTCGGGGGAGCTCATAGGTCCTCAGCGAGCGGGTCTCTGGCCGGAGCCTTGCTCCGGAGGACGCTGTACATCACCGGCACGAAGAAGAGCGTGCTCAGCGTGGCGACGAGCAGGCCGCCGATCACCGCGCGGCCGAGCGGGGCGTTCTGCTCGCCGCCCTCGCCGAGGCCGAGCGACATCGGCAGCATGCCGAAGATCATCGCGAGCGCGGTCATGAGCACCGGCCGGAGGCGCGTCATGCCCGCGGCGAGCGCCGCGGTGGGGGCGTCGCGGCCCAGCTTGCGCTGGTCGTTCGCGAACGTCACGACGAGGATGCTGTTCGCCGTCGCGACGCCGACGCACATGATCGAGCCCATCAGCGCGGGCACGCTCAGCGTCGTGTGCGTCACGAAGAGCATCCACGCGATGCCGGCCACCGCGCCCGGGAGCGCCATCAGGATGATGAGCGGGTCGAGCCACGACTGGAAGTTCACGACCATCAGCAGGTACACGAGCACGACCGCGAAGAGCAGCCCGTAGCCGAGGCCGGTGAACGAGGAGTCCATGCTCTCCGCCTGCCCCTTGACGGTCACCTTCGTCCCGCGCGGCAGCTCGGGCCTGAGCTCGTCGATGACGCGCGAGACCGCGCCCGCGACCGAGCCGAGGTCGGTGCCGTCGACGTTCGCCTGCACGTCGAAGGTCCGCGCGACGTTGTAGTGGGTGATGTTCGCCGGCCCGGTCGAGCGCGACAGCGACGCCACGTTCGACAGGAGCTGGGGGCGGCCGGCGCCCGTCGACAGCGGCGTCGCGTTCACGTCGTCGATCGAGCCGATCGCGTACTGGGGCGTCTGCACGGCGACGAGGTACTGCACGCCGCGCTTGTCGAGCCAGTAGGTCGGCGACGTCTGCCCGCTCGACGAGAGCGAGACGAGGACGTCGCTCGCCACGTCGCGCTGGCTGAGCCCCAGCTGGTCGGCCATGGTGCGGTCGACGTCGATGCGGAGCTGCGGCCGCGCCGGCACCTGCGCGAGGTGCACGTCCACCGCGCCGGGGATCCGCTCCATGCGATCGGCGATCCGCCGCGCGACCGCGTAGGTCTCGTCCTCCTTGCCGATCGGGCCCACGACCTGGACGTTGATGGGCGCCGCGAGGCCGAAGTTCAGGACCTGCGTCGAGATGTCGGGGGCGAGGAAGAAGAACGTCGTGTCGGGGTACGCCGCGTTCAGCCTCTCGCGGAGCTTGCGCACGTAGCCGGCGGTCGGCTTGTGGTGCTCCTCGAGCGCGATGAAGATCTGCCCGTCGGCCGACGAGATCTGCGCGCCCTCGCTCAGCGACAGGTTGATGCCGCTCGCCGGGATCCCGATGGTGTCGAGCATCGTGCGGATCTCGCCCGGCGGGATCACCTCGCGGATGGTCTCCTCGATCCGCGCGAAGCGGCGCTCGCTCTCCTCGAGGCGGGTGCCCGGCGCGCCGCGCACGTGGAGCTTGATGAGCCCGGCGTCGACGCTCGGGAAGAAGTCGCGGCCGAGGAGCGGGATCAGCGCGACCGAGGCGGCGACGAAGGCGAGGAACGCTCCGACGAACCCGGCGCGGTGCGCGAGCGCCCAGGCGAGCCACCCGCCGTAGGCTGCCCGCAGCCGGTCGAAGGCGCGGTTGAACGCGGCGAAGACGCGCCCGAACATGCTCTTCGGCTTCGACGTGGGTCGGGGATCGGCGTTCGCCGTCCCCTCCGGGTGATGCCCGTGGGCGTGCTCCGCCGCCTCGCGCTCCAGCAGGAGGCGCACGAGCGTGGGGACGAGCGTCCGCGACAGGAAGTACGACATGAGCATGGCGAAGACGACCGCCAAGGCCATGGGCACGAAGAGCGATTTGGCCGCGCCGGTGATGAACGCCACCGGCACGAAGACGATGCAGATGCAGAGCGTCGAGACGAGCGCCGGGACGGCGATCTCCTGCGCGCCGTCGACGATCGCCCGGATGAACGGCTTGCGCTGCCCGAGGTTCCTGTGGATGTTCTCGATCGCCACGGTCGCGTCGTCGACCAGGATGCCGACCGCGAGCGCCATGCCGCCGAGCGTCATCACGTTGAGCGTGTGGCCGAGGGCGTCGAGCGCGATGATCGAGACGAGGATCGAGAGCGGGATGCTGATGACGACGATGAGCGTGCTGCGCCAGCTCCCGAGGAACAAGAGGATCATGAGCGCGGTGAGCCCCGCGGCGATGAGCGCCTCGTGCACGACCCCGTCGACCGCCGCGCGGACGAACACCGACTGATCGAAGAGCAGCGAGACCTTGAGCTCCTTCGGGAGCTTCTCCAGCGTGCTCGGCAGCATCGCGTGGATGCGCGACGTGACGTCGAGCGTGCTCGCGCTCCCGTTCTTGAGGATGCTGAGGAGCACGCTGCGCTTGCCCTCGACGTGCACCATGTTCGTCTGCGGCGCGTTCCCGTCGCGGACGCTCGCGACGTCGCGGAGGTAGACGGTCCTCCCGTTCACCGTCTTGAGCGGCAGCTTGCCGAGCTCCTCGAACGCCTCGGGGCTGCTGTTCATGATGACGGGGTACTCGTTCTCCCCCATCTTCGCCGTGCCGGAGGGCAGGATGACGTTCTGCACGCCGAGGGCGGCGTTCACGTCGCGCGGCGACAGCCCCCAGGCGAAGAGGCGCTGCGGGTCGATGTCGACCATGATCTGGCGCTGCTTGCCGCCGTAGGGGTACGGGATCTGCGTGCCCCGGATCGTGGCGATGTCGGCGCGGATGAAGTTGACCGCGTAATCGAAGAGCTGCTGCTCGCTCAGCGACTCGCTCTCCAGCGCGGCCTGGAGGATGGGCACGCTGGAGGCGCTGTAACGGATGACGAGCGGCGGGCTGATGCCGGGCGGCATCATGCGGATGGCGGTCTGCGAGACCGCCGTCACCTGCGCGGTGGCGGCCTCGATGCTGGCGCCCGGCTGGAGGAAGATCTTGATGATCGAGATGCCGGTGAGCGACTGGCTCTCGATGTGCTCGATGTCGTTGACGGTGGTCGTCAGGAAGCGCTCGTAGTTGTTGACGATGCGCTTCTCCATCTCCTCGGGGGGGAGGCCGCCGTAGTTGAAGATGACGGACAGGACCGGGATGTCGATGTCGGGGAAGATGTCCGTCGGCATCCGGGTGATGGTGAACACGCCCAGGATGACGATGAGCATCGACATCACGATGAACGTGTACGTACGTTGCAGCGCGATCCGGACGAGCCACATGGGCGGCCAATTCCCGTCCCCCTCCCGGGTGCCCCGGACGGGGCCGCCGGAGGGCAGGCTCCGCATTTAGGGTGCCCCTGACGTTCGTCCAATCTATTATTTCGTATCAGACGATACCTTCAAGGTATGGACCTGCGCCACCTCCGGTACTTCACGGCCGTCGCCGAGGAGCGGCACTTCGGCCGCGCGGCGCAGCGGCTCGGCATCGCCCAGCCCCCGCTGAGCCGGCAGATCCAGGATCTCGAGTCCGAGCTCGGGTTCTCGCTCTTCGACAGGTCGCGGCGGCGCGTCGAGCTGACGCCCGCGGGCGTGGTCTTCCTGGCCCACGTGCGGCGGGTCTTCGACGCGCTCGACCTCGCGGTGCACGAGGCCAGGCGCGCGAGCGTCGGCGAGACCGGGCGCCTCGTGGTCGGGTACCTCTCGTCGCTCGCCTACAGCGGCATCACGGAGCTGGTCCGCGCCTTCCGCACCGATTTCCCGTCGGTGGAGCTCGCGCTGCGCGAGATGCCGCCGCAGGAGCAGATCGAGGCGCTCAAGGACGGGCGCATCGACGTCGGCTTCGTGAGGGCGCCGCTCAACGACCCGCGGCTCGCCTCCGAGTGCGTCCGGCGCGAGCCGCTCCTGGTCGCCCTGCCGGCGGATCACCCGCTCGCCGGGCGCAGGCGCATCTCGCTCGAGCTCCTGTCGCGCGAGCCGTTCGTCGTGTTCCCGCGCCAGCGCGGGTCGGCCTTCTTCGACCTCGTGGTGGGGCTGTGCCGCGAGGCGGGCTTCACGCCGCGCATCGTGCAGGAGGCGCTGCACCTCGACATCCTGAGCCTCGTGGCGGCGGGCTTCGGCGTCTCTATCCTGCCGGAATCCATCAAGAATATCCGGCGCGGGGGGCTCGCGCTCCGGCCGATCGTGGGCGCGCCGGTCACGGACCTCCTGCTCGCGTGGCGGGCCGACGACGCCTCGCCCACGCTCGGGCAGTTCCTCTCGTTCGTGCGGCGCGTGGGCGTCAGCAAGAGCAAGCCGAGCGCGGCGCGCCGCGCTCCCGGCGAAGGCGAGCGCGACCCGGGGGCCCACGGGGCGGGGCCGGGCGTGGAGGGGTAGAGGAGCGGCGGGGCCTCAATCGTATTGGGAGCAGCTCGTGACCTTTTGCTCGAACGAGTCGCACACTGCCAAGCACACGTCGACGGCGCGCCGGCAACAGCCGGCCTCGGTGCACTGCCCAGCGATCGCGGCGAACCCGCCGTTGCACCGGGCCACCCAGCGAGGGCAATCCTCGACGGTGTTGCACCCGATGGGCTCCTCGTCGCACTCGTCGCCTCCGCACCCGCTGGTGCTGGTGACGAGCACGCCGATGTGCATCGCGACGGCCGCGAACGCCGTCGCGGCGGACAGACGTACCAGGGTCGACATGGCTTCCTCTTCCTCCCGGGGCGCAGCGTCGTCCACCCGGCGCGATCAGGTCAACGGCAATGTGGACCCATGCAGGGCGAGGTCGGTTCAATCTCGCGCTGGCGACCCTTTCCGGGGAGCACCGGCTTTTGCCGGGCCATGTGCGCGGCGGCTCAGGCGCGGGGCATCCGCGGCGCGATGAGCGGCTGCCGCCTGCGGCGCAGCGACGAGAGCGCGCTGCCGAGGGTCGGGTAAAGCGTCATCCCCGCGAGGTCGATGCCGAGGTGGGTGAACTCCTGCGCCACCTGCGGCCGCATCCCCACGACGATGACCTCGGCGCCGAGCAGGACGGCGGCGCGGGCCGTCTTCGTCAGCGACGCCGCGACCTGCATGTCGGCGAAGGGCACGCCGGTGATATCCATCAGCAACACCTCGGCTTCCTGGCGGCTGAGCTCCGCGAGCACCACCTCGAGCACGTGGCTCGCGCGCTCCGGATCGATGGCCCCGACGAGCGGCACGAGCAGCACCCCCTCGTCGAGCGGGATGACCGGGCACCCGAGCCGGCGCACGGCGTCGGCGAGGGCGCGCTCGCGCTCGTAGGCGGCGCGCGACCGCTTCTCCTGCTCGATCAGCGATTCGATCAGCGAGGCGCGCTCGAACGCCGCGGTCAGCATCGCCACCCACATGTCCATGTCCCGGTGATCCAGCCCGAGCGGGCTGCTCACCGGAGCGCAGATGGCCAGGACGCCGCGGTCCTCGCCCTGGCTGCGGAGCGGGATGAGCCGGATGACGTGGTCGCCGTCGTACTGGACGGCCGCTGGCAGCCAGCCGCCGCGCGGGAACTCCGCCGCCGCGACGCGCGTGCCCGCCGCCGGCGCGGCGGCCTCCTGGCCGGGGCAGGAGCTCTCGACGATCCGCAGCGTCGGCCCTTCGTCTCCCGGGTCTTCCCACACGGCGAGGCAGCCCCAGCTCATCTGCACCGCGGAGAGCCAGCTCAGTTTGCTCCCGCCGTTGTCCGCGTGCTCCAGCAGCGTCTCCCGGACAACAAGGTTGATGTCGAGGAGGCTGTTCAGGTAATCGGCGCGGGCCGCCTCGATCGCCACCCGGCCCTGCATCATGTCGTGGCGCGCCCTCCGGATGTACGCCGTGACGCGCCGCTGGGCCGCGGCGTCCTCCGCGCCGCGGATCATGGACTGGCCCGCTCGTTCCAGGCGATCGATCATGGCGAGGAGCAGATCGATATGGGGCATCTGCTCCGCGGCCTCGCGCCACGCCCGCTCCAGCGCCGCCGGCGGGGGGCCGGGCTTTCCCTGGGCGGCCGCCTCGAGCCCGCGGACCACCTCCGTCACGCCGGGCCACGACTCCGCCGGCGGCGCGCTCCGGTCGGGCGCCGACGAGAAGGTCGCGAGGGCGACCAGCTCCCGGGCGAGCGCGTCGGCCTGGTCCGCGGCGCCGTCGGCCGGCGCGGGCGCCTCGCGCTCGGCCGGCGCCGGCGAGCAGCCGCAGGAGCGGCGCAGGACCAGGAGCGTCGGCGCGATGTGCCCCGCGCTCGGGACATCCCGTCCGGCGAGGCGATCGATGAGCAGCTGGGCGGCCGTCCTGCCGATCCAGTCGAACCGCTGGCGGACCGTCGTCAGGGGCGGCGAGGCGTACCTGGCCGCCTCGATGTCGTCGAAGCCGACGAGGGCGAGGTCCTCGGGGACGCGGAGGCCTGTCTCGGCGAGCGCGTCGATGATCCCGAGCGCCCCCTGGTCGGTGGCCATGAACATCGCGGTGCAGGACACGCCCGATTCGAGGAGGCGTTGCGCGGCGAACCGCCCGCCGGCCCGCTCGTTGTTCGGGAGCTCGAAGACGAGGGCGGGATCGAACGGAATCCCGCCCTCGTCGAGCGCGTCCCGGTAGGCCTGGAAGCGCTGCCGGACATCCTCATGCGCCATGTGGCCCGCGAAGGCGATCCGCCTGTGCCCGTGATCGATGAGGTGGCGCACGGCCGCCAGGGCGCCGCCGTGGTTGTCGGGCAGGACGTACGGGCAGCGCCCGTCGCTGGAGCGCGCGCTGAGGGTCACGACCGGCCGGCCGTCGTCGAGGAAGAGCTCGATGTCCGTCGGATCGATGAGGGCGATCCACCCGTCGATCTGGTCGCGCGCGAGCTCGAGCCTGTGAACGTCTCGCGGCGGCGATTTGACGGCGATCACGCGATATCCAGAGTGCCTTGCCGCCGACTGGATACCTCCAAGCACCTCGCAGAAATAGGTTCCCCAGATGTCGTGGCACGTGAGGCCGATGGCTCTATCGAGCGACATGGTGGCAGAATCCTCGGTGGTCCAGAGCTCCGGCATTCCGCCGCGTCGCTGTCATCAACAGGACCGTGTAGCACGGAACGCGCGCGTCCTGCCGCACGGTGGGAGCGTGTCAGTTCGCTAGCTCGCCGGTAAACTTTCCGGTCATCGGATCGCGGAAGGTGCCGAGTGTCGTCGCGCTGACGTACGCGAGATGACGGCGAGCGCCGGGCGAGCTCTCTTGCGCTGTGCCCGCGGCGCGCGCCGGCCGGGGCTCAGGCGCCGTGCGGCGATCGTTGCTCGGAGTCGCCCGTGAACGGGAATGCCTGCTGCTCGAGGGGCACCCGCCCCTTGCGCTTCTGCCGGCGCTGCGGCGCCTCGGGCTCGGCCGGCGCTGCTTCGATCCGCTCGGCGCAGCGCGGGCAGAGCGCCGGCGGAGCGTCGTCCGATTCCGGCGCGGCGGCGGGCGGGGGCGGCTCCGGCGCGGCGGCGGGCTGCGGGGGCGCGGGCGGCTCCGGCTCCTCCCGCTCGATCTCGGCGCGGCCGCGCGCGTGCTCGGCGGTGACCAGGGCCCGGAGGGCGCGGGCGGCGGCGCGGTGCTCGGCGGCGGCCCGGCGCAGGCGCGCCACGAGCTCGAGCGCCGCGCGCGTCGGCGCGTGGAAGCGGGCGCGCTCGCGGTGCGCGCAGCCGTCGTGCGCGCCGCCGCCGCTGCCGCAATCGATGCAGATCCGCTCGAGCGACGGCGGCCCTCCCGCGGCGGAGAACGCCTCGTCCGCCGCGGTGTCGTCGGGCGGGATCGCGTCGACGGGTTCCTCGTCGAGCGGCAGGTCTTCGACGACGACGGCGGCGGCGGCCTTGCGGGAGCGCATGCCTGTCGGCTAGCAGATGAATGAACGGATGTACAGTACGTGCGCCGTGATAGCGTGCTGCCATGATCCTTCTGCTGACGCCGTTCGCGCAGAGGAGCGCGCCGACGCGGCCAGCGCGGCGCTTCCGGGGCGCGGCCTGCCTCGCGGGGGCGGCCGCGGCCTGCCTTGCGCTCGGCTGCCAGGGCATCCTCGGCATTCACGACGTCTCGCGCGACGGCGCCGGTGGCGCCGGCGGCGGTGGCGATGGCGGCGCCACCGCGTCGGGCGAGGGCGGGGGCGGGAGCGGCGGCGGACCCGCGCAGGGCAGCGGCGGCGGGGTGCCCCAGTCCGGCTTCTCGATCGCGCTCGACCCGGCGGCCGCGCGCGTGGTGCGCGGCGGCTCGGCGGAGCTCGCGGTCACCGTCACGCGCTCGGGCGACTTCGCGGGCGACGTCGAGCTCTCGCTGTCGGATCTGCCGAGCGGGGTCACGGCGAGCCCCGTCGTGGTCCCGGGCGGCGACACCACCGGCGTGCTCACGCTGGCCGCGGAGCCGCTCGCGATCGTGGGCAGCGCCGCGCCCTCGCTCCGGGCCAGCGCGCCCGGGGAGGAGGACCAGCTGCTGCCGGTCTCGCTCCTCGTCGCCGACCCGCCGGGGACGCTCGATCAGTCGTTCGACGGCGACGGGATCGCCTCCAGCGGCACGCCTCACGAGGGGCGCGCCGTCGTCGTCCAGGACGACGGCAAGATCGTCGTCGCCGGCGTCGACGGGGACACCTGGGGGCTCGCGCGCTTCCTGCCGAGCGGCGCGCTCGATCCCGAGTTCGGCACAGGGGGCCTCGTCGTCGGGCAGGAGGGCTCGGTCAAATCGCTGGCCCTGCAGCCGGACGGGCGCATCGTGGCGGTCGGGACGCGCAGCGGCCAGCTCGCGGTCGTCCGGTTCAACGCGAGCGGCGGGCTCGACCAGGCCTTTGGCGCGAGCGGGGTCGCGACGATCGATCGCGCCTGGATCAGCGGCTCGGAGGGCTTCGACGTCGCCGTCCTGCGCGATGGCTCGATCGTCGCCGTCGGCGTCGGGAACCCGGGCAACCGCGGCATCGCCGTGAGGCTCTCTTCCACGGGCGACTTCGACCGCGGGTTCGCCGGCTCGGGCCTCTTCTCGATGGATGAGCGACCGCTGCACTCGGTCGCGATCGGCGGAGGCGATCAAATCGTCGCCGGAGGGACGGAGAGGACCGATGGCCCCACCTTCCTGGCGGCGCGGCTCGATCCCGACGGGGAGCTCGATCCGGGCTTCGGAGCTGGCGGCGTCGCCTACCTCGCGCAGACGCCGTACAACGACGCCGACCTCGCCCTCGGGAGCGACGGCAAGCCGGTCCTCGTGGGCTATGCGCTGGACGGCGTGAACGATTATGCGTTCGCGCGCTTCACCGCGGATGGCTCGGCGGACACGACGTTCGGCGGGAGCGGCATGGTGAACGCGAGCGGAGGCGGGAAGCCCTATGTGCGAGGCTACGGCGTCGCCCTCCAGGCCGACGGCAAGCTCCTCGGCGCGGTCGCGGGCGGCACCGTGAACTCGGGCATCACGGCCTCGATCCTCCGGCTCCTGCCGGACGGCACGGCGGACGCCGGGTTCGGCGCCTCGGGCGCCGTCGTGCTGGATGACTTCCCGGAGACAAACCACCTCTACGCCGTCACCGTCCAGCGCGACGGCCGCATCGTGGCCGTGGGCAAGCGATCGAGCCTGGGGCTCATGGTGGTGCGAATCTGGGATTAGCTCGCCGCGGCGCGCGCTCGGCGCTCACCCCTCCCGCAAGAGCCCGTACCGGGCGAGCTTCCGGTACAGCGTCGTCCTCGGGATCCCGAGGCTCCGCGACACCTCGCACACGTTCCAGCGGGCGAGAGCGAGCGCGGCGCGGATCCGCTCCGCCTCGGCGCCGCGGTAGTCCGCGCGCGACCGGGCCCGCGGCGCGGGCGCCGCCGCCGGCAGCTGGATGTCGGCGGGGCCGATCTCCGGGCCCGGCGCGAGCACGCACGCGCGCGAGAGGACGTTCTCGAGCTGCCTCACGTTGCCGGGCCAGCCGTACGACATGAGCCGCCGGAGCGCGCCCCGCGACAGCCGGAAGGCCGGGCGGCCCTGGCGCGCCGAGAGCTTCTCGACGATCGCCTGCGCGATCGCCGGGATGTCGTCCGGGCGCTCGCGGAGCGGCGGCAGGCGGATCTCGATGACGCTGACCCGGTAGTAGAGATCCTCGCGAAAGCGCCCCAGCGCGACCTCCTCCCGCAGATCCCGGTTCGTCGCGCAGACGACCCGCACGTCGGCGACGGGGACGCTCCGGTCCGAGCCCACCGGGCGGATCGAGCGCTCCTGGAGCGCGCGGAGCAGCTTCGCCTGCACGCCGATCGGCGTGTCCCCGAGCTCGTCGAGGAACAGCGTGCCGCCCCGCGCCGACAGGAACAGGCCGCCGTGGTCCCGGACGGCGCCGGTGAAGGCGCCCTTCACGTGGCCGAAGAGCTCCGACTCGAGCAGCGCCTCGGGCAGCGCGGCGCAGTTGACCGCCACGAACGGCCCGCCCCGCCGGGGCCCGCCCGCGTGGATGGCGCGCGCGACGAGCTCCTTGCCCGTGCCGCTCTCGCCCGTCACCGTCACCGTCACGTCGCTCTCCGCCACGCGCTCGCAGAGCGCGAGCACGGCGCGCATCGGGGCGCTCCTCCCCGCGATCTCCGGGAAGTCGCGGCGCGCGTCCGCGCGGGTCCGCTCGAGCTCGTGCGAGAGCCGCTCGATCTCGTCCGCCTGCGAGCGCATGAGCTCCGCGACCCGGCGCTGCTCCTCCTCGAGGGCCCGGGTGCGCTCCCTGAGCTCGGCCATCAGCCGGCCGTTGTGCAGCGCGACCGCGATCTGGTCCGCGAAGGCGCCGAGCAGATCCGCGTCGCCCTCCGCGAACTTGCCGCGTTGGAACCGGTTGTCGAGGTAGACGGCGCCGAGCACCGCGCCGTGCGCGCGGATCGGCACGCACACGATCGACCGGAGCCGCAGGGCGTGCACCGACGCGCTCCCGTGGAACCGCGCGTCGGCCAGCGCGTCGACCGTGAGCACCGCCTCCCCGCGCTCGACCACCCGCTTGGCGATCCCGTGGCTGAACTTGAGCTGGCTCTTGCCGACGCGCTCGCGATCGAGGTTCCGCGCGACCGCGACCTCGAGCTTGACCTTCGCTTGCCCTCCGGGGGAATCGGGGGGATTGCGCGAATCGCGTGGATCGCGTGCAGCCGACGTGAGGATCACGAACCCCCGCTCGGCGCCGGTCAGCTCGATGGCCGCGTCCATGGCGAGGCGGAGCACCTCCTCGGCGTCGAGCGTCGAGCTCAGGCGCCGGTTGATCTCGAGGAGCTTCATGACGAGCTCCATGCGGGCCGCCGGCCGCGCGGGACCGCCGCGGAGCGCGGCCCGCCGGGGGTGCCGCCAGAAGACCTCGGCGAGCTCCGCCGGGAGCGTGCTCCCGATGCGCTCCCAGCACTCGATCGCGGCCGTGCGGTGCCGCTCGGCCAGCGCCGTCGCCGCCCTCTGGCGGAGCACCTCGGCGGACACCTCCTCGTGCTTCGCGTGGAGCTCGAGCTGCGCGACCTGCGCCACGAGGCCCGCGCCCCGCTGCACCTGCTCCAGGGCCGCGCCCGGGTCGCCGAGGGCCAGCGCGAGCTCCGCGCCCGCCGTCGCGTGGCGCAGCGCGAGGTCGGCCGCGTCGATCTCCCGGAGCAGCGCCGCGGCCTCGGCCAGCCGGGCGCCGGCCGCGGCGCTGTCGCGCGCCGCGAGCGCGACCTCGGCGGCGTGGAGGGTCGCCTCGCACGCCTCGCGCTTCGAGCCGCGCGCCGCGTGGCCCGCGCGGGCCTCGTCGAGCAGCCGCGCCGCCTCGCCGAGCGCGCCGCGCGCCGCGGCGATCTCCGCGGCGAGCCCGAGCGCCGCCGCGGCGATCTCCTCGGGGACCTTCGCGCCCTCGGGCGCGCGCAGGCGCGCGAGGCCGAGCTCGGCCCGATCGAGCAGGCCGACGTCCGCGTGGATCTTGGCCAGGTTGAAGCGCAGGGTGGCCTCGGTCCGCTCCTTGGCGAAGGCGATCGCCGCCCGCAGCCCGCGCTCGTAGCAGCGCAGCGCCGCGCCCCAGTCGCCGAGCTGGTGCCGCGCCGTCCCCAGGTTCAGCGCGGCGGTCGCGAGCAGGTCCCCGAGGCCCTCGGCCTCGGCGAGGTCGAGCGCCTCCTGGAACCCGCGCGCCGCGAGGGCCGCGTCCCCGGCGCGGTAGGCGTGGAGCGCGTGGTAGCTGAGCGTGCGGGCGCGGGCGCGCGGCGAGTCCGACGCGGGCCGCAGCGCGACGGCGCGCGCGAGGCTCTGGAGGGCGCCCTCCTGGTCGCCGAGGTAGCCGAGCGCGAGGCCCAGCGTCTCGGCGAGCTCCGCCGCGGCCGAGGCGTCGCGGCCCGCCGCGAGGTCGCCGCCGCCGTCGGCCGCCGCGAGGTCGCCGCCGTCGGCCGCCGCGAGCGCGCCTTGCGCCTCGCGCCGGGCCTCGTCGTAGCGGCCGAGGCGCAGCAGGCAGCGCGCCGAGAGGCTCGCGAGCCGCCCGCCCGCGGCCCCGGGCGAGAGCGCCCGCGCGCGCCCGAGCTGCCCGAGCGCGCGCTCGACCTTGCCGAGCTTCTCGCAGCAGCGCGCGGCCCGGTACGAGAGCTCGGCGACCACGTCGCGCGGCGGCCGCGCGCGCCTCGCCCGGGCGAGCAGCGACAGCGCGCGCCTCGGATCGCCGGCCGCCTCGAGCGCGGACGCGGCGGCCACGAGCGTCCGCGGCGCCGGCTGCACCGCGCAGGCGGCGTCCGCCGCGCGCACCCAGGCGCGCGGCGCCCACTCGAACATCGGCTCGGACGCGGCGAGCGCCCGCCGCGCGGCCTCGTGGTCGCCCGCGAAGACGAGCGCCCTCGCCCGGTCCGCGGCGCGCTGGCTGCGGAGCGCCGGGGCGAGCGCCGCCTCGCCCTCACCGGCGAGGTGGGCCGCCGTCGCCGCCGCGACCTCGCGCACGACGCGCGCGTCGAGCGCGGGCAGGAGCGCCCGCGCCTGCCCGGGCTGGCCGAGGCGGAACCCCTCGCCGTCGAGCCGCGCGAGCCCCGCCGCCTCGAGCGCGTCGAGGGCCGCGCGCCCCACGCCGAGCGCCGCGGCGGCCTCGGGCCCGAGCGGATCCGCCACGGCGAGCGCGGCGAGGGCGCGCGTCTCCCCGGGGGCGAGCGCGGCCGCGCGCCGGCGAAAGAGCTCCGGCGTGGTCATCGTGGTCACGAAGCGATCGAGCTCCGCCTCGCTCAGGCTGCGCTGCCCGAGCGCGGCGCAGAGCTCCTTGAGCGCGCGCGGGCGGCCGCCGCTCGCGCGGAGGAGATCCGACACGCGCGCCGCCGTGGCCAGGGGCGCCGTCCACACCCGGACCGCCGCCTCGCCGAGCGGGCCGAGCGGGAGCTCGACGACCGCGCCGCCGCCCACGTCGAGCCGCTCGGCGGAGGCGATGAGCCAGAGGAGGGCGTCGGTCGGCGCGGCCGATCGCACGAGCGCCTCGAGCAGCGCCCGGTCGTGCGGCCGCAGCCGATCGGCGTCGTCGATGGCGAGCACGAGCGGCCGGCGCGGCGCGTCGCTCGCGAGCGGTCCGCGCGGCGCGCGCCTGCCCTCGGGCGCGCCCGGAGCGTCGCCGGGCCGCCCGCGCCCGCCCGCGAGCTCGCCGCGGGCGTCGAGCAGCGCGTCGACGCCGGCCGGGAGCGCGGCGCGGCCGAGCGCGCGGAGCAGCAGCGCGCGGAGCGGATCCTCGCCGCGGGGCGCGCCCTCGAAGACCGGCGCGCTGAGCTGCGCGCGCCACTTGAGCTCGCGGAACAGCCGCGACTTGCCGGCGCCCTCCTCGCCCGTGATCACCACGGCGCGCGGCCCGCGCTCGCCGCGGAGCAGCGCCGCGAGCGCCGCGCCGAACGCCTCGACCTCGCGCTCCCGGCCGACGATCTCGCCCGGCTCGCTCACGACGGCGGGCGCGCGCCGCGGCGCGCCGCCGGCGGAGAGGGCCTCCAGCACCTCGTCGACGCCGGAGGGCCGGCTGGCCGGGTCCTCCGCGGTGAGCCGCTCGGCGAGGCGGCGCAGGGCGGCGGGCGGCGCCCCGGCGAGGAGCGGGAACAGGGCCTCCAGGGTCCGCCCCACCGCGAAGAGATCCGAGCGCGCGCTCGGCGGGGCCCCCCGGAGGAGCTCGGGCGCGAAGAACCGCGCCGTGCCCGAGAGGTCTCCCGCCGCGGCGCGCATCCTCCGCGCCGCGCTGAGATCGATGAGCACGCCCGCGCCGTCGTCCCGCACGAGGACGTTCTCGGGCTTGAAGTCGCCGTGGACGATGCCCGCGCCGTGGAGCCACCCGAGCGCGTCGAGCGCGTCGAGCAGGACGGGCAGGGCCGCGTCGAGGGCGCGCCCCCGCGCGTGCTCGGCGAGCGTCCGGCCCCGGATGAGCTCCGTCGTGGCGTACGTGAGCGGCGCGCCGCCGCACGTCGTCCGGGCGAAGTCGTACGCGCGCGGCAGCCGCGGGTGAGCGCACGCCGAGAGCAGCGAGAACTCCCGCCGGAACGCCTCGGTCGCGCCCGCGGAGTCGAAGCGCAGCGCCTTCAGCGCGACGTCGCGCTCGAAGAGCCGATCGCGCGCCTCGACCACCGACCCGAGCCCGCCGCGCCCGAGCGCGCGCACGACGTCGTAGCGGCCGTCGACCACCGCGCCTGGCGCAAGGCCGTCCTGTACCATCGGTACACTATGGTACAGAATGGTACAAAGAAGGGTCCACGACGCCCGCGAAACGCAGCGGGGGGCGCGCTGGCACGGCGGTTGTACAGGACACCGTTCGACAGGATGGTGGCCTGATGCGCTGGCTCGCGGTTCTTCTCGTTGCTTGCGTCGCCGGGTGCGGGGTGAACCCGATCCCGGAGCCGCCCTCCGCGCCTGCGCTCGCCGGGGACGTGGTCGGCGCGATCTGCGACGAGTGCGACGGCGCGCCGATGGATGTCACCGGCGGGCCCGGGAGCGTGAAGGGCGCGGATCTCGTCTGGGCGGTGAACCTCGACGGGACCGGGGCGCCCGTGGTCGCGCCGGTCGAGGAGGACGGGAGCTTCGCGCTCCAGATCGACGCCTTCCGCGGGCACGAGCTGCGCCTCCAGGCGCGGCGCGGCGCGGCCCGCTCCGCGCCGGCGGATCTCGTCGCCCGGAGCGGCGTCCTCGAGCCCGCGCCCCGCCCGCTCGCCGACTGCTTCCGGGTCGAGCCGGAGCTCGCCTTGCCCGAGACCGCCGTCGGCGCCGCGTCCACCCGCACCCTCCCGCTCGTGCACACCTGCGCCGCGCCGCTCGCGATCGACGCGATCGCCCTGCGCGCGCCGGCGCCCGGGTACCTCCTCGAGGGGGCGACGGCGCCGGTGGTCCTCGAGGCCGGGGACGTGGCCGACCTCCGCGTGGTGCTCCAGCCGGTCGAGGACGAGCCGCGCGAGGAGGTCCTGCTGATCGAGGTGTCTTCACCGGAGGTCTCCCGGAGGGCGGTGACGCTCTTCGTCAGCGGCGCTCCCTGAGCCGGCTTGAACGCTCATCTCCTCCCGGGGGCCCGAGGCGGGCCTCGAAGGGGAGGTGCATCTCCACGGATCAACCCTCTTGAAGAAAGATACGGAGACGAACATGCGAGCCTATGCCTTGTTGTTTCTTGCGGCCTCTTCGATCGTCGGACAGCTCGGGTGCGGCCCCTCGTCCGGCGGCGGCCCCTCGCCCGGCGGCGGCGGGAGCTGCCCTGATCCGGGGGATCCCGGCGTCCGTTATGTCTCTCACGATCCCGAGGAGTGCACGCTCATCGACTTCGCCTGCTCGCCGCCGGAGGAGTACTTCGGCGGCGAGTGCGGGTGCGGCTGCGTCGGCCCCGGGCCGCAGGCCTGCCCGGACCCGAGCGATCCGGGCGTCCGTTATGTCTCTCACGATCCGGTGGAGTGCACGCTCATCGACTTCGCCTGCTCGCCGCCGGAGGAGTACTTCGGCGGCGAGTGCGGGTGCGGCTGCATCGACCCCGGGCCGCAGGCGTGCCCGGACCCGAGCGATCCGGGCGTCCGCTACGTGTCGGATGACATCGAGCAGTGCCACCTCATCGACTTCATCTGCGCGGAGGGACAGACGCTCTTTTACAACGACTGCGGGTGCGGCTGCATCAGCCCCGAGCCGGTCGTCTGTCCGGAGCCGGGCACCACGAACGTCGTCTATGTCTCTCACGATCCGGAAGAATGCATGCTCCTCGACTTCGCGTGCTCGCCGCCGGAGAGGCTCTTCACCAACGCGTGCGGGTGCGGCTGCATCGGCCCGGAGCTCCCTGTCGGCCACGCCCGCTGAGGCGTGAGAGCACACCCCGCCACGACGAGCTCCTCCGCTCGGTCTCGCGCCCTGCGTAGGGCTCCCTACAAACAATGAGCCTCGGCCGGCCTGCGCCCCCGCGTCGCGCTGGAGCCTCGGTGATATCGACCGCCCTGGTATGGCCGTCCACGATGTTCTACATGCGCGCACGGAGGAGGACTGCGCCGGATCGAGCGGTCCCGGTCGCCGGCGCCGAAGTTACCCAGTCGTTTCGTCGAGGTCGGTGATACGCTCGCCCGCTGGACGCGGGGGAGGACACGACCGGGATGAGCACGAGGCCTGTCGACCAGCGCACACGGAACGTGATCGGGGTCGCGTCGGTCTTCATCGACAACTCCTTCAACGCCATGGTGTTCGCTGGCATGCACCGCGCGGCGCGGGAGCGCGGCTACGAGCTCCTCATGATCTACGGGCCTCCTCGGACGGTCCTGGCGCGCGGGCTGGGCCTCGAGCGGGTGGTCGGCTGGATCGCGATGTACACCATCGACGGCCTGGAGGAGCTGCTCTCCGACGGGAAGCCGGCCGTCATCTTCTGCGCGCCCCCGCTCGGCCCGCGGTACCCGATCGTCCGGGCGGAGAACCGCGAGTCGATTCACCGGCTCGTCGATCACCTCGTCGGCCTCGGCCATCGCCGGATCGCCTACGTCGGCAAATCGACATCGGACGACTTCGTCGAGCGCGGCAAGGCGTTCGATGAGGCGATGAGGGCGCGCGGGCTCCCGGCGGACCTCAACCTGCTCTCCGAGTTCGACGAGTGCACGATGTTCTACACCGAGCGCCGATTGCAGGAGTTTCTCGACCGCGACGGCAAATTCTGCTCCGCGATCGTGGCGGGGAACGACGAGATGGCGATGGGCGCCATCCACGCGATCCAGGCGCACGGCTACCGCGTGCCCGAGGACATCGCGGTGGTGGGGTTCGACGACATCAGCGTCGCCCAGCACTGCGATCCGCCGCTCACCACGATGCGGCAGGACCCCGCCCTCCTCGGGAGGATCGCCGTCGAGCGGCTCGTCGACCTCATCCACGGCATCCCGCCGCCAGAGCCCGTGACCCGCGGCTCGGCCGAGCTGGTGGTGCGGCGCTCGTGCGGCAGCGGCGCGTGGGGCGCCGCGCCGCCCGCGCCGGAGCTCGACGCGGCGGGCGGCGACTGGCAGCGCGGGCTGTCCCGGCAGCTGAGCCGCCTGATCGAGGGGTCGGCGCCGTCGCCGCGCCCCCTGGTCTGGCCCGAGGCCGAGGTGATCGCGCGCGGCCTCGGCGCGGCGCTCGCCGGGGCGGAGCTCCCGGACGTGGCGACGCTCGAGCGCGCGTTCGCCCCGGCGTTCGCGCACAGCGGCAGGATCGAGGTCCTCCTCGCGGCGGTGATGCTGGTCGAGGAGGCCGCCGCGCGGCAGCTCGCCGGCGCGCCGGATCCGGACGCGGCGCGGCGAGCGCAGGCCTTCCTCGGCCGCGTGCGCCTCGCGCAGCAGCGCGCCGTCGTGGCGTCGGAGCGGAGCAGCGTGCAGAGCCTCAAGCGGCTGCTCCGCGCCAACATGGAGATGAGCAGGCTCCTCGCCTCGAAGCTCGTGCGGGCCGACGAGCGCCTCGTGTGGCTGCGGCAGACCTCCGTGCGCGTCGGGTGCCTCGCGCTCTGGGCCGACGAGCCGGGCCCGGGCGGGCGAGAGGTCGTCATCGACGGCGTGCACGCCAGCGATCCGGGCGTGGCCGCGCTCGTGGGGCGCCGGGTCCCGGCCGGCCTGTTTCCGCCGCCCGAGCTGCTCGACGCCGCGCAGTCCGACGAGGCGGGCGGTTATTGCGTGATGGCCCCGATCGCGACCGCGCAGCGCGACTGGGGCACGCTGGTGCTCGGCGGGCTGCACACGGAGGGCTTCGCGGACTACGTCCAGCCGCTGGCCATGTGGGTGTCGCTCCTCGTCGCGACGTTCGAGCGGCAAGAGATCGAGAGCGCGCTGCAGGCGGAGCGCGACATGCTGGCCGCCGCCTACGAGCGCGAGCGCGCGCTCGCGAGCACGGTGCGGGAGCTCGGCTGTCCCGTCATCCCCCTCTTGCCCGGGGTGCTGCTGATCTCGCTGATCGGCGCCATCGACGCGGCGAGGGCGCAGCAGATCCTCGAGGCCGTGCTCTCGGGCGTCGCGCGAGAGCGCGCGCGGTGGGTGCTGCTCGACCTGACCGGCGTGCCGCTCGTCGACGAGACGACCGCGGCGGCCCTGGTGCAGACGGCGCAGGCGACACGGCTGCTCGGAGCCCGCGTGAGCCTCGTCGGCGTGGGGCCCACGATGGCGCAGCGCATGGTCAGCCTCGGGATCGAGCTGCGCGGCATCGCCATCTTCCAGTCGCTCGCCGCCGCGATCCGCCAGCTGACCCGGGCGGGCGGGTGACCGGGCGGGCGGGGCCGTGCTGCCGGGCGTCGCCGGCGAAGATGCCGTGTTTTGCCGCGCGGCGCATGGTATCTCTCGGCGACGGTTCATCGGGGGGTGAGAGCGGGTCGAGATGGGGAATAGCGTGCGCGGCGATCATGCATTCACGGCCGAGAGCCTCGTCGGCGCGTCGTTCGAGCTGACCTACGCGGGCGCGCTGTCGTTCCTGCGCCGGAAGTACTCGCGCGATCTGACGGGCGTGGACGTCGCGGTGACGGGGCTGCCGCTCGACACGGCGACGACGAACCGGCCCGGCGCGCGCTTCGGCCCGCGGGCCGTGCGGGAGGCGTCGGCCCTGCTCTCGTTCGAAGGCCGCCCTTACGGCTGCGCGGTCAGCCCGCTCGATCAGCTGGCGATCGTCGACTACGGCGACTGCCAGTGGGATTTCGGCAGGCCGCTCGAGGTGCCTGCCGCGATCGAGGCGCACATCGCGGGCATCCTCCGCGGCGGGGCCGCGCCGCTGTCGATCGGCGGCGATCACTTCGTCACGCTGCCGGCGCTGCGGGCGGTCGCCAAGCAGCACGGCACGCTCTCGCTGATCCACTTCGACGCCCACTCGGACACGTGGAGCGTCGGCGACGACGAGGGGAGGATCGATCACGGCACGATGTTCCTCCACGCCGCGCGGGAAGGCATCGTCGATCCGGCCCGCTCGGTGCAGATCGGGATCCGCACCTTCAATGCGGACTCGCACGGATTCCAGATCCTCGACGCACCCTGGGTGCACCGGAACGGCGCCGCGGCCGTGGCCCAGCGCGTCCTGGAGCTGGTCGAGGGGCGCAAGGTCTATGTCACGTTCGACGTGGACTGCCTGGATCCCAGCTTCGCGCCGGGCACCGGCACGCCCGTCTGCGGTGGGCTCAGCACCGCGACCGCCATCGAGATCCTGCGCGGGATAGCGGGCGTGGACATCGTCGGCGCGGACGTCGTCGAGGTCGCGCCCGCCTACGACACGGCGGGGATCACCGCGCTGGCCGGGGCGACGATCGCCTACGAGCACCTCGCCCTCTACGCGAGCCGGCCGGGCGCCCCCGCGGCGCGCGCCCGCGCCGACGCGTCACGCGCCCGGTAGCGCCGCCGTGGTCGCGCCCTCTCCGGGAGCGCCGAGCTGCCAGGTTTGCAAACGCCGATCTCAGGATTGAAAGACAGCGAGCGCCGTCCGCGAGCAGGATCCCGCGAAACGCGCATGGACGGACCTGGCCCGCATCCTGCTAGTGTGGACAGAGCAGAGCGCCTGTGACGGCTTCCCCCCCCGCCGTCGAGCAGGCGCTCTGTTTTTTTGCCCTGCCGGACGATGGCAGGTGATCGAGCAGGAAGGCGGGGAGGTGGGCGGAACGAGCGACGACCTGCGGTCGCTCGCCCGCCGCGCGGCGGCTCGCGTCACTCGATCAGGAGATCGGCGGCGGCGAGCGCGACGGCCTGGGTCAGCCGCCGCATGTAGTCCCAGTTGAGCCGATCTACCGTGTCGCAGCGCGCGTGGTAGCAGGGGTTGCCGTCGTCGCCGAAGAAGTTCTGCGACACGGCCACGGAAGGCGTGCCGTAGCGCCAGAACGCCGCGTGATCGCTGCGGTTCGTGCACGCGTCCACCCGGGTCAGGCGGAGCTCGCCGCGCGCGGCGGCCGCCTCGACCAGGGCGGCGAGCTCGGACGACGTGTTCTCGTTGCAGTGGATGACGTGATAGCGCCCGTCGTCGTTGGAGTCGTATCCGGTCATCTCGAGATCCAGGACGCCGACCACCTTTTCGAGCTGCCCGTTCCGGTCGAGCATGCTCGCGTAGGCCTTCGAGCCGAGGAGGCCGGTCTCTTCTTGATCGAAGGCGACGACGCGGAGGCCGATGCTCAGGCGCGCGTCCTTGAGCGCGCGGGCGATGGCGAGCGACGACACGACGCCGGAGCCGTCGTCGTCGGCGCCCGCGTTGCTGACCGAGTCGTAGTGGGCCGAGAGGATGAGGACGCGCGACGGATCGGCCCCGGGCTTGTCCGCCGTCACGTTGACGCCCTGGCTCCAGCCGCTTCGATAGGGGTGCTCTTGCACGGTGAACCCCAGCGCCTCGTACTGCTGGCGCAGCCAGGCGCGGGCCAGGGATCGCCCGTTCTCGGAGCCGCGCTCGCGGAGGGTGACCGTCCGGCCGCCGAGGGTCACGGGCACGGCGCCGGAGAGCTCTTTGAGGCGCGCCTTTAGGAACTCGGCGTCGATGCGGACGTCGGCGGCGTCGCCCTCGAACGCCGCGCGCCTCCCGGCCGGCGCGGGGGCCCCCTGTCGGCCGCGCGCGCCCGACAGCACCACTTCGGTCTCCGCGATCGGCTCGGTGTGGTAGCGGTGCGAGCCGAGCCAGTCATGGGGCTCCAGGCCAGCGGGGGCGGCGACAACGGCGATCCCGCCGACGCGCGCGCGTTCGCCCGGGAGGGGCGCGGCGGGCAAGGGCCCTTCGACGAGGTGCAGCGACGTATCGTGATCTTGCGTCAGCGGGGCGCTCTGCCAGGCGCCGGGGGCGGCGGCGCGGGTCACGACGACCTGGCCAGTCTCTGTCGCGAGCCGGTTCAGGAACGTGCTGACGGTGTCCTTCTCCACGTGCGAGACGTGGATCGTCTCCGCTGCCGGCGCGCCCGGATCTCCGGACGCGCACGACACCGAGATCAGCGCAAACACAGCACATCCAGCGGCGGCGCTCGAACGGTCGCGACGTGTTGCCATGGCGTCTTCCCCTTTCGCGGCCACCCTACGGATCTCATCCGAAAGTTCCAAGAACTATCTCGCGATGAGACCCTCATTTGAATCGAGTCGAGTCAAATGCATGGAGGGACACAGGATCGCTCCGCCAGAGCTGCGGAGTCACGGCCCAGCTCGTCAGTTCGCAGGGGGCTCGACGAGGCCGCTCGGCGGATGGGGACCGTCGCGCAGCGCGAGCTGACCGCGGCGGCAGGTGTCGATGGCCGACGCCAGGATCCGCATCGCCTCCTGGGGCGCGTGGAACCCGGACGAGTTCTCGGCCTCGGCGAAGTCGACGAAGAACTGGCACTTCCGCTGCGCCGCGCGCGCCTCCGCGAGCGCCTCGTCCGTCGCGCCCGCCTCCTTGGCGCGGCGGATGTCGCCGATCAGCGCGGTCACGGCGTCCATCGCGCGATCGCGCGTCTCGGCGTGGCGCCCCTGGATCGTCTCCACGCGCTGCCGGAGCTCGTCCTCGGGCCACTTGTGGCACGTCTGGCACGCCCGGTTGATGTTGAGGAGCGGGCTCTGGATGTGGTGATCGCTGACCTTCGCCGCCCCCACCCGCTGGTACGGCATGTGGCAGTCCGCGCAGGCGACGCCGGAGCGGGCGTGCACCCCCTGATTCCACATCTCGAACTCCGGGTGCTGCGCCTTCAGCACCTTCGCGCCCGACTCCGCGTGCGTCCAGTCCGCGTGGCCCGTCTCCTCGTAATAGGCGTAGATCTCGTCGACCTTGATGCCCTTCGCCCACGGGTACACGAGGCGCTTCTCCGGACCCTTGAAGTAATACTCCACGTGGCACTGGCCGCAGACGTACGAGCGCATCTCCTGGCGCGTGGCCATCGTGTTGACGTCGTAGTCCTTCTCGCCCATCGACGCCTTGAGCGCGCGGATGCCCTCGAGGAACCCGGGCCGCGTCACCCGGAGCTGCATCGACTCCGGGTCGTGGCAGTCGATGCAGGACACCGGGTGCGTCACGAGCTTGCGCGCCTCGGGGAACGGCATCTGGTTCATCGCCTCCCACCCGCGCATGAGGTCGCCGCCGCCGAGCTTCTTGTACGGCACGTACACGGACGCGTGGCAATGGATGCAGGTGCCCGGCTGCTTCGTCGCGATCTGCCGCTCCGTGTATACCTGGTCCTCGAGCATGTAAGCGTGCCCGCGCTCCTCGCGGAAGTCCCGCGCGAAGGCGTATCCGGCCCACATCGTCTTCAGCCGCCCGTCCTCCTCGAGCTTCGACTGCGCGACGACGCTGCGCGGATCGGCCTCGGTCGGCGTGCGCGGCACCGCCTCGCTCCCGCCGTAGCGCGTCCGCTTCTGGTCGACGGTGCGCCGGTAGCCGTCGTACTGGATGGGGAAGTTCTTCCCCCAGACCGCGGGGTCGTCTATCGTGTCGTCAAGCTCGACGACGCGATAGAACGGGTTCTTCGCCTCCTGCTTGTGCTCGAAGATGTTCACGAGCAGCGCCGCGATCCCCGCGGTCGCGGCCGCCGCCGCGACCGCGATGAGCGGCAGGTAGCGCCGGAGCGCCGGCTCCTTCGGGCGCTCGGTCGTGGATCCTTCGTCCTTGGGCTCCGTCATCGTCTCCATCCCTCGAGCGGCGGGCGCGCCTCAGTGCAGGTGGCCCACCGATTCATGGCAGCGCACGCACGAGAGCCGGGGCGCGCCGCGGTGCTCGCTGTCGATCGCATGCACGACGTCGCCGTGACACCCGCGACACGCCTCCTCCGTGATGCGCAGATTGCCGGGCTTGATCCGGATCGGGTCCGGGAAGCGGCCCGTGGTGAAGGCGAAGGAGTGCCAGAACCCGTTCGACGCCTTCGTGGCGTATTTGCCCAGGAACGTGTGGGGCGCATGACAGTCGTTGCATCCCGCCACAGCGCGGTGGCTGGAGCGCTGCCACCCATCGAACTGCTCGTTCATGATGTGGCAGTTGGCGCACGCCGACGGATCGTTCTGCAGGTACGAGGCGCCCTTCGCGTAGAGGAACGTGTAGCCGCCGAGCCCGACGGCCGCGCCGAGCGCGACGCAAAGCGCGAGCGGCAAGCCCCATGAGAGGAGGCCGCGCGCGCGGCGCGCGCTCCCGCGGACGGGCGCCATCGGCGGTTCACCGCGCTGTTGCTCCTCGGCCACGGGCCCCGGCGGATCGCTCATCGGTCGCGACGCCGGTTTGCAAGGCAGGTGCCACCGCGCCGCAGGGCGGTGATCGACAGGCCCGGTGGCAGCCCACCGGCGCGGCGGGCGACGCACGGACTCGACATGACGGCTGGCCGCGGCCCCGGGATCGGCTCGGCGAGGCGGCACCGCGTGTGACGAACCTGCAAGCCGTGCGCCGAGGCGCAGATTCCGCGCCGGCGTGGGACGGCTGTTCCCGCCGCGGCCCGGCTGCGCTAGGGACCCGCGAAGGAGACGCCCCGTGCACACCTTGCGCGACCCGCAGCCCGCCGTCGCCCCGCGCGAGCCGCAGCCCGCCGCCGGACTCCCTCCGGCGAACCGCCGACTCCGCCTCCCGGACTTCACGCTCGGCGGCGCGCTCACGGCCGAGCAGCGAGACTTCCTCGACGCCCACGGGTTCATCCGCTTCCGGGGCTTCGCCGGCCGCGACGCGGTGCGCTCGCTCGTCGAGGAGGTGGAGGCCATCGATCGCCGGCTCGTCGGGGAGGGGAGGACGCACATCAACGGCGTCCCGCTGATCCTCGGCACGAGGAAGGACGGGTCGCGCTACATCCAGCGCATGGTGTTCGCGTCGCTCTTCGGCGAGCGCCTGCGCGCGTTCCTGCGCGATCCTCGCTTCGGCGCCATCCTCGATGTGGCCGGGCCCGGCTACCGGATCGCCGAGCGGGAGCGCGACGGGCTCGTGATCAACCATTATCGCCGCGAGGAGGGCTCGACGTACCAGCGCCTCGGCTGGCACACGGACAGCCTGCGCGACGTGTTCTATCTCGAGCGGCCGCGCCGTTACCTCAACGTCGGCTTCTACCTCGACGACTCCCCCCTCTCGAAGGGCGGCGTGCGGCTGATCCCCTCGTCGCACCGCCAGGGCCTCTTCCAGATGATCACCCGCAAGGCGTATTTCCTCGACCACCGGCCCGACCCGGACGAGTACGCGCTCGAGGCGGAGGCGGGAGACCTCACGATCCACGACGGCCGGATCTGGCACCGCGTCGCGCAGGCCACGGCCACGGGCGACGCGAGCCAGCGGCGGGTGATGTACCTGCCGCTCATGTGCGGCCCGCTCAAGGAGAAGCACGAGAACAGCCCCACGCCGCTGTATTTCCGGTTGAAGCGGCTCGCGGGGTACTGAGCGCCTCGATGTCGATCGCGATCGAGGAGGCGAACAGCGCCGCGGATCTCGCCGACGTCCTCGATCTGCCGCTGCGCCTGCACGCGGCGGATCCGGGCTACGTGCCGCCCCTCCGCCCGCTCGTCCTCCGTCGGCTCGACCCCGAGAACCCCTTCTTCCGCGAGGCGAGCCTCCGCCTGTTCCGGGCGCGGCGCGGGCGCGAGACGGTCGGGAGCATCTCGCTCCTCGTCGACGGGCGCCACGACCGCCACAGCGGCGAGCGCACGGCGTTCTTCGGCTTCTTCGAGTGCGAGCGCGATCCCGAGGTGGCGCGGGCGCTCTTCGGCGCGGTGCGCGAGCGCGCGCGGGCGCTCGGCGCGACGTCGCTGCGGGGCCCGCGCAACGTGACGCGGGTGGAGGACATCGGGCTGCTCGTCGAGGGGTACGGCTCCCGGCCGCCGATGCTCGCCGGCCATCACCCGCCGTATTACCGCGAGCTCGTCGAGGCCGAGGGGTTCTCGAAGCGCTACGACATGCTCGCCTACGACACCCCGCTCTTCGACGCCGCGGGGGGCCGCCGGGAGCTCCCCGAGCCCCTGCGCCGGAAGGCCGCGGCGGCGAGCATCGCTGGCCTCGAGGTGCGCCGCGCGGCGGTCCATCGCATCTCGCGCGACATGGAGATCGTCCACGCGGTCTTCACCGAGGCGTACCGCGGCGTGCCGGAGGTCGTCCCCATGTCGCGCGCCGAGTTCGTGAACCTGGGGCGCGCGTTCGCGCTGGTCTCGAACCCGCGCCTCTTGCAGATCGCGACCGTGCGCGGCGCGCCCGCGGCGTTCGCGGTGTGCCTCCCCGACCTGAACGAGGCGCTCGCGGCGGCGCGCGGGCGGCTCCTGCCGCTCGGGTGGGCGCGCGCCGCCTGGGCGCTCCGCCGCGTCCGGACGGCGAGCTTCAAGCTGATCGGCGTGGTGCCGGCGTTCCGGTCGACGGGCCTGTACGCGCTCCTCGTGCAGCACGTGGTGGACGGCCTGCGGGCGGCCGGGTACGAGCGGCTCGAGGCCTCGTTGATCCACGAGGACAACGCGCCGATGCGGCACATCGTGGAATCGGCCGGGTGCTCCGTCTACCGGCGCTACCGCGTCTACGAGGGCCCGCTCTGAGGGAGAGGTGATATGACGACAGCTGCCCCGCAACGGAACACGCCGTTCACGCCCTACCAGCGGCGGCTGTTCTGGTTCCTCAGCGTGGCCTCGTTCTTCGAGGGCTACGACTACCTGGCGCTCACGCAGATCTTGCCGAACATCGGCGCGGAGATGGGCCTCGCGGCCCGCCACGAGGGGCTGCTCGTCGGGTTCATCAACGCGGGGACGATGATCGCGTACCTGCTCGTGCGCAAGGCGGACGAGTGGGGCCGGCGGCGGGTGCTCACGATCACGATCCTGGGCTACACGCTCTTCTCGGTGCTCACGGGGTTTGCGCCGAACGTCTATGTCTTTGCGGTCTTCCAGCTCCTCGCGCGCATCTTCCTCCTCGGCGAGTGGGCGGTCAGCATGGTGTACGCGGCCGAGGAGTACCCGAGCGACCGGCGCGGGATGGTGATCGGCGTCATCCAGGCGTTCTCGAGCCTGGGCTCCATCGTGTGCGCCGGGGTGGTGCCGCTGCTCCTCTCGACCTCGTACGGCTGGCGCAGCGTCTATTTCGTCGGCGGCATCCCGCTCCTCGTCATGGCGGTGGCCCGGCGCGGGCTGCGCGAGACCGCGCGGTTCGAGCAGGCGGCCGCCGCGCGGGAGGCGGAGGGCGCGCAGCCGTTCATGCGCATCTGGCGCTCGCCCTACCGCGGGCGGATGCTGCAGCTCGCCCTCATCTGGGGGCTGACGTACGTTTGCACGCAGAACGCGGTGACGTTCTGGAAGACGTTCGCGCTCCGGGAGCGCGGGTTCACCGACGCCGAGGTGGGCGCCAGCATCACCTTCGCCGCGCTGGTCTCGATGCCGCTCATCTTCGCGTCGGGCAAGCTGCTCGACGTGATGGGCCGGCGCGCGGGCGCGGTGATCATCTATCTGCTGGCGGCGGTCGGCGTGCTCGGCGCTTACTCCCTGGGCTCGCGCGCCGGGCTCACGGTCGCGCTTGTCTTCGCCATCTTCGGCGCGAGCGGCGTGCTCCCCGTGCTCAACGCGTACAACGCCGAGCTCTTCCCGACGCACCTCCGGGGCGACGCGCTCGCCTGGTCCAACAACCTGCTCGGCCGGATCGGCTACATCCTCTCTCCGGTCGGCGTGGGCGTCGCCGCAGAGCGGATGGGCTGGGGACCGGCCGTGTCCGCGACGGCGGTCTTCCCGGTGCTCGCGCTGGCGCTCATCCTGTGGCTCCTGCCCGAGACGCGCGGCAAGGAGCTCGAGGAGACGGCGCGGGTGTAGCCGCGGCCGCGGGCGCCCCTCTCCGCGCCTTCCTCCGCCGGAGGGCGCCCCGAGCTCCGCGCCGGGCGCGGCCGCCGTCCTGCGTTCACGACGGCACGAGCACCGCCGCCCCGGAGAAGCGGCCGTTCCGCAGGTCGTCGAGCGCGGCGTTGGCCGCCTCCAGCGGGTACACGTTCACCTCGGTCCGCAGCGGCACCCGCGGCGCGAGCGCGAGGAACTCCTCGCCATCCTTGCGCGTCAGGTTCGCCACCGAGCGCAGCACCCGCTCGCCCCACAGGATCGAATACGGGAAGGAGGGGATATCGCTCATGTGGATTCCTCCGCAGACGACGGTGCCGCCCTTGCGCACCGCGCGCAGCGCGGCCGGGACGAGCTCGCCGGCCGGGGCGAAGATCAGCGCCGCGTCGAGCTCCTCGGGCGGCGCCTCGGAGGAGGCGCCCGCCCATTCGGCCCCCATGGCCAGCGCGAACGCCCGCGCCGCGTCGTCGCCCGGCCGGACGAACCCGAAGACGCGCCGCCCCTCGAAGCGGGCCACCTGCGCCACGAGGTGGGCGGCGGCGCCGAAGCCGTAGATCCCGATCCGCTCCGCGTCCCCGGCCATGCGCAGCGTGCGATACCCGATGAGCCCGGCGCAGAGCAGCGGCGCGGCCGAGAGGTCCGGGAGGCCCGCCGGGACAGGGAAGCAGAAGCGCGCGTCCGCGACCGCGAGCTCCGCATAGCCGCCGTCGATCTGGTATCCGGTGAAGCGCGCCAGGTCGCAGAGGTTTTCCCGCCCTGCGCGGCAATGCGCGCACGCGCCGCAGGTCCACCCGAGCCAGGGCACGCCCACGCGCGCGCCGCGCGCGAACCGCGGCGCTCCGCCGGGCGCGGGCACCTCCTCGAGGACCTCGCCGACGATCTGGTGCCCGGGCACGAGCGGCAGCCTTGCGTCGGGCAGCTCGCCGTCGACCACGTGCAGATCGGTGCGGCACACGGCGCACGCGCGCACGCGCAGCAGCACCTGGCCGGGCGCTGGCCGCGGGGCGGGCCGATCCTCCAGCACGAGCGGGCTCTTCGCGGCTTTCAGGACGAGGGCGCGCATGGCTTGCGCAGCAGCTTACGCCTCGACCGAGCATCGCGCGACGGCGCGCCCGCCGAGGCGCGCGGACGGCGCGTGTTTCCGATATTTCCCGGCGGCGTGCGGGGCAGAGGGTCGAGCGAGCTGGCGCGGCCGCGCGCCGCTCCGGGAGCGCGGCGGAACGCGGATGTCCTGTCGGAGCGCGTCCCGAGGCCCGGCGCACGTGGCCGAACGTCGTCGCTGATTTCATCGCAGCAGCAAATGTCACGCCTCGGTACATCTTCAACGCATCCGTAACGACACCACCGCGAGGCGGACGACGGGCCTGTCGGGGGGCGAAGCAAGATTCTGTGAAGGGTTGCTCTCCATGGTGGCATCAAGCTTGGTGAGCTCCGCCAGAAACCGCATCTTCGTCGCGATGCAGGTACGCACGCCGCGCGCCTACCGAAAACGGCATGGCCATGCTGCAGCAGGCAAGGTGACCGCCGGCGATCCTTCCTCTTCTCTTCCGATAAAGGAAAACCCACCATGTTGCTCAATTCCACTGCTGCTGCTTCCAGGCTGTCGCTCCTCCTTGTGGCCGTCGCCGCAGGCGCGCTCGGATGTCTTGGCCCCGGATCCTCGCAGGATGAGGCCGATGTGGGGCAGGGCGAATCTGCCGCGTGCGCAGGCGCTCCGGCGTGGCAGGAGGGTCAGTGGTACGACGAGGGCGTCATCGTGATTTACGAGGGCCAGGCTTACATCGCCGAGCACGGCAACCCTGGGTACATCCCGACGGTCAGCACGTACTTCTGGGAGCCGTACGCCGGATGCAGCGAGGACCCCGCGCCCGGCGAGGGCTCGTGCGACCATCCGGCATGGCAGGAGGGGCAGTGGTACGACGAGGGCGCGATCGTGATCTACCAGGGAGCGGCCTACATCGCCGAGCACGGGAATCCTGGCTATATCCCGACGGTCAGCACGTACTTCTGGGAGCCGTACGCCGGCTGCGCCGTCACCCCGGATCCCATCCCCGGCGCGGGCGGTGCGCTCCCTGAAAAGGTCGTCGCCGGTTACTACCCCAACTGGACGCCGTCGCCCATCCGCATCCGGGACATCAACAGCCAGTACAACGTGATCTATCTCTTCGCCGCGCTGCCGGTGGGAGGGTCGCCCGGCACGACGGGCGCCGTCACCTGGACGCCGCCGGGCGATGGCCGGGGAGCGGCGACGAACCTCAACGCAGACATCCAGTACGCGCGGACCACCCAGGGGCGCAAGATCCTCCTCACCGTGGGGGGCGCCGGGAATGGCATGAGCTTCCCGACCCGCGAAAAGTCGCAGGCGTTCGTCGACAGCGTGGTCGACATCTACAACAGCCTGGGTGGGTTCGACGGCATCGACTGGAACACGTTCGAGGCCAACCAGGCCCCCGACACCTCCGAGATGATCTGGATCAGCCTGGAGCTGAAGCGGCGCTTCCCGGGCTTCATCATCACCGCGCCACCGGCGCCCTGGAAGGACGTCGACAAGACGTTCTGCGAGGCCATGGTGAAGGCCGGCGCCATGGACTACGCGGCCCCGCAGTACTACGACGGACCGGACCTGGACCAGCAGGAGTACATCGTGGACAGCGTGAACGAGTGGGTCTCGCGGCTCGGTGCGCGGCACGTCGTCGTGGGATTCGGGATCTCGGACGAGACGAACTACATGTCGATCGACGAGGCGATCCCCACGTGGAACGAGCTCGAGAGCAATCACCCGACGCTCCGCGGGGCGTTCGACTGGCAGATTCATCTCGATGAGAGCTACGGGTGGCCGTTCGCCGACGGCATCGGCCCTCTCGTCCACGAGTGAGCGGGGCGTCGCGCCGCCCCGCCCAACCTGCCCCGCCCCCAGCCTGCGCTCCGCGCCACCCGGGTCGCCCCCCGGCGCCGGCAACCTGGGTCGACGCTGCTGCGCCCGAGCGGTGCGCCGAGCCAGGGCGCGCCGACCGCATCACGAGCGGCGCTGGGCTTCCTCACAGCGACATACATGGACTCCCGTCATGCTGCCGCGACGCGGGGTTGAAGACCCCCGCCGCCTCGTCGGCGTGCGCACGCTCGAATGAGCTATTGCGCGCATGACGTATTTTATGGAAAATATGTGGTGTACCGTAGTATCGAGGCCTACGAGCTTGGTCGCGGTGGGGGGAGGACCATCGACCCGCTAGCAGTCCAGGGCGTGCCTCGCTGGACCGGCGAACCGGAGGCAGCCGCGATGAGTCCCCTTATTGATGTGTTGGCGCCAGATCTGCGTGCGAATCCGCATCCCCATTATGCCGAGATGCGGCGAACGAGCCCGGTTTGCCAGGTCGATCCCGGCGGCATGTGGGCGGTGACCCGGTACGAGGACGTGCTCTTCGTGATGAAGAACCCGGGGCTCTTCTCCTCCGAGGGCTTCAAGGTGGCGTGGCAGCCTCCCTGGGTGGGCTACAACCCGTTCGCCAACTCGATGCTCGCCATGGACCCGCCGGCGCACACGCGGCTGCGCGGCTTGATCCACCGCGCGTTCGGGGCTGCCACCGTGGCGCGGATCGAGCCGCGCCTCCGCGCCGTCGCGTCGGAGCTCACGAACCGGCTCGTGGAGGAGGCCGATTTCGTCGAGGCCTTCGCGCACCCGCTGCCGGCCTTTGCGATCGGCGAGATCCTCGGCCTCGATCACGCGCTTCATGGCAAGTTCAAGCGCTGGGCCGACGACATCGTGGCGATCACGCCCGAGCTCCCGAGCCCCGAGGACGCCCAGCGCGTGCGGACGACCCTCGCGGAGCTGACCGGGTACCTGATGGAGGTCATCGCGAAGCGGCGCCGCGCGCCGGTCGAGGATACGGTGAGCGATCTCGTCCGTGCCGAGCTCGACGGGCAGCGGTTGACGGACGCCGAGATCGTCGAGTTCCTGGTCACTCTCCTGATCGGCGGGCTGGAGACCACGACGCATCTCCTCAGCAATTCGCTGCTGTTCCTCGCGGACCACCCGGACATGATGGATCGGCTGCACGCCGAGCCCGGCCTGATCTCCCTCTTCGTCGAGGAGATGCTCCGCTACGACGGCCCGGTCCAGACGCTCCCCCGGATCGCCACCGCGGACGTCGTGCTCTCCGGGGTGACGGTGCCGCGCGGCGCGCTGGTGCTCCCGATCGTGGCCTCGGCCAACCGGGACGAGGCGCGGTTCAAGGATCCGGATCGGTTCGACCTGCACCGTGGCTCGCAGGGAGGTCTCCAATTCGGGCACGGCGTCCACTTCTGCATCGGCGCGGCGCTGGCCCGCATGGAGGCGCGGGTGGCGCTGGAGGCGGTGATCGCGCGCTTCGAGCGGGTCGAGCGCGTTCCTGGCGAGCTTCGCTACAACCGCACGCTGACGGTCCGCGGCCCGATCACGTTGCCGCTCCGGTTCATCCCCGGTCGGCGGACGGGCCCGCAGGTGAGCTAGGCCGGCGGGCGGCGCGGGCAGCGGCAACCAGACCCAGGTTGAGGTGGGGGGCGCCGACCCGGGTTGAGCCGGCGCCGACCCAGGTTGAGCCGGCGCCGACCCAGGTTGGGAGAGCGGCGGGGGGCGCTGCGGGCTCTCCTCGGCCGAGCAGAGCTCAGCGGTCGGGGGCGCCCGCGCAGATCCAGTCGTTGATCGTCTTGAGATCGGCCTCGGGCAGCGACGAGCCGGGGGGCATGCTGCTCTCGTCTGGGTCGCACAGGTCGACGTCCTTCAGCTTGTTCATCAGGTAGCTGCTGCTCGGCATGAACGGCACGACGAGCGCCTTTTCGCTGGAGCACGAGCCGGCGTCCTGATTGACCAGCGCGCCGACCGCCGTGCTCGCGCGGAGGTCGAGCCGGCCGGCCGGCGAGGTGGGATTGCCGTGACAGAACTGGTTCGCGCAGCTCTTCTCCAGGATGGGCGCCACATCGGCGAAGGCCGCGGTGTCCGGGCCGCACGCCGGATCCAGCGGCGGCGCGCCGCCGGCGCCCGCGGTGGTGGAGCCGCCGCCAGCGCCGCCCTCGCCGCCGCCGCCCGTGGTTGTGGAGCCGCCACCCTCGCCGCCGGTGCCCGCGGTGGTCGTGGTGGTGGAGCCGCCGCCCTCGCCGCCGGTGCCCGCGGTGGTCGTGGTGGTGGAGCCGCCGCCCTCGCCGCCGGTGCCCGCGGTGGTCGTGGTGGTGGAGCCGCCGCCCTCGCCGCCGGTGCCCGCGGTGGTCGTGGTGGTGGAGCCGCCGCCCTCACCGCCCTCGCCGCCGCTGCCGCCGACCCCCGCGCCGCCGCCCGACCCAACGCTGCTGCTCACGGACGTGCTCGTGGTGACGTCCGGGCCTCCGCTGCCGTCGACCGCTACGAGCGTGGGCCTGCCGGTGCCGCTCCCGCAGAACCCCCACATGGTCGAGGCGCCCGGAGCCAGCCCCCCGTTGTAGGACTCGTTGACGGCCCTCAGCTGCCCGTCCGACGGCGTGATGCGCGTGTTCCATGCGTGGTTCAACGTCGAGCCGTTGAGCCCGATGACCATCCCCCAGGACGTCGTCGCGCTGCTGCCCGTGTTCCTGATCGTCACGCTCGCGCAGTATCCGCTCTTCCAGTCCGACGGCACGGTGAGCTCCGCCGTCATCGTGCCATCCGAGCTCACGAGCGCGGAGCCCAACGTACCGCTGTTCTCATCGCTGTGCGAGCCAGCGCCGCAGGCGATCAGGCTGCATGCGAACGAAGCGGAGATGTAGCCAAGTAAGCGATTCATGCGCATTAAGGTTCTCCATGTCAGATCGGCAAATTCACGGGGTTCTGCTCAAGATGAATAAGTGAATCAGAAGACGCCCGCGAGCTCCGCCGTTTTCTGGTTCGAGTTCGTCATTCCCTGTCAGCGATCTCTTGATCACGGATGTGCTCGCCGGTTTATCCCCGGTCGCGACGGCATTGTAGTCGTCGGCGCGCATCACGCACACGGAATCTCTGCCGATGATGGGGTTCAAACATCAATTGAGATCGGAACAGCTCAGGCACGCTCCTTTGCAATTGCAAGCATCGCGCCGGACCGCCCGCCGCCGACTCCCACCCTGCGGCGGCCTCCGCTCAGGCACGCTCTTTTGCAATTGCAAGCATCGCGCCGGATCTCTCTCTCCGCCGATACCCGCCCTGTGCCGGGCTCCGCAAAAGCCGCCCGCGCACCGCGATCGCCGGGCCGAACCGCCGATGCGGGAGCCGCGCGGCGCGACGGCAGCCGTGGCGCGACGGGCCGGGCCACGGCGACCAGCAGAGCCCGCCGATCGCGGGCGCCTACCCCAGGCTGCCCGTGGTACAGAAAAAGAACAGCGCTCGTGCGATCGGAGTCGATCGGAAGGCGCGCCGGACAACCATGGACTGGACAACCCACGATCCACCAACACAGCCAGAGCCGGAGGTCTCATGACGTACGCATGTCTCGTACATTTCGCACCTGAAGCGCTGCGCTCGTCGAGCGACGAAGCGCTGCACGGCGCCTTCGTCGCCGCGGCCGAGCAGCGGCCGCGCGACGGGCTGCCGCATCACCCGCGGGCCTGGTTGGTCGGGGCCGGCCGGCTCTCGGCCCTGGCGCAGCGATCGACAGGCGTGGAGGAGCCATGCTGACGGGCAGCTGCTATTGCGGCCTAGTGCGCTTCGAGGTCGACGATGCGTTCGACTACGCCTTCTATTGTCATTGCTCGAGGTGCCGGCGGCGCACCGGCGCCGCCTGCTCCGCCGTCGGCGGGATCGCGCTCGACAAGGTCCGCATCTCCGCGGGCCGTGAGCACCTCTTGAAGGTCGACGAGTCCGAGGAGGGGTATCGCGGGCTCTGCGATCGATGCTTCTCGCCGCTGTACGACACGGTCCGCGGGAACACGTTCGCTCACGTGCAGCTCGGCGCGCTCTCCGAGGCGCCGGAGCGACGGCCGGATCATCACATCTACGTCGGCTCGAAGGCGGCGTGGCATCCGATCACCGACGGCCTCCCCCAGTTCGAGGAGCTGCCGCCGTAGCGCGGCGGAGCGCGCGAGGGGCCCGCGCGAGGGGCGCGACGCGCGCGGCCGCTCGCGGCGCCGCTACCCGCCGAACGCGAAGTACGTCGCCGAGACCCTCCATACGCCGCCCTCCGCGACCGTCGAGATCTCCCACGCCAGCGTGTGTTGCCCGGGCACCCGCAGCGCGTCCGCGTCCCACGTGAACGGCGGCGACTCGCTCCCTGGGCACCAGTTCGCCCGCGGCGCCCGCACGCTCTCGAGCGCTCCGCACGGGTTCTCCAGGCAGTAATCGAACCCGCCGTCCTCCGGCCCGTAGTGCGCGATCGTGCAGAGCGCCGCGCAGTCGGTCCGCCACGGCCTGATGCGGGCAAGCTCGCTCCCGTCCACGAAGAGGGTGTGTATCCTCCTGCAGAACTCCTCGGCCGGCCCGATGCACCCCGACCCGGACTCGCCGCCGCCGTGGCCGGTGATCCGGTACTCCACGCGCGAGCTCACCGTCCCCTCCGGCACCTCCACGGCGAGCGGCCCCGGCCCGTCCGCGGTCGTCTGCGACCCGTTGAACAGCGGGACCACCGCCAGCACCTTCCTCGGCGCCGGCCCGGGCACCGCCTCGACCACGGCGCTCACGTTCCACCCGCCGTTCGAGCCGCTCACCTGACCGCTCCCGTCGGACCATGTCGGGATCACCACCCTCAGCCGGTGCTGGCCCGCGGGGAGCCCGTTCGCCACGTCCGTGATGTCCACCTCCAGGCGCAGCGGCCCCCCGAACGGCGTGATCGCGCGGACGAGCTCGATGCCGGGCGGATCCACCGCAGGATCGACGGGATCGTCCAGGGAGAGCTCGAAGTTCCGGTCGAACGCGTCGCAATCCGCGGGCCAGCTCTGGCCCTCCGGGGGCGGATTGTCCTCCCACGTCTCGAAGGGATAACACGTGCTCTCCAGCTCCACGACGAGCCTCACGCTCGCGAACGGCCCGTCGCGGAGATCGATGTCCGCGTTCGCCTGCTGGAAGTTCGGCTGACTCGCGTCGCTCGTGATCCGGACCTCCTCGAACGCCGTGATCGTGTAGGCCGGCGCGGGAGAGGGCTCCTGCTCCTCGCCGCCTCGGCCGCCGGCCCCGCCGGCGCCGGGCTGCGCTCCTCCGGGCGCGCGCGCCGCGTCGTCGCTGCAGCCGGAGCCCCCCACGACGACGGCGAAGCCAAGCGCCCCGGCGAGGGCGCGTCGCGTGCAACGTGAACCCGACATGAGATCCTCCGGGTCATGCCTGATGGCGAGATCCCACGGTAGCCTGGGCGAGGCCCGCCGCGGTAGCGTTCTCCTCCTCATGGCCTTCCACGTCGGTCACGTCGTCCCGTGGGTCGAGGACCCGCTCCGCGCGCTCGAATTCAATCCCCGTAGCTGAGCTATCGGGCGCGGCGTCACTCCGCGCGGAGGAACGCCCCGATCTCCTCGAAGACGCGCGGCACCACAGGCAGGCTCGGATCGGTGTACGCCGCTTGCTGCGACGCGCTCGAGAGCGTCGCCTCCTTGAGCGTGTGGCTCATCCCCTCGATCAGGACGAGCTTGGCGTCCGGCCGCGCGCCGGCGAGCCGCTCGGCTTCCTGCACCCCCACCTGGATATCGGCGGTCCCTTGCAGCAGGAGGACCGGCGCCTTCACGGCCGCGAGCTCGACCGCGGGATCGTGCTTCATCCACGAGAGGATGTACGGCTGCACGCTCGGGCGAAACAGGCGCAGGAACAGCTCCGTTTGCGGGACATCCTCGACGAGCTCGCCCGCCTCGAGCCGGCCCAGGATCGCGTACGCCCTCTCGCGATCCTCGTCCGGCAGGCCGGCGAGCTGGTCGCGCAGCACCGCGCCGATGGGCCGGCCCGCGCCGGCGATCGAGACGTAGCCGTCGACCTCGATCGCCTGGGCGGCCAGCATGCCGAGCAGCGAGCCCTCGCTGTGCCCGACCACCGTGACCGTCGCGAACCGCCCGTCGTCGCGGAGCGCCTTCACCCACAGGACCGCGTCGTCGGCGCCCATCTCGAAGCGCATCTCCTGCTCGCCGCGGGGCGCCGCGGAGGCGCTCCCGCCGATGCCGGCCTTGTCGTAGCGGATCGACGCGATGCCCCGGTCCCGGAGGCCCTCCGCGAGGAGCCGGTACGTGTCCGCGGCGACGCCCGCGGCGGCCTGGTTGCCGTCCCGATCGGTCGGCCCGGAGCCGGGGAGGATCGCCACCGCGGGGAACGGCCCGCACCCGGCCGGCACCTCGAGCGTGCCCGCCAGCGTGCCGTAGGCGTTCTCGACGGCAATATCGACGCTGGTCGCCTCCGGACACGCCGGCGGGTTCGGTGTGTCCTGCGCCGGGGGCGGCTCCGTCTCGTCCGGGAGAGCGCCGTCTCCGCCGGCGGACGACTCGCCCTCTCCGGCGCCGCAGCCCACGCCGACGGGCGACCCCGCGAGCGCGACCGCACACGAGAGAACGAACGCGGCGCGGCGCGCCGGGACCAGGTGACTCGAACGCAATGACATGACGATCCTCCGAAGAAGCAGGGGAGATGCCAGCAGCAGGGGAAAACCGAGGCCGCCCGGGCGCACCGGTGCGCCTTCGCGGCCGAGCGAGCGTCGCCGAGCGCGCGCCGCGTGAACCGGCGGCGCGACGCGGACCGATGGATTCAGCCGAGGTGCGCGAGCGCGACCTTCGAGACGATCTCCGAGACGAGCACGAGGCCGATGAGCCCTGCGATCAGCGGGGCGCCCCGCAGACCGGAGGCGTTCTTGAAGCCCTGGGTCAGCAGCGTCAGGAACCACGCGAGGCACAGCGCGGCCAGGACGGCGAGGGCGGCCACCGCGGGCGTGAGCACCGGCCCGCCCGCCGCTGGCGGCGCAGGGGCGAGCAGGCCGAGCACGATCGCCGCGAGCGCGAGCGGCGCGCGCGAGAGCCCGGTCACGCCGAGGAAATCGATGAACCGCACGCGGCACCGCAGGAGCCGCGCGTACGCCCAGAAGAGCAGGGCGGGCAGGGGCCACACGACGACCTGCTCGAGGAGCGCCGTCGTGGTCGGGACGACCTCGGGCGCCGTGTGCAGGTCGAGGAAGCCGTCGAAGCGGACGCCGAGCCGCGTGATGGCGACGCTCAGCGCGGCGACCGCGAGCCCTGCCACGGCCGCGACCTCCCCGCCGAAGCGCTCGAACGGGTTCAGCGCCAGCCGCCATCCTGTCCGGGGGGGCCGCGGCGACATCGTCGCCAGCAGCCGCTCGCCTTCCGCGGGCTCGATCACGCGGTCGCGCACGAGCGCGCGCACCCTCTCGTCGGGCGTGATCTTCATCAGAGTCCCACCTTTCTCAGCGCCTCCTCCGCCTCCTTCGCGGAGAGGCGCCCGTGCTCGAGCGCATCCAGGATCTCGTGCCGGCGCTTCTGAACGCCCTGCTCCAGCGCTTCCAGCCGGCCGATGATCTCGTCGAGCCGGTTGCGCACCGTCGGGTAGCTGATCTGAAGGAGCTGCGACATCGCCTTCAAGCTCCCCGACGAGCGCACGAAGGCGGTCACGAAGGCGAGATCGTCCGGCGATAGCTGGAGCAGCGCCGGGATCTCGAACTGGCCGTCCAGGTTGGTTCCGCAGGCCTGGCAGCCGAGCCGCGTCGCGCGCAGCTCACCGTCACAGCTCGGGCATCGAACGACGAATTTTGCCACAGGACGAAGCTAGTATCGCCCGTGGATCAACAATGTCAATGTTCGGTTCAACAAAATTGATCGTAGAATCAATTTTGTGAGCAGCGGCCGAGCTCATGGCCCGCGCGGCGCCGCTCGTGCCCGGGCCCGGGCGCGGCGCCGCGCGCGCTGGGGCCTCGGCGCCGCTCGCGACGGCTCAGCGCCGCGCGCGCCGCCGCGCGAACGCGAGCGCGACGGCGAGCCCGGCGAGGGCCAGCGGCGTGGGGGCCGCGGGCGAGCCGGCGGCGCGGCAGCTGCAGCCGCCCTCGTCGCCCTCCTCGTCGGCGCCCTCGTCCGCGCCGCCGGTCCCGGCGCCGGTGCCGGTGGTGCCGGCGCCGGAGGTCGCGGCCGAGGACGTCGATGTGACCGAGCCGCTCGTGGTGCCGCCGCCTGCGCCCCCGCTGCCGCTCGTGGCGCCGCCCGCGCCGCCGGCGCCGCCTGCGCCGCCCGCGTTCTCGCCCCCGCCGGTTCCCCCGCCGCCGGCGCCGCCTTCCCCGGAGGAGGGGAGCGCGGGACGCACGTCCTCGAGGGTGTCCCCCTCCACGGCGTCATCGAGGATGATGATGGGGCTGTCCGTGAACTCGGACGGGTTGCGCAGCAGGCCGACCTGCGTGAAGTGCGGGTTGCCGTCGGCGAGCGTCTGCGCCTGGCCGCCGGTGACGACCTGCTCGCCGTCGAACCACACGTCCACGGAGCCCTGGCTCGGGTTCGTCGACCACTTGATGTGCAGCGCGATGCGGTGCCACGCGCCGGGCGTCACCGCGCCGTTCGCCTGCCAGTGCACCTTGTTCGCGGGCTTGCGGGTGGCGAAGCTGATGTTCTGTCCCACGACCTCGAAGGACATCATCTGATTGTAGCTCCCCTCGGACTCCCAGTATCCGATCTGCGTCGGCGGGTCCGCCGCGAGCGCCTCGGGGAGGTAGAAGCTCCAGGCGAAATACGTCTGGGCGCCCTCGGCCGTGCGCGCGGCGGCCGGCTTGTGGTTCAGCTCGACCCGCTTGATGCCGTTGGACCAGCGGGCGTCGTTGGTGAGCTGGATCTTCCCGGAGCGCGTCCCCTGCAGGACAGGCGACGTCACCACCGAGATGTGCTCGCCGTTGAGCGAGGTGTTCCACTGGGACAGGTTGCCCGTCTCGAAGTCTCCGGTCCAGACCGGCGCCGCGGAAGCGCCCGTCGCGACGGTCGCGACCAGCGCGGCGGCGGGCAAGGCGGAAAGCAGGAAGCGCGACCGCCGCCCGAGCAGCGCCCGGCAGCGGATAGATCGGCTACGATGTGCGGTAAGGTGGGTTGCAGAAGTCATGGGCCGGATTCCATGCTGTTTCCAGCCCGCCGTCAACCGCGAAGCAGGCAATCGAGCGCGGCCCTTGCGCTCCTCGCTTCAGCCCTCATGTCACGAGGGCCTGCCTCGCGCGCGCTGCGCCTCAGGCAGAGATTTCGATCCACAGCGCCTGCGTCTCTCGCGACGGCAGGTGGATCAGGCGCTCTCCGGTGTTGAGGGCGTCGCCGGGGCAGGTCCAGGGCTCGAGACACACGAAGTCCTTGCCTTGCAAGGTCCACACGACCCAGTGGGTGAACTCGGGCGAGCCGCGGACGGCGATGCGCGCGGCCCGGGGGCCCTCGATCGAGAGCGCGCTCTCGGTGGAGCCGTGGTCGAGCAGGTGGAGGTCGACCTCGGGCCGGGTCAGGTCGAAGCCGGAGAAGGGCACCTCCTGCTTCGTGGTGTTGTCGAACGCGCGCGTCGCCCGCGTCTCGATCGAGGCCCGGGGCTTGTCGGCCTGGGAGACGGCGAAATACGGGTGGAACCCGAACCCGAAGGGCATCGGCGGCGCGCCCTCGCCGGTCTCGTTGGTCACGCGGATGTCGATTCGGAGCGACCTGCCGCGCAGCGTGTAGGTGAGCTCGGCGCGGAAATCCCAGGGGTACTGCGCGCGCGTCGCCTCGCTCGAGCGCAGGGCGAGCCGCGCGTGAGCGCCGCCGGGCGCGGCGGTGCCGTGATCGTCGAGCGACCAGGGTAGGGTGCGAGCGAAGCCGTGCTGCCGCATCTGGCCCTGCGCGCCCGAGGACGACCAGGCGTCGCCGGCGAGCTTGCCCGGGGAAGGGAAGAGCACGGGGTTGCCGCCGCGCACGTTGGCGCTGCGATCCTCGAAGGTGGCGCGATCGAGGTAGAGCAGCTCGCGCCCGCCGAGGGTCAGCTCGGTCAGGATCCCGCCGCGGGCCGGGGCGAGCACGGCGCGGCTCGAGGCGTCGCCGTCGACGAGCTCCACCGTGGGGATCGTACCTTCGATCTGCTTCACGCTGAACATGACGCCTCCGTTCTCTCCATCATCACCTGCGCAGCCACTCGAGCAACCCGACGAGCAGCGCGAGCGCCGCGATGGGCAGCGCGATCCACCCGAGGACCGTCGCCCAGCCCCGGCGGAGCGAGCGGCCGCCGCGATCCTCGCACGCGAGGCAGATCGCCCAGACCCGCGCGCCGCCCTCGGTGAGCACGCAGCAGTCGCCGCACACGGGCGCATGGCAGCGCGCGCACGGCCCCGCCGCCTCGGCGCCGCAGCGCCCGCAGCGCGCGACGGGCCCGCCGCCGTCGTGGAAGATCAGGCCGCCGGACATGGGGCGCCGCTACCCGGCGGCGAGCGAGCGCTCGCCGAGCGACCGCGAGCACGGGCAGCTGATGGACTCGTCGACGGGCACGGGCGCCTCCTCCGCGGCGATTCTGCAAGCTTTGCGGGCCCGAGACAACAGAGCGCCGCGTTCTCCGAACGACGGCGCGTCGCCGGCGTAAGCCGACGGAAGCCGACGGAAGCCGAGCGCGTCCGCCGTCGAGCCGCCTTCGGCTGCAGCCTTCCGGGAAGCTGGTAAGATCGCGCGGAGGAAGCCCATGCCGTACGCCAGCGAGACCTCGCTCGTCCCGATCGCGCCGCCCGGAGAGGACGAACTCCCCCACGATGACGGTGAGCCCATGGAGAGCGATCGCCACCGCAAGCAGATGCTGCTGCTCATCGAGTCGCTGGATCTCTTCTGGAAGGGTCGCGACGACGTCTACGTCAGCGGCAACATGGCCATCTACTTCAGCGAGCTCCAGACCATGAAGAACGACTTCCGCGGGCCGGACGTCTTCGTGGTGCTCGATACGGTGCGCCGCGACAGGAAGTCCTGGGTCGTGTGGCAGGAGAACGGCAGGACACCGGACCTGGTGATCGAGCTCCTGTCGGAGAGCACGGAGTCGGTCGACCGCGGCGAGAAGATGCGCATCTACGCGAAGGTGCTGCGCGTGCCGGAGTACTTCCTGTTCGATCCGATGAAGAACCTGCTGGAAGGGTACGCGCTCGACGTCGGCTCGCGCGCCTACAGGCCCATGGACTCGAGCGCGGGCGGCGAGCTGGTCAGTCAGCAGCTCGGGCTGCGCCTCGGTGTGCGGGACGGCTCGTACCTGGGAAGCGAAGGGAAATGGCTCCGGTGGCTCGACGCCGAGGGGCGACCGCTCCCCACGGCGGAGGAGCAGGCCCGCGCGGCGGAGGAGCGAGCGCAGGCGCTCGCGGAGAAGCTCGCGGCTTACGAGAAGCGCTTCGGACCGCTCACCTGAAGTCCACGCACGCGGGACGGCCACCGCCTAGCGCAAGCCGGGGAGCGGCAGGCCCGGCAGCGAGTTCCCGATCACCGTGACGAGCTGCTCCTGCGTGAGCGTGCCGGCCAGGCGGAACGGCACGTCCACGTTGAGCGTCTCCCCGCCGATCGCGACGGTGCCGTTCACCTGGTACGGGACGCCCCGGCCCTGCGCCGCGAGCGCGGCGATGCTGGTGAGATCCTGCCACTTCACCGAGAGCGGCGCGTCGATCCGCGTCCACTGCTTCGACCGCAGCTTGAGCGGCGTGGGCACGGTGACCGTGCCGACGTCGATCTTGCCGTCGAGCAGCACGGTCGCCTTCAGCGAGCGCGTCGAGAGATCGACGCTGTTCGGGTTGTACGCCTGGATCTGGACCCGCAGATCGATGCCCTGGGCGGTGACGGCGGTCACCGCGGCGACCTCGGGCTTGAGCGTCGGCGGCTCGGGGCGCGAGCACGCGACCAGGGAGACGGCGGCAGCGAGGAGCAGCGATCGCACGGCGGTGATGTGGCGCGGATCTCGTTGGCGCTCAACGGAAATCGGGCCCGCGCTTCCGCCCGCGCGGGAACCCTCGCGATCTGCTATGCCCGGCGGATGGGCATCCTCCCGCTCGCCGAGCGCCTCGCCAAGAAGGCGCTGAACCGCTCCGGGGTGCAGAGCCGCTGGGTCGACACGTCGGTCTGCCGCCTGCACCTCTACGATGCTCCCGGCACCGGCTCGCTCCCGACCGTGGTCCTGCTCCACGGCATCGGCTCGTCGGCGCTCCCGTACGCGCCCGTGCTCCAGCGGCTGCGGCGGCTCGCCCGCCGCGTCATCGCCGCGGAGGCGCCCGGGCACGGGTGGAGCGCGGCGCCGGCGTCGGCGTTCACGCCGGAGTGCCTCACCACCGCCATGAACGAGCTGCTCGACCGCGAGCTCGACGCGCCGGCCATCGTCGTCGGCAACTCCCTCGGCGGCGCGGTCGCGGTGAGCTACGCGCTGAGCTCGCCCGACCGCGTGCGCGCGCTGGTGCTCGCGTCGCCGGCCGGCGCGTGCATGGAGCAGGCCGAGCTCGCGGCGCTGCTCGGCGCCTTCAAGCTGCGGTCGCGGGCCGACGCGCACGCGTTCTTCGCGCGGCTCTACCACCGCGTCCCGTGGTTCGCCCCGCTGGTCGCCGGCGACATCGTGCGGATGTTCGCGCGCGAGACCATCGTCTCCTTCACGAGCTCGGCCCGGTGCGAGCACGCGTTCACGCCCGAGCAGCTGCGGTCCCTGTCGATGCCGATCCTGCTGATCTGGGGCCGCTCGGACCGCCTCATGCCGGGCGGCAACCTCGAGTACTACCGGCGGCACCTCCCGCCGCACGCGGAGATCGAGGAGCCCGAAGGCGTCGGCCACTGCCCGCACGTCGACGACCCGCGCCGGTTCGCCGAGCGGATCGCCGCGTTCGCGCGGGAGGTGACCTCGCGGGGCGCGGGCGCGCCGGCGGCGGCCGCGTCACCGCCGCCGACCGCGTCAGGCGTCCTCGGGGAGCGCGCCGTGCCGCAGGAGCAGGGCACGGGTCAGGCCGCGTCGTAGCGGCAGGAGCCGCCCGGGCGGCGCATCGCGCTCATTCCGGCGCCGCTGCTCGCTCCGACGCGGGCGGCGGCGGCGACGCGGCCGCGGCCGGCGCGCTCCCGCCCTCCGAGAAGTCGAGGTCGATCCCCACGATCTTCATGAGCCGCAGCGCGTTCGCGCTCGTCACGACGCCGGGCTTCAGCGTGTAGTCGAAGGTCATCCGATCATCGACCACGAGCTCCTCGAAGTGCATGTTGCGCACGCGGCCCGCGGTCTCCTGCTCCAGCACGGAGAGCCCCATGTCGTGGGACGACACCGCGCCGATGGCCCCCCGCTCGACGAGGTGCCTCACCACCGCCCTGGCCCCGATCTGGCGCTCCCGCGCGTTCGTGCCGTGGAGGATCTCGTCGAGCAGGAACAGCACCGGCTCGCCGCGGTCCGCGCCGTCGACGACGCGCTTCAGGCGGGTCAGCTCGGCGTAGAAATGCGAGACGCCCTGCTCGAGCGAGTCCTTGATCCGCATGCTCGTCCGGACGCGGACCGGCGACAGCGACAGCGACGACGCGCAGACCGGCGCGCCCGCGAGGGCGAGCACGGCGTTCACCCCGATCGCGCGCAGCAGCGTGCTCTTGCCCGACATGTTCGAGCCCGTCACGAGCAGCGCGGCGCCCGCGCCCTCCAGCGACACGTCGTTCGTCACCCGGCGGCCGCGCGGCAAGAGCGGGTGGCCGAGCCCCGTCGCCGCGAAGCGCGGCTCCCCCTCGCTCACCTCGGGGTAGGCGTAGTCGGGGTTCTCGTGCGCGAACGTCGCGAGGCTCGCGAGCGCCTCGACGTGCCCGAGCGTCCGCATCCACGCCTTCACGTGCCGGCCCGCGCGCAGCTTCCACCGCTCCAGGGCGAGCGCGCACCACACGTCCCAGAGCAGGAAGAGGTCGGCGATGATGTGGATGAGCCCGCTGTGGCGCAGATCCGAGTAGCCCACCCGGGTCTCGAGCGCCGTCATCTCGCGCGAGGCGAGCGCGCCCGAGGGGCCGGCGAGCTCGGCCTTGAGCTCGTTCAGCAGCGCCGACGAGAACGCCTGCTGCTCGATGCGCGCGAGGAGCGGCCGGTACCGCGCGAACGGCGCCTCGCGCGACGAGGCGGCGGCGAGGATCGGCTCGATCGCGGGCCGCAGGAGGAGCAGCACGAGGAGCTGGGCCGCGAACGGCAGGAGCCACGCGTGGCGGAGCAGCCCGAGCTGCTCCCCCGGGACGATCTGCGGCGCCGCGAGCAGCGCGAGCGTCAGCGGCACGAGCACCTTCGCCGCGGTCAGCAGCGCGCTCGCCGGCAGGCCGCCGGCGCGCGCCTCGGCGCCGAGCAGCGCCGGGGGCGCCTCGGCCCACGCGATGAGCGGCCCGGCCTCGCGGCCGCGCGCCCCCGCCTGCAGCCCCACCACGGCGAGATCCTCCCGGAACGCGCCGAGGCCGGCGAGCTCGCGCACCGCCTCCTGCCGCGCCGCCACGGCGGGCGCCGGGGAGGGCTCGTTGAGCCAGGCCGCGAGCGTGGCCTCGCCCTCGCCCGTCTGGGCCACGTCGAGCAGCTGGAACAGCGACGCCTGCCCGAACACGTCGAGATCGCCCGCGTAGTCGTGGTCGGGCGCGGCGAAGCGCTCGCCCCGCTCGGGGAAATCGGCGAAGTCGCCGGCGACGCGCCGCTTGCCGCGCACGTAGAGGCCGATGCGCTGGTCGACCTCCGTCATCCGGGTGACGAGGCGCGCGTGCGCCACGAGCAGCCCGAGGAACACCGCGGTCACCGCGCCGGCGGCGTACGCGACCCACCGCGGCACGTCGCCGAAGAGCGCGTACCCCCCGGCCACGGCCGCGGCCACGAACGAGACCCCGCGCAGGAGCGAGAACGTCCTCGACCGGCGATCGAGCGCGCCGGCCTCGGCGCGCAGGACGGCCAGGCGATCGTCGTAGGCGGACAGGACGCGCTGCGCGACGGCGTCGGGGGGCGGCTGCGCGACGGCGTTGGGGGGCGGCTCCACGGGGCGCTGTCCATAGGCCACCGCGGGCCGTGCATCCAGCGGCAGCGGAGGCCCTTCGCACGAAGGCCGCGAAAGCGTTGAAGCGTCCTGGCTGGCTGCTCGTACAATGGCGCCATGGACCAGAACCTGCTGGAGCGCCTCAAGGCGTACACCGTCGTGGTCGCCGACACCGGCGACATCAACTCGATCGAGAAATTCCGCCCGCAAGACGCGACGACGAACCCGTCGCTCATCACCGCGGCCGCCCAGATGCCCGAGTACACCGACATCGTGAGCGGCGCGCTCGCGTGGGCCCAGAAGGAGGCGGGCCGGAGCAAGGAGCCGGGCGACGCCGTGAGCCTCGCGTTCGACCGGCTCGCCGTCGATTTCGGCTTGCGCATCCTGAAGATCATCCCCGGCCGCGTCTCGACCGAGGTCGACGCGCGCCTCTCCTACGACACCCAGGCGACCATCGAGAAGGGCCGGAGCATCATCCGCCTCTACGAGGAGGCCGGCGTCTCGCGCGAGCGCGTCCTCATCAAGATCGCCTCGACGTGGGAGGGCATCCGCGCGGCGGAGGTCCTCGAGAAGGAGGGCATCCACTGCAACCTCACGCTGCTCTTCGGGCTGCACCAGGCGATCGCGTGCGCCGAGGCGGGCGTGACGCTCATCTCGCCGTTCGTCGGCCGCATCCTCGACTGGTACCTGAAGGACACGGGCCGCGCGAGCTACGCGCCCGCCGAGGACCCCGGCGTCGTCTCGGTCACGAAGATCTACAACTACTACAAGAAGCACGGCTACAAGACCGAGGTGATGGGCGCGAGCTTCCGCAACATCGACGAGATCAAGGAGCTCGCCGGCTGCGATCTCCTGACCATCTCGCCGAAGCTGCTCGCCGAGCTCGCCGCCGCGCGCGGCGAGCTGCCGAGGAAGCTCGATCCGGACGCGGCGCGCGCCATGCACATCGAGAAGATCACGATGGATGAGGCGACGTTCCGCGCGATGCACAGCGCCGACCGGATGGCGAGCGACAAGCTCAGCGAGGGGATCGACGGCTTCGCGAAGGCGCTCGCCCAGCTCGAGGTCCTGCTCCGCGAGCGCCTGCAGAAGGTGGCGGCCTCCTAGCCCCGGCGGCGCGGGCGCGGCCCGCGGGGCAGAACGCCGGGGAAAAACGCCTCGGCGCCCCGCGCGCCGCGACGCCGGCCCCCCGACGGCCGGAGGCGCAGGGCGAAGCCGGAGGGCCGGCTTGCGTGCGGGCCTTCGCGTCTTCTAGGATTCGTGACGCTGAATGGCACACGGATCGCATACGACGATGCTGACGACGCCGACGATGCTGACGACGCTGACCAGGCTGACCGGCCTGAGCAGCGCGACCAGCCGCGGTGTGGCGGGTCGAAGGCGATCCTCCGGGGAGGCCCGCCGTGGAGCCGCCCCTTCGGTCATGGCAACGAGGAGGCGACGTTGAAGCTCACGTCACAGGAGTACTGGGAGAACCATTGGAAGCTCAACGCCGACGCCGAGGACATGGGCGGCGGGTGCGAGCTCTACGACGACATCGCTCCCTTCCTGCCGCGCGGAGAGGGTTTGTCGTTCCTCGAGATCGGGTGTGCGCCGGGCCGCATCCTCGCCGACTTCTGCGGGCGCCTCGGCTTCACCGCCTACGGCCTCGACTACGCCTGCGACCCATCCGTCGTCGAGCGGGAGCTCACGAAGCGCGGCGTCAACGTCGGCAAGATCGAGAAGGGGGACTTCTTCTCCTGGAAGCCCGAGGAAAAATTCGATATCGTAGCTTCCTTCGGGTTCATCGAGCACTTCGATGACGCAGGGTCGGTGGTGGATCGGCACTTCGAGCTGGTGAAGCCGGGAGGCACCGTGGTCGTGGCCATGCCGAACTTCGCCGGCGGGCAGAAGGCGCTCCACTGGCTGCTCGATCGCAAGAACCTGAACGGCCACAACACCCGCATCATGAACCTGCCGTTCCTCGAGGCCGCCGCCCGCCGCAACGGCGCCGAGATCGTCCAGGCCCGTTACACGGGCGGCCACTTCGATTTCTGGCTGGACGACGAGGCGCCGCTCTTGGCGCGGCGTGTCGTCTGGAAGCTCGTCGCGCCGCTCCGGGCGCTCGCCAGCCGGGTGGTCCCTGGCGAGACCAACCCCTGGTTTTCCCCCTACCTGTTCGCCATCTACAGGGCGCCCATGCCGTCCGGGGGCACGCCTGACGCTTGAGCCTTTCCCGATGAGCGAACCCAGCCCGAACGTCATATCGCCGCCAGCTGTCCGGGACGCAGACGCCGACCGCCGCTTCCGCGAGTGCGCCCAGCGCCACGGCTGGGATCCGGACGACGTCTTCGTGGGGGGCTATGTCGCCTGGGAGTGGCGGCACAGCCGCCACGCCTACGACGACCTCTTCACGTCGGTCCGCGGCAAGAAGGTGCTCGAGTTCGGCTGCCACCTGGGCGGGACGGCGATCGTCCTCGCGACGCTGGGCGCCGACGTGACGGCGATCGACGTCGACCCCACGTACGTCGAGCTGACCCAGCTGAACGTCGAGCGCCACGGGATGTCCGACAAGGTGCGCGTCCTTCACGTCCCCGACACGACCTCGCTTCCGTTCGCGGACGAGGAGTTCGAGCTCGTCTCCTGCAACAGCGTGCTCGAGTACGTCCCGCCCGAGCGCCTGCCCGCCGTCCAGCGCGAGATCGACCGGGTGCTCGGGCCGTGGGGGTTCATCGTGATCCTGGGCACGAGCAACCGCCTCTGGCCGATCGAGCTCCACAGCCGCCGCCCGCTGATGAACTACGTGCCTCGCCCGCTGCACCCCTTGTTTCCGGGCCCGTCGGTCTACAGCGTATTTCCCTGGCAGCTCCGGCGCGGGTTCGGCGATTATGCGGACATCTCGCAGCAGGATCGGGGGCGGCTGATCGTCGATTTGAAGGCCAAGATGGGCATGTCCGGGCCGCGGCTCCTGGCCTTCTCCGCGGCGAACCGGCTGCTCGGCCCGCTGGGGATGCACGTGGGCTTCGTGTCCCCGACGATCACGATGGTTCTTCAGAAGCGCGGTGAGGGAGGAGCAGGCGATGGCTGACGGCAGGACGCGGGTATACATTACCGTGGACGTGGAGTGCGCCGAAGAGCGCATCACGGGCGACAGCAAATCTCCCGCGATGGGCTACGACCTCCGCATCTGGGGCCGCTTCGTCAACCAGCGCGAGCCGCTCGGCATCGAGCTCATCATGCGCGAGCTCGAGGCGCACGGTCAGCGCGGGACGTTCTTCGTCGAGGCGATCGGCTCGTACAGCTTCGGGATGGACGGCCTCACGAACGTGTGCCAGGCGCTGCACAGCCGGGGCCACGACGTGCAGCTGCACGTGCACCCGGTGCAGCGGCGCGCGGACTGGCACACGCGGGGCGAGGCCCGCGTCTCGGACGACATCGCCGACTACCCGGTCGAGGAGCAGGCGCGGCTGCTCCTCGAGGGGCGCGACCTGCTCGTGCGCGCGGGTGTCCCGGCGGGCGAGCTGCTCGGCTACCGCGCCGGCAACTTCGGCGCGAACAACGACACCTGGCGGGCGATGAAGCTGGCGGGGCTCGTGCTGAGCAGCAACTACAACCCCTGCTACTTCAACAAGAACTGCAAGATGCAGTATCCCGGCGCGCGGCTCGGCCTCTTCGAGACGCCCGAGAAGGGGGTGTACGAGCTGCCGGTCACGAACTTCATCGAGCCGACGAAGCGCTTCAGGCACCTCCAGATCACGGCGGTGACGCTCGACGAGATCAAGCATTGCCTCCTCCGCTATCGCGCCCTCGGCGTCAAGGAGGTCACGCTGGTGACCCACTCGTTCGAGTTCTACTTCCTCGACTCGGCGGAGGCGCGCCGCGGCTACCCGAACCGGCTCAACGTGGAGCGGCTCCGCGGGCTCTGCCGTTTCCTCAAGGAGAACTCGAGGGATTTCGAGGTCGACACCGTGGGCGCCCTCGCGCGCCGGCTCGCGGACGCGTCGCCGGAGGCCGACGAGAGCGAGCCGCCGTCGCTGCAGTTCCCTCACTCCAATGCCATCCACCACGCGCGCCGCGTCGTGGAGCAGGCGTACAAGCGCGTCGCGCAGCGGTTCACGTTCGGCTAGCCCCGCGCGCGAGCGGCCAGGGGCGCCCCGGCGCGGGGCGGCCTCGGCGAAGCGCGCCCGGCCGGCGCCTCGGCGCCGCGCCCGCGTCGGCCGCCCTCCGGCGGCGCTCCGGTGCTAAGGAGCGCGCATGCGGCTCATCGGACAGATCCACGTTTCGCTCAAGGGCAGCATCATCCAGCGCGACCCCACGCTCTGGGAGAAGCTGAAGCGCGGCTTCGGCGCCACGCTGGACCTCGACACGGATCGCATGCGCGTCGAGCTGGAGGCCACCGCCGTGGTCGACCAGGTGCGGCGGGCGCTCGTCCAGCTCGGGGTGGGCAATGCGCTCTCGCTGGTCATCGACGACACCGTCATCTTCCAGGACACCGACGGGAAGCCGGACGATCTCCCCGATCTCGTCCTCGCGCTGTCCGAGCATTCGGCCGTGTTCGGGCGCGGCTTCACCGAGCTCAAGTTCGCCGCCGAGCACGAGGAGGCGGGGCTGCACCTCGTGATCGAGGCGCGCGCCCGCACCGAGCACGCGGAGGACGAGCCGGCGGGGATCGTGTCCGTCGGCGGGCGCCTGCGCGATCTCGAGCCGCGCGCCGGCGAGCCCGCGGAGGACTACCGCCGCCGCGTCGAGCCCCTCGCGAAGGACCCGGCGCTGTTCGAGACGGCGCGGCTGCAGTTCGAGTCGTTCGTCGGGCGCCTCGAGGGCGCCCTCAAGGCGTCGATGCCGGAGGCGCGCGTGGAGCAGCGCCAGGCCGAGGCGCGCGTCGTGCACGCGCCCTCGGGCGACGGCGCGGCCGCCGGGCCGCAGCCGGCCAGCCCCACGCACCCGGGCTACGACCCGTTCATGGTCTATTACCCTCCGAGCCCGCTCAGCGTGATGCTGGACGTGATGCTCATCTCCTCGTTCATGCACATGCTCTCGCCTCCCCACGTGCTCTTCGTGAGCCCGGCGGGCATGCCGCTCGGCACCGCGCAGGAGGCCGCGGCGAATCCCGATCTCTTGAACGACGCCGATCGCGGCGACGAGGGCGCGGGCGACGAGGGCGATGGGCTGGACGACGGCGATGGGCTGGACGACGGCGATCCGTGGGGGGATGACGGCGGCGGGCTCGACGACGGCGGCGGCGATCTCGGCGATTTCGGCGATTGAGCCGCTCGCGCCGGCTCCGCGGGCGCGTCCGCGGGCGCCCTGAGCCGCGCGCCACGCCCGAGCGGGCGAGCGCGCTCGTCCGGCCGTGGACGGCGAATGGCGATCATGGTACGGCCCAGTCTGGCCGTGACCGGCGCTGGCATGGAGGTCCACTCGCGCCGGCGCGTTGAAGGTCGCGCGCGCCCAACCCTGGACTGGAGAGCGCGATGAAGAAGAGCGAGGCGGCGCTGGAGAAGCAGCCGCAGGCGGCGAGCGGGGGAGATCCGGAGATCGCCCGCGAGGTCCGCACCATCATTGCAGAGCGATGTGGGATGAGCGTCGATGCCGTGACTCCCGATCTGTCGCTCGAGAACGGCCTCGGCGTGGATTCGCTGGCGCTCATCGAGGTCAACGTCGCATTGGAGGAGCGATTCCAGATCGTGGCGCCCGATTTCGCGGCGCCGGATCAGGCGCAGATCAGCACGGTCGGCGACGTGATCGCCTTCGTCGAGGCGCAGCTCGCGGCGCGGGGCGGCCGGGGAGGGGCGTCGTGATCTCCCCGCGCACGCGCGCCGAGCGCGAGGCCGCCGGCCGGACGCCCGAGGAGCAGCGGGAGCACGAGCGGCGGGAGGTCGCCGCCCATTACCAGAACGACCCGGAGATCTTCTCCATGGTCCTCGACAGCCGCCTCGCCTATGCGACGGGCATCTTCCTCGATCCCGGGGAGAGCCTCGAGGCGGCGCAGGAGCGCAAGTACGACTGGGTCCGCCGCGAGCTCGACATCCACCCCGGCGAGCGCGTCCTCGACGTGGGGTGCGGCTGGGGCTCGAACCTCATCTACCTCGCCGAGCGCACCGGCGGGAGCTTCCGGGGCGTGACGCTGAGCGACAAGCAGCGGCAGGAGGCGCTCCGCCGCGCCGACCGGGCGGGCGTCGCCTCGCGGGTCCGCATCGACCTCGCCCATATCGAGGACGTCGACCTCGAGCCCGAGTCGCTCGACGCGGTGCTCTTCGTGGGCAGCATCGTGCACATGCACAACCGCGAGCGGATCCACCAGAAGGTCGCCGCCGCGCTGCGCCCGGGCGGCAGGCTGCTCATCTCCGACTGCTATTTCCCGGCGCGCGCCCGCGGCGACCGGGAGAGCTCCGCCACGCAGTACATCTTCGTCCAGGCGCTCGGCTACTGCCGCCTGATCTCGCTCGCCGAGGAGCTCGGGATGATCGAGCAGGCCGGCCTCGATGTCCGGCGCGTCGAGGACCTCACGAGCTCGTACGTGCACACGGTCGCCCGGTGGATCGACAACGTGCGCGCGAACCGCGCCCGGATCGACGCGCGCGCGCCCGGCTTCTCGCGGCTGCTCCAGACGTACATGACCGTGGGCCGGCTCTCGTTCGCGCGCCGCACCGCGCTCGAGTACATGATCGTGGCGACGAAGGGCGGCGGCCGCGAGCGCCTCGGCGTCGCGCCCTCGCCCGAGCCGAGGCGCGCGCCGTGAGCGCCGTGAATGGTGGGGTCGCCGCGCGGACGGTCGCGGGCCTGCTCCGGGCGCGGGCCGAGGCCACGCCGGATCGGTTCGGCTTCTACCACAAGCAGCAAGGCGAGTTCGTCGGCTGGACGTGGGCGGAGTACTGGCGCCGCGCGCGCGCGGCGGCGTCCGGGCTCATCGCGGCGGGGGTGCGCCCGGGCGACCGCGTGCTCTTGCTCGTGACGGACGTCGAGGTGGCGGTGCCGTGCCTCTTCGGCGTCTGGGTGCTCGGCGCGGTGCCGATCCAGGTCGGGGTGCCGTACCGGCTCACGGACGTGGCGGCGTTCCTCGGCGAGCTCCGGCGGACGGCCGCCCGGGTCGGCGCGCGCGCGCTCGTGGTCTCGTCGGCGCTGCTCGGCTTCGCGCAGGGCGAGGGCGACGCCGACGGCCTCACGCAGCTCGCCGCCGAGCCGCTGCTCGACGCGCCGCTCGACGCCTCGCTGCCCGATCCGGAGCGCGCGCCCGGCCCCGCGCTCATCCAGCTCACGAGCGGCAGCACCGGGCACCCGCGCGGCGTGGTCATCCCGCACGAGCGGCTCATGCTGCACCTCGACGCGATGAGCCAGCGGCTCCCGGTGCGCGGCGAGGGCGCGGGGGGCGTGTCGTGGCTGCCGCTCCACCACGACATGGGGCTCGTCGGCGGGCTGCTCTTCCCGCTCTTCAACGACTTCCCCGTGCACATGCTCTCGCCGCTCGAGTTCCGGACGCGGCCGTTCTCGTGGCTCGCGGAGATGTCGCGCATCCGGGGCGTCATCTCGCTCGGGCCGCCGAGCGCCTACGCCATCTGCGTCGGGCTCGCCCGCCGCGCCGTCGAGGCGGGGCTCGACCTCGGCGCGTGGCGGTGCGCGATGGTCGGCGCCGAGCCGATCTCCCCCGCCTTGCTCCGCCGCTTCGCCGAGGCGTTCGCGCCCTGCGGCTTCCGCCTCGAGGCGTTCTTCCCGGTGTACGGCCTCGCCGAGGCCACGGTCGCCGTGACCTTCCCCGATCTGCTCGCCGAGCCGCGCGTGATCACGGTGGATCGCGGCCTGCTCGAGCGCGAGGGCCGCGTCGAGGAGGCCGCGCCGGGGCCTCTGTCGCTGGAGCTCGTCGGCGTCGGCAGGCCGATCCCGCGCACGGAGATCCGCGTCGTGGACGCCGGGCGCAGCCCCGTCCCGGAGCGCACCGTGGGGGAGATCGAGGTGCGCTCGGAGACCGTGATGGAGGGGTATTTCGACGAGCCCGAGGCGACCGCCGAGGCGCTCGTCGACGGCTGGCTGCGCACGGGGGATCTCGGGTTCCTCGATCGCGGGACGCTGTTCGTCACCGGCAGGAAGAAGGAGGTGATCATCAAGGGCGGTCACACGATGATCCCCGCGGTGATCGAGGAGATCGCGTCCCGGGTCGACGGCATCCGGGCCGGGTGCGTGGTCGCGGTGGGGCTCTACCTGGAGGAGCGCCAGACCGAGGCCGTCTACGTGGTCGCCGAGACGCGCGCCGAGGCCTCCGAGCACGCCGGCCTCACGGAGCGCGTGCGCGAGACGCTTCGGGCGAACGGGGTCACGGTCGACCAGGTCGTCCTGCTCCCGCCGGGCGAGCTGCCCAAGACGACGAGCGGCAAGCTGCGGCGCCGCGAGGTCGCCGAGCGGCTGCGCGCGGGGGGGCTTCGCTGAAGGGCGCCGGCCCCCGTGGGGGCCTACGGTCGGGCTCGGGATGCGCCGGCAGCGCGCATCCGCGCTTCCGGGTCGAACTGCCGGTTTGCTGTTTCACCCTCTTCCAGAGGTCTTTTCCGTTCGCCTCAACGATGGACAGACGCGTCGCGGCGCGGCCGATTTCGCGGGCGCTGCAGCGCTGCGCGCGATAGATCCCGGAGCCGCTCTCCGGAGCCCAACCGAACGGGACCGTCCATGTTGCGTCGCCCGAGAGAACACTCATCGACCTGTCCTGCCCCGCTTTCGCCCGAGGCGCGCGCGTGGGAGCTCGAGCAGCTCCGGGCGCTCGGCCTCGAGGACGACGACTGGAGCTCGGACGACCAGTGCCCTTTCTGTGCGGGGCGGCCCCTGTCCTCGGAGAAGGCGCCGAAGCGCGCGTGAGCGATGCGGGGAGACGCGCGCTCGGCGGGCGCGCGCTCCCCGCTCGCTGAGGGTCAGGGCAAAGCGATGCGCTCCGTCTCCTGGTGAGCCTCGTCCGCGCTGCAGCGCTCTTGGCCGCTTCCATTGCACCATTGCACGGCGCGAACCAGCGAATGACCCTGGGGCGAGCGCCCGGGGCCGCGGATCACTCCGCGATCTTCGCCTTCACCCACTTGCCCGACTCGGTGAGGTCGTTGTCGGTCCAGTTGCCCATGGTGTTCGCCCTGGGCTTCAGCGCGGAGCACGCCTCGGCCTTGTCGCCCAGCGACCAGTTGGCCCAGCTGATGTTGTGCGCGTCGAGGAAGTTGAGCCAGGTCCCCGACTCGCCGAGATCGAGCGCGCCGTCGCCGCTGGCGTCGCACGTCCCCCACTCGGTCACGAACAGCGCCAGGCCCTTGTCCATCGCGCGCTGGGCCTTCTCGCGCAGCGCGTTCTTGTGCGTCGCGGCGTAGAAGTGCAGGGTGTACGCCACGTTGGGGTCGTTGATGCGGTTGTCCGCGGCGATGTCCGCGTCCTGCGACCAGTTCGGCGAGCCGACGATGACGAGGTTGTTCGCGCCCTGGCCGCGGATCTCGCCGATCACCGCCTCGGCGTACGACTTCACGGTCTGCCAGTTGTGCGTGTTGAGCGGCTCGTTGAAGACCTCGAAGATCACGTTGGGCACGTTCTTGTAGGTCTGCGCCACCTCGCGGAAGTAGCTCCTCGCCTGATCGAGGTGGTTGTTCGCGTTGTGATCGTGCCAGTCGAGGATCACGTAGATGCCCTTCCCGATCGCCGCGTCGGCGATGGCCTTCGCCTTGGCCTTCTGGCCGCCCGCGTCTTCGAGGTAGCCGCCTTCGTTCTCGATGCCCATCGCCGCGCGGACGACGGTCGCCTTCCAGTTGTCGGCGATCGAGTTGACGACGTTCCCGTTGTAGTAGTTGCTCCACTGGCTCCAGAACAGGCTCATGCCTTTGAGCTGGACCGGGGCCCCGTGCTCACCGACGATGTTGCCGTCCTTGACCCGGAGCACGCCGTGGCGCTCGACCGGCGTTCCGTCCGTGGGCACCATCCCGGTGCCCGTGCTCGTCGTCGACGACGAGGTCGTCCCGGGCCCCGTCGTGGTGGAGCTGACCGAGGTCGTCGAGCTGACCGAGGTCGTCGAGCTGACCGAGGTCGTCGAGCTGGCCGAGGTCGACGTGGTCCCCGTCGTCGTCCCCCCGCCGCCGCCGCCGGCGCCGCCGGCGCCGCCCACGCCATCATCCGTCGACGCGTCGCCGCAGCCGATCAGCACGGCTGCTTGCAGGGCGACCGCCGCGAGGCCGAATGACCACTTCGACCTGCCAAGCACACCGCGAAATGAAACGCTCTTCATCATGTCCTCCAAGGGAAGTAACCGTATGACGCGGCATTAAAAGGGCAGCTCAGCGCCGGTGGCAAGCCCTCTACGCGGTAAAAGTTAATAGAGAAAATTAAGCCTTGGCATGTAGGCCATGATACCATGCTGCCGAGCGAAGCGCTCGTGGGCGAGCGGCCGTCAGCCACCGGGGAGGTGTGAGGCGGGGCCATCACGGGCGTCGATGTGCCCGAGCCGTGGTGTGCAGGCAACTAAAAATTTCCGCAAGACGCATGCCAGTCCGCTGGACCCGCGAATCGGGCGGTGTCGCCGTGCGTCCGTGGCCTGCGCGAGCCGTCTTTCCCTCGCTTTTCCCTCGAGGATCTGCGCAGGCTACCGCGCGCTCGTCGGTGGTCGGGCGACCACCCTGGTCAACCGCCCATCCATGCGCATAGCGTCAATCGCGCTCGTGAAAGCGATGACGACCGCGCCCGGGATGTCAAGCCTCGAGCGCGCCTGTCGTGGCCCTCTGTGCCGTCCTGGTCCACCCGCCGACCGGTGCCCACGTTGGCCACTGAGCTCCTCGCCACGACGGCGAGCGCCCCGTCACCTCGGGTTACCTCGGGACAGGCACCGGCGGCGGCTCGTCGTCCGGCGTGATGCACGCCGACAGGTCGAACAGCATGAAGAGCAGCGCCTTCTCCTGGGCCGTCAGCTCATGGATCTCCCCGTCGCGGTCCTCGCACCCGCTCGGGAACGGCGCCCCGGCCACGTCGGTCGCCGCCACGTGGATGTCCGTGTACACGAACCGGCCGCACTGCTGTTCTTCCGGGGAGCCGATCGGCGTGTTGAACGTGAAGTACTTGACCCCCGCCCGCGCGTCGAAGGCCGGGTCGGCGTCGTTGTAGAGCCACCGCGTCGCGATCTCCTCGTTCACCGAGTCGACCCAGTGCTGCGGATCGTCGATCTCGATCCGCCCCGGCACGGTCGACGCCCCCACGCGGACGAGCCAGTCGCGGAGCGCCGCGCCCTTCGGGAACGTGGTGTCCACCATCACGGGGAGCCCGTCGTCGGGGTCGCTGCCCTCGTCCCAGGTCGCGGTCTCGGGGAACCGCTCCGGCCCGAGCCGCAGCCAGGTGTTGTGCCAGTGCGACGCGAACACGCGACCTCCCGCCGACGCGTAGTCGAACATCGCCCGCCGCGCCGCCTCGGGCTTGTCGGCCAGGAACGCCGACCCCTCGCACGACAGGATCACCATGTCGTATTGCTGCAGGTTGTCGAGCGAGCCCCAGAACTCCCGCGCAGGGGAGAGGGCCGCCCCCTGGTTCAGCCCGTCGCGGTACCGGCTCGTCGCGCTGTCCCCCTCGATGGCGCGCCCGACGAACAGGTTCACCCGCCCGTCGCCCGCCTCCGGCGTGAACTCCGACGCGTCGATACCCATCTTGTAGAGCAGGCACTCCAGCACGTCCGCGCCGCCGGTCGTCAGCGCGATCTTCGGGAGATGGCCCTCCGACTTGTTGCGCGGCAGCCGGACCTCCCCGTCCGCGATGGGGTTGTCGACGCACGCCTCGACCTTCGGCAGCGTGATCCGGCGCCGCCATTTGCCGAGCTGGACGACGAGCGGGATGTCCTCGCCGACCGGCACGTCGTCCAGCACGAACCGCCCGTCCGTGTCCGTCAGCGCGAGCGCGATTGGGTCTCCGGAGAGCGTCACGTTGCACGGCTCGCAGCTCGCCCCGTCGGCGATCGGATCAAGCTCCCTGTTCGGGACGTAAACGATGACGTTGTACAGCGGGAGTTCGCCCGCGGGCGCGTACACGGTGCCGCTCACCGTCGTCTTGCCGCCGCCCGGACAGGCGATCTTCTGGCACTCGATCCCCTCGCACCCGCCGCTCCCGACGATGGACACGCCGCTCCCCGCCGGGAACGGGTCGCCCCCGAGGCCGCTCCCTGCGCCCTGGTCCGCGCCCCCGCCGCCGCCGGCGCCGGAGGCGCTCGCGCTCGCCCCGCTCGGATCGCCGCAAGCGCACCCGGCCGTCACGGCCGGCGCCGCGGCCGCCGCGGCCAGGAGCCCTCCGGCGATGCTACGCAATCTCACCATTCGAACCCTCCGGGCGCGGCGGGGCGAGGGCGCCCTGCTCCGCTCATTCCGAGGGTAATCGAGGCGAGGGGGAGCCGGGAAGGGATAACCCAGCAAGGAGAGAGCGACGACCCGTCTCGCCGTCTCCCCTCGATCTCCTCCTCTCGCGCTTACGTCGCCGCGAGAGCGCCGCGACGCAGCGCCCGGCGGCTCCCGCGGCGCTCGGCCGGTGCGACCCGAGCGGACCGTGAGGAGACAGGCGACAGCGGACCCAGCCGCCTTCGAGCGGACCACAGCGCCGCGCGATCGCGCGGCGACCGCCTCGTCGGCGGCGCGGCCGGCGCTCGACTGCGCGGCGGCCGGCGCTCGCCCAGCCGTGTTCCGACATGGCGAGAGGCGGCCCGGCAGAGTAGGATGCGGCGCCTTGCAATCGGTCATTCCTGCTCCGTCTCTTCCTCGCCCCCGCCTGCTCGAGATCACCTGGCCCATCTTCAGCGAGCACCTCTTGCACATGCTCGTCGGGGTGTTCGGCGTCTGGCTGGTCAGCCGCCTGTCCGACGAGGCCGCCGCGGCGTACGGGCTCTCCAACCAGATCATGTTGACCTTCATGATCACCTTTCGCTTCGTCAGCGTCGGCGCGAGCGTGGTGGTCACTCAGTGCCTCGGCGCGCGCGACCGCGCCGCCGCCGAGAAGGTCGCGCGGGCGTCGCTCGCGGCCAGCCTGTGGCTCGGCCTCGCCAGCTGCGCGGTCATCGCGCTCGGCGCGAGGCCCCTGCTCGAGCTGATGCGCCTGCCGCCGTCCCTGTTCCCGATCGCGCAGCCTTACCTGATGGCGGTCGGCGTGATGCTGGCGTTCGACGCGATGAATTTCTCGATGGGCTCGGTGCTGCGCGCCCACACCTACGGCCGGGACACGCTGCGCCTCATCATCGTCATGTACGTCGTGCAGCTCTCGCTCAGCTTGCCGCTCATGTTCGGTGTCGGCGCGTGGCCGGGGCTCGGCATGAACGGGCTCGCGATCGCCGCGGTGATCGCGCGCGCGTGCTCCTTCTGGATGCACCGGCAGCTGTGGATCGCGCGCCTCGGCATCCGCCCGACCTTCGAGGACTTCTGGCGCATTCGCCGCGAGCAGCTCCGCGAGGTGCTGCACATCGGCCTGCCGGGGGCGGGCGAGAACGTGGTCTATCGCATCAGCTTCATGATGATCCTCGCCATGGTCGCCGACATGGGGCAGACGGCGCTCACCACGCATACGTACACGATGCAGATCGTGCACTTCCTGCTCCTGTTCGGCATGGCGATCGGCTTCGGGACCGAGATCGTGGTCGGGCACCACATCGGCGCGGGCGAGCTGCACGGCGCCGATCGCCAGGTGCGCGGCGGCCTGGCGGTCGGGTTCGCCGTGTGCGTGGCCCTGGTGCTCGCCACCGCGCTGCTCGGCCCCCGCTTGCTCGGCCTGTTCACGAGCGATCCGGAGGTGATCGCCACCGGCTCCAAGCTGCTCTGGCTCACCCTCCTGGTCGAGCCGGGCCGCACGCTCAACCTTGTCGTGATTAACGGCCTTCGCGCCGCCGGCGACGCGCGCTTTCCGGTCGGGTTCGGCGTCTTCTCGATGTTCGCCGTGGCCGTCGGCCTGTCGTGGCTGCTCGGCGTCCACCTCGGCTGGGGGCTCGCCGGCGTCTGGGTGGCTTACGCCGCCGACGAGTGGGTCCGCGGGCTCGCCATGTCCGCGCGCTGGCACTTCCGTGGCTGGGTGCCCCACGCGCGGCGCACCCTCCGCCGCATGCGGCTCAGCAGCCGTCCGGCGTGAGCGCCGGTCGATCCGCGCGATCCACGCCCCGCCCGTCTCCACGTCGAAGGTGGCATGTCCATTGCTGCTCCTCGTCGCAAAGGAGACACTCCATGGCTCAAGACGAGCGCACGATGCAAGGACGAGGGCCCGAGCGCCCCGCTGCGAGCCCACCCGGCTACGGCGGCCTCTCGGAGGGGACCGTGGGCGATCCGAGCGCAGCGGGGCAGAAAGGAGCGCCGGCGGAGCCCACGAAAGAAGCGCCGGCGGAGCCCGCGAAAGGAGCGCCGGCGGAGCCCGCGGCGACGCCAGAGGAGCGTGAGGGCGCCGCGGGCGCGCGCGAGCAGGCGGCGCACGGCCAGGACGTCGAGGAGGGCGACGCGTCGCCGGGGGTGGATACGCCGCGCGGGGGCGGGTCGAGCAACGAGGCGATCCCCGGCGTGTTCGACGGGAGCAAGCCGCTGACTCCAGAGTCGAGCGCCGAGCACAAGAGCAGCTGGCCCGACGAGGGCGCGACTGGCGAAGCAGGCGCGGGATAATGGGCGCCGGCGGGAAGGTGGGAAAAAGAGACTATCCTGTTGTCAAACCCACCTTCTCGATCACCGCCATGCAGAGCGCGGCCACGCCGCGCCTCGGCACGGTGACGAGCTTGTCGCCGAACGCGTCGCGCCGATCGGTGTAGAGCTTCGAGACCTTGTGCGAGAGGATGGTCGAGCTCCAGACCGCGACGACGTCGGCCCAGCGGAGATCGGCGTCGGCCTTCGCCGCGTTGCGGTGCCCTTCGCCGTCCACGATGCGGATGTCGACCTCGCCCGCGAGCAGCCGCCGCAGGTCCTCGGCCGTGCCCGGCCCCCCGCCGACCACGAGCAGCCGCCGGAGCCCCCGCGCGCGGAACGCCTCGATCATCGCGAGCGCCGCCCGCTTGTTCGCAGAGCTGCCGCACATGTCGCAAACTGCGTCGGTCCCGATCTCCACCGCGCGGATCCCCGCCTTCGCGGGGAGCTTCATGCAGTCGGCGCAGCGGCGCTCGACCGGCTCCTGCGCCGGCGGGGGCTCCGGCGACCGGGCGAGCGCCTCCTGCGCGCGCTCCGCGATCTCCGCGGGGAGGAAGTCCGCCGGGTGCCGGACGTCCGCCGCGGGCGCGTTCTCCGCGAGCCAGACGAGCATCTCTGTTTCAGAAATATTTAGGGATCTTGCGAGGTTACGCACACGGACGGGTCGCGCCATTGCGCCGCGACTGTGACATGGGCGAGGCGGCGGCGCCCTCTCCTATCGCGGGGACGGGTGCAAAGATCGCGCGCGGCCGCGCACGGCCCGAGGGGGCGGCGCCGCTCAGTCGAGGGCGGCGGCGCGGCGCAGCCCGTGGCGCTGGAGGAGGCGGTGGAGGTACATCCGGTCGAGTCCCGCCTTGCGCGCGGCGCGGCTCACGTTGCCGTTCGACCACTCGAGCAGGGCGGCGAGGTAGTCCCGCTCGAACCTGTCGATGATGGCCTCCTTCGCCTCCTTGAAGGGCATCTCGATGTTCGCGGCGGGCAGGTCGTGCGCGCCGCTCGGCGGCGCGGCGCCCTGGGACCCGGAGCCCGGCGGCCCGGAGCCCGGGGGCGCGGAGCTCCGTTCGGACGGCGCCGCCGCCCCCATGGCGGCGCCCTCGCCGAGCACCACGCGGCGCTCGACGTAGTTCCTCAGCTCTCGCACGTTGCCGGGCCAGTCGTAGCGCTTCATGTCCTCGATGACGTCGGGCGGAAAGAGGTGCACCTTGTCGACGGCGCCGAGCTCGTTCAGAAAGCAGTGGACGAGGAGGCCGATGTCCTCTTTGCGCTCCCGGAGCGGCGGGACGCGCACGGTGAGCACCGAGAGGCGGTAATAGAGGTCCTCGCGGAATCGGCCGCTGTTCACCTCGCGCTCGAGGCGCCGGTTCGTGGCGGCGATCACCCGGATATCGACCTTGCGCACCCGGCTCTCGCCGAGCCTGCGCACCTCGCGCGAGGCGAGGGCGCGGAGCAGCTTGGGCTGCATCTCCAGCGGCAGCTCGCCGATCTCGTCGAGGAAGACGGTGCCGCCGTCGGCCTCCTCGAAGGCGCCGGCGCGGTCGCGCGAGGCGCCCGTGAAGGAGCCGCGCACGTGGCCGAACAGCTCGCTCTCGATGAGGCTCGGCGAGATGGCGCCGCAGTCGACGATGACGAGCGGCTTGTGGGCGCGGGCGCCGCGCTGGACGAGCTCGGTGGCGATGACCTCCTTGCCCGTGCCGTTCTCGCCCTCGATGAGCACGTCGGGCGCGCTCTTCGCCACGCGCTCGAGGACGGGGAAGAGGCGCCGCATGGGGACCGACACGCCCTGGAGCGCGCCGAAGCTGACGGCGCGCGCGAGCTCGGTCTCGGCGACGGCGGCGGCGTCGCGGATGCGCACGACCGACTCGCCGAGCTCGATGCGGCACTCGGGCAGGAGGGCGTCGGCGTCCCGCACGCGGACGCCCCCGAGGTAGGTCCCGTTCAGCGAGCCGACGTCCGTGAGCCGGAACGTCGTCTTCACGCGCTCGAGGATGCAGTGGAAGCGCGAGACGGCGCGATCGGCGAGGACGAGATCGTTGCTCTGGTGGGAGCCGATGCGGATGAAGTCGCCGTCGAGCACCATCGTCCGGCTCGCGGGCTTGCCCGCCTCGCGCTCGACGCAGAGCTCGAGGCGGGGCACCGCGAGCACCTCGGCCTTCATGCGGGGCTCGGTGGCGGCCGCGATGCTGGTCGGGCTCGGGTCGTCGGGCGTGGCGGGGGGACGCGACATGCGCGCCATCTTAACGCGGGAGCCTCTGGCCGTTCCAGGTGGCCCTGCGGCCGGCTCACGGCGCGGCGTCGCTGCCCGCGGCCTTGAGCCACACGACGGTCGCGCCCCACCCGCCGCGCGAGGCCGGGGCGTCGCGGAAGCCCTCGACCGCGGGGTGGCGCGCGAGGACGCCCCGCACGACGCGGCGCTGCACGCCCTTGCCGCGACCGTGGATGACGCGCACCTCGCGGAAGCCGCGCCGCTGCGCCTCGTGGAGGTACTCCTCGACGACCGAGGCGACGTCGCGCGGGGCGAACGTGTGCAGGTCGATCGCGTCCTCGATCGGCATGACCACGACGTCGTCGGGGCCGGGCGGCTCGGGCTCGGGCGGGTCGAGCGGGCCGGCGACGCCGTCGAGGTCGGGGGGCGCGGGCGCGCGGGGCGCGGGCGCGCGACCGAGCCAGGCGAGGAGTCGGCGGAGCATCCGCGCGGTGTAGCCGAGCCCGCGCCGGCCGCCACCGCACGGCGGCGCGGCCGCTCCGGGCGGCCGGCGCGGCCATAAATCACATTGCACATATGACACTTGTGTCTTATTTTGGGTGTGTCATGTCACTCCGCGGCGCCCTCCTGGGCTTCCTCTCGCTCGAGCCGACGAGCGGCTACACGCTGAAACAGCGGTTCGACGGGTCGGTGCGGTCGTTCTGGTCCGTGACCCAGAGCCAGATTTACCGGGAGCTGCACGCGATGGAGCGCGAAGGGCTCGTCGAGGTCACGACGATGCCCGGGGACGGCAAGCCCGACCGGAAGGTGTACTCGCTCACGGAGCCCGGCCGCGCGGCGCTCAAGGTGTGGCTCGAGGAGCCGCTCGAGCCGCTGGTGCTGCGGCACCCGCTGTTGCTCAAGCTGGTGTTCGCGGCGCAGGTGCCGCCGAAGAAGCTCGACGACCTCCTGGCGAGGTACGCCCGGGAGCTCGAGGCGACGAAGGACGATTACGAGGGGAGGCTGGGGGACCCGCGGATCTTCGCGCTCGCGCGATCCTCGCGCGAGCGCGACCTGTGGCGGCTGAGCATCGAGCACGGGCTCGCGTGGTGCGACGCGGAGCTCGGGTGGATCGAGCGCGCCCGCGGCGAGCTCTCGGCGGAGCGAGGAGGACAGAGGAGATGGAACCGAAGGGCAAAGTGATCATTGTGACGGGCGCTTCCTCGGGCATCGGGCTCGCGAGCGCGAGGGCGCTCGCCCGCGAGGGCGCGCGCGTGGTCCTGGCCGCGCGGTCGCTGGCCAGGCTGTCGGCGGAGGCCGATCGCATCGCCCGCGACGGGGGGAGCGCCATGGCCGTCGAGATGGATGTCACCTCCGACGCGTCGGTCGGGGCGGCGGTGGCGTCGATCCTGGAGCGGCTCGGCCGGATCGATGTCGTCATCAACAACGCCGGCAACGGCGGCAAGATGTCCCTCTGGGAGTCGACGGACGGGGCGTTCACGCGCGCGATGTTCGACGTGCACGTGTTCGGGATGGAGCGCGTCACGCGGGCGGTCCTGCCGGCGATGCTGGCGCAGGGCTCGGGCACGGTCGTGAACATCGCCTCGACGGTGGCGTGGGTGCCCATGCCGGCCGCGGCGGCGTACTCCGCGGCGAAGGCCGCGGTCGTCGCGTTCTCCGAGTCGCTGCGCGGCGAGCTCGAGGGGCGCGGCGTCCGGGTGACCGTGTTCGCTCCCCCGCACACGAGCACCGCCGCCGGCAACGACTGGCCGCTGGAAGGGCCGCAGATCTTCGCGCCCGAGTGGGTCGCAGAGCAGCTCGTCGAGACGCTCCGCCGGGAGCGGCGCAGCTTCCTCGCGGGCGCGTCCAACCGCAGCCTGCTCGTGCTCCAGCGGATCGCGCCCGGCCTCGCGGCGCGCATCATGAAGGACATCGGGCTGCGCGCCGGGGCGAAGAGCGCCGCCATGCGCCGCGACGCGGCCTAGGCGGCGAGGCGCCCGAGCCGAGCTCCAGCGGGGCGGGGGATGCCCGGCAGCCTTCGCCTCCCGGTCACGCGTCTCTCGCGTGATCCGGCGGTCCGCTCACGGGCAAGCTGAGCCGGAACGTCGCGCCTTCGCCGAGGGGGGAGTTCACCGTCAGCGTGGCCCCGTGGGCGGCGGCGATCCGGCTGGCCAGGTAGAGCCCGAGGCCGATCCCCGGCGCCTTCCCGCCGGTGACGAAGCGGTCGAAGATCCTGGGGAGGAGCTCCGGCGGCACGCCGGAGCCGTGATCGACCACATCGATGTGGGCGCGCTCCTTTCCCTCGCGCAGATCGCTGCTGAGCTTGATGAGGACCCACTTTCCTCTGGGCGAGTGCTTGACCGCGTTGCTGACGAGGTTGTCCAGCGCCTGCCGGAGGCGCGCCTTGTCCGCCACGACGACGAGCTCCGGCGGGCCCTCGACGCGGACCTCGACGCTCGGGGAGCCGAGCGCCCTCGCGGTGTCCTGCGCCAGCGCCACCAGATCGACGGGCTCCGGCGCGATCTCGAAGAGCCCCTGCTCGAGGCGCCCGACGTCCAGCAGGTCCGAGACGAGCTGGCCGAGCCGCTCGACCGCGTCGCTCGCCCGGTCGAGGTCGCGCAGGTCGTCGTCTCGGCCGGCGAGCTCGGCGCGCCGGTGGAGCAGATCGAGGCGGTTCATGAGCGGGCCGAGGTGGTTCCGCAGATCGTGCGCCAGCACCGTGATCAGCTCCTCGGCGACCTGACGCCGGCCCTGCGCGACGGCGGCCGTGGTGACCTGCTCGACCAGCTCCGCCCGGTGCGTCAGGGCGCCGATCCAGTGCGACACCGCGCTCAGGAAGCGGAGATCTCCGTCGGAGAAGAACTCCGGCCGGGCGGACTGCGCGGAGACGATCCCTCGCCGCTCGCCCTCGATGACGAGCGGGACCGCGATGTGCGACCGGACCCCGAGATCGTGGACCACGCCCGGGAGCTCGCCGGGCGTCTGGTCTGCGTGCCCGGTGATGTAGGGCTCGCCCGTCGTGAAGACCTGGACGATCGAGCCGCCGTTGGCCACCGCCTGGACATCGAGGCCGAGCGACTGCTGGAGCCGCCCCATCGGCGTGTTGCTCGTCCCGGCGGCGCACAGCGTCTTCCTGCTCGGATCGAAGAGGAAGATGTCGATCTTGTCGGCGTCGAGCGCGCTCCCGAGGAGCTCACTCGCCTGGTTCAGCGACTGCCGGAGGTCGGCCGCGGGGAGCTCGAGCAAACGCTCGAGGGTCGCCATCAACCTACCCTCCTTCGAGGGGGGTTCCATTCCGGACATGCTCCTTGTTTTCTCCGTCAGCAACGCGAATGCGTGTCTCGAGGGCGTGGCCGGAGCCCGGCCCAGGCGTGCTCAGCAGCTCGGCTGCAGCGAGTGCTGCCCTCTGCTAATCCTAGCTCATGGGACTGCGCGAGTACTGGCGCAAACGCGACTTCTCCATCACACCCGAGCCGCGGGGACAAGAGGCCACCGCCGCGTCCGCCGAGGGCGAGGAGCGGACCTTCCTCATCCAGAAGCACGCCGCCTCGCACCTGCATTACGATTTCCGCCTCGAGCTCGAGGGCGTCCTCAAGAGCTGGTCGGTGCCGAAGGGGCCGAGCCTCGACCCCGAGGTCAAGCGGCTCGCGATGCACACCGAGGATCACCCGCTCGAGTACGGCGACTTCGAGGGCATCATCCCGCGAGGGCAGTACGGGGGCGGGACAGTGCTGCTGTGGGACCGGGGCACGTGGGTGCCGCTCGAGAACCCGCACAAGGGATATCACGCCGGAAAGCTGAAGTTCCTCCTGCGGGGTGAGAAGCTCCGCGGCGGCTTCACCCTCGTGAAGACCCGCGGGCGGGATGACGACGAGGGGAGGAGCTGGCTGCTCATCAAGGAGAACGACGCGGAGGCGCGCGCCACGGAGGAGTACAGCGTCGTGGACGCCCGGCCCGAGAGCGTGGCGAGCGGGCGGCAGCTCGACGAGATCGCCGCGGCCAAGGACCGGGTGTGGCACTCGAACCGGGCCGAGAAGGAGAACAAGAACGAGAAGGCGGCGGCCGGCGGGCGCAGGGCGCGGGGGGCGGGAGGCTGGGCGCGCGTCGCGGGGCGGGTGGAGGGCGCGCGCGAGGCGGCGATGCCGCAGAAGGTGCGGCCGCAGCTGCCCGAGCGGCTCCCGGCGAGCAAGGCGAAGGGCAAGCCGAGGGGGGCGCCGGAGGGCGAGGGGTGGCTGCACGAGATCCAGATCGACGGCTGCCGGATCATGGCCCGGGTCGAGGACGGGCGCGTGCGGCTCGTGGACGAGAAGGGGAAGGAGCAGAAGGGCCGTTTCGAGCACATCGCCGCGGCGATCGCGGGGCTCGGGCTGAGGAGCGCGCTGCTCGACGGCGAGGTGGCGGTGCTCCGGCGCGACGGCACCACGGCCCCGCCGCCGTCCGGCGCGAAGGCCGCGCCCCGGGAGGGCGAGGTCGTCTACTTCGTCTTCGATCTCCTGTACCTGGAGGGCCACGATCTCATGGCGTCGCCGCTCTCGGCGCGGAAGCAGGCGCTGGAGCGGCTGCTCCGCGACACGAGCAAGGGCGGGGGCGCCCTGCGCTACGGCGATCACGTCGAGGGGTCGTGGGAGGAGGTCGTCCAGAAGGGGTGCCAGCTGTCGCTGAAGGGGATCGTGTCCAAGCGGATCGACGCGCCCTACGTGCCCGGCCGCGGTCCGGGCTGGGTCCGCGTGTCGTGCAGCAGCGCGCCGGCCGGGGAGAAGGGGAAGAAGGGGAAAGCGGCGGCGCCCAGGGCGAGCGAGCGCGCGGCGCCCAGGGCGAGCGAGCGCGCGGCGCGGGGCGCGAACAAGCGCGCGGCGCCCAGGAAGAGCGCCGGGGCGCGCTCGCGGCAGGCGCGGGACGCGGAGGACGGCGACGGCGTCTCGGTCGCGGGGGTGCGCCTGTCGCACCCGGACCGGGTGCTGTACCCGGCGCAGGGGATCACGAAGCGCGAGCTCGCGCTTTACTACGAGTCGGTCGCCGGCTGGATGGTGCCGCAGGTGAAGGGCAGGCCGCTCACGCTGGTGCGCTGTCCGGAGGGCACGGAGAGCGAGTGCGTCTACATGAAGCACGCGAAGGTGTGGGGGCCGTCCGCGCTCCGGCGCGTGACGATCCAGGAGAAGACGAAGGCGGGCGAGTACCTCGTCGCGGACTTGCCCGAAGCGCTGGTGTCGCTCGCGCAGATGGGGATCCTGGAGATCCACACGTGGAACTCGACGACATCGCGGCTGGAGAAGCCGGATCGGGTGGTGTTCGACCTCGACCCGGATCCCTCGGTGGCCTGGGAGCGCGTGATCGCGGCCGCCTTCCTGCTCAGGGATCGCCTCGCCGAGCTCGGCCTCGAGAGCTTCGTGAAGACGACGGGCGGGAAGGGGTTCCACATCGTGGTGCCCCTCACGCCTTCGAGCGGGTGGGACGAGTGCCTCGCGTTCACGAAGGCGCTGGCGGGGGACATCGCGCGGCGCGATCCGGAGGGGTACACGATCGCGGTCTCGAAGGCGCAGCGGAAGGGGAAGATCTTCATCGACTACCTGCGCAACACGAGGGGCGCGACGTCGGTGGCCGCGTACTCGACGCGCGCCCGGCCGGGGGCGCCGGTGTCGGCGCCGCTCTCCTGGGACGAGCTCGGCCCCGAGATGCGCTCGGACCGATTCACGCTCAGGAGCCTGCCCGAGCGCCTGGCGTCGTTGCGGGAAGACCCGTGGGCCGGCTACGGGGAGGTCCGGCAGAAGATCACGGCCGCGATGCGGCGAGCGCTGCGGATGCCGGCGTAGGCGGGCGGGCGCGCTGCGCGGGGCGCGCCGCCGTCGCCTGCGCGGACGCCGCGCAACCCGCGCCCTGCGGCTCGACGAGCGGCGCCGCGCGGTGTCACGCTTGCCGCGCCGGCTCGTCCACACCACATCCCCAACCACCTGCATGGCTTCAGAACGCAAGACCCACCGTGCCCTCACCGTCGTCGGGCTGATCCTGTCCCTCGCCATGGCCGCCCTCGAATCGACGGTGGTGGCCACCGCGATGCCCACCGTGATCGGCGATCTCGGCGGCATTCACCAGTACGCCTGGGTCACCACCGCCTACCTGCTCACCTCGTCGGTGCTGGTGCCCATCTGCGGCAAGCTCTCGGACATCTATGGCCGCAAGCCGGTGATGCTGTTCGGCATCGCCGTGTTCCTGATCGGCTCGATCGCGAGCGGCGCGGCGCGGTCGATGCCGCAGCTCATCGCCTTCCGCGCGCTCCAGGGGGCCGGCGCCGGGGCGATGCAGCCGATGGCGATGACCATCTCGGGCGACATCTTCGATCTCAACGAGCGCGCCCGCATCCAGGGCGTCTTCGGGGCCGCCTGGGGGCTGTTCGGCATCATCGGCCCGATGGTGGGGGGGCTCATCGTGCACTACTTCTCGTGGCGCTGGGTCTTCTACATGAACATCCCGTTCGGCGTCGCGTCCGTCGCGCTCGTGGCGAGCGCGTTCCACGAGCGGATCGACAAGCGGCCACACGCGCTCGATTTCCTGGGCGCGGCGCTGCTGTCCGCCGGCGTGGTCGCGCTGCTCCTCGCCACGGGGCGGCTCGGCGGGGGGACGACCCTGTTCGCCTCGATCGCGGCGGTGGCGCTGTTCGCCGTGTTCTTCGCCGTCGAGCGCCGGGCCCCCGAGCCGATGATCCCGCTGCCGCTCTTCCGGCGGCCGGTGATGCTCACCTCCAACGTGGCCGGCGCGATCCTGGGCGGCGCGATGATGGGCACCATCACGTTCGTGCCGCTCTTCGTGCAGGGCGTGCTCCACGGCACGCCGACGGAGGCCGGGAGCGCGATCGCGCCGATGCTGATCGGCTGGCCGGTGGCGAGCGCGATCGGCGGGCGGCTCATCCCGCGCGTCGGGTTCCGCCCGCTCATCTGGGCCGGCCTCGGCTTCACCGCGGCGGCGGGGCTCGCGCTCGCGCTCGGCGGGGCGCACGACACGCCGCTGATGCTCCGCGCGACGACGCTGGTCTTCGGCGTGGGCATGGGGCTGTCGAACGTCGCGCTGCTCATCGCGGTGCAGAGCAGCGTCGCCTGGGATCAGCGCGGCATCGCCACGGCGAGCACGATGTTCTCCCGGCTGCTCGGCGGCGTGGTGGCGGTCGGCGTCATGGGCGGCGTGCTCACGGCCCAGCTCGCGAAGGACCCGACCATCCCCGCGGACGCGGCGAGCCGGCTCCTCACGGCAGAGGGGGCGCGGGACCTCGATCCGTCGATCGTGCAGCACCTCGGGGAGGCGCTCACGTCGGGCATCACGACGGTGTTCTGGATCATCGCGGCCATGGGCCTGGTCGGCTTCGTGGTGGCGCTGTGGTTCCCCCATGTGCCCCTCCAGGCGGCGGACGACAAGGCCGTCGTGCCGCCGAGCGAGGCGGGGATCGGGTGAGCCTCCGCGCGACGAGCTCCCCCTCACGGGGCCTTCCATGGTGAGGGGGGGAGTACGGGGAAGAGCGGGGTTCTGGTCGTGAGCGGAGATCGATGAGCCGGTTTCGAGGGATGGCGGGGGCGGCGGGGCTGTGGCTCGCGATCGGGGGGGCGGGGTGCGAGGACCAGCACGTCGTGATCGGCGCGCTCTCGCCGGGGCAGGGTGGAGGCGGCGCGGGCGCGCCAGAGCGGCCGAGGTTCGAGGCGCCGACGGCGGTGACGGAGATCAACAGCAGCGCAAGGGAAGAGGACCCGACCCTCACGGACGATCTGCTCGAGATCTATTTCATGTCCGATCGCGAGGGGAGCCGGGACATCTGGACGTCGCGGCGGGCAGGGGTGGGCTCGCCCTGGGACGCGCCGCGCGCCGTGGAGAACATCAACCTGGCCGAGAGCGTCGAGGATACCCCCTGCGTCTCCGGGGATGGGCTCCGGATCTGGTTCTACAGCGCGCGCGAGCCGCAGGGCATCTGGCTCGCCGAGCGCGCCAGCCGGGACGACCCGTGGGGAACGCCGGTGCACGTGGACGCCCTCGCCGTCGAGGGCGCCACGGTGATGGGCCCTCACGTCGATCCCGCAGGGCTCCACGTCGTGACCGGCGTCACGCCCGCGGACGCGGAGACGTACCTCGCGATCGCGTCGCGCGAACGCCCGGAGGACGACTGGAGCGCGCTCGCCCCGCTCGCCGGGCTGGACGGCCCAGGCGACGAGGGCGGCCCGTTCCTGTTCGACGACGGCAAGCAGATCCTGTTCCGATCGAGCCGCCAGGGAGGGGGAGACCTGTTCTGGGCACGACGGGCGAGCGCCGAAGCGGCGTTCGAGGAGGCAGCGCCGCTCGAGGAACCGGTGAACCTCCCCGGGGAGCGCGACACAGATCCGCACCTCTCACCGGACGGCTCCGTCCTGTTCTTCGCGTCGACACGGACCAGCGTGGCCGATATCTACGAAGCCCACCGCGTCGCGCCATGACCCCGCAAGCTCAGGCCCCGCGCATCGCGGCGATGGCCCCGTAGCGATCGCGGCGCACGCGGGCGGCGCTGGAGGAGCCGCCCGCACAGGCGACCCCTCCGGGTGACACGTGTGCGACCGTGGAGCCGTGGTGTCCTTTCTCGGTGCAAGTTTGCTGCTGTAACAAAATGATCTGAGCTGACCGCGAGAAAGTCGAGCGACCCGTGATTGATTGCGGGCGCTCGGATCCACGTGGAAAACGAGGAAGGACAGGTTCCCGATGACGTTCGAGGACAGGGCAGGGAGCCTGTCCCACCGTCGCTCCGCCGGAGCGCGGTGGGGCCGCGGGGGAGCACGCGAAGTCCATGCGTCGACCGCCCGCGGGCGGTCCGTCGATGAACGATCGGTCAGGGGAGCTTCAGGAGTCTCAGATGCGCTTCATGCTTTGCCGATTTCTGTGTCGACGGGTGTCTGCGCGCGCGTGGGGCCTGCTCAGCGTCGTCGCGTCGCTCCATTGCAGCTCGGAGTCGCCGGGACCGGGGGCCGGCGCCGGTGGTCAGGACAGCGGCACCGCCGGCGCCGCCACCTCCTCGACGGCCGCTTCCGCCACGTCGAGCAGCGGCGCGGGAGGTGACGCCGGCGCCACGGCCGGCGTGGGCGGCGCCGGTGGCGCGGGCGGGACCGGCGGCGCGGGGGGGACCGGCGGCGTTGGGGGGACCGGCGGCGGAGAGGTCGGCGACCGGTGCGCAGAGGCGATCCTCGACCCGGCGAGCCCGCCCGAGGCGCTGCGTCTGTCCGGAAACCTGGGGACCCACGATCCGGTGGTCATCAAGGCCGGCGACCGATATCACCTGTTCCAGACGGGGGACCGGCTCCCCATGAAGGTCTCCTCGAACCTCATCGACTGGCAGGATACCGGCCGGGTGTTCGACGCGAAGCCCGCCTGGCTGGCCGGCAAGGTGCCAGGCGTGGACCACCTCTGGGCGCCCGATATCTCCCGCTTCGGGGACACCTACCATCTGTATTACTCCGCCTCCACGTTCGGCAGCAACAAGTCGTGCATCGGGCACGCGACCAAGGTGTCGCTCGACACCCGAGAGCCCTGGGCGGACCGCGGCGCCGCCATCTGCTCGAACGACGGGGCGCGCGACGACTGGAACGCGATCGACCCCAACGTCGCCATCGATGAGGACGGGACGCCGTGGCTCGTGTTCGGGAGCTTCTGGAGCGGTATCAAGATGGTGAAGCTCACCCCGTCGGGGGAGCGGGCCGACGCGGAGCTCCACGCGCTCGCCTCGCGCCCCGACGCCGGCGGGGCCATCGAGGCGCCGTTCATCGTCCGGCGCTGCGGATTCTATTACCTGTTCGTCTCGTTCGACGCGTGCTGCCGCGGGACGGACAGCACCTACAAGATCGCCGTCGGCCGCTCGCCGAGCATCACCGGACCGTACGTGGACAAGGAGGGCAGGGAGATGAGGTCCGGCGGCGGCACCCTCCTCGTCCAAGGCGACTCCCGATGGCGGGGGCCCGGACACAACGCGGTCATGTTCGAGGGCGGCCGGGCCTACAACCTCTATCACGCTTACGACGTCCAGGCGAACGGCGCCCCCACGCTGCGGATCTCCGAGCTGGTATGGGACAGCGACGGTTGGCCGCGCTCCGGAGGGCCGTGACGTGCGCGCCGCGTTCACCACGCGAGCACGGCGGTTTGCCTGGAGCAGCGGTGGGACTCCCAACGTCGGTGCCCTGCCCGCCGCCAGCGCCGATATCCCGTCTCCGCCCTGCGAGTGAGGGTGGGCAGCAAGGCCGTGTGCAGCCCCCGCGCGCCGCTCGCCCCAAGCAGCTCCCGAGCGCCACCGCCGGACTGCTGGGCTCCGGCGCTCTCGGTGCGCCTTGACCCGGTGTTCCGGCCTCGTGCATTGTCTTCAACGTGCGAAAGCCCGCGACCGATCTCCTCACGACGCCGGAGGGAGCACCTCCGCGGGCGGACGACCTGCTCGGGCTCGCTCGGGCCGCGGCGGCGCGCGACCCCGCGGCCATCCGCACGCTCATCACCGAGCTCGGCGGCGCCATGCTGAGGAGCGTGAGGAAGGTGCTCGGCCCTCATCACCCCGACGTCGAGGATGTAACCCAGGAGGCCGTGCTCGCGCTGCTCCAGGCCCTGCCCTCCTTCCGCGCCGAGTGCACCGTGCTCCATTTCGCGAGCCGCATCGCCGTGATGACCGCGCTCGGCGCGCGCCGGCGCCTCCGCGTGCGCGAGCGCTTCGACGAGCCGGACGCGCCGATCGAGGTCGCGCCCGACGAGCGCGGCGCGTCGCCGTTCGCCGAGACGGTCTCCAACCGGCGGCGCGAGATGGTGCTCGAGGTGCTCGACAGGATGCCGGAGTCGACCGCGGAGGCGCTCGCCCTTCACTTCGTGCTCGGCTACACGGTCGATGAGATCGCGGCGCTGGGCCGCGTGTCTCCGAACACGGTGTGGAGCCGCCTCCGGCTCGGCAAGGAGGCGCTGCGGCGCGCGCTCGCCAACAACGCGAAGCTGGCCGAGCTCTTCCGCGGGAGGGAACCATGAGCGCGGACTGCCGGAGCGAGCTCCTCACGCGGGTGCGCCGCGGCGTCGCGACCGAGCCCGACCGGCTCGCCTTCGACGCCCACCTCGGCTCCTGCGAGTCGTGCCGGATCACCTGGGAGATCGCGCAGGATTTCGACGCCGTGGGCGCGGCGGAGCCCGGGGACGCGGAGCTGCTCGCGCGCATCGCGAACGCCGCGATCGGCGGGGTCGCGATCGATCTGCGGCGCGAGGGCGCGGCGGTGTGGCCCGCGGGCGTGGGCCGCGAGGGCGCGGCGGTGTGGCGCGCGAGCGCGGATGTGCGCCCCGACAACGATGTCCGGCGCGGAGACGACGATGCGCGGCCGGGAGGCGGCCTCGCGGGGCGGCGCGGGGCCGGTTGGCGGCGCAGCGTCTGGCTCTGCGCCGCGGCGGCCGTGCTCGCCTGCGGCGTGGCCGTCGCCGCCACGGCGCTCGTCGGTCCGCGCCCGGAGGCGGCGCCGCGGCCGAGCGCCCGCGCGATCGAGCCCGCGGTGCGCGCGGCGGTGTCCCGTCCGCGCGCGGCGGCGCTCCCCGAGGCCGCTCCGCCTGCGGGCGAGCGCGCGGCGGCCGTCGCGCGGCCGGCGGCGTCGAGCGCGCCGGCGCCCTCCACGCCGCCGGCGGCGCTGCCGGAGGTCGCGGCGCCTGGTCCGAGGCCGCGCGACGCGGCGCGGGGGCCGAGCGCGGCAGCGCCGTCCTCCGCCGCGGCGACGGCGGAGCAGCTCTTCCGGGAGGCCAACGACGCGCGGCGCGCCGGGAGCTCCCAGCGCGCCATCGAGCTCTATCGCGCGCTCCAGAAGAGCTTCGCGACGTCGCCGGAGGCCACGCTCTCGTTCGTGTCGCTGGGCAGCCTGCTCCTCAACACCGGCGCGCCCGCGGCGGCGCTCGCGCAGTTCGACCGGTACCTCGGCGTGGCCGGCTCGCGGCCGCTCTCGGTCGAGGCGCTCTACGGCCGCGGGCGCGCCTTGCGGGCGCTCGGCCGCTCCGCCGACGAGGCCCAGAACTGGCGGCGCCTGCTCCGGGAGCACCCGGGCTCGCCGTACGTCGAGCACGCCCGCCGCCGTCTCGCCGAGCTCGGAGGGTGATCACGCGGCGGGCGCTCGCGCAGCGCGGGGCGTGCTGTCTCGCGGTCGCCGCGGCCGCGGCGCTCTCCTCGGCGAGCGCCCTGGCGCGCGACGGGACGGCGGCGGCGTCCGGATCGCCCGGAGCGGCGGTGTCCGGAGCGGCGGTGTCCGGAGCGGCGGTCGTGGAGATCGTGCTCACGGGCGCTGCGGACCACCTCGGCGCGATCCGGACGGCGCTCGAATCCCAGGCGCTCTCCGCGTTCGCGGTCCGCTTTCGGATCGCGCCGCGGTTCGACGCGACGGCGCTCTTCGCGACGCGAGCCTCGTCCGGCGTGACCCTCTCGTGCTGGATCGACGTGAGCGATCCGCGCCGCGCGGCGCTCTACTTCACGGATCCCGTGGCCGATCGCTTCCTGGTGCGCTCGATCGAGCTCTCGGGCCGCCTCGACGAGCTCGATCGCGAGTCCGTGGCGCAGGTCGTGGAGCTGTCGCTGCGGTCGCTGCGGGTGGATGCGCGCGCCTCGCTGGATCGGGAGCAGGCGCGCGCGCTCATCCTCCGCCAGGCGGCGCCTCCCGAGGTTCCCGCCGAGACGTCGGCCCCCGCGGCGGCGCCGCCGGCGCCGCGGCGCGCCCTGGAGCTCGGGGTGTTCTACGGGGTGACGGCGCACTCCGCCGAGGTGGGTCTGACGCACGGTCCCGGGGGGCGCGTGGCGCTCGGCGGGGGCTGGGGTCGACACCGGGTCGCCCTGGACGCGCGCTTTCAGTACCAGTTCGAGCGCCGTTACGAGGAGCCGCGCATCGGCCTCGATCTCCGCACGATCACGCTCCGGGCGGACGTCTGCTGGCTCTACCCGATGGCGATGGGCGTGATGCCGATCGAGCTCGGGGTGCGGCTCGGCGCGGGCGTCGATCATGTGAGCGCGGCGCCGAGGCCGGGCAGCGCGGGGACGTCGGGGTTCGTGCCTGCGGAGGCGAGCGCGTCGAACGCGCTCGTGCTGGTGGCCGGCCCGGTGGCGAAGCTGCCGCTGAGCCGGGATCTCCGGGTGTTCACGGAGCTCTTCGTCGAGCTCGATCCCGCGCGCGTTCGCTACGACCTGTCGCTTGATCAGGGGACCGAGACGGTCCTTGCGCGCTACCGGCTGCGGCCAGGCGTGATTCTCGGCGTCGAGCTCTGACGGCCGCTCACGCCGGCGGGCGAGCCGGGCGAGCTGACCGTGGTTGGGGTTTGCGCGACCGACCCGACCGGGGTTGAGATCCGTGACGCCACAAATGTTCAATTTTGCACCCTGGTGAAACAGGTTCGGTTCTCACAAGACGTCCGGCCTACCCGTGATTGATCCCGCCCGTTTCGGCCCACGTGGAGAGCACGGCGGTGCCTGTGCGGCGCTTCGCACCATCTCGACCATGCGACCCTGCCTCTCACCGCCCACCTCGTCCCGAGCCTCGCCCCTCGATCGCCTCCTCGCTGCGCATCCGTCGTCGGGCGGCTACCCCCTCAGCCTCCCCGCCGCCCGCACCGAGGCGCGCTTCCTCCATCCGTTGTTTTCCCGCAGGAGCTTGTCATGCGAACTCGCCCCCTCTTCCCGACCGTCGTGCTTCCTCTTCTTCTCGTCGCCGGCGCGTCCGGCGGTTGCGATCCAGCCGGCGCCGACGACCCGCCCCCCGCGCAGAGCGGCAGCGGCGCCGGCGACGCGAGCAGCGTCACGGGCGCCAGCGTCACGGGCGCCGGCGGCTCGGGCGCCAGCGTCACGGGCGCCAGCGTCACGGGCGCCGGCGGCTCGGGTGCCGGGGGCTCGGGCGGCGGCGCCGCTACCGGTGGGCCCACGAGCGCCTCGGGCGGCGCTGAAGGCGGCGGCGGGAGCGCCGCGCTGCCGGACGTCTCGGTCTACATCGCCGGCGACTCGACCGTTCAGACCTACGTGAACAGCCCCATTCATCAGGCGGGCTGGGGCCAGATGCTGGGAGAGTTCTTCGACGCGCGGGTGCACATCGAGAACCGGGCCATCGGCGGCCGCACCGCGCGCCGGTTCATCGACGAGGAGCGCCTCGCCGACATCCTCGACGACATCCAGCGCGGCGATTACTTGCTGGTGCAGTTCGGCACCAACGACAGCAACAAGACCGCGACGTACGAGCACGACGGCGCCACGATTCCCTACTACCTCGACCCCGCGACGGACTTCAAATCGTACCTCGAGCAGTACATCACGGGCGCGCAGGCGCGCGACGCCATCCCGGTGCTCGTCACCCCGCCCCCGCGGCGGTCGTGCACCGGGGACAGCCACGACTTCGGCAACGGCTTGGCCGCGTATGCCAAGGCCATGCGGGAGCTCGGGGGCGAGCTCGACGTGCCCGTCATCGATCTCAACGAGAAGACCCTCGCCCACCTGAACTCGATCGGGTGCGTCGCGGCGGGCGAGGACTTCTTCCTCGTCCGGGCGGACGGCTCGGTCGACGGCACCCACTTCAACGAGACCGGCGCCCGCACCATGGCGGGCTTCGTCGCCGACGGCACCGCGGACGCCGGCCTGCTGCTCGCGCGGTACCGGAAGTGAGATCCCGGCCGCAGCTCCCGCGCCTCCGGCCCGCGGCTCCCGCGCCTCGCGGCTCCTCTCGGCCTGTCGCTCGCGCGGCGCCCTGACCGCTCGACCTCACGCCCTCGCGCGCTGGCGGGCAGGCCGCGACGCGGCCTCGCGCGGGGCGACCCGCCCGCCGTGCGCGGTCGGCGTCACCTGACGTGGATGTCCGGCCTGGGGGGCGCCGCCATCCCGGCGCCGATATGGAAGCTCGGGTGAGGCGGCTGGTTGTAGGCGGTCTGCTCCGAGGTGATCTGCATGCGGTACTGCGGATCGTGCATCAGCGTGTAAATCCGACGCGTCGTCACGCTCGTCGTCGTGTACAGCCGCAGCGCGGCGTCGTTGGATTCGCGCCACACGATCTCCTCCCGCCAGTCGCCGAGCAGGTCGGCCGTGAGCGCAGGCGTCGACTTCGTGCCGTTGTTCGAGGCGCACTGGCTGCAGCTGAGCAGCGAGCCTCCGCCGTACTTGGTGATCGACGTCTTGTCCTGCAGCTCGCGCAGCTCGTCCGCGTCCCACCAGATCAGGAAGTTGGCCGAGGCGGGCTGGCTCCCGACGTTCGACCCGCTGCTGGCGGACAGGAGCCCTCCCGTGGAGTTGGTCCACATCTCGGCGCCGGCGTTGCTCGCGAGCACGTCGCCCGCCACGCCGCGACCGGTGTCGGCGCCCGTGACCGGCCCCTGCCGGAGGACCGCGCACGTGTTCGCGTCGTGGATGTCGAAGGTCGGCTTGCTGCCGTCCTCGTGCGGCATGAACACCTCGAGCCCCGGACGCGAGGGGATGAAGTCGCTGACGTGCAGCGCGTCGCCGTGCCCGAAGTTCGTCGAGCACTTCCGGGTGCCGTTGCTGTCGATCGTGGAGGCGCCGTAAATCACCTCCTGCGCGCCGTCGGCGTCGACGTCGGCCACCGCCATTGAGTGGGCGCCTTGGCCCGTGTAGGCGGTGTTCGCGTTGCTGTCGGCCTTCCAGATCTGGGTGAGGCTGCCGTCGCGGAAGCTCCAGGCGGTGATCGTGGCGCGCGTGTAATAGCCGCGGGCCATCAGGATCGCCGGCCGGCCGCTCGCCTCCTGTCCTCTCCCGAGGTCGCTCACGAATCCGGCGCTCGCCAGGAACCGATCGACCCGGTTGCCGTACGAGTCTCCCCAGGAGGAGACCGTCCCGCGGGGCACGTCGAACGCCACGGTCGCGAGCTCTGCGCCGTCGAGCCCGCCGAACACGGTCAGGTACTCGGGGCCGCTGAGCACGTACCCCGCGCCGTTCCTGTGGTCCGCCGCGTCGTCGTCGGAGGCGGCGGGCCCTCGGCGCAGGTACGCGCCCGTCCCGTCGCGCGTGCCTGGAGCGGTCTTCACGGCGACCTCCGCCTTCCCGTCGCCGTCGAAGTCGTACACCACGAACTGCGTGTAGTGCGCGCCTGCCCGGATGTTCCTCCCGAGGTCGACGCGCCACAGCCGCCGCCCGTCGAGCTTGTAGGCGTCGAGGTAGACGGGGCCGGTGCAGCCGGCCTGGGAGTTGTCCTTGGCGTTCGACGGATCCCACTTCAGGATGATCTCGTATTGTCCGTCGCCGTCCACGTCTCCGGCGCTCGCGTCGTTCGCGGAGTACGAATAGCTCTCGCCCGCGTTGTCGCACTTCGACGGCGTCGTCCCGCCGGCGGGCTTTTCGAGCGGGATGCGGAGGTAGTTCTGGCCCCAGGTGGCGGCGGCGGGCGAGGCTGCCTGAGCGGCGCCGCCGACGACGGCCCGGATGGTGTACGTCGAGGAGGTGGTGCCGGCGGTATCCAGGTAATTTGTGCTGTTGGTGACGTTCGCGATGCGCGTGCCGTTCCGGTAGACGTCGTACGAGATGGCGTTCGGGTTCGCCGGGTCATATTCGTAACCGAACATCCTCCACCCGACGTAAACGCCGTTGGAGACCTTGACGGCGACCACGCCGCGATCGAGGTCCTCCATCTGGTAGTGGCCGCTCGGTGCGGATCCGCCGCTGCCCCCGGAGCCGCCGCTGCCCCCGGAGCCGCCGCTGCCACCTGCGCCACTGCTGGCGCTGCTACTGCTGGCGCCGCTGCCGCCTGCGCCGCTGCTGGCGCTGCTGCTGCTGCTGGTGCTGCTGGCGCTGCTGCTGCTGCTGGTGCTGCTGGCGCTGCTGCTGCTGCTGGTGCTGCTGGCGCTGGTGCTGCTGGTGCTGCCGGATCCGCCTGCCGTCACGCTCGCGAGCACCGGGCGCTGCGTGGGACCGCTCGCCGTGGCGCAGAAGCCGAAGCTCGTCGACGCGCCCGGGGCCAGGCTCGCGTTGTGGGCGGCGGGCGTCGCGATCAGCTGCGACCCGTTCATGCTCGTCGCCACGTTCCAGGCGTTTGCCAGCGTGGTGCCGCTCATGTCGATGCCGATCCGCCATGTGGTCGTCGCCGCCGTTCCCGTGTTCCGGATCGCGACGTCGGCGCAGTACCCGGTCCCCCAGTCCGACGCGTACGTCAGCGTCGCGGTCAGCCCGTCGCCTGTCAGCGGCTGATCCCAGGCCTCTTGTTGCTCGAGCCCTCCTTCAGGCCCGTACGCGTCATCCATGACACACGCGCCGAGGAGCACGAGGGCGGTGGCCGTTGCTGCAGATAAGCAAGCTCGCATGGAAATATCCTTTCATAACGCGCGGCGCACGAGGCGATCCGCGAAAGGTCCTCGCTCTCCGGGGCCGGCGGATCATTCGACCGGAGTCGCCGGCGTTCGAGGATCAAGGAACGACCTCCATGTTGCTCCGGCAGCTCGGACTCAATCATCAGAGTCTCAAAAAAACGTGCGCTTTCGGCAGATCGGAGTTTTTGCGGCGCACGAGAACGCCTCAGGATCCCGCTGAAGCCCGATGGCGGCGGGGCCGCGAAACCCGACCTTGTCGGTGATCTCTCGACATCCCCCGCGACCCTGGCGCGGGCAACCGAGCGAGCTCCTCCACAAGAATCCTTGTCGCTGCCGGCCGGGGCACGGCTCCGGATCCGTGGCTCCTCCGAGGAACCCGCGCCGCGCAGCTCACGCGCCGCTGCGGCGTGCCGGGCTCGATCTGTCCACAGAAAATCCACAGCATGTGGACAGATGTGCAGTGGTCGCGGGGGCGGGCGCGGCTAGAGGCGCTCGGCGGTGCGGGCCCGCGCGCGCTGGCTCGGCAGGAGCGCGCCGTCTTCCAGGCACGGGCCCAGGCACGCGTCGTAGCACGCGTCCGAGTCGTTCGGGACGAGGTTCGTCAGGACAGCGCGCGGATGTCCATCTCGATGGTGCCCACGACCTCCGCGTAGCGGAGCGCCAGGTCCTTGGCGGCGTCCAGCGACGGCACATCGACGATGACGTAGCCGCCGATCAGCTCCTTGGACTCGGCGAACGGCCCGTCGGTCACCTTGTGCTTGCCGCCGGTCGACGCGACGCGAGCGCCCTTCGCGCTCGGCTGCAGCCCCTCGGCCGAGAGCAGCACGCCGGCCCGGGTCATCTCCTCGATGAGGCGACCCATCTCCTCCACCAGCTTCGGCGCGGGCGGCGCGCCGGTGTCGGCCGCGTCGTGGCAGTGGACCGCCATGTACCGCGTCGTCGTGAGCCCTTCGGGCTTCGGCGCCACGCCGAGATCCCACGCCTCGGTCACGGGCCGGATGTCGATGTCCACGTCGCCGATCAGCTCCGCGAAGCGCGACACCCAGCCGATCGCCTCGTCGAGCGAGGCGACGCGGAGGATCGCGAAGCCGGCCGGCACCGCCCTCGCCGCGCCGAAGGGCCCTCGGGTGACGGTACGCTTGCCGCCGGCGAACTGGAGGCGAACGCCCTGGGAGCTCGGGCGCAGCCCCTCGCCGGCGCGCAGCACCCCCGTCTTCGCCAGATCCCCCACCAGCTGCCCCACACGGGCGATGAACTCGGGGCTCGGCAGCGCGCCGGCTTCGGTTTGCGCGTCGGTCCTGTGCATGATCATGAAACGCATGTCCACATCCTCCTTGGTACTGGGTCTCCGTCCGGGGGGTCACCGGGGGTACCCCCGGCGCTCAGCAGGGCGACGAACGGGGGCGGGCCGGATCGACACGGGGGCGCATTTTTTTTTGTCGCGCCGCCGCGAGGCGCGGCGCGGGAGGCGACGCGCTCGTTGCCGACGAGCTCCCGGCGCAGCAACGACGGGCCCTGGGTGCACTTGCCGTCCTTCGTCGTGGAGCGCATCGAAGCGCCGAGCATCACAGCAGGGTGCCTTGCAGGACGATCTGCGCGACGTTGAAGTAGATGATGAGCCCCGAGACGTCGACGAGGGTCGCGACGAACGGCGCGGAGGCGCTGGCCGGGTCGAAGCCCAGCCGGCGGATCGCGAAGGGCAGCATCGAGCCCGCGAGCGTTCCCCAGGTGACGATGCCGACCAGGCTGATCGCGACGGTGGCGGCCACCTCGAGATAGTGCTCCCCGTACGTGTGGAAGACGGCCTGCCACACCAGGATGCGGACCAGGCCGATCGTGGCGAGGATGACGCCGAGCGACAGCCCGGCGGTGAGCTCGCGTCGGACGATGCGCCACCAGTCCTTGATCGTGACCTCGCCGAGCGCCATCGCGCGGATGATCAGCGTCGTCGCCTGGGACCCGGAGTTGCCGCCGCTCGAGATGATGAGCGGCACGAAGAGCGCGAGCACGACCGCCCTCGCGATCTCCTCCTCGTAATGCCCCATCGCGCTCGCGGTGAGCATCTCGCCGAGGAAGAGCGCCGAGAGCCAGCCGGCGCGCTTCTTCACCATGGCCAGCATGCTGGTCTGCATGTACGGCGTGTCGAGCGCCTCCATGCCGCCGAGCTTCTGGATGTCCTCGGTGGCCGCCTGTTGCACGACATCGACGATGTCGTCGACCGTCACGATGCCCTTCATCCGGCCCCCGGCGTCGACGACCGGGAGCGCGTTGAGATCGTGGCGCGCGATGACGTGCGCGACCGCCTCCTGGTCCAGCGTGTCGGGCACCGAGACGACGTCCCGGCGCATGACGTCGGACACCGGCTTGTCGCCCGGCGCGACGAAGAGGTCCCGGAAGGACACCACGCCCAGCAGCCGCTGCTCCTGGTCGAGCACGTACGCGTAGTAGATCGTCTCGAGCTTCTCCTGGGCCTGCCGCTGGAGGTACCGGATGGCCTCGCCGACCTTCATGTCGGGCCGCAGGCGCGCGAACCGCGGGCTCATCAGGCCGCCCGCCGCGTCCTCGGCGTACGCCATGAGCGCCGTGACCTCGCGCCGCGTCGGCTCGTCGAGCGTCTCGAGGAACGAGGCGCGGTCTTGCGGCGGAACGAGCTGGATCACGTCCGCCGCGTCGTCGGGCGCGAGGAGCCGCATCCAGAGCCTCCGCTCGCCGCTCCTCATCGCGAGCAGGAGGGCCGCCTGCTCCTGCCCGGACAGGCTCAGGAAGAAGCTGTGGACCTCGCTCCGGTCGGTGTGCTCGAAGCTCTCGACGCGCTCCGCGGGAGACAGGATCGCCCAGATCTCGCGGAGCTCGGCGGCGGTGAGACGGTCATCAGGCATGGCTCGCCTCCACGACGAGAGGGTTGGAGAGGGGGCAACACGAGGAGGTCGAGGCGCAGGTGCCCGGCCTCGACGCCACGCGAGGATACGGCACCGTGCCCTCGTGCACGAGCCCAGCCGCGCGCGGGAGGCCTCAGCGGCGCCCGCGATCCATCTCCTTGAGGGCGAGCTTCGCGATCGCCCGCAGGGTGTCGAACACGCCGCGGCCGCTCGCCGCCGCGGCCTCGAACTCGGGCGCTCCGCCCGGGTTGAGGAGCGCGCGGAGCTCCGCGACGTCGGCGATCCCGTCGAGATCCCGCTTGTTGTACTGGATCACGAGCGGCAGCCGCCCGGGCGAGCGGCCCTCCTCGGCGAGGTTGTCCCAGAGGTCGGCCATCGACTCCAGGTTCGCGTCGAGCCGGGCGAGCTGCGAGTCCGCCACGAACACGACCCCGTCCATCCCCCTCAGGATCAGCTTCCGGCTCGCTCGATAGAAGATCTGGCCCGGCACGGTGTAGAGCTGAAGGCGCGTCCGGAAGCCCGACAGGCCCCCGAGATCGAGGGGCAGAAAATCGAAGAACAGCGTGCGATCGCTCTCCGTCTTCAGCGAGATGAGCCGCCCCTTGGCGCTCGGCACCGTCCGATCGTACACGTATTGAAGGTTCGTCGTCTTCCCGCACAGCCCGGGCCCGTAATAGACGATCTTGCAGTAGATCTCCCGGCTCGCATAGTTGATGAACGCCATCGGCGTGCTCCTCCAGAGTCGACGTTCGAGGGGAGGCAAGGCCGGTCCCCGCATTGGAAGCGAAGGCGATCGGCCGCGCTCGCATTGGAAGCGAAGGCAGCGGCCGACCACCGCATGCGAAGAGAAGGCGACCGCCGGCCCTCGCGACGGGAGGAAGGCAGTCGGCCCCCGCCGGCGAAGGGAGGCGACGGCCGCTCCCCCATCGAATCCCCGCGTCGAGCGCGGCGCGCGCTACGTCACGCGCCGCCGGCGCCCGCGCCGCGCGCTACGTCACGGGCCGCCGGCCGCGAGCCGCTGTGCCGCCGCCGCGAGCGGCGCCGCGCCGGCGGCGCTCAGCAGGACGCGTCGGCGATCGCGTGGAGCGCGGCCACGAACCCCTCCAGGGAGGCGTCGCGCGCGTCGCTGTGCTTCACGAGCCGCTCGTTCACCGCGATGAGCTCCGCGACGTCCGGGCTCGCGCCCGGGACCCGCCGGAGCTCGTGGACCGCGCGGCTCACCCGCGACGGCGGGTCGAGGCACGCGAGCGCCGACAGCGCCGCCGTCGCGCCCTCCTGGCGGCCCGCCGCGAGCGCCTCGCGCGCCATCCCGAGCAGGACCAGCGCGAAGGCGACCTGGATCGCCTCCAGGAAGCCGCGCGAGACCTCCTTGCCGCCCTGGCCGGCCTCGCTCCACGCGAGCGTCACGAGCTCGCCTATCTCCGAGAAGGCGCGCCGCGACATCAGCGCAGAGAGCGTCTCCAGACCGTGCTTGTCCCAGGCGGCCCGCGTCGTCAGCTGGCGCACGAGCCAGGGGAGCATGGGATACGCGTCGCCCCCCGCCCGGATCGACCCGAGCGCGACATCGAGCAGCGCGGCCCGCCCCACGCCGTGCGCCTCCAGCCAGACGAGCAGGTTCGCCCGCTCCGACCCCCGCGGCGTCCGCCGCGCCTTCTCGAGGATCGCGTCCCGGAGCACCGCAGGAAAATGGGGGATATCGGCGCTCCAGTCCTCGTCCGAGCCGCGCGCGCGCTCCATCGCCAGCGCGGCCAGCGCGCCGTCGTCGAGCGACAGCGCCCCGGCCCGCCGCGCCGCGAGGATCTTCGCGACCGGCATGTCGCGCAGCGCTGGCCGCTCGGCGCCGAGGCCGTCGAGCTCGTCGCCGTCGAGCAGCGGCGGCAGCCCACGGTAGACCCTCGGCGAGAAGACGAACTCCGAGGCCCACTGGACGGGCTCGCGCCGGCAGCGCGCGAGCACGCGCTCGTAGATGGCCGCCGGGACCTTCCCGCGCACGAGATCCGAGAGCTCGATCCACTCCTCCTCGGCGAGCGTGAGCCGCGGCACGCCCAGCACCTCGTGCTGGAAGTGCGCCGGATCCCGGATCGCGAGCCGGGCGAGCTGCTGGATCACCGGCCCGCTGAAGCCGCTCTCGCACCGCGCCCTCCAGCGCAGGAGATCGGATGTCCCGAGCTCCTCGATGTGCTCGGACAAGAAGGCATGATCGTCCGGCTCGAGCACCGGCTGGCGGAGCACATGAAAGAAGGCGACGGGACGGGCACGGCCCCGATGCGCGCGCACCAGGGCGTCGATTTCCGCCTTTCGCATGGCGCGACCTCGTCATCCCCGGCCTGTGCGGCGCGGGGACGTCTTTGCGTCTATCGTCGCCTGGCGCTTGCGCGGCCCGTCATGACTCGGCGGTCGGTGGAATGACGGATCCTGTTCCTGACCGGTGTGGCGAGGATAGCGCGAGCGCGACCTCTGTCAAGATGGCAGGCGCGGCAGGGCCCTTTGCGGCGGCCGGCGAGCGCGGGTGACGCGCCCTGCGCGTTTGTCACGTTCGCGCGCGTTTGTCACGTTCGCGCGCGCTGGTGATGTTCGCGCGCGCTGGTTACGTGCGCGCGCCTCACGCCGGCCCGGCGACGAACCGCAGCGGCAGGGCGACCGGGCCGCGCACGGTGAGGGTGCGGTTGTAGACGATCTCCCCGGGGCCGCGCTCGATCCGGGCGAAGCGCGCGACCAGCGCTTCCAGCGCCGCGCGGGCCTCCATGCGGGCCAGCGCCGCGCCGATGCAGAAGTGGATGCCGTGCCCGAACTGGAGCCCTCCGTGAGAGCCGCGGTGCAGGTCGAACCGGTCCGGCTCGGGGTACTGCCGCTCGTCGCGGTTGGCCGAGGCGACGAGCGCCAGCACGAGCGCCCCGGGCGGCAGCGTCGCCCCGGCGAGCTCCACCTCCCGGGTGGTCAGCCGGGGCACGGACTGGCTCGGGCCGTCGTACCGGAGCACCTCTTCGAGGAAGAGCGGCACGAGGTCGGGCGCGCCGCGCAGGCGCCGCATCATCTCCGGATGATCGGCGAGGAAGAGGAGCGCATTGCCGAGCAGGTGGGTTGTCGTCTCCAGCCCGCCGAGCAGGAGCAAGACGAGGAAGTCGACGATCTCGGTGTCCGTCAGCGCCTGTCCGTCGGCCTCGGCGCGGATCAGGTCGGTCACGGTGTCGTCCGCCGGCGCGCGGCGCCGCGCCGCGACGACGTCCCTCAGGTACCCCGTCAGCTCGGCGATCGTCGTCCGGACGCGCTCGGCGTGCGCGGGGGGCTCCGGGCCGGGCGTGACCGAGAGGATGTCGTCGGCCCATCGCTTGAAGTGCCGGCGGAGCCCGTGGTCGAGCCCGAGCACCTCGCCGATGACGAAGGCCGGGAGCGGCATCGCGAGCGCGTCGATGGCGTCGAGCTCTCCCGCGAGGCCGCTCGCGAGCTCCTCGGCGACGGCGCGGACGCGCGGCGCGAGCCGGGCCACGGTGCGCGCCCCGAACGCCCGGTGGATGAGCCCGCGCAGGCGCGTGTGCGCCGGCGGATCCAGGGCGAGCATCGAGTTGGCGAGCGGGTTGTACCCCACCCAGGGCGGCTGCCACGCCGCCTTGAAGCCGTGCGACGAGAAGAGCTCCGGGTTCTTGAGGACGAAGAGCACGTCCTCGTACCGGCTCACCGCCCACATCCCGCCGGGCTCGACCTGGCAGACCGGCGCCGCGCGGCGCAGCGCGGCGTACCAGGGATACGGGTTCGCGCGAAACGCGGGCGAGAGCACGTCCATCCGATGATCCATCGCGGTTGCCTCCCGGGCCCCTCGGCCGGGCAGCGCGCTCGAGGACCGAGGGCGGCGCGGGCGAGCGGACCACGGGGGCACCCCAGAGCACCCCGGAGGCCAGGCCGCGATCGCCGGGATTCACGGCCGTCGCGCGGATGGAGCGGCGCGCCGGCCGGTCGAGATGACCGGATGGTCGGTCATTTTGACCGAGCAAAGCCCGGGAGGCGGCCGACCTCCCGGGCTTCGTCCTCTCCTGCGGTCAGTCCTCTCCTGCGGTCAGCGCTCCGCCCGCGTTCGCGCGGCCAGAGCTACTTGACGAACACGAGCAGCTTCTTGACGCCGTTGATGTCGAAGACCTTGACGCCGACGACATCGCTGACATCGACATCGTTGTTGCTGAGGACGTCGCCGACCTTGACCCCGTTGAGGACGTCTACGTCCTTCAGCACGTTCTGAAGGTTGAGGATCTGGAGGTTCAGGACGAGGTTGTTCAGCGTCTGGCTGAGGATGTCGATATCGGCGTCGTTGAGGACGTCGTCGAGGTACACGATCTTGATGTGCTCGGCGTTGATGACCTCATCGTTCAGATCCAGGACATCGGTGAGCTGGGCGGCGACGGACACGAGCCCAGCTGCCACGTTGGTGTATTTCGGCGCGTCGCTGGCGGCCGGCGCATCCCACGACGCCAGCGCGCTGGTCGACAGGCTGAGGGCAACGAGAGCAGCGCCAACGCCGGAGAGCACGCGAGACTTGATCGACTTCATGTTTGTTTGTCCTCGTGAAATCAGGTTTTTTTTGTTATGTTTGGTTTGATCGTTCGACGAGCGCAAAACACCGGTTCGTCATGAGCGAGTCTCGAGTCCCATGGATCGATCGCGCGCTCGGGCGGCCCCGTCCGTCGGGTGCGCGTCCGCTTGGATCGATCTCGACCTGTGGTCGCCAGCCGGCGCTCTCGCGCCGGTCTCGATGCAGCCATGTTGTACCGAGCGGGCTTCTATAAGGGAGCCCTCCCGCGCGGCGCGCTGCTGCGAACAGCCCTGCGCGCTGCGAAATCAATGTTCGCTCATGCCGTCCCGGAGCACATACGCCCCACTTGCAGAGCCATTCGGCCCTCGCGCTGGAGACTATTCACGGTTGATGCCAACGCCAGAGCAACACCAGAGTCGGTGTCAGGACAGCATGATCATGAAAGAGTTCAATGGCTCTGTCGTCCGGGCGACAAAGGTGCCTCACTGGGGCTGTGACATTGAGACAAGACACGACAGGCTACGCGGGGCCGCGGGGGCTCTCTGTCGTAGTGCGCTTCTGCCGTTGTCTATCTCGAGGTCATATGATATCGATTTAGGTTTGCCCGCGCAAGGGACGGGGCGATGCGTCGATGCTGCCCGGGTGCATGCCGGGGCCCGCAGGTGCATGCCAGCGCCCGCAGGTGCATGCCAGCGCCCGCAGGTGCATGCCAGCGCCCGCAGGTGCATGCCAGTGGCCGCAGGTGCATGCCAGGGCATGCAGACTCGACCGCGGAGCACCGCGGCCGCTGGTGCGGCTCGATCCTGGCGCACCGCCGGCCCGGGGAGCCGCGTGCTCGGTGCGGGCGAGCCGCCCGCCGGTCCTGAGGGGCGAAAGGAGAGAGGGTATCGCGGCGCGCGGCGGCGTCGCGACAGGGACGCTCCGTCGGTATCCTGCTATCGCGTCGAATCCGTGATGCTGCTCTCTAAACCATCCACTCGACGACGAGAGTTGTTTGTCGGGAGACAAATCGGGACCGGCGACTGGGCGGCAGATGGGGTAGCGGGCAGATGGTCGGGCTGCCCTCGACCCAGCTCGCGTGGAGGCACCCTCTCGCGCTGGCTGCCTGACGTCGTGGGGCGCACCTCGAGAGGCGCCGTCCGCGTCGATCCAGCCGCTCGGGCGCGCCGCCCGGAGGCGCGGCCGCGCCCGTGGAGCGACGCCCGAACGTGGTGTCCGCCCTCGCCTCGAAGCGCGGTCGAAAACGTGCTGTGCATTCGTCCACGGTCGTCCAGGGGCGTCCTGGATGTCGCGGGGAGCGCACATCTGCTTGCGTCATCCCGCAATCGATTGCGCTTCGATTGCCGCCGTGCCAACCCAAATGGCAGAGACGCGCCCAGCCGCTCGGCTGAAAAGGCAGCGAGATAGTCGGTCTCGTCGGCGATGCAGCAGGAGGAGAAGAAAACAGGCAGCGCTGGCGTGCTACTTGCGACTCCTCGCGACAGACGCCCACGTTGAATGCGCCCGGCGCTGCCGAGGCGACACCGTGGAACCATTCGTTCCTCATGAAAGCAAGGTTGGGAAGAGCCATGATCGATCAACGACGAGCGTTCAACCGCAGGCACTTCTTGCAAGGGATGACCCAGCTCGCCGCGGTGGCCGCCGCGGCGCCCGCGCTGGGCTCGGACCCGTGGAGAGGCGCCACCTGCACCACGCTCACCCCGGGGCAGCCAGAGGCGGTGTGCATGAGCTCCGAACGGCTCGAGGACGTGTTCGCGCGGATACAACGCCGGGTGAGCGAGGGCCTGTTCCCCGGCGCCACCGCGCTGGTCGCGCGGAACGGCGTCGTCGTGGGGTACCGGGCCTTCGGCAGCAAGGTCGCCGGCGCGGACGAGCCGGTGACGCTCGATACGATCTTCGACCTGCAATCGATGACCAAGGTGCTCTCGACCGCCGCGTCGGCGCTCGCGCTCGTGCAGGAGGGGGTGATCCGGCTGAGCGATCCGGTGGCCAGCTACCTGCCGGAGTTCGCCGCCAACGGAAAGGGGGCCATTACCGTCTACGACATGCTCCGTTACTCGGCCGGACTGCCGATGGATAACCAGTTCCTGGACGAGCCGGACGACGAGACCGTGTGGCGCCTCATGGCCGAGACGCCGCTCGAGTACCCGACGGGCACGTCGGTGCTCTACAGCGATCTCACGTACCGCCTCCTCGGCCGGATGATCGAGGCCGCCGCGGGGGACGATCTGGACGCCGTCGCGCGCGACCGCATCTGGGAGCCTCTCGGCATGAGCGACACGATGTACTGCCCGCCCCCGGAGCTCCTCGAGCGCATCGCGGCCACGGGGTACTCGAGCCTCCGGGGCTACGTCGTCCGCGGCGAGGTGCAGGACGAGCAGGACTTCGCGCTGGGCGGTGTCACCGGGTGTGACGGCGTCTTCTCCACGGCGATGGACATCGCGGTGTTCTGCCAGATGATCATGAACGGGGGCGCCTACGGCGGCGCCGAGGTCCTGCGGCCCGATCTGGTGCGCCTGATGAAGAAGAACAACACGCCCCAGGTGACGGCGGCGGCGACCGACACCTCGCCCATCAACAACCTGCTCCTCACCCCGAAGGGCCTCGGCTGGGAGCTCTGGACGAGGCGCTTCTCGAGCGGCGGCATGCGCCTGTCGCCGCGCGCGTACGGCAAGGCGGGTGGCGCCGGGACGTTCGTGTGGGTCGATCCGGATCTCAAGATCATCGGCGTCCTGCTGACCAACCACGGCCTGCCGCAGCCGTTCGACGACATCGGCTGGAGCCGGATGCTCGACGACATCGGCTGCGCCGAGTTCTTCGACGGCATCATCAACGCGGTGCACGACTGAACGCCGCGCGGGCGCGCCGGGCGGTGCTCAGTCCGGATCGAGCGCGTAGACGGCCGTGGTCGTCTTGCGCCCGGTGAGGTTGCGCTCGCCCAGCGCGCGCAGGGGGAAGGCGTCGCCGGCGAGGGACCGGGTCGCCTCCGAGACAAGCACCTGGTTCGGCGCCGCGATCGCCTCGAGCCGCGAGGCGACGTTCACCACGTCGCCGATCACCGTGTACTCCATCCGCTTGTCGGAGCCGACGTTGCCGACGATCGCCTCTCCGGAGTTCACGCCGATGCCGAGGCGGACCTCGACGTCGTACCGCTCGCGCCACTCCTCGTTCGCCGTCTCGAGGAAGCGCATCATGTCCTCGGCGGCCGCGAGCGCGCGCCGCGCGTGATCCGCCTGCGCGAGCGGGGCGCCCCAGACGGCCATGACGCAGTCGCCGATGAACTTGTCGACCGTGCCCCCGTGCCGGAACACGATCTCGGTGAGCATCGAGAAGAGCTCGTTGAGCAGGGCGACCATGCGCTCGGCGTCGCGCGATTCGGCGAGCGGCGTGAAGCCGACCACGTCGGCGAAGAGCACCGACACCGCCGCCCGCTTGCCGCCGAGCGCGAGCGGGTGCTCGCCCCGCACGATCGCGTCGACGACGGCCTTGTCCATGAACCGGCCGAGATCGCCGCGGAGCTTCGCCTCGCGCGCGATCTCGGCCTCCCCCTGCTCGAGATCCGCGGCCATGCGGCCGAGCGAGGCGGCGAGCTCGCCGATCTCGTCGCGCCGCCCGCGGAGCCCCTCGCCGAGCGCGATCTCGCGCCAGCGCCGGGCGCCGATGAGCCGCGCCTGCGCGACGAGGTGGAGGACCGGGCGGGTCACGTGGCGGGCGGTGAAGACCGCGAGGACGAGCGCGAGGACGAGCGCGCCCGCGGCGACCGCGAGGCCGCGGCGCCGCATCTCGTCGAGCGCGGCGAAGGCCACCGGCTCCGGGCGCCAGATCGCGACCGCCCAGCCGAGGTCGGGGAGCGTCTCGATGGCGCCGATCATCCGCTGGCCGCCCTCGTCGTGCGGGCCGAGCACGCTGATCTTGTCGGTCCACACCGCGCCCGGCGGGAGCTTGCCCCAGAGCGGCAAGGCCGAGACGTCGGCGCCCGGCGCGGCGCCCGGCACGCCGAACGCCGCGATCGCCCGGCGATCGTGGCCCGCGATGAGCAGGCGCACCTCGCGGCCGCCGAAGCGGCGCGCGGCGATCGCCGCGAGATCGCGCCCGAGCGCGTCGAGCGCCACCTCCGCGACCACGTAGCCGGCAGGGCCGGCCGGGGAAGGCGGCGCCGCGCCGGCGGGCGCATCGGCCGTGCCGGCGGGCGCATCGGCCGCGCCGGCGGGCGCATCGGCCGCGCCCGCCTCTCCGGGCGGCCGCACGCGGGCCACGAGGAGGCCCCGCGCCGGACCGACCACGCCGAAGCCGACCCCGCGCTCGTCCGCGAGCCGGCGCAGCGCGGCCGGCGCCGCGGGGACGTCCGCGCCGGACGAGGCCTTGCGGATCACGGTGCCGATCCCCGCGTCGGGCACCTCGAGCCGCACCGCGTCGACCAGCGCGCGCGTCGCGACGAGGGCGCGCACCGACGCGACCGCATCCTCGTCCCGGATCGCGCCGCCCGCGGCGTGACCGAAGATGGCCGCCGCCGCGACGACGTCGCTCTCGACGTCCCGGACGAGCTGGATCGAGACCGAGGCCACCTCGGAGAGGATCGCCGCCTGCAAGGCCTCCTCGGACGTCCGCACGGCGCGCCGGTTCACGTCCGCGAGGAGCGTCACGGCGACGGCCACGGGGACGAGCGCGATCCCCGCGAACAGAGCGATCGCCTTGGCCTTGAGCGAGAGCGCCCTCACGCGGAGCCCCCGGCGCGCGCCCGGCGGCGGCGCGCCGCGCCGCGCGCCGGGTCACTCAAGGGGGCCGTCCTTCCAGCCAGCCGCGCCCTCGTCGGTGCGCTTGCGGATCTGGAACTCCACCCGGCGGTTCCGGGCCCGGCCGTCGGGGGTGCGGTTGTCGGCGATGGGCCGGCGCGGACCGAAGCCGCGCGCCTCGAGGCGGCGGGCGTCGATGCCGTGCGCGGTCAGCCACGCGACCACCGCGAGCGCGCGGCGCTGCGAGAGCCGCAGGTTCGCCTGGTCGGCGCCCTGGTTGTCCGTGTGGCCGTCGACGGCGACCCGGGCGATCTCGGGGTGCTCCTCGAGGACCGCCGCGACCTCGGCGAGCAGCTCGAAGCTCTCCGGCTCGATCTCGGCCCTGCCGGTCGGGAACTGGACCTGCTGCAGGATGACGATCTGCGAGCCCTCGATGCGCACCGCGAACGGGCAGCCGTGCGTCGCGCGGTCCTCGCTCGGCTTGCCGCGCTCGTAGGGGCAGGCGTCCGCCGCGTTGGGGATGCCGTCGCCGTCCGTGTCCGCAGGGCAGCCGTGCCTCGACGTCGGCCGGGCCCCCGCGCTCCCGGGCGCGCCGTCGGCCGCGGCGCTGCTCACCCCCGGCTCGTCCGGGCAGCGATCGTCGACATCGTAGATCCCGTCGTCGTCCCGGTCCGGCGGGCAACCGCGCCGGAACGCCTGCCGGACCCCCGCCGCCGCGGCCGGCGGGCGCGCCTCGCCGATGACCCGGGGGCACGCGTCCTCCGCGTCGGGGACCGAATCCCCGTCGAGATCGGCGGCCGGAGCCGGCGCCAGCGCGGCGCCGCGGCCGCCGTCCGCCCCCGCGGGCGCGCCCACGGGGGCCCGAGGCGCGGCCGCGGCCGGCGCCGGCAGGGCGTCCGCGGCGATGCCGAGCGCCGCGAAGAAGCGCGCCTTGGGCGTGCCGGGCAGCCGCCCGAAGCCGGGGCCGGCGCCCGCGTCCAGCGTGAGCGGGCCGAGCGACCAGCGCGCGGTGAGCAGGAGCTCCGCCCCGGCGCGGCCCGGCACCCGGACCGCCGACGCCTCGCCGGCGGCCGCCCACACGGAGAGCTCCGACCCGAGCTGCAGCGGGCCTCTGCGGACGCCGGCGCCCGCGGCGAAGAAGACCTCGCTCCCCGTCAGGCTGTCCGTTGAGGCCGGCTGGAACCGGCCCCCCGCCGAGGCCGACCAGCGGAAGCCCGGGTGCTCCGCCCCCACGATCACCCGCGGCGCGTAGCGCGCGGCGCCCGCGCCGGCGAAGGCCGACGCGTCGCCGGTCGGCAGCCAGACCGAGAGCCCGAGCGCCGCCGCCGGCCAGAGCCCCTCCTGCGGCAGGAGCGCCACCCGGCCGCCCACCTGGAGATCGGCGAGCGCGGCGCCGCCGCCGGGCGCCGTGACGCGGACGTCCCCCAGCGCGCCGGACGCGCCGCCCTGATCCAGCACGAACGGCGCGTCGAGGTCGAGCTTGACCCGCTTGAAGAGCTCCACGCTCGCGAGCGCGTGGAGGATCGCCTGCCGGTCCACCCACGCGACCGCGCCGGCGGGCGCCGTCCCGCGCAGGCTGAGCGGTTGATGAGAATAGGAAAACAGCAGTCCGACCGCCGGCCGGAGCTCGCCCGATACGCCGGCAGAAGGGACAGTGGTTAGCCCGTCGCCCGCGGGCGCGGGAGCGAGCCTGTCGAGCGCGGTGGCCTCCTGCGCCGCGGCCGGCATGGAAGCCGAGGCGGCCGCGACGAGCAGCGGGGAGGCCAGGAGGGGCGCGATGGCGCGCGCCGACCAAAACGCCATCGGTCTGCTCGTATCCCATTGCCTGGTCTCTTGCAACGCCGATCTCGATCCGCTAGCGTGCGGCGGGCGTGGCATCGTCAAGTGGCCAGTCCGTCGCTATCGCGGTGCTCCTCGGCTGCGCCAGCCACGTTGGATACGTCGGCGCGTCGAGCGCCAAAGAGCCGACGCCGGGATATCCAGAGGCGGTCATCCAATGGGGCGTGCAGCGCGGAGAGACGTGCGACCACATCGCAGAGGTCCTCTACGGCTCGTCCAGGCATGTTGGGCTGATCCAGCGATATAACCGCGTCGCGTGCGGCCCGGGCACGGCGCTCGCGGAGGGCCTCACGCTGGTGCTCCCCGCCGAGGTGACGTCGATCCCCGACGCGAAGATCCGGTCGATGCACCCGGACGTGCGCGCGCGGGCGGCGGCCGGCGCCTGGGCGCCCGCGGCGCCGGGGATGCCCCTCGTCGCGAACTCGAGCGTCAACACGCTCGATGAGGGGCGGGCAGACATCGAGTTTGTGGATCGGACTCGGGTGCTGCTCGCGCCCAATACGCTCGTCGTCATCTACGGTACGGCGAGCCGAACGCGGGTATCGAAGACGCCGCCTGCGGCCGTGGAGCTCGCGGACGGCGAGGTGAAGGCCGCGCTCGCCGCGCTGCGCGGCCAGTCGGTCGACGTCGCCACGGGCGGGGGCGGCCGGGTGAGCGCGTCGTCGCGGGACACCGTGGTGCAGCGGCGCGGGGAGCGGACGACGGTCGCGGTGTTCGACGGCAAGGCGGGGGTCAGCTCGGGCGGCGTCTCCGTCGTGGTCCCGAAGGACCATGGCACCCGCTTCTCGGACAGGGCGCCGCCCGCGCGCCCGCGGCCGCTGCCGCCGCCGCCCGAGTGGACGACCGCGGACGTCGCGCCGATCGCGCTCGCCCCGGCGGGGCTCGGCGTCCTGTCGGCGTCGTGGAAGCCGGCGCCCGGGGCGGCCGGCTACCGCGTCGAGGTCGCGCGCGACCCGGAGCTCAACGACCTCGTCGTCCGCGAGGAGGTGAAGCCGGACGTCGTGTCCTTCCGCGCGGAGAAGATGCCGGCCGGCGCCTATTTCCTCCGGGTCCGGGTCATCGATCGGGAGGAGTACCTGGGCGTCGGCGCGGTGCGCCGGTTCCACCTCGTCGCCGCGCGGGTCTCCGGCGGCGTCGCCCCGGCGGCGCGGGAGATCACCGCGAACCCGTACGGGATCGTCGAGCTCACGCCGTCGCCCGCGCTCGAGCTCTCGCTCGACGACGGGCCGTTCGGCCCCATCCCCGAGCGCATCGACCTCCTCCAGCGCGCCCCGCGCGCGCTGCGGCTGCGCGAGCGGGGCAGCGCCGCGGCGGAGCGTGTGCCCGACGCGGTGACGTCGCTCCCGGTCCGCTACACGGCGGTGAGCGCGGCGATCCAGGCGGCGCGCGTGGCGACCGCGGGCGGGCAGGCGCTCGAGGCCCGGGTGGCGCTCGACGGGGTCGCGGGGGTCGACGTCGCGCAGCGGGTGGCGCCGCGCATCGTCGCCCACCTGCCGGGCGGGGTGCGCTCCGCCGCGCTGGCCGGCGGCGAGCAGGGCGGCGCGCTGACCGCGCGGATCCCGCTGCCCCCGGAGGCGGCGCGCCCCGGCGAGCCGCTGCGCGTCCGGCTCGACGTCGCGGACGGCCGCGGCGGCGTGCTCGGCACGAGCGACGTCGAGCTGCCGGCCGCGCCGGGGCCGGCGCGCGCGGCGGTGCCGCCGCCGCCGGCCGCGCCCGTGCTGGGCGCGTACCTCCCGCTCCTGCCGGTGACCCCGGCGGCGGACGCGCTCTGGCTCGGGCCCACGCCGCCGGCCGTGGTGGCCGTGGGCGCGGCCGCGGTGCGCGCCGGGGGCGGCTGGGTCGCGGCGGGGCAGGTGCGCGCGAGCGGCGCCATCGGGCCGCTGGGGCTCGACGCCGCGCTGCGCTCGAACCCTGCCGGCGACGGCGAGGGGGTGGGCAGCACCGGCTGGCTCGGCGCGCGCTTCCGGGCCGTGCGCCTCGAGCGCTCGGCGCTCGAGCTCGGCCCCACGCTTCGCCTGGGCGTGCCCCTGGCCGACGGGGGCCCGCCGGTCCGCGTCGAGCCCGGGGTCGCGCTCGGCGGCGCGGCGGGCCGGCTCACGTGGGTGGTCGACGCGGGCCTCCGCATCCGCGCAGGGCGCGGCGGGGAGGGTGCAGCGGACGGCGAGGGCGGCACGGCGGGCGGCGAGGGCGGCGCAGCGGGCGCCTCGGGCGGCGGCGCGCCGGCCGCGCCGCCGTCGCAGGGCTTCCTCCTGGCGGGTGCGGCGGCCGACGCGGCGCCGTGGCTCCGGCTGCACGGCGCGCTGGATCTGCACCTCGTCCACCGGGACGACGGCGCGAACGACGTGCTCGGCGGCCTGTCCGCGGGCGCGGAGGCGGGCGGCGCGCTGTTCGGGGCGCTGTCCGTGCGGGTGAGCCCGTGGCGCGAGGCGGGCGAGGGCCCGGTGACGGCGCAGATCGCGGTGGGCTTCCGCGAGGCGCCGCCGTGAGCGGCGGCGACGGCGCGCGCCGGCCGCCGGCCGGGGACCCCGACCGCACCGTGCTGAAGGGCGCGCGCGCGCCGGGCACCCAGCTCGCGCCCGACCCGCGCCAGCCCGCCGGCCGCATGGCCGACGCGGAGACGCTCCCCTCCGACGTGCCGGAAGCCGGCCCGTCGCAGCGGGCCGGCGTCGGGCGGGTCCTCGGCGGCAAGTACAACCTCGTGCGGCTGCTCGGCGCGGGTGGGATGGGGGAGGTCTACGAGGCGGAGCACGTCCTGCTCGGCGTCCCGGTCGCGGTCAAGACGATGCACCCGCACATCGCGCTGCTCCCGGAGAGCCGGCGGCGGTTCTTCCGCGAGGCGCGCGCCGCCTCGCGCCTCGTGCACCGGAACGTGGTCAAGGTGCTCGACCTCGGGGGCGACGAGGACGACGAGGAGGAGCTCGTCTACCTCGTGATGGAGCTGCTCAAGGGGCAGTCGCTCGCCGCGCGGCTCCGGGCGTCGCGCGAGCTCATGGACCTCGCGGAGGCGGCGGCCATCTTCGGGGACATCCTCGACGGCGTGGGCGCCGCGCACGCGTGCGGCATCGTGCACCGCGATCTCAAGCCGGAGAACGTGCTGCTGGCCGAGCAGGACGGGCAGCGCGTCGCCAAGGTCGTCGACTTCGGCCTGGCGCACCTCGACGATCCGCTCGACGCCGGCCCGACGCTCACCTCGAACGACATGGTCGCCGGCACGCCGGAGTACATGAGCCCCGAGCAGTGCCGCTCGCTCGCCGTGGGCCCGAGCACAGATCTCTACGCCTGCGGCTGCATTCTCACCGTGCTCTTGCAAGGAACGCCGCCGTTCACCGGTCTTCCGGCGATCGAGCTCATGGCGATGCACATGTTCTCGATCCCGCCGCCGCTGGTCCGGCCGCCCGGGGCGCCGCCGGTCCCGCCGCTCCTGGAGCGGCTCCGGCTGGACCTCCTGGCGAAGCTGCCGGAGCGGCGGCCGGAGAGCGCCGCGGCGGCGCGGGCGCGGCTCGACGAGGCGATGTCGCGGGAGGCGGAGGCGCGTCGGCTGCCCGAGCGCAAGGCGGACGTGCCGCTCGGGGAGCGGGGCGAGCGGGCGCCCCCCTGGCCGCTCGGCGAGACGGCGCGGCTCGCGCCCGTCCCGGAGCGCGCCGTCGGGCTGATCCGGCTCGCGCCGGCGGGCCAGGGGCTCAGCGAGGCGTGCGAGATCGGGCTCGACGCGCAGGGGATCCACCTCACCGAGGTGGCCGACGCCGCCGCGCTGGTCGAGTCGGGGCTCGGGGTGGCCGTGATCGACGCGGGCGCGGACGTGGGGGCGGCGTGCGCGCTGCTCGAGGCGCTCGGCCGCGCGGCGCCCGGCGGCGTGCGGGCCGTCGTGTGCGCGGCGGGGCTCTCCTCGGACCGGATGAACGCGCTCGTCGCGGCGGGGGCCGCCGATGTGGTGCGCTACCCGGTCGCGCCGGACGTGCTGTCGCGCAAGATCGCGCGGGTGGTGCGCCGGGGGCGCTAGAACGCCGATCATGCCGGAATTCGGCAGAAAATCGATTCATGAGAAGAGGACCGCAAGGGCGCAAAGGCGCAAGGGGGCGGGGGAGGAGAAGAATAAAATTCCATCTCTGTCTCCTTGCGCCTCTTGCGCCCTGGCGGTCTCTCCTCTTGCAGCATGTTGCAGCATGGTCCCGCAAAGGCCTATGCCGAGTGGCCCGGGCCCACGCTGAGCGCGGAAGCAGGGGTGAGCTGGACGGCGTGCCGCGGCTCAGCACGCTAGCTGGGTGAATTTGTGAATGCTCACAGCAGCGCGTACCTCGATAACCGAGCGGCGTGCTGGTCGATCGACGTTGACACCGGCCATGTGAACGCTCACACTGTCGACCGGTCGTCATGCTTTTGCTTTGCTCCAGATCGGCCGTCATGCGCATTCAGGAGACGGTCATGAAGTAGCGATCGGTCATGTCGCTCGCGGCTGGGATCGCGGTCCTGGCCAGTGGCGACCCTGGTTGCAGCAATGATCCCAGCGCCGGTGCAGCCGGCAGCGGCGGGAACCCCGGAAGCGACCCGACGTATCCCGTCCAGCAGCAGGCCTCTCCGGGGAACTGCGCCATGAACATCTGGCGGTGTCGTACGGCAACGCCAGCCGTCCATCTCACTCCAGCTTTTCGAGCGCGCTCGCATGCCGAGCGCGGCCGGCGCGGCCGGCGCGGCCCGCCGGCCGCAGGCGATCTTCGACGAGATTCGCACGAGATTCGCGCGCCTGGCGCGCCGGGCGATCGCGTCCGTCGAGGACTCGGCCCCATGTCGGCGTCGAGTTACCATCATGACTCCGCATCTGAGCTTATCGCACCTTTATGAGGATCAGGCCCGCTCGCGATGCACAATCGGCTTGACGGGCATGCCAGCCCGGAACAATAGATACCCTCATCGCGTTGCCTGGCGCACGCGAAATGAACTTATCCACTCTGCGCGGCAATGGCCAGCGCGGCGGACCGCTCGGGAGCCTTGAGCGCGCGGCGAGCGACCCCGACCTGCGCGAGGGCAGCGTCGAGAAGTGAGAAGATTCCAGTTTTACTTACTTAGCAGGACGAGGAGAACGAGATGAGGTTCGGAACCAAGCAGAGCTTGCTTGCGGCGGCGACGGGCGTCCTCGCCGTGTCGTGCGTCGTCGGCCCCGAGGGGGCGTACGACGCCGAGATCGAGGAGCAAGGCTCGCTCGAGGGCGCCATCACGGTCGATACGAACGCGGTCTACACGATCGTCGGCGTCCAGAGTGGAAAATGCGTGCAGGTGGCAGGAGGCAGCACCGCTGATGCAGCGGCCATGCAGATCGCCAGCTGCAACGGCTCGACGCGGCAACAGTTCCGGATGGAATCGGCGGGCGGCGGCTACTATCGCATCCGCAACGTCAACAGCAACCGTTGCATGGACGTCACGGGCGCCTCCACCGGCGACGGCGCCGCCATCCAGCAATACTCCTGCTGGACCGGGACAAACCAGCAGTGGTCGTTCACGGACGTCGCCAGCGGCGTCGTGCGCATCACCGCGCGCCACAGCGGCAAGTCCCTGGACGTCTACGGCCGCGGCACCGCGGACGGCACCGCCGTGATTCAATGGGCGTCGAACGGCGGCACCAATCAGCAATTCCGACTCACGCCCGTGGGCTCGGGAACCGGCGGCAGCGGCGGCAGCGGCGGCACCGGCGGCACCGGCGGCAGCGGCGGCACCGGCGGCAGCGGCGGCACCGGCGGCACCGGCGCCGGGGGCGGAACCGGCGGCGGGGGCGGCACCGGCGGCACGTGCACCGCGTCGCGACCGGCTGGTCGAAACGTGTCGGGGAGCGGCCCTCATCAGGTGGTCGTCGAGACGAATTCAGACCCGGGCATCAACCAGGGCACGATCTTCCGTCCGGCGGATCTCAGTGGAGCCACCAAGTATCCGATCTTCGTCTGGGGGCAGGGCGGATGCTCGCGAGACGGGCTCGCGAATCAAGCGGCCATGGCCGAAATTGCCTCGCATGGCTACCTCGTGGTGGCGGACGGGACACCGGGAAACACGCAGCCCAACCGCGACCTCGGGAGCGGAGGCGACGTGCTGCGCGGCTACGTCGACTGGGTGATCGCCCAGAATGAGAAGCCTTGCAGCGCCTACTACCAGAAAATCGAGACCACGAAGGTCGCCGCGAACGGCTTCTCCTGCGGCGGCTTGATGGCGGCGGGGACCGCTGCAGATCCCAGGATGACGACCTGGGGACACACGAGCAGCGGCTCTTTCTCGGCGAATCAGTCGTTCTACAACTCGATTCATACACCCGTGTTGATCGTCACCGGCACCGCGGATAGCCTGGGTGCGAACCAGAACGGCGCGAGAGACTTCCAGAACATCGCCGCCCTGGGTGATATCCCGGTCATGATGTTCGCCAAGGTCGGCGCGGATCACGGGGGCGATCTGTGGGCCCGGAACGGCGGCGAGTTCACTCAGGTCAACCTGGCGTGGCTCAACTGGTGGCTCAAGGGCGACGAATCGGCCACCGGCAAGGGCATGCTCGTCGGCCCGAGCTGCCGCTTCTGCACCGACAGGACCTGGCAGATCTCTTCTGCCAATCTGCCCTAGAGTGGCTCGCTCGAACCGCCTTGCTCCGAGGAGCAGGGCGGTTCGACCGACCCTGGCGCACGCAGAGCGAACCCATCCACCCTGCGCGCGTCTCTACGTTCATCCGCGGCGGCGATGGCCGGCGCGGCGGCCCGCTCGGGAGCCTTGAGCGCGCGGCGAGCGACCACGACCTGCGCAAGGGCAGCGTCGAGCAGTGAGAAGATGGCAGTTTCACTTACTTGACAGGAGGAGGACGAGATGAGATTCGGAACCAAGCAGGGCTTGATTGCGGCGGCGACGGGCGTACTCGCCGTGTCGTGCGTCGTCGGCCCCGAGGGGGCGTACGACGCCGAGATCGAGGAGCAAGGCTCGCTCGAGGGCGCCATCACGGTCGATACGAACGCGGTCTACACGATCGTCGGCGTCCAGAGTGGAAAATGCGTGCAGGTGGCCGGAGGCAGCACCGCTGATGGAGCGGCCATGCAGATCGCCAGCTGCAACGGCTCGACGCGGCAACAGTTCCGGATGGAATCGGCGGGCGGCGGCTACTATCGCATCCGCAACGTCAACAGCAACCGTTGCATGGACGTCACGGGCGCCTCCACCGGCGACGGCGCCGCCATCCAGCAATACTCCTGCTGGACCGGGACAAACCAGCAGTGGTCGTTCACGGACGTCGCCAGCGGCGTCGTGCGCATCACCGCGCGCCACAGCGGCAAGTCCCTGGACGTCTACGGCCGCGGCACCGCGGACGGCACCGCCGTGATTCAATGGGCGTCGAACGGCGGCACCAATCAGCAATTCCGACTCACGCCCGTGGGCTCGGGAACCGGTGGCACCGGCAGCACCAGCAGCACCAGCAGCACCAGCAGCACCAGCGGCAGCGGCGGCAGCGGCGGCAGCGGCGGCAGCGGCGGCAGCGGCGGCTCCGGCGGCAGCGGCGGCTCCGGCGGCGGCACCGGCACCGGCGGCGTGCGCAGCGCCGGCTGCGGCATTCCCACCTCCCTCGCCAGCGGTAACCGCACCATCAACGTCAACGGCACCACGCGCCAGTACGTGCTCGACATTCCGGCGAACTACGACCCGAACAAGGCGTATCGGCTGGTGTTCGGCTGGCACTGGCGCGGCGGATCGGCGAGCGACGTCGTGAACAACGGGTACTATGGGCTCAAGGCGCTGGCGAACGGCAGCGCCATCTTCGTCTCGCCGAACGGCATCGACAACGGCTGGGCCAACACGGGCGGGCGCGACATCGCCTTCGCCCGCGCCATGGTCGACCACCTCGAAGCCAACCTGTGCGTCGACACGAGCCGCGTCTTCTCGACCGGGTGGAGCTTCGGCGGGATGATGTCGAACGCGCTGGGCTGTGATATGCCCGACGTCTTCCGGGCCATCGCGCCGATGTCCGGCGCCCTCTACAGCGGCTGCAACCAATCCAACACCCAGCCCGTCGCCGTCTGGATGTCGCACGGCCTGTCCGACAGCGTCGTCCCCATCTCGGCCGGGAGGTCGGCGCTCGACGTCTTCGTGCGCAAGAACGGCTGCAGCACCGAGACGACCCCCGTAGGCCCGAGCTCGTGCGTCGCCTATCAAGGGTGCCGGGAGGGCTACCCGGTGCACCGCTGCGAGTTTGCCGGTGACCACCAGCAGCCGAGCTTCGCGAGCTCGGCCATCTGGAACTTCTTCTCGCAATTCTGACCTCGCGCCCCGCCGACGCGGCGGCTCGGGCAGCGGCAGACGCGCCTGCCCGAGCCGCCGCGTTGCCCCGCTCCGCCCGTGAGCTGTCCTACATGCTGCGCGCGTACTGGCCGGGCGTGGTGCCGACGATGCGCCGGAAGTGCCGGTTGAGCTGGCTCTGGTCGTAGAGGCCGACCTGCGGGGCGATGTCGCGCGGCTTCACGCCGGCGGCGAGCATCTCCTTCGCGCGCATGATCCGCAGCCGCGTCAGGTACGCGTACGGAGACATGCCGACCTGCGCGCGAAACGCGCGGCACAGGTGGTACTTGTCGAGGCCGGCGTGCGCAGCGAGGTCGTCGAGCGTCACCGGCTCGGCGAGCCGCTCTCGCAGGAGCTCGATCGCGCGGCGCACCGGTCGCGTGTGCTCGCGCTGCGCGTCACCCATCGCCGCGAGCGCTGCGATCGCCTCGGCGACCGCGGCCTCGAGCACGAGACGATCGGCGCCGGCGCGCACCGCGTGATGCAGGCGGTGGAACGCCGCGCCCCGCTCGTCACCGGCGTCGAGCTGTGGATGGACGCAGACCTTGCCGATCGCGCTCTCGACCATCTGCGCCGAGAGCGCGACGCACTGGCCCGTGCCCGGGCCGTCGCGCGAGATGTCGCGGTGCACGTCGCCGGGCTGCAGGATCTGCAACGAGCCCGGGCCGCAGCTCCACACCTTTCCGCGGCTCCACCACTCCGTGCGCCCAGCCTCGATGCGGGCGATCGCGTACGTTTCCTTCATGCCGCCGTAGAGCTCGTCGGTCGACCAGCGCGTCACGCGCACGCCGGGCACGGGGACGGGAAGGAGCTCGGCACGGGTCGTCACGCCCCCATTGTACGACCGGCGCGGCCCCTCGGCTTGGGCATTCTTGGCGGCCGGCTTGGGCATTCTTGGCTGCCCTCTCGACCGGCCAAGAATCGCCAAGGCAGCGCCCGCGGAGATCGCTATCCAGGGGACATGCACGACAAACCCGTCGCCCTCGTCACGGGGGCCAACAAAGGTATCGGCCACGCGATCGCGAAGGAGCTCGCGGCGCGCGGCTACACGGTGCTCGTCGGCTCGCGCGACCTCGCGCGCGGCGAGGCCGCCGCGAAGCAGATCGCCGGCGATGCTCGCGCGATCGCGCTCGACGTCACGAACGCCGACTCGATCGCCGCCGCAGCAGCGCGGATCCGTCGCGAGCTCGGCCGGCTCGACGTCCTCGTCAACAACGCTGGCATCGTCAAAAGCGGAGCACAGAGCGGGGTCACGGTCGAGGAGATCGTTCAGAGCGGGCGGCCGAGCGTGGCCTCGCTCGCCGACGTCCGCGAGGTGTTCGAGACCAACGTGTTCGGCGTGATCGCCGTGACCCAGGCGATGCTGCCGCTCCTCCGCGAGGCGCCGGCCGGGCGGATCGTCAACATGTCGAGCAGCCTCGGCTCGCTCACCTTGATCAGCGATCCCGCCACGCCGAACCGCAGCGTCGGCGGCGTCGCGTACACCCCGTCGAAGAGCGCGCTCAACGCGGTGACGGTCGCGTTCGCGCAGGAGCTCGCCGGCACCGCGATCAAGGTCAACGCGGCGTGCCCCGGCTACGTCGCGACCGATCTCAACGCGCACAGCGGAACGCGCACCGTCGCCGAAGGAGCGCGCGAGCCGGTGCGGCTCGCGCTGCTCGGCCCCGACGGGCCGACTGGCACCTTCTCGGACGACGCAGGCCCGATCCCCTGGTGAGGAGACGCGCGCGCGCCAGCGTGTTCTGGATTCAGGCAGCGGGATGAGCCCCGGGGCCAATCCGGCCTCGTGAACGGCCCCACGCTCGACGATGAAGTCTTCGTCCAAAGCCGGTTCCTGATGGACTCTCCCTTCGGCCAGCCGTGATCCCATCCGCCGGCCCCCCTCGCTCGGCCTCGCGAGCGGGCAGCTCGGCAAGAGCTCGCCCGCCGATGTGCAGCCCGAGCCCAGCGGCCTGCTCACCCGCGTTCCCGGCCCTCCCGCGCGGCACGGTTTGCTCCGGTCGGCCCCGCGACGCCTCATGGCCCCGCGCTTGTATCCGCCTCTCGTACAGTCCAGCGTCGGGTCGGTTCGACCCGAGAGAGACGGGGGGAGTTCATGGATCCATCGGCGAGCGCGCCCCTCTCGGGCCGCCTCTCGCTGCGCCCGCTCGCCGAGCGGCCGCGGTGCAGCATCGTCATTCCCTGTTACAACGAGGAGCGCTACATCGAGGACGTCCTCCGCTGCGCCCTGAAGCAGCGTTATCCTCCCGAGCTCCTCGAGATCTTCGTGGTCGACGGCGGCTCGAGCGACAGGACACGGGAGATCGTCGCCCGCGTCGCGGCGGAGGAGCCGCGGGTGACGCTCCTCCACAACCCCGCCCGGATCCAGGCCGCGGCGATGAACATCGGCATTCGCCGAGCGCGAGGCGACGTGATCGTCCGGATGGACGCGCACGCCGATTACGCCGGAGACTACGTGGCCGCGTCGGTCGCCGCGCTCCGGAGGACCGGCGCACTCAACGCGGGCGGCGCGGCGCGGGCGCGCCACCGGAACCGCTTTCAGCGGGCGCTCTGCGCCGCGCTCTCGAGCCCGCTCGGCGTCGGCGGCTCGGCCTACCGCGACCCCTCGCGCGAGGGCTTCGTCGAGTCCGTCTTCAACGGGGCCTTCCGGCGCGAGGCGTTCGAGATCGCCGGCCTCTACGACCCGGACGCGATCACCAACGAGGACGCCGAGCTCAACCAGCGCATCATTGAGGCCGGCGGCGCCGTCTACCTGTCCCGGGACATCGTCGCGTACTACTACCCGCGATCGTCCCTGCCAGCGCTCGCGCGGCAGTACTTCGCCTATGGCAAGGGGCGCGCCCGCACCCTGCTCCGCCGCCGGAGGCTCCTGTCGCTCCGGCCGATGCTGCCGTTCTTCCTGGTGACCGCCGCCGCGCTGCTCGCCCTCGCGTCCGCCCTGCTGCCGTCCGTCCGACCCGCGCTCGCGCTCGCGGCGCTCGGGTATGCCGCGCTCGTCATCGCGGCGTCGCTCCGGCTCGCGCGGAGCGCCTCGCCCGGCGATTTCCCCTTGCTCTGCGCGATCTTCCCCGCAATGCACGCGGCGCACGGGCTCGGGTTCTGGGCCGGCCTGCTCCGCGGCGCGCGCGACCGCGCTGGACGGCGCGCGGAGGGCCGCCTGCCGACGTCGTGACGCGCGGAGGCGAGGGCGCGCCGAGCGCGGCTGTCCCGGACTCTGCGGCTCGGGCCGCCGGGTGGCGCGTTGATCGGCCGGGCTCGCTTTGGTATGGTCGCGCGGTGAGCGCGCGCGGGACGTCGTTGGCCTCGTTCTCCTCGGTCGCAGCCGAGCTCATCGAGCTGTCCCGCTGGTGCTACGAGCGCGGCTGGACGCCGGCCACGAGCGGCAACTTCTCCGCCCGGCTCGGCGAAGGCACCATCGCGATCACCGCGTCCGGGCGGCCGAAGGGCGCGCTCGGCCCGTCGGACATCGTGGTCGTGAACGCGGACGGCCGCCTGGTCGGGCCGTCCGCCAGCCGCCCGTCGGCCGAGACGGCGCTCCACTGCCAGCTCTACCGGCGCTCCGCCGCCATCGGCGCCGTCGCGCACACCCACTCGCGGGCCGCGACGGTGCTCTCGCGCCGGTGCGCGCAGGAGGGATACGTGACCCTCGCGGGCTACGAGGTGGCGAAGGCGCTCTCCGGGGTGACGACGCACGACCGCACGGTGCTCCTCCCCGTCTTCGTCAACACGCAGGACATCCGGAAGCTGGCCGAGGACGTCGAGGCGTTCATGTCGGCGCACCCGCCGGTGCACGGCTACCTCATCGCCGGCCACGGGCTCTACACCTGGGGCGCGGACATCGCGGACACGATCCGCCACATCGAGGCGCTCGAGTTCATGCTCGACTGCGCGCTGCTGGAAGGGAGGCTCTCATGAGCTTGCTGCGGGTGTACCGGGAGAACGATCCGACGAAGGCCGAGGAATACACGACGCTCGAGGACATCGCCCGCGTCGCCGGCGCGTCGCAGATCCGCTTCGAGCGCTGGTCCGCCGAGCGCCCGCTGCCGCCCTCGGCGTCGCCGGAGCAGGTGCTCGAGGCGTACGCCGGCCCGGTGAAGCAGCTCTCCGAGGCGTGCGGGTTCGTCACGGCGGACGTGATCTCGGTCTCCCCGAGCACGCCGAATCACGCGGAGCTCCGGCGGAAGTTCCTGGACGAGCACATCCATACCGAGGACGAGGCGCGCTTCTTCGTCGAGGGGCGCGGGCTGTTCTGCATCCATCAGGGGGAGCGCGTGCTCTCTTTCCTGGTCGAGAAGGGCGACCTCATCAGCGTTCCTGCCGGGACGCGGCACTGGTTCGACATGGGGCCTGCGCCGTCGTTCACCTGCATCCGGTGGTTCTCCGATCCGAAGGGGTGGGTCGCCGAGCACACCGGGTCGGACATCGCGTCGCGCTTCCCGAGGCTCGCGGCGTGAGCACGGCGTCGATCCCCGCGCGCGCGGTGCTGGTCGACATCGAGGGGACCACGACGGACGTGCGCTTCGTGCACGAGACGCTGTTCTCGGTGGCGCGCCGGGACCTGGCCGCGTACGTGTCGGCGCACGCCGGGAGCCCGGAGGTCGAGGCGGCCCGGAGCGCGGTCGCGCGCGAGCGGGGCGCGCCCGCGCAGGCGGTGAGCGACGGCGAGCTCGCGGCGGCGCTGCGCGCGTGGATCGACGAGGATCGCAAGGAGACGGCGCTGAAGGCGCTGCAGGGGAAGATCTGGCGCAGCGCCTACGAGTCGGGCGGGCTCCGGAGCCACGTGTACGCGGACGTGGCGCCGGCGCTGCGGCGGTGGCGGGAGCGCGGGGCGACGCTCGCGGTGTTCAGCTCCGGGTCGGTCGAGGCCCAGAAGCTCCTGTTCCAGCACACGACATCCGGGGACCTGACAGGGCTCTTCACGGCGTTCTTCGACACGACGACCGGACCGAAGCGGGAGGCGGGGGCTTACCAGCGGATCGCGGAGGCGCTCGGGGTGCAGCCGGGAGAGGTGCTGTTCCTGTCCGACGTGGCGGCGGAGCTCGACGCGGCGGCGGCGGCGGGGATGCGCACGGTGCAGCTGCTCCGGCCAGGGACGGCGCGGGAGCCGGGGAGCCGGCACGCGGCGGCGGAGCGGTTCGACGAGATCGCGGTGGAGCCGGGGCAACCGTAGGCGCTGAGCCGACTGCAGCGGAGCCAGCGGGGGAGGGCGTGCGGCGCGGGCGGGGGGCGGCGGGGCGGTCCCACAAACTCGCGCCTTTTGGTGGCTATGGCCATGGGAACGGGTGGGGCGATCGGGGGGCGAATCGCTGCGCCGCGGGCCGGCGCTCGGGGTTGTGGGGGCCTGCCCCGCCGCCCCCCGCCCGCGCCGCACGCCCTCCCCCGCTGGCTCGTTCCGTTGGGGGGTTGGGGGCGGTCGAGGGGGCGAGATGAGCTACGACCGCGTCGCCAAGAGCTATTACGTCGATAGCTATAGGATCGGCGGAGTCGAGCTTCAATTCGGCGGCGCGCCGTAGACGCGGGCGGGGGAGGGCAGTCTTGCCCTCGCGGAAACGTCAGCCCCAGCAGAGGAACGCGGCGACGAGCCCCGAGAGCACGACGACGATCGCGAGCCCGACGAGCGATATGTCACGGCGGCAGCGTGACGGTCCCCGTGACATGTCGCGGCGGCAGCGTGACAGTCCCCGTGACATGTCACGGCGGCAGCGTGACAGCCCCCGTGACATGTCACGGAGACGGCGCCCCATGAGCGCGGCGCCCTCGCCGGCCGCATGGCGCGCTAAAGCGGAGCCTTTCCGCGGACCTGCGCTCCGCGCCCGGCGCCTTCCGCGCTCCCGCCGTGCCCTCCACCTCCAGGACCACCGCCGGGCGCCGGACACGGCCGGCGCTCTGTGAGCGAGAACACGTGATTGGCCCGCAAAGTGCATTGTCTACCGGGCACAGCAGCATCGCCGTGCGCCAGGGGGATGACCGCGCACGCGCTCAACGCTGCGTCGCAATCGTTCCACGACGCTGTATCTGCCGCTCGCCGTCGCGTTGATGACGGCCATGACCACGGGAGGAGATCCGCTCATGAAGCTCACGAAGACTCAGCTGGACGCCTACCATCAAGACGGGTTCGTGATCATCCCGAACGTGCTGTCCGACGCCGAGCTCGGGCGCATCCGGGCCGACACCCGCGTCGCGCTCGCCGAGGAGTCTCCGCGCCGCGTCCTCGAGCGGGACGGGCAGACCGTGCGCGGCGTTCACGGCCAGCACAAGACGTTCGAGAGCTTCGCCAGGCTGGTCCGCCACCCTCGTCTCGTCGAGCCGTGCCGCCAGATCCTGGCGGATGAGGTGTTCGTCTATCAGTTCAAGATCAACCTCAAGGCGGCGTTCGCCGGCGAGCTCTGGCCCTGGCACCAGGACTTCATCTTCTGGCGTGAAGAGGACGGCTTGCCCGAGCCCCGGCTGGTCAACGTCGCTGTCATGGTCGACGACAACACGGAGTCGAACGGCCCGCTCATGTTCCTCGCCGGCTCGCACCGCGAGGGCGTCATCGAGGTGCGCCCGTCCGCGAGCCAAGGCGGGGCCTACGCGGGCGAACCGGCGTGGATCCACAACCTGACCGCGGACCTCAAGTACGTGCTGAGCCGCGAGCAGGTGCGCTACCTCGCGGCTCGCCACCCCGTACGGACCGCGCTGGGATCCGCCGGCTCCGTGCTCCTGTTCCACCCGAACCTCGTACATGGGTCGAGCAACAACATCACGCCGATCGACCGGTGCCTCATCCTGGTCACGTACAACAGCGTCCTCAATCGAGCTCACCCGGTCTCGATGCCGCGGCCCGAGTTCCTCGCGAGCCGTGACTACACCCCGGTCATCGCCGGCCCCGAGAGCATCCTCACGGAGTGATCGCCTCCCCCACGAGCGGATCGGCTGACCAGGAGACATTTCCGACCGGCGCACGAGGCGCCGCGCCTTCGCAGGGAATTTGCACATGCACACCGATACCTTCCATCACGTCGAGCAGCACTCGAACATCGTACAACCCGAGCCCTGGGCTGCCTCTCCGGAGACCAGCCGGCGGCGCGCGGATGAGCTGATCCGGTGGGTGCGCGATTACGCCGAGCGGCGGATCAACTCCCGCCTGATCGACGAGCGGCGCTGCATCCCGCCGCACGTGATCCTGGACTTCGGCAACCGCGGCTTGCTCGGCATGCAGGTGTCCGAGCGCCATGGCGGGCTCGGCCTCCGCTGCGGCGACGCCCTCCGCGTCCTCGAGCAGCTCTCGGCCATCGATCTCACGCTCGCGATCGTCGTTCTGGACAGCATCCTCGGCGCGCACACCATCGGCCACCACGCGACCGAGGCGGTGCGCGGCGAGCTCCTCCCGCTCGTCGCGCGCGGCCGAGCCTTCGCCGCGGTGGCGATGACCGAGCCCAAAGCGGGCTCCAACCTCCGCGCCATCGAGACCAGGGCGGTCCCGGAAGGTAAGGGCGCGTGGCGCCTCCACGGCAGCAAGCTCTGGGTCGGCGCCGGCTCCGCCGCCAGCGTCATCCACGTCTATGCCCAGCTCCTCGACGAGCGCGGCCGCTCTCGTGGGCTGACGGGCTTCATCGTCCGCCAGGGCGCGGACGGGCTCCATATCGGGCCAGAGGCGCTCACCCTGGGGCTGCGCGGGTTCACCAAGAACACGGTGGTGCTCGACGGCGTCCGCGTGACCACGGCCGACATGCTCGGCGCGCCGGGCAGCGGAATGGAGGGAGCCCGGGACACGATGATGCTCATCCGCTTCTATCTGGGCGGGATGGCGGTCGGCGGGATGAAGCGCTGCGCGCAGCTCATGCTCCGCTACGCGGAGCGGCGGCAGGTCCTGACAGGCAACCTCCTCGACAACCCCGTGACGCTCGCCCGCATGAGCGAGCTCGCGGCCCGGATCACGTCGGTGGAGGCGCTGGCCACGCGGATCGCCGAGCTGCGCGACGCGGGCCGGAGCGTCCCCGCCGAGGCGTACATGGCCTGCAAGAACGCCGGCGCCGAGTCCCTGGGCTGGGCCGTCGATCAGCTCGTCCAGCTCCTCGGGGCGCGCGGCTACGAGGAGAGCAACCTCGTGCCGCAGATGTACCGCGACGCGCGCCCATGGCGCATCTTCGAGGGCCCGACCGAGGCCTTGAACATGGTGCTCGGCTCGAGCGCGCTGCACGCGGACCGGAGCCTGTACCGCTTCCTCGCCGAGACGTGCGCGTCGCCGGCGATCGCCCGCCGCCTCGAGGAAGCAGCAACGCGGGTGCGGGCCCGCGCGGGGAATGCCGCGACGCCCTTCGACGACCGATCGACCGCCCTCTACTGGGGCAGCGCGCTCCTCGGGGATGCCACGACCGAGGCGCTCCTCCTCGCGGCGGTCGAGAGCAGCCGCGGAGATGCGTCGGCCCTGCGCCCGGCCGCCGCGTGGCTCGGGGGACGCCTCGACGCGGCGCTCGCGGCGGCGTGCGATGGAGCCCGGGAGGAGGCCGCCCTCATGAGCCGCGACGCGCTCGCGCTCCGCATCTCCCGCTATGCCGCCGCGGTCGGCGACGTCGAGCAGGGGCTGCCGGGCATAAGCGACGCGCTCGATCCCTACCTGCGCCGAAGGTTCGAGGAGGATCTCGCCTACTGGACGCCGCCTTCTCGCGCGCGTCGCGCGGAGGCGCCGCGGACGACGCTCGCCGCGCCCGCAGGGGATCTCTGGCCAGGCGGCGCGCGCCCGGCGCGCACCGGCGAGAACGGCGCCGCCCACCCCCGCGGCGCCTCCGACGACGCGGCCTGCGTCCACGACCTGTTCGCGCGAGCGGCGGAGAGAGCTCCGGGCGCGATCGCGGTCGTCGCCGGCGCCCGTTCCATCACCTACGCCGAGCTCGACGCCCGCAGCAACCAGCTCGCGCACCACCTGGCCGCGCTCGGCGTCGGCCGCGAGGCGCTCGTCGGCATCTGCCTGGAGCGCTCGATCGAGCAGATCGTCGCGATGCTGGCCGTGCTGAAGGCGGGAGGTGCGTACGTCCCCATCGACCCCGCCGAGCCGGAGCCGCGTCGCGCCTACATCCTCAAGGATGCGGGCGTCGTGACGGTCCTCACGTCGGAGGCGCTCGCCTGCCGGCTGTCGTCGCAGGCGGCGCACGTCGTGTGCCTCGACGCCGACCGCACCGCCATCGAGGCTCGCCCCACCGCCGCGCCGGCCGCCGCCGCGGGCCTCGGCCAGGCCGCGTACGTCATCTACACGTCGGGATCCACCGGCCAACCGAAGGGCGTCGTCGTGGAGCATGCCGCGCTGTCGCGCTTCACGCGCTCGGCGTGCGTCGACTACGGCATCGGCCCGGGCGATCGCGTCCTCCAGTTCGCCGCGATCAGCTTCGACGCTGCCGTCGAGGAGATCTACACCAGCCTGACCTCCGGCGGCACGCTCGTGCTGCGCAGCGAGGCGATGATCGGCTCGGCGCCCGCGCTCGTCGCGGCTTGCGCGGAGCTCGGGTTGACCGTCCTCGATCTGCCGACCGGCTACTGGCACCAGCTCACGGTCGAGCTCACCGCGTCCGGCCTGAAGCTGCCGCCCTGCGTCCGCCTCGTGATCATCGGCGGCGAGCGCGCGTCGCTCGCGCGGGTCCTCGCGTGGAAGGCGCATTGCGGGCCGTCCCCGCGCCTCGTGAACACCTACGGGCCCACCGAGGCCACGGTCGTCGCGATCACCTGCGACCTCTCCGCCGTCGACGACCTCGGCGCCGAGGTCCCGATCGGGCGCCCGATGCCGCACGTCGAGGCGCACGTGCTCGGCCCGGCGGGCGAGCCCGTTCCCGGAGGGGTCGCAGGGGAGCTCTACCTCGGCGGGGCCGGCCTCGCGCGCGGCTATCACGGCCGGCCAGAGCTCACGGCGGAGCGCTTCATCACGAGCCCCTTCGATCCATCAGGGCACGCTCGCCTCTACAGGACAGGAGACCTCGTGCGCTGGCGCGCCGATGGACACCTCGAGTTCGTCGGACGCGCCGACCATCAGGTCAAGATCCGCGGCTTCCGCGTCGAGCCGGAGGAGATCGAGGCCATCCTGGTCGAGAGCCCGCTCGTGGGCGACGCCGCGGTGGTCGCCCCGGAGCACGCCGACGGCTCGCGTCGCCTCGTCGCCTTCGTCGTACCCCGGACGCCCTCGTCGAACCTTCCGCAGGAGCTGCGCGGCTTCCTCGCGTCGCGGCTGCCCGCCTACATGATCCCTTCGGCCTTCCACGCGATGGACTGCCTCCCTCGCACGGTGAGCCGCAAGCTCGATCGCCAGGCGTTGCTCTCGCGGGCGTCGCTGCCGGCGGAGCTCGCGCCCGCAGGGGACGCTGGCATCGATCCCGCGGATCTCCCGCGCACCGCCACCGAGCGCGCCCTGGCCGCCATCTGGAAGGAGATCCTCGGCGCGGAGGTCGGCGTTCACGACAACTTCCTCGATCTCGGCGGCAACTCGCTGATCGCGATCCAGACCGCGGCGCGGATCAGGAGCGCGCTCGGCGTCGAGCTCTCGGTGGACGCGCTCTTCAGCGCGCCGAGCATCGCCGAGCTCGCCGAGCACATCGACGCGAAGCGCGCCCCCCGGGAGGAAGACGCCGGCAGCCAGCTCGCGGCGCGCTCGGCGGACGACGCCGCCGCTCTCGCGGCGCCGCAGCACGAGCTCCCGCTCTCCCCCGGCCAGGAGCAGATCTGGTTCCTGCACCGCCTCCACGCCGGAGAGCCGCTCTACAACGAGCCTTGCGCGATCCGCATGCGCGGCCCGGTCGATGAAGGCGTCCTCGAGCGATGCCTCGTCGAGCTCATCCGCCGTCACGAGATCCTGCGCACGGCGTTCGTCGAGAGGGAGGGTCGGCCGGTGCGGCTCCTTCGCGCTCCTTCCTTTTCTCTGCGCGTCGTCGACCTGCGGGCGGCCCCTCCGGCGGACCGTGCGCCCGCGGCGCAGCGCCTCGCCGAAGAGCAAGCCCGGCTCTCCTTCGACCTAGGAGCACCTCCTCTCCTCAGAGCGACCTTCGTGCGCCTCGCCGACGACGAACAGGAGCTCCACCTCGTCCTGCACCATCTCATCGTCGATGGCATCTCCCTGTACCGCGTCCTGCTCGCGGAGCTCGAGGTGGCCTATGACGCCCTCTCCCGCGGCGCGACGGCGCCGCCGTGGCCCGAGCTCCCGGCCCAGTACGCGGACTTCGTCGCCTACCAGCGGGCCGAGGCCGAGCGGGCCGCGAAGGCCGAGCTCCCGTGGTGGATCGAGCGGCTCCGCGGCTTGCCCGAGCTCGAGCTCCCGCTCGACCGGCCCCGCCCGAGCGCCCCGCGCTGCAGCGGAGAGCGCGCGTGCATGGCGCTCTCGAGCGACCTCACCGAGGCCCTGAGGCGCCTCGGTCGCAGGGAGGGGGGCACGCTCTTCATGACCGTGACCGCCGCCATCTACGTTCTCCTCCATCGCTACACCGGCCAGCGCGATCTCGCGCTCGGCACGGTCATCGCGCAGCGCGGCCGGCCGGAGCTCGAGCGCGTGATGGGCTATTGCGACAACACCCTCGTCCTCCGCGCCGATCTCTCCGGCGATCCCACGGTCGGCGAGCTCCTGCGGCGGGTCCGCGGCCTCAGCCTCGAGGCCCTCCAGCATCAAGCGCTCCCGTTCGAGGCCCTCGTCGCGGCGCTCCATCCCCGGCGCCACGCCGACCGGAATCCCCTCTTCCAGGTGGCGTTCATCTCCCAGCCGCCGCTCGCCGCAGGCCCGCTCGGGTGGACGCTCGACCGCCTCGGCGTCCACACGGGCACCGCGAAGTTCGACCTCATGATCGAGATCGACGAGCGCGCGGAGGGGATCCTCGGTCGGATCGAGCACCGCAGCGATCTGCTCGCGGCAGAGACCGTGCGGCGGATGGCCGGCCACCTGGAGGTGCTGCTCGCCGCGATGGCCGAGGACCCCGCGAGGCGGATCTCCGAGCTGCCCATGCTCACCCCCGGGGAGCGCCGGCAGCTCCTCGACGACTGGAACGCGACGGCGATCGAGCGCCCCTCCTGCTCCATCGTGGCGCCCTTCGAGGCGCAGGTGCGCCGGACCCCGGACGCCGCCGCCGTCGTCTTCGGCGCGGAGGAGCTGACCTATGACGCCTTGAACCGCCGCGCCAACCAGCTCGCGCGTCGCCTGCGCCGGCTCGGCGTCCGCCGCGATACCGGCGTCGCCCTGCTCCTGGACCGGACGCCGGAGCTGATCGTCGGCGTGCTCGGGATCCTCAAGGCCGGCGCGGCCTATGTCCCGCTCGATCTCAGCTATCCTGCGGAGCGACTGCGCTTCATGTGCGCCGACGCCGGCGTCCGCGTGCTCGTCACCCGCGCGGGGCTCCTCCACCTGTTGCCGGACCACGGCGCCGAGGCGCTGTGCATGGACGCCGCCCAGGACCTCCTCTCGGCCGAGCCCGATCACGACCTGGACGACGAGGCCTCACCGGATCAGCTCGCCTATGTCCTCTACACCTCGGGCTCCACGGGGACTCCCAAGGGCGTCGCGATGCCGCTGGGGCCCCTCGTCAACCTCCTCGCCTGGCAGCTCCGCCAGACCGCGCTCGGCTCGGGCGACCGCACCCTGCAGTTTGCGCCGATCAGCTTCGACGCTTCCTTCCTCGAGCTGTTCGCCACCTTCTGGACGGGCGGCACCCTGGTCCTCATCTCGGAGCCGGCGCGCCGAGATCCGCTCGCGCTGCTCGGGGTCATCGCGGAACACCGCGTCGCCCGCATGTTCCTCCCCTTCGTGGCCTTGCAACAGATGGCGGTGGCCGTCGACCGCGGCGCCCCGGCCCCGGAGAGCCTGCGCGAGCTCTATGTCGCGGGCGAGCAGCTCCGGATCACGCCCGCGGTGCGCCGCTTCTTCGAGGAGCTCCCCCATTGCGTGCTGCAGAACCAGTATGGTCCCTCGGAGACGCACGTCGTGACCGCGCTCACGCTCTCTGGCCCGGCCAGCGCATGGCCGGAGTTGCCGTCGATCGGCCGACCGATCGACAACACCCAGATTTACCTCCTCGACCCTGCGGGGCACCCCGTCCCGATCGGCGTCCCCGGCGAGCTCTACGTGGGCGGCGCCTCCCTCGCGCGCGGCTACCTCGGCCGGCCAGAGCTCACGGCGGAGCGGTTCCTCGTCGATCCCTTCTCCGCCGCTCCCGACGCTCGCCTCTACCGCACCGGCGACCTTGCGCGGTATCTCCCCGACGGCAACATCGCGTTTCTCGGCCGCACGGACGCGCAGGTCAAGATCCGCGGCTTTCGTGTCGAGCTCGACGAGGTCGAGGCCGTCCTGGCCCGCCATCCTGGCGTCGAGGCCGCGGCCGTCGCCGCCAGGGACGACGCGACCGGCGGCAAGCGGCTGGTCGGTTACGTCGTCCCGCGGGACGGCTGCGATGTCGGTGATCTGCGCGAGTTCATGAGGGCCACCGTCCCTGATTACATGGTCCCTGCGGTGATCGTCCCTTTGAGCTCGCTTCCGCTGACGCCGAGCGGGAAGGCCGATCGGCGCGCGCTCCCGGAGCCGGAGGGGCTCGCGGCCCCGACCGGCCGTGCATGGGTCGCTCCCCGCGACGAGATCGAGCTCCGCCTCGCGCGGATCTGGTCCGAGGTCCTCCGCGTCAACCCCGTCGGTGCGACCGACGATTTCTTCGACCTCGGGGGCCACTCGCTCCTTGCCACGCTGCTGACGGCGCGCATCGAGCAGGAGTTCGGGCAGGCCTTCCCGCTCGCCGCCCTGTTCGGAGGCTCGACGGTCGAGCGCGTCGCGAGCGCCCTGCGCGCGCCCGCGCGTGCGCGCCCCTGGACGCCCCTCGTCCCCATCCAGCCGAACGGCGGGCGCCCGCCCTTCTTCTGCGTCGCCGGCTCCGGCGGCAACGTCGTCTACTTCCACGCGCTCGCGCGGCACCTCGGCGCGGATCAGCCCTTCTACGGCCTCCAGTACCCCGGCATCGACGGGCAGTCGCCGCCGCTCGCCACCATCGAGGCGCTCGCCGCTCATCACCTCGCCGCGATCCGCGCGTTCAGGCCTCATGGCCCCTATGCTCTCGGTGGCCACTCCGTCGGCGGCGCCATCGCCTTCGAGATGGCCCGGCAGCTCGAGCGCGAAGGCGAGCAGGTCGCCCTGCTCGCGATCCTCGATGTCCCGGCGCCCGTCGCCGAGCGCGACTGGATCGGCTTCCGGTGGGACCATGCCCGCTGGCTCACGGCCATCCTCGCGCTCTTCGAGCCGATGTCCTCGGAGGCGCTGCGCTCGCTCGACGAGGAGCTCCGGGCGAGGAGCCCGGAGGCGCAGCTCGATCTCTTGGCGCGCCGGCTCGGGGCTCTTGGCGTCCTGCCCACGGACGCGGGACCCGATCGCGCGCGCGGCATCGCGGAGGTCATGAAGGCGAGCGATCTCGCGTACGGCCGCTACGATCCAGCCCACGTGACGGTGGATCGCGTCGTGCTCCTGCGAGCCTCCGAGCCGAGCCGCTTCGACCCTCTCGTGGACCTCGGCCTCTTCGCGCGCGCGGCGGACGACCCGGCCTGGGGCTGGGGCAAGCACGCCCGCGCCGGCGTCGATATCCGCTGGGTGCCCGGCGATCACATGACGATGTTCGCCGAGCCCCACGCGCGCGCCGTCGCCCAGGTGCTCGCGCAGAGCCTCGAGGCCGCGGGCCGTCCGCTCGAGGCTCCGACGCGCTGACCTTCTCGCCGACGCTCTACCTGCTCGAGAGCGTCGCGAGCGTGGCGCAGCTCGCGCGTCGCTGGAGCGCGCTCGAGCGCGCGTGGGGCGTGCGCCACAAGACGCGGTTCGCGCCCGACGGCGACGTGCAGCTCGCGGCGCAGCCAGCGGCGAACGGATGTGCTACCTCGGAGGGCGGCGCGCAGGCGGGGGCCGGAGCAGTTCAACAAAGGACGACAAATGAGCACCGCCACTGCTGACGCAGCGCCCCGTCCTTCGCTGGGCAAGCGCCTTCTCGCAAACACCTTCGTCCGCATCCTGCTTGCGGTGCTTGCCTCCATCGGCACCATGGCGCTGCTGCTGATGCTGTCCGAAATCGTGCCCAAACCCATGCGCGTGGTGTGGCCTACGCTGCTGGCCGCGGCCGGATGCATGGCAGGCTACCGCTTCTACGTGCGCAACGTGGAAAAGCGCGAGCCGCTCGAGGCTGCCGGGCCACGCATCCTGCCGGAGCTGGGCATGGGCTTCGGCATCGGCGCGGCGCTGGCGGTCGGTGTGGCCGGCTCGTTGCTGCTGTGTGGCGCCCTGCAGGTGCAGGGCCTGGGTGACTGGAGGGCCATCTTCAAGCCGCTGCCGGAGCAGATCATGGTCGCGACCTTCGAGGAGCTCGTGTTCCGCGCCATCCTGTTCCGCATCGTCGAGGAGCGGTGGGGGTTCCGCATCGCCGCGACATCGAACGTACTGCTGTTTGCGCTTGCCCACCTGCCGAACGAGAACGTGAGCGCCCTCGCGATTCTGGCCACGGCATCGGCCGGCGCCGGCCTGCTCGGCGTCTATCTGCTCACCCGCCGCGTATGGATCGCCATGGGCATGCACTTCGCCTGGAACTACCTGTTCGATGCGCTGATGTCGGTGCCCGTCTCCGGCCATGCGGCGCGCGGCTGGATTCAGGTGACGCCGGCCGGTCCGGAGTGGCTGAGCGGCGGTGCTTACGGCGTCGAGGGTTCGGTCGTCACGCTGATCGCGTGGACCGCTGCTGCCATCGTGCTGTTCCGTGTGGCGGGCCAGCGCCCAGCCAACGTGCTCCCACACTGATTCCGACGGTGGAGGGATGAGCGTGGCCAGCCTGGCCACGAACGCGATGGGCTCGAGCACGAGGTGTGCGGCGCCGTTGTGACGTGGCCTCCGAAGCCGAGCTGCGATGCGGCCGTCGGGGGCCGAGATGGCCGTGCCCGGTGATGGGCCACCCCCCACAATCGTGCTCGCCGCGCCGGTCTCGATCACGGTATGAGCACGAACCGAACATGATCCATCACAGCCTCTCTCGACATGCCTCCTGGCTGCTCGCTTCCCTCTCCGCCTGCGCGCTCCTCGCCGGCTGCGGCGACGACGACGCCGTGCCGCCGCGCGACGGGGATCCGGTCTGCACCGCGTGGGGCGACGCTCCGCCCGGCGACGGCCTCGTCGAGCTTCCCCGCCCGACCGGCCCGCACCCGGTCGGCACGCAGGTCCGCGCGCTGACCGACAGCGCGCGTGGCGAGGAGGCGACCGAGGATCCCGATGACCGCCGGGAGCTCCTCGTGCAGCTCTGGTATCCGGCCGATCCCTGCGGCGCCGGCGAGCTCGCGCCGTACCTCTCGCCGGAGGAGGGCGACAGCCGCCGCGCGAGCGCCGGCCTCCCGGTCGAGGACGGCTTCGAGGCGAGCTTCGTCACGCACGCGCGCACCGGCGTCCCCCTCGCCGACGAGGGCGCGCCCTACCCGGTGCTCCTCTTCTCGCACGGGTTCGGGATGCTCCGCGCCGACTACACGAGCCTCGTCGAGGACCTGGCGAGCCACGGCTTCGTGGTCGCCGCCATCAGCCACACCCACGACACCGAGCTGGCGGTGTTCCCCGACGGCCGCGCGGTGCCCTTCAGCCCGGTCGTCGGGACGCCGCCGGGGATGGACGCGACGCCGGAGGAAGTCGAAGCCTTCTTCGAGGCGATGGACGAGCACGTCGCGGTCTGGGTCGACGACGCGCGCTTCGTGCTCGACGAGCTCACGGCCGCCGCGCAGCACGACCCCGAGGGCCTGCTCACCGGGCGGCTCGACCTCGATCGGGTCGGCGTCCTCGGCCACTCCTTCGGCGGCGCGATGGCCGCCGAGGCGTGCGCCGTCGACGACCGCTTCGACGCCGGGCTCAACCTCGACGGCAGCCTCGTGGGGCCGGAGAGCGGCGCCGGAGGCCGGAGCCTCGCGCAGCCGTTCCTGATCATGCTCGCGGAGAGCCACGTCGACGACGTGCGCGTCGACGAGACCTACGGCGCGCTGAAGGGCCAGGGCTACCTCGCGCGGGTCGAGGGCGCCGCGCACCTCACATTCTCGGACCTGCCCGTCGTCATCGAGCACCTGCTCGGCGCAGGCGCCCTCCCCGAGGAGCTGGGCACGCTCGCTCCGGCCCGCGCGGTCGAGATCACGAACGCGTACACGCGCGCCTTCGTCGAGGCGCACGTGCGCGGCGACGCGTCGCCGCTGCTCGACGGCCCCTCGCCCGAGTACCCCGAGGTGTCCTTCGAGAAGAAGCGCTGACGTCGCCGACGAGAGGCGCTGGCGCCGCGCGCCACGCGGGCCTGGCGCGCGCTCCGGCCCAATCCGCACGGCGGCGAGGGCGCTATCGATGGGCCATGACCATGGCCCATTCCCGATTCAAGGCCGCGGCTGTCCAGGCCGCCCCTGCATTTCTCGATCTCGACGCCGGCGTGGACAAGGCCATGCGCCTCATCACCGAAACCGCAAGTCACGGCGCCTCGCTCACCGCCTTTCCTGAGGCGTGGCTGCCCGGATACCCGTTCTGGATCTGGCTCGCATCACCGGCCTGGGGGATGCAGTTCGTGTAGCTCGGCTGGAACGAGGTCTTGTTGATCTCGGCGACGAGCCTGTCGATCGTCGCCTCGATCTCCATCGGAGTGGATTCGTTCTGGGGAATCGGCGCCCGTTCGATCGGCGTGGATTCCCGCCCTGCGTCGGTGATCGCTCGCTCCGCAGGCCGCCGTCATCAGCGTGAGCCCGAAGGCCGCCGCCCAGCATCGTCCATTCGTCGTCATGAGACCCCTCCTGTCACGTGGCTCGTTCGGTCGCGCGCGGTTCCCATGCGTGCAGCTCGATTGGATTTACATGGAACGGGAACAGGGGCGAGATCGACGACGGCGTCGCCGTCGGCGGTCCAAGTCTGCGTGAAATGGTGCTGGTTCGCCCCGTACTCGTCGAAGTCGTATTCGGCGGCTGCGCGCGACTCTAGATCGCGGCCGATGGCCGACTCGCTGCCAGAGAACGGCAGGAGGGCCCCGATGACGACCGCATCCACGGGGCGCTCGGGCGCCGCCCGCGCGCATGACGCCGAGCAGACGCAGGCGAGTCCACCGAGCAGGCCGGTCTGGGACCAACGCAGGCGCCGGTCGCGACCAGCCCGAAGAGCGCGCCAGGTGCGGGCTCCGCCGGAACGACGCGGCGCGGAAGGAGATGTCAAGTACATGCGCGGCCGTCAGGATGTGCCATCACATTGAGGACTGGCCTGTCACGCTCGCCCGAGGCGTGGTCGCGGTGCTGGTGGGCGCGCTCGCGGCGGTGCTGGGGAGGAGGCGGGCTCGGCGCGGGCACGGGAGTTGTTAGGCGCCCTCTGGGCCCCACGTCGATGCGTCCAAACCCCGCGCAGAAGCGCCTGCGTGCGCAGGCGATTTCGCGTCGTCAGCGAATCGCGCTGACCGGGGCGTGCGCGCTCCTTACGCAGCTCGGCGCGGGCGGGTCCGCGCGCGGCGAGGACGAGCCGGGGGCGAGCGCCGTGGCTGGCGAGGAGGCTCCTCCGCACTCGATCGCGATCGTGAAGGACGAGCGCTGGGGAGCGTCGCTGTCGCTGGGCGTCGACGCGCTCGCCGCGGGGACGCGAGGCGATGGCGCGCGGGGCGGGCTGCGGCCGTATATCGACGGCGAGGGGTGGATCGGGTGGACGGCCGCGGAGCCGGACGCGAGGGCGCCAGCCCTGGGCCTCTTTTCGCCTTCGACGCTCGATGCGCGCCGCGGCTTGATCGTCCGCGCGGGCGCGGCCGGCCTCGCCGCGGCGCGATCGATGGGCGGCGCTCGGGCGTTCGAGTGGAGCGCGGCGGAGAGCGCGACGCTTCAGCTCACGCCGGTCGTCCTGGAGCAGCGGTTTTCGTACCAGAGGCCCGTGGAGTTTACCGATCGCTTCTGGCGATCGCAGCGCGGCGTGATGTCGGTGGGCGGCCGGTTCGCGCTCCCGGGCATGCTCACGGTGCTGCCGGCGAAGATGAACCTGATGAGCCTCGCCGTCGAGGCCGACGTGCTGCGCTACGAGGAGGGGACCACGCGGCGCGATCTCGGGGTCGAGATGGTCGTGGTCGAGCTCATCGACCGGAGCCCCGAGCGGCCGGGCCGTGCGGCGATCATCGATTTGAAGGTGGCGCAGCAGGACGCGCCGTTCAAGCGGGGGGAGGAGGTGCGTACCAGTCTGGCGGCGCTCACGATCGAGCTCGATGTGCTGTCGCTCGAGGGCATTTCGCTGTCGAGACGGCTGTCGCTCGGGGCGCGGGGCGGCATCGGTATCGCTGTGCCGACGCATCTTTATGACGCCACGCTGCCGCCGGAGGCGCCGTCGTCGGAGGAGGACGAGAAGGAGAGCGTCCCAAGCGTCATGATGCCGACGATCTTCGCGGATCTCGTCTATCGGTCGACGGCGCTGCCTTTCGTACCGAGCTGGAGCTCTCTCGACCGAGTTGTCGCTGGGGAGCGTGGGCCTGGCGCGGCGATCGGCGCTGGAACATTCTCGCGGCTCGATCCGACAGGGAGCGCGGGCGACGTGGGGGGCCAGATCGCAGCGGAGGGGCGGGTAGCGATCACGCGTGAGATCTATGCAGGCGGCAGCGGCACGGTCGTGCTGGCGGAGCGGGTCGTGGTGAGCGATCTGGGCGTGCCGGAAGGGGCGCCTCGGGCGGGGGATATGATTTTGATGACGCGCGTGGCGGCGCAGCTGGAATGGGAGCTCGCGAGGGGGGTCACGCAGCGCGCGTCTGCGTTTATCGAGCGGAGCGACCGCGATGATCCTGTGGGCCTCGGCGGCGCGCCGTCGGCGAGCTTGCGGCCGAGGTGGGGAGCGACCGTGTCGCTCGCTGCGACGGTGTTCTGAGATCCGCTGCTGCGTCCGTGCCCGCGCTCAGGCAACGTGGGTTCGCGCCGGGGCGGCCGCGCGCCTGCGCGGGCGTGCCCCGGGCCCCGGCACGGCGTGGGGCCCTCGGGCGTTGAGCTTTCCGCCGACCTCGGCGATGGCACGGAGCGCGGGCACCAGCTCTTGGCCGAGCGGGGTGAGCTCGTACTCGACCGAGGGCGGCGAGGTGGGCATGACGCGGCGGGTGACCACGCCCTTGGCCTCGAGCTCGCGCAGCCGCGCGCTCAGCACCCGCGCCGAGATCTGCGGGATGTCGACGCGCAGCTCGCCGAACCGGCGCGGCTGCCCGCTGAGCGACCAGATGACGTTCGGCGCCCAGGCCCCGCGCAAGAGCGCCATGCACAGCGTCAGCGGGCAGAGGGGCGGCGGGGGGACGCGATTTTTTCGAACCGGCAGTGCCATGGGTAACCCCGAAGATACCCCTTTCTCAGGGTTCTGGCACCTGGCGAGTATCCAAGAGTAACTTCGCGCGCTAGCTTGCTGGTCTCGATGGCGCCGGCCCCGAGCGATCGGGGCTGGCGCGCCGCGGCCCTCGCCGAAGCGACGGGCTTCGCCGGGGCGCGCGGGGGCCTTCGCCGGCCCCCGCGCCCGCCCGCCCCTCGCCGCCCCGAACACCCGGGGGCGCGTCGAAGGGGCGGGGTCGTTCGGGGTTCTCACCAACACCCTACAATTCGAAGGATACCTCTATGAAATTGTATTTCTCTCCTGGCGCCTGTTCTCTGTCTCCGCACGTCGTCGCCCGCGAGCTCGGCATCGAGCTGACGCTCGACAAGGTCGACGTCGCGTCCAAGAAGACGTCGTCGGGCCGCGACTTTTGGGCCATCAACCCGAAGGGGTACGTCCCCGCGCTCGAGCTCGACGGCGGCGAGGTCTTGACCGAGGGGCCGGCCATCGTCCAGTACCTGGCCGACCAGAAGCCCGAAGCGAAGCTCGTGCCGCCGCCGGGCACGATGGCTCGCTACCGCGTGCAAGAGATGCTCGGGTACATCAACTCCGAGCTGCACAAGAGCTACAGCCCGCTCTTCAATCCGAAGACCTCGCCCGAGCAGCGGCAAGAGCGCGAAGAGTACCTGCGCAAGCGCTACGGCGTGATCGAGGCGGCGCTCGCGAAGGGGCCCTACCTGTTCGGCGAGCAGTTCACCGTGGCCGACGCCTACCTGTTCACGGTCACCAACTGGGCGAATTTCGTCAAGCTCGACCTGTCGGCCTTCCCCAATCTGCTCGCGTTCCAGCGGCGGGTGGCCGCGCGCCCGGCGGTGCAGGGGGCGATGCGGGCCGAGGGGCTTCCGGTCGAGGGCGGCAAGTAAGGGGCGCGCGGCGCGGGCCGCCCCGGCGGCGGGGCGCGTGCCGCGAGCGCTCAGGGCGGGGGCGCCTTTCTGGCCCTCTTCAGCCCCGCGCAGGCGGGGGCGTCGACGGTCGGCGCTGCGCGACCGGGGGCGTTTGCCCCGAACCCATGGCGCGGGCAGCGCCGCGGGCGCACGTCGGTGTGCACGCCGGCGTTGCGGGCGCCAGCGGGCTTGGCCTGCGGCGCTCACGCCGCCTCGGAGCTCGGGCTCGGCGCACGCCGGTCGCCGGGCAGCAGAGCGAGGCGCTCCAGGCTGAACGGCGGGCGCGCGCCGTAGCGGCAGCTTGCGTTCTGCGAGCTGCGGAGCTGCGCCGGCGGAACGCAAGCCCCTCCGGTAAGCACCCAGCCTCCCTCACCACCCCCAGGGATCGCCAGGCGGGCCCCGGTGCCGCACCCTGCGCGCGGTCGGCGCCCCGACCGGTCACCCGGGCGCCTCGCCGCCGGTCGATCCGCCGCGCCTGCCGCCTCGGCGCGCGGCGTGGCGTCCCGCTTGCCGCGCCAGCACATCCGCACCACCTGCATGGCTTCCGAGCGCAAGACCCACCGCGCCCTCACCGTCGCCGGGCTGACCTCGGGGCTGCATCCCCCCTGGTCCCCGGCCGGCGCACGGAGCTCGCGATGTAACGGTGGCGCCGCGACATGTCACGCCGGCATACCGTGACATGTCACGATCGATGAGCCGCTTGTCACGCTGCGCAGCCACCATCCCGAGCCCCAGAGCATCCTGGATCGGCCCGGTATTTGGGCAATCTCGCTGCTGATCGCGGGACTGGTCCAGCGCACGAGGCGATGGCACGTCCCGTGCTTTGACGTCAGCATCAGCGTCAGCGTCAGCGTCAGCGTCAGCGTCAGCGTCAGCGTCAGCGGCGGCGACAGGAGGAGCACGTGAAACCCAGGGCCGCCCGACTCGAACGGATGGGTTGCCCACGACGACACCGGTAGCCGGTCATCGAGCGGCGAACGCGCCTTCGCTGGACCGGTCTGGCGGCGGAGCAAGTGCCCGCACGCTGGACGTCGGCTGCCAAGCTCCATGCGTTCGCGGACCCAATCTCCCACGGATCAACCCCGCCATTCCCATGGCACCTTAAACGTGGATTTCGCGCCCATGGGGCACGAGTGGGCTGACGGCGACGTGCGAGCATCGTTCCGCCGAAGAATGCGATGCCAATTACACATTGGTGCACCCACAGCGTCACGAAGGCACACGCCCCCCTTACCCCCGCGATGATTTCGGCTGGTCCGGACTCAATTCAGCCAGCGGGCGAGCTGCGAGCGCTCCGGCACGTGCAGGGTCGTGCCCCGACCCGACCGGGCCAACCTTCCCGGGACGAGGATGAGCGCGCGGCGCAGCCACGGCGTTCGCCAGCTCGCCAGGTGCGGAACGTGCTCCAGCACAAAGCGGCGCATCAGGTTGGCGGTGAGCAGCTTCAGCAGCAGCGCGGCATGATTGGCGTTGAAGCAGTGGCTCGGCACGCGACCGCATCCCCACCCGTGCTTGAGATCGCCGATAAGCGGCTCGATGCCCGCGCGCAGGTCATATCGCCCCGCGACGTCCTCCGGCGCTTCGACCGGCTCGTTGGTCAAGAAGACCTGCACCGTGTAGTCGAGGCCTTCCCAGAGGTAGATCTGCTTGCCGTTCTCCCGGTCGCGTGTGCGTACGGCGATGACGCGGACCCCATCCGGCCATTCGCTGCGCCGGAAGGGGACCTCGGCCACCTGCCGTCGAGGACGACCGTCGGCATCCCGGTCGATGGTACGCCATCCAGTGGCGTGTGCGACCATGCCCACCAGATCGGGACTCATCCGCGCCTTGGTGAGGAAAAAGCATCCCTTCGCGGCAACGGCGTGCATCAAGGCGCTGCAATCTCCCGCGCCATCGATCCGCACGTAGATGACCGCGCTCGGCGCTGCGGCGCGCGCCCGGTCGATGCATTCCTCGACGAAAGGTACATCGGCTTCGCCGAAGCTCGTGTCGCCAGGTCGCAGCTTGGCTCCGACGATGGCGTCGGCCTCGGCGATGCGCGCCAGGATCGGATGATAGCTCGGTCGACCGTGGTATCGCGGATTCGGGCCCGGAAGCGCCCCCTCCTGCATCCCGAAGAGCGGCTCCACGGTCGTGTCCACGTCGATGTGCACGAACCGATGCTTTCGGCGAGCAACGAGGGCGAGCCCGTGGTCGACGACCATGCTGTGCAGTGCTTCGAGCGCCTCCTCATCGAAGCGGCACAGGTCCCGGTAGACGGTGTCGATGCTGGGGACGACCCCGCCTGCCAGACGCGCGAAGAGCGGATCGACGGCGAGCGCCTCGATGCCGAAGACGCGCTCCTCGCCGGCGAGCGCGCTGTCCATCAGCAGGCGCATCTGCGCGGCCATCGGGTAGATGACCGAGCGGCCCGTCTTGAGCCGGGAAAACCTGCGGCTCAGGGCCACGTCGACGCCGAGCTCGCGGAGGAAGGCGCCGAACGGGGCAAGCCCTGCGACGCCCGTCAGGTTCTTCTCCGTGGGCTCGACGTGAATCCTGGAAGGGTCTGGCCGCCGGATTCGCTCCTGGTGCCGCCCGTCGCCTTTCCTCTTGAACCCGAGCTCGCGTCGACGCACCTTGGAGGTGCTCGGCGTGCGTCTTCGTTTGGTCATAGCAACCCGGGCGGGTCGCCACGCCGAGCCTTTCTTTCAAGGCGTTCCTTTTACTGCGCCGGATTTCTCACGCCCCAGATCGGCATCGTAGGCGCGAAATCCACGTTAAAGCAGGACCTGAACATGTTTAGAACCAATCGTGCGCTTATTGCCCTGTTCTCGGCGTCCGCAGCGTGCATGTTGCCCGCGTGCGTTGTGAGCGATGACTTGAGTGATGTTTCGACCGACGAAGACGCGTCCGACCAGATTGTCAGCGCCGACCAGGCGCTGGTGCGTGTTGGCGGGGACCGGTTTTGGCCAGGCGGCAACTTCCGCTACTGCTTCTCTCTCAATTCTGCGAACACCCTTCCGGCCGCGTGGGAGGCAACGGTGCGCAGCGCCATCGCGAAGATGGCGCTCAGCTTGCCTGTCACGTTCACGGAGATTGACTGCACGCTAACGGGTAACCCAGGCACAGATCCGACCAGCTATATCCTGTTCATACGGGCAACCGGCGGCTCGGGGGCCAATTCGAGTGAAACTGGATTCGATGGTGGCGTGGAATACATCAGGTTCTTCGATGCGCCGGACGAGCGCACCGCGACCCACGAGATATTGCATTCCCTCGGCATGCACCATGAGCAAGCCCGTTCGGATCGCGACACCTACGTGAATGTCAACGGGTCCTGTATCGATGACGATCATTCGCATGACTATGATAAGGCGGAGGATGCCTACACGTCGGGCGTCTACGACTACAAGAGCATCATGCATTACCAGACCGGCCTGTGGTGCGACAGCAGTGCGCCGAGCTGGTGCAACGTTCCGACGACCGGCGGTGGGTCGTTCTGTGCGACGGTGACGAAGAAGGATGGGTCGCCGATTCTTACGAATTTTGTGATGTCTCGAGAAGACATCAATTCGATATATTACATGTACTCCACGCCGTTCTCGACGCCGTCCAGCGATGATTATGCGGGCCACACCGTCGCCACCGGCGACTTCGATGGCGACGGCTACGCCGACGTCGCCGTCGGTCTTCCGGGCAGGACGGTGGGGGGCGTGGCGGACGCAGGCGAGGTCCGTGTCTACAAGGGCACGAGCCGTGGACTCTACCGTTGGCAGACCGTCACCCAGAGCACCGCCAATTGGGGTACCGTGGCGGGCGATGGTTTCGGTCGGGCGCTCGCCGCAGCAGACATGGACAACGACGGAAGGGATGAGCTGATCGTCGGTGCTCCGTACCATGACGTCGATGGTGTGGTGGTGGACGCGGGCGCGGTCGCCGTGCTGCGCCCCAACAACGTCGGCAAGCTGCAAGCTTGGCGCACGTACACGCAGAGGACCCTGAACGCCGGCGTCGTGACTGCCGGTGCCCGGTTCGGCACCGCGGTTGCGGCAGGTCGCATCGCGCGGACGTTCACCTCAGGCTCCTCGGGGCCGACCGACTCGGCGCTGACGCTGGCCGTCGGCGCGCCCTCGGATAACCCGAACGGGGCCGTGTTCCTGTACAGCGAGACGAACCCCCCGAGCGGGAGCTCCGTACGGCGCGTGCAGAAGCTCACAGGCTTGGTCGCCAGCGGCCACTTCGGCACCACTGTCGCTATCGGCAGTCTCACAACCAACAACACGGGCGATCTCGTCGTCGCTGCGCCCTTCGCCAACAGCCGGGGCCAGATCGACGTCTTCGATGGCGCGGCCCCGGTCGCGGCATCCAACACCACGGCGCCGATAGTCACGCATTTCGAGAGTATTGTCGCACCCGACGCCGACACAATCGGGTTCGGTTACTCGCTGGCGATTGGTAATTTCCGCGGAAGCAGCGCCAATGATATCGCTATCGGCGCGCCGTGGGCGCAAAACCTCAAGGGCGCAGTGTACGTCTACGAGTACGAGAACCTGTTCGCCGATCCGAACCTCTTCCATCGCAAGCAGACCCTCGTGCAGAATAGCACACCTGAATCGGGCGACGTGTTTGGTACGACGCTGGCCGCGGCCAACATCATCCAGTCCACGCCGCAGGACGAGCTCATCGTCGGAGCGCCCGGAGAGGACTCACACGCGGGGGCCGTCTCGGTCTTCCGGGGTGGAACCACGCTCCAGGCGTTTCAGTTCGTGCAGCAGAGCGACATCCCGGGACAGACGAACCAGGCCAACACTCGCTTCGGCGACTCGCTGGCCGCCAGGAGCATCAACGGCCTTGGCGACAGCGGTGTGACCAGCGATGATTTCGATGCCGTCCAGGGGCAGGGAATCCCCGATGTGGTGGTCGGCAGCCCGCTCGCCTCCAGGTTCAGCGTCTTCTGGGGTAACACCACCCTCGGGTTGCAAGGCCACAAGAGGTACTGACACGCGCAGGATGGCGTGAGGGAGCTCGCTGGGCTCACCTCCGGGGCTTGCGTTCTGCGGGTTCCTGCTTTGAATCGCCGGATCGCAAGCCCCTCCGGCAAGCAGGCAGGACGCCGCAGCGCGGACGTGCAGCGGCGAGCCGCCTGCAACCTGCTGGGGGCGCAACACGAACAACCAGTCCTCGCCGCCGCCCGGCACCTTCACGCAGATCGGCATCGGCAATTACTTCGGCTGCGGGCTGAAGGTGGACGGCACGGTGACGTGCTGGGGAAATAATACCTTCGGCCAGACGTCACCGCCCAGCGCGACCTTCCTCCAGATCAACGCCGGCGCCACGCACGTCTGTGGCATCATGACGGGCGGCGACGTGGCCTGCTGGGGAGAGAACTACGCGGGGAAGGCCGTGCCGCAAACGGACGCGTTCACGCAGATCAGCGCGGGTCTCGACCATGGCTGCGGGGCGAGGACGGATGGCACGAGTTACTGCTGGGGGCGTGACGATTACGGACAGGCCACGCTGCCTACCGGCCACCTCATGCCGCCCTCGGGCTTCACCAAGTTCAGCACGGGCAACCTTCACTCCTGCGGGATGACGCCCGGCAACAAGGTGTACTGCTGGGGCGACAACAGCGAGGGCCAGGCCACCAATCCACCAGGAGACTATGCTCAGATCGATTCGGGCTCGTTTCACAACTGCGGCGTGAAGACGGACGGCACCGTGCACTGCTGGGGGAGCAACGGCAGCGGAAAGGCCACGCCCCCGTCGGGGACCTTCACCCAGGTCAGCGCGGGCGGCTCCCATACGTGCGGGGTGAGGACGGGCGGTGCGGTGGACTGCTGGGGATACAACATCTCAGGCCAGGCCGCGGACCCGCCGGGGACCTTCACCCAGGTCAGCGCGGGCTGGAACCACTCGTGCGGGCTGAGGAGCGACGGCACGGTCGACTGCTGGGGGAGCAACGCTTCTGGCCAGGCCACGGAGCCCGCAGGCACCTTCATCTGGATCGGCGCGGGTAAAGATCATACCTGCGGGGTGAGGACGAACGGCACGGTCGACTGCTGGGGGTACAATTTGTACGGCCAGTCCACCGACCCCACGGGCACCTTTGTCGAGATCAGCGTGGGTTCCAACTTCAACTGCGGGCTGAAGACGGATGGTACGGTGTACTGCTGGGGGGAGTACGACTACGGCCAGATCTGGCTCCCCATGGCACATTAGACCATCTCCAACATTGCAGTCGACGCTCCTCGGACGCGCCAGGACTCGCCGACGGTGTCGGCGGTCAGACGCCGCAACGTCCGGCGAAGGCCTTGTAACGAGGGGCCGGCGGGGTGGCGCAGCTCAACGGCGGCGGCTGCTCGGTCTTTCCCGAGCAGATGGATCCGCACGACGTCTGCAGGGCGATGCTGGGTCGAGCCCCCGAGCTGCACGCGGCCGCGCGTCCCCCCGCGCGCCAGCGTCTGCACCCGCTCGGCCAGCGGGTCGACCAGGAGGCCAGAGGTGAGCGCGCGCGCCCTTCGCCCTCGCGGGCGAGGGGCGCGCGCGCGACCGTGGCGGCCCGCGCGCGCAGGTGCCACACTCGCGCGCGAGCGCGCGCGGCCGCCCACACGCCTGTCGCTGCGCCCACACGCTGTGTCGCAGAACACGTGCGCACCGTGGAGAAGCGCGAGCCGCTCGAAGCTGCCGGGCCACGCGTCCTGCGCGCTCACGCGAAGATCGTAGGTCTGGCTCGGCGCCAGGCCCGTGGCGCGGAATTCCACACCGGCCAGCGCTCAGGCGCGCTCCGATCTCCGCTTGACGACCCCGCCCTGGAGGGCGGCGCCTCCAGGCTGAGGGGGCGCGCCCCCAGCGCGCCGGCGCGGGCGCGGACCGCCCGGGCCGCGGAGCGCGCGAACGCGCGAAAATACCGGCGCGCGCGCGGCCGACCGCCGGAATCGGGGAGTGGCATGCTTCCTGTTTAAAGGCGTTGCGTGACGCTCGGCGCGGCCCGAGCGGCGAGCAGGGCGACCCGGTCGACGGATGGACTCGACCCGTCGCACCCGCGGCGGACCGCCCGCGCGTCAGATCACGTGTCGTTCAACGAAATACCGGAAAGAGAGCTCAACCATGAAGCGTGCAATGATCCTCCTCGCCTCGTCCCTCGTGTCCTCGTTTGCGCTCGTGGGCTGCGTCGCCGACGCGACCGACCTCGACGCGGAGCTGGCCGGACTGGAGGAGGTCGAAGAGACCTCGCAGGCGCTGTGCGTCTCCCCGCCGACGGCCGACCAGACCGCGGCCCAGTCGAACTCGAGCGACGTCGGCAGCTTCACCATCCGCGAGTCGCCGGACAACACCTATTACAGCAGCAAGGGCAACTACGTCGTCGAGGTCACGAACGTGAAGAACGCATTCGCGTCGACCCAGACGGCGATGGCGTACAGCGTCAACGCCGCCAAGTCGAGGAGCGTCTGCGAGCACACGACGACGACCGCGACGCTCTACGGCTTCGACGAGGTCGAGGGCTGCTGGGTGCAGATCGGCGCGACGAAGAGCAAGACCGGCGTGTACTCCCCGGGCGGCGGCCTCATCCAGCCGAGCTGCGATGACGTCGTGAGCTGGTCCATCCCGAAGACGGTCACCAAGGTCCGCATCAAGGGCAAGTCGGTGCTCCAGACGATGTTCGGCCCGGCCGGTCAGAAGATCGCGGAGGGCACGAGCTGGATCCACTGATCCGGCGCGAAGGGCGGGGGAGCAGGCGCCGGCGAGCGGATGCAGCGGTCGAGCGCCGCGGTCACAGGATCACGCTCGCGACGCTCGGCCGCTGCAGCAGCCAGTTGATCGCGATCTGCAGGACGGTCTTGCCCGGCTCCTTCGCCACCTCATCGAGCGCGTCCCGCGAAGCCTGGCGCGCGCCTCATCGAACGACGAGCCCGCGCGTCCACGCGTCGTGGGAAGCGCTCGAGTCGCCCTGGATGGGCACCTGCGGCCCCAGGAAACGCGGCCCGCGGCCTGACCAGGTGTCGATGAGCGTCAGCGCCGTGGCGAGGAGCTCGCGCCGCGCGTCGCGGTCGGCGTTCGCGTAGACGCGCCGGTCGGCGGCGTAGCCCACCGCGGGGAAGCCCGCCGCGCGGGCCAGGTACAGGGCGCGCGGCAGGTGAAAGCCCTGGGTGCACACGACCGCGTCGCGCACCCCGAAGACGCGCGCGGCGCGCTGCATCGTGTCCAGCGTGCGCAGGCCCGCGTGGTCCATGAACACGTCCTCGGAAGGCACGCCCCGGCTGACGAGCCACGCGCGCATGGCGTTGGGCTCGTCGTAGCCGACGCGCCCGTGGTCCCCGGAGACCAGCACGCGCCGCACCTTGCCAGCGCGGTACAGCTCGAGGGCCGCGGCGAGCCGATCCTCGAGCGCCGCCGACGGCGTTCCGTCCGGCCACACGAGCGCGCCCGGGACGATGGCCACCTCGCCCCGCGGTACGGCGTGGAGCTCGCGGTAGATGCGCGCCGACCGCAGGACCCAGAGGCGCGCGCCGGCCAGGGCAGCGCCCCCGACGAGCAGCAGCGACACCAGGGTCACGAGCGTGCGATAGGCGAGCCGTCGAGGGGTCGACGCGCCGAGGCGAGGCCGGGCCGGGGGAGGCTTCGGGAGCACGCCCGGCTCAACGCGCGGGACGGCGCGCGTATTCTGGCGCCCCGGACGGCGCGCGCGAACCTGTGGCGCGGGCGGCGCCGCGGGCGCACGTCGGCGTGGACGGGAGCGCGGCCAGCGCGGGCGGGAGATCCGGATTTCGTCCCCCGTTGAGCCTATCCTCTCGCAAACGATCGAACCTTGCAAGACTGGTTCTTCGCGAACCTGGGTCCACCTTGCGCCGGTTTACAAGCCGCTGCAGAGGGGCAGCGACGAGCATGATCCCCATCGACATCATCCGGGCTCTGCTATCACATCCCGGATCTCGTGGCCTTCGCACGGCTCACCAGGGTGTGAGACGGATCGAAGGCGCCCGGACCTCCACCACGACCGGGGGGAGCGAAGTGGACGTCGTGGTAGGGTATGCGAGTCTGCCAGGGACGGATCCAACGACTCGCGCGGTGGACTATCCCGTCGTGGACGACTTTCGCTTCGTCGACACCGCACACCCCGTCGGAGCGAGTTTCTTCGGTTGCCGAAGTCAGCCGCACCGGGACGCCAAGACCGTTTTGGTGGTCAATGGCATCCATCCACCGGAGACGAATGGGATCGAGCTGGGCGACCGACTGGAAACGCGTTTGGCTGCGCCCGTGGGGACCGCCCCCGGCAGCCCTCCGCACAGCAAGTTGCGTCGGCAATTCAACGTGATCTACATGCGGCGAGTGAACCCGGCGAGCAATGGATCGGCGCGCTGCAATGCTCGTGGGGTCGACCTGAATCGCACGTTCTCGGGCCTCCCCGGTGACCGAAGGAGCAGCGCTGCGTTCACCCTGCCTGACGCGATGAAGGGGCCACGATGCTCTGGCTCCCGCAAGTCCATCCGGCAGCTGGAAACGCAGGCCATCTTCGACATCATCGAAGCAGCTGACCCGTTCCTCATCGTTGCTCTGCATGGCACGAACGTCCAGAAGGAGGGCTTTTTCGTAGACATTCCAACGAGCCCGGGAAGCGGACGGCTGACGGCGGCTCGCGCCCGGGAGCTGACCTGCAGGATTGCGCAACGGGCATGGAATACGCTGGTTGCCACAGGCATCACCACGCGTCTTCGCGGCAATCGCAGAGGCGCGAGCCCAAGCCAGTGTGCAGACGCCGGCTGCCCGGACGTCTCGAACATCGGCTGGGTCGCGCAAGGAGCGATTGGGGCGAGTCTGGGATTGTGGGGCGCGGCGAGCGGGCGCACCGTGTTCACGGTGGAGATCGGCAATCCGTCGCCGATCCCGTCGGGGACGACCAGCGCCGCATTCCGTGCTCAGACGTCGGCGGTCATCGATGCCGTGCATGCGGCGCTCGAAGACGAGCTGGACGCCTTGGGGCCCATTCCCTGACGGATGGTGCGCCTCCGATTCCTTCCCGACTCATTGGGCGGCTCGCCATGGCTTGCCACGGTAGCGCTCGTGGTGCTCTCGGGATCGGGAGGTCTCGCCTGCCGCGGCCCGGCTTCCGGTTCGACATACTCCGCGTGGATGACCGGCTGTGGCTCGACGTGCGGATGCGTCTAGGCCGATGGCCAGCACGACGTGTGTCCGTGTTCGATGCGGAGTCGGGGAGGGAGCTTTGGCGTGCCGCGGCGATGTTGTGTCCGCCGGACGCGAGGGTATTCGTCGCTGCACGCGGCCCCGACGGCGAAGCGACCGACGACGTGGCGCTATGACAGCGGGCTCGATCAAGGCCTCTCGATCGGCTCCCGAGCGCTCCGGCGAGCGCCATCACAGGAGCCCGGCGCCGACCCAGAGCCCGGGCTCGTAGGCCACGAGCGCGTCCACGTCGCTCGAGCCGAGCAAGAGAAAGTTCACGGGAGAGACGCCGACGAACAGGTGCGGCGTGATCGGGAGCTGGATCCCCCACGCGAGGCGGCCGCCGACGGCGCCGACGCTCTCGAAATACGGCGAGTCGAAGAAGATGCGGTAATAGCCCGGCGTGATCCCGACCGACATCTCGAGATGCGAGCCGACGCCCATGACGAGACGGAGCGGCACGCCGGCCGCAACCTGGTCGACGTCGGTGGTCGACACGCTCCGGAGCTCGACGCCGATCTCGAAGCGGCGCGTCTCGCTCAGGCGCAGGCGCGCGAGCACGTCGAGATCCACGGACATCCCATCCTTGACCGCGAAGCGCGCCGGGACGAAGTAGCCGGAGATCCCGAGCGAGAGCGCCATCCGGCGCGCGTTGGCCTCCGCCTGGGGGCCTGTCCCGGGCTCCTCGGCCGCGGGCTCCGGAGCCACTTTCGTCGTGCGTCCGCGCTGCTGTGCGGCGGCTGCGGCCGAGGGCGGGGGAGACGCGGGGGACCCGCCCGCCGGGGACGGCGAAGACGGGTAGGGCGGGGGAGGCCCGCCGGCCGGGGGCGGTGGGTACGGATAGGGCGCTGGATATGCGCCTGCCGGAGGCGGCGGGTAGGGATAGGGCGCGGGGTACGCGCCCGCCGGGGGCGGCGGGTACGGGTAGGGCGCGGGGTACGCGCCGCCTGCCGGAGGCGGCGGGTACGGGTAGGGCGCGGGATACCCGCCCGCTGGAGGCGGCGGGTACGGGTAGGGCGCCGGAGCCGGCGGCGCCGCCGGAGCCCGCGGCGGCGGCGCCACGGGCGGCGCCGAGCTCGCCGGCGCGGGCTTCGCGGCCGGGGGCGGCTCGGAGCGCGCCGGCTGCGCCGCGGCCTCCCCCGCGGCCAGGCTCAAGGCAGCGAGCGCCATCAGCGCGGGGGCCGCGGCTGCGCCGCCGCGAGCGCCGCGGGCGCGGCGCGCGCGCAGGACGGCCGCCGCGAGGCCCAGCAGGAGCGCCAGCGAGACGAGCTGGGCGGTGCTCAGCCCCCCGTACACGCCGCGCCCAGCGTCGCCGCGGAGGAGCTCGACGAAGAACCGGCCGGCGGCGTAGAGCGCGAGCCAGGTCGCGAAGGCGCGGCCGTCCCGGTGCCCCCGGACGAGCCAGAGGGCGGCGATCGCGCTCGCCAGCAGCCCGAGCGCCGCCTCGTAGAGCTGCGTCGGGTGCACGGGCAGGCTCGGCGCCCCGAGGGGCACCCAGCCGGCGGCGACGTGATCCGCCGCCGCGGGGCTGCCCGCGGGAAACCGGACCCCCAGCGCGCCCGCCGTGACGCGGCCGTAGTCGCACCCCGCGAGGAAGCACCCGGTCCGCACGCTGGCGTACGTGATCCCGAGCCCGGGCACGAGCCGGTCGAGGAACGGCAGCACCGGCGCGCCGCGGCGGAGCAGGACCAGGCCGGCGACGACGACGCCCGCGATGAGGCCCCCGTACGCGGCCCGGCCGGCGTGGAGCACCGGACCCCACGCGCCGCGCGCGAGCGCCTCGGGCACGGCGCGCAGCGCCTCGAAGGCGTAGCCGCCGAGGAGCGCGGCGACGTAGCCCCAGAGGAGCGCGCGACCCTCGACCCCGACGTCGCCCCGGTCCCGGCGCACCAGCCAGAAGAACGCCGTCGACCCGAGGAGCCCCGCGACGGCGACCATCACCGCGTAGGTCGGCGAGAGCCACGGCGGCAGGCCGTGGCGCTCCAGCCAGAGCATCAGCGCCCGGCTCACGCCCGCCTCCGGATGCGCAGCAGCATGTAGCCCGCGGGCACGAGCAGCCAGAACGCGGCGCCCAGGGGCCCACGCGCGCCCGGGCGGCCCCCCTCGAGGTCGCGCCCGCCCGCGGCCAGCCGGCAGCTCGTGGCCGAGCCGCTGCCCGCCGTCGGATCGCCGTCCTTGCAGCTCTGGTTGCAGTCGCGGCAGTTCTGGTTGCAATCGCTGCAGTTCTGGTTGCAATCGCTGCAGTTCTCGTTGCAGCCCGCGATGTCCTCGTTGCAGCCGGCGCAGCCGCCGCCGCAGCTGCCGCAGTCGCCGTCGCCCGACGAGCCGCTCGGCGCGCCGATGGGGACGCCGGCCGGCGAGGTCGGCTGGCCGTACTGGAGGCAGCGGTCGAGCACGGCCATGCACCCCGCGTCCGCGGCGAAGGCGAGCGCGCCGTCGCGGTCGGCGATCGGCAGCGCGGCGCACGCGCCGCTGCCCGCGGCGAGGACGCACTCCTTCACCCCCTCGATGCTCATCAGCGCGAGCACGCAGAGCGCCTCGGCGTTCGTCGCGCCGGCGTTGACCCACGCGCACTCCGCCTGCGCGTCGGCGAAGCGCGGATCCGTGCGCTCGTGCTCGCATCGCCCGGCCTCGGCGCAGGTGCACACGTCCCGCACGCCGGCGGCGCACTCGGCGACCGACCCCGGGAGGTGATACGGGTTGGCGCGCACGGACTGCGGCTGGCTCCGGGGGAGCTCGGGCAGCGCGACGGCGCCCTGGGGGCTCTCGAGCGGGGGCGCGTCCGGGGGCGAGAGGGCGCTCAGCGCGACAAGCCACGCGGCGTTGACGTAGACCGCCCGATCCCGGGCGACCACGCCCGCCGGCAGCCCGGTGACGCGGACGAGCTCGCGCGCGCCCGCGCGCCGCGCGAGCTCCGCCACGATCGCGCCGGCCCGGCCGCCGAGCGCCGCGTCCTCGAGCCCCGCGGTCTCCGGCGACGCCGGCTGGCCCGCGAGGACGGGCCGGGCGAGCGGCCGCTCGGCCCCGCGCTCCGCCGCGAGGGAGCGGAGCACGAACCCCTCGGCGGACGGCTCGAGCGCGCCGAGGACGATCGCGTCCTTCCCGAGCTCCTCCCGCGCCGCGTCCGCGCTGCGGACCAGCGCCGGGACGCTCGCGATCTCCGCGTCGAGGATCGGCGTCTCCTCCGCCTGCTCGCGGTGCGCCTCCTCCAGCCGCGCCGCGACGTCGTGGAGGGCTCCCTCGGGCAAGGCCGCGAGGACCTCCGGCGCGGCGCTCAGCGCGTCGCGCAGCGGCAGGTCGTCGTAGGGCGGCGTCTCCGCGCTGCACGCGCCCAGCGCGGAGGCCGCGAGCAGCACGGCGGCACGGCGGATCGCGCTCTCGATGACGGCGTTCGTTGGCATGCCCCCCCTCGCTCCCCGGAGCGCGCGGACCCGGACTGGACGCGTCGCGCTCGGCTGGCGCGGGCGCATCGCCGGTGAGGGCTCCGCCGCGAGGAGACTCGACGAGCGTGCCAGAAGGAGCGGCGCCGGCCAAGGCCCATTGCGGGGAGCGCCGGTGAGGGAGCTCGCGCCGATCGCGAGGGGCTCCTTCGACGAGGTCCATCCAGAGTCCGACATCGGGTGTCCCTGGCAACCTGGTGGGATATCGGCGTCGCCGCGATGCGCAGGGGCGCTCATCGTCCGCTCGATACGACCCTCCGCCACGCCCCCGCCGGCGTGTCGGATTTCGGTTCACGCCGCGCGCCGGCGCGGGTCTGCCTCGGGGAACGCCGGCGGAGGGCCGGCCTCACCCGAGGAGCAGAGCCATGACTCGCATCCATCCGAGAGCACACCTGTGGACCAAGGCGGCGCGGACCCTGACGGCGCTGGGGGGCCTGCTGGCCGCGACGGCGGCCCCGGCCAGCGCGCGCGCCGAGATCCTCGCTTACGACGAGCACGACGGGGAGGTGGGCGGCGCGGTCGGCTGGGCGGACGAGTGGCCCTTCGCGCGGGAGGGCGGCGAGCTCGTGCAGACCGCCGGCTACGTCCGCCGCCGGTTCGCGGCCCCGCTGTCGGCCGCGCACGCCATCCGGTGGATCGCCGTCACCGGCCGCATGGCCGCGCCCCCGGTCGGCTACGCGTACCACGTGCCCATGGGCGTCAGCTCCTGGACGACCGCCCACCAGCACCAAGGCCTTCATTTCGACACGTCGAGCCCCGCGGGCCTGCTCGTCGACGGCGCCGGCCCGACGAGCGGCATCGCCGGGACCACGCAGCAAACGTGGCTCGCGCGGTACGTGTTCGGCCCCGCCAACGCGAACGGCCGCTACAGCGCCACCGTGAGCATCTGGGCCGGCTCCGGCGCCGGTCGCCGCATCGACCCCGGGGCGCCGCCGGCCGTCGTCCGCACGCTCGCCGACACGACGCTGGACAGCCTCTATTCCGGGCAGAGCAGCGCTCAGGACCTCTTCTTCGTGGAGCGCGAGAGCGTCGCCACCACGGCCCGGGAGGCGCTCGCCGCGCCCGAGCGCGATCTCTACGTGGTCGCGCACCAGGACGACGATCTGCTCTTCATGAACCCCGACATCGCGGACTCGATCCACGCGGGGAATTCCGTGGAGACGGTCTACGTCACCGCGGGCCTCGGCGGCAATTGCCTGGACGTGATGGGCGAGCGGGAGGCCGGGATGAAGGCCGCGTATGCGGCGATGGCCGGCCTCGCCAACAGCTGGAGCTGCGCCGAGGCCGCGGTGCTGGGCAAGGACCTCGTGCGCTGCGCGCTCGACGGGAGCGCCGGCCGCGTCGGGCTCGTGTTCCTGCGGCTCCCCTCGTCCCCGGACGCGGCGCTCCTGAGCGACCTCTGGAACGGGGGCGCGCCGATCGTGACGCGCGTCGACCGCACCGGGGACAAATGCGACTATCAATGCGCCACCGACGACGACTGCGACGACCCCGCCGTCGAGGTCCCCGTCGATTACACCCGCGAGGAGCTCATCGGCGTCCTCGCTCGCCTGATGTCCGATTTCCGCGCGAGCCGCGTCGGCACGCTGAACAGCGATTACGGCCACGCCGGCGACCACACCGATCATTACCACTCGTCGCTGTTCGCGTTCGCCGCGCACCAGGCCTACGCCGCGGGGCACGGGCTCCAGATCTACCGGGGTTACGACATGTCGGACGAGCAGGCGAACGTCTCCGACGAGGAGTTCGACATCACCTGGGACGCGTTCCGGTGGTATGCGCAATGCGACCGGTTCACCTGCTCGGACATGAGCGCGTGCGGCACCGGGACGACCTGCGACCCGGCCAACTCGGACTATCGCGCCTGGGCGCGCCGCCGGTACGTGGCCTCGGCGATCGCGGGCGTCTCGGGCCGCCTCGGCGCGCTCGGGGGCAAATGCCTCGCGGCCGCGGGCGCGTCGAGCGGCGCGCCCGTGGTCCTCGCCAGTTGCTCCATGGCCTCGGCGCAGCAATGGACCGTCGCGGAGGACCGCATCGGCGGCCCCGGCGGCCGCTGCCTCGGCGTCGCCGGCGGCAACGCGTCGAGCGGCGCGCCCGTGGTGCTCGAGGGCTGCGCCGGCACGCCCGGCCAGGCGTGGACGATGCTGGACGGCGGGCAGATCCGCGGCCTCGAGGGGAGGTGCCTCGCGGTCGCCGGCGGCAACGCCGCGAACGGCACGCCGGTGCAGATGGTCGACTGCAGCGGCGCCGAGGCGCAGCGGTTCGCGATCCAGCTCTCGGCGCCCACCCGCTGGTCGTACAACAACGATTTCTCGGACGCCCAGATCGGCACGAGCGAGTCCTACACGCGCACGGTCCGGCTCGGCGACGTGAACGGCGACGGCAAGGCCGACGCGTGCGTGCGGCGCGCCGACGGCGTGTATTGCGCGCGGAGCAACGGCGCGGGCGGGTTCCTCCCCGCGCAGCGGTACACGACGGAGTTCTCCGACGCGAACGGCTGGCGGCCCGCGCAATACGGCAACACCATCCAGCTCGCCGACATCGACGGCGACGGCAAGGCCGATATCTGCGGCCGTGGCATGTGGGGCATCCGCTGCCAGGTCGCGAACGCCGCCGGCGACGCGTTCGTGACCACCGGCAACGTCTGGTGGACGTACAGCTTCTCCGACGCGGAGGGGTTCGACGACGCGCCGAGCTATTACCGCTCGATCCACCTCGCCGACGTGGACGCCGACGGCTACGCCGACGTGTGCGGCCGCGGCGCCGACGGCCTGCGCTGCGCGATCAACACGACCGCCGGGAGCTTCGGGGCGGCGGCGCTCTGGCTCGCCGACATGTCCGACGCGAACGGCTGGCTGCCGGAGCCGTACGGCGCCACGATCCAGCTCGGCGACATCGACGGCGACGGCGCGGCGGACGCCTGCGGCCGCGGGCCGTCGGGCGTTGTGTGCGCGGTGGCGAGCGCTTCCGGCGCCGGTTTCGCGCGGCCGCACGTCTGGTCGTACAGCCGCGGGGGCGCGCCCGATTACGGCGACGCGTCGGAGTTCGACGCGGCGCCGAGCCACTGGGGGAGCCTCGGCCTCGGCGACGTCGACGGCGACGGCGACGCCGACCTCTGCGGCCGCGGCGCCTCCGGCGCGCTGTGCGCCATGTCGAACCGCCTCGGCTTCGGCGCGGCGCGCCCCGCGTCGCTCGGCGCCTTCGGCGATGCCCAGGGGTGGCTCGCCGCGCGGTACGGCGCGACGGTGCAGCTCGGCGACGTCGACGGCGACGGCCGCGCCGACCTGTGCGGCCGCGCGTCGGACGGCCTCTGGTGCGCGCTCGCGCCGTGAAGCGGCGATGGCGGTCGGGCCGCGCGTCCCGGCGTCGCGTCGAGCCTCTCCCCGCGGCGTGGACATGCAGCGCCGCCGCACGGCGGCGGGATGGTCGCCTGCGGGACGTCGGCGGACGGTGATATCCTCGGCCCCACGATGTCCGTCGACCGAGAGCACCTCGAGCGCGAGGTCCGCGAGCACTGCGAGAGCGGCGCCGTCGCGCGGGCCGCCGAGCTCGCCATCCGCGGCTACGGGCCCGAGATCCTCGGCTTCCTGACTGCGCTCCTCCGCCGCGAGGAGGACCCCGACGACGTCTTCTCGCTGTGGTGCGAGCGCATCCTGCGCGGGCTGCCGACCTTCGCGTGGGAGTGCTCGCTCCGCACCTTCGCCTACACGATCGCGCGGAACGCGGCGAAGAACCACGCCCGCGACAGGCGCGCCCGCGAGAGGCGGGTGCGCCCGTCGCTCGGAACGACGGAGCTGAGCGCGATCGAGCAGCAGGTGCGCACCGAGACGCGGCCGTACCTGCGCACCGACGCGAAGGACAAGCTCATGGAGCTGCGCGAGGCGCTGCCGCCGGACGATCGGATGTTGCTCGTGCTGCGCCTCGACAAGGGGCTGGAGTGGAAGGACGTGGCGCGGGTGATGCTCGGCGAAGAGGCGGAGGACGAGGCCGCGCTGAAGCGGGAGGCGCAGCGGCTGCGCAAGCGCTTCCAGATCGTGAAGGACCAGCTCGTCGAGGCGGGCCGGCGCGCGGGGCTGCTCGGCGAGGGGTGAGCAGGTCCGTGCGTCAGAGATCCCGCCAGGATCGCGCGGTCCATGCCGAGGCGCGGGATCGTCGCGCTCACGGCCGGATCGCCCCGGAGCCGCGCCGCCACCGCGTCGATCCGGCGGCACGGCGCCTCGGGTCGTGAAGGCAGCTTCCCGACGGCGGCGCTCGTCCGAACGAGCGCCTCGTTGATGTAGGCTCGGCCGTTATGTCCACCCGATATCTAATTTTGCTCGCCTTCACCTCGGTCACTTCGTTGCTTGTCGCCTGCGGGGGTGATTCCGGCGCGGACCCGCAGGCCGGGGGCGGCGGTGGCGCGGGCGGCGCGGACCCGCAGGCCGGGGGCGGCGGTGGCGCGGGCGGCGCGGACCCGCAGGCCGAGGGCGGCGGTGGCGCGGGCGGGGCGGATCCGCAGGCCGAGGGCGGCGGCGGCGCGGGCGGGGCGGATCCGCAGGCCGCGGGCGGCGGCGGCGCGGGCGGCGCGGACCCGCAGGCCGAGGGCGGCGGTGGCGCGGGCGGCGCGGACCCGCAGGCCGAGGGCGGCGGCGGCGCGGGCGGGGCGGACCCGCAGGCCGAGGGCGGCGGCGGCGCGGGCGGCGCGGACCCGCAGGCCGAGGGCGGCGGCGGCGCGGGCGGCGCGGATCCGCAGGCCGAGGGCGGCGGTGGCGCGGGCGGCGCGGACCCCCACGGCTCGGACGACATCCTCGAGCAGCTCGAGAACGTCGAGGGGCTCACGGTCGAGGAGCTGGACTCGGAGCTTCCGGGCTACCGCTACTTCGTCATGGAGATCGACCAGCCCGCGGATCACGACGATCCGGACGGCGCGCGGTTTCGCCAGCGCCTCGTGCTCCACCACCGGGACCCCGCCGCGCCCGTGGTGATCGCGACCGAAGGCTACAATCTCTGGCCGGAGTACCAGTGGCTCGACGAGCCCACCGAGCTGCTCGCCGGCAACCAGATCCGCGTCGAGCACCGCTTCTTCACGCCTTCCCGCCCGGAGCCCGCGGACTGGTCGCAGCTCACCATCGAGCAAGCCGCCGCGGACATTCACCACGTCATCGCGGCGCTGAGGCCCTTCTACGAGGGCAAGTGGATCTCCACCGGCGGGAGCAAGGGCGGGATGGCCTCGGTCTACCATCGTCGCTTCTATCCCGACGACGTGGACGGCACCGTGGCTTACGTGACGCCGCACAGCATGGGCAACCCCGATCCGCGCTACCTCGAGTTCCTGGCCGAGCGCGGCGATGCGGCCTGCCAGGGCGCGCTCCGGGAGTTCCAGCGCGAGGTGCTGCTGCGGCGCCCGGCGATGCTGGCGCGCATGGAGGCCGACGCCGCGGCAGAGGGCTTCTCGTACGACCTGCTCGGCATCGAGAGGGTCCTGGAGACCGCGGTGGTCGACTCCGTCTTTGCCTTCTGGCAGTACATGGACGAGACCCTCTGCGACGCCGTGCCGACCGCGGCTTCGGACGACGAGGACGTCTGGGCCTTCCTCGACACGGTGAGCCAGCCCTCGTTCTACAGCGATCCTTCCCTCGTCGTGTACGAGCCTTACTACTGGCAAGCTGCGGTGCAGCTTGGTTATCCGGCGATCGCGACGGATCACCTCGCCGATCTCCTCGTGTACCCCGACGCCGACACGGCCGCATCGTTCATCATCCCTGGGCCCGGCAAGACTCCGGTCTTCGATCCCGGGGCGATGCCGGACATCTCCGCCTGGCTCACCGCCGAGGGCGAGCGGCTGATGTTCATTTACGGCGAGAACGACCCGTACACGGCCGCCGCATTCGACGTCGGGGAGGCTCGGGACTCGCACCGCTTCGTCGTGCCGGGTGGAAACCACCTCTCCAGCCTGGGCGATCTCTCGCCGCCGGAGCGAGATGTCGCCGTCGGCGCGCTCGCGTCGTGGGCGGGGGTCTCGCCGGTCGACGTCGACCGCGCGCGTGCGCCCCGCATGCTGCTCCGCGGCCATCGGTGGATCCTGCGGCGCTGAGCGCAGCCGCCCTCTCTCCAGGCCAGCGTCCGCGCTCGACACGACCGCGCACCTCGAGCGGCTACCGCTTCGATCCGGCGGCGTCGAAGCGCGGGACCTCCGGGAGCTCCGGGGCGTCGAGCCCCGCGAACGGATCGCGCCAGGCGTCGAGCTGCCACAGGCGCGCGTGCCAGGCCGCGACGCGCGGGTAGTCCGAGAGCGGCAGCCCGGCGAGATCCGCGAACGGGAGCACCGACGCCATGCGAAAGTCCGCATACGAAACCGCGCTCCCGACGAGCCAGTCCCTGCCGCTCAGGACCTGATCGAGCAGCGTCGCCGCTTCGGCGAACCCCGAGAGCCCCTCCGCCACGAGGTCGTCGCGGATGGGGCCGAGCCCGTAACGCTGCTTCGTCACGCGCTCGAAATGGACCTTGTCGCACGCCGCGACGAAGTTGTGCGTGCCCCAGCTCAACCAGCGGATCATCTCCGGTTGTGCGGCGCCCGTGCGCCAGAAGTCCGAGCCCGTGAGCTGCGAGAGGCGGCACGCGATCGCGTCCGTCTCCCAGAGCGACTGGTTTCCCTCGACCAGGATGGGCACGCGCAGGTTCGGATTCAGCGCGCGAAACTTCTCCTGCTGGGACGGGTCGAGAGGCGCTGCGTGGACGTATTCCACGGGTGCATCGAGGTGGCGGGCCACGGCGACGGCGACCCGTGGATTCAGGTTTCGGCTGAAGTACAGTTTCATGGATCGTCCTCTCCTGTGGGCTGGCTCCGCTCTTTCGAGCGGTTTTAACCCGTTTGTCGCTCCAAGGTGAACGCGAGAGGCACCGCGGGTGCGTTGGGTGCTAGCCCGCCAGCGTGGCGGCGAACCGCGCGGGGCGCCGCACGCCGCGGGCCTCCATCCACGCGTCCGCCGCGGCGACGAGCGCGCGCCCCTCGTCGCCGCCGAGCCAGAGCCCCCGCGCGCGGCGCGCGGCGGCCGCCAGGAGGGCGGCGCCCAGCCGGTCGAGCGCGGCCTCGGCGCCGCGCATGCGCCCGGCGGCCTCGGCCGCGCGGCCGCGCTGCGCGGCGACGCTGGCCCGGATCATCGCGGCGACGGGCGGGCCCCAGAAGACGTCGCGCCGGTCGAGCGCGCGCGCGTCGGCGAGGGCGAGGGCGCGCAGGGCGACCGCCCGCGCGCCGCCGCGCGCGGCGGCCGCGAGGGACGCGAGGGCGCGCAGGTAGTAGAGCTCGCCCCGTACCAGCGGGATCGCGACCATGCCGGAGCCGAGGAGCGGCGGCGTCGCCGCCAGCACGAAGCGCAGCGCCGCGGCCGCGTCGCCCTCGTAGAGCGCGATCCGCCCGCGGGCGAGGACCTCGCGGAAGTGCTGGACGTGGTAGCCGGCGCGCGACCAGCGCTCCATGGCGGCGTCCACCGTGGCGCGCGCCGAGGCCGGCCGATCGGCGGCGAGGTCCAGCAGGTACGCGCCGTTGAGGCGGATCATCGTCTCGCGGTAGCGATCGCCGCGCTCGCGCGCCTCGGCGAGCAGCTCGGCCGTGATCGCGGCGAGGCCGGGGATCTTGCCCTGGAGCCAGAGCACCGTCGCCAGGAGCGCGTGGGCGAAGCTTCCGCCGCTCCCGCTCTCGCCGCCGTGCGCCCCGAGCGCCGCGCTGCTCCGCCCGAGGAGCACCTCGGCGCGCTCGATCTCCCCGCGGGCGAACGCGGCCACGCCCTCGGCCAGCAGGTGGAAATGGCGCGCCTCCGGGCGCGGCGAGCGCGCGGCCACCCGCTCGAGGAGCGCCAGCAAGGAGGCGGCGCGCCGGCCGCCGTCGCGCTGGCCGCGGAGCGCGGCGTGGATCGCCTCGAGGGTGAGCGCCCGCGCGAGGCGGTGCGGCTCGCCGGCGTCGAGCGCGAGGAGCAGGTGCCGCGCCGCGAACGGCGCGCTCTGGACGGGCGCCGTCACCGCCAGGCTCGCGGCCGCGTGGCAGGCGTCCATGGCGAGCAGGTCGCGGCCCGGGATCTCGCGCTCCGCGCGCTCGCGGAACGCGAGGCCGCGGGCCAGGAGCCGCGCGCGCAGGGCGGCCGCCTCCGCGAGCGCCTCGAGCGTCGACCCCGGCCTGGAGAGCCCGAGCTCGGCCAGGACGCCGTCGAGCACCGACAGCCCTTCGTCCACGTACCCGCCCGCGAGGAGCAGCTGCATCGCCCGCAGCCGGTGGGTGAGCGCCTCGCGCGGCGGCTCGCGCGACGCGAGATCGAGGTACGCCTCCGCCGCCTCGCGCGACCGGCCGCCGCTCGCCAGCGCGGAGGCGAGCGCGAGGCGGGCGCCGCGGGCGATCGCGGCGTCGCGCTCGCCGAGCTCGAGCGCCTCGCGCGCGAAGCGCGCCGCCCGATCGAAGGCGAGGGCCGCCTGCGCCTGCGCCGCCGCCTCGACGGCGCGGGCCGCGGCCTCCGCGTCGAGCCCGGCCCCGCGGAGGTGGTGCGCGAGCAGGGACGGCTCGGCGCCGCCCTGGCCCTCCAGCGCCCGCGCGAGGCGGAGGTGGTGCTCGCGGCGGCGCGCGCGCGGCAGCGCGGCGAGCACCGCCTCGCCGACGCGATCGTGGTACGGCAGGAGCTCCTCGCGGTCGTGCGCCTCCCGCACGCGCACGACCTGCGCGGCGACGAGCCGCGAGAGCGCCTCGGGCTCGTCCAGCGCCTCGCCCTCCGCCGCCGCCGCGCGCGCCGCGGTCCGCCGCGCGATCGGCTGCCCCGCCACCGCGACCACCTCGAGCAGCCGCCGCGCCGGCGCGGGGAGCCGCTCGACGCGCCCCGCGAGGAGCGCGGACAGGTCGGGCGCGGCGCCGCCGAGCTCGCCGCGCTCGGCCGCGAGCCGCGAGAGCTCGGTGATGAAGAGCGGGCTGTGGTGGGCCTCGGCCGCGATCCGCGCCGCCGCGCCGCCGGGCGCGCCCGCGCCCGCGAGCAGCGCGCCCGCGAGCGCCGCGGCGTCGGCGGGGGGCAGCTCGCCGACGTCGATCTCGTGCACGCGCACGTCCGCCGCGAGATCGGCGCCGAGCGCCGCGAGCAGCGCGCGGAGGACGGGGCTCGTCGCGGCCTCCTCCGCGCGGTACGAGGCGACGAAGAGCAGCGGCGGCGCCGCGGGGGGGCGCATCAGCTCGACGAGCAGCGCGACGCTGTCGAGGTCGCCCCACTGGAGATCGTCGACCGCGAGCACCAGCGCGCGCGCGCGGCCGAGGCGCGCGCACAGCTCGCGCAGCGCGGCGAACGCCCGGCGCCTGCGCTCCGCGTCGTCCGGCGCCGCGCCCTCCCGCGGCGCGGCCGCGGCGATCGCCGGCACCTCCCGCAGCACCGGAAAGGCGCGCCCGAGCTCGACCACGTCGTCGGGTAGCCACGCGGCGAGGTCCTCCGGCGCCGCGCGGGCGAGGTGCCGGCCGAGCTCGTCGACGGCGCCGTCGAGCGCCTTGTACGGCACCGACTCCTGCTGAAAGCAGCGCCCCGCGAGCGGGACGGCCCCGGGCCCGCCGCCCGCCGACTCCAGGAACCGCTGCAGGAGCGCGCTCTTCCCGATCCCCGACGATCCGCGGAGCAGCGCGACCACCGTGCGCCCCGCGCGCGCCTCGTCGAGGGCCGCGTGGAGCCGCCCGAGCTCGGCCGCGCGGCCCACGAAGGGAGCCGCCGGCGCCGGGCGCCGCGCGATCGGCGCGCCGGCGGCCTGGCCGAGGAGCCGCGCCGCGACCTCGCGGGCCGTGGGGCGGGCGGCGGGATCGTGCGCCAGGAGCTCGCGGCAGAGGCGGTCGAGATCCTCGGGCGCGGCCGTCGCGGCCGGCCCCGGCGCGGGCGCCGCGCCGCCTTGCGCGGGCAGGCGGCCGGTGAGCGCCTGGTGGAGCATCACGCCGACGGCGTACATGTCGGCGGCCGGCCCGACCGCGAGCCCCGCGGCCTGCTCCGGCGCCATGTACCTCGGCGTCCCCGCTCGCACGGGCACCGCGGAGGCGTTGAGATCGGCGACGAGCCCGAAGTCGAGGACCTTCACGGCGCCGGCCGCGTCGACCATCACGTTCGACGGCTTGATGTCGCGGTGGAGCTTGCCCGCGTCGTGCAGGAAGGCCAGCCCCTCGGCGATCTCCCGGAAGGCCGCGCGCAGGCGCGCCTCGTCCGGCCCTCCCGCGCCGCGCACGTGCGTGAGCACGTCCGTGCCCGAGACGAGCTCCATGGTGAAGAACCAGCGCGCGTCGTCCCGGTGCAGCTCGTAGAGCCGGACGAGGCGCGGGTGGACGATGCCGGCCAGCGCGCGAAACTCCTGCTTGAACAGGGAGATGGCCTTCCCGTCCGGGCGCCGCAGCACCTTGAGCGCGAGGAGCGCGCCGCGCTTCCCGTCGAAGGCCTCGTACACGGTGCCGAACCCGCCGCTCCCGAGGCGCCGGCGGAGCGAAAAGCGCGGCGGATCTTCGCCGGCGGTGAGGAAGGCGCCGCTCTCGTCGGCGTCGACGGGGGCGACGGGGACGACCTCGGGCACGCGGGCGATCTGGCGGAGGAACGCGAGGGACGGCGAGGAAGCGGTGGAGCCGCCGCTGGAGAGGCTGTCGACGTCGGCCGTGGCGCTGGCGGACGGCGCGGCGTCCGCCGTGACGCCGGGGGATGGCTGGGGATCGACCGTGACGCCGGAGGATGGCTCGGATCGGTGGTCTTCAGCGGACAAGCAGGGGCTCCTGGGAGAGGAGCATACCGCGGGCGCGCTTCACGATGCAGGCTCGGCCGGCGCGAGCGCGGGCGTGAGGAGGCGGTCTCGCCGCCTCACGCCGGGAGCTTCACCAGGCCTGGTGCCAGACCTGATCGCGGTCGGCGACCACGCCGGCGCTCGAGCCATACAGGACGTTGACGTGGCCGTCGTTGTCGTCGCCGCCGCGAGAGATGTCCTCGCCGGGCGCGCCGATGGCCAGGTCGGCCTTGCCGTCGCCGTCGAAGTCGCCGGAGGCCAGCGCGTACCCGGAGCGGTCATCGTCCTCCACGCTGCCCTCCACGCCCGGGCTGTCCTGCGTGTACGCCGGGTCGCCGAGGGTCGACAGGCCCGTGGCGGTGCCGCGGAAGACGTGCGTCACCCCGGCGTCGTCGTGGCCGTCGATGTCCTCGTGCGGCGCGCCGACCGCCAGGTCGGCCTTGCCGTCGCCGTCGAAGTCCCCCGACGCGAGGGCCCAGCCGAAGTGATCGCCGTCCGCGACGCTGCTGCCCACGTTCGGGGTGTTCTGATTCAGCAGCGGATCCCCTGCGGCGGACAGGCCCGACGCGGTGCCGCGGAAGACGTGCACCACGCCGCCGCCGCCGTGCCCGGCGAAATCCTCGTGCGGCACGCCGATCGCGAGGTCGGCCTTGCCGTCGCCGTCGAAATCGCCCGAGGCGAGCGCGTAGCCGAAGTGATCGCCGTCCTCCACGGCGTCGGCGACGTTCGGGCTGTCCTGGTGGAACATCGGATCGCCGACGGCCGACAGGCCCGCGGCCGTGCCGCGGAAGACGTGCACCGCGCCTCCGCCGCCGTGCCCGGCGAGATCCTCGTAGGGCGCGCCGATCGCGAGGTCGTCGAAGCCGTCGCCGTTGAAGTTGCCGGCGGCCAGCGACCAGCCGAAGCGATCCCCTTCCTCGACGCTGCCGGCCACGTTCGGGCTGTTCTCGTGGAACATCGGATCGCCGACGGCCGACAGGCCCGCGGCCGTGCCGCGGAAGACGTGCACCGCGCCGCCGTCGTCGTGACCGTCCACGTCCTCGTCGGGCGCGCCGATCGCCAGGTCGGCGTAGCCGTCGCCGTTGAAGTCGCCGGTGGCCAGCGACCAGCCGAAGTGATCGCCGCGCTCGACGCCGCCGGCCACGTTCGGGCTGTCCTGGTCCCAGCCCTGATTGCCGGCGTTCGTGAGCCCGGACGCAGAGCCGTAGAGGATGTAGACCGAGCCGGCATCGTCGTCGCCGCCGATGTCCTCGCCGGGCGCGCCGATCGCGAGATCGTCGAAGCCGTCGCCGTTGAAGTCGCCGGCCGCGAGGGCATGGCCGAAGCGATCGTCCTTCTCGGCGCTGCCCACCACGCCCGGCGAGTCCTGGTGCCACAGCTGGTCTCCGCCGCTCGTCAGCCCGAGGATCGAACCGTAAATCACGTTCACGGCGCCCGCGTCGTCCGCGCCGTTGATGTCCTCGTAGGGCGCGCCCACGGCCAGGTCGGCGTAGCCGTCTCCATTGAAGTCTGCGGTGGCCAGCGCCCGGCCGAAATGATCGTCCTTTTCGGCCTTGTCCTTGGTGTGGCCGTCGGTGATCCGCTGCGCCGGCACCACAACGCAGCGGTAGCCCGGCGACGAGCCCGGCGCGACGTCGGGCTGGGTGCCCCCCGGGCAAGGGTTGACGGGGTAGGGGTGGTGCGACGGCGCCTTGACGTTGGCGCAGTTGCCCACGCCGTAACGGTCGCAGTCCGAGGTCGTGTACGCCGTGACCTGCGCGGGGACGCCGCCCTCGCTGTGAACGGCGCTCACATCCATGCTGTCGCCGTGGAACTGGACGAGCAGGAAGTAGCTGTACGTCGCGGAGCCGGTGCGAAACCACGGGATCTGGACGCCGTTCACCGCGATGTTTCCCCTGTGGCCGGCCTGGCTGTGGATGTGCCCCGAGAAGATGCCGAGGACGTTGTATTCGAAGCCGGTGATGGCGCCGATGAACTCCCCGTCCGTGGTCGACATGTCGTCGCCGAAATCGTGCATGTTGATGACGGCGCGCTGCCCCTCGCCGACCGCGTCGGCGAGCTGGTTCCGGAGGAAGTCGATCGATTTCGAGATGTGGAAGTCGGGCTCCTCGTAGGTGGGGTGATTGTGGAGCTGGATGAAGCGGATCCCGTTCTTCACGAACGAGTAGGCCACGCTGCCCGGATCGTACGCCTCGAGCTGGCCGCGGTGCTTCTTGATCCAGCGCTCCATCCACCGCCGCGACTCGTTCCCGCAGTAGTTGGATCCCTCGCCGGTCATCCGGTCGCACTCGGCGCACCCCTTGTCGCAATCGCAGGCGCCCACGAGCTCGCACAGGTCGCAGCCGGGGCTCGCGGCGCAATAGCCGCAGGCCTCGGCGATGTCCTGCGCCGAGGCGCCGCACTTGTCGTGCACGTTGCTCCCGTAGTCGTGGTTCCCCAGCCCCGGGAAGACGTCGACCCGGAGGTCGTCTTCATACTGGTCCTCGTATGCGGCCCACTGGTCGGGGCGGGCGAACGAGGTCAGATCGCCGTTGACGACGACCGCGCTGGGCGCGCTGTAGCCAGGGGGCGTCGCGCCCTTGACGAGCGCGTTGATCGCCTTGACCTGATCCCGGTTGGTCTTGTTGCCCAGGGCCTTGATGTCCGCCGACGAGAGCTTGGCCTTCGCGGCGTCCTCGCCCACGAGGTCGTCCTCGCTCCACCAGTATTGCGGATCGGAGGCGATGACGACCGAGAACGGCGCCACGGCCTGGAGCGGCGCGGGGGCCTCGGCGACGGGGGCGGGCGGCTCGACGTCGGCGGCCTCGCACGCGGCGAGGCCCATGGCGGTGCCCAAGGTGGTGATGGACAGGAGGATCGGCGCTGCGCGTCTCATTCGGGTCTCCTTTCGGGTGTCGCTGAGGCAGACCCGGCCCGCGGAGGATGTGAAGGACCCGGTGCTCCGGGAGGCGGCGGGGCCGCGCCCCGGCGTCTGGGCCGCGGGCCCCCGCGCCGGCGGGGGCGCGGGCGGGTCGATCGGCGCGCGTGCGGATGGAGCAACGATGGCGGCGGTTCGCCAGCGCAGGCGCCCTGCGCCCGGCGCGCGGGCGCGGCGGGAGCGGGGCCCTTCGGGTCAGCTCGCGCTGGGATCGGCGACGCGGCCGACGAACAGGATGCTGCCCGTCGCGTTGTCGCGGATGAGGAACAGGAAGGGGTTCACGAGCGCGAGCGACGCCGGCTGGGGCGCCGACTCATCGCCGACGATGACCGCGGTCGCGGCCGCCGCCTCGGTGCCGGCCTCGTTCACGCCGACGAACGCCTTGTGGAGGACGTCCTGGATGTAGGGCTGTCCGTTGGCGTTGATGCCGGTGAAGTCAGCGACCCCGGACGTGAACGCGATCTCCATCCCCATCGCCTCCAGCGTCTTCTTGAGGCTCAGCTCGTACTCGAACTTGAACTTGGGCATCGTCGTCTCGACCAGGTGCTCGCTCATCGCGCCGACGATGCCGTCGACCTTCGCCGCGTCGAGCGACGCCTCGAACGCGTCGAGCGTGCCCTTGGCCGGCAGGAGGAACACCATCGACAGCTCGTTCCCGTCGTAGGGCATCGCGACCGCCTGGTAGCCCTCTCCCTCGGCGTAGGGCATCTCCAGGCTGGCGTGCATCAGGGGCACCGTCACCTCGGTTCCATCGGCCTTCTCGAACGGCCCGTCCGCCGTCGCGGTGGGCTGGAAGGGGGTGCGCCACGCCGCGTTGAAGTAGATGGCGTTCGTGAGGACCAGCACCGTCTCGGGGGTGATCGCGTCGACGGGCACCAGCTTTTCGATCTTGCCCTCGGTCTGGTCGCTGACCCATCCGTTGATGAGATCGACCGCTTCCTGCTTGTGGCCCAGGAAGTCCACGACGCGCATCCCGGCGCCGTAGTTCAGCGCGAGCGTGTCCAGGAAGGGCGCCTCGAACCCGTACCCGATCTGCCCCCAGAGCGCGTTCACGACGTTGAGGCGGAAGCCCTCTCCGTCGGCGCCCTGGGCGCCCTGACCGCGGCTCTCGAGCTCCTGGTCGATCCAGTTGAACGCCGGGTGGAGCTTGTCCTGCCCGAGGCCGAAGCGCAGCGTGTCGGCCATGGCCGTCTCGGTCTCGCCCTTCGCGCCGGCCCACGTCATCGCGAGCGCCGTCGAGATGCTGTAGGGCGAGTAGAAGACGTTGCCGGGCTCCTGGCGGAGCTCCTGGTAGAGGTCGAGCGCGAACGCGGAGTTGCCCGAGACGAGCGCGGTCTTGTCCTCTGAAGGGACGTCCGGGGTCGAGATGCGCTGTTTGTCCGAGGCGACCACACACCCGGGCTTGTCGCCGTCGCGGCACGCCTCGTCCCCGGGCTCGGGGGTCGGGTTGGGCTCGGTGGACGCCTCGCAGCCGAGGATCGCGGCCAGAGACAGGGCGAGGAGCGGAGCGAAGGTTCGGAGGGTTCGCATCATGCTGCCCCGCCCAGCATCGGCCGTGCCGCCCCGGCCCGCGATCGTGGGCACGTGTGTTTCCGGGGCGAAACGCGCGGAGCGACCGGGCCGCGGGGCTCCGGGCTCTTCCGCTCCCTGACATCCGGAGAAGCGCTGGCCCGTTCTGGCACAAGAGGCTTCGCCCGGGGCGCCGAGCGCTGCCGCGTCGAGCGTCGCGTCGGCGTGGCCGAGGCTCGCGATCCCGCTACCGCGCCGGGGTGATGGTCACCTTCAGCATCTGGTTCGATGCGGGATACAGATAGCCGTCGTCGACGGGGCGCACCTGGTCCGTGGGATCGTCGGCGCCCATCTGCGGCCCGGCCTGGCGCGGCGCCTGGTCGGGGCCCACGCCGGGCCACTGGTTGGCCTCGGTGCCCGCGTCCCAGATCGTGACCTGGTCGGAGACATCGCCGCTCACCGGCTCGCCGCTCGCGTCGAACAGCGCGATCCCCTGCTCGCTCGGCGCGAAGAACAGATCGTTCGATTGCCCCAGCATCGACGCGAAGCTCAGCCGCTCGCCGGGCCGCGCGGTCACCGTGAAGCTGAACGTCGCGCCGGGCAGCAGCGGCCCCGGCATCGAGGCGCCCACGGGCGTGTTGTAGACCAGCACCGACGAGATCCCGCTCTCGCCCCCGACCTCGGCCTCCAGCGCCTCTGCGAGCGCGGACGGGTTCCCGTCCTCGGCCAGCATTTCGAGGCCCTTGCCCCGGTCCGCCTCGCCCGATTTGAACAGGGGCGCTCCGGATCCGTGCACCACCGCGACGCCCGGCGCCGCCGGCGAGGTCAGCCCCGCGCGGGGCGTGGCCCCCTCGTGCAGCATCATCGGGTTTCCGTCCTCGGCCTGCGCCTCCAGCCCGTTGTCGGGGTACGCCTGCCCGACCGTGAACAGCGGGTTGTCCATCGTGTGCACCACGAAGAGCCCCGGCGACAGCGGCACGGCGGCCGGCTCCCCGCCCTCGGGCATCAGCGTCCCCACCTCCGACATGTTGGTGATCCGGATCGTGAACTCATTGCCCGGCTCCGGCGTCACCGTCACCCGGATGACCTCCTCGACCGCCGGGTAGGTATAGCCATCGTCGACCAGCCGCACCGTGTTGTCCGGGTCCGGAGCGCCCGTGTTCGGACCGCTCTGCCGGGGCGCCTGGTTCGGCCCTGCGCCCGGCTCCTCGTTGGCCTCGGTGCCCGCGTCCCACAGCAGGACCTGGTCGGTCACGTCGCCGCTCACCGGCTTGCCCGACGCGTCGTAGAGCGCGATCCCGGCGCCGTCGGGCGCGTAGAACAGATCGTTGGATTGACCGAACATGGTCGTGAACGACAGCCTGTCGCCCGGCAGGGCGCCGACGCGGAACTCGAAGCTCTTCTCGGGGAAGAGCGGCCCGGGCATGCTCTCGCCCACGGCCGTGTTGAACACGCCGGCCACCCGGTAATCCCGCGCGGGCGTCACGTTCTCGAGGGTCACCTCGAAGCTCGTGACCGCATCCCCGCCAGCGGACCCACCGGCGCCTTCCCCGCCCATGCCACCGGCGCCGGTGGTATCGCCGTCGCCGCAAGCAGCGGCGAGGGTGAGGACGAGGGGCAGGGCCGACAGCGCGCGATTCCGAATCTTCATGAACATCCTCCAGAAACGTTGATTGAGATGACGCGACCTGGATCGCCCCCGCCGCGGCGAGCCGCGTGGCAGTGGGCGCTCCTCCCGCGGCACGCCGACGAGACGGCGCGGCCGCGGGCGCCCGTATGGCGCCCGCCTCGGCCTGCGATGGGCCGTGGCGCGTCGTTCGAGGGTGCTACGTGATGGGGGGCGGGTCGGTTTCGCGAACCTGGTGCGCGTGTGCTCGATCGTGCTCGGGAGCAGCTTTTCGGCGCAGCCGGCGGTCGCCGGCGGGCTCGCCTCGCTGCCCTTGGGGGCCAAGGCGACGCGTTGGGTGGTGGCCGTCGCGAGGGCACCGGTTCGAGCACCACGTGGACCAGCTCCTGCCCGCCTTCGGAGCTCGAGGCCGTCGACGCAGCGGCTGGCCCTGGGGCGACAACCGCGGCGAGGAGGACGAGCCTCGCGCTCGGACCGAGCCCCGCGAGCGCCGAGCTCACCCGGAACCGGTGGCCGAGGAGCAAGCTCTCGCGCCCGCCGTCACTTGCATGCGTGCGCGGATTGACGCTCTCGTCCTGCCGTCGAAGCGTTGACACGCGATCCAGAAAGCTGCTATATGCGCTCGTATGTGGCGAGCGTTTCGTGTCTTGGCCTCGCGGCTGCCGCTGTTACCGCTTACGGCATCGGCGATCGTCGTGGCAGCGTCGGCGTGTGGGTGGCCGTCTTCCAAGCCGAAGGCCGCGATGTCGCTGGGCTGTAGCGAGGACCAGCTCACGATTCAGCCGAACTCGACGTACTCGGAGATCGTCTCCGGCTGCGGGAAGAGCGATGTGATGACGCTCGAAGGCGGCAGCTGGGCTTCGCTGCGGGAGCGGGTGGCATTCGAGCTGTCCTGCCCTGCCAACCAAATCGACGTGAAGATCATCAGCTCGTCGTTGTATGGCGTGACGGGTTGCAACAAGAAGCTGGTGTATAAGTACGTTCTCAATGCCGGCATTGTGATTCAGTCGGTGCAGGACACAGGCGGGACAGGGCCTGCGGACCCGGCAGCGATGAACAAGTGAGCTCCGACGTCGCTCCCCGCCTCGGCGGGTTCGGCGACCTCCCGCGTGAACAGGGGATAAGGCCAGCTCGCCGGCTGCGCTGCACGTGACCCGAGCCCGCGACGCGCGGTGGACGTTCCCGCTGCGGAGAGCATCCACGGGATGCGCCGTCGACGCGGCGGCTGGTCTGGGATGACGACGCGGCGAGCAGGGCGAGCATCGCGCTCGGACCAAGCCCGCGACCACCGAGCTCATGCGGCACCAGAGGCCGAGGAGCAAGCTCTCGGCGCCTTGATGGCGGGGAGGAGCCTCAGCACGTCCGGATGGCTCACGTCGGCGCGCATCGCCCAGACCGCGTGCTCGCGCGCGCCGCTCACGTCCCCGCGCCGGAGGAGCACCTGCCCCATGAGGACGAGCGCTTCGGCGTGCTCAGGCGCGATCCTGCGGCCATCACCGGCGCCCTCTGCAGATCGCCGGAACGCCGACCGCGTGGCGAGGGGCGCCTCCGAGCGATCTCGGCGTGGAGCTTGACTCAGGTCTCGGGCATACTGGCGCAGGAGGTGGTCCAGCTCGATGACGGCAAGCGTTCTCGACCAGGTCCGGGCAGCGGCGGCGAAGAGAATCCTCTTCCTCCCCCACGCGGTGCGCCAGATGAGCCGCCCCAGCCGGATGATCTCGCCTGCCGAGATCGAAGCAGCGATCAATGCCGGCGAGGTGGTCGAGGACTACCCGGAGGACATGCGCGGCCACAGCTGCCTCCTCCTCGGATCCGGGGACGGCGGCCGTCCCATCCACGTCGTCTGCGCACCGAAGCCGGACTACCTGGCCATCATCACGGCCTACATCCCTCATGCCGATCAATGGTCCACTGATTTCAGAAAGAGAAGGTGAACATGCAGTGCATGCATTGTAGAGGAGAGATGAAGCGATCCCATGCTCCGTTCAGCGTGGACCGCAGTGGCTATCACGTGCGCTGGGACGCGGTGCCCGCGTGGGTGTGCGAGCAGTGCGGTGAGCCTTACTTCGAGTCGGCGGAGGTCGCGCGCATTCAACGCGCCCTCGCCGCACTCGAGCGCGAGACCGAGGCGGCGTGATCAGCAGGCACACCCGACCATTCTCGAGCAACTCGCCCAGCAAGCCGTTGCTGCTGGCGGCGCTGCGCGCCGCGGCAGACCGGAAGTTCGCTATGCATCATGAGTAATGAGAAGGACGCCAAACCAACCGACGCAGCTGCAGAGATTGCTGCTGGTCGGGTTGCGTTGTGGCTCGATCAAGAGGATCTGGAGTGGCTCTCATCCCATTGCAGCTGTGAGGACTCCACGCCAGACCTTGAACGCGATCGTTGCGCGCGGATTCGGTTTCGAGTCAATGCAGCGCTTCACAAGGCTGGCCGAAGGTGAAATGTCGTTGCCATTGCATAGCAAGCTGCTGGTGCTGACCGCCCACACGCTAGCATGACCTCGGGCCGCAGGCTGTCGACCCTCGCGAGACGACCGACGCGCTCGGACGTCATCGCGGCGTGCTCGAGCTGAGGCGCTCGCGCGAGTGCGAGGCGCGCGCCGTGGTGGTGCACGGACAACGACGGTACGTACGCGCGTGACGCTCCGACGAGCTCCGCCTGGCGTCTGGTCCACCCCCGTTTCCGTCGACCCCCCCGACGACACCAGAGGCAGGGATGGGACGGAGAAAGAGGAGGGGGGCCTAACGACCGGGCTTCTGCCGCGGCGCACAACTCCGCCGGCGGCAAGCCGCTGTTCGCCAAGTGCTCACTTTGAGTAGTACAGGATGTAGCCAGAGTAGACCAGGTCACCAGCTGCTTTCGCGTCGTCGAAGGCGCGCTCGAGCTGCTCCTGTGACGTGAACCCGTACTGGCCGAGCCTCTCCCCTGCGAACCGTTGTAAGCGCCCGGCGTCAACTCCGTCAATCTGCCCCTCGTCGCCGAAGTCGAAATCGACCGTCCATTCTGGTCCCGCTACCGCGCAGCCAAAGCCATGCTTGAAATAGCGGTAGCCTTCCGCGAGTTCACCGCGACCGGCGACGTCTGTTTGAGTCCATTCGAGGCTGCTCGAGGGGCGCGGTATGCCTGCACGTTCCAGCAAGGCAACGGCCTCTGCGACCTTTGCACGATAGTCCTCGATGAGCTTGGCAAGGCGCGGATCCACCAGCTTGGCCTCATTGCACGGGTTCGGTCGGTTTTCTCATGCTACTTCAGCTGCCCAGGCCCTTTGCTGGGCGCCGCTCGCCTGAGCATCATCGAGGCACCCGCTGAAGCCGGACGCGGCATGCGGGTGCGCTGTGGGTCACGGAGCCTGGCTACGCTCGGCACCGCCCCCATCAGCACCAGCCGTTTGTTGGTCGGGGACTCATGATGGTGCATCCGCGACCTCCGCTTCGCTCGTGACACCGTGAGACTGGAGAACGTCGACGATGACGGCGTGTCGCGCAGATTCCTCCATCATCGCTTCCACCCAACACCCTGGCGATGATCAGCGGGCGAAGCCCGTCTGATCCATCGCCCTGTCGGGCCGCATCGTCAACCGTCAGGAGAGCACTTCGGCGGCGGTCTTCGCCCCGAGGACGTTATCGATCCAGCGGTCGAGGGTCGTGACGTCCGCGCATGCCTGGACGCGAGCGCTCTCGTTCTCGGTGAGCACGATCCCTGCACGCGCGAGCAGCCGCAACAGTGTATCCCTCTTGCCCTTGAGCTCGCCCTCGCGGATGCCCTCGAGCTTGCCGCGATCGATGAGCCTCTGCACGAACGGGGGAAAAGTCGCCTCGCCTTCGATCTGCCGTTCCATGACCAACGCCTCCAGAGCCTGCCGCATCGGCTCACGCAACCCGTTCCAGATGAGCTGAAAATAGACCATCGCGTGCTCCTGGTCGAGCGGGCCAAGGGCAGCGAGCGCCGCCTGGACCACGGCGAGCCCGTTCGGCCCGTTGCCGTGCGCCACCGCCGAGAGCACGGCGAGCTCGATCTCCATCTCCGCGTCGACGGGGGCGGTGATCTCGGGGACGACGGCCGGACCGAGCACCAGCGGCTCGACGGTGCCGAGGCCCAGGCCGAGGTCGATCTTCTCCGCCGCCCAGGCGGCCACGCCGGCGTCCGGTGCGACCACGAGGACGACGGTGCGGCAGCGCTTCTTGGCGCGAACGACCGTGACGTACGAACCACGGGAAAACCCGAGGAGAGGGGCAGCTCAGGGGGTGGCGGCGCCATGGCGGAGGGGGCGGCGACCAGGCCCCACTCCACGGCGCTACCGTCGTCCATTCTGGCATTCGGCGGAAGCGCGAAGCGCTGTCCGCTGCAATGCCAACAATGTTGGGCACCTCCGCGCTCATTCCGGGAATGCCGCTGCGATGCGGCGCCGTAGCAGCGCTTGAGCGTCATCGCGTAAGGGTTCTCCGTGGGCGCTGATCAAGTGCCGAAATGTCAGGGAAATCAGCCGTCGGTAATCGGCGGCATCGGGGCTGCACGCGCTCAGCCAGGTCGACGGTATGTTCGCGGCGCCGATCAGACCCTGCTCCAGGAATGAATTTCCTGTTTCTTTCGAGAAGAATGGATCGACGCGGGTCCAGTTCTGCACGGCGTCACAGGTGATGAGAATCCCGCCCTCCTGAGGGAGCACCACCGCAGCCTCTGGGAACGACGCGGTGGAGAAGACGAAGACCTTGCCCCCATGCGCCGGGAAGGGTGCGGTGGGGTCGAGCTCTCTATCCGCCGGACGTCCATCGGCGCATCGAACACCTGGAAGCGCCCAGGTCGTCGCGCCGTATCGATCGCGGTAGAAAGGGTCATCTCGACCGTGGAAGGCGCCCAGCCGAACGACGTTGCGGACTCGACCGAGCTCCTCGAGCTCGCCGAGCCCATGCTCTGTCAGCCGCACGGTGTTGACGAGCGTGAGGGCGCCGCCGTCGCGAAGTATGACCATCGTGCGGCTGGTTTGAAGGTCCGTGCCCGCGTGATGGGTTTTGTTGGTCCCAACGACGAAGTAAACATCCGCGAACGCCGACTGAAGCGCGCCGTGCGGCCAGGCTGGGCTGTACTCGAACATGTGGACCTCTCGCTTTCAATAGCCGACATTCATCGACGACGGTGGGATTACTGGCAGGAAAATCCTTCTGCATACCCAGTCGCGCCCCGCCGCTCCCGGCGAGCGGCCGTGCCGCCCTGGCCGCTCCGCGTCGCTCGTGCTCGATGCCGACGGAAACACCATCGAAGTCGTCCGCCACGGCCGTCCGGATCACGCTCCGACCCGGGCGAGGTCGCCCTATGGCGCCGATCCACCACCCTTGCGCACATGATGGTGAATCCGGAGACTCCCGAGCGAGGCGTTTCCCTCGTTCCTGATTCCTGTTTTGCCCTTCCGGTGGTATCGTAGCCGACATGCCCCGGTCTCGGTGGCCAGGAGCGTTGTCGCATCAGCGCGTCAACGAGCTTGGACACGGCGACGGCACGGAGGGTACCGCTCGTGTGGCAAGCATCGGCTTCCGTTGGACAATCTGACGCCAATCCCCCGATGGTGGACAGCGCGCGCGCCGCTCTGGCGCGCTCCGGCCGCTCCGGCGACGCCGGCCCGGCCTCTTCCGCCGCCGGGCGGGGCGACGTAGCGCAGGACCCGCGGCGCAACCAGGTCGTCGCCGGGCGGTACAAGCTCCTGCGGCTGATCGGGCGCGGCGCCATGGGCGAGGTGTGGCTCGCGCACGACAGGGCCCTGCGGATCGACGTCGCGCTCAAGCTCCTCACGGTCCAGCGCGAGAGCCAGGCTGGCACCGCGCTGGAGCGCTTCCGGTTCGAGGCCCAGCTCGCGGCGCAGCTGGCGCAGAAGACGGACCACGTCGTCGCCGTGCGCGACGTCGGGAGCGATCCCGACGTCGGTCCGTACCTCGTCATGGGCTACGTTCGAGGCCGGTCCCTGCGGCAGCTCATGCAGGAGCGGGGGCCGATGTCCCCGGCGGAGCTCGCCCCGCTCCTCGGCCAGATCGGAGAGGCCCTCTCGGTCGCGCACCGCCTCGGCATCGTGCACCGCGACGTCAAGCCGACGAACGTGCTGCTCGAGGAGGAGCGGAGCGGCGAGGTGCGCGCCAAGGTCGCGGACTTCGGCATCGCCAAGTGGATCCGGAAGGACCTGCCCGCCGATTTCCCCCGTCGAACCGCCGACGGCGTGGTGCTGGGCACGCCGGCGTACCTGAGCCCGGAGCACGCATGCGACGGGGACACGAGCCCGCACTCGGACATGTGGGCGCTCGCGGTCGTCTCGTACGAGGCGCTCACGGGCCAGCTGCCCTTCCCGGGCCAGACCATGAGCGACGTGCTCGCCTCGATCCTGGCCAGCGCGCAGCCGCCGCGGTCGTCGCTGTGCCCGGCGGCGCCGCCGGCGCTCTCGGGCTGGTTCGCGCGCGCCTTCGCCCTGGATCCGGCGGAGCGGTTCCCCTCGATCGAGGCCATGGTCGCCGCCTACGAGGCCGCGGTCGGTGCGCCGGCGCGCGCCGAGCCCGCGCGCCGCGGCAAGCTGGGCCTCGCGGCCGGCCTCGTCGTGGCGCTCGGCGTCGTGCTGTCGACCGGCGCGCTGTGGGCGCAGGTCCAGGTCCCCGGCGCGCTGCGGGCGGCGAGCGTCGACGCGCGCGCCGGGGCCATCGTCCGCGCCGCGCAGGCGCGCATCGCAGCCCAGGCGAGCCCGCGGCCAGCCGCGCGATCGCCGGACGCCGCCACGGCGGGGGCCGCCGCCCCCGCGCCAGACGAGGCGTCCGCCCCCGCGGCCGCGCCGCGCACCGTCGCCGCGCAGGCCGCGCGCCCGGTCGACCCCCGCCCGGCGCCGCGGAACGCGCGCGCTCCCCGCGGCGACCGCGCGACGAGCGCGCGGGGCGCGCCCACCGAACGCGATCTGCTCAGGACGCGCCACTGAGCGGTGGGTCGTTGCCCGGGCGCCGCGGTGCCAGCACCCGGAGAGGCGCCCTGGCGCTCAGCTCATCTCGAGGAACAGCCGATCCGGATCCTCCAGATACCCGATGATCTCGTAGGCGAACGCCGCCCCCACGTGACCATCGATGATCCGGTGATCGAACGACAGCGACAGCAGCATCACCTCGCCGATCACGATCTGCCCGTCGCGCACCACCGGCTTCTGCTTCATCTGGTGGATCCCGAGGATCGCCACCTCGGGGAAGTTCAGGATCGGCGTCGCGAACAGCCCGCCTTGCTGGCCGAGCGACGTGATCGTGAACGTCGAGCCGCCGAGATCCTCCGGCTTCACCCGCCCTGCCTTCGTGTCCTCGCCGAGCCGCGTGATCTCCTGCGCGATCTCCAGCACGCTCCGGCGATCCGCGTCGCGCACGACCGGCACGATGAGCCCGGCCTCGGTCGCGGAGGCGATGCCGATATGGTAGCTCTTCCGGACGACGATCTCCTGCGCGGCCTCGTCGAAGGTGCTGTTCAGCGTCGGGTGCTTCTTGAGCGCGGCGACGACGGCCTTCACGAAGAAGGGCAGGAAGGTGAGCTTGACGCCCGCCTTCTCGGCCAGCGGGCGCAGGCGCGCGCGGCGCTCCTTCAGCGCGGAGACGTCGCACTCCTCGACGAAGGTGAAGTGCGCCGCCGTGTGCTTCGACCGCGACATCGCCTCGAAGATCCGCTTGCGTACGCCGCGCAGCGGGATGCGCTCGTCGCCGGGCGCCACCGGCAGCCCGCGGCCGCGCTCCCCCTCGGGCCGGGCCGCCCCGCGCCCCAGGGCCTCGTCCAGCGGCTCGGCCGCCGCCGCCGCCGCGCCCGCCGCGCCGGCCGCGCGCTCCGCGACCACCGGCCGCCTCGGCGCCACCTCGGACAGCGCCGGGGCCGTCACGGGCGCCAGCTCGGCCGCCTCGGGCGCCTCCAGCGCCCGCACGTCGTCCTTCGTCACGCGGCCCCCCGGGCCGGTCGGCGGCACGCGCCGCAGGTCGACCCCGAGGTCGCGCGCCAGCTTGCGCGTCGCCGGCGTCGCGAGCGGCTTCTCGTTGAAGTAGGCCGCCGCGCCGGCGCCCGCGCTGCCGTTCGCCCACGCGGGCCGCACCGGCGCCCTCAGGTTCATCCCCGGGAGGTCCTCCCGGATGTCGCCGACCGCCGTCGCCGCAGGCTCGGCAGGGCCGGTCTTCGCGGCGGATTGACGCATCCCCGCCCCGGACGACGGCGACGGCGCCGCAGGCCGGTCGTGCGCCCCCGCGCCCGCGCCGGGCGGCGCCGGCGACGCGGCGGCGGACCGGTCGTCGAGATCGAACACGACGAGCACCGAGTGGACCGGGACCACCCCGCCCACCTTGCCCCGCGTCTCCACGATCCGACCCGAGCGCGGCGACGTGATCGTCACCGTCGCCTTGTCGGTCATCACCTCGACCATCGGCTGGTCCTCGACGACCACGTCGCCCGGCGACACCAGCCAGCTGACGATCTCCCCCTCCGTGACGCCCTCGCCGATGTCCGGAAGCCTGAACTCGTACTTGCCCATGCGTCAGTACCTCGCCGTCTCCAGGATCGCCGGAAGGATACGATGCGAGAGCGGGAGGTACTCGTTCTCGAGGGTGTAAGGGAAGGGGGTGTCGAAGCCCGTGACCCGGAGCGGCGGCGCCTCCAGGTGGAGGAACGCCTTCTCGTTGACCAGCGCGACGATCTCGGCCCCGAAGCCGCAGGTCTTCGGCGCCTCGTGCACCACGATGAACCGGCCCGTCCGCTTCACCGACTCGACCACCGTGTCGATGTCGAGCGGCCACAGCGTGCGCAGGTCGATCACCTCGCACTCGATGCCCTGCGCGGCCGCCTGGTTCGCCGCGTCGAGCGCCTCGTAGAGCATCGCGCCCCAGACCACGAGCGTCACGTGCCAGCCCGGCCGGACCACGCTCGCCTGGCCGAGCGGGACCGTGTAGTCGCCCTCGGGCACGTCCCCCTTCGCCGCGCGGTAGATGCGCTTCGGCTCGAAGAACAGCACCGGATCGGGATCCCGGATCGACGAGAGCAGGAGCCCCTTCGCGTCGGCCGGGTTCGACGGGCACACGACCTTCAGGCCCGCCACGTGGATGAACTGCGCCTCGGGCGACTGCGAGTGGTAGTGCCCGCCGCGGATGCCGCCGCCCACCGGCGTGCGGATGACGAGCTTCGACGGGTACTCGCCGCCCGAGCGGTAGCGGTACTTCGCCAGCTCGGACACGATCTGGTCGTACGCGGGATAGATGAAATCGGCGAACTGGATCTCCGGGATCGGCACGAGCCCGTAGAGCGCCATCCCGATCGCCGTCCCGACGATGCCGCCCTCCGAGAGCGGCGTGTCGATCACCCGGTCGTCCCCGAACTCGTCGAACAGGCCCTGGGTAACGCGGAACACCCCCCCGACCTTGCCGACATCCTCGCCGAGCACGACGACCCGCGCGTCCCGCCGCATCTCGTGGCGTAGCGCGTCGTTGATCGCCTGGACCATGTTCATCTGAGGCATGCTCTTCGTCTCCGTCTCTCGGCCAGAAGGTGGGAATGCAACCTCACGGGCGCCCCCGCTCCCCTGGGGACCCCCATCGATCGCGGGCGGCGGCGCCACCCCGGCCATCGGCGCCGCCCGGCGAGCCGCCCCGCCGACCGCGCCGTCGTCCACGCCGCGCCCGCACGCGCTAGTGGCCGCCGTGGCCCTTGGGCCTCGGGCCCGCCTTGAGCTGCTCCCGCTGCTCGACGAGGTGCCAGGGCGGCTCCGCATAGACGTCCTCGAACATCGAGTCGAGCGACGGCGGCGCCACCTTCTCCGAGACCGCGATGCAAGCCCTGATCTCCGCGTCGACCGCCGCCTCGATCTCGCGATCCTGCGCGTCGGTCCAGCCCTGGGTGCGCTCGAGGTGCCGCCGCAGCCGCGCGATCGGATCGAGCCGGCGCCACGGGTCGAGCCACGCGTCGGGGCGGTACGCCTTGGGGTCGTCGCTCGTCGAGTGGCCCGACAGGCGGTACGTCATCGCCTCGATGAGCGTCGCGCCCTCGCCGCGCGCGGCGCGCGCGATCGCGTCGCGCGTCACCTTCACGACGGCGAACAGATCGTTGCCGTCGACCCGCACCCCGGGGACGCCGTACGCGGCGCCCTTGCACGCGAACGTGTTGCTCGACGTCTGGCGCTCGGTCGGCACGCTGATCGCCCAGCCGTTGTTGCGGCAGAAGAGGACGACCGGCACCTTGAACACGCCCGCGAAGTTGAGGCCGCTGTGGAAGTCCGACGAGCTGGTCGCGCCGTCGCCGAAGTAGACCAGCGAGGCGAGCTCGTCGCGCTTCAGCTTCGCGGCCCACGCGAAGCCCACGGCCTGCGTGATCTGCGTGCCGATGGGCGAGCTCACCGAGCCGAAGTGCCCCTCGCGGTAGGTGTAGTGGTCCGGCATCTGCCGCCCCTTCACCGTGTCGTTCGCGTTGCCGAACATGTTGTCGATGTACCGCTGGAGCGGCAGCCCCCGCCAGAGCGCGGCGCCGAACTCGCGGTAGCACGGGAACACCCAGTCCTGAGGCCGCGTCGCGTAGACGCTGCCGAGGATCGCCGCCTCCTCGCCGAGCGAGCCGACGTGGAACCCGATGCGCCCCTGCCGCTGCAGCGCCACGAGGCGCTCGTCGAGCTGGCGCACGCGCACCATGAACTTGTAGAGGGCGATCACCTCCGACGGGTCGAGCTTCGGATCGTGCGCGGGATCGAGCGAGCCGTCGTCGCGCAGGACCTTGATCACGTCGTCGGCACACGTGTCGAGCGGGTGCCGGGCGACGGCAGCCTGCGGCTCCAGGCTTGCCCCTGAGACGTTCGGCGGGCGGTCTGTGGAGTACGTCGCGGTGCTCATCGGCTCGCGTGGACACTAATCAAAGGCGCTGCCCGAGACCAGTGCCGAGACGCAGCGTTCGCTCATTCGCTGTACGCGCGACGTTGACTCGTCGCAGCGATCGCGCCTCCGGATTGACTCGCCGCGGCGATCACGGGCCCGCGCGCGGCCTCGCCGCACGTCGCACACCGCACGCCGCGGCGTCGATGTCCCGGCTAGACGTTCCCGGGCTCGGCCGCCTGCGCGAGCGCCTCGTCCACCGCGGCCGCGTCGAGCTTGAACCCGCGCGCGAGCTGCTCGAGCACGCCGCGCTCGTGCAAGCTCACGCCGCCGGAGGCGTGCGCCATGAACGCCGCCACGCGGAGCACCTCGCGCTGGTGCTCGGTCCGCCCGATCGTGCGGGAGACCATGGCGACGCGCTTCTCCATGCCGTCCTCCGCGAGCATCTCGCCGAGGTCGGCGAGCAGCGCCTCGAGCTGCTTCTCGTGGACGAGGTTCTGGCATGCGTCCACGACGATGGCCTGGAAGCGCTTGCGCTCCGCCTCGTCGAAGTGGCCGTCGGCGTTCGCGACGAGGAACGCGGCCTCGATGATCGTCTCGAAGAGCGCCACGGCGGCCGGATCGAAGCCGGTGGGCATCGTGATGTCCTCGATCGGGGGGCGCGCGCTGTAGGCCCTTGCCGCCTGGGCGAGGATGGAAGCCACGCGCGCGCGGGGCGTCTCCGCGCCGAGGCGTGACGCGCCGGGAGCGATGCCGCCCGGAGCGATGCCGCGGGGGCGCCTGTCGATGGGAGCGGACATCGTGGTCTTTGACCCTCCTGCCTCACGCTCGGCCAATCCCCGGGGAGCGTCAAGGCGCTTGCGTCGGCCGCCGCAGCGCGCGGCGAATCCGTTCGGTTTCTCGTCCGACCCGGCGCGCGGAATCAGCGGCGCACGAGGGACGCCGCCGGGACGAGCCGCGCGGCGGGCGCCGCCGCCGGAGCGTCGAGCGGGCGGGGATCGTCGGGCGCGAGCTCTGCCTCGATCCGGGCGGCCTCGCGGCGCGCCACGGCGAGGCGCTCCTCGAGGAGCGCCTCGACCTGCGCGCCCGCGGGGGCCTCGCCCGCCGGGGAGCCGTCCTGCGGCGCCGAAGGGCGGCGGTCGACGAGGCTGCGGACGAAGACCTCCGCGGCCTTGTAGCTCGATCGCACGAGCGGCGCGCTGGCGGCGTAGAGGAAGCCCATCTCGAGCGCCGCCCGCTCGAACGCGGCGAACGTGTCCGGCTCGACGAAGCGCTGCACGGGCGCGTGCTTCGAGGACGGGCGGAGGTACTGGCCGATGGTCACGATGTCGACCCCCGCCTCGCGCAGGTCGCGCAGCGCCTCCAGCACCTCGTCGTCGGTCTCGCCGATGCCGACCATGATCGAGCTCTTCGTGAGCCGCCGCGGCGCCGGCGCGCCGCGCCCTTCCGCGTCCGCGGCGAGGCGCCGCTGCCGGTCCTTCGCGCGCCGCAGCACGGCGAGCGACTGGTCGTAGCTCGACCGGACGTCGCGGATGACGCGGGTGATGCGGCGGACGACCTCGACGTTGTGGGCGAAGACGTCGGGCCCGGCGTCGACGACGGTGTCGACGGCGCTCATGTGGCCCTGGAAGTCGCCGACGAGGGTCTCGATGAGCAGGTCGGGGCGGAGCGCGTGCAGGCGGCTCACCGTGCGGGCGACGTGATCGGCGCCGCCGTCGAGCAGGTCGTCGCGGTTGACCATCGTCATCACGACGTACTGGAGCGAGAGCCGGGCGATCGCGCGGGCCACGTGCTCCGGCTCGCGCACGTCGACCGCGCCGCGCGGGTCGCCGGTCGTGACCGCGCAGAAGCGGCAGCCGCGCGTGCACACGTCGCCGAGGAGCATCACGGTCGCGGTCCCCTCGCGCCAGCACTCGCCGACGTTCGGGCAACGGGCCTCCTCGCACACGGTGTGGAGATCGAGCTTGCGGAACGTCTCCTTGAGGTGGTGGTAGGTGTCGCCTCCGGGAGCGCGGACCTTGAGCCATTCAGGCTTGGGCGAGAACTGCGCCATCAGGGGTGTCCTTAGCCCATGCGGCGCGTGCGCGCGAGGGGGAGGCGGCCGGCGTCAGCCGCCCGGCGGCACGGAGCGGCTGATCTCGCGCGTCGTCAGCTTGCCGCGCTCGGTGAAGATGGCCGTGACGAGCTCCGCGGGGGTGACGTCGAAGGCCGGGTGGCGGACGGGCACCCCGGGCGGGACGACGCGGCGGCCGCCGACGACGGCGACCTCGTCGCGGCTCCGCTCCTCGATCGGGATCGACGCGCCGGTGTCGGTCGCGAGGTCGATCGTGCTCCACGGGGCGGCCACGTAGAACGGGACGCCGTGGTGGCGCGAGAGGCAGGCGAGGCCGTAGGTGCCGATCTTGTTGGCGACGTCGCCGTTCCGCGCGATGCGGTCGGCCCCGACGACCACGGCGCCGATCTCGCCCCTCTGCATGAACCACGCGGCCATCGAGTCGGAGATCACCTCGACGGGGATGCCGTCGCGCTGGAGCTCCCAGGCCGTGAGGCGCGCGCCCTGGAGGTACGGGCGGGTCTCGCACGCGAGCACGCGGATGTTCTTGCCCTCGGCGACGGCGGCGCGGATGACCCCGAGCGCCGTGCCGTAGCCGCCGGTCGCGAGCGCGCCGGCGTTGCAGTGGGTGAGGACCGTGCCCGACTCGGGCAGGCGCGCGGCGCCGGCGCGGGCCATCTGGTGGCAGGCGGCGACGTCCTCCCGGTGGATCTCGCGCGCGAGCGCGGCGAGCTCCCGCGCGCGCTCGTCGCCGCGGCGCCCCGCGTGCTCCAGGGCCATGGCGACGGCGCGCCGCACCGCCCACCCGAGGTTCACGGCGGTGGGCCGGGCGGAGGCGAGGTGCTCCCCCGCGGCGCGCATGGCGGCGACGTAGCCGGAGGCGATCTCGTTCCGGGCGGCGCGCGCGGCGAGGGCCATCCCGTACGCGGCGGCGATGCCGATCGCCGGGGCGCCGCGGACCACCATGGTCCGGATGGCCTCGGCGACGCCCGCGGCGTCGGTCACGGTGACGTAGCGCTCGCGCTCGGGCAGCTCGCGCTGCTCGAGGAAGAACACGCGGTCGTCGCCCTGCGCGAGCTCGACGGCCGAGTAGTCCGCGCCGGAGATGGCTTCGGCCGGCGCCCACGGCGGCGCGAGCCGCGCGCCGTCGCCTGCCTGCTGCGACCTCTGTTCTGCTTCGAAGCTGGTGCTCATTCAGCGCCTCCCGTTCGAGCGTGACGGTTCCCCCTGCGATCCTGCGTCCGTCCCCGGGCCCTCGGCGCTCGCGGCGAGCCGGCCGCGGATCTCCTCGGCGACGGTCGCGAAGTCCTCGGCCGCCTCGGCCTTGCGGCCCGCGAGGTAGGCGCGGAGCGCGTCCGCGGCGAGCAGCGCGAGGCTCGCGTTGATCCCGCGCGCGGTGAGCGCGGCGATCACGTCGCCGTTCTTGAGCAGCGTCTCGAGATCGTCGAAGACCGCGGCGACCTCGGGCCCGGGATCGACGCCGCCGGCGGCGCCGGGGCGCGTCTTCTTGTCGTCGTCGCGGCTCACGCGTCGCGCCTCATTTCTTGGTGGCGGTCGCCTTGGGGATCGCGCTGAAGGGGAAGTGCGGCGGCTCCACGCCGGGCACGCACTGGTACTTCGAGAAGTCGGTGACGCCCTCCTCGCGGAGCAGGGCCTCGTCGATCCACGCCTTGCCGCGGCGGGCCGACGGCTCGCGCGCGAGCAGCGCCAGGGTCGCGTCGGCGATGATGTCCGCCTTGCGCCAGAGCTCCGGGCCGCCGAGGCCGAAGTTCATGGTCGCGTAGCTCTCGATCGCGGTCGCGGGCCAGAGGGCGTGGGCCGTGACGTTGTGCTCCGCGTACTCGCCGGCGATCGCGTTGGCGATCATCGTCATGCCGAACTTCGAGACCGCGTAGGCGCCGTGGTGGGCGCAGGCCTCGGGCTCTACGGGGGGCGACATCATGACGATGTGGCCGTATTTCTGCGCGATCATGTGGGGGAGGACGGCCTGCGAGAGGGCGAACGACGCGCGCACGTTGATGCCCATGATGAGGTCGAACTTCTTCATGGGCGTGTCGACGACGTCGGCCCACCAGAGCGCGCCCGCGTTGTTGACGAGCGCGTCGACGCGCCCGAAGCGCTCGACGGCCGCGGCGACGGCGGCCTTGCAGGCCTCGTCGTCGCGCACGTCGAGCTTGACGGGCAGCGCGCGGCGGCCGAGCTGCTCGACCTCGCGGGCGACGTCGAGGATCGTGCCCGGCAGGCGCGGGTTCTCGGCGACCTCCGTCTTCGCGGCGACGACGATATCCGCGCCTTCTCGCGCGCAGGCGAGGGCGACGGCCCGACCGATCCCGCGGGAAGCTCCGGTGATGAAGACAACGCGGTCCTTGAGGCGCATGGAGGCCGGTCATAGCACAGGACCTGGCGAGGGTGCGGGCCCGCGGCGCGCAATCGCGTGATCGCGTGATCGCGCGCGGCCGTCCGTCACGCCCCGCGCGGCGTCGCGCGGGGCACGAGGCGCAAGGACAGGCTCTGCCGTGGACGGGAGCGGGCGAGGGCTCCGAGGGGCGGGGGGCGACGCAGCGATGACCCGCCTGGAGCCTCGGATGTCAGGGGGCTTCCAACGCCTGACGCGCAGCTCGCCCCGGGCGAGCGTGCCGGGCGGTCGAGGCGGGCCGCCGAAATGAGGGCTCTGGCGGCCGAGCGACGCCGGCGGCGCCTGGCTCGGTCCAGCGCGCGGAGGGGCGGCGGGGCCGCGCGCGGGCCGGGAAAGGCCGCTCCCGTCGAGCGTCGACCGCTGGAGGGGCCCTTGTCCAGCGGGTCAGTCGTGGTCTCGCTGACACGATATTGCCGGCATCGACGGATCGCTGGTCTCGGTCTCCTCGCGGAGCACGAACACCTACCCTTCAGCTCAAGGGAGATGGGGTGTCCTGCTGGCGCCCTGTCGCGTACCGGCCTCGAGTGAAGAAATCCTGTCTCATGGAGCCTTGTGAAGGTCGGTTTCACGCGTCGTGGAAAGGTCCAGTGATTCGGCGGTAAATCATGCGGTTGGGGGTGTTTCGTATCTGGACATGCCAGCGGTCAGGTGACACCGTGGTGTGAGCGAAACGAAGGGAGGCGCTGCGCTGCGTGGGATCGCGCTGGGCGCTACTCCGCCCCCTGAACAACGCTGTACTGGGGTGGCCCGCCATGGCGCCGTGTGCCCCGGCGTACCTGCCGGCGCGAGCCGCGGGGCCGGGGCGGGCCGAGCTCAGACGGGCTTATTCACAAGGAGCATGCATATGAGCGCTTTGCACAGGACGCTGGTCCTCGCCTTCATCGCTGGCTGTTCTGCCGTCGGCTGTCTCGCATCGACCGAGGGCGATCACGAGCCTTCCGGCGAGGCGTCCGAGCCGGTCGAGGGGGCGGTCTGCGATACCGCTCCGGAGGGCTCGGACATCTCGCTCTCCTGTCCGGCCGGCGAGGTCATCACGGCGGTCGAGTTCGCGAGCTACGGCACGCCGCGGGGGGGTTGCGGCAGCTTCCGCGCGACCTCGTGCAATGCGTCGACGTCGAAGGCGGTGGTGGAGCGCGCGTGCCTCGGGCAGTCGAGCTGCACCGTGCGGGCGAACAACGCGACCTTCGGCGATCCGTGCAGGAGAACCACGAAGCGGATGTACGTTCAGGTCGCGTGCGCCCCTGCGGAGCCGGACGGCGGCTCGACGGGCACGGGCGAGGGCGGCTCGACCGGTGAAGGCGGCTCGACGGGCGTGGGCGGCTCGACGGGCGTGGGCGGCTCGACCGGTGAAGGCGGCTCGACGGGCGGCGAGACGTGCGGCGGCGCCGGGCCCAGCACCACGCCGCTCGATGCCGAGGAGCAAGCGTTCCTGTCCATCATCAACCAGTACCGCGCGCAGAACGGCCTCGGCGCGCTCTCGGCGTGCACCGCGCTGAGCCGCGCCGCCCAGGGGCACAGCGAGGACATGCGCGATCACAACTACTTCGATCACGCGAGCCAGGATGGCCGGACGCCGTGGGATCGCGCGGCCAACGCCTGTTATGCGTCCGCCGGCAGGACCGCCATGGCCGAGAACATCGCCGCCGGCAACTCGGCGGCCCAGGCGACGTTCAACCAGTGGAAGAACTCGGACGGTCACAACAAGAACATGCTCGGGTCGTCCTTCAAGGTCATCGGCATCGGGCGGGCGACCGGAGGCGGGACCTACGGGTCCTACTGGACCACGATGTTCGGCGGCGCGTCGGACGCGAGCTGCAATTAGCGCCGAGCACCCGTGATGCCGCGCACCTGCGCGGCGGCTGACGGCGCGGAGCAGCCACGCATGAGGCGTTCTGCCACGGCGACGCGGCGCGATCCGGGCGCGATCCGGGCTGAAGAGGGCCCGGGCTGCGCCGCGCGCCGCGGCAGGTGCGCCGCGACCGAGGGGCGGCCTGGCGATTGCTTCGTGCTGGGGGCGGCGGAACGGCAAACCTCCGCGCAGGCGAAGAATCGCGAAGTCGGGAGCAGATCCAGGACTTCCCGTCTTCCTGGAGACGGGCGGTGTCCTCGGGCGATCGGGCTGCGCGGGTCCTCCGTCCGGAAGAGCCCATGGCGGAACACATCATCTATCTCCTCGGTCCGTATCGGATTCCCGGCTTTCAGGGGGAGCGCAACGTCCGCGTCTATCTGCCCAGCGAGGGGGCGCGCGCCGCGCCGTCGCCGGTGCTCTTCCTGTTCGATGGACAGAACGTCTTTCACGACGATCCGTCGTACAGCGGCGGCTGGCACCTGCACGAGGCGGTGCGCGATCTCTCGGATCGGGGCCTGGTGGCGCCGGTCCTCGTGGGGATCGATCACGGCGGGAGCGAGCGGCTGACCGAGCTGTCGCCGTTCCCGGGCGACGGCAGCGAGGGGAGGCTCGACGACTTCCTCGGCTGGATCGCGTCCGAGATCGTGCCGGCCGTGCGGGAGCGCTTCCCGGTGCGGCGCGACGCCGCCGGCACGGCGATCGGCGGCTCGTCGATGGGGGGCCTCGCGGCGCTCTACGCGCATTTCCGCCGCCCCGACGTGCTCGGGGCCGCGCTCTGCATGTCGCCGTCGCTCTGGTTCGCGGAGCGGAAGATCTTCGACGTCATCGCGTCGCAGGCCGTCCCTCCGGGCTCGCGGCTGTACGTCGACGCCGGCGCGCAGGAGGACGGCGGCTCGGTGCTGCGCGACGCCGCGCGGCTCGTGGAGCACCTGCGCGAGCGGGGCTACGGCGAGTCGAACCTGCTCTTCTGCCCGGACGAGGACGGCACCCACTGCGAGGACGCGTGGCGCCGGCGCGCGCCGGGGGCGCTGCAGTTCCTGTTCGCCGAGGCCGCCGGGGAGCAGCCGGGGGGCGCCGGGGGGGCGGAGGGGTCGCAGCAGGCGGCGTGAGCCAGGCGCAGGGGCGCCCACGGAACGGAGAGAGGACCAGGATCGTGACGGCAGGAACTTCTCGTCGTGGTTCCGCGGTGTCCTCGTCGAGCGACCCGCGCTGGGCAGCGCGCTGCTCGAGGCGCTGAGCCCCACGTCGCCGGGCTTACGGAGCGTCGCGTTCGAGCGCATCAGCAGCGCAGTGCGCGAGCTGATGCTGACATTCCGGACCGGAGGAGCGGACTACAAGCTATCCGCGGGTGAGCTTTCGGACGGTCAGCGGACGCTGGTCGTGCTCTACGGCTTTCTCCTCGGCGCAATCGAGCATGCCATGCTGGCGTTCCTCGATGAGCCGGAGACCGGACTCGCGCCCCACGAGATGCAGCCTTGTTCCCTGACGGAGGCTCGCCGCGAGGTCCGCCGGCGTCTGATTCAGAGCGCGGTGGTGGCCTGGCTGGCCAGCAGGCCAGCGACTCTCCAGCGTCGCAGCACGCGGTTCCCCCCCAGCCTCTCTACCGCCGCCCCTTGCTCCGCTTGCGCGTCCCCTGGACGATGCGCGACGGGTCGCGCGGCGGCGGGGCCGTCGCCGAGAGCGCCGCGGCGAGCCGATCGGTCTCCGCGTCCGAGAACGACCCCTTCCGGAGCGCCGCGATCGCCTGCCCCACGACGTCGCGCGACTCGGGGCGCTCCGCCTGCGTCTTCTCCTCCAGCCAGCGCACCACCTCGGGGAAGCGCCCCGCGAGGGTCGCGATCTGCGCGGGCAGCCCCTGCCGCAGGAGGCGCAGCCCCTGCAGCCGCTCGTCGGCCCGCGGCGAGCGGTCCGAGATCGCGAACGCCTCCTCGAGCCGCGCGACCACCTCCGCGCCCGCCGAGAGCCCCGCGAGCAGCGTCCGCTCCGCGAGCGCCTCGAGCGCCACGTACGCCTGCAAGTAGCCGTCGGTCCAGGACGAGAGCTCGCCGACCACCGCGTCGCCGCGCGCCGCGACCACGGCGCGGAGCGCCGCCACGACCCCGTCGCGCACGACGCGCCGCGGATCCTCGGCCAGCTGCCCGAGCTCGCCCAGCGGATCGAGCCCGCCCCGGCCGCCCCGCGCGCGCGGCGGCCGCCCCGACCTGGCCGCGCCCTCCGCCTGCGCGCCCCGCGCCGCGATCGCCGCGAGCGCCTGCGCCGCCACGATGAGCGCGTACTCCTCGGCGCTCGAGCAGAGCGCCCGCACGAGGCGCTCGGCCGGCGCGCCGCGATCGGCGATCGCCGCGCCGACCGCGCGCGCGAGATCCAGGTTCACGCGCGGCAAGGGGGCGTTCGGGCCGAGGTCGGGCCCGGGCGCGCGCCCCCCGCCGCGCCGGGCAGGGAGCCCGGAGCTGCGATCGAGCAGCGCGAGCAGCTCGGCCGGGTCGCCGAGCTGCACGGCGCGCTCGATCGCCGCGTCGATCTTCGGGTTGCGCAGCGCGCCGGGCGGCGTCGCGCCCCGGCGCAGATCCGAGGTATCGGCCATTCAGAACCCCAGGGAGAGGCCGACCTCCGGAGAGAGGACGGCGGTCACGGCAGGAAAGGTGAGGCTCGCGCGGAGCGCGAGGTTCAGCGATACGGCCTCGAGCGGCGCATAGGCGATGCCCGCGCCGAGCGACGCGAACCCCTGGCCCGCTTGCCGGGTCGCGGCGAGCGTCTGCTGGCGCTCCTCGACCCTCCCGCTCCGGCCGGGCCTCGTGCACGGGCTCGTGATGGCGGGACCGGCCCCGCACGCGGCCGCGTCCTCGAGGACCTCCACGTCGACCTCGGCGTCGACCTGCGCGACCCCGGCCGCGGCGAGCACGAACGGGCGGGCGCCGAGCTCTGCGAACGGCCGCGCCATGAGGAAGTATTGCGCCCGCGCCTCGAGGTGGAGCGGCAGGAACGAGGCGCCGCCGCCCGTCGTGCCGCCGGCCGCGAACCCGACGCGGCCGCCGACGGTGAGGTTGTCGAGGACCAGCCGGTCGTAGGCGAGCGCCACCCGCGACGTCGCGAGCGCGAAGCCGAGGTTCACGTCGTTCGCGACGCCCGGCGTCGGCGCGCCGTCGTACCGGGTCCCGTCGCCGCGCAGACAGACGAAGTTGCCGCGCTCCTGCGACGCCAGGGAGCACACCTCCCGGCCGGAGAACAGCGCGACGTCGGGAGAGAAGGTGAGCCCGACCCAGCTCCTCGGGACGCTGGGCGCGGCCTCCGCGGGGGGCCTTGCGACGCACGCGCCGCGAACGCAGGTGAGCCCCCGGCTGCACTGCCGGTCGTCGATGCACTGCCGCGGCCGCTCCTGCTCCGCCGCCGCGCACATCGCCGGCGGCGCATGGCCGGGCCAGCGGGGCGGCGCCGACGTGATGCGCGCCTTGATCTCCGTGGTGAGCGGCGCGTCGCGCGCGCCGGCGCTCGCGAGGATCGCGCCGTCCTCGTCGACGGCCGCGACGTGATAGCGGAGCGTCCCCTCCGCCGAGGCCGCGGCGCACGGCACGTTGATCCCGAACCCCTGGCCGCGCAGCTTCTTCATGACGAGCGGGCGGTACTCGCGCTCGCCGGGCGCCTGGTACCAGAGCGTCACCTGCTTCACGCCGGGCAGCAGCTCGGCCGGGACCTCGACATAGATCGGGACGGGCGTGCGGATGCGCTGCTCGGCCGGCGGCGCGATCTGGAGCTCCGGCCCGGCCGGCGCGGGCGCCCCGACGCCGGTCGCGGCCCGCGCCTGCTCGAACGCGAACGAGACCTCCGGCGTCGCGAGATCCGGGTTCAGCTTCGCCGACGGATCGATGCGCAGGGCGTCCGCGAACGCGTCGCGCGCGTCCCCCAGCTCCTTTCTGCCCTGGGCGAGCACGGAGCCGAGCGCGATGTACAGCCTGGCCTTCATGGCGGGCGAGCACTCCGACGCGCCACAGGCGTCGATGGCAGCCCGCAGCTTGCGCTCCGCCTGATCGAACCGGGTCTCGAGGTAGTCGACCCCCATCGCCTCGTTCAGGGCCGCCTCCGCCTGCGCATCCCGGGGAGGTGCCTGCGCGGCCGCCGCGCCCGCGACGAGCCACCCGGAGAGCCCCCCCGCCGCGATCGCGAGCAGCGCGCGCGGCGCGCGGAGAGCGGAGCCGTTGCGTACGGGCATCGGCCCGCAACGTAGCCCACCGGTGCGGCCGCGAGCGCTACAAAAACTCCAGGGCAGGCGTACCGCCCAGCCGGCCTCCGCAGCCGGGCGGGCGCAGCACGGACAAATAATCCACAGGTTGTTCCCAGCTTGTGGAATACCCAGACGGGGTCCCTGACATCTTCTGGGAAGCTGCCCGGGCCCTGCGTCGCTCGCGAGGCGGCAGCTCCTCCAAGCGCCGGCGCCGGCCAATGCCAGCCCGGGCATGGACGCGCCGCCCACACCGATGCCACCGATTTTTTTCTGCGATCTCGGGCACTCCGCGGCCCGACGCGCCGCAGAACTTCCGGGGGCTAAACTCCCTCCTCCGGGACCGATCTGCAACCCAAAAATCACGCATCTGAGCCGCGTTTGAAAGCCCAACCGCTTGTCCACAGCTTGGCCACCCGATGACCCCAGACAGGCATCAGATTTCGTCCCCGCTGCGGGAAGCGAAGGGGATGGCCGGGGCCGGTTGTCGGGTCTTCCTTGACAACCGCGTGACGGCTCGCGGAGGCGGACCCGTCGGCTGCTGGGTCCGCGCCGGGGCGTTCGGCCCTCCGGCGGCCGTCCGGGCGCGGGCGCCGCGCCGGCCGCGGGGGCGGCGATCGCACGGCCGCGCGGCCCCGCGCGCGGCGTGCTAGCTGGTGCGCCATGCGCGTTCCGGAAATCCCCGAAGAGAGCGCGCCGGCCCTCCGCGCCGGCGATCCGCCGGCGCCGGCGCCCGTACCGGCGCGCCCGCTGATCCGGAGGAGCGCGCGCGCCGGCGCGCGGCTCGCCGACCACGACGCGGCCTCGCTCGCGGAGCTCCTCCGCAAGGCCGGCGGCACGGCGTCCGCGGCGCGCGCGGTCGCCGGCAAGGTGGTGCGCCACGCGTTCGGCGCGGAGCCGGGCGCCGAGCGGCCCGAGCCGGCGTGGGACGCGGCCGCGCTCGCCGCCCTGGGCATCGGCGCGTGGGCGCACGAGGCGCTGCTCGCGCTCGAGCCCGGCCTGTCGCTCGAGGTCGCCGAGCGGGCGCCCTCCGAGGACGACACGCTCCGGCTGGTCCTGCGCGCGCGCGACGGCGCGCTCATCGAGTCGGTGCTCATCCCGGGGCCGGCCCGCACCACGCTCTGCGTCTCGAGCCAGGTCGGCTGCGCCCGGGCCTGCGCCTTCTGCGAGACGGGGCGGCTCGGGCTCGCGCGCCAGCTCGCCGCCGGCGAGATCGTCGATCAGGTCCGGATCGCGCAGGCGCTTGCGCTCGCCGAAGGACAAGCGCGCCGCGGCGCGCCGCTCCGGAACCTCGTCTTCATGGGCATGGGCGAGCCGTTCGACAACCTCGGCGAGGTGCTGAAGGCCATCCGCCTGCTCACCGACCCGCGCGCGTTCCGGTTCGCGCCGTCGCACGTGACCGTGAGCACCGTCGGGGTCGCGGACAAGATCGAGGCGTTCTTCCGCGAGGCGCGGGCGGAGCTCGCCGTCAGCCTCAACGCCCCGGACGACGCGCGCCGGCAGGCGATCATGCCGGTCAACGCGCGCTTCTCGATGGCGGCGTTGAAGGAGGCGCTCGCGCGATCGCTGCCGCCGGGCCGGCGCGTGCTGTTCGAGTACGTGCTCTTCGATCGGTACAACGACGCCCCGGAGGACGCGGACCTCCTCGCCGCGTACGTCGCCGGGCTCCGGTGCCGCGTGAACGTCATCCCCTGCAACCCCGGCCCCGATCCGGCGCTGCGCCCGCCGTCCGCGGAGCGGCTCGACGCGTTCGTGGCGCGGCTGTCCGGCCACGGCGTGACGACGCTGGTGCGGCGGCCGCGGGGGCGCGACGTGGGCGGCGCCTGCGGCCAGCTCGCGGGGATGGCCCGCGTCAGGCAGCCAGCGCCAGCCTGACGGCGGCGCTCCGGACGAACGGCGCGCCCACCCGGAGCGCCCCGTTGCCCGCCGCGAACGTGCGGGCGACCTTCCCGGAGTGCTGGTTCATCCGGACGACCACCGCGCGCTTGGCCATCTCGTCGGCCGTCTCGACCGTGTCGAGCAAGCAGAGCAGGTCGGTCCAGACCCGGTCGCGCCAGCCCTTGAGCATGAAGAGCACGACGCTGGACACGGTGCGCTGCACGTCCTTGGTAAAGGTCGCGACCCGGGCGAGCGGGCAGCCGTAGCGCTCGCTCAGGATCGCGAAGATTTCCGGCATCGCTGCCGCGAGAATTTCATTCACAAGGTCGTGGTCGTGCCGGTAGCGGCGGAGTAGGCGGGCGTCCTGCGCTGCGCCGTGCTGGACGATGTTCCGGTAGAGCCCGAGGGCCAGGTCGTAGTTGATGTGCGCGTTGATGCCGAGCAGCCCATGCACCGCCGCCGCCGTCCCGTCGGTGCGGCTGCACTGGAACGCGACGTCCCACGCCTCCACGCCCGTCGAGCGCCCGTCCAGCGACGCCGCGAGCGCCGCCAGGTAGTACTCGCAGAAGATGCCGGCGAGGCGCGAGATCCACGCGGGCTCGAGGAACCTCCGGTCCGTGCCGTCGACGACCGCCTCCTTCACGCGGCGCGTGATCACGGCGTAGACGTCGGGGAACACCGCCCGGGGGTCGTTCCTCTCGCGCAGCCGCGCCGCGACCGTCTCCAGCGCCACCAGCGCTTCCGCGACGTTCGCCGGCTTCATCGTCACCCCCTGCAGGATGGCGTGACGCGCGGCGGAGTCCGCGGGACGGCACGCGGCAGAGGACCGCGTCTGCTTGCTCACCATCGCCTGGGGCCGGTCGGAAGTAAGGGTCTTCATGGCTGCGCTGAGCGAGCGAATTCAAGGATCGTGCCCGTATGTCCGGTTCGCAGTCGTACACCGTGTTGAGGTGTGGTGAGCCGCGCCGGGCGGAGCTCGAGCGCGCGCCAGCGCGGCAGGCGCGCTCGTCCGCCGCGCCGGCTCTCGCATGATTTCCGGCGAATCCAGCGGATCTCGTCGATCCGAAACCCCGGGCGAGCGCGCGAGGCCGTCGGAGGTGTTCAGCGGCTCTCGAAGCGGGACCGCCGCGCGGTGGTCACGAGGGCGCCATCTGCCGACACGGTGAGAGCGCTGACCGGCGCGCCAAAGTGCCCCATGGGGCAGTTTGTTACGCGCGGACGGATAACCTTCACGCAAAATGCGGGATGCCCTGACGCTCCGCGTGTTTTGGCGACTTGACGCCACCCTGTGCGACGCGGCGAGCTGACGTTTTGCGTTGACGCGCCGGGACGACGTTTCGCCCGCGGTCCGCCGCGCAATGCGCCGTATCCTGGCGGGCGCGATCGCGCGCCTGCGCGCATCCATCGACATCGACCGGCGCGCGGAAGGGCGGGCTCCGCTCCTCCGCGGCTGCCCCTGCCGAGCACCATGAGCTTCCTCAAAATCGTCTGCTCCGAGCCGAAGAACGACCTCGCCTCCTTCCTCCAGTCCCTGCCGATCGAGCCCGCGGAGCCGGTCGCCGCGCTCGTGCTGAGCACCGCGGATCTCGCCTACCCGCACGTCGCCGCGCGGACGTTCGTCGCGTCGGCGAAGGAGGTGGGCGCGTCGAACCTGCTCTGGGTGGCGCCCTACCTCCCCCCCTCGAGCCGGCTGGGGCAGCAGATCCGCGACGCTGAGGCGTTCGTGCGCGCCTCCGGCCACCGGGTGACGGCCGTGTGGCACGGGCCGTTGCTCAGCGCGCTCAACCTCTGGCGCGAGGACATCCGGCTCCGTCGCACCCTGCCGCTGCCGCTCGGGCGCGGCGCGCTGCCCTGGGTGGCGCCGGCCGACGTGGCCCGCATGGCGATCCGCGCGCTCGAGCAGCCCGACGTGGAGGCGCCGGTCGTCCGCGGCCCGGCCGCGCGCACCGGCGCCGAGGTGGCGGCCGCGCTCTCCCGCGCCGTCCGGGCCGCCCTCGCGAGCGAGCGCTTCGCGTCGCGCAGGTTCGAGGAGATCGATCGCGATCACGACCGCGCGCTCAGCGAGGACGAGCTCCTGCCCTACCTCACCGGGCTCGGGATCCCGGCCGACGAGGCGAGGGCGCTGCTCGTGGCCGCGGACACGACCGGGGACGGGACCCTCGATTTCGAGGAGTTCACCGCCGGGTTGCGGGGGCCGCTCGACAACCTGGTCCAGCAGCTGCTCCGCGAGGACACCTTCGAGATCCGGTACGTCGACACGCCGGCGGACGAGGCCGTCGCGGCGCTGGTCCAGGCGGGCCTGCGGCGGGCGGCGGCCGAGGCGCTGATCGAGGGCTGGGCGAGCGTGGCCGCGGAGGGGATCCCCGAGGGGCCCGACGAGGCCTGGCTCGAGCTCCCGCCCGCGAGCGTCGACGCGTGGGCCGAGCGGCACGCGCTCGACTACGTCAACGTCCACCTGCTCCCCGGGCAAGGGCTCCTCTCGCAGCGCGAGGCGGTCGTCGAGGACGGCGCCGCGATGGGCGCGCTGGCCGGCAAGCAGGCCGCCGTCTCGTCGATCGTGGACAGCGGCGGCCGGATCCTCACGCTCTTCCGCGCGCTCGACGGGAGCGGCGTCTCGGCGCGGTGGCGCGACGCGCCCGCCGCGAGCCTCCGGTGGGTGACGTGCGGGGACCGCGACAGGCGCCGCGCCCTGCTCGTGTCGAGCGGGCAGCTCGCGGGGCTGCACGTGGAGGGCGAGTGGCAGGGCCTCCCCTCGGCGATGCGGCAGCTCATGGCGCGCGCCCCGCTGCCCGGCTGGCAGCTGGCGACGTTCCGGGAGCTCGGCGAGCTGAAGCTCGAGCAGCCCGCGGCGCTGTACGAGCCGAACGAGGTCGTGTGCAACTGCGCCGGGGTCAAGCGGGGGCAGATCGCGGGGCTCATCGAGGCCGGGTGCGCGACGGTGGCCGAGCTGTCGGAGCGGACGCGGGCGGGCCAGATCTGCGGCGGCTGCGTCCCGGCGATCGAGGAGATGTTCGGCGGGTCGAGCCTGGTGCAGGCCGAGGTGAAGGGCGCGCGGGAGCTCGCCCCCGGGATCTTCCAGATCGCGCTGTCGCCGGTCGGCGGCGCGCCGGCGGCGTCCGTGCCCGGGCAGCACGTGCTCGTGCAGGGCTACCTCGATCGGCGCTGGGTGGCGCGCGCGTACACGCTCTCGGCGCCGGCGCGCGCGGGCGGCGACTACGAGATCACGGTGAAGCGCGAGGAGCTCGGGGTCTTCTCCCGGTGGCTGTGCGAGCGCGCCGCGGCCTCGCTGCTGCGCGCCTCGGCGCCGCGGGGCGGCTTCGTCCTCCCGGCGCCGCCCGTGGAGCGGGTGGTGTTCCTCGCGGGCGGCATCGGCGTCACGCCGGCGATGGCGATGCTGCGGGCGCTCGACGGGAGGGCCGACCGCGCCGACGCGCGGGCGTTCCTCCTGGACTGGTCGGCGTCGCGCGCCGCCGACTTCCTCTATTTCGAGGAGGAGCTGCGCGCGATCGCCGGCCGCACGCCCGGCGTCGCGTTCCGCCTGCGCGCGACGCAGGCGGAGGGGCGGCTCTCCGGGGAGGACGTGGCCGAGCTGTACCCGTACCGGCCGGGCTCGCGGGCGCTCGTGTGCGGGCCCGAGGGCTTCATGCGCGACGCGCACGAGCACCTGCGCGCGGCGGGCTGGCCGGCGGACGCCATCCAGCGGGAGCTGTTCACCTCGAACGTCGACGCCGCGGGCACGATCCGGCAGGCGCCGCTCCGGCGGGCCGGCGCCGTTCGTGGGGCCGGCGGGGTCTGTCCGGTCGAGCACGGGTCGTTTCACCTGACCCCGACGGCGCCCGCGGCGGCGCTGACCGAGGCCGAGGCGTTCCTGCGCCAGTGCTACGCGGAGCTCGGCGTGCCCTCGGCCGTGGACGAGCGCTGGCAGGAGGTGCGGGCGAGCCTGGAGAAGCACGGGACCTACGCGCACCTGCCCGACGAGCTCGCCTACGGGGCGCGGCTTGCGTGGCGGAACAGCTCGCGGTGCATCGGGCGCTTCTTCTGGTCGACGCTCCACGTGCGCGACCTGCGGCACCTGACGACGGAGGAGGAGATCTTCCAGGCGCTGGTCGAGCACCTCGATCTGGCGACGAACGGGGGCGACATCCGGGCGACCATGTCGGTGTTCCGGCCGGGGGAGCCGCGGATCCGCATCTGGAACGGGCAGCTCGTCCGCTATGCGGGCTACCGGCTCCCGGAGGGGGGCATCCTGGGCGATCCGGCGAACGTGGAGCTGACGGACCAGGCGCTCTCGCTGGGGTGGCCGGGCGGGGAGCGGACGCGGTTCGATCTGCTGCCGCTGATCATCCAGATCGGCGACGCGCGGCCGCGGTGGTTCGAGCTGCCGCGGGAGCGGGTGCTCGAGGTCCCGATCGAGCACCCGCGGCACGCGTGGTTCGCCGAGCTCGGGCTGAAGTGGCACGCGCTGCCGGCGGTCTGCAACCTGGCCCTCGATCTCGGCGGGATCCACTACACGGCGGCGCCGTTCAACGGCTTCTACATGGGGACCGAGATCGGCGCGCGCAACCTGAGCGACGTGACGCGGTACAACCAGCTGCCGCTGATCGCGGATCGCCTCGGGCTGGACCGGTCGCGCAGCGACACGCTGTGGCAGGACGCCGCGCTGGTCGAGCTGAACATCGCGGTGCTGCACTCGTTCCGGCAGGCGAAGGTGCGGATGCTCGACCACCACACGCTCTCGGAGTACTTCAAGAAGTTCGAGCAGCAGGAGCGGCAGTGCGAGCGCCCGGTCTACGCGGACTGGTCGTGGATCGTGCCGCCGATGTCGGCGTCGACCATGGCGGTGTTCCACACCAACATGGAGAACAAGATCCTGAAGCCGAACTATCTTTATCAGGACGATCCGTGGAAGGAGCGGAAGGGGTAGTCGGGGGCGGGATCGGGCGCGTTTCGTGGTGCCGGCGGGGTTTCCCGATTTGGGCAGGCGGCGGTCTGGTAACCTCCGCGCGCGATGATGGACGACGAGGAGCTCGCGGCGCAGCGCATCGGCACGCGGATCGGCACCTGGAGGGTGGAGCGCGTGCTCGGGGGTGGCGGGATGGCGAGCGTCTTCCTCGGCCGGCGCGCGGACGGCCAGGTCGCGGCGGTGAAGGTCCTGCACCCTTCCCTGAGCCAGATCGAGGAGCTGCGGAAGCGCTTCCTGCGCGAGGGCCCGATCGGCAGCGCCCTGGCCGCGGTCGGCCCGCTCTGCGAGGGGCTGCCGCTCGTGCTGGAGTCGGGCGTCGCGGACGACGGGGCCGCCTACCTGGCGATGGAGGTGCTCGAGGGCGAGACGGTCTTCGACCGCATGGCCCGGGCGGGGACGCTCCCGGTGGGCCAGGTGATGGCGCTGGCGGAGCGGGTCCTCGATGTGCTCGTCGTGGCGCACGCGCACGGCGTGGTTCACCGGGACATCAAGCCTGAGAATCTGCACGTCGGGAACGACGGGCGGGTGAAGGTGCTCGATTTCGGGATCGCGCGCGTGCTCGATCCGCTGCCTTTCGGGATGGGGGAGCTGCCGGAGAAGACGGCCACGAGGACGGGGGTGGCGCTCGGCACGAGCGAGTACATGGCGCCCGAGCAGGCGACGGGGATGGTCCGCGAGATCGACGGCCGGACCGACGTCTTCGGCCTGGGCGCCACGATGTTCCGTCTGCTCTCCGGCCGCGCGATCCACGGCGACGTCGCCGACGCGCGCCTGCTCATCGCCGCGGCGACGGAGCGGGCGCCGTCGCTCGCGCCGTGTGCGCCGGACGTGCCCTCCGAGGTGTGCGACGTCGTGGATCGCGCCCTCGCGTTCCACAAGGTCGAGCGTTACCCCGACGCGGCGACGATGCGCGCCGACGTCCGCGCGGTGCGGGCGGGCCGCCTGCCGCCGTACGTGGTCGCCGTGGAGGAGGGCCGGATCTCGGCGGGGGCCCTGCTCCCTCGCCGCTGAGGGCGCCCGCCGCGCGGCGGGCGCCCTGTCCGGCTCGCGACGCGCGTCAGCGGCGGCCGCAGCGGAGGTGGCCGTTGTCGTTATGGATGTCTCCGGCGCACCGCCGGAAATCGACCATGCGCGTCCTGTGGTAGTGCCCCCTCCGGTCCTTGCACCTCGCGTGCAGCGTGCCTCGTTCCGTTCGGACGTCCCTGCACGTCTTGAGATAGGAGCCCTCCGGCGGCCGTCGTTGCGCTTGCGCCAACTCGGTGCTGGACAGCACGGCAGACAACGAGAGCGCGCCGAGGACCAGCGCGACGAGCGAACTTTTCATGATTCCCCCCTTGGTGCACCGCCTTCGGAGCGATGCTCGGGATCTCATGGGGCGCGCCATTGGAAGCCGCAATCCTGCTGGAGCTGCGAGGGATCAAGGCATGAACGTGAAGAATTGAACCACAGAGGGTACAGAGGAGAGGGGAGAATGGGGAGGGGAAAGAGCAGGGGGAGAGAGGAATGCTAGACCTCTGTTCCTTGATCTCTCTGTCCGCTGTGCCTCTCTGTGGTTCAATTCTCTCTTCGTCTGCCTCGGCGTCGAGCCGTTCTTCTCGCGTCGGGGTCGTGATATGCGGGGACCGGCAGAAGGGGGCGAGAGATGACGGCGTCGCGCAGCTCCTGGTCGGAGCGGGGCCTTCGCACGCCTATACCGAGGATCTCGATGCCATCCTCTCCCTGGAGATCGCCGGCGACGTCCTCTGCCTGTCAATGTGGTGGCCGCGGAGCTGCCGCCGCTCGACGAGATCCTCCGCCGGGTGCCGGCGCGGGTGCGGCGCGTGGAGTTCTTCGCGTGCCCGGACGCGTTCGGCATGACGGCGGCGGCGGAGCCGCACGTGTTCGTGGATGGCGACGACGCCCTCGGCGGCGCGGGGGCGGTGCGGCTCACGGCGCGCGGGCCCTTCCCGGAAGGGCCGCTCATGCTGCCGCGGCCGTTCCGGTGCTGAGCGCCGGCGGCGCCGCTCAGCGCAGGGCCTGAGATGCGCTGGGCGCGGTGAGCGCCTGCGCGTGCCACCGCTCCAGCGTCGCCAGGTCGGCGCAGGCTTCGATGCGCGCCGCATCCTCCGGGGTGAGCTCGAGCTGCCGGTGTGCGAGCACCCGGCGCAGGGCCGCGCGCGCCTCGTCAAGGCGACCTTCGAGGCGGCCCTCAAGCCGACCCTCGTCGACCAGACGCTGCTTCATCTTGGGATTGGCCGAGAGCAGGACTTCCAGGATGCGGTCCTGGCGCGCGTCGATCTCAGGGTCGCCGGTCCTGGCGAACCGCCACAGGAGCTCCTCACGGGCCGTCGTCGACATGGGCAGGTACTGTAGCATGGACAGCACCCATTCAAGCGGCCGGCGCGGCGCCACCCAGCGGGCAAACTGGTCGAGCGGCGGCCCAGAGCGGGCGACCAGGAACGGCACCAGCTCGTCGCACAGCGGCAGCTCGTTCGCCGCCACCCACACGAAGCAGCGCCCCAGCGGCTCCACGAAGTAGCAGCCAGGAGCAAAGCGCACCGGGTGGCGCGCCTGCCTCAGCCACTCCGGAACGTGCGGCGCTGCCAGCCAGAGCGGCGTTTCGCCCGGCCAGGACGGAGATCGCTCCTTGACCCGCTGCACCTGCCTGGCCTGCCGGCGAAGCAGGGCCCGCTCCACCGCGCTCATGTCCAGGTGGTCCCCCGCGAGCTTCAGCTCCACCACGATTTCCTCGTACGTTTGCGCCGCCGGCCAGGGGGCCGGCAGGTGCGCGAGGAGGCCCGGGCGGCGAATCGCGAGCAGGCCGTCGGCCTGCACCTTCTCCAGCCTGATCTCGGGCGGGTCTCGCCACATCACCGCTCCCTCCGTGACCCGCTCGGTCTCTTCGGCAAATGTCCGCTTCGCGAACAGGTCCGGCTGACCCATCGTAGGCCGGGCGGTAGCAGACCGTGAGCGCCGCAGCCAGCGTCATCTGCAGAAGGTATTGCCACGGGACAGTGTTTCAGAATGAAGCACAGCGACGGCTGCAATCCTCGAACGAAAACGACGCTGTCCCCGTAAGTCGTCTGGCAGGCACGCCGCCGAGATCGCGCTCGACGCCGGCAGCGCCCTTATCCGCTTCCCGGCGCTGCGCCCGCGACAAAGCTCGCCGCCTTCACGAGATCCGCCTGGAAATGCGACCGCGCCGCCGCGCGCCGCGCGCGGAGCCGCCTCTTCGCTTTGATGACGCATGATGAGCGGTGACGAGCGGATGGGTTTCCTCGTCTGATCTCGCCCGCCTTGCTGAGCCTGTGTTACTCCGGAGGGGTGCGCGCCTCGTTCCCGATCTCGATCACCCTGTCGATCACGTCGGCCGTCGCCGGCCTGAGCAGCTCCAGTTGCGCCGACGATGCCGCTCCCGCGGCGGGCAGCTCGCCGGGCACAGGCAGCATCGGCGGTAGCAGCAGCGTCGGTCCCGGCAGCGGCGGCCTCGGCGGCGGCGGCGCCCCCGGAGCCTCGTCCGGGTCGCTCGACGCCGGGACGTCCAGCTCGGCCGGCGCGGGGGGAGGGGAGGCGGGCCAGCTCGACAGGTTCGGGATCGCGATGCTGCGGCCCACGCTGCCCTCCGGCAAGGCGTGGTTCTCGACCTGGGACAACGGGGCCGCGCGCACGTTTACAGGGATCGACCCGGCCGACACCTGGTTCGACGCCGACCACGGCGACGCCTCGTATGACACCGACGGCCAGGGCATCCTCAAGATCAGCGGCAGGGTTCCGAGGATGTACGTGCACGACCCCGCCCTCGAAGACCAGTGGCGCGACGTCGAGGTGACGATGTACTTCCTGCGCGCCGACGACGACGGGACGCCTTATGGAGGGCTCGTCGCCATGGCGCGCACCAACCACGGCACGATCGGCGACGAGGATGTCGACAAGTGCGACACGCGCGGGATCGCTGCGCGCATGCGCTACGACGGCAAGATCGATTTCGAGAAGGAGACGAACCACCCCGCCTCGACGGCCATCCTCAGCAGGACGTACTGGGAGGGCGGCATGCCGGAGCAGGTCTGGATCGGGTACAAGCAGCTCGTCTATGACCTTCCGAACGGCGATGTGAAGCAGGAGCTCTGGATCGATGAGACCGACGGCGCGAACGGCGGCACCTGGGTGAAGATCCTCGAGCACGTCGACCAGGGGACCGACTTCGGCGCGGGGGGCGAGCCCTGCCAGCAGGGCATCGATGCCGCGATGAGGCTCACCCGGGAGCCGACCCGCCCGGGCTCGGAGACGGGAAAGCCCAACATCACCGTGTATTTCCGGAGCGACGGCGTACTGACCGACGGGCTCCTCTACAAGAAGGGCAGCGTCCGCGAGATCGTGCCCTGAGCTGCGCCCGGTCGCGCGGGCGGCGCTCGCGACGCCGCCAGCCTGAGCATCTGGCCGATGGTTCGGGTAGGCTCGGCGCCCTCGTTCACATGGTCCGTTCTCGACTGATGATCCTCGCCGCTGCGGTCCTCTGGTCCACCGGAGGAGCTGCCATCAAGCTGATCTCCCTCGACGGGTGGCAGATCATCTCGGGCCGCGCGCTCATCGCGGCGCTGACCTTGAGCCTGGTCATGCCGGGGGCGCGCCGCTGGCCGTCGCGGCACGCGCTCGGCGCCGCGGCGCTCTACGCCGTCACGATGGTGCTGTTCGTGCTGGCCACCAAGCTGACGACGGCGGCGAACGCGATCTTCCTGCAGTCGACCTCGCCCGTATATGTCCTCCTGCTCAGCCCCCGGCTGCTCGGGGAGCGACCCTCTCGCAACGAGAAGCTCGCCGTCCCCGTGTTCCTCCTGGGCCTCGGGCTCTTCTTCCTGGACCAGCTCTCGGCGGGACAGCTCCTCGGCAACGCCCTGGCGCTCCTCTCCGGGCTCGCGTGCGCGTTGTGCCTCATGAGCTTCCGTGCGTTCCCGGACGACCACGCCGCGGTGCTCGTCTCGGGCAACCTCCTCGCGTGCCTCTGCGCGCTCCCGATGGCGCTGGCCGGCGCCGCCCGCCCGGGGCCGCTCGACCTCGGGCTCCTGACGTTCCTGGGCGCGGTCCAGATTGGCCTGTCGTACGCCCTGTTTTCCCGCGGCGTGCGTCACACGCCGGCCGTCGAGGCCTCGCTGCTGGCGCTGGTGGAGCCGGTGCTCAACCCCATCTGGGCGCTCCTCTTCGTCGGGGAGCGCCCCGGGCTCTGGTCGACCGCGGGCGGCGCCATCATCCTCGGCGCCACCGTGTGGCGGACCCTGCAGGTGGCCCGCGCCGCGTCCTCGAGGGCGCCGCTGCCGAGCTCACCGGCGTGATCCCCGGCCGGAGGGCGAGGATTTCGATGAAATGAGGTTGGCCGGACGGCGCAGGCGCGTCTCGAGCGCGAGGTGACGATGGTTCTCCTGCGCGCCGACGACGACAGGGCGGCGCCAGAATCCTGCGTGACGTCGGGATGGCGCAAAATGGTAATCCGACGAGCCTTCACGCAGGGCGCGGCTTCGCCGATCTTGATGCGATGAACCTACGTCTTCTTTCAGCTTTGACGCTCGCGATCGCGCTTCCTGCATCCGGGTGCTCGGACGCCGGCTCCGATCCTGGCGACTCCGGCGCCGGCGCCGGCTCCAACTCCGGGGGCGCCGGCGGCGACGACGAGGGCGGTCCCGGGGAGATCGCCGGCGGCGGCGGGGGGAACGGGCTCTCGAGCGCGGTGAGCGTGATCATCACGGCCGACAACGCGTATGGCTTCGGCTACGGGACCGGCGACGAGCTCCTGAACTACTTCGGAGGCATCGAGAACAACCTCGCCGGGGAGATCTTCTCCTGTCCCATCGGCAACGGGCCCGAGTCGTACACCGTGCCGGCGGAGTCCGCGAACGCCGGGCACTACCTCTACATCATCACGTACGCCGACAAGCTCACGACCCAGGGCGTGATCGGCCAGTTCTTCCGCGAGGGGGCCGAGCCCGTCTTCACGGGCAACGGCGGATGGGAGGTCTGCGCGACGGGCGAGGACTACGACCTCGGCTCGCACGGGCCGACGCTGGAGACCATCAACCAGCAACTCGCGAGCTGCAACCGCGGTGATCTCGACCCGCAGACGAGCAGCGCCGGCTGGGTGACGACCGAGGCGTCCGCGCACGGCCACGTCGTGTTCGGCGAGGCGAACGACACCCCTCGCACGGACCCGGAGCCCGGCAACGAGTTTCCCATCGTCTGCGGCATCGACGAGGAGGCCCGGTGGATGTGGTACGAGTGGGAACCGGACCGCAGCACCGGCAGCCCGTTCCTGTGGCCCAGCGGCAGCGCGGGCAACGTCACCAAGGATTTCCTGATCTTCCGCCTCGGCGCCGAGCTCATCCCCGAGGTGCCGCGCTAGCGACGCTCGGCGCGCCCGCTGTCCTGGGCGCCCGTCTTCCGGGGTCGCGCTCGCGCTGTGCGTGAGGGGGCTCCGCGCGACCTCGCGCCGGGGCAGGGGGCGCGCGGCGGAGAGGGGGAGGGGGCCTCGCTGGGGAGGATCAGGCCAGCCGGACGGCGCAGGCCGCCGCAGGCGCCGCGTCGCGGCCGCCGTCGAGGGCGGCCGCGATCGCCGTCACTTCGCCTCGACCTTCACGTTGGCGTTCGCCTTGAAGCTCGCCTTCGCGCCGGCGCCCCCGTTTCCATCGTCCACGGGCGTGGTCGCCTTCAGATCGAACGACGGCGGCGTGTTGGGGTCGCACTCCGGCGGCGGGCCGAAGCCGTCGGCGTTGAACTTCCACGCGACCGACCCCGAGGCCGACGGATCCTTCCGGATCGCCTTGATCTCCACCTCGTGCTCCCCCGCGCGCGCCGGCGTGCAGTACGAGAGCAGGTAGAAGCGCTTCATGTGCGCCTCGATCTTCGCCGCGATCTTGTCGAACGACTCCTTGACCTTGGCCTGGTCCGCCGCGAGCTCGGTCCCGTCGCGCCCGATCTCGTCGAGCCGCGCCTTCTCGATCTCGGCGCCGACGCCGACGACGAAGATCTGGTAGTTCGCGTAGTCTTCCTTGTCGAGCTCCTTGAGCATGTCCTGACGGCTCACGCGGTTCGCGCGATCCGTGCCGTCCGAGAAGACGACGAGCGTGCCGAACTTGAGCGGCCGCCGGTCCCGGTCGAGCTGCTTCTTGAGCTCCCGGATGCCCTCGACCACGCCGCCGTGGAGGTTCGTCGACGTGTCCTTGGGCTTGTAGCTCCGGAGCCCCTCGAGCCCGCCCTGGACCGAGCCCTGCGCCTCGGTGAACGGGACGACGGAGTGGATTTTTACCTCGCCGTCGAACGCGTAGACGCCGACCTTCTGGCTCTTGCCGACCCGATCGCTGAACGACTGCGCGGCGTCGACGAGGGCGTCGGCCTGGCCCGACTCGGTGATGCTGCCGCTCATGTCGACGAGCAGCATCGTGTACATGACCGCCGCGACCTCGGGGTTCTGGATGATCTGCTTGCTCTCGAACTTCGAGACGAGGTCGCCGTCCTCGTAGATCTCGAAGTCCTCGGCCGTGAGGCCGCCCACCGGCTCGTCCTCGCCGGCGTCGACGCTGAAGAACACCCAGACGTTGTTCGGCTTCTTCTGGGCGGAGTTGATCCGGGTGACCCGCAGCCCGCCGCCGCAGGCCACGCTCGAGAGGGCGAACAGGGCGGCGAGCAGGATCCGGAACGCTGGAGAACAAAGGAGGATTTTCACGCGCGCGATTAGCGCGCATCGGACGCCGCGCTGTCAATTCGCTGCCGCAGCCGGGCGGCCGGCGCGACGGCCGGGCGCGGCCGCGGCGCGGGCAGCGCGGCGCTTTCTCTCCCCGGAGGCTCCCCGGAGACCCGGCCTCGCGCGGCCGCCCCGCCGATCCGCGCCGCGAGGCGCTCGCGCTGGTTTACACCGGGAAGGAGTCCGCCGTACATAGGCCGGCGCGCCTCCGAGGAGCGCGCGCGCCGCCGCCGGACCGTCAGCGAGTTGCTCCTCCCCGGCGGATTTCCGTTACCCTGTCGCCGACATGGCACGCATCCTGATCGTCGAGGACTCGCCGGCAATGCGAGCGTACGTACGCTCGACGCTCGAGGACTGCGTGCTGGGGCTCGCGGGCGACGTCGATATCGTCGAGGCGATGAACGGCTTCGACGCGCTCCGGCTCCTGCCGCGCGGCGCGTTCGACCTCGTCATCACCGACATCAACATGCCCGACATCAACGGGCTCGAGCTCATCCGCTTCGTCCGGCAGAGCGACCGCTACCGCCGCGTCGGCATCCTCATCATCTCGACGCAGGCGGCCGAGCGCGACATCCAGCGCGGGCTCCGCCTCGGCGCCGATCGCTTCCTCGCGAAGCCGTTCACGCCCGAGGCCCTGCGCGACGCGGTGGTCGCCTGCCTCGACGGGCGCGCCCAGCTCGCCGAGCCCGACGCCTCGCCGCCGGCCGATCGCGAGGACGGCGGAGCCCCGCCGCCCGCCGGCGCCCCGGAGCCGGTGACCCGCACGAAGCAGCCCGGCTCCGGCGAGGAAGGCGGCGGCTGATGGTCGACAGCGGCGATCGAGCGCGAGAAGAGTTCTTCTCCGAAGCGCAGGAGATCGTCGAGGGGCTCGGGCGCGACCTCCTCGCGCTCGACGAGGCGGTGCGGACCAACAAGGTCGACCCCGACGTCATCAACGACGTCTTCCGCGCCGTGCACACCCTGAAGGGGCTCGCCGGGCTCTTCGGCGCGACCCGGATGGCCACGCTGTCGCACGAGCTCGAGGAGCTGCTCGACAACCTGCGCCTCGGCCGCATCGAGATCAGCGCGTCGGTCCTCGATCTCCTCTTCCGCAGCGTCGAGCTCTACGGGCGCATCCTCCAGAACGAGAAGGACGGGCGCGACGCGCCCATGCCCGAGGTCGACGACCTCCTGCGCCAGCTCCATCAGGACGCCGGCCCGAGCGCGGCCGGCCTCCCGGACGACAACTACGACCTCGATCCGGGGCTGCTCTCCGTGCTCACCGAGTACGAGGAGCACCGGCTGCGCACGAACATCGCGAGCGGGATGACCCTGTTCCGGCTCCGCGTGCAGTTCCACCTCGCCACGATCGACCAGGCCCTCGACGACCTGAAGATCACCGCGAAGCCGTACGGCGAGATCATCACCTACCTGCCGACCGGCGCGGGCGCGGACCAGGACTCGATCGAGCTCGACATCCTGATGGCGTCGCGCGCGCCGCTCGAGGAGCTCCAGCGCGCCCTGCACCAGGCCGGCGCCGTGGTCGAGGAGATCCCGCGGCGCAACAACAACGGGCACGGCCGCGTCGCCCCGCCGGGCATGCCGTCGATGTCCGCTGCGCTGCGCGGCGGCGCGCCGACGGGCGTGTCGCGGGCCGTCGACCTGACCGGCTCGATGCAGGCGAGCCCGCCGTCGAGCGCGCGCGGCGGCCGCAAGGGGGAGCTCAGCTCCATCCGCTCGGTCGCCCAGACGGTGCGGGTCGACATCCACAAGCTCGACCGGCTGATGAACATCGTCGGCGAGCTCGCCCTCGTCCGATCGGCGCTCGGCCGCCTCGTCGAGCGGCTCCGCGCGGCGCCGACCGAGCGCGAGCTCTCCCTCGATCTCCACCGGCTCCAGCGCACGTTCGACCGGCACCTCGCCGCCATGCAGGCGGGCATCCTCGAGGTCCGGATGGTCCCGCTCGGGCAGGTCTTCGACAAGCTCGCCCGCGTCGTGCGCCAGATCAGCCGCGACGCCGACAAGCTCGTGAACCTCGTCATCACGGGCGCCGAGACCGAGGTCGACAAGCTCATCGTCGAGGAGCTCAGCGACCCGCTCATGCACATGATGCGCAACGCCATCGACCACGGCATCGAGTCGAAGAGCATGCGCGAGGCGGTGGGCAAGCCGGCGGTCGGCACGATCGCGCTGAACGCCTTCCAGAAGGGCAACCACGTCGTCATCGAGATCGAGGACGACGGCAAGGGCATCGACGTCGACAAGCTGCTCGACGCCGCCCTGCGCCGCGGGGTGATGACCCCGGAGGACGCGCGCACCACGAGCTACCGCGAGGTCCTGAACCTCATCTTCCAGCCGGGCATCTCGACCAAGACCGACGTGAGCGAGATCTCGGGGCGCGGCGTCGGGATGGACGTCGTGAAGACGAACATCAGCAAGCTCGGCGGCGTCATCGACGTGCACAGCGAGCCCGGCATCGGCACCAAGATGACGGTGACGCTGCCGATCACGCTGGCGATCATCAGCGCGCTCATCGTCCGGGTCGCCGACCGGCTCTTCGCGATCCCGCTGACGAACGTGCAGGAGGCGGTCGCGCTCGACGAGAGCACGGTGCGCCAGATCGACGGCCGCGAGATGATCACGCTGCGCAACAGCACGCTCCAGCTCTGCTACCTCGCGCGGCTCTTCGGCCTGAACGAGGAGGAGGAGCTCAGCGCGCGCATCGCCGGCCTGCTCGGCGGGGCGCGCGGCGGCTCGGCGGCGCGGGCCGCCGTGTCCGGCGGGCGCCGCGGCGAAGGACGCGCGACGCTCGGGCTGCAGGGGGGGAGCAAGCGCAAGTACATCGTGGTCGCGTCGGTCGGCGCGCGCCGGCTCGGGCTCGTCGTGAGCACGCTCATCGGCCAGCAGGACGTCGTCATCAAGGCGCTCGGCCCGTCGCTGTCGTCGGTGCGCGGCTTCTCCGGCGCCACGGAGCTCGGCGACCAGCGCATCGCGCTCGTCCTCGACGCCCCGGCGCTCATCGAGGAGATCCTCCACGGCGGCGACAGGCAGCGCAACGACCCGCGGAGCACCCATGGCTAACCTCTCCCGAAGGCCCGCCCGGATCCCCGTCTCGAAGAGGAACCCGCGCGCGCAGGCGAGCGGCCCGCGGACCGAGTACCTCGCGTTCACGCTCGCGGGCGACACCTACGCCGCGCCCGTCTCGCTCGTGCGCGAGATCCTGAAGCCGCCCCCGCTCACGCCGGTGCCGCGCGCGCCGGACTCGACGATGGGCATCGTCAGCGTGCGCGGGCAGCTCGTGACCGTCATCGATCTGCGGCGGCGGATGCGGCTGCACGAGGGCGCGCCGCAGCGGCGGGCGCGCATCCTCCTCGTCGACGCGGCGAACGGCGAGACGCTCGGCCTCTTCGTCGACGAGGTCCAGCAGGTCTACCGGCTCGCCGACGCCGAGATCGAGCACGCCGCGACGGCGCTCGGGGGCGACGTCGCGGGCTACATCGCCGGCATCGCCCGGCCCATGCACGGGGCGAGCGCGCCGGACGGCACCCAGGGCGAGGCGCAGCCGCGCGTCATCATCCTGCTCGACCTGCAGGCCATACTCGCGTCCTAACGGACGAATCGTCCGCGCCCGGGCGGCTCGTAGAGCCCGGGCGCTCGGAGGCTCAGATGCCGTTGACTGGAGAGCGCAGCCGTCCCGACCCGCACAAGAGCCTCGTCGGCTTTGTGGTCGGCGACGTGCAGTACGCGATCGACATCACGCGGGTGCGCGAGATCGTGAATCCGCTCGAGGTGACCACGCTGCCGCACACGCCCCAGGAGGTCGCCGGCGTCGCGAACCACCGCGGCGAGGTGGTGCCGGTGATCGAGCTCCGCGTGCGCTTCGGGCTGCCTCCGGTCGAGCCGAGCCGCAGCACCAAGTGGATCCTGGTCGACGTGGGGACGCACACGGTGGGGCTCGTCGTCGACGCCGTGACCGAGGTCTTCGGGACGAGCGGCGACTACCGGCCGACGCCGCCGGTGGGCGGCAGCAGCGATCTGCGCGGCATCGTCGGGGTGACGACCCACGACGAGCGGATGATCTTCGTGCTCGACGTCGGGCGCTTCATCGAGCTCGCGCTCGCGCTCGCCGCGTCGGGCGCCCTCCTGGAGGCGCCGTGAGCCGCGCGTTCGACGATCTCGGCCCGTACGGGGGCCCGCGCGTGAGCGACGCGGGCCCCTGGCCGACCGAGCCCGAGTCCATCTCGCCCAGCGTGCGCAGCACGCCGATGCCGATCGCGGCGCTCGCCACGGCGCTCGCCGCGGACGACGCCGAGGAGCGCCGCCAGGCCGCCGCGCGGCTCGGCCGGGCCGACGTCGCGGAGGCGCTGCCGCTCCTCCTGCGCGCGCTCGGGGATCCCGACTGGCGCGTCCGCAAGGAGGCGACCTACGCCTGCCACCGGCTGATCCAGGCCTCGTCGCCGCCGGCCGCCGAGGGCGAGCGGCCCGCTGCCCCGCCGGGCGGCGCCGAGGGCGAGCGGCCGTCCGCCGCGCGGGTCCTCGTCGGCGCGCTCCTCGACGCGCTGCGGACCAGCGACGACGTGGGCCTCAGGAACGCGGCCATCGAGGTGCTCGGCTACTGCGGCCGCGACGCCACGCCGGCGCTCGTCGGCGCGCTCGCCGAGCTCAAGGGCGACGAGCGCAAGCTCGTGGTCGACGCGCTCGGCCGCACGCGCGACCCGGCGGCGCTCGACGCGCTCTACGCGGCGCTCGCCGAGAAGGACGACAACCTGCGCCAGAGCGCGATCGAGGCGATCGCCGGGATGGGGCTCATCGCGCGCGAGCGGGTGACGGACATCCTGTACGAGCGGCTCGGCGATCGGGATCGCTTCGTGCGGCTGACCGCGCTGAACGGGCTGAACGGCCTCGAGGCGCCGGTGCCGTGGCGGGTGCTGTCGCAGCTCATCGACGACCCGATCCTCCGCTCGGCGGCGCTGGTCGCCGCGGCGCTCGCGGAGAGCCCGGAGGCGCCGCGGGCGCTCGTCACGGCGCTCGCGACGGCGCGCGGCGGCGCGTTCGCGCAGCTCCTCCGGGCGCTCGCGCGGCTCGTCGAGGGGCCGCTCGCGTCGCACGTGGTCGACGCGCTGCGGGCCGCCCCGCAGGAGGTGGGCGCCCGCCTCGTGCAGGCCGCCGCCGCCTCGCCGGGCGCGGGCGGCGCGGAGCCCCCGTCGTGGCGCGGCCTCGGCGCGGATCCGGTGAGCGGGCGCGCGCAGGCGCTCGTGCTCGCGGCGATGGCGCGCGCGCCGGGCGCGGCCGACGCCGCGGTGCAGGCGATGATCGAGCCGGCGCTCGTCGAGACGGCGCAGCGCGCGCTCGGGCTGCTCGGCGGGGAGGCGCTGCCCGCGGTGCTCGCCTACCTCGAGCGGCACATCGATCCCGATCCGGATCTCTGGGAGGGCCTCGACGACGCGACGGCCGCGCTCATCGACGGCGCCGTGGCGATCGCGGAGCAGCGCGGGCGCGAGGGCGCGCCCCCGCCCCCGCCGCAGCCCGCGGCCGACCCGACGCTCGACGAGCTGCTCGGCGCGGTGCGGAGGTCGGTCAAGAGCCCGTCGACGCTCGTGGCGACCAGCGCGCTCTACGGCCTCGCGAAGATCGGGACCGCGGACGATTTCCCGCTCGTCGTCTCGCAGACGCGCGCGATCTCGCTGCCGGTCGCGCGCGCGGCGGAGAGCGCGCTCGCGGGGCTCTCGGAGCGGTACCCCGAGTCGGCGCGCGCGCTCGCGCGCCAGCTGATGCAGGCGGGGGAGACCCACCTCGCGGCGGCGATCGTGATCGAGGCGCTCGGCACGGCGGATCAGGAGGAGATCGCGTTCCTCACGAGCGTCGCGTCGGTCGGGGACGTGCGCGCGCGGCGCGCGGCCGTGACCGCGGTCGCGGCGGCGGCGGGCGTCTCGGCGCTCGAGGTGCTGAGCCTCTCGCTGGCGGACGAGGAGCGGGAGGTCCGGCTCGCGGCGGCGCGCGCGCTCGGCCGGCTGTACGCGTCGCTGTCGGATCGCGCGGGCGACGAGCGGACGCGCGCCCGCGAGCTGCTCTCGCTGGTGCGCGCGTCGGGGGAGCCGGAGCTCGTCGCGGCGGCGGCGCAGGGCGGCGCGCCGTTCCGCTCGGATCCCCCGTGGAGCGAGGCCGGCGACCGGCTGAGCGCGCCCGCCTCGATCGATGGCGGCGAGGGCCCGATGTCCACCTCGGGGATGTCCGGCGGGCCGCCGTCGGGGAAGGTGCTGTGAACCGGCGGCGGGACGACGAGATCCGCCTCTTGCCTGACGAGTTCCAGAGGCTGCGGGACCTGTTCAACAAGCACTGCGGGCTCCAGTTCGGGCCCGAGGCGCGCACGTCGATGGAGCGGCGGCTCCGCGAGCGGGTCGTGGTGCTCGGGCTCTCGTCGTTCGCGCAGTACCACGAGTACCTGCGCTCCCACAGCCGCGGGCGCGCCGAGCTCGACGAGGCGCTGGAGCTCATCACGGTCAACGAGACGTATTTCTTCCGCGAGGACTACCAGCTGCGCGCGCTCATGACCGAGATCGTGCCGATGATCGTCAAGGCGGGGGGCGCCAAGGGCCGGCTGTCCATCTGGAGCGCGGGCTGTTCGACGGGCGAGGAGGTCTACTCGATCGCGATCGCGGCGCGGGAGTCGGGCGCCGCGGATCGCCGCGAGGTGCGCGTCTTCGGCAGCGACATCTCGCGCCGGTGCGTGGTCGCCGCGCGCAAGGGGGTCTACGGCGCCTCGTCGTTCCGCGTGACGCCGCCCGAGCTGAAGCGGCGCTACTTCACGGAGCGGCCGGACGGATTCCACGTGGTGGACGAGCTGCGCGCGCTCTGCCAGTTCGGCCACCTCAACCTGCTCGACTCGTCGCGCGCGGCGGTGGTCGGGCGGGTGGATGTCATCTTCTGCCGCAACGTGCTCATCTACCTGGACGAGGAGTCGCGGCGCCGGGTGATCGACATCTTTTACGAGCGCCTCTCGCCCGGCGGGTTCCTCCTGCTGGGCCACTCCGAGTCGCTCCTGAACGTCACGACCGCCTTCGAGATCGTGCACCTGCGGGAGGATCTCGTGTACCGCAAGCCGGCGGCGACGATGCGCCTCGGGCTCGCGGAGCTCTTCCCGGAGCGGGGGGGCGGCGAGCGCGGGGGCGGCGAGTGGGGGGGCGGTGAGCGCGGGGGCGGCGAGTGGGGGGGCGGTGAGCCGGGGGGGCGGTGAGTGGGAGAACGGTGAGCGTGGCGGATGAGGCGCCGACGAAGTCGAGGCTGCGCGGGCGACGGGTGGTCCCATGGCGCTCCTGGTGGGGTAGAATGAACCTCCGGCGGAAGGTTTTGCGCTCATGACATTCGCTCCCCTGCGCGTGCTCGTCGTCGACGACTCCGCGTACAACCGGCGCAACATCGCCGAGATCTTGAGCGGAAGCGACGAGATCGAGGTCGTGGGCAAGGCCGGAGACGGCGACGACGCGCTCCGTCAGGCGGCCCAGCTGAGGCCGGACGCGATCACGCTGGACCTCGAGATGCCGCGCATGGATGGCTTCACCTTCCTCCGCATCCTGATGGCGAGGCAGCCCACGCCGGTCATCATCGTCTCGAGCTACAGCCACAAGGAGAACGTCTTCAAGGCGCTCGAGCTCGGCGCCGTGGACTTCGTGGCGAAGCCGGACCGGCAGTTCACGGCGGACGCGCAGATCCGCAAGGAGATCATCCAGAAGGTCCTGCTCGTGCGCTACCTCCGCCCGCGGTCGCCGATGCCGGCGGCCTCGCCTCCGGCGCGGGCGTCGCAGCCTGCGCTGCTGCGTCCGGTGCAGGAGTCGTCGCGGCTCGGGGTCTCGCTGCGCCACCTCGTGGCGGTCGGCTCGTCGACCGGCGGGCCCACGGCGCTCCTGGAGATCTTCAACCGCATCCCGGATCGCTTCCCCGGCGCGATCTTCATCGCGCAGCACATGCCGGACAAGTTCACCCGCACGTTCGCGGAGCGGCTCGATCGGAAGGGCGGGCTGCGGGTGGTCGAGGCGCAGAACGGCGACCAGGTGGTGAGCCGCAAGGCCTACGTGTGTCCGGGCCGGATGTGCATGGAGATCGCGGTGACGCCGGGCAGCGGGGTCGGGTTGAGCGGCGACATCCGGATCCGGGTGGGGGCGCCGGCGCCTGGCGACCGGTACGTGCCGAGCGCGGACCGGCTGTTTCGGAGCGTGGCGCAGGTGGGCGGCAGCCGCGCGGTGGGCATCATCCTGACGGGGATGGGGGACGACGGGGTGAACGGCGCGCGGGCGATCCGCGCGGCCGGGGGCACGGTGGTGGCCGAGAGCGAGGACTCGGCGGTGGTCTACGGCATGCCCGGGGCCGCGGTGCGCGCGGGGGTCGTGAACGAGAGCCTGCCCTTCACGGCGATCGGCGACTTCATCGCGCTCCTCTCCTAGGCGGCAGCCGGGGATCCGCGGAAGCCCGAAGAGAAATTGAGCCACAGAGGCACAGAGGACAGAGAGACTTCCGTCCCTCTCTGATCCGAGCTCCGAGCCCTCTTCCTCTCTCCTCCTCCCTCTCTCTTCCCTCTGTGCCCTCTGTGCCTCTGTGGTTCAAAATCTCTCTCTTCATCACACCCCCGCCGGTGCGATGTGCGCCAGCCCCCCGTCTCGTGGACGGTTCGCGGCCGTTCCGCCTGGCTGCCAAAGTTGACCCCTCGGGCGCATCGTGAGACAGGTCGGTCGCTGACATGCGGATCCGACGCGCCGCACGCAGGCTTGTCTGTCTTGGCTGGATGGCCGCCCTCTCGGGCGTCGCTCTCGACGGCCTCGCCGCGCCCCCGGCGGCCGAGCCGGCCAAGGTCGAGGCGAAGAGGGATGCGGCGGCCGGCGGCAAGGCGGACCGGCCGGAGGCGAAGAAGGCCGGCGGGGCGGAGGCCACGCCGGAGAAGCCCGCGCCGGCCAGGCCCGCCGCCGCGTCGAGCGGCAAGGCCGGCGCGAAGCGCGTGGCCGCCAAGGCGCCGGCCAAGCCGGCGGCGCGACCGAAGGCGCCGACGAAGAAGGGCGCGGGCAAGATCACGCGCAAGCCGGGGGAGCCCGGCGCGCCGGACGAGGCCGCGCGCCGGGTCATCGCGGGCACCGCGACGCCGGCGGGGGCGAGCGTCGCCGAGTCGCCCGAGCTCCGCACCATGCGCGAGATCGACCTGGCCCTGTTCCCCGGCGCGACCCCGAGCGCCGGCCCCGCGTGGCCGGTCGACGGCACGCTCCTTCTCGGCGGGGGCGAGCCGCGCCTCGAGGCCTCCGGCCTGCCGCCCGCGGGGCTGCCCGTGGCGCCGCCGCAGGCCGAGGAGACCCGCGACATCTCCTGGCTGCGGCAGCTCGAGCTGCCCGAGATCCCGGTCCGCTGGGACGGCCGGGTCGTGCGCTACCTCGAGTACTACAAGGACGACCCGCGCGGCCGCTCCGCCGTGGTCTCCTGGATCAAGAAGAGCGGCCGCTACGGCGCCGCCATCCGCCGTGTCCTCCGCGAGCAGGGGCTCCCGGAGGACCTGCTCTGGCTCTCGCTCGTCGAGAGCGGCTTCGACCCGACCATCCACTCTCCGGCCGGCGCGGCCGGCCTCTGGCAGTTCATGCCCGAGGGCGCGCGCATCTATGGCCTCACCGTCGATCGATGGGTCGACGAGCGCCTCGACCCGGAGCGCTCCACCCTCGCGGCGGCGCGGTACCTCTCGGATCTGCGGCGGCGCTTCGGCGGCTGGGAGCTCGCGTTCGCGGCCTACAACATGGGGTACGGCGGGCTGCTCGCGTCGATCCGCAAGTACAACACGAACGATTTCTGGGAGCTGTCGCGGCTCGAGGCGGGGATGCCGCTCGAGACGGCGCTCTACGTGCCGAAGATCCTCGCGATCGCGATCGTGGCGCGGAACCTGAAGGTGTTCGGCTGCGACGAGGTCGAGCTCGATCCGGCGGTGACGTTCGACAAGATCTCGCTCGGCTCCGGGGTGTCGCTGCAGTCGGTGGCGTCCGCGGTCGGGGCGGGGGCGCCGGAGATCGAGGCGCTGAACCCGCAGCTCGTGGCGAAGCGCACGCCGCCGCTGCCGGTGGACGCGAAGGAGCTGGCGCGCTGGGAGGTCCGGGTGCCTGCGGGCGCGGGGGCGCGCGCGGCGAAGGCGATGCCGAAGCTCCTGGAGCGCGAGCCGAAGCTCGAGCGATACCTGGTCCGCTGGGGCGAGTCGCTCGACGACATCGCGACGTTCCGCGGGACGACGCGGTGGACGCTGCAGACGCTGAACGGCCTGCGGCCCGGCGAGCCGGTGCGCCCGGGGACGCTGCTGTTCGTCCCGGCGGCGGAGGGCGTGGGCGTGGCGGCGGCGGAGCACCTGCTCGCGAACGGCGCGCCGCTGTCGTCGGCGGCGAAGCCGGTCGTGGTGGTCCCGGCGCAGCGCTTCTCGTACGAGGGGCGCCGGCGCGTCTTCTACCGCGTGGTCGCGGGCGACGCGATCCGGGATCTCGCGGCGGTGCTGTCGGTGACGCCCGACGAGATCTGCCGCTGGAACACGCTCTCGCCCGGGGCGTCGCTGCACGAGGGGATGACGCTCCAGCTGTTCGTCCCGAGATCGCAGCGCTACGACGGGGTGTTCCTGCTCGACGAGGCCCACGCGCGCATCCTTCCGGTCGGCTCGGAGGAGTTCTTCGCCCACTTCGAGGGGCTGAAGGGGCGCAAGCGCATCGAGATCGCGGTGCGGGAGGGCGACACGTTCAGCAATCTCGCGAGCCGCTACGGCCTCAGCGTCGGCAGCCTGGAGCGGATCAACCAGCGCTCGAGGCGGAGCCCGCTGATGCCCGGGGATCGGCTCGTGGTGTACGTGCCGACCTCGCTGCCGGACGATCCGCCGCCGGTCGAGCCGCGCGAGCCGCGCGAGGACGAGGTCCGCGTGGCGTCGGCCCCGGCGGCCGGCGCGGTGGACGACGGCGACAAGGCGGCCGCCGCCGTGAAGCCGGCGACGGCCGCCGCGCCCGCCGCGCCCGCCGGGGAGGAGGGCCGCAAGGCGGCCGTCGCCAAGGACGGGAGCAGCGCGCCGGCAGGCGCTGCGGCGGCGGCGGGCGAGACGAAGCCGGCGCGGGCGGAGAAGGCCGAGGCGGGCGAGACGAAGCTGGCGCGGGCCGAGAAGGCCGAGGCGGGCGAGACGAAGCCGGCGAAGAGCGAGGGGACGGCGGCGGGCGCACGCGAGACGAAGCCGGCGCGGGCCGAGAAGGCCGAGGCGGGCGAGACGATGCCGGCGAAGAGCGAGGGGACGGCGGCGGGCGCACGCGAGACGAAGCTGGCGCGGGCCGAGAAGGCCGAGGCGGGCGAGACGAAGCCGGCGAAGAGCGAGGGGACGGCGGCGGGCGCACGCGAGACGAAGCCGGCGCGGGCCGAGAAGGCGGAGGCGGGCGAGACGAAGCCGGCGCGGGCCGAGAAGGCCGAGGCAGGCGAGACGAAGCCGGCGAAGAGCGAGGGGGCGGCGGGCGCGGGCGATCAGGCCGGAGCGGCGCCGGAGGAGAAGAAGACCGCCGACGGCGAGAAGAAGCCGGCGCCGGGCGGCGCGGACGAGAAGAAGCCGACAGGGCGCGCCAAGGGAGCGCAGGAGAAGCCCGCGGCCGGCGCCGGCACCGCGCTGTGAGGCGCGCCGCCCGGCGGCCCGGGTGAGCTCCTCGCCGCGACCTGGGTGAGCTCTTCCCGCCGGGCACGACGGCCGGCGCCGTGCTCAGGCCTCGCCGGCAGGCCTCCTCAGGCCTCGTCGCGCCCGTGGACGCTGGCCGGCGGGCTCGTCGCTTCCACCGCCGTGAACGGTTCGATGATCTTGTAAGAATGCGATGCGCCTTTAGGCACCGTCCAGGAGTCGCCCGGCTCCAGGCGCACCATCTGCCCCTCGATGTGCAGCTCGGCTCGCCCCGCGATGACGAACCCCACGGTCTCGTAATCGCGCACGGTCGCCGGTTTGGCGTCGCCCGGCGGCTCGCGCTCCCAGAGTCGCATCGAGACCTGGATTCCGGAGGCCAGGTATTTTTGGCCCATCTGGCCTCTCGGGGAGCGGCCGGAGGAGACCTTCATGATGGTTGTGTCGCCCATGTGCGCCTCGCTTTCCTCGCGTCGTTCGCCGGGTTTGGCAGCGAGCGTGGGCGCGATCGTGGGTCCGCGCCCGACACACGCGAATCGGGCTTCTCCCGCTTTCCTGGTCGGTCGTTCGTCGTCCGTCCCTCGCTGCAGAGAACGTATCGCGGCGGGGAGAACTGCTGTAAGATGCCCCGCTCAGGAGGCGCGTCCCGTGGACCTGGGAATCGGATGTTACGTCGCGCGGGAGCAGGCGCATGAGGGAACGGACGGCGCGAGCGCTGGACGGGGGCGCCGGAGGGATGCCGCGGCTCGCCTCGCTCCGCTGGCCGCGTCCGTCCGGGCGTGCTCCGTGACGGCGGGGCGCGCCGCGCTGCCGGAAAGCCGCTGATGTCATCGCCGAAGAGCTCGACGCTGCTCGCCTCCGGCGTGCTGATCGACAAGAAGTACCGGCTCGTGCGCCAGATCGGCGAGGGCGCCATGGGCGTCGTCTGGTCGGCGGTCAACGTGGCGACCGCCCGCGAGGTGGCGCTGAAGCTGATCCACCGCCCCGAGGCCGAGTTCCGGCTGCGGCTGCAGCGCGAGGCGCGCAACAGCGGGGCGCTGCGGCACCGGAACGTCATCGACATCTACGACATGGGCGAGACCGAGTCCGGGGAGCCGTTCCTCGTGATGCAGCTGCTCACGGGGGAGACCGTGGCCGAGCTGCTCGCGCGGCGGCGCCGGCTCGATCCGCCGGTGGCGGCGTCGATCGGGCGCGACGTGGCGCGCGGCCTCGCGGCGGCGCACGCGATGCACATCATCCACCGTGACCTGAAGCCGGCGAACATCTTCCTGCACCGCGAGCCGGACATGGACGAGCCGGTGGTGAAGGTGCTCGATTTCGGCGTCGCGAAGAACCTCTCGGTCAACGACGGCCTGCACACGGTGCAGGGCGGCGCGGTGGGGTCGCCGCTCTACATGAGCCCGGAGCAGGTGAGGGCGGAACCGAACGTCGATCACCGCGCCGACATCTGGGCGCTCGGCGTGGTGCTGTTCGAGATGCTGACCGGCATGCGGCCGTTCCAGGGGGACGCGCAGGCGGTGTTCATGGGGATCCTGACCGGCGAGATCCCGACCGTGTCCAAGTACCTGCGGCGGGTGGACCAGGGGCTCGTCGATCTGATCGCGCGCTGCATGCGGCGGGACCGCGCGGACCGGATCGGCTCCGCGGCGGAGGTCGCGGCGCAGCTCGATCGGTACGCGGCGCGGGGCGTCGGCGCCGGCATGGACGCGGCGCTGCGGACGACGTCGCCGGAGGGGCTGGGGCTGCTTCCGGGCGAGGGCACGGACGGCGGCTGGCAGGCGGCGCAGGCCGGGACGGCGCAACCCGGGTCGGTGGCGCAACCCGGGTCGGTGGCGCAACCTCGGTCGGTGGCGCAACCCGGGCCGGGGGGCGTCGACGCGGGCGCGGGAGCGCTGCCGCTGGCGCTGCTCGGCGGCGGGCCGCGGGCCCCGATCCCGGTGCAGGAGCCGCCGGGGGCAGGCGCGCCGCCGTCGCGGGGCCCTGGGCAGGCGGCTGCGGGGCAGGCGGCGAGCCCGAGCCCGGATGCGGGACAGGGGGCGGTCGCGTCGCCTCGGCGCGCCGGGAGCTCAGGCCAGCACATCGTCGCGGCGTCGGCGGGGCGCGCGCCGTGGGACGAGGACGTGGCGACCCTGCCGCTCACGCGGGGGAGCGCGGAGGCGGCCGGGGCCGGCAAGCAGCGCGCGGGCTCGGGGCAGCACCCGGCGGCGGGACATCCCGCGGCTGCGCTGCTGACGCCGCTCCCCACGGCGGCGTCGGCAGCGTCGAGGCCGTCTCTATCGAGCGTGGTGCAGCCCGCGCCGGCGCCGGCCGCGTCGGCGCACCCGGTGCCGGGGGCGATCCCGGAGCGCGGTTCCTGGGGGATGACCGTGCGTATGACCTCGCCGTCGACGCCGGAGGGGACGGCGGGGCCGGGGGGCTTCGGCGCTGCCGGCGCGCAGGCATCCGGCAGCGCCAGCGCGTCGTCGAGCGGGATCCCGGCGTCGACGGTGAAGCTCGCGCCGGAGCAGGGCGCGAGCGCCTCCGACTCCAGGCCGGGCGCGACGACCGGCACGGGCGTGCCGCAGCAGGGGGCGAGCTCGTCGACGACCCCGCTCGTCTCGAACCACCCGTCGGTCCATCAGACCGGGGCGCACCAGGCCCAGGGCGCCCAGGAGCCAGCGCTGCAGGGCGGCGAGCAAAAGCGCAAGCGCACGGCCGCGACGCTGGCGATCGCGGCTGCCGCGCTGTCGCTGATCCTCGTGGGGATGCTGATCGCGCTGCGATCGCAGGGGCCGGCGCCCGCCGCGCCGGCGCCGTCCGAGAGCGCGGTGCTGCCCGAGATCACCTCGGGAAGGGACGAGGGGACGCCGCCCGAGGGCGTCGGCGTTCGGCCGCCGGACGACCGGCTCCCGGAGCAGCCGGCGGGGTCGCCGTCGGGCTCCGCGACGGCAGCGCCGCCCGAGCCGCCGGCGGCGCAGAGCGCAGCTCCGGCGCAGAGCGCAGCTCCGGCGAGCAGCGCGGGGCCGGCGGCGAGCGGCAAGGCCGGGCCGGCGGCGGGCGCCGGGACGGCGACGGGCGCGGGCAGCGCCGGCAGCGCGACGGGGGTCGGCGCGGGCGCCGCGGCGGGGGCCGCCGCGCCGGCGACGCCGAGCAGCGCGAAGCCGCGCACCGGGGGCAGCTCGCCTCCGACCGGGACGGCGCAGACCGCCAAACCGCCCTCGAATCCGTGCGCTGGTCTCAAGTTCATGGAGAAGCAAAAGTGCGAGGCGCGGTTCAAGAAATAGGGGTTCTGTTCCCCGGTGTCGCGCGGCCTCTCCCGCGCTGACGCCGCGGTCGCGCCGGCGCGCGCCTGTCCTTGACCGTGCGCTATCTCACCTGCGACAATTCCCCTCAAGCGCCTTCGACCTGCCGCCCCCGCGTCGTCCCTAACGCGAGCCCATCCATGTCATCTCCCTCGCCTCCTGCCGGCCCGCCGCCAGGTACGCTCGTTCGCGGCAAGTATCGGCTGCTCCGTCGGATCGGCGAGGGGTCGATGGGGGTCGTCTGGGCCGCGCACAACGAGGCCACCTCGCGCGAGGTCGCGCTCAAGCTGCTCGTGCGGCCCGACCCGGAGCTCCGCGTCCGGCTCCTCCGGGAGGCGCGGGCCTGCGGCGCGGTGAGCCACCGGAACATCGTCGATATCTACGATGCGGACGAGACCGAGGACGGCGATCCGTTCCTCGTCATGCCGCTGCTCTCGGGCGAGACGCTCTCGTCCTTGCTCAAGCGCAAGCGCAAGCTGGAGGTCCCCGAGGCCTCGCGCATCGCGCGCGACATCGCGCGCGGCCTCGCCGTGGCGCACGAGCGCGGCATCATCCACAGGGACCTGAAGCCGTCCAACATCTTTCTCCACACCGAGCCTGGCGAGAGCAACTACGTCGTCAAGATACTCGACTTCGGCGTGAGCAAGTTCCCCACGGCGTCTGATCAGATCCGCACCGCGACAGGCATCCTCATCGGCTCGCCCGCGTACATGAGCCCGGAGCAGGTGCGGGCGCAGGGCGAGCTCGACACGCGCGCGGACCTCTGGGCGCTCGGGGTGGTGATGTTCGAGATGCTCACCAGCCGGCGGCCGATCCAGGGCAGGGCGCACGAGCTCCTGAGAAACGTGCTGCAGGGCGAGATCCCCACGGTCTCCCAGATCGTCTGGCAGATCGACCCCGGGCTCGATGCCCTCGTGGCGCAGTGTCTCCAGCGCGATCGCGAGCGGCGGCCGCGCTCGGCGGCGGAGGTGGCGGCGGCGCTCGAGCCGTTCGTCGCGCCGCCTCCGCGACCGCGCAGCGCCTCGTCGCCGGGCTCGTCGCCGGATCTGCGGTACGACGTGCAGCAGCAGCCGGGGCGGGGGCCGTGGGGCGGGGCGGCGCCCGGGCCGATGCCGGCGACAACGACGCCGCTTCCGGCGTCGATGGCCCCTCTGCAGGTTCCGCACGGCCACGGCGGCGCGCCGACGCCGCCGCGCGGGTCGGGCGCGTCGCCGACGCCGCCGCCGCGCGGGTCGGGCGCGTCGCTGACGCCGCTGCCAGGGGTGGGCGCGTCGCCGACGCCGCCGCGAGGGTCGGGCGCATCGCCGGCGCCTCCGCCGAACGGGAGCCCGGCGGCGCCCGCGCATCGGCCGCCGATGCCGAGCCATCCCTTGCTGGGGGAGCACGGGACCATCAAGCTCTCACCGGGGGCGGCGGACGTTCATCGGCAGGCGCTCGTCGCCGCGCAGGCGCGTCCTGCCGGTGCCATCGCGCCGCAGCCTGCGCAGGCGCCGGGGGGCGGCACCGTGCCGCTCGAGACGCTCCGCATGCCGGAGCGAGCGCCGTCCGCGGCTGCTCGCCCGGCGGTCGTGTGGATCGCCCTGGCGGTGCTCGCGGCGGTGGTCCTCGTGGGGATCGGCATGGCCGCGGGGTACCTGCTGTTGCGCGCTGGGGCGGAGATCCCCGCAGGTCGCGGTGGCGCGCGTGTTACCTCGTGGTGACGCCCTTTCGTTCCGTGGTACGTCACGATACCTTGCGCGCCCCGGTCCTGCGCCCCGAACAACCCTGTTGAGCTCGATGTCCAAGTCCTTCACGCACATCGCTGCCGGCCTGGTGATCGCCGAGAAGTACAAGCTGGTGAGGAGGCTCGGCGAGGGCTCCATGGGCGTGGTGTGGGCTGCGCTCAACCTGTCCACGTCGCGCGAGGTGGCGTTGAAGCTGATCCACCGGCCGGATCCCGAGCTCCGGCGGCGGCTCCAGCGCGAGGGGCGGAACGGCGGGGCGCTGCGGCACGGCAACGTCATCGACATGTACGACATGGGCGAGACCGAGTTCGGCGAGCCGTTCCTCGTGATGCAGCTGCTCACGGGAGAGACGCTCGCGGATCTGCTCCAGCGCAGGCGCCGGCTCGACGCGGACGTGGCCGCGGCGATCGGGCGCGACGTGGCGCGGGGCCTGGCCGCGGTGCACGCGGCGCACATCGTCCACCGCGACCTGAAGCCGGCGAACATCTTCCTGCACCGCGAGCCGGACATGGACGACCCGGTGGTGAAGGTGCTCGATTTCGGCGTCGCGAAGAACCTCGCCATGAACGACGGCATCCGCACGGCGACCGGCGGCGCGGTGGGTTCGCCGCTCTACATGAGCCCGGAGCAGGTGAGGGCGGAACCGAACGTCGATCACCGCGCCGACATCTGGGCGCTCGGCGTGGTGCTGTTCGAGATGCTGACCGGCACGCGGCCGTTCCAGGGGGACGCGAGGGCGGTCTTCACCGGCATTTTGTCCGGGGAAATCCCCAAAGTTTCCAGGTACTTGCGGCGTGTGGATCCGGGGCTCGTGGAGCTCGTCGCGCGGTGCATGGCGCGCCAGCGGGACGAGCGGATCGGGTCGGCGGCGGAGGTGGCGGACCTCCTCGACGGGTACACGGCCGCGGGCGCGAGGTCGGGCAGGAGGGCGGGCGCCGCGGGCGCCGCGGTGGGGGGCGGAGGCGGCGTTGCGGCGCCGGAGATGCCGGCGCAGAGGGCGAGCGTGGCGCCGGTATCGCCGCCGGCGCTCGGCGGAGCGAGCGTGGCGCCGGCGGGGGTGGCGCCGGCGCTGGGGGCGAGCGTGGCGCCGGCGGGGGTGCCGGCGGTGCTGGGGGCGAGCGCGGCGCCGGCGGGGGTGCCGGCGGCGCTGGGGGCGAGCGTGGTGCCGGCGGGGGTGCCGGCGGCGCTGGGGGCGAGCGTGGCGCCGGCGGGGGTGCCGGCGGCGCTGGGGGCGAGCGTGGTGCCGCCGGGGTTGCCGGCGGCGCTGGGGGTGAGCGTGGTGCCGCCGGGGTTGCCGCCACTGCCAGGTGCGAGCGGTGCGGCCGAGCCGGTGTGGAACGCCGAGCTGACCCAGAAGCTCGATCCGGAGGTCATGGTGGGCGCGGACGCGGGGGCGGGCGCCTCGCCGACGTGGGGTCAGGACGAGCCGGGGAGAGCGGGGAGATCGACGCCCGCGCCGCTCGCGCCGGGTCCGGAGGCGGGGCGGGCGCCAGCGCAGCCGTCGCCGTGGGCAGCGCGCGCGACGCCGCCGCCGATGCCGCCGCCGGAGCCGAAGCGGCGCCCGGGCAGGAACCAGGTCCCCCGCGCGATCCTCGCGCTGGTGGCTGCTTTCGCCGCTGGCCTCGTGGGCGCGGTGCTCTTCTTCGCCCTGCGCGCGCCCGCGGGCAGCAGCGAGGTGTCCGCAGGGCCGGACGCGTCGTTGGAGGCAGACGTCGAGCGCGAGAGCGTCGAGAGCAGCGTCGCCAGGCCGGCCGAGACGCAGCCTCCGCCGGCGGAGCCTGCGCCCCCGGCGCCGGCGGCGGCCGAGCCGAGCGAGGGCGACGCGGATGCGGGCGCCGCGAGCAACGCCGAGCCGGCGCAGGCGGACGCATCGACCCCGGCGGCGCCGAGCGCGCCGGCCGCAGCGGCGTCCGCGACGGCGGCGGCCGTCGCAGCGGCGGCGCCCGCGGTGGCAGCGCCGGCCAAGGCGGCGACGCAGGCGCCGACCGCGGCGGCGCCTGCGTCGCGGCTCGCCGCTGCCGCGCAGCCCGGGGGTAAAGCTCCCGGGAAAACGTCCGCGCCGCCGCCTCCGGCGCCGCAGCAGCCCGCCGCCAAGCGGCCCAAGGTCGATCCGTGCGCGGGGAAGACCGGGTTCATGCGGACCAACTGCCTGCGGGAGAACGAGCGGAAGCGGGATCCCTACGCCCCCTGAGCGGCGTCGACGGCCGGGGCGCCGGTTCCGCGATTCCGGTCGCGCGGGAGCGATGGTAAGCCCGCGCTGGGCTTGGGGCGCGACCCGGGGGGGCATATGTCGGAACCGATCGAGGCGTACAGGCTTCTTCCGGGCATGCTGCTCGCGCGGAAGTACCGCCTCGGCCGCAAGATCGGGCAGGGCGCGATGGGCGTCGTGTGGGCCGCGAGGAACGAGGCCACCGGGCGCGAGGTGGCGCTCAAGGTGATCGCGCGGCCCGATCCGTCGCTGCGCAAGCGGCTGCTCCGTGAGGCGCAGTCCTGCGGCGCGCTGCAGCACCCGAACATCGTCGACGTGATCGACGTGGCCCGCACCGAGAGCGGCGAGCCGTGCCTCATCATGGAGCTGCTCGTGGGCGACAGCGTGGCCGCGCTGCTCGAGGCGCGGCGCCGCCTGGAGGCGCCGCTGGCCGCGCGGATCGCGCACGACGTGGCGGGCGCGCTCGGGGCGGCGCACGCCGTGCCCATCGTGCACCGCGATTTGAAGCCGGCGAACGTCTTCCTGCACCGGCCGAGCGAGGCGGGCGACTTCGTGGTCAAGGTGCTCGACTTCGGGGTGGCGAAGAGCCTCGCGGCCGCGAGCGGCGCGACGTCGACGCTCGACGTGGTGGGCTCGCCGCTCTACATGAGCCCGGAGCAGCTGCGCGCGGACGAGGACCTCGATGCGCGGTCGGATCTCTGGTCGCTCGGGGTGATGCTGTTCGAGATGCTCACCGGCGTGCGGCCGTTCCAGGGCGAGGGGCCGCAGCTTCTGTCGCAGATCCTGTCGGGGGAGATCCCGAAGGTGTCTCGCTATCTGCGGCGCGTGGACGAGCGGCTCGTGGGGATCGTCGACCGGTGCCTGCGCAGGGAGCGGCACGAGCGGTTCGGGACGGCGGAGGAGGTGGCGCGGGAGCTCGCGGCGTTCGTCCTGCCGGCCGCGGCGGGGGCGGGGGAGCTCCGGGCGGGCGCGGGGGAGGCGGAGCGCGGGGGGCTGCGCATCACGGGGGAGCGCACCGCGCCGCCGCTGGGGAGCGCGGCGGAGCAGGAGACGGTGGTGGCGCCGGCGCGAGGGCAGGGGAGCGCGGCCGCCGCGGAGGAGCTCGCGACGACGGCGCCGCTGGCGTGGCCGGGGGCGCTGGCGAGGGAGAGCGGCGACGGGAACAGCGCGGTGAGGCAGGGCGGCGCGCAGGCATGGGGGATGGGCGCGCAGGGCGCGCAGGGCGCGCAGGGCGCGCAGGGGGCGCATGCGGTGCAGGGGGCGCATGCGGTGCAGGGGGCGCATGCGGTGCAGGGGGCGCATGCGATGCAGGGGGCGCAGTCGGTGGTGCAGAGCGCGCATGCGGTGCAGGGGGCGCAACCGGCGGTGCAGAGCGCGCCGGGGCTGCAGCGCCCGCACGCGCCGCAGGGCGCGCTGGCGGCCGGGCAGGCCTTGCAAGGCGCAGCCGCGTCGGGCACGAGCGCCGCCGACCCGGCCGCCGGAGCCGGACCCATGGTCACGCTTCGCGGGACGCTCGTGATGCAAGGGGAGGCCGCCGAGGCGCAGTATCAGGCGGCGATGGCCAGGATGCGCGCGGCACAGGCGCAGCAGGCCAGCGCGCGCGCCGCGGGCGCGCAACCCGCCGCGCAGGTGGGAGCCGCCGGCAAGGCGAGGCGAAGGGGAGGGAAGGCCACGGCGATCGTGGCCGTGCTACTGGTGGCTGGCGTGATCGCGGGCGCGGTCGCGACGACGTGGCTCCTCGGCTGGGGAAAGCCGACCGCTCCGGCAGGAGCCGAGGGAGGCAGCGAGCCAGCCGTGGGCGCGGCGGAGGCGATGCCGCGCGAGAGGGCTCCGGCTGCGGCAGCGGTGACGCATGCTGCCGCAGGGCCGGGGCAGCCTGCCGCGATGGAGCGACCCGCGGAGCGCGCGGACGCAGGGCTCGAGGGGGCGGCGCCGATCGAGCAGGAGCAACACGAGGCCAGGGCGGCCCAGGAGGCCAGCGCGGCCCAGACGGCGCCGCCGCCGCGAGCGGCGCCGCAGCAGGGGGCGGTTCCGCCCGCTTCGCCCGGGCCCGGAGGGACATCGGATCAGGTGAGGCCGTCGCCGCCGACGGGGACGGCAGGCGCTGCGATGGGAGCGTCGAAGCCGTCGCCTGGGCGAGCGTCCGTCCCTGGAAAGCCGGTGATGGCCTCGGACTCCGTGTACGACGGCGACCGGTCGCCCTCTCCGCCGCCTCCTGCCCGCACTGCATCGCCGGCCGGCGTCGCGGCCACCGCGGAGAAGAAGCCGCCGCCCCGGCCGTTCTGAGCAGGCTGGCCCGTCGCGCCGACAGCCGTCGCACCGCGGCGCCGCGCTCGAGCTCGCCTCGACGCGCGATCCTTGCGCCGCGACCCGTGCGCCGCGCCCGTGCGCCGCGCCCGCACGCCGCGTCCGTCGCGCTCGGCCTGCGCGTCCGGCGTGCGATCGGTTACGCTGCTCCCACCGCAGGAGGCGCCCCGGCGCATGCAGCTCGAACCAGGCTCGATCATCGCCGACAAGTACCGCCTGGAGCGCGCCCTTTCGGCGGGCGGCATGGGCTCGGTGTGGGTGGCGCAGCACGTCCAGCTCGGCACGCACGTCGCCGTCAAGTTCATGGGCACGGCCTACGCCGGGTCGCCGGCGTTCCGCGCGCGCTTCGAGCGTGAGGCGCGCGCGGCGGCGCACCTCCGGAGCCCCCACGTCGTGCAGGTGCACGACTTCGGCTTCGAGCTGGGGGTGCCGTACCTCGTGATGGAGCTCCTGCGCGGCGAGGACCTCAGCGCGCGCCTCACGCGGGTGCGCCGGCTCTCGCTGCCGGAGACGCAGCGTCTCCTGGTGCACGCCGGGAAGGCGTTGCGGAGCGTCCACGACGCCGGGCTGGTCCACCGCGACCTGAAGCCGGCGAACCTGTTCCTCGCGCGCGTCGACGGCGAGGACGAGGACATGCTCAAGCTGATCGACTTCGGGATCGCGAAGGAGACGGCGACGAAGCTCGTGTCGGAGGCGTCGACGACCGGCGAGGTGATGGGGTCGCCGCACTACATGAGCCCGGAGCAGCTCCGTGCGGAGCGCGACATCGACGCGCGGAGCGATCTCTGGGCGCTGGGGGTGATCCTGTTCCGGATGGTGACCGGGTACCTGCCGTTCCCCGGCGAGGTGCTGGCGCAGGTGATGACGCGGATCCTCGTGGAGCCGATCCCGTCGCCGCGGCAGCTCGCGCCGGATCTGCCGCCGGCGATCGACGCGTTCTTCGCACGGGCGCTGGCGCGCGACCGGAACCAGCGGTTCCAGAGCGTGCGCGAGATGGTGGAGGAGTTCGGGCGGGCGACGGGGATGCCGGTGTTCTCGTCGTCGGGGGTGGGGGGATCGAGCCCGTTCGGGTGGACGGCGGTGGGGACGCCGGGGGTGACGGGAGCGGCGGGGGCGCCGTGGGCGGGAGCGGGGGGCGGTGCGGGCGGCGCGGGTGGGAGCAATGCGGGCGGGGGCGGCGCGGGCGGGGGGCCGGTGGCCGCCGCCGGCGGGGGAAGGGGAGCAGGGTATGGCGCTGCGGTTGGGGCGCCGGGGACGGGGGCGAGCGGTGAGGCGGGGGGCCATGGCGCGGCCGCGGGGCATGAGGCGCAGGCGCAGCCGGGGACGCTGACCGATGCGATCCGTGTGGCGGCGTCGCAGCGGTCGCGATCGCGCGGCGCGCGGGTGGCCTGGGTGCTGGCGGGCAGCGTGGGGCTCGCGGTGGTGGGATTGGGGCTGGGGGTTGCGCTGCGGCGCGCCCTGGAGGAGCCGCCGGCTCCGGTGGCGGCGGCGGAGGCATCGGCGGAAGTCGCGGCGAGCGCGCCTGGATCTGCGGCGGCTGCGGTGGCGACAGGGGAGGCGCCTGTGGCGGCGAGAGGGGAGGCGCCTGCGGTGGCGGCAGGGGAGGCGCATAGCGAGGAGCCGGCGCTGCTGCCAGGGCCGGCGTTGAGCGCGCAGGTGCTGGAGAGCGACGCTGGAGCGAGCGCACCACCCGAGGAAGTAAAGCCTGCTCCGGCAGGCTCGCCGGGGACGAGCGCCGCGCCGGCGTCCTCGGTGCAGGCGGGAGCGCCCAAGGACAGGCGTCCGGGGGGGACGCAACCCTCCGGCCCGGGTGGGTCGAAGCCGGCAGGAGCAGCGGCGCCTCAGAAGGCAGTACCTGGACAGCCAGACTGGGGGCTCTGAGACAACGCGCGGCGGTGTGCTCGGTGCAGGCGCTTGTCAAGGGGTAATTACCACAAATCGACGTGCGACATTGAAAAATCGATGTGAGACATCGTTGAACCGATGCAGGGCATCGAAAATCGATGCCGTGCTTCGCGTGGGTGAAGGCGGACATCGAGCGGCTGAGGTTGCGCTTCGCCTGAGCGAAGGCGGCCATCGACGGGGCGAGGTGCGGCTTCCGCCGATGGCCGCGAAGGTCGGAGCGGCGGAAGCGGCGGTGGCAGCGAGGCGGTGTGGAGATCGAGGCGCACGCGGCAGGGTGAACCGCCGGTGGACCCACCGGCGGTGCGCCGCGCGCAACTTGGGCGCTAGTTGAACTCCAGCGTGTTGCTCGCCATCCCAGGGGCGCCGCTGTGGCCGGCATCGCTGCCCTGGCCGCCGGTGCCCGGATCGCCGAGCTCGATGGTGGCGCCGTCGGTGGGCGGCGGGGCTCCGCGAAACGCAATGCCGAGGGAGTGGCCGCCCTGACCGCCGCCGCCCTTGCCGCCGTTGCCGCCGTTGCCGCCGGTGCCGCCGTCGCAGGCTGGGAGTAGCCCCGCGGCCCCGTCCGGGACCCTTCCGCCGGTGCCGCCCTGGCCACCCGGGCCGCCCGGCTGTCCCGGGCCGCCCTGTCCGCCGTCGCCTCCGCTGCCGGCCTTGAGGGTCACGCCCTCGAAGGAGAGGGCGGCATCCAGGCTGATGAGCGCGATGCTGGAGCCGCCCGGCAGGCCGCCTCGGCCGCCGGCGCCGCCGCAGCCGCCGGCGCCGCCGGAGCCGCCAGCTGCGCCGGCGCGACTTTCCTGGTCGCCCGGACGACCGCCCGGGCAATAGCGGGTGTCCGTTGCCGTAAGCACGCCCCGCTCGCCGCCGCCGCCGCCGCCGCCTTGTCCAGGCGCCCCACGGCCGCCATCACCGCCGGAGACGCCGGCGTAGCCGTTCAGGGAGATCTCTCCGATTCCCATGGCGTCCGCGCCGGGGCTGCCGGAGGCCGCTGTTCCAGGCGTTTTGTCGTCGAGGGCATTCCCTGGTCGGCCAGGCGCGCAGTAGTGTAGGCCGTTGTTGCCTACGCCGCCGTTCTCGGCTCCGTCGATGGATATGAGAATGGGTCTACCATCGTCTCCGCGGTCTCCGAAATTCACGGAGCCATTCCCGCCCTTGCCCCCCCACGAGTCATCGGCCGCATCGTCGGGCGTGCCGCATTGATTCGTTACCGTGCGGCCACCGCGCACGTCGACATCCCGGCCGGCGGAGCATGCGTTGCCGCCTGCTTCCCCCGGCGCACCCTGCGCGGCGGTACCGATATGAGCGGCCCCGTCCGCCCCCGCTCCCGCGTGTCTGGCCTCGAGCACGCATCGCACGAGCTCCACGCTCGCACTGTGCGCGAGGGCCGCGATGGACGACAGCCCTGCTCCATTGGCGTCGAGCTGCCCGGTCGACTGCGCCACGACGTGCAGATCCTCGATGTGCACGGTTCCCGGCAGCCCGCGCATCGTCAGCGGGATCACCCCTTTTTGTGCCGTCAGGCTCGTCTTCTCCGTATCGCCGACCCACTTCCACCCGTCGTTGCAGTCGAGCCCGCCGTAGAGCGCCACGCCGCCGGGCACCTCGACCGTTTCGATGAAGTCCTCGCCATCGCCGGCGCACGCGTACACGCGCCGGGTTCCATTCTTCTTTGCGAGATCGACGGCCTCCTGAAGCGAGCCGAGCGGTTCCGCCTTGGTTCCCGCCTCATTGGATGCGTCACCGCGCGCCGACACGAAGACGCCGCAGGTATCGTCCACGCCATCGGGGTTTTCGCGGGGCATGCATTTCGCATCCCCCGGGTCGGGCGGGTCGGGAGGGTTGTCCGGCGGATCCGGCGACTCCGGCGATGCCGTGTCTGCAGCAGCGCCTCCGCATTGATGCAGCTCAAAGCAGTCTGGTCCAAGGCAGCTCGACGAATGGATCGCTGCTGCGATCGACATCACGACCAGTGTCGGCGCCCCGCGTGCGGCCAGTCGGATCGCCCTCTTGGTTCGTCGATTCATGGCGTCCTCGACTCAGAACACGCCGCCAGCGACGAGCCCCGCGCCGCCCGGTGTCACGAGCGGCGCGACGTGCATCTGCTTCTCCGGCTCGCTCGGCGCTGCAGCGAGCCAGGTGTAGCCGAGCGCTCCGAGCGCGCTCGCTCCACCGACGATGAAGCTCCACGCTGCGAGGTTGCTGAAAAGGTATTTGTCGTCGACCATCGAGCTCAATTTCTGGCACTGAATCGCCTGATCGTTACCGGCGGGACTGGAGCAGTTCACCGGACCGCCGGCCATGGCGTTGACCGTCCTCCACTGCTGTCTCGCGTCGCTCGCATGGCCATTGGCGACGAGCGTGAACGCGACGCCCGCGAGCACCAGAGCTCCAGCTGCCCCGCCGCCGATGAGCGCGATCGTCCTCGCATCGCTCCCCGCCGCTGAAGGCGCGCGGCCCGGGAGCGGCGCCGTTGCTGCCGCGGTGGAGGCAGGCGAGAGCTCGACGGTGACGCGCTCTCTCTTTCCCTCCGTCAACCGGAACGCTCTCGTCACCGGGGTGTAGCCCGGCGCGGTCGCGACCAGCTTGTATTCACCGGGATCGCGTTCCACGGGCGTCGCCACGGCGATGCGCTCTCCGTTCAGCGTCAGCTCCACCGCGCTCGGCGGCGCGCCCGTGACAGCGACGTCCAGGGCCGGGATGCGCGGCGCCAGGGCGGCCAGCCCGGCCTTCGCGTCGGCCTGGGCCTGATGGAACGCCCGCGAAGCGCTGGCGTCGAGCGGCTCGTCGACGACGCGTCGATAGAGCGCGCGAGCCTCGATCAGGCGACCGAGGCGCTCGCAGGAGCGCGCCGCGAGGAGCAGGAACGGCGGGGCGTGGACCTGCGCCTCGGCGCTGCGGAAGGCTGCGAGCGCCTCTTCGTAGCGGCCGGCGTTGAAGAGCTCCCAACCCTTGTCGGCGAGGGCTCGGGCCGCGACCTTGGCCAGCTCGTCCGGCCGGGCAGGCTGGGACACCGCGGTGGCTGGCACGGCGGAGAGCGTGAGCGTGAGGAGCAGGCCCAGGCGGAGATGTCGGCGGACGGTCATGGCTGCAGAGCGCGTCTAGGCGGCAGGGGGTCTAGTTGAACTCCAGCGTGTTGCTCGCCATCCCAGGGGCGCCGCTGTGGCCGGCATCGCTGCCCTGGCCGCCGGTGCCCGGGTCACCGAGCTCGATCGCGGTGACGCCGTCAGTGGGCGGCGGGGCTCCGCGGAACGCGATGCCGAGGGAGTGGCCGCCCTGACCGCCGCCGCCGTTGCCGCCGGTGCCGCCTTTGCCGCCCTTGCCGCCCATGCAGGCTGCTCGTAGTCCCGTGGCCCCGCTTCCGCCTGGGCCCCCATCACCTCCCTCTCCGCCCGGCTGCCCGGGACCGCCTTTGCCGCCGTTGCCTGCGTTGCCGGCCTTGAGGGTCACGTCCTCGAACGACAGCGCGGCATCCAGGCTGATGAGCGCGATGCTGGAGCCGCCCGGCAGGCCGCCTCGGCCGCCGGCGCCACCGCAGCCGCCGGCGCCGCCGGAGCCGCCAGCTGCGCCGGCGAGCCTTTGATCGTCGCCCGGACGACCGCCCGGGCAGTAACGGTCTGCCGCCGCCGTACCCACGCCCCGCTCACCGCCACCGCCGCCGCCGCCTTGCCCAGGCGCCCCACGGCCACCATCTCCGCCGGAGACGCCAGCGTAGCCCTTCATGGAAATCTCTCCGATGCCCGTGGCGTCCACGCCGGGGCTGCCAGAGGCCGCTGTTCCAGGCGCGCCGCCGTCGAGGGCGTTGCCTGGTCGGCCAGGCGCGCAGTTGTGTATGCCGTTGTGGCCGAAGCCGCCGTTCTCGGCTCCATCCATGGATGCGAGAATGGGTCGACCATCGCCTCCGCGGTCTCCGGCGTACACGGAGCCATTCCCGCCCTTACCCCCCCACGAGTCATCGCCCGCATCGCCGAGCGTGCCGCATTGATTCGTTACCGTGCGGCCGCCGCGCACGTCGACGTCCTGGCCGGCGGAGCATGCGTTGCCTCCCGCTTCCCCCGACGCGCCCTGCGAGGCAGTTCCCACGTGAGGATCACCTTCCTCCCCCGCTCCCGCGTGTCCGGCCTCGAGCACGCATCGCACGAGCTCCACGCTCGTGCTGTGCGCGAGAGCCGCGATGGACGACAGCCCTGCTCCTTTGGCGTCTTGCTGCCCGGTCGACTGCGCCACGACGTGCAGATCCTCGATGTGCACGATTCCCGGCAGCCCGCGCATAGTCAGCGGGATGACCCCTTTTTCTGCCGTCAGGCTCGTCTTCTTCGTATCGCCGACCCACTTCCAGCCGTTGTTGCAGTCGAGCCCGCCGTAGATCGCCACGCCGCCGGGCACCTCGACCGCTTCGATGAAGTCCTCCCCGTCGCCAGCGCACGCGTACACGTGCCGGGTTCCCTTCTCCTTCGCGAGATTGATGGCCTCCTGGAGCGAGCTGAGCGGTTTCTCCTTGGTTCCCGCCTCGTTGGGTACGCCGCTGCGTGCCGATACGAAGACGCCGCAGGTGTCGTCCACGCCATCGGGTTTCTCACGGGGTACGCATTTCTCCTCCTCCGGCTCGGGCGGGTCGGGCGGATCCGGAGGGTCGGGCGGATCCGGAGGGTCGGGCGGATCCGGTGTCTGCCCGCCGGTGCCAGCCTGTAGACAGTTTTCATGCCGGTCCTCGCAGTTGGGGGATGGAGTGTCGTAGACACAGCTCGCCGCGTGCACCGCCGCTACCAGCGATGCCATGACCAGCGCCGAAGCGCTGTGAGCGGTGAGCTGCATCGTCCTCTTGGCGTGTCGGTTCATGCGTTCCTCGCTTCAGAAAACACCGCCAGCGACGATTCCCCCGCCGCCAGGCGCCACGAGCGGAACGACGCGGACGTGCCGCTTCTCCGGGGGGGTCGATGGGCTGGCAAGCCAGTAACCGAGCGTCCCGACGGCGACCGCGCCTCCGCCGACGAAGCTCCACAGCGCCAGGTTGCTGAAGAGATCTCTATCGTCGACCAACGTTCTCAGCCTGTCACACGGCTGCGTCTGCTCGGTGCTGGAGGGGGCCGCGCAGTTCACGCCTCCGTCATTCACATTCATCCCTTTGACCCTCGCGTGCTGCTCTCTCACGCTGCTCGCCTTCGCGTTCGCGACGAGCGTGAACACGACCCCCGCGATCACCCCCGCCGCGGCCACCGAAGCGCCCGCCACGATCGGCGCCGAGCTCCGCTCCGCCACGTCGGGCGGGGGCGGCGCTGGCGCCGGCTCCGGCGGTGCGCGCACCACCAGCTTCTCGAGCTCGAAGGCGCGCTCGATCTGGCTCCCTCTGGCGACGTCCACCTCGCTGCTCTTCGGCGCATGGCCGTCGTGCTGCACGGTGATCGTGTGCGGTCCCGGCTCCACGAACACCGGGTCGACGAGCGGCGTCGTCCCGACGGGGGAGCCGTCCACCAGCACCTTCGAGCCCGGCACGTTGGCGCTCACGACCACCGCGCCCACCTCCGCGCGCGCCTGCGCGTAGGCCGCCGCCGCGGCCTCGCGCTCTTCCGCGGTCGCGGTCGTGTCCTTCGCGAGCTCGCGCACATAGATCGCGAGGTGCTCGGCGGCGTCCCGGTACCGCTGCAGCATCAGCTCGCACGTGCCGATGCCTCCGACGATGGTGTAGTGCTTTTGCAGCGCCCAGGCCGCGACGAACGAGGCGTAGGCGTCGGCCCACCGGTTCTGCTCGGACGCGGCGACGCCCTCGATGTAGAGCTTGCGCGCCTTGTCGCTCATGGCGTCGCTCGGGGCGCGCTGGATCCTGGGGCGGCGGGCCTTCGGCGTGGCGGTGCTCGTCGGCGGAGCGCTGCTCTTCGGCTGCGCGTCGGCCGGCGAGGTGGAGGCGAGCAGGCCTGGCAGGCAGAGCAGCGGGACGACCTGGGAGAAGCGCATGGGCACCATCTTACCTGCGGTCGGAGCGCTCGCAGCGGATTTTGGCGGGCTCGACGAGGGGGCGGGGCGTCGGGATGCTGCCCGGGGGGAGGCGCCGGGGATTCCGCGGGGGATCTTTGGTGTCCTTGCCTGAACGGGCTGTGGCGCGCTGTCGCGGGGCGGGCGCCGTGATGAGGCAGCAGGTGCGTCGTCGGCCGGGGCGCTCGATGTGTTTCGCTGCGGTCCTGCGTGGGCTGGGGGCGAGGTGCGAAGGGGCGGTGATCTGGCGGGCGACTGCCGTTGTGGGACGTCAGGGAGCGTCGAAGGCCATGATGTCGTTGCTGCCCTGGGCGTCGATGGTGACGCCCTCGTCGGGCGGCGCAGTGCCGACGTAGGCGATGCCGAGGGAATGGCCGTCGCTGCCCTTGCCGCCGGTGCCGCCGTTGCCGCCGTTGCCGCCGGTGCCGCCGGTGCAGCCGGTGCTCAGTGTGGTCGGACCGTCGCCACCAGGCCCCGGCTCACCGCCGAGGCCGCCGAGCTGGCCCGCGGTACCCTCGCCACCGGTACCGCCGGCCTTGGCGATGAGCTGAACCTGCTGGAAGCTGAGCTTTGCATGGATGCTGACGAGGGCGATGCTGGAGCCGCCTGGCCCGCCGCCCTTGCCCCCCTTTCCGCCGCAGCCGCCGGCGCCGCCGGAGCCGCCGCTGGCGCCGCCGGTACCCGGTGAGCCGGTGGGGCATGCGCCGCTGCCGCCCCTCGCGCCGGCGCCGCCTCCGCCGCCTTGGCCGGGAGTGCCAGGCTTACCGTCCTCGCCAGGAGTACCGGTGTATCCGTCGCTCGAAAGCTTACCCTTGCCGCTTGCGGCCCCGCCTGGGCCACCTTCTTCGCCGTTCCTGCCCACACGGCCGTCGCCGCAAGCCCCGGTACCGCGCGTGCCACCGTTCAAATTCTCTGTCTCTCCGGGAGACCCAGCGCCGCCAGGGGCAGCTGAGGCTGCGGAGCCGCTTCCGCCAATTCCACCGATCGAGTCATCGCTGGGATCGTCCGGCGTTCCGCAGTCGGTCTCGGGAGGCGCATTCGCAGTCACGATACCCGCCGTGCACGCAGCATTGCCTGCGCTGCCGTCCTGCCCGTTCGCGGCGCGTGGCGGGCCAGATGTGACGGCGTCCCCAGGGAATCCCGGTGCAGCCTCGTCCGCCTCCAGCGTGCACCGCACGAGCTCCACGCTGCCGGCGTCTATCTCACCGCTGCCGCCATCGGCGATGGCGGCGATCGACGACTTTCCGTAGCTCTCGGCATAGTCCGGCTCACCGAAGTCAATGACGATCGGCTTCGCCTTGACATGCAAATCCAGGATCCGCACGCTCTCGTCAGCTGCATCCAATCTGAGTGGAACCTCTCCTTGCGGCGCTGTCAGGTACGTTTTGCTTGCTTTCCCCCACTCCCAGTTGGCCGCGCAGTCGAGCCCGCCGTAAACGGTTACGCCCGCGGGCACCGTGACGGCTTCGTCGAAGGGCTCGCCCTCGTCGTTGGCGCACAGGTACACGCGCTTCGCGCCGCCGCTCACCGCGAGCTCGATGGCCTCGTTGATCGACTTGAGCGGCTCCGACTTCGTGCCGTCGCCACCGTCGTCGCCCTGCGTCGACACGAACACCCCGCACCTCTCGTCGACGCCCCCCTCGGCGGTCTCCGGGTCGCACCCTGCCGGCGGAGGCACGATCCCGCCACCGCCGCCATCCCCGCCCGTGCCGCCGTGCCCGCCAACACCTGATGGCCTGGTACTCGCCCTCTCCTCGGGGCTAGCTTTGCACCCGCTCGCCTGGATCCCTACAGATGTCGCCCCCAGGAGAAGCATCGCCGCGAAGCGACAACCAAGACGATGACCCATCCTGCTGATCCCCCGGTTCACGATCTCTCCGCTTAAAATCGCCCGCTCAACGAAAGACCCGCCACGCCGGACCCCACGAGCGGCGCGACGTGCGCGCGCCGGACCGGTGCGGAGGGCCTGTCCACGAGCGCGTAGATCACGGCTCCCACCCCGGCTGCCCCGAGGATGAAGCTGCCAAGGGCGACATTGGCGAATACGTACTGGGTGTCGACCGTATCGTTCAATTCTGCGCAGATCGACGGCGATCTGGGATCGGGGCAGTATCTTTCCGGTGCAGCACCGGAACGAATCTGCTGACGTAGATTCTCCGCATCGTCCGCCTTCCCGGAGTAGAGGAGGGTGAACGCGGTGCCCGCGATCACACCCACCCCCGCCGCAACTCCGCCGCCGATGAACAAGGACTTCCGCAAATCGTCCCCTGATGTGGCTGGCGCGCTGCGCTCCGGCCGAGCTTCGGCGGGTGGCGGCGCCAGGTCGAGGACGATGTACCCCTTCGCCCTCTCGTCCAGCCGGATCGTCCTATTCACCGGAGGGCGCCCTGGCACGACGCCGGACAGCGTGTGCTCGCCGGGGTCGACGTCTACCGTCTTCGCCGGGGCGATGCGCTCTCCGTCGAGCGTCAGCTCCACCGCCCCTTGCTGCGTGCGGCCGAGGGCGACCTCCAGGGTCGGGATGCGCGGTGCGAGGGCGGCGAGCTCCGCCTTCGCGTCGGCTTGCGCCTGCTGGAAGGCGCGCGGAGCGGTGGCCGCGAGCGGCTCGTCCAGGACGCGCTGGTAGAGCGATCGCGCCTCGATCAATCGGCCGAGACGCTCACAGGAGCGCGCCGCCATGACCAGGAATGGAGGGGCGTGCACCTGGGCCTCGGCGTCGCGAAACGCCGTGAGCGCGTCCTCGTAACGGCCGGCGTTGAAGAGCTCCCAGCCCTTGTCGGCGAGCGCCTTGGCCGCGAGCTTCGCCTCTGCAGTCGGTTGGGACGGCTGGGCGGCGGCGATGGGTGAGGCGGCCAGGAGCGTGAGCCCGAGGAGAAGCGCCGGGCTGAGGTGTCTGCAAGAACTCACGGCGGGAACGTATCACGGGGGAGGTCAGGATCCGCCGAAGTCCTTGATGGGTTCGCTGTCCTGGGCGTCGGTGGTGAGGACACCGTCGCTCTCCTCCGGCGGCGGGGTGCCGAGATAGGCGATGCCGAGAGAATGGCCGTCGCTGCCCTTGGCGCCGGGGCCGCCGTTGCCGCCAATGCCGCCTCCGCCGCCATCGCACCCGGTGCTCAGCGTGTTCGGACCGTCGCCACCTGGACCCGGCTCGCCGCCCAGGCCGCCGCGCTGGCCCGCCGCGCCCTCTCCACCGGTACCGCCGGCCTTGGCGATGAGTTGAACCTCCTGGAAGCTGAGCTTTGCGTGAATGCTGATGAGGGCGATGCTGGAGCCGCCTGGCCCGCCGCCCTTGCCGCCCTTTCCGCCGCATCCGCCGGCGCCGCCGGAGCCGCCGCTGGCGCCGCCGGTGCCCGGTGAGCCGGCGGGGCAGGCGCTGCTGCCGCCCCTTGCGCCCGCACCGCCCCCGCCGCCCTGACCGGGGGAGCCGCGGTGGCCGTCGTTACCAGGAGAGCCGGCGTATCCGGCGCTAAAAATTGTATCCTTGCCGATTGTCCCCTCGCCGGGAGCGCCGTCGACGCCATTCTTGCCGGTAAGACCGGCGCCGCAAGCCCCAGTGCCGGTGCGGGTGCCGCCATTGGGATTGTCTGCCTCGCCGGGAGATCCGGCGGCACCAGGGCCCGATTGCGCCGAAAGGCCGGTGCCGCCCACTCCGCCGATCGAGTCATCACTGAGATCGTCCGGCGTTTCGCAGTCGTTCTCGGGAGGTGCGTTTGGCGACACGATATTCGCCGTGCAGGCCTCATTGCCTGCGTTGCCATCATCCCCCTTCGCGGCGCGCTGCGAGTCGGGGGGCTCCCCGGGCGCTCCCGGCGCAGCGCCGTCCGCCTCCAGCGTGCACCGCACGAGCCCCACGCTGCCGCTGTCTGACTCACCGTTACCGCCGTCAGCGATCGCAGCGATCGAAGACTTCCCGTATTTCTCGGTATCGTCCGGGTTGTCAATGACGACCGGCTGCGCTTTGACATGCAAGTCCTCGACCTGCACGCTCCCCCCAGCAGCACGCAGCGTGAGTGGAACCTCTCCTTGCGGGGCTGTCAGAGCCGTCTTCCGTGCCCTATTCCATTCCCAGTTTGCCGCACAGTCGAGCCCGCCGTACACCGTCACGCCTGCCGGCACCGTGACGGCCTCCTCGAACGGGTCGTCCTCGGCGCACAGATAGACGCGCTTCGTGCCGTTGCGCACCGCGAGATCGATGGCCTTGTTGATCGACTTGATCGGTTCCAGCTTCGTGCCCTCGGCACTGTTAGCGCCGTTCACAGATACGAACACCCCGCAGCCCTCGTCGACGCCGCCCTCGGCGATCTCCGGGTCGCACTCTGGCCGCGGAGGAACGATCCCGCCACCGCCCCCGTCCCCGCCCGTGCCGCCGTTCCCGCCAACACCCGGGGGGCAGCTGACGAGCTTGGCCTCGCAGAGGTCGTCGACTGAGCACCCGCTCACCTGGATCCCGATGGCCACCGACCCCAAGAGAAGCGTCGCGGCGAAGCGACAACCAAGGCGATGACGCGTCCTGCTGACTTCCCGATTCACCGTGCCTCCGCTCAGAATCGACCGCTCAAGGAAAGACCCGTCACGCCCGACCCCACGAGCGGCGCGACCTGCACGCGACGATCCGGCGCGGAAGGCCGGTCGGCCAGGGCATAGACCACCGTTCCCACCCCGGCTGCCCCGACGATGAAGCTGCCGATAGCCACGTTGATGAACGCGTACTGGAGGTCGACCGTATCGCTCAGCTTCGCGCAGACCGCCGGCGACTCCGTGCTGGGGCAGCGCCCTTTGAGCATTTTGTCGGCGCGGACCTCGTCGCGCAGCTCCTCCGCGTCGTTCGCCTTTGCGACAGAGAGGATCGTGAACACCGTCCCCGCGATCACCCCCACCCCCGCCACCGCCCCTCCCGCGATGAGCAGCGTCTTGTTCGGCGGGGGATCGCCGCCCTTCCCCAAACCCCCCCGCCACGTCGTCGCCGGCCTCTCCCCCGCCGCCGGCTCGCTCGCCCGCGCGCTCTTCAGCTCGACGCTCCGCTCGATCTCCTCGCCCGCCTTCAGCTCCACCGCGACGCTCGCCGGCTCGTACCCTTGCCGCCGCACCGAGATCGTATGCGTCCCCGGCTCCAGGAACACCGGATCCTGGAGCGGCACGGTCCCGACGACCTCCTGCCCCACGCGCACCTCGGCGTCCTCCACGTCGACGCGCAGCCGGACCGCGCCCACCTTCGCCCGCGCCTGCGCATACGTCTTGAGCGCGGCGGCGCGCTCGTCCGGCGTCGCCGTCGCGTCCTTCTCGATCTCGCGCACGTAGATGGCGAGGTGCTTGGCCGCGTCCGGATAGCGCTGCAGCATCAGCTCGCAGGTGCCTATCCCGCCGGCGATCGTGTAGTGCTTCTGCAGCGCCCACGCCGCCACGAACGACGCATAGGCGTCGGCCCACCGCCCCTTCTCCGAGGCGGTCACGCCCTCCATGTAGAGCTTCCTGGCCTTGTCGCTCATCGCCTCGCTGGGCGCGCGCGGCGCCTGGATCGCCGTCTGGCCCGCCGCGCCCTGCTGCCCCGCGCCCCCCGGCGAGGCGCCTCCCTTCGGCTGCGCCTCGCTCGGCGAGGCGGCCGTCAGCAGGCCGACGAAGCACATCCACGGAACACTCTGCGCGAGACGCATGATCAAAACTTTACCTTCGGTTGAATCGCGCCCACCGGCTTCTGGTCGTCTGGAGCGCGCTCTGTGTCTTTCCCGTCTTTCCCGCGTTGCTGCTGCGCGCCGGACGGCTTCGACCCCGCTCTGCCGCCGCCGGCCTTCCGCTGCTGGCTCGCCGTCGGCGCCGACGCCGGCGGCTTCGCCTGCCCATCCTCCCCGGCGCGCGCCGCCCCCTCCGGCGGCGCCGCGCCCTCCGGCGCCGACGCCGCCCCCGGCGCCTGCGGCCCCGCCGTGGGCTGCGGCGCTGCCGCCTCCGCCCCCTCCTTCACGCTAGTCCCCGGCGCCCCGCCCACCGTCGTCGGGGCCGCCGAGGGCTCCTCCGGCGGCGCCGGCTGCGCTCCCGGGCCCCTCGACACGACCGCCCACGCCACAGCCCCCACCGCGGCGGCGCACCCGAGCCCCGCCACCGCCCAGAGCGCCTTCCGAGATTTCTGAGGCTGCTCGACGACGATCGGAATCTCCCCGACATCGTCCTCCCCCGCGGCGCTGCGCGCCGAGACCGGCGGCATCGCCGGCGCCTGCGGCACGCCCCTGCCGGCGGCCATCGGCAACGGCGGCGCCCCCGCCCCCGGCCGCGTCAGATCCGCCGGACCCCTCGAGATCGGCGGCACGCCGCCCACAGCGGACCCCCCCGCGGCCCCGATCACCGCATTCCCCGGCCCCGCCTCCACGAGCCCCGCCTCGCGCAGCAGCTTCTCCGCGTCGATGACCAGCGTCCCCTTCGGCCCCATCGCCGACGACGCCGCCCCCGCGCTCGCCCCCTCGGCCGCGCGCGCCTCGACCCGCCGCTGCGCCGGCGGCGCCGACGGCATCCGCCCCCGCTCCGACACGGGCCCCGCAGGCGCCGGCCCACCGGCGGTCTGCGAGAGGTGCGCCGCGCCCCCCGCCTGCTGCGCCGCATACCGCTCGCGCCACCCGCCGAACTGCGGCTTCTCGCCCGTCTCGCCCTGCGGCCGTGCCCCGAACAGCTTGCGCGCGATCTCCCCCTCGTCCTCCGCGACGTCCTCGATCCGCAGCAGCACCCCGTGACGATCCTCCATCGTCACGTCGCGCTCCCGCACGAACCGCACCGACACCCCACCCGGGATGTCCGCCTCACGCCCGCTCGTGATCGACGTCCACTTGATGTTCGACCGGTACAGCACCGTCGCGATCCTCGCCGCGGCGTGCGCGATGGCCCCGAACGGCTCATCGTGCTTGTGCACGATCACGACGCGCTTCGGCAGCGAGCCCTCGTCCGCCACCCAGTCCCACGTCGCGCTGCTCCGCCGCAGGTACGGCAGATCCCCGAACTCCTCGACGTACCGCTCCAGCACGTGCGCCACACGCTCCGGCGCGTCGCGCACCGCGCCCACATACTCGCGGTAAAACATGCCCGCCGACGAGTTGACCTCCGTCGCGTTCATCACGTGCCGGTAAAACGTCGCCGACGCCTCCAAGAGCGACGTGTACCCGAGGTCCCGATCCACCGCGACGATCCCGTGCGCGAACGGCGGATTCCCCCGACCGGCGTGATCCATCGCCCCGCCGATCCGGAACCCGAAGATGAGCCCCATCGCCCCGTGCCCAGGCTCGTGCTGCGTGTCGTCGCGCGACAGGTTGCCGATCGCGAACGCATGCGTCGCCCCCGTCGCGGGCTCGATGTACTTCATCAGCCGCGCCAGGTGGCTGAAATGCGTCGTCGTCAGCGCCCCCTGCGGCACCTCCGGGCAGTACATGAAATCGATCTGATGCCCAGGGATGTTCCCGTGCAGCACGTGGTACCACGACGCCTCCGCAGGCGCGCGGTACCGCGGGATCACATACCCCGAGGCGCCCTCGCTACCGTACATTGGGCCTGACCTGCTGCGGCATCTGCGGGGCCGGGAGCTGCGCGGTCCGCGACAGCGCCGGATTCGGCCCGATGTCCGCCTTCATCCGCTGGAGCAGCTGCGGATCATACGCGTTCTTCGGGAGGATCCGCTCCACGAAGTGCGAGAAGAGATGGTGCGTGCTGTGCCCGTAGCTCGCCGAACCGACCAGCACCCGAATGTCGATGTGGTTCTTGTACCGCTCGAGGCTGTCGATGAGCGGCTTGTAATACCCGCGCGCCTCCTTCTCCACCTCGGCCGGCGTCCCGGACAGAACATCGGACTTGTTGATGAACAGCACCACCGCCTTGCACGACGCCAGCGTCTTCGGGCTGAAGAAGAACTGCAACGACTGCGGCTGAAACTCCCGGAGCTGCTCCTGGATCCGCGACGGCTCGAGCTTCTGCCCGTCCTTGCCCGCAAGATCCACCACCATCAGGAGCCCGTGGATCTCCTCCATGATGAGCTCCTGCTGCGCGTCCACGATGTGCTCGCCGCCCCAGTCGCCGATCTCGAACACGTGCTCCGTCAAGACCTCTTTCGTGAGCACGTGGCTGACCGTCCGCTCGTAACGCTCGATCTTCGTCCCCTGCAGCGTGCCGAGATCCACGAGCGGATTCGCCCACTTGAGCGTGAGCGACGTCTTGCCGGTCCACTTGATGCCCAGGGTCAGGATCTTGTAGCGCTTCTGCGTGATCTTCGGCCGGCTCTCGAGCTCGCTCTTGTACCAGTCGATCTCCTTCTGCTGGGCGTCGAGCCAGTCGACCTTCTGCCGGTCCTCGCCCCGCGCGATGTCGAGCGCCTGCTGGAGCTGCGCGTACTGCCCCCGCATCTGCTCCAGCTGGTTCTTCGCCTGCCGGAGCGCCTCGATGTGCTGGTTCGCGTCCTTCAGCTGCCGCCTCAGCGGGGCCACCTGCATCAGCAAGAACACGACGCCCGCGCCGCACGCCACCGCCACCAACCCAAGCACAATCGGTAGAACAACCTGCATGGCCCTCAAACCTCGCGCCCCGACGGGCGGCTATCCCAAGCTGTCCTGTCCCGTGCGGCCGGAAAAACGGCCAGCGCGGGCCGGCCTGAGTCCTGAGCTCTCATCAGACCACGGCTCGCCGCAGCGGACAAGTCCGAGGTAATCCTCGGCACGAGCCGTCCCTTCATCGTTCGCCACCGTACGCCACCGTTCGCCAGCGTTCGCCATCGCCCCACACACCTCGCGCCCCGCGCCCATGCCGCTCCCCGCGTCGCCCCGCTACCGGCCTGTCCCGCTCACCGCGCGCCGCCGCCCTTCCGGGTGACCCGCGGCAGCGCCGTCCTCGTCTCCGGCGCGAGATCCAGCGCGTCCCGCTCCCCGGCCGCGAGCCGCAGCGCGCCCGCATACGCGATCATCGCCCCGTTGTCCGTGCAGCTCGCGAACGGCGGGACGAACAGCGCGAGCCCCCGCCGCTCGCACGCCGCCGCCATCCTCGCCCGGAGCCCGCGGTTCGCCGCGACGCCCCCCGCGAGCACCACCCGCTCGACCCCCTCGATCCGCGCGGCCCGCACGGTCTTCTGCACGAGCGCGTCGACCACCGCGCCCTGGAACGCCGCGCAGAGGTCGTGGAGCGCCTGCCCCTCCGGCCGCCCCCGCTTCGCCACGTGGCGCGCCACCGCGCTCTTGATGCCCGAGAAGCTGAACTCCAGCGACTCCTTGCGCGCCATCACCGCCGGCACCGCCTCCGACGCGGCCGCCGGATCCCCCGTGGCCGCGAGCCGGTCGACCACCGGGCCGCCCGGATACCCGAGGCCGAGCAGCTTCGCCACCTTGTCGAACGCCTCGCCCGCCGCGTCGTCGCGCGTCGCGCCGAGCTCGCGGATCGCGCCGAGCGAGGGGCCGTCCACCCGGTAGATCGCGGTGTGCCCGCCCGAGGCGAGCAGCGCGACGTACGGGAACGACGGCCGCTCCTCCGGCGGCGGCGCGTCGCCCCGCCGCAGGAACACCGCGAGCAGGTGCCCGACGAGGTGATCGACGCCGACGAGCGGCTTGCCCGCCGCCCACGCGAGCCCCTTCGCGGCCTGCAGGCCCACGAGCAGCGCCCCGGCGAGCCCCGGCCGCGATGTCACCGCGATGCCGTCGAGGTCCGCCGCCGCGACGCCGGCGCGCGAGAGCGCCTCGCGCACCACCGGGACCACCGCGCGCGCATGATCGCGCGCCGCGACCTCGGGCACGACCCCGCCGTATGGCGCGTGCAGCTCCACCTGGCTGCGCACGACGTCGGAGAGGACGTCGCCGCCCTCGGTCACCACCGCCGCCGCCGTCTCGTCGCACGATGTCTCGATCCCTAGAACCCGCATGTCCCCGTCCGCCGCGTCAGCCTGAAATTGCCGAACACCTGCCGCTGTCCCTCCCCCTGCGCCTCGCCCGGCGCAAGCGGCTCCCGGCCCGGCCGGAGCAGGCGGACCTCGACCGACTCGTCGGTGCGCAGCGACAGGATCGCGAGCAGCGGCTCCGCCGCAGGATCCGACGCGCTCACCGCGTAGATCGCGTTGCGCTCGCGGCCCTCGCCGAACTCCAGCCGCGACAGGGGATCGTGGGCGAGCACGCCGATCGGCCGGAGCGGCGCGCCGTCGAGGAGGCGCCGCTCCGGCGCGGCCCCGTCGGGCGCCTCGTAGGTCCACAGCGCGCCCGGCGGCTCCGGCCCGTCGAGCGCGCCCGCGTCGAGCGACAGCCGCATCTGCACCCGCGGGCTCAGGCCCGCGCGGAACGCGCCGCCCAGCGTGATCGCGCCGCAGTAGGCCTCGCCGTCGGCCGTCGAGAACCGGCTCACGTCGTCGCAGCCGGCCGCGCCGCCCGCCGCGGCCGCCGCGCCGGCCAGGACGAGCGGCGCGAGCCGCAGCGGGACGCGCCGCGGCCCGGGCGCTGCAGCGGCGCTCACGGCGCGCCGCCCCGCATCAGCTCGGCCGCGGCCTGGCGCACGCGCGGCTCGGGGTCGCGCGCCGCGAGGTGCTGCAGCACCGGCGCCGCCGCCGCGCGGTCCGCCGAGGCGAGCGCGCGCGCCGCCGCCTCGCGCACGAGGGCGTACGCGTCGGAGCGGGCCGCCGCGCCGAGCGTCTCCGCGACCTGGCCCGGCCGCCCGCCGGCCGCGCCGCCGCCGCCCGGCGCGCCCAGCCGGCCGAGGGCCTCCGCCGCGCGGACGCGGAGCGGCCAGCTCGGCGAGGTCCGCAGGAGCTCCGAGACCGCGGCGATGGTCGGCCCGTGCCGGACCGCGCCGAGCGCCGCGAGCGCCGCCCGCCGCACGCTCTCCTCCGGATCGCCGAGCGCGTCGACCACCGCGGCCTGCGCCTCGGGCTCGGGCCGCGTCGCGAGCAGCTCCACCGCGCGCGTGCGCACCTCGATCGCCGGGTGCCGCACGAGCGCCACGAACCCGCTCACGACCGCGGCCGCGACCCCCTCCACGGCCGCCTCGACCTGCCGCCGGAGCTCCGGGGCGAGCTCGGCGCGCCCGTCCGTGAACGGCGCGAGCCCGAGCGCCGCCCCGCCGCCGTCGGCGCCGCGATCGCCGGCCGCGCCCGCGCCCGCGCCGCGCGGGCCGGCCGCGCCGCGCGACAGGATCGCGTCCGCGACGACCAGCGCCCGCTCCGGCGACGTCGCGACGGCGGCGACCGCCGCCTTCTGGAGCGCCGGGCCGAGCGCGACGAGCGCGGCGGCGCGGTCCTCCGGGGCGGGCGGATCCGGATCGAGCCCCGCGAGCACGTCCTTCACCGTCAGCGCCCCGTCCGGCACGGGCAGCGGCTCGCGCGCGCGCGGGTAGGCCCGCCGCGTGAGCGCGACCGCCGCCGACACCGCGGCCGCGCGCAGCCCCTCGTCCGACGAGAACGCGCCGGCCGCGATCGCCTGCGCGGCGCCCCCCGAGGCGGGCGCCTCGGCGTCGCCGGGGCCGCCCTTCGTCGAGGCGCCGTCGCCGAGCCGCGCGAGCGTGAGCAGCGCCGCGCGGCGGAGCTCCGGCTCGCTCGAGTCGGCGAGCGCCATGAACAGCGCGGGCCCCTCGCCGCCGCCGCCGATCTCGCCCAGCGCGCGGACCGCGGCCGCGCGCGGCACCGAGCCGGCCTCGGGCGCCCGCGCGACCGCGGACAGCGCCGCCGCGTGCCTCCGGTCGTGCGTCAGCCCGAGGCCGACCGCCGCGATCGCCCGCACCTCCGGCGCCGGCGAGGACAGGAGCCGCGCGAGCAGCGCCTCGGCCTTCGCCGCGGGCCGGCCGCCGCCCGCCGCGAGCCGCGCCACGCCCCAGGTCGCCGCGACCGCGACCGCGTCGTTCGGCAGCACGGTCGCCGCGGCGTCCCGCGGCGCGAGCATCTGCTCGTAGCGCTCCAGCATCGACGGGTCGCGCAGCGCGCCGCACGCGATCATCGCGCGGGCGCGCAGGCCCTTGTCCGCCTGCCCGATCGCGAAGTTGTAGAGCGCCGGCCCGGCGCTCTTGTTCTCGACGTAGGCCAGCACCTCGATCGCGACCTTCTGCTGCGACTCCTTGTCGTCGGCGAGCGCGTCGAGCAGCGGCTTCACCGCGCGTGCGCCGATCTTCGCGAGCTCCGCGCGCGCGGCCGCGCTCGCCGCGCCGCCCTCGGCGCGGACCTTCTGCATCAGCGGAAAGGTCATCGCCCCGTACAGCTCGACGAGCAGCCGCCGGTAGAGCGGCTTCTGCGGGTTGCCGACCGCGACCGGCAGGAGCTCGCGCTCGAGCACCTCGAGCGAGCCCCGGCCGAGGTTCACCTGCATCGACATCCGCGCCGCGCGCGCGACGAGCTCCTCGTCGTTCGACGCCCGCACGACGCGCCGGAAGAGCCGGTCGGCCTCGTCGGCCTGCCCCGCGGTGAGCAGGAGCTCGGCGAGGTCGAAGTAGACGGGGAACAGCCGGTCGTTCTTCGCGAGCGCCTGCCGGTACTCGGCGATGGCGCGCGGGAAGTCCTGCCGCCGCCGGTACATGTCGCCGAGCTTCTGGTGGCCGCTCGCGTCCTCGGGCGACAGCTCGACGGCGCGCGCGGCGTACCGGATCGCGTCGTCGTCGCGGTAGAGCTCCGCGGCGTACTGCGCCATGCGCTGGTAGAACTCGCGGGCCCGCTTCGGGTTCACCTCGACGAGCTTGCCGAGCACGTCGATGGCGCCGAGGAGGTTCTGCTGGAGCACGAGCACGCGCTCCAGCGCGAGGAGCGAGTCCTCGTCGCCCGGCGCGGCCTGGATGAGCTTGCGGAGCGTGGCCTCGGCGTCGGGCAGCCGGTGCAGCTTGCGCTGCACCTCGGCGAGCAACCGCCCCGCCTCGAGGTCGGGCGGGGTCGCGTTGAAGCGCGCGCCGAGCGGCCCGACGCGGCCCGGCAGCTCGCGGGTGAGCGACCAGAGGCTGACGATGTGGGTGCGCGCCTCGCGCGCGAGCAGCTTGTCGGTGCCCGCGCCGGCGAGCAGCTGCTCCCACAGCTCGCGCGCCTCGGCGTAGCGCGGCCCGGCGTTGCCGAGCGAGCTCGCGGTGCGCTCCAGCGCGATCGCCAGCGCCTTCTTGTAGCGCGCGTTCGCGGGCTCGAGCTGCGTGGCCTCCCGGAGCGCGGCGAGCGCCTCGGTCACCATGTCGTGGTCGAGGTACACCTCGCCGAGGGTGGCCGCGGCGCGCGCCCGGCTCGGCACGACCTGCTTGATGCGCGCCCAGGTCTCCAGCGCCTTCTTCTTGTCGCCCGCCTGGAAGTACCGGTCGCCGAGGTCGACGAGGTGGCTCGGATCCCCGCCCGCGGCCCCGGCGAGCCGCTGGAGCACCTTGAGGGCCCGGTCCTTCTCCTCGACGCGCTCGTAGAAGTCGGCGACCGCCGCGAGCGTCTCGGGCTCGTCCGCGACGCGCCCCTCGAGCTGGGTGAGCAGCGCGAGCGCCTTCGGCCGGTCGCCCCGCTGGATGAGCGTCTCGCACAGCTCGAACACGAAGTCGGCGTTGTTCGGGGCCGCCTTGATCAGGAGCTCGTACTCGCGGATCGCGGTGTCGAGCTCGCCGGCGGTCTGGAGCAGGTGCACGAGCCGGAGCCGCGTGTCGATGTGCTTGCCGTCGAGCGCGAGCGCCCTCCGGTAGATCGCGATCGCCTTGTCGACGTCGCCGGTCTCCTCGTACAGCGCGCCGAGGGTCGCGAGCCGCTGGAAGTCCTGCCCCCGCTCGGCCTCGAGGATGGCGATGAGCTCGGCGAGCTTGCCCTCGGCGCGGAAGGCGTCGGTCATGATGAGCAGGATCTCGGCCCGCACGCCGGCGGCGTTGCCGGCGATGGAGAGCGCCCGCTTCAGCACGGCGAGCGCCTCGTCCATCTTCTTCTGCCGCGCGAGCGCCTGCCCGAGGTCGCGCAGCGCCGGCGCGAGCGCCCGGTTGTCGCCGGCGGCGGCCTTCACCAGCTCGCGGAACTCGGCCTCGGCGCGCGCGTGGTGCCCGCGCGCGGAGAGCTCGCGCCCGAGCTCGGCCTTCACGAAGAGCGAGCCCTGCGCGTTCTTCACGAGCGCGTCGTGGTGCGCCTTGGCCGCGTCGAAGTCCGAGAGGTCGAGGCAGAGCGCGAGCAGCGTGCGCCGGGTCTGCTCGACGTCCGCGGCGAGCTTGAGCAGCGGCAGCGCCTTCTCGTAGTGCGCCCGCCCGCGGGCCTTGTCGCCGCGGTCCGCCTCGAGCTGGGCGAGGGCCATCATCGCCGCCGGGTCCGACGGCCGGTCTGCGATGGCGGCCTCGTACGTCTTGATGGCGTCGTCGTAGCGCCCGTCCTGCTTGTAGATGCCGGCGAGCACGACCTTGGAGACCCAGGCGTCGGCCCCGGGCTGCGCGGCGCGGCGCTCGAACTCCTCGACGAGCTTCTTCAGGTTCCCGTCGCGCTCGCGGTAGAGCTGGGCGAGGCGCTGGAGCGGGAAGGGCGCGCTCGGCTGGCTCATGACGATGGCCGTGTAGCGAGCGATGAGGGCGTCGTTCGACGGCCCGCTCCGCTTCGCGTCGCCGCCCTCGGCCGGCTCGGGCTTGGCCTGCGGCGCTCGTTCGGGCTGCGGCCGCGGTCCGGGCTGCGGCCGCGGTCCGGGCTGGGGCCGCGCGGCGGGGCCCGGCTTGCCGCCGCCGGGCTTCGGGGCCTTCGGTTTGCGCTTGCCGCGGCCGGAGGGATCGAAATCCGCGGCCTCGGCGTGCGGGATCGCGAGCGTCGCGGCTGCGGGGATCAGGACCGCGAGGCAGCCGGCCAGAACGAGGGATCGCACGGGGGTAGGGTAGATCGGCGGTGCGCGGCCGGCCACGCGGAGCGGCGGCGGCGCCTCCAGGGAGGGGCGCGATCGCGGCGCCGGGCGCGCCGGGCGGGTGAGCTCGGCGGGCACGGCTGCCCTTTCCGGGGGAATGCTTGACGGGCGAGGTGGGGCCGGGGACAGTCCCTCTGCGCGCCGCGAGCCCCCTCTCCGCCGCTGAAAGGCGGCGGCCCCATTGAAGGAAGCCATGCCCTTCGTCCCCGCCCTCGGCCAGTCCGATTTCCGCGAGCTCCGCCGGGCGGGCGCCGGCTACGTCGACAAGACCTCGTTCATCGCACAGCTCCTCGCCGATCCTGCGCAGGTCGTCCTGTTCCCGCGGCCGCGCCGCTTCGGAAAGACTCTGAACCTATCCACCCTCGCGTATTTCCTCGGGAAATGCGACGAGGACCTCTCCACGCTGTTCCAGGATCTCGCCGTCTGGAGCGACCCCTCGGCCCGCGCTCATTTCCAGCAGCACCCTGTCCTGTTCCTCACGTTCAAGGACATCAAGACCGCCTCTTACGAGACCACGCTGGATGCGATCCGCACGGAGGTGCGGCGCCTCTACAGCCAGCATCAGGAGCTGCTGCAAGCCGACGTGCTTCGCCCCGATGAGAGGCGGCACTACGAGCACATGCTCTTCGGGGAGATTGCCGAGGAGGACTGCCGTGGATCGTTGAGAGAGCTGTCCGATTACCTCGCACGCTACCACGGCCGCAAGGTCGTCATTTTGATCGACGAATACGACACCCCGATTCAATCCGGATATCTCAACGGCTTCTTCGACGAGGTGACGCTGTTCTTCCGGAATTTCTTCTCTGCCGCCCTCAAGGACAATCCCTCCCTCTTCAAGGGGGTGCTCACCGGGGTGCTGCGGGTCGCCCGGGAGAACCTCTTCTCGGGCCTCAACAACGTCATCGTCTCCTCGATCCTGAGCGATCGCCGCTACGCAACGTCCTTCGGCTTCACCGAGGCGGAGGTCGCCGGCGTCCTCCAGCTGGCGCGGCCCGACAGCGCTCCCGCAGGGCAGACCGCGTCGCTCCCGGAGCGCGCGCCGCCGCGCCTCGACGAGATCCGGGCCTGGTACAACGGATATCTCTTCGGCGGCGAGGTCATCTACAATCCCTGGTCGATCCTCAACTGCGTGGCCAGCGGCGCCCTCCGGCCCTACTGGGTCAACACCGCCTCGACCGACCTCCTCCAGGAGCTCATCGCCCGGCGCGGGCTCGGCCTCTCGAGCGAGACCGAGGCGCTCCTGCGTGGCGAGCCCGTCGAGGCGCGCATCGACGAGAACATCGTCCTGCGCGACCTGGACCAGCAGCCCGAGGCGCTGTGGAGCTTCCTCCTCTTCTCCGGCTACCTCACGCCCAGGGCGGTGCGCGAGGAGCTCGGCGACGTCATCGCCGAGCTCGCGATTCCCAACATCGAGGTCCGCGTCGCGTACCGCGATCTCTTCCGCTCCTGGCTGCGGCGCGGGCTGCCGGAGCGGAGGCACGCCGAGGGGCTGCTCCGCGCGCTGCTCGCGGGCGACGCGCCGTCCCTGGAGGCGCTGCTCGAGCGGCTGCTCGTCACCGTGATGTCCTATCAGGACCCCGCCGGCCGCGAGCCGGAGAAGCTCTATCACGGCTTCATCCTCGGCCTGCTCGTGCAGCTCGAGGGCGATTACGACGTCCGCTCCAACCGCGAGTCCGGCCTCGGCCGCGCCGACGTCCTCGTGCGACCGCGGACGCCGGGGCGTCCAGGGGTCGTGCTGGAGCTCAAGGTGCCGCAGCGCGGCGAGACGCCGGAGCAGGCGCTCCTCGCCGCCGCGCGGCAGGTCCGCGATCGCCGCTACGCGGCGGAGCTCGTCGCCGCCGGCGCCGCGCCCGTGCACGCGCTCGTCGCGGTCTTCGACGGAAAGCGCGCCTGGGTGCGGCCGGTCGACGACGTCCTCTCCAGCGCCGAGGACGGACCCTCGCGGGACTGACCGCTCCGGACACGTGTCGTGGTGCGGAGCACAACGTCCTGCCCGCCTTCGCATCGCTCCGCGGCAAACCGTAACCTAGATCTCGTAACGGTTGCCTTCCTCACAGCACAAATTGCTGCCTGGAAGCGGCGCGGTTCTGGATATCCTCGGCCACTGCGATGGGCTCTTCCGACGCACTGCACTGGCGAGCGCCGCGGCTCCCGGGGCCGCCGCAGGGGTACCGCTGATGCGCGCAGGGGACATCGTCGGCAACCGCTTCGAGATCGAGGGCCACGCCACCGCGGGCGGCATGGCGCAGATCTTCCGCGCCCGCGACCGGCTCACCGGCGAGCCGGTCGCGGTGAAGATCCTCCAGCGCCGGGGCCCCCAGGAGACGCACCGCTTCCTCCGCGAAGCGCAGGCGCTCGCCACGCTCCGTCACCCCGGGATCGTCGGGTACGTCGCGCACGGCGCGACCGACGGGGGCGAGCTCTTCCTCGCCATGCAGTGGCTCTCCGGCGAGACCCTCGCCGAGCGCTTCCTCCGCGAGCCGCTCACCGTGCCCGAGAGCCTCTCGCTCGGCGCGCGCGTCGCCTCCACGCTCGGCGCCCTCCACCGCCTCGGCGTCGTCCACCGCGACCTCAAGCCGAGCAACCTCCTGCTCGTCGGCGGCTCCGTCGACGAGGTCACCCTGCTCGACTTCGGCGTCGCGCGCGTCGCGGAGGCCGGGCAGGAGCTCACCATGCCCGGCGTGATGCTCGGCACCCCCGGCTACATGGCGCCCGAGCAGGCGCGCGGCGAGCTCACCATCGACGTCCGCGCCGACGTCTTCGCCCTCGGTTGCGTCCTCTACCGCTGCCTCACCGGCCGGCCCCCGTTCGTCGGCAACGACGGCCTCTCCGTGCTCGTGAAGGTCCTCCTCGAGGATCCGCCCCGGCTCCGGGAGCTCCGCGGCGAGGTGCCCGCCGCGCTCGACGATCTCGTCATGCGCATGCTCGCCAAGGCCCCGCGCGACCGCCCCCGCGACGGCGCGGCCGTGGCCGCCGAGCTCGCGTCGCTCGGCGAGCTCGCGCCCGGCTCGCGGCGCGTCCCTTTGCCGATCGGCGGCCCTGCCCCCGAGCTCACCACCGGCGAGCGCCGGATGATCTGCCTCCTCCTCGCCCGCGACGGCGCGCTCGACAGCGACGCGACCCGGTCCGAGGGCGAGGACGCGCTCCGGGTGCGCGCGCTCAGCGCGCTGGCCGAGCGCCACCAGGGCCGCCTCGAGATCATCGAGTCGCGCTCGCCGGTCGTCGTGCTCTCGGGCGCCGTCGCGCCGACCGATCTCGCCGCCCGGGGGGCGCGGTGCGCGCTCGCGATGCAGGTGCTGCTCGGCGGCGCGCCCGTCGCGCTGGTCTCGGGGCGCACCGAGCTCAGCGCCCGCTCGCCGATCGGCAACCTCATCGATCAGGCCGCGGCGCTCCTCGCCGGCGACGCGGCGCGGCCCGGCGTCGTCCGCATCGACGAGGTCACGGCCGGCCTGCTCGGCGCGCGGTTCGACGTCGGATCCGACCCCACCGGCCACCTCCTGCGCGGCGAGCGCGACGACCTCGAGGTGGTGCCGCGCCTGCTCGGCAAGCCGACGCCGTGCGTGGGCCGCGACCGCGAGCTGTCCCTCCTCGAGGCGACCTTCGTCCAGTGCATCGAGGAGCAGACCCCGTCCGCGGTGCTGGTCACCGCCCCCGCCGGCATGGGCAAATCGCGCCTGCGCACCGAGCTGCTCCGGCGCCTCCGGGCGCGCGGCGAGCCGATGGAGGTCTGGATCGCGCGCGGCGATCCGATGAGCGCCGGCGCCTCCTTCGGCCTCCTCTCGCAGGTGCTCCGGCGCGCGCTCGGCGTCGCCGACGGCACGCCGGCCGCGGCGGTGCAGCGCAAGATCCGCGAGCGCGTCGGCCGCCACGGCGAGGACGGCGCCCGGCTCGCGCCGTTCCTCGGCGAGCTCGTGGGGGCGCCCTTCCCGGACGACGAGAGCGAGGCGCTCCGGGTGGCGCGCCGGAGCTCCGTGCTCATGGGCGATCAGCTGCACCTCGCCTGGGAGGAGTTCCTGCGCGCCGCGTGCGCGGCGCAGCCGGTGCTGCTCGTGCTCGAGGACCTGCACTGGGGCGACCTGCCGACGGTGGCCATGATCAACAGCGCCCTCCGCAACCTGCGCGACGCGCCGTTCATGGTGCTGGCGCTCGGCCGGCCCGAGGTGCGCGAGATGTTCCCGAAGCTGTGGGCCGGCCGCGGCGTGCAGGAGATCGAGCTCACGGGGCTCTCGCGCCGCGCCGGCGAGCGGCTCGTGCGCCAGGCGCTCGGCAACGCGGCCGCCGACGAGGTCGTCGCGACGCTGGTCGAGCGCGCCGACGGCAACGCGTTCTTCCTGGAAGAGCAGATCCGCGCCGCCGCCGAGGGGCGGGGCGCCGCGCTGCCGGAGACGGTGCTGGCGATGGTGCAGGCGCGGCTCGAGGCGCTCGATCCCGAGGCGCGGCGCGTCCTCCGGGCGGCGAGCGTCTTCGGCCAGAGCTTCCGGCCCGCGGGCGTGGCCGCGCTGCTCGGCGGCGCCGACGCCGAGGTCGGGGACCGGCTCGCCGAGCTCGTCGAGCGCGAGGTGATCGTCCCGCGGCGGCAGCCTGGCCGGCGCGGCGACGGCCTCCTCTCCGCGATGTCGTCCTCCCCGCGCGCGGGGCCCTTCGACGGGCCCGACCGCGACGCGCCCACGGCGTCCGAGGCCGCGGCGCTCGATCTCGGCGCGCTGGGCGAGGCGGGCGCGGCCGAGCCCGAGTACAGCTTCCGGCACGGCCTCGTGCGGGAGGCGGCGTACGGCGCGCTGACGGACTACGACCGGCAGCTCGGCCACCGGCTCGCGGGCGAGTGGCTGGAAGGGGAGGGGAAGGGCGACGCGGCGGAGCTCGCGGAGCACTTCGAGCGCGGCGCCGAGCCGGGGCGGGCGGCGGCGTGGTACCGGCGCGCGGCGGAGCAGTCCCTGCGCGGCAACGATCTCCTCGCCGCGATCCGGCACGCCGAGCGCGGCCTCGCGTGCGGCGCCGCCGGGGCGGAGGCGGGCGGGCTGCTCCTCGTCGAGGCGGAGGCCCGCGTGTGGCGCGGCGACTTCGCCGTGGCCGAGCAGCGCGCGCTCGAGGCGGCCGCGCTCTTCGAGCCGGGCTCGCCGCCCTGGTACTCCGCCGCGACCGAGGTGGTCCTGGCCGCCGGCAAGCAGGGGGCCCTCGACCGCGTGGAGTCCTGGGTGGCGACGGCGCGGGGCGCGTCGCCCGGCGAGGGCGCGCTCACCCGGAGGGACATCTGCCTCGTCGAGGGCGCCCTCTGGCTCGTCTTCGGCGGCCGTTACGCCGCCGCGGACGGGATCATCGCCGCGCTGGAGCGCAGCGGGGACGAGGGCCGGGCGCTCGACGTCGAGGTGCTCGCCAGGCTTTACGAGGCGCGCGCCATCCGCGCGATGACCTCCGGCGATCCCGGCGCCTGCCTGGAGGGCATCGAGGCGGCGCTCGCGGTGTTCGAGCGGAGCGGCGATCGCCGCAACGCCTGCTCGCTGCGGGTGAACCTGGGCGCCATCACCATGGAGCTCGGCGACTACGAGGGGGCCGAGGCCGCGCTGCGCGCCGCGATGCGCGCCGCGGAGCAGATGGAGCTCACGGACCTGGCCGCGTTCGCCCGCAGCAACCTGGGCAACGTGATGATCGCCCGCGGCGATCTCGACGAGGCGCGGCGGGTCGAGGCGGAGGCGATCGCGACGTTCCAGCGGCTGGGCGATCCGAGGGCCGAGGGGGTCGCCCGCGCCTACCTGGCGAAGGCGGCGCTGCTCGGCGGCGACCTCGCCGGCGCGGAGGCGGAGGCCCGCGCCGCCGCCGAGCTCCTGCAGAGCGCGCCGCCGCTGCGCGCCGCGGCGTGGGCGCTCTCGGCGCGCGTGCTGCTCCGGAAGGGGCGCGCCGACGAGGCGCTCGCGCTGTCGGGCGAGGCGCTCTCCCTCCTGGAGTCGCTCGGCGCGGTCGAGGAGGGCGAGTCGCTGATCCGGCTCGTCCGGGCGGAGGCCCTCTTCGCGAGCGGCCGGCAGGACGAAGGGATCGCCGCGATCGCGCGGGCGCGCCAGAGCGTGCTCGCCCGCGCCGGGCAGATCTCGAATCCTCGCTACCGGGATCGGTTCCTCTCGTCGCTCGACAACGGCGAGACGCTCGCGCTGGCGGCGCGGTGGCTCGGCGACAGCGACGCTCGGTGACGATGCGACAAGGGTGCGATGGATAACGGTGCGATCCACCGAACGTAGGATTCCCTCCCAGCGTCTCTCCCGGAGTCCTCGCGCCGCCCACGAGCACGCCTGACCGGCTGCTCGCTCGCCGTTTTTGCCATATCGACGCAGGTGCGGAATCTTTGAGGTTCCTCCCGAAATGCGTTGAGGAAACTCCTGATGCATGTTTCAGTTGCTAATGAGGGGGCTATGCGAAATCGTACTGTATTCGCGATCTCGTTCCTGGGCCTGATGAGCGTCTGTTTGCCGGCCTGCGTGGGTGAGGCCGAGCCCTCCGAGGAGGACAGCGAGACGGCGGCGCAAGAGGTGTTCACGCGGAACGCGTTCACGAAGAACGCGCTCAAGGCCAGCGCGCTCACGACCGACAGGTTCGCGACGGCGGCGCTCACGGGCAATCCGCTGACCACCGACGCGATCGCCGGCAGCAGCGATGTCCTGAACGCGCTCCGGGATCCGCTGGCCCGCGAGTTCCTGAAGTATGCTGTGGGCTGCGCGCTCCCGGCGGGGCAGTCGGTGGAGGTCTCCCTGGACGGCGAGGCTCACGTCTTCGAGGGGGATGTCGGTCTTTCACCCGAGTGGGGCAGGGCGCACGGGCACTGCAACGCGCGATGCCAAGGGTGGGTGTCCGCCTGCATGCTGGCCAGGGTCAACCACCTCGGGGAGAGCGTCCCTATCTCGATGCGCGGCCAGAACAAGGCCCTTGAGCTGGAGACCGCGGAGCGGGAATCCTTCCCTCACCGGGAGGGGGCTTATTTCGGCGATCTCTTCGCGCCGGAGCAGCTCCGGTTCGCGTGCAGGTCGCCCGGATCGACGCTCATCCGCCGCGTGTGCGGCGGGACGGGCGCGGACGCGGACGGCTGCGTCGTCGAGGTCCTCGGCGAGTGCGACGATCACTGCGGCCGCCCGGCGTCGGACGGCAGCTTCCGGAACTGCTCCGGCGGCGGCCATACGACTCCGACGACGGTGACGATCTTCCGGCAGTAGCGGGGTCAGGTCCCCGCCGCGGGCTCCTCGTCGGCCCCGAACAGGGCGCCGACCGGCAGCTCCACGGCCTCGAACGGCTCGGCGCGCGCGCGGTCGCCGGGGCCGGCGGTGAGCGCAGCGAGGTAGCCGTCTGCCGTCCAGCGCAGCACGGTGAGGGTCTCGTTCTGCGGGTCGACGATCCAGTAATGAGTGATCTGGAATCGGTGATAAACGCGTAGCTTCTTGACGAGATCGTTGCTGGCGTTCGAGGCGGAGAGCACCTCGCAGACCCAGTCGGGCCTGCTCTTCACGGGCCGACCGCTCGGGCGCTCGGGGGTGCGCTCGCGGCGCCAGCCGGCGATGTCGGGGCGGTAGACCTCATGCGGATCGAGCTCGATCTCGACCTCGGGGAGGATCCACCACCCTCCGGGATGACCGCCGCCCGGGCGGCGATGGAAGGGGCCGCGCAGGCGGGCGATCACCTCGCCCTGCGCGTCGCTGTGCTCTGCGCTCGGGTTCGCCTTCTCGACGATCGCGCCGCCGATGATCTCGGCGCGCACGTCAAGAGGCAGCCGCGCGAGATCTTCGGCGGTGGCGCGACCGAGCGGCGAAGCAGTTGCCATGCCGGAAGTGTACCGCATCCGGCCGCGGGCCTCCCCGCGACGGCTCCCCGCTTTCGTACTAGAGTCGCGCCGCCATGAACCGACGGCTGCCCGCCCTGCTCGCCTGTCTGCTCCTCGCCGCCTGCGCCTCGCCGGAACCCCGGCCGAAGGAGCCCCTCGGCCAGATCCCCGAGGCGACGACCACGGCGAAGCCCGAGTGGCTCCCCTTCCGCATCCGCGCCGGCAAGAGCGTCGCCGCCGATCCGCGCGAGAAGCACCTCGCCGACCTCCGGCAGCTCACCTTCGCCGGCGAGAACGCAGAGGCCTACTGGTCGCCCGACGGCAGGAAGCTCATCTTCCAGTCGACCCGCGACGGCAGCGCGTGCGACCAGCAATACGTGATGGACTTGGAGAGCGGCGAGGTCCGCCGGGTCTCGAACGGCCAGGGCAAGACGACCTGCGGCTACTTCCTCTTTCCCGCGCCCCCGGCCCCGGCGCAGCCGCGCGTCCTCTTCGCCTCCACCCACGCCGCCGGCGAGGCGTGCCCGCCGAAGCCGGATCACTCGCAGGGCTACGTGTGGCCGCTCGACGAGTTCGACATCTACACCGCGAACGCCGACGGCTCGGATCTCCGCCCCCTCATCCAGGGGAAAGGCTACGACGCCGAGGCCACCGTCGCGTTCGACGGCTCGCGCCTCGTGTTCACGAGCACGCGCGACGGGGACATCGAGCTCTACACCGCGAAGCTCGACGGCTCCGACGTCCGGCGCATCACGAGCACGCCCGGCTACGACGGCGGCGCCTTCTTCTCGCCCGACTCGACCAAGCTCGTCTGGCGCGCGAGCCGCCCGACCGGCGCGGCGCTCGACGACTACCGCGCGCTGCTCGCCAAGGGGCTCGTCCGCCCGAGCGCCCTCGAGATCTTCGTCGCGGGCGTCGACGGGCAGAACCCGCGCGCGGTGACGAGGAACGGCCGCGCCAACTTCGCGCCCTACTTCCTGCCGGACTCGCGGCGGCTCGTCTTCGCCTCGGATTTCAGCACCCCGCAGGGCGCCCGGGGCATGCCGAACTTCGATCTCTACCTGGTCGACTCCGAGGGGCCCCCGGGGCCCGACGGCGTGCCGCCCGTCGAGCGCGTCACGTTCTACGAGGGCTTCGACAGCTTCCCGATGTTCTCGCCGACCGGCGAGCACGTCGTCTTCGCCTCGAACCGGTACGGCGCGAAGCCCGGCGAGACAAACCTGTTCGTGGCCCGCTGGGTCGAATGACCGCGCCGCCGCCGCGGCGCCGCGCGCCGCTCGCCCTGGCGTCGGCGTGCGCGCTCGCGGGCTGCTCCAGCGCCCCGGCGCAGCCGTCGCGCCCCGCCGCGGCCGTGCTCCCGCCGGCCGACATCGCGGGCGCCGCCTACGCCTCGCCGGCGCGCTGGAGCTACCACCCGGCGCCGCCCGAGGCCGCGGTCGCGTGGGCGCCGTCCACCGGCGGCGGCTGCGTCGTCGTGGCCCAGGGCGGCCAGCGCTGGACGGTGACGCCCGAGCCCCGGGCGGCCGCGGCGGCGCGGCCGGACGCCGCCGCGCCGCCGGGCGCCGCCGCGCCGCCCGCCCGGTGCGCGGGGCAGGGCAGGACGAGCGCCGCGCCCGCGCCCGAGGAGCTCACCGCGATCGTGCGGCGCTCGCCGGCCTCGTGGGTGTTCGTCGGCGCGAGCGGCGCGATCTACGAGGCCACCTCGCCGCTCGGCCCGTTCACGCGGACGCTGTCGCCGCCGGAGCCGCTCGTGCAGCTCGCGGGCGCCGGCGGCTCGCTGCTCGGGGTGACCCGGGCCGGCGGCGTGCTCCGCTGGCGCGAGGATCTCGGGTGGAAGCCGGTGCCGCTCGACGGCGCCGCGGCGCAGGCCGGGTCCCCGCCGCGCGCCTTCGGCGTCGCGATGACCGAGGGCGGCCGCGCGCTCGCGCTCGCGCTGCCCGAGGCGCTGTTCGCGAGCGAGGACGGCGGCGCCACCTGGGCGCGGGCGCCGCTCCCGGCCATGGGCCTCTCGCGGGTCGGCGCGCTCGGCGGCGAGCTCCTCGCCGAGGGCCTCCTCGCGTCGGCGACCTGGGATCCGCGGCGCGCGCCCGCGTTCTCGCGCGGCGCGGCGACGCTCCCGCGCGCCGACGTCGAGCTCGCCATCGCGGCCCCGCGCGCGCCCTCCGCCGCCGCGGTGTGGCTCGGGCGGGCGGCGATCGCCGGCGAGCGGTACGTCGAGGCGGTGCGCCCGGACGACGCCGGCGCGCCGTGGCGCCTCGCGAGCGGCCCCATCGACGGGCCGCTCAAGGAAGCGCCGCTGCCGGGCACGGGCGAGTGCGGGAGCATCAGGCTCGGCGCGAGCGGCCGGCGGGTCGTCGCGGTGTGCGCCGAGCCGGACGGCGACCGCATCGTGGCGCGGGTGCTCCGCAGCGACGACGGCGGCGACGCGTGGTCGCCGGCCGCCACGCTGGAGACGGCCGACATCGACCAGGTCGGCGTCGCGGTGGCGCCCGAGGGCGCGGCGCTCCTCACCGGCGTCTGCCGGCCGAGCGACGGCGCGGACGGGTGCAAGCCGACCGCGCCGCTGCTCCTCACCCGCGACGGCGCCCGCGACGCCCGCGACGCGGTGACCCTCGCGGCGGCCCCCACGCTCAGCGCCCCCGCCGCGCTGCCCGCGTTCTCGGCGGACGGCCGCTCCGCCTATTTCCTCGGCTACCGCGGCAAGGACGAGCGCCTCGCGCTGTTCGTCTCGCACGACGGCGGCGAGACCTTCGCGCCGCGGCCGCTCGACGCGACCGCCGGGGCGCAGGCGGCGCCGGGGGGGGACGAGGACGAGGACGAGGACGCCGAGGGCGGCCCGGGCGAGGGCGCGTCGCCCGAGGGGCTCGAGATCGTCGAGGAGAGCGCGCTCCGCCCCGCGGACGACGGCGCCGTGGGCCTGCTGCTCTCGGATCGCGGCGCGCTCACGTACCTCACCGCCGACGAGGACGGCCGGGTGCTCACGGCGGCGGTCGCGCCGGCGGAGAGCGCGGCGCTCGCCGGCTTCGGGCGGCGCGTGGTCGCGCTCTCGGCGCGGGCGTCGCGCGCGCGCGCCGACGGCGAGGACGTCGCGGCGCTCTGGGAGTCGCTCGACGGCGGCGTGACCTGGGCGGAGCTCCCGGAGATGCCGGCGCTCTCGCGCGAGCTCGCCCAGGCGCCGGTCGCGGTCGCGTGCGGCGCGAGCGGCTGCCTCTTCGGCGACGCGGCGACCCGCGTCGGCTGGGGCGGCCAGGCCGAGGGCGCGCCGCCGCGCGCGCCGGAGCCTGCGCCGCGCGCCCAGCCCGCCGTGCGCACGCCCATCGTCTGCGAGACGCTGCCGTCCTCGAAGTGGACGCGCGTCGACCACGTCGACTCGAGCGGCTTCGGCCTGCCCGACGCCGACGAGCTCCTGCGCGGCCGGTCGGTCTGGTCGTTGCTCACGCGCGCCCCGAGCGGCGCCATCGACGTCGTCTCCGCGACGCTCCCCGAGTCCGGCGCCGGCGAGGCGCGCGTCGTCACGCGATCGCTCCTGCCCGCGGTGCCGGCGGGGCTCGGGGGAGCGCGGGTGGCGACCAACCTCACCGCGCAGATGGAGGGCTACGCCGCGGCGCGCGTGCGGCTCCCCGGCGGCGCGGCGAAGCCGGGCGCGCCGCTGCGCAACGTCGAGGTCGCGTGGGAGAACTGGCTGGACGGCACCTCGGGGCGCGGCGTCATCCCCGACGCCGGCCCGGTCGAGCTCGGCGACGTGAAGCCCGCTCCGGACGCCGCGCGAACGACGCCTCGGGGCGCGCGCCCTCAGCCCGGCCAGCGCCGCGCGCCCGCGCCGCCCCCCGAGGATTTCTACGACCCCGCGCTCCTGTCGGTCTCGCTGCGCGGGATCTTCCTCCGCCCGCACTCCGCCAGCGCGCACTCGGCGCTCACGTTCTTCTACGAGCCGCCCGGCAAGCTCCAGCGCTTCGATTTCCCGTCCTGGCCCGCGTCGGGCCTCCACGGCACGCTCGACGTGCGCGCCGACGCCGTCGTCGCGGACGGCCAGCCCGTCGGCGTGGGGATGGTCCGGCAGGCGTCGAACGGCCCGGTGACCGCGATGCTGCTCGCGCACCGCCCGGCCCCGGCGCCCACCGCCGGCGCGCCCACCCCGCCTGGCCCGGGCGCCGCGTGGGCGATCGACGCCGTGACCGTCGCGCCTCCCGCGGGCCGCGATCGGATCGTGCACACCGACTGGACCTACGCGGGCACGTCGATCGGCGTGACGACCCTGGTCGCCGATCCACGGCATGCGATCGCCTGGGCCCTGTTCCAGCCCTTTCGCAAGGACGGAACGCTCGGCCCTGCGCGGCCGCTGCCGACGCCGTTCGATCTCGGCGACGCGCCGCGCCCGTGCTCTGCCGCCGATCGCGCCGCGACCGCGCGCCATGAAGCGCCGCTCTTTCTGGGCAGCGAGGCCCTGTTCCCTGGCACGCGCCACCCCGTCGTCGTCATCGACGCCGCTGGCCCGTCGGGCGCGCCCGAGGTGATGGTGCTCCTGACCGCCTCCACGGTGCTCCACGGCACGCCGTCCGCGCCGTGCGTCGCCGGCTGGGATGCCCGGGCGATCGGGCGGGCTCCTCTTTCCGCGATCCTCCCCGGCGATCTCGCGCAGTCGTGGCTGTTCCGGGCCGCGGCGGGCTCGTCCGGCGCGACCGGCACGGCGATCGAGCTCCGCCGCATGACCTGCCGCTTCGATCCGGGCGCGAAGGTCCCGGAGGCGGTATGGAGCGAGCCGGCCACGGCGCGCGCCGAGCGCTGAGCGCGCGCGCCGAGCGCTGAGCGCGCGCGCCGAGCGCTGAGCGCGCGCGCCGAGCGCTGAGCGACGGCCGAAAAAGGACGGATGAAACGCAGCAGAGGGTGCGATGAAACGCTCCTGGATCCCGGCTCGCGGTAACCTTCTAGCGGTCCGCGTCTGCGCTTCGGCGCTTGCGTTCGTGGTCTGTGCGGCGATAGCCTGGCCTGCCTGAAAGGGAGGCGGCATGATCCGGAAGCGACGGCGGTTGGAGCTCAGGAAGACGCTGTTCCTGCTTCCGAACCTGATCACGCTCTCATCGATATTCTGCGGCTTCGACTCGATCCGGCGCTCGGCGACCGCGCAGTCGGAGGATGATTTCTACCGCGCCGCGCTGCTCATCGTCTTCGCGATGTTCTTCGACACGCTCGACGGGCGCGTCGCGCGGATGACGAAGACCCAGAGCGCCTTCGGCCTGCAGATCGACTCGCTGGCCGATATCGTCTCCTTCGGCGTGGCGCCGTCGATGCTCGTGTACCAGTGGACGCTGCACCGCTTCGATCTCGCGGGGCTGCTCGTGTCGTTCGTCTTCACGGCGTGCGGCGCGGTCCGGCTGGCGCGCTTCAACGTCCTCTCCATGGGCGAGGCGGGCAAGCCCACGAAGCCCTCGAAGTACATCGTCGGCCTGCCGATCCCGGGCGCCGCGGGGATCCTGGTCTCGATCGTGGTGGCCAACCACGCGGCCGCCGGCGACATCGGCGGCGAGCGCTACGCGCCGGCGATCCTCGTGACCACGACGATCCTGTCGCTGCTGATGGTCTCGACGATCCGGTTCCGCTCTTTCAAGGATCTCCGGCTCAACGTCCGCACGGTGCTCTTCGTCGCGTTCGCCGTCGGCTCGAGCGCGGTGATCTCGACGCAGCTGCAGCCTGCGTTCGTGCTCGTGTGGCTGCTCGGCTTCTACGTGCTGCTCGGGATCTTCGAGTCGCTCTGGCACCTGCCGGCGCGCCTCCGCGGCCTGTCGCGGGACTCGGCGCCTCCGCCCCGGGTGCCCCCTCCGGCCTGACGCGGGGCCCGGCCGCTGGCCGACCCCGGGCCGCCGGCATCGCGGCCCCACCGCTCGGGCCTGTTTTTGAGTAGACTGCCCGCGATGAAGAACCGCGTGTTCTTTCCGCAGGCCGCGCTCGACGACTGGATCGCGAGCGACCGCGTCGATCTGAACAACGACGAGCTTCTGATCAAGACCGAGGGCCGCCGCTACAAGATCATCGAGGCGATCCGCGTGCTCCGCGAGGTGACGGGCTCGGCGGACATCCACGAGGTCCTCGGCCGGGTCAAGACGCGCGCGTTCCTGCGGGAGCTCGGGGCGGAGATCCTCGAGGGGTCGATGATCATCGGCGACAACGCTTACGACGTGATCCCGGGGTTCATCGGCGCGCCGGTGGGCACGTTCGCCGAGCACCGCAAGGCCGCGCCCGCGTCGACCGCCACGAACAGCAGCCTGACCAGCGACGAAGAGCTCCTCGCCGCGTTCCTGACGAGCAAGATGTAGCGCCGTCGCACCGCGGCGCGGCGGTCCCCGGCCCGGGCGCGGCGGCGCCTCGATCTCCGGCGCCCCGTCGGGCGCGACGGCGCCCCCGGCGCGGCGGGCGCCCCGGGGGCTCCCGCCCACCCTCGAACGGCAGCGCCGTGCTGTCGGGCCGGCTCCGACGAGGGTACGCGCCCGCCTCCGAGCCCGGCGGGCCATCCCCGGTAAGGCAGGCTATAACGGGGGCCATGCCCGAGGTCATCTCCGGGATCAGCTTCGCGCTCGCGCTCCTGTTCTACGGCGCGGCCAGCGCGCTCTTCTTCCTCGACGTCGCCCGCAGCCGCGCGCGGCTCCCCTCCACGGGGGAGCTCACGGGCCTGCTCGGCGGCGGGGCGCACGCCCACGACCCCGCCGCCCGGCCGAGCTCCACCGCCGCCGCGCGCGCCTCGCGGCACGCGCCCCTGCTGCTCGGCCTGGGCGCCCTCGGGCACGCGACCTACGTCACGCTCGCCAGCTTCGTCGCGCGCGTCTGCCCGGTCCAGTCGGTCCACTTCATGCTCTCGGTCGCGTCCCTCCTCGCGATCGCCGTGTACCTCGTCGCCCGCCGTCGCTTCCGCATCGACGCGCTCGGGCTCCTCATCGGGCCGCTCGGGCTCGCCTTCCTGCTCGGCACCTTCTTCCTCGGCAAGCCGCACCCCGAGCCGAAGCTCAGCCCGCTGTTCATCGCGGCCCACGTCATGGCGAACCTGCTCGGGATCGCCCTCTTCCTCCTCGCCGGCGCCGCCGCCGCGCTCTACCTCGTCCAGGAGAAGCGCCTCAAGCGGAAGCGGCACGTCGAGCGCATGGGCAGCCTCCCGCCGCTCGACACCCTCGATCGCGCAGTCCACCGGTTCCTGATCGCCGGCTTCCCCTTGCTGACGCTCGGCATCGTCACGGGGACGTACTGGGCGCACCAGCTCGAGATGGGCAGCACCGAGGAGGTGATGCGCGTCATCTTCGGCTACGCCACCTGGCTCCTCATCGCGCTCGTGCTGCTCCTGCGCGCGGCCGCCGGCTGGCGCGGCCGCCGCGCCGCGTACGGCACCATCGCGGGGCTCGCCTGCGCCGCGGCGGTGCTCGTGATCTACCTCATCCGCCCCGCCGCGGGGCTCGGAGGCTAGCGCCCGTGATCTTCGTCGGGCTCTCCCACAAGACCGCGCCCATCGAGGTGCGCGAGCGGCTCGCGATCGGCCGCGACCGGCTCCCCGAGGTGCTCGGCCGCCTCACCGCGCACCCCGCCATCGGGGAGGCGCTCGTGCTCTCCACCTGCAACCGCGTCGAGGTCTACGCCTCGCCGCGGCAGCAGGCGCCCGGGCTGTCCCGCCCCGGCGGCGCCGCGCCGCCGTCCGACGAGGAGCTCGCGGCCGACAACGAGGCGCTGCGCGCCGCCGTCGGGGTCCTCGTCGGCCTCGGCGGCGACGGCGTCCGCGGCCACCTCGCCGGCCGCGTCGGCGGCGATGCCGTCCTCCACCTCTTCCGCGTCGCCGCGTCGCTCGACTCGATGGTCGTCGGCGAGCCGCAGATCCTCGGGCAGATGAAGGAGGCCATCGAGATCGCCCGCGGGGCGAAGGCCCTCGGCGCGCGGCTCGGCCGCGCCGCCCACCGCGCGATCAAGGTCGGCAAGCGCGTGCGCACCGAGACGGCGATCGGCGCGGGCCAGGTCTCGGTCTCCAGCGTCGCCATCGATCTCGCCCGCCAGATCTTCGCGGATCTCGCGGGCCACACGGCGCTGCTCATCGGCGCCGGCGAGATGGCCGAGGCCGCCTCGAAGCTCCTCGTCCGCGCCGGCGCCCGCCTCGTCGTGGTCAACCGGAGCCTGGATCGCGCGGCCGCGCTCGCGCGCGAGGTCGGCGGCGAGCCCCGCCCCTGGGCCGAGCTCGAGCGCGCCGTCATCGACGCCGACATCGTGATCTCGTCGACCTCGAGCCCGAGCTACGTGGTCACGCTCGACCTCGTCCGCCGGGCCCGCAAGGCCAGGAAGGGCCGGAGCCTGTTCCTCATCGACATCGCGGTCCCGCGCGACATCGACCCTGCCGTCAACAAGCTCGACAGCGTCTACCTCTACGACGTCGACGATCTCTCGCAGATCGTGGCGCAGTCGGTCGAGGGGCGCGCCGCCGAGGCGGCGCGGGCCGAGGCGATCGTCGCGGACGAGGCGCACGCCTTCGAGACGTGGACGCTCGAGCGCGCCCTCACGCCCACGATCGTGGGGCTCAGGGCCCGCACGCGCTCCATCCTCGCGGCCGAGGTCGAGCGCAGCCTCGCCGGCAAGCTCCGGCACCTCGGCCCGGCCGAGCGCCAGGCGCTCGCGCTGATGGTCGACGCCGCCACGAACAAGCTGCTCCACGTGCCCACCACCCGCCTCCGCGCCATGGCCGCCGATCCCCGCGTCGCCGAGCACGTCGACTCGCTCCGCGAGCTCTTCGACATCGACGGCGCGCCGGCGGACGGCGCCGCCGCGGTGCTCGCCGAGGGGGAGCTGCGCGGCGCCGCGGAGGGCCCTCCCACGCCGCGGTCCGCCCGCGGGGCAGCGCCGCCCCCCTCCGGCGCGCGCGGCGCCTCGCCGCGGCAGGCCGACCCGCGCCCTCAGGTCGCGGACGACGACGGCCGCTACGCCCGGCAGCCCAGCGCGCGCCCCCAGCCCGCCGAGGCCGGCGTCATGGCCGTCGCGAATCCGGCCGCGGCCGTGCGCGCAGCTGGGTTAAAGGGAGCGTGACCCCATGGAGCTCACCCTCGCCACGCGCCGCTCGGCGCTCGCCCTCGCCCAGTCCCGCGCCTTCGCTCGTTCCCTCGAGGCGGCGGTGCCCGATCTCTCCCTCCGCGAGCTCGAGGTGGTGACCTCGGGCGACAAGACACAGGATCGCTCGCTCCAGGACATCGGCGGCAAGGGGCTGTTCATCAAGGAGCTCGAGGAGGCGCTGCTCGACCGGCGCGCCGATTTCGCGGTCCACTCGATCAAGGACGTCCCCGCCGAGATCGCCCCGGCGCTGTGCCTCGCCTGCATCCCCGCGCGGGAGGATCCTCGCGACGTGATCGTCACCCGGAGCGGCGCCCCGCTCGCGGAGCTGCCGGCGGGCGCCCGGGTCGGCACCTCGAGCCTCCGCCGGGCGGTCGCGCTGCGCGAGGCGCGCCCGGATCTCGCGATCGAGCCGGTCCGCGGCAACGTCGACACGCGCCTCCGCAAGGTGTTCGACGGGACGTTCGACGCCGTGGTGCTGGCGCTCGCCGGCCTGAAGCGGCTCGGCCTCGCCGATCGCGCGACCGAGGTCCTGTCGCCCGAGGTGTCGCTGCCGGCGATCGGCCAGGGGGCGCTCGGCATCGAGTGCCGCGCCGACGACGCCGGCGTGCGCGGCGTCCTCTCGGCGCTCTCGGACCGCGAGACCACCGTCTGCGTCACGGCGGAGCGGGCCGTGATGGCGGCCGTGGAAGGCAGCTGCCGGACGCCGGTGGCCGCCTACGCGGTGCGGGACGGCGGCGCGCTCTGGCTGCGGGCGTTCCTCGCCGAGCCCGACGGCTCCCGGCTGCGAAGGGCCGAGCGGCGCCTCCCGTGGCCCGGAGACGAGCGCGAGGCCGCGCGCCTGGGGGAGGACCTCGGGATGGAGCTCAAGAAAGGCTGAGGCGCACGAACCGACGCCGGAATTCCGACGCCCCGGGGCGATCTCGATTGGGAATTCCTGCGACGGAAATCGTGGGCTCCGCCCAGCCGCGCCGGCGGTCGGCCCCGCGCTTCCCGCGCCGGCGCGCCCGTGCGAGATCGCGCCCGCCGGCCTCTCCCGCCGGTCAGCGCTCATGCCGGGCTACGTCGCCCTCGTCCTCCACGCCCACCTGCCGTACGTGCGCCACCCCGAGCACGCGCGCTCGCTGGAGGAGCGCTGGCTCTTCGAGGCGCTCTGGGAGTGCTACCTCCCGCTGCTCGGCGTCCTCGATCGCCTCGCCGCCGATCGCGTCGTCGCCCCGCTGACCCTCTCCGTCTCGCCGCCGCTCCTCGCGATGCTGCGCGACGAGCTGCTCCTCCGCCGGTTCGAGGATCACCTCCGCCGCCTCACCGCGCTCGCCGCCCGGGTCGAGGCCCGCTTCGCCGGGAGCGGCTTCGCGGCGGCCGCCGCGTTCTACCGCGCGCGGCTCGCCGGCGCGGCGAGCGCCTGGGCGGCGCTGGGCGGCGACGTCCCCGGCGCCCTCCTGCGCCACGCCGCGGCGGGCCGCGTCGAGCTCCTCACCACCGCCGCGACGCACGCGTACCTGCCCGGCCTGCTCCCCACGCCGGCGTCGATCCGGGCGCAGATCCGGCTCGGCCGCCGCGCCTTCGCGGCCCTCACGGGCGCGCCCGAGCCGCGCGGCTTCTGGCTGCCCGAGTGCGCTTACGCGCCCGGCATCGACGCCGATCTCGCCGCGGCCGGCGTCCGCTTCACCGTGCTCGACGCCCACGCCCTCGCGCTCGCCGCGCCAGCGCCGTCCGCCGGCGCGTCCGTCCCCGTGCGCTCGCCTTCCGGCGTCGCGTGCTTCGGGCGCGATCGCGACAGCGCGCGCGAGGTCTGGTCGCGCGACGCCGGCTACCCGGGCCACCCGGTCTACCGCGAGTTCTACCGCGACGTCGGGCTCGACCTGCCCGAGCGCGAGCTCGACGGGGAGATCGGCCCCGGCGGCGCCCGGCTCATGACCGGCCTCAAGCTCCACCGCGTGACCGGGCCCGGCCCCGACAAGGCGCCTTACGACCCGGCCCGCGCGTCCGCCCAGGCGCGCGCCCACGCCGCGGCGTTCGTGGTCCGCCGCGAGGCCGCGCTCGCGTCGATCTGCGGCGCGCCGGCCCCGCCCGTCCTGGTGGCCCCGTACGACGCCGAGCTCTTCGGCCACTTCTGGCTCGAGGGGCCCGAGTTCCTCGAGCACGCCCTGCGCGGCCTCGCCGCCTCGGATCGCGCCGTCCCCATCGCGCTCGGCGCGTACCTCGAGCGCCACCCGCCCACGGAGGTCGTCGCGCCCGCTGCGTCCACGTGGGGCGAAGGCGGCTTCGGCGCGTTCTGGACCGGCCCGAGCGCGGCGCGCCTGTGGCGGCACGCCCATCACGCCGAGCGCGCGGTGCAGCGGGCGCTCTCGCGCTGCCGCGGCGCGGGCGGCCTGCCCGGCCGCGCGCTGGACCAGGCGATCCGCGAGCTCCTCCTCCTCCAGTCGAGCGACTGGGCGTTCATGATGTCCGCCGGCGACATGGTCCCCTACGCGGAGGCGCGCACCCGCGCCCACGCGGCCCGCGCCCGCCGGCTCGCGGGCCTCGCCCAGGAGCCCTCGGCCGCTCCCGCCGACGTCGCCTGGCTCGACGCGCTCTGCGCGCTCGACCCGTTCCTCGCCGAGCTCTCGGGCCCTGCGCTCCAGGACGCCTTCGACCCGTGGCGATGAGCGGCGTCTCCACGGCGCTGCCCCGTCTCCGGACACCTCCGGAGGTCAGGCGCTGAACCGCTTTCAGCATCGCGAATACACACACACGGGAATGCGCCTTCGCTGAAATGTTCTATGGCGGAATTTGTCGCGACCGCTGGCGGCTTGCTCCGAAGCGCAGCACTCTTGCGCCCCGCGGAGGCCGTGGCGCGCGGCGCTGAGGAGCGCGCATTCGCGCGGCGGCTCACCGTTCCGGCGCCGCCTTTCCGGACGATGACCGGCGATTCACCGCTCGGTTTCATTGCCGATCGTCGGCCGGAGCAACCCCGCGCGCGGCGCGCAGCACGTTTTCCTCGGCCATGGCGGCATAAAGTGCGAGAGGGACGGAGACATTGGCCGGAGCACCCCCTTGATGACCGGCCGGTCAGCACCCTACTGTGGTGCCCGCCAGCTTTGCTCCTGGACCGCACCGGCAGGCGCTGGCAAAGAACCGGGCGGACTCCCCATGACACATCCTCCTTGCGGACCCGAGCGCCGTATCGCTCGACGGGTTTTCGGCGCTCGTAGCGCCGCCTCGAATCACTCCCGCGCCGCCGTCGTCGCGGCGCTCCTCGCTGCGCTCGCGGCGACCACGCTGACCGCCTGCAAGCGCCCGGACGCGGAGGCGAAGCCCGCGCCCGCGCGCGACACCGCCGCGCCTCGCGAGAAGCCCGCCGTGCGCTTCGGGAAGGTGGCCACGCGCGCGCTCCCGCAGACGCTCGACATCAGCGGCACGCTCGTCGCCGACGAGAGCAGCGAGGTGGCGACGCAGGTCGCCGGCTCGGTCGTGAGCGTCGAGGTCGACGTGGGCTCCCGGGTCAAGAAGGGCGACCCGCTGGTCGTGCTCGACGCGCGCAACCTGGCGCTCCAGTCGCAGGCGGCCTCCGCCGCCGTGGCGCAGGCCCGGGCCAAGCTCGCGCTGCAGCAGGGCGCGTCGCCGAAGGACATCGATCCCGACCAGGTGCCGGAGGTCCGGGCCGCGAAGCAGAGCATGGAGCTCGCGAAGGCCGAGGCCGAGCGCGTGAAGCAGCTCTTCGATCAGGGCGCCGTCGCCCAGTCGACCTGGGACGCGGCGCGCACGCAGGCGCAGAACGCGACCGCGCAGTACGAGGCCGCGGTCAACGGCATCCGCGCGACCGTCGCCGCGCTCTCGTCGGCGCAGGCGCAGGCGGGGCTCGCGTCGAAGTCGGTGTCCGACACGACGGTGCGCGCGCCGTTCGACGGCGCCGTCGCCGAGAAGCGGATCAGCGTCGGCGAGTTCGCGAGCCCGGGCCGCGTGGTGGCGGTCGTGGTCCGCGACAACCCGCTGCGGCTCCGCATCGACGTGCCCGAGGCGGACATCGCGAGCATCGAGATCGGCAAGCCGGTCCGCATCTCGGTCGCCGCCTTCCCCAATCGCACGTTCCCGGGCGTCGTGAAGCGCATCGGCGCGAGCCTCAAGGCCTCCTCGCGCACGCTGCCCGTCGAGGCCGAGTTCGACAACAGCGAGGGGAAGCTCCGGCCCGGCCTCTTCGCGCAGGGTCAGCTGGCGCTGACCGGCGAGTCAAAAACGGCGCTCCTCGTGCCCGAGGCGGCGATCGGCACCTCCGGGACGAGCGCGCGCGTGTTCGTGAGGTCCGGCGATCGCGTGACGGAGCGGCTGGTCAAGACCGGGCGCAAGGTCGACGGCCTCGTCGAGGTGATCGGCCCGGTCGCCGACGGGGAAGAGGTCGCGATCGACAACGTGAGCGAGCTGGCGGACGGCATCGAGATCGCGGCGGCGCAGTGAGCCGAGCGCACCGCGCGTCTCATTACTGAAGAAAGGTAGCGACCATGCAATGGCTCGCGGCAATCTGCATCCGTAGGCCGGTGTTCGCGTCGGTGATCGTCCTGCTCCTGACGGTGCTCGGGGCGTTCTCCTACTTCGGCCTCGGCGTGGACCGGTTCCCCAAGGTCGAGTTCCCGTTCATCGTCGTGACGACGGTCCTCCCCGGCGCGGCGCCCGAGGAGGTGGAGACGGAGATCTCCGACAAGATCGAGTCGGCGGTCAACACGATCAGCGGCATCGACGAGCTGCGCTCCGCGTCGGTCGAGGGGCTCAGCCAGGTCATGATCTCCTTCCAGCTCGAGAAGGACGTCGACGTGGCCGCGCAGGAGGTGCGCGACAAGGTCGAGGGCATCCTCGCGGAGCTCCCCGAGGGCATCGATCCGCCGGTCGTGGGCAAGCTGGATCCGGACGCCGCCCCGATCCTCACGCTCGCCGTCTCGTCGCCGAAGGCGAGCGTCCGCGAGGTGACCGAGTTCGCCGACAAGACGCTGCGGCGCGAGCTGGAGTCGCTCGCCGGCGTCGGCCAGGTGCTGGTCATCGGCGGCCGCAGCCGCCAGATCAACATCTGGATCGATCCGGAGAAGCTCGAGAAGTACTCGCTGACGGGCGGCGTGGTGGCCCAGGCGCTGGCGAGCCAGAACGTCGAGATCCCCGCCGGCCGGATCGAGCAAGGGGGCAGGGCGCTCACCCTGCGGACGCGCGGCCGCGTGCAGTCGGTCGAGCAGATGGCGGACATCGTGCTCGCGAACCGCGACGGCTACTCCGTCCGGCTCGGCGACGTCGCCGAGGTCCAGGACGGCATGGCGGAGCCGGAGTCCGCCGGCTTCCGCGGGCTCGACCCCGCCGTGCTCCTCAGCATCCGCAAGCAGAGCGGGACGAACACCGTCGAGGTCATCGACGGCCTGAAGGCGCGGATCAGCGACGTCGAGAAGCGCCTCCCGCCGGGCTACCAGATCGTCATCGCGCGCGATCAATCGGAGTTCATCAAGAACTCGGTCAACGCCGTCAAGGAGCACCTCGTGCTCGGCGCGCTGCTCGCCGCGATCATCGTCGCGCTGTTCCTCGCGAACGCGCGCAGCACGATGATCTCCGCGATCGCGATCCCGACGAGCATCATCTCCACGTTCGCCCTGATGAGGGTGGCGGGCTTCACGCTCAACGGGATCACGCTCCTCGCCCTGACGCTGGCGGTCGGCATCGTGATCGACGACGCGATCGTCGTCCTCGAGAACTGCTACCGCTGGATCGAGGAGAAGGGCGCGAGCCCGTGGGAGGCGGCGCTCCAGGGCACGCGGGAGATCGGCCCCGCGGTGCTCGCGACGACGCTCTCGCTGGTCGCGGTGTTCCTCCCCGTCGCGTTCATGAGCGGCATCGTCGGCCGCTTCCTGAACTCGTTCGGCCTCACCATGGCGTTCTCGATCCTGGTCTCGCTGATCGTGAGCTTCACCCTGACGCCGATGCTGTCGGCGCGGTGGCTGAAGAAGCCGAACAAGGACGCCTCCCACAGCTCCAAGGAGTCGCGCTTCTACGGGCCGATCGAGCGCGGCTACATGTCGCTCCTCCGCTGGTCGATGGCGCACCGCTGGGTGATCGTGCTCGCCTCGTTCCTGGCCCTGTTCTCGATCCCGGTCCTCGGGGGCCTCGCGAAGTTCAACTTCCTCCCGGTCGAGGACGAGTCGCAGTTCCAGGTCACCATGCGCGCGCCCGAGGGCGTGAGCCTCGACGGGACGCGCGTCATCGCCACGCGGCTCGCCTCGGACATCGAGAAGCTCCCGGGCGTGAGCTACACGCTGACGACGATCGGCGACGATCCGCAGAAGACGCCGAACCTCGCCAACATCTACGTGAAGCTCAAGCCCGTGAGCGAGCGCGAGCTGTCGCAGCAGGACCTCATCGACCGGGCCCGGCGCGAGCTCCAGCCGAAGTTCGACGCGGAGAAGCTCCGGGCGAGCATCGGCGTCGTGCCCGCGTTCTCCGGCGGCCAGAGCGCGCAGATCGCGTACCAGGTGCAGGGCCCCGACCTCCAGAAGATCGGCCAGTACTCCGACGCGCTGCTCCAGAAGCTCAAGGCGATGCCGGGCGTCGTGGATCCGGACACGTCGCTGCTCGTCGGCAAGCCGGAGATCCGGGTGGAGATCGACCGCAAGAAGGCCGCCGATCTCGGCGTCCAGGTCGGCGACGTGGCCAGCACCCTGCGCCTCCTGGTCGGCGGGTACAAGGTGTCGACCTACAACGAGGGCGGGGAGCAGTACGAGGTGCGCGCGCGCGCGCTGCCGAGCTTCCGCTCCGACAAGGAGGGCCTCGCGAAGATCACGGTGCCGTCGACCAAGCTCGGCGCGGTCACGCTCGACAACGTGGTCACGTTCAACGAGGGGACGGGCCCGTCGCGCATCGAGCGGTACAACCGCCAGCGGCAGGTCATGCTGATGGCCAACCTCGAGGCCGGCTACTCGCAGCAGACGGTCGTCCAGGAGCTCGACAAGGCGGTGGCGCAGATGAACCTGGCGCCCGGCTACTCCGCCGGCCCCGTCGGCGCGTCGAAGGAGCTCGCCAAGATGATGAAGAGCTTCCTGGTCGCGCTGCTCCTGTCGTTCGTCTTCATGTACCTCGTGCTCGCAGCGCAGTTCGAGTCGTGGCTGCACCCGATCACGATCCTCCTGTCGCTGCCGCTGACGGTGCCGTTCGCGTTCATCTCGGTCATCATCTTCCGGCAGTCGCTCAATATCTTCTCGCTGCTCGGCATCGTCGTGCTGTTCGGCGTCGTGAAGAAGAACTCGATCCTCCAGATCGATCACACGATCAAGCTGCGCGAGCACGGCTTGCCGCGCGCGCAGGCGATCCTGGAGGCGAACCGCGACCGGCTCCGGCCCATCCTGATGACCACGCTCGCGTTCGTGGCCGGCATGATCCCGCTCGTCGCCTCGAGCGGCGCGGGCTCGGGGACCAACCGCGCGACCGGGTTCGTGATCATCGGCGGGCAGACGATGGCGCTCCTGCTGACGCTGCTCGCGACCCCGGTCGCCTACTCGCTCTTCGACGACGTCTCGTCGTGGCTGAAGCGGGTCCTGCCCTTCATGCGGGGCAACGACGATCCGGAAGCGCCCCGCGGGGCGGGGGAGGGCGGCGTCGCTCCGGCGGGCGACGGGGTCGTCGCGGCGGGCCATCACGGCGCCGCGGCGCGCGCCGCGATCGCGCACGAGGGCGGCCGGCCGGTGGGGGCGCACCTCGACTAGCCGCACTGCCTGGCGGCGCTCGGGGGCCGCGGCGCGCCGCGCCCGGCCCCCGTCGCTGCCGCGACGCGGCGCCGCCACCCCGCGCGGCGCTCCCCGCGACGCGCCGGTCACTGCATGTCGCCGTGCACCTTGCGCAGGATCACATCCAAGAGACCGTCGAACGCGTCGCGCATCGCCCAGGCCTGCGCGGCGTTGTCGTCGAGCCCGGCGGCCTTGCGGCGGCCCTCGGCGAGCGCCTGCCGCGGGCCCCGGCACGAGGGGCCGAGCCGGCGCTCCATGTCGAGCGAGGCGCCCTCGTAGATGTGATAGCAGGACGCGAAATCCCCCTGGTTGTAGAGCGGCGAGCCGACCTGGATGGCGCCGTCCATCGTCCGCGCCAGCACGAGGAGATCCCCCTCGGTGCAGCCGCGGAGGATCGCGATCGCGTGGTGGGGCACCGAGCGCTTGACCGCCGGCAGCGCCTGCTCGTCGTCGGCCGTCTCGGCCGCGAACGTCGAGAGCGGGACCGGGTCGGGGCGCACGAGCAGCAGCTTGAGGTAGTCGGCGGGCACGCCGAAGTTGAGGTTCTGCCCCTGCGTCGCCACCGCGGCGGCGACGCCGATCACCTCGCCGCGCTCGTTGAACAGCGGCCCGCCCGAGGAGCCCGGCGCGATCGGCGCGGAGATCTGCAGCAGCGTCAGCGCGGGATCGACCACGCGGACCGCGCTCACGAGGCCGTTCGACACGGTGTCCGCGAGGCCGAGCGGATGCCCGATCGCGACCACGGGATCGCCCGGGCGCACCGCGCGGCTGTCGCCCAGGGGCAGCAGCGGGAGCTTCCGCGGCGCGTGGATCCGGACGATCGCGAGATCCCGGTCCTCGTCGAACGCGAGCACCTCGAGCACCGGGTGCTCGCTCTGGTCCCAGAGGACGACCTTGAGATCCGGGATGCCGGCGATGACGTGGAAGTTCGTCGCGATCCAGCCGTCCTCGCGGACGAGGAAGCCCGCCCCCAGCGAGCCGTCGCCGCGGATCGTCACGACCGCGGGCGTGGCGCGCGCCGCGATCTGGGCCGGCGTCATCGCGGCGGGCGGGGGCGCCGAGCTCGCCGGGCGGCCTGCTGAGCCGGCGCAGCCGAGCGCCGCGAGCGCCGCCGCGGCGAGGAGCCCGGAGAGGCGCGGCCAGCGGGACCGCCGCGGCCGGGGACGCGAGAGAGGGGCGGCGCTCGGGCGCTCGTCGTCGTCGTGGAGCTCGCCTTTCAGGCTGCGGTGGTTCATGTCGCTCCCCGGGGCCGCCCCGTGAGCGGCCTCTCTCCGCAAGCGTAACGAAGACCCGACGGGTCGTCCCGCGTGCACGAAGAAATTCCGGGCGCGGCCGCCTATGCTGTCGCGGTGAGCCAAGACCACGACGCGCGCGATCCTATCTTCGCCCTCAGCGACGAGTTCGTCGCAACCTTCGCCGCACAATGTCCTGCCCACGCCACCCTGGCGGGCATCCCGTGCGACGACGGCGCCTGGAACGACTGGAGCCCGAGCGGCGCCGCGTCCTGGGCCTCGACCGTCGCGTCCTTCGAGGAGAGGCTCCGGGCGCTGCCGCCCCCGGGTCGCGGGCCGGAGGCGCGGTGGGGCCGCCTCGCACGCCGTGTGATGGCCGATCACCTGGACGAGCGGCTCGACGATTTCCGTCACGGCGAGCACCTGCGCGACCTCAACAACATCGAGTCGGCGTTCCAGCACCTCCGGGTGGTCTTCGACCTCATGGACGTGCGCAGCGCGGCCGGCTGGGACGCCATCGCGTCGCGCCTGGAGGGGCTCCCGCGGGCCTTCGACGGCTACCGGGCGTCGCTGGAGGAGGGGCGCCGAACGGGCCAGGTCGTCGCGCGCCGCCAGGTGCGCGCCGTCATCGAGCAGGCGCGCTACCAGGTCGGCGAGGCGTCGTTCTTCCTCACGCTGCCCGCCGCCTACGAGGCGTCCGGCTGCGCCACGGACGCCGGCCGCGCGCGCCTCGCCGCCGGCGTCGCGCGGGCGCGCGCCGCGTTCGGCGCGTTCGCCGATTTCCTGGAGCAGACGTACCTGCCGAGCGCGCGCGCCGCGGACGCCGTGGGCGAGGAGCGTTATCTGCGCATGGCGCGCCGCTTCCTCGGCGCGACCATCGATCCGATCGAGACCTACGCCTGGGGGTGGTCCGAGGTGCACGACATCGAGGCCCGGATGGCGCGCCTCGCCGGCGAGATCCTCCCCGGCGCGTCGCTGCCCGACGTGATCGAGCTGCTCATGACCGAGCCCGCCCGGTGCGCGCACAGCGCCGACGAGTTTCTCCGCCTCATGTCCGAGCGCCAGCGGAAGGCGCTCGCCGAGCTCGACGGCGTCCATTTCGACATCCCCGAGCCCATCCGCCACATCGAGGTGAAGCTGGCGCCGCCGGGCGGCGCGCTCGGCGCGTACTACATGCCCCCGAGCGACGGCTTCAAGCGGCCCGGCACCGTCTGGTACGCCGCCGGCGACAAGCAGCGGTTCCCGCTCTACGAGGAGATCACCACGGCGTACCACGAGGGCTTCCCCGGCCATCACCTGCAGTGCGCGCTCCAGGTGCACCTCGAGGACCGGCTGAGCCGGCTCCACCGCTTCCTGGTGACGTGCTCCGGCTTCGCCGAGGGGTGGGCGCTCTACGCCGAGCAGCTGATGTACGAGCTCGGCTACTTCGAGCGCCCCGACTACGTGCTCGGGATGCTCGCGGGCAAGCTCACGCGCGCCTACCGCGTCGTCCTCGACATCGGCATGCACCTCGACCTGCCGATCCCCCGGCACGCCCCGCTCCACGCCGGGGAGCCGTGGAGCTACGAGATCGCGGTCGAGTACCTCCACCGGCGCGCCTTCCTCGCGCTGGATCTCGCGCACAGCGAGGCGACGCGCTATCTCGGCTGGCCGGGGCAGGCGATCTCGTACAAGGTCGGCGAGCGGGTCGTCCTGGAGCTGCGCGAGGAGCTGCGGCGCCGGCAGGGCGAGGCCTTCGATCTGAAGGCGTTTCACGCCAAGATGATCGGCTCGGGCTCGGTCGGGCTCGATCACCTGCGCGAGATCGTCCTCGAGGGCGCGGAGGACGGGGCGCTGCGCTGAGTCGCGCTCGCCTCGATCGGCTCGACGCGCGGCCGCGCGCGTGCCAATCGAGGCGGGTGAGCTCTCCCCCGGCGAGCGAGATCCCCGAGGCGCGGCCGAGCGGCTCGGACCTGTGCACCGCGTGTGGCTTGTGCTGCACGGGGCTGCTCTTCGACGTCGCGCCGCTCGAGGAGCACGAGCTCCCGCTCGCCGAGAAGCTGCGCCTGCCGCTCGCGTGCAACCAGTACCACGACGCCTTCAGGCTGCCGTGCCCGTGCCACCGCGACCGGAAGTGCACCGTCTACGAGACGCGCTTCTCCGTGTGCAGCAGCTACGAGTGCGGCCTGCTCCGGCGCTGCAACGCGGGCGAGGTGCCGCTCGGCGAGGCGCTGTCCCGCGTCGAGCGCGTGCTCCGCCTGACGGACGCCGTGCGCCGGCGCGTGCCCCCGCTGGAGCCGTCGCGCCCGCTCTGGGACGAGGCCCGCGAGCACCTCCGCCAGCGCGACGCCGAGGACGCGTCGCCGGCGTGGCGCAGCGAGCGGGAGTCGCTCGTCGCCGCGCTCGCCGAGCTCAGGGCCGCCTGCAGGGAAGGGCTCGATCCGTAGCGCCGGCGGCGCTGGAGACGCCGCCTTCCAGGGGAGAGCGGGGATCGGGCTCCCCGCGGCTCGCGCTGGCTCGAACCGCCGATCTGCAGAGTTGCTCCGGGGAGATCTCGCTTCGCCGCGCGCTCGTACAGAGCGCCGAGACCCGCGATCGGGGCCGCGGCGACTCCCGCGCTGCGCCCCGGTCGAGCGCGGTTCGTCCTCGACTTCGCGCGTCGCGGGCAGGGCCCAGCGGGCTCGTCCGGCCTCCCGGTGGCCAACGCCGCGCCGTATATATTGTCGATGGAACCGAAGATCCGCCGACTGACCAACAAGTATTCCGCCATCACGGCGGTGGTGAGCTTCGTCACGCAGCCCATTCCCGGCGCAGACGAGCTGATCGTGGTTCCCATCCATTACTGCTTTTCCGTGTCGCTGACGCGGGCGCGGGGCGTGCCGCTCCTCCGGGCTCCGTGGCTTCAGGTGAGCAAGATCATCTGGGGCGGAGCGGCTGTGCGGCTCTTCGCCAACTTCACGCTCGGCCTCGTCCCGGTCGCCGGTCTCTTCTCCAACGCGATCACCGCCGTGGCGCTGACCGAGCTCCTGGGCCGTTACCTCGACGGTGCGCTGAGCAGCCCGGCGGCGCCTCCGCCGATCTCCCTGAGGACGATCCGAGACGTGGTGGCGGGCTCGCGCCGAGCGAGGAGATCTCGGCGATCGTGGCCCGCGATCCGTCGGGCCTTCCAGCGGCCTGTCCCCGGGCCGACCCCGGCTTGAGCCGCCGGCGGCCGCGGCGCGGGCCGCCGCGGCCGCCGCGCGCGGGGCGGTCTCTCCTGGCGATCGCCGCCCAGATCGAATAGATCCCCGGCCATGCTCTCCGAGACCCGCGAGAAAGTCCTGGACATCAAACGGCGCTTTGAGGCGCTAAGGGGGCATCTTTGACGTCCCTAAGCTCGAACGGATGCTCCAGGACCTGACCCAGACGACGCTGTCGTCCGGGTTCTGGAACGATCAGGAAAAAGCCCAAGCCGTCCTCCGCAAGCGCGCCCAGGTCGAGTCGAAGCTCGAGATGGCGCAGAAGCTCGGCCGCGAGATCGAGGATCTCTCGGAGTACCTCGAGCTCGGCGCCGCCGAGGGCGACGAGGGCGTCATCGCCGACGCCGACGCGCAGGCCGACGCCATCGCCGCGCGCCTGCGGAAGGCCGAGCTCGATCGCATGCTGTCCGGCCCCGCCGACCGCGGCAACGCCATCGTCAGCATCCACCCGGGCGCCGGCGGCACCGACGCGAAGGACTGGGCGTCCATGCTCCTCCGCATGTACCTGCGCTTCTGCGAGCGCCGGGGCTACAAGACGGAGATCATCGACTACCAGGACGGCGACGAGGCCGGGATCGACGCCGTGACCTTCACGGTGACCGGCGACGCCGCCTATGGGTACCTGCGCTCCGAGGCAGGGGTCCATCGCCTGGTGCGGATGAGCCCGTTCAACGCCGATCACACGCGCCAGACCGCGTTCGCCGCCGTCGAGGTCACCCCGGACAGCGACGACGAGATCAACATCCAGGTCAACGAGAAGGACATCGAGATCACGACGATGCGCGCCGGCGGCAAGGGCGGGCAGAACGTGAACAAGGTCGAGACCGCCGTTCGCCTGCGCCACATCCCGACCGGCCTCAACATCGTCTGCCGCGCCGAGCGCAGCCAGCACCAGAACCGCGCGATGGCGATGAAGGTCCTCAAGGCCAAGCTGTACGAGATGGAGCTCCAGAAGCGGGAGGCCGAGGTCCAGGCCTACAACGCCGCGAAGAGCGCCATCAACTTCGGCAGCCAGATCAGGAATTACGTCCTCGCGCCCTACCGGCTCGTCAAGGACGTCCGCACCTCCACCGACGCCACCGACGTGGACGCCGTCCTCGACGGCGATCTCGAGGGCTTCATCGAGGCCTATCTGCTCGCCGCGGCCGGCGGCTCGCTCAGGAAGGGCGGCTCGGTCGCGGAGGACGACGCTCCGTGAGCCAGCAAAAAGACCGACCGAACGACAAGAAGAGCGAGCGGCTAGCGAAAGAGGCCGCCGAGGCCGCGCGCGCCGAGGAGACGCTGATCGCCACCCGCAAGGGGAAGGCGGCCCGCCTCCGCGCCCGCGGCGAGAACCCGTTCGCCAACGACGTCACGACGGGCGAGCCGCTCACCGAGCTCGCCGCCGTCCGCGCCCGCTTCGACGCGGCGCGGGCCGCGGCCGAGCCCAGGCCGGAGGGCGCGGCGCCGGACCGGCCCGCCGCGCCGACGGTGGACCGCTACGACCCGGCGCGCGTCGAGCCGATCCCGTTCCGCGTCGCGGGCCGGGTCCTCTTCGTGCGCTCGTTCGGCGGCGTCACCTTCGTACGGCTGCGCGATCGGACCGGCGAGCTCCAGCTCTACTGCGAGCAGGGGGGCCTCGCCGATTTCGAGCGGCTGGAGGACATCGATCTCGGCGACTTCGTCGAGGCCCACGGCGTCGCGATGGCCACGCAGAAGGGGGAGCTCTCGATCCGCGCAGAGCGCCTCCGGCTGCTCACGAAGGCCTACCGCCCGCTGCCGACCAAGACGAGCTTCAAGGACGTCGAGTCGCGCTACCGCATGCGGTACGTCGACCTCGTGGCCAACCCGCACGTGGCGGGGGTCTTCCGCGCCCGCAGCGCGATCGTCGCCGCGCTGCGCGAGTTCCTCGACGCGCGCGGCTTCCTCGAGGTCGAGACCCCGACGATGCACACGCTCGTCGGCGGCGCGGCCGCGAAGCCGTTCAAGACCCACCACAACGCGCTCGATCTCGAGCTCTTCATGCGCATCGCGCCCGAGCTCTTCCTGAAGCGGCTCGTGGTCGGCGGCTTCGAGCGCGTCTACGAGATCGCGCGCTGCTACCGGAACGAGGGGCTGTCGACGCGGCACAACCCCGAGTTCACGATGCTCGAGTACTACCAGGCGTACGCGACGTACGAGACCCTGATGGACGCGACCGAGGCGATGCTCCGCCACGTCGACGCCCGCCTCGCCGAGCGGCTCCCGGCCGAGCACGCGGCCTGGGCCTCCCAGCGCGCGTTCTCGCTCGAGCGCTTCGCGCGCGTCCCCATGGCCGAGGGGCTCGCCCGCGCCCTGGCCAAGGCGGGGCTCCCCGCCGACGTCCCGCAGCGCGTCGCCGCGGACGACGCGCCGATCAAGGAGTGGGCGAAGGCCGCCAAGGCGAGCGGGCGCGAGATCGACTGGACGAACTTCCGCGCGGGCGCGAAGAAGTGCGAGTCGCCCGGCGAGCTCGTCTTCTGCGCCTACGAGTACGTCGTCGAGCCGTTCCTCACGAAGGACTACCGCACCGAGGCGGGCGACAAGAGCGTCCCCGTCTTCATCATCGACTATCCCTTCGAGGTCTCCCCGCTCGCGCGCAAGAAGGACAGCGATCCCTCGCTGGTCGACCGCTTCGAGCTCTTCATCGAGGGCCGCGAGCTCTGCAACGCCTTCAGCGAGCTCAACGACCCCGAGGACCAGGACGCGCGCTTCCGCGCGCAGGTCGCCAAGAAGTCGCGGGGCGAGGAGGAGGCGATGGATTACGACGCCGACTACGTCCGCGCCCTGGAGCACGGCCTCCCGCCGACGGCGGGCTTCGGCATGGGGATCGATCGCCTGGCGATGCTCCTCACCGGCGCGACATCCATCCGCGACGTCATCCTGTTCCCCCTCCTCCGCCCCGAGACCGACGCGTGATCGAGCTCTCCCGACCCCTGCAGGCCGCGCTGCTCGCCGCCGTCGCGCTGGGTGTCCTCTTGCTCGCCTGGCGCGGCTACACCCGCTTCGACAAGAAGGGCGAGCTGGAGCCGCGGCGCCCCGTCGTCGCCCGCGTCGGGCTCGTGCTCGCGCTCGCGGGCGGCGGCCTGCTGGCGCTCACGCTCGTCACGTCCGGCGGGGGCGCGAAGGCCCTCGGGCTCGTCGGCGTGGTCGTCGCCAGCAACCCCGAGATGATCGGCGGCGCCCTCGGCGCGCTGGCCGGGGCGGGCGTCGCCTTGCTGCTCGTGACCGCGACCGGCCTCGGCTGGCGGGTGTTCGGCGCGCGAGGGCCCAAGGTCCGCGCGTTCGTCAGGGCGCTGGGCGTGATCTGCCTCGTGGCCGCGCTCGCGGTGGCCGTCGTCTGGCTCGCGGTCCTTCCGCTCCATCCGACCCTGAAATGGCTCCTCGCCGGGGTTCTGATCGCCGCGGGCGTGGGCTACGCGATCGCCGGGACCCGCCCCGTCCGCAAGGGGCTCTACCGCGCGCTCGGCTGGTGGTGGGGCGCGCTCGTGGGCGTGACGTTCGCCGTCACCGCGGCGCTCACGGCCAGGATGCCCGTCGGGCGGTTCGCGTCGCACAACCCCACCGATCAGATCATCCGCTTCGCCGCGCTCGTCTCCAGCACGGTCTTCCTGTTCTTCGTGCTGTCGGCGCTCCTGCCGCTCGCCCTCGACGCGCTCGAGCGCCGGAGCTTCGTGCCCCACGTGGGCGCGCGCCACGTGCGCGCCTCGAAGAGCGGCTTTCTCACGGTCATCTCGGTCCTGTCGATGGCCGGGGTCGCCGTCAGCTCGTGCTCCCTGTGCTCGGTGACGAGCATCATGGGCGGCTTCGGCGCCGACCTGAAGCGCAAGATCCTCGGCAACAACGCGCACATGGTCGTCGACGCCACCCGGCCCGGCGGCTTCGGCAACTGGGACGACAAGCTCACCAAGGTGCGCGTCGCGCTCGCTCCTTACGGGGGCGCGGCGACGCCGGTCGCGGCCGGCGAGGCGATGGGCTCCAGCGCCTCGAACACCGCCGGCGCCATCGTCCGCGGCATCGATCCGGACACGATCGGGCAGGTCATCGATCTCAAGAAGAACATCGAGGTCGGCAGTTTCGACTACCTGCGCGATCCCGAGAAGCTGACGAGCCTGCCGCCGGAGGAGATCATCGGCCGGGGCCCGGGCGGGGAGCCGTACTTCAAGGGGCCCGACTTCCGCCAGCCGCCGGACGTCGACCCGTCGGTGCGCGACTACCTGAAGCGGCAGACGCGCGTGTACCCGGGCGTCGTCATCGGCCGCGAGCTCGCGAAGTCGCTCCACGTGCTCGTCGGGGACGAGGTGACCCTCCTCTCGCCGGTGGGCGAGCTCGGTCCCACCGGCGTGATGCCGCGCTCCCGCAAGTTCCGCGTCGCGGGGATCTTCTACAGCGGCATGTACGAGTACGACGTCTCGCACGCGTACGTCTTGCTCGACGAGGCGCAGAAGTTCTTCGGCCTCGAGGACAAGATCACCCACATCGACATCCGGATCCCGGATCCCGAGCGGGTGCAGGATGTCCGCCCGGCCGTCGAGGCGGCGGTCGCCGCGAGCGCCGCGCTCGACGAGGCGCCCGAGGGCGGCAAGCCGCCCCCGCAGCTCCGCGTCCGCGACTGGATCGAGAGCAACAAGAGCCTCTTCAGCGCGCTCAAGCTGGAGAAGATCGCGACGTTCATCATCCTGTCCATCGCCATCGCGGTCGCGAGCTTCTGCATCGTCTGCACGCTGCTCCTCATGGTGACGGAGAAGGGCAAGGAGATCGCCGTCCTGAAGGCGCTCGGGGCCTCGGACAGCGCGGTGATGCGCGTGTTCATGCTCGAGGGCGTCATCATCGGCGCGATCGGCACCGTCTACGGTGTCGGCACCGCGCTGGCGGTCTGCACGGGCCTGTCCTGGTTCGGCGTCCGGCTCGATCCGGACGTCTATTACATCGACCGGCTGCCCGTGAACGTGAACGGCTCCGACTATGCGATAGTCGCGGTCGCGGCGCTGCTCATCTGCACGATCGCCACCCTCTACCCGGCCCGCGCCGCCTCGAAGCTCTCTCCGGTCGACGGGCTCCGCTACGAGTAAACCCCTCCATGTCCACTCCGCTCGTCGTCGTCGAAGATCTCCGCAAGACGTTCGTTCACATGGGGCGCGAGCTCCACGTGCTCTGCGGCATCGATATCGTGATCAACCAGGGCGAGGTCGTGGCGTTCGTGGGCCCCTCCGGGGCCGGCAAGAGCACGTTCCTCCACTGCATCGGCACGCTGGACCTCCCGACGAGCGGCCGCATCCGCCTCGGCAGCGACGAGCTCACCGGCATGCCGAGCTCGCGGCTCGCGGCGATCCGGAACCGGATGATCGGCTTCGTCTTCCAGTTCCACCACCTGCTCCCCGAGTTCAACGCGGTCGAGAACGTGATGATGCCCGGCCTCATCCAGGGGAAGACCCGCCGCGAGATGGAGCCGCTCGCGCGCGCGCTGCTCGCCGAGGTCGGGCTCGCCGCGCGCGCGACGCACCGGCCGGGCGAGCTGTCGGGCGGCGAGCAGCAGCGGGTGGCCCTGGCGCGCGCGCTCGTCCTGTCGCCGAAGCTGCTCCTCGCCGACGAGCCGACCGGGAACCTCGACACCGCGACGAGCGACTCGATCCACCAGCTGTTCTTCGAGATGAACCGCAAGCACGGCACCACGGTCGTCGTGGTGACGCACAACCTCAGCTTCGCCGAGTCGATGCCGCGCGTGGTGACGATGCGCGACGGGGCCATCGAGAGCGACCGCATCGGCAGCGAGCGCGCCGCGGCCGCCGGGTACCGCGGCGGCTCAGCCGGATAGCCGCTCGCTCAGGAGCTCGGCCGCGCGCAGCGACATGGCCATGATGGTCATCTGCGGGTTCACGCCGAGCGACGAGGGGATCGCGCTCCCGTCGCACACGTAGAGCCCGGCGACGTCGTGCGCCTGGTGGTCCGGCCCGAGGCACGACGACCGCGGATCGACGCCGATGCGGCACGTCCCGAGCGGGTGGAACGCGGCCACGTCGATGTCCCCGGCCTTGATCTGCCGCCCCTTGAGCCGCTCGAGGTCCTCCGGGCCGTTCACCTCGTCGCAGCCGGCGACGAGCGGCAGCACGCGCCGCGCCCCCGCGGCCAGGAACACCTCGCAGAGCAGCTCGATCCCGCGCTGCATCCTCGCGACGTCCTCCGGGTTCATCGTGTAGAGCACGAGCGGCGTGCCGCCGAGCCCGGGCCGCACCTCGCCGCGGCTCGTGTCCTTGATCATGAACCCGAACGTCGCGAGGTGCGGGTACCGCTCCATGAGCTCGGTGTAGCGCCGCCCCGTCCACGGCACGGCCAGCGCGGCGACGTCGAACGGGAGCGAGCCGCCCTCGAACATCAGCCCTTCGTCGGCGAAGTGATCGATCTGGTAGCCCTGCGGGATGCCTCGCCACTGGTCGACCCGCTCGTCGAAGAGCGCCATCACCTTGGACGCCGGGTGGATCGACAGGTTCTTCCCCAGCATGCCGCTCGAGAGGCACGCCCCGCTCCGGCGCAGCAAGAGCGGCGTCATCAGCGCGCCGCCGGCCACCACGACGGCCTCCGCCTTGACCACGAGCCGCGGCCGCCGCCGCCTCGCGCCGCCGGCCGCGCGGCCGCCTCCGCCGGCCCTCGTGTCGCCGCCGAGCACGGCCGTCGCCCCGCGCGCGCGGCCCGCCACGACGTCGATCGCCCTGACGCGCGCCGCGGTGATGAGCTGCGCGCCCCGCTTCAGCGCCTCGGGCACGTAGCTCACGTCGGTCGAGCGCTTGGCCCCGGTCGGGCAGCCGAAGCAGCAGATCCCCTGTCCGTCGCAGTCCGGCGCGTTGCGCTGGAGCGGCCCGTGCTGGAGGCCGAGCCGCTCCGCGCCGCGCCGGATGATCGGCCCGATCGCCCCGAGGTGCAGCGGATCGGCGGGGGCGACCTGGAGCATCCGCTCGACGCGCTCGTAGTAGGGCGCGAGCCCCTCGGACGAGAACTCCGCGGGCAGCCCCACGCCGTCCCGCCAGGAGGCGAAGGTGCTCTCCGGCGCGCGGTAGCAGGTCCCGGAGTTGATCACGGTGCTCCCTCCGACGGCGCGCCCCGCGAACACCGGGATCCCCACGTTGCCGATCGCCATGTCGAGCCCGTGGTCGCGGTACATCTCCCGGTACGCGCGCGCCGGCCGGCCGGTGAAGCTCGAGCGGCGGTGGTAGTCGCCCTCCTCCAGCATCAGGACCGCGTGCCCCCGCGACGCGAGCTCGTAGGCGGCGGCCGCGCCGCCGGCCCCGGTGCCGATCACGAGCACCTCGCACTCGAGCTCCAGGTCCTCCTCGACCTCGCGCCCGTTCGTCACCTGCGCCAGCCAGCGGGGGCTCTCGTCGCGCACCGTGGGCAGCTCGTAGCGGCAGCCCACGTGCTCGAACATCTCGGGCCGGTCGTAGTGGAGGAACCGGAGCGGCGTGAGCACGGCGCGGAGCAGCGAGCGCAGCGCCAGCGCCCGGCTCTGCTCGAAGCCGCGGAGCACCTCCATCCGCTCCTCGAGCGGCAGCGCCGACAGCGGCCTGAGCCGCGTCGGCACCGGCGCGAGCTCGATCGCCCACAGCGCCGCGCGCAGCCCCTGCGCCAGGTGCGGTGGGATCGTCGACAGGAAGGCCGCGAGGCGGGCGGCGGTCGCCGCGCCGGCGCCCTCGAGGAAGCGGCCGGGCGGCATCGCCGCCTCGGCGAGCGCGGCGGCGACGCGCAGCTCCCGCTCCGAGAGCGCCGGCTCCGCGCCCGGCCGCCCCCCTGCCGCAGGCGCGCTCCCCGCGCCGCCCTCCGCCTGCTGCGCCGTCCCGGGCCAGCGCTCCTTCCGCTCCAGCCGCTCCAGCGCGGGCCAGCGCCTGAAATCGAGGTCCAATCCCAGGGTCATGGTCGTCCGAGCCCCTCGCGAAAACTTCTGTTAATTCTGTAGCAACAGAATCGTCGAAATGCAAGGCGGCCCGGCCCGCTTGGTCTGCGCGTCCCGGTCGGAGCGCGCGGCGGCGTCGCTCACGGCATGGGCAGGACCCAGATCGGCGCGCGGGGCTCCAGCGCGAGGTGGCGCCAGGCGTCCTCGGCGATCGCCAGGCCCCGCTCTCCCTCGTCGCGGAAGTGCGCGGCGACCGCGCGGAAATAGGGGGCGTCTGGGCGCTCGAGCGCGACGATGCCCTTCGGGTCCGACGGGCTCGGCGCGAACGGGCGGCCTGCCTTGGCCCGGCGGGTGTCGCTCACGAGGGAGATCTCGTCCATGCGGGCGGTGAAGTGCGGCCCGCCGTCGAACGGGTCGACCCTGTGGGCGTAGCGGAAGCCGATGCGGCGCAGGAGCTTCTCCACGCCCCGGGTCTGCGACCCCACCTTTCCGATCACGCGCTGGGCGTCCTCGGGCAGCAGCGAGGCGTAGAGGGTCCCCTCGGGGAAGAGCCCCTTGATGAACTCCTTGTTCTTCTTGGAGAGGAGGTCCGCCTCGGCATAGCTCATGTCGGTGAACTTGCGCCCCAGCGCTTCCCAGAGGTGGCTTGTTCCATCCGGCTCGAGCGGCGGCATCAGCTCCGCGAGGATCTCCTCCTGGAACAGGTCGGGCCGCGCGGCCATGTAGAGGAAGCGAACATACGAGATCATCGTGCCGAGCCGCTCGGGCCCCTGCCGGTAGTCCGGCATGAGCACGAGTCCGCCGATCTCCGTCGGTCCATTGTACGAGTAGCCGATGCGCAGCACGGTATGGTGGAAGTGCTTGTCGATCGTGGCCGAGTACTTCTCCTCGTCGAGCACGTCGAAATAGATGTACGGGACGCCGCGCCGGCCGAGCTGCGCGATGATCATCGACGTGCCGACGATCATGCCCCTGTCGCCCTTCGTCAGGTCGACGAGCACGAAGACGTATTGGCGCAGGCGGGGGTCCTGGATGGCCCCGCTGAAGCTCCGGTGGCTCTCGGCGACGATCTCGTGGATTGCGTCACGGTTGTTCGGCAGGTTGACCGAGTTCAGGTGGCGCGCGACATAGAGGAGCTGCTCCTCGTCGCCGGTCACGGCTGCGCGTATTTCAAACGAGATCATCGGGAGAAGCCTACGCGTGGCGCTCGCGCTTGGCCATTGCTCCGGACGCCGCGCGCCGGGCGTACAACAGAGCTCGCCGCGCGCCGCCCGTCCCCGCCGGCGCGCGGACGGCGCGAGCCGGCGCGGATCAGCCGAGCTGAGCGCGGAGCGCTTCGTCCATGGCGTCGAGCGGCGGCTCGCGCCCGGTGTACAGCCGGAACTGCTCTGCCGCCTGGTGGAGGAGCATCCTCCCGCCGTGAACGGCGGTGGCCCCGCGCCGCCGCGCCGCCTCCACGAGCGCCGTGATCATCGGCTTGTACACGATATCCATCACCAGGAGACCCTCCCGCAACGCCTCCTCCGGGACGGGGCTCCGCGGGTCGACCTCGGCCATGCCGCGCGAGGTCGCGTTGACGAGGACGTCGTGGTCGGGCGTGAGCGCCCGCTCGTCGAGGGGCACGGCCGTCCCGCCGACCGCCGCCGCGAGCTGCCGCGCCTTCTCCAGATCTCGGTTCGCGATCGTGACGCGGGCGCCGCGCTCCGCGAGCCCGAACGCGACCGCGCGCGCCGCGCCCCCCGCGCCGAGGAGCAGCACCCGCGCGCCCCCGAGCTGCGCCGCCTCCTCGAGCGCCCGCGCCGCGCCGATCCAGTCGGTATTGTACCCCCGGAGGCGCCCGCCGTCGTTGACGATCGTGTTCACCGCGCCGATCCGCGCGGCGATGGGATCGATCTCGTCCAGCAACGGAATTACCGCCTGCTTGTAGGGCATCGACACACCGAGGCCGCGGATCCCGAGCGCCCGCATCCCGCGCAGCGCTCCCTCAACATCGGTCACCGCAAAAGGGATATAGGTAAAATCGAGCCCCAGCGCGCGGTAGCCGGCGAGGTGCATGGCGGCGCCTGTCGATACCGGATGAAGCGACATTGAGCCGCAGAGTGTGAGGCGGCCCAGAGCTCGGGAGAATGATGCAGTCGACGAAGTACAGCCGTGCATGCAGCGAAGCTGGCCTGTCTCCGGCGCGGATGCTAGCCCCGCCAGCGATGAGCGAGCAGAGCTCCCCCGAGCCGGCGGCGGAGGCGGCGACAGCGTGCCTCGAGCCCGCCAAGGCCGGCGTGTTCATGCCCCGATCCGATCGCGCGTTCGCGCGGCGCGCCTACCAGACCGTCGCGCCGCTCGGCCGCAACCTCCTCAAGGTCCTCGCGGCCCTCGCGATCCTCACGCTGGGTCGCTCGACCCTCGCGGACCAGTACCACGTGCCCACCGGCTCGATGTGGCCGACGATCGCCCCCGGCGATCGCATCCTGGTCGACAAGGTCGCCTACGGGCTCCGCGTCCCGCTCACGGATCGCTACCTGTTCGAGGGCAGCGGGCCGAGCGCCGGCGACGTGGTGCTCTTCGCGGATCCGCGCGGCGGCTCGACCCTCCTCGTCAAGCGCGTGATCGCGCTCCCCGGGCAGACGGTGATGCTCCGGCGCGGCGTGCTGTACGTCGACGGCGCGGCGCAGGCGATCGAGGAGCTCGGGGACGGCACGCGGGTCGAGCACCTCGGCCCGGTCACGCACGCGGCGGGCGAGCCCGATCTCGAGGCGTTCGGGCCGGTCGTCGTGCCGCCGGGCCACCTCTTCGTGATGGGCGACAACCGCGCCGCGTCGCTCGACAGCCGGGCGATGGGCGCGGTGCCGCGCGAGCTCGTCCGCGGCCGCGTGCTCCGCGTCGTCTATCACCACGACGCCGCGGGCTTCGATCTGTCCCGCGCCCTGCGGAGCGTCGACTGAGCGCCCGGTTCACGCGTCGCCTCGCGCCATCATCGCCCTGAGCTCGTCGCCGCTCAGGGTCTCGACCTCGTAGAGCCTCGCGGCGATGCGCTCGAGCGTCGCGCGGTGCCCGCAGATCATCGCGCGCGCCCGCGCCTCCGCGTCCGAGAGGATCCGCGCGACCTCCGCGTCGATCTCGCGCGCGGTGGCGTCGCTGCACTCCCGCCCCGCCCCGGGCGGGAGCGCGCCCCGCGGCTCGCCGAGGAACGACAGCGGCCGGCGCGGCTCCAGCGCCGAGAGCCCGACCCCCTGGCCCATGCCGAGCTCGCGCACCATGCGGCGCGCCAGCTCCGTCGCGTTGAGCAGGTCGTCCTGCGCGCCGGTCGACAGGTCCCCGACGGCCTCCGCCTCGGCGGCGCGCCCGCCGAGCAGCACGACCAGCCGGTCGAGGATCTCCTGCCGGCTCCACAGGTAGCGGTCCTCCCGCGGCAGCTGCATCGTGTACCCGAGCGCCCCTGGCCCGCGCGGCACGATGGACACCTTGCGCACCGGGTCCTGTGTGGGCAGCAGCGTCGCCGTCAGCGCGTGCCCCACCTCGTGGTAGGCGACCACGAGCCTCTCGTGCGCGCCGAGCCGCCGGCCCCGCCGCTCGAGCCCCGCGAGCCCGCGCTCGACCGCGGCCTCCAGGTCGATCTGCCCCACCGCGGCCGCCCTGCGCCGCGCCGCGAGCAGCGCCGCCTCGTTGACGATGTTCGCGAGGTCGGCCCCGACGAGCCCCGCGGTCTGCGCGGCCACGGCGTCGAGATCCACATCCGCGTCGAGCGCCACCTTCCTCCCGTGCACCGCCAGGATCTCCCGCCGCTCGGCGAGATCGGGCCGATCGACGTGCACCCGGCGATCGAACCGCCCCGCCCGGAGGAGCGCCGGATCGAGGATCTCGGGGCGGTTCGTCGCGGCGATCACGACCATGGCCGCGCGCACGTCGAACCCGTCCATCTCGGTCAGGAGCTGGTTCAGCGTCTGCTCGCGCTCGTCGTGGCCGCCGACGGAGCCGCCGATGCCGCGGGCCTTGCCGACCGCGTCGAGCTCGTCGATGAACACGAGGCAGGTCCCCTTCTCGCGCGCCTGGGAGAAGAGATCGCGCACGCGCGCGGCGCCGACGCCGACGAACATCTCCACGAACTCCGACCCGCACGCGCTGAAGAAGGGGACGCTCGCCTCTCCCGCGATCGCCCGGGCCAGCAGCGTCTTGCCCGTGCCGGGCGGCCCCACGAGGAGCACCCCCCGCGGCATCCGGCCGCCGAGCTTCTCGTAGCGCTCGGGCGCCTTGAGGAAGTCGACGATCTCGCCGAGCTCGGCCTTCGCCTCGGCGCTGCCCGCGACGTCGCGGAACGTCACCGCCGCCCCTCGCTCCTCGTAGAGCCGCGCCTTGTTCTTGCCAAAGGCGGTCGCGGCGCCCGAGACGTTCCCCGCCGCCGTCGACCGGCGCGACACGAGGTGGACCATCGCGAGCAGCGCGGTGAGGGGCAGCGCCAGCCAGAGGTACGGCAGCAGCCCTCGCTCGTCCGCGGCGCGCGTGTACGGGATTCCGCGCCGGTCGAGGGCGGCGAGCAGATCCTTCTCGGTCTGCTCGATGCGCCCCGTGCGGTAGCTCTGCGGTGCGCTCGCGCCGAGGCCGGGCACCGCTCGCCCGATGTACACGCCGTCCCGGATCTCGACCTCGGCGAGCTCTCCGCTCTCCGCGAGCGAGCGGAAGCGCGCGTACGGGATGCGGCCATCGGACGCCACCACCACTTGAAGCAGCAGCGCCGAGCCGAGCACCAGGACGAGAACAATCCAGAGCGACCGCATGGCCCGCCTCCGCGCGGACAGGCGACGTCGCCGGCAAGGCTGGCCTGTCGCCTCGGTGCGCCCTGCACGGAGCCTGCCAAGGCGGCCCGTGCACCCTCCCCGTGCACCCTCGAGGAAGGCGAGACGAGCGACCGCTCGACCGATGAACATGCGTCACTGCGTCACTGCGTCACTGCGTCACAGGCGCACCAGCGCCGAGGGCGCCCGGCGCGGCGTGGACGCACGGCGCGAACCGATCAACCCTCATCGCATGGGGAGAGCTCTTTTCTTGATCACGGGTCCGCTGACGATGTTTCTGCTCGGGTGCGGCGGGGCTCCGCCACCTCCGGCCGAGCAGCCCGAGCCCGCGCGGCTGGAGGAGCCAGCGAAGGGGGCCGAGCCCGCGCCGGAGGCTGCCCTGGACGCCGAGGCGCAGGAGGCGGAGCCCGCTCGGGCGACGCCGTCCGCCGCGCCGGCGGCGCCGCGGCGCGACGACTCGGTGCCCGACGACTACGCGCTCATGCACGGCGACTGCGTCGAGCTCGGCAAGCAGCTCACGGTGCTCACGCGCTCGGAGCAGGTTGCGGCGCTGAGCGCCAAGCTGACGCCGGAGCAGCGGGGCGAGACCGAGAAGAGGATCGACGCCGTCGCGGCCACCCTCGGGGAGCAGTACGCGCAGTCGTGCGAGCAGAACGTCGGCAAGCACGTGGATCCGAGGTCGCTCAAGTGCGCGTTCGACGCGCGGAGCGTCAGGGCGTTCGAGGCCTGCCTCGGCGCGCCGCCGCCGGCCAAGTGACGCCTCCGCGTCGCGTGCGCCGGATGACGGCGCGCGCGATGCGGATATAATGCGCCCTCGCATGGACCCTTCGCTCCTCGACGACCCCTGGATCGCCGCTCAGGTCGACGCCGCCGTGGCGCCTTACGTGGGTCGCCTGCCGGCGCACGAGGTCGCGTGGATGCGCGAGCAGCTCGCGGAGGTCTTGCTGCACGACGAGGAGGCGATCCGCCTGCTCCGGCGCGCGCACCCGCGCGAGGTCGACGAGAGCGGCGAGCGGGCGTTCGGGGTGCTCGGCGCAGCGGGGCGCGCCAAGGCGGGCTAGCGGTGCGCACTCCGGAAGACCGGCTGCTCGCCGAGGGGCTCGATCTGCTCCAGCTGGTCGCGAAGCGCATCGCGCGCCGCCTGGGCCGCCGCATCCCGGTCGAGGACCTCGTCGCGCTCGGGCATCCGGCGCTGCTCGAGGTGGTGCGGACGTACGATCCAGGCCGATCCTCGTTCGAGGCGTACGCCAAGCGGAAGATCCGCTGGGCGATCTTCGACGGCATCCGGCGGGAGACGCGCTGGCGATCTGCGGCGGCGCGGGCCAGCGCGCTGGCCGCGTCGGCGCGGTTCGCGGAGGGGCGGGGGGTGGACGACGACGCCGGCGCGCCGGCCACGCAGGAGGACTACGCCGCGCGGCTCGGCGGCCTGCTCGCCGGGCACGCGGCCGCGATGGCGCTCGGCCTGCTCTCGGCCCAGGGCGACGTCGCTGCAATCCCGGACGCCGCCGACAGCCCCGAGGAGCGCGCCTCCGCCGCCGAGCTCGCGCAGGCCGTGCGGCACGCCGTGCGCGAGCTCCCCGAGCGCGAGCGCGCCCTCGTCGAGCGCCACTACTTCGACGACGAGCGGTTCGATCAGATCGCGCAGGATCTCGGGATCAGCAAGAGCTGGGCGAGCCGCCTGCACAGCCAGGCGATCGCGCGGCTCGGCGAGCTGCTCCGCGCGATCCGCTGACGCGCCGCTCCCCCGCGGGCGCGCCGGCGCGTCGTTTCCCCTCTCGTTCCCCTCGACGGATGGCCGTTATCGCTGCCGGCTCTGGACCGAGCGGAGGTACGGGGCCCGCTCCTCGTCGGTGACCGGCTCGTTGCTGATCACCCGGTGGTCGCGCGGCATGAAGTGAACGAGGCGGACCATCATGTAGTCCTTCGCGACGGTCAGCTTCCGCTTGTGGCGGAGCTCCGCGGCCTCCTGGAAGGTCTGCACCTTGGGATCGTAGGCGATCATGTGCAGGTCTCTTCCGAACGGCGCGGGCAGGTCTTCGATCTCGACGATCTTGTAGATGCGGATCCCTCCGCTCTTCTCGGTGGCCGCGACCACGGCGCCGACGACCAGATCCTTGCCGGTCGGATCGGAGGTTTCGGGCACGGGGGGCGCGCGGTCACAGGCCGGCGCGAGGGTCAGGATGCCGGCGCACACGGCGGCGGCGAGCGCGATCGACCTCATGGGCGCTGAATAACATCGATGCGACCCGGCGCAAGCGGCTACCCGCGCTCGGCGCGGCGGGAGCGGGGCGCGCCGCGACGTCGTCCGCCGCCGGGGGGCGGCGCTGTGGTAGACGCGCCTTCGAGACAGTGGCCGGGAGCGATCCCTCGGAGGAATGCGATCATGCGACTCGAGGACACGAAGTTTGTCGTCACAGGCGCCGCCCAGGGGCTGGGTCGCCACTATGCGCTGCGGCTCGCAGAGCTCGGGGGCCAGGTCGCCGCGGGCGACGTGAACGAGGAGGGGCTCGCGTCGCTGGTCGAGGCGAGCCAGGGGCTCCCCGGGAAGATCCACGCGCGGCCGTTCAACGTGGCGGTGGAGGCGGAGGTCGAGGCGTTCGTCCGCTTCGCGCACGGGGCCATGGGCGGCCTGAACGGTCTCGTGAACAACGCCGGCATCCTGCGGGACGGCCTCCTGGTCAAGAAGGACCGCCAGACCGGCGCGGTCGTCAAGCTGAGCGCGGCGCAGTGGCAGGCCGTCATCGACGTCAACCTGACGGGCGCCACGCTCATGGTCCGCGAGGTCGTCGCGAAGATGGTCGAGACCGAGCAGAAGGGCGTCATCGTCAACATCAGCTCCATCGCGCGCCACGGCAACCGCGGCCAGTCGAACTACACCGCCGCGAAGAGCGCGCTCGCGGCGAACACGAAGACCTGGGCGATCGAGTTCGCGCCGTTCGGCATCCGCGTGGGCGCGGTCGCGCCCGGCATGATCGAGACGCCGATGACGCAGGGCATGAACCAGAAGGCGCGCGACGCCCTGGTCGCCATGATCCCGGTCGGCCGCATCGGCGTGCCCGAGGACATCTGGCAGGCCGTGCGCTTCGTGATCGAGTGCGAGTACTTCAACGGCCGCTGCATCGACGTCGACGGCGGTCTCACGATGTGACCCCGGCGCGGCGGCCCCGGCCCCGGGGATCCCGCCGCGTCCCCGCGTTCTCACCGCGCGTCCTCACCGCGTCCCCGCGCGTCCTCACCGCGTCCTCACCGCGCCCTCCAGCTCCGCGCGTCGCCCGCTTCCTCCCACGGCGCTGCCCGGCGGCGTCCGTCGTCGGCCCGACCCCCGTCCGGCGGCCCTTCTTCTCGCTGCGCCGGCGCCGCCCTCCGGCGCCGGGGGGCGCCGAGCCCCGAGCGGCCGAGCCCCGAGCCGGCTCGGCGATCCGCCCACGAAACATTCGCGCTTGACGCGTCGATATTGAAAGCTATGTTCAATATCAACCTACCCGTTTGAACGTAGCCGGGGGTTCTGCATGTACGTGTGCCTCTGCATGGGCGTCTGTGATCGAGAGATTCGCGAAGCGGTGAACGAGGGGGCCTGCTCCGTGGCCGAGGTGATGGAGTGCACGGGGGCCGGTACGCGGTGCGGCTCCTGCCAGCCGACGATCGCCAAGCTCGTCGGCGCTGGCGAGCCCGTCTCCGCCCCGCGCCGCCTCACGATGGCGCCGGTCTCCAGCGCAGCCTGATTCTCTGGATCGCCGCTGCGCTCCGGTTTCTCTGGTGGGGACCGGCGACCTTTCCTTAGAAATTTCTTGCGCGCTTCCGCGGACCTTGCGCATGTGACCTGGGCGCTGGCGCTCCAGCCGGCGCCTCCTCGCCGTCGCCGGCGGGGCGAGCACGACAGGCACGAGCGCGAGAGGGTCCGATGAAGGGTGCGAAAGATGTCGTCGACGCGTTGAACGAGGTGCTCGCGGCGGAGCTCGTCGCGATCAACCAGTACTTCCTGCACGCGAAGATGTGCGCGCACTGGGGCTTCGTCACGCTCGCCGCGCGCGGCCGCGCCGAGTCGATCGACGAGATGAAGCACGCCGACGCGATCATCGATCGCATCCTCTTCCTGGAAGGGCTGCCCAACCTGCAGCGCCTGGACACCCTTCACATCGGGCAGACCGTGCCGGAGCAGCTCAAGAGCGACCTCGAGCTCGAGTACAACGCGGTCAAGCGGCTCAACACGGCGATCGCCCTCTGCCGCGACAAGGGGGATCGCACCTCCGAGGAGCTCCTGGCCAAGATCCTCGAGTCCGAGGAGGAGCACATCGACTGGCTCGAGACGCAAATCGGCCTAATCGAGAAGCTTGGCGAGACCGCGTACCTGTCCCAGCAGATCCGCGAGTAGGGTAGGGTGGGGGGCCGCCCCCGCCGACGGCGCACCCCGCGCGTCTTCTGGCGGCGGAGGCCGCGCTTGACGTACGATACTCTGGACGCATGTCCAAGGCGCCGCGGACGACCGCGCTCGCGCGGTTACGCGCCAGCTCGGTGCGTCGGCCGTGATCGTCGCGCCGCGCTCGTCCCTCGAGGAGGATGAGCGCGGCGGGGGAAATCCATGTCGAAGATTCTTGTCGTCGATGACCAGCGGAACATGCGGACCACGCTCGCGATGATGCTGCGTGGCGCCGGGTACGAGGTCGATGAAGCGGGCGACGGCAGCCAGGGCGCCGACCTGGGCGCCAAGGGTGCATACGATGTCGTGCTCACCGATCTGCGGATGGGCGGCTTCGACGGCATCGGCGTCCTGCGCGCGGTGAAGGAGTCGAACGCGAACACCGAGGTCATCGTGATGACCGCGTACGGCACCATCGAGAGCGCGGTCGAGGCGATGCGGCTCGGCGCGTTCGACTACATCCAGAAGCCGTTCTCGGAGCAGGAGCTCCTCGTGAAGGTGGAGCGCGCGATCCAGAACCGGAAGCTCACCGGGGAGGTGCAGCTGCTCGCGAGCGAGTTCAAGGAGCGCTACCGCTTCGAGAACATCGTGGGCCGCTCGCAGGCGGTCCGCGAGGTGCTGGGCCGGATCGTGAAGGTCGCGCCGACCGACGCGACGGTGCTCATCACCGGCGAGAGCGGCACCGGCAAGGAGCTGGTCGCCAAGGCCATCCACGCCAACAGCAAGCGCGCCGATCGCCCCTTCGTGCCGGTGAACTGCGCCGCCATCAGCGAGACGCTCCTCGAGAGCGAGCTGTTCGGCCACGCGCGCGGCTCGTTCACGGGCGCGATCTCGGCGAGGAAGGGGCTGTTCGAGGAGGCCGACGGGGGCACGTTCTTCTTCGACGAGATCGCCGAGACCCCGCTCACCTTCCAGGCGAAGCTGCTCCGCGCGATCCAGGAGAACGAGATCCGCCGCGTGGGCGAGAACAAGCCCATCCACGTCGACGTGCGCATCATCGCGGCGACGAACCAGGAGCTCCTGACCGCGGTGGCGGAGAAGCGGTTCCGCCAGGATCTCTACTACCGGCTGAACGTCGCGCGCTTCGTGCTCCCGCCGCTGCGCGCGCGGCGCGAGGACATCCCGATCCTCTGGGAGTTCTTCCTGGAGAAGTACAACCGGAAGATGGCCTGTCGGGCGCGCGCCGCGGACGGCGTCGTCGAGGCGCTGACGCAGTACGACTTCCCCGGCAACATCCGCGAGCTCGAGAACATGGTGGAGCAGGCGGTGGCCCTCTCGGGCGGCGGCGTCATCAGCGTCGACGACGTGCTGCCCGCCGCCGTGCAGCCGAAGCGGGCGCCCGAGGGCGGCAGCCGGCTGCTCGCCGACGTGGTCGACTGCGCCGAGCGCCAGGCGATCGAGGCCGCGCTGCGGGAGTGCGACGGCAGCCGGGAGCGCGCCGCCGAGGTGCTCGGGATCAGCGCGACCACCCTCTGGCGCAAGATGACCCGCCTGACGATCACGTACCCCCCGGGCTGAGCTGCCCCTCCGCAGCCGGGTTCCGCGCTGCCGTTCCTGACGACCAGGCTCAGCAGGACGTTCCCTCGGGGTACAGCGGGTATCCGCAGACGCGACTGAGCAGGCCAGTGCTCACCTGGCTGGGCAACGTGCTGCCCACCGGGCTCAACCGGCGTGTGCCTGTCCGGGGTTCGACCGGCACGCACGGCCAGGCTGAGCAACACACCTGACTCGGCAGCAAATCAGGGCAGCTAGCCCACCTTGGCTTGCATCTTTGCAATGGCCCTGCGTCGGGATTTGCCTTAGTGCAATGGGGCGGCTGATGTAGACTGTGCGCATCTGTTTCACTTCGGCGTCGGCAACCGCAACTCGGTGATTCGGCAGCTTGGCCCGGCAATTGCTAAACCGTGACCCGATAGGCGTAGTCATGGTTGGCGGCGCTCGCCGCAGGAGGTCGCTTAATGGCCCGCATGCTGATCGTGGACGGTGAGAATTCCCAGCGTCGCGCTCTTTCAGCTGGGCTAAGCGTCGAGGGGTTCGAGGTCGTCTTCGCCGCCTCGTTCCAGGATGCGCTGCGCCTCCTCGGCGCCTCCCCGATCGACGTGGCGATGATCGACCTGATGATGCCGGACCTGAACGGCCTCGAGCTCGCCCGTCACATCCGGCATGCCTTCCCGAGGGTGCGGGTCGTGCTCTCCAGCCCGTATCACCTCTCCGCGCGCCAGGTCGAGCGCGCGGACTGCGGCGCCGTGGCGTTCGTCCCGAAGCCTTACAAGGTGGGCGAGATCTGTCGCTTCCTGCGCGCCAAGACGAACGTGCTCACGCCCGCGTCGTGCTAGTAGCGCGGCGTGCGCTGCGAGCTGCTCGACTACGAACTCCCTGAAGCGCTCATCGCGTCGCGGCCCCCCGAGGAGCGCGACGGCGCCAGGCTCCTCCTGGTCGACCGCGGCCGCGAGGCCGGCGAGGTCGAGCACGGCGCGATCCGCGATCTCGACCGGTACATCGAGCGCGGCGCGCTCGTCGTCGTCAACGACACGAAGGTCGTGCCCGCCCGGCTGTTCGGCAAGAAGCGCGGCACCGGAGGGCAGGTGGAGCTCTTCCTGCTGCACCGGCTGGACGAGGCGCCCGACGGCGGGGGGGGGACCGCCGGCGAGCCGCGCGAGGGCGCGGCGCGCCCCGAGCGCTGGCGAGCGATGGGGCGCGCGTCCAAGCCGATCCGGCCGGGCGCGGTGCTCGATCTCGAGCGCGACGGGGCGCTGGTCGCGGAGGTGCTGGAGCGCGCGGACGACGGCGTGCTCACGGTGCGGCTCTCGTCGCCGGCAGGGCTGTCCGTCGCGGCCGCGATCGACGCCTACGGGCACGTCCCGCTCCCGCCCTACCTCGGCCGCGGCGACGACGCGTCCGATCGCGAGCGGTACCAGACCATCTTCGCCCGCGTCCCGGGCGCGGTCGCCGCGCCCACGGCGGGCCTCCACCTCTCGCCCGGGCTCGTCGAGCGGCTCCGCGCGAACGGGGTCGAGATCGCGAGCGTCACGCTGCACGTCGGCCTCGGCACGTTCCAGCCGGTCACGGTCGACGATCTCGACGAGCACCCGATGCACGCCGAGATCTACTCGGTCCCCGAGGCGACCGCCGGCGCGGTCGCGGCCGCGCGCGAGCGCGGCGCGCCGGTGGTCGCGATCGGCACCACCGTGGTGCGCGCGCTGGAGAGCGCGGCCGACCCGGCGGCCGAGGGCCTCGTGCGGGCGCAGTCCGGGGAGACGCGCCTGCTGATCCAGCCCGGCTACCGGTTCCGCGTCGTGGACGGCTTGCTGACGAACTTCCACCTGCCGCGCTCGACGCTGCTCGCGCTGGTGTTCGCCTTCGCCGGCCGCGAGCGCGCGCTCCTCGCGTACCGCGCGGCGATCGAGGCCCGCTACCGCTTCTATTCTTATGGAGACGCCATGCTGATCCGCGGCGCGAGCGCGTCATGAGCCGGACGCCCGGCTTCGCCTTCACCGAGCTCGCGCGGGACGGTCATGCCCGCACGGGCGTGCTCTCCACGCCGCACGGCGACGTGCCGACCCCGACGTTCATGCCGGTCGGCACCCAGGGCAGCGTGAAGACGTTGACCCCCGCCGAGGTGGCCGCGACCGGCGCGAGGATCGTCCTCGGCAACACGTACCACCTGTGGCTCCGCCCCGGGCCCGAGCTCGTCGCGCAGCTCGGCGGGCTGCACGCGTTCACGCGCTGGCCGCACGCGATGCTCACGGACTCCGGCGGCTTCCAGGCCTTCTCGCTCGCCGAGCGGCGCACCCTCGTGGAGGACGGCTTCGTGTTCCGCTCGCACCTCGACGGCGCCCGCAAGGCGCTCACGCCCGAGGTCGCGATGGAGGTGCAGGGGCTGCTCGGGGCCGACATCGCGATGCAGCTCGACGTGTGCCCGCCCGGCGGCGCGCCGCTCGCGGAGGTCGAGGAGGCCTGCCGCCTGACGACGCGCTGGGGGAAGCGCTGCCTCGCCGCCAAGCGCCCCACCCAGGCGCTCTTCGGCATCGTGCAGGGCGGCACCTCGGTCGCCCTGCGCACGGCGCACGCGGACGAGCTCGGGGCCCTGCCGTTCGATGGGCTCGCCCTGGGCGGCTTCTCCGTGGGCGAGCCGATCGCGCTGATGCACGAGGTCGTCGCGCAGATCGCGCCGCACCTCGATCCGTCGCGCCCCCGCTATCTCATGGGCGTGGGGACGCCGCTCGATCTCGTTCACGCGATCGGCGCCGGGGTCGACATGTTCGATTGCGTGCTCCCCACCCGGAACGCCCGCAACGGGCAGGCGCTCACGCAGCACGGCAAGATCGTCATCAAGCAGGCGCGCTACAAGGAGGACCGATCGCCGCTCGATCCGACCTGCGCCTGCCCGACCTGCGCCGGGGGGTACAGCCGCGCGTACCTCCGGCACCTCTACATGGCGGGCGAGATCCTGGTGCTGCGCCTGCTGACCGAGCACAACCTCCACCTGTATGGCCGCCTGATGCGCGAGGCGCGCGCGGCCATCGCCGAGGGGCGGTACGCGGCGTTCGCCCGCGCGTGGCTCGGCGCGCGCGATGCCGCCGAGTAACCGAGCACCCAGGGGCCGAGCGACCGCGCGCTCGAAGGCCGCCTACATCGTCTCCATGGTCTCTGGAGGCGCTCCTGGAGCGGCCGCGGGGGATCGCGCCGCGGGCGCAACGTCCGCGCTGCCCGGGAGGGTTCCGAGGTACCATGGGCGGATGGTGAGCCCTCGCCTCCGGCATGGCGCCGCGCGCCCGCACCCGCGCGCGCGGGGCCACGCCTCGGCCGCGCTCGACCCGCCCGTGGGCCCGAGGCGCCGGCGCGCGAGCCCCAGCCGGCCGCGCCGGCCGAACGGCCGCCCTCGCGCGCGGACCGCGTGCTTGCCCGCGCTTTCCTCGTCCATTAGCCTTCGGATTCGGCCCGCGGAATGACGCAAGACGCCAACAAGAAGCCGCTCGGACGCATCCTCCTCCAGCAAAGGGCGGTCACCCAGCCCCAGCTCGAACAAGCGCTCCTCGAGGCGCGCGCGAAGGGGGTCCCCCTCGCCACGAACCTCATCGAGAGCGGCACCGTCTCCGAGGTCGCTGCGCTGAAGGCCCTCTCCGAGCAGAGCGGCGTTCCCGGCATCGATCTCAACCAGGTCTGCATCAAGCTCAGCGACCTCTCGATCCTGCCGCGCGAGATCGCCGCCAAGCACAAGCTCCTGCCCGTGCTCGTCCGCGAGGATCGCATCCTCGTGGCCATGGCCGCGCCCGCCGACAAGAAGGTGATCGACGAGCTCGAGTTCGTGACGGGCAAGCGCGTCTTCCCGTACATCGCGCTCGCGGGCCCCCTCGTGCGGACCATCGCGGCCGCCTACGACATGAAGGAGCAGGGCGAGCCGTTCTTCGTCGGCGCCAGGTGCCCGCCCGAGGTGCTGAAGCGGGCCGGGCTCGGCGCCGCGACGGCGTCGTCCGCGCCGGAGGCGCCGCCCGCGCCCGCGCCCGCTCCTGCGCAGCCTCCGCCGCGCCGGCCCGCGTCCGCCGTGCCGCCGTCGACGGTCGCCCAGGCCCCTGCCGCCCCTGCGCCCCCGCCCGCGCCCAGCGCCGCCCCGCCGGCGAAGCCCGCGCCGGAGCGCCCGCGCGACGACGCCGAGATCTCGTTCGCCGATCTGACGGACGACCCGAGCCCGCCCGCTGCCCCGTCGCCGGCCCGCATCTCCTCGGCGGGGCCCCCGCTCGTCGTCGACGACGCCATGCGGAGGGCGGCGGCCGCCGATGAGCTGACGGACACCGACTTCGGCACCGCCGACCGCGATTTGTCCGTGGTCGAGTCGCTCCCGGGCGCAGGCAAGGCGCCGCAGGGCGATCAGACCACGATCCTCGTGGTCGACGACGAGCCGGAGATCCGGAAGCTGCTCCGCCGCATCTTCGAGGAGCGCGGGTACCGCGTCGAGGAGGCCGACCGCGGGCTCCTCGCGCTGCGCATGGTCAAGGAGAATCCGCCCGACGTGATGATCCTCGACGCCATGCTGCCCGAGGTGCACGGCTTCGACATCGCCCGCCGCATGAAGGGCACCCAGCGCTACGGCCACATCCCGATCATCATGATCTCGGCCGTCTACCGCGGGTGGCGGTTCGCGGAGGACCTGAAGTCGAGCTACGGCGTGGAGGCGTACATCGAGAAGCCCTTCCGCGTGGCCGACGTCGTCGCCGCCGTCGAGAACGCGCTCCAGGCGCGCTCGATCCGCGGTGATCAGGACCGGATTTCGGCCGAGGCAGAGCGCCTCCTCGCCGCGGGGATCGCGGCGTACCGCGCGGGCGATTTCGATAAAGCCGTGCGGCACCTGCGCGAGGGCACGGCCATCGATCCGCTCGCGTACCGGCTGCACTTCCACCTCGGCCTGCTCTACGGCAAGCAGGGGCAGCTCTACGACGCCATCCAGGAGCTGGAGACGGCGCTGCACATCAACGGCAAGCACTTCCCGGCCCTGAAGAACCTCGCGGTGCTCTACCAGAAGGCCGGGTTCCGCAACAAAGCCATCGAGACGTGGGAGCGCGCGCTGGGCGTCGCGCCCGATGACCCGACGCGGCAATCCATCAAGGAGCACCTGCTCGGGCTGCTCTGACCGTCTAGCCCATGTCGCCCGCGGTCAAGCTGTCGTAGACTGCGCCGATTCCACCGGCAGGCGCGTCCCTGGATGAAATTCATCTGCGATAACTGCAAGGCCAAGTACCAGATCGGCGACGAGAAGGTCGCCGGCAAGATGGTGCGGATGCAGTGCCGGCGATGCGGGCACCTCATTCAGGTGAGCGCGAGCGTCACCGAGAGCTCCGTGGCGCGGGCTCTCCCGGTCGAGCCGCCGCGCGCGACGGCCGACGACGCGCAGCTCGCCCCCCCGAGCGACGAGGCTCCGCCCGCCGGGCTCGGCGCGACGGTGGCCGACCCCGGTGCCGCGAGCGCGCCGAAGCCGCCGCCGGCGTCGTCGCGGGGCCAGGTCGCTGCGCCGGCGCCGCCCCGGCCGGCGTCGCAGGCCCTCCCGCGCCCGGGGGGCGCGCCTCGACCTCCGGTGGCCCCGCGCGCCGCGCCCGGGCCGGTGTCGGGCCCGCGCCCTGCGCCGGGGGCGCCGACGCCCGGCACGCCCGCGCCCGCCGCACCGCGGGCCGCCCAGCCCTCGGCCGCCGCGCCGCGGGCCGCCCAGCCCGCGCCTGCCGGTCCCGCCGCGCGGGCGGCGGAGCCCGCGCCGCCGGCGGGGGCCGCCAGCGTGTTCACGCGATCGATGTCCAACGACCGGCCGCTCGGGAAGGCGCCGGCCGTGCGCTCCACGGCGAGCGAGGACTGGTACGTCGGGGTCGGCGGGGTCCCGCTCGGCCCGGTGCGGCTCGCCGTCATCCGCGAGAAGGCGCTCGCCGGCGCGGTGGACGGCGACTCCCTCGTCTGGCGCGAGGGCTTCGACGAGTGGCTGCCCCTCAAGAACTTCCCGGAGCTGCTCGAGATCGTCACGCAGGCCCAGACGACCCGCGTGTCCGCGCCCGCGCGCCGCACCAGCAGCACGGGCTTCGCCGCCGTTCAGCCGCAGGTCCCTCCGCCGGCGAAGGCGCCCTCGTCGTCGAGGGTCCCCCCGCTCGCAGCGGCCGCGCCCGCGCGCGCGGCGGCGCTCGAGCCGGAGGCCCCCGGCCTGAGCGAGCGGTCCCCCGCGGTCGCCGCCTTCACTGCGGCGGGGACGCCGGCCGCGAGCGCGCCGGCGACGTCCGCCGCGAGCGCGCCGGCCGCGTGGGCCGACGCCTCGGGCGGCGCCGCGCGGGCCCACGCCGCGGGCCCCGCGCCGGTCGAGGTGCTGGCCGATCCGTTCGCGGCCAGGCCGGCGGCCGCCGCCGCGCCGAGAGCCGACCTGGCGCAGCCCGCCTCGGCCGACGTCGCTCGCGCCGCGGGCGGCCTGACCCTGGGCGGCTCGCCGTCCGCGACGGCGCCGGCGGGCGGCGTGGCCGTGGGCGGCTCGTCGCCCCTGACGGCGGCGCCGGCCGGAGCGCTCTCCTCGGCGGAGCCTGCGCCCCTCGTGGCCACGCCCGCCAGCCTGGTGGAGACGGTCGCGCCGAGGCGGCGCTCGGGCATGAGCCCGCTCGCCTACGCCTTCATCGCCATGGCGGCGGCGTTCGGCGGCGTCTCCGCCTACGTCCTGCTGTCGCCCAAGCCGCAGACCACCGTGCAGGTCGTGACCGCGCCGCCGAGCAACCCGGTCGATCTCCCCACGGCCGCCCCGCCGCCGCCGCCCAGCGTCGAGCCGGAGGCGCCGCCGCCCGCCGAGGCGCCTTCTGCCAGGCCGGAGGCCGCCTCGCCCGGCAAGCCGGGCGCCGTGGCGAGCCAGCGCCCTCCGCCGGAAAAGCCGGTCGCCTCCGCGACCGGGGCGCAGCTCGACCGGTCCGGGTTCGGCGCCGGGGTCCCCGGCCCCACGTCGGGGCCGGGCAGCCAGGGCGCCGGCTCCAGCCTGACCCCGCTCTCCCAGGGGGAGATCGCCGGCGTCGTCGAGGCGAACCGGCCGAGCGTCCGGCGCCACTGCTGGCAGCCCGCCCTCGACGCGCGCGACCGCAACGCGTCCACCACCGCCCGCGTCTCGGCCTCGGTGGTCATCGGCGCCTCTGGCGCCGTCCAGTCCGTCTCGGCCGGCGGCTCGGAGAAGGACTACCCCGGCCTGGCGAGCTGCATCGCCTCGCGGATCAAGTCCTGGCGGTTTCCGCCCTCCTCGGGCTCCACGCCCGTGACCATCCCGTTCGTCTTCGCGGCCCAGTGAGCGCTCGCGGGGAGGGGAGGCCGCTGCGCCGGGGCGCTGCGCTTTACGCATGCCCGGGCAGGCGGTAATCGACGCGATCATGGCAGAGCGCAAAGTCCGAATCCTCGTGGCCAAGCCCGGCCTGGACGGCCACGACCGCGGCGCGAAGGTGGTCGCCCGGGCACTCCGCGACGCGGGCTTCGAGGTGGTCTACACGGGCCTGCACCAGACCCCCGACATGATCGCGTCCGCCGCCGTGCAGGAGGACGTCGACGCCGTGGGGCTGTCGATCATGTCCGGAGCGCACAACACCCTCTTCCCCGCCGTCATCGAGGCCCTCCGCAAGCACGGCGCCGAGGACATCGTCGTCTTCGGCGGGGGCATCATCCCGGACGAGGACGTCGCGCGCCTCCAGGACGCCGGCGTGAAGGGCGTCTTCACCCCCGGTACCACCCTGAAGAGCATCGTGGAGTGGGTCCAGACCCACGTGACCCCCCACGGCTGACCGCCGCGGCGGCGCGGCTCCCCACTCTCCCCCACCGCGCGGGTCCCCACTCTCCCCCACCGCGCGCCCCCACGCTCCCCCACCGAACGCTTCCCCACCGGCAGCCGGCTCGCTGAGCCCGCCTGGTCGCCGTCCACGGTCCCGCCTGCCGGCCCGCGAAATCGGTCGTCCAGGGCGGCGATCCGCCTCGCTTCCTTTCCGCCTTGCCAGCGTCCGCCAGAAGCGGTCGCGCTCACCTTCCAGCGGCTCCCCACTTCCTCCCACGGTCCCGGTTCAGCCGCTGGATCGCGAGAAAACGCGCTGTTTTGCGAAAGAACACCTTGTGGATAAATGCCCTACATAGGTGCCGGTTGAGGTCCAGAAATCTCCCAAACTGTTGACACTCGGCACCTCCCTCCGTAGCGTGGCGGAGCTTCGTGGGAAGAAGTGGCAGAGAATGTCACGACGCGGTGAGCGCTCGTTGGAGCAACGCGTCGCCAAGCCCTCGGCAGGACAGGCCAGCCGGAGCTGGGGTCGATGAGCACGATGTTTCGCGGTCACTTCGAGCACGCGATCGACGCGAAGGGGCGCACGAGCCTCCCTTCGCGCTTTCGGGACGTGCTCGCGGCCGCGAACGACCTGCGCATGGTCATCACCCCCGCCCTCTTCGACCCCTGCCTACACGCGTACCCGATGAAGGCCTGGGAGGAGCTGGAGGCTAAAATTGCAGCGCTGCCGCAATTCGATTCCAACGTGGTCGCGTTCCGGCGCCGCTACCTGTCCGCGGCCGTCGAGTGCGACCTCGACAAGCAGGGCCGGATCCTCATCCCGCCGTCGCTCCGCGAGCACGCGAGCCTCGCGAAGGACGTCCTGTGGGCGGGGATGGGACAGACGATCGAGCTCTGGTCGAAGGAGCGGTGGAAGGCCGCCCAGCAGATGAGCGAGGTCGAGCTTCAGAGCTTCAAGACAGCAATCGCGGAGCAGTTCCGCCTATGAACGTCGTCAATGTAGTCCCCATGCACCTGCCCCCTCCGCCACCGCGGCCGCGCGGCGAGCAGCACGTCTCCGTCCTCGGCCGCGAGGTGATCGCCGCCCTCGCGCCCGTCAGCCAGGGCGTCTACGTCGACGCGACGCTCGGCGCCGGCGGCCACACCGAGGCGATCCTCGACACGCCCGGCAGCCGGGTCATCGGGATCGATCGCGACGAGCGCGCCCTCGCCATCGCGCGCGCCCGGCTCGCCCGGATGGGGGACCGGGTGACCTACGTTCACGGCGAGTTCTCCGAGATCGAGCGGCACCTCGCCGCCCTCGGCGTCCCGCAGGTGGACGGGCTCGTGGCCGACATCGGCGTGAGCTCCATGCAGCTCGACGACCCGGCCCGCGGCATGAGCTTCCGCGCCGAGGGGCCGCTCGACATGCGGATGGACCGGAGCCGCGGCGAGACGGCGCTCGAGCTCATCGAGCGGCTCAGCGACGAGGAGCTCGCGGACCTCATCTACCGCTACGGCGAGGAGCGCCGCAGCCGGCGGGTCGCCCGCTGTATCAAGCAGGCGGCCGAGGGCGGCGAGCTCGCGACGACGCTCGACCTCAGGCGCGCCGTGGTGCGCGCGGTCGGGCCGGCGCGCATCGGCGGCGTCGATCCGGCGACGCGCACGTTCCAGGCGCTGCGCATCGCCGTGAACGGAGAGCTCGACGAGCTCGAGGCGCTGCTCGAGGCGGCGCCCAGGATCGTCGCGCCCGGCGGCGTGCTCGCGGTGATCTCGTTCCACTCGCTCGAGGACCGCATCGTCAAGCGCGCGCTGCGCGAGCCGGAGGTCTGGCAGCCGCTCACCAAGAAGCCGGTGACCGCGGGCGACGAGGAGATCGAAGGCAACCCGCGGGCCCGCAGCGCGAAGCTCCGCGCCGCGCGGCGCGTCTCCGGCCCTGAGGCGCTCGCGTGACGCAGCAGCGCCCGTTCCTCGTGCTCTGGACGCTCGCGGTGGCCGCGACCGTGGCGGCGTTCGTCGTGCACCTCGCCCTGCGCGGGCGCACGGTCGACCTCGGCTACCGGCTCGGCCGGGCGCGCGCCGAGCAGGCGCGGCTGCGCGAGGTCAAGCGGGTGCTGTCGCTCGAGGCGGCCAGCTACGAGACGCCGCAGCGCGTGGAGATGGTCGCCCGCTCGCTGCTCGGCATGACGCCGCCGCCGCCCGAGCGGGTCTTCCCGGTGCGGGGCTACGCGGCGCCGCCGGAGCGCGATCCGACGAGCGGCGAGGCCGGCAGCGCGCCGCCGAGCGGGGGTCAGCCGGAATGAAGAACCTCGATCCGCGGCGCGCGCGGTGGATCCGCATCCGCATGGGGCTGCTCTGCGGCCTCATGGCGCTCGGCCTGGGCGGCGTCGTGTCCGGCGCCTACCGGATCGAGGTCGAGGACGGCGACGCCTGGTACGACCTCGCCGAGCGGCAGCGCCAGCGGCGGCTCCACATCACGCCGAAACGCGGCACCATCTACGACCGGAACGGCGCGCCGCTCGCGGAGAGCGTGGAGGTGCCCAGCGTCTCCGTCGACGCGGTCGAGATGCTCCGCGGCGTCGACGAGCAGTACATCCCGATGCGGATCCAGCAGTACGCCGAGCGCATCGCGCAGGCGCTCTCGCTGCCGGTCGAGGACGTCGTGGAGAAGCTCAGCCGGCGGCGCCGCTTCGCCTGGCTCAAGCGCCGCATCTCCGAGCAGGAGGTCGAGAACGTCCGCGCGCTCGGCGATCGGACGCAGCGCTACCCGGTGCGCGGGCTCGTGATCGAGGGTGAGGGGCGCCGCTTCTACCCGAACCGCGAGCTCGCCGGCCCGCTGCTCGGCTTCGTCGCCACCGACGGCGAGGGCAAGGAGGGGCTCGAGCTCAGCATGGAGCACGAGCTCCGCGGCAACGCGGCGGAGGTGCGCGGGCTCCGCGATCGATCGGGCCGGCTCATCTTCTCGGAGGGGATCGCGGACGAGCAGGCGCTCGCCGGGCACGACGTCCACCTCACGATCGACAAGGGCATCCAGTTCACCGCCGAGCGCGAGCTCGAGGCGGCGATGAAGACCTACGAGGCGATCGGCGGCTCGATCGTGGTCGTCGACCCCGAGAGCGGCGAGATCCTCGCGATGGCGAGCGCCCCGGGGTTCAACCCGAACGACTACTCGCAGAGCGATCCCGGGGCCCGGCGCAACCGCTGCGTGGTCGATCGCTTCGAGCCCGGCTCCACGATGAAGGTGTTCGCCATCGCGAGCGCGCTCGCGGCGAAGAGCGTCTCTCCGAGCGCGACCATCTACTGCGAGGAGGGGAACATGGCGATCGACAACGTCGTGATCCACGACACGCACGTGCACAAGTGGCTGACGCTGCCGCAGATCCTCGGCCAGTCGTCCAACATCGGCACGGCGAAGATCGCGCTCGGGCTCGGCGAGCAACGGCTCTACGAGGGCCTCCGCCGGTTCGGCTTCGGCGACCTCACCGGCGTGCCGCTGCCGGGCGAGTCCGTGGGCGTGCTGCGGCCGCGCGGCCGCCCCTGGGTCCAGGTCGAGACGGCGGCCGCCTCGTTCGGGCAGGGGATCAGCGTGACGACGCTCCAGCTCGCCATGGCCATGGCGTCGGTCGCCAACCGCGGTCGGCTGCTCGAGCCCATCCTGATCAAGCGGATCACCGACGGCACCGGCGTCACGCTGTCCGAGACGTCGCCGCGCGTGCGCCGCGACGCGGTGCCCGCGTCGATCGCGCGGATGATGTCGGAGATGCTCGTCGCGGTGACGGAGGGCAACGGGACCGGCGTCGAGGCGAGCATCCCGGGCTTCCGCGTCGCGGGGAAGACGGGCACGGCGCAGAAGATCGATCCGGCGACGGGCAGGTACACCGACACCCACTACGTGGCGTCGTTCGTCGGCTTCGTCCCGGCCGAGCGGCCGCGGCTCGCCATCGCCGTGGTGCTCGATGAGCCGCTGGGCGGCACGTACGGCGGCGGCTCGGTCGCGGCGCCCGTCTTCCGGCGGGTCGGCGAGATGGCGCTGCGCTACCTGGGCGTTACCCCGCGCGGGAGCGTGCCGATGAAGCTGTCGGAGGTCGCCGAGCAGTCGGGCGAGGACATCGCGGCGAACACCTACCAGGTCCTGAACGAGGCGCGCGCCGCGGCGGCGCCGATCGCGACGGGGGTGGTCACGCCGTCGGCGCCGCTCAAGACGGGGGAGCTGCGCGTCCCCGATCTCACCGGCCTGCCGCAGCGCGAGGCGGTGAGGAGCGCCGCGGCGCTCGGGCTCGATCCGAGCGTCGAGGGCACGGGGAAGCTCACGCGCCAGGAGCCCCCGGCCGGGACCGTGCTGCCCAAGGGATCGCCCCTGAAGCTGATCTTCGAGCCCCCCACATGACGCCGCGCGACCACAAGGAGGCCGGCGTGGCCGAGGTCGAGCTCGCGCTCCGCCTCGGCGACGTGCTGCGCGAGATCCCGGGCGCCGCGCTGTCCCCCGCGGACGCGGCGGAGCTGCTCGTGACCGGCGTGCGCCTCGACTCGCGGAAGGTGGAGCCGGGGGACATCTTCGTGGCGCGCGCGGGCGCGCGCGCGCACGGCGAGCGCTTCATTTCCGAGGCCGTCGCGCGCGGCGCGCGGGCGGTCATCCTCGCGCGCGGGAGCGCCGCCGACACGCTCGGCGCCGCCCGCGTCGAGGTGCCCGACGTGCCGCTCGCGCTCGCCCTGGCCGCCGCGGCGGTCTACCGGCACCCGACCTTCACGCTCGACGTCGTCGGCATCACCGGCACGAACGGCAAGACGACGACGGCCCACCTCGTGCAGGCCTGCATCGATCGGTGCGGCGGCCGGGCCGGGATCGTGGGGACGCTCGGCTACCGCTTCGGCGATCTCGACGTCCACGCCTCGCACACGAGCCCCGAGGCGGACGAGCTCGCGCGCGTCGCCGCGGCGATGGTCGGCCGCGGCGCGACGCACCTCGTGATGGAGGTCTCGTCGATCGCGCTCGCCGCGAAGCGCGTCGACGCGGTCCGCTTCCGGACCGCCGTCTTCACGAACCTCACCCAGGATCACCTCGATTACCACGGCACGATGGAGGCGTACGCCGAGGCGAAGGCGCGCCTGTTCGTGGATCTCGGCCCCGGCGCCGCGGCGATCAACGTCGACGATCCCTTCGGGCGGGAGCTCGTCCAGCGGATCGCCCCGGGCGGGCTCTCGCGCCCGGTCGCGTCGACGCTCGCGCGCTACTCGACCGAGGTGGGCGCCGGCCCGGACGCGGCGGAGGTCGCGCCCGTCGAGCTCGTCCACGAGGCGCGCGGCATCTTCCTCCGCGCCCGCACGCCCGCCGGCGAGGTCACCATCCGGTCCCACCTGCTCGGCGCGCACAACGCGTCGAACCTGCTGGCCGCCCTCGCCGTGGCGTACCTGCTCGGGTTCGACGTCGGCGACGCCGCGGCGGCGCTCTCGTCGCCGATCCAGGTCGCCGGCCGCCTGGAGCGCTGCGATACCCCGGGCGTCGACGACGTGATCGTGCTCGTCGATTACGCCCACACGCCGGACGCGCTCGCCCGCGTGCTCGCGAGCGTCCGCGCCCTCGGCGGCGGGCGCGTCCACTGCGTGTTCGGGTGCGGCGGCGACCGCGATCCGCTGAAGCGGCCGCGGATGGGCGAGGCGGTCGGCCTCGGCGCCGACGTCGCCATCGTGACCAACGACAACCCGCGCAGCGAGGATCCGCGCGCGATCGCCGACGCCATCCTGCCGGGCCTCGCCGCCGGGCGCGCGCGCGTCGTCGTGGAGCTCGATCGCGTGCGCGCCATCGAGCGCGCGGTGCAGGACGCCGAGCCCGGGGACCTGGTCCTCATCGCGGGCAAGGGCCACGAGCCGTACCAGATCATCGGCGGCGTCACGCTGCCGCTCGACGATCGCGACGAGGCGCGCCGCGCGCTCGCCGCCCGCCGCGCTCGCGCCGAGGCCGAGCTGCAGCCGCGCGGAGGTGCGGGATGATCTACGAGCTCTTCTACCCGCTCAAGTTCCACTACAGCTGGCTGAGCTGGCTCAACGTCCTGCGCTACATCCCGTTCCGCACGATCATGGCGACGATCACCGCCATGGTGCTGACGTTCCTGCTCGCGCCGTGGTTCATCCGCGAGCTGCGGCGCAAGCAGATCGGGCAGGTGGTCCGCGCCGAGGGGCCGGAGACGCACAAGATCAAGGCGGGCACGCCGACGATGGGCGGCGCGCTCATCCTGCTGTCGCTGCTGCTCCCCACCGTGCTGTGGGCCGACCTCCGGAACCCGTTCGTCCTCGCGACGACGGCGGTGACCGCGGGCTACGGCGTCATCGGCTACCTGGACGACTTCCTCAAGATCAAGCGGCGGAACAGCGGCGGCCTGCCGGGCCGCTACAAGCTCATCGGCCAGGTGCTCATCGGCGGCGCGGCCGTGGCCTACACGTTCCTGCTCGCCTCCAAGCTCCCGCCGGACTGGGCGGAGATCAGGACGCGGCTCGCGATCCCGTTCGTCGCGTTCTCGAAGTACCACATCGAGCTGCCGCTCTACGCCTACGTCCCGTTCGCCGTCTTCGTCGTGGTCGCGACGTCGAACGCCGTGAACCTCACCGACGGCCTCGACGGGCTCGCGATCGGCCCGGTGATCATCAACGCGGGGACGTACCTCATCCTCGCGTACATCGTCGGCGCCTCGATCGCGAACTTCTCGCTCGCGGCCTACCTCGACATCCCGGCGATCGCGTCGGCCGGCGAGCTGTCGGTGTACTGCGGCTCGGTCATCGGCGCGGGGATCGGCTTCCTCTGGTACAACACGTACCCCGCGCAGGTCTTCATGGGAGACGTCGGGTCGCTCGCCCTCGGGGGCGGGCTCGGGATGCTCGCCGTCTTCACCAAGAACGAGCTCCTGTCGATCATCCTCGGGGGGATCTTCTTCATCGAGACGGTCAGCGTCATCACGCAGGTCGTCTCGTTCAAGCTCACCGGCAAGCGCGTCTTCTTGATGGCGCCGATCCACCACCACTACGAGAAGAAGGGGTGGGCGGAGCCCAAGATCATCGTCCGCTTCTGGATCATCTCCATCCTCCTGGCGCTGGTCTCCCTGGCGTCGATGAAGCTGCGGTGAGGGCATGATGGACGTCCGCGGGCGAACAGTGATCGTCGTCGGGCTCGGGCGGAGCGGCGTCGCGGCCGCGCGCCTCCTCCTGGAGCGCGGCGCGCGCGTGATCGCGAACGACGGCGCGCCGCGCGAGCGGCTCTCCGCCGCCGCCGCGTCCCTCGAGGCGGAGGGCGCCGTCCTCGCGCCGGGCGGGCACGATCCGGCGCTGTTCGACGGCGCCGACCTCGTGGTCGTCTCGCCGGGCGTGCCGTCGTTCACCGCGCTCGACGCCGTCGAGCGCTCCGGGCGCGAGGTCATCGGCGAGCTCGAGCTCGCGTCGCGCTTCGTGTCGGCGCCGATCGTGCTCGTCGGCGGGACCAACGGCAAGAGCACGACGACGGCGCTCACGGGCGCGATGCTCGAGCGCGCCGGCCTCCGCACCTTCGTCGGCGGCAACTTCGGGACCCCGCTCGCCGAGGTCGTCGGGGAGGCGTGGGACGCACTCGTCCTCGAGATCTCGAGCTTCCAGGCGGAGCGCGTCCCGACCCTGCACGCCCGCGCGCACGCCCTGCTGAACATCACCGACGATCACCTCGATCGGTACCCGAGCTTCGCGGCGTACGCGGACGCGAAGGGCAACCCGTTCGAGCGGATGACGCCGGAGGACGTCGCGGTCGTGCCCTTCGGCGACGAGCTCGTCGCCCGCCAGGCGGCGCGCGGGCGCGCCCGCGTGGTGACGTTCAGCGGGCGCGACGCCCGCGCCGACGTGAGCGCCTCGGGCGGCGCGATCGTCGATCGCGTCGCCGGCGCGAGCTACCCGCTGGAGCGCGTCCGCCTCACGGGCGCGCACAACCTCGCGAACGCATGCGCCTCCGTCGCGCTGGCCGCCGCGCTCGGCGCCCCTCCGGCGGCGATCGCCGACGCGCTCGCGCGCTTCGAGGGGCTCCCGCACCGGACCGTGCTCGTCGCCGACGTCGAGGGGGTCCGCTACTACGACGACTCGAAGGGGACCAACGTCGGGGCCTCGGTCGCCGCGCTCTCCGGCCTGCGCGAGGCGAAGGCGGTGCTGATCGCGGGCGGGCGCGACAAGCTCGGCGACTACGCGCCGCTCGTGGCCGCGCTGCGCGAGCGCGGGCGCGCCCTCGTCGTCCTCGGCGAGGCCGCGGACCGCATCGCCGCCGCGGCGGAGGGCGCCCTGCCGATCGCGCGGGCGGGCTCGATGGACGAGGCGGTCCGCGCCGCGCGCTCGCTCGCCCGGCCGGGCGACGCGGTGCTGCTCAGCCCCGCGTGCTCCAGCTTCGACATGTTCCGCGACTACAAGGACCGCGGCGACGCCTTCGTCCGCGCGGTCCGCGCGCTGGAGCGAGCCGCCGGCGGGGCCGCCGGGGAGGTGGCGTCGTGATGTGGAGCGGCAAGCTCGGCGCGGGCGAAGGCGCGCCCAAGAACCGGCACATCGGCCCCGCGGAGCAGGAGAAGGCGGCGCCCGGCGCGGCCCTCGCGGCCGCCGAGGCCTTCTGGAAGGGGTCGAGCCCCTCGGGGCCCGTCGACGCCCTGCTCGCGGCCGTCGTCACCGCGCTCATCGGCTTCGGCGTGGTGATGGTCTACAGCGCGAGCGCCGTCGAGGCGACCGTGCGCTACAAGGACGCGCAGTTCTTCCTCAAGCGCCAGGCCGTCTACGCGGTCCTCGCGATCGCGACGATGTGGATCACGAGCCGCGTCGATTACCGCCGGATCAAGGTCCTCACGTACCCGGTGCTCATCGCCGTGACCGCGATGCTCGTCGCCTGCGTGGCGGGGCTCGGCCACAAGGCGGGCAACGCGTACCGGTGGCTCGCGCTCGGCCCGGTCAACGTGCAGCCGGCCGAGGTGGCGAAGCTCGGCATCGTCATCTGGCTCGCCTACTCGCTCTCCAAGAAGGCCGACCGCATCAAGTCGTTCTCCGTCGGCTTCCTCCCGCACCTCATCGTGGTCGGGCTCCTGATGCTCCTCTGCCTCAAGCAGCCCGACTTCGGCAGCGCGGTCGTGCTGCTCTTCCTGACCTTCACGCTGCTGTTCGTCGCGGGCGCGCGCGTCCCGTACATCGCCGCGTTCTCCATGCTGCTGGCGCTCGCCGGCGCCGCGCTCGTGCGCTTCAGCGGCTACCGCTACGCGCGCTACCTCGCGTGGATCGACATGGACAACAACCGCGCCGACCTGGCGTACCAGCCGTTCCAGTCGGTCATGAGCTTCGGCTCCGGCGGGGTCTTCGGCCTCGGGCTCGGGCGGGGGCTGCAGGTGCTCTACCTGCCGGAGGCGCACACCGATTTCGTGTCCGCGATCGTCGGTGAGGAGCTCGGCTTCGTCGGCATCGTCGGCCTCTGCGCGGCGTACCTCGTCATCGTCTCGCGGGGCGTGAAGATCGCCCTCGAGGCCGACGACGATTACGGCAGCTTCATGGCGTTCGGCATCGCGACGCTCTTCGGCGTGCAGGCGATGACGAACCTCGCCGTCGCGATGGCGATCCTCCCGACGAAGGGGCTCACGCTGCCGTTCCTCAGCTACGGCGGCTCGTCGCTGCTCGTGAACGCCGCGGGCGCGGGCATCCTGCTCAGCATCAGCCGCGCGCGGACCCCGGTTGCGCTCGCGCAGGGCGGCGTGGCGGGCGCTTCGCCCGTCCCGAACGCGCCGAGCGCGTCCGCCGTGATCGCCACCTCGGCGGAGGGGGGCGGCGCATGGTGACCGTCCTGATCGCCGGAGGCGGCACCGGCGGCCACGTCTTCCCGATGGTCGCCGTGGGCGACGCGGTCCGCGCCGCCGCGCGCGACGAAGAAGCGCGCGTCGTCTACGTCGGCACCGCGCGCGGCATCGAGGTGCGCGTCATGCGCGAGCGCGGCGACGCCCTCGAGCTGCTCCACGTCCTGCCGCTCCGCGGGGGCGGGCTCTCCGGCTTCGTGCGCGGCGCCGCCCGCGCGGGCCGCGTCCTCCCGGAGGCGAGGCGGCTCGTCGAGCGGCTCGACGCCCGCGTCGTCCTCTCGCTCGGCGGGTACGCCAGCGGCCCGGTCTCCCTCGCGGCGCGCTCGCTCGGCGTGCCGGTCGCGATCCTGGAGCCGAACAGCGTCCTCGGGCTGTCGAACCGGCTCCTCTCGCCCATCGTCGACCGCGCGTACGTCGCCTTCCCGGAGGCGGCGCGCGCGCTGCGCCCGAGCACGGTGCGCCTCTTCGGCGTCCCGCTCCGGCGCGCCTTCGCCCGCGCGCCGTACGCGCCGCGCGAGGGCGAGCTCCGCCTGCTCGTGCTCGGCGGCAGCCAGGGCGCGCTCGCCCTGAACGACGTCGTCCCGCGCGCGATCGCGCAGGGCCGCGAGCGCGGCGTCGCCCTCGAGGTCGTGCACCAGACAGGGAGGGACCGCGAGGCCGCGGTCCGGTCGCTCTACGCCGAGCTCGGCCTCGCCGAGCGCGCGCGCGTCGTCCCGTTCATCGACGACGTGGCCGAGGCGCTCGCCGCGGCCGACGTCGTGATCGCCCGCGCGGGCGCGTCGACGCTGGCCGAGCTCTGCGCCGTCGGGCGCCCGTCGATCCTGATCCCTTACCCGTTCGCGGCCGACGATCACCAGCTGAAGAACGCGCAGTCCCTCGAGCGGGCCTCCGCCGCGGTGGCGATCGCCCAGGCCGACGCCACCGAGGCGCGCCTCGCCGGCGAGATCGCCCGGCTCGCGGCCGCGCCCGCGCTCCGCGCCCGCATGGCGGACGCCGCGGCGGCCCTCGCCGCGCCGGACGCCGCGGCGCGCGTCGCCGCCGATCTGCTCGAGCTCGCGCGAGCTCCGCGCCACCGCGCGCTGCGCTTGCCCGCCCCCTTCGGCCGCGCGGCGCGCGGCGGGGAGGCGCCGCGCCGCGCCGTGATGAAAGAGGCCGCGCCGGTCGGTGCTGCCCTCGGTCGGGAGGAGGCAGGCTGATGTTCCGCGGTCGGGTTCGCCACGTTCACTTCGTCGGCATCGGGGGCGTCGGGATGAGCGGCCTCGCCGAGATCCTGCGCTCGCTCGAGTTCGAGGTCTCCGGCTCGGACCTCAAGGAGAGCTCGACCACGCGGCGGCTCACGTCGCTCGGCGTCCGGATCGACATCGGCCACCGCGCCGAGAACGTCTGCGGCGTCGACGTCGTCGTGTATTCGAGCGCCATCCGGCCCGACAACCCCGAGCTCACCGAGGCGCGCGCGCTCGGGATCCCGGCGATCGGGCGCGCGGAGATGCTCGCCGAGCTGATGCGCGTGAAGTACGGCGTCGCGATCGCGGGCTCGCACGGCAAGACAACCACGACCTCCCTCGTCGCCACGGTCCTGCGCGCCGCCGGCCTCGATCCCACCGTCGTCGTCGGCGGCAAGATGGCGGCGCTCGGCACGAACGCGCGGCTCGGCGCCGGCGACCTGCTCGTCGCCGAGGCCGACGAGAGCGACGGCTCGTTCCTGCGGCTCACCCCGACGATCGCGGTCGTCACCAACATCGACCCCGAGCACCTCGATCACTACGGCACGCACGAGCGCATCAAGGACGCCTTCGTCGAGTTCGCCGCGCGCGTGCCGTTCTACGGGCTGGCCGTGCTCTGCCTCGACCACCCGCACGTCCAGGATCTGCTCCCGCGCATCCCGCGCCGCCACGTCACGTACGGCGTCTCGCCGCAGTCGGACTACTCGGCGCGCGGCATCCAGTTCCGCGGCCTGGAGACGAGCTTCAACGCGTACCGCCGGGGCGAGCCGCTCGGCGGGTTCACGGTGAGGATGCCCGGCGCGCACAACGTCCTGAACTGCCTCGCCACGATCGCGGTCGCGGACGAGCTCGAGGTGCCGCTCGACGTCACGAAGCAGGCGCTCGCCACGTTCGGCGGCGTCGCGCGCCGCTTCACCGTCGTCGGCGCGATCGGCGGCATCACGCTCGTCGACGACTACGGCCACCACCCGGCCGAGATCCGCGCCACCATCGACGCGGCACGGCGCGCGTTCCCCGGCGAGGACCACCGCGTCGTCGTGGCCTTCCAGCCGCACCGGCACACCCGCACGCGCGACCTCTTCGACGAGTTCACGCGCGCCTTCAACCAGGCCGACGTGCTGCTCGTCACGGACATCTACGCCGCGGGCGAGGCGCCGATCCCCGGCGTCACCGCCGAGCGGCTCGTCCAGTCGATCCGGGAGCACGGCCACCACGACGCGCGCTACGTCGCGGACAAGGCCGACCTCGCGGAGGCGCTCGAGCAGATCGTCCGGCCGGGCGACGTGGTCATCGCGCTCGGCGCCGGCGACGTGAACGCCTGCGTGCGGGAGCTCAAGGCGCGCCTCGAGGCGAAGGCACCGCACGAGGGCAGCCCATGACCGAGCGCCCGAGCGCCCCGCCGCCGAACCGCCGTCGCGCGTCGACGGTGCCCCCGGCGCCGCCTGGCCGGGCGGCGCCCGCGCGCGGCTCGAAGCCGGAGCCCGTGGCCGCGGCGCCGGCGCCGAAGAACGAGCGCGTGCGGCCGGCGACCCCGTCGTCGCACGAGTCGCCGGCCCCGCCCGCGACGAGCGTCTCCGTGCGCCCGCCGCGCCCCCCGTCGAAGAGCGGCCCACCCACCGGGGCGCGCCCGGCGCGGCCGATCTCGCGCCACCTCCGCGCGCTCCAGCTGCTCGCGGGCGCCGCCGTCGTGCTCATCGCCTCGACCGCGGTCGCGTGGGGCGCGCGCCGCTACATCGTGTCGAGCCCGCGCTTCGCCGTGCGCACGGTGCTCGTCGACGGCGCGCAGCGCCGCTCCGCCGAGCAGATCGCGAGCTCCGGCGGCATCGAGGTCGGCAAGAACATCTTCACGCTCGACCTCGAGCTCGCCAGCGCATCGATCTCCACCGATCCCTGGATCGAGAAGGCGACGGTCACCCGCACGCTCCCCTCGACGGTCCACGTCAGCGTCGTCGAGCGGGAGGCGCAGGCCCTCGTCGCGATCGGCGGCGATCTCTACCTCGCGACGCGCGACGGGGAGCTCTTCAAAGAGCTCGCCGAGGACGACCCGTTCGATCTCCCGATCGTCACGGGGATCACCGGCGAGCAGGTGGCGCGCGATCGCGCCGGTGTCATCATCGCGGTCCGGCGCCTGCTCGACGTCGTCGAGGACATGGAGCGCGCCGGCGTCGCCCGCCGCTATCCGATCCAGGAGCTCCACGTCGAGCGGGACGGGTCGGTCGTCATCACCATCGGCAAGGAGGGGATCGCGCTCCACCTCGGGCAGCCGCCGTACCGCGACAAGGTCGGCCAGGCGGCGCGGGTGCTCACCGAGCTCGCCCAGCGGAAGGCGAGCGCGTCGGTGATCTTCCTGGACAACGACGCGCACCCCGAGCGCGTCGTGGTGAGGATGAGATGACCGCCGTCGCGCCCGCTCTCCGCGCCGGCGATCGCCGAGCAAAACTTGGCCGGTCCTCTCGGCTCGTGGCAGCGTCGTGCCCGCCTGACACGCGCATGGGGCTCGTCCCCGCATGAGGTGGTGCACGCAATGAAGAGCCGGATGGAGACTACTGAGATCGTCGTCGGCCTCGACATCGGGACGACCAAGGTCTCGGCGGTCGTGGGCGAGATCGACGCTGATGGGATCACCATCCTCGGGGTGGGCAACGTCCCGTGCCGCGGCCTGAGGAAGGGCGTGGTGAGCAACATCGACTGGACGGTGCGCTCGATCGCCGAGGCGATCGAGGCCGCGCAGACGATGGCGGGCGTCGAGATCCGCACCGTCTATGCCGGCGTCGCGGGCAGCCACATCCGCTGCCAGCAGTCCGACGGCGTCGCCGCGGTCTCGGGCGGCGAGGTCACCCGGCTCGACGTCGAACGGGTCCTCGAGGGCGCGCGGGCCATCCCGGTCGACGCCGATCGCCAGATCCTGCACGTCCTGCCGCGCGAGTTCATGGTCGACAACCAGGACGGCATCCGCGACCCGGTCGGCATGAGCGGCGTCCGGCTCGGGGTGAAGGTGAACCTCATCACCGCCGCGACCTCGTGCGTCCAGAACGTCGTCCGCTGCGCCGAGCGCTGCGGCCTCACCGTGGCCGACGTCGTGCTGGAGCCGCTCGCCAGCGCCGAGGCCGTGCTCTCCGAGGACGAGAAGGAGATCGGCGTCGCCATCATCGACATCGGCGGCGGCACGACCGACCTGCTGCTCTACGTGGACGGCGGCATCGCGCACGCCAGCGTGATCCCGGCGGGCGGAAACAACGTGACCGCGGACATCGCCGCCGGGCTGCGCACGCCGATGGGCGAGGCGGAGCGCCTGAAGCGCAACGCCGGCTGCGCCCTCGGCCGCATGGTCGGCGACGAGGAGGAGATCGAGGTCCCCGGCGTGGGCGGGCACCTGCCGCGCAAGGCGGCGCGCCGCGTCCTGTCGGACATCATCGAGCCGCGCGTCGAGGAGATCTTCGCGGTCATCCGCAAGCGGATCGAGGACACCGGCATGCTGGAGCAGCTCTCGGCCGGCGCGGTGGTCACCGGCGGCGGCGTCTTGATGGAGGGGATGACGGAGTTCGCCGAGGAGATCCTCGGGATGCCGGTGCGCCTCGGCGTGCCGGTCGGCGTGCGAGGCATCACGCAGCTCGTGGCTGGCCCGCAGTATGCGACCGGGGTGGGCCTCGTTCAGTACGGCGCCAACGCTCTCGCGCAGGCGCGCGCGCTCACGCCGGTGACGCACGAGGCCGCTCACGCCGGCCGCGCGGAGGGCCGCCGCGAGAAGCTGCGAGAGCGCGAGCCGCGCCGGGAAGTCATCGAAGAAATGCCGATTGAAAAGAGGTCGAGCGGGAGGTTCTGGAACTGGCTCCGAGCAGCATTCTAGGCATGACGTAGCAAGAGAAAGTTGTTAGACAATTGGGTTTGAGAGGGCCGGAGAACGCGCTGGCGAGCCCTCTTGAACGCAAAGTCAAGAGGGTCTGAAAAGCGGTGTTCGAAGGGGAAGAGGCGCCCCTCTGAACGCCGTCCGGCGCGAGGACGTCCTCGCGCACTTAGGGTTCCGTGCCGCTCGACCTCCGCGAGGGTCGGCGCCGGGCCGAGCGGCTAGCTGTACATCCCCGGGAGGAGTTCATGAGTTTCTCCATCGAGTTTGCCGACGAGCACACCGGGTACGACGCCCGGATCAAGGTCATCGGTTGTGGCGGTTCTGGCGGCAATGCAGTCAACACGATGATCAACTTCGGCCTCGAGGGCGTGGAGTTCATCGTCGTCAACACGGACGCCCAGGCGCTCGGCGCGAGCCTCGCGCCGACCAAGCTCCACATCGGGGCGAGCGTCACGCGCGGTCTCGGCGCGGGCGCCGATCCCGAGAAGGGCCGCAAGGCGGCGCTCGAGGACGTGACCCGGGTGAAGGAGTGCATCCAGGGCGCGGACATGGTGTTCGTCACCGCGGGGATGGGCGGCGGCACCGGCACGGGCGCCGCGCCGGTCATCGCGCAGCTCGCGCGCGAGGAGGGCTGCCTCACCGTCGGCGTCGTGACGAAGCCGTTCTTCTTCGAGGGCAAGCAGCGCTCGCGCCGCGCCGAGCTCGGCCTCGCGATGCTCGCCGAGCACGTCGACACGCTGATCACGATCCCGAACCAGAAGCTCCTCACGCTCGGCGACGAGGACCTCTCGTTCGTCGAGGCGTTCCGCAAGGCGGACGAGGTCCTCTACCAGGCGATCAAGGGCATCAGCGATCTCATCACGCAGAACGGGATCGTGAACGTCGACTTCGCGGACGTGAAGACGGTGATGTCGAACATGGGCCGCGCGCTCATGGGCACCGGCTGCGCGAAGGGGCAGGGCCGCGCTCGGCTCGCCGCCGAGATGGCCGTCAGCTCGCCGCTGCTCGACGACATCTCCGTCGAGGGCGCGACGGGCGTGCTCATCAACATCGTCGGCGGCCCCGACATGCGGATGCGCGAGATCGAGGAGGCCGCGACGCTCGTGCAGGAGCAGGCGCACGAGGACGCGAACATCATCTTCGGCGCGACGATCGACGAGAACATGGGCGAGATGATCAAGGTCACGGTCATCGCCACCGGCTTCGATCACCTCGTCGCCGAGGTCCCCCAGCAGCTCGCGAGCGCCGCGCAGCCCCGCGCCACCGCGCACTCCATCGGCGCGTCGCTCGCCGCCGCGACCGGGCCGATGTCGGCCCGCTCCGCCTCGAGCCCTCCTCCCATGACGCAGCGCCAGCCGCACCGTCACGAGGAGGTCGCGTACCCGACCACCCGCCGTCCGGCGCCGCAGGTGCAGTCGGCGGGCGGCGGCCCGCGCGACCGCGCGAGCTTCGTCCCGCCGCTCGACTCCGACTGGGACACGCCCGCGTTCCAGCGCCGCGGCCAGTAGCAGCGCCGCGGCCTGCACGGAAGATCTCGCCACGCCCGGGTCACCGTGGGCGTTCACGCTGTATTACGCGTTGACAGGCGCGGGCGACGACTTATGGTCTGCCGGCGCCTATGCCCCCTGCCGGGCAGGATCGACGCGGCGGTCCACGATTCATGAGTGAAAAGCGCGACTTCTACGAAGTTCTTGGCCTCGCGCGAGACGCGACGCCTGACGACATTCGCAAGGCCTATCGTCAGGCTGCGTTGAAGTACCACCCGGACCGGAACCCCGGCGATGCGTCGGCGGAGGCCCGCTTCAAAGAGGCCACCGAGGCGTACCAGGTCCTCTCCGACGAGGAGAAGCGCAGGCGGTACGACCAGTTCGGCCACGCCGGCCTCGAGGGGATGGGGGGCGCGGCCGACAGCGACATCTTCTCGCACTTCCAGGACATCTTCTCGGAGTTCTTCGGCGGCTTCGGCGGCGGGCAGCGGAGGCGGCGCGGGCCGGCGCGCGGCCAGGACATCCGGGTTCAGCAGCGGCTCTCGCTGCGCGACGCCCTGCTCGGCTGCAAGCGGGAGGTCGTCCTGCGGACGCCGGTCGCGTGCGACGAGTGCTCCGGCTCGGGCGCGAAGCCGGGGACCAAGCGCAAGCCGTGCGGCACGTGCGGCGGCGCCGGTCAGGTCTCGACCTCCCGCGGCTTCGTGATGTTCACCCAGACCTGCCCCGAATGCTCGGGCGAGGGGTCGGTCATCAAGACGCCGTGCGCCGTCTGCAAGGGGTTCGGGGCGGTCGAGAAGACGCGCAAGGTCGTGGTCAACTTCCCGGCCGGCATCGACGGCGGCCAGCGGCTGCGGGTGCCGGGCCAGGGCATGCCGGGCGCCCAGGGCGCCCCGCCGGGCGATCTCTACGTCGACGTCGATCTCGCCGCGGACGAGCGCTTCGAGCGCGACGGCCTCGACCTCATCACGCGCGTGCCCATCTCCTTCGTCGACGCGGCGCTCGGCAGCACGGTCAAGATCGACCTGCCGGACGACACGGCGGTCGACGTCGAGGTCCCGGCGGGCGTCCAGCCCGGCGAGGTGATCTCGGTCAAGGGCAAGGGAGCGCCGCGGATCGACGGCCGCGGCCGCGGCTCGCTCCAGGTGATCGTCCAGGTCGAGGTGCCGCGGAACCTCTCGCCCGCGGCGCAGGAGCTGCTCCGCAGGTTCCAGGACGAGGTGGCGAAGCACCAGCCTGCGGCGAAGGCGGCGACCGCGTAGCGCCCGTCGCGAGGGCGCGCGGCGCGGTCAGCGCGTCGTGCCGATCCAGGCGCCCGCGCACGCGAGGCTGAAGGCGATGGGGGCGAGCGCGGTCGCGAACACGACGGCGACGGGCGCCGCGAGGCCGAGCAGCACCAGCGTGCCGACGATGGCGAGCGCCGCGGAGGCGGCCGGCTCGAGGAGGCTCCCGGTCGACGAGGCCCGGGCGACGAGGTAGCCGGCGAACGGGAACGCCGCGATCGCCCCGGCGACCAGGAGCAGGAGCGGCGCTGCCGCGGCGGTCGAGGCGTCGCCGCGATCCACCGCCGCGAAGTCGACGCCGAAGCGGTGGCCGAGCGCGACCGCGAGGGCGAGCGTGGTCGTCATCACCCCGACCGTGACGAGCGCGCCGAAGGCGATCCAGGTGAGCATCACCGGCCGCTCCGTGCGCCTCAGCGCCTCGCGCACCGTGCCGAGCGACGGCGGCGCGATGTGGGGCAGGAAGCGGCGCTGCTTGCGCTGCGAGCTGTGGGGCGACGCGCTCCGGCGGAGCAGATCGCGCGCGGCCAGGAAGACCACGACGCCGAGGCCGAGGAGCACCGGGGCCGCGAGGAAGAGCGCGACCGGGCGGCACGCGAAGACGATGTAGTCGTACGCGCCGTTGAGCAGCATCGCCACGAGCCACGCGGCGTTGAAGCGGCGCCCGCCCAGCGGCCGCTTGCGCTCGCGGCCCAGCGCGTAGCCCCAGAGCGAGGCGAAGGACAGGTGCGCCGGCACGGCGAGCAGCGCCCGCGCGATGTCGATCGGCGACAGCGGCCGGCCCCACAGGTACACGGCGTTGTGGGCCGACACGAACCCGAGCGCCGCCGCGGCCGCGTAGACGAGCCCGTCGAACGGCTCGGCCACGGCGCGCAGCCGGGCGATCGGCGCGACCGCCGCGACCTTGAGCCCCTGCTCCAGCGGCGCCGCGACGACGAACAGGTAGACGAGCGTCACCGCGTCGAGCGTGCCGGCGTTCTTGTCGACGCCTTGCCAGCGCTGGAGGAAGCTCTCGAGCAGCAGCGCCGGCACGAACGCGATCGCGCCGAGCACCGCGGTCCCCACCACGAACCGGCGCCTGCCGTAGAGGCGCTGCGACCCGAGGAGGAGCGCGGCGAGCCCCCCGACCGGCGCGGCGACGGTGGCGAGCCAGAGGAGCACGGAGGCGGCGTTCATGGCGCGAGCGGCAGGGCGGTGGGGCCGGCGGCGCGGCGGCTAGAAGTGGAGCCCGGCGACCGCGGTCAAGGCGAGCGCCGAGCCCACGCTGGAGCCCTCGGCCGCGAGCAGATCGGCCTTGGCCTGCTGCGGCGCGGCGGCGGCCTCGCCCTTGATCCGGTCGATCTGCGCCGTGGAGAGGCCGGGCCTGGTCAGCGCCAGGAGCTCCCAGCTCGCGTTCGCGCCGATCGAGAAGACCGGCGAGAGATAGAGGTCGAGCCCGCCGGAGATCCTCCCGTAGAAGCCGCGGATCGCGATGGCGTCGGCCGCGCCGCTCACCGCGCTCTTGAAGCTCCCGAGCCCGGCGTAGCCGAAGCCCAGATCGACGTGCGGATCGAGCCGGCCGAGCGGGAGGTGCAGGCCGACCTCGCCGCCGAGGCTGAAGAGCTGCCAGTCGTCGAAGAACCCGACCCGCCCGCGCGCGCCCAGCGTGAAGTAGAGGAGCCGGACGCCCGCCCCGGCGCCGAGCACGCCGCCGTTCGCCGAGCTGGAGATGAACCCGGCCGTGAGCTCCTCCTCGTCGATGTTGAACGTCTGGAGGCCGACGTTCTCGTAGCCCCCCTCGACGTTCAGCCAGATGAGCTCGAGCCCGCGCCCCGAGTCCTCCTTCTTCGCCTCGTCGAGGCGCCTTGCCGTGTCGTCGGGCGGCGCGGGCTCCGGCTCGGGCATCGTCATCGGCGGTGGCGGCGCAAGACCGCCGGCCTGCATCGAAGGATCGTACGGGTTCGTCTGCGCGGGCGCGGCCGCGCCGCCGCCCGGCGAAGCCCCCAGGGCCGGCTGGCCCTGCTGCGCCGCGGCGGTGGACGCAGCGGCGGCTGACGCGAGAACGGTGAGCAAGCAAAGCGCGCGGCGAGCGATCATTCGTCCTCTTCCTGAATGTTGCCGCCGAGCCCATTCGCCCGTCCCCTGGACTCCAGGGCCTCGTCGTCGTTCGTCGAGGAGACGGGTGGGCCAGGCACCCGGTAGCTGCCGTCGAGCCAGCGGCCGAGATCCAACAGCTTGCACTGGGGCGAGCAGAACGGAAAGACCGGGTTCTCGGGCCTGGGCCCCGCCGACTTGCGGCAAATCGGGCAACTCGCGCCTGCCGAAGCTCCCATGCGGCCTACCGTAGCAGCCTCCATCGCGGGCATGTAGCCCGCCAGTCCGCCCTCCCGCGCGCGTGGACCGAGCGCGCCGGAGCCGCGCCCGCTCAGCGCGCCGGGACGGCGAGGTACCGGGGCGCGCCGTTGCGCCGCACCCGGAGCAGCAGATCCTGGCGCCCGGCCGCGCGCAGACGCGCCGTCAGATCGGCGCCGCCGCGCACCGGCGCGCCGTTCAGGTCGAGGACCACGTCGCCCACCTCGAGGTGGCCGGCCGCCGGGCTCTGCGGCGAGATCGACTCGACGAGCGCGCCCTCGAGCGCGTCGCTCGCCAGCACGCCGAACGGCGGCTCCTCGGCGTCCGTGGGGGCGCGGCCGTCCGGCGCGCGCCGGCCCGACGGCGGATCGCGCAGGGCCGAGCGCTCGAGCTTCACCGTGGCGCACCGCTCCGCGCCGCCGCGCCTGTACGTGATCTTCACCTCGTCTCCAGGCTTGGATCGCCGGAGCGCGCGCGCGAGCTCGCGCGCGTGATCGACGCGGCGCCCCTCGACCGACGTGACCACGTCGCCGGGCCTGAAGCCGAGGCGCGACCCGGGGCTCTCCGGCTCGACCTCGGTGATCAGCGCGCCCATCCGGCCGGGGAGCCGGAGCGCCCGCGCGAGGTGCGACGTCACCTCCTGGAAGCTGATCCCGAGGCGCCCGCGGGCCACGCGTCCGGTCTCCCGCAGCTCGGGGAGGATCTCCACGACCTCGTCGATCGGCAGGGCGAAGCTGATGCCCCGGCCGCCCTCGTGGATCGCCGTCGCGATGCCGATCACCTGTCCCGCCGCATTGAAGAGCGGCCCGCCGCTGTTGCCCGGGTTGATGGCGGCGTCGGTCTGGAGGTACCCGTCGAGGCTCCCCGCGCCCATCGGCCTCGACGTCGCGCTGATGATGCCGCGGGTCACCGTCGGCCCGAGCCCGAACGGGTTGCCGATCACGAGGACGTCGTCCCCTGGCCGGATCGGAGCGCTCGATCCGAGGGACGCAGCGCGCAGCGACCCCGCCCCGCGCAGCTTCAGCAGCGCCACGTCGAGCGCAGGATCGCGCCCGACCACGGTCGCCTCGAAGGCGCGCTCGTCCGCGAGCTGCACCTCGATGCCGAACGCGTCGCCGATCACGTGCTCGCTCGTCAGCACGAGCCCCTCCGCGGCGATCACGAACCCCGATCCGATCGCCCGCTCCACCCGCGGCGCGCTGCGGCCGAAGGGGGATGTCGGGGTCGCGCGCCCGTCCGGCAGCGAGGTCGCGCGCAGGGTGGCGACGGTCACCACCACGGGCCGCACCTGCTCGATCAGCGCAGGCAGGGGCCACGCGACGCCGGCCGCCGGCGGCACCTCCTCGCGCGGGATCGAGCACGGCGCGCCCGCCGCCTCGCGGGGCGGGGGGGAGAGCGCGGCCGCCCGGCCGTCGCAGGCAGCGAGCGGCGCGGCGCCGAGGAACCCGACACACGCCCATGCTGCAGCGCGGAGCCGTTCCACGCGCCGGACGTAGGGCTTCGGGGGGAGACCGCAAGCAGCGCCGGGACCGCGCTGGAGATCGCGCCCCGCGCGCAGGCGGGCGGCGCGCCGCCTGGCCCGGACGAGGCCGCGCGACGCGCTCAGCCGGGAGGCGCGCCCCGCGCGGCCTCCGTGCGCACCACCTGGACGACGACCTCCACGAGGCGGCCGCCGGGCTGGGCGAACGACGCCTTGCCGCGACCGCCTTCGAAGCGCCACGCCAGATCGGCCGGCGCGCCGGTCTCGCCGCCCTCGGCGCCGGCGCGGATCACGGCGCTGACCTCGAGGGTCTGTTTCCCGGCCGTCACGGCGCCGCGCGCCACGGCGAACGTCCCTCGGCCGAGCAGCGCGATCGTCCGCTTCGCCAGGTTGCCGAGGTGCCGCGCGGGCGGCTCTTCCCCCTCCGGACGCCACGACGCGATGTGCCCGGCCTCGTCGACGTCGATCACGAAGCGCGCCTTCCCGGCGCTCCCCAGCGGCAGCGTCGCCCAGCTCGGATCCGCCTGGCACGCCGGCGGGATCGCCCTCGTGAACGCGCGCCCGAGGCTGCGCACCGCGCTCGGGCCGGCCGCCCCGAAGTCGCCCTCTCCGCCCTCGCCCGCGCTCGTCCGCGCCGCGGCGGGGCGCGCGGCGACGGCGCGCGCCGCGTCGCCGGCGGCCTCGTCCGCCGCGGGCGACCGGCGCTCGTCGGCGGGCCGCGGCGTCGCCCTGGGCCGGGGCGCTGCCCTGGGCCGAGGCGCCGCCTGGACGCGCGGCGCCGGCGCGCCGCCGGCCTCGTCATGGCGCGCCGCTGGCGCCTCGGGCCGGGCGGCGTCTGCCGGAGCGGGCGCCGCCGGTGCGCGCTCCGGTCCGGTGCGCGCGTCGGCCGGGGGCGTGGGACCGCCGCCGCCCGGCAGCGCCGCGGTGGTTCCGGTCCAGAGATCGATGGGCTCGCGCTCCGCCGTGGGCGCGGCGGGAGCGCTCGCGGGCGCCTCCGGGGTCAGCCGCGCGGACCCCCACGCGCCGAGGTGCACGAGCGCCGAGGCGAGGAGCGCCGGCAGCATCGCTCGTTGATCGCGCATCGGCTCGCACTCCGCGCCCGGGCCCGGTCGAAGGGGCCGCGGCGCCCAGCACCTCGCTGAAGCCCGTTGCCCGTGGCCCGTGGTTCTGCCAGACAGCACCGCGTCTGCAACGTTCCCGAGCGCGCCTTGAACCTCCTCGCCCTCTCCACCTCGACCCCGCGCGGCAGCGTCGCGCTCTTCGATGCAGCGGACCTGGACGGTTCCGCCGAGGCGGCCGCGCCTCCGCCCGGCGCCCCCGCCGCCGATCGCGCGGCGGCGCCGGGCGCGGGCGCGCGCCTGCTCGCCGCGACGGCGTACGCCGACCTCCACGGCCACGCGGAGCGCATCTTCGGCGCCATCGACGAGGTCCTCGCCGCGGCGGGCGTGCCGCCCGCGGCGGTCGAGGCGCTCGGCTGCGACGTGGGGCCCGGCTCGTTCACCGGGGTGCGCGTGGCGGTCGCGGCGGCCAAGGGCGTCGCGCTCGCGCTCGACGCCCCGATCGCCGGCGTCACGTCGCTCGAGGCGATGGCCGCCGCCGCCTTCGCCGGAGGCGCCGCGGCCCCGGGCGATCTGCTCGTCCCGCTGATCGACGCCAAGAAGGGGGAGGTCTTCCTCGCCGCCTTCGACCGGCCCGCCGCGCCGCCTTCGATCCCGCCGCGGCACCTGCCGCGCGACGCGGCGTTCGACGCGGTCGCCGCGCTCGCCGCGGGCCGCCGGATCGTCGTCGTCGGCGCGGTCGCCGAGGAGATCGAGGCGCTCCGGCCCCTCGCCGTCCGCGGCGAGGCGCTGGATTTCCCTGACGCTGCGTGGATCGCGCGCCTCGCGGCGGGCCGGCTCCGGGCCGCCGCGCCGGGCGGCGAGCGCGGGAGCGCGGCCCGCGGGCACGACCCGGCGCTCCTCGAGCCGCTCTATGTGCGCGCGCCGGACGCGAAGCCAGCCGAGCTGGGATACACTCCGCCCCGATGACCAGCTCGTCTGAAGGGGACGGCGTCGCACCCGACGCGGAGCGCGACGCCTCGAGCCCCAGCGACGCGGAGCGCGCGCCGCCGCCCGCTGCGGCTGCGGCGCCCGCGCGTCCTCGCTCCACCCCCGCCGCGGCGCCCGAGGGGCCCGACGAGCTCTCCGCCCGCGCGGAGCCGGCCGAGTCGGTGCCCGATCCCGAGCGGCTCCGCGCCCGGTTCGGCCGCCCGTTCGAGGCGGGCGACGTCATCTTCCGCGAGGGCGAGCCCGGGACCGAGGCCTATCTCCTGGAGGAGGGGAGGATCCGGCTCATCAAGAAGGTCCGCGGCGCCGAGCGCAGCCTGATGGTCCTGAAGCCCGGCGATCTGTTCGGCGAGTCCGCGCTCCTCGGCGGGGCGGCGCGCTCGTCCACGGCGATCGCGCTGTCGCGCGGCGTCGCGCTCGCGCTCGATCAGGGCACGCTGCAGAACCTCGTCGAGCGCAACCCGGCCGTCGCCCTGCGCATCATCAAGCAGCTCGTGGGTCGGCTCCGCGACGCGGAGGACCAGATCGAGATCATGATGCTCAACGACACGCAGTCGAAGGTGGTGAACGCGCTCCTCAAGCTCGCGCAGCAGTCGCGCGCCGCGAGCGGCGCCTCGTCGAACGGCGCCTCGTTCGCGATCTCGCCGATGGAGCTGTCGACCCGCGTCGGCCTCGACGTCGACACCGTGAAGCGCGCGGTGCAGCAGCTCCGCGAGGGCCAGTACCTGCGCGTCGCCGACGAGCGCCTCGAGATCCCCGACATCGAGGCGCTGCGGAGGTTGTTCGGCCTGCTCGGCGTCAAGGACGAGATCCGCGGCGAACAGTGAGGTCCAGGAATCCCCCGCTCTGGCATCCTAGGCTGACCTGACATCTGCTGAAAGTGGAATCGCGATCGCGAGGACGCGCCGCGTCTACAAGGCAGATTCGCGGGTTGACGTGACCAGCGGCCTGGTTTACTCAGGGGTCCCCGCAGGGCAGCTCAGCTCTCGCCCTGACGTGGTGCCGCGCTGCGGCGTTGCTCAGCAGCGGAATCAAGATCGCACATGACATCGCAGCGACACATGACAGCAGCGACGCGCGCGGGGTGCATCCGCGGCGCGGCTGTCGTCTTGTCGCTCGGGTCGCTGCTCGCGGCTGCGCCGCTCGCGGCGTGCGGCGGCGCGCAGCCCGCGGCGCAGGCGGACGAGACGCGCTCGCTCGCCGAGTACGACCTCGCGCGCGATGCGTTCCAGCACGGCCGCCCGCGCGAGGCGCTCGCGCACGTCGAGAAGGCGCTCGCGCTCGACGAGGACAACGCGGAGGCGGCCTATCTGGGCGCGCTGCTCCTGCTCGGCTTCTGCGCCGGCGACGCCCACTCCAGCGACTGCCGGTTCGACAGCGCCGAGAAGATGGCCCGGCGCGCCCTCGAGGCGAACCCCGAGATGCGGGACGCGAAGAACGCGCTGGGGGTCATCCTCGTGCACCAGCGGCGCTACGACGAGGCGATCGCGGTGCTCAAGCCGCTCACCGAGGACATCCTCTACGCCTCGCCGGAGAAGTCGTGGGGCAACCTGGGCTGGGCGTATCTGCTCAAGGGCGACAACGACGCGGCGATCGACGCGCTACGCCGCGCCGTCGCGGCGCAGCCCCTCTTCTGCGTGGGGCAGTACCGGCTCGGCCTCGCCTACGAGAAGCGGGGCGAGCTCGATCTGGCGCGCGAGGCGTTCACCAGGGCGGTCGAGACCGACCAGCCGGAGTGCCGGCGGCTGCAGGACGCGTTCGACGCGCGCGCCCGCGTCGCCGAAAAGAGGGGGCTTGTGGACGACGCGCGCGCCGATCTCGAGCGGTGCCGCGAGATCGACGCGACGACGCCGGTGGGGCAGCGCTGCGCTGCACAGTTACAGACGTTGCAATAGGCCCTCGGCGCCCCTCGCTCCGAGAAGGATCTCGGGGAGCGTTAAGGGGTTGAGCAACGGTTCTCGGGGTGAGTAGAGTGACGACCGAATGACGATGGGTGGAATGGGATGGAGTCGATCGGACGCTACCTGAGACGCACGCGTGAGGCCCGAGCCATGAGCGTGGAGGAGGTCGCCCGCGCCACGCGCATCCCCGTGATCTCCATCGAGCGGATCGAGGCAGATCATTTCGATGACCTGCCCGGCGAGGTGTTCGTTCGCGGGTTCCTGAAGGCGTATGCCCGCGCCGTCTCGCTCCCGATGGAGGAGGTGCTGGCTCGATACACGGCGAGCCGCCGGATCGCGCTGGTGACGCCGCTGCCTATCGCAGCGCCCGCGCGCCGCACCCAGAGCCGGCGGTTCGGGGTCGCGATCGCGTTCGTGCTGCTGCTCATCTTGTTCACGCTGGCGCTCAGCATCGTGCTCCGGCCCCGCGGCCACGACATGCCGCCGGAGCTGTCGGAGAGCACCGTCGTGGGGGCTCGTACCTCGCCCTCGGCCTGAGGGCCAAATTTTCGCCGCGCGCTCGCCGCGGCTCGCGATTCAACCCGCCGTTCCCTGCCATCTCCTGCCATGCCCCGATCCGTTCGCCCGCGGACGGAGCGGCTTCGCACCGAGGCGCTCCTGGTCCGGCGTGTCCCCTTCGGTGAAGCCGATCTCCTGGTCGGGCTCTTCACCGAGCAGGGCGGGCTCCTCTCTGCCACCGCGCGCGGCGCGCGCCGCTCGTCGAAGCGCTTCCCGGCGCTCGAGCCGATGCACCTCTTGCGCGTGACCCTCGAGATCCGCCCCGGCGCCGAGCTGGCGCAGCTCACGGAGGCCGCGATCGAGCGCCCGCGCCTGCGGCTCGCGGGGGATCTCGGGCGCCTCGAGGTCGCGGGGCGGGCGCTGCGCTGGGTGCGCGAGATCGCGCCGGCGCACACCGCCGAGCAGGCGGCGTGGCACGAGCTGAACCAGCTCCTCGACCGCCTCGACGAGGCGTCCGTGGCGCCGCCTCAGGTGCTCCTGGCGGAGACGGGCCTGCGCCTTCTGGCCGCCTTCGGCTGGGGTCTCGAGCTCACGCAGTGCGTCCGGTGCGGGCGCGCATGCGACGCGACCCAGTCGGCCCACGCCGACCCGGCCCGCGGCGGCCTCGTGTGCCGTACGTGCGGCGGCGGCCCGCTCTTGCTGCGCCCCGAGCCGCGGGAGCGCCTGCTCGCGGCGATGCTCGGCGGGGCGCCGATCCCGGAGGAGGACGTCCCGATCGCGCTCGACCTGGTGGAGGGCGCGCTCACCGCGCACGCGAGCGGCAGCTAGGTCGTCAGCGCCTCACGCCACCGCTCTCCAGAAGCGGCTCACCGCGCGCGGCGCGTCCGGCGTCCCCTCGATCTCCACGTACGGCCTGCCGGGCGCGGTGCGCGGGAACGAGAAGCTGCCGGTGTTCGCGTACCCGTCGCCGAGCGCTTCCCGGTGCGTGTGGCCGAAGACCACCAGCTTCGCGCCGGTCGTCGTCGCCACGCGGCCGGCGCTCTCGGCCAGCCGCTCCGCGACCGTGCCGGCGTAGCGGTTGTGGCCGCTCGCCCAGCTCACGCCCATCAGCAGCGCGCCGAGGCCCATCGCCGCGGCGCCCGTCTCCCGCGCGCCCAGGCCGAGCGCCGCGAGCCCCGCGCCCATCGACAGCGTCGCGATCACGCGATCGAAGTACAGCCGCGTGAAGGTGCTCGCCGCGCTCTCGAGCGTCGGCGTGGCCGCGAGCCCGAGGAGCTCGTCGGCCATCGCGCGCGGCACCCCGAGCTCGTGCGTGAAGCGCTCGACGACCTCGGCCCCCACCGTCGCCTCGCCCCGCGCGCGGTAGAGCGGCCCGCTCTTCAGCATCGCGCCGATCGCCGCGTGGAAGTAGCGGTAGATGACGTACGGCGCGCGCGGGCCGTACCAGGTGAACGCCGAGAGGAACAGCCGGAGCGGCGTCTGGTCGTTCGCCTGCAGGTAGCGGTGCGCGCCGGTCGGCGCGATGAACTCCTCGACGAAATGGACGCCGAGGCTGCGCTCGCCGACGACGAGCGGGTGGGCGGGGGCGTTGTCCGGATCGTACAGGTGCCCGTGCTCGATGTGGATCGCCCCCTCGCGGAAGAACCAGGGCGTCGTCCGGATCCGCGACCGGGCCTCACCGGTGAGATCGAGCGCTTCGGCCAGCGCCTGCGGGAAGTCGGGCGCTCCGACCTCGGCGTCGTGGTTGCCCCCCGCGAGCCAGAGCTCGCCGCCCCGGTCGAGGTGCTCGGCGAGCGCCGCCCGCGCGGTCGGGTGCGCGAAGAGCGCCTCGCGCAGCGCGCGCGGCCGCGGCATCCAGGGCGACTCGGACGAGAGATCGAACAGATCGCCCGCGACCACGATGCGGGCTCCCGGGTGGGCCGCCACGAACCGGGCGAGATCGGCGGTCACGTCGCCCGGCGTCTGGCGCACGAGGTGGAGATCGGCGAGGACGACCGTGCGGCGCTGCGTCATAACCCTGTCTATTCACCACGTCCGTCCGGACGCTGCAACTCGCCGCCCGTCGCAATCTCGCCGGGACGGAGCTCGCGGCGTGCGAGCTCAGCGCTCGACATCGGCATCGCGGACACGTCCCTCCTGGGCTCGACGCCCGCGCCGACGCGTCCCATGCAAGCATGTATGGAAGGCTCGGAGCGGACGCGACCTTCGGCCCAGCGGGTGAGCGGCGGGTTGCTCGCGGAGATCACCCGCGCGTTGAAGGGCAAGGACATCGAGGCCCTCTCCCGGATCTACGCCGACGACGCGGTGATCGAGGAGGTGAGCAGCCGGCATCCCCCGGCCCATCCCAACGTCACCACCGGGAGGCCGGCGATCCTGGAGCGGCTCCAGGAGGACCTCTTCCGGGATCCGGTCTCGGACTGGGCGCGCGAGCTGGACGCGACGGAGATCCTGGACGGCATCGAGACCGACGACGGGCTGGCGTTCACGGAGGTCCGGGTCTACGCCGCGGGCGACCGGGTCGTCGCGCAGCACCTCGCCCGCAAGAGGAACGGCCTCATCGGCCACGATCGCGTCGTCGTCGCCTGGGACGCGGAGTGAGCCGCTGCGATGCGCCGGCGGCGCCGCCGCCGCGCGCCGTCGACGCCGGCGCTGCCCGCGCGGCGGCGATGTAGAGTGGCGCCGTGACCACCGCCGTCCTCCTCAGCTGCCACGGGACCGTCGAGCGGCTCGACGATCTGCCGGCGTTCCTCGCCAACATCCGCCGCGGCCGGCCCGCCCCGCCGGAGCTGATCGACGAGGTGCGGCGCCGCTTCGAGAGGATCGGCGGCTCGCCGCTCCTGCGCATCACGCAGGCGCAGGCGGACGCGCTCGCCGCGCGGCTCGGCCTCCCGGTCGCCATCGCGGGGCGCCTCTTCCATCCGTATCCCGGCGAGGTGCTCGCGTCGCTCCACGCGAGCGGCGTGCGCTGCGTCGTCTCGCTGCCGCTCGCGCCGCAGTCGGTCGACGTCTACCACGCCGTGGTCCGCGACGCGGCCGCGAAGCTAGGCGGCATGGAGGTCAGGTGCGTGCCCGCGTGGGGGCTCGAGCCGGCGCTGATCGACGCCTTCGTCGAGGTGATCGACGAGGCGCTCGCGCGCTTCCCCGAGGAGCGCCGGGCGCGCGTGGCGGTGATCCTCTCGGCCCACAGCCTGCCGCAGCGGATCATCGAAGCGGGCGATCCGTACGAGCGCCAGTTCCGCGCGATGGCCGCCGAGGTGGAGCGCCGCGTCGCGCCCCGGGGCAACCCGGTGCTCGTCGCGTTCCAGAGCCAGGGCATGACCGGCGACGCCTGGCTCGGCCCGGATCTCCGGTCGACGTTCGAGGCGCTCGCCGCGCGCGGCGCGCGCGAGGCGCTGGTCGCGCCGATCGGCTTCGTCGCGGATCACGTCGAGACCCTCTACGATCTCGACGTGGAGGCGCACGTCATCGCCCGGGAGGCGGGCCTCGCCCGGCTCGAGCGGGCGCCGGCCGTGAACACGCGGCCGCGCTTCATCGACGCCCTGGAGGCGCTCGTCCGGCGCGAGCTCGGGCCCGCCGCGTAGGCGGGCCGCCGCCGGCTCAGCCGCCTGCGGGCCGGCCCTTGCGCGGGAGCCGCGCGACGGCCGCGTTGAGCAGCCCCGGCGCGTACCGCGCGAGCGACACCCCGAGCTTGGCGTGGCCGGTGACGATCGCCTCGGCGCGGCGCGCGGCGATGGCGTCCATGATCTGCCGCGCCGCCGTGGGCGTCGGCATGATGAGCCAGCGCGGCACCGGCTCCCGGGCGCCGTCGCGGAGCTTGCCCGCGTTGTCGATCCGGCGGATCTCGCTGTCCACGAACCCCGGGGCGACGTGCGTGACCGCGACGCCGTCGGCGTGGAGCTCGGCGCGCAGCGTCTCGGCGAGCGCGCGCACCGCGAACTTGCTCATGGTGTACGCGCCCATCGTGGGGAACGCGATGTAGCCGCTCGCGCTGCCCATGAGCGCGACGCCGCCGCGCGCGCGCTTGAGCTCCGGCAGCGCGGCCTTCACGGTGCGCAGCGCGCCGAAGACGTTCGTCTCGAGCTGCCGGCGGAAGTCGTCGAGCGAGAGGTCCTCGACGCGGCCCATCACGCCGAACCCCGCGTTCGCGATGGCGACGTCGAGCCGCCCGAACGCCTCGATCGCCTGCGCGACGGCGCGCTCCACGTCGCCGTCGCGCGTGACGTCGCAGGCGGCCGCGATCGCTTCGCCGCCGGACGCCCGGAGCTGGCCGGCGAGCGCCTCGAGCCGCTCGGTCCGCCGCGCCGCGAGGACGACGCGGCCGCCGCGCCGGGCGACCTCCCGGGCGAGCGCCTCGCCGATGCCCGACGACGCGCCCGTGATCAGAACGACCTGCCCTGCAAGCCTGCTCGCCATGGCCCCTCGCATACCACGATCGCGCGGCGGCCGACCCTGGCGCGCCCTCGGCCGCTCGCTCATGCTCGGCCTTCCTCCACTCGGCTAGGATGGGCTTGCCCGGCCCGACCGGGCGCCGCATTCCCAGCGGGAACCTTCGATTGATTGCGCACGGCTCCGCACGGCTCACGTGCGGTTACGTACGACTGCGAACGATGGCGCACGGTTGCGCACGGGGTCTCATGCGAAGCCACTCGATCCGCCGCTCTCTCGCCGCCCTCCTCGTCGCCGCCGCCTGCGCGGCCCAGGCGCCCGCGTCCGCGGAGCCGCCCCCTTCGCTCGCGCGCGCCGAGGCGCTCGTCGCGCAGGGGGATTACGCCGGCGCCGAGAAGGTCCTCCTCGCGCTCCAGGGCGGGAAGGAGCGCGCCGCCGCGCTGCTCACGAAGGCGCGGATCGAGCTCGCGACGGGCCGCTACGACGACGCGGCGAAGACGGCGAAGGCGGCCGCCGCGCTCGGCAGGGAGGCGAAGATCGCGGCCGCGCCGCTCAGGGCCGAGGCGCTCGCGCGCCGCGGGAAGGTGGCCGAGGCGATCGCGGCGGCGCGTGAGGTCGAGCGGGAGGACGAGGCCCGCCGCGCGCGGCTCGTGCTCGGCGAGCTCCTCATCCAGTCGGGCAAGCGGGGCGAGGCGCGCGCGCCGCTGATGACGATCATCGACGACTACAACGACGACAAGATCACCGCGAACGACGCGGAGGGCCTGTCGCTGGTCGGGCGCGCGGCGCACCTGCTCCGGAGCGCGCGCGACGCGAACGACGCGTTCAACGCGGCCGAGAAGGTCGGCGGCAAGCAGCGGGTCGAGACGTTGCTCTGGCGGGCCGAGCTGTTCCTCGACAAGTATGACCCCGGCCACGCCGGCCAGGTGGTGAAGGAGGCGCTCAAGCTCGCCCCGAAGGACCCGATGGTCCACGTCGCGATGGCGCGCGTGAAGCTCGACAGCGCGCTCGACTTCGGCGGCGCCGACAGCGAGATCGCGCAGGCGCTCTCGGTGAACCCGAACCTCGGCGAGGCCTACTTCGTGCGCGCCGGGCTCGCGCTCCGCGACATGGACATCGACGCCGCGGCCGCCGCGGCGGATCGCGGCCTCCAGGTGAACCCGGGCGATCTGGAGCTGCTCTCGATCAAGGCGGCGGGCCGGTTCCTGGCCGACGACGCGGCCGGCTTCGAGGCGCTCAAGGCGAAGGTGCTCGCCCTGAACCCGGAGTTCTCGCGGTTCTTCCAGATCGTCGGCGAGTTCGCGGAGTGGGAGCACCGCTACGACGACATCGTCAAGATGATGGGGGAGGCGACGCAGGTCGATCCGAACGACGCGAAGGCGCACGCCACGCTCGGGCTCAATCTGATTCGCGCCGGCGACGAGAAGAGCGGCCTCCAGGCGCTCCAGAAGGCGTGGGACAAGGATCGCTTCAACGTCCGGGTCTTCAACACGCTGAACCTCTACGAGAAGGACATCGCCACCCAGTACGTCACCGTGGAGGGGCAGACGTTCCGCGTCCGCTACCACAAGCAGGAGCGGGCGATCCTCGAGCGGTACGTGCCGCGGATGCTCGAAGAGGCCTGGGGCTCGATGGTGAAGCGTTACGGCTTCACGCCGAAGGTGCCGGTCTCGATCGAGCTCTACGCGTCGACGGAGAACTTCAGCGTGAGGACGAGCGGCCTGCCCAACGTGGGCATCCAGGGCGTCTGCTTCGGCCAGACGCTCGCCGCGCTGAGCCCGGCGGCGGCGGAGTTCAACTGGGGCAACGTGCTGTGGCACGAGCTCGGGCACGTCTTCGCGATCCAGCTCTCGAAGAACCACGTCCCGCGCTGGTTCACCGAGGGGCTCAGCGAGTACGAGACGATCGTGCGTCGGCCGGAGTGGCACCGCGAGGAGGATCCGGCGCTGTTCGCCGCGCTGAAGGGCGGGAGGATCCCGGCGGTCGCGGGGTTCAACCGGGCGTTCACGCACGTCGACGACATCGCGGACGTGACGATGGCGTACTTCGCGGCGAGCCAGATCGTGGTCTTCATGGTCGAGGAGTTCGGCTTCTCGAAGGTCGTGTCGATGTTGCCGCGGTGGGCCGCGGGCAAGCGCACGCCGGAGGTCGTGAAGGAGTCGCTCGGCATCGGGACCGAGGAGCTGGATCGGCGCTTCCGCGCGTGGTTGAAGCCGCGGCTCGAGCGTTACGAGAAGCAGTACGTCCCCGATCTCCAGGCGCCGCCGCTCGACGAGGCGCGCAAGGCGGCGGCGCGCGCTCCGAAGGACGCGAGGCGGCTGGTCGAGCTCGCGCTCGCGCTGGACAAGGACGGGCAGCACCAGGAGTCCGAGGCGGTGCTCGCGGAGGCGCTCCGGGTGGACCCGAAGCAGCCGGACGCGAACTACCTCAAGGTGCGCGCGGCGTTCGCCGAGAAGAAGATCGACGAGGCGGCGAGGCTCTTGGGCAAGATGGTCGCCGACGGCCACGACGGCTACGTCGTGCGGATGAAGCTGGCGGATCTGGCCGAGCTGAAGAAGGACGCGGCGAGGATGAAGGCGAACCTCGAGGCGGCGTCGCGGCTGGATCCCACGCAGGCCGAGCCGTTGCAGGGGCTCTACGACCTCGCGCGCCGGCAGAAGGACGCTGCGGGCGAGCTCGCGGCGCTGCGGCGGCTCGCGCTGCTCGACCAGCATGATCGCCGGGTCTGGCGGCGGCTGCTGCGGCTGCTGGTGGAGCGGGGCGCGTGGGAGGAGGCGCGCAAGGTCGGCGAGAGCGCGATCTATGTCGACGTGGCGAACCCGGAGATCCACCGGCTCTACGCGCGGGCGCTGGCGCGCACGGGGCGGCACGTGTCGGCGATCTACGAGCTGAACAGCGCGCTCCTTGCTGGGGCGAAGGCGGCGGACGCGGCGGAGATCTACGGGGAGCTCGCCAAGGCGTACGCGAAGATGAAGCAGGACGACTACGCGAAGCAGGCGATCGAGTACCAGAAGGCGATGCGGGGGGCGTCGCCGCCGGCGCCGCGGGCGATGCCGGATTGAGGCTCGGGGCTCGGGCTCGAGGCTCGAGGCTCGAGGCTCGAGGCTCGGGGCTCGGGGCTCGGGGCTCGGCGCGAGCGGCGAGGGGAGGGCGGAGATCCGGGCTGCACGCGCCGGAGAGGGTCTCCGCGCGGCAGGGCGCGGGTGGGCGCTCGGCCATCCGCCGAGGCGGGGACGAGGGAGCTTGCGCTGAGAACACCGCCCGGCATGTCTCCCTTCGGGCCTCGCCACCTGGGACGTTTCGTCGCGCGCCACACAAGGCGCGCCTGAGACGCGGAGCCCGCTGGGACCTGATGGCACCTCGGTCGGTGCTCGCCGCGCCCACCCGCGCCCTGCCGCGCGGAGACCCCCTCCGGCGCTCGCGTGGTGCCAGATCAAGCTGCCATGCGCCGGGGCTGACCACCGCAACACAACGCGCCCCTAGCCTCGCGCTCGACGAGCACGGCCTGCCCTCGGCGGACCGGAAACGGTTCCGGCGAGGCAGCTGGGAGCCCCCGAGGAACCGGAAACGGTTCCGGCGAGGCAGCTGGGAGCCCCCGAGGAACCGGAAACGGTTCTGGCGAGGCAGCTGGGAGCCCCCGAGGAACCGGAAACGGTTCCGGCGAGGCAGCTGGGAGCCCCCGAGGAACCGGAAACGGTTCCGGCGAGGCAGCTGGGAGCCCCCGAGGAACCGGAAACGGTTCCGGCGAGGCAGCTGGGAGCCCCCGAGGAACCGGAAACGGTTCCGGCGAGGCAGCTGGGAGCCCCCGGGGAACCGGAAACGGTCCTACGGCGCAGCAGCAGTCATGAGCCCGAGATTCCGGCTTGCGTGGAGCGCGGGGCCCCGTCACTAGCCACCGGCTCGGCGGCCGCTTGCTCCCGCTGCTTCCGCACCGCGCGCGCGATGAGGGGCGCCTTTCGGGCGAGGTCCTCCAAGCTGAGCCCTTCCTCGCGGTACATCCGGTACCACTCCTGCCGGAAGCCGACGACGCTCTCGCCATCGCCGAGCTTGAGCCGCTTCAGCATGGTCTGCGCGCGATCACGGAACTCCGGCGGGCAGCGATCGGTCAGCACCATCTGGCACGAGGGGAGGATTACCTCGAACCAGCCGTCTCCGACCTCGAATGGATCCAGCACCTGATCGGAGCGGAGCGCGCTCTTGCTGCTGTTGATCGATGCCGTCGCGTAGCGGAAATTGGTCCACTCGTAGGCGAGGCTGGGATCTTCATCGCGCGAGACGAAGTGGTCGACTGTCCCCGGCGCCGAGAGCCACATGGCCGTGTAGCCGCACAAGCCCTTGAACGCTGCCTGAAGGTCGCGCGCAGCGCGCCGCCAGTGGCTCGGCATCCTCTTGGCGCCGCCCTCGGCGAGCCACCGCCGGCCGGGCTGTCGCACTCTGACATCGAAGTCCGCGGGCTCAGGCGTGCGCTCGAACGGGATCATGCGCCCTGCCGCTCCCGGCGCACGATCCAGCGCGGCCAGAAGCGATCCTGATCCGGCAGGACGCGCACGAGCTCCCGATGGAGTTCCTCCTCGCTCCTGAGCCCTTCCGGCAGCGCGCCGGTCTCGCCGCGCATCAGCGCCTCGGCGGCCTCGATGGCGCGCTCCGCCTCGATCGAGCGCGCCTGCTCCAGGCCGAACACCGGGGACGTGAGCCACCCGATCGCATCGCCGCGCTTCGCCCAGGGGAGCTCGCGCACGGTCACGTCGGCGCCGTCGAGCTCGAACACGAACAGCTTGTCTCTGGCCGGATTGAAGTGCGGCTCGATCGACGCGAGCACGAGGGGTGAATGCGTCGTGAGCAGCACCTGCGGGCGCATCGAAGGGGCGAGCCCGCTCAGGGCGCCGAGCAGCGCGGGGACGATGTGGCGTTGCCACCTAGGGTGCAGGTGCGTCTCGGGCTCCTCCATCAGCACGACGATGCGGTCCGAGGGCTGCCAGCCGATCAGGCGTGACGCCTGCACGTGCTCCGACCAGGACCACGCGATGAGGTAGGAGAGCTCGAGGATCCGCTTCATCCCGGCGGACGCGTGGACGATGGGGATCGTGCCGTACGGGAGCTCGACGGTCGGGAACTTGCGCACGTCGTCGAGGTAGAGCCGCACCGGCTTGCCGGGCTTCATCTTCTCCGCGGGGTGAGAGAGCTGCTCCAGCACGCGGCAGAGGAGCTGGAACGGGCGGGCCTCATCGCTGTCCGCCGCCTCGAGCTGCCACGTCACCCAGTCCTGGACGAGCCCGTTGCAGACGGGTCTGCCCTCGTGAGCGAGCCCGTCCCAGAGCTGCCTCTCCTCGAAGAGATAGGGCTGGGGATCGGGCGAAGGCGACGACGACATTCGGTACAGAGCGCTGCCCATCGAGGGGATATTTCGACAGGGATCCCAGACGGAGCATGCGCCATTCGTACGGACGTGGAGCACCGGGACCAGGCCGCGTACCCACGAAGAGATGACCGCCCCGGAAGGGGTATTGGTCCAGCTGCGGCCCATGTGGCGCCCGAACCTGTCGCTCCACTGCTGAGCCAGTCGATCGTACTTGCCTTCGAACCGATCGCGCGTGGTACCCGTACCGGCCTCACCCGCGATCCGTGCGCTCCCTTCCTTGCCCTCCCGCGGCAGCACCGGCCGATCCGTCCACGTTCCGGTGAGCGCCCACCAAGCGACCTCGAGCACGAAGCTCTTGCCGAGCCCGTTGTCGCCGGTGAGCACGTTGAGCCGCTCGCCGAGCTCCAGGTCGAGCCGGTCGGCCGGCCCCACGCCTTCCAGGTGCAGCGATCGCAGCATCGTGGTTCCGCGTACCACACCCGCCGCGGTCCAGGCCATGCGTCGCGCGGTACTCCCGTCCTTCGACACCCGTAGCGCCGAGGGGAGGGTCTGCGCGGCGGCCGCGGGTGGGCGCGGCGAGCACCGACCGAGGTGCCATAAGGTCCCAGCGGGCTCCGCGTCTCAGGCGCGCCTTGTGTGGCGCGCGACGAAACGTCCCAGGTGGCAAGGCCCGAAGGGAGACATGCCGGGCGGTGTTCTCAGCGCAAGCTCCCCCGTCCCCGCCTCGGCGGATGGCCGAGCGCCCACCCGCGGCCGACGCGCAGACCCTCCCCTCGGCGCGGGCTCCCCGGCACGGCCCCCTCTCCGTCTCCGTCGCCGGCTACTCCTCGTCCGCCTCCCCCTTGTCCCCCCGCAACCCGAGCGCCTTGCACTTCTTGTAGAGGTGGCTCCGCTCCAGCCCGAGCCCCCGCGCCGTCGCCGCCATCTGCCCTCCGTAGTGGCCGAGCGCCTCCTCCAGGATGGTCCGCTCCGCCTCCTCCGCGAGCACCCGGAACGGCACCCCCGGCCGGAAGATCCCGCCCTTCATCGCGGCCTGCTGCCCGCCGAGGCAGACCTTCACGTCGCCCTCGTCGATCGTCTCGTCCGGCGTCAGGATCACCAACCGCTCGATGATGTTGCGCAGCTCCCGCACGTTCCCCGGGAAGCTGTAGGCGACGAGCATCCGCATCCCGCCCTCCGTGAACGCCATCCCGGGCCGATCGTTCGCCTGCGTCGCGAGCGCCAGGAAATGCCGCGCGAGCAGCGGCACGTCCTCGCGCCGCGCCCGCAGCGGCGGCAGCGACAGCGGCAGCACGTTCAGCCGATCGTAGAGGTCCGGCCGGAACTGCCCCTCGCGGCACGCGGCCTCGATGTCGCGGTTCGTCGCCGCCACCACGCGCACGTCGACCTTGAGCGTCTCGTGCCCGCCCACGCGCTCGATCTCCCGCTCCTGCAGCACCCGGAGCAGCTTCGCCTGCATCGCGAGCGGCATGTCCCCGACCTCGTCGAGGAACAGCGTCCCGCCGCTCGCGCGCTCGAACTTCCCCCGCCGCTGCTTCGTCGCGCCCGTGAACGCCCCCGCCTCGTGCCCGAACATCTCGCTCTCGATGAGCTCGCTCGGGACCGCCGCGCAGTTCATCTTCTCCAGAGGCCCGCGCGCCCGCTTCGACGCCGCGTGGATCGCGCGCGCGACGAGCTCCTTGCCAGTGCCGCGCTCGCCCGTCACGAACACCGTCGCGGTCGCCTTCGCCGCGCGCGCGATCTGCTCGCGCAGCTCGTGCATCGCCCGGCTCTCGCCGATGAGCTCGCCCACCTGGCCGGTCTGCGTCCGGAGCGCCTTCGCCTCGGCCTCGGCGCGGACCAGGCGCAGGGTGTTCTCGAGCACCAGGAGCAGCCGATCGGTCGACAGCGGCTTCTCCAGGAAGTCGATCGCGCCGAGCCGCGTCGCGCGGACGGCGGCGTCGACCGTCGCGTGGCCGCTCATCATCACGACCGGTATCTCCGACCCCGCGGCGCGTACCCGCTGGAGCAGCTCGACGCCGTCGCCGTCGGGCAGCGAGACGTCGAACAGCGCGATGTCATAGCTCCGCTTCGCCAGCTTCTCCTCGGCCACGCCGACGCCGCCGGCGACGTCGACCGTGTAGCCCTCGAGCGACAGGGCCTTCTGCAGTGTCGTCAAGATCGCCCGCTCGTCGTCGAGCACCAGCACATGTCCGCGCGGCATGCTTGCCACCGTAGCGCGGAACCGCCGCGGCCGACGCGCGGCCGACGCCCGACCGCCGCGGCCGACGTCCGACCGCCGCGGCCGACGCCCGACCGCCGCCCCGCCGCGCCGCCGCGCAGGAGAGTGCGTCGAGCGCGCGTCGGCAGCGACAAGAACCCGTGGCAACGGCCCGACGCACGGGGGGGGCGCCGCTGCGCCACCGGCGCCGCCCCGGAGCGCGCCGGGACGCGCAGCGCCGCGCCCCCCTTCGCCGCGGTCCGTGACGCAGCGACCTCCGCCGCGCCTCCGTCGTGCGCGACATGGAGAAAGGGGCTCCGGCGCCCGTGCGCTATGGTAGCTTGACGCAGGATGTCTGCCGACGGTCCGGCGACGGCGGAAGGAGATCTGGAGCGAACGCCGTTCGCGCACCTCTTCGTCTATGCCGTCGACCACCGGCTGACCGGCGCGCTCATCCTGGTGGAGCCCACCGGCGCCGAGCACACGCTGCGCATCGTCCGGGGATCCCCGGTCAAGATCCGCCCGAGCGACGGCTACGCCCGGCTCGGCGAGATCCTGCTCGAGGAGGGGGTGATCTCCGCGGACATCCTGTCGGACGCGCTCGCGACGAGGGGCCTCCTCGGCGACGTGCTGCTGCTGACGGGGCTCCTCGACGCCCCGACCATCGACTGGCTCGCGCACGTCCAGTTCGTGCGGCGGATGGTGCGCCTCTTCGACCTGCCTCCGGAGACGAAGTACCGCTACTTCGACGGCCTCGACGTGCTCGCCGACTGGGGGGGCGATCCAGCGAAGGTCGATCCGCTCGGGCTCCTCTGGGCCGGGCTGCGCGACCACGGCGAGCGCTCGACGCGGCTCCACCGGACCCTGGAGCGGATCGAGTCGGTGCCCCTCCGTCTGCACCCCGCCCTCGAGCCCGGCCGCTTCGGCTTCGGCGAGGGCGAGCGCGCCGTGCTCGACGTGGTCCAGAGCTCCGCGCCCTCGCTCCCCGCGCTCATCCGGTCCGGGGTCGCGCCGGAGTCGACGGTGCGCAAGCTCATCTACGCCCTGGCGATCACCCGCTACCTCGATTTCGGGAAGGGCATCCCGGTGGGCGCGGAGCCCTCGTCGAGCGTGCCTCCGGCCAGCGCGGCGAGCCTGTCGCTCGGGCGCATGCAGCTCCGCCCCACCGTGCATCGCGTGGGCGCCGCCGCGCCGGATCCGGCCGGCGACGGCGAGCGCGCGCCGGTGCTCGGTCGAGGCCGCCGCCGCGATCGCATGTCCTCGGAGCCGTCGCCGGTGTCCACCGTCGCGGGGACGTCCCCGCTCAGCGGAGGCTCGCTCTCCGCCGCCGTGGCAGCCGAGCTCGCCAGCGCCGCCGGGATCGCCAGCGCCGCCGGGATCGCCAGCGCCGCCGGCATGGACAGCGGCCGGCCGCCGCGCGAGCCCTCCGGCGCCGGCAGGGACCGCGACGCGTGGGGCTCCTCGGCTCCGCCCGGCGAGGGCGGCCCGGGCGGCTCGCCGGCGACCGAGGACCCCTGACGACGGCGGCCCGCGGCGGAGCTCCACACGCGGCGAGGCCGCGCCGCGCTGGACGGCGCGCGACGAGGCCGCGCCGCGCCGGAAGGCGCGCGACGAGGCCGCGCCGCGCCGGAAGGCGCGCGACGAGGCCGCGCCGCGCTGGACGGCGCGCGACGAGGCCGCGCCGCGCCGGAAGGCGCGCGACGAGGGCGCGCGGCGCTGGAAGGCGCGCTCGCGTTTCTTTATAGGCGCCGAGCGATGCCGAGCCCCGCGCAACGCCCGCTGCCCGACCAGGTCCACCTCCCCTCCGGCACCGTCGTGCGCCTCTCGGACACCGCCGCGCGCGCCGAGGCCGCGGCCATCTTCGGCGCTCCCGGCGGCCGCGGCGGCGGCGAGCGCTCCTCCTTCGGCAGGTGCGCGCGCGACGTGCAGGTCCTCGCGGGCCCGTCCGTCCTGGCCGACGCGCGCGGCGCGCCGCTGGATCCGCTCGGCCTCCCGCTCGCCGACGCCCATGTGCTGCGCGCGCTCCTCGCGTCGGCCGGCGTCGTCCCCGAGGCGCCGGGCGCGTACACCTGCGAGAACTGCGGCGCCCCGTTCGAGGTCGCCCCGTCGCGCCTGCTCGAGATCGGGCCGTTCACCGACGGCGAGCTCGACGATCCAGAGCTCGATCGCCCGTTCGATTTCGGCGCGCTGCACCCGATCCCGGCGCTGCGCGTGGGGCGCGCCGTCTGCCGCGGCGTGCGGTTCGCCGAGCGGACCGTGGAGGAGGCGATGCCGCTGCTCCGCCTGTCCGGCGAGGGCGCGCTCCGGATCACGCCGTCGCTCGTCGTGGCCATGGGGATCGCGGCGATCGGCCGCGAGCGGCGCGCGAAGGTGATCGCCGACGCGCTCGCCGCGGCGCCGGACGAGGCCTGGGCGGCGATCGTCGACCTCTACCACGAGGCGCGCTACCCCGCGCGGCTCGTCGCGGTCCACCGCTGCCAGGGCTGCGGCGCCCGCAACGATCTCGACGTGCCCCTCGAGCGCGAGCTCGCGCGCGCGCCGCTCCGCGCCCCCGAAGCGGGCGCGGACGATCCCGAGGAGCAGCCCGGCGCGCCGGCGGGGAGGGCGGGCGCCTTCCCGGATCTCGACGCCTTCGAGGCGCGCGTCCGCGCGGCGGCCGAGCGCATCTACGCGGCCCGCGGCGTGCGGAACATCGATCTCTTCATCGACGCGGGGGTGCCCGCCTGCGACGACGGCGGCGAGCCGCTGCTCGGCTGCTACACGCCCGGGACGCCCGCGGACGAGCTCGGGATCGCTCGCCCTCCGGAGATCCGGATCTTCTACCGGACGTTTCGGTCGGAAGCTCGCGCGGACCCCGGGTTCGACGTCGACGCGGAGATCGCCGAGACGATCGACCACGAGGTGACCCACCACCTGCACCACCTGGCCGGCAGCGATCCGCTCGACGACGAGGAGCACGCGCACATCGAGCGCGAGGAGCTGCGCCGGATCGGCCACGCCGAGGCCGCGCGGCGGGCGCGGCGCGGCGCGCTCTCGGATCTCGCCGGCTTCGCGCGCGCGACGTGGCCGGCCTGGGTGATCGCCGCGGTAGGAACGGCCCTCGCGTGGTGCGAGGGCGGACGCTGACGCTTCGGCACCGCGCCCCGCGCCCCGTGCCCCGCGCTCGCCGCTTTCTTCGAAGCGCGGGATGAGCTGTTTATACTGCGGCGACAGCAACAAGATGTGCCGGGGAATACCGGCTCCTCGAGCGCCGCTGTGCTCCTGCCGAGGATCGTGAAGACGAAGAGCTCGCCGGCCGCCAGGGCCGGATCCACCAAAGCGCCCCGTCCTGCCAAGCGGAACGGCGATGCGAAGAACCGCCGGGGAAGCCCGGACGCGGTCGAGAAGCGCCGGGCGGCGCGCCGGTTCAACGAGCTGCTCCTGGGCGGCGGCGGCCGCGCCGGCGACGGCCGCACCGAGCGCCGGCGTCGGCGCCTGCTCGCCGAGCTGGCCGAGGGCGTCGCGCGGCGCGGCAAGCGCGCGCTCAAGCCGATCGACGTCCTGTCGCGGGTCGAGGAGCTCCTCGAGCTCGGCGAGCCGCTCGCCTCGATCCGCAAAGCGTGCCCGCCGCCGCCGCCGGTCGAGGTGACGGCCGAGCTCGTCGAAGGGCTGCGGCACCTCCACCGCGCCTACGGCTTCTCCGCGGACGTGTACCGGTTCGTCGGGCTCGACGCGCACGCCTTGCGAAGGGCGGGGGTGCTGCGGGGCAGCGGAGAGCAAGGCGCGTCCGCCTAGGGCGCGCGCCGCGGCGCGGCTTGACCTTGCCCGCCCGCGCGGGGATAACCCGCTCCGATGCGCGCGAGAACGGTGAAGCTCTCCCTCGCCGCGGCCGCCGTGGCGGCCGTGGGCGCGGCGTCGACCGGCCTGTCGCCCCGCGCCGAGGCGCAGACGCCGGCCGGCGGCGCGGCGGACGCGGTGGTGGCGCGCGTCGGCGACCGGGTGATCACGGCGCCCGAGGTCGAGCGCAGGCTCGCGCAGATCCCTCCGTTCCAGCTCCAGAGCTTCGGGCGCACGCCGGAAGAGATCCGGAAGAGCTTCGTGAGCCAGGTCCTCGTGCGCGAGCAGCTGCTCGCCCAGGGGGCCGCCGCGCAGAAGCTCACCGAGCGCGCCGACGTGCAGGATCGCATCCGCAGCGTCCTGCGCGCCGCGCTGCTGCAGCGGCTCCAGGCGGAGGCGGCGGCGAGCTCCCCGGTGACGGACGAGGAGGTCCGCGCCTACTACGAGGCCCACCGCGACAAGTTCAGCTCCCCGGCGATGGTCGCGCTCTGGCGCATCCTCGTCGCGACGCGCGAGGAGGCCGAGGCGATCCTGGCGGAGCTCAAGAAGGACCCGTCGCCCCAGCGGTTCAAGGACATCGCGCGCGAGAGGTCGCTCGACAAGGCGACCAGCATGCGCGGCGGCGATCTCGGCTTCGTGGCGCCCGACGGCGCCACGTCCGAGCCGGGGCTGAAGGTCGCCCCGGGGCTCCTGGAGGCCGCCGCCCGGGTGAAGGACGCGGAGCTCGTGCCCGAGCCGGTGCCGGAGGGCGATCGCTTCGCCGTGCTGTGGCGGCGCCAGAGCCGGAGGCCCGTGAGCCGCTCGCTGGAGCAGGAGGCGCCGTCGATCCGCCAGATCCTCGCGCACGGCAAGGCCGAGGCGCAGGTGAAGCAGCTCCTCGAGCGCCTGCGGGCGCAGGACGTGTCGGGCTATGCGCCCGAGCTCGTCGACCTCATCGACGTCACCTCGACGGGCGATCTGCAGCCGCTGAAGCGCCCGGGCACCCTCGCGAGCAGCCGCCGCCCGGGCGCGCCCCCGCCATCGCCCGTGCCGCGCAACGACATGCGCTGACCACGGCGACCGGGCGCGGAGCGCGGCGACCAGGCGCGGAGCGCGGCGCCGACGCCTTCGGGTCGCCGCGATCGACCGGGGGCGAGCGTCAGCTGAAGGCGACGGCGAGCGCGATGGCGGCGATGCCGGAGGCGATGGTGAGCGCGAGCGCGGCGATGCTGCCGGCGCGTCGGGCGCGCGCTGCCGCGCCGGGGTGGAGCGCGTAGACCCCGAGGAGCAGCGCCGTGGAGGCCCTGCCCGGCACCCGGAGCGAGGCGGACAGGAGCTGCTCGGCGCCCTTGACGCCGCCGGTGACGAGCATGACGAGCGCGCCGAGCGGGCCGGCCATGAGGTCCCAGCCGCACGCGTAGAGCCCGAAGCGGATCGCGCGCCGTCGCTCGGGCCGCGCTCCCTGGCGGCGCGCGCCGAGGTCGAGCGCGGCCCCGTGCAAGGTGTGCGCGAGCACCATCCACACGGTGAGCCCCGGGACGCCGAGCGCGAGCCACTGGAGGGCGCTCTCGCGCGCGGCCGGGTTCCGGGCGAGCTCCAGCGTCAGGCCCGGCAGCGCCAGCGCGGCGACGGGCAGGAGCGCGACGATCATCGAGAGGATCGCGAGCGCCTCCGCCAGCAGGGCGAACCGCATGGCCGCCGAGATCGCGCCGTCGGGGATCGCCGCGAAGAACGTCTCGGCCCCGAGCGTGGTCGCCTTCGAGGTGGCCCAGAGCCGCGACCAGACCCCGTCGATCGTGCGCTCCCAGGGGATGATCGCGACGACCCCCGAGCCCTCGTCGGTCGCCGCGGAGCACCCGGCGCAATCGGGCTGGCCGCAGCACGCGCAGAGCACCGCCGCGGGGACGTCGAACACCTCGTCGTCCCGCGAGAGCTCACGGCGTACGCTGGCAGATTTCTTGGCCATTGCGCACCTTCGAGGAGCGGACGGAGGCCACTCCCACCAAGGTTACGTCGCACGAGCTGGCCTGTCGACCCGAGACGCCCCCGGGCGCGCTCGTGGTCGTCCTCGTGGTCGTCCTCGTCCTTCCCGCCCGCGCGCCGGGCGCGCATGCGGAGGCGCGCCCGGCGCGCGATCCTCACCGGCCTCACCGGCACCCTCGCGGCTCGGGATTGGCGCTGCGCTCGGAGCGGAGCGCGCCGCGATGCCAGAGATCGGCCATCGTTTCCTGTCCTGCGCCACGCGCCGCGCGCGGCGCGCTCAGTGCAGCACCTCGTCGCCCCGTCGCCGCTGTCCCGTGGGGAGGTCGTCGATCTTTCCCCCGAAGAACGCCGCGGCCGCCAGCGCGAGGAGCGCGATCGCCCCGGTCGCGTAGAGCCCGTACCCCCACGTGAAGCGGACTGGACGGAGCAGCGTGCTGGCCGGCGTGAACAGCAGGCGCATCGCGACGGTGGTGAGGGCGACCGCGGCGAGGAACGCGACGGCCACGCGGGCGCCGCGCATCTTGTGGATCGAGCGCCGCGTCAGCACGAGCGGGATCATCACGAAGAACGCGACCGCGGGGGCCCACATCCACCCGAGCCTGCGCGCGAGCCCGAAGCCGCTGAGCTCGCGGAGCTCCGGGGCCGTCTCGTGGATCCACGGCGCGAAGAACGCCGCGAGGCCGAGGACCGCGAGCGCGAGCAGGGCCCCCCTGCCGCGCCCGGCGTAGGTCCACGGGAGCGGCTCCATGTGCGGCGGGAGCGGCTCGTCGGGGTCCTCGTGGAGCGCCTCGTACGAGGGGGGGAGCTTCGAGAGCGCCTCCAGCCGGAGGCCGCAGGCGGGGCAGGTGGGCGCCTCGCTGGACTCGAACATCTCCCGGCAGAAGGGGCAGGCGTAAAGCCCGGTCATCGCGGCGGGAGGTATAGCGCACAGCGGCCGAGCGCGCGCCGAGCGGCGGACGTCGCGCAGCGGACGGCGCGCGGCGGCGAGGTCCGCATTCGGGGTTCCACCGAGGCGGGGCTTAGCTCATAGTTGCGCCCCATGGGCAAGCGTGATCGGCTCGCGGGCGATGAGATCGCCGGGTTCGTCGCTGCTCACCCGGGCTGGGTGCAGGCGGGCGAGCGGCTTGAGCGGAGCTACTCGTTCCCGGATTACGGGGCCGGCGTGGGCTTCGTGATGCGGGTCGCCCTCCTGGCCGAGCGGCGCGACCATCACCCCGACATCGAGCTGTCGTGGGGCAAGGTGCGGGTCGCGTGGTCCACGCATGACGCTGGCGGTCTGACGGCGCTCGACCTGGAGCTCGCCGAGCTGACCGACCGCCTGAGCACGGGCTGACTCCGGGCCGTGGGCAAGGTGCTGGCGATGCTCCCGAGCGAGCTGCTGCGACGTCTGGACCTGGGGCTGGAGGGGGAGCTGCCGCACCTCGAGGAGGCGCTGACGCACCCGAGCTTCTCGAACGAGCAGCGGGGCAGCCGGCGCGTGGACAACCAGCGCCTCGAGTTCCTGGGGGACGCCGTGCTCGGGCTCTGCGTGACGGAGCTCCTGATGGAGCGGTTTCCGGGGGCGCGCGAGGGGGAGCTCTCGATGATGCGCTCGGCGCTGGTCAACACGGACGCGCTCGCGGCGTGGGCGCGGGGCATCGAGCTCGGCGCGGCGCTCCGGGTCGGACGCGGCGCGGAGGTCGCCGGGGAGCGCGACCAGACGAACGTGCTCGCCGACGCGGCCGAGGCGCTCGTCGCGGCCCTCTACCTCGACCGCGGCTTCGAGAGCGCGCGGGCGCTGAGCCGGAAGATCGTCGCGAGCCCGCTCGCCCAGCTCGCGAGCGGCAGCATGCTCGGGCGCGACGCGAAGAGCGAGCTGCAGGAGCGCGTGCAGGCGCGCGGCGCGGCGTCGCCGCGCTACCGGCTGATGGGCACGGAGGGGCCGGACCACGACCGCGCGTTCCTCGTCGCCGTGGAGGTCGATGGCCAGGTCATCGGCACCGGCCGGGGCCGGTCGAAGAAGCTCGCGGAGCAGGCGGCCGCGCGCGCCGCGCTCGTGGCGTGCGCCGCGCCGGAGCCCAGGGCCGCATCCGATGAACGAGCGCCCGCCGAGGCCGCGAGGGGCGCGCCCGAGGGCGCAGGGGCCCCGCCAGCCGGCGGGATCTCCTCCGAGCAATCCGTGAACGACCGAGGACCCAGCCGATGATCCGTCACCTGTTTCTTGCCTTCACCTTCGCGCTCTGCTCGCTCTTCGTCGCGCTGCCGGCCTGGGCCGGGAGCTACCTGGACAGGGCGAGCCTGCTCCTCGAGGAAGCGCGCAGGGAAGGCGACATGCTGCTGCCGCGCACCCATGACAAGGAGCTCATCATGGTGGTGCACGCGCTCGCCGAGGCGCGCGCCCGCGTGGCGAGCAAGATGGAGTGCCCCGCCTCCGTCTCCAGGGCGCACCCGCACCTCCTGCTCGTGCTCGAGAACAGCGAGCGCGCCGCCGACGCGGCCGCTCAGGGCAACTTCAAGAAGTTCATGGAGCACCTGACCGTGGCGCGGAACGAGGACCGCGCGTTCCGGGCGATCCTCTCCGAGCTCGGCTACGCGCTGCCCGATCTGAGCTCGAAGCGCTGAGGGGTCCGCTGCCGCGCCGGGCGTCCCGGCGCGGCGCGCGTCAGAACACGGCGCCGAGATCGAGCGCCAGGGTCCACTGCGACCCGAGCCCGGCGAACTTGTTCTCGCCGTTGATCTCTTGCTTCGAGCCCTGGTTTGCGTCCTCGGGGCTCACGACGTCGGTGACGAAGTGCGCGCCGAACTTGACCATCTGGAACCGCAGCTGCGCGCCGAAGTGGAGCCGGTGGCGCGTCATGCGCACGGCGTCGAACACGACGGTGTTGTTGAAGTCGGCCTGGGAGCCGCCGTCGCACACCGGCTGGCCGTCGTGGGGGAGCGTCTCGCCGTTCGAGCCCGCCACGGGGTTCGCGGGCGAGTTCAGCCCGCGGAAGTTGCAGTAGCTCACGGCGTCGGTGTTCGGGGTGAGATCGATCAGCCCCGAGTCGCCGAAGATGTGGATCCACTGGTAGCCGGCGTACGGGGTGACGACCACGGTGCCGCCGATCGGCAGAGGCTTCGAGATCTGCGCGTCGAAGCCGGCGACCGTCAGCTGGAACTCCTCGGTCCCGGTGACCGTCCGGACGCTGCCGCCGACGGCGAACTCCGGGAAGATCGCGGGGACCCCGCGGCGGAACCCCTCGAACAGCGCCCAGCGCACGTCGGCGCCGCCGCTCACGAGGCTGGTGTTGGCGAGGAACCCGACGGCGCCGGTCAGCTCGAACCCGAACGGAAAGCCCTTGCGCACCTTGAGGGAGTAGTGCTGCAGGAACGAGTCCGGGCTCCGGTTCTCGATCGAGGACTGCCCGCTCGCCGGATCCGGCGGCCCCTGCGTGCCGCGCTTCCAGTAGTCCGCCTCGCTGTCAATCTTCGTGTAGTCGGCCTCGATGCCGATCTCGAACCCGCCGTAGCCCGTGGTCCGCGCCGAGTGCATCGCCGAGGGCGCCACCGCGAAGCCGTACTGCGCGATGAGCTTCGCGAACGCCGCGTCGTCGGTCAGGCAGCGCTCGTAGCCCGACGCGGGGTTGTAGTAGACGCCGTGGTCCGGCCCCACGACGCGGCACGGCGCGGGAGCGACACCGGCGCTCGGAGCCCGGTCGCGCACGAGCCGCGCGAGCGCTGGGTCCATGGAGTCTGCAGCCGCCAGCGAGGACGACGCCACCCCTGCGAGTGCAATAGCCGATGCGATCCAGCACGATGCGCGCATTCCGTGTCTCCGAGGCGGGAGGCTACGTGTCCGCTCGTACAGCCGTCAAGCGGACAGAGGCGCCTCGGACGGTTCCGCTCGCGTTTTGCGCGCGGCGCGTGGGCCGGCACCCTGCGGCGGCGGTGAGCCTGCCCGCGCGCGCGATCCCTCCGCTCTGGGCTTGCGGCGCGCGGGCGCGTCGCGGAAAGAGAGGGCGTGCTCAAGGATGGTCGCCCCCGGCTCCGCGCGGCGCCGCTCGATCCGCCGTTCCGGATCGTGCTGGTGGAGCCGGAGATCCCGCAGAACACAGGCAACATCGCGCGGCTCGCGGCTGCGACGCAGAGCCCCTTGCACCTGCTCGGGCGGCTGGGGTTCCGCATCGACGAGCGGAGCGTCCGCCGCGCGGGGCTCGACTACTGGCACCTGGTCACGCTCGAGCAGCACCTTGACATCGCCCACTTCCGCCACCGGCACCCGAACGCGCGGCTGCGCCTGTTCAGCGCCGTGGCGCAGCGGAGCTACCTCGACGCGGACTTCCGGCCGGGCGACGCCCTCGTGTTCGGCAAGGAGAGCGTGGGCCTCGATCCCGATCTCCTCGCCCGCATGCCCGACGACGTGTTCGGCATTCCCACGCTGGGCCCCGTGCGTTCCCTCAACCTGGCCAACGCGGTGTCCATCGTCCTCTACGAGGCGCTCCGCCAGGTGGGCGCGCTCGCGGGCGCCGCGCCGGGGTGAAGCCGCGAGCCGCGGCGAGCGCGCGCCGGCGGCGGCGGCGCGCGGTGGACGCCGGCGGGGCGTCGTTCTAAGGACGGGGGCGATGATCGCGCACCGGCAGCACGCACGGCACGGCGGCGGAGGGGCGGCCGCGCGCCTCGTTCGGGCCGGCGTGGCCGTCGCGCTCTCGGTCGCGGCGCTCGCCTCCGCCGGGTGCAGCAGGCGGCCCCCGAACGGCACGCCCGACGGCGCCGTCCGGGAGCTCGTCGTCCGCCTGCGGCAGCTCCACGGCGATCCGGCGGACGCCAAGGCCGCCTTCGAGCTCCTGTCCCGGCGCGCTCGGGACAACCTGGCCGCGCGTGCGCAGCGCTACAGCGCGGCGACCGGCAAGGCGATCGCGCCCGAGGCGATGATCACGCCGTCCCGCTTCCTCCTGCGCTTCGAGCCGCAGCGGTACGTCGCCCAGATCGCCGGCGCCCACGCCTTGGTGGACGTCGCCGGCCTGCTCCCGGGCGATCGCGCCCAGATCCCGTGCGTCTACGAGGACGCAGGGTGGCGCGTCGATCTCGCGCTGCCCCAGCTCCCGCCCGTCCAGAAGCGGCCGGGCAGCGATCTCTGAGGGCGCTCGACCGCCAGGGCCGCCGCGGGCCGCGGCGCGCTGCCCCTGAGCGGGATTTCCGGCCCACAAAAGCCCGGAGGCCGGCAGTGCCGGCCTCCATCGGCAGCGGCCGCAGGGCCGCTACCCATGAGGGTTCGCCTCAGTTGGCGAGAAAGATCGCCTCGATCTCGGTCTTCACCTGCTCTTCCGTCTGGCCCCGGGCGATCGCGATCTCCTTGACGATCAGCGTCCGGGCGGTGTCGAGCATGCGGCGCTCACCGAACGAGAGTTGCTTGTCCGTCTTCAGGCGGTAGAGGTCGCGGAGCACCTCCGCAACGTCGTAAATCGACCCGGTCTTGATCTTGTCCATGAAACCGCGGTAGCGGCGGTTCCAGGTCTGATTGTCGAACGCGATGGTGCGCTCGCGGAGGATGTCGAAGATTTCCCGGATTTCCTGCTCAGAGATGACCTGGCGAAGGCCGACCGCGCTCGCGTTGCTGACAGGGACCATGATCTTGCGATCCGTGTCCAGGATGCGGAGAACATAGAATCGCTGGCGGTTTCCAGCGATGTCCTTCTCCTCGATGTTGACAACCTCCGCAACGCCTTGGGCCGGGTAGACGGCTTTGTCGCCCACCTTGAACTGGATCTCCGAACGAGCCTGCATATCGTCTCCTTTGCCTTCCACCCCGCCGTCTCTTTATTTTTTCGTCTGCCTCCCGAAATCCTCTTCGGGAAGCGTCCGTTGAACATGCGGTTGAACCTGGACCCGCAGAACCGACACACACCGTCGCGCATTCCTAGAAAAGATCGATGAGCCGCCTCTCGAGACCGCTGTGCGAGAAGCAGAAGCGCGAGCACCACCGCCATGACCCTCGAGAGGTCGGTGCTCAGGCGTGCACAGTGGAATCTTGAGCAGCGGCGGTAGAAGCGGACGGTTCCGGGCGGAAGGGATTGAGGTTGGGGGAACGGCCCTCTCGAACAAGGGCCAGTTTGCGCCAGGCGCGCGCACTCTAGTGAGCCGGCCTAAAACCGTCAACGAAAATCCCCGTAGCTGACCCATCGTGGCGTGATCACTATGTTTTTCTCTCGGGATGCGGCGGGGTCACAGTGTGCACCGATGGAGGCACCCGCGTGGATGCACGCTGGCTCACGCCCCCTAGTGTAGGGCACAGCGGGCGTCTCCGGGAGAGGTGGCGGACCTGACGGGGGTGGGATGGGTCGAAAATCTGGCAGCCACAACGGTACCTGCCGCTGTGGCCGTCCGTACCTCGAACGAGCCGGGGGGCTCAGGCGGCGCAGAGCCGCTCGGCCAGCCCCCAACGGACGCCGCGATCCGAGGCGATGAGATCCACGGGCGCTCCGGCGAGCCGCGAGGCCCACGCGAGGATCTCCTCGATGAGCACGCTGCCCGCCACGATGACGTCGGCGCGCGCCGGATCCAGGGCGGGCAGCTGCCTGCGCTCGGCGAGCGGCAGCGAGGCGAGGCGGGAGGTGGTGGCCACGATCTCCGCCCCGGATACCCGCGCGCCGTGCACGCGGGCGCCGTCGTACGGCGCGACGCCACGGACGAGCGCGGCGAGGGTCGTCACCGTCCCCGCGACGCCGACCAGGGTGGGCGCCGCGAGCAGGGGCGCGGGCGGGACCGTCGCCAGGGCGGCCCGGGCGTCCGCGCGGACCGCCTCGAGCTCCTCCGCGGCCGGCGGATCCGCGCGGACGTGGCGCTCGGTCAGCCGGACGCTCCCGACGTCGAGGCTCACCGCCCGCTCCACCGCCCCGCCGGCGCCGCCGACGATGATCTCCGTGCTGCCTCCGCCCACGTCGAACACGACCCTGGGGCCCTGGGCCGGCAGGTCGAGCCCCGTCAGCGCGCCGGCGTACGTGAGCTCCGCCTCCTCCGGACCGGAGATCACGCGGGGGGCGACGCCGATGAGCTCGCGGGCGCGGGCGATGAACTCCTCCCCGCCGGCGGCGTCGCGCATCGCGCTGGTCCCGACGGCGTCCACCCGCTCCACCCCCAGGGACCTGAGCTCCTCGCCGTAACGGGCGAGGCAGGCGAGCGTCCGCTCGACGGCCTCGGGCGCGAGCGCGCGCGCCGCGTCGACCCCCTGGCCGAGCCGGGTGATGGTCGCGCGCTCGACGAGCGCCACGAGCTCACCCCCGCGGCGCTCGGCGATGAGAAGGAGGACCGAGTTGGTCCCGATGTCGATGGCCGCGACGCTCATACCGGACACCTCACTGGGTGAGCGTCTTCAGGTCGAGCATCTCCTCGACGTTCGGCAGCACCACGAGCTCGCAGCGCCGGTTGGCCTGCTTGTTCTCCGGGGTGTCGTTCGCCTTCACCGGGTCGGTGTCGCCGTAGCCGGAGGCGCTCCACCGCTCGGGCTTGAGGCCGCCGCCGCCCTTGTCCTGGGGCTGGAGCAGGAACGCCAGCACCTCGCGGGCGCGCATGACGCTCAGCCCCCAGTTGTCCTTGAAGCGGCCGCCGGCGAGCGGGGCGTTGTCCGTGTGCCCGGCGACCTGGAAGGAGCGCGCCGACAGCCCGGCGTCGTTGCGGATGACCTCGGCCACCTTGAGCAGGATCTCCTGGCCCTCCTTCTTGAGCGTCTCCCGGCCGGAGTCGAAGAGGACGTCGCCGGGCAGCTGGATGACCATCCGGTTGTTGCGGACGGTCACGTTGAGCCCGAGCTTGGTGAGGGCCTGGAGCTTCTCCCGCAGGACCTCGAAGCGCTTCTTGATGTCCTCGAGCTGCTGGGCGCGGCGGCGGAAGTCCTCGAGCGCCCGGGCCTGCTGCTCGAGGTTCGCGTTCAGGTTGGAGATGTCGACGCCCGCGGCCTTGAGCTGGGACTTGAGCTGCTCGATCCGGGCCGCCGCCTCGTCGAGCTCGCTCTTGGCTTTCTTGTTCTGCGCCTGCTCGGCGCTCAGCTGGGTCTTCAGGCCCTCGATCTCGCGGACCTTCGCCTGCATCTCCTCCTCCGAGTAGCCGCACCCGAGCGGCCCAGAGCCGGCGAGGAGCGTTGCACCCAGGAGCAACCACGACGTCGAGCGACGAACCAACATACCTTTCCTCCTAGCGCCGCGCGGCGCTAGGCCATGAGGGGCGCCGCGCAGGCGGCGCGACCGTAGCGAGGCGAATGGCGCCGCACAAGGCTCTCTAGAGCCTGCGCAACGCTGGTGCTCCGTGCGACCATGAGCGCTCCGGCGCCGTTCGCCGCGCCGCGCGGGCGCGCGATCGTCAGGGAGGAGCGCGGAGGGCCAAGACAGATATTCTAGCGATTGTCAACGGAAATACGTTGTCCAGTGCGGTCTGGTTGTTTTCGCCACGGCCTGATCTGGCGTTTACCCTCGCAACGCTTGCGGACCAGTTTGCCTGGAACACATGGGATACATCGGTTTAGGGCCTGCAAGATTTTCCTTGACCATCACCATGCGTGGCAATATACGTCGTGCAACATCTGTTGCCTCGGTCAGGAGTTTGTAGCGGCGAGGACGTTGGGCGATGTCCGCCGTGCCGGGGCGAATGCAGGAGGATTTCCAATGGCTGCTAAGAAGACCGCGAAGAAGCCTGCGAAGAAGGTGACGAAGTCGGCCAAGAAGCCGGCCGCCGCGAAGGCCGGGAAGGTCGCGAAGAAGCCGGCGCGGAAGGCAGCGAAGAAGGCCGCCCCGAAGCGCGCGGCCGCCAAGAAGACCCCGAAGCGCGCGGCCGCCAAGAAGCCCGCCGCCAAGAAGGCCGCTCCGAAGCGCAAGGCGAAGGCGGCCGGCAAGCGCGCCGCCGCGCCGAAGAAGGCGGCCGCGCCCCGAGGCGGACGCGCCGCCGCGAAGCGCGCTCCGGCCAAGGGCGCGGGCTCCCGCGGCGCGCGCAAGAGCACGCCGGCCCCGGCTCCCGCGAGCACCGGGCCGTCCGACGAGTCGGAATAAGGCGCAGAAGGCGCGCCTCGCGTTTCTCTACAGCTCGAGGCGCCGCGAGCTGGCCTGCCGGCCGCGACGAGACAATCCGTCTTATAAGACGTCCGGGGGGTGAGGACGCCGCAGCGACGGCGCGCTGAGCCAGGCCTGGCGCGCGGGTGGACGAGGTCCCCGCGACGGCGCCGCTACCCAGGGCCGCGGCGACCGGCGCCTGCGCGACGCGCAGCTCGCTGCCGCGCCACGCGGTGCGGCGCTGGAGCGGCGCGCGATGCGCGCGCATCCCGACCGGCGCGGAGGGCGGAGAGGCCTGCCGGTGCCGCAGGCGGCGGACGGGCTCCCGGGGGTGGAGCGGCGGCGCGCCGGGGGCGCTCGCCGAGAGGTCGCGGCGTCGAGGGCGCTCGCCGGGCGGCGCGTCAGGCGCGCGCCCGAGCGATCAGGCGCGCTCGCCGAGGTAGAGCCGGAGGGCGCGCGCGGCGCCCCTGCGGTCGAACGGGACGCCGACGAGGTCCTCGCGCTTCGAGATCTGCTCGAAGAGCTTCACCAGGAACTCGGAGAACGCCTCGCACTCGCGGATGGCGGCGTCGAGCCGCTGGGGATCGAGCAGGTCGCTCTCCTCGAGCGCCGTCATCGCCGAGACGAACGCGTCGACGCGGGGGTAGTCGCCCACGCGGAGCAGCGGGTAGCCCATCGCCCGGAAGTACGAGAGGAACTCGCGGACGAACGCGAAGCTCGCGATGCCCGTCCATCGATCGGGCGCCGGTCCGGTCGTGCGCGCCTTGCTCGCGAACGCGCGGGCGATCTGGGCGAACATCCACACGTCGCGCCGGAGGCGATCGCTCGTCGCCCGCCGCGCCGCCTGGTCGTCGAAGACGCGGCCCTCCTCGAGCTTCGCGCCGAGCGACCTGCCGAGGAACAGGATCGCGTTCTGCAGCGCGGGGCGGAGGCCGTGCGCGACGGCGCGGAGGCGGACGCGGTACTCGGACTCGCTCACCAGCGCGTCGGCGGGCGGAAGATCGTGCTCGAAGGCGCGGCGCATCTCGAGCCGCAGGTTCGCGGCGAGCCCGGTCAGGGCGGCCTTCGTGGAGAGCAGGCGGTGCCCCTCGGCGGCGAGCTCGTCGTGGCGCGCGACGATGTCGCTCGCGGGCACGCGCAGGAGATCGCGCTCGAAGCTGTCCGCGAGGAGCGCGCCCGAGCGGCGCCTCAGGTAGTTCGAGAGCGCGCGGGCGTCGCTGCGCAGGACCGCGAGCACGAGGTACCCGCGCCCGGCGACGCGGTGATCCGAGTGATCGAGCGCGATCGCGTCGAGCAGCCGGAGGTACCGGAGCATCCTGAACAGCGCGAGGAACGTGAGCGCCACGAGGCGGTGCGCCTGCTCGCCGGGCACGCGGTGGATCAGCTCGAGCACCTGCGTGGACGCGATGCGATCGAACTCCGGGCGAAACTCGAGCGCGTGGAGCGGGTTGAAGAACGTGCTCTGCGCGATCTCGCGCATCGCCGTCGCGAGGTGGGCGTAGAAGAGCCTGAAGTTGATCCGCGGCAGCCGGAGCAGCCCGCCCGCGACCTCGATGAGGTTCGTGAACCCGTGCCGCAACACGAAGAGGCTGGACTCGGGCGACTCCTGCGCCATCGTCGCGTGCAGGAGCCGCGTGCGCGCGGTGTCCTCCGGCAGCACCGTCTCGAGATAGCGCTGGAAGACGAAGGCGCGATCGCGATCGCCGAGCATGGCGCGCGTCAGCTGGACGACGCGCGCCATGCCGTCGCGCGCGTGCTGGAGGTGCTCGCGGAAGTCGTGGCTGACGATGGTCTGGCGCCGGCCCGCGCCGGGGTGGTTCCGCGGGTTCGCGAAGCAGGCGACGCCCTTGAGGAGGATCTCGAGCTCAAAGAGCGTCTCGTCCTTCTTGTCGGCCGCGAGGCGCGCGAACCACGCCTCGCGGGCCTGCTGCTGCTCGCGCCTCAGGCCGCGCGTGTCGCGGAGCAGCTCGGCGTAGGCGTTGCGGCCGGGGTAGCCCGAGCCGCGCAGGATCCCCGAAGCGTCGCTCGACACTGACGTGCTCCTCCCCGGCGGCGCGCTGCTAATAGTTGCGCCGCTTGAAATCGAAGGGGTAGGTCAGCACGGTCTCCTTGCCGCTCGGCGAGCGCGCCCAGGTGATCGACTTCGCGAGCTCCTCCATGCACGACTCGACCTGCGGCGCGGTCACGTCGCTCTTGTCGCGCACGATGCTCGCGTCCTCGAAGGTGCCGTCGGGCTTCAGCTTGAGCTGCCACGTGATCCTCCCCTGCGCGCCCGGGTGCTTGCGGGCGTAGAGATCGAAGCAGCAGCGGAAGCCGTCGCGCCTCGCCTTGATCGCGTCGACGAGCGGCTGCAAGCGATCGCTCGAGCCCGCGTCGGCGGACGTCATCGCGTTGTTCATCACGACCCCGCCCTCGGGCGGATCGTTCGTGATCTCGGAGGCGATCACCTTGCAGTCCTCGACCGTCTCGGGCGCCTTCTTGCGCGCCGCGGGTTTGTCCGGCTGCGCCGGCGCGGCGGCGGCGCCCGGGTCGGTGGCGCCCGGGGCCGCGGCGCCGGGGTCGGCGGCGCCCGGCTCGGCGGCGGCGGGCGGCTGCGACGCGGGCGGAGGCGATGCGCCGAGCGCCGCGCTGTCCGGGGGCGAGGGCGGCGCGGTGCCGCTCGAGCAGGCCGCGAACACGGTCGCGGCGAGGAGGACTCCGGTGAACACGGCGCTGGCAGTGGCGCAGGGACGCATGGCGCGCATACTAATCGCTCCGGATGAGCGGAAGCGAGGCGCCTTGCGTATTTCGCCCCCGCGCGCCGCGCTCCGAGCTCTCTTTAGCGGCTGCTTACGGCCGCTTACGGCTGCCTTGAAGATTCCGCTGTCATTCATCGCAGGCGCCGCCCTCGCGGTCCTCGCGCCGGCCGGCTGCGATCCCATCGCCGAGCCAGAGCTGTGCGGGGAGATCCCCCCGGGAGGGTGCCCGGTCGGCCGAGGAGGCAGCTGCGACGACGCCGCTTGCCGCGCCCTCTACGATTGCCTGGACGGCGCCTGGACCGAGGTCGCGCGGTGCGATCGGCCCGGCGGGCCCGCGCCGGACGCGGGCGCGGGCGGCGGAGACGTGGGCGCGGGCGGCGGAGAGGGCGGCGGGTGCGAGGCGGTGACGCTCGACCACGGCGGCGAGGCGCAGGGCTGCACGCCCGCGCTGCAGCTGCCGGATTGCCCGGCGGAGGCCGCCGAGACCTGCGCGGACGCCGCGTGCCGGACCGGCTGCATCGATTTCTTCCTCTGCACCGAGGAGGGGTGGAGAGGGGTCGCCTACTGCGACGACCAGGGGCGCGTCGCCGTGATCCCGTGAACGCTCCCGCCGTCGGCGCCCACCCCCGTCGGCCGGCGCGGCGCCGGGGCGAGGGCGGTCAGCCGGCCTTGAGGAACGGGCTCCACTCGTCGAACGAGTGCGGCAAGCCGAGCAGGATCTGCATGGTCGCCGACCAGCGCGGCGGCACCGGCTGGCGGATGAGCCGCATGCTGGCCTCGTCCGGCGTGCGCCAGCCCTTGCGGAGGTTGCACGTGCGGCAGGCGGTCACGAGGTTCTCCCAGGAGTCCTCGCCGCCGCGCGACCGAGGGAGCACGTGGTCGATGTTGAGGTCGCGGACGGGGGGGCGGCGCGCGCAGTACTGGCACTGGTGCGCGTCGCGCAGCATCACGTTTTTTCGCGTGAGCCGGATCGCCGGGCGCCGCATGCGCTCGTAGCGGCGGAGGTGCAGGACGCGCGGCACGCGGAGCGAGCCGCCGACCACGGGGAGGCCGTCGTCCTTGTCCCGCACCGGCAGCCGCCGCCAGGCCGAGAAATCGTGGAGATCGCCGAGCTCGTCGATGGCGAGGGCGGCGCCGCCGAAGAGCAGCAGGAAAGCGCGGCGCGCCGTGGTGATCTGCACAGGCTGGAAGAAGCGGTTCACCACGAGGACGGGAAGATCGAGCGGCTCGGTCCTGCGCTCGTGGCGAAACCCCGAAGACTCGTCGCCGAGATCGAGCTCCTCGTCAGGAGAGCCCCCCGGGACTGTAGCTACCCCGTCCGGCACGCTGAGGAGTGTAGCAACGAAAGCCCCCTTGAACATCCGGTGCTGCAGCGCGGAAATTCTGCTCGAACGCCGCCGTCGCGGAGGCCCGCGCACGGGGCGCGCTCCGGGCCGTCGCCTGGAGACCGCGCCCGCTCCGGGCGCGGGGGTCGTCCCCTGGGCCCGCGGCCCGCGGGGAGGCCAGGAGGCCGGCGCCCGAGCATCGCGGGCCGGGGGCGTCGCCCCGCGCCGCGGACCGCTTTCGGTCGGGCGCAGGTTTCGCTAAGACGCCTCCATGCCGAGGGACGGTCGCCTCCTGGGTCGAGCCGCCGGGGTGGGGAAGCAGGTCGGATGACGGAGCAGCGCGAAGGAGCGGAGCCGGAGCGGACGACCGGCGCGGAGCCCCCCGCCGGCTCGCCCTGGGACGATCCGATCGAGCGCGCGCCGCTCGTGTTCCTCGATCTCGAGATGACGGGCCTGCGCCCCGAGAGCGACCGCGTGATCGAGGTCTGCGCCGAGCGGGTGCGGGGGGACACGTGCGAGGACGCGATCACGTCGCTCGTGAGGCCCGAGCCGGGCGTGTTCGGCAACGCGCACGTGCACGGCATCGATCCGCGGGAGCTCGCGGGCGCGCCCACGTTCGCCGAGCTCTGCGATCGCATCGCTCAGGTGACGGAGGGCGCGGTGCTCGTCGCCCACGCGGCCGCGTGGGACGTCGCGTTCCTGGAGGCGGAGCTCGCGCGGGCGGGGAAAGCGAAGCGCGTGCCGTACTACCTCGACACGCTCGTCCTCTCCCGCCGGGCCTTCGCTCTGCCGAGCCACAGCCTCGCCTCCCTCTGCCGGGAGCTCGGCGTGCACCGCGAGCGCGCCCACCGCGCCGAGGACGACGTGCACGCCCTGCGCGGCGTGTTCCGCAAGGTGCTGGAGGTCCTCGCCCCGCGCACGCCGCGCGACCTGTGGCACGTCCGGATCGGCGAGCGCCACGCGCGCCCGGAGCTGGTCGCCGCGGCGGTGCGCGCGGCCGAGCACGCCGCCACGGTGCGGGTGCGGTACCGGCCGGCGCGCCGCGGGCCGGAGGAGCTCATCGTACGGGTGACGGGGGTGCGAACGGACCTCGACCCACCCCGGGTTCTCGGCTATCTGCTCCCGTCGCGCAGCCGCCGCGAGCTACGGGCCGATCGCATCCTTGCGATCGAGCCGATTTCGTCGGGAGAAATCGGCCCGGACGGCGCGCCGCAAAGGGCCTGAGATCCACGTGCGAATCCATTCGAATCGAAACGCGCCGACGAGAAGCTCCCTCGCTGTTCGCCTCGGCGGCCTGCTGACCGCGACCCTCCTCGCGTCGTGCTCGACGATGATCGGCCCGGAGTCCGCGCGCCCGCCGGCGGCGGAGAAGTGGCTCGCCCGCGCTCGACAGGAGTTCCAGTCCGCCGACGTCGACAACGCGCGCGATGCGGTCGCGAAGGCGCTGACGATCGTCCCGGCCGACACCGAGGCCCGCCTGCTCGCGGGGCGCATCGCGCTGGCCCGGCTCGACTACGCCGAGGCGCTGCGCCTCCTCAAGGGGGTCGCCGGCTCCGAGGCCGCCGGGATCCGCGGGCGCGCGCTCTGGTACAAGGGCGACCTCGACGCCGCCGCCGACGAGCTCGAGGCGATGCTCGACGATCCGGATGTGGTCGACGACTGGGCGAAGTCGATCGCCAAGCTGGCGCGGCGCGGGGCGGGGCGCGCGCCGTTCACGCTCTCCGGCGGGCTCCTGGCGGCGATCGAGATGCCCCACGTCAACCCCGCGGCTCCGTTCTTCGTCGTCGAGCTCGAGATCGACGGCGAGTCGGCGCTGGCGATGGTGTCGACCGGCACCGGCGAGGTGGTCATCGACAGCAGCACGCGCAAGGAGCCGAGCTGGGTCTCGCTCCGCTTCGGCCGGCGGCTCGAGGTCAACGACGTCCCGGCGCTCACGCAGGACCTCTCGGGCATCTCGAAGCAGATCGGCGCGCCGGTCAAGGCGCTGCTCGGGGTGAACCTGATCCGGCACCTCAACGCGACCATCGACTACGCCGGCCGGCAGTTCGTCGTGCGCAGCTTCTCCCCGCCGGCACCGCCCGACGCGACGCGCGTCGACGTGGCCTTCATCAAGGGCGGCGGCATGGTGCTGCGCAGCAGCCTCGGGCCCGACAAGACGGTGCAGGGGCCGATGCTCATCGACACGTCGATGACGTTCCCGATCGCGCTCGACAAGGAGGGCTGGAAGAAGGCGGGCTTCGAGGCCGACGGCCTGAAGCGCGTCGAGCAGGATCCGGAGCAGAAGCTGAAGCAGGGCGTCGTGCCGATGCTGCGGCTCGGCGCGCTGGAGATCCCCAAGGTCCCCGGCGTGTACGGGGCGCCGCTCCAGGCCGTCGAGAAGCAGCTCCAGCTCGATCTGGACGGCGTGATCGGCGCGGGGCTGCTCGCCTACTTCCGCGTCACCTTCGCCGACGGCGGCCGGCTCATGTGGATCGAGGACGACACCGCCGTGAACAAGGTGCTCCAGGGTGGCGAGCCGGCGCCCGCGAACGAGGGGCAGGCCCCCGCCGCCCCCGCGGACGGGGCCGGCCCCGCGGGCGGGATCGGCTCGCCCGCGCCGCAAGCGCCCGCGCTCCAGGCGCCGCCGTCCCCCGCGCCGGCCGCGCCGGCCCCGCCGGCGGCCGCGCCGAAGTCGACCCCGCCCGCGGGCGCTCCCAAGCGGACGCCGGACCGGTGAGCGCGATGGCGAAGGAACTGCTGGCGGTCTACGCGGGGAGCTTCGATCCGATCACGTTCGGTCACCTCGACCTGATCCAGCGGGCGTCGAAGCTGTTCGATCAGGTAATCATCGCGGTCGGCCGGCATCCGACGAAGCACCCGCTCTTCACCTACTCGGAGCGGCTGGAGCTCCTGCGCCAGACCACGAGCGAGGTGACGAACGCGCGGATCGACTCGTTCGAGGGGCTGCTCATCCAGTACTGCCAGCGGGTCGGCGCGCGGGTGATCGTCCGCGGGCTCCGCGCGGCGACCGACTTCGAGTACGAGCTGCAGATCGCCCACGCGAACGCGGACATGCTCCCCGGCGTCGACACCGTGTTCCTGCCGACGCGCACGCACTACGGCTTCGTCTCGGCGTCGCTCGTGCGCGAGATCGCGAGCCACGGCGGCGACGTCAGCCACTACGCCCCCGCCGTCGTCTGCGACGCGCTCCGGGCGAAGTTCGGCGCCGCCAAGCCCTGAGCGCCGGCGCGCTCAGTAGGTGCCGAACGGGGTCGGCATCAGCAGCAGCACGAAGAGGAGCAGCGTCACCACGGCGATCGCCTTGCGCCCCGGCGACAGCTCACCGGGCTCCGTGGGCGGGTGCTCCCGCCCGCCCATCCGCAGCATCAGGTAGACCAGGCCGAACCACGTGAGCCACGGCATCCCGTTCGCGACGCCGGCGCGCAGCGCGTCGGAGAGCCCGTCCGCGATGAAGTGCCGCGTGAAGTAGACGACGTTGCCGACGAAGAGCGCGAGCATCAGGAAGTGCGCGGCGCGGCCGTAGCGGTCCTGCCGCTTGCCGAACAGCGCGTAGGCGACGTGCCCGCCGTCGAGCTGGCCGACCGGGAAGAGGTTGAACGCGGTGATGAGCAGCCCGGCCCATCCGGCCATCGCCGTGGGGCCGAGGAAGACGTCGTGGGTCTCGGGGATCGGGCCGACAGCGAGCCGCCTCAGCAGCAAGTAGAGGAGGCTCCGCCCCTCCTGCAGCGCGGGCCCCGACGAGGCGTGCACCTCCGACTGCATCAGGCCCACGAACAGGACCGGCAGGGCCACCACGAGGCCGGCCAGCGGTCCGGAGGCGCCGATGTCGAGCAGCGCGTTCCGCGACTTGATCCTGCCCTTCATCGAGATCACCGCGCCCATCGTGCCGAGCGGGCTCACGATCGGGAGCGGGATGAAGTAGGGGAGCGACGCCTCGACCCCGTGCGCGCGCGCCGCGAAGTAGTGCCCGAACTCGTGCGCCAGCAGGATCGACAGGAACGGCACCGCGAACGACCAGGTCTGCGGCAGCGCCTTCACGAAGGCGAGCACGCTGTCGTCCTCCGGCGCGATCGGAGCCCAGAGGGTGCCGGCGACGAACACCGAGACGACCGTCACGCAGAAGAGCGCGAGGTTCTTCTTCCAGCGAAGCGGGGGCGGACGCGAGGCGACGGCGCTCGGGCCTGGGAAGCTCGCCGCTGAGGGCGAGAGCTCGGCCTCCACGTCGAGCGCGCTCGGGGAGGAGGTGCGACGATCGTCGGTCATGCGCCGCTAAGCGTGGCCGTCTCCTCGCCGCCGCTCAAGCGGTCCGCGCGATCCCGCGTCCGGGCGGGCACCCCGCCGCGCGCCGCGCCGCCGGAGCGTGCGCCGCGCGCGGCTGCGTTCGTCGCGCCGCCCCGTCTGTCGCCGCCGCGCGCGGGACGGTCCCAGCAGGCGCCGCCAGGCTCGCGCGGCGCCGGATGACCTCGCGCGTCAGCCCTGCGCCCTCGTCCTCCGGCGGAGCCAGACAGGCCGACGGGAGCGGCCGCGCCGGCCCGGGCCCCTCGCAGGCGATCGCGCCGCGGCCGCGGATCGGTACGGGGGCGAACCTCCCGCTGCGCCCGCGCGCCGCGCCGGGTCCGCCTGCGCGCTCTTCTGCGCCGCCGCTGCGCGCGTTTGCCCTTCGACAGGCGCGACTGCGCTACGATCGATCCATGCCTCCTGCTCGCGTCGCCGCCGAAGCGCTCGTGGGCAAGCTCCTCTGCAACAAGTACCGCGTCGTGCAGCTGCTCGGCAGCGGCGGGGTCGGGCACGTCTACCTCGCCGATCGCGCCGGCAGGCCCCAGGAGGCCGCGCCGTCGCGCGTCGCGCTCAAGGTCCTCCGGGCGGAGCTCCGCGACGATCCGCTGCTCGTCGCGCGGTTCGAGCGAGAGGCCGGCGCCGCGTCGCGCGTCCGTCACCCCAACGTCCTCCGCGTCGAGGCGCTCGAGCGCGCCGGCGACGCGCCGTGCTTCGCGATGGAGCTGCTCGTCGGCCTCGACCTCGCCGACACGCTGAGCTTCACGCGCTCCCTCGTCCCCGCGCGCGCGGTCCGGATCGCCGCCGACCTCGCCGCGGGCCTCGAGGCCGCGCACCGCGCCGGGGTGATCCACCGCGACGTGAAGCCGGAGAACGTGTTCCTCGTGCACGCCGCCGACGGGCGCGAGATCGTCAAGCTGCTCGACTTCGGGTTCTCGTTCATCGCGGGCCAGGGCGAAGGCGCGCTCTTCCCCCGGGTCGTGGGGACGCCCGAGTACATGGCGCCCGAGCAGGCGCAGGGCGCTCCGGCGGCGCCCGCCGCCGACGTCTACTCCCTCGGCATCGTCCTCTACGAGATGCTCGCGGGCCGCGTGCCGTTCCAGGGGACGTACCCGGCGATCGCGGAGAAGCACGCGCGCGAGCCGCCGCCGCCGCCGCACCGCTTGCACCCGGGGCTCCTCATGTCGCGCGAGCTCGACGCGGTCGTGCGCAAGGCCCTCGTGAAGGATCCGCGCGGCCGGTTCGCCTCGATGGCGGAGCTGCGGCAGGCGCTGCTCGCGACGCCGGAGGCCGGCGCCGGGGCGCCGCTCGCCGCCCAGCCGGACGCGGCCCCGCCGCCGGCGCCCGGGCTCGGGCACTGGGGGACCAAACCGTGACGCCGGCTCGCTCCCGGAGGCTTCTGTCGGCCTCCCTGCGGCTCGGCTTTGCTCTCACGGCGAAGCCCTGCTAGACGGCCGTTAGCATCTCTTGTTCCGGGCGACAGCCGGATCCGCTCGCCAGGCCGAATCAGGCCGAGGCGAGCGAGCCGGCACGGTTCGGGGGTCCGCGGGCGCGGGCCTCATCGCGCGGGTCGGTTCTCCAGGGAGTACCCAGAATCGCGCGCCAGTCGTCCTCCACTCCCTCCAGGCGCTGCCTGGTGCTTTCTCGGTTGCTGATTATGGGTCGCGCGACCCCATCTCCTGATAACGGTACAGCGGCGCACCAAGACGCCGATCTCCCTACGTACGAGGTCCGCAGCGCCCCCGGGCTGCGCGCTGGGCCCGAGGGCGAGACCACGCCGACGGACACGAGCGCCCTCGACGGCGATCCGTTCCGCGTCGAGCTCGTCGACGAAGACATCCCCACCCCGCGCCGCTTCCAGGTCGTCTTCGACGAGGCGCGGATCGATCCGGACGTCCAGAAAGTCGTCCGGCGCCTCGTTCGCCACGGATACCAGGCCTACCTGGTAGGCGGCTGTGTGCGGGACTTGCTCCTCGATCGCCGCCCGAAGGATTTCGACGTCGCCACCAGCGCCCGGCCGGAGGAGGTCCGCGAGCTGTTCCGCAACTCGCGCATCATCGGCCGGCGGTTCCGTCTGGTGCACGTCCTCTTTCAGGGCGGGAAGGTCATCGAGGTGGCGACCTTCCGCCGCAACCCGAAGGAGGACTCCGAGGACGGGAGCGAGCTGCTCATCCGGAGCGACAACGCGTTCGGCGTCGCGCACGAGGACGCCCTGCGCCGCGACTTCCGGATCAACGCGCTCTTCTACGACGTGGAGGCGCGGCAGATCCTCGACTGGGTCGGCGGCATGGAGGACGTGCGCCGTCAGGTGGTCCACACGATCGGCGATCCCGAGACGCGCTTCCGCGAGGATCCGATCCGCATCCTGCGCGCGCTCAAGTTCGCCGGCCGGCTGGGCTTCGCGATCACCCCGGACGTCTACGACGCGGTCGTCTACTGCCGCGACGCGCTCGCGCTCGCGGCGCGCCCGCGCCTCTCGGAGGAGATCCTGCGCCTCCTGCGCGGCGGCCAGGCGCGCCGCACCATCTACCTCGCGTGGGAGACGGGGGTGCTCGACGTCCTCCTGCCCGAGGTCTCGGCGCTGCTCTACGACGATCGCGGCGACGACGGCCCGGGCCAGCGCCTCTGGCGCGTGCTCGACTACGTCGACCGGCGCACCGCCGCGGACCGGCCGCTCGACGACACGGTCCTCTGGACGCTCCTGCTCCTCGAGCCGATGAAGGAGGCCTGCGACGGGGTCCGCGATCGCGCCGCGGCGGTCGCCGACTTCCTCGAGCCGCTCATCGACCGGCTGGCCATCTCCCGACGGTACGCCGACGGGATGCGCCGCATCGTCGCCGTCCTGCCGAGGCTGGCCGGCGGCCGCGCCGGCCGCTTCGCCCGGACCGACATCTTCCAGCCCGCCCTCGACGTGCTCGCCGCCGAGCTGACCGCGCGCGGGGAATCCACCGAGGCGATCGACCGGCTCCGCTCCGCCCCGCAGCCGCGGCGCCACCACGCCGATGCGGCGCAGCACCGGCGCTGACCGGGGCGCCGGTGGCCGACCGTGACGGCCGGCGGCCGGCGCGCGGACGGACCGGCCGGCGTGGAACATCGCCGGGGTTTCTGGTTTCATAACGGCTCCTGATGTCCGCTCCGGTCGCGCGCCCGCGCCCTGCTGCTCTGCCCGCTGTCTCCGCCTCCCGGCGCCGGCTCGGCGGCCGGGCGCGCAGCCTGCTCGTGTTCGCGCTCGCCTGCGCCGTGTCGCCGCTCGCGGACGCGCAGGGGTCGCTCCTGCACGAGTTCATCGCGCCGGACCCCGCGGAGGACGTCTCGCTCGCCACGACCACGCTCGACGGCGGGCTCCCGGCGGCGATCCAGACGCCGAGCGGCCTGGCCACGGCGCCCGATCCGCAGCGCCCGCCGTCGAGCCAGCAGCAGGTCTACAGCACCGTCGGCTCCGACGCCGGCCCCGACGCCTCCTACGAGCCGGATCGCGACACCCGCCGGCCGAACATCGAGCGCTACGACGACCCGTTCTCCCCGGCTACCGCGCCGTTCAAGCGGCTGCAGGCCTACGACGCCGTGAGGGCGGACTACTCGCTCGTCGTCCGCGATCGGAGCCTGAAGGCGGTCGAGGTCGGCGGCAAGGTCGCGGCGGGCGACGAGGCGTTCTACGGGGACATCGCGGTCGATCTCGTGCCGAACGAGCCGGTCCGGATCCCGACGGTCGGGCCGGACACGCGGCTCGTGCGGGTGCACGTGAACCCCGACACGCCGGTGGTCGTGCTGCGCGACGGCGCCGACAACTGGTTCGTCCGCGGCACGAAGAGCGCGCGCGTCCGGCTCATCGTGCAGCTCGCGATCGCGCGCGCGACCTTCGGCAGCGATTTCGCCGAGGTCGACTGGGGCAAGCTCGCGCCGTACCGCCCGCCGCAGGAGCCCTCCCACGAGGCGGCGTTCAAGCAGGTCGCCCAGGCGATCGGCATCTCGACGGCGATGCGGCCGCGCGAGGTCGTGCAGAAGATGGTCGAGTACTTCCGGTCGTTCGCCCCGTCGGACGACCCGCCCAAGGGGTATGGGGACATCTACCTCGATCTCGCGCTGTCGCGAAAAGGCGTCTGCCGCCACCGCGCCTTCGCGTTCCTCGTCACGGCCCTGCACATCGGGATCCCCGCGCGGATGGTCGTCAACGAGGCGCACGCCTGGGTCGAGGTCTTCGACGGCTCGCTCTGGCACCGCATCGACCTCGGGGGCGCCGCCCTCAACATGGACCAGGAGGTCGATCCGAGCCGCCCGCCGTACGTGCCGCCGCCGGACCCCTACAGCTGGCCGGAGCAGCGCGACTCGGGCCAGGATCTCGCCGATCGGACGCGCGCCGAGCAGATGCAGCAGGGGCCGCCCGGCCCGGGTGGCGCCGGCTCCGCCAGCGCCGGCGCGCCGCCGCCTCCGGCCCCGCCGGCGCCCACCCCCACGAGCGACGCGGCCGAGCGCGCCGCGGCGCGCACCGACGTGGCCGTGAGCGCCCTGGACAGGGAAATCCGCCGCGGGTTTCCGCTCCACCTGCAGGGCCAGGTGAGCAGCGACGGGGCGCCGTGCGGTCACGTGCGCGTCGACGTGATCCTGACGGGGAACGCGGCGCAGCAGGGCTTGACGATCGGCTCGCTGTCGACCGATGAGCGCGGCCGCTACGACGGGGCCGTGATCGTCCCCGGTGATATCGCGCTCGGCGACTACGAGCTCGCGGTCGCGACGCCGGGCGACGCGCGCTGCAAGGCCGGTCGCACCGAGGCGGCCGCGCCGTGAGCGACGCGCCGGGACGCGCCCTGGAGCCCCCGCGCGTGGCGGTCGGCGCCGTCGTGATCGAGCGCCCACCGGGCGCGTCCGACGCGCCGCGCGTGCTCCTCATCCGGCGCGCCCGCCCGCCGCTCGAGGGCTCCTGGTCGCTCCCTGGCGGACGCGTAGAGCCGGGAGAGCGGCTCGCGGACGCCCTCGCCCGCGAGATCCGCGAGGAGACGGGCCTCGAGATCCGCGTCGGCCCCCTCGTGGAGGTCGTGGAGATCGTGGCGACGCCGTACCATTACGTGATCCTCGATTACCTGTGCGCGTCGACCGGAGGCGTCCTCTCTCCCGGGGACGACGCCTCCGAGGCGGCCTTCGTGCCCATCCCCGAGCTGCCCGCCTATGGCCTCACCGACGTCGCGCTCCGCGTGATCCACCGGGCCCTGGCCATGGCGACCGCGGGCTGAGACCGCGCGATCCAGGGAGAGCCCGACTTGGCGCAGCCCGCGCCGAGGCGGGATGTCGCCCGAGGAGCGACTCTCCACGTTGTCTTCCGGTGTTCGGCAATGGCAGCGTTATTTTACCGCCCTATCGCTCACGACATGTGCGTCGACGGCGTTAGGTTTCACGTGGGTGCCGGGATGAGCGCTGGTCCAGCGATCGTGAAGGGCATGGTGGGTGTCGTGGCGGCGACCCTGCTGTCTGCTCCTCTGTGCTTCGCGCGGCCCGGAAGCGACGGCGCTGGGCTCTTCGCGCTGCCCGCGCCCCGCGCATTGCGCGCCGCCGCGCCGCCCGGCGCGCAGGGCGGCGCGGCCGAGGACCCGGGCGGGCTCGCGGCGCGCATCGCGCGGGCGCTCTCAACGACCGTCAAGCGGGCGGTGCGCTCGGGCGTCGCCCCGATGTTCCTCGGTCTGCACGGGTTCGGTGTGACCGTGTCCGGTGAAATGTGATGAGCGCGGCTACCCGCGATAGCGCGATGGCCGGCTGAGCGAGCGCGCGGCGCGCGCTGACGACGCGATCGTGAAATCGAATTCGCACTCGATCGCCGCGGCGTCTGCATTGCGGCGCTTCTGGAGACATCGTAAACCGAGAAGTCGATGAGCTCGACGCGAAGAGCGCGGAAGGAGGAGCAGAAGGAGGAGCGGCGGAGGATCATCATCGACGCAGCCTGGCAGCTGTTCCAGGAGACGCCGTATCTCGAGATGACCATGGCGCAGGTCGCCGAGCGCACTCGGCTCGCCAAGGGGACCCTCTACCTCTATTTCACCACCAAAGAGGAGCTCTTCCTCGCGGTGGTCGATCAAGAGCTCGCGAAGTGGTTCCATGAGGTGGATATCCGCCTGACGCATCTCGGCGCCTCCCAGGGCGAGGAGGCCGCGGCGCGCCCCCGGCCGCCGCGCGCCCGCCGCGGCGCGCCCGCGGCGCCCGGCGCGGACGCCGCGGGCAGCATCGCGTCGATCCTGTCGACGACCCTCGCGGCGCGCGACGCGATGACGCGCTTGCTCTCCATCCTTCACAGCGTCCTCGAGCAGAACGTCAGCTACGAGGCCGCCCTCCGCTTCAAGCTCTCCCTCCTCGCCAACATCGAGCGCACCGGGGCGCTGCTCGAGCGGTGTCTGCCGTCGCTCGCGCCAGGGCAGGGCGGCCCGATCCTCATCCGCATGTATGCCCTGCTCATCGGCATGCGCCAGGTCTGCGACCCCAGCGACGTGATCCGCGATATCCGCAGCCGGCCCGAGATGGGCCTTTTCCGGATCAACTTCGGCGAGGAGATCCGGGCCTCGTTTGCCATCCTCCTGAGCGGAGCGCTCGCGCCGCCGCTCGCGCCCGAGCGGCTCGGCGCCCCGGCCCTCCACGGCATGACCTCGGCCGAGCGGCGCCGCCCGGAGGGGTGAGCGGCGCGCTCACCACGGATCCCGCGCCGACATCGGCGGCAGGTGATCGGCGAACGGCTGGTTGAGGATGCGGGCGATGACGGACTTCCACGTGGTCGCGTCGTTCTCGAAGTCCTCGTGCCGCCGCGCCTCCGAGCCATGGGGAGGGGGCCTCGTGTTGGGCCCCTTGATCCACTCCGCCCGCGGAAACACGGTGGGCCGATCGTCCCGGTTCTCCGTGAGGAGCGCGAGGACGTCGGCGTTCTCCGGGTCGAGGAGCCCCGCCTCCATGCCGAGCAGCGAGACGCCGCTCGTGCCGGGCACCCGCGGGCGCCGCTCGAGCGCGTTCGAGACCAGGTAGAGCAGCGACCTGCCGTAGACCTCGCAGTGGTCCTGGAGCTCCGCCTCGTCCGTGAGCGTGAACAGGGCGAACCTCCGGACCATGCCGCTCTTGATCGGCGGCATGTACGTGTCGCGGAACGCGTCGATGGCGCTCGCCGGAGCGAGCAGGGAGAGCGACTCGATCGGGAGCCCGAGCCCGAGCTGACCCCGCATCGGGCCGCCCTCGATCCGCTTGCCCTTCTCCGCGGTGACCAGCTGCACGAGCGGCGCGAGCAGGAACGTGCCGCTGGAGTGGGCGACCAGGTGGAGCTCGATCCTCGGGTCCTGGTCCATCAGCGACGCGAGGCGGCTGATCATCTCGCGGACGCCGCCGTGATCGGCGTCCATGGTCGCGTCGCCCGCCGCGAGCTTCATGCGATCCCACTCGGCCTTGCCGCCCATGCGCCGGACGAGCGGCTCCAGGGCGTCGTCGCGGCGATCGATCATGAACCCGAACGCCCTGGGATCATAGCCGTCGTGGCGGCGGCCCTCCGTGGCGCGGTGGAGGATCTCGAGGAGGCGCGGATAGTGGTCGGTCTCCCAGAGCAGCTCGATGGGGTAGATCTCGTGGCCGAGCAGCTTCGGTCGGAGGCGCGACATCCGGTTGATCGCGTCGATCTGCCGGCGCAGCGCGCCGCCCGCGATGAGCACGAGCCGGCGGCGCCTCCAGCTCTCGGTCGCGCTCATGAAGTCTTCTTCCATGATGATGCGGACGTCCTCCGAGGACGTGCCGTAGGCCCCGCGCTGCTGGAGCTGACCGTGCATGTCGACGCTGATGAGATGCGGCCGCAGGCTCGCGAACGTCCGGCTCGTGGAGGCGAGCGGGCGGAGCGAGCGCGGCTGGTTCAGGCGGATGGGGACGCCGAGCCGCCCGACCCACGCGTCGAAGCCGTACTGGAGCCAGTCGTCGTAGCAGAGCCGCCCGAAGCCGCTCTTGCCCCAGCCGAGGCCCCAGGAGTTCTGGAGCCAAAAGCCCTCCGCGTCATACCCCACGATCGCGAAGGCGTGGCCGCCCCAGGGGGCGATGAACGGGTTCGTCTTGTCGACCGGCGGGATGATGCCGTTCTTCTGGATCCCGTAATACCAGCCATTGAACGGGATGAGCGCCGAGGCCGCGATGATCCCGACCTCTGCGAGGGCGTTGTGCATCGCCGGGAGGTCCTTGTGGTTCACGCGTTGATACAGGCCGAGCGGCCGGAGCATCGCGTCCGTGGCGCGCTCCGGCGTGAGCGTGCCGTGGAGATCGTTCGGGTCCCACGGCCATTGCTCATAAGAGCAAATACCGTGTTTGTGCCAGCCCTTCATGGCGCCCCTCAGGCTGGAGCCCCTCGCGTCGTCCTCGCCCGGGTACTCGTCGTAGCGGCGCGCCATCGTGTACACCATGTTCTGGCTCACGAGGCCGTACTCCGGGGAGACCTTGCGCTTGCGCAGCAGGAAGTGGGCCACGGTGGCGACGGTGAAGCCGGTGCAGCCGTTATTCCTGCCCTGGTCGAGCACGGGCACGCCGTAGTCCATGAAGCGCTCCGGGGGCATGACCGGAGGCACCTCGATCATCGTGGGCCGATAAAGGGTGTCGCGGAAATCGAGGACGTCAGCGCGGGCGTCGGTCGTGATGTCCCCGTGACGCTCGGCGAAACGCTCGGAGTCGATCATGGTTTCCGATCTCGTGAAGTCGCCGAGTGTCGCACGGGCGGCGCTCCGGGCAAAGTCGGCTGCGCTCGGCCCTCGGACGAGCCTGCTCGTGCTAGCGTCGCCCCTGCGGCGCCGCCGCGCCGTCGAGAGGTGGGATGAACGAGGACAGCCGCGCAGAGCGAGGAGGCGAGGGCGACGTCGTCGATGTCGACGTCGACGACGTCGGGGCGCGGCTCGAGGCCGAGGTGCTGCGGCGACTCGCGTCGTTCCGAGGCCGGCTCGGGAGCGAGCTCGGCGCGCTGTTCGATGAGCTCGCCGCGCGCCTCCGGCTCTTCGAGGGCGAGCCGGGCGAGGGCTACTTCTCCCACCCGGCCGCGCTGCCGGTGCTCGAGCTGCCGCTCTGGGTCGCGACGCGGCCGGGCGGCCCGGCGCCCGCGGCGGACGCCGGAGCGCGGGCGATCCCGCCGCTCGCGGTCGATTTCGCCGAGGCCGCCGCGGTCGGGTACCTGCACGTCCGCATCGAAGACGACCTGCTGGACGAAGGGGTCGGCGAGCCCGGCGCGGCGGTGCTCCTGTCCGGAGCGCTGTTCGCCCGCCACCAGGCGCTGCTCGCCCGCTCGCTGTCCGGCAGGAGCCCGTTCTGGGATCTCTTCGAGGAGGTCTGGCTCGGGTACGGCGAGGCGATGCTGCTCGAGCGGCGGCTGCACCGGGGCGCAGGCCCGCGCGACGCCGCCACGTTCCGGCGGGTGCTCGCCCGCTCGCGCCCGCTGGTGCTCCCGGCGGCCGCGGCCCTGTTCGCGCTGTCGCAGGCCGAGCGCCTCGCGGCGCTCGAGGAGTTCGTCGCGGCGCTCGCCGCGGCGCACCAGCTGTTCGTGGACCTGCTCCACGCCGAGAAGGATCGCGCGCTCGGGAACGCGACGTACGTGCTCGCCCGGCTCGGCGCGCAGGTCGAGCCGAGGGACGCGGGGCGGCCTCGGCCGGACGGCGCCGCCCCCGCCGGGGGCGAGCCGCGCCACGATCCGGCGGGGCGCGGCGCGGCGGCCCTGCGCGCGCAGCTGTTCGCGCGCGGGGGCTTCGACGCCATCCTGGAGGAGGCGCGTTGTGAGCTCGCTCGCGCCGAGGCCGCCGCCGGGGCGCTCGGGCTGCCGGAGGCCGCGCGCTTCTGCAGGGAGCGCGAGCGGTACATGACCGAGATCCAGCGGCGCGTATTCCGCGCGTTCTTCGGCGCGCTCGCGGGCGATCCCGCCGCGAGCGGCGGCGCCCCGCGCTGAGCCGGCTCGCGGGCGCAGCGCCCGGGGCGCGCGCGGCGCGCCTGCTGGTACTTGCTAGCCGTTTGCAGGTCTCCTAGCCTCGCGAGCGAGAAAGCGAGGAGTCGTGACGTCGAAGAAAACAGAGGCAGAGCTCATTGGTCGTGCCGTTGTGGATTCGAGCTTCCGCCAGCAGCTCCTTGCCGATCCCGAGCGCACCATCGACGCGGAGGGGTACGAGGTCGGGCCGGAGACGCTCCAGCGCATCCGCGACGCCGCGACCTCGACGCCCGAAGCGGTCGATGCGGCCATCGCGGCCGCGGCGCGTGAGGGCGGGGTCGGTATGTGACGTTGTCTTCTGCCGCAGGAGCGACCGCCGTCTGGCCCTGGCTCGACCCGGACGACAAGGTGGCGTGCGAGCGCTCCTGGGCCGCGCTGCTGTCCGCGGGGGCGCTCCAGCGCGGTGACGCGGCCTGGGGGGCGCTCGCGATCGAGCGCGGCGTCGGCGCGCCGCCGGGGCGCAGCATCCCGTGGGCCAGCTGGGCGCTCCGGCTGTGCGGCCGCGTGTCGGCGCCCGCCGCGGCGGCCGACGCCGCCGTGGCGGTCGCCGCCGTGGCCGCCGGCGGCGTCGAGGGCGCTCCGGACGCGCTCGCGCGTGGCGCGCTCGCGGCGCGCCTGCTCGCGCGCCACGCCGGCGAGGCGCGCGCGCGCCGCTGGCTCGTGGACCTGGCCGCGCTCGCGGAGGCCTCGTGGCCTCGCAACCCGGTCGTCGCGGGCGTCGCCGGCGCGGAGCCGGACGCCGCGGCGGGGCGCGCCGGCGACGCCGGCTCGCGCGAGGTCGTCGCCCTCTGGACGGCGCCCGCGCTCGTCGCCGGCGACGATCTCGCGCCCGCGCGCCGCTTCGGAGAGGCGGTGGCCGAGCCGCTCTGGCTCCTCGACGGGCTCGCGCGCCTCTGGCTCGATCCGGCCGCGCCGGACCTCGCGGCGCCGACGCTCACGCCGCTCTTCGCGCTCTGGCTCGGCGGCGCGGATCTCGCGCCTCCGCTGCTCGGCGCGCTCTCGGGCGAGCGCGCGTCCCCCGTGCGCCGCCGCGAGATCCACGGCCTGCTCGCGACCCGCCCGTACCGGGCCGCGCTCGCCGCGCGCGCGCGGGGCGCGCTCGCGTCGGCCCGCGAGGCGGCGTCCGGCGCGCCGCGCTCGCGCTCGACCGAGCGCGGCCTCGCCGAGGCGCAGCTCGAGTTCGTCGACGCGCTCGGCGAGCGCTTCCGCTTCTTCGAGGGGCTGATGGCGTTCCGCGATCTGCTCGGCGCCGGCGCGGCGCCCGCGCCGCGGCCGCAGGGTGACCGCGCGCCGCGCGAGGACGCGGGCGCGGATCTGGAGGCGGCGGTCGCGTTCCTCGCGGAGTCGGCGCCGTGGCCGGAGTCCTGGGAGGTGCAGCGCTTCGGCGTGCTCGGGTCGCGCGAGCAGCCGGTCGGGCACTGGTTCGTGCGGGCGACGATCCTGAAGGCGCTGCTCGAGATCGGGGACGCCGGGCGCGACGTCCGCGCCGACGCCGCGGCGCTGCTCGACGAGATCCCGGCCGGGGAGCTCCGCTACTTCGGCGCGTTCCGCGATCTCCCGCCGGACGCCGACGACCTCGCGATCATGCTCCAGCTGGTCGCCGAGACGGGCGCCGCCCGGGATCGCGCCGAGACGTGGATCGAGGTCATGCTGGCCAACGTGGGCGAGGATGGCGCCGTGCCGACCTGGTTTTACCGCGGGCCGTCGGGGCCGACCACGCCGGGCGCGGCGTGGGCCGGCGACGACTGCACGGCGGTCCGGCTGAACCTGCTCGCGGGCCTGCTCTCGTTCGACGCGGCGCGGTTCGCGCGGCTCATCGACGACAACGCGCGGCGCGTGCTCGGCGCCGCCGCGGAGGGCGGCATCGAGGGCGCGTGCTTCTACGACGCCTCGTACACGGACCTCGCGTTCCTCCGCTTCGCGCGCCTCTACCGGGAGCGGGCGGGGGAGGCGCCGCGGGCCGCCGACGTCGCCGCGGTCGAGGCCGCGATCCTGTCGCGGATGCTCGGAGCGCAGCGGCTCGACGGCGGCTTCGGGACGCCGCTCAGCACGGCCGCGTGCCTCGAGGGCGCGGCCATGGCGGCGTCGCCTGACCCGCTGCTCCTGGAGCGGGGGCTGCGCTACCTCGGCGAGCGCCAGCTCGTGGACGGCTCCTGGCCGGCCGAGCCGCTCTACCGGGTGCCGATGAAGCGCGGGCGCGAGGGGCACCACCAGGGCAGGGCGCTGACGACCGCGCTCTGCGCCCGCGGGCTCGCCGCGGCGTGGTCCCGGCTCGGGCGCGGAGGGGAGCGGCGCGCATGAACATCGAGAAGTCGCCGGAGGTCGTGCGGATCCTCCAGGCGCAGGAGATGCGCGGCGAGCAGATCGTGAACCACGTCCGGTTCGTGTTCGCGCTGCTCTCCGCCTACACGTTCACGCACGTGTGGACGGTCAACACGCCGGCCGCGAACCAGATCTTCGCGATCCAGATCGGCGGGTACCTCGCGTTCTCGCTCCTGCTCTACGCGTTCTTCCGCCTGCGCCCCGGCGCCTACGCGGGCTGGCTCAAGTACGTGAGCATCTTCGTCGACCTCGCGCTCCTCACGCTCACGGCGCTGGCGACGGCGAGGAACCACTCGGGGATGATCGAGTACTTCTCGAGCTACCTCGCGACCGTCTACGTGCTCTGGAACCTGATGTCGGGCTTCCGCTACAGCCTCGCGGCGTGCCTGTACTCGGCGGGGCTGTCGGTCCTCTTCAACTCGATCGTGCTCGCGATCACGGTCTACACCGGCGCGATCCCGATCAGCCCGGTGTCCGTCTACGGGCACAACGCCATCAACATCGCGGACCAGTGCCAGCAGGTCCTGTTCATCGCGCTCCCGGGCGTCGTCGCCGGCATCATCGCGCGGATGTCGCGCAACCTGGTCCTCCGCGCCGAGCTCGAGTCCATGGCCCGCCTCCGCCTCGAGCGCGAGAAGCAGGAGCTCGGCCGGTACCTCTCGAAGGACCTCGTCGATTTCGTCCTCTCCGACCCGGGGCGGCTCAAGCTCGGCGGCACGCGCCGGCACGTGTCGGTGATGTTCACCGACATCCGCAACTTCACGCCGCTCACCGAGTCGGTCGAGCCGGAGGTCGTGGTCTCGTTCCTGAACGAGTACTTCACCGAGATGGTCGACATCGTGTTCCGCTACGGGGGCACCCTCGACAAGTACATCGGCGACGGCCTGATGGCGGTGTTCGGCGCGCCGCTCTCGGTCGAGGACGCGCCGAAGCGCGCCGTGATCGCGGCGATCGAGATGGTGCAGGCCCTCGAGCGCATGAACCAGCGGCAGCTCCTCGGCTGCGGCGAGATCAAGATGGGCGTCGGGATCGCGACCGGCACCGTCATCTCCGGCAACATCGGGTCGCTCCAGCGAATGGAGTACACCTGCATCGGAGATACGGTAAACACGGCCTCGCGCCTCGAGCAGTTCAACAAGGAGCTCGGCTCCAAGATCATCGTCTGCCAGGCGACGTACGCGAACCTCGACGACTGCGTCCCGGCGACGCCGACCGGCGCCCTGAGCATCCGGGGCAAGAGCCGTCAGGTCCATCCTTACATCGTGGACCACCAGGAGCTCTCGCCGGCCCGCCTGGAGGAGCTCCGGCGAGAGCTCCTCTCGCGGCCCCGCCGCATGGAATCGATGCCGCCGCGGGCCGACGCCGCGCGGGCGCCGGCCGCCTTGCAGAGCACCGGGCGCGGCGGCGCGCGGTAGCGCCGCGGCGTCAGGAGGGCGTCGCGCGGAAGCGCCGTGGCGTCAGGAGGGCGTCGCGCGGAAGCGACGCACCCGGGCCGAGCCGGGGCCGCCGTCCTGCGTCGACAGGCCGAGCGCGGTGCGCGCCGGCGCGTGCAGGCGCTGGAGGACGCGATCGAGCAGGCGGAGCGCGCCGTCGCTCATCTTCACGCCGCGCGGCGAGCGGTAGCCGAACGCGACGCCGTCCACGACCTTGTAGGCGTTCTCCGTGGGCGAGGCGGGGCGCATCTCGACGACCAGCGCGCCGTCGCGCGTCTTCATGATCACGACGATCTCGCCCGGGCGCGCGGAGGCCTCCACGAAGGTCCACCCGCCGGAGGTCGCCTCCTTGATCCCGAGCTCGAGCACGCGCTGCAGATCCTGCCCCGCGGGCGCGAGCGTCGTCGCGCCCTCGACCCGGATCTCCCCGCCCGGCGGGACCACGCCGCTGCCGAGCGGCATCGCCGGCCGCCGCATCTCGCGCGGCCCGGGGAACGACCACATGTCCGGCGTGATCTCCCCGCCCTCGCGGTACGCCATCTCGATGAGGCGGCTGCGCTCGCGCGAGAGCGCGTCCTCGGACCAGCCGAGGCACGAGCGCATCATCAGCGTGAACGGGTCGAAGCGGAGCTCGAACGACGCGGGCGCGCGCGTCATGAGGTCGTCCGGGAGGACGAGGCTGTGGAAGATGCGGACCTTGCACGGGAGCTCGCGCGCGCGCTCGAGCGTGCGGCGGAACGTGATGGGGCCGTCGCCCGGGAGGCCGAGGAGGATGTCCACCTCGATGTCCGTGAAGGTCGAGAGCTCCTCGATCACCTTCGCGAACTTCGACTCCCGGAACGGGCGCTGCGTGCCGTCGCCGGTGTCCTTGTTGAGCGGCGGCAGCCGCGCGCCGAGCGACACGCGCGCGACGCCGCGGAGGAACTCGAGGTGCTCGTCGTGCACGTGCTCGGGATCGATCGACGCCGAGAGCGTCGCCTGCTTGAAGAAGCCGACCTGCTTCTCCGCGGCCACGAGGTTCCGGAACGCCTCCGCGTTCAGGTTGAGCGGGGCGTCCACGACCTGCGCGCCCGGGGCGCCGGCGGCGCGGAGCGCGCTCAGCTCCTCGACGAGGTAGGCCTCCGAGAAGACGCCGGCGGAGGCGTCGCCCGTCGAGATGCCGCAGGTCGGGCAGCTCATGACGCCGCCGCGGCAGATCTCGATCGGCACGATGCGATCGGTCGGGAGCAGCTTCATGCGGATCGGCGAGGGGAGCTCGTCGGGCGCCACGTGAGGCGCTTCGCCCGTCGAGACCCAGCCGCCGGCGGTGAAGACGTGCAGCCCGGGCACGGTGCGCAGCGCCTCGGGCGAGCGATCGCTCAGGCGGACGATGTTCCGGAACGTGAGCTCGTTGCCGTGCACGAGGGCGTCGATGCAGGCGGCGGCGTCGCGCCAGTGCGCGAGCGCGAACATCGCGGGGCGCGCGAGGGGACCGCAGAGGACGATCGTGCGCCCCGGCCGGTTGCGCTGGAGGTGGCGCGCGACCTCGATGAACGTGGGAAAGGACCAGACGTGCGCGGCGAGGCCAACGACGTCGGCATCCACGTTCTCGACCTCGGCGACCCACGCGTCGAGATCCCTCGTCTGCGCGTCGATCACATGGATCGGCACGCCGGCGAGCTCCGGATCGGCGAGCAAAGAGGCTTCGACACGACGGATTCCATGGCTGAACGGCGCTCCCCCACCGTCCGGCATGGTTGGCTCCATCGCGAGTAGCGCGACGCGGCGTTCGCCAGGCATCCATGGGAGTCTACCAGGGTGTCTCCCCCGTCGGGGAGTCCGTTCGCGCTCTCTGTTTGCTCCCACTCCCGGTCCGCTCTGCCCGACGTCCGGGGTACGCCCTCGCTTACGTCCGGGGCCCGTCCGGAGTTGCATCCCGAGCGCGGCCGGGCTTTCATAGTGCCCGGGGCGAAAGAGGGGGAAGGACTACGCCGGATCGCCGGAGTGCGGCGGTCTGTCTGTCGGGCTGCGCGCTTCGTCATCATCGTGGACGCGGCGCGCTGCGGCGAGCGCTCGGGAGCGCGTAAATCCGTTCGCCCGGGCCGCTCGTCACGCCGGCCGTCAGCCGTCATCGAGGGGCCTGTGCCGCACCGCCGGCCGGCCTGCCGGGGCGCGCGCCGCGCGCTCCTCCGTCGCGGGACAGGAGGGCGCGCCCCCTGCAGAGCGGCCCCGCTTCCGACGAAAGCCGAGGGGGGAGCCATGCGTGGCAAGCACGTGATCCTGGTAGCTGAGGACGACGTCGACACGGCGGCGATGCTGGAGGAGCTCCTGACGCTGGAGGGGTACGAGGTCGAGCTGACCGCGACCGCGCGCGCGGCGCTCGACGCGCTGGCGGAGCGGCGCTTTCACGCGGTCCTCCTCGATCTGACGATGCCGGGCATGACGACGGACCGGTTCGTCTCCGAGATCGCGGGGCTCGGCACGCCCTCTCCCCTCATGATCTTCTCGGCCCGCCGGCCCCACGAGATGAAGGCGATCGCCGAGCGGCTGCACGCGGCCGCGCTCATCCCGAAGCCGGTGGACATCGACGTCCTGCTGAGCACCCTCTCGAAGGTGGTGCTCGGCTCCGCGGGCGAGGCGGGGTGACGCTGGCCGCTCGATCCGCGCCGCGCGCGCACGGCAGCCGCTCGGGTGGCGCCGCGCGGCTGCGCTCCAGCGTCCCGGTGGTACCATCGCCGGCTCATGACCTGGTGGAGCACGACCGAGCCGCGCGACGCTCACCCTGGCTGGCCGCAGATCGGGCAGAGAGCGGCTTCGCCGGAGCGTCACCCTGCTGTAACATCGGGCTCGACCGCCGACGATCGAGCACGATGCGTACCCCCGAACCCCTCCTGCCAGACCCGTCCGGCGTGACAGCCGTCGACTCCGCGCGGGTCCACGGTTCCACGGTGGCGCGCGGCGCTCGAGCGGGCTCCGTTCCTAGGCGCCCCCGCGGCGCTCCTTGCCGCAGAGAGACCTTCATGCGCGCCCTTTCTCGCAGAACAGGCCTGATCAAGCGGACCCCGAGCAGGGATTCAGGGCTTTCCCTGTTTCGCCGTGACGTCAGGCTTTCGCATAGTGGTTGATGCACCGTGCCTGCCACTCCCTTGAAGAGGATCCTCGTTGTCGATGATGATCCGGATATTCGAGAGACCCTCGCCGAGCTCCTGCAAGAGGAGGGCTACGCCGTCACGTCGGCGGCGCACGGCGGCGAGGCGCTCAGCGCGCTTCGAACGGAGCCTAGGCCCGGCCTCATCCTGCTCGATCTCATGATGCCGATCATGGATGGCTGGCAGTTCAGGGCGGAGCAGAAGAAGGATCCGGAGCTCGCCTCGATCCCGGTCGTGATCATCTCGGCGACCGGCCGCGACGAGTTCGTGTCGTCGCTCGGCGCGGCGCAGTTCCTCAAGAAGCCGATCAACCTCGAGCAGCTGCTCGCCGCGGTCGAACAGCACTGCCGGTGACGGCGCCGTGCCCCTGTTCGTCTACGGCACGCTGATGCGGGGCGAGCGCTCGCACCGGCTGCTCGGGCGCGCGCCTTTCCTCGGGATCGCCCGCACCGCCCGGTCGTTCGAGCTCGCCGACCTCGGCGCCTACCCGGCGCTCGTGCGCGGGGGGTCGGCCGCGGTCGTCGGGGAGCTCTACGAGCCGGATCGTGAGACCCTCGCGTCGCTCGACGTCTACGAGGGCTGCCCCGACCTCTTCCAGCGCGAGATGATCGAGCTCGACGGCGGCGCGCGCTGCGAGGCGTACCTGATGCCCGCCGGCCAGGCGCTGGGGTATCCCCGCATCGCCTCGGGGGATTGGCGGGCGCGCGGGCGGTGAGCGCGTCAGTCGGAGCCGGCGCGGCGCGCTGGCCGTAGCCCCGCCGGAGGGGGCTCGTCCTTCTCGGGCCCCGTCCTGTCCTCGACGACGAGCAGCAGGGCCGGGAGCTCGCCCTCGTCGGCCTGGAGCCGGAAGGCGGAGAACGACAGCGTCCTGCGTCCGGCGTGCGCGAGCACCGCCTCGACGCGGAAGTCGACCAGCGCGGCGCTGCGGCGGAGCACGTCCCGGAGCCGCTGCTCCAGCTGCGGGGTGTTCCACCCGGCGTCGATGGCCGAGAGGGGCCGCCCCTCGATGTCCCCGAGCGAGACCATGAACAGCTCGCAGTAGCGCCGCGTCGCCGCGCGGATCCGGAGCTCGCCGTCGAGCAGGAGGAACGGGTGGCGCAGCACCTCGAAGACGGCGGAGATGCGGTCGCGCGCGCCCGCGAGCTCGCGCCCGGCGCGCCTCGTCGCGTCGCTCTCCAGCCAGCAGATCACCGCGCCGTCGACCTCGTCCCCGGTGGTCCGGAACGGGCGCGCCCTCACGAGGTGGACGCGCCCCTCGCGGTCCTCGACCTGCCGCTCGACGCCGCTCCTCGTGTCGAGCACCTCGGCGACGATCGGCGCGATGTCGGCCGTGCTCCTCGGCCTCACCTCGAGGATCGATCGGCCCACGTCGCTCGCGGCGAGGCCGAGCAGCTTGTCGGCCGCGCCGGCGACGCGGCGGATCCGGAGGTCCGCGTCGAGCATCAGCACCGGGATGCTCATGCTGCCGAGGAGGTTGCGCAGCTCGTCGTTGGCGAGCCCGAGCGCGACGTTGCTGCTGTGGAGCTCCTCGTTGATGGCCGTCAGCTCCTGGTTCGCCGACCGGAGCTCTTCGTGGGCGGACTCGAGCGCGTCCTTCATCCTGTGCAGCTCGTCGTTGCTCGCGAGGAGCTCCTCGTTCGCGCACAGGAGCTCCTCGTTCGTCGCCTCGAGCTCGTCGATGATCGACTGGAGGTGCTCCCTCGTGGTCACGAGCTCCCTGCGGAGCTGGGCGACCTCCAGGTCCCTCTGGGGGTCGCGCTGGGCCGGGTCGTCGCCTGGCCGGTCCAGCCTCGCCCCGGCCGACTCGGAGAAGACGATCAGGAAGCAGCGTCCCTGCGGGAGCCGCACCTTGAGCGGCCACACCTCGACGTCGACGTAGCGGAGCTTGTCTCCCTGCCGGACCTTGATCTGCTCCTTTCGGGCCATCGCCCCCGAGTTCATCGACGCGTCGATGGCGGCCCGGAGGCCGAGCAGGAGCCCCTCTCGGGCCATCTTGAAGAGGTGCAGGCTGGCGTCGCCGGGCGTCGGCTCGAGGTAGGGCCCTGTCTTGCCTCGGAACTGGACGATCTGCATCTCCTCGTCGACCACCACGCCGGCGGGGGCGTAGCGGGCCATCACGATGGCGTCGGCCTCCTTGCGCAGCGCGTCCATGAGGAGCCCCTCGGGGCTCGGCGGCTCCTCCTTATCCAGATCCAGCGCGGGCGGGGCGGGGAGGGCGGGCGCGGTGAGGTCGTGCGAGCTGGCCGCCTCCGATGCGGCGCGCTTGCAGAAGATCCTGTGGGTCCTGTCCACCACCCCGAACAGGTCGGACATCGCGCTGATGCTCTCGGAGGAGCCGAGGAGCAAGAAGCCCGTGAGCTTGAGGGCCTGGTGGAAGGTGTGCAGCAGCCGGCGCTGCAGGCTCGGCTCCATGTAGATCATCAGGTTGCGGCAGCTGACGAGATCGAGCTTCGCGAGGGGAGGATCGGCCGCGGCGTTGTGGCGCGAGAAGATGCACAGATCGCGGACCGACTTGTTGACCTGGAAGCCGCCGTGCACCCGGACGAAGAAGCGGCGCAGCCGGCCGGGCGAGACGTCGAACGAGATGCCGTCGACGTAGATCCCGGCCCGCGCCTGCTGGATGGCGGCCTCGCTCAGGTCGGTGCCGAAGATCTGGATGGCGTGATCGTTCGCGTCGGCCTCGAGGAACTCGAGCAGCGAGATCGCGAGAGAGTAGACCTCCTCGCCCGTCGAGCAGCCCGGCACCCAGATGCGAACCGGGGCGTCCCGCGGCCTGTTGTGCATGAGCACCGGGAATACGTGGGTCTTCAGCGCGGCGAAGGCGCCAGGATCGCGGAAGAACGTGGTCACCTTGATGAGGAGGTCCTGATAGAGGTGCTCGATCTCGTCCGGGTGCGCTCGCAGGTGATCGAGGTACTCCTGCAGGGACGCGAGCCGGTGGAGCGTCATTCGCCGTTGGATACGGCGCCTCAGCGTGCTCTTCTTGTAGTGGCTGAAGTCCACGCCCACCGCGGCGTGGAGCAGCCTGAACAGCTTGCTGAGCTCCGGGTCGACCCCCAGGGGCGTGCCCTGCGCGAGCCACAGGGCGGGCGCGTGACCGGGGCGGCCCATCCTCGCGAGCTCCGCCGCGATCGCCTCGACGCTGCGGATGAAGTCGACGCCTCCGGCCGCGATGGCGTTGCGCGGGAGCGCCGGCCGCTCGGCGGTGCGCGGATCCTCTGCGAAGGTGACCCCGCCCTCCGCCTTCACGTCGTTCAGCCCGAGGGCACCGTCGCTCCCGGTGCCGGACAGCACGACGCCCGCCGCGCTCGACCCCAGCTCGCGCGCGAGCGAGCGCAGGAAGGCATCGGCAGGGCCAGGGCCGGCCTCGCCGCGCGGCGCGAGCTCGACGCGCACGCCGTCCAGCGTCGCTCGCGTGTCCGGGGGCAGGACCTGGACATGACCCGGCATGAGCCTCGCCTCGGCGCAAAGCTCGGTCACGGGGAGCGGGCTGCTCTGCGCCGCGAGCTCGAAGACCGGGATCTCCCCTGGATCTGCGCTGTAGATCAGCACGAGGGAGAGGCTCGTGTCCCTGCTCGGCAGCCGCCGGAGCAGCTCCGCGATCGCGCCGCGTCCGCCGGCCGACGCGACGACGCAGACGACCGGAAACCGCTGCTCGTCCCCGGAGTGCGGCTCCGCCGCCGCGGCCTGCTCGCCGGCGTCCTCGGACGGGTCCGGCGCGCGCCGCTGCGCAGCCGCCCGGCCGGCGTGGGGCGCGGCGTCGCTGTGGCCCGGTGCCCTGAATTGCGTCCGGCGTGACTTCTTCGGTTCCGGCATGGTTGCTTGAACGGTTAAGCGCTCTCTCAGGCGTCTCGCGGCCGCGGGACACGAGCGAAGCTAGTGTTGCGGCGATCGGTCGGTCAACGTGCCTGTCCTTGCCTTCGCGGAGCGCCCGACACGGTGTCTTACAGCCACCTCACCTCGATCAGCGCGCCCCTTCCAGGCGCTTCAGGAGCTGCTCGAGCTGCTCGAGGACACGCGCCGATCGGTCGGACGCCATGCGGGCGGAGTCGTTGAGCCTCATCAGCGTCATCTCATCCATCTTCCCGCCGGGCTGGAGCCTGCTCATGGCCTCCAGCGCGGCCTCGTGGCGCGCTCGGGCCGCCTGCGCCGCCGTCATCGCGCGGCGCAGGCGCGTGCGCGGGGGCTCCGCGCCCTCGACCGCCGGCGACCTCCTCTCCGGCGGCTCGCGCCGCCCCTTGTCCTCGGCCTGCGCCTCGCGCTCGGCGGGCGCGGCGCGCGGCGCGGGGACCTCGTGCGCCTCGAGCGGCGCCGTCGGCTTGGCCCCCCGCGGCGGGGGGGCCGCCTGAGCCCCCGCCTCGCGCGCGCGATCCCCGCGCTGGTCGTCGACCTCGGCCTGCGTGCTGACGCTGATCTCCCGGTCCGCGCCAGGCTCTCGGGCGTCGTCCCACGCTCGCTCGTCGACGACCTGCTTCGTCGCGTCGTTGACGAGGAACACCTGATCCGCGTCGTGGAACCGCTCGGCCCGCAAGGCCTGCAGCGAGGTGCGCGCCGACTCGAGCGAGCGGATGTGCTTCATGAGCGCGAGCCGTCTGCCCCGGAAGCGAACGTAGATGCTGTAGGTGGTCTGGAGCGCCATCTGCATCGCCTCGTGAGCCTGGCCCCGCCATGCGGTGTTCGTCGCCCTTCTTGGCGGCTGCTTCGTGGGAGCGGCGCTCCTCGGCGCCGGCGCGAGCCGGCGAGATCCGCGCCTTGCCCTGTTCGCGCCGGTCCGTCGCCGTGAGCCCTCCGCGCGGGCTCTGGGCGCGCGCCCTGCTCTCCGCCTCACGCCTCGGGCACCGTCGTCAGCAGCACCAGCCGCCCGGCGCTCCGCTCGGCCGTTCTGCAGGCGGTGCGCACGAGCGGCCACTCTGCCTTCACGAGCTCCGCCATCAGCGACCTGTCCTGGGAGAGGGCTTTGCACAGGGACTCCTCGGCGTCTTCGCCGAAGGAGAGCACGCGTATCGCGATGGCGAGCGCGAGGTCCCTGGTCAGCTGGACGCGCAGGTCGACGTCCGGCGTGAACACGTGGAGCGCGTGCTCGGCGAGGGCCGCGTCGAGCCTGTCTGCGATCGACCTCTCCGTGTCGGCGCGCCACTCCAGCGAACGGCACGTCTGCCGGAGCAGCTCCTGGATCAACCGTCTCTCGCAGCCCGATCGTGTGCTCATACAGCCCCCCTCGACAGCCCGTTCCCTCGCGGAGAGCCGCCCGGAGAGCGCCTGTTGTCGCCCAGAGCGCGCGATGGTCACCATGGCGCGGTTGGACTATCAGGACAGCTCTCCAGGCTGCGCTCTTCCGGGTCGCCTGAGCGGTTCCCCTCCGGCGCCCCGATCCACCCCCTCACTGTCCCGAGGCCAAAGTCCCCGTTGACTGTTAGCTCTAGCTCAGCTGCAGCCCGACCGACCGCTAGGGCAATGAGGAATCACGAGTCAGGGATTCCCTGTACACTTGCCTGGTGCGCGCCGGGGATCCGTGTGCTTCGTTCAGGTGACTCCCTACAAAGCGCGCCGTGAACGCGTGATGGCCGGCGCATGGCCGCCGGAAGTCAGCGCGGATGCCGCATGGGCGGCGCGCGACGCGTCGGCCCACGACGGCCGCGCGCTCCACGGCGGCGCCCGCCTCAGGTCGCCTTGGCCTTGGAGCGCCGGCGCTCGCCGCCCGGCGCTGACGCTGGCGCCGCGCCAGCGGTCTGCCGCGCGCTGCGCGGCGGCGCTTCCGTGCCGGCGGTCTGCCGCGCGCTGCGCGGCGGCGCTTCCGTGACCGGCAGGTCAGCGAAGGCGCGCGCCTCCGGGGTGAGGAGGCCGTGCAGGAAGAGCTGGAGCACCTGAGCACACCAGGCGGCGATGTCTGGCCGGGACGGCGCGTCGATGAGCTTGCGGACCAGGCGGTCGAAGGCGCCGGAGATGAGCGCCGCGAGGACGCTGGGATCGAGATCGCGCCGGTAGAGGCCGATGTCGATCGCGTACCGGACGCGAGTCTCCACGAGGCGCGCGACGCGCTGGGCGAACTCGTCGATCAGGTAGGCGTAGGGGGCTCCGCCGCCGCCCGCCAGCATCATCTTGAGCAGCGCCCGGTTCTGCCAGCAGAACTCGAGCACCTCGACGTCGTGGGCGAGGAGCCGCTTGAAGTACTCGTCGACCGACGCCCGATCGACGCCCTCGACGGCGATGGGCGGCAGCTCCACGCACCCCGCGAGCCGCGCGATGAAGGTCTCGACGATCTGCTTGAAGCAGTCGTCCTTGCTCTGGAAGTGCAGGTAGAAAGCGCCCTTCGAGACGCCTGCCCGCTCGGTGATGTCCTCGACCCTCGCCGCGGCGAGGCCGCGCTCGGTGAACGCCGCCTCGGCGGCGCGGAGCAACTCGATCCTGGCGCGGCGATCGGCGAGGCGGGGCATTCTGACCGGTGGGTCAACTAGAGGGACTCGGGCACTATGGGAAGGCCGCCCGGGGCCGTCAAGCCGGCTCGGCCGTACGCCGTCGCGACGCGCTGCGTTCGAGCGCGTCGCGACGGCGCGCGGGTGGCACGCGCGATGCCCCTCGGGGAAACCATGGCGACCGTGGCGAGGCGAAATGCAGCAGGGCGCGACGCCGAGGCCGGCGAGGCGACGGCGGCGGCCCTGGTCCCCAGCCATCCTTCGTTGCCGCGCCTGCGCGAGGCCGCGGCGGGCTGCCGGGCTTGCCCGCTCTGGGAGCGGGGGACGCAGACGGTGTTCGGCGAGGGCGCGGCGCGCTCGGACGTGCTCCTCGTCGGCGAGCAGCCGGGCGACAAGGAGGATCTGGCCGGCAAGCCGTTCGTGGGCCCCGCGGGGCAGCTGCTCGATCGGGCGCTCGAGGCGGCGGGGATCGATCGGCGGCGGGCGTACGTGACCAACGTGGTCAAGCACTTCAAGTGGGAGCCGCGCGGCAAGCGCCGCATCCACAAGAAGCCCGACGCGCGCGAGATCCGCGCGTGCCTCCCGTGGCTCGCCGCGGAGATCGCGGCGGTGCAGCCGGAGATCGTGGTGTGCCTCGGCGCGACGGCGGCGCAGGCGCTGCTCGGCAGCTCGTTCCGGGTCACGCGCGATCGCGGCCGGATCGTCGCCTCGCCGCTCGCGCCGCGCACGCTCGCGACCGTGCACCCTGCGTCGATCCTGCGCATGCCGGACGAGGCTTCCAGGCAAGCCGAGCTCTCCCGTTTCATCGACGATCTCACCGCCGCGGCGCGCGCGCTCGGCTGAGGCGGCGCGCCCCGCCTCCTCGCAGCGAGCGCTCGCGATGGAGTAGGATTCGCCCCGATGACGACAAGCCCACAACCGGCCGAGGGCGCAGGGCGCCCCGCGGCGTCCGCGCCGGCCGAGCGCGCCCACGGCTCGAGCCCGAAGAAGATGTGGCCGCTGATGCTCGCGGCGCTCGGCGTCGTCTACGGCGACATCGGGACGAGCCCCCTCTACGCGATGAAGGAGTGCTTCAGCACGAGCAGCCCGCACCACGTCGCTCCGACGCCGGACAACGTGCTCGGCGTTCTCTCGCTGATGTTCTGGTCGCTGATGATGGTGGTGGGCGTCAAGTACCTGACGTTCATCACGCGGGCCGACAACGAGGGGGCGGGCGGCATCCTCGCGCTCCTCGCGCTCGTCCCGAGCAGCGACCGCAAGGGCGACGGCCGCGGCCTGCTCGTGCTCCTCGTTCTCTTCGGCGCCTCGCTCCTCTACGGAGACGGCGTGATCACGCCGGCGATCTCGGTGCTATCGGCGGTCGAGGGCCTCGAGGTCGCGACGTCGACGCTGAAGCCCGCCGTCGTGCCGATCACCTGCGCCGTGCTGCTGGCCGTGTTCCTCGTGCAGAAGCGCGGCACGGCCGGCGTCGGGACGATCTTCGGGCCGGTGACGCTCGTGTGGTTCATGGCGCTCGCGCTGCTCGGGGCCAAGGAGATCCTCCACAGCCCCGGCGTCCTCCGGGCCGTCTCACCGACCTACGCGGTGAGCTTCTTCGCCGAGAACAACGTGCACGGCTTCCTGATCCTCGGCGCCGTCGTCCTCTGCATCACGGGCGGCGAGGCGCTGTACGCCGACATGGGCCACTTCGGCCGCGGGCCCATCAAGTACACCTGGTACACGATCGTCTGGCCGGGGCTGCTCATCAACTACTTCGGTCAGGGCGCCAAGCTCCTCGAGGACCCCGCCGCCGCGGCGAACCCGTTCTACGCGCTGGTCCCGTCGTGGGCGCTCTACCCCACGGTGGCGGTCGCGACCGCGGCGACGGTCGTGGCGTCCCAGGCGCTCATCTCCGGCGCCTTCTCGCTGACGCAGCAGGCCGTGCAGCTCGGGTACTTCCCGCGCGTCACGGTGATCCACACCTCGAAGGACGAGGCGGGGCAGATCTACATCCCCGAGGTGAACAGCGGGCTCCTGATCTCGTGCATCGTGCTGGTGCTCGCCTTCAAGAGCTCGAGCGCGCTCGCGGCCGCGTACGGCATCGCCGTCACGGGCACGATGGGGATCACCACGGTGGTCTACTACGTGGTCACGCGGAAGACGTGGGGCTGGCCGGTCTGGAAGTCGCTCCCGCTGGCCGGGCTCTTCCTCGTGATCGATCTCGCGTTCTTCACGGCGAACAGCGCCAAGTTCTTCCACGGCGGCTGGGTTCCCATCGTGATGGGTGCGGCGACCTTCACCGTGATGACGACCTGGAAGACGGGGCGCAAGCACCTCGCCGCGGCGATCAAATCGGCGATCTTGCCGCTCGACACGTTCCTCGAGGACGTGAAGCGCATGAAGCCGCACCGGGTGCGCGGGACGGCGGTCTTCATGGCGTCGAGCCCGGAGGGCACGCCGCCGATCCTGCTGCACCACGTGAAGCACAACCAGGTGCTGCACGAGCAGGTCGTGCTCCTCTCGATCCAGGTGCTGAACGTGCCGGAGGTGCCCGCGGAGCGGCGCATGACGGTGATCCCGCGGGGCGAGGGCATCTACCAGGTGACGGCGTGTTACGGCTTCATGCAGACGCCGAACGCCCCGTCGGTGCTGGAGGGGTGCACGCGGCACGGGCTCCACATCGATCTCGGGCGGACGAGCTACTACCTCGGCCGGGAGACGCTGCTGACGACGGGGCGGTCGAAGATGTCCCGGTGGCGGAAGGGGCTGTTCGCGTTCATCTCGCGCAACGCGCGGCCGGCGACGGCGTACTTCGGCCTGCCGCCGAACCGCGTGGTCGAGCTCGGCATGCAGGTGGATTTTTAGGGCGCGGCGCGCGGGCGTCAGGGCCCCGTGTACCGGGCGCGGGGCCGCAGCATGTACCCGGCCTCCCGCTGCTCGAACGCGTGGGCGATCCACCCCGCGGCGCGGCCCACCGCGAAGAGCGCCGCCGCCGCGCCGGGCGGCAGGCCGAGCGCGGCCGTGATCGCGACGAGGCCCATGTCGAGCGACGGCGGGTCGTGGCCGGCGTCGCGCAGCGCGTCGACGAGCGCGAGCACTGTGCGCAGCGCCGCGCTCTGCGGCGCGAGCGCCCGGGCCGTGTCGAGCAGCGCTTGAGCGCGGGGGTCGCCCTCCGGGTAGAGCCTGTGCCCGAAGCCAGGGATGGGCTCCCCGCGGCGCAGCCGCTCGTGGACCGCGGCGGCGGCGCGCTCGGGCCGGGCTGCCTCGGCGACCAGGGCCTCCACGCGATCGGTGGCGCCGCCGTGCCTCGGGCCGGAGAGCGCCGCGAGCCCTGCGCTGACGCAGGCGTAGAGATCGGCCCCGGTGGACGCCGCCACCCGGACCGCGAACGTCGAGGCGTTCAGCTCGTGGTCGGCCGAGATCGAGAGCGCCCGGTTCACGGCGCGCTCGGCCTTCTTCGAGGGGCTCGCGCCGAGGGCGACGAGCAGGCGCCGCGCCGCCCCCTCGGCCTCGAGGGCCGCGGTCGCCCTGGCCGGGTCCCGCCCGAGGCCGACGAGCGCCGCGAGCGAGCGCACGAGCGCCCGCGCCCGCGCGCGCTCCGCGTCGCTCGTGGGGATGCGCCCGTCGCCCGAGGGCGCGCCCACGTGACGGGTCGGGTCGTGCGCGCCGAGCGCGGGCACCACGAGCGCGAGCGCGGCAAGCGGCGGCGTGCCGTCCGAGAGGAGCGCCGCGAGCTTCGCCGGGCGGACGCTCAGCCGGCCGGGTCGCGCCGCCGGCGCGCCTCCCGCCGGCAGCTCGCCGGTCCACAGGAGCTCCGCGACCGCCTCGAACGGCACGTCCTCGAGCGCCAGCGCGACCGCCTCCTTGCCCCGGTAGACGGGCCCGCGCGGGCCGATCGCGGTGAGCGCCGACTCGAGCACCGGCTCGCCCCACCGGAGCGCCTCGGCCGCGACCGGCCCGTGGCCGGCGCGCGCGTCGTGCCGCGCCTTGAGCCGCTCGATGTCCGCCCGGAGGTAGAGCCGCGCGCGCCCTCGCCCGCCGGGCACGCCCCGGAGCACGCCGCGGCTCGCGTACGCGTAGAGCGTCTCCCGCTTCACGCCGAGCAGTTCCGCCGCCTCGGCGCCGGTCACGTACGCCGAGGGCCGCTGCTCCGAGTCAGGTAGATCAACCATGAAGGGCCATCAACGTCAGGTCCGAACCCTGTCCGCCGATCCAGGAGGCGCGGCCCGCGGATCGCCGGACGCATGCGTCCCTCCTAGCACCGGATTCCCCGGTCCTCGCCGGGATTCTTCGCCGAGGCGCGGCCCGCGCGCCGCCTCTCTCCACACCCCGCGCCACGCCGCGCGCGTGCGCCGCGCCCCGGGCCGGGTGCGCGGCTGGGCGACCGCGCCCCGGCGGCGTCCTCGACGCGCGTCGATAGCGTGCATGGTTGATTGTACAATCAAGGTTGATCAACCTCATGTGATGCCCAACATGTCCTTGGCGGAGGTGATCGGATGAAGGATGTGGCGGCGCCGCTCGCGAGCGGCCTGGAGGGTGTGGTGGTGGCGGAGACGCGTCTCTCGGAGGTGGACGGCGAGCGGGGGAGGCTCACGCTCGCCGGCCACGACGTCGAGGCGCTCGCCGGCGGCGGCGGGGTGACGTTCGAGGACGCGTGCGGGCTGCTCTGGGGCGGCGCGCTTCCCTCGGCGCCGGAGCGGGAGTCGCTCCGGGGCGCGATCGCCGAGGGGCGGACGCGGGCCTTCGCGCTCCTCGGTCGGCTCGGGGACGCGCTCGACGCGGTCGACGGCATGGACGCGCTCCGCGCCGCGGTCGCGCACCTCCGCGGCGACGCCCCGCCCGCGGCGATCGCCGGGGCGGTCGCGACGTTCGCGGCGGCCTGGTCGCGGCGCCGCGCGGGCGAGGAGCCGGTCGCGCCCGATCCGGCGCTCCGGCTCTCGGCCGACTACCTGCGCATGGTGCGCGGCGCGGCGGCGAGCGAGGCCGAAGCGCGCGAGCTCGACGCGTACCTCGTGACGGTCTCGGACCACGGCATGAACGCGTCCACCTTCACCGCGCGCGTGGTCACCTCGACGGGGTCGGACGCGATCTCGGCGGTGGTCGCGGCGATCGGCGCGCTGAAGGGGCCGCTCCACGGCGGCGCGCCGGGGCCGGTGCTCGACATGCTCGACGCCATCGGGGCAGCGGCGGGCGAGGGCGGCGCGCCGCCGCCCGGCAGCGCCGAGCGCTGGATCCAGGCGGAGCTCGCGGCGGGGCGGCGGATCATGGGCATGGGGCACCGGATCTACCGGGTGAGGGACCCGCGGGCGGCGGTGCTCGAGCGGGCGATCGAGCGGCTCGGGCGGACGGCGGGCGGGGCGCAGGGCGCCCGGCTCGCGCTGGCGCGCGCGGTCGAGCGGGCGGCGGAGGCGGCGCTCCGCGCGCGGCACCCGGAGCGCCCGCTGCGCGCGAACGTCGAGTTCTACACGGCGGTGCTGCTCGACGCGCTCGGGCTGCCGCGCGCGCTCTTCGCGCCGACCTTCGCGGTGGGCAGGGTCGCCGGCTGGTACGCGCACATCGACGAGCAGCGGCGCGTCGGGCGGCTCATCCGGCCGAGCTCGCGTTACGTTGGGGACGTTCCAAGGGCGGCCGCTGTCCCCGGAGCGGCAGCCTCGCCGCACTGACGTCAGCCCCGCCGCACTGACGTCGGAGAGGCAGCAGCGCCGCATTGACACCGGGAGCGGCAGGCGCCCCGCCCGCGCGCCGGCGACAGGAGCGGGGAGCGCCGCGATGGTCCTGGCCCGCCCCTAGGTCGACAGGGCGCGGGGACGACTTATTGAAGAACCCAGGACGGTCATTCCCCTCATCCCCGCCGTCCTGTCATCCCTGCCGCCCCAAGATCACCGACGGAAGCCATTCCGCCGTCCTGGAGGGGCGAAAGGGGAACGCGCCGGGCGCAGATAGGACGTTGTTCGTCCTGCAAAATTGGCAGCCTCGCGAGGGCACTGTTACCATGTTCAGTATGTCGCCCGTCGCTCTTGCCGCTCCTCTCGCCCGGGACCTGCTGCGCCACACCCTCCCCGAGTTCGAAGCGCGCGCCAAGACGCTCCCGCTCAGTATACAGGAAATTAACGACGCGCTCCCGGAAGGGGGGCTGCCGCGCGGGGGGGTGGTGGAGCTCGCCGCGCCGCGGGGGCTCGGGCGTTCCACCTCCATCGCCCTCTCCGCGTGCGCGTCGGCGCAGGCGGAGGCGCGGCTGCGCGGGACGAGCGCGACGGCGGGGGCGTGGTGCGCGTGGATCGACTCGAGCGGCTCGCTGTTCGCGCCGGCGGTCGCGCGCGCGGGGGTCGACCTGAGCCGGCTGCTCGTGGCGCGGCCCCCCGTGGAGATGCTCGCCAAGGTCGCGGTCCGGATGGCGATGAGCCGAGCGTTCGCGGTGCTCGTGATCGACGTGGCCGGGGTCCCGGGGGCCTTCGGTCAGGGGGCGGGAAAGGGGGAGCGGGGCGCGCCCGCGGCGGGGCGCCGCGAGGAGGACCTCGCGCGGTGGGTCAACGTGGTGCGCAAGCTCGCCCTGGCCACCGAGGGGAGCGACGGGACGATCCTGCTCCTCACCGATCGCCAGGCGGCGCGGCCGATGCCGCTGCCGGTCGCGATGCGGCTGGAGCTCGAGCAGGTCGCCGAGGGGCGGCTCATGGTGCGCGTCGCCAAGGATCGGCGCGGGCGCGTGACCTCGCCGACGCCGGTGGTGCTCGGGGAGCGGGCCCGGGAGAAGGCGGAGCGGGCGACGGGAAGCGAGCCGCGGCCCGCGCTGTCGAGGGCGTGAGGAGGAGAGGCGATGGCGGCGAGGCGCATTGTGGCGATCGTGCTCCCGCAGCTCGCGTGCGAGCTGGTGAAGCAGCGTGGGCCGGTCTCACCGAGCGGGAAGGCGCCGCTCGCGGTGATCGTGGGCGGCGAGGAGGAGCGCCGGGCCGCGCTCGCGGCGCGGTCCGAGCGTGAGGCGCCGGCGCCGGTCGCCGTGATCGATGTCGTCGACGACGAGGCGCGGCGGTACGGGGTGAGGCCGGGGCAGAAGGTCGTCGAGGCGGCGGCGCTGGTCGCGCACCTCGCGATCCACCGGGTGACGTTCGCCGAGATCGACGCGGCGCTCGGCCGGGTCGCCGAGGTGGCGCTCGGGCTCGGGGCGACGGCGGCGATCCAGCTCGGCGAGCAGGGCGCTCCGACGCGCACCGGCGCGCGCGCGGGCCGCCCCGGCGAGCGCGCCGCGAGCGCGGCGAGGAGCCCCTGGGGCGACGGCCCGTACGACACGGTGTGGCTCGACATCACCGGGGCGTCGCACCTCGTCGGCGGCGAGGAGGCACTGCTCGGCGATCTCGGCGAGCGCGTGGCGGCGCTCGGCCATCGGGCGCGGCTCGCGATCGCCGACGGGCCGCGGCTCGCGCAGGCGCTGGCGCGCTTCGGCGCGCACGCGGACGGCGCGCCGGGGGCAGAGGCCCCGATCGCGCCGCCGGGCAAGGGGGCGCTGGCGATCGGGCCCCTGCCGGTGCAGGCGCTCCCGGTCGAGCGCGAGGTGGCGAGCTTCCTCGTCCGGCTCGGCGTGCTCCGCGTCGAGGACCTCGCGCGCCTGCCGCGGGCGCAGGTGGCGGCGCGGCTGGGCCCGCGGACGGTCGAGGTGATGGAGCTCCTCGCCGGGCGCGATCCCGTGCCGCTCCTGCCGTACGAGGTGCCCCGGCTGATCGAGGAGGAGGTGCTCTTCGACGATCCGGTCGAGAGCGCCGAGTCGCTCCTGTTCGTGCTGCGCGGCATGACGTCGCGCATCGCGTCCCGGCTCGCCGCGCGCGGCGAGGCGTGCGGGCGGCTCAACGTCGCGATCGCCTACGACCGCTCGATCGCGCGGCTCCGCCTCGGCGATCGCGATGACGAGGTCGCCGCCGCGCTCCTGGAGGACGAGGAGCGCGGCCCCTCGCTGCGCTTCCACGTCGACATGCCGGTGCCCCTCTCGGACGCGGGCGATCTGCTCCGCCCGCTCAAGGCGAAGCTCGAGCGGATCGAGCTCGCGGCGCCCGCGGTGGGGGTCCACCTCATCGCCTCCCGCATCGCGCGCGCCCGCCGGGTGCAGCTCGATCTGTCGCGCGACCGCTCGGTCGATCCCGACAGCCTGCCGGCGCTCCTGGCCGAGCTCTCGGCGGAGATCGGCGCGGAGCGGGTGGGCGTCCTGGAGGTCGCCGACGCGCACCGCCCCGAGGCGCGGTCGCGGCTCGTGCCGGTCCCGGACGAGGCGGCCGCGGCGCGCACGTCCGCCGCGGCCCGCGCGCGCGCCGCGGCGGAGCGGGCCGCGGCGGAGCAGGGGGCCGCGGGGGAGCGCGCGGAGGGGGACGACGCGCCGGCGCCGGAGCCCGCGCGGCTCCTCGCGCAGCCGATCCCGCTCGGCCGCGTGGGGCGCGGGGCGATCGTGGCGGTCGACCGGCACCTCTACGCGATCGAGCGGCTCGCCTTCGTGATGCGGCTCGACGCGGTGGAGTGGTGGACGCCCACGCCCGCCTCGCGCGATTACGCGCGCGCCTGGCTGGTCTCGGGCTCTCCGTCCGGCAGGGCCGCCCCGGCGCGCCTCGGCGAGCTGCGCGCTCCCCGCGACGGCGGGAGCGCGAGCTCCTGCGGCGAGGCGTGGATCTACGTCGACCGCGCGACGGGCGAGGCCTTCCTGCAGGGGTGGTGCGAGTGAGCGCCGGCGCCTCGGTGCCGTTCGCGGAGCTCTGCGGCCGCTCCTGCTTCTCGTTCCTCGAGGGCGCCTCGCACCCCGAGGAGCTCGTGCACCGCGCCAAGGAGCTCGGCCTCGAGGGGCTCGCGCTCTGCGATCGCGACGGGATTTACGGCAGCGTCCGCGCGCACACGGCGGCGAAGAAGGTCGAGCAGCGGGTGATCGTCGGGGCCGAGCTGACGATCGGCGCGACGCGCGCGGCCGTCGAGCGCGCCGCGCGCGCGCCGGAGGTCCAGCCCTCGGTGGTCCTCCTGGTCGAGGACAGCGAGGGGTACGCGAACCTCTGCCGGCTGCTCACGCTCGCGCACGCCGATTGCGAGAAGGGGACGGCGAGCATCTCGGCGGAGGCGATCGCGGCGGCGCCGCGGGGCCTGTCCGCGATCGTGCCGCTCGATCCGCTCGTGCCCGCGGCCGTCTCCGGCGCGCTCATCGGCGCGCTGCGCGACGCGTTCGGCGAGCGCGCGCTCGTCGCGACCTGGAAGCACCTCGACCGCCGCGACGGCGAGCGGGTCGCGGCGGCCCTGGCGGCGGAGCGGCGCTACGGCCCCTGCGTCGTCGCGACCGCGCGCCCGCTCTACCACCACCCGTCGCGCAAGCCGCTCGCCGACGTGCTCACGTGCATCCGGACCAAGACCACGCTCGATCAGGCCGGGACGCGCATCGCGCCCAACGCGGAGGCGTACGTGCGGTCCGGCGCGCAGATGGCGGCGCTGTTCCGCGATCATCCGGCCTGGGTCGCGCGCACGGTGGAGGTCGCCTCCCGCTGCCGCTTCTCGCTGGCCGAGCTCCGCTACAGCTTCCCGAGCGACGCCCTCTGCATGCCGGGGGAGACGTCGGATCAGGCGCTGCGGCGCCTGACCGAGGAGGGCTGCCGCGACCGTTACCCGGAGGGGACGCCGCCGCAGGTGCGCGCGCAGATCGAGAAGGAGCTCGCGCTGATCGCGAAGCTCGGCGTGGCGCCCTACTTCCTCAGCGTGCAGCAGGTCGTGAAGATCGCCCGCGCGCGGCAGATCCTCTGCCAGGGCCGCGGCAGCGCGGCGAACAGCGCGGTGTGCTTCGTGCTCGGCGTGACGGCGGTGGACCCGGCCCGGTCCAACCTGCTCTTCGAGCGCTTCCTGTCGGAGGAGCGCAACGAGCCGCCGGACATCGACGTCGATTTCGAGCACGAGCGCCGGGAGGAGGTGATCCAGGCGATCTACGAGATGTACGGCCGCGATCGGGCGGCGATGGTCTCGGAGGTGATCGCCTACCGCGGGAAGAGCGCGCTCCGCGAGGTGGGCAAGGCGTTCGGGTTCTCGGCGGATCAGGTCGACAGGCTGAGCGGCCTCGTGCTCCACCACGAGGCGGACATCACGGAGCAGCGGGTGAGCGAGGCGGGCCTCGATCCGGACGACGTGCGCGTCCGGCAGGCCGTCCTGATGGCGAGCGCGCTGGAGGGCTTCCCGCGCCACCTCTCGATCCACGTCGGCGGCTTCGTGCTGTCGTCGGAGCCGCTGCACAAGGTGGCCCCGGTCGAGCCTGCGCGGATGGAGGGCCGCACGGTGATCCCGTGGGACAAGGACGACCTCGACGATCTCGGCTTCTTCAAGATCGACGTCCTGGCCCTCGGCATGCTGACGGCGATCCGCAAGGCGCTCGCGTTGATCCACGCAGATCGGTACGCCGAGCTCGCGGGCCGGCCGGCGGACGCCGCTCGCGACGCTGTGGACGCGGACCGCTCGGTCCAGGCGGCTCGCGACGCTGCGTCCGCGGGTCCCTCGGTCCACGCACGCCGAGGCGCGTTCGATCCGATCGCGGCGCTCGCGCAGATCCCGCCGGAGGACCCGGCCGTCTACGAGGCGATCGGCCGGGCCGACACGGTGGGGGTGTTCCAGATCGAGAGCCGCGCCCAGATGGCGATGCTCCCGCGGCTGAAGCCGAGCAAGTTCTACGACCTGGTGATCGAGGTGGCGATCGTGCGTCCCGGGCCCATCCAGGGCGGGATGGTGCACCCCTACCTGCGCCGGCGGACGGGGCAGGAGCCGCCGGTGTCCCCGCACCCGTGCCTGGATCCCATCCTGGAGCGCACGCTCGGCGTGCCGCTCTTCCAGGAGCAGGTGATGCAGATCGCGATGGTCGGCGCTGGCTACACGCCGGGCGAGGCCGATCAGCTGCGCCGCGACATGGCGGCCTGGAAGAAGCACGGGCGCCTGGAGCGGCACCGCGGGCGGCTCATCCAGGGCTTCGCCGAGCGGGGGATCTCGGCGAAGTTCGGGGAGATGCTCTACCAGCAGATCCAGGGCTTCGGCGAGTACGGCTTCCCGGAGTCGCACGCGGCGAGCTTCGCGCTGCTCGTGTACGCGTCGGCCTGGCTCAAGGTCCACCACCCGGTGGCGTTCACCTGCGCGCTCCTCAACGCGCAGCCGATGGGGTTCTACAGCCCGTCGGCGCTGGTGCAGGACGCGCAGCGGCACGGCGTCGAGGTGCGCCCGGTGTGCGTGGTGCAGAGCGCGTGGGACGCGACCCTCGAGCCCGACGAAGGGCCCTCGGCGGCCCCGGCGCTGCGGCTCGGCATGCGCCTCGTGAAGGGGCTCGGGGAGGCGGCCGTGGCGGCGATCGTCGCGGCGCGCGAGGAGGCGCCGTTCACGGGCCTCCCGGATCTCGTGAGGCGCACGGAGCTGAAGAAGAACGAGGTGGAAGCGCTCGCCGAAGCGGGCGCGCTCGCCGCGCTGGTCCCCGCCCGGAGAGAGGCGCTCTGGCGGGCACGCGCGCCCCGCGTGGACGGGTTGTTCGACGGCGTGCCGATCGAGGACGACAGCGACGTCGGGCTCCCCCCGCTCAGGCCGCTGGAGCAGCTCGCGCTGGACTACGGGCGCGTGGGCCTGTCGCTGCACGACCACCCGATGCGGCACCTGCGGCCGGCGCTCAAGCGGCGGCGCGGGGCCGGGCGCGTGCGGACCGCCGAGGAGATCAAGGCGGCGCGCAACGGGGAGAGCGTGCGGGTCGCCGGGATGGTGGTCGGCCGCCAGCGGCCCGCGACGGCGAGCGGCGTGACGTTCGTGACGCTCGAGGACGAGACCGGCGTGGTCAACGTCATCGTCCAGAAGCAGGTCTTCGAGGAGCACTACCAGGTGGCGCGGCACGCCGCGCTGTTGCTCGTCGCCGGGCGGGTCGAGCGGCAGGGCGAGGTGATCCACGTGCTCGCGCGCGAGCTGGAGCGGCTGGAGCTGCCGAACGACGAGGAGATCACGCTGAAATCGCGCGACTATCACTGAGGGCGCCCGGAGGCGTACGCCCCGGCGGCGCGCGAGGAGCAGCGCGCGCGCCTCAGGGCGCGGCGACGACCTCGTCGACCAGCGAGAGCAGCGTCGCCGCGTCGAACGGCTTCAGCAGCAGCCGGGCGTCGACCTGCTGCAGGAACGCTTTGCTGCGCTCCGTGAAGGCGCCGCCGGTCAGGAACACGACCCGGCGCTGCTGCTCGGGCGCGTGCTCGGCGAGCGACGCGTAGAAGTCCATCCCCGTCATGTCGGGCATCATGAGATCGCACAGGATGGCGTCGTAGCGCTCCCCGGCGCGGATCCGGGTGAGCGCGTCGCGCGCGCTCGCGGTCGCGGTCGTCTCGTGCCGCGGCTCGAGCGTCCCCGCGATGGCGCGCGTGAGCATCGGCTCGTCGTCGATGATGAGGACCCGCTGTCGCGACGCCGCCTGCGGCGCGGCCCCGGCGAGCCTGCCGCCATCGCGCCGCCCGCTCGGCGCGCCGGAGCCGGCGTCCGCCGCGACCCGCGCCTCGGCGGACGTGGCGGCGGGAAGGGCGACGCGGAACGTGCTCCCCTGACCGGGGCGGCTCTCCACCTCGATCCGACCCCCCAGCGCCGCGACGATGGCGTGGCAGATCGCGAGCCCGAGGCCGAGCCCTTCGCCCTCTTCCTTGCTCGTGTAGAACGGCTCGAAGATCCGCTCGAGCGACTCGGGCGCGATCCCGGCGCCGGTGTCGCGCACCTCGACGACGACCCACCCCTCGGCATCGCAGCGCGTCGAGAGCTCGATGACGTTCTGCTCGGCGAGCCCCTCCGGGATGGCCTGCGCGGCGTTCACGATGAGGTTCAGGAAGACCTGCGCGAGCCGCGGCTCGTTCGCCTCGACGGGCGGCACCTCCTGGAAGCTCCGGACGAGGCGGGCGCGGTGCCGGATCTCGTTCATCGCCATGCGGACGCAGGTGTCGAGCACCCGCCTGGGGTCGACCGGCCCGCGGCGATCCTCTTCAGCGCGCGAGAAGCTGTGGAGATCGCGCACGATGAGCCGCACCCGCTCAGCGCCCTCGCGGGCGTCCTCGAGGAGGCTCAACACCTCGGAGAGCTCGCTCGGCGGCCCGCGACCGTCGGCGTGGGAGCGAGCCCACGGGCCGCTGCGCGGCATGCTGTTCCGCCGCTCCATCGCGCCCATGCGCCGGATGGCCGCGTCGACGTTGGTGATGACGAAGGCGAGGGGATTGTTGATCTCGTGGGCGACCCCGGCGGCGAGCGTGCCGACGCTCGCCATGCGACCGGCGAGGACGAGGCGGGCCTGCGTCTGCGCGAGCGCCTGGCGCGATGCGGCGTCGCGCGCGGCGCGCTCGCGGGCGAGGGCGAGCCGCGCCCGGGCGCCCGCGCCGTCGTCGCCCACGAGCAGGAAATCGCTCGCGCCCGCCGCGAGGAGCCCGTCGAGGTCCGCGTCGCGCTCGGCAATCGCGAGGAGGAACACCGCGTCGCCGCCGGGCTGCGCCCGCAGGCGGCCGCAGAACGCCGCGGCGCCGGCCGGGTCGCTAGAGTCGACGGCGAGCACCAGCGGCGGCTCGCGCAGGCACCGCGAGAGCGCGCGCTCGGGATCGGAGACGACGCAGACGTCCGGCACATGGCGTCGGATCAGCGCCTCGAATCGCTCGCTCGCCGCGGCGCGCCCGCGGAGGAGCAGGAAGGCGCCCGACTCAGCGCTGCCCATCGACGTCCTCTCCGTGTCCTTCGCAGGCCTTTACCGCATCTCCATCCCGGCGTGCACGCAGGACGTTCCGTCCCCCCGGTAGCTGCCGCGCTGCCGGCCCCTTTCGCGCCGTCTGCCCGGCGATCCGCTGGCCCGCCGCCGCCCCTAAGGTCGGCTCCGCCCGTCGCGCGGCGTCCTCGCCCGTCGCGCGGCGCTAACGAGGGCTCGCCGCCGCGTCGTCGTCCGGATCCCCGTCGTCGGCCACCCTCGACGCGCCGTCCGTGAGCGGCGGGTACAGGCTCTCGACGAGCTCCGCGGAGAGCCGCTCCGCGAGGCGCGCGTCCATCCGCGCCATCGCCTCGCGCAGCCGATCGATCTCCGCCGAGAGCGCCTCCTTCTGCGGCCGCCGCTGCGCCTCCTCCATCGCGGCGAGCTCCGCCAGCGCCTCGTCGAGGCGGGCGCGCGCCGCCTCGTCCGCGCCGCCCGCGCCGGATCCCCGGAGCAGGTGCTCCGCGACGCGCACGCGCCCGCGGTAGCGCACCCGCGTCCGCTCGAGGAAGTCCCGGTACGGCTTCACGGCCCCGCTGAGGGCCTGCACCGCGGCCGCGAGCGCGCGCGCCTCTCCCCGCAGCGCCTCGCGATCGGCATCGGCGAGCGCCGGGTTGTGCTCGACGTGGGCCTCCAGCGTGGCCAGCACTTCGCGGGCCCACCGCAGGTGCCGGAGCCCCGAGGCGCCGCGCGACAGGCGCCGCCCGCCCGCGTGAGGCCCCGCGCTCACGCCACCGCCGCCGCCGGCGCCGCCTCGCGCTCCGGCCGCCTCGCCGTCTCGTTGATCCGCACGCTGACGAGCTTCGAGACGCCGGGCTCCTGCATCGTGACGCCGTACAGCACGTCGACCGACTGCATCGTGCGCTTGATGTGCGTGATGAGGATGAACTGCGAGTGGCTCGTCATGCTCCGGATCGCCTCGTTATAGCGGGCCACGTTCGCCTCATCGAGCGGCGCGTCGACCTCGTCGAGGATGCAGAAGGGCGACGGCTTGAACTGGAAGATCGCGAAGATGAGCGACACGGCGGTGAGCGCCTTCTCGCCGCCGCTCATGAGCTCGATGTTCCCGAGCTTCTTGCCCGGCGGCTGCGCCAGGATCTCGATGCCCGTCTCCAGCATGTCGTCGGGGTTCGTCAGCCTGAGCTCCGCCTGGCCGCCGCGGAACATCTTGGGGAACAGCGCCTTGAAGCGCGCGTTGATGCCGTCGTACGTCGTCTTGAAGAGCCGCTTCGACTCGCGGTTCATCTGGGCGATCGCCTTCTCGAGGTCGTCGAGCGCCTTCTCCAGGTCGGCCTTCTGGCTCGAGTAGTACGTGTACCGCTCCTCGGCCTCGGCGTGCTCGCGCACGGCGTCCAGGTTGACGGGGCCCATGCGGTCGAGCAGCTCCGTCAGCTCCTGGATGCGCGCGCGGTGCGAGGCGTCGACGGGCGGCCGCTTGTGGTAGTCGCCGACGACGCGGGCGAGCTCCAGCCCGCGGAAGCGCTCGCGCACCCCCTCGATGAGGTGGTTGTGCTCGACGCGCAGCCGCTCCAGCGCGAGCTCGTGCTTGCGGAGCTGCTCCGACACCTCGGCGAGCTCCTGGCGCAGCCCGCGCAGGTCGGCCTCGCGCCCCGCGTGCGCCTGCCGCGCCTCGTCCAGCGCGCGCCGCGCCTCGGTCAGCGTGGCCTGCGCCGCGTGCGCCTGGGCGACGGCGTCGACCAGCGCCTCGCGCGCGATCACGATCGTCGCCGCGGCCTTGCCGGCGCCGATCGCGCTCTCCGTCCGCTCCTGGTCGAGCCGGGCGATCCGGCCTTGCAGCTCGCTGCACGACCGCGTGAGCCGCTCGATCGTGCCCCGCGCCGCCGCGGCGCGCTCGCGCACGCGCGCGAGCTTCACCTTGCGCTCGGTCACGACCGACTGCTGCCCGAGCACCCGCTCGCGCCACTCGGCCGCCACCTGCTCGGCGTGCTCGAGGCCGGCCGCGGCCGCCTCGCGCGCCGCGCGCCCGGCCGCGAGCTTGTCGCGCGCCGCCTGCTGCTCGCTCCCGCCGGCGTCGAGGTTGTCGGCGAGGTCCTCGAGCTCGGAGCGCACCACGCCCTCGCGCTTCTGCGCCGCGGCGAGCTGCTCCTCCGCGCGGCGGAGGTCCTTCTCGGCCGTCACCAGCGCGAGCTCCCCCTCGTGCGCCTCGCTCCGCGCCCGCTCGAGCGCCGTCCCCACCTCGGAGATCCGCAGGCGGAGCTTCTGCTGCGCGTCGAGCAGCGCCGTCACCTCCTCCGACTTTGTCGCGACGAACTCGTGCAGCGCGCGCATCTCCCGCTTCTGCTCGATCATCCCGGCCGCGACCGCGTCGCCCGAGCCGCCGCTCACCACGCCGTCCTCGCGGATCACGGTGCCGTCGAGCGTCACGAGCGTGCACCCCGCGCCCTCGGCCGCGAGCCGCGCCGCGACCTCGGCGGTCGCGACGACCACCGCGTCCCCCACGAGCGCGCGCGCCAGCGCCTCGTCCTCGGGCGCGAAGACGAGCCGGTCCACGAGCGGCCCGAGCACCCCCTCGCCGCGCGGCGGCCGCCGCGCGGCGCCGGCCACGAACGGGGGCCGCGCCGCGATCACGCTGGCCCGCCCGCGGTTGTTCTTCGACAGGTCCGCGAGCAGCGCGATCCCGCGCTCGACGTCGCTCACGACCGCGCACTGCAGCCTGTCGCCGAGCAGCCCCGCGAACGCCGCGGTCAGCTCGGCCGGCGCCTCGATCCGGTCGGCCACGAGCCCGAGCAGCGCCGGGTCCTTCGTCTTGAGGAGGTTCTTCACCCCCGCGCCGACGCCCTCCAGCCGGGCGTGCAGCTCCTCGAGCGCGCGGAGCCGGTTGCGCCGCTGCCCGAGGTCGTTCTTCGCGTGCTCCACGGCGCGGTCGCTCGAGACCGCCTGCTCCCGCAGCGCCTTCATCTCCGCGTCGAGCCGCGACCGCTCCTCCGCGGAGAGCCGCTTCCCCTCGGCGAGCTCCGCCACGTTCCGCGTCAGCGACGAGCGCCGCCGCTCGAGCTCCTCCGACTCGTACATCAGCCGCCCGAGCTCGTCCTCGAGCTTCGCCCGCCGCTGGCTCATCTCCGCCATGCGCCGGTCGAACCCGGCGAGCGACGCCTCGGCGGCCGCGACCGCCGCCGTGGCCTCGGCGGCGCGCCGGCGGAGCGCGGCGACCTCGTGCTCGGCGGTGCGCTCGCCGTGCCGCAGCTCCTCGAGCCGCTCGTGCTGCTCGAGCGCGAGCTCGCTCTCGCGCGCCTCCTCTTCCTCGACGCCGGCGAGCTGCGCCTCGAGCTGCTCCTTCTCGGCCCTGAGCTCCGCGATCGTCTTCTCGAGCTCCCCCTGCTCCTTGGCCGCGCTGACGAGCCGCTCTTCCAGGTGCCGCAGCCGGTCGCGCGCCCGCGCGATCTCCGCCTCGTGGGTGCGCACCTGGTTGTCGGCGGCGAACGCCTCGTTCTGCGCGCGCTCGGCCCGCTCCTCGCAGGCGAGGGCCTCGAGCCGGGTGACCTCGATCTCGGCCTCGCGCGCGGCGAGCGCGGTCCGGGACGCCTGCTCGCGCTCGGCGTGCTCGGCCCTGCCGATCGACTCGCGCTGCGTCAGCACCGTGATCTCGAGGAGCTTGTGCGACGCCTCGTGGAGCACGAGGTCCTCCAGCTCCTTGCGGTAGTTCACGTACCGCTCGGCCTTCGCGGCCTGGCGCTTCAGGGACGCGAGGTTCCGCTGGATCTCGGAGACGATGTCCCCCACGCGGAGCAGGTTCTGCCGCGTCTGGTCCATCTTCTGCTCGGCCTGCTTCTTCCTGGCCTTGTACTTCGTGATGCCGGCGGCCTCCTCGATGAGCATCCGCCGGTCCTCCGGGCGCGCCGAGACGATGAGCCCGATCTTGCCCTGCTCGACGATGGAGTAGGCCTTCGTGCCGACGCCGGTGCCGAGGAAGAGATCGGTCACGTCCTTGAGCCGGACCTGGGTCTTGTTGATGAGGTACTCGCTCGTCCCGTCGCGGAAGAGCCGGCGCGTCACCGCGATCTCGGCGTAGTCCCGGTACTCGAGCGGCAGCTGCGACGCGGCCGTCGGCTCGCTGTTGTCGAAGGTGAGCGTCACCTCGGCCATCCCGTGCTGGGCGCGGGTCTCGGAGCCGTTGAAGATGACGTCGGACATCGACTTGCCGCGCAGGTGCTTGGCGCTCTGCTCGCCGATGGCCCACCGGATCGCGTCGACGATGTTCGACTTGCCACAGCCGTTCGGACCGACGATGCCCACCACGTCCGTATCGAAATGGACCACCGTCCGATCGACGAACGATTTGAACCCGCTGATCTCGAGCTTCCGAATGCGCATGGCGTCCCCGGGACCGGACGGGCGAGCTTAAACGTATCGTCACAGCACGCCACGTACCGTCACATCTGGCTTCCACCCCGGGTCTACGTGCGCTGGCGTCGCGCGGCAAGGTCGGATCCCGCCCCCTCGCGCGCCCATCGAGGACCAAGTCTTGCCCAGAACGCGACCGACGCGGATGACGGGAACGATACAGAGGACGCGGTCGATGTAACCCGCGTTACGGTGCGACGGCGGGCGCGGACGTCGAGCGATCGGCGCCCGAGATGCCATCCGAAATGCAGCGGACCGACGTCCGAAACACGACGGGCGCTTTTGGCAGCCGCCTTGACAGGTGGCTAACGTAGCCATATCCCTCGCGTTGTTCCGAGGAGTAGAAACGCCATGCCCACGTACGAGTACGCCTGCACATCCTGCGCGCATGAATGGGAGGCCGAGCAGTCCATCAAGGAGGCGCCGCTCTCGGAGTGCCCGTCGTGCCACAACGCGACCGCCCGGCGGCAGATTTCGCGCGGCACGGGCTTCATTCTCAAGGGCGGTGGCTGGTACTCCGACCTGTACGCCTCGGGCTCGAACAAGCCGCCCGCGAAATCGGAGAGCGGCTCGGGCAGCTCCTCAGGGTCCTCGGAGTCCTCGGGGACGAGCTCCGACTCCGGATCGAGCAGCTCCTCGTCGACGAGCAGCAGCAAGAGCGACTCCAGCGCGTCGTCCGCCTCCGCAGCGGCCTGACGCGACCCCGGCGATCCAAGGCGACGTGTGGCCAGCCGTGCGAGGTGCGGCGTCGCGGCGCTGCGCCCTGAGCGCTGCGAGTCCACCTGCGCCGGGGGCGGTGCTAGGGTGGCCGGGATGGATGAGAGAAAGCGACTTGAGGAGCTCCGCCGGCAGCTCACGGAGCTGGATCAAGAAATCCTACGAAGCATCGAGCGCCGGGCGCGCATCGCGCACGAGCTGGCCAAGCTGAGGACGGGCACGGCCCGGTTCGCCCCCACGGCAGACGCCGCCCATATCCAGGCGCTCGAGCGCGCCGTGACGCCGCCGTTCCCGCAGCGCGCGGTGCGGCCGATCTTCGTCGCCATCGACGCGGCCTCGCGCGCGTTCGAGCTCGCGCCCCGGGTCGCGTACCTGGGCGCCGAGGGCGACTTCGGCTGGACCGCGGCGCACGATCACTTCGGGGTCGGCGGCGAGTTCGTCCGCGCGGACAGCCCCGTCGCCGCCATCGAGGAGGTCGCGCGCTCGCGCGCGGACTTCGCCGTGGTCCCCTACGAGTCGCTCAAGGAGGGGCCGATCTTCCCGACGATCCAGGCGATCGGCGGCGCCGACCTCAAGGTCGTCGGCGAGCGCCAGCTGGTGCAGGCGCTCGACCTCGTGAACCGGACCGGCAACCTCGCCGACGTCGAGCGGGTGTACGCCTCGCCGCAGGACCACGTGGCCTGCGTGCACTACCTCGAGCTCCAGCACCCGCGCGCGCTGGTGCTCGACGTGCGCTGCCCGCAGGCCGCGTGGGAGCTCGCGGCCGAGAACGAGGGCAGCGCCGCCATCGTCCCCCGCGGCTTCAGCGGCGTGCCGGAGCTCCGGGTCGCCCGCGAGAACGTCGGCGACGAGGGCGAGCTCCGGATCCGTTACGCGGTGCTGTCGCGGCTCCCCGCGCCGCGCTCGGGCCACGACGCCACGGCGCTCCTCTTCAGCGTCCACGATCGGCCCGGCGCGCTCCACGACATCCTCCAGCACTTCAAGGAGCGCAGCTGCAACCTCCGGCGGGTCCACTCCCGCCCCGTCCCCGGCGAGGGCTGGGACTACGTCTTCTACGTCGAGGTCAGCGGACACACGACCGATCGCGCGCTCGTCGCGGCGCTCGAGGGCGTGAAGCGCGAGACCAAGATGCTGAAGATCATCGGCTCCTTCCCCCTGGAGCGCCCCGACCCGCCGCACGAGCGACCTTGATGACGAACACGATGGTGCGGATGCTGCTGCATTCCCGGGGCGCCGCCGCCCTGCGCCGCGCGGCGGTCGCGCTGGCGATCGCGGCGCCCGCCACCCCGGCGCTCGCCGGCTGCGGGGGCGCGGACGACAGCCTCGCGCTGGTCGGCGGCGAGAAGATCGACGCGACCGCGATCGATCGCGATCCTCTGGCCGTCCTGCCGAGCGGCGTGGTGATGCTCGGCTACCTCGACGCGGCGGCGATGTTCACCTCGGGCCTGGGCGGCGAGGTGAACCAGCTCATCACGAACCTGCTCCCCCTGGGCCCCGAGTCGAACTTCGTCCCGTCGCGCGACATCGTGAAGATCTACGGCGGGCTCTACGCGATGCAGGGCGCGGACTTCTGCGCCGTGATGCAGGGCAACTTCGACGTCGACGCGATCCGCCGCTCCGCCGACGCGAGGTCGGTCACCGTCATCGGCGCGCCGCTCGTGAAGACGCGCTACGCGGACAACGATCTCTTCACGGCCGGCAACGTGGGCTTCGTCGTGCTCACGCCGCACACGATCCTCACCGGCAACGAGACCGGCATGCGGCGGGCCCTCGACCGGCTCCGCTTCAGCGCGCTGAAGCGCTCCGTGCCCTCGTGGATGGTCGAGGTGCTCGGCACGAAGAGCGCGTCGTTCGCCTTGGCCGGCGATCTCTCGAGCCAGCCCGCGGTCGCGTCGGCGGCGGGGCAGCTCCCGTTCCTCGCGGGCCTCCAGTACGTGCGCGTCATCGGCAACTTCCAGCCGCCCGGCGTCAACTTCGCCGGCGCCCTCACGTACACGGACCCGCAGAGCGCGGCGAACGGCGCCGTCGCGCTCCGCAACCTCGAGCAGATCGCCAGGATCGCGAGCCTGCTCTCGTCGTGGGGCTTCGGCTACGGCTCGATCCCGCCGATGCAGGTGGCGCAGCGCGAGAGCGACGTCGGGTTCACGCTGCCCCTCGGCGAGGGGATCGTGCGGATGCTCCTCCGCACGGCCGCCGATACGGCCAGGGCCGCGGCGCTCGTGCGCTGACTCATCCCTTGCGGAGCGGCGCGCGCGACGGCGGCGCCGCGCGCGCGGGGTCGTCCGGCCACGCGTGCTTCGGGTAGCGGCGGCGGAGCTCCTTGGCGATCGCCGGGTAGTGGCGCGCCCAGAACCCCGAGAGGTCGGTCGTGACCTGCACGGGGCGTTGGTTCGGCGCGCACAGGTGCAGCACCACGGGCACCCGTCCGCCGGCGACGCGCGGACCCTCGGCCATGCCGAAGAAGTCTTGCAGCCGGGACGCGAGCGACGGCGGCGCGTCCGCCGCGTACTCGAGGCGCGCCCGGCGGCCGCCGGGCAGGACGATCGACTCGGGGGCGAGCTCGGCGAGCGCTCGCGCCTGCGCGGGGCTCAGCGAGGCGCGCACGGCGGCCGCGAGGTCCGCGTCGCGGAGCTCGGCGAAGCTCCTCCGGCCCTCGCAGAGCGCCGCGAGCGCGGCGAGCACCGCGTCCTCGCCCACGTCGGGCAGCCCGGCGTCCGGGCAGTGCGCGCGCACGAACGCGACCCGGAGCAGCCAGCCCTCGAGCGCGTCGCCCTTCACGAACGCGCGCCACCCCTTCGCCTTCGCCTGCGCGGCGAGCTCCCGGGCCGCCGCCTCCGCGAGCGGCCCGACCGCGCTCGCGGCCGGCCGCGACTCGTCGAGCACGAGGCCGTCGTACGAGAGCCGGCGAACGACCTCGACGCGCTCCGCGGCGGCGTTCCACGTCGCCTCGGTCGTGTCCCGGATCGCGTCCGTGAAGAGGTCGAGCAGCCAGTCGGCCTCGATCGCGCTCGCCGACCGGACGACGGTGCGCGCCGAGCGCCCCTCGCTGCGCTCCTCGATGTCGACCGCGACGACGAGGTCGACCTCGTCGATCACGCTCGCCTCGGAGAGCGCGGCCGTCCCGCCGGCGGCCAGCACGACCTCGCGCCCGCTCCGCCCCGACGCGTTGGCCGGGCGGCGGAGGCGCCCCACCCGGTCCGGGTAGCCGGAGAGGATCGCGATGCGCTGCGCGATCTCGCGCGCCTCCGCGGTCTCCGGCGGCGCCGCGCTCCGGTGGTCCGCGAGCCGCGCGAGCTGCTTGCGCGTCCGCTCCACCGCGAGCGCGCGCGCCGGGTCGACGCCGAGCCAGCGCAGGCGGTCCGCCGCGAACCGCGCGCGGTCCGCCTCGTCGAAGGTCTGGAGCGCGGCGAGCAGATCGGAGCTGTGCCGCGCGTGCGCCGCCCGCGGGCCTTGGGGCGCGCCGAGGTCGCGCTCGGCGGCGAGCGCCGCGAGGGTGCACCCGTCCTCGGCGATGCCGCGCCGCTCGGCCTCGACGATCATCCGCGCCTGCCGCGGGTGCGCCGGGAAGCGCAGCATCCGCCGGCCGATCGGCGTCACGCGCCGCCCCTCGTCGAGCGCGCCGAGCCGCACGAGCAGCGCCTCGGCCGCGGCGAGCCCGGCGGCGGGCGGCGCCTCCAGCCAGCCGAACCCCTCGAGATCCGTGACGCCCGCGGCGCAGAGCTCGAGCACGGTCTCCGCGAGATCGAGCCTCCGGATCTCGGGCGCCTCGTGCTCCGGCCGCGCGGCGAAATCTCCGCGCGTGTAGAGGCGGAGGCAGCGGCCCGGCCGGGTCCGTCCGGCGCGCCCCGCGCGCTGCGCCGCGGAGGCGCGGGCGATGGGCGCGACGCGGAGCGTGGGCAGCCCCGACCAGGGCGCGTGCGCGGCCACGCGCGCGAGGCCGCTGTCGACGACCGCGACGACGCCGTCGATGGTCACTGAGGTCTCGGCCACGTTGGTCGAGAGGATGACCTTGCGCCGGTCCGCGGGGCGCACCGCGCGGTCCTGCTCCGCCGGCGACAGCGAGCCGTGCAGCGGCAGGAGCAAGAGGTCGGCGCTCTTCGCGAGGGGCGCGCACGCCTCCGTCGAGCGCCGGATCTCCGCGGAGCCCGGCAGGAACACCAGCACGTCACCGTCGAGCCCCTCGTCGAGGAGCTGACGCACGGACGAGGCGACCAGGCTCTCGAGCGTCCTGTCGCCCCAGTGCGCCGGAGCGCGGCGGTCGCCCGCGGCGCGGGTCGACGCGCTCACGCGGGCAGGCTCCAGGTGCTCGATCGCGACGTCGAACATCCGCCCCTCGGCGCGCAGGGTCGCGCAGCGCGGGGCCTCGGCAGTCGGCACTCCGGGCGCGCCGTCGGCCTCGGCCGCGGAGGTGGGCTGCGCCTCGCGCGCGCCCAGGAACGCCGCGATCGGCCCGGCGTCGAGGGTCGCGGACATCACGACGAGGCGGAGATCGGGCCGCGCGCCGCGCTGCAGCCGCCGGAGCAGCGCCAGCGCGACGTCGCCCGCGAGGTGCCGCTCGTGGAACTCGTCGAGCACCACGGCGCTGACGCCCCGGAGCTCGCGATCGACCAGGAGCCGCCGCGTCAGCACGCCCTCGGTCACGAAGCGGATCCGCGTGGCCGGGCCGGCGGCCTCTTCGAAGCGCATGGTGTAACCGACGGTCTCGCCCACGCGCTCGCCGAGCTCTTCGGCGACGCGGCGCGCGGAGAGGCGCGCGGCCAGCCGCCGCGGCTCGAGCACCAGGATCTCGCCGCGCTCGGCGAAGCCGGCGTCGAGCAGCGCGCGCGGCACGCGCGTCGTCTTGCCCGCGCCTGGCGGCGCCTCGAGCACCACGCTCGGGTGCGCGCGCAGGGCGGCGCAGAGATCGGGGAGGATCGGATCGATCGGCAGCGGCTGCATGGCTCCGGCGCTTCCCCCGCGGACGGCGCGGGGCCCCGGAGCCTAGCAACCCTTCGAGCGCGTGGACCTGTGATACTCGTCGAATCACCGTGAGCGCCTCGACCGATCCGACCTGCCTCTCCGCGACCGCGCTGTCCTCGCTCCTGGCCGCGCGCGAGGTCAGCTCCGAGGAGGTCACGCGGGCGCACCTCGCGCGCATCGAGGCGCTCGATCCGCGCCTCCGCGCCTTCACCCAGGTGCTCCACGACGAGGCGCTCGCGGCCGCGCGCGGGCTCGACGACGAGCGCCGTCGCGGGGAGATCCGCGGCCCGCTCCACGGGCTGCCGATCACCGTGAAGGAGTCGCTCGACATGGCCGGCATGGCCTCGACGCTCGGCGTCGCGTCCCGCAGGGGCCACCGGGCGGCCGGCGACGCGGGCGTCACCGTGCTGCTCCGCCAGGCCGGGGCCGTGATCCTCGGGCGCACGAACGTCTCGCAGCTGCTGCTGTACAACGAGACGCGCAACCCGCTCTTCGGCCAGACGGCGAACCCGTGGAGCCTCGATCACAGCCCGGGCGGCTCGTCCGGCGGCGAGGCCGCCGCCATCGCGGCGGGCATGTCGCCGCTCGGCATCGGCACGGACATCGGCGGCAGCATCCGCGTCCCCGCGCATTGCTGCGGGATCGCCGGCATGAAGCCCACGCTCGATCGCTGGACCAACCTGGGGAGCAACACGGCGCTGCTCGGGCAGGAGGCGATCCGCTCGCAGGTCGGGCCGATGGCGAGGAGCGCGCGCGACCTCGCGCTCGTCATGTCCGAGCTCGACCCCGCGACCATGGCCGCGCTGGACGTGCGCGTGCCGCCGTTCCCGTTCACCGAGCCGGCGAGCGTCGAGGTGGCGCGCCTGCGCGTCGGGTTCTACTGCGACGACGGGCTCGTCCCTTCGTCGACCGCCGTCGCTCGCGCCGTCGTGAAGGCGGCGTCGGCGCTGCGCGCGCGGGGCGCCACGGTCGTGCCGTTCACGCCGCCCGGCATCATCGACGCGGTCTACGGGTACTTCGCCGCGCTCTCGGCGGACGGCGGCGCGACGGCGATGTCGCTCCTCCAGGGCGGCGGCGCGGCCGACGTCGACGTCTCGCTCCGCTCGCTCCGCGCGATGGCGTCGCTCCCGCCGTTCGCGCGCCGCGCCGCCGCGCGCGTCGCCGGGCTCGCGGGCGAGCGGCGGCTGCAGCGCCTCCTCGAGGTCACCGGGCCGAAGTCCGTCGCCGAGCTCTGGCGCGTCACGCACGCGCTGCGCGAGGCGAGGGCCGCGATCGCGTCGGCGATGCGCGCCGAGTCGCTCGACCTGCTGCTCTGCCCGCCGTACGCCACGCCGGCGCTGCCGCACGCCGCGTCGCGCGATTTCGTCCTCGCGGGCAGCGCCGCCATGCTCTGGAACCTCGCGCAGTTCCCGGCCGGCGTCGTCCCCGTGACCCGCGTGCGCGCCGCCGAGGCGCGCCGCGAGCGGCCGCGCGAGCGGCTGGAGAAGCGGGCCGCCGAGGTCGACGCGACGAGCGAGGGGCTGCCCGTCGGCGTGCAGGTGGTCGGCTTGCCCTTCAGCGATCACGTGGTGCTGGCCGCGATGATCGCCATCGAGGACGAGCTCGCCGGCGAGCCGGATCGGCCCGTCACGCCCGTCTCACCGCCCCCGCTCGCCGCGTGACCGTGAGCCCCGGGTGCCGGGTGGCGTGAGCGACACCGGGACGCGATGGCGGGGCCACGCCGCCGTTGCCCGGCGCGTCCACAGTCGACGAGAACTGAAGCCCTACAAAGCCGAAAGGTCCGCCGGAGAAACTCTCCGCCGGACCAGTCGGGGCGAGTGGATTCGAACCACCGACCCCTTGACCCCCAGTCAAGTGCGCTAACCAGGCTGCGCTACGCCCCGAGCCACTCCGCCGCCTCGTTTCGGTGCGGAGCGAGGCGCACCGTAGTCGAAGCCTTGGGAATTGCAAGGGCATCGCATCGCAGATCGAAGACTCGCTCCGGACGGGGCGTCCGGCGCCGTCCGGAGCCGGGCGCGCGCCGCCGCCGGCTCGGCGAGAACGCGTCGCTTTCGGCGCGGACGCGGACGCGGGGGCGCCGTCGCTCAGCGCGAGCGCGCGGGCGCGCGGTCGTTCAGCGCGAGGTCGTTCAGCGCGAGCGCGCGGGCGCGCGCTCCGGGCGGCGCGGCGGGACGGCGCGGAGCGCGGCCGCGAGGCTCTCCGCGGTGCCTTCCGCGACGAGGATCCCGTCGTCGTCCCTGGCCCACGCGACCACGTCGCCGGCGTCGCACGCGATGACGGGCACGCCGAGCGCGCGCGCCTCGCGGATCACCGTGGGGGCGGCCTCGTGCGACGAGGGGTGCAGCAGCACGTCGGCCGCGCCGATCCACGCGAGCGCCTCAGTCCGCGGGAGCGTGCCCGTGAAGCGCACCGCCGCGCCATCTTCGCCGTACGAGCGCGCCGCGGCGCCGCGGCGCGCGAGGCGCTCGAGCGCGGCGCGCTCCGGGCCGTCGCCGACGACGACGAGCCGGAGCCCGGCGCCCGCCGCGCGCGCCGCCTCGATCGCGAGCTCGACCCGCTTCGTCGGGATCAGCCGGCACGCCACGACGGCGAGGCGATCGCCGGGGCGCTGGACGAGCTCGCTCCGGAGCGCGGCCACGCGCTCGGCGACGGGCGGCAGATCGATGGCGGGCGGCGCGACGCGCGAGGCGGAGGCGAGCGCGCGCGCCTGCTCCGGAGCGAGCGCGGCCGCGAGCGCGTCGCGCAGCGCGCGCGCGGCGAAGACGAAGCGCGCGTCGCGGCGGAGGAGCGCGCCCATCACCGCCGCGCGCGCGGCGCGCGGCGCGCCGAGCAGGAGCCGCACGTCGGCGCCGTGCGCGTGCACCTCGAGCGGCGCGCGCGGCAGGGCGAGCAAGAGCGGCCACGCGCAGGGAACGATCCAGTGCGCCACCGCGCGGTCGACCGGCCCGAGCCGGCGCAGCCGCCGGAGCGCGGCGGCCGCGAACGGACCCGCGGAGAGCAGCCGGAGCGGCGACTCGCGCGCGCGCGCCACGGCGCCCGGCCACGCGAACAGCGCGCCCCCGCCTGCCCGATGAACGACGAGATCGCCGTCCCGTGAGGGTGGGTCGAGGACCGAGCCCCCGGCCGCGATCACGTGGACCTCGTCGCCGCGGCGCGCGAGCGCCCGCGCCGACGAGCGCACGAAATGGCCCGACGGATCCTCGTCGCTGATCGGATAGGACGTCGTCATCACGACGGCGCGCATCGGGACCTCTGGAGCGGGGGCGCAGCGAGCGCCGCCGTGGCACAGACGCGCGCGACCCGGGGCGCGTCGCGCCGCCGAGGCGGCTCTAGGACGAAGACAAAAATGACAAGACGCAGAGCACGCGGCGGAGGCTCGATTCAAGCGTCCGCGCGCGTCTTCTGCGTCTTGGCGAGGTGCCCTTGCGCGAGGGGCGGTCGCGCTAGGCGACCATGTCCATCTTGGACCGCTTCCGGCGGCGGCGAGCGGCCTCGGAGGCCTTCTTCCGCCGCTTCACGGACGGCTTCATGTAGTGCCGGCGCCGCTTCAGCTCGCGGAGGATCCCCTCGGCGGCCATCTTCCTCTTGAGGTGTTTGATGGCGCGCTCGATGCCCTTGTCGCCCACGGCGACCTCGAGCGGTTTGCACTGAATGGCGTCGGTCGGCATGTCTTGCAGCGTCCTCTTTTGCTGGAAAAAAACTTGCCCCGTTGGCGGGCGAAAATGCAAGCCGGCGGGGGCCGGCGGCGCGGGGCGCGCACTATGACAGAGGCCCTCCGGCCTCGCAAGAGCCAACCCCGGCCGCACGGCGCGCGACGCCGCCACGCGTCGTCCGGGCTGGACGCGGCAGATCTGCCCGATCCGACCCGGATTTGCCAGGCTCATCTGCCGTGATTGTTAGGACTTGCAACTGAGAAACTTTCTAAGTATCACTCTCGCCGTGGCCGCCTCGCGAACACCTGCCGCCAAGGGGCCTGCGCCCCGCGACGCCCGGGGGCGCGGGGCCGGCTTCGAGCGCGAGGGGCTCGAGGAGGATGCGCGGGTCGCGTCGATGCTGGCCTGCGTGCGCTCCTCGGGGCTCAAGCTGACGCCGCAGCGCCTGGCGATCGTGCGCGAGCTCGCGGCCGATCCCACGCACCCGACCGCGCAGGAGCTGTTCGAGCGGCTCCGGCCGGCGCTGCCGACGATGAGCTTCGCCACCGTCTACAACACGCTGGACGCGCTGGCGTCGGCGGGGTTGTGCGTCGCGCTGTCGCTGTCGCCCGGCGCCTCGCGCTTCGATCCGAACATGGCGGCGCACCATCACGCGGTCTGCGATCGCTGCGGGCTCGTCCGCGACGTGCCGTGCGAGCCCTCGGGCGAGCGCCCGGACGAGATCGCCCCCGCGCCGCTCGCGGCCGCCCCCGGCTTCGAGGTCCGCGCCGTGGAGCGGATCTACCGGGGGCTCTGCGCGGCCTGCGCGAAGGGCGGGCAGGAAGACGAGGGCGCGCAGGCAGCGGCGCGCGACGCCGGGCGCAACGAGGAACACAGTCGACTCCGCCCCGCAGGGGCTCCACGGGCGCGGCGCCCCGAACGTGGCTAGCAGAGCCTCCGCGCCGCCGAGCTGACCTGCGCGGCACCAGGGATCCATCGTCCCAGCCGTTCAACCAAGGAGAGCGAACACCATGACCACCAAGCAGCTTACGGGCACGAAGACGCACCAGAACCTGAAGGACGCGTTCGCCGGGGAGTCGCAGGCCAACCGCCGCTACCTGTACTTCGCAAAGGTCGCCGACGTCGAAGGCCGCCCCGACGTCGCGGGTCTCTTCAAGGACACGGCGGACGGCGAGACGGGCCACGCGCACGGCCACCTCGACTACCTCCGGCAGGCCGGCGACCCGGCGACGGGCCTGCCGATCGGCAGCACGGAGAAGAACCTGAAGGCCGCCGTCGCCGGCGAGACCCACGAGTACGAGACGATGTACCCGGGCTTCGCGAAGGAGGCCCGCGAGGAGGGCTTCGACGACATCGCCGAGTGGTTCGAGACGCTCGCCAAGGCCGAGAAGTCGCACGCCGGGCGCTTCCAGAAGGCGCTTCAGTCGCTCGACTTCTGATCTCGAGCGATGCGTGAGCGCGAGCGCCCCGGATCGCGCCGAGCCGCCGGCGGCTCGACCCGGGGCGCACGCGCCGCCGCTGCCAGCGCGGCCCGTCCGGCGCCGCGCCGCGCGGCCAGTCGCCCCTTCGCCCCGTACTCCCAGACGATGTTGAGAGGAACCGACCCGTGAGCGTCATTCGGCGTGCACCAGACCGTCCGCCGGCGACATCGCCGAACGACGAGCGATATCTCGATCCCCGCGACCTCGAGGCCGAGCTGCGGCGGACGTTCCAGATCTGTCACGAGTGCCGCATGTGCGTCGGGTACTGCGGCTCGTTCCCCGAGCTCTTCGCCCGCGTCGACAGGGACATCGAGGCCGGCGTCGCCGAGGGCGCCGAAGCCCTCACCTACGACGACTTCAAGGCCATCGGCGACGAGTGCTGGCAGTGCAAGCTCTGTTACATCAAGTGCCCGTACACCGCCGACGAGCACGCCTACGAGCTCCTGGACTTCCCGCGCGTGCTCGCGCGCGAGCGCGCGGTGCGCGCCCAGCGGGAGGGCATCCCGCTCGTGGACAGGATCCTCGGCGAGCCGCAGCTCATCGGCGCGCTCGGCTCCGGCCCCGCCGCGCCGCTCGCGAACCTCGTGCAGGCGAGCCGCCTGCTGCGCAAGGTGCAGGAGAAGGTGACGGGGATCTCGTCGGAGTTCCCGCTCCCGGAGATGGCGCGCAAGCCGTTCTCGTCGTGGTTCGCGGAGCACAGCGCCGCGGCGGACGCCGGCGAGCAAGGCTCCGTCGTGCTCTTCGCGACCTGCTACGGCGAGTTCAACACGCCCGGGGTCCCCGAGGCCGCGGTCCGCGTGCTCGAGCACAACGGCTATGCGGTGCACGTGCCCGGCTGCGCCTCCCCGGACGATCCGCAGGACGCCCCGGCGGACGCGCTGACGTGCTGCGGGATGCCGAACCTCGACGGCGGCGATCTCGAGGCGTTCACCGCGAAGGTGAAGCAGAACGTCGCGCTGCTGCTCCCGCACGTCCGCAGGGGCAGGAAGATCGTCGTGGTCGGCCCGACGTGCGGCTACACGATGAAGAAGGAGTGGCCCGAGTACCTGCAGACTGCGGAGGCGCGCGAGGTCGCGGCCGCGACGGTCGACATGATGGAGTTCCTCGTCCAGCTCGGGCGCGAGAAGAAGCTCAACCGCGAGTTCAAGCGGGGGCTCGGCACGATCGCGTACCACGCCGCGTGCCACCTGCGCGCCCAGAAGATCGGCTTCCCGGGCGCCAGGGTGCTCGGCGTCGTGCCCGACACCGAGGTGCGCGTCGTCGAGCAGTGCTCGGCCGTGGACGGCACCTGGGGGATGAAGGCGGCGCACTACGAGACCGGCCGCAAGTACGCGTCGAAGCTCGTGCGCGGCGTCGCGGGCGCGGACGTCATCGTCAGCGACTGCACCCTCGCCGGCCTCAGGATGGTCAAGGAGAACGGCGCGAAGGTGCTGCACCCGGTCGAGGCGCTCGCCCACGCGTACGGGCTCGGGCCGACGTCGTACATCGAGCCGAAGTCGTGAGGGACACGTAAGAGACGTAAAGGAGACGTCGAAGAGAGGAGCCGTCATGCGTCCCATCGATCGCAACGAGGTGCTCGGGATCGGCGAATATGAGGCGATCCGGGAGCGATTCCGCAGCCGCATCATCGAGGAGAAGCGGCCCCGCCGCGTGCGGATTGGAGACCACCTGACCGCGGTGTTCGAGAACCGCGACTCCGTGCTGTTCCAGATCCAGGAGATGCTGCGTACCGAGCGCATCACGAGCGAGAGCGGCATCCTCCACGAGATCGAGACGTACAACGATCTCATCCCGGGGGAGGGGCAGCTCAGCCTGACGCTCTTCGTCGAGATCCCCGACCGGGCGCTGCGCGACCAGATGCTCGTCGATCTGGTCGGGCTCGAGGACACCGTGACGCTCGAGGTCGACGGCGTCGCCGCGAAGGCGCGCGGCAAGCGCGACGCGGCGGTCCTGGAGGACCGCACGACGGCGGTGCACTACCTCAAGGTGGATCTCCCGGCCGAGGCGCAGGCCGCGATCAAGGCCAGGAAGGCGACGGTTTCGCTCGTGGTCGCGCACCCGCGCTACTCGGTGAAGGCGCCGCTCGGGAGGGCGACCCTGGAGAAGCTCGCCGAGGACCTCTCCTAGCCGCGATGGTCTCCCTCGATCGCCCGATCAAGTTCGAGGACGTCGACGCCGCGAACATCGTCTTCTTCGCGCGCTTCCTCAGCTACGCGCACGAGGCGATGGAGCGGTTCTTCGCGCCGCTCGAGGGAGGCTACGCCCGGCTCATCCTCGAGCGGCGGATCGGGCTGCCGGCGGTGCGGGTCGAGGCCGACTACGCGGCGCCGGCGCGTTACGGCGAGACGCTCCGGATCGAGACGTCGGTCGTCCATCTCGGCAGGCGGAGCGCCACGTTCCGGTACCGCATGGTCCGCGCTCACGACGGTGTGCTGTCGGCCGAGCTCCGGCACACGGTGGTGACCACCGATCTCGTGCAGCTGGTGTCGGTCCCGATGCCGGACGACGTCCGGGCTTTGCTCAGCGCCCACCTCGAGCGCGAGCAGGCGCCTGCCGGCGCCGGTCAACAGGCGTGAGCCCGCGGCCGGCGCGCCCGCGCGCGCGGGCGCGCAACGCGGAGGCGACGCCGCGGACGCAGCTCAAGCGGCGGGTCGAGCTGACGCTCCTCCGCGACAGGGCCCACTACGACGCGCTCGTGATGGGCGCGGTCGCGAACGCGCGCGTCTCGGTGTGGATCGCGACGGCCAACGTGAAGGAGCTGCGCGTCGAGGCGCCCATCGGCTCGAGGGCGCGGGCGCGCGGCCGGTACATGTCGTTCCTCGACCTGCTCGACGCGCTCGCCGCCCGCGGGGTCGAGCTGCGTCTGCTGCACGCCGGCGTCCCGTCGCGCGCCTTCCGCGCCGAGCTCCGCCGCCGGCCCCGGCCGCCGATCGAGATGCGGCGCTGCCCGCGGGTCCACCTGAAGATGATCGCCGTCGACGGCGCGCTCCTGTACCTCGGCTCCGCGAACCTCACCGGCGCCGGGCTCGGGGCCAAGGGCGAGGGGCGGCGGAACTTCGAGGCGGGCGTGCTCACGGATGACGACCTCCTGCTCGACGAGATGCAGGCGACGTTCGAGGCCATCTGGACGGGCGCCGAGTGCAAAGGCTGCCGGCTCCGGCCCCTCTGCCCGGGGCCGCTCGACGAGATCGACAAAATCCCGTTGCGCTGACGGTCCCGATGGCCGATGAGCAGCGCATGAGCACCCCGGGACCGGACCCCTCCGACCTCGATCGAATCGCCGTCGCCGCGCTCGCGCGCGTGGACAGCGGGATGCTGCTCGGGCTCGGCACCGGGCGCGCCTCCGAGGCCTTCATCCGCCGCCTCGGCGAGCGCGTCCGCCGCGGCCTCCAGATCACGGGCGTCGCCACGTCGGAGCGCTCGGCGGCGCTCGCCCGCCGCGAGAACATCCCGATGGTGTCGTTCGACGAGGTCGAGCGCCTCGACGTCGCCGTGGACGGCGCCGACGAGGTGGCGCCCGATCTCGGCCTCATCAAGGGGCTCGGCGGCGCGCTCCTCCGCGAGCGCGTGGTGGCCTACGAGGCCGCGCAGTTCATCATCCTCGTGACCCCCGAGAAGCTCGTCGAGAAGCTCGGCTCGCGCGTGCCCGTCCCGGTCGAGGTGGTGCCCTTCGCCATCACGTCGGCCGCGCGGCACCTGACCGCGCTCGGGGGCAAGCCGGCGGTCCGCAAGAACGCGGACGGGTACCCCTTCCAGACCGACAATCACAACTGGATCCTCGACACCGCGTTCGGCCCGATGGACGCGCCCGCGGCGCTCGACGCGCGCGTCCGCAAGATCCCCGGCGTGGTCGACACCGGGCTGTTCCTCGACATGGCCACCCTCGTGCTGGTGGCAGACCCCGGCGCGGTCCGGGAGCTACGCAAACAGCGCTAGAGCGGCGCTCACCCGCTGCGGAGACGGGCCCACCTCGACGTTTTCGGTGCTCGGCGTTGGAGTACGCCTACGCGCCGAAAACGCCGATCTGGGCCCGTCTCCTGTGCGGGTGAGCGCCGCTCTGTGTGGTTCGACCTGTCTAGCGCGCCTGCTGCCGATCGAGCCTGCGGGCCAGGTCGTCGAGCGCGAGGTTGCCCGGGGCGCCGAGCGACACGCGCGCGCGGAGGCTCGCCTCCGCGTCGCCGGCGGGGAGCGCGGCGATCTCGGCCGCGACCTTCCGGTAGGCCTCGCGGAACGGGACGCCCTGCACGGCGAGCTCGACGGCGCGATCGGTCGCGAAGCACTCGGGCGTGATCGCCCGGGCCATGCGCTCGCGATCGAAGGCGAGCCCCTCGACGAGCCGCGGCAAGAGGCGCGAGGTCGCGAGCGCCTCGTCGAGGCCGCGCATCGTGGGGCCCTTCGTGAGCTGCAGATCGCGGTGGTAGCCGGACGGGAGCGCCACGAGCGACTGCACCTCGGCGAGCGCCCCCTGCACGACGGAGCACGCCGCGCGCATGAGCTCGACCACGTCGGGGTTGCGCTTCTGCGGCATGATCGAGGAGCCGGTGGTGAACGCCTCCGGCAGCCGGATGAACGCGAGCTCGCTCATCGCGAACAGGCTGAGATCCCACGCGAGCCGGCGGATCACGGCGACGACCTGCCACGCGGCCGCGAGGATCTGCGCCTCGATGATGCCGCGCGACGTCTGGGAGGCCAGCGGGTTCAGGGCCACGCCAGCGAACCCGAGCTCGCGCGCGACGCCGACGCGATCGAGCGGCAGGTTCACGCCGAAGCCGGCGGCGCCGCCGAGCGGACACCGATCGACGAGCCCCCGCGTCGCGCGGACGACGTCGACGGCGTCGGCGAGCCCCTCGACGAACGAGGCGGCCCAGTAGCCGACGGACGACGGCACCGCCCGCTGCAGGTGCGTGTAGCCGGGCATCGGCGTGTCCGCCTCGCGCCGGGCGAGATCGAGCAGCGCGCGTGCGCCGGCCGCCGCGTGCTCGGCGAGCTCGTCCAGGGCGTCGCGCTCGTAGAGGCGCATCGCGACGAGCACCTGGTCGTTGCGGCTCCGGCCGGTGTGCACCTTCTTGCCCGCGTCGCCGATGCGGGCCACCAGCGCCGCCTCGATCGCGCTGTGGCCGTCCTCGTCGTCCTCGGTGAGCCGCAGCTCGCCGGCCTCGTTCTGCGCCGTCAGCGCCTCGAGCTCGCCGACGAGCGCGTCGCGCTCCGTCTCGCTGAGCACGCCGATCCGCGCGAGCCCGCGGACGTGCGCGATCGTGGCCCGCAGGTCGTAGGCGAGCAGGCGCTGATCGAGCTGCCAGTCGTCGCGCGAGGTGTACCGCAGCATTTGGGCGTCGGTCGCGCCCCCTTTGTCCCAGAGTCGTACGCTCATTCAGCTCCCTAGGCTCTCGTCCACGAGAGCACGGATCTCCGCAAGCTTCTTCGCCTTGCCCTCATCCAACGATCGCGGCTTCGCCGCGCCGGCCGCGGGCGCGAGATCTCGCTCGAGCTCGCGCAGCTCGTCGTCCGCCGTCCGCGCCGGCCGGCGCTTGCCGAGGCCGAGCGCGCGGGCCAGCCAGCTCCTCGACTCGCCGAGCGCGTAGTCGTCTGCGGCGATCCGATCCGGGGCGGCGCGCAGCATGCGGACGAGCGCGATGTTGGAGCTCGCCCAGACCGCCGACTCGTCGAAGTGGGCGCGCGGCGTCACGTCGAGGTGCCGCGCGGCGGTCCGGTCGGGCACCTCGTGCAGCCGGCAGTAGACGGCGAGCGCGAGCGCGAGCTCGTCGACCGGCATCTTCGTCGCCGAGTGCACCTGCACGCCGCCGCAGCCCTTCGCGTACAGGTACGAGCCGTTCGTCACGAGGACGCCGAAGCCGAGCAGCACGGCGGCGAGATCCACGGCGGGATCGCGGTCCGGCGGCGCGAGCGCGCCGAAGGCGCCGGCCTCGCTCAGGAACATGAACGACACGGCGCGCACGAACGCCGTGGTGAGCACCGTCGGGTTGCGGAGCTCGCCCGCGGAGAGGGCGACCCGGTACCCGCCGTCGTCGCGCCGGGCGACCCGCTCGAGCTTCGTGTCGAGCGCCATCCCGCCGCACGCGCCGCTCGAGCAGCTCACGGTGCTGGCCTGCCCCTCCGGCGTGACCACCGCCAGATCCACCGGCAGATCCTGGAGCCCCGCGTGCTCTTGCACCCGCAGCATCAGGGCGGCCACCGTCTTCGGCGAGCCGTCGTAGGGGTCGGGGAAGAACTCGGCCGTCGGCTGCACCAGCCCGCGCACGGGCTCGGCGCCGTGCTGGAGGAGCGTGGAGGTCGTGCGAAGGATCCAGCGGATCTGCGGTTCGTCCGGGAGGTCCATGCGCCTACTTTATGCCATGGCCGGGCGCCGGTCGCGCGGTCGCTGCAACAGGGCGGGGGCCGGCGCCGGCGACCCGCGCCGGTGCGGGGCGCGGGGCGCGATTTTTGTCGATTTTTTGTCCATGCCACTTCCTTTTCGACGGCGGTCAGCGACCGCGTAAAGTTGTGCTCCCATGACGGAAGAGGCGAAGGACATCTCCGAGCGGAAAGCGGACCACATCGAGCTCTGCGCCACGGGGGATGTCGGATTTCGGGCCAAGACCACGCTCCTGGAGCAGGTCGAGCTGATCCACGACGCGCTGCCGGAGCTCTCTCTCGACGCGATCGACACCTCGGTGCTGCTGCTCGGCAAGCGGCTCCGCGCGCCGCTCCTCATCGCGGCCATGACCGGCGGGACCGAGCGCGCGCAGGCGATCAACCGGGAGCTGTCGCAGATCGCCGAGGAGCGCGGGTACGGCTTCGGCCTCGGGAGCCAGCGGGCGATGCTCAACGGCGACGCCTCCGCCTCGTACGAGGTCCGCGAGCGCGCCCCGACGACCCTCGTCCTCGGGAACATCGGCGCCGTGCAAGCGCGGTCGCTGTCGACCGAGGCGGTCGCCGAGCTCGTCGCGCAGGTCGGCGCCGACGCGCTCTGCATCCACATGAACCCCGCGATGGAGCTGGTCCAGCCCGGCGGCGATCGCGATTTTGCCGGCGCGCTGGAGGCGATGAGCCGGCTGGCGAACGGCCTCAGCGTGCCGGTCGTCGCGAAGGAGACCGGCTGCGGGATCGGCCCGGGGACCGCCTACCGCTTGATCCGGGCCGGCGTCCGGAACATCGACGTCTCAGGCGCCGGGGGCACGTCGTGGGTCGCGGTCGAGACGGCGCGCGCCAGCGGCGCGGCCCGCTCCCTCGGAGAGGCCCTGCGCGAGTGGGGCGTCCCGACGGCCGCCTCGGTGCTCATCGCCCGCACCATCCGTCCCCGCTTCAAGACGGTCATCGCGACCGGGGGCATCACCAGCGGTCTTGACATCGCGCGGGCGCTCGCGCTCGGCGCGCATGCGGCCGGGATCGCGCGTCCGGTGCTCCAGGCCTTCGTCTCGGGGGGACGGGACGCCGCGGTGCGGTACCTGGAGAACATCGAGGCGGAGCTCCGGGCGGTCATGCTGCTCGTCGGGGCGCGCGACATCGCGTCGCTCCGGAAGACGCCTGTGCTGCTCGGCCGGGAGCTGCGCCAGTGGACCAAGCTGCTGAAGCAGATGGAGAAGGCGTAGTCGTGGAGGCGGGGGTGGGCGGGCCGGGAGGGCGGGGGTCCGGTCTCCGAGGTAGGGTGAGCGCGCCCGAGCCGACGTCATCGATGGCGGCCGGGGCGGCGAGGCGCCGCACGCTCGCCCCCTGGGTGGCGGGGGCGGGTCCGGGCGTCGCCGGCGGCCCGCGCTCGACGCTTCCGTCCGGTCAGCCCCGCATGATACGGTCCGAAGCTCTGGAGAACCCCGGGATAAAATGACGGAGAAAAAAGGGCGTCCGAGCGATCGTCCCCCCGAGGACCTGAAGAAGGAGCGTGATGCCTTCATTCAGCAGTTCTTCCGCAAGGGGGCGCAGCTGACCGAGGAGCTCCTCCGCGAGAACGAGCGCCTTCGTGACAAGATCACCGAGCTCGAATCGGAGAACGGCAAGCTGCGCGCGCACCTCGCGAGCGACTCGGCCATCCGCGACCTGCTCCGCAAGATCGAGGAGCTCGAGCAGGAGAAGCGCGATCTCGTGACGCAGTCGGTGCGGATGGTGGCGGCGTCGGACCGCTTCAACAGCCGCTACTCGGAGGCGGAGGGCGAGCTCGCGAACCTGGCGAACCTGTACGTCGCGCTCTCGCAGCTGCACGCAGCGCGCAACGTGCGCCATGTCCTCCGCAACCTGAAGGAGCTCCTGGCGCAGTTCCTCGGGGCGGGCGCCTTCTCCGTGTACCTGGCGTCTCCCGATGGTAAGGAGCTCGTCTCGATCGCGAGCGAAGGCGTAGCCGTCGAGGAGATCGCGCGCATGCCGGTGACCGAAGGCGTCGTCGGCCAGGCATTCTCGAAGGGGGAAATCTTCTTCGACGAGACCAAGGACGTCTCCAAGGGGAGCATCGAGGATCCGGCGGCAGTGATCCCGCTCGACTTCAACGGGCGCACCGTGGGTGTCATCGCGATCTTCGGCACGCTCCCGCAAAAGACGGAGTTCGTGAACGTGGACACCGAGCTCTTCAAGCTCCTCGGGGCCCAGGCCGCCCCCGCCCTCATCAACGCGCGGCTCTTCACCGACGCCGGCCGGAAGGTGCCCGGCGTCCAGGCATTCCTGGACCTGGAGGACTGATCATGGCCGAGTACTCGTGTCTGATCGTTGAAGACTCGCCCATGATGCGGCAGCTCTTGGTCTTCGCGCTGGCGCGCGTGAAGAACCTCCGCGTCACCGAGGCGGATGATGGCGTCGACGGTCTCCGCAAGCTCGCCTCGACCAAGTACGACGTGATCATCACCGACATCAACATGCCGATCATGGACGGGCTCAAGCTCGTGAAGCGCGTGCGCACCGATCCGGTCCACAAGGACACCCCGATCATCATCATCACCACCGAGGGGTCTCAGGAGGATCGCCAGCGCGCGCTGCAGCTCGGCGCGAACGCGTACATCACGAAGCCCATCCAGGCGCCGCAGGTCATCGCCAAGGTCAAGGAGCTCCTCAAGATCGACTGAGGCGCGGGGCGGCGCCTCGCGTCGGGGCCGCAGCGCGCGCTCGCGGAGGCGCGGCTGCCGCGGCGTTCGCTCGCGGCCGCGGCGGCGCGGCTGCCGCGGCGGCGCCGGCCGACCTGCCGCGCGCCCTGCGCCGGGCCTACGGCTTCGGGCCGAACTTCAGGAGCACGCGGTTGCGGCCGGTGCGCTTCGCCTCGTAGAGCGCCTCGTCGGCCGCCGCGATGAGCTGGAGCCCGCTCTCCACCGGGACCACGGGGTGCGCCGCCACGCCGACGCTGATCGTCGTCGGCACGCGGACGCCCTCGTGCTCGAAGACCGACCCCTCGATGAGCAGGCGCAGCCGCTCGCCGAGGATGCCCGCGTTCTCGAGCGCCACGCCGCGGCACAGGATGCCGAACTCCTCGCCGCCGTAGCGCGCGAACACGTCCTCGGTCCGCACCGTGTTGCTCGCGATCTTGGCGATCCGCGCAAGGACGTAGTCGCCGGCGAGGTGCCCGAACGTGTCGTTGATCCGCTTGAAGTGATCGACGTCGAACATGAGCAGCGACAGGTGCGCGCTGTGCCGCCGGGCATACGAGACCTCGGTCTCGAGCCGATCCAGGAAGTACTTCTTGTTGAACGCCTTCGTGAGCGCGTCGCGCAGCGCGGCGTCGTACATCTGCTGCTGAAACGACTCGTCCAGGTGGTCGTGGTAGGTGAACTTGAGGATCGTCGTCGAGCCCAGGCGGATCTTGTCGCCGTCGTGCAGGGCGACGCGCGTCACTTGCTCGCCGTTCACCAGCGTCCCGTTCGAGCTGTTGAGATCCTCGATCAGCACCTGGCTGTCCAGCTGGAGCAGGCGGGCGTGGCGCCGCGAGATGCCGTCGTCGTTCAGCCGGATCGTCGTCCCGGAGGCCCTGCCGATCACGATCTCCGCGCCCTCGACCCGGTACATCTCGCCGACGTTCGAGCCGGCGAGCACGATGAGGTAGGCGCGATCCTTCGGCGAGCGCGCCGGGAGCTCCTTCTGGAGTTCCCCAACGTTGGCCACCCGCGTGGCCTCGAAATCATCGTCGGGGGAGTAGCTGCCCATGCTCCCCCAGGATGATCCTAAATCCTTGATATAGGTTCAAGCGGGAGGGCATGGCGCGAGCGTTGTTCCTTGCCTTGTTCCTCGCCTGGTACGATGCGTGACGAGCGCCTCGCGCGGTGTCGCGTGGCTTCGGGGCGATCTGGGCGCGGCGCGCCCGTCGCTCCAGCTCCCCGGCGCGCTCAGGCCGCCCTGCCGAGCGGCACCACGACCTGCTCGACCCAGAGCTCGCCCGCCCGGAGCTCGATGAACGTCGCGTCGGCGTGCCCCGCCCCGTAAGAGACGGACCCGCTGCGCACAAGCTCGCCGGCAGGGCGCCCCCCGACGCGCACCCGGTCGACCTCGCTCCGCATCGAGCACGGCGCCTCTCCCACCGAGCCGACGTTGATGATGCGCACGCCCCCCACCATCCGATCGAACGGGACGTGGGAGCCACCACAGATCACGACATCCGCCGGGTCGTCGCCGAGGAGCGACAGCACCTCCTCGTCCGTCATGTCGTGCGAGATCGGCTCCAGCGGATCCGCAGGGGAGCCGTGGACCAGGACGAGCTCGCCGCCGTCCTCGAGCGGCAGCCGGTACGTCGGGGCGAGCCGCGCCAGCCGGGCGAGGATCAGCTCGCCGAGCTCGGTGCGCGTCTGGGCCAGACGATCGAGCCGCGCCCGCTCGTGCTCGCTCCGCGGCCTGACCTTCTCGATGTCCAGCGTCGCCAGGGCGCGATCCGATACGCCCTGTACGCAAACCGCCTTGGCCTGCGTCAGCCGGCGCCACGTCTCGAGCGGCTTCGGGCCGGGAAAGCAGAGATCTCCGGCGACCAGGAGCTGGGTGTAGCCTCGGCGCTCGGCGGTGGCCAGCACCGCCGCGAGCGCGTCGGCGTGGCCGTGGATATCCGAAACGCAGAGCAATCGCACCCGGCGAGCATAGGATCGGAGGGCGACGTCGCCAAGGCGCGAGGTGACGCCTCCGGGCGATAATCTGGCGGTCGGGCGCTGCGGAACCGGCGTTCGCGACCCCAGGGTCTTGCTAGCCTCCCGCCATGCAACAGGTCTCGAGGCTCCTGGAGATCGCGAACGCGATCGACGAGCAACGCGTGAAGGACCGCGCGGCGTGGCTGTCGCCCCGCCTGCCGCCGGGGACGATGGCCTTCGCCATCGCGGCGCTCCTCACGGCCGCCTACCCCGCGATCGGCGCGACCATCGAGGCAAATCCGGACATCGCGGAGCGGCTCGCGGCGGAGGGGCACCAGACGGCCCGCGATCGCGCCACGTACCTGTCGCGGATCCGCGGCCGCGTCGGCGACGTCTCCGACGCCGATCGCGTCCGGCGGGAGCTCCGGCGCGTGGCGCGCGAGGAGCGGATCCGCATCGCGCTGCGCGAGCTGCTCCCGCCGTCGGCGGGGGGCGCGGACATCGACGTCACGGCGCGCGAGCTCACCGCGCTCGCCGAGGCCACGATCGAGGTCGCGCTCGCAGAGGCGGTCTCGGCCGTGACCGCGCGGTTCGGCGAGCCGCGCACCGCGACCGGCGCGCGATCGAAGTTCGTCGTCCTCGGCATGGGGAAGCTCGGCGGCGACGAGCTCAACGCGGGCTCCGACGTGGACCTGATCTACCTCTACGACACCGACGAAGGGCAGGTGGGCCCCTCCGGCGACCGCGCCGTGTCGATCACCCTGCACGACTTCTGGACCCGCGTCGCGCGCCGGCTCACGGCGACGCTCGAGGAGGTCACGGAGGACGGGTTCGTCTGGCGCGTGGATCTCCGGCTCCGCCCCGAGGGGCGGAGCGGCCCGCTCGTCAACTCGCTGGCCGCCGCCGAGCGCTACTACGAGTCGTTCGGCCGGCTCTGGGAGCGCGCCGCCCTGCTCCGCGCCCGTGAGATCGCCGGCGATCTCGACTTCGGCGCCGAGGCGCTCGGCGTGCTCGGCCCGTTCGTGTGGCGGCGCCAGGTCGATCCGCAGCTCGCCGTCGACATGATCGAGCTCGTCGAGCGCGCCCGCGTGGAGCTCTCGCACGACGCGTCGCGCGACCTGAAGCTCGGCCCCGGCGGGATCCGCGAGGCGGAGTTCTTCGTGCAAGCCCTGCAGCTCATCTGGGGAGGGCGCGAGCCGCGGGCGCGCGCGCAGGGCATGCTCGACGGCCTGCGGCGCCTGCGCGCGCTCGGGTACGTGACCGACCGGGAAGGGCGGGAGCTCGTGGAGGGGTACCTCGCGCTCCGGCGCGCGGAGCACGCCGTCCAGTCCGCGACCGGCGTGCAGACGCACCTGCTCCCCGACAGCGAGGCGGAGATGGAGCGCCTCGCCCGGACGCTGCGCTTCGAGGACGCCGCGGCGTTCCTCGCCGACACCGAGCAGCGCCGGAGCCGGATCAAGGCCCGGCTCCTGTCGCTCCTGCCGAAGGGGAGCACCCGGCCGTCGCGGTGGATCGAGGCGATGGCCGCGCTCGACCGCGGCGATCGCGACGCCTTCGCCGACGCGCTCGCGAAGCACGCCGTGCTCCTCCTCGGCGGCGCCGGGGGAGAGCCGGAGGCCGCCGAAGCCAGCGCCGCCGAGCTCGCCGCGCCGGCCGCCGGCGCGCCCCAGGAGCCGGGCGCGACCGCCTCGCTGACCGCGCGGTTCCGCGACGTCGCCGACGACCTCTTCGAGCTCTCGCGCCACCCCGACGGCCTGCTCGGCGCGCGCAGCCGCGAGGCGTCGTCGTCGCTCGCGGAGACGCTGCTCGCCGCGGTCGTCGACGCCGCCGATCCGGAGCAGGCCGCGCGCTTCCTCCGGCTGTGCTTCTCCCGCATCCGGCACTCCGCCGTCTACGCGCGCATGCTCGGCGACGATCCGCGCGCGCTCCGCAGGCTGGTCGAGGCGCTCGGGTCGAGCGCGTTCATCGGCGACGCGATGGTCAGGTACCCCGAGCTCGTCGACGTCGTCCTGTTCGCGCGCGGCGCGCCGAGCGCCGGCGTGATCAGGCACACGATCGAGGAGAGCCTCAGCGAGGCCGCGCCGGACGACGATCCGGAGGAGGCGCTCATCGCCGCGCTCCGGCGCGCGAAGGCGCGCGTCACCATCGAGGTCGGCCTCGCCGATCTGAGCGGCGAGGTCGGCACGCGCGAGGCGACGCTCGCGCTCTCGGACCTGGCCGACGCGTCGCTCGAGGCCGCGACGCGCTTCGCGCTGGGGACGCCGCCGGGGGAGCCGGTGCGGGGGCTCGCCGTGATCGCGATGGGCAAGCTCGGCGGGCGCGAGATCGGCTACGGCTCGGATCTCGACGTCTTCTTCCTGTTCGATCCGACGTGCGCGCCGTCCGGCGATCAGGGGCCAGGCTCGGACCCCGGCACCTACTACGCGCGGCGCGCGCGGCAGATCATCCGGCTCATCTCCATGTCGCACGCGGCGGGCCCGGGTTACGAGCTCGACACGCGGCTGCGCCCGTCGGGCAGCCAGGGGCTGCTCGTCACGTCCCTCGACGCGTTCGCGCGCTACCACGGCATCCGCCGCGCGGGCGGGGCGGCCCAGGCGCCCGCGGAGCCGGACTCGTCGCCCGGGGCGCGGCACATGCGCGCGGCGATCTGGGAGCGGCTCGCGCTGATCCGGGCGCGCGCGTCGGCCGGCGATCCGGAGCTCGGGGCGGAGGCGATCGCGATCGCGCACGAGGCCGCGTACCTCCAGGCGGACGACTTCGATCGGATGGCCGAGGAGATCCACCGGCTCCGGCTGCGCATGGAGCGCGAGCTCTCGCACGAGCGCCGCGGCCGCCGCGACTTCAAGCTCGGGCGGGGCGGCCTCGCGGACATCGAGTTCGCGGTGCAGCTCCTGCAGATCCGCCACGGCGCCGATCCGCGCGTCCGGACCTCCGAGACGCTCGCGGCGATCGACGCGCTCACCTCGGCCGGACACCTCTCGGCCGCGCACGCCGAGATCTTCCGGGACGGCCACGCGTTCCTGCGCAAGCTGGAGCAGCGGATCCGCATCGTGCACGCGGACGCCTCGCAGCTGCTCCAGGAGAACGCGCCCGGGGTCCCGCTCCTCGCGCGGCGGACGGGCATCCGGGGCCGCACCGGGGCCGAGGCCGCGAAGGAGCTGCTCGCGCGCTACGGCGCCATCACCGAGCGCGTCCGCCGCGCGTACGAGGCCATCGTCGCGCGCGGCGCGGCGCCCCGCGCGGCGCCCGGCGGCGAGGCGAGCGGCGGCGAGGCGAGCCGCGACGAGGCGCGCTGATGCGCTGACGGTTGCCGTTGACCCTCGACGGGCGCGGTGGAATGCCACGCGGCCCGATGAACACCCAGAGCGACCAGAACGTAGGCGCGGCGGCCGGGCGCCGCATGATCACCCAGGTGTCCTCCCTCGACAGCCTCATCGGCGCGCACCCCGACGCGTTGAGGCAGATCTACCGGGCGGGGAAGCCGGCGGATCCGGCGGAGCTCGGCGACGCGCCGCGAGGACGCCTGCTCACCCTGCAGCCGACGGCCGGCGTTCACCTGGCGGTGCGCCCGCTGATCAGGGCGCTCGCGTCGGACTGGATGCCCTGGAGAGGGACCGAGTTCGATCACGGGGGCAACTCCGGCACGAACCTGGTCCGCGAGAGCAAGGTGTGCCGCTTCAAGGCGCAGCTCGTGCCCTCGGAGCTCGACGGCGAGCCGACGCTCGCGCTGACCTACGGCGAGAAGGCGTTCGGCAACCCCTGGCCCGTGAGCGCGCTCAAGGACGAGCTGCGGACCCCGTCGCCCGGGCTCGCGATCGGGCCGGTGCTGCTGAAGTGGCACGAGCGGTGGCACGTCGTGCTCTGGTTCGGGCTGACGCGGGTCGAGCCGCGGTAACCGGCGCTCCGGTCGCTCGGACCGGGCCGCCCGCGCGCGGCCTCTGCGCGGCGGCGTCGCCAGCGGCGCGGTCGCGCGCAGCCGCTTTGGCGGCGCGCTCCATCCCAATGACCCACGCGTCGATTTTCTGTGGCATCGGGTCGCCCACCATGTCGCAGGCGCGGAGATCCGCTGTTCGATCTGTCCCACGCCGCGATGTGCGCGTCCTGCGCGGAGTCGGTAGTTCGGGGTATCAGGGCTTACCTTAATCTACTATCGCTTCATTCCTGCTCTTCGCCGGACATACTTCCCGATTTCTACGCTCTGGCCTACGATAGAGACTGGGCGGCAGCAGGGTACCTTTGCTCGCACCGCCCGGGAGGCTCTAAATGTTGACTTGGTCGGGCAAGGCGGGAGTCTTGATGGCTGCGATCGCTGTGGCGCCGGGCGTCGTCGCCGGCTGCTCCTGCGGCGATACGGGAGGCACGGCGCCCCCGGCGTCCGGCGGCGCGGGGCCTGGCGGCGCGGGCGGGGACGGCGGTGGGATCGGCACCGGCTTCGGCGGCTTCCCGGCGAATGTCGGCGGGGGCGGCCTGGGACTGGGAGGAAACGGCGCGTGCGAGGGCCTCGAGTGCCAGCAGGTCCAGTGCGAGAACGGGGCGAAGACCACGGTGAGCGGCACCGTCTACGACCCTTCGGGCAAACTGCCCCTCTATAACGTGATTGTCTACGTTCCCAATGAGCCGCTCGATCCCCTCACCGACGGCGCGACCTGCGATCAATGCAGCGCGACGCTCTCGGGCTCGCCCATCGTGACGGCGCTGACCGATACGAAAGGGAGCTTCGTCCTGGAGGACGTGCCGGTCGGCGAGGACATCCCGCTCGTCGTCCAGGTGGGCAAGTGGCGGCGCGAGATCACGCTCCCGGCGGTCGAGAAATGCAAGGACACCGCGACGGAGGCGGGGACCATCCGGCTGCCGCGCAACAAGGCGGAGGGGCACATCCCCAAGATCGCCCTCACGACGGGCGGCGCCGATCCGCTCGAGTGCCTGTTGCACAAGCTCGGGATCGACGAGAGCGAGTTCACGCCGGAGACCGGGACGGGGCGGGTCCACCTGTTCGCCGGCCGCGGCGACGCGGGGCACCCCGTGACGACGCGGTTTGCGGACAGCCTCAATCAAGGCGTGGAGTTCACGTCGGCCACGAGCCTCTGGGGGACCGTCGACACCCTGCGCCAGTACGACATGGTGATCCTCGCCTGCGAGGGCGATCCATACGCCGCGGACAAGCCGGAGACGGCGCGCCAGGCCTTGTTCGATTACACCTCGCTCGGCGGGCGCGTGTTCGCCTCCCACTGGCACAACTACTGGCTGAAGCGGGGGCCGGCGCCGTTCCCGGACACGGCGGTCTGGGACAACTTCAACGAGGACCCGGTGAGCCCCCTCACGGCGCTCGTGGACACCGCGCTTCCGAAGGGGCAAGCCCTGGCGGACTGGCTCGTCAATGTCGGGGCCTCGACCGTGCACGGCGAGATCGTGATCAACGGGGCGCAGCACACGGTGAACGGCGTGGCCGAGGGCATCTCGACCCGGTGGATCTATTACAACGAGCCCGAGCCGGCAGGGGTCCAGTACTTCACGTTCAACACGCCCATCGGTGTCGACGAAGACCAACAGTGCGGACGCCTGGTGTTCACAGACATCCATGTCTCCGCGGGGGACCTCACGGGCCCGCCCTTCCCGGAGGGGTGTTCCACGGACGAGCTGACCCCGCAGGAGAAGGCGCTGCTCTTCATGCTGTTCGACCTGTCGTCCTGCATCGTGCCCGACGACGAGGAGCCGCAGGTCCCCATCCCCCAGTGACGCGCTCCGGTCGACCCCGCCCGCACGCTCTCATCCGCGGCGCGGCCCCGGAGCCCTCTGCCGGGGCCGAGCGTCGGACATCGGCGTTCTCCTGACGAGCGTCGTATCCCGCCCGAGCTGTCCGCAAACGGTGCTCGGCGGCGCGCGGGGATCGGTCGCCGCCGCGCGCTGCCGCGCGCCCGGCCGAGCGTCGCCGAGGTCCTCGGGGCCCGCCGCAGCGCTCCTCCGGAACCTCCTGCTGCGCTCCGCTGCGCCTGACGCGTGACGCCCGCGCGCCTCGTCGCGTCGGTCGTCGCATTGCGCGCGAGCGGCCAGCGGCTCACGCTGCGAGGCACTCCGCCGCTCCGCTCCCCGCGCCGCGCCGCGCAGCGACACCGATTGAGCAGAGAGAGACGGCAAGGAGAACGACAGCAGAGACAAGAGGCTGTCGCGGTGGGAAGCACCACGCACCTACGGAATGTCATCCATGCATGGTCCGGGGATCCTGCTAGGATGAATCTCGGCCGCAGTGCGGCGCCACATCCCGAGCCTGGGTCGCTGGTTTTCGGCTCGCCCGAAGGAGCATTCCTACGATGGTCCAGCATCGCCCTACGCCAGCGGCTGCAGGTCGGACCATCGAGCGCGGGCCTCGCGAGGGCGGCCGCGCGCCGCGATCGATCGGGCCAGTACACGGCACCGGGCGCACGGACGCGCTTCCGCCGCAGAGCGAGATGGGGGGTATGTGCGGAGCGATGGAGGACGATGAAGTTCAGGTCTGTCCTGCGTCTCTGCCGCCGTCCTCGCGCCGGTACCTCATCGGCCGGCGCGGGGACGCGGGCTGTCCGCTCTGCGCGCGGCGCGCGCGGGGCGAGGCGACCCTTCCGGGCCTCGGCGGGACGTCGTACCACTTCCTGACCGCCACCTGGGTCGTCCTCATGGTCGGCGACCCGGCGTCATCGCAGTCCTGATCGGCTCCGCGGGCCGGGGCAGCCCTGCTCGGCCGACCGGGATGGGGCAACCTGGGCGGGCACCCCTGGGCTTACCGCGGGCAGCGCCGCAGAGGATGGAGCGGCCAATGACGCCAAGTGTGCGAAATTATTGAGAATTATTGGCGTCCTTGGCGCCTTGGCGGTTCCCCGAATACCGCGCTTTCGGTCAGAGTACCGCGCTGCCCGAGAGAGAGCCCTGGGCGGGCATCGCTCGGATGGGCGGCCCTGTGGGGCCTTGGCGGCCCTGCGGGGTCGACAGTCCTCGGCGAGGGCCGCTGGATGGGCAGCCCCGGGCGGGTATCGCTGTGGATGGGAACAACGCGGGCGGGCGCTCCGCGGCGAGCGGCGCGCCCGACGCCGAGGCTCAGCTGGCCGGCGTCCGCCTTCCGGAGGTCGCGCGCTTCCCGGCCCGCTGCGCGCGCGGCTGCGCCGACCTCGTGCGCCGCGCGCCACCGCGCCCGGCGGACGGCGTCTGCCTCGCCGCGCTGCCACGCTGCGGCGCTGCCCGCTTGGCGCCCGCCGCCTTGCCCGTCGTCTTCCGCCCGCCAGCCGCCGCCGGCCCGGCCGCGCCCCGGCCGCGCCCCGCCGTACCGCCGGCGGCGGCCCGCTTCCGCGTCGTCGCCGCCTTCTTGGCGGCGGCGCTCCGCGGCCGGCTCGTCTGGCCCGCGGCCGTCTTCCTCGCCGCGCTGCCCGCCCGCTGCTTCGTCCCGGCCTTCGCCCCCGCCGAGGTGCTCCGCGCCGTGCCCGGCCGCGCCGCGGCGCCCGCTCCCGCCTTGCGCGGCCCCTTCCTGGCCTGGGTCGCGCGCCGGATCGGGCTCGCGGCCTTCCTCGCGCCGCCGGCCGCGGCTCTGGTCCGCCTGCCCGACGCCGTCCGACCGGCCTCGCCCTGGGACGTCGCAGGCGAAGGCTGCTCGCGCTCGCCGCTCCCGACCCGCTTTCTCTGCTTGGACGTATCCTTTGCTGTCTCGCCTCTCGGCATAGAGCCCTCCCCCGAGCTCTCTCGACATGAGCTCGCTCGTGGACTCATGGTGCCACAGCCTTTCCTCTTTCCCGGTCGGAAAGTCGGCGGGGAGGACCGGAATCGAAATCAGGATCTGCTGTAGCTCACCCCGGCGGAAGCGCCTATTGCGCGTCAGGCGCGCGGCAGATCGGCGCCGCAAACCCGCTCGGAAGCGCTCAGAAATCCCAGTCGAAGCCGACGCGGGCGCCGCCCTTGAGGTTCCACTGGGCGGGGCGACGGTGGGTCTCGATCACGTGCTCGACCGCGAGGCCGAGGCCGGCCCAGGGCATGATGCCCCGCATCCGCAGGGAGGAGACGCCGACCAGCGCGCCGGCGCGCAGCCCCGGGCTCACGCGGAGGTCGTCCTGGGTGAAGTACGCGAGCGACGCGAGCTCGCCTTCGTAGTGCCAGGTGCGGGCGCGGTACCGCAGCACCATCGGCAGCGCGGCGACGAAGCTGATGGGGAAGCGGGTCTTCGTCTCCGTCTGCTCGAATTGCGCCGTGCCGCCGAACTCGCCGCCGGCCAGGAACGTCCAGCGCTCGTCGAGCCCGCGGCCGAGCAGCAGCCGCGCCGAGCCGCCGGCGCCGGGGAGGACCCTGCCGCCGGCGCCCTCGAGCACCGCGATGCCGCCCCCCTCCAGGTTGAGCGTGGTCCGGTAAGCGTCGGTCTCGCGCCCCCGGAAGGCCGGCGAGGGGCGGAGCCAGAACGGGCACTCGGCCGGCGCATCGCCGGCGCCGCTCGCGCGGCGCATCGCCTCGGCGAGGAGCGCGCGCACCCGCGTCGCGAACAGGAGATCCGCGACCTCGTCGAGGTCTCCTCCGCGGCGCCGGAACGCCTCCTCGACGGGACCGCCGAGCTCGACGATCCGTCGGTCGAGCGCCGCGAGCGCGGCGGCGCGCGTCTCCGCCGTCGTCGAGCACACGCTCATCAGCGCCGGCGACATGATCTCGTCGATCTCGTACCGGTCGATCGTCCAGCCGAGCGACTGCTGCACCTCGACCATCTTCTCGAGATCGGCGAGCAGGCCGACCACCGCGAGATCGCGCGGCGCGGCCTCGGCGACGGGCGCGGCGACGACGGACGTCACGAACGCCGCGGCGACGACGCGCGCCGCGAGCCGCGCGGCGACCGCCGTGCCCCACGCCAGCGCGGATACCCTTCCCATCGCGCCCCGCACGATCGCCCCGCGCATCGCCGCGTCAGAAGCAGGTGCCGCCGCCGCAGCTCCTGCCCACGCAGAGCAGCAGCTGGAACGTCTCCGGGCTGTTCATGCACTCGAACCCGCAGACCGCGGGGCCGTTCCCCTCGTCGAGGCAGTCGAAGAAGCACGCCACGTCCTCGGCGCACGCGGCGCTGATGAGGCACTGGTTGAGCTGCGCGCAGCAGCTCCCGGCCACGCAGCCCCCGCACTCGGACCCGTCCGACGGGCAGGCGGGCCCGCCGCAGAGGCCGTTCTGGCAGTTGTCGTTGCAGCACTCGCCCGAGCCCGCGCAAGGCCGGCCGTCGGGCCTGCACTCGGTCACGCACCCGAGGGCCGGATCGCAGGCGCCGCTGCAGCAGCGCTCCGCCGAGCCGCAGCTCGCCCCGTTCGGCAGGCAGCCGACGCAGGCGCCGTCGAAGCAGCTCCCGCTGCAGCACGAGGCGTCGGCCGCGCAGCCGCCGCCCTCCGGCGTGCACGGCGTCCGGCAGACGCCGTCCTCGCAGGCGCCGCTGCAGCACGCCGCGTCGGACGCGCAGCGGCTGCCGTCTTCGGCGCAATCGCTGCAGGTCAGCCCGCAGAGCCCGGTCACCTCGCCGACGCAGATCTCGTCCCAGCTGGCGTCGCAGCAGAACGAGTCGAACCGGCAGATCTCCGCCGCGCAGCCGCCGCACTCCGCCGCGAGCGGCGCGCCGATCGCGCAGGGCCCGTGCGAGCAGGACGGGCCCCCGCAGATGCCCTCGTCACAGACGCCGGAGCAGCACGCGTCGGCCGAGCCGCACATCTCCCCGTCCGGGCTGCAGCCGCCGCAGACGCCCGCGTTGCAGCGCCCGGAGCAGCAGTCCGCGCCCGTGTTGCAGCCGAAGCCGTCGGGCGAGCACGCCAGGCCGCAGACGCCGCCGCGGCAGACGCCGCTGCAGCACGCGTCGCCGCCTTCGCAGAGCGCGCCGTTCGGGATGCACGGCGCGCGGCAAGCGCCCTCCTCGCAGCGGAGCGAGCAGCATTGCCCCGCGAAGCTGCACGCGCTCCCGCTCGGGAAGCAGCCCTGCCCGCACGCTCCGCCCGTGCAGACCCCGGTGCAGCACTGCGCCGCGCTCTGGCACGGCGCCCCGTCGACCGAGCAGCCCTCGCCGCAGCGCCCCTCGGCGCACAGCCCGGTGCAGCAGTCGCCTGGGGCGGCGCACGGCGCGCCGTCCTGCGCGCAGCTGCCGCCGCCGCAGATCCCGCGCGCGCACGCGGCGCTGCAGCAGTCCGCCGCGCCCTCGCAGGGGAGCCCGTCCTCCCGGCACACCGGCGCGTCCGGCCGTGCGTCGGGGGCGCCCCCGGCGTCCGCGAGCTCGGGCAGGCCGACGAGCTGCTCGCGGGAGCCGCAGCCGAGGGCCAGCGCCATGAGGACCACCAAGAGAAGGACGGGCGCTCGGGAAAGCACGGCCGCGAGGCTATCACGGGCGCAGTCCACGACGGGCGGGCGTGACGGTGGGGAAAGCGGCGGGGAAGCGTGCGGAGGCGGAGAAGGAGCGGCGACGGAGCGGCGACGGAGCGGCGAAGGAGCGGGGAGGGCGCGGTGGGGGGCCGGAGCGGTGGGGGGCGCGAACGCCGGGGCAGGGAGACGTCGGGGATGGGACGACGACGACGGCGCGGGAGACCTCGGCGGCCCGCCGAACGTTCGGACCCGGGGCCGCTTCCGATGCTACACTCGTCGGCGTGTCGTTGAAGATCGACCAGGATCACGGGCGCTTCCGTCAGATCGTTCGCGGCCGCATCCGCGAGAACCTGCGCAAGTACATCTCGCAGGGCGAGCTCATCGGGCGAAAGGGAAAGGACCTCGTCTCGATTCCCATTCCTCAGATCGACATCCCGCGCTTCCGCTTCGGCGACAAGCAGCGCGGCGGCGTAGGGCAGGGCGACGGCAACCCCGGCGATCCCGTGGGGAGCTCGGACGACAAGCAGCCCGGGCAGGGGCAGGCGGGCAGCGGCGAGGGCGACCACATCCTCGAGGTCGACGTCACGCTCGAGGAGCTCGCCAGCATCCTCGGCGAGGAGCTCGAGCTGCCAGACATCCAGGACAAGGGCAAGAGCAAGATCTCGAACGCCCACGACCGCTACTCGGGCATCCGCCGGGTCGGCCCGGAGTCGCTGCGCCACTTCAAGCGGACCTACCGCGAGGCGCTGAAGCGGATGATCTCGAGCGGGACGTTCCGCCCGACGGCGCCGGTCGTCGTCCCCATCCCGGACGACAAGCGGTACCGGTCGTGGAAGACGATCACCGAGCCCGTCGCGAACGCGGTCATCATCTACATGATGGACGTCTCCGGCTCGATGGGCGACGAGCAGAAGGAGATCGTGCGCATCGAGTCGTTCTGGATCGATGCGTGGCTCACGCGCCAGTACAAGGGCCTGGAGTCGCGCTTCATCATCCACGACGCCATCGCCCGCGAGGTCGACCGGGACACGTTCTTCCACACGCGCGAGTCCGGCGGCACGATGATCTCGAGCGCCTACAAGCTCTGCTCGCAGATCATCGACAACGACTACCCGCCGGACGAGTGGAACATCTATCCGTTCCACTTCTCCGACGGCGACAACTGGTCGATGGACGACACCCTCTCCTGCGTGGACGTGCTCAAGACCCAGATCCTGCCGCGGGTCAACATGTTCGCCTACGGGCAGGTCGAGAGCCCGTACGGCTCGGGCCAGTTCATCAAGGATCTGAAGGAGCACTTCTCGCAGGACGACCGCGTCGTGGTGAGCGAGATCAGGGACAAGGACGCCATCGTGGGCAGCATCAAGGACTTCCTCGGGAAGGGGAAATAGGGCGGCATGAGCAAGTTCGCGCTGAACACCGCGCTCCCCCGGTACCTGCGCACCGAGAAGGAGCGCATCGAGAAGATCGCCAGGGACTACGGGCTCGACTTCTTCCCTGTCGTCTTCGAGATGCTGACGTACGACCAGATGAACGAGATCGCCGCGTACGGCGGCTTCCCGAGCCGCTACCCGCACTGGCGGTTCGGCATGGAGTACGAGCAGCTCTCGAAGAGCTACGAGTACGGCCTCTCGAAGATCTACGAGATGGTCATCAACAACAACCCCTCGTACGCCTACCTGCTCGAGGGCAACTCGCTCACCGACCAGAAGCTCGTGATGGCGCACGTGTTCGGGCACGTCGACTTCTTCAAGAACAACTTCTGCTTCCGGTCCACCGATCTCGATCAGCGCGGCCCGATCCTCGACCCCGTGCGCAGGAGCGAGTCCTACGACCCGGACCGCAAGTGGATCGACAAGATGGCGAACCACGGCGCCCGCGTGTCGCGCCACATCGAGCGTCACGGCATCAACAAGGTCGAGGCGTTCGTCGACCACTGCCTCTCGCTCGAGAACCTCATCGACCCGTGGGCCCCGTTCACAGGCCGCCCGGCGCCCAAGGAGGAAGAGGAGCCCGCGGAGGAGCCGATGGACACGTACAAGCTCCGGGCCAAGGAGTACATGGACTCCTTCATCAACCCGGAGGAGATCCTCGCGGCGCAGAAGAAGAAGCGGCAGGAGCAGAAGAAGCCGGAGCGCAAGGTGCCGGAGCGCCCGGAGCGCGACGTCCTCAAGTTCCTGCTCGACCACGCGCCGCTCGATCGGTGGGAGCGCGACGTGCTCGAGATCATCCGCGAGGAGGCCTACTACTTCGTCCCGCAGCGCCAGACGAAGATCATGAACGAGGGGTGGGCCTCGTACTGGCACTCGAAGATGATGACCGAGAAGGTCCTCGATGCGTCGGAGATCATCGACTACGCCGAGAACAACGCCGGTGTCATGGCGACGGCGCCGGGGCGGTTCAACCCGTACAAGGTCGGCGTGGAGCTCTATCGCTACATCGAGGATCGGTGGAACAAGGGCCGCTTCGGCCGCGAGTGGGAGGAGTGCACCGACCTCGACGCGAAGCGCACCTGGGACATGCGGCTCGGCCTCGGCCGCGAGAAGATCTTCCAGGTGCGCGCGCTCTACAACGACGTGACCTTCATCGACGAGTTCCTGACGCCGGAGTTCGTGATCGACCAGAAGATGTACACGTTCGGCTTCTCCGGCCGGAACGACCGGTTCGAGATCGAGAGCCGCGAGTTCAAGGAGGTGAAGGAGAAGCTCCTCTTCCAGCTCACGAACTTCGGCGACCCCTACATCCGCGTCGTCGACGCCAACTACGGCAACCGCGGGGAGCTCCTGCTCGAGCACGTGCACGGCGGCTTCGACCTGCGCGCCGACTACGCGCGCGAGACGCTCGTGGCGCTCGTCCGCTGCTGGAAGCGGCCGGTCGGCGTGGCGACGAAGATGGATAACAAGCCTGTGCTGCTCCGGTACGACGGCAAGGAGCACGCGATGACCCCGTACAAGCTGTGAGCTCCTGCGGATCGATCCGCAGGCTCGCGGTCCTCGTCGCGCTCGCCGGCTGCGCGGGCGCGCCGGCGCAGCCGGCGGACGCGCCCGCGCGGGCCGCGCCTGCGATGCCGCCCGCGCCCGCCGCGCCTACCGCGGCGAGCGGGGCGGCGCCGAGCGGGGCGGCCGCGGGCGCGGCGGCGCCTCAGGCGACCGGCTCGGGCGTCCCGCTCGACGCGCCGTCCATCAGCGAGGACGCGCCGGCGAGCCCTCCTCCGCGCCTCGCGCGCGGCACCGGCACGCCGGCGGACAGGAAGCTCGAGGAGGGCGACGCCGCCTACGCGAGCGGCGATTTCGCCGCTGCCGAGAGGGCCTATCGCGCGGCCGCGCTGCTCGACAGGAGAGACCCCGCGGCGATCGTGGGGACGCAGCGCGCGGCGATCGCCAGGGCGGGCGTGTCCTCCGATTACAACGGGGCGCCGGGCGACAAGACGCTCCTCGCCGCGATTCCGGAGCTCAAGCGCGCGGTGAAGCTCGATCCGGAGCACGCGCCGGCGCACCTCGAGCTCGGCCGCGCCCTCCTCGTCCTCGGCCGCGCCGACGCGGCGCTCGGCGAGCTCGCGCGGGCCGCGGAGCTCGCCCCGAGCGACGCCGAGGCCCGCTCCGCGCTCGGCGTCGCTCACCTCGCGCTCGGCCACCTGCAGGACGCCGTCCGCGAGCTCACGCGATCCGCCGAGCTCGCCCCCGGCGACGCCGAGCGGCAGGCGAACCTCGGGACGGCGCTGCTCGCGGCGGGGAAGACGGCCGACGCGATCCGCGCTTACGAGCGCGCCGCGAGGCTCTCGCCGGCCGACGCGCGGCTGCAAAACGATCTCGGGACGGCGCTGCTCGCCGCGAACGATCCGGCGCGCGCCGTGCCGTACCTCGAGGCGGCGGTGGCCCGCGACCCGGCGCGCGCCACGTACCGATCCAACCTCGGGTATGCGTACCACCTCCGCGGCGACCTGCCCAAGGCGACCGCCCTCTACCGCGAGGCGCTGCGGCTCGACGACAAGCTCGGCAGCGCGTGGATCAACCTGGGCAACGCGCTCGCGCAGTCGGGTCAGCTGAAGGAGGCGCGCGCGGCGTACGAGAAGGCGCGCGCGGTGGACCCCGCCGATCCGCGGGTGAAGGCCGTGATGGACGAGCTCGACGCGATCGAGCGGCGCGGCGCGGCGCCGCGGTGACAGCCGCGGATCCGCGCTGCCGCCGGGGCGCATGTCAAGCGCAATCGTCGCGCGGCGCGACGCCCCGCCCGACCGCGACCTCCAGCGCTCGGCGCCGTGGGCGGAGACAGCGAGTTGGCGGGCCAAGCGAGCTCACGGGACGCGCGGGCCCGCGGCCGCGCGCTCGCGGGCGCCGGGCCCGGGGCGCGCGCCCGATGCGTACGTCGCTGTGAAATCACTCGCCGGAGAGGGCCACTCGCCCCCGCGCTCCGCGCCCGGCTGCACTGGGTAGGTCGCCCCACCGAGCTCCGCACACTTCCGTAGCGACTCGCGACCACACGCCATGAGTGATCTCGGCAGTGGCGGGGATGGCATGAAAGTGTTGACAGGACCGACGCGCTTTCGATTACCTCCATTGACGGTGTTCTCGAAGGCTTCGACGGTCGCAGGCGCCGCCTGCCAGGGTCCGTGGACGACGCGCGGCGCAGCGAATTCTCCGTTGTCGCTGCACGGCGCGCGCGCGCGGGTCTGTGGAGAACTCGGCCGGCGCGCGCCCGCGCCGCGGGCCGGCCACCTGGCGTCGCGCCCGAGCAACAGCGCACGTCGCGATCCGGGCCCCAGCGAGCGCACGGGAGGAGCACCTTTCTCTACCTGCGCGGAATATCAGCAACGAATAAATGTGATCTGTAGCACATTATCGTTTCGATCCTGTGGCAATCCGGGCACCTCCAAGGCAGTCCTCGTCAGCGCTGTGCTCGTCCGAGTTCACCATGGCGACCTCGAGCGGGAGCGCGACGCACTCGACGCGGCACCCAGACTCCAGGTACTCTGCGTCCTGCCTCCTCTCGCAAACCAACCCCGAGGCCTTGATGTCCGTTTCGAAGCCGACCGATGTAGCCCCGACGCTGCGACCACCGCCGGTCATGGCGCCGAGCGGCATGATCATCTCAGCCAACTTCTCGGTCACTGGCTTCAGCAAGCGCTGGAGCCACTGCCATCAGATGGCGAACTTCCTCGCGCGGTACGCGAGCGCAAACGAGGACGACCCGGAGCGCTATGCGACGCTGCTCTCGACCTTCTTCAACGAGCTGCTTGAAGCCATTTATCGCAATCACGCTCCGTCGGGCGACATCATCATCACGTTCCAGAGGAACAACGGTCGCATCAGCGTGACGGCCGAGGTGCCCGCCAGCAGCGAGAACGTGGCGTTCTACAAGCACGCCGTCCAGCTGCTCAACCAGCCAGATCCGATGGCGTGGTACCGAGAGCAGCTCGAGCACGACGTGCCCGACAACGATGTTACGACTCTAGGTTTGCTAGAGCTCGCTGTGGTTTACGGTTCGACGCTAAGCCTTACTGAACCCAAGAACGGGACCTCGCTGACATTGAACATCGAGCTGCCGTTTACTGAGGTAGATGAAAATGAGTGCTTCAATCTACCCTGAGAACGCCGTTCCGCCCTCGTCCTCATCGGGGAGCCTTCCGTCATGGCGCTCATCGGTGACCTTCAACATGCGGGTCGACCAGGACGACCAGGAGGTGGCCCTCGCGGGCATGCTCCGGCCGTTCGTGGGCGACCAGATGCGGGCGATCCGAGGGACGCTGGAGACCGCCGCGAAGAACGCGACGGGCGAGCTCACCCTCGACTTCAAGCGCCTCAAGTACATGAACAACGTCGCCTTCCTCGAGATCAACCGGTTCGTCCGGTGGGCCGTGGAAGAGCGGCCCAACCTCAAGATCCGCCTCATCATCTCGAGCGTCATCCCCTGGGCGATGCGGAAGTTCCAGGTGATGGAGGAGCTCTACCCGAACGTCTCGGTGGAGGTGTACGACAAGGCGCTCTATCCGATCCAGAGCGTCATCGAGGACGAGGATTTCGTCAGGGTCCTGCGGACCCAGGAGAAGATCGTCTATAACCACGAGCGCAAGCTCCTCCACCGGCACGGCCTCCGGCCGGGCATGAAGGTCGCCGACATCGGCTGCGGGCTCGGGGACTTCGCGGTGCGGCTCAACGCGGAGTACAAGCCGGAGTACGTCACGGCCGTCGACCACTCCAGGGCGTTCCTGAAGCACGCCCAGGCGCACGCGAGGAGCCTCGGGATCGAGAACATCGAGTATCAGTACGGCGACGCCGCCGCGCTCCTGATCCCCGACGACTCCTTCGATTTCGTGTCCTGCCGGCTCGCCATCCAGGTGTTCCACATGCCGGACCAGCTGATGAAGGAGCTCTGCCGGATCTGCAAGCCCGGCGGCCGCGTCTACATCACGAATGAGATGCTCGCGTGCGTGACCGGCTATCCGGATCAGGACCTCATCCGCATGGGGTACCGGCGGTACCTCGAGCTGAGCCGGATGGTCGGGATGGACTTCGACATCGGCGTGAGGACCCGCGAGCTGCTCGCGAACGCGGGCCTCGAGGACATCCGCAGCGATCTCATCGACATCAACAACATGAACACCGACCCGAACAACTTCGCGAAGGTCGTGGAGAGCTGGATCAAATTCTGCGGCGACGTCGCGGCGTCGGCGAACGCCGATCCGGTGATCTTCGAGGAGATTGGCATCGGGCTCAGGGCCCACGTCTCTGCCATCCTCAGCGACAAGGGGTATGCGAACTGGCCGATACTCGCCGGCTCCGGGCGCAAGCCAGAACGGCTGATGCGATAGCGTGAGTGAACTGGAGAGGCCGATGAGGCGCCGCGAGCCGACCTATGGAAGCTAAGGAGCGCAAGAAGTTTTCGATCGTCCAGTGGATCGTCGAGAGGTCCTCCGGGCGCTTCCGTACGAAGTTCATGCTCGTGGCCTCGTTCGGCGTCCTCATCGCTCTTGCTTCGAGCGCGGGCACGGCCCTCTACAACGTCACGCGGCTGGAGCAGGAGGCGAGCGCCGAGGTCTACGGCGGGCTGGCTCGCGCCAACGACGAGTACCTCGAGAACTACATCGAGACGACGGCGCTCCGCCTCGACCTCCTGTTCGAGCAGACGTTCTCCGAGCTCCGGATGACGGCGTCGATGCTCCAGACGCTGATCGACAACCCGGACGCCGCGGAGGCCATAGGCACTCTCCCCGATCAATCATCCTTCTTCAAGGACGATTTCGAGGTCGATCCGAACGGGAAGTGGACCCAGAACAAGCCGGGCGAGCAGTCCGTCATGAGCGTGTGGCACTACATGCTCGAGAAGGACGGCTCGATCAAGCCGGAGATCCTGAAGGACGTCAAGAAGAACGCGATCTTCGACCTGTTCGGCCCGGCCATCGTCAAGAACGGGAGCGAGAAGCTCCAGGTCTACTACGTGGGGCCGAAGGAGCGGCCCATCATGCGTCTGACGCCCTGGCTCGAGATGGCGCAGACGTTCGATCGGCTCTACCCGGGGCACACGGACAAGAACTTCTGGGACTCCTTCTTCCCGGGCATCTACGAGGGGTGGCAGCGCTGGCTCAAGGACCCCAGCAGCAAGCCCGTCCCGAAGACCGACGTCACCGGATATCCTCCCTACATCGACGCGGCGACCGGCGGCAACATCGTCACCTTCTTCCATCCCCTCTGGACGAAGGACCGGGCGGACTGCGCCGGGGCGGTCGCGATCGACATCACGCTGGATCAGGCGGTGGCCCTCATCCGGCACGTGCACATCAAGTCGACGGGCTTCGCGTTCATGTCGATGTCCGACACGAACGTCCTCGCGATCAACAGCGACGGCGAGAAGGTCCTCGGGATCGGCACGCGGGACGGGCAGAACGAGGGCGTGAAGGAGGTCAAGCGCCTCCTCAGCCAGAGCCAGTACCCCGAGGTCGCCAAGATCGCGATGCCGTCGAGCGAGAAGCCGGTCTTCCACCGGGTCTCGATCCAGCGGGCGCCGGGCGAGCCGGCCACGCCCTACGTCGTCGTCCTGCGGCGCCTGCCCGGGATGAACTTCTACCGGGGTGAGAAGCCCATCGGGATGGAGTACTGGGTGCTCGGGTTCGTGGTGCCCGAGTCCGAGCTCTTCTCCACGGTGCACTCGGCCCAACGCGCCATCCAGTCGACGGCGGGGAACATCCTGGGCCAGCAGATCATCGTCGTCGTGCTGAGCCTGTTCGCCGTGCTCGTGGGCATCGCCTGGGTCGCGCGGAGGATCACGGCCAACCTCGTCGATCTCTCCGAGGCGGCGCACCGGCTGATGAACAAGGACTACTCGATGCGGGTCAACATCGACAGCCAGGACGAGATCGGGCGGCTCGGGATGACCTTCAACGCGATGGCGTCCGACATCGAGCGGTACACGACCAACCTGGAGGAGCTCGTCAGCGAGCGGACGATGGCCCTCGAGAAGGCGAACGAGGAGATCAGCGAGCTGAACGCGAAGCTCGCGCAGGAGAACATCCGCCTCGGCGCCGAGCTGAACGTCGCGCGCCAGCTCCAGCTGATGGTGCTCCCCGCGCCGAGCGAGCTCCAGGAGATCCCGGGCCTCGACATCGCCGGCTACATGGCCCCGGCCGACGAGGTCGGCGGCGACTACTACGACGTGCTCAGCAGCGACGGGCTCGTGAAGATCGGCATCGGCGACGTCACCGGCCACGGGCTGGAGAGCGGCGTGCTCATGCTGATGGTGCAGACGGCCGTCCGGACGCTGCTCGCGAGCAACGAGCGGGATCCGAAGAAGTTCCTGAGCATCGTCAACAAGGTCATCTACCAGAACATCCAGCGCATCCGCTCGGACAAGAACCTGTCGTTGACCCTGCTCGACTACAGCGACGGCCAGCTCCAGCTCACCGGCCAGCACGAGGACCTGATCATCGTCCGGAAGGACGGCACCCTCGATCGCGTCGAGACCATGGGGCTCGGCTTGCCGATCGGCATCGATCTGGATATCAGCGACTTCATCGGCAGCATCGAGGTGAAGCTCGAGCCCGGGGACGTCGTGACGCTGTTCAGCGACGGCATCACCGAGGCGGAGGACTCTTCAGAAGAGCAATACGGCATCGACCGGCTGTGTCAGGTGATCTCGCGCAACCACGAAAGGACCTCGAGGGAGATCAAGGACGCTATCATCGAGGACGTCTTGGCGCACGTAGGCTACAACAAAATCCATGATGACATTACGGTACTTGTCATTAAGAGGGTATGAGCAAGGGGGAGACTGGGCATTACCATGAGCGAAATCATCGGCGTCTACTCTTTAGACGATTCGTTCAGCGAGCACATGTCGCTGACGTTGTACCCCGACTCGTTCGCGGTGAGATGGAGCCTGTGTAACCTGACGGCGAATTTCATGGCCGAGTACTTCGGGGAGCTCTTCCCGGAGATCGACGGCGAGGACAGGCTCATCAGCCGAGACGAGGTCTCAGGCGCCATCGGTTACGTTCTGAACGAGCTGGTTGAGAACGCCGTCAAGTTCAATCAGCACGGTGATATCACCGTGACCGTCGGCATCGGGCGTGAGGATCTGGTGTGTCTCGTCAGCAACCAGATCACGAACGCGGCCGTCCCGTCGCTGCGGGAGAAGCTCCTCGAGCTCACGCAGGAGGACCCGGGGGAGCTCCTTCGGCGGCAGGCGGAGGCGAACGCAGAGGACGCGGAGAACGCCGGGTCGGGGCTCGGCTATCTCATCATCATGAATGATTACGGTGTCAGTCTTGGGTGGAAGCTCGATCCGATCTCGGTGAACAGCTTCAGCATCAAGACGATGGCCAGGATTCCTATTTTGAATGAAAGGTCGAGAATGGAAATCAAAGGTGGCAATTACCGGGTTTGGTACGATCCCTCTGAGGTTGTGGTGTACCTGGAAGGCATCCTTCGTCTTGGCGGCACCACCGAGTACGCCCCCATCGAGGAGCTGCTCGACAAGGTCCTGGCCACGAACCCTCCCACCATCACGCTCGACGTCAGGGCGCTGAACTTCCTGAACAGCTCGGGGATCAACGTCCTCTATAAGTTCGCGATCGCCACCCGGAAGAAGGGGGAGCTCCAGCTCATCGTCCGCGGCTCGAAGTCCATCCCGTGGCAGGGGAAGTCGCTGCCCAACCTCAAGAAGTTCAACCAGAACTTCGAGATGATACTCTGTGATTGAGAACGGATGGGATCTTCCGTCCAACCCGAATCGCGTCCAGGTCGAGCCATGACTGCACCTAAGGACATCAGCTCGATGCACTCCAGAGGCTTCATACAGAAGCAGAACAATCTGGATGCCATCAGGGCGATCGTGAAGGAGCGGCAAGCGTGGAACACTCTCCTGCGCGACGAGGGGAATTTCACAGACTTCATGGAGCGCTGCAGCGCACTCTTGGAGTACGTCGATAAGCTGAAGCTCGACTTCGACGATCTCTCCCTGGTGCACGAGGCGATCCTGGAGCACGCGACCAGCATCGAGAACGAGCTAGAAGGGTACAACCGGGCCATCGACGACGACCTCGCGGTGGCGCGGCAGGTCCAGCGCGCCCTGCTGCCGGAGGCGAGCGGGGCCATCGCCTCGGCGTTCGACATGGCCATCTTCCACAAGCAGCTAGCGCAGGTGGGAGGGGACTATTACGACTTCTTCTATCTCCCCGGCGAGCGCCACGCGATCGGTGTTTACGATATCTCGGGTCACGGAGTATCGTCGGCGCTCATCATGGCGTTTCTGAAGGCCCAGTTCGCCCACGCCACCAAGCGCCTCGACAGCCCCGGGGCGATCGTGGATTGGGTGAACCGGAGCGCTTACTCGTTCCTCCGGGAGGTTCGCCGGTACGCGACGGTGAACTTCGTCATGTTTACGGACCGATTCCTCCGCTACGTCTCGGGCGGAGGGTACGGGCTCCTGGTCCGTAGGGGCACGCCTCGCTCGTTCAACCGGGTGAGCAACTTCATCGCTCTGCGCATCAAGCCGTTTCACGAGTTCGAGCTGCCGTTCGAGGAGGACGACGTCCTCGCCTTGTACACAGACGGGATGTTCGAGGCGCAGGACGCGAGCGGGGAGATATATTCCGTGCAACGTCTCAACGAAATCGTCGTCAAGCACAGCGAGGAGCCGGTGCAGGTCATCCTCGACCGGTGCATCGAGGACTACACGCGGTTCCGAGTGGCGGACGCCGACGACATCACACTGATCATCCTGCGAAGGTGCGCCTGATGAAGCCCGAGAAGAATCATTCGCAGACGTCGGTCGGTGCATCGATATATATATCTCCGATCGATCACATCACGGGCGACGTGGCCGGCCTGCTTGCGAACTTTCTGGATGCGCTCCTGGTGAGGTTCTATCCCAGACGGATCTGCCAGAAGGTCAACGTGGTCGTCACCGAGTTGGTCACCAACGTGATCCAGCACGGGACCGAGCGTGACAGCGAGGTACGACTCGACCTGAGCATCGATCCCGACCGGCTACTCATCAAGGTATCCAACCGCGTTACGCCGGAAGAGTACCGTACCGTCAAGGCGGTATTCGACGAGATCTTCGCCGCGGAGGACCCGAGGGAGCTCTTCGCCAGGACGGTGCGCGAGCGGCGCAACGACCGGCGGAGGGGCGGCCTCGGCCTCATTCGGCTGACCGCTGAGAACAAATTCCATCTCTCGACGCAGTACGTCGATGGAATTCTCGTCGTCCAGGCTACTTTCCCTTGAAAAGGCTGCGTATGTTTTCCACGAAAGGTCGCGTATGAAGGCTCTCAGCTATGGAGAAATCACGGATGGCGGGCTGAGCGTCTTTCAGTCGGTCGCCCGGCTCGATGACGACAACCGCCTCGTCTTGACCTTCGAGGGCGCTATCCGGATCGACAACCCGTACCGGTACCTGTCCAGCTACCTCGACGAGCTGGCGCGAGTCCTCCCGCAGCATCCGATCACGTCCACGGTGATGGACTTCGTGAAGATGCGGTTCTGCAACTCGAACGGCTTCTACGTCATCATGGACATCGTGGACGCCGTGTACAACCTGGTGCCCGGGCGGGTGACGGTGCGGCGGATCCTCGACGACGACTGGCAGCACGAGACCCTGCCGATCCTGCTCAACCTGAACGAGGAGCACGTGGCCGCGCGGACGACGTTCGAGGATGTCAAAGAGCCGTAACCGTGGGGTGGGGGCTCGGTAAGGCGACCGGCGATGAACGCACCTGCGAACGAAGCGGACGTAGCGAGGTTCTTCGCTGTCTGTCCCGATCCGCTCTGCGTTCTGCGGATCGACGGATCGTTCCTCCGCGTGAGCGGCGCCTGGGAGCGCACGCTGGGCCTCGGGTCCGAGGAGCTGGTCGGCCGGAACCTGCTCGATCTGGTGCACCAGGACGACGTCGCCGCGACGCGGGAGCAGCTGGCGCGGCTCCGGGAGGGGCCGGTCACGCTCGGGATGGAGAACCGGTGCAGGAGCAGGAGCGGCCTCTACGTGTGGCTGTCCTGGTCGATGCTGTCGGTGCCCGGTGAGGGGCTCGTCTACGCCTGGGCGCGCAACGTGGGCAAGCAGAAGCGCGTCGAGCGGGCGCTGATGCAGCGGATCGAGACCAAGATGCTGGTCGCGTCGATCTCGGCCCATTTCATCAATGTGAAGCTCGCGGACATCGACCGCGGCTTTCAGCTGGCGCTCGCGGAGCTCGGCAAGGCGCTGCGCGCCGATCGGACGAGCCTGTTTTTGCTCTCGGAGGACGGGCTGCGGTTCCTGAACACGCACGAGTGGTGCGCCGAAGGGGTCCCGTCGCTGCTCGCGGAGCGGGCCGTCGTCTCCAAGGACGTGTATCCGTGGCTCGTCGACAGGCTGTGCCGCCTCGAGGTGTGCGACGTGCCGCGCGTGGCCGATCTGCCGGATGAGGCAGCGAGCGAGCGGCGAGCGTTCACGGAGCTAGGGATCGCCTCGTTCGTCCGGATGCCCGCGGCGTACGCGGGCCGGCTCGTGGGGGTCGTGGGGATCGACGCGGTGCGCTCGATCCGGGCGTGGGACAAGAGCGTGCGGGCGCTGCTCCAGGTCGTCGGGGAGATGTTCGCGATCACGCTGGAGCGTATGCGCGCCGAGGAGTCGCTGCGCGCGGTGGTCGAGCAGCAGGAGTCGCTGCGCGCGGTGATCGAGCGGCAGGAGTCCGCGATCGAGACGCTGTCGACGCCGATCATCCAGGTCTGGAACAGCGTGCTCGTGCTGCCGCTCGTGGGGAGCATCGATCGGCACCGGGCCACCGAGATCACGGAGAAGCTGCTGCGCACGATCGTGGAGACGAAGTCGCGGTATGCGATCGTCGAGGTGACGGGGGTCGAAGAGGTCGACTCGACGACGGCGCAGCACCTCATCAGCATGCTGCAGACGATCGAGCTGCTCGGCGCGCAGGGCGTGGTGGCCGGCGTGCAGCCCCAGGTGGCGCAGACGGCGTCGTCGCTCGGGATCGATCTCTCGTCGGTCCAGGTGCACCGGGACCTCCAGGAGGCGCTGCGGTGGTGCATCCGGGAGATCCGGGCGGAAGGGCGGCGAGGGAAGCGGGGGCGCGGCGGTCCGTAGCAGGTCGGCGCCACGAGCTCTCTCCCCGACGGCCGGCCGTTGCGGTCGTGATCTAGATGCGTCCGCTCGGTACGCGCGTGGCGTGTGAGCCCGCGCGCTTGACGCGACCTTCGGGAGCGAATATTTCGTACACGAAGCATCGTGACCGCGACCCTGCCGCCGCCAGAGAGGCCGGAGATCGACGCCATCGTGGAGATGATCATCTATCTCTACACGGAGTCGCGCCGGCTCACGAAGGGCATGGCGAGCGGGTTCGGCCTCACCGGACCCCAGCTCACCATCCTCAAGCTGCTCGAGTCGTTTCAAGATCTGTCGCTGTCCACGCTGTCGGAGCGGATCCGGGCGCAGAACAGCACCGTGACGGGGATCGTCGACCGCATGGAGAGGGAAGGGCTCGTCCGGCGCGAGCGCTCGAAGGCCGATCGGCGGGTCGTGCACATCCGGCTCAGCGAGAAGGGAGCGCGGCTCGCCAGCGAGATCCAGGTCGAGCCGATGGAGATCTTCCGCAGCGCGCTCCTCGGCCTGAGCTCGACCGATCTGCGCGACTTGCTCCGGATCCTGACGAAGCTGCAGAGACAGGTGGTCGCCCGGGTCGCGCAGAGCGGACAGAAGAAGGGCGACGGCGGCGAGAGGACGTGAAAGGGAGGCAGGGGGCATGAGAGAGAAGCCGACGTTCACCGGGGAGCCGAGGAAGCCGAACGAGCGAGACCCCGATGTCTGCGTGGTGACCTGCGCGCTGTCCGGGGTGCTCGCGAATCGCAAGCAGTGCCCCGCGATCCCGTACACGCCGGTCGAGATCGCCGAGGAGGCGAGGCGGGCCTACGACGCAGGGGCGGCGGCGGTGCACATCCACGCGCGCAACGACGACGGGTCGCCGACGTTCTCCCCGGCCGTGTTCGCGAAGATCAAGGAAGAGGTGCGGCGGCGCTGCCCGGTGATCCTGAACTTCTCGACGGGCACCCTCCTCGAGGACGTCAGCGAGCAGTGCGCGGCCATCCGCGAGAGCCGGCCGGAGATCGCGGCCCTCAACATGGGCACCATGAACTACTCGAAGTACTCGCGCGCGCGGAAGAGCTTCGACTTCGACATGGTGTTTCCCAACACGTACGCGAAGATCGGCAAGCTCCTCGCCGCCATGAACGAGGCCGGGACGAAGCCCGAGCTCGAGTGCTTCGATACCGGGCACACCCACGGCGTGTGGCCGCTCATCGACATGGGCCTGCTCAAGCCGCCGCTGCAGTTCTCGTTCATCGTCAACGTGCTGGGCGGCATCCCGGCTCACGTGGAGTCGCTCCAGCTCCAGACCAAGATCATGCCGCCCGGCTCGGAGTGGGAGGTGATCGGCATCAGCCACGGGCAGTGGCGGATGCTGGCGGCGGCGCTCGTGCTCGGCGGCAACGTGCGGTGCGGGCTCGAGGACCACTTCTACCTGCCGAGCGGCGAGATGGCGCGCAGCAACGGCGAGCTGTGCGAGGTGGCCGTGCGCATGGTGCGCGACGTCGGGCGCAGGCCGGCCACGGTCGAGGAAGCCCGGCAGATCCTGGGGCTGCACGGGGACGGCGCGGGCGGTCCGGCGGAGGGGGCGGCCTCGTGACGGCCGGCGCGACCGCGGTCGTCCAGGCCGCCTCCGCGGGGGGCGTCCTCCGGCTCACGCTGAACAACCCGGGGCGCAAGAACGCGATCGGGCCGGCGATGGTGAACGAGCTCCTCCGCGCCCTCGAGGCCGGCATGGCCGACGCTGCGGTGCGCTGCGTGGTGCTGACAGGCGCGGGCGACGCGTTCTGCGCCGGCGGCGACTTCGCGCAGCTCACCGGCGCCGAGGGGGCGCCGGCGCCCGAGCCGAAGGGCGACTACGCGGACCTGCTGCTCGCCATGGCGAACGCGAGCAAGCCGATCGTGGCGCGGGTGAACGGGCACGCGCTGGGCGGCGGGCTCGGGCTCGTCGCGGCGTCGCACGTCGCGATCGCCGCCCGCGGCGCGAAGCTCGGGACGCCGGAGATCGACGTGGGCCTGTTCCCGATGATGATCATGGCGGTGCTCCAGCGGCACGTGAGCCGCCGCAGGCTGCTGGAGATGATGCTGCTCGGGCAGCGCCTCGACGCCGACGAGGCCGCGCAGTGCGGGCTCCTCAACCGGGTGGTCGAGCCGGGCGCGCTCGACGCCGCGGTCGACGAGGTGACCCGGGCGATCGCGGCGAAGAGCCCGATCGCGGTGCGGCTCGGCCTGGAGGCGTTCGCGGCGCAGGACGATCTCGACCTGGAGTCGGCGCTGCCGCTGCTGCGCGAGCGGCTCGCGGGCTGCCTCGCGACCGACGACGCGCGCGAGGGGCTCATGGCCTTCCTGGAGAAGCGGCAGCCCCGCTGGTCGGGCAGGTAGGCGCCGGGGGCGCGTGGGTGCTTTGCGGGGGACGGGAGGGCGCCGCAGGCCGCGGCGCTCGCTGGCTCTCGGTTGAGGCGGCCCCGCTCGACGCCGCGCGCCGCGCGGTGGCGGGCGGGGCGCGCAGGATGAGGTGGCCCGTGAACATGCGAGAGCTCGTGAAGGACCTCGAGGCCCGCCGGGAGCAGGTGCGGCGGATGGGCGGCGAGGAGCGGGTGGCGAGGCAGCACGCCCGCGGGAAGATGACGGCGCGGGAGCGGCTCGCCGCGTTCTTCGACGACGGCGTGCACTTCGAGGTCGGGATGCACGGCACGCAGATGGGGCTCGCGGCCGGGCCGGACGGGAAGGACCGGCCGCCGGCCGACGCGGTGGTGTGCGCGTTCGGCAAGGTCGACGGGCGGATGGTGTGCGCGGCGGCGTACGACTTCACCGTGAAGGGCGGGAGCATCGGGCAGACGGGCGAGGAGAAGGTGACCCGGCTGCGGCAGATGGCGCTCCGCGGGCGCTGGCCGATGGTGTGGTTCATCGACTCGGGCGGGGCGCGCATCGATCCCGGCTCGATGCACCCGGACAGCATCTCGCTGTTCGCCGGCTCGGGGCACCTGTTCCGCGAGCAGGTGCACATGAGCGGCGTGGTGCCGCAGGTCGCCGCCATGGTGGGGCCGGGCGCCGCGGGCACCGCGTACATCCCGGGGCTCGCGGACTTCGTGCCGATGGTCAAGGACGTCGGCTCGATGGCGCTCGGCGGCCCCCCGCTCGTGCGCGCGATGACGGGCGAGGCCATCTCCGAGCAGGAGCTCGGCGGCAGCAAGGTGCACGCGACGAAGAGCGGCGTCGGCGACGCGGAGTACGCGAGCGACGCCGAGTGCATCGCCGCGGTGAAGCGGTACCTCTCGTTCTTCCCGTCGAGCTGCGACGAGGAGCCGCCGCGCCTGCCGGTGACGGACCCCGTCGAGCGGCGGGAGGAGTCGCTGCTCGACCTGCTGCCGGAGAGCCCGCGGCGCGCCTACGACATGCTGAAGCTGATCGACGCGATCGTGGATCACGGCGAGCGGTTCGACCTGAAGCCGCGGTGGGCGCGCTCGATCATCACGTGCCTCGCGCGCATCGGCGGCCAGCCGGTCGGCATCGTTGCGAACCAGCCGACCCAGATGGGCGGCATCCTCGACGTGGACGCCTCCGACAAGGCCGCGCGCTTCATGCAGATCTGCGACGCGTTCAACGTCCCGCTCGTGTTCCTGCAGGACGTGCCGGGCTTCATGATCGGCTCGAAGGTCGAGCACGAGGGGATCATCCGCCACGGGGCGAAGATGCTGCACGTCATGGCCGCGGCCACCGTGCCGAAGATCACCGTGGTCGTGCGCAAGGCGTACGGCGCCGGCTACTACGTGATGTGCGGGCGCGCGTACGAGCCGGACCTCATCGTCGGCTGGCCGACCGCGGAGATCAGCGTGATGGGGCCGGAGGGGATGCTCGGGATTGCGGCGAAGAAGATGTTCGGGGACGCGCCGCCGCCGCCCGAGGTGAAGCAGGGGATGATCGAGGCGATCCAGAAGAACATCGACGTGATGAAGGTCGCCGGGTGGGGGCTCATCGACGACGTGATCGATCCGCGGGACACGCGCAGGGCGATCGCGTGGGGGCTCGAGCTCGCGCGGAAGAAGCGGGTGGAGCGGCCGGAGAAGAAGCGGGGGATCATCCCGGTGTAGCGCGGCGCTCGGCCGCGCCCAGCGCGGCGATCCGTCTCAAGGTCGCTCGCTGTCCTCCGGCTCCGGCGCCTCGCCCTCCTCGGGCTTCGGCGTCGGCACGGCGCGGGGCGCGGCCGCGTAGAACGGCTCCGGCGCGCTCTTCACGCGGAGGAGCGTCGAGCTCTTGGCGCGGACGATGGCGGTGTACGCGTCCAGGCCGAGCCCTGTGCCCGGCTCGTTCGCGTGCAGCGTGGCCCTGACCTGGTAGAGACCCTCGCGGGCGAAGGTGTTGTCGGGGCAGACCTCCCGCAGGAGGAGCGAGAGGTCGACCGACGCGCCGGGCTTCAGCGTCCTGAACATGTCGCGCGGGATCGCCCCCGTCGGCCGGGACGCCTCGCACGCGGTCGTGCCGTTCGGTCCGACGACGAGGAACGCGAGCATCCGCGACCGGATGGCCACGGTCATGGGGCGCCTGCCGGCGTTCTTCGCGCTGACCCGGACGACGATCGAGCGAGGGCTCGCCGCGTCGGACCAGGGCTCGCTCGTGAGCTCCAGGCGAGGCGCGTTCGCGTCCACGATCGGCTCGCCCAGCGCGCCCGCAGCGACTTGGATCGGCTTGTCCGCCGGGGGCTGCGCCGTCTTGTCGGCCGGGGGCTGCGGCGGCGTCTTGTCGGCCGGGGGCTGCGCCGCCCCATCGGCCGACGGCTGCGCCTCATGGTCTGCCGCCGAGGGCGGCTCGGCGCTGCCAGCGCCGTCCGCGGCGGCCTCCTTGCGGGGCAGGCCGTAGCTCAGCACGACGGTGGGCGCCGCCAGCCCGGGCGCCGGGGCGAACGCCGGCGGATCGTCGGTCGACTCCGCGGCGAACGGCGGCGAGGGCGCCTTTCTCGACCACTTGGGCGGCGGGCCCCAGCCGTACCACGTCCTCACCACCGCGCCGCCGGCGAGCGCGGCTTCGTCCTTGCCGAAGCAGAGCAGGCGCGGATCGAAATGCTCCACGTACGACTGCCCGGGCGCGAGCAGGAGCGCGCGCCGCTCGGGAAACCCGCTCGGCTTGAGCCCCGCGGGGGCGGCGCAGCGGGTCGTCTTCTTCGTGCGCTTGTTCAGCGTGTCGATCTCGAAGCGCAGCAGGCGCACGTCCGCCGGGATGCGCATCGGGCGCTCCCCTTCGTTGTCGATGCGCATCGTCCACGGCCCCTTGGGGGACGGCGCGATGAGCCAGACGCGCGCCGGCGCCGGCGGCAGCGGCGGGGGCTCGGGCGCCTTCTTCGCGCCCGCCCTCGGCGCGGCCGCGCTCGCCTTCGGCGCCGCGGCCTTGGCCCCGCCAGGCGGGGCGGCGGCGTCGGCCTTCGGGCCCTCGGCGGGCGCGGCGGAGCTCGGCTTCTCCCCCTGCTGCGCGGGGCCCGGCTTCTCCTCCGCGAGCGCAGGGCTCGACGCGAGCCCCAGGACGGCCACGGCGGCCGACGCGGCCGACGCGAACAGACAGGCGATCCGGACGAGACGTGTGCGCATGGAGGATCCGTTCGGGAGCGAACGCTTCCGCTTTCTTTCTGGGGGCGTCAACCTTAGCGTAGCCGGCGAGCCCGGCTTCCCTCGGGGGCGCTCGGGCGCTCTCCCATCGCTCGAAGCGTGGTCATGCGCGGCCTGTATGCCATCGTCGACACCGATTCGCTCGAGCGCCGCGGGCTCGATCCGGCGGCGTTCGCCGAGGCCGTCCTCGACGCGCGCCCCGGGGCCCTCCAGCTGCGCGACAAGCGCGGCGGGGCCGCGCGCACGCTCTCGCTCCTCCGCGCGATCCAGCCGCTCGCGGCGCGCGCCGGCGTGCCGCTGTTCGCGAACGACCGGGCAGATCTCGCGGCGCTCGCACGCTGCGACGGCGTGCACGTCGGCCAGGACGATCTCCCGGTGCCCGCGGTGCACCGGCTCGCGCAGCGCGCCGGCGTCCGGCTGCGCGTCGGGCTCTCCACCCACACGCCCGCGCAGATCGAGGCCGCGCTGCGCGAGGCGCCCGAGCACCTCGATTACATCGCGATCGGGCCCATCTTCTCGACGTCGAGCAAGGAGCGCCCCGACGCCGTGGTCGGCCTCGAGGGGCTCGCGTCGCTGCGCGCCATGGTCGAGCGGGCGCGGCCGGGGCTGCCGGTCGTGGCGATCGGCGGCATCTCGCTGGAGCGGGCGCGCGACGTGGGCCCGCTCTGCTCCGCCGCGTCGATCATCGCCGCGCTGCTGCCGGAGCCGGGCGCGCCGACGTCGCGCGCCCTCGAGGAGGTGAGCGCGCGGGCGCGGGCGCTCACGGAGGCCCTCGCGCCCGCGGCCGCGGCGCCGCGCGGCGCGGGCGCAGGCGCGCGATGAGCCTCACGCTGCTCGCGGCGGCCGCCGCGGCGGTGGCCGCCACCGTGGGCTACATGGCGGCGCGCCGCGAGCGGGAGGCGCTGTGGGAGGACCGCGACGAGGACGAGCGCGCCGCGCCCGCGGCGTCCCCCGGGGACGCGCCGTGGGACGAGCTGCCGTTCGCGCTCGGCGACGTGGTCCTGGCCGGGATCGAGGAGCGCTGGCTCTCGGGCGCGATCGTGGCGCGCGAGCGGGGCGAGGTCGTCGCGACGGTGTTCCTCGCGCCGGAGGGCGCGACGCAGCGGGCGGTGGTGGCCTTCCCCGCGCCGCGGCGCGACATCCTGTGGCTCGCGCCCGCGGCGGTCGACTCGCCGGACGAGCCGCCGGCGACGCTCGAGATCGCGGGCATGACCCTGCGGCGGCGCGCGCGGCTGCCGGCGGCGCTGGAGCGCCTGGGGCAGGGCGCGCCCTCGCTGGGCGAGGCGGGGATCATCGCCCTGTACGAGGGCGGCGGGCACGACGCGGCCGTGGTGCTCGCGAGCGAGGGGCGCATCCACGCCTGGGTCGGGCGGCGCGTCGAGGAGGGCGGGTACGAGCGGCTCGGCGGCGGCGGCGAGGGCTGACGCGGCGGGCGTCAGCCGATGACCCCGCGCAGCTCCGCGATCAGCGAGGCCATCGCCAGGCTCGGCGAGGCGTTGCGCTCGAGCTGCGCCACGGCGCGCGAGACCGCCGCGTAGCGCCTGGCCGAGACGACGGCGCGGCGCGGATCGGCCGCGACCGCGGCGCGGGCCTCGCGGGCGAGCGACGCGTTGAGCGCGCGGAGGTCGTCCTTGAGGGCGCCCTTGTCGCGATCCAGCGACTCCGCGAACGCGACGGCGGGCCCGAGGTCGCGGGCGGCCGCGGCCGCGAGGATGCTCCTCACGAACGCGTCGCGCGAGGCGGTCTGCTCCTCGTCCGCGAGCTCGAGCGCCGTGGAGGCGCTGCCCGCGGCGAGCTCCACGGCGAGGTCGTGCCGCTCCTCGGGCACGCCGTGATCGCGGAGGATGCCGCGGACGATCGGCTCGGAGAGCGGGGCGAAGCGCACGGGCAAGGTGCGCGAGCGGATCGTGTTGAGCAGGCGGTCGCCGCGCGAGGTCAGCAGGATGAAGTGGGTGCCCGGCCGCGGCTCCTCGAGCGTCTTGAGGAACGCGTTCGCGGCGCCGACGCTGAGGTCCTCGGCGTCGCGGACGATGAACACCCGCGCGCGCCCCTCGTGGGGCGGGTAGGACGCGTGGGCGAGCACGATGGATCGGACCTGGTCGACCGAGATCTCGGTCAGCTCGTCGCGGCTCCGGCCGATGATGGCGGCGGGGTAGAAGTTCTTCGCGACGATCTGCACGTCGGGGTGGAGCGGCGCCGCGGGGCGCCCCTCGGAGCGCGCGGCCGCGCGCCGGCACGCGTCGCAGCGGCCGCAGCCGAGCGGATCGCCCCCGGTGCAGACGAGCGCCTGCGAGAGCGCGACGGCCGCGAGCTCCTTGCCGACGCCGGGCGGGCCCTCGAAGCGGTAGGCGTGGTGCACGCGGCCCGTCTCGAGCGCGCGCACGAGGGTGCCGACCGCGGTGTCCTGGCCGAGGATGTGGGAGAACGGCACGGACCGCTCTCTACCACGGCCGGGGCGCGGCCTGATCCCGCTCGAGCGCGAGAGGCCGCCCGGCGCCCGCCCGCGCCGCGAGCGCCGCGAGCGCCGCGAGCGCGTCGTCCGCATTGCGCGCGGCGGTGATAGGTTGCCGCGCATGCGCGTCCTCGTGCTCGGCGGCACCCGGTTCATGGGCCATTTCCTCGTCTACCGCCTGCTCGCGGCGGGCCACCACGTCACCCTCCTGAACCGCGGCGCGACGCCCGATCGGTTCGGCGACCGCGTCGCGCGGGTCCGCTGCGACCGCGCGGCCGACGACCTGGCGCAGGCGCTCGGGGGCCGCGAGTTCGACGCCGCGGTGGACTTCACCGCGTACACGGCCGCGGACGGCCGCGCGGCGGCCCGGGCGCTCGCCGGCGGGCGCGTCGGGCACTACGTGATGATCAGCACCGGCTCGGTGTACCTCGTGCGCGAGGGGTGCCCGCGGCCGTCGCGCGAGCGCGACTACGACGGCCCGCTGCTCCCGGAGCCCGAGGGCGAGGAGGATCGCGCGGCGTGGGCCTACGGCATGAACAAGCGCGGCTGCGAGGAGGCGCTCGCGGCCGCCTTCCGGGACGACGGCTTCCCGGCGACCGTGCTGCGCATCCCGATGGTGAACGGGGAGCGCGACCCGCACCGCCGCCTCGAGCGCTACATCGCGCGCGTGCTCGACGGCGGCCCGCTGCTCGTCCCGGACGGCGGCGGGCACGCCGTGCGGCACGTGTACAGCGGCGACGTCGTGCGGGCGATCGTGAGGCTGCTGCTCGTGCCGTCGACGTTCGGGCAGGCGTACAACCTCTGCATGGACGAGACGCCGACGCTCGCGGAGCTGCTCGCGCTCGTGGCCGAGCTGCTCGGCGCGCCGGCGCGCCTCGCGCCGGTCGACGCGGCCGCGCTCCGGGCGCGCGGCATCGACCCTGTCGCGATGTCGCCGTTCAGCGATCGCTGGATGTCGCTGCTGGATCCAGCGAAGGCGAGGGCGGAGCTCGGCTTCCAGCACACGCCGCTGCGGCGGTGGCTGGAGACGGTGATCACGTCGCTGCTCGCGAACCCGCCGTCCGATCCGCCGCCGGGCTACGAGCGGCGCGCCGACGAGGTGTCGCTCGCGGCGGCGCTCGCCGGCGAGGCGGGGGCGGGGAGCGCCGGCCGCGCGTGAGGTAAGCTGGGCCCGCGGGGAGGGGAGCGGGCCGGGAGGCCGCGCGCCGCCCGCGCGCCTCGCCGTGAAACGTCCGAAGGAGGGAGAGCTCGCGATGCAGGATGCAGCACCCAGGCGGGTCTTGGCGGCCATCGACGCCTTCCTGAGCACGCCGCTCGACGCGGCGCTGTCGCGGCATCGCGAGGTCGATCCGGCGGCCGGCGCGCTCGCGTTGTTCCACGAGGTCGCCGCGACGGTCCCCGCGTACCGGCGCTTCCTCGACGAGCACGGCGTCGATCCGGCGGCGGTCCGGACCCCCGCGGACTTCGCGGCGCTCCCGGTGATCACGAAGCAGAACTACGTGCTCCGGCACCCGATCGCGGACCTGTGCCGGGGCGGGCGCGTCGAGTCCTGCGACATGGTCGCCGTCTCGTCGGGCTCGACGGGCAAGCCGACGTTCTGGCCGCGGTCGGTCGCGGACGAGCTCCCGGTGGCCCGGCGCTTCGAGCAGGTGTTTCACGACAGCTTCCGGGCCGACGCGCGCCGCACGCTCGCCGTCGTGTGCTTCGCGCTCGGGTCGTGGGTCGGCGGGATGTACACGACCGCGTGCTGCCGCCACCTCGCGGCGAAGGGATATCCGATCACGGTCGTCACGCCGGGCAACAACAAGGACGAGATCTTCCGCGTCGTGATGGATCTGGGGCCGGCGTTCGATCAGGTCGTCCTGCTCGGTTATCCGCCGTTCCTGAAGGACGTGATCGACACGGGGCGGGCGCGCGGGGTCGACTGGGCGCCGCTCCGGATCAAGCTCGTGATGGCCGGCGAGGTGTTCAGCGAGGAGTGGCGGAGCCTGGTCGGCGAGCGCGTCGGGTCGACGTCGCCCTGCTACGACTCGGCGTCGCTGTACGGGACGGCGGACGCCGGCGTGCTGGGCAACGAGACGCCGCTCAGCGTCGCGATCCGCCGGTTCCTCGCGGGGAGGCCGGACGCCGCGCGCGCGCTCTTCGGGCAGGACCGGCTCCCCACGCTCGTGCAGTACGACCCGGCGGTGAGGTTCTTCGAGCAGCGCGAGGGGATGCTGCTCTTCTCGGGCGAGAACGGGGTTCCGCTCGTCCGTTATGCGATCCTCGACAGCGGGGGCGTCTATGCGCACGCGGACCTGATGGCGGCGCTCGCCGGCTTCGGCTTCGATCCGCGGCGGGAGCTCGACGGCGAGCGCGGCGCCCGGGAGCTGCCGTTCGTCTACGTGTTCGGGCGCTCGGATTTCACGGTGTCGTATTTCGGGGCGAACATCTATCCGGAGAACGTGGTCGTGGGCATCGAGCAGCCCGGCGTGAAGGAGTGGGTGACCGGGAAGTTCGTGCTGGAGGTCCGCGAGGGCGCGGACAGGGACGCGTACCTCTCGGTCGTGGTCGAGCTCGCGCCGGGGGAAGGGGAGAGCGAGGCGCGGCGCGAGGCCGCGGCGCGGTCGATCGAGGAGCACCTGGTCCGGCTGAACAGCGAGTTCAGGAGCTACGTGCCGGCGGGGAAGCGCGCGCCGCGGGTGACGCTGCGGGCGGCGGGGGATCCGGAGTACTTCCCGCTGGGGGTGAAGCACCGGTATACGAGGAAGCCGGGCGGGTGAGGGCGTCGAAGATCGATTATCAATCTCGTTGGCGGGCGGGCCCGCGCATCGGAAGCCAACGAGATCCATCCGGTGACCGGTCTTGAGCCTAGAGCGGCTTTTGGCTGGGACTGACGCCCGGACCTCCTCGACTGGCGGCTCAGGCGCCTCCGGGACCGAGGCGGTCTGGCCCGGCTCGGCCGTGTCATCGCTTGGTGAACGCGGGAACGCCCCGCCGTCGTTTGCAGCGGCTCACGTCGCGTCCAGCGGCGCCTCCCTCGCGCTGCCGACGGCGCCCCTGAGCGCCTCGCAGAACGCCTCCACATCCGGGTACCGCTCCGACGCCTCGAACTCGATCGCCCTCTCGAGCACCTTCCGCACCGCGTCGCCGCACGGCAGCCGCTCGATCACCCGCCCCGGATACCGCATCATGATCGGCGGCAGCTCCACCCCGTGCAGGCAGAACACCGCCGTCATGCCGAGCCCGTACACGTCGGCCCGCGCGTCCGCGTCCTGCGGGCGGTGCATCAGCTCCGGCGCCGCGTAGAGGAACGTCCCCAGCGCCCCGCTCCTCGTGCCCCCCGTCGTGTCCCGCGCCCAGACAAGATCGAAATCCGTGATCCGCGGCAGCCCCTCTCCGTCGAGCAGGATGTTCGCCGGCTTCACGTCCCGGTGCACGAGCCCCCGCCCATGCGCGAACGAGATCGCCTCCCCAGCGCGGAGGATCATCGGGATCACCCCCTCTGCCGGCAGCCGCTTCCCGACGACCGCGCTCTGCACGTCCTCGCCGTGCACGAGCTCCATCACGAAGTAGTGCCAGCCCCCGTCCTCGCCCTTCGGCTCCAGGATGCGCACGACGCCGGGGTGATCGAGCTCCGCCATCGCCCGCGCCCCGCGGAAGAACCGCTCCCGCCGCCCCTCGTCGCCCGCGAGGTTCGGGTGCAGCACCTTGATCGCCACCGGCTGGTCGCCCCGCCCCGCGTCGAGCGCGCGCCACACCGTCGCGAACCCCCCGCGGCCGATCCGCTCGAGCAGCAGGTACCGGCCCTCGCTCAGCTCCTCGCCCACGTGCAGCTGGCCGCCTTCCCGGCGCTTGCGCCTGAGGTCGACGATCTCCTGGTCCACCTCCACCGTGCTCGCGCCGGCGGCCTTCAGCCTCACCCGCCGCTTCTGCGCCGCGGCGATCTGCTTGTCGATCGCGCGGATCGTCTCCTCGGCCTCGCGCAGCGTCGCGGCGAGCGCGCTCGTCGGCGCGGCCCTCGCGGGCACCGCCTCCGGCCGCGCGCTCGCGGCGGCCTCCTCCACCGCCGCGCGGATGCCCCGGACCACGGCCGTCCAGGCCTCGTCCGGGTCGGCCCAGCTCGTCACCGCCCCGCCGTCCCGCGGCAGCGCCTCCAGCTCCGCCAGCGCGGTGCCCTCCCGGTCGCACGGGCGCACCAGGATCGGCACCACGCGCGCCGCGCCCCGGCGGTGCCGCCCCAGCGCGGCGCCGAGCTCCCGCTCGTAGCAGCTGTCCGAGGCGAGGAACGCCTCGCTCACCAAGAGCAGCACCACCTCGGCCGCGGAGAGCTCCGCCGCGATCGACGCGTCGCGCACCGCGCCGGCGCCGATCCGGCCGCGGTGCCACGTGCTCACCAGGCCCTGCCGCTTGAGGGCGGCGAGGTGCGCCTCGAGCGCCTCGAGGTGCGACCGATCCGCGGGGGCGTAGGAGATGAAGACGTTGACCGCCATGCGCTGAGGAGCGTCGCTGCGGCGGCGAGCACGCTGCGTCCCGGCCGTCCGCTCCGCGCCGACCAGGCTACCAGACGCTGCGCTGTCCTGCGCTCGCCCTCGATCCTCGGCGTCGACGAGGCGACGCCCACGTCGGCCGACGGTCCCCGCGCCGCGGCTGCCGCCCGTGACCCGCGCTTCGTGAGAGCGCGGGTCACGGCGCGTCGCGGTCGCGCCGCCCGCCCTCGCTACTCCTCGCCTTCCGCGCTGCCCGGCGGGGGCGGTGGTTCCTGCTGCTCTGCAGCCTCGAGCTCGTCGAGCTCGCGAAAGAGCGCGTCCAGATCCAGCGAGAGCCCCGCGCAGCCCGGCACCTCCTGCAGCAGCCCCCCGGTCGCGGCGAGGCGGCGCACGTAGCTCCCGTCCCGCGTGAGCTCGTGGACCTCGAAGCTGCGGAGCTGCGGATCGAGCAGCCAGTACCAGGGCACCCCGAACGCGGCGTACTCCTCCAGCTTCTCGACGCGGTCGCGCCGCTCATCGCGCGGCGCAGGGGAGACGGTCTCGATCATGATGTCCGGCGGGATTCCCACCGGACCACGGGCAGGGGGCTTCCGGGCGCGCGACAGGAACACGGACACATCGGACTTGCGCCCGCGCCGCGGCTTGAGGGCGTACTTCACCTCGGAGCCGAAGACGAGGCCACCGCGCGGGACGGCCCAGGCCCGCAGCATCTGGATGAGCCAGGCGACGGCCAGCTCGTGGACGCAGTCGGACATCTCTTCCTCGACCAGCCGGCCGTCAACGAGCTCGCCGGGCTGGTCTTCCGGCAGCGCTGCCCACTCCGCGACGGACAAGAGGCGGCCTGCATGGTGCTCCGGGTAGGCGCTCTGGCTCACATCGAGGAGGGTACCACCGCCCCGCGCCGCGCGCCGCCCTGAGAGCGCGGTCGCCATTCCACCGCCCGGCGGCCCGGCCGTTCACGCGGTCATCCCGCAGCACCGCTTGTACTTCTCGCCGCTCCCGCACGGGCAAGGGCCCTTGCGGGGCGGTCCTTCCTGTCGGGGCGCCTGGATCTTCGGGTGATAGTGCTCGCGGAGCGGCGCGAGCAGCCGCATCGTGTCCTCCGGCGACCAGCGGGCATGGACGAGGCGGATGAACTCGCAAGGCCGAAGAGCGGCCGGAAGGCCGAGATGCCCACGAACTCCTCGCGCGACAGGTCCGGGCCGGCGTGGAAGATGCGGTCGACGAGCTGCGCCGTGTGCCCCTTCGGCCCGGCGAGCTCGCGCGCCGCGGCCATGCGCGCGCGCAGATCCGCGACCTTCTCGGTGAGCCCGTCGAGCTGCCCGCGGGTGATGACCGGGAGGTCGCCCGCGCGCATCCCGGCGCCGAGGCAGGTCACGAAGCGACCCTCGCGCGTCACGACGAGGAACGGCCCGCGCGCGGGATCGTCGAGCGAGATCGCGACCCGCTCTGCGCCGTCGGGGAGCCTGGCGCAGCGGAGGAGGTACTGGACGAGGCCGTGATCGCGGTAGAGCGTGAGCGCGAGCTCGACGTGAGGGAGCGAGACGCGATCGAGCCTGGACAGGAAGTGATGTTGATGTCCCACGGTCGCGAGCGGATCCTAGCGGCCTGGGCAATGCGTGCTAGAGCGCCCCAACGCTCGATTCCTGCTGTCGGGTCGTCGCAACGCTCGCTGCAGGCGTTGCGATGGCGACTCGGGGGCCTAGCCTGGTAAAGGGCGCAACGACCATGCTCGATCCCTCTCCCCCGCTCCTCGTCCTCGGCTGCGGCTTCACCGGCGCGGTGGTCGCCGGCCTGCGGCGCGCCTCCGGCGGCCGCGTCGTCGCGACCACGCGCTCCTCCGAGCGCGCCGCAGAGCTCGCCCAGGCCGGCATCGAGGTGAGCGTCCTGCCGGCGCTCACCGCCGCGGCCGTCGACCGGCTCGTGGCGGACGGCGCGGACGTGCTCGTCGCCTTCCCGCCCGACGGCGCGACCGACGCCGCGATCGCGCCGTCGCTCCGCCGCGCGCGCGCGATCGCGTACGTCTCGTCGACCGCCGTCTACGGCGACGCGACGGGGCGCATCGACGAGGCGACGCCCACGTCGGCCGACGGCCCGCGCGCCGCGGCGCGCCTCGCGGCCGAGGCCGTGTACCGCGAGCGCGGCGCCGTGGCGCTGCGCGCCGCCGGCATCTACGGCCCGGGCCGCGGCCTGCACCAGCGGCTCTTGCGCGGCGACTTCCGCATGACCGGCGAGGGCGATCGGCAGGGCAGGAACGTCGTCTCGCGCATCCACGTCGAGGACCTCGCGCGCCTCGCGCTCGCGGCCCTGGAGCGCGCCGCCCCCGGCGACGTCTTCGTGGTCGCGGACGACGCGCCCGTGCCGCAGATCGAGGTCGTCCGCTGGCTCTGCGCGCGGCTCGGCCTTTCGCTGCCGGCCGGCGCGCCGCGGGAAGATCTCCACGAGACGCTCCGCCACGATCGCGCGGTGGACAACGCGAAGATCAAGCGCGCCCTCGGCATGACGCTGCTCTACCCGAGCTACCGCGAGGGGTTCGAGGCGTGCCTCGCCGTCGAGGCCGCGGCCTCGGGCGCTCCGCGCCACCGCGGGTGATCGCGGTCGCGAGCTACAGGACGTCCGAGCCCCGCCTCGTGGCGACGACATCGTCGCTTCCGCGACGCGAAAATCGGGGATCGACGCGCGCGAGGCGCACGCTTACGCTCGGAGCCGTTGAAGGAGAGTGCATGAAGCTTACGTGTTGGACATGGCTTGTGGTGGCGGCCGTCGCGGCGGGCGCCGGATGCGGGGATGACGAGGGTGGAACCGGCGGCGCCGGGTCGGGAGGCTCGGGCGGGGCGAGCACCGGCGGGGGCGGCGGGGCGAGCGCCGGCGGGGGAGGCTCGGGCGCGGCGGGCACCGGCGGGGAAGGCGGCATGAGCGACGGCGGGGCCGGCGGAGAGGCCCCGATGCCGCCGTGCGCGCCGCCGGACCCCACGCTCGCCGACCGCGACGCGGATGAGCTGTATGCGGCCGACGCGGTGTTGCGCTTCGACTTCCGCCTTCCGGAAGAGCGCTGGGCCGAGCTCAAGGAGAACGCCCGCGACGAGGAGTATGTGGAGGCCGAGGCTTGCTACCAGGGCAAGAGCCTGGGCGTCGTCGGCCTGCGCTTCAAGGGCGGTTACGGCACCCTACAGATGTGCTTCGACGAGGAGGGAAACCTCACCTGCCCGAAGCTCAGCATGAAGGTGAAGTTCGACGAGTACGTCGACGGCCAGCGGTTCTACGCGCAGAAGCGGCTGAACTTCCACTCGATGATCTGGGATCCGACGAAGCTCCACGAGCGCATCGCCTATGGCCTGTACCGGGAGATGGGCGTCGCGGCCCCGAGGAGCGGGTGGGCCACGCTCACCGTGAACGGCGAGCCGCAGGGGCTCTTCTCGATGGTCGAGGAGGTGGACGGCCGCTTCCTGGAGAGCCATTTCCCCGAAGGGCCGGACGGCGACCTCTACAAGGAAGCGTGGCCGGTCACGGACGACGCCAGCTACTACGCGGAGCACATCGAGACGAACGAGGACGAGGCCACGCACGAGCGCTTCGTCGCGTTCGCCGCCGCGCTCGCCTCCGCCGAGGGCGACGAGCGCCTCGCCGCGCTGTCGCAGTGGGCGGACGTCGAGCAGCTGCAACGCTACATGGCCGTCGACGAGGCGATCGTGAACTGGGACGGGGTCACCACCTTCTACGTCGACCCCGCGGGCGGCGCCAACAACCACAACTTCTACATCTACGACGAGCCCTCGTCGGGCAAGTTCCGCCTGATCCCGTGGGATATGGACCAGACCCTCGGCGCGAGCACCTATTTCGGCCACGTGCCCCGCTGGACCGAGGCGCCGGCGACCTGCCCCGCCGTGGTCCCGGTGTTCATGGGCGCCGAGCGGGTGCGCGTGCCGGGATGCGACGCGCTGTTCGGCGCCTTGAGCCAGGACCCCGCGGGCTACCAGGCCGCGCTCCAGGCGCTGCTCGACGGGCCGTTCCGCGAAGGGAAGCTCGAAGCGCAGGTGGACGAGTACGCGGCGCTGATCCGCGCCGCCGTCGACGAGGATCCGCTCGGGCCCGGCCTCGCCTCGTGGGAGCCGGCGGTCGCGCGCCTCAAGAGCGAGGTGCCGATCCTGCGCGAGCGCCTGCGCCGGTTCGCCAGCAACACGCCGCTCGTGCCCTTCTCGTTCACCGCGGCGGGGCTCAACGATTTCGAGGCGGCGGACACGCTCGAGCTGTACTTCGGCACGCTGCTCGCCACCAACGACGCGTCCGGCGCGGTGCAGGGCATCACGCAGGACGCGCCGCTCAGCGGCGCGCGGAGCCTGCTCCTGAGCTTCGATTTCCGCGACGAGGCGTACGCCTGGGGCCAGTACGTGTACTTCACGGTGCCCCTCGCCGAGGGCTCGGTCGACGTGACGCCGCTCGAGGGCGTCCGCTTCCGGGCGCGCGCCGACGCGGCGCGCTGGCTGCGCGTCGACGTCGAGAGCCCCGCGCAGAGCAACGGGCTCGCCGGCGTCCGCCACGGCTGGGACGTGCGGCTCGGCGTCGAGCCGCAGCTCATCGAGCTCAAGTTCGCCGACGTGGCGCTCCCCGGCTGGGCGATCGACCAGGGGCTCGACCCCGGCGACGACGTGAACGACGTGCTCGCGTCGATCATCGGCCTCGCGTTCAGCCCGGAGATGAACGGCGTCGGCGCGAACGGCTTCCTCGGCCGCGGCAAGGCCGACTCGGGCGCCGTCGTGATCGACGATGTCGAGCTCTTCGGCGCGACGTCCGGCGATCCGTGATCGGCTGACACGAGTCCTCCTCGGCGAGGTGCACGAGTACCGACACACTGGATGGAGCATCGAGCCGGCTCGATGTTCCACTCCTCGAACACCGCCGTTCCAGAACGCCGTCTGGCGTGGCCCGGGCATCGCCGCATACTCCGGACGTGACCAATGCGGAGATGAAATGAACAAGGAAGAGCTTGGCAATAAGCTGGGTATCGCGATCTGCGTCGGGGTCGCGTTGGGCCTCTCCACGGCTTGCTCCATCGCAGATGAGCCGGACGATCCGGTCGAGTCGCTCGATTCGCGGTCGTCCGAGATCATCGGCGGCGAGATCGCCGAGGCGAGCCCCTGGGCCGTCCAGGTCTTCGACGTGCGCGGGGACACGGGCGATTTCTACCAGTGCACGGGCACGCTCGTCGCGCCGCGCTGGGTGCTCACCGCGCAGCACTGCATCGCGGATGAAGGCGAGACGTCGGCGGTGCGCATCGGCAGCAACACGTACCGCGAGGGCCAGCGCATCGAGGTCGACGCCGTCGAGGTGCCCTCGGCCGAGGTCGACATCGCGCTGCTCCACCTGACCGAGGACGCCGGCGGCGCGGTCGTAGAGCTCGCCCCCGCGGGGCCGGCCGTGGACGGGACGGACGCGACGGTCTACGGCTGGGGGAGCGAGGGCACGCCGCTGGTGATGGCGCCGTCGCTCAAGAAGGCGATCGTCCACATCGATGGCCGGCGCTCCGACGACGAGCTCCTGGCGACGGGCGTGACGGGCTCGGGGTGGAGCGGCGACTCCGGCGGCCCGTGGTTCGTCGACGGGGTTCAGGTCGCCGTGTTCTCGGCCTCGAGCGGCCAAAACGGCACGAACTTGCACGCGTCGCTCGCCGGCGTCGACGTCGCGCGCCACCGCGCGTGGATCGACGCGACGATCGCCAGCGGCCCCACCGACCACCCCGACGACGAGGTCGTGCTCCACGATCTCTCGGACTTCTCCGGCGTCTCGCAGAGCTTCGGGATCGGCCGCCACAACCTCGCGGACATGGCGATCATCGGCAACGACCGCGCGAGCGCGATCGAGGTCCCCGCCGGGCTCCGGGTCACGGTCTTCTTCCACCACAACTTCGAGGGCGAGGCGCGCGTCTTCACCTCGGACACGGATCTCGTGGCCGCGGGCTTCAGCGACGTCATCTCGAGCTTGGTCGTCTCGCGCGCCTCGGACCCGCAAGAGGACGTGGTCGCCCTCTACGAGCACGCCGACTTCTCGGGCGACGCGCTCCTCTACGGCGTCGGCAGCAGATACCTCATCGGCAGCGCATGGGACAAGAGGATCAGCTCCGTCCGCGTCCCCGCCGGCTTCACGCTGACGCTCTACGACCTGTTCTTCATCTACTCGCCCGAGTCGCGCGTCATCACGGCGGACGCCAACCTCGACAGCTACGACTTCGACGACCAGACCTCGAGCTTCACCGTCGAGCGCCCGTAGGAGCGAGGGCGCGCGGGCGGCCTGCTCGCCCGCGCGACCTCACGGCCCTTCAGACCACCTCGCCGCCGCCGCGCGCGCCGCGCTGCCCGCGGGCCGGCCGGCGGCGCACCCCGCGGCGGAGCCCGAGGCCGGCGGCGAGGAGCAGGGCCGCGAGGCCGCCCGCAGAGGGCGTGTCGGCGCCGAGGCGGCACCCGCAGCCCGACGACTCGCCGCCCCCGGAAGCGCCGCCGCCCGCGCCGGCGGGCGGCGCCCCGCCCGCGCCCGACGCGGAGGCCCCGCCCGAGCCGTCGCCGGCGCCGGACGACGCGACAGTGTCGAGCCCCGCGCCGATCGACGTGGTGGCGGTGGTGGGCGGCGGCGGCGCTTCGACGCACGCGCCCGCCTCGCACCGCTCGCCCGCGGGGCACGCGACCCCGTCGCAGACATCGACGCACGCGCCCTCGCGGCAATACGTGCCTTCGTCGCACGCGACGTCGGCGCACGCGGCCTCCACGCACCGGCCGCTCCCCATGTCGCAGCGCTCGTTCGTCGGGCACCCGCGGCAGTTGCACTGGAGCACGCACACGCCGCCTTCGCACACCTGGCCGGAGTTGCACACGACGTCCTGGCACGGATCGATGCAGCGCCCGGCGCGGCACACCTGGTCGTGCGGGCACACCACGCCGTCGCACGGCGCGCTGCACTCGCCCGCGCGGCACACCTCGCCCACGTCGCACATCACGTCGACGCAGGCCTGCTCGACGCACAGGCCTTGCTGGCACACGAACCCTTGCTCGCACGGGAACTCCGCGGACCCGCAGGGGTCCACGCAGCGGCCGCGGTTGCACACCTGGTTCTCCGGACAGGGCGCCTCCTCGTCGATGACGTCGTCGCAGTCGTTGTCGACGCCGTCGCACTGCTCCGCCTGGCTGCCAGGCAGGACGAAGGGCGTGCAGATCACCGCCCCCTGCGCGTCGCAGTCGGAGATCCCGAGGCGGCACGCGCCGACGTTCTCGTCCACCTCGCACGGCAGGCCGGCCTCGGGGCACGTGATGCCGGAGAAGCGGAACAGGAAGTCCTCGTAGTCGAGATCGTTGCCGTTGACGCCCGCCGCGCCGGCGGCGTTCCGGAAGTCGAGATCCTCGAAGCCCAGGTAAAACGTGTTGAGCAGCTCGTTCGATCGATAGATGAGGTCCGAGTACCACGGGCCCGGCGTCGCGCACGCCGTACACTCCACGTTGAACCGATGCTCGGTGTAATGGTATTGCGTGGCATCCCCGTTGCCCGTGCCGTTCGGGTTGGGGATCAGCGCGAAGCCGATCAGCCCGCCGGCGTACGCGGGGTTCTCCCGGATCGACACCGCCGTCAGCTCGCGCATCGCCTCCGGCGGCAGGTCGGTCGAGAAGGGAAAGAGGATCTGGATATCGCTCTCCGGCGCCGCCGTGTTGAGGCCGGCCCTGGTGTTCACGGGGACATACCGCGGAGGATCGTCGCTCGCGCGGTCGTCGTCGACGTTGTACCAGCCGACGGCGAAGTTGGCGCCTCCGCCCTTGGCGATGTACTTGCCGCTGAACCCGCAGAGCGGCGAGAACACCTGCGGCTCCACCGCCGCGTCGGCCACGACGTCGATCATCTCGTCGATGTTGTCGTTGTTGTCCGACCCGTTGAGCAGGTCGCTCAATCGTTCGCGGACCGCGGGGACCGTGGTGCCGTTCGGTTGCACGATGTCGGCGCGCGCCGTCCCGCTCGCGCCGAGCGCCGCCGAGAGGGCCACACACCACGCGAGGGCATACGGTTTGCTGAAGGTGACGATCGACCAGCGCATCGGGCTTCCTCTCCTGGCAGGACGCGTGAGTCCGAAAGGAGAAGTGGACGCCAACTTCGCTGTCTTGTCCATACGGCGCGCGCTCGTGGATCCACGGCCGATGTGCACGGACAGCCCACGTGAGGACACCCTGTGATCTGCGCGGAGAGATCCCCCGCGCTCGGGCGATCACCCCTCGCGCTTGCGCGCGATCGCCGCGAGCTCACGGATGAGCTCGGTCACGCCCTCGCCCGTCGCGGCGCTGACGAGGTGGAGCTTCACCTTCGCCTTCGCGAACCGCGCCTTGAGCTTCGGGTAGGCCTCGCGCACCTCGGTCAGGTCGGCCTTGGTCAGGGCGACGACCTCGGGGCGCTCGGCGATCTCCGGGCTGAACTTCTTGAGCTCCTTGCGGAGCGCCCGGTAGTCGGCGAGCGGCTCGCGGCCCTCGCCGGGATCGAGCGTCACGAGGTGGAGGAGCGCCCGCGTCCGCTCCACGTGCTTCAGGAACTGGATGCCGAGCCCGACGCCGTCGCTCGCGCCCGGGATCAGCCCCGGGATGTCCGCGATGACGAAGCTCGACCCGCCCGCCCGCACCCCGCCGCCGACCTCGACCATGCCGAGCGTCGGGGTCAGCGTCGTGAACGGGTAGTCGCCGATCTTGGGCCGGGCGGCCGAGACGGCGGCGACGAAGGTGCTCTTGCCGGCGTTGGGGAAGCCGAGCAGGCCGACGTCGGCGAGCACCTTCAGCTCCAGGCGGAGCTCGCGCGCCTCGCCCGGCTCCCCCGGCTCGGCGCGCCGGGGGGCCCGGTCGTGGGGCGACTTGAAGTGCAGGTTGCCGCGGCCCCCCTTGCCCCCGCGGGCGACCACGACCCGCTGGCCGTGCTCGGTCACGTCGGCGAGCAGCTCGCCGGTCTCCGCGTCGAAGACCTGCGTCCCCACCGGGAGCTTCTCGACCCGGTCGGCGCCGGCGCGCCCGTGGCAGTCGCTCCCCATCCCGTGCTCGCCCCGCTCGGCCTCGAGGGTGCGCGCGTAGGTGAAGTCGAGTAGCGTGGACAGGCCCTCGTCGCCCACGAAGACGACGTCCCCGCCGCGGCCGCCGTCGCCGCCCGCGGGGCCGCCGAACGGGATGTACTTCTCGCGCCGGAATGCGATCGCTCCATTGCCGCCATCCCCCGCGATGACCTTCAGACGGCACTGATCGACGAACCGCATGGTCGCGGCTCATAGCATAAAACTCAGGAAAGACCCCACAGCGGAAGGCAGCCCCGTGCATCGGGCCGCCCGCCGGACCGCTCGACCAGGAGATCCCAGGTGCGCGCTCGAATCCTGATCGTGGACGACAACACGAGCCTCGCCGGAAATCTTCGCGACGTCCTCGAGGGCGCGCGCGAGCTCGACGTGGAGGTGGCCCTGGCGCCGAACGGCAAGCAGGGGCTCGCGGCGGCCCGCCGCGACGGCTTCGACGTGGCGGTGGTCGACGTCAAGCTCCCCGACGCGAGCGGCCTTGAGCTCATCGCCCCGCTCCGCGCCACCGCCCCCCACGGCGAGATCGTCCTCGTGACCGGCTTCGCGACCGTGGACGCCGCGATGGCCGCCCTCCGCGCCGGCGCCTTCGCCTTCATCCTCAAGTCGTTCCGCCCCGAGGAGCTCATCTCCACGGTGGCCCAGGCGATCGAGAAGATCTCGCTGAAGCGGGAGCGGGAGGAGCTCGAGCGGCGGTACCGGGCGATCGTCGACGCGGCGGACGTGCTCATCCTCGGCCTGGACGCCGACGGCCGCGTGGCCCTCTTCAACCCGCGCCTGTCCGCGCTGACCGGGGTGGGCGGCGACGCCGCGCTCGGCATGCCGTTCTGCGAGACGCTGGTCGACGAGTCCGAGCAGCGCCGGTTCAACCAGTCGTTCCAGAGCGTCGTCGAGGGCGACGCCGCCGCCGCCGAGGTCGAGGTCGGCGTCCGGGACGCGGTGGGCGCGATCCGCCGGGTGCGCTGGCACCTCTCCGGCGTCCACAGCGGCGGGCGCGGCGGCCGGACCGACCTCGTCTACGGCATCGGCATCGACGTGACCGAGCGGCGCGCGCTCGAGCGGCGCGCCGCCGACGCCGAGGCGCTGAACGCCATGGCCCCGCTCGCCCTCGGGCTCGCGCACGAGATCAGGAACCCCCTCAACGCCGCGGTCCTGGAGCTCCACCTGCTCAGCCGCGGCATCGACCGCCTCTCCGACGAGGCGATCCGCGAGCCCATGAAGCGGCGGGTGGGCATCGTCGAGGCCGAGATCGGCCGGCTGGGTCGGCTGCTCGGCGAGTTCCTCGAGCTCGCCCGCCCGCGCGCCCCGCACCGCGAGCCCGTCGACCTGGCCCGCGTCGTGCGCGACGTCCTCGACCTCGAGGAGGAGGCGCTCGCGAGCCACCGCGTCGAGGTCGTCCGCGACCTGCCCGACGACTGCTTCGCGCTCGGCGACGTGGAGAAGCTCAAGCAGGTCGTCCTGAACCTGGTCGTCAACGCCCTGGACGTCATGCCCGACGGCGGGGTCTTGCGGGCGTGCGCGTCGGGGGACGCGCACGAGGTGTGGCTGTCGATCGGGGACACGGGGCCCGGGATCGACCCGACGATCCTCGCCGAGATCTTCGATCCGTTCTTCACCACGAAGGCGGCGGGCACCGGCCTCGGGCTCGCGATCGTCCGGAAGATCGTGGACCAGCACGCGGGCCGGGTGGAGGTGAGCACGCACGCGGCCGAGGGGACGACGGTCCGCGTGCGGCTCCCCCGCTTCATCCCAGAGCCGGTGCCCATGTCTCGCCCCGCGACGAGCTCACTGCCGCCCCGCGGGGCCGGGAGCTGACGGGCCTCACCGAGCGGCGTTCACCCGCACAGGAGACGGGCCCAGATCGGCGTTTTCGGCGCGCAGGCGTACACCAGTACGCCGAGCACCGAAAACGTCGAGGTGGGCCCGTCTCCGCAGCGGGTGAGCGCCGCTCAGCCCACGATGCGCATGGGGGGCTTGAGCGGGAGGGGGGGCTTGGAGCCGGGGGCCGAGGGGATCGCGGACGGGGCCGGCTTGGGGACCGCGTCGCCCTCGAGGGCGGCGAGCGCCACGAACAGCCGGTCCATGCCGTAGTCGAGGGCCACCTCGCGCTGGAAGACGTGGGCGACCTTGATCAGGCGCAGCGACGTCTGCTTGCCGAGGTCGATCTCGCGCTCGAGGAACGCCTCGAACGAGCCGTAGCCCTTCGCCTGATACAGCTCCTGCTGCTGGATCTCGGCGAGCACCACCCCGATATCGAAGAACCCCTTGTCGAGCCGCTTGCGGAGCGTGCGGATCTTCTGGGTCTGGTTGTGGAGCTCGGCGATCTTCGCCTTGATCTCCTCCGCGCCGCTGGGCACGCGGATGGTCGCCCGGGCGCTGCCGGGGGGCGCCGGCTCGGCGGCCCGTGCCCGCGCCTCGGCGGCGTGCTTCGCGGCGTGCCGGGCAGCCCAGGGCGCAGCGCCGCGGAGGCCGAGCTTACGCTTCGAGGCGCTCGACGCGGATTTCGAGTCTTCCTTGATTACCGGATTCACGGGTTTCGCAAGCTGAGCTTCAGCGCCCCCCTTGGCGCTCGAAGAGGCCTTTTTCTTCGTGCCCGTCGCCTTCTCGGAGCTGCCCTGCTTTGTGATCTTCGGCATGTCGCTGCGTCCCCCGCTGGGTACGAGATCGTCGCGGCCCTTCGCCACAAGCGCGCGCCGCCCGCGCGGGGGAAAGACCCGCACGGCTGTCAAGCCGAATTGGCTCGCCAGGTCGTCGCCTTACCAAAAAATCGACCACCCCGTCCACTATGTTTCGGGGAGGCTCCTCGCTTTCCCGTTGGTCAGCATGACCCAAGATCGGCCCGAGAGCCAAAACCCATGAGCATCGCATGCTTGGGCCTCTCTCGGACAGCGGCGATCGCCGGGGGGGCGCTGTTTTGGCCACGTTGGCCTACAGCGAGATCCCGGCGGGCCCGACGCTCCGGTCGAGCGAGGCCCCCGCGCCGGCGCCGGCGCCCGCGTGATCTCCAAGCGCGGGGGTCGGTCGTGGTAGATCGCGGTGCATGACCTCTCCGCCCGCCGGTCGCGGCCCCGATGACGTCTCCCAGGCCGCTGATGCGTCGCGTCGTCCGGGCGATGTGCCGCGGGGCGCGGCGAGCAGCCGGATTGCCGTGGTGGTGAACGGCAACGCCAAGAGCGTGACGGCGGAGGTGATCGAGACGCTCGATCAGATCCTTGACACGGGGGATCTGTTCGTGTCGCGGCGGGTGGAGGAGAGCGAGGGCATCGCGCGGATCCTTGTCGACCGGGGCTACGGCACGATCCTCACGGGCGGGGGCGACGGCACGTTCACCGTGGTGGTGACGGCGGTGGTGAACGAGGCGAAGCGGCGCGGGCTGCCGGTGCCGCGGTTCGGGCTGCTCCGGCTGGGGACGGGCAACTCGCTGGCGTGGGTGCTCGGCGCGTCCGGGGGCGCGGGCGCGAAGCCCGGGCTGGCGGTGGATCTCCAGCGGCTGCGCGCCGAGGCCGGGAGCCGCAACCTGCGGCTCGTGGAGGCCGAGGACATCCTGTCGCCGTTCTGCGGCTTCGGGATCGACGCGGTGATGCTGCGCGACTACAACGCGGTGAAGTCGGCGCTCGCGCGCGGCCCGCTGAAGCGGCTCGCGCCGGGGCCGGTGGCGTACGCCGTCGCCGCGACGACGCGGACGATCCCGAGCTACCTCGTGCGGCGCACGCCGCACTGCCGCATCATCAACGAGGGCAACGACGCGATCCGCGTCGGCGAGAAGGGGACGATCCTCGGGGCGCCGATCAAGAAGGGCGGCGTCATCTACGAGGGTCCGGCGAAGATCGCGGCGCTGTCGACGATCCCCTATTACGGCTTCGGCTTCCGGATGTTCCCGTACGCGGACGATCGCCAGGACCGGATGCAGCTGCGCGTGTCGATGATCTCGCCGTTCACGTTCGTGCGGAACTTCTCGAGCATCTGGAACGGAGAGTTCGACGACCTGGAGACGGTGTTCGACTACTTCGTGGACGAGGTGACGATCGAGATGGATCCGGCGACGAGCTTCCAGATCGGCGGCGACGTCCGCGGGGATCGCTCGCGCGTCCGCGTGCGGCTGACCGAGCCGATCCGGATCGTCGACTTCTACGCGCCGCCGCGGGGGTAGCGCCGGGGAGCGCCCCAGCGAGCGCCGCTCGCCTGCGACTCCATCCGTCCTGAAGCGGCACAGATCGAGGCGCACGTGGCACACTGGCCCGCTGCGCGCACGGCACATGTTGGCAATCTCGGGGGGCGGGGACGCTCGCGGCTCCTTCGATGGCCGGGAAATCAGCGAGGTACGCAGCCGCGGAGAGGCTGGCGCATGGCTTGCTCCGGAGCTGTGCCATGAACACGAACTCCAGACGAATTCGCTTTGACTCCATGGGATTTCTCTCGCTCTCGCTGCTCGTCGCGGCGGTGTCGTTCGGCGCCGGGTGTGCCGGAGAGGTGATCTCCCCGGATGGGGAGGGGAGCGATGAGAGCGCGCTCGAAGGCGCAGGGGCCGATGAGGGGGAAGGGGGCGGCGGGGGCACGTCCGGAGGCGGAGAGGCCGAGGCGGCGTGCACGATCGGCGAGTCCCGGAATTGCACCGCCCACGGGATGGGCGGCTACGAGCTGTGCGAGGACGTGGAGGGGGTGCCGACCTGGACCGGGTGTCAGTCGAGCAGCGTCAGCACGCCGCTCGTGCTCTCGTTCGATCAGCGTCCGGTCGAGTACCTGACCGCGATGACCGGCGCGTTCGATCTGAGCGGGCTCGGGGCCACGATCGCCACCGACTGGCCCACCGCGGCGACGCCGTGGCTCGCGCTCGATCGGGACGGCAATGGGGCGATCGACGGCGGCGCGGAGCTGTTCGGCTCGGCGACGGTGCTCGCGAGCGGGGCGCGCGCGGACAACGGGTTCACCGCGCTCCGCGAGCTCGACTCCGACGGTGACGGCCGCATCACGGCGCGGGACGAGGCGTGGTCGCGGCTCGTGCTGTGGAGCGACCGCGACGCGAACCGCGCCTCGAGCGCCGGCGAGCTCGAGCCGCTCGCGTCGCGCGGGGTCGTCGCGATCGAGCTGTCGTACGGGCGCGACCGGCGCTGCGACGGGCGCGGCAACTGCGAGATCGAGCGCGCCGCGTTCACGTTCTCGGAGGGCGCCGCGACCCGGACGGGCGCGGTCGTCGACGTGCACCTGCGCTGGCAGTGACGCCGCCGCCGGCGGGCGACCGTGCGCGCCCGCCGCCGCGACGCGGCCATCGTCGCGTCGCGCGCAGCGCGAAGAGGAGGTCGAGTCGACCCCTCGACGCGCGCATGCCTGCACGGCACACGGGAAGACGGGCTCCCGCGAAGGAGCGGTGGGCGCGCGCTCCGGCGGGAGCGCGACGGCGTCTCGACGGCATCAGGGAGCCGGAAAGCGGCGCGTGTGGGGGCTTCCCACGAAAGGCGGTTGCACCGAAGATGGCGCCGCGCGGGTGAGATGTCACGCCGCGTCATCGACGGGCGAGTCCCCCTTTCCCTGGAGCGACAGAATGAGATTACGATGGACGACCTGCCTCCTCATGCTGGGGCTGACGGCGAGCGCCGCGGCGTGCGGGGACGACGACGGCAGCCCGAGCTCGAGCACAGGAACGGGCGGAGAGGGCGGCGCGGGCGCGGCGGGGGGCGGAGGCCGGGGCGGCGACGGCGGCGCGGGCAGCGTCGGTGGTGCCGGAGGCCTCGGGGGCTCCGGCGGTGATGGCGGACGGAGCGGCACGGGCGGCTCCGGCGGCGAAGGCGGCTCCGGCGGCGGTGGCGGCGCGGGCGGCGAAGGCGGCTCCGGTGGCACGGGCGGGAGCGGTGGCTCGGGGGGCGGTACCGGTGGCTCCGGCGGCGGCGTCGGGGGCGCGGGTGGCTCCGGCGGCAGCATCGGCGGCACAGGCGGCTCTAGCGGCGGCACAGGCGGCTCCGGCGGCGGCACAGGCGGCACAGGTGGCTCCGGCGGCAGCATCGGCGGCACAGGCGGCTCCGGCGGCGGCATCGGCGGCTCCGGCGGCTCCGGCGGCACAGGCGGCTCCGGCGGCGGCATCGGCGGCACGGGCGGCTCCGGCGGCGAGAGCGGCGGCGCGGGCGGCTCCGGCGGCGAGAGCGGCGGCGCGGGCGGTGACGCTGGCGCGGGCGGCTCCGGCGAAAATCTCGACCGGCCCGACGGCGCCGCCTGCACCGACGACGCGATGTGCGCGGGGAACTTCTGCAACCGGGAGGACATCAACGGATGGCCCGCCGGCTACTGCATCAGCTCGTGCGAGCACACCGGCGGCACCTGCCCCGGCGATGGCGCCTGCATCGAATCCGGCAGCAACGGGCGCCTCTGCTACGGGGCGTGCGCCACCTCGAGCGATTGCCGCCCCGGCTATGCCTGCGTCCCCGCCACCGACGGGACGCTGAGCTGCCGGCCGGCGTGCACCGAGGACGCGCAGTGCCCGACGCGCGGCAGGTGCAACACGCTCACCGGCCTTTGCCGGATCTACGAGGCGAGCTGCGCCGACGGCGAGGACAACGACCGCGACGCGGCCGTCGATTGCGACGACGACGATTGCGGCGAGCCCTGCGCCGCGATCGCCGCAGAGACCTGCGCGGCCGCGCCGCCCCTGCCGTCGGAGGTCTCGGGCGACACCTCGCTCGGCACCAGCGCGTTCAAGGCCGACTGCACGGGCGGCGGACGCGAGGACGTGTACCTGTTCGTCCCGCCCGAGGAGCAGTACGGCACGCTCTCGGTCGTGCTCGAGTCGGACACCGTCCAGGGGCTCTACGCCCGCGGCGCGTGCGAGGACCCCACCACCGAGCTCGCGTGCGCCGAGCCCGCCGCCGGCGGGGGCGCCGAGGCGATCGACGTCGCCCTGGGCCCCGGCGAGCCGGTGAACATCGTCGTCGACGCGCATGCGCCGGGCGAGGAGGGCCCGTACACGCTGCGCTCCACGTTCACCCAGGCGATCTGCGGCGACGGCGCTGTCACGCGGCCCGAGCAGTGCGACGACCCCGACGCCTTCGGCGCCTGCGCCGACGACTGCTCCTCGGTCTGCGAGGGCGCGCGGGAGGCCATCCTCGGGGTGAACACCGGCGACACGCGGACCGGCACGATCGCCCTCCGGGGCGACTGCTCCATGCCGGACACGCGCGAGGACGTATACCGGTTCACGCCCCCGGCGGACGGCACGCTCACGCTCGTGATGTCCTCCGTCACCGATCAAACCCTGTCCGTGAGGTCGAGCTGCCTGTGGGCGAGCTCCGAGCTCACATGCGAGGACGCCGAGGGGCCAGGCGTCGGCGATGCGCCCGCGATCGAGACGCTCGCGCTCGAGGTGACCGGCGGCGTCCCCGTGTTCATCGTCGTCGACGGCTTCTGGTCCCAGGCCGACGCCGGCCCGTACACGCTCGACGTGTCCTTCGCGCCCTGAGCGTCGGCGCCGCGGGCCATCCCACCACCGCCTGCGCTCCGGCGCGCTCCGATCTCCCGTGACGACTCCCCCCTGTGGGGGGCGCCTCCGGGCGGAGGGGGCGCTGCCTCAGCGCGCCGACGCGGGCGCGGATCGCCCGCGCCCCGGAGCGCGGGAAGGCGCGAAAATACCGGCGTGCGGGCGGTCGAGCGCTGGAATCGGGGAGTGCACGCTTCCTGTTCAAAGGCGTTGTCGGCAGCTCCACCATCACGGCCGGAGCGCTGCTCTTTCTCCCGTTCACGCCGTGGATCTCCCGGCTCCTCGAGCGGCTCGTCCCCGATCGGCCGCGGCGGCAGGAGCCGGGCGGCCCGGCTGCCCTCAGGCTCCGCAACACGTAGCATGTAGCGCGCGGGTGCTGGTCGACCAGGGCGCCCGGCCCCGTGCCGGACAGAGCGCCCTTCGCCCGGAGCGGGCCGCGCTGGGAGGCCTTTGCGCGCTCCGTGTCGCTCGATGTGCGGCGATGAGCGTGATTGACATGCTCCCGACGAACGGTCGCGACCCCGGTCGGACGACCCACGCCGCGTTTTGCGGAAGTTCTAGGATTGTGCTCTTCGATTACAGCTGCGATGAGCGCGCGGGCCGTGGCGCTCGCGACCCCGGTCGGACGGCGCATGCCGTGTTTTGCGGAAGTTCTAGGATTGTGCTCTTCGATTACAGCTGAGATGAGCGCCCGAGTCGTGGTGTGCCGTCCGCGTGGATGTTGATTGTTTTTGAGAGTTTGTTTCTTTCTCCCGAGCTTGCTCTGCGAGAAATGATGCGGTACCGTCAATCCAAGCCGATTCGAGGAAATCCTGTTCGAGTCGACAGGAGAGCCGCGTAGAATCGGGGCGTATTCTGGAGAGAGCCTGGCTTCGCCGAGCCCTCTCCGGAGAGCGCCGCGCGTCGCGAGGTCGATGGCAGGGGGCGAGGCTTACCGTGGGTTCGCACGAGCTCCTCGCCGGAGATCAGGGGCGCGCAGCGGTCTTCAGACACTGCATGACCAGAGGGGAGCTGGCGCATCTGCCGCTCTCGTCAGGGAGCTATCGCCCCGCGCTCATCTCGGGGAATTCACGTTCCACAGGGCACGAAACACAAGGAGTTTGCCTCATGAAGAAGTTCACGATCCTCGCCTCGCTCGCCGTCATGTCGATCTCGGGCAGCGCCATGGCGATCGCGCCTGGGCCGCACGCCATCACCATCGAAGGGGCGCCGTCGGGCACAGGGACGTTCATGTTCGTGGCCCCGGACGGCGCCAATCCCGTGCTGGCCCCGAACGGGACATGCGCGTACAACCTGCTCTGGGCGCCCCCGGCGTCTTTGGCGGGCTTTGGCACGCGCATCTGCCAGGTTCTGGAGGCGACGACGTTTACCTTCCCGAGCTGCATGGGCAGCCTTGCGGTGCCGGGAAACATCACGAGGAATATCAACAGCGTCATGTACGCCGGCGATAACTTCACCCCCATCTGTAATGGATTCCAGGGCGCTGTCGGGGGTTTTCCCGCCACCCCCATCTCAAACGTCATCATGATCTTGGGCGAGTCGGCGACGGGGACGCCATCCGCGGTCGGCATCCTTCAGAGCCTTAACTTCTCGTTTTTGGGTGCCCTGTCCGTCGTGTTTACATGATGCAGAGCGCGCCGCGCCGCGCCGACGTCCGATGAGGGAGGGCTTCCGGGGCCGGGCGGAACCGGCCCCGGAGGCCCCCTCGATGCGCCGGTGATCGCTGCCCGTGTCCGCCGTCGCCTCGCCCCGAGGGCGAGCGGGAGCCGCTGTGGAGCGCCCCGCTCCGCCTTGGCTGTGACATCGCTGCGAGCGCCGCAGCCCCCCACACCATGACTCGATGGAGACATTCTCATGCAACCCCCTGTCTTGCGTCACGACACTCCCCGACGATGGCCGCTCTGGTGCATGCTCGCGGCGCTCGCCCTCGTCGCCGTCCTGTTCTTCCGGCCGAAGCACGAAGCGCCCCAGACCGCGCGGCCCGAGCCGGCGTCCGCACAGAAGCGATCGGGTTACGTCAACCGAGCGCAGTGGAAGCGCCCCGCCCCGCACCCTGCCGAGCAGGCCACCGAGCTGGCGTCGATCTCCGGGACGGTCTACGACATGACCGGCGTCCCGCTCGCCGGGGCTTCCGTCGCCGCGACCACGTACGAGGTCGCCGGCAACTTCCCGACCACGGCGGCCTCCGTCCAGAGCGACGAGGACGGGCGCTTCGAGCTCCGTGTCCCGAACGGTTCGTACAACCTCGTTGGCAACAAAGAGGGATACGGCCCGACGCTCGCCATCGCGCACAGCGGTCACGACGTCGCCCTCATGCTCCCGAGGAGCGGGATCGTCGAGGGGCATGTCTACAACGAGCGCAAGGAGCCGATCACGCGGTTCACCGTCGACGTGGTCACGATGGCCCCCGACAGCACGGCGGCGCCTGCGCCCCTCCTGTCGAAGCGCTTCGAGGGGCCGGACGGCGCCTTCCGCCTCGACCAGATGCCGGCCTGGCCGGTGCTCCTCAGGATCACCGCGTCCGACTACGCGCCCGCATTTTCCGAGCTCGTCTATGCCAGGGCCGGCGAGACCCACAAAGTCGATCTGACGCTCTCGGGCGGGTGCACGCTGACGGGGACGGTTCATGACGAGAAAGGCGCGCCGCTCGCAGGGGTGTTCCTCGACGCGGAGTCGCGCAACGCCGCGGGCGCGGTGAGCCAGGCATCGATGGATGCCGCGAGCCAGGCGCAGAGCGATCTCGACGGCACCTTCCGGCTGGAGCACGTCCCTCGCGGCGAGATCCTGGTCCGCGGGTACAGCGGCGGCTATGCCACGACGACGGCGGGCGTTCAGGTCTCGGCGTGCGACGATCTAGCGCCGATCGAGCTCAAGATGTCCACGGGCGGCACCATCGTCGGCGTGGTGCGCGGGAGCGACGGCAAGCCGCTCGCCGGCGCGAGGCTCGTGGCCTCTCACCGGAGCATCGGCTTCGTGAACACGGTGACCGACGCCGAGGGGCGATATCGCTTCGACCAGCTCCCGCCGGTCGTGGTGCGCCTGGAGCTGCTCGACACGGCGCAGCGCACCGTGGTGCACGTGGGCGTGAAGGAAGGGCAAGACGTCGAGCAGAACCTCGCGCTCTTCGCGAAGGGCTCGGGCGAGATCCGCGGGCGCATCACGTCCGGCGGGAAGCCGCTCCGGGGGATCCAGGTCCAGGTCGCCTGCAACCAGGGCGAAGGCGGGCTCGACATCCGCTATCCCACGACAGGCCCCGACGGGACCTACCGGGCGACGGATCTGCCGGACGGCGCCTACATGGTCATCCTCACCTCGACGGGCCGGGCCACGTCGGCCCACGTGCGTGATGGCGGTGTCGCGGAAGCGAACCTGGACCTGGCCGAGCAGCCCAAACCCCCCGAGCCCGAACATGCCGCGGTGGTTCCGGCCAGCGCCACCAAGGAGTGAGCGGCTCGCCGGCCGGCGCGTCCGCGCCTGCGCGCGCCGCGTCCGGCGCGTCCGGAGCCCCGCCGCGCGACGGCCGGGCTCCGGCAGCGGCGTTCCTCAGTCGTAATACTCGTTGCCCAGGTGGGTGATGAGGTCCTCCCCCATGAGCCAGCGCATCGTGTTCTTGAGCTTCATCGACTGGATGAAGAGGTCGTGCTCCGGGTACAGGGCCGGCGCGGTCATCGGGCTCTTCCAGTAGAAGCTCAGCCACTCCTGCGTGCCGCTCAGCCCGGCGCGCTGCGCGAGATCCAGGAGCAGCGCGAGGTCGAGCACGATCGGCGCGGCGAGGATCGAGTCGCGGCAGAGGAAGTTGATCTTCAGGTGCATCGGGTAGCCGAGCCAGTCGACGAGATCGATGTTGTCCCAGCCCTCCTTGGCGTCGCCCCGAGGGGGTAGTACTCGATCCGCACCTTGTGGAAGAGCTTGCCGTAGAGCTCGCCATGGACGTCCGGCCTCAGGATGTGCTCGAGCACCCCGAGCTTCGAGACCTCCTTCGACCGGAACGACTCCGGGTCGTCGAGCACCTCGCCGTCGCGGTTGCCGAGGATGTTCGTCGAGAACCACCCCGCGACGCCGAGCATCCGCGCCTTGAGCCCCGGGGCGATCACGGTCTTCATCAGGGTCTGGCCGGTCTTGAAGTCCTTGCCGGCGATCGGGACCTCCTGCTTGCGCGCGAGCTCCCACGCGGCCGGGAAGTCGACGGTGAGGTTCGGGGCGCCGTTCGCGAACGGGATGCGCTCCTTCAGGCAGGCCCAGGCGTAGATCTGGGAGCTCGAGATGGCCGGGTGGTCCTCGGCGAGCCCCGCCTCGAAGCGCGCCGTCGACTGGTGGACCTCCGCGGGCGCGATGTGCACCTCGGTCGAGCCGCACCAGACGGCCGCGGCGCGCGCGGCGCCGCTGTCGCGCAGGAAGGCGCGGAGATCTTCCCGGACCCGCTCCACCATCTCGGCCTTGCTCGCGCCCTTCTTCACGTGGGTGCCGTGGAGCCGCCGCACATACTGCGGGTAGAACACCGCGGGCATCGGCCGGATCCGCTCGAGCTCGCCGCGGACGGCGTCGAGGTGGCGGCGCTCGAGCACGTCCGCGTGCCGCGCCGACTCGTAGGCGTCGTCGGGGAAGATGTCCCACGCGCCGAACTCCAGCTGATCGAGCGCCGCGAGCGGCAGGAAATCCTTGATCCTCGGCGCGCGGTGGTCGGTGCGCCGGCCGAGCCGGATCGTGCCCAGCTGCGTGAGCGACCCGATCGGCGGGGCGAGGCCGCGCCGCGCGAGCAGGGTGCCCGCGATGGTCGTCGTGGCGACGGCGCCCAGCCCCGGCAGCAGGACCGCGAGCTTGCCCTCAGCCTTCTTGATCTCTTTCGGCTGCTTCACGTGACGTGTTCCCCCCGGTCGCGGGCGCTCCTCGGACAGAGGCGGGGCGTCCGCCGGTGCCGCGCGCGCGGCGCGCCGGCGCCTGCCGGGGCCGCGCGGCGCTGCGACCGCCGGGAGCATGAGGCCCGGCGGCCGCGATCACCCCGGCCCGGCGCGCGCGGGCGTTTCCGGCGCGCTCCCTTCACCGATTTCCGGCGCGCCCTGCGGGCCAGCGCCTCGGACGGCGGCAGCCGGGCGGCCGGAGGCGGCTTGCGACGGCGCGCGCAGGGGCTCCGGCGCGGTCGGGCCGGACGCTCGCCCGTGCTCGTCAGCCGTCGTCGTCGCCGTCGAGCAGGCCGTGCACCGAGAACGCGACGGCCTCGAAGGGCTCGGCGCGGACGCGCTCCTCTCCCTGGGCGTCCAGGACCAGGAGATAACCGTCCTCCGTCCAGCGATAAACGATGAGCGTCTCGGCGATCGGATCGATGAGCCAATAATGAGGTACGCCCGAGCGCTTGTAGGTGCGCATCTTCCTCACGACGTCGTCGCGCTCGTTGGAGGGCGAGAGGATCTCGCAGACCCAGTCCGGTCGCACGAGGATGGGGCTTTCCCTGGGGAGCTCGGGCAGCCGCTCCCTGCGCCAGCCGGCGATATCCGGGCGGTAGATCTCGCTGCTTTCGAACTGGACCTCGGTCTCGGTCAGGAAGCGCCACCCGCCGGGCCACGGCCCACCGGGGCGACGATCGTACGGGCCGCCGAGCCGGATGGTGAGGCGCGCCTGGGAGCTGCCGTGGCGCGGGCTCGGCATGGCCTTGCGCACGAGATCGCCACCGATGATCTCGTGGAACCGCTCCGGCTCCGGGATGGCGAGGAGGTCGGCGACCGTGGCGGGCGCCTTCTTCAGCGCAGCGGGCGGCATGGCCGGAGGATAGGCCTTCCGGCTGCGGGCAGCCACCCGGGGCCGGCGAAGGCGCCGCCAGCGCGCCGCGGTCAGGGCGCGGCCGGCGGGTAGCCGGCGGCGGGGGTCATCGCCTCGATCCAGGCGCGGACAGCGGCGACGGCGTCCTCGTCGACGCGGCGGGTCGCGAGCGGCGGCATCTGCTCGGGCGGGGCGCCGGGCGCGTCGCGCCGGGCCATGGCGCGCAGCAGGGTGCTGCGATCCGGATCGCGGGGCCTCAGCCGGTAATAGCGCGCTCCCGGCGGCGCGCCGGGCGGGCGCAGCTTCGCCGGCTGGTTGATCGCCGTCTGGTAGGCGCGCGTGCCGCGCACGTCGCCCACCCGGCCGGCAGCGTCGATGTCGAGGCGCATCTCGAAATGCGTCGCGACGCCGAGCGGATGGTGGCACGAGACGCCGCAGTTCGCGTGGAGCAGGCCGAGGGCGCGCCGCTCCGTCTCGGTCCCGGGCACCTCGAGCGCGCCCGCGCTCGGCAGCGGGCCGCCGGAGCTCGTCGAGAGCAGGCCGCGCTGGACCAGCTCGGCGTACGTCAGGCCGCCGGCGCCCCGCGCGGCGAGCTGGACGGCCTCGAAGCCGAGCGGGTTATCGGTCTTGCCCGCATGGCAGCGGATGCAGTCGACCTGCGCCGGGATCGCATAGCCGTCCGCGCCGGGCACGTCGGGGACACCGGCCTTGACCTGCAGCGCGCTCGACCCGTCCTCGGACCAGGCGTAGGTGGCGCGCGTCCAGCGATCCTCCGCGGTCTTCCAGAGGAGCCTCGTCTCGAGCCGGCGGGCGCCGGCGGAGGCGGGCGTCCGGAACTCCTTCCACAGCTTGGCGCCGACGGGGAAGATCCAGTCGTTCATCCTGGAGACATCGATGGTCGAGCCCGGAGGGAGGTAGATCCATCGCGTCTTCTCGGCGCCGTCGCTCCAGAGCTCGAAGGCCGGCTTGAACTCGCGGACGCCCGCCGCGAGCGAGCGCGCGCCGAAGTCGCTGTACAGGCCGGTGCAGCGGAGATCGTGAGGATCGGTGTCGCCGTCCTTGCAAGGCGGCTCCTGGGGCGCCGCGGGCGCGCTCTCGGCGGGGCGCTCGTCCGCTCCGGCGCCGCGCGCGGCCTGCGGGCCGACCGGGGCCGGCGCGGGCGGGGCCGGCGCGGCGGCGCGATCGGCCCGGGGCGTCTCCTGCGCGCCGCAGCCGCCGCAGCTCGCCAGCAGCAGCGATGCGAGCACGGCTTGCCAGAGGTGGCCGCTCATGATGAAGGTGGAGGCGGAGGTGCCGGCTTGCCCGAGAGATCGATCCCCCGGCGCGCGGGGCGCGCTATCTGGCTGATGAGAGCGTGCCATCGGACCGCCTGGTGCCTCCTGCTCGCGGGCAGTGTAGCCGCCTGCGACCGGCGCGTGCAGGTCGCGGGGCCGCCCGAAGAGCCCCGCGAGGGGGTCGCCGCCGGTCAGGCCGCGGCAGGGAACGCGTCCCCGCCGCCGGCCCAGGTAGGCGCGGCGGCCCCTGGTCCGGCGCCCGCCGCGGCGGACGGCGCGGCCGCCGCGCAAGCCGCGCCCGCGGCGCAGGGCGCGCCCGCGCCGCCGCCGGCGAACGCGGCGGAGCTCGCCCGCCCGGCGAAGTGCGGCGGCGTCCCGCCGCTGAAGCTCACGCTCGTCGCGAGCGGGCTCGAGCAGCCGACGTACGTCGCCGGGCCGCCCGGCGATCCGGCGCGCCTCGTGGTGCTCGAGAAGGCGGGGATCGTCCGGCTCATCAAGGACGGCGCGGTCCAGCCGGCGCCCTTCCTCGACGTGCGCTCGCGCGTGTTCTTTCCGGTGCCGAACGCCGAGGGCGGCCTGCTCGGGCTCGCCTTCCACCCGGATTACGCGAAGAACGGGCGCTTCTGGCTCCACTACTCGTCCGCCCCGCGCGGCAACGTGGTGATCGAGGAGTGGAAGCGCGCGGCGCAGGGCGCGGACACCGCCCACCCCGAGCCGGTCCGGTCGCTCGTCGACGTGAAGCACGGCGCCTGGAACCACGTCGGCGGCATGCTCGCCTTCGGCAAGGACGGTTACCTGTACGCCGCGATCGGCGACTCCGCGCGATCGCCGAGCCCGGCGGCCGATCTCACCTCGAAGCTCGGCAAGATCCTCCGCATCGACGTCGATCAGCCGACCAAGTCGCCGGCGGGCAACATGACCAGCGGCGATCCGATGGTCTGGGATTACGGGCTACGGAACCCGTGGCGGTTCAGCTTCGACCGGCTCACGGGGGATCTGTACATCGGCGACGTGGGCCAGAAGAGCTGGGAGGAGATCCTTGTGGAGCGCCCTGGCCAGGGCAGGAACGATTACGGTTGGGAGGCGATGGAGGGCGCCCACTGCTATCCTCCGGGCGCGACGTGCAAGCCGCGGGGGCTCCCGCCCGCGGTGGAGCACCCCCGCAGCGAGGCGGGCTCGATCATCGGCGGCTATGTGTATCGTGGGGCGAAGATCCCGTGTCTGCGCGGTCGGTACGTGTATGCCGATTACGTGACAGGCCGCTTCTTCTCCTTCGTGTGGGACGGCAAGGCCGCGACCGATCGCGTCGAGCTCACCTCCGCGCTGAGCCCGAACGGGCTCCCGTCCTCGTTCGGGGAGGACGCCGCCGGGGAGATCTATGTGGTGATGTTCAACACGGGGCGCATCTACCGGATCGACCCGGGGTGAGGCGCCGAGCCGGGCGCGCGCCCGCGCCGCCGGCGAGGCGCTTCACCCGGCCCGGGCGAGCTCGTCGCGCGCCTCGGCCGTGATCTCGAGCGAGCGCACGCGCGCGGCATGATCGAAGATCGACGAGCTCACCATGAGCTCGTCGGCGCGGGTCCGGGCGATGAACGCGGCCAGCCCCTGGCGCACGGCCTCGGGCGAGCCCACGACCGTGCAGGACAGCGCCTGATCGAGGCCGGCGCGCTCCATCGGGCTCAGCTCGCGCTCGAAGCCGTCGATCGGCGGCGGCAGGGGCCCCGGCCGGCCGCGGCGCAGGTTGACGAACGCCTGCTGCAGCGAGGTCGACAGCCGGCGAGCCTCCTCGTCCGTGTCGGCGGCGAACACGTTGATCCCCAGCATGACGTGGGGCTGCGCGAGCTGCGCCGAGGGGCGGAACTCCCGGCGGTACAGCGCGATCGCCTGCGCCATGTGGCCCGGCGCGAAGTGCGAGGCGAAGGCGTACGGGAGCCCCAGCGCCGCGGCGAGCTGCGCGCCGAACAGGCTGGAGCCCAGGATCCAGATCGGCACGTCGAGGCCGGCGCCGGGCACGGCCTGCACCAGCTGGCCAGGCTCCGCCGGGCGGAAGTAACCCATCAGCTCCAGCACGTCCTGGGGGAAGCTGTCGACGTCGCCGGAGAGGTTGCGCCTCAGCGCGCGGGCGGTGACCGGGTCGGTGCCGGGAGCCCGCCCGAGGCCCAGATCGATGCGCCCCGGAAAGAGCGACGCCAGCGTGCCGAACTGCTCGGCGATCACGAGCGGCGCGTGGTTCGGCAACATGATCCCGCCCGCGCCGACGCGGATCGTCGACGTGCCGCCGGCCACGTGCGCGATCACGACCGCGGTCGCGGCGCTGGCCACGCCGCCCATGTTGTGGTGCTCGGCCAGCCAGAAGCGACGGTAGCCGAGCCGCTCGGCGTGGCGGGCGAGGTCGAGCGTGTTGCGGAACGCCTGGGAGGCGTCTCCGCCCTGGACGATGGGAGACAGGTCGAGAACGGAAAAGGGAGTCATGTCGGGCACCTCGCTCGACTGTTGCACGCCGAGGACGGTTGCGGGAGCGCCCGGAGGCCGGCGCGGCCCGAGGCGCGGCGACGCGCTCGCTCCGGAGCTCCGGCGATCCGGCCCGCCCGACGCCCCCGCCCCGCGGCGACCGGGCCGCCTGGAACGGCCATGACGCGGCCGCGCCCGCTGTACTACGCTCGGGTCGTGCGCCGTACCGTCTCGCCGCTGCGCCGGCTCCCGCAGGTCCTGCTCGTCGTCGCCGCCTCGGCCGCCGCGCTCGCGCCGCCCGGGGACGCCGCCGCGTTCCTCTGGCCCAACGTGCCGGAGCAGATCGCGCGCGCGCTCACGTCGGGCGACGTCTCGGAGCGGCGCCTCGCCGCGACCCGCGTCGGCGAGCTCGCCCCGGAGACGGCGATCGCGCTCATCCAGAAGGGTATGAGCGACCCGGACGTCGAGGTGCGGCTGCACCTCGCCGGGGCGGCCGTGCGCTTCCGGATGCCGCGCGCCGGAGACCTCGTGATCGAGTGGCTCGGCGAGGGCGACGCCCGCCTGCGGCTCGCGGCCTGCGACGTGATCCGCGCCGCGCCCACCGACCGCTCGGTCGTCGCCCTCGGCCGGGTGCTCGGCGATCCCGACCCGCACGTCCGCCTCGCCGCCGCCGCCGCCATGGGCGCGGCGGGGCTCCCGGACGCCGTCTCGCCGCTGCTCGGCCACCTCGACGACACCGCGCCGGAGGTGCGCGCGGAGGTCGCGCGCGCGCTCGGCCGGATCGGCGACACGCGCGCCGTCGTGCCGCTCATCGGCAAGGTGCAGGACTCGGTCCCGGAGGTCCGCCGGGCCACGGCGCGGGCGCTCGGGGAGCTCGGCGACGCGCGCGCGGTCAGCGCGCTCATCCTCACGCTCCAGGACGCGTCCCAGGACGTCCGCGTCGAGGCCGTGACCGCCCTCGGGCGGCTGCGCTCGGACGAGGCGACGTCCGCGATCGCCGATCTCGTCGCGGCGTCGCCGCTGCCCGCGGGCGCGTTCCTCGGAGCGCGCCCGACCGACAGCGGCACCTCGAGCAACGACGTGCGCGAGGCGGCGCTCCGGGCGCTCGGCCGCATCGGCTCGGACGCGGCGGTGAAGGTGCTGCTCGCGGCGCTCGCGAAGGACGACCCCGCGGCGCCGCGGTCCGCGGTCCGCGACGCGCTCGTCACCGCCGGGAGGCCGCCGGCGACGCCCGCTGCGGCGGCGGCGCCCGCGGCGGCGGCGCCCGCGGCGGCGGCGCCTGCGGCGGCGACCCCCGCGCCGCCGGCGACCCCCGCGGCGGCGGCGACCCCCGCGCTTCCGGCGGCGCCCGCTCCCGCGCCCCCGCCCGCCGGCGGCGCGACCGCTCGCAAGGGCACCGCCGTCCCCGCGCTCGTCGCCGCGCTCGCGGCCGCGCCGTCGGCCAACACCGCGGCGGGCGCCGCCCTCGTGCTCGGCGAGCTCAAGGCCAGGGAAGGGCTGCCCGCCATCGTCCGGGCGATGCAGCGCGGCGTCGTCCCGCTCCGGCACGGGCTCCGCGCCCTCGGCGCGCTCGGCGACCCCGCGGCGCTGCCCAGCGTGCTCGAGCTGCTCGGCGACGCCGATCCCTCGGTCCGCCGCGAGGCGATCCGCGCCGCGACCGCGCTGCTCGATCCCGCGCGGCCCGACGGGCGCGCGGTCGACCCCGCGCGCGCCCTGCTGGTCGACCCGGCGACCCCGCCCGACGAGAAGCTCGCCCTCGTCCAGCTCCTCGGCCGCACCGGCTCGCCGCGCGCCCAGGGGGTGCTGCTGCCGCTCGCGAAGGCCCGCTCCGCGCCGCTCCGCCTCGCCGTGATCGAGGCGCTCGGCGCGGCGCGCGCCGCCGGCGAGCTCGGCGCCGCCGTGGACGCCGCGCTGCTCGCGGCGCTCGACGACGAGTCGGCCGACGTGCGCCTCCGCGCCGCGATCGCGCTCTCCCGCGTCGCCGGCCCAGGGAGCGCGCGCGCGCTGCTCCAGCGCCTCACCGTCGCCGCCGAGCAGGACCGCGGCGCGCTCGGCATCGCCCTCTCGGGCGCGCTGTCGCGCGTCCCGGACGACGCGAAGGGCGCGAAGGACGGCGGCAGCGCGGGCCTCGCCCGCGACGTCGCGGCCGCCGTCGCGAGCGCGCCGGACGCCGCGCGCGACGCGCTGCTGGAGGGGCTCGGCCGCATGCCCGGGGAGGCCGCCGGCGCCGCGCTCGCGCGGATGGCCTCGGCGGCGCCGATCGACGACCGCCGCAAGATCGCCGAGGCGCTCGCCGGGCACCCGGAGGCCGCCGCCGCGCTCCGCAAGCTCGCGGGCGATCCGGATCCGGGCGTCCGCGCCAACGCGGTCTGGTCGCTCGGCGCCGTGGGCGACCGGGACGCGCTGCCGCTGCTCCAGCCGCTCCTCAAGGACCCCGACGCCGCCGTGGCGGGCAACGCGGCGGGCGCGATCGGGCGCGCCGCGGGCCGCGCCAGCCAGCCCGCGCGCGCGGCCGCGGCGCTCTGCGGCGCGCTCGCCGACGCGCGCCCCTACGTGCGCGCCAACGCCCTCGCCGGCCTCACCGTCGCCCGGGCGCGCTGCGACGGCGCCGCGGCCCGCGACCTGCTCGCGCGCGATCCCGCCGAGGCCGTCCGCCTCGCCGCCGCCGACCACCTCGCGCAGGGCGGCGCCGACGCCGATCGCCGCGCGCTCGCCCGCTGCGCCACCGAGGAGAGGAACGCCTCGGTCGCGGGGCGCTGCGCCGGCGCCGCCTCGCCCGGCGCGCCGCCCGCCGGCGCCGAGGACGTCGCGGTCTTCGTCGTCCCGTTCGACGCGGGCCGCGGCGGCTCGTCCCGCGACGCGCCGGCCCCGCGCGCCCCCTTCGCGCTCGTGCGCGCCGACGGCCTCCTGCGCCTCGGCGTCGCCGATCGGCGCGGGGAGGTCTTCGAGCGCGGCGCTCCCCGAGGGCCGCTCCGCCTCGCCGTCCCGGCGCCGCTCGTGAAGTGAGCCCGCGCCCGCCGCGCTGAGCCGTTCGCCATGCGCAGCCGACCCGACGTCGAGCTCCGGATGTCCAGGACCGTCCACCCGGGCGACGTCGTCCTGGTCGAGCTCGTGCTGCGCAGCCGCGCGAGGACGCCGGTCGACTCCATCGAGCTCCACCTGGAGGGCATGCAGATCGCCCGCGTCGAGGAGCGCGTCCTCGTGCCGCCCCACTTCCTCTCGCTCGTCGCCCGCCTCGCGGGGGAGACGACGCTCCCCGAGGGCGAGCAGCGCTACCGCGCGAGCTTCCCACTCCCGGCCGACGCGCCCTGCTCGTACCTCGGCACGCGCGCCGAGATCCGCTACGGCATCACGCTCTCCATCGCGATCCCGTGGTGGCTCGACGTCCAGGAGTCGTACGAGGTGCTCGTCACGCCGCGCCCGGGCACGCGCCCGCCCCGCTCGCCGGTCGCGGGCACCACCGCGCGCGGCGACAGCCCCTTCATCGAGGTCTCGCTCGACGATCAGGTCTTCGCGCCGGGCGACGAGATCTCGGGGGCGGTGGCGCTCGGCAACGTGCAGGGCCGCGGCGTGCGCGGGATCGAGATCTCGCTGGTCGGCGTCGAGCGCCTGCTCAGCGGGGGCCCCGCCGCGTCGAACCGCGCGACCGAGGCGCACCGCTTCACCGCCTTCCGCCGCGCGGACAGCCGCGACGAGGGGCGGGAGCTGCCCTTCCGGTTCCGGATCCCCCGCTCCGTCGCGCCCTCGTTCGACGCCGGGTGGGTCGCCCTCGTCTGGGGGCTCGAGGTGCGCGTCGAGCTCGCGCGGGCGGACGGCGTCGTCCACACGACGCCGCTCGTGCTCGGCGTCTTCGACCGGCCGCCCGGCCTCGGCGCGATCCGCCGGCAGATCGGCTCGGGGCGGTGGCGCGCGGTCTGGGGCGCGGTCGGCGCGCGCCACGGCCTGTCGCTCGATCCGCTGGAGCTGCGCCTCTCGGGCGCGCTCGCCGGCTGCGCGGCGTCGGTGTGGATCGACGCGGGCTCGTCGTCGAGCGGCGCGCTCGTGGGCGAGCTGCGCTGGCCGTCGTGGGGGCTCGACCTGGAGGTCGGCGTGAAGCGCTTCCTGCTCGCGCTCGCCTCCGAGGACGACGAGGGCTTCGGCCGCCGCTACCGCGTGCGCGGGCGCGACCCCGGCCAGGTCCGCGCCGTCGTCGCGGGGCCGCTGCGCAGGGCGCTGCTCGCCTTCGACGACGTCCGGCTCGACGACGAGCACGTGTCGGTCCGGTCCCGCACGCCGGGCCACGACCAGCCGTGGCTCGGCGCGTTCCTGGAGCACCTCGCCGCGCTGGCGGCCGAGATCACCGCGGCGTCGGCGCGCATCCCGCCGCCCACGCCGATGGCCGGCATGCGCCCGGCGTGGGAGCGGTTCGCGGCCGAGGTCCACGGCCGCTTCGAGGTCGGCCGCATGCGCATCCGCGACGCGCAGCTCGACGGCGCCACGTTCCACATCGACACGTGCTTCGAGCGCGGCCCCCACCCCGAGCGCTCCGAGGTCACGCTGGTGCTCGATCCGCCCCTCGACGCGGCGCTCGATCCCGACGATCCCGAGCAGCTGCGCGCGGCCTCGCCCGGGGCGCGCGAGGCGGTGAAGCGCCTGCGGGCCCGCACGCACGCGCTGCGGATCGCGCCGCACGCCATCGTGATCACGGTGCCGGCGCCGCTCGAGGACCCCGCGACCCTGCGCGATCTGCTCGGCGCGCAGCTGCACCTGTCGGCGCTCCTGCGCGGCCGGCGCGTCGCGCGCCCGTACCGCTGAGGCGCCGCGGGCGGGCAGCGCGGAATCACGAAAGGAGCGGGAAGGATCGGGAAGGAGCGGAAGCGGGAAGAGGCCGGGGCGCCGGAGCGCGTGAGCGCGAACGGCGAGGTCCCGGGGATCCCTTTACGGCGGGCGGCGTGCCGATTCCACACAAAGCGCCGGCTGATCCGGGCTAGAGTCTCCGCCCATGCTCGACAAGCTCTCTCGCCAAGAACGCCTCCAGCTGATGCGGTTCATCTGCTCGTTCGCCTGGGCCGACCTCCAGGTGCGCGAGCAGGAGCGCGCGTTCGTGCGCAAGATGATCCTGCGGCTCCAGCTCGACGAGGAGGAGGCCAAGCAGGTGCGCAGCTGGCTCGAGGTGCCGCCCGCGGCCGACGACCTGGATCCGATGAAGATCCCCCGCGCGCACCGGCAGCTCTTCCTGGCGGCCGCGCGCGAGATGATCTCGTCCGACGGCGAGATCGGCGAGGAGGAGCGCGAGAGCCTGAGCCTGCTAGAGCAGCTCACGCGCTGACCGGGGCGCGGCGCCTCGGTCGATGGATGATGGATCGGTGATCGGTGGAACGATGAGCACGATGGAGCAAGGAGGGGCCGGCGAGGGCCGGGCCCCGACGGCGATGGGAGCGAGCTCGACCGAGAGGCCCTGGGTCGGCGTGATCATGGGGGGCAAGAGCGACTACGAGCACCTCGCCGTGACGAGCGAGTTGCTCACGCAGCTCGGCATTCCGCACGAGGTGCGCGTCGTCTCGGCGCACCGCACGCCGGACCGGATGTTCGAGTACGCGAGCACGGCCGCGGACCGCGGGATCGAGGTGATCATCGCCGCCGCGGGCGGCGCCGCCCACCTGCCCGGGATGGTCGCCGCGAAGACCGTGCTCCCGGTCATCGGCGTGCCCATCCCCGCCACGGCGCTGAACGGCATGGACGCGCTGCTCTCGATCGTCCAGATGCCCAAGGGCGTCCCGGTCGCCACGATGGCGATCGGCAAGCCCGGCGCCGCCAACGCCGCCCTGTTCGCGGCGGCGATCCTGTCGGGCAAGCACCCCGAGCTCCGCGAGCGCCTCGCCGCGTTCCGCGGCGCCCAGGAGGCGTCGGTGCTCCGCGACTCGGTCATCGTTTAGCATCACCCAGTCTTTCACAGGTCCCAGAAATGCCCATCGCTCCCGGCTCTACGCTCGGTATCCTCGGCGGCGGTCAGCTCGGCCGCATGACGGCGCTCGCCGCCCGCACGCTCGGATACAAGGTCCACGCCCTCGACCCGGATCCGGACTGCCCGGCCCGGTCGGTGCTCGATCGCTGCATCGTGGCCTCGTTCGACGACGCCGCGCAGGCGGCCGAGCTCGCGTCGCAGTGCGACGTGGTGACGCTCGAGATCGAGAAGGTCGCCACCGCCGGCCTCGCGGCCGCCGCGCGGCTCGCGCCGGTGCGCCCGTCGGCCGACGTGCTGGCCATGGTGCAGGATCGCGGCGTCCAGAAGAGCTGGCTGTCGAACAACGGCTTCCCGGTGGGCCCCTTCCGCGAGGTCGCGACCAGCGCGGAGCTCCTCGCGGCGACGCGCGCCATGGGCGGGGCGTGCTTCGTGAAGTCGTGCGTCGGCGGGTACGACGGCAGGGGGCAGCTGCGGCTCTCGGGGGGCGCGCCGCCGGGCGGCGGCGACGTCGATCGCGAGGTGGAGGCGCTCTTCGGATCGCTGGGCGGCCAGCGCTGCGTGGTCGAGCAGGCGCTCGATCTCGAGGCCGAGCTCTCGGTGCTCGTCGCGCGGAGCCCGAGCGGCAAGCTGGCGGTCTACCCGCCGGCCCTGAACCACCACCGCGATCAGATCCTCGACTGGTCGCTGCTGCCCGGCCCCCTCTCGGCCTCGGTGACGGGGCAGGCGGTGCAGATCGCGCTCGATCTCGCGGTCGGCCTGCGGGTCGAGGGCCTGCTCGTGGTCGAGCTCTTCCTGCTCAAGGACGGCCGCCTCCTCATCAACGAGCTCGCCCCGCGGCCGCACAACAGCTACCACGCCTCCGAGGTCGCCTGCGCGACCAGCCAGTTCGAGCAGGCGGTCCGCGCCGTCTGCGATCTGCCGCTCGGCTCGGTCGAGATCGTCCGCCCCGCCGCGATCGTCAACCTGCTCGGCGACGCGTGGCTCGGCGGCGCGCCGCCGCCCTTCGAGGCCGCGCTGGAGATCCCGGGCGTCCGGCTCCACCTCTACGGCAAGCGCATCGCCCGGCCCGGCCGCAAGATGGGCCACCTCTCGGCCACGGGCAGCACGCCGGAGGAGGCGCTCGTCGCCGCCAAGCTCGCGATGGCTCGCCTCTCGGCGCACGCCGGCCTGCCGCTCCCCAGCCGGTAACGGCCTCTCGCGCCGCGCGCAACGCTCTCACCAGGTCATCACACCCCACCTCCGAGCTCCTCATGGCCGCTCGGCTCCGTCGCGCCGATCTCCTCGCGTCGATTCATGAGCCGCCGGCGAGCCGGGGCGCGACTGCTCGCCCATCACAACCAGTGCGGGTGGGGTGGCGACGACCGCCCGCGGAGAGGCGAGACGATGAGCAGATCCTCATTCGTGGTGTTGGCGTGCGCGGCGGCTGCGCTCGGCAGCGCGTCGTGCGGGGGGACGGACGCGGGCGACGACGCCGCGCCGGGCGAGAGCCCGCAGTTCTCCGTCGACGCCCAGGGCGGCGTCTTCACCGCGGAGGACGGCTTCACGATCGAGGTGCCGCCGGGCGCGGTCAGCGCGGCGACGGGGCTCACCATCGAGCGCGTCGAGGCCACGCGCGACGGCGCGGTTGGGCCCATGTATGTCCTCGGCCCCGAGGGGCAGACGTTCGCCAAGCCGATCACGCTCACGCTGCCGATCACCGTCGAGCTCGAGGCGGAGCTCGGGGAGAACACCTTCCTCGACGCGTACGGCTTCACCGCGCCCACCGGCTCCGACGACTTCACCCCGATGGAGCGTCACGACCCCTCTCCCGCCGGGGTCATCACGGAGACTTCGCATTTCTCCAGCTTCTTTGCCGGGATGATCCCGCCGACGGCGATGGCGAGCCAGCACTACTTCCCGAAGGCGATCGCCGCCGACGACGCCTACCTCTATTTCGCGAGCGGCGGCACCGAGGACACCGCGCCCGAAGACTCGAACGACGGCTTCATCTATCGCGTCAAGAAGGGCACCACCGAGGCGGAGGCGATGACGCCCCCGGATCCCGACCCCACGGCGCTGTGGGTCAACGACACCGACGTGTACTGGGCGAGCGGCGGCGACAACGATCCGGTCATCCCGTCGGCGATCAAGCGCGTCGACAAATCCACCCTGGAGATGGAGACGCTGCTCGAGATCGGTTATCTGCTGAGCCTCATCGGCGACGAAACGTCGCTCTATTTCGGCGACGGCGATGGACATAACATCTACAAGATGGCGCTCGGCGGCGGCGAGCCCGTCGTCCTCGCGGAAGGCGCCGGCAGGCCCGAGCACCTCGCGCAGGACAAAGACCACATCTACTGGACCGGCGGCAAAGCGACCAACAAGGTCTACAAGGTGGCGAAGTCGGGCGGGGAGGTGACGGTCATCGCCGAGAACGAGGCGGAGCCGACCGGGATCGCGGTGGACGCGGAGTTCGTCTACTGGGCGAGCGCCGGCGACGGCGGCGTGTTCAAGGCGCCGATCGCCGGTGGGGCCAAGACGCTGATCCATCAGGGCGGCTCGATGGCGGGGCTGGCCCTCCGGGGCTCGACGCTGTTCTCGACGGACACGAGCCGGAACCGCAGCGTCAACGCGCACGATCTCGAGAGCGGCACGACCGTCGTGCTCGCGCTCGGCCAGCACTTCGCCTGGCGCATCGCCGCCCCGGAAGGTCAGGACGTGTTCTGGACGAACGGCGGCGATTACCGCTTCGAAGGCCAGATCGTCGCCTACCGCGCGCCTTGAGCGCGCGCGTCCCGGCGGCGCGCGCGAGCGCGCGACAGCAGGGGCGCACGCGACGGACGGTGCCTGTTCGCCCTCGCCGCGCTCCGCCGCCGGGCGGCGCCTGCGGCCGCGTCGCGAGCTCTCCTGAGGCCGCTCGCCAGCGCGCCGCGCCGCGCGGCCGGCGGGCTGGGCGCGTTGACGGCGTGAGACGTCCTCGCGTATCTATTCATGTTCGATGCAGATCACCCTCGCGAGCGCCAGGCTGCGAACCGCGCTGTTCGCCTCGATGGCGGCCGTCGCGGGCGCCGGGCTCGCCGTCGAGGTGCTCAAGCCGATCCTCAAGCTGAAGAGCCGCAGCGGCGTCGTCCCGCTGCTCTCGCTGAGCTACGAGCAGAATGTGCCCACGTGGTACACATCGTGTCTGCTGTTCGCGTGCTCTCTCACCCTCGCGGCGATCGCCGCCGGCGCCCGCCGCGCGGGCCGGTTCGTGAAGCACTGGTGGGGGCTCGCCGCGGCGTTCCTGTACATCTCGCTCGACGAGGTCGTGGAGATCCACGAAGCGGCGAGCTCCTGGCTCGACCTGGGCGGCGTCCTGTATTTCGGCTGGGTGATCCCGGCGGCCGTCGTGGTGGCGGCGTTCGCGCTCGCGTACCTCGGGTTCCTCGCGCACCTCCCGCGCGGCACACGGAACCGGTTCCTGCTCTCGGGCAGCATCTATGTCGCCGGCGCCCTCGTCCTGGAGCTGCCGCTCGGGTACTGGACCGCGCAGGCCGGGAGCGACAACCTCGTCTACGCGCTCATCGACTTCGTCGAAGAGTCGATGGAGATGCTGGGCTTGAATCTCTTCCTCCTGTCGCTCGTCGACCACCTCGCCGTGCAGGGGTGGACGATCGGCTTCTCGCCAGCAGCTCCGGAGGCGCCGTCCGCCCCGGTCGAGCGTGCGGCATGAGCGCCCGGGCCGAGCCTGCGTCTCCCGCGCTCACCGCCGCGGGCAGGACGGCCTACATCGTCGGCCCCTGGTACGACTGGGCCTTCTTCCTGCTCCCGCCGCTCGTCGCGCTGGCCGCCGGCGCCTCGATCGCGGGGACGTCGTTCACCGACGCGCGGTTCCGGCTGTATGGGGAGAAGGTCACGTGGGCGGGGCTCTTCATCGGGACGCTCATTCACGGCCACCTCGCCGCGGTGCTCCTCCGGAGCCACGGCAACGCGGAGATCTTCCGGCAGCACCGGCTCCGCTTCCTCGTGGCGCCGGTCGCCCTGTTCGCCGCGATGATGCTGTCCATGTGGGCCGTCGTCTGCGTGACGGTCCTCGTGGTGTTCTGGGACGTCTACCACTCGGCGCTCCAGACGTTCGGCCTCGGGCGCATCTACGACACCCGCGCGGGGAACGCGCCGGCGCTCGGCCGCCGGCTGGATCTCTGGCTCAACCTGCTCCTCTACGTCGGCCCCATCCTGGCGGGCGCGACGATGATCCTCCACTTCCAGAGCTTCGACGCCTTCGAGGACGTGGGCGCCGCCCTCTTCACCTCCGTCCCGGGGCTGATGGAGGCGCACCACCGCGTCATCCGCTGGGTCGTCATCGCCGCAGGGACCTTGTTCCTGGTCTATTACGCGCTCGCTTACCGCTCCCTGTACCGGCGCGGCTACCGGGTGTCGTTCCCCAAGGTGTGGCTGTTCGTGACGACGGGGCTCTGCTCCATCTACACGTGGGGGTTCAACCCCTGGGGACAGGCGTTCTTCATCATGAACCTGTTCCACGCCGTGCAGTACCTCGCGCTCGTCTGGTGGTCGGAGGGCGGCCGCCTCCGCCGGCGGCTGCGCCTCGACGCGCGCCGCGCCGGCAAGCCGATCGCGGTGGCCGTCTTCCTCGCGGGCGTCCTCGCGTACGGCGTGTGGGCCGAGCTCGCGCCGGCGGAGGACCGCGCGCTCTGGTCGCTCACGCAGACCGTCGCGCTGATGCACTTCTGGTACGACGGCTTCATCTGGTCCGTGACCCGCAAGCAGGTGTGAGGCGGCGGCATGCGGATCATGAGCACCTCGGGACAGGTCCACGGCCGCGCGGCGCCGCCGGCGCGCGCCCGTGGCGCGGGCGGACGGCCACGCGGGCGCGGCCGCTCTGGTACGATGCGGCCGGCTCACCCGGCCGCCGAGAGATGGACTCCGCAGTCGAAGCGCTCGATCCGGGCTTTGCCAAAGAGGGATGTATGAGAATCCAGGGTTGTCTCCGCTCCGTGCTCCTCTCGCTCGCGGTGGTCTCCACGGCGCTCGTCGCGCCCGCCTGCAGCAAGTCGCCGCAGATCACGGCGGAGAGCATCGAGGACAACTGGGCGCTGACGGAGCAGCACGAGCCCGGCTCCGTGGTCATGACCGTGGCCCAGGACGGGCAGGTGACGGTGCTCGTGAAGGACAGCGGCGGCAAGCCCATCGAGGAGGGCGTGTCGGGCAACCTCACGGTCAAGGTGCCTGGCAAGGACGGCGCCCCGGTGAAGGCGGAGCTCGTGCCGGAGCCCAAGTCGGGCGGCGTCCTGCGCGCCAAGATCCCGCCGCTCGAGGACGACCTCACCGAGGTGGGCTACGAGTTCAAGGTCAGGGGCGAGCCGTTCACGGGCGTGCTGCACGTGCCGCGCGGCGGGACCCGGGAGCTCCAGGAGAGCGCCAAGGAGAACCAGGCGACCAAGGTCGATGGGCTGAAGGGCCCGAACGGCGGCGTGCTCCAGCCGGTCGGGGACGACATCGTGGAGATCGTCGCCGACAAGGAGACGGGCGACCTGCGCGTCTACGTGCTCGATCTCAACCTCAAGCCGGTCCCGATCGGCGAGCGCGAGATCAAGCTGGCCATCCACACGGCGTCGGGCCCCGACGTCATCGTGCTCGCGCCCGGGCCCGATCGGCTTTACTTCACCGGCAAGCTGAAGGCGAAGGTCAACCCGACCAAGATCACGGTGGTGCTCAAGGAGGGCGGGCACACGGATGTGGTCCTCTGCGGCTACCGGCCGGGCTCGGTGATCGTGGTCGGCCCGAGCGCGCCGGTGATCGGCATCCTGGTCGCCACCGCGTGGGCCGTGAAGGTCGACGTGAGGCCCACGGTCGTGGTGCACGACGACGATGACGACGACGGCCGCCGGGTCATCGTCATCCACAAGGGCAAGCACAAGGGAAAGGGCAAGGGCAAGTGGCGCTGGAAGTGAGGAGGGCCGGCGCCGCGGCCTCGCGCGGCGCCCCGGCGAGGTGACGCGGCGGCCCGGCGCGGTAAGGTAGCGGCGCCGCGCCCGCCTCACCCGACGGAAGGCCCTCCTCGATGATCGATGCGCCCGAGCTCCCCGACCTCTCCCCCGACGACGCTCACCCCCGGGCGGCCGCTGCCCTGGCCGACCCGTTCTTCTGGTCGCTGACCGACGAGACCGCCCCGTTCGGCAACGAGACGGCGCACGAGACGCTGACCGCGTTCCGCGACTTCCGCGACGAGCACCCGAAGGGGAGCCCCCTCGAGCTGCTCGACGCGCTCCTCGCCCGCTGGGAGGTGGAGAGCGCCCACTGGAACGCCGTGGACGCGGCCGAGGTCCAGGCGCTCGGCGAGGAGGACGAGTACGGCCTGCTCACGCGGGACGAGGCGATCCTCGCCCTCGCCTTCAGCCAGATCGTGACCGAGGGCAGGCTCGACCCCGAGGTGCGCCGCCGCGCGCTCTTGGCGCTGGCCCGGCAGGCGCTGCCCGCCCTGCTCAGCGCCTTCGAGGGGCGCGCCCTGGAGCGCGCGCTCAGGATCGACCGGATGAGGGCCGTCCTCGCGGAGCGCTGGGAGTAGCGCGGCGTCGCTCCGGTCGCCTCGAGGGCCTACCGCCATTGGAAAATGGGGTATGCCGCCAGGCCAAAAGAAGCGAATCCTCGAATCCGAGCCCGTCTTCCTTCGGATCCTCGACCGCGTCCCACCTGCACGCGGGCGCTTGGATGATTGAACCTCGACAGGCCTGCTCGTCCTGGGGACAGCGTTCCCCTCGTCGATGCGACACACTGTAGTGGGGCTCGCAGAGAGCGTCAGTGGATGCGTCTACCGACCGAGTTGTCAGGGAGACCCTGAATTTCGTGCCGCTCCGTCGCCAGCGCCTGGAGGGCTGGATGGCCGCAATCGGGCCGGATTTCGCGGCCTTGGGGCATGTCGAGCAGCCCGACCGACAAGCCCTCGTGTCACCGGTGTCTTCGAGCGTCGTGCCATCGAGGCATGCGGCTGTTGCGCTCATGGAACATCGAGCTCATCGGTGCGTCGGTGCATGGATGATCAGGTCCCCCTCTTCCTCAGCGCGAGGACTCGGCAGGGACGGCAACGCTCGTCGCCCCCCTCGGCCGATCCGCTGGAGCGGGCGCTACGCGCGTGATACAATCCACGTTCCGGCGATCGACGTCGCGGGACCGTTGACGAGCGGGTAGGGCATAGCGCCCCGAAGGAAAAAGGAGTGCGGAATGGAGCTTAGAGCATGGTGCGCGGCGCTTTGCGCAGGGATGGTGGGTCTTGTGGCGTGCGGCGGTGACTCGGGCACCAACGACGACAGCGGTTCGCCGGGCGCGGCCAGCGGAGGGAGCCAGGGGCAGGGGGGGGACATCTTCGGGTCGGGGAGTGGCCCCTTCGGGCAAGGCGGGGGCTCCTTCGGCAACGGGGTCAGCGGAGCGACCGGCGGGACAGGGGGCAGCGGCGCGAACAGCGCGGGGTGCCAGCACGTCGATGTCGTGTTCGCGCTCGACAACTCCTCGAGCATGAACGAGGAAAAGCAGTCGATGCGCGAGGTCGTGTTCCCGGCCTTCGCGCAGGCGCTGCTCGATATCAGCGGCATCCAAGACTTCCGCGCGGCCGTGATCGACGCCTGCCCGCTTCCTGCAAATTTCCACACGCGCGGCGCCGCAGGCCAATGTTCGTTCCAGAGCGGACAAGTGTGGATGGATAGCTCGAGCTCCGACCTCACGGGCGAGTTCCAGTGCGCCGCAAATCTTTATGTGGACGATGTCGAGTGCACCGGCAGGAACGACGACGAACAGCCCGCGTCCGCCGTCGCCGCCGCGCTGGAGCCGCCGTTCTCCCAGGAGGAGAACGCGGGGTTCGTCCGCGATGACGCGCTCCTCGTGGTGGTGGTGATCACCGATGAGGACGAGCAGCCCGTCCCGCGCCAGGAGCCGCAAGCGATCCACGATCGCCTGGTCAAGGTGAAGGGCGACGCGAAGAACGTCGTGTTCCTCGGCATCGGCGGGAAGACCGATTGCGAGGGGGCCTATGGGAGCGCGGATGAGGCCCGCAACCTGCAGCGGCTCGTGAACACGTTCTCCTCCGACGGCCGCGGCTTCTTCTGGGATCTCTGCGCGGGGCGCCTCGAGGACGGCCTCACGAACGCCCTCACGGCGATCGAGGAGGCGTGCGAGGAGTTCGTGCCCGTCGTGAATTGACGCGAGCCGGGCGCCAGCTCGACCTCGCGAATACCCGCCTCCTCTCCCGTGATCTGAGCTGACCGCCGCGCGCTCCGCGATCCGCCGAGGAGCGCTCGGAACCCCCGGCGCACGCGCTGGATCGCGACCAGGAGGGGTCCAGAGCCCGCGCGAGCGCTCTGGATTGCGATCCGGAGGGGTCCGGACCCCCCTTCTGGCACAAGATCGAGCGCTTTTGAGGGGTAAATGGCACAAATCTGCTCGGAATCGGGCGTTGTTTGGCACAGATTCCGCCGGAATGGCTCTCCGCGGAACGGTTCGGAGGGGTCCGGACCCCGGTGTGTCGCAATGCATTGCGGTTGAGCCAGTGTCGGACCCCCCTCCCATGGCACAGATGGCGGATCGCTTGGCACATCTGTCCCATCCATGCAGGACGTAACCAGGCCAGGCACCATCAGGCCGACCCCTCGGGGGACAGGACCAGGCCCTGCAGCACGACCGCTGTCGGGCCCCTGGAGCGCACCGGCCCCTACGTCCACAGGGCAGCGCCGCGCCGCCCGCCATCCGTCATTGGCAGGGCGGGTCCCCGAGCGCCGCCGCGCACAGGGTCGGATCCTCGAACGCGCGGCTCACGTGGAGCAGCCGGCAGGCGACCGTGTCGCCCTCGGCGCTCGCGACGGCGTAGCCGGAGTCGCGGCCCGCCCCCGACACGTCGCCGCAGTCGAGCTCGCACGCGCCCCGGTCCCCGAAGATCTCGTCGAACGCCTCCTTGCAGCCCGCCTCGAGCAGCGTGCAGTACGACGCGCAGTTGCCCGTCGTCGTGGAGTCGCCGTCGAGCCCGCAATGGCCGTCGCCGCCCGGCCCCGCGTGCGCGCAGTGGGTGTCCGGGGCCAGCAGCGCGCTGTAGGCGTGGTACTGGCGGCAGCCCACCGTGTTCTCGCTCCGGTCCTCCGTTCCGCCCGGCGGGAGCGCCGCGCAGACGGTGAGGCACTGCTCGATCGAGTCGTAGACGGCCCGGTCGCCCTCGCAGGACGTCATGACCACCCGGCAGAAGTCCTCGCAGCTCGGCTCGGTCCCCTCCGGCTCGATGCAGGGCGTCACCGGCATCAGGCTCGCATGCTGGCAGTGCTCGTCGGGGTCCACCGTCGCGGAGCTCACGTGCACGAGGCGGCATTGCAGCGTGTCGCCCTCGTGGTTCTCGATGGCGTCGAACCCCTCGTCGTTCCGGAGCCCCGCGCACTTGGCGACGCACTCCGCCTGCGTGGGGAGCTCGGGCGTGCACGCCGCCGCCTGCAGCGCGCAGTAGCTCTCGCAGTTGGTCCCGCAGACGCCGTCGCCGCCCGGGCCCGCCGCCGGACAGTGCACCGCCGGCTCCCCGGTGAGCCCCGCCAGCTCCGCCTGGCGCGCGCGGCAGGCGAGCGTGTTGTCCACCGGCTCCAGGGGATCGCCCGCCGGGAGCGCCGCGCACACGCCGTGGCAGGTGTCCAGCGTGGAGTACACCTGGTTCTCGCCCGTGCAGTTCGCCATCACGTCGGCGCAGTACGACGCGCACGCCTCGCTCACGGGGGGCTCCTGCTCCTCCTCCGGCGGAACGTAGGTGCGGTCCTCGATGCCGGCGATGGCGTGGCAGCCGAGCCAGCCGGAGAGCGCCGCCGGGGCGAGCAGGACGAGCGGCAAGAGCCCGGTCGGGAGGGCGCGCCTCATTGGAACGTCCCTCCGACGCGCAGCCCGACGTTGCGCGCGCCCACCACCGGCCCCACCTCGACCCGCGACGACGGCCGCGGCGCGACGAAGTACAGCACCGCGCCGCCGGCGAGCGCGGCCGCCCCGAGCCCGAACGCGATGTTCGAGGCGGTGGCGGCGCTGCTGGCCTCCTCGGTCAGCGTCACGCCGCGCGGATCCTCGCACGTGCTGCCGCCCTTGCAGTAGCCCTCGGCGTCGCCGTTCTTCGAGATGGCCTTCACGCCGAAGAACGTCCCCACGCCGAGCCCCACGACGCCCGCGCCGCCCACGACCAGGCCGAGCAGGCGCATCGTGTCGCCCCGCGATTCGACCGGCGCCGGCGCGGGCGCCGGAGCAGACGCCCGCGCAGGGGCGCCGACCGCGGGCGCGGGGACCTCCGCCTCGCTGGGCGGCGGCTTGACCGGGTCGGGCGGCGGCCCCTCGAGCCGCTTGAGCGCCGGCACGTCGACGTTCGCCGAGGCCTTGTTGCTCCCGAGCTTCACCGTCGTCTTCCAGGTCTCATGGCCCGGCGCGCTCGCCTCGATCGCGATCTCGCCCGGATCCACCGGGATCGCGATGCCGAAGATCGCCGGCTCGACGGGCTGCCCGGCGGAGCGCACCGCGAACCCCTGGAGGGCCAGGTTCTCCGGGGCGACGCCGATGCTCAGCTTGGACAGGCCCGGCTCCAGCCGGGCGGCCCTCGCCTGCGCCTTGCGAGAGCGCTCGGCCTGGCCCGCGGCCCTCGACTCCGACGCGGCCTGGCGGAACGTGGCCCAGGCGCTCGCCGTGCGGCCGGTGTTCTCGTAGCACTCGGCCAGGTAGAGCAGCGTGCCGATGCCCGGGTCGATGCGGTGGCTCTGCTCCAGCCTCGGGCACGCCTCCTCGCTGCGCCCCTGCTTCATCAGATCGAGCGCCGCGTCGAAGAGCGCCTCCGCCGTCGCCTTCTCGGCGGCGCTCGGCTCCGCCCGCGCGGGGAGCGCCCCGGAGATCAACGCCGCGCACAGACCCAGGGCGACGGGGTGTGCGGTGCTTCGCTGATGCCGTCTCATTCGTCCTGTACTCTCCTCACAAGCTGGCCGCGACGCGGCCCGAGGGCCGTCGCCCGGTTGACGCGGGCGCCGCGCTCAGCGCCGCCCGCCGAAGTCGCTGATCGTGGTGTTCCGGCGCGGCTCCTGGCGCGCGCTCGCGCCGGGCTGCGCGTGCTCGGCGGGGCGCGCCGCCGCGCTCGCCGGCGGCGCGGCCGTCCGGGCGGCGGGATGCGCAGGCGGGCTGGAGGCCGCCGCCGGCGCGGCGGCGCTGTCGGCGGCGGCGGGCGGCTCGGGCGCGGCGGCGCTGGCGGCGGCCGCGGGCGGCTCCGGCGCGGCGGCGCTGCCGGCGGCGGCGGGCGGCTCGGGCGCGGCGGCGCTGCCGGCGGCCGGCGCGGCTTCGGGCGCGGGATCCTGCGCGGCGGCGGCGGGCAGCTGCGTCGCCGCGGGCGCGGGGGGCTGTTCGCCGCCGGCGGTGCTCCCGGAGCGCAGGAAGAGGAAGAGCAGGGCGCCGAACGAGAACGCGGCCAGCGCGGCGCCGACCGCGAGGGCCGCGCCGAGGAGCGCCCCCTTGCGCCCTGCGCGCGGCGCGTGGCCCGTGTTGCTCCACGAGCTCACCGCGGGCCCCGTCTCCGCGGACGCCGCGGGGGACGGCGCGCCGTGCGGCACGGACGGGCGCGCTCCGGCGAGCTGCCCGCCGGTCGCCGCGCCGGGCGGAGGGAGCGAGATGCCGGGCTGGCTGTACGCCGGCGGCCGGGCGCCCGGGAGGCCGAGCACGCGGCGCGCCCGCTCGACGTGCACGTGGCTCCCGGCCGGGCCGAACGCGAGGAGCGCCGCCGCCAGATCGCCGACGTTCCTCCACCGCTGCTCGGGGTCCTTGGCGAGGCAGTGCATCACCACCGCGTCGAGCTCGCGCGGCACGTCGGCGCGCAGCTGCGCCATCGTGGGGGGCGTCTCGTGGAGCAGCGACGCGAAGAGCTGCGGCACCGAGTCGCCGTTGTAGGGCGTCCGGCCGATCAGCATCTCGTACACGATCACGCCGAGCGCCCAGATGTCGGTGCGCGCGTCGACGTCCTTGGCGCAGCGCACTTGCTCCGGGGACATGTAGAGCGGCGAGCCGAGGAGCGCCGCGGTCTTTGTCAGGGCCAGCTCGTCGCGCGAGCCGCCGAGCATCGATTTGGAGATCCCGAAATCGAGCACCTTGATGATCCGCCCGCCGTCGGGCCGGCGCGCGAGGAACAGGTTGGCCGGCTTGAGATCGCGGTGCACGATCCCCGCGGCGTGCGCCTCGGCCATGGCCTCGATGGCCTCGAGGACGTACCCGACCGCCTCCACCACGGGCAGCGCACCTCGCGCGCGGATCTCCTCCGCGAGGTTGTTCCCCTCCAGGAACTCCATCACCATGTAGGGCATTCCGTCCTGCATCGAGCCGACATCCAGGACGCGCGCCACGTGCTCGCTCTTGATCCTGGCCAGCGCGCGCGCCTCGCGCCGGAACCGCTCCGCCGGGTCGCCGCCCTCGGTCCCGGGCGAGTGCAGGAACTTCATCGCGACCCGCTGATCGAGCTCCAGGTGCCACGCGGCGACGATCGTGCCCATCGCGCCTGCGCCAACGATCTGCTCCACGCGGTATTTGCCCGCCAGCACATCGCCTATCGCAACGGGAGCCGCCACCATGGCCCGTAGGCTAGCCGAGATCCGAGGGGATCACCTACTCCGGAGCGCCGCGTCCTGCGCGCGGGACACAACGCTCCGGCGAGCCGCCCCACCCCGGCGGAACTGTGCGCCCGGACACGCGCGCCCGGACACGCGTATCCGGACATGCCGTGGGCGACCCGAAGCCCGTGCCCGCGCCGGCGAGGCGATCACGGGCGCGTCAGCGCGACGCCCTCGACGCAGCGCCAGCGCTCGGTCGGCCCGTCCACGGTCCACAGCTCGAGCCGTTCTGCCCACCATCGGTCGTGTCCGAGCGAGAGCACCCGCGGATCCGCGGCGAGGGACCGGCGGCGGTCTTCCGGCAGGTCGCCGTAGACGAGGCTCACGTGCGGGCGAAAGGGGCGCTCGCCGGCGCCGAGCGCGGCCAGCGCGGCGCGGCGCAGGGCCGCGAGCGGCTCGGTGAGCGCCACGTCGAGGAACACGCACTGGTGGCGGGAGGCGCCGACGGCGGGGCCGCATGCCCGGAGCTCCACGGGGTGGAGGGCGCCCTCGAGCTCGCCGAGCCGCGCGGCCAGCGCGGCGCCGTCGCCGCGCAGCCCGGAGACAAGGGTGAGGTGCGGCGCGAACGCCGGCCCGCCGGTCTCCCGGGCGAGCGCCGCGATGAGCTCCCGGAGCCGCGCGGCCGGCGCGCCGCCGGGGACGAGCCACAGGGCGAGCGCCTTGTCCTCCGCCATCGACGGCTCCCTCGCGCCGCCGGGCCCCGGAGGCAAGCGGCGGCGCGCTCGGGGCAGGCGCGCGCGTCACGCGCGCGCCGCGAGGCGCCGCTCGATGTGGCCGATCGCCGTCGCAACGCCGTCCTCGCCGCGGATCTTGCGGCCGAGCTCCTCGGCGCGCTGCCGCATGCCGGCGTCGGTCGCGGCGGTGTGGATCGCGGCCGCGAGCGCCTCGGCGGTGAGGCGCGGCCGCGGGATGGCGCGCGGGCCGACGCCGAGCTCCTCGACGCGCCGACCCCAGTAGAGCTGGTCGCCGAGGTGCGGGACGACCACCGCGGGCCGCCCGGCGCGCAGGCACGCGGCCACGGTGCCGGCGCCCCCGTGGATCACCGCCGCGGCGACGCGCGGGTACAGCCAGTCGTGCGGCGCGGCGTCGATGCGCAGGATCGAGTCGGGGAGCGCGGCGTCGCCGAGCCCGGCCCAGCCCGAGAGCAGGACCGCGCGCCGGCCGCTCCGCACGACGGCGTCGACGAGGAGCCGGGTGGTCGCGGCGGGATCGTGGGACGTCATGCTGCCGAAGCCGACGGCGACGGGCGGCTCGCCCGCCGCGACGAACCGCTCGAGCGCCTCGGGCGGCCGGTACGCGCCGCCCTCGTCGAGGAACCAGTAGCCCGTCGTGTGGAAGCCGGGCGGCCAGTCCGGGGCGCGCGGGACCACGTGGGCGCTGTAGCCGTGGACGACCAGCATGCGGCGCAGCGTGGCCAGGTACGCGCGCCGGCCCTGCGGCGGCAGGCCGAGCCGCTCGCGCACGCGGTTCGTCACGCCGGCGTACCAGCGCCACACCGTCGGCTCGATCAGGAGCTTGCCCACGAGGAGGTTGAGCGCGCTGTCGCCGCGCGGCACGGGGGCGACCGTCGCGGTCGGGCCGTGGCGCGTGGCCAGGATCGAGGGCTGGAGCGGCATGCTGACCTGCACCGCGCCGGAGGCCTCGGCGATGGACGCCGCGTACGTGTCCGAGGTGAAGCTGCTCAGGATGAGCTCGGCGCCCTCGCAGGCGCGCAGCGCGTCCTCGGACATCTCCGCGCCGTAGCGATCGATGATCTGCTGCAGGATCCGCGGCTGGGCCAGGGGATCGGTGCCGCGCGCCACCCACGCCTTGCCGAGGTCGCTCTCCATGATGTCGACGGTGTCGACGCTCGCCGGGATCGCCGTGAGGCCGTGCGCCTCGATCCAGCCCTGGAAGCTCTTGCCGGCGAGGACGCGGACGTCGTGGCCGCGGCCGGCGAGCGCCTTGCCGAGCGCGATGGCGGGCTGGACGTCGCCCCGGGTCCCGACGGCGAGCACGGTGGTCTTCATGCGGGGCCTGCTCGCCTCAGAGCGCCTTCCAGGACGCCTCGCCGGACGGCAGCCGCGGCGGCTCGACCGACAGGATGTAGTCGACGCGGCGGTTGCGCGGCTCGTCGACCTGGTCCGCGGTCTTCACGAGCGGCGCCGACTCGCCGAGCCCCTCGAACGCGACCGGGAGCTTCAGGCCGCGGCCCTTGAACCAGGCGGCGATCGCGCGCGCGCGCCGCCGCGACAGGGCGAGGTTGTGCTCCTCGCTGCCGACGGTGTCGGTGTGGCCGACGATGAACAGGGTGATCTTGCCGAGCTCGCTGGTCTTCGCGACGACCTCCGAGATCTTCTGGAGGCTCGCCTCCAGCTTGGGCACCTCGGGCGCCCGGATGACATCGGAGTTGGTCTCGAACTGCACCTCTTCGTGGGGGATGCTCACGTTCCAGGGGAGGATCGCGACCCCCGCCCAGTAGCCCTGGGTGTCGTGGCCGTACACCTCGATGCGCGCGACGGTCTCGTCGCTCGACGGCGTCCAGGTCACGGTGAGCGGCGTGCCGGCCGCGGCCCCGCCGAACGGCTTCTCTTCCTCGGCGAGGACGGCGCCCGACTGGCCGACGACCTTGATGCGCACCTTGGCGGCGGCGCGCGACAGCTTGACCTCGATCTGGCGGCCCTTGAGGTCCACCTTGGACCGGTCGATCGTCACCTCGAGCGCCGGCGGCCTGGGGGCCTTGTCGCCCTGCGCGGGCGCGGGGGCCGGGCCGTCGCCTCGAGCGGCGGCGGGGGCGAGCAGCGAGGCGGCGAGGAGCAGGGCCGGGAGATGGCGCATGGGGACCTCATCTCGGAGGGTGAGGGAAGTGAGGAAGACGGGCCGAGTATACCACCGGGACGCGGGCGCCGCGCCGGCGGGCGTCCGGCGCGCCGCGCGATTTCGCCGCGTCCCCCGGCGCGGTTCTCTGCGCCGCGCCGGGCGGCGGTGGCGGTGGCCGGCGCGATCTCGTAGTGTCGGCGGGCGTCGAGCGGCGCCCCTGCGAGGCTCTCCGGCGCACCAGCGCACATGGCAGTCACCATTTTCGATCTCTTCAAGATCGGCATCGGGCCGAGCAGCTCGCATACGGTCGGGCCGATGCGCGCGGCGCGGATGTTCGCGGTGGATCTCGACGCGTCGGGCCTGCTCGACCGCACCGCGGCGGTCCGGGTGGAGCTGTTCGGCTCGCTCGGCGCCACGGGCCGCGGCCACGGCAGCGACAAGGCCGTGCTCCTCGGGCTCATGGGCGAGACGCCGGACGGCGTGGACGTCGAGCGCGCGGGCGAGATCGTCGAGGGCGTGCGCCGGAGCGGCCGGCTGTCGCTGCTCGCCCGGCACGAGATCGGCTTCGAGGTGAAGGGGCATCTGGCCTTCCTGCACCGGAGCTTGCCTTTCCATCCGAACGGCATGCGTTTCACGGCGCTGGACCAGGGCGGCGCCCCGCTGCGCGTGCGGGTGTATTATTCGGTGGGCGGCGGCTTCGTGGTGAACGAGGCCGCGGCGAAGGGGGAGAATCCGATCGGGGAGGACGCGACGCCGCTCCCGTATCCGTTCCACAGCGCCGCGGAGCTGCTCGCGGCGTGCGCGGCCGGAGGCCTGTCGATCAGCCAGGTCATGCTGGAGAACGAGAAGGTCTTCCGTCCGGAGGCGGAGATCCGGGCGGGCCTCTTGCGGATCTGGGCGGTGATGCAGGAGTGCGTGCGGCGCGGCTTCCGGGCAGAGGGCGTGTTGCCGGGCGGCCTCAAGGTGGCGCGCCGCGCGCCGGCGCTGTACCGCAAGCTCATCGAGAGCCCCGAGGCGGGCCTCCGGGATCCGCTGACGGCGATGGACTGGGTGAGCCTCTACGCGCTCGCCGTGAGCGAGGAGAACGCCGCCGGGGGCCGCGTCGTGACGGCGCCGACCAACGGCGCGGCGGGGATCATCCCGGCGGTCCTGCACTATTACCGGCGCTTCGTGCCGACGTCGACGGACGAGGGGGTGATCCGGTTTTTGCTGACGGCGGGCGCGATTGGCCTTCTTTACAAGGAGAACGCGTCGATCAGCGGGGCGGAGGTGGGGTGTCAGGGCGAGGTGGGCTCCGCGTGCTCGATGGCCGCGGGCGCGCTGGCCGAGGGGCTGGGCGGCACGCCGGCGCAGGTGGAGAACGCGGCCGAGATCGCGATGGAGCACAACCTCGGGCTCACGTGCGATCCGGTGGGCGGGCTCGTCCAGGTGCCGTGCATCGAGCGCAACGCGATGGCCGCGATCAAGGCGATCAGCGCCGCGCGCATGGCGCTGCACGGCGACGGGGCGCATTTCGTGAGCCTCGACAAGGTGATCAAGACGATGCGCGACACGGGCGCGGACATGGAGTCGAAGTACAAGGAGACGGCGCGCGGCGGCCTCGCGGTGAACGTGGTCGAGGTGCCGGTGGAGGTCGGGGTCCACCTGCCGGAGTGCTAGAGTCCGGCGTCGGCGGATCTCGCCCTTCTGCGATGCTGTAATGTTCTGCGGCTCGGAGTGGCTTGATTCAACTTTTGCCGGACTGGAAGAACTCGAAGCGCGGCTTGCGCCGGAGTTCTGCGGTCGACTAGCATCCACGCGGCAAGCGCGCGCCATCGTCGGCGACGCCAGCGCAAGAGGTGCTCGGACATGCGTCGATTTCAGGATCGCGTCCTCGTGGCCGCGTCGATGTCTCTGGGGCTGCTCGCGGCCGTGCCAGCGCGCGCGGCGTCCGTGGTGAAGGTGGACCGGGCGACGTGGAAAGCGAGCGGCGTGCCGGACTACGTCAACATGAACATCTATGTCCCGGACCGGCTGGCGGACAATCCACCCATCGTGGTGGCCTGCCACTCGTGCAGCACGCCGGTGAGCGGGTTCTTCAACAGCATCTCGGGGGTCCGCGCGGGGGCCGACCGGAACGGCTTCATCATCGTCCTCCCGGAGGCCACCGGCCGGAACTGTTGGGACGTGGGCTCGACGAAGTCCCTGACCCACGACGGCGGCGGCGACACGCAGGCCGTCGCTCAGATGGTGAAATACACGCTCGAGAAGTACGGCGGCGACCCGAAGCGCGTCTACGTGATGGGCGGCTCCTCCGGAGCGATGATGACCCAGGCCATGCTGGCCGTGTACCCGGACATCTTCAGGGCCGGCGCGGCGAGGGCGGGGGTGCCGGCTGGGTGCTGGGCCGACGGCTTCGACCCGAGCAACCAGTGGAGCGGCAACTGCGCGGGGGGCAGGACGAGCAAGACGGCGGCGCAATGGGGAGACCAGGTCCGCGCGATGTATCCTGGCTACACGGGACATCGCCCGCGTCTTCAGATCTTCCACGGCACGGCGGACGCGACGATCAACTACAAGAACCAGGGCGAGGCGATCAAGGAGTGGACGAACGTCCTGGGGTTGAGCGAGGCCCCGGCCTCGACCGACAGCACGACCTCGAACGGAACCACCTATGAGCGCCAGTTCTGGAAGGACGAGTGTGGCTACACGGTGTTCGAGGCCTGGTCAGGGAAGGACGGCGCGCACTCCATGCCGTACGAGGCCGACGCCATCCTCGCGTTCTTCGGTCTCGATGAGGCCGGCGGGGCCGATCCGGAGCCCGCTTGTCCGGGGCCTGACGGCGGCGGCGGCATGGGCGGCGCGGGCGGCGCGGGCGGCTCGGTCAGCTCCGGCGGCGGCACCGGACCGGCTGCGGGGAGCACCACCGGCGGGGGCGCGGACGTCGGCACCGGCGGGCAGCCCGCCGGCAGCGGTCCGGGCGGCGGCGGTCCGGGCGGCGGCGGTCCGGGCGGCGGCACGGGCGGTAGCTCCTCGACCGGCGCTGCGGGCAGCGACGACCCCGGCGCGGGCCCGGACCCCGCATCCGAATCGGGCGGATGCGCCTATGTCGCCGGCGATGCGAAGCCGATGAGCTCGATCGCGGCGGCCGTCGCCGTCGGCCTCGGGCTGCTCACGTTCCGCCGCCGGCAGCGAAGCGCCGGGCGGTGACTCGCGGCTTCGCGCCTACCTGACGGGCCCGGTCAACCGCGTGCTCCCCGGAGGCGGCTTCCACACGCCCCTCGTGCCGTACCTGCTCTCCTCCAGCCGTGACGCCGTCTCGTACCACCCCACCGACCATCGGGGCGACTACGGGGTCGGCGTGCGGTGCGCGCGCGCGCCGTGAGCCCGCGGCGCGGGCCGCGAGCGTGACATGTCACGCCTCGGACCGTGACATGTCACGCCTCGGACCGTGACATGTCACGCCTCGGACCGTGACATGTCACGGTGGCTCGCCCCGCGCAGAGCGCGAGCCCTCGGCCCGCGCGCGCCGCGACGCGCCCGGTTCGGCCGGAGTTGCCGCGCCGGCGCGGTCCATCGGAGGGCGCGCCAGGCGGCATGTGCCTTGCTCATCCGGGCGTCGGCTCGCAACACACAAGCGCGGGATCGCCGCGCCATCACCCGGGGAACGGAGCATCATGATGTCTGCGCCGATACCGATGACGACCATGAACCTCCTCGCGAGGTCCGTCGCTGCAGAGGAGCGGCTCGACGAGGCGGTCGTCTGCGCCAACGTGCCGAGCCCGCTGTCCGCGGTCGCATTTCATCAGGATGTCGAGTGCATCCGGCGGTTCTTCGCCGCGGGGTTCCCGGTCCACCTGGCGGTCCATCGCGTGGACGGCGCCGAGCCGGCGCGCCGGGACTACACCGCGCTGCACACCCACGATGTCCCGGAGATCAACCTGATACTCCCCGACCCCACAGGCCTGGAGTACCGCATCGAGCTCGGCTCCACCGCCCACCACGTCACGAGCAGCACGAGCATCTGGATCCCGCCGGGCGTCCCGCACTCCGCCAACGTGGTCCAGGGCTCTGGCTACCTCGTCACCGTGCGCCTCGATCGCGGGGTTGCGACATGAGCTGCGGTCTTCCTCGCAACCTCGACGCCGACGCCGACGCGACCATGCCAGCCATGACCATGTCCCACGCCGCGCAGGCCTACCGGAGAGGGAGCCTCTGGCAGAAGGGGCGCGGCGAGCGCCTCATCGAGCTCGCCGGCGTGAGGCGGGGTGAGCTCGTGCTCGACCTCGGCTGCGGCACGGGCGGCCTCACGCAGCAGCTCGCCGAGCTCGTCGGCCCCGGCGGGCGCGTCGTCGGGATCGATCCGGACGTGGCGCGGATCGCGCTCGCCCGGGACACCGCGGCCGCGCCCAACCTGGAGTTCCAGCTGGGCACGGCCGAGACCCTCGGCGACATCGCCCGGGACCGCGCCTTCGACCTCGTCTTCTCGAACTTCGTGTTCCACTGGATCCGCGACAAGCGGGCGGTCCTCCGCCAGCTGCGCGGCCTGCTCCACCCCGCCGGGCGCATCGTCGTCCAGTGCGTCTCGTCGCTCCCCGTGCTCGTCGGGGAGCTCTCGCAGCTCGCGGACCCGTCGGGGGAGACGATCCTCCGGGACTTCGCCTTCGAGGACGCCTCGGCGCTCGCGCACCACGTCGAGGGCGCCGGGTTGCAGCTGATCCGCCTGAAGGAGCAGCAGGGGACGCACGTGTATCCGACGCTGGACGCGCTGCTCACCTGGTGGCGGGCGACGACGCACGACCGCTTCGATCCACGGGCGATCGAGCCCGCGGCGCTCGCGCGGTTCGCCGAGCAGCATGGCCAAGGCGGCGCGTTCCTGGTGCACGAGACGTTCTGCTGGTTCGAGGCGCGGATCGCCCCGGCGCACGCGTGGGGACGCCGCGGCTGACCCGGCGCCCCCTCCGCGGCGGCTCCCTCGCCCCGCGGCCGTTCATCGACCCTCCGCCGCGCGGCGCCCGCGCGCCGCGCTCAGCCCGTCACGCCTTGCGCCGGCGCGACGCGCTCAGCCCGTCACGCCTTGCGCCCCCACAGCTCCTCGGTGGCGAGCCGCGCGCCCTGCGCGAGGGACTCGAACTTCGCCCACATCACCGACGGGTGGACGCGCTGGATGTGGTCGGCCTGGGCAAACCCGCAGTCCGACCCGGCGATGACGTTCTCGCGGCCCACGATGTTGGCGAACCGCACGATGCGATCGGCGACCACCTGCGGGTGCTCGACCGTCGTGATGTGATGGGTGATCACGCCGGGAATCAGGATCTTCCCCGGCGGCAGCTTCACCTTCTGCCACACGCGCCACTCGTGCTCGTGCCGCGGGTTCGCCGCCTCGACCGAGTACGCGCCCGCGCGGACGCGGAGGATGAGGTCCACGATGTCCTCCAGCGGCGCGTCGGACATGTGCGGCAGGTGCCAGCTGCCGAAGCACACGTGATAGCGGACGCGATCCTCCGGAATGTCGCGGAGCGCGTGGTTGAGCGCCTCCACGCGCAGCTCGGCCCACTTGCGGTACGCCTGCGGGCTCTGCTGCACGAGGTGGTCATACATGTTCGCGAGCACCGCGTCGTCCACCTGGACGACCAGGCCCGCCTTGGAGATGGCCAGGTACTCCTCGCGCAGCGCCTCGGCGAGGGCGAAGATGTACTCGCGCTCGCTCCCGTAGAACTCGTTCAGGCCGTTGAACACGGCGCTCCCTGGCGCGACGACCGTGAGGAACCCCTCCGCGACGTTCACGCCGGCGAGCGCGGCCTTCAGGTTGTCGACATCCCGCTGCACGTCGCCCGGACGGTAGCGGAGGGCGCTCGTACAGACGTGCTGCATGAGGGTGCCGGGGTTGTCCTTGAACTCGAGATCGACGACTTCCTTGAAGCGGTCCTTGTCACGCCCGAGCCAGTCGCGCGGGCTCTTGCCGCCAGGCCGGAGCTCGAAGCCCGACACGCGCTCGAGCACGTAGTTCGCCCAGCTCGACTTGCCGTACTCTCCATCGTTCACGATGTCGATCCCGGCCGCCGCCTGCCTGCTGACCACCGCGGCGACCGACTGGCGCAGCAGCCTGGCGTAGCCCTCCGGGTCCTTCGGCGGGCCGAGGCGCTGGCTCGCCATCTCGAGCATCGCCGCCGGCCGCGCGATGCTGCCGACGTGGGTGGTGAGAATCCGGTCTTCGCTGCGTCTCATGACCCTCTTGGCTCCAACGATTCCGGTCGTCCACGACCTCGAACGAGCCCTCGCTCGCCCTCCGAAGCGCGATGAGGGCGCCCCCGGCACGCCCCGGCGCGATCGTTCGGCAACGCCAGCTCTCACCCAGGGTCGGGCTCGCTCACGTGGCAATCGAGGTTGTCTCCGCTGGAAACCCGAAGCGCCTGGGGCGAACGAACCGGATTTCCTCCTCCCCGACCCCTAACACGCGCCCAGCTCGCGGCGCAACGGCCAAAGGTGCCCGTCCACACCTCGATGACACCCCCTTTCCGGCTCCTGTCCTGAGTCCATCGTTCGCGCTCCTTCTGGGGTGAACTCAAGCGAATTTTTCAATGGGCGAGGGGCCCTCCTGTCCCCTCTTACGATGGGCTCGCACAGATACAGCAGGTCCTCGGCGCGCGCGTCGGCAGGACGCGCCTTGACACCCTGCGTGCGCCGCTGAGCGCGGCGAGCTGCCTCGGCGCGAGCGCCGCGACGGATCAGCGCGGCTCGACGGGAGCTCACCGATGCTTCGGGGGCGCGCGCCCCTGCCCGGCGGGCGCGGCGCCGGGCGATGGACGCGCCAGGCCAGGTCGAGTAGTGAGGGGCAACCCCCTTCGCGTCGCGCCGAGCAGCAGGCCAGATGGACAAGGACGAGATCGAGATCATTTCGCTCATCGATTCGGCGAAGTTCATCGGCCTGCCGCTCGCGATAACCGTGCTCACCGTCATCATCATGCTGGTCGACGGCTTCGACCTGCAGGCGATGGCGTTCGTGGCGCCCGAGGTCCTGAAGGAGTGGGGGATCGCCCGTGCGGCGCTGACGCCGGCCCTGACGGGCAGCATGGTCGGCATGGCCATCGGCTCGGTGGCGCTCGGCTGGGCCGGCGATCGCATCGGGCGCAGGAATTCGTACATCGCCTGCATGGCGTTCCTGGCCCTCGGGTCGTTCTTCTGCGCCCACGCCGGCTCGCTCACCGGCCTCACGATCTGGCGCCTGGTGACGGGGATCGGGCTCGGCGGGGTGACGCCGCTCGCGGCCGCCATGATCTCCGAATGGACCCCGAAGCACGCCCGCAGCGTCGCCGTGGCGTGCGCCATGGTGGCCGTGCCCCTCGGCGGCATGCTCGGGGCGGGGGTCGCCCAGCGGGTCATCCCGATGTACGGCTGGCGCGGTGTGTTCTGGATCGGCGCGGCGCTGCCGCTCGTGCTCTTCGTGGCGGCGATGTTCCTGCTGCCCGAGTCGCCCAAGTACCTCGCGCAGCGCCCCCACCTGCACGGCCGCCTCGCGAAGCTGCTGAACCGCCTGTTCCGCGAGCGCCGCTTCACCGGCGACGAGCGCTTCGTGGTGGCCGAGCCGCCGCCGCCGCCCGAGAGCTGGCTCGCCGCGCTGCTCGGCGCCACGCACCGCTCCACCACGCTGCTGCTCTGGGCCGCGTTCGCGCTGAACACGCTCGCGCTGTTCTCGTGCGTGAACCTGCTGCCCACGGTGCTGTCGTTCACGGGCATGAGCACCGCGGAGTCGCTGCAGGGCTCGAAGTTCTTCAATTTCGGCGGGTTTTTCGGCGCGGTGGGCGGCGCCGTGATGATCGGCTGGTGGGGCTCGCGCCGCGTGGGCGCGGCGCTCTCGACGGTCGGCGCCGTCGCCACGTTCCTCATCGGCACGACCATCCTCGATAGCGGGGGCGTCCTCGACGGCCGGTCGCTCGCGCTGCTCACGCTCGCGGGCATGGCGATGAACGGCATGCAGAGCTTCCTCTACACCGTGGGCGCGCACTCCTATCCCACGTATATCCGCGCGTCTGGCGTGGGCTGCGCGCAGACGGTGTCTCGCGCCGGCGGCCTCCTCGGCACGGTGGCCGGCGGCTCGTTCTTCGCGCTCGAGCCGCAGCCGCCCGTGAGCTACTTCTTCTACGCCGTGGCCGTCGCCGTCGCGCTGGTGGTCGTGAGCTTCGCCTCGCTCCGCACGCACATCCCGGGACGGAAGAGGAGCGCTTCGCCGCAGGCCCAAGGGGGTGGGTGAGCAGGGCGGGGGGCCGTGACGCGGGGCGACCTCCGCGCGCCTCGCGGCACCGAGAGCGGAGCCCAAGTGCCCCGTTGTGCTCCCCATGGAATCTCCTATGCTCTGACCATGCAATGGAAACAGCGATTGCTTGTTCTTGGGCTCGTGAGCTCTCTCGGCTGTGCCATCGGCGACTCGGCGTCGCGTACCGGCGGCGCCGGCGGCGGCGGCGGTGCGGGGGGCCGGGACGTCTCGGACGGCGCCGGAGGCTCGGGCGGTACGGGGGGCCGGGACGATCTCTGGGGCTCGGGCATCGGTGGGTTCGTCGTTTCCGACTGGGATTACAAGCCTATCCCGCTCGATGGCCGCCCGGCCTGCGAGGAGCGCCCGGTGTTCTGCGAAGATTCAGGCATCTCCGCCGAGGTGGCGGCGAAGCGCGTGGTGGAGATCGGCAACGCTTGTCGCGTCCCGAATTTCCCGTGCGGCGACGCGATCGGGGTCCTGTTCGATAGCGTGGGCTGCGCCATCGGAAGCGATGCTTTCAAGCTCGACGAGAAATCGGCGTCCTGCGTCGACAAGGCCCTCACGGAGGAGCGATGGGCTTGCGCCGCGGACCTGTTCGTGATCGGTGGCGGCTGGCTTTGCGAATGACCGGCGCTCGCCTCGACGCGCCGCCCCGGGCGCATGGCCGATCGCCACGGCGATCCCGGCGCCCGCACCGCGCGTGACCGCCCCCCTCGCGCTGCGTCGGCATCTAACCAACGAGGGCCACGCGCGCTGTCCGGCGCGGTCTTCGAAGGGGGCCTATGTCCGTCCGCATCACCGATGTCGTCGCCCGCGATATCCGCTTTCCGACCTCGCGCTCCCTCGCCGGATCGGACGCCATGAACCCCGAGCCGGACTACTCGGCGGCCTACGTCGTGCTCGAGACCGATGGCCCGGCGCGGCTGGAAGGCCACGGCCTGACCTTCACGATCGGCCGCGGCAACGAGCTCTGCGTGGCGGCCATCGGCGCGCTCCGGCCGTTGGTCGTGGGCAGGCGCCTCGACGAGGTGACGGCCGACATGGGCGCATTCTGGGACGAGATCACCGGCGACAGCCAGCTCCGCTGGATCGGCCCGGAGAAGGGGGTCATCCACCTGGCGACGGCGGCGATCGTCAACGCCGCCTGGGATCTGCGGGCGAAAGCGGCGGGCAAGCCGCTCTGGAAGCTGCTCGTGGACATGACCCCCGAGGAGCTCGTCCGCTGCGTCAGCTTCCGCTACATCACGGACGCGCTCGGCCCCGACGAGGCGCTCGAGATCCTCCGCCGGAACGCGCCGACCCGCGGCGCGCGGGAGCAAGACATGCGAGCGCACGGCTTCCCCGCCTACACGACGTCCGTGGGGTGGCTCGGCTACTCCGACGCCAAGCTGCGCCGCCTGTGCCGCGAGGGGCTCGCGCGCGGCTTTTCCCATTTCAAGATCAAGGTCGGCGCGAGCCTCGAGGACGACATCCGCCGGGCGCAGATCATCCGTGAGGAGATCGGGGCGGACCGCAGGCTCATGATGGATGCCAACCAGGTGTGGGACGTGGACCAGGCGATCGCCAGCATGCAGCGCCTCGCCGCGTTCGATCCGTGGTGGATCGAGGAGCCCACGAGCCCCGACGACATCCTCGGCCACGCCGCCATCGCCAGGGCGATCGCGCCGATCGGCGTGGCGACGGGGGAGCACGCCCACAACCGGGTCATGTTCAAGCAGCTGTTCCAGACGGGCGCCATCCGGTTCTGCCAGGTGGATGGCGCCCGGCTGGGCGGGGTCAACGAGGTGCTCGCCGTGCTGCTCATGGCGGCCAAGTTCGGCGTCCCGGTCTGCCCTCACGCCGGCGGGGTCGGCCTGCCGGAGATCATGCAACATCTCTCGCTCTTCGATTACATCTGCGTGAGCGCGTCGCTCGAGGATCGCGTCCTGGAGCACGTCGATCTCCTCCACGAGCACTTCGTCGATCCGGTCGTGATCGAGGCTGGCCGCTACATGCCGCCCAGCGCGGCTGGGTGCAGCGTCACCCTGCGGCCCGAGTCGCTCGAGAGGTTCGAGTTCCCGTCCGGGGAGGCGTGGTTGAGGCAACGGCAGGCGTCGGTGATGCCCTGACCGGGCCGGCCGTCCTGCCGGGCGGCGCGGCCTCGCGGTGATCCCCGTCACGAGCGGCCGGGCCCCGCCATCGGCCTTGCGTCGGCCATCTCCACCCATCTACCGCCGATCTACTGTGTCCGGTTCATGGCCTGACGCTGCGCGGCGATGCGCGTTGATTGGCGTTGATGCGCGTTGATGCGCGTTGATGGCCGACGCGTCCCTCCGGCGCAGCTGGCCAGATCCAGGGCGAGCGCCGGTGTCGGAGATTTGTTTACGTTTCTTTGGTAAAGACCATTTCCATCCTTGCCGCGGCCGCCTGCTCGTGCGCATCTTGCTCGGTGGCGCGCCGGCAGAGGTCGTCACTTCCGACGACCGCTGTCGTCGTGTCGAGAGCTTTCTTTTGGCAGTCGCGGCGCTGTGTCCCGGGGGCAGCCTCGTGCTCGCGCGGCCTGCCGTGGAGATCGAGAGTCATGACCGACAAGAAGCAAGGAGCACCTTCGTCCAGCTCGGACCGTACGCGCCGCCAGGTGCTGAAGCAGGCGGTGGGCCTCGGCGCGGGGCTGGCCGCCGCGAGCTTGCTCGGCGGAGAGGCGTCCGCCGCGCCGCGCCCGCGCATCCGCTCCGGGACCTTCACGACCAGCGATGGGGTCGCGCTCAACTACCTGGAGGCGGGCCGAGGCGAGCCGCTGCTCCTCTTGCCGGGGTGGTCCCAGTCGGCGGCGCTGTACCAGGCCCAGATCCTCGCCTTCGCGCAGCGCTACCACGTCTTCGTGCTCGACTGGCGCGGCCACGGCGAGTCGGAGAAGGTCGATTACGGCTACCGCATGGCGCGCTTCAGCAGGGATCTCTACGAGTTCCTGCGCGGGACGAAGCTCAAGCGCGTCACCGCGCTCGGGCACTCGATGGGGTGCGGCGTGCTCTATAGCTACTGGGACAACTACGGCGGGCAGTACCTGGATCGGCTGATCCTGGTCGACGTGGGCCCGGCGATGACGGTCTGGCCCGACTGGTCCGAGGAGGAGAGGGTCGAGGCGGGGTCCCTGTTCACGCCGCAGTCGCTCTACGACACGGCCGCCGCGCTGCGCGGCCCCGACGGGATCGCCACGACCCAGGGCCTCGTGGCCAGCCTCTTCAGCCCCGGCTATCCGGCGGATCGGCTCGCCGCCGTGGTCGAGGAGAACCTGAAGCTCCCGCGCGAATACGCGGCCAAGCTGCTCGTGGACCAGGCCGCGCAGGACTGGCGGGACGTGATCCCGCGGATCGACGTACCCACCCTCGTGGTCGGGGGCGAGATCAGCATCTTCAGCCCCATCTCCCAGCAGTGGGTCGCCGACCAGATCCCCGGCGCAGAGCTCATCATCTTCAGCGCCGAGGAGGGGGGCAGCCACTTCATGTGGCTCGAGAACCCCGAGAAGTTCAACGAGGATGTGCTCGATTTCCTCGGCTGCTGAGCCGCGCCCCCCGCTCAGGGGTTGAGGCGCGCAAGCGCGGAGATCATGCGTTCGCCGATGTCGGGGGGCCCGGGGAAGATGCGGGTCACGGCGCGTTGGTGTGCGAGCCCGTGCAGGCCGAGCCACAGCGCGATCGCGTCGGCGGCGGGATCGGTGCTGGTGGAGCACCCGGCGGCGACGCAGCCGCCGAGGGCGTCGACGAGGATCTTCAGGGCTCCCTCGCCGAGCGTGGTCAGGTCCCGCTCCGTCAGGGAGCTGTCGCCCAGCGTGGGCATCCAGAGGCCACCGAACATGGTGCGATAGCGCTCTGGATGCGTCCGGGAGAACTCCAGATAGGCGTTGCAAACGGCGTATAGCCGCTCTCGTGGATCGTCGCCGGCCTCTTCCGCGGCGCGGCGCAGCTGGCTCTCGAGCTCGGCGAAGGCCTGCTGCACGACGGCCAGCATGATGGCCGGCTGATCGGGGAAGTGGGGGTAGATCGAGGGGGCGGCGATCCCGACCCGGCGGGCCACCGATCGCAGCGTGATGGCGCGCTCGTCGCCGGCCTCGTCCAGCAGCGCGACCGCCGCGGCCACGATGTCGTCGCGCAGGCGGGCGCCCTCGCCGCGGCGGTTGCGGTCGCGGGCCGGTTTCGGTGCGGCCGACGCCGCCGTTCCGCTGTCTCCCATGGTGTTACCTTACACCAAAAAACTTATCGCTGTTAGCCCTCACGGGCGCGGCATGTTCGTAATATTTGTTACAATTTCTCCTGCTCGACGGCGGCGACGCGTGGGCCGTAACCCTGCGCGCCGTGCCCCCGGCCGTGGCCTCGTCGCCGGACGACTTTCTTGCCTGCATCAGTTGACAATCGTTAGGTTACGGTATTAACCTTACGCATGTAAGTCGATGCCGATGGCGTTTCCGTGTTCCTTTCAACGGCTCGCCGTTCTCGGCTCGCACCCATGACCCGGAGGTTCCCACCATGTTCGCCGCCACCCCGACCGCCGCCCCGACCCTGTTCGCCGCCACCACCGACGCCGTCCCCGCACATCGCGTGGGCGAGGTCGACAACCGCTCGACCTACATCAGCTTCGGACTTGCCTACGTTCTCGGCCACGGCGCCGCCGCGGTCTCCAAGGGAGCCAGCCCTCTGGTCGCGTTGCCCGGCTGGCTGCCCATGGCGCTCCTGGGGACGGGGCTCGCGGTCGGCACCGTCTACTCCACCGTCGCCGCCATCCGCGCCCAGCGCGGCGCGAGCAGGTCCGACGTCCTGTCCGGCAAGCTGCTCGGCGCTTCTTGGATCAGCGCCTTCACCGCGCTGTTCCTCGCCATCACCGGTCTGGCGTACACCCTCGACATGCCGGACCTGCAGACCATGCTCTGGCCCACCGGCTCCGGCTTCGTCGTCGGCCTGATCTACCTCGGCGAGGGCGCCGTCCGCCGCAACCTGCTGCACTACGGCCTCGGCACCTGGCTCGCCCTGATCTCCACCGCAGCGCTCTTCCTCGGCGCTCCCGGCCTCTTCTGGGTCCTCGCCATCGCCGGCGGCGGCGGCTACGCCGTCGCCTCGGTCCTCGAGCCCCGCCGCCTGACCGCGCTCGCGAAGCAAGCGCAGCGCTGACACCCACGCTGTTCCTCGGGAGGAACAGTGTCTCCTCTAGAGAGACAGGGGGCTCGCCGGCCGCGTGCTCATCTGCGTAGATCCGGGGCGCGATAAGCCTCGTTTCCGGAGCAAACGCGGGAGCCCGTCGACGCACGCTCGGCCCGCCCGCTGCGGCATGACGATCGCTGGCTCTTTCGCCGTACGCTTCAGCGCCTTGACCTTCGCGCACGCGCACCTCGATCGGCATACAGCGGCTCCTTCGCGACCCAGTTGGGATAACCGACGTTGGGCAGCCGACCGAGCTCGTGTAGCCTCCTCCCGGATAGGAGAGCGCGACCATGCTCGAAACGATCGATCCTTCGTCCACGGCTGCGTCAACGTCGGTTCGCAAGCCTGCAGCGCGTGCCCGCGGCTATCCGGTGGTAGGGCTGCTCCCGGGGTTGGTGCACGACGCGCCCAGCCTCTTCCTCCAGCTCGCACGGCAGCACCCGGGCGCGCTCATCGAGCTCGATCTCGGCCCCATCCGCGCCTACCTGGCGACGCACCCCGATCAGGCGCAGTACGTCCTCAACGACAACTGGCGCAACTTCACCAAGGAAGGTGGGATGTGGAAGCCCATCCGGAGGCTCATTGGCAACGGCCTCGTCTCGGCCAGCGGCGATGAATGGCTCCGGAACCGCCGGCGCATGCAGCCGCTGTTCGCGCCGCGGCAGCTCGCGGACCTGGTCGACCTCATGGTCGATGTCGTCGAGAGCGATCTGCCGCGGCTCGAGCAGCTGGCGCGCACCGGCGCCGTCGTCGAGGTGGACAGGGAGATGATGCAGCTCACCCAGCGCATCATCCTCGCGACCATGTTCGGCGTCAGCATCGCCCCCAGGGAGGCCGATAGCCTCGGCGACGCGCTCCTCACCGCCTTCCAGACGCTGAACGCGAGGATGTTCCTCTACTTCGTGCCCGACCGCCTGCTCCCGGGCGAGCGCGCGTTCAGGGACGCGCTCGCCAGAATCGACGAGGCGATCCTGCGCCTCGTCAAGGAACGCCGCCGGAGCGGAGAAGAGCGGGACGACCTCCTGTCGCTCCTCCTGCACGCGCGGGACGAGTCCGGCTCCCGCATGGACGACCGACAGCTCCGGGACGAGCTCGTCACCATGTTCATCGCCGGCAACGAGACCACGGCGATCACGATGACCTGGCTCTTCTACCTGCTCGACGGGCACCCCGAGGTCGAGCGCAAGCTCCGCGCGGAGATCGAGCAGGTCCTCGGCGACCGGCGGCCCACGGCCGCCGACCTGGCGAAGATGGAGTACGCGAAGATGGTGATCCAGGAGGCGATGCGCCTCTATCCGCCCTCCTGGCTCCTCCCGCGCGTGGCGAAGGAAGACGACGAGATCTGCGGCTATCCCGTGCGCGCCGGCGCCACCGTCATCGTCAGCCAGTACGTCATGCACCACGACCCCGCCTTCTGGGAGGCCCCCGAGAGGTTCGACCCCGAGCGCTTCACCCCCGAGCGCTCCGCCTCCCGCCCGCGCTACTCGTTCATGCCGTTCGGCGGCGGACCGCGGCAGTGCATCGGCAACCTGTTCGCGATCATGGAGGCGCAGATCCTCCTCGCCGTCCTGCTGCGGCGGCTCCGCACACGCCTCGTGCCCGGCCGCCCGGTGTCGCCCCAGGCCGTCACCACCCTCCGGCCGCGCCATGCCCTCAAGATGACGCTCCACCCCGCCTGATCGGAGCGCCCGCCGTCCGCGCGGTCCGCTCGATCGCGGCCGCCCGCTCGGTCGCGCGAGGCCGGCCGGCGTGAGCTCGGAGGTACCTCGGCGCGCCCGGGTCTCGTAAGATGGTGAGCTCATGCCGCGACCGCCGGCACGACTCCGCCCCCACCCCCGGCGCTGCTCGAGCGCACGGGCGAACACGACAGGCTCGGCGCCGAGGAGATCCATGTGAGCGCTCGAATCCCCCTTCCGCCGTTCCCGAAAGGCTGGTTTCAGGTCGCCTCTGCGGAGGAGCTGTCCGCCGGCGGCCCCCTCCCGCTCCGCTGCTTCGGCCAGGACCTGGTGCTGTTCCGGACGCAGGACGGCGAGGCCCGCGTCCTCGACGCCCACTGCCCGCACATGGGCGCCCACCTCGGGGTGGGGGGCCGCGTCGAGCAGCGCGGGATCCGGTGCCCGTTCCATGGATGGGTGATCTCCGGCGAGGGCGCGTGCGTGCACATCCCGTACGCGGACACGATCCCCCCGAAGGCGCGGGTCCGCTGCTGGGAGGTGCGGGAGCTCGACGGCGCCATCCTGGTCCACCACGCGCCCTCGGGCGACCCTCCGGCGTTCGAGATCCCGCCGCTCCCCGAGGCGCGCTCGGCGGAGTGGTCCCCGGGCATGAACAAGCGCTGGAGGGTCCGGACGCACGTCCAGGAGACGCTCGAGAACATCGTGGATCCGGCCCACTTCGTCGTGGTGCACAGCATGCCGCTGCAGCCCCGGACCGAGCTCGAGATCGACGGCCACGTCATCCGCTCCCGATCGGCGGTGAAGCAGAAGGGCCCGGGCGGGCAGGTGGTCGACGGCACGATCACCTGGGAAGGCCACGGCATGGGGTACGGGACGATCCGCTTCACCGGCATCGTCGAGCTCCTCTTCGTGAACACGGTCACCCCGATCGACGAGGAGCTCGTCGACGTGCGCGTCGCCTTCTGGCTGCGCAACGACGGCGCGCAGCGCCTCGGCCACGCCCTCGCCGCCGAGGTGTGCCGGCAGATCGAGGAGGACATCCCGATCTGGGAGAACAAGATCTATCGCCCCCAGCCCGTCCTGTGCGCCGGCGAGAAGACCATCATGACGTTCCGCAAGTGGAGCAGCCAGTTCCTCTGAGCGTCGGCGGCGTCGGCGGCGTCGGCGGCGTCGGCGGCGTCGGCGTCGGATTCCGCCCCGAGCTCGCCGCGGATCTGCTCGCCGCGCCCTCGGCCGTGGACTTCGTCGAGGTCGTGGCCGAGGCCTGCTTCGCGAGCCCGGCCGCGCGGCGCGAGGCCTCGGCCATCGCGCGCATCTGGCCGGTGGTGCCCCACGGGGTGAAGCTCTCGCTCGGCAGCGCCGAGGGCGTCGACCTCGATCGCGCCCGCCGCCTCGGGGCGCTCTGCCGCGAGCTCGGGGCCCCGGTCGTGAGCGAGCACGTCGCCTTCGTGCGCGGCGGCGGGCGCGAGATCGGGCACCTCACCGCCCTGCCGTACACGCTCGAGGCGGCCCGCGTCGTCGCGCGGAACGTCGCCGCCGCCCGGCGGGCGCTCCCGGACATCCCGCTCCTGCTCGAGAACGCCGCGCGCACGCTGCGCTTCCCCGACGACGCCCTCGACGAGGGGAGCTTCTACGCCGAGGTCGTCGCCCGCACCGGCTGCGACCTCCTCCTCGACGTCGGCAACGTCTACGCGAACGCCGTCAACGCCGGCGTCGATCCCGGGGCGCTCGCCCGGTCGTACCCGCTCGAGCGCGTGGCGATGATCCACGTCGCCGGCGGCGCCCGCGAGCACGGCTTCTACTTCGACACGCACGCCCACCCCGTGCCCGAGCCGGTCTTCGCCCTCCTCGCCGCGGTCCTCGCGGCCACCGGGCCGGTCCCGATCCTCCTCGAGCGCGACGGCGACTTCCCCCCCTTCGCCGCCCTCGCCGCCGAGCTCGCGGCCGCCCGCGCGCTCGCCCGGTCCGCGCCGCCGCGCCGCGCGCCGCCCCCGCCGCGCGCCGCGCCGCCGCCCTCGCCCACCGGCGATCCGCCCGCCGGTGCCGCGGCGCTCGCCGCGGTCCAGGCGCGCGTGGCCGCGCTCCTCACCGCCCCGCGCGAGCCGTCGCCGGCCGACGTCCGGCCGTTCGCGGCCGACGAGGTCGCGCGATCGCGCGCGATCCTCCAGCGCAAGCGGGTCGACGACGCGCTCCCGCTCTTGCCGCGGCTCGCGGCGCACCGCGACGCGGCCGCGCGCCTCGGGGCCCGGTGCGTCGAGGCGTCGCCGCGGGCCCCGCGCCTCGCCGCGGTCGCCGACGCGCTCCGGATCGCCGCCGCGGCGGCGGCCGACGAGCGCCTCGCGGCCGAGGCGCTCGTCGATCGCCTGCTCCTCCGCGCCCGCTTCGCCGGGCCGGCGGCCGACGGGAGCGTGCGGCCCAGGCTCCTGCCGTTCATTCGGCGGGAACGGCTGCCCGGAGGTCGGGTAATCTGGGCGATCAAGGGGATGGGATCGAGCGCCGATGTCCGGCTCGTCGAGCCGCGAAGATAGCCTATGAAAGACGGATCGAACGCCACGGGGAGCGCGGTCTCCCGCTTGCCGGCGCCGGTGCGGGCGCGGCTCGTCGAGCTCAAGGAGAGCCTGGAGCGGGCGCTCGGCGACCGGCTCGCGTGCCTGCTCGTCTACGGCAGCGCGGCGCGGGGCGGCTACCGCGACGGCCAGAGCGACGTGGACCTGATGGTGGTGCTCGAGGAGGCGTCCCGCGAGAGCCTCGACGCGATCGCCAACGCGCTCCGGCTCGCGCGCTACGCGGCCCGGATCGAGGCGATGATCCTCACCGCGGCCGAGATCCCGCAGGCCGCGGACGTGTTCCCGCTGCTCTACGACGACATCCGCCGGTGCCACGTGCTCCTCTCCGGCCGCGACCCGTTCTCGGCGCTGGTGATCGACGGCAAGAACCGCCGCCTGCGCGTCGAGCAGGAGCTCCGCGAGGCGCAGATCCGGCTCCGGCGCGCGGTGGTGGACGGGATGGGCTCGGACGACGCCCTGCGGGGCGCGGTGCTCCGCAAGGTGAAGCAGATCCGCGGCCCGCTGCACGCCCTGCTCGGCCTGCGCGGGGTCGACGGCGACGACGATCTCGGCACGGTGCTCGCCGGCGCTGGCAAGCTGCTCGGCGTGGACGTCGCCCCGCTGCAGCGGGCCCGCGAGGCGCCGGGCGCGGCCTACGAGGCGCTGGCGGAGCTGCTCGCCCGCGCGGTCGAGGACGTCGATCGGCTCGAGCACGGGGAGGCGGCGCGATGATCCACGAGATCTTCGACTTCTTCCCGTTCAACATCGCGTCGGGGCCGGAGTTCTTGCTGTTCTACTTCGTGCTGTCGTCGTCCGGCCTCTTCTTCGCCGCGCTGGCGCGCAAGGCGCTCGGCGCGTCGCTCGATCGCGCGGCGGCGCAGCCGGGCGGCGCGCCGGCGGCCGCCGCGGCCGCGGCGGGCACGCCGTACCGCTTCCACGCGCCGCCGCCGCAGCGGCAGCGGCTCTCGGTGGGCTGGATCCCGCAGCCGGACGAGTACTGGGCGATCGCGTATCTCCGGGAAGAGAACAAGGGCGTCGCGGCCACGCTGATCGCGGTCGCGATGGCCGCGGGGTGGCTCGTCCCTGGCGGCGACGGGAAGGGGGAGTCGTTCCAGGTGGCGGGCGGCGCCCCGCCGCGGGACCGGGTGCTCTCGGCGTTCTTCGGCCTGCTCACGTCGCTCCGCGCGGGCGGCGATCCGAGCGCGGCGCTCTCGGTGGCGCAGGTGCGCGCCTCGGCCGAGCGGGTCGCGGCCGACGTCGAGCCGGAGATCCGCGAGGAGCTCGCCGCCGCCGGGATGATCCGGCCGCGGGGGAGGGTGGCGATCCTCTCGGCGGTGATCTGGGCCGTGGGCGTCGTCCTGCTCGGCGTGGGGCTGATCCGCGTCCTGCGCGCGGAGGAGCTCCACCGGCCGCACACGTTCCTGGTGGTGGAGATGATCGCGCTCCTGTTCGCCACGTGGATCGTGGCGAGGAGCACGAGCGCGTACAGCGCCCAGAGGTCGGCCTATCTCGAGTGGATCGAGGACTCGACCGTCTCGCTGCGCGCCGACGTCGCGGGGGGCCGCCGCCGGGAGGCGGTGGACATCGGCTTGACGGTGGCGGCGACCGGCACGGCGGCGCTCGCGATGTCGCCGCTCTTCGGGCCGATGATCTTCGCGATCACCCCGCCGCGCATGGTCTCGACCGAGGGCGGCTCCGGCGGCTCGGGGTGCAGCTCGTCGAGCTGCGGCGGCGGCGGCGGCTGCGGTGGTGGCGGCGGCTGCGGCGGTGGCGGTGGCTGCGGCGGGTGATGCCTGCTTCGAGGTGCTCGACGCCCTCGGCCTGTGCCGGCTGACCCGGCGCACCGGCGACCTCGACGGCGCGGTGCCGCTCCGGGTGGCCAAGGCGTGCGTGCCGCTCCTCGAGGGCAACGCGTTCGGTCACCAGATCACGCTGGCGCGGCCGATCGAGGTGCAGCGGCGCCTCGGGTCGCTCCGCGCCGAGCCTGCGGGCGAGCACCGCGAGGCGCTGCTCCGCGCCCACCGCGCCGCGCTGCCCCGGCTCGTGTCGCAGGGCTTCCTGGCGCCGGACGGGGCGTGGCACCGGGCGCTGCGCGGCGGCGTCGCCTGGACGTGCCGGACGGGGCTGGGGCCGCCGCGCCTGCGGCTGTGGACCGGGCTCCTGGTGCGCCCGGACCCTGGCGTGTGGCTGCGGGTCGCGGGCGCGGCGAACCGCCGCAACGTGCTGATCGAGGTGAGCGAGGCGTACCTCGCCGACGAGCGCGCCTTCGTCCCGCTGGTGATCGAGCTGCGCGTCCGCGACGAGGCGCCGCGGCGCCTGCGGCTCGAGGGCGAGATCGGCTGCCTCGCGCCGGTGCGCCCCGGCGTGCGGATCGAGGCCTGCGCGCTGGCGGACGCGCCCGAGGTGGGGCGGGCGCACGCGGAGTTCTACGACGCGAGGTACTTCGCGGTGAAGAAGGGCGAGGTGACCCGCAAGTACCGGCGCCTCGTGGGACGCGAGGCCGGCGCGCGGAAGGGGCGTGCGGGTGAAGGGGGCGCGGGCGAGGGGAGCGCGCGAGCGGGAGATGCGGGCGAGGGGGGCGCGCGAGCGGGAGATGCGGGCGAGGGGAGCGCGGGGCCTGCGCGCGTGCGGCTGGTGGTTGCCGGGCCGGCGGCGCCCGAGATCGCCGAGGTGACCGAGGTCACGACCGCGGCCGGGCCGGATCCGGTCCCGTGGCGCGGAGGCGCGCGGGGCCTCGCGTCGCTCGTGGTGAGGAACGCCGTGCCGTTCCGCGCGACGTTCGACGGGCACACGCTCGCCGTCGCGCCGGACGCGCCGCGCCTGGCCGAGGGCGCGGCCGCGGTGGAGCGCACCTTCGCCGGGGTCTTCGGCGCGGAGTTCATCGCCGCGAACCGCGGGGCGCTCTGGTACCTGACGAAGTACTTCACGCCCCACCCGCCGGGCGAGCCGCACTTCTTCGTGAAGCCGTGGGCCTTCACCCGGACGCCGCCGGGCTGGTCGAGCCTGCTCGACGGCGTCCACGGCGACGGCTACGACGTGATGCGCGGCGTGGTCGCGACCGACGTCTTCTTCGCGACCCCCGCGGTGTTCCACGTGCGCCGGATCGGGGCGCCGATCGAGGTGCCCGAGGGCGCGCCGCTGCTCCGGGTCCTGCCGATCCCGCGCGACCTGCTCCGGGCCGGCTTCCGGGAGGCGCGTTTCCTCGATGCGTGAGCGGCGTGGACGGCGCGGTCATTGGATCTGTATGTGTTGGATAAGAATGATGATTTGGCCCTTCGAGCGCCCCCGCGGAGCGCGCCCGTGAGCGAGCGGTGGATCTGGCCCGGCGCCGAGCGCGGTCCGGCGAGGCTCCTCGACGAGCTCGCGGCGCGCGGCTTCTCGGTCCTCCGCGGCGACGCCTCGCTGGCCCCCGAGGAGGCCGCGCGGGCGCCGTGGAGCTTCGCCGAGCGGCTCCTCGGGTCGAGGCCGCGCCTTGTCGAGCGGCAGCCGATCAAGGCCGTGCCGGGAGGGAGGTCGTTCGCCGCGAGCTCCGCGGCGGCGCCGCTCCACACCGACAGCCAGAGCTTCGCGGGCGCGCCGCCGGCCGCGCAGATCATGGCCTGCGTCCGGCCCGCGGAGCGCGGCGGCGCCTGCCTCCTGCTCGACGGCTGGGCGCTGCTCGCGGCGATCGAGCGCGCCGACCCCGAGCTCTTCCGCGCGCTCTTCACGGTCCACCGGCGCATCCCGTTCGTCTTCGGCGACGTCTTCGGCCCCACGGTGTCGCTCCGCGACGGCGCCCTCGCGCTGACGCACGCGCCGGTCGCGCCGCCGGGGGACGCGATCGCCGCGCGCCTCGCGCGGTTCGTCGAGGCGTCGCGGCGCGAGGTGATCGAGCTCGCGCTCGGCCCGGGGGACCTCCTGGTGGTCGACAACCGGCGCATGCTCCACGGCCGCCGTGCGTTCGAGGGCGGCGCGCGCGAGCTCGTGCGGCTGCTCGTCTGGATGGAGGCGCCGCTCCCGTCGCCGCCCGCGTACCGCGCGCTGGCCGCCCAGGTCGCCGAGGCGGCCTCGCGCCGCCTCGCCGCCGCGCCGGAGGCGACGCGGCGGCGGCTCGGCCTCGGCGCGCCGGCCCCGCCCGCGGCGAGGCGCCGCCTCGGGGTGGTCCTGGAGATGCTGCGCGGCGTCCCGCCGGGGGTGCTCGCCGCGCGCGAGCGCATCCCCGAGCCGGAGCTCTACCGGCTCCGCGACGCGGCGCTCGCCGCCGCCGAGGCGGCGCTCGCGGAGGGCGCGGAGGGCGCGGAGGACGGCGCGCTGGCCGAGGCGATGGCGCGGATGGGCCGGGGGTGAGGGGGTGAGCGGCGCGCGCGCCGCGCAGAGGACGTCGTGCTATCGGCCGGCGGGTCGGTCGCTTCGGACGGCGCGACGTCCGGCGCGCTCGGCGCCGAGGCCGAGGCGGGCGGCGTGGTTGCCCAGGGCCGCCGGAGGGCCGAGACAGATGTCATCCGTCAGCGTGCGCGTCCCGCTCTCGTCACTGCGCGACGCAGTTCTCCTTCATCACTTCCCAAACTGCATCCCCGGTGGCGATGCTGCCGGGAGAGGTGGGGTGGATGCCGTCTTGCGTATATTCGTTGTGTCCGTTCCAGACCGGACGAAGGTCCAACCAGTAACACTTCGGCGACGTGAGCCCGTCGCACAACGCCTTCATCTTCGGCCGGAGCGTGTCGAGGCAGGATTTGAGCGATGCGTACTGGTTCCCGATGGGGTCTGGATAGAAGAAATAGACCACCTTTTCGACGTTGTCCTCGGTCATGGTTTTGAACAGCGACTCCGCCGCCGCGAGGGCTGCGTCGCCGTCCCCCCTCAACAAGCAGTCGTTCCCGCCGCCATCCATCAGCACGTACTTGATCATGCCGTTCTCCGCGGCTTTGCGGTACTGGCTGGGAATCTGATCGTTGGCCAACGTCGTGCCGCTGACGGAGTTGTCGATATAGCGCTCGTTCTCGGCGAGGGAGCCGTTGGCCTTGGCCTGCTTCTCGATCTGTTGCGTGATGCCGTGAGTCAAGGCGATGAACGATTCGCCGATGACCGCGACCTGATTTCCCTTGGTTTGGCCCTTGACGCACTCGCCCGAGCTCCCGCCTGTGCCGCTCGTTTCTCCGCCGCTGGCCGAGCTGCTGGCCTGCGCGGTGCTTGCGTCACCGCTGCCCGAGGTGCCCTCGGCCGCTGAGCCTCCGGTACCCCCAGGGCCCGTGCCGCCCGTGCCGGCCGAAGCCGTGGTGCCCGCGCCGCTGGTGGTAGCCCCGTCAGAGGTGCCTCCGCTGGTCGAGGACGTATCACCGTCATTCGCCTCGCCACAGGCCCAAATGCCGGTGCTCAGGAGACCGAGGACGATCAAATTCGTAGAGACGCAGCGACGTATTGACCGCATATTTTTATTCTCCATCAACAGCTGAGCTTGTCGCGCAGGGGACAGCGATGTCCTCCCCAGAGCGCTACAAGCATCCATCTGGCCTGTAGGGTGAGGGAGGCTCAACGGCGCTCGTCGTAGACAGCTCGACCCGGGGGCTACGAATTCCAGCGCGATTGTTCCGAGATCGCCGTCCGTCCTCGCATCGCCCGATGCAAGTGACCGCCACGACTTCGTACCCGAGCCAGCTGGATCGAGGTATAGGCATACTCACCTATGCCTCGATGCGAGACGTCACGCCCACGTTGGTGGAGTGAACAATTCGGGTGAGAGTCGAATTCGGGGTTCACCACACAAACTGCGGGATCTGCGGGACCTACGCCGGGCTGACGGAACGGTCTTCCCTGCGATCCGACGCCCCCTGGGAAAGCGACGTTGGTCCAACCGTTGGGGATCGCGCGCCCCGCGCGGGCGCGCCGCCGGGCGTTCGAGGGCGGGGCGCGTGAGCTGGTGCGGCTGCTCGTCTGGATGGAGGCGCCGATCCCGTGGCCGCCCGCGTACCGCGCGCCCCAGGGCGTGGCGCTCTTCGGCCACGGGCTGCCTCGCGCGGTCGTGGGCGCGGACGCGCGCGAGGCGCTGGATGCTGGGAACGCGGCGTGCGTAGGCCCCCGATGGTCCCACGCCATGGCGTGCAACACCGCTGCTTCCGGTTTGGTGCGCCGCGGGCCTCCGGATATGCTCGCGCGGTATGGCCTCACGTCCTCCCGGTGCCGCTTCGCTGTGCGGGCTCGCCCACGGCAGCGACTCGGGCCGGTCGGCGGCGGAGCCATCCAAGGAGCAGCGAAATGACGAGAAGAGATCTGGACCCTGAGGCTTTGCGTGGTCGCATCGCGGTCGTCGCGGGGGCGACACGAGGGGCCGGCCGCGGGATCGCGGCCGCCCTGGGAGAGGCCGGCGCCACGGTGATCTGTACCGGCCGCAGCAGCCGCGACCGCTCCCTGCAATCCGACTACGACCGCCCGGAGACGATCGAGGAGACCGCCGAGCTCGTCACCTCGCTGGGCGGCCACGGCATCCCCATGGTCGTCGACCACCTCGACGCCTCCCAGGTCAAGCGTCTGGCGGATCAGATCCGGGATGCGCACGGGCACATCGACATCTTGGTCAACGACATCTGGGGTGCGGAGCGGCTCAAAGGCGGACCCTCCGAATGGAACACGCCCATCTGGCGGCACGACCTCCAGAAGGGGCTCCGGATTCTCCGCCTCGCCATCGATACGCACCTGATCACCTCCCACCACCTCATCCCGCTCCTGATCGCTCGCCCCGGAGGCCTTCTGGTCGAGGTGACCGACGGCACCGCCGACTACAACGCGTCGCGGTACCGCATCTCGGTGTTCTATGACCTGGCCAAGGCTGCAGTGAATCGTCTGGCGTTCTCCCAAGGCCACGAGCTCGCGCCACATGGGGCCACGGCCGTGGCGATCAGCCCCGGATGGCTCCGCTCCGAGATGATGCTCGAGAACTACAAGGTCACCGAGGACAACTGGCGCGCCGCGCCCTCTCCGCCTGGGTTTGCGGTATCGGAGTCGCCTCGCTACGTGGGGCGCGCGGTCGTGGCGCTCGCGACCGACCCCAACCGTGCGCGATGGAACCAGCGGTCGGTGACATCAGCGCAGCTGGCGGCCGCGTACGGCTTCACGGACCTCGACGGATCACGCCCCGATGTGTGGCGATACAATCAGGCGGTCGAGGACGGCGACCAGGACGCCAATCCGAGCGACTACCGGTGAGCATGCGTCAGTTGCTATCCTTTACAGGCGCTCCCCGCGCTGGAGGCCCGTCACCAGGTGGCGCGCGAGCGTTCCGCGGCCGGCAGGAAGATCGCGCGCTCCGCGCCCCCGATGCGACGTGACATCGAGGAGACGTGGGCCTTGACCAGGCGGATCGCGACAGCTCGCCCCCTCTGGCGGCGCGGCGCCCAGCGGCGCCGCGCCTGGCGGGCGACCCAGAAGCGCCGGCACGCCGACGACAAAACGACACCGGACGGTTTCGGAACTTGACGGTATCGAAACTGCGCGGTATCGATATGTGCAGAGGGTGAGGTGACCGCATGACCCAGAACGAGGACGAGCCCGCCGAGGTGGAGCCCCCGCGGCCGGGGCGCAAGCGAGACCACTCGCGCGACGCCAAGATCCTCGACGCCGCGCTCGAGGTCCTCGCCGAGGTGGGCGCAGCGGGCTTGACGATGGACTTGGTGGCCGCGCGGGCCGGGGCCGGGAAGGCGACCATCTACCGTCGTTGGACCTCGAAGGCGGAGCTGGTCATCGACGCCGTCGCGCACATGAAGCGCAATCAGGTCGATCTCGAGCATCTGCCCGACACGGGCACGCTCCGCGGCGACCTCCTCGGCTTGTTCAAGCCGCAGTCGATCGAAGAGGGCGAGCGCAAGCTCAAGATCATGACCGGGCTCGCCTCGCTGCTCTCGCAGGAGCACGCGCTCGCCGAGGCCGCCAACAGCGCGATCGTCGAGCCGTGGGCCGAAGCGCATTTCGCGCTCATGCAGCGCGCCGTGGCGCGCGGCGAGGTCTCGGCGTCCGCCGACATCGGCACCCTGTCCCGGGTCATCGCGTCGATGGCCGCGTACCGCACCTTGGTCCAGCGCAAGCCGTTCGACTTTGCCTTCCTCGTGTCGATGGTCGACGGCGTCATCGTGCCGGCCCTCCGGAATCAACCCTCCGACGCGCCGCCAGGCTCGACGGGCCACCGGCCCGGACACACCGCCTCACCGGCCCACGAATCCACGCCGCCCCGGCGGGCCGCGCGCGCGCGGACACGCTCGAAACCCTGAACTTGCCTAGGAGAACGTCATGACCGTCAGCGTTACAAACCACCTCAACTTCCGTGGCGATGCCCGAGCGGCGCTGGAGTTTTACCAGTCCGTGTTCGGCGGTGACGTCACCATCGTCACCTACAAGGACGCCCACAACGTCCAGGCTCCTTCAGAGGCCGATCAGGTGATGTGGGGCCAGGTCGCCGCCAAGAACGGCTTCCGCGTGATGGCTTACGATGTGCCCTCCCGGACGCCATGGGAGCAAGGCGAGAACGCGTTCTTCGTCTCGGTCCGCGGCGACTCGGCCGCCGAGATCACCGCGCTCTGGGGGAAGCTCTCCGCTGGCGCGACCATCGCACAGCCCCTGGCGCCGTCGGGATGGACCCCCCTGTACGGCATGCTCAAGGATCGCTTCGGTGTCACGTGGGTCCTGGATGTCGCGACGGAGTACAAGGCGTCCTGAGCGCGCGGAAGAGCGCGCGCGGCGCGGACGCGCGCTCTTCGATGGTTCGAGCGTGGACCCCCACACCGATGGGTTCCCCTCCAGGAGACAGCGATGACCCAGTCGTTTGGATCGACGTCGACCACGGATGAATTGCTCGAGGGCCGTGATCTCAGCGGCAAACGCATCCTGGTCACCGGCGTGTCCGCCGGCCTCGGCGTCGAGACGGCGCGCGCGTTGGTCGCCCACGGCGCCCACGTCGTGGGCGCAGCGCGGAACCTCGAGAAAGCGGAGGCGGCGACCCGCGGGGTGCGAGCGGCGAGCGCCGGATCCGGACGGCTCGAGCTGGTGGAGCTGGACCTCGCCTCGCTGACCAGCGTGCGCCGCTGCGCCGACAGCTTGCTGAGGCAGGGGGAGCCGCTCGACGTCGTCATCGCCAACGCCGGTGTGATGGCGTGCCCGTTCGGCCTGACCGAGGATGGGTTCGAGCTGCAATTCGGCACGAACCACCTCGGCCATTTCGTGCTCGTCAACCGGATCTCGCCCTTGCTGCGGGCGGGCTCGAGGGTGGTGTCCCTCTCGTCCGCGGGGCATCGCTACGCGGACGTCGACCTCGACGATCCTCATTTCGAGCGCACGCGTTACGAGCCGTTCGTCGCCTACGGGCGCTCCAAGACCGCGAACATCCTGTTCGCGGTGGAGCTCGATCGACGCCTCCGCGAGCGCGGGGCGCGCGCCACCGCCGTGCATCCGGGCGTCATCGAGACCGAGCTCGGGCGTCACCTCCCCGGCGACGCCCTCTCGACCCTGGTCGAGCGGGTCAATGCGGACCTCGCTGCTCGAGGCAAACCGCCGTTCGCGCCCAAGACGATCCCCCAAGGCGCGGCGACCTCGGTCTGGGCTGGGGTGGTGGCGGAGCCGGACGAGGTCGGCGGCCGCTACTGCGAGAACTGCCATGTCACCACGAGGGTGACCCTCGACCCGATCGATCCCATCAGCGAAGGTGTCCGCCCGTATGCGCTCGATCTCGAGCGAGCAGCGGCGCTCTGGGCGAAGAGCGAGGCATGGGTCCGCGAGCGCTTCTGAGCCGACGGGCGAGCGCCTTCACCTGCGGCAAGATCTTGCCGCGCTTCCGGCAAGCCCCGGCAAGATCTTGCCAGCCTCCGCGCCGCTCGGTCGCGCGCGAGCGAGCGAGCGCGCCCGAGGAGCGGACCCCTCAGCGCTGGTCAGCGCGGGCCTGATCCTGAATGGCGTTGAACACGGCGGCGATCTCATCGGCGCCGTGGCCGAGCTGCAATGCCCGTTTGAAGTAGGACAGGATGAGCTCCGGGATGCGCCGGTCGACGTTGTTCTCCCGGCTGAGGCGCGCGATGTGCTCGATGGCGCCGACGTGAATGTCCAGCGTGCAGTCGGTCCCCTTGAAGTCGCCGGTCGCCAGCATCTTCTTGCTCATGTCGGCGGTGATCGAGATGAGCGGCATGATCGCCTGAACACCGGCGAAGTACGCGTCGAGGGGAAACTTCTCCGACGCGCAGATCGCCGCCCCGTGCAGGACCGACAGCGTGGCGCCGTAAAAGCTCTCCAGCAGAGCGCAGTCGAGCGCTGCCGCGGCCCCGATCGGCTCGCCGACGTGGGAGGTGGCCCCGCCGAGGACGCGCAGCGTCGCCTCGTGGCGGTCGTAGAGCGCCTTGGGACCCGAGTAGAACACCGCCGTCTGCTCACCACCGATGTAGCTGGGGTAAGCCATGATGCAGCCGTCCAGGTAGTTGATCCCGAGCTCCGACGTCCATGCCGCCCCGCTGCGGGCGTCGTTGGGCGTGCCGCTGGTCAGCTGTACCAGCGTCCGGCCCTTCGCGGCCTCGGCCACGAGGGGAGCGCGGAGGACCTGGTCGCTCGCTTCGTAGTTGGACAGCGAGATGATGGTCAGGTCGCTCTCGCCGCATGCCTGCTCGGGCGTCGCCGCCACCTTCGCCTGGCCCTGAAACGGCTCGGCCTTGCCGTGGGTCCGGTTCCATACGGTCACCCGATGGCCGGCGCCGATGTAGGCGCGCGCCAGCGCGGCGCCCATTTGACCCAAGCCGATGATGGACACGGTCTCTTTGTGCGACATGAAGCTGGTTCCTCTTTCCTGGGATCGCCTGCGGGTATCCGAGCGCGCGCCCTTCAGGCTCTATTCCGTGGCGCGATCGGTTCGAGCCGACCGCCGTCGAGGACGCGGGCGAGGCATGCACGCCTGCCATGAAACGAGCGCTTCGCGCGAGCCCTGCGGCTGCCGAGGGACACCAGACTCAGAGGCTACCGAGGGCGGAGGAAAAGTGAAAGGGTCCGAGGAGGTCGAGGGCGAATCGCCGCGCCCGCTTCGGGCGGCAGAAGCAGGTGTTGCCGTCGTCGAGCCCTTTTTACCGGACGGGCGAGGCCTTGCGCGTTGGTGCCCCGCGCCCGCCGGGGTACGCTCCCGGGGCATGGCGTCACGTCCTCTCCTCGAAGTGGCAGCGCTGTGCGGGCTCGCCCTCGGCTGCGCGGCGTGCAAGCCGGCGGAGGAGCCGCTGCCGGCCCATGTGCGCGTCTCCATCGACGGCGCGGTCATCAGCCCGGCCAAGGCGGATGGGCGCCAGTGGGACGGCATGGGCACGGTCCCGGCGGGGGCGCTGACGGCCATCGGCGACCTGCTCCGCACGGCGCACCCGGCCGCGGCGGCCGCCAGCGTGGCGGGGTTCGCCGCGGAGGCGGCGGGGGCGGGCACCGAGCCGCCGGAGCCGTTCGGCTCGGCGGAGCTGTTCGTGGGCGGCCGGTCGCTCGGCCGGCTCGCGCTCGATCGCCCGGGGCAGCGCGACACCTGCACGCCCGGATGGAAAGGCCCGCCGACCTGGCGCCGCGTGCCGCTCGCGCCCGACGTCCACGTGAGCGGTGAGCTCATCGATCGGGACCTGGTGAGCGACGACTTCATCGGGAGGTTCGCCATCCACCGCGATCACCTCGTCGAGGCGCTCCGGGCGCGCACGGTGTATCCGGTGGCCGTCGGCGACCAGGCCGCCGGACAGGTGCTGTTCGTCTGGATCGAGGTCTGGCCGGAGTAGACCGGCGTGGACCCGGGCCGGCGATTCCGGCGCCCGCGCGTCGGCGCCTGACCCGTGCGCTGCGCCCGCGCCTGCGCTTGCGCCTGCGCAGCGCCCGCGGCTGCGCAGCACCCGCGGCTGCGCAGCGCCCGCGCCTGCGCCTGCGCCTGCGCCTGCGCAGGGCCGGTGAAGCAAACCTGCTCGGCCCGTTCTGCGGTGCGCCTTCCCGGTATATCCTGCCGGTCGCCGCCCGTGGGACTTCGGGGCGATTTCCGAGCCCAGTCTGGTTACTGTCGTAGGTAGATCGCCCCACCATTCCCCGGGCGGCTCTTCGTATGCCGCCCGCGCCCCCCGCCCGCTTTCATACCGAGCGCGTCGAGCGCGAGGACCTCGTCATGTTCATCAACGCCTGCTTCGCGTGCACCGGGCAGGCCGAGTTCTACGGCTCTTCCGGCGGCCAGGTCGTCTCGGTCGACTTCCTCCACGAGTACATCCTCGGCAACTACCGCCGCCTCTACGCGCGCACGCTCGCGGCCGGCATCAACCACTTCAACCAGGCGCGCATCGCCGTGAACCTCCTCGCGACCGGCGCCGAGACGCCCGCCGGAGACCGGCGCGAGGAGGGGCTGCTCGTCGCGGCCGCGCTCCGGGAGCTCCCGCCGCAGCGCGCGCTCCGGGCGCTCCGCGAGCTCCGGGAGCGGCGCGTGAACAACCGCCGCGCGCGCGCCGTCATCCGCGACTACCTCGCCGGCCGGCCCGACCCGGCCTTCGACGCCGTGAAGTACCGCGCCCACGTCCGCGCGCTCGCCGTGCACGCCCACCTCCGGCTCCCCGGCGAGATCGGGCCCTTCCTGTTCGAGCCCGGGCGGCGCGCGCCGTTCGAGGCGCCGCTGCTCGAGCGCGCGCGGCAGGCGCGCTACGCGAAGGAGGCGATCTTCGACCTGCCGCTGACCGTCGCCGAGGGCCTCGCCGCCGCCCGCGGCGTCGCGCGCGACGAGCTCCTGCGCCGCGCGGCGCCGCGCATGACCGAGGGCGAGCGCCTGCGGCTGCAGCGCGCCGCCGGGCGCGAGGACGTCGACCTCGTCGTCGACCTCGGCCGCGCCCCGCTCACGCGCGTCGCCCTCTACGCCCTCTCGCTGCCCGAGGCGGCGCGGCGCGACCGCCGCGACGAGCTCCACACCGCGCTCGAGCGCGCCGCCGCCCGCGCGCTCCGCCGGAGCCCCGCCGCGCTCGGGCGCGTCGCCGCCGTGCTCGACCGGAGCTACTCGGCGTCCGGATCGAGCGAGAAGCGCCGCCGTCCGCTCGCCGTCGCGCTGGGCGTGAGCTACCTGCTCCGCGCCGCCGCCGGCGAGTACCGCGCGTTCTGGACCGCGCCCACGCCGGACGAGATCCTCGTCGGCGCGCGCGGCCAGACCGATCTCGCGACGCCGCTGCTCGACGCGCTCGCGTGGCGCCCCGACGTCGTGATCGTGGTCTCGGACGGCTTCGAGAACGACCCGGCCGGCGCCGCCGCCGAGGTCGCCCGGTGCTTCCGAGCGCGGCTCGATCCGGGGCAGCGCACATCGATCGTCCACATCAACCCGGTGTTCGACAGCGAGCGCTACGCGCCGCGCGCGCTCGGCCCGTCGATCCCGACGGTCGGCCTGCGCGACGCCGAGGATTTGCCGACGGTCCTCGGCTTCGCCCGGTTCGCCGAGGGGACGGCGCCGCTCGCGGAGCTCGAGCGTTACCTGGCGCGGCGCGCGGACGCCCTGCTCGCGCGGCACGCCAGGGCGCCCGGCGCGGCGGCGTCGGCAGAAGAGGAGCCCGGCGCGGCGGCGTCGGCAGAAGAGGAGCCCGGCGCGGCGGCGTCGGCAGAAGAGGCGTCCGGCGCGGCGGCGTCGGCGGAAGAGGCGCCCGGCGCGGCGCTCGAGGTGCCCTGATGGCCAAGGCGCCGGCCCTGCTCCGGTCGCTCTCGCTGCGGGGCCTCACGGCCACGCACGCCCAGGTCTTCGCGGGCGTGCGCCTGGTCCCGCTCCTGCGGGAGGCGCCGCGGGACGACCTGCGCATCGCCCGCCGCCGGTACGACGACCCCATGGCGCTCGTCGATGTGGGCGAGGGCTCGGCCTACTGCTCCTACGTGCCGCACGCGCTCGTGGTCGGGTGGACCGAGGACGGCTCGCCCGTCGCGTCCTACGGCGCGGCGCTCGCGGGGCCGGCCGACCGCCACCCGCTCGCCAAGCTGTGCCGCGGCGTCAACGTGCTCCACCGCATGGCGCGGCGCGAGGCGCGCGGCGAAGACCCGGCCGAGCGGAACCGCCTGCGCCTCCTGCCGCAGCACCTCGCGATGGAGGGCTTCCTCGCCCTGCACTTCGACGCCCCCGAGATCGCCTGGTCCGAGTACTCGCGGCGGGCGATCTCCCGCGGCCTCGATCCGCGCACCGAGGTGTCGCTCTCCGGCCGGGCGATCCCGAGCCTCGAGGACGCGCTGCGCGTCTTCGAGATCCACGAGGGTCAGAGCGGCCTGCTGCTCTTCGTCGGCGAGCTGCTCGCGTCGGTGTTCGTGGTGTCGCACCCCGACGACTACCGCGCGCTGCACCGCACGTTGATCGAGGACTTCTACGAGCAGACGCTGCTCTACGCGGCCCGCCACAACGGCGACAGCCAGGCCTTCACGCACACCTTCGACGCGGCGCAGATCGGCTCGCTCGACGACCTGCGGGCCGCGCTCGGCCGGGTGCGGGCCGAGGCCGGCGCGCTGCACGTGGACACGGCCGCGGGCCTGCTCGGCCGACCGATCGCGGCGGAGCGCGTGTACCGGGCGGGGCCGTTCTCGCTGCAGCGGTTCATGACCGAGCTCGATCCGGCGCTCGACAACCACCTCGGCGAGGCGATCGTGCGCGACGACGGCACGCTGGAGTACGCGAAGACGTTCCGGCTCTCGGCCGGGCAGGTGCGGCGCGCGCGGCTCCTCCAGCAGCTCGCGGGGCACGGGTGGAACCTGGACGCCACCGCGGCGGCGCTCCGGATCACGCGCGACCAGCTGCTCCGGCGGATCGACGGGGAGGGGTTCGGGTATCTAATCGCGGAGCACGTGCTCAAGGCGGCGCTGAAGCGGACGAGGTGAGCGCGCGCTGAGCGCCCGCGTGCTCCGGCGCGCGCCCCTCCCTGCGGTCAGAAGCTGGCGCAGAAGCTCGCGTAATCCAGCGCGACCTGGTCGGCGTAATCGAGCGCGATCGCGCGCACCCTGGCGCGGAAGCCCGCGTGATCCCCGTCGGTGAGCGCGTCGATCTGCCCGTCGACCGAGCCGGGAAACACGGCCGCGTCCCAGTCCTTGTCGGCGCGCGCGTGGTGCGTCGCCAGGATCTCGCCCCATTGCTGGGCGAGGTTGGTGAAGCGGGTCATCGTCGAGAGGCTCGCGGTGTCGAAGGTGTCCTTGTAGGGCGAGCGCTCGCGCACGCTGTAGCTTTGGCCGTCGGAGAGCGTCATCCAGCCGAGCAGGTCATCGACCCTGTAGCCGAGCGCCTTGTACGCGAGCACGGTCCGGGTTGCCTGGTTGCCGCCGCTCGCCGCGTTGGTCTGGGAGACGGCGGCGGCGGCGATGCCGGCGAACGCGCTCGGCGCGCCCTGGGCTTTGACGTCGAGCAGGCGGTCGTCGTCCTGTCCCGCGGTCGGCCCCTCGATGAGCACGTAATACCGCGTCACGCCGAGCGAGCCGATCCCGCTGTGCAGCCGCTGGGCCACGCTCTTCACCGCGAAGTAGGCGGCCGGCAGCCCGCTGCCGCCGCCGCTCAGGGTGGCGCGATAGGCCGCCATGTGGCCCCGGACGTCGGCGTCCACGGCCGCGGACACCGGGGCGAGGTCCGGGTTGCTCCCCGTGTCGAGCGCGCGCACGCCGCCGATCTCGATCGTGAAATCGTCGAGCATCTCGGCCCGGCTGTTCGACGCCTCGACGTCGTCGAGGAAGTCGTCGAGCAGGCCATAGGTGTTGCTCTCCGTGAACTTCCGCGTGGTCTCCTGGCCATTCCCGGCGTAGCTCGCGATCGCGTCGAGGTACGCCTCGGTGAACGCGTCGAGGAGCGAGCTCTGGTCGGCGAGGCTGTAGCCGCCGTTCTCGCGGGCGACCAGCGCGAGGCTCGTGGCGAGCCGCCAGACGTCGAGCTGGTAATCGCCGATGACCGCCTCGTCGAAATCGTTGATGGCGTACACGACGTCACCCTGGTCGTCATCGAACGAACCCATGTTGTTGACGTGCATGTCGCCGCCGAGCCACGTCCGGGTGGAGCTCGCGCCGCCATACGCGAGGAGCTGGGGCGAGCTGCCGAGATCCTTCCAGTAGAGGTGGTTGGAGCCGCGGAAGAACGTGAACGGAGAGGCCTTCATCTCCGCGTACTTCTCGACCCGAGCGCTCGAGGGCAGGCCCGCGTTGGCGCTCGTGATCTCGGCGACGATGTAGCTCGTGCGGCTCGAGGCCGCCGAGCCGGGCGCGGCGGCGAGGGCGACCGCAGAGAAGGCGGCGGCGGCGCAAGAGCGGCGCGCGACGAGCGCGCGAATCGACGGTCTGGACATGGGCATGCTCCTGGAGGCGATCGCGGCGTCGTACGTCGAGCGTCGCGCGCTCAGCAAGCGCCCGTGCCGGGTGACACGGACTCGAGGCGCCGTCGTCGTGTTGTCGAAACGGGTACGGCGCTCCCCCGGCGAGGTTGAGGCCGACCCGACCGAGGTTGGGCCGACCCTACCGAGGTTGAGGCCGACCCGACCGAGGTTGGGCCGACCCTACCGAGGTTGAGGCCGGCCTGCCGACCCTACCGAGGTTGAGGCCGACCCTACCGAGGTTGGGCGGGGTCGCCTCGGGCTCTGTGCCAAGCGAGGGGGCGAGGACGGCGATCTGTGCCGTTTCAGCGTTCCGCTGTGCCAGGGGAGGGGGGTCCGAGACTGGCACAAACGCAATGCATTGCGACACACCGGGGTCCGGACCCCTCGAGAACGTTCTGCGGAGCGTGCGAGAGGGCGATTTTGTGCCAAAAATCGCACCGCAACGCACTTTTTTGTGCCATTTGCCCCCCGAGAACGCGGTTTTTTGTGCCAAGAGGGGGGTCCGGACCCCTCCGGAACGCAATGCAGAGCGTTCGCAGGGGTCCCGGACCCCTCCGGGTCGCAACGCCATGCGTGCGCGGGCGGGCTGGAACGCTGCGCGGCGAAACGCGGAGCGTGCCCGGGGCGAAGAGGGGCGCGGACAGGTAATCTCGCTCGCATGCAGAGGCCCGGGGCATCCGGCGTGTGGGTGGAGATCGCGCTCGACAGCGGCGGAGCCGAGGTGCGGGCTTCTGCTCGAGGCAGCCGGGGGGAGCAGACCGCACCTCACGCGCTCGGTCCGGAGCTGGGCGCAGAGATCCTCGGCCGCTTCGCCAGCGACGTGCGCCAGGCGGCCGCGCGCGGGCGGCCGCTGGAGGAGCGCGTCGCGAGGATGGCGCAGGCGCTCCATGGCGCCGTGCTCCGCGACGGGATCGACGACCTCCGGGCGCGCCTCGGCGAGGCCGCGGGCGGGCCGCTGCTCGTGCGCCTCGCGATCGGCGATCCGGGGCTGCAAGAGGTCCCCTGGGAGGCGCTCGCCGCGCCGGGCGGGGCGATGCGCCACTGGGGGACGTCGCCGGATCTGCTGCCCGTGCGCGGCGTCCGGAGCAACGAGCCGTGGCAGCCGCGCGAGGTGCGCGGCGCGGTGCGTGTGCTCGCGATCGCGCCCGCCGGCGGTGCCGCGCTCGCGCGGCTCAAGGAGGCGCTCGCCGGCCCGATCGCCGCGGGCGAGGTCGAGTGGCTGGCGCCGATCGAGGGGCAGGCCGCGCGGCTGCCCTGGCTCTTCGATCGCCTGCGCTGCGAGCCGATCCCGCACGTGCTCCACGTGGTCGGCCACGGAGGGGTGCAGGACGGCGTCCCCGTCCTGCGGCTCGCGGACGCGGACGGCGACGAGCGCTGGCTTCCGGTCGAGCTCCTCGGGCAGCAGCTCGCGGCCGGCTTCCGCAGCTTTCTCCGGCTCGTGGTGCTCGAGGCGTGCGAGGGGGCGCGGCCGGCGGCGTTCGCGTCGGCCGCGGAGATCCTCGCGCGAGCGGGCGCGGACGCGGTGGTCGCGCACCTCTGGCCGGTCCAGGCCGACGTGGCCAGGGCGTTCTCGGCGCAGCTCTACCGCGCGCTCGCCGGCGCGAGCCTCGGCAAAGGGGACGTCGCGCGCGCCGTGAGCGAGGCGCGGCGGGCGATCCTCGCCGAGTTCGAGGGCAGCGCCGAGGCGTTCTCGCCGGTCGTGGTCCTCCGGGGGCCGGACGGGGTGCTGTTCGACTTCAAGGGACGCAAGGTCGCTCCGCCGGCGGTGCTCGCGCCCGCGGTGAGCGACGCGGCGAGGGCGATCGACCCCGGCCTCGCGCGCATCGCTTCGCGGCGCTTCTCGCTGCTGCTCGGGGATCGGTGGAAGGCGGAGCGCGCCGCGCTCGACAGCTTCCGCGACAAGCTGCGGACCGAGCTCTCGAAGGGGCCCGAGCCGATGCCGCCGGGCCTGCCGATGAGCGCGCTGACCCAGCGGTACGCGCTCCGCCGCGGGGCCGACAAGCTGGGCGCCGAGTTCCAGCGCGTGTTCCGCGTCGGCGCGGAGGCTCCGCCGGTGATCAAGGCGCTGGCGCGCGCCCTCGGCCCCGGGGTGCACGCGACGCTGCTCCGCAGCCCGCTGCTGGAGATCGCGCTCGCGGAGCAGCAGCCCGAGAGGACGATCCACGTGATCCAGCCGGACGAGGAGAGCACGCTGGTGCTGCGGCGTGCGTCCGGCGGCGACTGGGAGGCGCTCGAGGCGCCGCCCGTGTCGGTCGATCTGGAGCGGGAGATCGTGCTGCTCCGGCTCTACCGCGGGTACACGCCGGAGCAGATCTTCACCCGGCCGCTGCTCACCGAGGACGACTACCTGCTCGGCTTCCGCGAGCTCGAGAGCGCGCTGCCGCGCGATCTGGCCGACGAGATCCTGAGCACGCTGAACGGCCGGCCGGCGCTGATCGCCGGGATGTCGCTGACGACCTGGCACCACCGGATGCTGCTGCACCGCCTCTTCGGGCGGAGGCCGGTGCCGCGAGGGAGCCTGGCCGTGCTCGAGCCGGACGACACCGAGCGGGAGCTCTGGGAGAAGGGCGTGAGCCTGCCGGGGAGAGCCGGCGTGGGGGTCGTCGCGGCGAGCGGCGAGGACGTCGTCGGCTGGCTCGACGCGCTCGTGGAGGCAGGGAGGAACGGCCGATGAGCGAGGCGAGGGCGTCGCACAGCGCGCCGCACAACCCCTTTCCGGGCCCGCAGCCGTACCGCGCGGCGGATCGCGGGTACTTCTTCGGCCGGGAGGAGCTCACGAAGAAGCTCGCGCACCGGCTGATGGCTCACCCGTGCACGACGGTGTTCGGGCCTTCTGGAGCTGGGAAGTCGTCGCTGATGCAAGCGGGGGTGATCCCGCTGCTTGAAGAGGCGCACGACTTCCGGGTCGTGAGCGTGGACGGCTGGCCGCCCGGGGCGGCGCCGCTCTCCTGGCTCGTCCGCGCGGTCTTTAGCGATCTCGATCTGGGAGATGCTCCTGAAGGAGGTGCGCGGATCGAGGCGCTGGACGAGGCGATCCGCCTGGCCGAGCGGAGGAGCGAGCGGCCGATCCTGATCTACCTGGATCAGCTCGAGCAGCTGCTCTTTCCCGGGCGGGATGCGGACGAGGCGACGGCCCTGATGGAGGCGGTGGATCGGCTGGCGCACAAGCCGATCCGCGGGCTGCAGATCGCGCTGTCGCTGCGGGAGGATTACCTGGGGCGCTTCCGTGATCGGGCGAGGGGGCGGCGCGAGCTGCTCCAGCACGGCTTTCGGCTGGGGCCGCTCTCGGTGGGCGAGATGATCCGAGCCGTCTGCCGGGCGGCGGAGGAGGGACGGCCGCGCCAGCGCTGGGCCGAGGAGCAGGTGCCCGCGCTGATGCTGGAGGTGAGGACGCCCGGAACGCCGGTCTCGGAGGACGCCGAGGTGCAGGCCGCGTTCGGGCAGATCGTGTGCCGGGCGCTGTGGGAGGAGCGGGCGGCGGGGCGCGGCAGAGAGGCCGGGGCCGTGGAGGCGGAGGCCATCGTGCACCGGTACCTCGAGGCGACCGTGGAGGGGCTCGGGGCGCTGAGCGGGGCAGCGCGGCGCCTGCTCGAGGAGCACCTCACCGACGGGGAGGGGCACCGGACGCTGCTGACCGAGCAGGAGGCGCGCAGCGCGCTGCCGGCCGGCGCTGCGGAGGAGGTGCTCGGGCAGTTGGAGAGGGCAGCGGTGCTGCGCGCGGCGGAGCACCAGGGGAGCCGGTACTTCGAGCTCGGGCACGACTGGCTGGCGAGCCGGGTTTTCCAACGGCGGCGGGAGCGGGAGCAGGAAGAGGCGGAGAGAGAGCGGAGGGAGGCAGAGGAGCGGCGGGCCGCGCGGGAGCGGAAAGCGCGGCGCACGCTAGGGGCGATTGCGGCGGTCGCGGTCGCGGTGGCGGCGGTAATGGCGGTTCTCGTTGTCTGGGCGCTACAGCAGCGCGATGCGGCGCGGCGTGCGGAGGGCGATGCCAAGGCAGCGCAGCAGGAGGCTAAGGACCAGGCGGCGCGAGCGCGAACTTCCTCGTTGATGGCCGGAACTCGTGAGCTCCTGGCGAAGGGACAGCCGGCGCCGGCAGCGAAGCTGCTCCTCGAGGTGGCCAAGCCGGGAGAAGTTCGGGGGTGGACCGATGTGGCGTATGATGTGCTGGGTCGAGCAGCTCCATTTATGACGATGCGCGGCCATCAGGGTGCTGTATTGGCTGTTGGCTATAGCCCCGATGGCCGCCGCATCATCACCGCGTCAGACGACAAGACGGCGCGGGTGTGGAACGCGGACGGCAGCGGGACGCCGGTCGTGCTCATGGGCCACGAGGCCGGGGTTAGGTCGGCAGCGTTCAGCGGCGACGGGAAGCGTGTGGTCACCGCGTCGGACGACAAGACGGCGCGGGTGTGGAACGCGGACGGCAGCGGGACACCCGTCGTGCTCAGGGGCCACGAGGCCTGGGTTACATCGGCAGAGTTCAGCGCCGACGGGCAGCGTGTGGTCACCGCGTCGGGCGACAAGACGGTGCGGGTGTGGAACGCGGACGGCAGCGGGACGCCGATCGTGCTCAGGGGCCACGAGGCCTGAGTTATATCGGCAGAGTTCAGCGCCGACGGGCAGCGTGTGGTCACCGCGTCGGGCGACAAGACGGCGCGGGTGTGGAACGCGGACGGCAGCGGGACACCCGTCGTGCTCAGGGGCCACGAGGCCTGGGTTATATCGGCAGAGTTCAGCGCCGACGGGAAGCGTGTGGTCACCGCGTTGGGCGACAACACGGCGCGGGTGTGGAACGCGGACGGCAGCGGGACGCCCGTCGTGCTCAGGGGCCATGAGGACTGGGTTACATCGGCAGCGTTCAGCGCCGACGGAAAGCGTGTGGTCACCGCGTCGGGCGACAAGATGGTGCGGGTGTGGAACGCGGACGGCAGCGGGACGCCCGTCGTGCTCAGGGGCCACGAGGCCGTGGTTTGGTCGGCAGAGTTCAGCGGCGACGGGCAGCGTGTGGTCACCGCGTCGGACGACAAGACGGCGCGGGTGTGGAACGCGGACGGCAGCGGGACGCCGGTCGTGCTCAGGGGCCACGAGCACGGGGTTAGGTCGGCAGAGTTCAGCGCCGACGCGCGGCGTGTGGTCATCGCGTCGGGCGACAAGACGGCGCGGGTGTGGAACGCGGATGGCAGCGGGACGCCCCTCGTGCTCAGGGGCCATGAGGACTGGGTTAGGTCGGCAGAGTTCAGCGCCGACGCGCGGCGTGTGGTCACCGCGTCGGGCGACAAGACGGCGCGGGTGTGGAACGCGGATGGCAGCGGGACGCCCCTCGTGCTCAGGGGCCACGAGGCCGTGGTCATATCGGCAGAGTTCAGCGGCGACGGGAAGCGTGTGGTCACCGCGTCGGACGACAAGACGGCGCGGGTGTGGAACGCGGATGGCAGCGGGACGCCCCTCGTGCTCAGGGGCCACGAGGCCGGGGTTACATCGGCAGAGTTCAGCGCCGACGGGCAGCGTGTGGTCACCGCGTCGGGCGACAAGACGGTGCGGGTGTGGAACGCGGACGGCAGCGGGACACCCGTCGTGCTCAGGGGCCACGAGGCCTGGGTTACATCGGCAGAGTTCAGCGCCGACGGGCAGCGTGTGGTCACCGCGTCGGGCGACAAGACGGTGCGGGTGTGGAACGCGGACGGCAGCGGGACGCCGGTCGTGCTCAGGGGCCATGAGGACTGGGTTAGGTCGGCAGAGTTCAGCGCCGACGGGCAGCGTGTGGTCACCGCGTCGCACGACAAGACGGCGCGGGTGTGGAACGCGGACGGCAGCGGGACGCCGGTCGTGCTCAGGGGCCATGAGGACTGGGTTAGGTCGGCAGAGTTCAGCGGCGACGGGAAGCGTGTGGTCACCGCGTCGGACGACAAGACGGCGCGGGTGTGGAACGCGGACGGCAGCGGGACGCCGGTCGTGCTCATGGGCCACGAGGCCGGGGTTAGGTCGGCAGCGTTCAGCGGCGACGGGAAGCGTGTGGTCACCGCGTCGGACGACAAGACGGTGCGGGTGTGGAACGCGGACGGCAGCGGGACGCCGGTCGTGCTCAGGGGCCACGAGGACGCGGTCATATCGGCAGAGTTCAGCGCCGACGGGCAGCGTGTGGTCACCGCGTCGGACAAGGCGGCGTTGGTGTGGGCCATCTCTGCGCAAGCCCTTCAGCAGATCCTCCGCGCTGCCACCTCCGATTGCCTCTCCCCCGAAATGCGCCGAACTTACCTCGATGAGAGTGATAAGGCCGCCCGGAAGGGATACGAGTCCTGCGAGCGCTCGTACGGCCGAACGCCGTTCGGCCCGGGGATTGACCCGCCGTGAACAGCCAAAATGCCTCCTCTGCACGATACTGGCCCCTGGCGACGCGAGCCCGAGCGGCGAAGCTCTGCTTCTTCTCTCTTTCCCTCTCGCTCCTCATATCCGCTGCCTGACAGCGCTCCGAGCCCAGCCCCAGCAACCCGCCACCAGCGCCACCCACCCAATCCACGCCCCCGGTTGATCCAGCCGAGCCATGGGCGTCCCGACCGCCACGGGAGTGGCCCCAGCTCGTCCTGACGAATCTCGCGGAGTTCCACGGCCACACGCCTCTCCAGGGCGCGAGCGCCTTCCTCCTCAAGACCCAGGCCGGGCGCACGCTGGCCGCCACCGCCAAGCACCTCCTCGGCCGGAACGGCGGCGTGGACCCCGAGATATCCATCCCATCCCTCGACAGCGCGATCCGGTCCTGGCGCCTGTTCCCGCGCACGCTCCCGGACCAGACCGCCGAGGCCGGCAAGGTCGCCGCCGACGGCCTCGATGACTCGAGGCTCGACTGGCTGGTCCTCACCCTCAGGGACATCGCGAAGCCCCTTCACGCGACGCCCCTGTAGCTGCGCCCCCGGCCGGTCGATGTCGGCGAGCAGGTCTATCTCGTCGGTTGTCCCTACGCCGAGGCGACCTGCAAGCAGAACGTCTATGCCGGCAAGGTCACCGCGCGGAGCGGACATCGCTTCCGCTACGACATCGAGCCGCCGGTCGACCTCCGCGGCTTCAGCGGCGCGCCGGTCGTCGACAAGGCCGCGCACGTGGTCGGTGTGATGACGGTCGCGTTCCAGCCCAGGATGCAGGGAGAGCTGCACCTGGAAGCCGGCGGCGAGGACGCCGCCGCGATCTACCGGAGCGTCGAACGGCAGCGCTGAAGAGCGCGCCATCCACGACGCCGTTCACGGAACGGCCGCCCGCGCGCTCATCCCGCTGGGCCCAACCTCCGCAAGGGGCGCCGATGCATGATAATCGTACGGGTCTCATCGGAATGCCAACAACGCATCCGGCGTGCGTTCCGGTTGCGCGCTCGAATTTACCGCACTTGTCGTCGACCATCCGACTCGCGTCCTGCGGTAGGCTGCGCGCCCATGCCGAGGTCGAAGCCCCGAACCACGAGGACCAGGAGAACCGCGAAGAAACCCGCGCTCGGTCCGAGCGCTCACGCGACATGCAGCGTGCCGTGGCACGCCCCGACGGCGTCATGAGCACGGCGCAGAACCGGTATTGCGAGCGCCTGGGCATCGCCGTTCCCCGGGTCGAGGACGTCGCAGCGCAGGGCACGGCGAAGCTCTTCCACCTCATGATCGTCGCCCTCCTCGAGCGCGGCGGACCCATGACCCTGGACGAGATCGCGGTGCGCCTCGAAGCGGCCGGCGTGCTCGCAAAGACCGGCGATCTCGCCCATTCGCTCAAGAAGGCGTGGCACGGCATGGCGCCGGTCTACCGCGACGCGACCGGCCACTTCGGCCTCGACCTCGACGCCTTCGCGCTCCACGTCGTCATGCGCGCCACCGGCCTGCTCGCGACATGCGCGGCGCCGCCGCTCCCCGCGCCAGCACCTCCCGCGCCCGGCGACGACGTCCCGCTGTCCACCGAGGAGATCGACGCCGCCTTCCGCGATCGCTCGATGTGGAGCCTCTCGTGGGTCCGACAGGCCGCGGCCGTGCTCGATGCGCGCCAAGCGGCGATGACGGCCCATGAAATCGAGGCCTTCCTCGCGGCGCTCACGAAGCATCGAACGACGCTCGGCGAGCGCAACGGGCCAGAGAACAGCGACCTCTTCGTCCTCGGTGACGGCGGACGGCTCACCCTGGCCCCGCGCGCGCCCGGCCTCGCCGCGATGCGGCGGGCGATCCGCAAGCTGTCGCAGCCCGTGCTCGCCCGGCGGGCGGAGCGCGCGGCACTCGCGGCGAGTTCCACGGCCCGGCGGGCGGAGCTCGACGCGGAGGCGCGCCGCGACGCCGAGATCGCGCGCTCCGCCCGCCGCGCCGTCGTTCGCGTGGTGCCTTTTCCAGAAGAGCCGCAGGCCGCGGCGGTGCTCGACGTCGGCCTGCGGTCGATCCGGACCTTCCTCGGTCGCGACATGGCCGAGCTCGCCGGTGCGCTCGAGCGCTTCGACGTGATCGCCGGCCTCCACATCCGCGACACACTGCACGCGCTGGGGCTCGACGCCGACCGCCGCCGCGTCGTGGACCTCAGGCCGCCGAAGAAGTCGAGACGGCTGAACCGCGCCGGCCGCACCCTGGAGATCACGCCGGAGCTCCTCATCGCCGGCACCACCGGGATCAGCCGTCCTCTCGGCGACCCGGAGAAGGTGGCGAGCTACCTGGCCGAAGGAGACCACGCGAAGCTCGCGCGCCGGCTCGAGAGCGACGTGAAGGCGCTCCACGCATTCTACCAGTACGGTGTCCTCCAGGGCTTCGTCCGGCTCCGCTGGGGCTTCATCGACGAGGTGCTGAGCACGGAGTGGGCGTTGCCTGGCGACGTGAGCCTCTACCAGCAGCTGAAGCGCGCCAGCGAGACGGGCGCGGCCGTCGACCTGGTGGTCGGGGCGGCGCCCGGCTGGGCCGCTCCCTGGTCGCGAGCGCGGCGCGTCCGCGTGCTCGACATCCGCTTCAATGGCGTCCTCGTCGCGGAGGGGGAAGGGCGACCGACGTTCGTGATCGCACGGGACGAGATCCAGGCCGTTCGCCTTGCCCCTGAGCACACCGGGCCGAGCTCACGGCGGGCGGACGGAGCAGAAGGAGAAGGGGCTGCGGACGCGGAGCATCCAGCTCAGGTGCACTGAAAGCTCTCCACGGTCTCGCGGAACACCGCGCGCATCTCTGCGAGCGTTCGATCTCGGCGGGGGTTCGCCCTCGCGACGCAGCCAAACAGGGAGACATGCGCCACGCGATCGCCTGCCTCCGCGCGAAAGACGCCGTTCGCGGAGAAGCCTTCGATCGCCGGACCGATGAAATTGAACGCGAACCCAGCGGCGTCCCCTGATAACACCGGAACATCCGCCGTTCGGCGGCGAACCTCGCCCTCCTTGGACCCAGGGAGCGCCTCCAGCCTGCTCACGATGCCGTCGCGCTCGGCGGCGACCTGCGCCTCATCGCCGTGGGACAGGGTGACCGAGAGCGTCGCCGCACAGGTGTTGCCGCCGAGCTGCGCGACGTGCTTGGCGGTCCGGAGGCCAGACTCCTCGGTTTCCTCCGAGCGGAGGAACCAGGTCGCCGGGTACGTGAGCGAGAACCCTTCGTGCTCGACGCGCTTCGGGTGGGAGAAATCCACGAAGTCATCGTACGAGTCGGGCATGCTCCCCTTGGGATCGCTCCACCCGAACGAGGTCACGGTGATCGGGTTCTTGCCGCCGTCGATCGACAAGCACGCCACGCCCGTCAGCATCACGCGCGGGTTGAGATCATGGTGCTTCTGGTACTCGGCCCCCGGGATGGGCGTGACGAGCGGGTACGCCCGGTCGATCCCGCACGGATAGCGGACCTCGCGCGCGGCGCCGCCCAGGGCCTCCTTCGCAGTGTCCCAGCGGCGGACGATGAGGAGGTTCATCGCTATCGACGTCTGCATCTCGGGTCGCTGGACGAGCGTCGCCACGTCGACATTCCCACTCATGGGGGCACCTCGGATCCGCTCGACCCGGCCCGGCGTAGGATCAGGCGCGTCCAGAGCGGCCCGCGGATCGGAGCGGAACCAGGCCGCGCACTCGCCGAGCGGGGTCTTGAAATCTGCGGAGAGGGCCCAGGATCCATCGTCCAGCTGGCCATGGAGGCGAATCGCCATGGCCGTCCAGGTCCCGTCCTCGCGCTCGAGGAAATAGGTCACATACTGACCAGCTCTCCACGGTGGATGAACGGGCTGATGTTTCGAGCCGAAGCGCTTCTTGAGCCAGTCCAGCATCGTTCACCTCCGATACGAGCGCGTCAGGGCTCTCGGCGCGCAGCCGCATCACCGCGTCACTCTACCGCGAGGGGCCATCGAAAGGAACAGGGGGCGTCGCCAGCCCGCCACGCCGACAAGGGCGCCGCCGACGGCTCGACAACACGAGGTTCGACGGGGCGATTCTGTCCCTCAAGGACAACGCCGCCCGTGCGCTCCTCCCGCTCTGGGCCGCTCCTCCGCGCCAGGCGGCGAGAAATCATCAATGGATACAGCATCCTCGGAATGCCGCCGACCCGTCGCGTTGACCCGCCCGCACGCCCCTGGCACCCTGCCGCCGATATGACCGCTGCAGCCCCCAGCACCCTGGAGCTCTTGCTCGCGGACGCCATCGAGCTCCGCCCCACCCTCGCGGCGGGCCTGCCCGAGCTCGCGGCGGGCAGCGCGCCGAAGCCCGAAAAGACCGCGCGGGCCGTGGACGCGCTCTCGCTCGAGATGCCCGACGCCGATCCCAACGATCTCGAGCTCCAGCGCTGGTCGGTGATCGCGCCCGAAGGCGCCCTGGGCGACCAGGCGCTCGAGGCGATCGCGCCGCTCCTCCGGCTGCGCGAGGCCGAGCAGGGGGCGAAGGTCGAGCCCTATCGCGTCATGCCCGGCATGGGCATGGCCGAGTCGCTCCGGTGGAAGAACGAGGTGCTGCGCGACGAGCGCGTCCCGGAGGAGGAGAGGCCGCGGTACCTGCTCCTCCTCGGCGATCTCGACCAGATCTCCGCCGAGCTCCAGCACGTCCTCGCGAACGGCGCGTTCGTCGGCCGCCTCCACGTCGCAAGCGCAGACGGCCGGCCGGATCTCGCCGGCTATGCCGCCTACGCGGAGAAGGTCGTGCGCTGGGCAAAGGCGCCGACAGACCACGACCAGCCCGACGCCCTGTTCTACGTCGCGGAGGACGGCACCGCCGCGACCGAGCTGGGGCGCGACCTGCTCGTCGATCCCTGCATCGCGATGGCGCAGAAGCCAGGCCGCCGGCGCTTCCCGGCCGCGAACGTGGTCGAGATCCCGAGCGCCGAGATCGCGGACGAGCTCCTCCGCGCGGGGACCACCGCGAGGCCCTCCGTGCTCCTGTCCGTGAGCCACGGGCTCGGCCGGCCCAGCGCCGGGTGGTCCTCCGTCGAGCAGCAACGCGCGCTCCAGGGGGCGCTGCTCGTGGGCGCATGCGGAGGCCCCGACGCGCTGCTCACGGCGGAGATGCTCCAGCGCGCCCCCTTCCTCCCGGGCGGCCTGTGGTTCTGCCTGGCCTGCTTCGGGGCCGGGACGCCCGCGCAGAGCGCGTTCTACCCCTGGCTCTCCCTCCTCGCGCGCGAGGGCGCCTATGCCGGCCAGGCCCGGCGCGTGCTGGCGAGCTTGCCCGGCGACGGCGAACGCCCGTTCCTCGCCGCGCTGCCGCAGGCCGCGCTCCGCAACCCCGACGGGCCGCTCGCGGTGATCGGGCACCTGGATCTCGCCTGGACCTACAGCTTCGTCGACCCGGGCCGGGCAGCGCAGAGCCGCGCCTCCCGGATCTTCAGCAGCCTCCAGGCGACCGCCCGCGGCAGCCGCGCCGGCGTGGCGGTCGACGCGCTGATGCGCTCGTACCGCGAGGTCAACGACGAGCTGATCGCCGGCTTCCAGGCCGAAGAGGACGCCCGCGCGTGGAGCCGGCCCTCCCCGGTCGAGCCCATCCACCGCAGCCGCGCATTCATGCTCCGCAACGATCTGCGCGGCTACGTGCTGCTCGGCGACCCGGCGGCGCGGCTGCCCCTGAACCCGAAGGGGAGCGAGCCGCCCAACCATCCTTAGGCATTCAGGTCCGAGCCCGGCCTCACACCTGGCGAGCGACCCGGACACCCTTGTTGCGAAGCGGACGAACAAGCTTCTAAGTCGAATGGATAAAGCGCCCGGGACGGTGCCTGTGCTCACGACAGCACACCGGCGCACGCCGTAGACAACCGCGCGCCGTACAGGCATCGTCGTCGCTCTCGGCACGGTGCGCTTGCAGCGTCGCACGGGCCGCCACGGAGGTGCGCATGCGCGCAGACTTGGACGCTTTCCCTGAGCCGCTCGCGGTGCTCGACGCGACCCTGCGGCTGCGAGAGGTCAACGCGGCATGGCGCGACGCCTTCGGGGCGGCGCCGGTCCTCGCGCCGCAGGCCGAGGAGGCCGCGCGCGCGGTGCTCGGAGGGGCGCAGCGCCGGGTGGAGATCGACGCGGGGGCGGCGGACGGATCGGGCCCGCAGCGCTGGACGTTCCTGCGCTGCGCGAGGGACGAGGGAGAGCCGCTCGCCTTCGTGCACGTGCGCGCGCAGGAAGGGGCGGCGCCGCGCCGCCGCGAGGAGGAGCTCGCCGAGGAGGTGGAGCTCCTGCGCAGCTTCATCGACCTCGCGCCCAACCTCATGTTCATCAAGGACCGGCACAGCCGCTACGTCATGGCGAACAGCGCGCTCGCGGACTGCTACGGCATGACCCCGGAGCAGGTCGTCCACGCGTCCCAGCACGAGCTCACCGCGAGCGCGGAGGAGGCCGCGGGGTTCGCCAGCGTCGACCGGCAGGTCATCGACACGCGGCAGCCGGCGATCATCGAGGAGAAGGAGACGCGGCCGAACGGCGAGGTGCACTGGTACGAGACCGTCAAGAAGCCGATCGTCCGCAGGAGCGGCGAGGTGCAGGTCGCTTGCTTCAGCGTGGATGTCTCCGAGCGCCAGCGCGCCCAGGACGCGCTCCAGCGCTCGGCGCGCGAGCTCCAGACGATGGCCGCGGCGGCCCGGCGCGAGGCGGACGAGAAATCGGCGCTCGCCGCCGAGCTCGGCATCGATCTCTCGAGCATGGTCACGACGCGCACCCCGAAGGACGCGATCCGCCTCTTCTCGACCAGGAGCTGAGCCCGCGAGCTCGGCGCGGCGCGCCCTCCCATTGTCGCTTCGCGCTCCTTCTGGCGAGCCCGCGGGGCGCGCCATGTACCGCAGATTTGTTCGGGCTCCGACATTCGAGCGGGTTTGCCCCGGTCGTGCCCTCGGGTGTTGACAGCTGAGCCCGCCGGCTCGTAACCTCGATCAGATACCGAGACTTGGGTGCTCGATGCTCGCGGCGTCCCTCGGGTCATCACCCATCTGGGCACGCCGCAGGCGCGGAGACGCAAGCGCTCGGATCGAGGGGGCCTGTGGCCCCTCATCGGACCATCTCGAACATACCCGCTCCGCGAAAGCCGAGAGTGGAGGTGCAACATGAAAAAGTCGTTGGTAAGGCTGGCGATCGTTGGTCTGCTGACAGGCGCGTGCTTCCTCGACGTGGAACAGCATGGCGTCGGTATCGCTCACGCGAAGGAGCCTGCGGCGTCCGAGCGCAAGGGCAGCGGTTTTCAGGGCCGCTTCGGCTGGGACGCCTCCGGCACCATCGTCGGGCAAGGCAATTTCGTGGCGAATGGGACCATTACATTCCACCGCAATGGGAGGCTCACCGCCACGGAATCGGGGAATATCGAGGGTACGTACTTCACCGATACCTTTACCGGTACATGGACGCTGGACGAGGACGGCACGGGCACCTTCACCACGGTCGACTCGTCCGGCGGCGTCAGCGTCTTCGACTGGGTGGTGACGGCGCAAGGGCAGCGGGGGACAGCGGTCAGCAGGGACGCGGGGGACGTCACGCTGCTCAAGATGGAGCGACAGTAGCCCTCTCGCTGCCTGCTCTGGCCATCGCCCGCGCGGCGCTCTGAACAGGCCGCCTGGCCCGGCTACCGCCCGGATTCCCCATCGGCCGGCGCCGGCTGATTCCGCTCGAGCGCCTCGATGCGCCCGAGGAACGCGCGTCCCCTGACCGGATCGGTCATGTACACGAACGCCGCGAGCCCCTTGAGCTGCGCGAGCGTCTCCCCCTTGCCGGGCCTCCCCAGCTCCCGATTGCGGATCGCCGCGCGCAGCGCGCGCACCCGCTCGCGCGGGACCCGCGCCGCCGGGGCCGCCTCGCCAGCGCCGTTGACGACGAGGCCCGTCACCTTCTGGCGGCTGCCCTTGCGCATCACCACGGTCTTGCCCGGGTGCAGCCGGAAGCCCTCCGCGCTCAAGATCTCCCGGACGCCCCGGAGCAGCGCGCCCACCGGCGCGCGCGGCCGCGCGGCGCCGGCGAGCCCGGGCGCCTCGGGCGCCTCGGGCGCGCGAAAGGAGAAGGTGAGATCGTCCGCATAGCGCGTGTAACGGAACCCCAGCTTGCGCGCGAGCCCGGACACGCGCCGATCGAGCCGCAGGCAGATCGCGTTCGTGATCGCGGGAGAGCTGGGCGCGCCCTGCGGGAGCACGCGCGGGCCGGTCGCCACGTGGAGCGTCTGCCCGCGGAACTGCACGACCTCGCGCGGCGCCTCCGTGGCGAGGAGCGCGACGAGCGTCGCCGGACCCTCGGCCACCCCCGCCTTGCGGAGCAGGCCGCGCACGCGGCGCCACGTGATCGTCGGGAAAAAATCCTTGATATCGATCTTGACGATCGTGTCGGCGCCGGCGTGGGCGGCCGCGTTCGTGACGATGGAGCGGCTCGCGAGGAAGCCGTGCGCCGCGGCGTGGACCGGGAGCCTCTCGAACAGGTTGCGGAGCGCCCAGCGCTGCGCGCGCTTGAGCTCCCGTTTCGGAGATGAGATGGCGCGCGCGCTGCCGTCGCGCTTCGGGATCAGCCAGCGCCGGTAATGCGTGCCGGTGTCGACCTCGCGGTGGTACGCGAGCCAGCGGAGCCGCGGGATCGTCAGCCCGAGCGCGCTCGCGAGCTCGCCCGCGGAAGGCAGGTCGGGGAGGCCGCGCGACCGCGCGCGCTCGGCGAGGCCCGGGACATCGAAGGCGTCCGGCCCTTCGCGATCGCGGAAATGCACGCCGGCGCCGAGGTGGTTGATGTGCGTGGCGAGGTACGCCTCCCACGCGAGGCGGCGCAGCGCGCGGCGCTCGCGGGCCTCGACCTTCTTGCGCTCCTTCCACTGGGCGCGCTCGCGGTCCGACATCGCCTTGGGATCGCCGGTCGCGACGGCGCCGCGCGCGGCGAGCTCCGCGCTCACCCACGCGTCGATCCCGCCCGCCTCGGCGATCGCCTTCCAGCGGGCGACGCGCTCCTCGTGGGCGAGGCGGCGCTCCTCGGCGCTGCCGCGGGCCGCCGCGAAGGGGGCGGGCGGCGTCGCGAGGGGGAGAACGACGGGGGCTCGGGCGGGGACGGTCGCGTCGATCTTCGCGGTCATGTCTCGGTGAAAGCGCGGCTGTGAAGCACGATGGAAGCGGCCGGCGGCCGCGCTCCGCGCGCGGCGGGATCGCCCTTCGCCGATCGCGGGCTCATGTCGCCAAGAGAGGCCCCGAGCGCATCACCTTCTTCGCTTGGGGCACGGTAGCCTCACCGGTTCTCCGGCTAGACCAGCGCTACGGCGCCGGGAGAAACGGCGGTTGCGAGGTTGTCTCAGCTCTCCCGGCGCCGTAGCGCTGGTCTAGCCGAAGAGAACCAAGAACAGGCTACCTTGCGGAGAGTGACTGGCGGTTCCTCCAGAGCGGCGCGACGCCGCTCCTGCGCTCGAGGCGCGGAGGCTGGTGCGTTCAGAACCTCTCCTGGCAGCACGATGCAATCTCACGTTTGCTGACGCTCGACCTCCTTCCCCCTCGTCACGCCGACGACGCCTCGGCGTCGACGAACCCCGACGATGTTAACGCATCCAGCCGCTTGAAATACGCGTCGCGCGCTTCGCCGTCCGTGTCAAACCAAATGCGCTGATGACGAGGGTCATCCTTGCCGCGCGTGCCCCACGACAGGTGCACGACACGGTCGTCCAGCGAGACACGGTAGACCACCTCCGCGCCCGAGGCCTCGCGGCGCACGTAGGTGCGCGTCTCGGCGCGGATGAGCGCCCGCCCCTCGGCCGTCTTTCGCTGGGCGTCCTGCGCGGCGCGCTCGCGGGCGTAGGCGACGCGGAGCGCGATCATGTGCTCGCACGGCCCCTCGCGGAGGCCGCTCCGGCGGAACGCGGGGCAGCTGCACCACGCGTCCGAGACGCGGCCCTCGAGATCCACCGTGAACCGGGGCGAGAAGCCGCGGTGCGCCTCCCGGTCCGCGACCTCGCCGTGGATCTCCGTGCCCTCGCCGGCGATCTCGTGCACCTTGGTCGGCCGCACCGCGCCCGGCGCGGCGAGCAGGCGGTGGGCCGCGGCCTCGCGGGGCGAGCCGTAGCGGATCTCGCGCTCGTCGACCGGCTCGGCGAAGAGCTCGCGCGGGCGGTAGACGCGGCGCGCGACGTCGTAGAGCACGCGGCCGCGCAGGCACTCGAGCTGGAGCGCCGCGCGGGCGTCCTCGGCGCTCGCGCCGGCCGCGAGCGCCGCGAGCGGGAGCGGCCCGCGCTCGCGGAGCAGGGCGCGCTGCCTGCCGGCGAGCGCGTCGAGCGCGCCGGCGCCGCGCCCCCCGTCGCGGGGCATCAGGGCGTCGAACGAGGCGGCGCTGGCCCAGCTCGCGTCGGTCCAGCCCGTGAGCGCGACGGTCAGCGTCGCGCGGCCGAGATCGAGCACCCAGAAGACCGGCAGCCCGGGGCCCCGGAGCTCGGCGCGGGCGCTCCGCACGTGCGGCAGGAGGCGCGAGAGCGCGAGCAGCCGCTGCCGGCCGAAGGTCCGGACCACGCGCGGCGGGCCCTCGTACGGCGGGCCGTGGCCCTCGAGGAGGATCTCCCACGGCTCGAGGATGAGGCGCGGCGGCTTGCCGGGGACGAGCTCGAAGCGCAGGCCGCGGGGCGGCTTCTTCGCCTTGCGCGTGCGGAGCACGAAGAGGGCGTTGTAGAGGTCGATCGGGGCGAGCTCGCACGAGACCGCGGGGAGCGTCGCCGCCGACTGCACCTGGAGGAAGCCGCGCAGCCACGTCGCCGGGACCTCGAGCGAGCGCTCGATCGACGTGGGCGACGTGGGCGACGTGGGCGGCGCGGCGAGGGACGCGCCGGCGTCGAGCTCCACCTTCGTGTAGACGCGCAGGCGATCGATCTGCTCGACGATGCGCGGCGAGAGATCGACGAAGGCGGTGCCGTGGGCCGCCTCGCGGCCCTCGAAGAGATCGCTCGAGAAGGCGAGCCGGGCGTAGGCGCTCTCGTCGCGCGAGAAGACCTCGATCGCGACCTCGTCCGGATGCACCGTGAGCACCGGATCGAGCGCGCCGGCGGGCTTGCGCACGTCGGGGGAGCCGTCGCCCTGGCCCGCGGCGCCGCCGCCGAGGGCGCCCTCCAGGTACGCCTTCTGCGCCTCCCAGATCGCCGCCGTTGCCTTCTTGCCCTGCTTCATCAGGTAGGCGAGGTACGCGGTGCGATCGCGGCCCTTGTACCGGAGGTCGCTCTCCAGGAGCGTCGCCAGCGTGGCCATCGCGTCGCGGAACAGCGCCGCGTCGCGGAGGGGGCCGCGCACGCCGACCGGGCCGCGGGCGCTGTCGAGGGAGAGGCGCACGCTCGACTGGAGCGGGGCGGCGGCGAGCTCGCTCGGCGCGGCGTACCGGAGGAGGATCGGACGGGCGAGGGCTGCGGTCATGCGTTGACTCCGTCGGGGGGCCCGGGCTCGGCGGGGGCGCGCGCGATCGAAGGCCGACTCGCGCGCTCGTTCGCGGCGCTGCGCTGCGCGCGGCGGTACGCCCGGTACGCGGCCTTGCGGACGGCGACGTCGGGCGCCGCCGCCTTGTCGAACGCGAGCGCGGCCAGCGCCTCGAGCGCGCGCTCGCCGCCGGCGCGGCCGAGCGCCGCGATGGCGTCGAGGCGGGCCGCGGCGTCGCCGCCGTCGCCCTTGGCGAGCGCGATCAGCGGGGCGAGCGCGGCGGCGTCGCGGCGCGCGAGCATCGCCGGCAGCGCGAGGCGCCGGCCCGGCTCGCTCGCGGTGAGCGCCGAGAGCGCCTCGGGCGGGGCGGCGCGCGCCGTCGGATCGAAGGCGACGGGATCGAACGGCCGCGCCGCCGCCGCGCGCGCGGCCGCGCCGTCCGGCGCGAGCGCGGCGAGCGCGGCCGCCGCGGAGGCGCGGACGCCGGCGTCCATGTCCACGAGGGCGGCCGCGAGGGCGGCCGCGGCGCCCGCGGGCGGCGCGCCGCCCGCGGCCGTCGCGAGCGCGCCGAGGGCGCGCGCGGCCTCGCGGCGGACCTCGCCGGGGGCGGCGCCGTCCGCGAGGAGCGCGGAGAGCGCGGGCGCCATCGCCGTCGCGCCGGCGCGCGCGCCGGCCCAGAGCAGCTCGCGCCACGCCGCTGCCTCGGCGTCGCGCGCGTCGCCGTGCGCGGCCGACCAGCGCTCCGCGGTGCGCCGCGCCGCGGCCGCGACCGCCGCGGCGAGGGCCTCTCGACCGCCGTCCACGGCGCCGGCGGCGATGAGCCGCGCGGCCTCCTGCCGCGCCGGGGCGCGGTCGTCCTCGAGCATGGCGCGGAGCGCGGCCGCCGGCAGCGCCCCGCGGCGGAGCAGGCCCATGGCGAGGCGCCGCCGGAGCTCCTCGTCCTTGAGCGCCGCGAGCCGCGGCAGGAGCTCGGTCGGGTCGGCCTCCGCGGCGAGGTAGCTCGCCGCCGGGCTCGCGATGTCGTCGTGCTCGCTCGCGACCGCGAGGAGCTCGACGCGCGTCCGCTCGCCCGGGAAGAGCTTCTCCAGCGCCTTGCGCGCGGCCTTGCGGACCTCGGCGCTCCACGCGTCGAGCGCGCGCGCGAGGGCGAGCTCGGCCGCGCGGTCGCCGAGCTCGCCGAGCTCGTTCATGGCGACGAGGCGGAGCCGGTCGGGCGTGTCGCCGGCGCGCGCGAGCTCCTCCAGCAGCACGCGGGCGCGCTCGCCGCCGAGCCAGCGCACGCCCCGCGCCGCCGACTCGCGGAGATCGACGGCGTCCGCGTGGAGCGCCTGCTCGACGCGCTCCGAGGCGCGCCGGCGGAGCTCGGCGCTCTCGAGCTTCGGGGCGATGCGGCCGAGCGCCTCGGTGGCGGCGGCCTGCATGCTCGTCTCGACCGGCGCCTCCTTGGTGCCGCCGGCGGCCACCGCCTCGAGCTCGTCCAGCGCGCGGGCGTCGCCGAGCGTGCCGAGCGCGAGCAGCGCCCGCTCCCGCTCCCCGGGCTCGCCCGCGCGCACGACGAGCATGAGCGGCAGCAGCGCCGCCGCGAGGCCCCGCGCGGCCACCCCCTCGGCGGCCGGCAGCACGAGCTCGCGCGCGCCGGCGCGCAGCACCGCCTCGAGCGGGCCGGTGGGCGCGCCCTTGTCCTTCACGCGCTTCGCGTACGACGTGACGGCCGCGACGCGCGTGGGGAGGTCGCGGTCCGAGAAGAGCGGGACGAGCAGGTCGTTCGGCGCGGGATCGTCGCCGAGATCGAGCTCGCGCGCCGCGGCGAGGCGGAGCGCCGGGTCCTTCGCGCGCGCGGCGGCGGCGAGGAACGCGACCGCGCGCGCCGCGTCGCGCTTGTCGCGCTCGCGCCCGCGGTCGACGATCTCGAGGCACGCCTTGAACGCGGCGCCCCGGACCTCGGCGGCCTCGTCCTCGAAGCGCGCCGCGAGGGCGGGGATCGCCTCCGGGTTGCGGGTGCTCCCGAGCGCGCGCGCCAGCGCGGCGCGGTCGGCCGGCGCCGCGGCCTCGTCCATGCGCGCCGCGAGGGCGCGCACCGCGGCGCCGCTCGCGAGCGCGACGAGCGCCTCGCGCGCGCGGGCGATCGTCGCGCTCGCCGGCGGGGCCGCGCCCTCGCGCAGGAACGCCGCGAGCACGTCGACGGCGCGATCGTCGCGGCGGCGGGCGAGGAGCTCCGCCGCGCGCAGGCGGAGATCGTCGTGGTCGCTCTCCATCGCGCGGCACAGGGCCGGCACGATGCGCGGATCGCTCGACGACGCGAGCCGCTCGAGCACGCCGAGGCGCAGGTCGGCGTGCTCGCTGCCGAGCGCGGCGAGCAGCGGCTCGAGGCTCCCCTTCGGGCAGAGCCGCTCGAGGAGCTCGAAGGCGTAGCGGCGCACGTCGGAGAGCGGCGAGCTCAGCGCGCGCGCGATCTCGGGCCGGGCGCCGTCGCCGCGCGCCGCGATCTCGTCGAGCGCGGTCCGCGCCACGTCGGCCGACGCCGACGCGAGCCCGAGCGCGAGCGGCTCGCTCGCCCCCGCCGGGAAGAGCGCCTTGAGCCCGGCGAAGGCCGCCTTGCGGACGAGGTGGTGCGGGTCGTCGAGCGCCCGGACGAGCGGCGGGATCGCCGCCGTGCTGCTGACGTGGCCCTTCTGGCAGACGTCGACGATGCGGTCGATGGCGTCGCGGCGGGTCCGGTGCGCCTCGTCGTCGCCCGGCGAGACCTGCCGGAGCAGGCCCATGTACGCGCCGAACGCGAGCCAGCGCAGCCGGCGCTGCTCGCCCTCCGGGACCGCGTCGCCGCCCGGCCGGTCGCCCTGCTTCTGCCCGGGCTGCGCGAACAGGCGGCGGAGCCACCCCTTCGCCGGCCGCGTGTCGGTCTCCTCCGCGGCGCGCGGGGTCGTGTCCGCCGCGACGGGCGCGCCCGCCGGGCGCAGCGCGGCCACCCGCTTCGCCTCGCGGAAGTACTCGACCGGCTTGCGGCGGATGCGGAGCACCTGCGCGGCCGCGTACCGCTGCTCCGGGTTGTCGCTGGCGAGCGCCTCGGCGAGCCCCACGAGGACGCGGCCGCGCGCGACCTCGGGCGGCCACTCCTTCATGCCGGCGGGCCTGTCGCCCTCGGCCGCGCCGTCGCGATCCCGGTCCGGCTGCGCCGCGGCGTCGGGGCGCGGGGGCATCAGCACCTCGATGAGGTGGGCGAGGTACGCCTCCGGATCGGTGCGCAGCTCGAGCGCGCGCGCCGCGGCGAAGCGCACGTCGGAGCGCTGCGACGAGAGCGCGCTCGTCAGGAGATCCGGCGGATCGCCGCGGCGGAAGGCCCGGAGGTCGCGCGCGAGCACGATCGCGAAGACGAGCTCCTGGACCTCGCGCGAGCTGTCCTCGAGGCCCTGCAGCATCCCGCCGTAGCCCTCGGGCCCGAGCGCCGCGAACGACATGATCGTCGCGACGCGGATGGGCGGGTGCTCGTGGCGCAGCGTGCCCGTGAGCACCGGCAGCGCCCGCACGTCGCCGAGCCGCGCCAGCCCGTCGGCGGCCCACGAGCGCACGGCGACGTCGGCGTGGCCCATGGCGTCGAGCAGGTAGCCCTCCTCGCCGCGGCGGGCGGCCATGGCGAGCCCGCGCGCCGCCTGCTCGCGCACGTCGGGGTAGTCGTCCTTGAGCAGCTCGGTGGCGAAGTACTTGACGAGCCGCGGCGCGCCGAGCGTCGCCAGCGCGGTCGCGGCGCGGGCGCGGAGCGGGCCGAGGATCTGGATCGGGAGCTCCTTGAAGAGGCTCTTGTCGGCGAGGAGCGCCCGCATCGGGTTGATCGGCTGCTCGTCGCGCCGCGCGGCGCAGAGCTCGGCCGCGCGCACCCGGAGGTCGAGGTGGCTCGACTGGAGGCCGATGTGGAGCGGCCCGGCCTCGCCGGGCAGGAGCTTGTCGAGCGCCTCGATCGCGGCGGTGCGCGGCCCCGCGTGGTCGTCCTCGAGCAGCCGGATGAGCGCGCTGCGGCCGGCGTCGCTCACCGGCGCGCGCGCGGCCCCGCGCGCGCCGCTCTCGCGGACCGACGGGTGGATCGACGCCATCGCGGCGAGGTGCGGCTCCGCGGCGTCCTTGCCGCGCAGCTTGACGACCGCCTCGTACGCGGCCTGGGCCACGCCGTCGTCGCGGTCGCCGATCGCCGCCTGGAGCCGCTCGGCGGCCCACGGCTGCTCGCCGTGCGCCTTGAGCTCCTCGACGGCGCGCAGGCGCAGGTCGGGGAAGCGCGCGCGCTGGGCGCGGTCGAGCGCCGTCCGCGGATCCGAGGCGTGCCACGACCAGAGCGTCCGGAACGCCTCGCGGCGGACCTTGGGCGACTCGTCCTCGATCGCGTCGGCGAGCAGCGCCTCGGCCTCCGGGGGCCTCGGCCCCTTGCCCTCGCCGGCGAGGGCCACCAGCCGGTCGAGCCCGCGGACGCGGATGTCCTCCTGCGACGAGCGGAGCGACGCCTCGGCCACGGCGAGCGGGGCCGACGGCTCGAGCCGCGCGTACGCCTCGAGCGCCGCGGCGCGCACCGCGCCGTCCGCGTCGTCGAGCATCCAGACGAGCCGCTTCTCGGCGCGCGTGTCCCGGAGCTCGGCCAGCGCGGTCGCCGCCTGCCGGCGCAGCGACGGGTCCTGCTCGCGCGTGAGCTGCAGCAGCGCGCCGAGGGCGCGCGTGTCGCCGAGCTGCGCGAGCCCGCGCGCGCCGCGCACCGCCGTGTCCGGCGTGCGGCACGCCATCGCGGTGAGCAGCGGCTCGAGGTCGGCCTCCGCCGGCTCGGCGCCGGGGCTGCCCACGCCGGGGATCCGGGCGCGCGCGGCCTTCAGGTCCGCGTCGTCGGGCGCCTTCGGCTTGGCCTTCGCGTCCGGCGCGGGCGGCTCGCCCGCGCCGTCGCGGGCGCGCCGCAGCACCTCGGCCGCGCGCCGGGCGATGTCGAGCGCGGCGCGGCCGAGGTCCTCGTCGCGCCCCTCGAGCGCGTGGGCGAGCGCCCGCCGCTCGATCACCTTCGCCGCGAACGCGATGCGGCGCACCTCGGGATCCTCGTCGTCGAGCGCGCGCCCGGCGATCGGCGCGAAGCCCGGGGCCGAGAGCCAGCCCTGGAGCGCGGCCCGGATGAGCGCCTCGACCCGGAGGTCGGCCGGGCCGCGCTCGAACGCGGCGCGGAGCGGCTCCGGGCTGCCCGGGTGGAGCTCCTCCAGCTGGTCGAGCGCCGTGAGCCGGACCGACGCGTCGCGGGCGGCGAGCTTGTCGGCGATGAGCCCCGGGATGAGCGGCGAGCTGCCGTGCAGCTTGCCGAGCTCGACGAGCGCCCGGCGCTGGACGTCCGCGGCGCGCGCCTCGAGCCCCGCGCGGAGCGGGGTGAGCGGCGCGTCGCGGTCGATCGCGCGGAGCGCCTCCAGCGCGGCCAGGCGGACGGCCGCGTGCTCGTCGTCGAGCGCCTCGCGGAGCTTCGCGCGCGCGCCGCGGCGCCCGCGCGCCCCGAGCTCGCGGGCGGCGAGCGCGCGCACCTCGGCGTCGCGGTCCGACCGGAGCGCGCGCGCCGCGGCCTCGAGCGCCTCGGGCTCGTCGAGCGCCGCGAGCGTCTTGACGGCGGCCTCGCGGGCCGGCCGCGCCCCGGAGAGCGCCTGGGCGAGGGCGTCGAAGCCGTGCGCGAGCTCCGCGGCGCCGTCCGCGGGCACGCCCGCCGCGTCGATCGGGAAGCGCCACACGGTGCGCCGGTCTCCCGCGGCGAAGACGGCGCCGAGCCCGTCCTTCGCGTCCGCCGCACCGCGGCCGCCGGAGGCGCGCGACCCCTTGCGCGCGGGGGCGCCCTCGGCGGGCGCGAGCGCGAGCGCGTGGAGCGGCAGCGCGCTCGTCTCCAGGGTGCGCGGCTTGCGCCGGTCCGCGAGCCGGTGGACGCGGATCGCGCCGTCCGCGCCCGCGGACAGCAGGCGATCGCCGGCCTCCTTGCCGTCGTCCTGCGGCGGCGGGGTGGGCAGGCACAGCAGCGCGCGGACCCCGCCCGCGTGCCCGCTCCCGTCCGCGCCGCGCACCTCGCACTCGACGTCGCCGACGAGGTACCAGAGCCGCACGGTGCCGTCGTCGCCGCCCGAGGCGAGCCGCCCGTCGCGCGGCGTGAACGCGAGCGCCGCGACCGGCCCGTCGTGCCCGGGCATGTCGCGGCGGGCGCCGGTCGACAGGGTGATCACGCGGACGACGCCGTCGTCGCCCGCGGCCGCGACGAGCTCGCCGGCGGGGTCGAAGGCGACGGCGCGGAGCGGCGCCGCCGAGAGCGCGAACGACGCGATCTCGGCCGCGGCCCCGGGCGGCGCGGCAGGGGACCCGTCGCCGCCGCCGACGCGGAAGACGCGCAGCGCGCCGTCGGCGCCGACGGTCGCGAGGCGCGCGCCGCCCGGCGCCGCCGCGACCGCCGTGACGCCGCCCGGGTGCGCGTCGAGCGCCCGCGCCTCGGCCGCGCCGCCCGCGACGAGGCGCAGCGCGCCGTCGGAGCACGCCATGGCGAGCAGGTCGCCCGCGAACGCGAGGCCGAGCACGTGCGCCGGCACGTCGATCGAGCGCACCGGCTTGTTCGCCGCGTGATCGAACAGCGTCACCTGGCTCGCGCCGGCGGGCGATCCCGCGGGCGATGTCCCGCCCGCCCCGCCCGGCGCCGGCGCGCGCACCCCGCCGACGGCGAGGAGCCGCGGGCCGGCGGCGAGCGCGCGGACCTTCTCGTAGTGGCCGATCGTGTGGCTCATGCGCGCTCCTGTCCGGCGCTCGGCGCGGCGAGCCCCTCGATCTCGAGCCCCGGGTGCGCGCGCCGGAGCCGCATCAGCGCCGCCAGGCAGGCCTGCCACTCGCCCTTCGCGATCGATCCGGTGAACTCGGCGATGACGGGGGCGACGAGCGCCGCGAACGCCGCGTCCTCGACCGCGAGATCGCGCACGACCTCGATCACGTGCCGCTTGGCCTCGCTCGCGGAGAGGCGCCGCCGCGGGCCCGCGTCGTCGCCCGGCTCCGGCGAGCGCCCCGCGGGGATGCCGGAGAGCACGTACCGCAGGAAGGCCCGGAGCGCCTCGACGTCCGCGAACCGGCCCGCGTCCTCGGGCGCCTCCGCCGCCGGGCGCGGGTCCTTCTCCTCCCCACGCGCGCCGCGCGGCTGCCAGCCCGGCGGCAGATCGCGCGGCCGGTGCTTCTCCCAGAGCATCCGCACCGCGAAGAGGCGCACCTCGCGGTCGGCGCTCTGCATCAGCCAGCCGAGGCGCTCCGGGCCGCCGAGGCGCGCGTAGTGCTTCAGGATGAGCGACAGGCCGAGCTCGCGCGCGCTCTTCTTCAGGCTCTCCGTGAGCGCGAAGACCTGCGCCGGATCGAGCTCGTCGAGCGTGAGCGTCATCGCCGGATCGGCCGACGGGTCGCCGGCCTTGCGGAGCGCGTCGAAGGCGATGTTGCGCACCTCCTTCGCGTCGCTGTGGGCGAGCTCGTAGACGCGGGCCTGGTAGCCCCACGCCCGCAGCTCCGCGCGGGTGATCAGCGCGGCGAAGCGCCGGACGTCGTCCCGCTTGTCGGAGAGCGCGGGCCAGATCCGCTCGGCGGTGAACGCCGCGCGCTTCAGCGCCGGCTTCAGATCGAGCTCCTTGGCCTCGCCCTGCTCGGGCCCGAGCGTCGGGTGGTGGCACCGCAGGTAGGTCTGCGCGAACGCGCGCATCGGCTCGGGCTCCTTCTCGCCGAGCGCGAGCGCGAACAGCCGCGCGGTGCCCGCCTCGCGATCGCCGCGGCCGCCCGCGTCCTGCCCCGCGTCGAAGTCCTGCGGCTTCATGTGCGCGAGGAGGTACCGGCGCGCGAAGCCGTTCAGCGTGGGGTCCGCGCGCCGCGCGAGCGCGAGCAGCCAGGGCAGGGTGAGCTGCCGCGGGGTCACGATCTTCGGGTTGCCGAGCACCGAGAGCGCGACCGCGCGCGTCTCGGCGCTGAAGACGAGCCCCTTCAGGCGCTCCACGCCCTCGGCGGTCAGGTCGGGCAGGGCGTCGGCCTTCTCCAGCCAGGCCGCGACGGCGCGCCCGATGCGCTTCCGGGTGAGCGCGCCGAGCAGCCACGGCGTCCCGATCGCCGCGACCGGGTGCTTGCCGAGCGCGTCGAGCGCGATCTCCGTCGCGCGATCGTCGTCCTCGTGGCGCGGGTCGTCGAGCACGCGGATCCAGAAGGCCGGCCCGAGCTCTCCCGGCCGGTACTTCGCCTTGAAGTAAGCGGTGGCCCACCGCTTCTGCGCGCCCTCGCCGTAGATCATGTCGACGAGGAACGGCTCGGGCAGCTCGGCGCGGTCGAAGCTCTCGCCGAGCGCCTTTCCGGCCCAGGCCTCGGTCTCGCCGCGCTCGAGCAGCCGCCCGAGGAACGCGAAGCCGAGCGCGCGCGGGCTCCTGCCCTGCAGCGCCGACGCCGCGAAGGCGCGCGTCTCCTTGTGCTCGGAGGCGAGCAGCGCGGCGAGCCGCTCCGGGTCGAGATCCGCCGCGTGCGCGCGGGCGTACTCGATCGCGAACGCGCGCGCCTTGGCGCTCGGCGAGCCGAGCAGCGCGAGCGCGGCGTCGTGCAGCCCGAGGCCCCGCAGCTTGCTCTGGTGGAGCTCCGGCGAGCCGAGCAGCGTCTCGATGAGGAAGTCGTGCGCGCTCGCGAGCGGCCGGGTCGCGAGGCGCGCGAGCCACGCGGGCGTGGCGGCGCTCCGCAACGCGTCGGCGAAGTCCTTCTTGAGCCCCTGGATCGCGAACCGCGCCGGCGGATCGGCCTGGCAGGTCGAGAGCAGGAGCATCAGCGGATCGGGCGATCGCCTCCACGCCTCGCCGAAGGCGCGGTGCTTCACCATGTCGCTCGGCGGGACGCCGCCGTGGAACGAGCGCCCGTCGTACTTGCCCGCGCCGTGCGCCCAGATGTGGTTCGCGACCCAGAGGTCGCGGAAGGCCGTGTCCTGTGTGTAGTGGCGGAGGACCTCGACCGCGAACTGCGGGTAGAGCTCGGGCGTGCTCCGGCCGAGCTCGCGCAGGAAGCGCCACGCGCGCCGGCGCATGTAGATCAAGGTGCCGCGGGAGACCTCGCGCCGCCCGCCGCGCGAGAGCTCGGTGTCGAAGCGGTAGGCGAGGGCGCCGAAGAGCTCCGCGTCGAGGCGCGCCTCGGCCAGCTTGTAGATGCGCTTGAGCCCGCCCCACGCGCCGAAGACGAGCGGCGCGCTCTTCGCGACGTCGCAGAGCGCGCTGCGCCCGGCGTCGGTGCCCTCCTCGTAGATGCGGACGAGCAGATCGGCGAGCTCGAGCCGCGGCGGCGGCGCGGCGTCGACCTGCGCGAGGAAGCGCCGCCACGCGTCGGTCGCCTGCTCGCGCCGCTGCTCGGGGGTGCTCCTGCCCTGCGCGATCGAGAGCAGCCGCAGGAACGCCGCGAAGGTGAGCGCGCCCTCGCGGGGCGGCGCCTCCGGCGCGGGATCCGGCTGCTCGAGGTAGGCCTCGAGGATCTCGGCCAGGGCGGGCGCGCCGCTCGCGGCGAGCTGCTTGACGTTCGCGATGTCGATCGGGTTCGGTGAGCTCGCCAAGGCGCCTCCCGCGGCGGGATGGCCTGAGAGAATCGCGAGCCCTGCGGATCAGGTCAAGCGGAGTCGACTCACGCGGCGCGCATCCGGGCGATGCGCCGCGCGACGTGCGGGTCGCTGCCCGCATCAAGGCCCGCGAGGTACTCCTTGAGCGATCGCCCGCGCTGGGCGAGGTGTGCCTCGAGGTAGGGCGAGAGCGCCTTCCATCGGAGCGCCCACCCCGCCTCGGCGCTCATCGAGCCGTGGTGTGGCCGGTCGACGAGCAGCGCGCCGAGCCGGAGGCCGAGCTCCGGGTCGCCGAGCTCCTCGAGCTGGCGGCTGAGGACGGCGAGCGCGCCGGCGGCCGGCGAGGTCGCGGGCGGCGCCTTCCAGGTGTCGCGCACGGCGCGCGCGAACGCGGCGGCGTCGAGCTCCGAGAGCAGCTCGATCGCGCGGACGAGCGGCAGCCGATCGGCCGCGTTCGGCGCGACGACGCGGGCCATGAGCGCGTCCATCGCGGCCGACAGCGCCGCGTCGGTCGCGGGGTCGAGCCCGCCGAGCGGCTCGAGCGCGCGGCGGGCGCGGCGGACGGCGCGCCCGAGGGCCCAGCTGCGCCGGCCGCGCGCGGCCGCGAGCGCGGAGAGCGCGTGGACGGCGGCTCTCTGCTGCGCCTCGGTGGCCTCGCCGGGCCGCACGCGCGGCGGCAGATCGAGCTTCGCCGGCGGCGGGGCGGCCTTGTCGCCGCTGGCCGCCGGCGCGCTGCCGGCGGGCGCGCCGTCCGCGGATGCGGCGACCTCCTGGTAGCCCTCCCGGAGCTTCTCCGCGATCTTCTTCTCGCGCTCGCGCGCGGCGGCCTCCGCGGTGGGAAACGCCTTCTCCTTGCGCTGCCCGGCGGTGCCCAGCCGGCCGTAGACGACGACGAACGTCGTGTCGTCCACGTCGGCCATCCAGAACTTGGCGCTCGTCCCCTGCACGAACTCGAACCGGCGCATGGGGGCGAGGATACCACCGGGCCTCGCCGGCGCAGCTGGGCTCGTTTGCGGCGGGACCGCCCGAGGCTAGGGCCCACGGGCTGGCGGCAGCGCTCGGGACCGGAAGGCCAAGCAGATACAGCGTATCGAGCTCCCTCCTCGTCGCCTCTATCCTCCCAGCGGAATGGTCGCGTCCGAGCCCTCCTGGAGCCTGCTCATGCCATCGATCGTATACGTCCTCGCGTTGGAGACCGTCCCGTTCACGCGAAGCGTAGGAGGATGATCGGGACGAGGTAGGTGAAGACGAGCTGCCACCAGGTCATGGGCTTCACCGCCAGTGAGATGAAGGGGCACATCACGAAGTTGCTCGGCAAGGCGGTCCACCAGAGAAAAGTGAGCGCTATTGTCGCAGAGCTCGACGAGCTCGATGGGTCGTCGACTCGCCTGAGCCGAAATCAGGATTCGCATCGCCGCGGCGAGCTGCCCGTCTTCTGGCGGAAGACCCAGCCAGAGCATTCCATGAGGCCCGCGGCCGTTGCATCGCCGGGGCGCGGTGGGACATCATGCAGCCATGGCCCGCACCGCTCCGGTCCCCAACATTCCCGCCATCCCCGGCATGAACCCCGGCGTCTTCATCCTGGGCGGCGGCGGGGGCGGCGGTGGTGGCAGCGGCCGGAGCGGCCGCGGCGGCGCGGGGAAGCAGGGCGCGGGCGGCGGCAATGGCGGCTCCAGCGCGAGCGGCGGCGGCAAGAGCGCGTCCTCTTCCTGCGGGTCGCCAGGCCAAGACGGCGGAGGATGCCCGAACCATCACGGCGGGAGGAACAGCGGAAAGGTGGCGCAGGGCGATCCGGTGGATGTGATCACCGGGCGGGTCTTCACCCTCCGCGAGACGGATCTCCACCTTCCCGGCCCGCTGCCATTCGAGTTCGCACGCGGGTACTCGAGCACAGCGCGCGACCGCGACTGCGGGCTGGGCTTCGGGTGGACCCACACGTTCTCGTGGGAGATCGAGCTGCGCTCGCGGCGGTGCCTTGTCGCGACGCCCGAGGGGATCGAGATCGAGTTTGGACACGCTCCGAGCGATGCGGCCGTGATCGGATCGGATGGTTGGCTCCTCCACCGCGACGGGTATGAGCTCGTGCTCGATGCCCCCGACGGGATCCGGCGCCGGTTCGAGCGCGATCCCACGGACAGCCTCGAGCGACGATTCCGTCTCGCGCTGGTCCAAGACCGCCATCGAAACCGCATCGCGCTACAGTGGGAGGGCGGCAGGCTCGCAGCCTTGATCGACAGCGTGGGGCGCCTCGTTTCGCTCCGCTCCAGCGAGCGCGGGCAGATCGCCGCGCTCGAGGTCATCTCCCCGTCTCGCCAGCGGTATGCCTTCGCCCGGTACACCTACGACGAGGCGGGGCGACTCGTCGCCGCCACGGACGCCGACGGCCACACGACGCGCTATGCCTATGACGACCGCAACCTGCTTCGCGAGCAGGAGGCCCCGACGGGTGTCACCTTCTGCTACCGCTACGACGATGCGGCCCGCTGCGTCGAGACATGGGGCGAGATCCCGGGCGGAGAGGAGACGATCCTCGCCGCGTCGGTGCCGAAGTTGCTCCACGACGGGACACGCGCACGCGGGATCCACCATTATCGCTTCCTCTATGGCGACGATGGTTACACCGAGGTGACCGATCCGATCACATCGCACCGTTATGCGGGTACGGTCCACGGCAAGGCCGAGATGGCGGTGCTGGGTGGTCGGGTGTTCACGCGCATCTACGACGAGCGCGGACACCTGTGCTCGTTCACGGATCCGGAAGGTGCCACGACGCGCTGGGAGCGCGATCTCCTAGGGTTCGAGACGCGAATCGTCGATCCGCTAGGCCGGGAAACATTGATAGAGCGGCTCCCAGGGGGCGATATCCGCCGGATCATCGATCCGGAAGGTGGCGTCACGGAGGTGAGTTACGGGCCCGGAAGCATCGTGTGGGTCGATCCGATCGGGGCGACCTTCGAGCTCCGGCACGACACGCCCGAGGCCTCCTGCGGGAAGCGGTGGCCCCCGACGGCCGCCGCACGCGCTACCGCCACGATCGGGATGGAAACCTGATCGAGGTAGCGGGCGAGCAGGGGGCGCGCTTTCATGCGACATACGACGAGCTTGGCCGGCGCACGTCGGTGACCGACGCCAAGGGCGCCGTCACCCGGTTCACGTGGAGTCCGGCGGGCAGATTGCTCGGCGTGACAGCGCCCGACGGCACGGCGGAGTGGGCGCGCTATGACGGTCGCGGTGTGCTGATCGCGACGACCGACGCGCTGGGGCGAACGACCGAGCTTAGGCGCGGCGGCACCGGGGTGCTCACGGAGGCCATTTTGCCTGATGGTCGCGCGGTCACGCTCCGCTACGACCGGCTTGAGCGGCTCGTGGAGATCCGTAATGCCCGTGGCGAGGTCTACACGATCGCGTACGATGCGCTCGGTCTACCGATTCACGAGCGCACGTTCGACGGACGCGAGCTCCGCTCGCGCTACGATGCATGCGGTCGGCTCATGGCTGTCGAGAGTGGGCACGGCACTCGCGTCGAGGTGGAGCGCGACCTCGCCGGACAGGTGGTCAAGCGTATCGATTCAGATGGGCGGGAGGAACGATTCGAGTACAACGGACGGGGCGAGCTGGTCCTCGCCGAGAGCGACGTCGGCACGTTCACCTTCGAGCGAAACGCGGCCGGCTGGGTGACACGGGAGGTGCAGACGGCCTTCGGACGCTCCATCGAGATTAGGACCGAGTACGATCTGCTCGGAGCCGTGGTCAAGCGCACGACGTCGCTGGGCCATGCGATGATGTGGCGACGGGACCGGGCGGCGCAGCGCGCCGATGTCGAGCTCGACGGGGGCGAGCGCGTCACGATCCACTACGGCGCCACAGGGCTCGAGGCGGAGCGGCGATTCTTGCGGGGTGGCGCGCGGGTGCAGTCCCGGTACGACGCGCTCGATCGGCTCGTCGGGCGGCAGCTGCTCGCGGATGTCGCGCGGCGCGAGGTACGGCCAGGCGAGCCGGATTGGGTCGGCCCAGGCGAGCCGTCGGTCCTCCTGGACCAGCGGTGGTCGTACACTCCAGCGGGCGAACTAGCGTGGGCGTGGGATGCCGAGCTCGGTGCCACACGCTTCGGCTACGACGCGTTGGGCCAGCTCCTCGCGGCGGTGCCGGAGCATGCCCAGAAGGAGCTCTTCGGGTACGACGAGACAGGCAATCTGCACGAGGCGGGCGAGACGGCCCCAGCGCGCCTGTACGAGGGCGACCAGCTGGTCGTGCGTGGAGGAGCACGTTATCGCTACGACGAGCAGGGCCGCCTCGTGGAAAAGCGCGCTTCCGGGCCTGGAGGCGGTGAGCAGGTCACTCATTACACGTGGTCTCCGCGGGGCCTCCTCCTCGAGGTGCGCCGACCTGACGGGGCCATGGTGCGCTTCGCGTACGATGCGCTCAGCCGGCGGATACAGAAGGCCTTGTGGCGGCAGGCGCCGGACGGACGACAGGTGCTCGCCGAGGCGACTCGCTTCGTATGGGACGGTACCGCGCTGGTGCACGAGATCCGTCAGGTCGGTGACGCCGTCCAGCAGCGGACCTACGTGTTCGATGGGGAGGGGACGCCTCTCGCGCACCGCGACGTGTGCCCAGGAACGGACGGAGAGCATGCCGGCGTGTGGATACACTATCTGAACGACCTCACCGGCTCGCCCGAGCGCCTCGTTCGAGGAGATGGCCGGGGGGTCGCCGTGCTCCGCCGGACCCCGTGGGGGCAGGTCGCGCCCGTGAGATCGTCGGAGGTGACCACACCGATACGTCTACTCGGCCAGTACGCGGACGAGGAGACGGGGCTCCATTACAACTGGCATCGCTATTACGACCCGGCGGTCGGGCGATACATCTCGCCCGATCCGATCGAGATCGAGGGAGGGCTCAACCCGTTCCGGTATGCGTTGAACCGGCCCACCTCGCTGGTTGATCCCGAAGGGCTCATCTACTCACGGATCGTCGACCGGAGCGGCAGGGTGCTCTACGACGGGCGCAACCCGGGTGAGGGGGGGAACGTGAGCCCGCCCGAGCACATCAGCGACAAGCCTTGCGCCGAGGCGCAGGCGCTCACGCAGATGTCGGGCGACATCCGCGCGCAGATCATGGCAGAGCAGAAGAGAACGCCCAGTGAAAAGCGGCTGAATCCTAAGCAGATCGATCAAGAGGTCAACGCTCGCATCAAGAAGACATTTCAGGAGCAGGAGCTGAGCATCGAGACGTTCGAGAGCAAATACGATGCGGACAGGAATCAAGGGCGGGTCGACCCGTGCGAGCGATGCGGCAGCATGTTCCGATCGCTCGGCATCACCGACTCGGTCGTGGGCGCCAAGGGCAGGCGCGGAGAGTTCGGCGTTTACAGCAAGGGCGGCGGCAAGAAGAGGCGGAGATGACCGGGGTGCGCGACGGCAGCGCCGAGTCACTCGGCGTCGCGTTACTGGACGCCGCGGAGGCATCGCTCAGTGCCCCGCTGTCTGCGCTTGCAGCCTTCCTGGGCGCCCTCGCCTGGCCGGTCCGGTGGTCCGCAGGCCAGGCGCGGGCGCGGCGGGCGCTCGCAGCGTGGTTCGTCGATGAGGACACGCGACGCTGCGTGCTCTACGGCCCGGCGGGCGTGGGTAAGACGCTGCTCTGCGCCGCGCTCGCGGCCGACGCACGCATAGACGCGGTCACGCCGGTGTTCGTGCCCGCGGGCCGAGCCCAGGGCCTCGCGCTTTGCCACCCGGTGCTCGCGCTGCTCGACGCCATGATGCGCGGAGCGGAGGGCCCGCCTGCGCCCGCCGACACGGCGCGCCTACGCCGGTCCGTCGCGCAGCGGATTGCGAGCGGGCGCGAGGAGGACGAGCCGCCCTGGCTCCTCCTGCTCGATGGGCTCGATCAGGTGGTCCTCACGCCGGGGGAGCCCGACCTGGGCGTGCTGGAGGACGTGGGCGAGCGGACCCGCGTGCTGGTCTCGGTGACCGGCGGACTCGACGCTGCCCGCGAGTGGTGCGCGCGGCTCGGGGGGAGCGAGGCGGAGACCGCGTTCGTGGAGGTCGGGGCGTGGACGCTCGCGGAGGCGGAGGAGCTCGGTGTGGCGCCGGGAGCCCGCTGGGCGGCCGCAAATGAGGCAGGGCCGGGGGGGCGCGTCGCGGCGGTGCGACGGGCGCTGCGGCGCAGGTGCGACGGCGCGCGCGCCGACGTGGCGCTCGCAGCGCTCGCACGGCTGCTCGCGCCCGCCGAGGCCGAGGCGCTCGGCCTGATCGTCGGTGAAGATGCTGTCCGGGCGCTTGACGCGGCGCGGGAGGACCTCGCCGGCACGGTGAGGTGGATCCCGGGCGAGCGGCGCGCGGCCTTCACACAGGAGGCTCTGAGGGCCGCGTGGGAGCGACAGACAGCGGCAGAGGGCGTGCTGCTCCAAGCGCGCATCCTCGATCTATCCCGCGCGGCGCTCGGGGCTGCAGGTGCAGCCCCGGCTTACCTGCGCGCGCACGCGGCCGCTCACCTGACGCTGGCCGGCGCCGGCGAAGAGGACCTGCGGCGCATCGCCGATCCCGCGTGGGCGAGCGTGACGTCGGCGGCGCGCGCGCCGGAGGTGCTCGCGGACCTGCGTCGCGCGCGGCTTTCGCTGGAGAGCAGCGTGGAGCAGGCTGCGGCCGCAGGAGGGGCGCCGCACCGCGTGGCGACGGCGCTCGGGGCCATCGCGCGTTGCGCGATGGCGACTGCGGTGGCGGAGGAGCGCATCGCGGAGGCGCGCTGGGCGCCGGCTCCGCTGCTCGCCGACGAGGGGGCGCGGGCGGGCTTCGACGCGGCCCGCGCGGCGGCGCTCTGCTGCCTCTCACAGCGTGCCTCGAGCGAGGTGGGCGATGGGCTGGCGGCGGCGGCGCTCGACCTCGCAGAGCGCGTGGTGTCCACGGCGCCGCTCCTGAGCCCGGTGGCTGCGGCACATGAGCTGGCTCCGGTCGCCCGGGAGGCTGCCGCTCGCGGGCGACCGGAGCTCGCGCGCGCTGCGCTGGAGGTGCTCCGTCGGCATGAGGGCGCCGCCGAGCGCGAGGACGCCGAGCTGCTGCGCCGCGACCAGCTGATCTTGCTCGGCTCCGCGCTGCCGGCGCCGGAGGTACCGGCGTGGGTCGAAGGCGTCGTGGCGCGAGCCCGGCGCGGAGGCTCGTCGGCGAGCGCGCTCGCGCGGCTGGTGGGCGACGAGGGGCTCGCGCCGGAAATCGCGCTGGCGCTGCGCCACGGCCTGGAAGCCGCTTCGCTGGAAGAACGGTGTGCGCTCCTGGCGCGGCTGGTTCCGTGGCTGCCTGCGCCGGAGCGCGACGCCGTTATCGCCGAGGCGCTCGATGGCTGGAGGCGCTGGATGGCGGACGCGGACGGGGCGCCGCCGCTCGACCCCACGTCGCAGGATGTCCTCTCCTCATGGCTGCCAGAGTCGGCGGCGCTGGCGATGCTGGAGGACGTGCCGATCTGGTCTGTGGGGGCGCTCGCGGCGAGGTTCGCCGCGCTGGGCCACACCGAGCGAGCTCGCGCGCTGGTCATGCGGTGGATGGAGTCGCCTGCGTACTGCGCGCCGGCGCTGCTGCGGGTGGCCGCGGCTGCGCCTCCTGAGGCGCGCGCTTCGCCGCGAGCGGAGCTCCTTTCGCTCGTCGGCGAGCTGTCGGGCTCGCAGCGGGCGACGCTGGTCCGGGAGCAGCCTGCTGCGTCGGCGGCCGTGCTCGGCGCCGAGGTGACGCTCGCGGCTGCGGAGGCCGGCGCCGACGAGTCCGGGGCCTATGGCGCGCTCGCGGCGCTCGCCGCGGTGGCGCCGCAGCTCCCGGAGCCGTTACGCCTCCGGGCGGCACGGCGGGCCGCGGAGCTCTACCGGGACGATCCGGACAGCGATGCGCTCGCGCACGTGGCGAGCCTCGCCCCCTGGCTGGTACCCGCGGAGGCGGCGCGGCTGGTCGCGAGCACTCTGGGCGATGTCGCGCCGCGAAACTCCGTGGGCAGCGTTCTCTGCGGCTGGGGGGGGATCGCGCAGCTCGCGCCGCTGCTTGCGCGCGCGGGCGGCGACGAGGCGTTGCTCGCGGCCGCGCGCGAGGTGCGGGCCGCCCTCGGGTGAGGCGGCGTGCGGCGGTCCCGCGCGCGCCTCAGGAGAGCGGCGGCGGAGCCGGCCGGCGCATCAGTACGAACGTCGCCATCACGAGCGACAGGAAACGCAGATCGAGCTGGCGCTCCCCTGCACGAACTCGAACCGGCGCATGGAGGCGAGCCTATCACGCCCTCACGCCCTCGGGGGCCGCCGCGCCCGGGGGCGCGGGCGCGACGTCGAACTCGATGTCTCCGTCGGCCAGCGTGAAGGTGGCATAGGCGAAGTCCCCGCTGGGCAAGTGCCATAGCGCCGTTCCGCCGCGCGCCACCGGCCTGCCATCCACGATCATCCACCCCGCGACGGGCGTCGACCAGCGCGCCTGCACCATGTCCCCTGGACGGTCGGGGTCATTCACATAGCGGTCGGTCGTGCTGAAGTCCGTGACCGCGCCCCGCTCGTCGACGAACACGCGCGCCGCGACGGTCCTCCCGTGGTCGGTGAGCGCCACGTCGAAGGAGCCGTCGTCGACCGCCGTCCACGTCGTCTCGGGGCCGAGCACCATCGACGGCGCGAACAGGATGGCGTCGTTCAGGTAGGTGACGAGCTCGCCGGTGTCGATCTTGACGCTGGCCTCGTCGACCACGCTGATGGTGTCGAGCAGGCGCCCGAGCATCCTGCCCTCGCCGCGCACGTACGTGTCGCGCACGAGCAGCGGCATGAGGCCATAGCGCAGCCGCATGTGGAAGATGCGCGCGATCCCGAGCCGCGTGTCGTACTGCCACGCCTCGCACGCCTTCCACGGCTGGTCCGGCCGCGTGCGGAACACGCCGGTCCACCGCGCGCGGAACGACCACACGCGCGGCCGGCCGACGACCCTCATGAAGCGCAGATAGCGCTGCGCCGTCGCGGGGAGCGCGGCGAGCTCGGCCTCGGTGACGCGAGCGCGCGGCCCCGGATCGCTCGCGAGGCCGGCCTCTGCGACCTCGCGGAGGAACTTCGCGCGCATGCTGCGCGAAGGCGCAAGGCCTGCGGTCGATGGGCTGCTGGACGTACGTTCGTTTTCCACGGAGGGCCTCCTCGGGAGGCGTCCGAGCAGGACCCGTGCCGGCCGCGCGGCCGCCCGATCGCCGCGAGGGGCGTCGCCCGGGCGCCTCAGGACGGCGGCGGAGAGGCCGGCCGGCGCACCAGCACGAACGGCGCGACCACGAGCGACAGGAACCGCAGGTCGAGCTGGAGCGGCCAGCGCGTGAGATCTTCGGCCGTGGGCTTGGTCAGCTTGCCGGCCGCGATCCAGGCCTGGACCTTGGCGGCGTCGTTCGCGGCGACGGCCTCGCCGACGTCGAGGAGGTCGAGGTCGGCCGCGACGAGGATGATCCCGTCGCGGGCCGCGTGGGCGCGGAGATCGGTCCAGAAGACCTCCCCGAGCGTCTTGGCGAGCTGTTCGCGCATGGGGGGCAGCATAGAGCCCCGGCGGCGGCCGCCAAGCCGGCAAGGCGCCGCGGGCGGCGGCGCGCCTCGCGGGCGCCGAGCCGCGGAGGGGGCCGCTCTCGGGCAGGGGAAGGGAGGGTGACGCGCCGCGCTGAGGCGCGTGCGCTCAGCGCCGCGCAGCGCCGGCAGCGCGCGACGGGCTCGGGCTCGCCTCGAGCGCTACCAGCCCATGTTGTGGTGAATCCAGCAGTCGATCTGCTCCCAGCCGATCGGCGTGCCGCGGTGGCCGTTGAGGATGTGGCCCGTGTCGGGGACGATCGCCTTCGTGACCCGCGCGGCGCTCGTGTAGAGCGCCGCGTCGGAGTTCACATAGGACGCCGGCTGCAGCTCGTCCGTCTCCCCGAACTGGATGAGCACCGGGCTCGTCACGCCCTGGATGCCGGCGAGCGAGGGGTCCTCGGAGACGGCGAGGAGGCTCAGGAACTGCCCGCGCGTGTACGTGTCGGCGATGGTGGCGTTGTCGAAGGCGATCAGCGCGGGATCCGCGTTCGCCGCGTCGTAGAAGATGTCGGTGCGGATCTCCGGCGGGATCGCGATATAGGGCGTCTGCAGCAGCGCGGAGATCGCCTCCGGAGGGACGGGGATCGGGTGCGGCGTGAACGCAAAGCCGGTGTTCACGAGGACGTCCGCGTCGTTGTACTTGCTCTGGACGAACGTGCTGATGATGGCGCCGTTCGAGTGGCCGACGAGCGCGATGCGCGTGAAGGGCGTCTTGAAGACCCCGCCGCGGGTGCGCATCTCGGTGAGGACCTGATGCACGCTCTCGGCCGTCTCTTCCAGGTCGAGGAAGTCGCCGTCCGGCCGGCTGCTCTCCCCGGCCCCGAGCATGTCGAGCGCGAGGACGGCGTATCCCTCCTTCGCCATGTGCCGGGCATAGGAATAGTCGCGTCCGCGGATCGACGGGATGTCCCAGTACTTATGCGTGTAGGTGAGCCCGTGGACGAGCACCTGAAGCGGGCGATACTTGTAGTGGTCGCGATAGTAGAGGTAGCCCACGACCTCGTATGTGTTGCCGTCGGAGAGGGTCACCGGGAACACCAGACGCTCGACCTTGGTGTGATGGCTCGACGACGACGCCTCGGCCTTGCTCGCGGGGAGAGAGGTGGCCGCGAGCGCCGCCGAGAAGAGAACCGTGCTGAGTGTGCGGGAATACAAATTCATCACTTGACCCTCATGGTTGCGGTAGGTGATGGGAGGTGAGGCAACGTCTCTCGCGGTGCGATACTCCGTGGTCTCTCAGCTCCAACACCACCTCGCAAGGCTCGCAAACACTGGACCAGAAAGCGTCTGATCCACCAAGATAGCTCACGACCCCTGCTCGCGCCGCTCTCGAACGGCATTTCTTAATGAGTTTCGTCTCGGGGGCGATGTCCGTGTGGACCGCTGGACCCGGCCGTCCCGCGGACGCGGCGCAGACGCCGCACGAATAGTTGCGTTGTGACGCAATGATTTGCGTCCGCGGATGACGCGGATGAACGATTCCCTGCAGATGCCGGCGCCCACATCCCGTTTCGGCTGCCGTGCTGGTGATAATTTTACTGCTATGCTTCAAGGTTCTTCGTCATCCGTCATGGCCAGGCGCCGCCGTCACCGCGTGATTCCGGGGTGATGCGCTGGTATGCGATTTTCGCGGCCGTACTGCACTCCGTCGGCTCGCGCATCGGCGACCAGCCCGAACGGGCGTTTCCGGGGATCCTCGACCCCAACGCGGGCGCGCTCCGCGGGGGCGCGGCGCGCAGGCGCGCGCCCGCGGAGTGTGGCAAGGTCGATGCCGCTCAGAAGCTCGCTTCGACGCCGAGGCTCGGGATGACGATGGGCCCGAGCTCCTCCGGCTCGCAGCCGCGCAGGATCGAGCACTCGTATTGCAGCGTCTCTTTGCCGGCCGTCGCGTTGAGCGCCTCGACCGTGAGCGAGATGGTTCGTCCCTCCCTGAGCACCCACCGCTTCTCCAGCCGCAGATCCAGCCGGAAGAACGCCGGCAGCCGCTCGGGCAGGCCCAGCCCTCGTACGTACCGAGCGATCTGCGCGCGCAGCCGCTCGCGCCGGCGGATGTCTTCCTCGGTGTCGGGGCGGTCCTTGCCGTCATCGGGTCGCTGCCCGTTCAGGGCGTCGTTCCCCCAGAGATCGTAATCGATCGTCATCGGAAGGCCGCTGTAGAACACCGCCCGGCCCCCGAGCTTCCAGCCGAGGCCCAGATCGACCGCGGCGGCCGCGTTGAGCACGTGCCGGCGGTCGAAGGCCGAGTCGAACGTCTCGCGGCCGACGTGGCGGACCGAGCGCGAGAGCGTATACGACACGAACCCTCCGACCCGCTTCGACAGGCTGCGATGCGCGTGGATCTCCAGGCCATGGGTGCTGCCGGTGCCGCGCAGCTCCGCCCGCTGCGCGAGGCCGATGTCGGTGCCGGGCAGCCGGTTGCCGAGGGCGTCGCTGAGGTCGAAGAACCCGCTCCGGAACGCGGTGATCGTCGCCTTGATCCCCTCGGGGAGCCGGAGCTCGACGCCGGCGCTCGCGAGCAGCCCTGTCTGCACGCCGCCTCGCAGGCCGCCGATCTGCAGGCCCGGCACGGCGCCGAGGAAGCTCGGCGGCTGGTGGGTCACGCCGAAGGCGCTCAGCAGGGCGATGCTCCGCGTCGCCTGCAGCCGCGTGGCGAGGCGCGGATCCACCGTCGCCGCGGTCTCGCCGCCCGAGGAGAAGAGGTCGCCGCGCACGCCCGGCACGATCTCGAGCGCGGGCGCGGGGCGCACGACGACGTCGGCCCAGAGCCCGGCGGCGAGGTCCTCCCGGGTCGTGAACAGGCGCGCGAGCGCCCGGTCGTTCCGGCTCGGGAAATCCCCGTCGTTCTCGCGGATGTCGATGTCGAACCGCTCCAGCTGCGCGTCGGCGCCGGCGCGCACGGTGAGCAGGTCCGACGCGGGCGCGGACAGCTCCACGCGCGCGCCGAGGAGGCGCGTGCTCCCGGCCCGCTCCCCGTCCTGGTTCGAGCTCTGCTCGTAGCCGACCGTGACGGCGTGCCGCAGGCGGCCGCCCCGGCGGAAGAACCGGTCGTAGCGCAGGTCGAGCCGGTGGAAGTCGCCGGCGAGCACCACGTCGGTCTCCCCGTCGTCCTCGATCTCGGCGAGGTAGTCGTGCGACCCGAAGGCGAAGAGCCCGACCCGGTCGTACGGAGAGAAATCGTAGGTGGCGCGCGCCTGGTAGTCCCAGTACCCGAGCTCCACGCCGGGCGAGAAGAGCGAGAGGAGCGCGCCCGGGTAGGCGTAGCGGCCGCCGACGAGCGCGGTGCCGCGGCCGTCGGCCCAGGGCGCCTCGACGAGGACGCCGGCGTCGAACAGCCGGACGTTGGCCTCGCCGTGGAAGAGGCGCGACGGCTCCCTCGTCTCGCCGGCGATGACGCCGCCCGTGTAGCGCCCGAAGCGCGCCGGGAAGCCGCCGGGGTAGAGATCGACCCGCTCGACGAGCGCCGGGTGGATCACGCTGGGGCCGAGCGCCACGTGGTAGAGCAGCGGGACGCGCACGCCGTCGACGAAGTAGCCGACGTTGCCGGGCGGCGCGCCGCGCACGAAGAAGTACGGCACGCCGGAGGCGATGGGCGTCACCCCGGGCATCGCCTCGACCGCGCGGAACGGGTCGCCGAACGCGCCCGGCATCTGGCGCACCTCCTCGCGGGTCATCGAGGTCGTCATCGGCGCCGCGCGCTCGCCCACGACCACGACGTCGATGGCCTGCGGCGGCGGGGGCGGCGGGGGCCGCGCCGGCGCGGGGCTCGCCAGGGGCGGCAGCGGCCCCGCGGCGGCCGGCGGAGGTGCGGCGGGCGCGGCGGGCGCGGTGGGCGCGGCGGGGCGAGGGTCGCGGAACGTCACGCGGAACAGGATGCGCGCGCCGATGGGCTGCCCGTCGCGGCGCGCGGGCTCGAACCGCCACGACGGCGCCGCGCGCGCGGCCGCGCTCGCGAACGGCTCCGCGCCCTCCGCCTCGACCGCGCCCACCGTCCCGTCGGCGCGCACCGTGATGCGGAGCACCACGGTCGCATCGCCGACGCCGCCGGGCGGGTAGGGCGGGTCCGTGGGGCCGAGCGGCGACGGCATGGTGACCTGCGCGGTCTGCGCCGCGGCGGCGCGGGGCTGCCCCTGCGCGGGCTCTGCCGTCGACTCGCCTTCCATCAGCGTCAGGAGCGCGCCGGCCGCCGCGGACGCGGCGATGGCCCGGCGCCGGCCGCGCGACGGGCGGCGATCCGCCGAGCGGGAGGCGCGCGGCGCTGCGGCGGCCGCGGCGCCGGTCGGGCTCCGGCGTCGCAGCTCCCTGTCCTCCGGCTCCTCCATCGGCGCTCCAGAAACCATGGAGAGTCGCGGCGGCATGCTCAAGCGAAACGCGCCGCCTCCGTCGCGCGCTCCTCGCGGTCGGCGCGCCGCGCCGCGCTCGCCGCGCTGGACGCTGGCGCCCTCGCTGCCGTAGAACGCAGGGAGCGTCGACGTGGGCTCGAACAGGAAGCGACAACGGAAGTCCTGGGGCTCGCGGGCGCTGGTCGCGCTCGTCGTCGCCGGGCTCAGCGCGGCGGGGGTCAAGTGCGGCCTGGAGCGCGCGCTCGAGGAGCTCGGCCTGGGCGGCGGCGAGGACCGGCCCTCCAGGCCGTCTCCGTCGTCCGGCCGCTCCAGCAGCCCCTCGCCGCCGAAGGGCGCCCCGACGAAGGGCGCGCCCTCGCCGCGGCCGCCGGCGCAGAGCGTCCACCTCGAGCTCGGCGTGCCGGCCCGCACCGGGGCGCAGGCCGCCCGGGCCGAGGCGTCCGACGATCACCTGATGATCAAGCCCCAGTACGCCCTCTCCTACAACCGCTCCAGGAACGTGGCGAACTGGGTCAGCTGGCGGCTCGACGCGGCGTCGTTCGGCGACGCGCCCCGCTACCGGGGCAAGTTCCTCGCCGACGCGGCGCTGCCGGACGGCTGGTACCGCGTGCAGCACGACGACTACACCGGCTCCGGCTTCGATCGCGGCCACATGGTCCGCTCCGAGGAGCGGACGCGGACCCCCGACGACAACAAGGCGACGTTCCTCCTCACGAACATCCTGCCGCAGCGGCACGACCTCAACGCCGGCCCGTGGCTCCGGCTCGAGGAGGCGTGCCAGGAGCTCGCGCAGAAGCAGCGGCGGGTGCTGTTCCTGATCGCCGGCGGCCTCTTCGACGGGCGCGCGCGCCCGGCCACCATCGGCAAGGGCGTCGCCGTGCCGGACGCGTTCTTCAAGGTCGCCGTGGTCCTCGAGCCGGGGCAGGGGCCGGACGACATCGGGCCCGCGACGCGCGTCATCGCGGCGGTGATGCCGAACGAGGCGGGGATCCTGGAGCAGGGCTGGGGGCAGTACCGCACGACGGTGGACGAGATCGAGCGGCGCGCGGGCTACGATTTCCTGACCGCCCTGCCCGAGGCGGTGCAGCGCGCGCTCGAGGCGCGCACCGACGACGGGCCCGTAGGCGGCCGCTGAGCGGCGCGATCAGGTCTCGACGACCCTGGTCTTCAGCCCGAGCCACGCGCCCGACGGGTGGCGGCCGACGACGTAGGCGTCGATGTCCACGCGCCCCACGCGGTAGACGCGGAGATCGGTCAGGTGGCGCTCCAGGAGCTCCGCGAGCTCCTGGTACCGCCCGGCGTCGGCCTGCGCCGCCTCGCCGGCCTCGGCGGGCGGATCGAGGACGGGCGCGAAGAAGTCGTCGAGGGTCGTGACCTCGACCGGCGCCTCGGCGGCGAGGCCCTCGGCCGCGCGGAGCGCGGCCGGCGTCGACGCGTCCCCGCGCGACAGGAACGGCTCCAGCGGGTGATCGGACTCGCTGGGGAAGAGCAGGTTCTGCGCGGCCTCCCCCAGGGAGGCGAGGATCTCTTCGGGCGACGCGGAAGGGGCCTGCATGCGGATCTCCGGAGGGCGGCGCGGCGAGGGCGGGCTCGCCGCGGGGGTCATTCTACCGTGAAGCCGAAGGCGTACGGCGCCTGCATCGGCACGCCGTCCGCGCCGAGCGTGCTCCTCACGTCGGAGACCACCACCTCGTAGGCGCCCGGCGCGAGCGGCTCGGCCGGCGTGAAGACCAGGCGGCCCGGCGCGGCCTCGACCACGGCGCCCGCGACCGGCTCGCCGTCGCGCGCCACCTGCACCGAGCCCGCGTAGCCGCCCGCGCCCTGCGGATCGACGTCGCCCGAGAAGCCGACCTCGATCGCGGGCGCCGCCGCGACGACGTCGCCGTCCGCGGGCGCCGTGCCGGACACGAGCGGATCCCGCCAGGAGCGGACCCCCTTGTCGATGTCGGGGAGCGCGCCGTCGTCCCACGCCGTGGAGGTGTTGTCGACGACCTGGGGGCCGCCGCCGAGCGGGATCGACACGGCGCGGTTCCTGACCCCGGTGATGCTCCCCCACCACTCCACGCGATCCCAGGTGCCGCGCGCGTACTTGTACTGGAGCTCGGTCCCCTCGGGGATCTCGACCGTGGTCTCCCAGATCCCGCCGCCCACGCGCGTCATCGGCGTAAGGCCCGGGTTCCACGGGCCGAGCGCGTCGATGCTGCCGGGCACGTAGATCGTGTCCAGCGCGGGCGTCTCCGGCGGGGCCCAGACGCGGAACGTGACGGCCACCCGGCGGGGCGTCGCCGCCTGCACGATCTCGTTCGACGCCGGCGACTCGGCGCCGTCCGCGTGCACGGCGCGGACGATGTAGAAGTAGGTCTGGTCGGCGGTCAGCCCTGCGTCCGTGAACGTCGTGAGCGCGCCGTCCACCTCGGCGCGCGGGGCGTCGCCGTAGAGCCCGCCGGGGAGGTGCCGGTAGACGCGGTACGCGACCGCCCCGGGCACCGCCCCCCAGGCCAGGTCGATCGAGGCGGCGCTCGCGCCCGTGACGCGCAGGTCGTCCGGCGCCGGGGGCGCCTCGTCCCGCGGGATCACCGTCACGGTCACCGGCGCGGCGTCGCCCACGGCCACGCTGACCGGCCCGCGCCCGGAGAGCCGGATCTCGAAGACCACCGTCGCCGTCGCGTCGGCGTTGATCCGGAGGAAGCGCGCGTCGACCGGCGCGCCGCCCACGATGAGGCCGATCGTGTCGCCGCCGACGAGGTTGCCCAGGTTGGTCACCTCGGCGGTCACCGCGACGACGTCGCCCTCCACGGCCACCGCCGGCAGGGCCACGTCCTCGACCACGTAGCGCGGCTCCCGGTAGTCCTCGAGGCTCGCCGTGTCCTCGGCGGTCGCCGGGCGGAGGCGGACCGCCTGGCCGCCGCCGGCCTCCATGGCCGCGACGAGCGTGTCGGCCGGCCTGACCAGGAACCGGCTCCGGGCGACAAGGGCCGGGTTCGTGTCGTAGTCGGCCTCGGCGTCGTCCGTGTAGGTCTCGGCGACGAACTGGCCCTCACCGAGGAAGTCGAGCGGGATCCGGAGCGCGCGCGGGGTGCTGTCCGTGCCGCTCCCGAGGTACCAGTCGCCCCCGCTCCGGCGCGCGACGGTCGTGTGCTCGCCGATCGCGGCGTTCAGCACGCGGGTCTCGTCCCAGGTCACCGGGACCTGCTCGATGAAGGCGAGCTCGGGCTGCCCCTCGTAGTGCTCGGGGACGTCGGTCACCATCTGGAGCCCGCTGAGCAGGATGACGTAGAGGGCGAGCTGGTGCGCGCGCGTCGTGTGCACCCGGGCGGGCGGGTTCCCGGCGAAGGGGCTCTCGGGGATCTTCTCCGGCGCCCAGAGGACGTCGAAGATGCCTGGGTTGTAGTCGACCGGGCCCCCGAGCATGCGGGTGAAGGGCACGGTCAGCGTGTGCGAGGCGGGGTTGCCGTCGCTCCAGGCCTCGTACTCCATGCCGCGCACCCCCTCGCGGCTCATGAAGTTGGGATACGTGCGCTCCTCCCCGGTCGGCTTGATGGGCTCGTGCGCGTTGACCATGATCTCGTGATCCGCGGCCCGCCTCGCCACCTCGGCGTAATGGTTCACCATCCGCTGGCTGTAGTGGTGATAGCCCGGGATGCTCCCGACGTATCCTGTCTTGATGGCGTGGATGCCGAGCGACTCGTAGAGCCCGAACGCGTCGTCGAGCTGGGCCTCGAAGCCGTCGACATTGGCGCCGGTCTCCATGTGCGCGACGAACCCGACCCCGCGCGCCGCCCCGTACGCGACGACCTCCTCGAGGTCGAAGCGGTCGTTCGACGCGGTGTAATCCATGTCGGTCCAGCTGCCGTCCCAGCCCTGGTTCCAGCCCTCGACGAGGACGTACGGGATGCCGTGCTCGCCCGCGAAGTCCATGTAGCGCTGCGTGTTCTCGGTCGTGGCGCCGACGTGCTCGCCCGGCTCCCAGGTCGACAGGCCCTTGTGGATCTCCCACCAGACGCCCATGTACTTGCCCGGCCGCAGCCACGACAGGTCGCCGTCGCAGATGGCGCACGGGTCGTTGAGGTTGAGGATCAGGTGCGACTCCAGGAGGCGCCCGGCGCCGGTGCCGATGGTCAGGGTGCGCCACGGCGTCTCGAAGGGCAGCGTGATCCGCGCCTTGACGGCGGAGCTCCCCGCGCCGCTCTGCGCCGGCACGAGCGCGCTCCGGAACGCGTGGGGGGCGCCCGGGAGCGCCTCCAGGGTCATGGCGGCGTAATCGTCGAGATCGGCCTCGTGCAAGGCCACGTAGAGGTCCTCCGCCAGCTGGACCGTCATGGGCGTATTGGCGTTCTCGACCGCGCTGAGCGCGCCGCGGTTGTACAGGGACTCGTCGCCCTCGAAGTCCGCGCGCGTCCACCAGGCGGTGCCGTCCGAGGCGAAGCGAAACTCGGTGTCCTCGGAGGTGACGGCGAGCTCGCCGAGACCCTCCTGCGCGGGGATGACGTACCGGAGGCCCAGCCCGTCGTCGAAGACGCGGAACACGACGTCGAGGCGCATCGCCGGCGCGCTCGACGCCAGGTGAACCGTGAGCTCGTTGTAATGGTCACGGACCTCGGAGGCGGCGCCCCACACCGGATTCCAGGTCGAGTCCACGGCCCGCCGATCGGCGCCGGTGACGCGCGCGCCGCGGCCGAGCGGCCCGAGATCGCCGAGGGCGAGGCCGAGCGCGGAGTCGGCGAGGATGGCCCTGCCCGCGCGCTCGACCGAATAGACGGGGACTCCGCCGTGGACGTCGAACGTCACGACGATCTCGCCGCCGGGAGACGTCACGCGATGCTCGTCGCCCGGCTCCCCGCCGCCCTCGCCGCCGAGGCCACCGCTGCCGCCGAGACCACCGCTGCCGCCGAGACCACCGCTGCCGCCGAGGCCACCACTGCCTCCGGCACCGCCGTCGCCGCCGAGGCCACCGCTGCCGCCGGCGCCGCCGTCGCCGCCGAGGCCACCGCTGCCCCCACGGCCGCCCTCGCCGCCCCGGCCGCCGCCGCCTGCCTGGCCGCCGCCAAAGCCACCCTCGCCGCCAACGCCGCCGCTGCCCCCCTGGCCGCCGCCAAAGCCACCATCGCCGCCGAGACCGCCTCCGCCGGCGCTCTGCCCGCCCCCGGTGCCGCTCGGTTGATTGTGCTCGTCATCACCACAACCCGCCACCAGGGGGACGAGCGACGCAACCAGGCCGAGCCAGGCGACCCGAGTGCGAATCCTTTTCGCGATCGTTGCGCATTCGATGGTCATGGGCGTGCTTCCGCCATGGCCCACCTCCCCGGCGGCGTCAATCGCGAGCCGCCCGCTGAGTCGATGGTAACCTATCGAAATTGAACGGTTTTTCTAGGTAAGTACCCGGGCGGCGCCCTGGAGCGCCGGTTGCGCTTGACATCTCAGGAAGGTTTCGAAGCCGCTTCGTCCCGCGCCGTCACCGCGTGACGCAACGCTCCTCGTCCGCGGCTTGCGGCACGGGAGAATCCGCTTGCTCCCGGAGCTTCGGCGATGGTACCGGGACGCGCCCGCCCTGGGGATCCGATCCACCCTTCCGCTTTCCGCCCTCGCGTTGCATGCTCAGCGCAACCCGAGCAAGGAACAAGGATTCAAGGTGCCATGTCCAAGATGAAGCTCAAGCCCGGCGTGATCACTGGTTCCGCTCTTCAGGAGCTGTTCGAGTACATGAAGAGCGTCGAGTGCGCGCTGCCGGCCGTGAACGTGATCGGCTCGCACAGCACGGTCGCCGCCCTCCAGGCGGCCCGGGAGGCCAAGAGCCCCGTCATCGTCCAGTTCTCGAACGGCGGCGCCCACTTCTTCGCCGGCAAGTTCCTGGACAACAAGGGCGAGAAGGCCGCCATCGCGGGCGCGATCGCGGGCGCCCACTACGTGCGGAACCTGGCCGAGGCCTACGGCGTGCCGGTCGTCCTGCACACGGACCACGCCGCGAAGAAGCTCCTCCCGTGGATCGACGGCATGCTCGAGCACGGCAAGAAGTTCTTCGAGAAGAACGGAGAGCCCCTGTTCTCCTCGCACATGCTCGACCTCTCCGAGGAGCCGCTCCACGAGAACCTCGAGATCTGCCAGAAGTACCTGCGGCAGATGGCCGCCATCAAGATGACCCTCGAGATCGAGCTCGGCGTCACGGGCGGCGAGGAGGACGGCGTCGACAACAGCGGCATCGACAACGCCAAGCTGTACACCCAGCCGGCCGAGGTCCTCGCGGCCTACGACGCGCTGAAGCCGATCGGCAACTTCACGGTCGCCGCGTCGTTCGGCAACACGCACGGCGTCTACAAGCCGGGCAACGTGCAGCTCCGGCCGCCCATCCTGAAGAACTCCCAGGACGCGATCCAGAAGGAGCGCAAGACGGGCGCGAAGCCGGTCGACTTCGTGTTCCACGGCGGCTCCGGCTCGTCGCGCGAGGAGATCCGCGAGGCGGTGTCCTACGGTGTCATCAAGATGAACATCGACACGGACACGCAGTGGGCCTTCACGCAGCCCATCAAGAAGTACATGGATGACAAGGGCGCTTACCTGAAGTCGCAGCTCGGCAACCCCGAGGGCGAGGACAAGCCCAACAAGAAGTACATCGACCCGCGCGGCTGGCTCCACCTCGGCGAGAAGGGCGTGGCCGCGCGCCTCGTCGAGGCGTTCAAGGATCTGAACTCGTTCGACAAGTTCGAGTTCTGATCCGCGGCGGCGAGGGGCCCCGCCCGCCCGGGCGGGGCCCGAGCCGCCCGGGCCGCCGGCGGATCGCCGGGCGAGCCCCGGCGAGGCGGGCCCGCATGCAAGTCGCTCGTCGCGCGCCGGGGTCGGCGCGGCCTCGGCGTGCGCGTCGCGAGAGAGCGCTCGTTCCGGCGGCGCTGCCGGTCGTCTGCGGGCTCAGGAGGGCGACGGGTGCGCCTCGCGCAGCGGGCGGACGGCTCCGGCGGGGGCGGTGCGGCGGCGGGGCAGCCGGGAGAGCGGCAGACCGAGGAGGCCGAGGGCGGTGAGCTCGATCCCGAGCGCGGGGAGGAAGGACGACCCCGCGAGCTCGCTGACGACGAGCTGCACGAGGACGAGCGGGGCCGCGATCGCGACGAGCGTTGTCCGGTACGGGATGCCGTGCAGCAGCGCGAGCAGCACGCCGACGATCCCGACGGTCAGGCACCCGTCGGCGGCGGGGAGCAGCGCCAGCGCGCCCGGGGTGCGCAGCGCGACGCGGATCCACAGGAGGGCGCCGCTGCCGAGGAGGAGGAGCGCGATGGGCAGATTGCCAGAGGAGCGGGTCGTGATCGTCTGGGTCTGGAAAGCCATGATCACCGGCCGAGAGCACGCCATGTGCCCATGGCGGGTCGCCGGCAAAGGCGGGCTGCCCGCGCGCAGGGAGATGCACGGATTGCGCGTCGGCGCATGCCGTGCGCGTCAGGGCGCCGGAGGGCCGGGCGGGTCGCCGGGGTCGCCGGGGTCGCCGGGGTCGGCGCGGTCGCCGCTGCGGGCGGGATCGACGGGCGACGGGCCGCTGCGGGCGGGATCGACGGGCGACGGGCCGCTGCGGGCGGGATCGACGGGCGAGAGGCGGATGCCCAGGTTGAGGAGCTTCACGCAGTCCTGATCGCACGCGGGCTGCACGCCGGGTAACCGCGAGCACCGCGCGACCTCGACGAACTCCCCCGAGCGCCCGTCGGCGATCATCCGGCACCGCACCGGGGTGCCGGTCCGCGGGCAGACGAGGGTGAGGTCCGAGGCGCGGTAATGCCGCCGGGCGAGCAGGCGTCTCGTCGCGACGATCACCCCCCCAACGCCGCCGGCAGCCGCCAGCAGCTCGATCAGCCAGTCTGCTGCCATCGTGACCCCTCCGAGACGCTGCGGGTACGACGCAGCAAGCGGCACGCCATCGGGAGCGCCGGCGTGAGCGCCCAGGCGCGGTGAGCTGCGCTCCTCGCCGGTGCACGCCGTGCGCCCTCCAGCGCAGGGCGTGCGCCATGGCGTGAGGACCGAGCCGCTCGGCCCGCCGGCCGCGCACCCGCGGGTCGGAGGAGCGGCGCGAAGGGCGCGGGATCCACGGCGGGAGGCGCGAGCGGGTACGGCCCGGACGGCTCGCCGCGCCCGTGCCGCGGCGCGCCCTCGCGCGGCTCGTCGATTGCAAAACCCCTTTCATCGGCCGAGGGCCGCGGGAGGAGGTCACGATGACGTGTCGTCTGGATGCACCGGAGAAGCTGGCGTGGCTCGAGATCGAGGGGGGCGGCGTGGAGCGACAAGAGGTGCGCTGCCCGCGGCGAGAGGAGACGATCGACGTGCGGGCGTGCCTGGCGTGCGAGCGCTACGCGACGCTCGCGATCCATCCGAGCGGGAAGAAGATCTATGTCGTGTGCGAGCCGCTCGACGACGCGCCGGGCGAAGGCGCGTAGCGGCGCGAGGGGCGCTGGCGCTGGAGGCGGGCGGGCGTGCAGCGCACCTTGAACGCCCGGCGAGGACGTGCGAAAGCCTGTCAAGCCACGAAGGCGTCCGGAGAGCGTCGCGATGACCCCTCGCCCCAAGCCCACCCGCTCGGCCTGCTTCCAGCCGGACAACTACGTCGATCTGGCGCTGTTCACGAACCGGGAGGAGCTCCTCAGCGACCTGGTGGAGAGGCTGAAGAGCGTCCTGGAGCCGGGGGGACCGGGGCAGGCGAGGATCCTGGTTCGCGGGCATCGCGGGGTCGGAAAGTCGATCCTGACCCGCAAGGCGCTCGACACGGTCATCTCGTCGCCCGGCGCGCTCCGGGTCATCGTGGACGGCGCCCAGACGGGCCACGGCCCTGACGCCGTGCTCAAGCGCATCGCCGCCGACCTCGGCCGCGAAGCCACGGAGAACGCGAACGACCCGGCGCTGCAGAAGGGCGCGGAGCTGCTCCAGCGCTTCGCTGCGCTCACCAAGGTCAGCGTCAAGGAGGTTCGCCAGTGGTCGCGCAACATCCAGCTCGGCGCTGCGGTGAAGTCGAAGCTCGTCGAGAGCGTGCAGGTCGAGTTCGGCATCACCGGCGCCGTCGGCCGGGTCCGGACCGTCGAGGAGTCGTACGAGCGCGCGATCGACGCCGATTTCCTTCGAGACAAGGTGCAGGACTTCCTCAGCGATTGCCGGGCCGCCGGGGAGCACGTGGTCCTCTTCGTCGACAACCTCGATCAGGTCGGCTACGCCGAGATCGAGGAGGACGTGCGTCGGGTCACCGACCTGGCGAAGGCCATCCTCGGCTTCCGGGACTGCGTGGTCGTCGCGAACCTCCGCACCGAGTTCGTGTCTGCGGACCTGCGCAAGCTGTACTCGAACGAGGTCGTCGTGAAAGGCCTGGAGCCCGAGGAGCTCCTCCGGATCGCGAAGACGCGGATGGGCACGACGGGCCCGGACAAGCGCCTGGCCCTCAAGGAAGCCGGGTTCGAGAAGCTCGCAGCGACGCTCGCCTCGTGGACCACGAATGCTTGGGGGTATCTCTCGTGGCTCGCGGATCTCGACTACGAGCGGATCGACTTCGCGCCCGATGACGGGGATCGCTTGCGCGAGGCCCTGCTCCGGATCGCGGAGAATCGGTTTGCCGGGCTGCGCGGCGAGGAGATCCGCCGCGTCGCGGCGGCGTTCAAGCACGCGCCGCACCAGTTCCTCACCGGCGTCGAGCTCGACACGCACGGCGTGACGCAGGAGCTCCGTGAGCGCGCACTCCGGTACGGCGCTCTGGTTCCCGACTGGCTGCTCAGCCCGGATCGGTACATGCTCTCGCCCGGGCTCCACTTCCTCTGCGAGCACGCGGCCGGTCAGGCTCCCTGACCCTGAGGAGGCCGCGTGCGCCTGTTCGCCGGCGATCATTTTCCGCGCCTCGCCGTCCAGAGCGGTGATCTGCCGCGGCCGTGGGTGATGCCGCTCGGGCTTCCGCGCGCGCACCGCGACCGCCTCGCGGTGTTGCTTGCGCAGGCGCTGCGCGCGCTCGAGCCGGATTTGAGGCTGGTGCAGCTGCGCTGGGCGGAGCGGCATGCCCTGCTCTCGGGCCGGATCAACCTGCCGAGTTCGGTGCTCGTGTGGTGGCGCATCGACGCGGTGCCGGTGGTGGATCCCCAAACGGTCGTCATCGACGGCAGCAAGATGACGCCGGGGCTCACGCTGTACGACTTCGATCAGGAGGTCAGCCTGCCGGCGGAGGCGTGGCTCGGTCCGCTGAAGATGGGGGTACTCCATCGTATCCTCGATCGGCTGCTCGATGAGCGGCCGGTGGGGACGTACGAGGAGGTCGCTGATGCGGTGCGAGAGCTCTCGGCCAGGCTGGTTAGCCCGATCGATCTCGTGGACGCCGCCGAGGCGATGGTCGAGGTCGAAGCGCAGGGCGAGGGGGTCGGCGCGGCGAAGGCGGAGGCGATCGGACGTATCATCGCCGGGCGATTCGCGACCGGGCCAGCAGAGGCCGCTGTGCGCGCCCTCGTTACAGTCGGGAGGGGCGAAGCGCTCGGAGCCGAGGGGCGCGAGGCGCTGCGCAAGGCGGGGTTCGCCGACACGGGAGGGATGCTGCCGATCCTCGACCTGCTACGCGACCAGGAGGTCCTCCGGCGGGCGCTATTGCACGTCGCCGCGCTGCGGCGGTTCGAGGGATCCATCGCGGAGCTGGCCCCCGGGCTGTTTCCCGAAGCGGAGGGTCGGGCGGTGCCCACGCAAGCCGGTAGGGATATCGTGTCTACCGAGGTGCCGAGCGCCGTCGAAGCGCGCTCGCCCAGCCTGCCCGAGCCCGATGCCATGGCTGTCCGCGCGGCGCTGAAGCTCGTCGAGGACGGTGACGCCGAGTCGGGCGCTCGGCTCCTGCTTCGATCTCGCCAGCAACGCGACGACAGCGCCTGGTCAAACGACGATCTGCATGTCGCGGGGCTGACTCTGTACAGGCTGGCGACAAACGAGAATCGACGGCGCGGGGAGAACATAGATCCCGCGGCCATTGCGCGGATCGCGGCGCTATACGAGGCCGCGAGCGAGTGGCTGGAGCGCTCCGGCGCTGCGCCCGAGGAGGTCGTGACGTCTCTCTTCGGCGCGGGGATCGCCCGCGCGGCGCTGGAGCAGTGGGACGCCGCCGAGGCGCTATTCGAGCGCGGACGCACGCTCGCGGCGGCTGCTGATGATTGGAAGTGGCTCGCTTTCTGTACGAAGCGCCTGTCGCAGATGAAGCTCTGGACGGGGCGCGTGCCGGAGGCGCTCGAGGATGCGGAAGAGTCCGTGCGGCTCTTCCAGCGCCTCGGCATGCGGAGCGAGGAAGGCTACGGATTGACGACGATCGGAGATGCCAGGGTGCAGCTCGACCAGCTCGATCAAGCACGGACGGCCTACGAGCGGGCGCTCGCCGCTTTCGACGACGTCGTGGACCCCATCGGACGCGCCTCCACACTCCTATCCCGAGGGCGATTGTGGCAGCGCGAAGGCAACGTGAAGGAGGCTCGCCACGATTTCGAGAAGGCCCTGTCGCTCGCCAGAGAGCAGAAAAACCGGCTCCACGAGGCTGCTGCGCATGAAGCGCTCGGGGAGCTTTCGCTGCGCCGGAGCGAGCCGCTCCGGGCTCGGGAAGCCTACGAAGAGGCCGCACCGATCTATCACTCTCTCTGCGACCGAGCCGGGGAGGCGCGGGCAATCGAGGGGCTCGGGGATGCGTGCGCATCGATGAATGACGTGGCGCTCGCGCGAGACGCTTACCACGCGGCGCTGGAGCTCGCACGCGAGCTGGGAAATCCTTCATGGGAAGCGGCCCTGCTCTTCAAATGCGCAGGGGTGCGCCGTCAGGGCGGCGATCATGAAGGCGCTCTGCGAGAGTACGAAGAAGCCGCGCGCCTCTATGAGCAAACGGGGGATTGCTCTGCCTCGGGACGCGCGCTGATGGAGCTCGGCAATATGGAGGTAGAATCCGGAGATTGGCCCAGCGTCGCCGCCTGGTACGAGCTGGCCGTCGCTCGCTTCCGAGAGGCCGGCGATCGCGCACGGTTGAGCGAAGCGCTCCATTCCCTCGGTACGGTGTTGTTCCTCGGGAATCAGACGGAGAAAGCGCGAAAGGTACTTCTTGAGACCGTTGACGTCGTGCGGGCCGACGGCAACGAGCAACTCGCCGCAGACGTGCAGCGTCTCCTCGACCACATGGATAAGGAGACCGGGGCACGACCCGGTGTCGCGCGGAGCTGACCCTGCATAAAGAACCTCCAGGACGCCGAGCGCTGAATCTCTCCTCGGCGCCTTGGCGGTTCAATCTCTCCCCGTTCAGCGTTTCCGAAACGCTCGTCGCTTCAGGCGAGCCCCTCGACACCTCCCGCCCTGGAGGTAGGCCTCGCGCGGCGCGGGCGCCTCAGATCGCGCATCTTCTCCAGCTCGAAGAACCCCGCGAACGCGATCCCGAGCAGCGGATAGGGGAACAGGATCGCCATGGTCAGCAGCACGCCGAGGTGGAAGAGCCACGCGGCGCCGCAGAAGACGACCGCGACGCGCCGGCTGAACAGGGCGAGCGGCGCGCCGAGCTCCATCGCCAGGCTCCCGAGCGCGAGCGGCGGGAACAGGAACCGGTAGCGGACCAGCGCGCCGCCGAGCGGCGAGTGCGTGTCGCCGAGCGCGATCTTCCGCACGTTGTCGTAAGCGATGTAGTTGCGGAGGATGTCGCTGAACGCCCAGTCGAGGCCGCTGTTCCGGAGCTTGGTCACCCCCGCGATGAAGTACGAAGCCACCGTGATCGCGCAGAACAGCCGGATCGGCCAGCCATAACGGCCGTCCGGCGCCGGCGGGGCGGCGCCCGCGCGCCGCGCGGCCCGCGCGTCGAGCGAGAGCGCGTCGGCCGACGCCCCGAGGCTCAGCGCGATGACGTGGAGCACGAGCAGGTTCTCGGTGTGGAACACCATGCCCCAGGAGTTCCGGTAGGTCAGGACCCAGAGCAGCAGCGCGCCGAAGAGCGGGCCGGCGACGCGGAATCGCCAGCCGGCCACGAAGGCCGCGCCGGCCGCGATCGCCGCGCTGATCAGGCCCCGCACCGCCCAGAGCGGGAGCGGCGCGGACAGCACCGAGACCACGCCGATCGGCCTGAAGCCCTCCGGCGGCAGGTGGCCCACCCGCTGGAGGTGCACCGCGCGGACGCAGAGGTACACGAGGGCGAAGGCGCCGACGAGGAGCCGCAAGAGCGCGAGCCGCTCGGCGGGCGCCTCGGCGAAGAAGGCGCGGTCGAGCCGGTCGAGGAGCCGCCTCATCGCGCGCGCACCTTGCAGGTCGCGTGGAGCTTCGAGTCGACCGGGGTCTCGTGCCCATCGAAGAACGCCACGGCGTCGAAGGTGTCGGTCCGGATCTCGACCGCGACGACGTCGGCGTAGCGAGCGTCCTCCGCGACGCGCGCCGCGACGCCGCGGCACAGGGCGCGCGCCGCGCGGGCGCCCTGGCGGATGCTCTGCGCCAGCGTGGCCTTGGCCTGCAGCACCTCCTCGCTGCCCACGAGGCGCGGCGGGATCGGCCGCCGCTCGCCCCGGGAGTCCACGCCGACGGCGCGCTCCACCGTGGTGCGCGCGTCGTGGCGACCCCACGAGAACATCGGGTAGGTCGACAGCGGGAAGCTGTCGACCGGAGGCCGGCGGAACAGCGGGGCGAGCATGAGGAGCACGAGCCCCGCGGTCACGCCGTACGCGTAGCCCCTGCGCTCGACCAGCCGCGGGCCGCCGCCCGGGCGCGCGCCGCCGCTCACGGCGCCCGCGCTCACAGCGGCCCCGCCGCCGGCGCGCTCCGCCCCGGCACGAGCCCCAGCGTCCGACCCCCGTGGCCGAGCGCGGCCCAGGCGTGCTGCACGTAGTCGATGCGGATCCGGGGAGACGCCATGCTCTCGCTGAAGCCCCCCTCGATGACCACGTCGCGGCTGCAGGCGAAGCACGTCGCCGGCGACCACTGCTGCCGCACCAGGAACCCGAGCACCCGCTCCATGAGCGCCCGCTCCCGCGCGAGATCCTCGCCGCGCGCCTCCTTCACCGCCATCGCCCCGGCCAGCGCCTCGCCGAACCCGGCCGTCGACGTGTTGTGCGGCGGCAGCACGTTGCCGAACCCGTACCCGCCCACGAGATCGGGCGCCACGTCGCTGTCCTCGTCGAGCACGAGCCGCGACTTGAACGCCACGTAGTCGAGGCAGAACCGCTCGTAGTCGTCCCGGCGGTGGCGGCCGAGCGCCGCGCGCGCCGCGAGGCAGTGCCAGTTCTCTTCCATGTACACGAAATCACTGGCGAAATGGTCCCAGTAGCGGTTCGCGTAGTAGTCCATGGCCCGGTCGACGGCGGCGCGCACCTCGGCCGCGGGCGGGAGCTCGGGCCGCGGCTCGCGGGCGGCGAGCGCCTCGAGCAGCGTGAGCGCGAGCACCGACTGGCCGCCCTCGTAGAGCTGCGTCGGGCCCAGGATCGGCGCGACGCGCGCGAGGTCGAGCTGCGGCGCGAAGCCGCCGTCGTCCCGCTGCGTCGCGAGCACCATGCGGGCGAGCCGCCCGATGAGGGCGTCGTGCGCGTCGCCGACGACGTCGCGGCACGAGAGGAACGCGACGAGGCTGAGCGCCGTGGGGTTGAGGCTCGCGACCATCCCGGGGCTGTCCGCGGGGTAGACGAGCGCGCCGATGGCGCCGCCCTCGCCGCCCTTGCGCTCCAGCTTCGCGAGCAGCCCGAGCGAGCGCTGCACCACCTTCCTGAGCTCCGGCCGCGCCGGCGCGCCGCCCTCGCCGCCCCCGAGCTCGCACAGGGCGAGGGTGGTGCCGGCCTGGCGCGCGATCGAGAACCCGTCGAACGAGGCGCGCCCGGTGAACGGGTCGACGATGTAGCGGAACATGCCGTCCCTCCGCTGCGCGCCGAGGATGTAGCGCTGGGCCGCGGCCGCGGCCCGCTGGGCGGTCGCCTCGGTGAGCGGGACCGACGGCTCGCCGATCCGGGACAGGAGGTGGAGCGCGCCCTCGGCGTCGACGGCGTAGCTCAGCGTCTCGATCCGCGCGAGGCCGCTGCGCAGCGCGGCGTCGTCGGGGCCTCCGGGGCCGCGGCCGCCGGGCGGCTCGGGCTCGCCGAGGGCGCGGCGCAGGACCGCGAGGTCGACGCCGAAGCGGAAGTCGGGGACGCCGGCGAGCGGCGCGTTCGTGTTGAAGGCGTCCATCGCGATGAGCTGCCACGGCATGAGGCACCGCTCCGCGAGGCAGAGGCCGTCGAGCCCGGGGCGGAGCGACAGGCCGACGAGGCCCGGCCCCGGCGACGCGAGCGGCTGCACGGCCGAGATCACGTCGATCTTGAGGGGGCCGCGCAGCGCGTCGGCGAGCGCGCCGCGCAGCGCCGCGGCGAGGTCGTCGCCGGGCGCGGGCTGGACGCAGCGGGTGGCGGCGGCGGCGCGCTGGGGGGCCTCCGCGCGGGCGAGGTGGGTGACGACGAGGGTGGGCCGGCCGGGCTCGGGGGGCGCGGCGCACGCGGCCGGCGCGGTGGTCATGAGCGACGGCGCCTTGGCCGGCGGCGCGGGGAGGGCGTCGAAGGACGAGAGCGCCTCGCGCAGCGCCGCCCCGGTGCGCGACGGCGCGCCGCCCGGCACGGGCAGGACGTCGGCCTTGGCGACGCGGTGGCGGAAGAGCAGCGAGAGCGCGGCGAGGAGCGCCAGCGCGGCGAGCGCGGCGAGCGCGGGCGTGGGCCGGCGCTCCGGGCGGAGCAGGCGGAGGCCGCCGGTCGAGGCGACGCCCCAGCAGGCGAACGGCAGCGTGAGGAGCGCGACGACCGCCCAGACCGCGAGCAGCGCCGCGGCGATGCCGGTGCCGAGGCCGCGGTTCAGCGAGGCGACGTAGACGGCCGAGGAGAGGAGCCCGTAGCTCAGGAAGGCGAGGTAGCCGAGCGAGGCGAAGGACGCCGCGCGGAAGGCGCGCGGCGCGAGGGGGTGGGGGAGGAGCGAGAGCGCGGCGGTCGCGGCGTGGAGCAGCGCGAGCGCGGCGGTGGCCACGGCGAAAAGCGTCCACGGCCGGAAGGGGAGGGAGAGCGCGGCCCAGGCGAAGACGGGGGCGTGGAGGACGCTGAGGAGCCCGACGGCCCAGCGGCGGGGCGGGGAGGGCGCGGCGGCGGCGCCAGGGGCGGGCGCGACGGCGGCGCCGCGGGCGGCGGGCGCGGGGGCGTCCGCGATGGGGGCGGCCGGGGGGACGCTGTCGGGGAGCGGCTCCGAGGGCGCGGGGGGGTCGGTGTCGGGCGCCTGCATGGTGCGGCGACGCTTAACATGATGCCGGTCGAGGACCCCGGGATTCGAGGCGCTCCGGGGCTCGACGCCGGTGGCCCCCGGCGTCGAGGCGCCCGGGGCCCTGCGTGGCGCGGTTCGGGGTCGACCCGCCGATGTGGCCTGAGAATGCAAAGGCGCGGTGGCACAGAAGGCGCAAGGCGTTGTCCGACGATGCGCTCGCAGGTCCCACGGAGTGGACCGATCGGCCGACGATCTGGCTCGACCCGTTCGCTGCGCGACGCCCCCGCGATGGATGGAGAGCTCGCGGATTTTTACACATGGAACCGTGACATGTCATGTGACATGTCACGCATGCAGCCCGAGATGTCACGGCAGATCGCGCTGCGCTCGTGCAGGGCAGAGCGCGTATCGCGCGCAGAATCGCTGCATCGCCTCGAGCCTGCCAGGTGGCACGAGATCTGTATGGCGCCCGCGCGGGGCAACGGCTCAGCTTCATGGGCCCGGCATCCGTGATGCCGGCGCTCGATCACCTGCTCTCCGCGCGTGTGCGCCGAGAGGGCATGGCTCACAGGAGACATTCCATGAGATCGGTACGACTTTCGGTGTTGGTCGGCTGCGCTTCGGTTCTCATCGCCACGGCCGGGTGCGGCCTGCCGCCGGCGGACGACGGCGCGCTCGCCGGCGACGAGCACGTCGCGAGCTCTCAGCACGCGCTGAACTACGGGTGGAGCGCCGCCTTCGGCAATACGAACTGGGATTACGCCAGAGGTGTCGGGGTGGACAGCTCGGGCAACATGATCTTCGCGGGGACGCTCGGCGGCACCGTCGACCTAGGCGCCGGGCCGGTGAGCGGCGGGAGCACCGACATCTTCGTCGCGAAGGTCACCAGCGCAGGCGGCTACGTCTGGAGCCAGCGCATCTCCAGCACCGGTTCCGGCGGCATCCAGGACATCGCGGTGGACAGCTCCGACAACGTGCTCATCGCCGGTACGTTCTCGAACTCCATCAACTTCGGCGGCCCGACGCTGACCAGCGCCGGGTGGACCGACGTCTTCCTGGCGAAGTTCGACAGCTCGGGCAATCACGTCTGGAGCCAGAGCTTCGGCAACGGGAACTATGACAACGTGAGCAGCGTCGCGACCGACAGCTCCGGGAACGTGATCATCACGGGGTACTTCTCGGACACCGTGAGCTTCGGTGGCACGCCGCTGGTCAGCGCGGGGAGCACGGATATCTTCGTGGCAAAGTTCGACAGCTCCGGCAATCACGTCTGGAGTCAGAGCTTCGGCAGCGCCAGCGCGGAGAATGGGAACGGCGTCGCCGCGGATTCGGCGGGGAACGTGCTCGTCACCGGGGAGAAGCAGGGTACGGTGGACTTCGGCGACGGGCCGCTCGCCTCGAATGGATACTCGGACATCTTCCTCGTGAAGCTCAGCAGCGCGGGCGCTCATCTCTGGAGCAAGTCGATCGGCGACACGTACGACGACTTTGCTCAGGACGTCGCCGTGGATGGAGAGGACAACGTCATCATCACGGGAGGCTTTTCTGGCACGGTGGACTTCGGCGGCGGGCCGCATAGCAGCAACAACCTCATCGACGGCTTCGTGACCAAGTACGACGACGCAGGCAATTATCTCTGGGCCAACTCCTTCACGAGCTACGGAATGTCGGCCGGCTACCGCGTCACGACGGACGCGGACGGGAACGTCTTTACCGCGGGGGCCTTCGCCGGGGTCCTCTGGTTCCCCGATTATCCCGACACGGAGAACGTCGGCGGCTGGTTCGTCATGCAGCTCAACGATGCGGGTGACACCCTGACATGGCTCAAGGCCTTCGATGCGACGCAGATCCACATGGACACGGACGCAGCCGGGAGCCTGTTCGTCGGCGGCGGCTTCGAGTGGGGCACCAATCTCGGGGGCGGCTACCTGAGCAACGCGGGGAGCTCGGATATCTACATCGGCAAGTTCACCCCCTGACGGCTGCTCGCGCCCCCGCGACGCGCGGGAGCGCGGGGGCCGGCCGGCAGGTTGTCCGCCGGGGAGGCCCGGCGCCGTCGCGACGCGCGGGGCATCGGACGCTGCATGACCGACCAGGGAAGAGGCGCCGCGCTCGCCGGCTCAGCCGAAGGCCTCGGCGACGACGCGGGCGACGTCGGCGTGCGCGGCGTTCCGCGCGTCGGCGCTCGCCGACGGCGCGTCGACGAAGCACGCGATCACGATCGGGGCGCGCGACGGGCGCCACGCGACCGCGACGTCGTTCGCGATGCCCATGCCGGTCCCGGTCTTGTCGCCGACGATCCAGTCCTTCGGCAGGCCCGCCCGGAGGCGGGCGAGGCCGGTGGTCGCCCGGACCATCCACGAGGCGAGGCGCTCGCGCGACGCCCGCTGGAGCGCGCGATCGCCGATCAGGATGGCGCGAACCGTATCGGTCATGGCGTCGGGGGTCGTCGTGTCGCGGGGATCGCCGGGCACGTTCTCGTTGAGGGCCGGCTCGTTGCGATCGAGGCGCGTCACCTCGTCGCCGAGGCCGCGGAGGTAGGCGGTGAGCCCGGCGGGGCCGCCGATCTGCGCGAGGAGGAGGTTGGCGGCCGTGTTGTCGCTGATCTCGATAATGGCGGCGCAGAGGTCCTCGACGGTCAGGCCGCCCTCCGCGACGCGGGCGCGCGTGACCGGCGCGTGCTGGATCAGATCGGACTCACGATAGGCGATGCGGTGATCCAGCCTGAGCTGGCCCTGGTCGACGCGCGCGAGGACGCACGCCGCGAGGAGCGCCTTGAAGGTGGAGCACATCGCGAAGCGCTCGCCGGCGCGGTGACCGACGCGCGCGCCGCTCGCCGTGTCGAGGGCCGCCACGCCGACGCGGCCGCCGAGCTGCGCCTCGATGCGCGCGAGGGCCGGCGCGGCCTGCGCGCGCGGGCCGGGCGAGGTCGCCGGTGAAGCGGTGGCCTGCGCGCCCGCCGCCGCCGGGGACGCCGTCGCCGCGGCCGCGCTCAAGGCGCCGGCGCCGGCCGGTTGCGGCTGCTCTGCTCCTGCGCAGCCGAGGAGAAGGACGGAGGCGGCTCCACCGAGGAAGCCGCGGCGTGAGGATCGGGGGTGGTCTTGCATGCGGGCTGCCCTACGCCCGAGGAGCGAGCCTCATTCCCGAGAGGAAAGGAAAAGGTCCGGCATCCCGGGTACTCCTCAGGATCGACCCACGGACGCCTCGGCGGGCTCTCCCAACCGTGCGCGCGCCAGCGCCAAGGTGCGGGTGTTCTCCGGAACGTTCTCGAGGAAGCGCTTCTTCTAATCGGGGTGAGCGATCTTATGGGCGATCGCGAGCAGATGCGCTCGGGCTGTGGCAATGGCGGCGCGCGCAGCCCCTCGATCGCCCGTGGCGTGGAGGGACTCCGCGTGGGCGAGGCGCACGAACGCGCCGCGGAACATTCCGCATGCACCGCCCATGTCCTCGACGCGAGCGAGCGCTTCTTCCGCAGCAGCGAGGGCTTCGGCGGCGCGACCTTGAGCGCGCCGGAGGGCCGAGAGCGTCTCCAGCGCGCCGGGATAGTCCATCGGAGACGCCTCCGCCAGGAGCTGCAGCGCCGCCATTGATCTCGCGCTCGGCGCCCTCGAGGTCTCCGGCGCGGCGGCTCACCTCCGCGAGGCCCAGCGGCCTCGACCCTCGTCGAGGGGGACGCGGTGCTCGTACCCGAAATCGCGGAGCTCCACGGCAGGCTGGCGGGCCTCGTCGTGCGCGCCGCGGTCGGCGCGCAGCCACGCATGGGATCCGCCTCCCCGCGCGGCGCGAGCCACGCGCCCGCGATCCGATGTCCGAGCGCCCTGTCCGCCTCGGTCAGCATCGCATACGCGCCTTCCCGGAGGAGCGCGTGTCGGAACGCGAACTCTCGCTCTCCCGGGAAACGGCTCTCCTGGAGCGCCACGAGCACCTCCAGGTCGACCAGGCGCGCGAGATGCGCATCTGCGGAGGGCGGAGGCTCCGCACCACCGAGCAGCGACGAGACGCCGCCCTCCCAGAAGACCTCCCCGAACACGCTCGCGGCGCGCAGGACGGCCCGGGCTCCAGGCGGCAGCCTCCCGAGCCGGGCCTGCACCATCGCCAGCACCCCGTGCGCCTGCGGGCGACCTTCCCGCGGGCGGCGACGTCGGCGTCGACCGCGCCTTCCGGTTGCTGTTGCGCCCAGCCACCCGTCGTCGCAGGCCGCTCTTGCTCTTGCTTCGTGTCGCGAATCTACGGCGACGGCGCGCACCTCGCGAGGATGCGGTCTACAGAACGGATATCGGTGTTCGCGCCGTACACCCACGAAACGTTTAGGAGTGCCACATTTCTTTCGATTAGGGCGTCTCGTCCCAAACGCGACCAGATGCAGTTCCATTGCTACCGGGGTTGAACACCTCGACGGCAATGACCTGATAGGTGGGATCGTCACTCGCATCAAGATTGTTCATGTTCGGAACAATCCAGCCGGTGTCGGCCCATGCCTTCACGTGATCGGCGAATATGATTTTGTGGTCCTGTCCGAGGGCCTGCGGCCGAGCAGGCTTGCTCCAGTATTGGTAGAAAGTGGAGCGACCATTGATAGAGGGCTGCTGCTGCCGCGTTGAGCGGTAAGTGGAATACTCAACCCCATCGCTCACGAAGGTCTTGCCAGAGGTAGCACCTTGGCTGGGGTCATAACTCCATCGTTGCAGAATGTAATACTCCACCAGGTGTGCCGGGTTTGAAGTAGGCATATTCTTGTCGTATCCCCAGCCGTACAAAGCGATATAGCTCGCGCCGCTGTCGTTATTCAAGCGGTAGCCGATCACCCTGTTCTCATCTCCATAATGCCATCCTGGACCACCGACATAGTTATAGCCACCGCCCTGCCAGGTCACGCTGAATTCGCCATTCGGGTCCACAGTCAAAGATGTCGAGCCGCCATCTTTCCAGTGAGTGAAGAAAAAATCACCAACATGGCCCGTTGCGTGATTTGAAGTGATCACAGTTTTGTTAGTGTATTTCTCAGTGTAGGCTGGATACTTGGAGAAATCAGGGGTAGGCGTACCCGTTGTATCCCCGCCTCCAGCAGAACCAGAAGAACTAGAGCTGCTCGAAGACGAACTAGAGCTGCTCGAAGACGAACTAGAGCTGCTCGAAGACGAACTAGAGCTGCTCGAAGATGAACTAGAGCTGCTCGAAGATGAACTAGAGCTGGAGCTGGAGCTGGAGGATGAAGAGCTGCTAGAAGACGATGAGCTGCTCGAGGAATCTGTGGTATCGTTACCACCGCCGCAGCCTGCTAGCGCGACTGACGCCAACGCCAGTATGAACCAACGAGAGGACCGATTCTGTTGTGAATTTTTCATGGACGCTTTCCGGAATTGCTTGCTGACGATCGTTGTCATATGATGTTTCACGGCTTATGTCTTCGCCCATTCTCGGGCAAATTGTGCCCTGGGCCATGCTCTCTCTGGAAGATTAATCGGCCCACGCTGCGCGCGTCGCTCTCCGCGCTCGCCGGAGGCGGCGAGCAGCCGGTACATCGTGCGGATGGAGGCGAGATAGACGCCGCGCGACAGCAGCGTCGCGTAGACCTCCGGCGGGGGCTGGTCGACGAACTCGTCGCTGTGCAGCACGTCGAGCACGGCCTTCCGCTCGGGGTCACTGAGCCGGCGTGGGCTCGGAGCGGGCCGGGGCGGCGCGGGAGCCGGCGCGGGCCGGGTCTGCCGGTAGAGCGTGGCGCGGCTGACGCCGAGCGCCGCACACGCCTGCGCGATGGGGACGTGCGGGTTATCGAGCTCCTCGATGACGTCCATCAGCGCTCTCCGTCGTTTGTGAGATTGACGCCCAGAATGGCAGAGACTTTTTGGGGAGGTCGATGAGCTTCTCAGCGAGCGCGAGCTTCTCCTCGAGGCGCGCCGAGCGCTTCTCGAGCTCGGCATGCGCCGGTCCTTCGCGTCCTGCTTCGGCTTGTGACCGGGCTTGCGCTCCGCGAGAGCCTCGCTGCCGTGGAGGGCGAGCTGCTTGCGCCACGCCGCCAGGAGGGAGCTGTAGATACCCTCGCGGCGCAGCGACGCGTCGATGTCCCCGCGCTGGGTGCACGCAGCCGCCTCGCGAACGATGCGCAGCTTCTCCGCCGCCGAGAACTTCCGCCTCTTGCCCGGCTTCGCCACGCTCTCGACGGCGGCGCCACTCGGGCGGGGCGCAGCGCCCTGCGCCGCTGGGGCGGGGGTAGGATCGACGGATCGGAGATGGGAAGGCTTCGGCACGGGTCAGGTCCATTCTCCTCCCTTTCACCACAGATTTCCAGGGGCAGTTTGTCTCACCCGACGTTGGCACAGAGGGGAGCGCCCTGGAACGTCGGTGGGCTCGCCAAGCGCGGTGAGGAAGCGGGCGATGCTCCTTGGCTCGGTGAGCATGGCGACGAGCTTCATCCTGCCTTTGCCAGCTGGACACGCGAGGACATCGATCGCAAGCGTGCGGCGCAGAAGCTCGGCCCACGGCCGGTAGGCGCCCCGCTTGCGTTTGGGAGCGGGCTCGTCGTCCGCCCTCGTGGGCTCTGTCAGCTTCGCATGGCGCGGTCCGATGCACTGCACCGAGCTGGCCGACGTTCACCTCGACATCTGCGACGGCCCTGAGCGTGCCCAAGTAGACGACGGCGGCCCGAGTTCGTGCCCGGGGCCTCAACGCCGGGCCAGGCGTGGAGCAACACTCCGACCGACGCCCGCGCCGCGGCGAGGGACCACGCCGATTGGCTCCGGCGCCATGTGCTCGACGGCGGCCGCGCCGAGTTCCTCCTTGTCGAGCTACTGGATAGTGAACGACCGCAGCCCCGAGCGCGTGCCTGGGCGCAGCGATCCGAAGCTTCCAGGTAGAACGCATGCCCGCCGGCGAGCGCCACGATGCGCTGCAGCATCTCCCGGCCGATGCTCGCGCCGAGCGCCTGCCGCACCAGCCGCTCGCACGCTTTGCGCGGCAGCTCCTTCAACCGGATCTCCCTGCGTCTGGCGCTCCGCCCACAGCCGGGGAAAGGTCTCATGCTCCTCGGGCCGGGCCAGCGCGAGCACCATCCAGGGCATGGCGCGCAGATCCGCGCAGCGCTGCGTCGAGGAAGCTCACCGTGGGCTGGTCGCCCCAGCGGAGATCCTCGAGCACGAGCAGCGGCGGCGAGCGCCGGAAGCCGGCGGGCGCGACCGGGCGAGCGCGCCGCGCCCGACCGGCCGGCCTCATCGCGGCCGCGCTCCCCGATGCTCTGCCGCGATGCGCGGCGGGCGCCGGTCATCGGATGCGGCATGGATGTGCAGCGCGCAAAGGCGAGGCCCGGCGCCCTCCGCCTGCTCGCAGCGCTGCTCCTCGCAGCGCCCCTCCTCTGGACGAGCTGCGGCCGGCCGTCCGCTCGGGTGCCCGCGGCGCGCCGCGCGGAGCCGCGCGTGCGGGCCGTCCTGGAGGCGCACGTCGCCGCGCTCCGGGCGCCGGTCGCGGGATCCGTCCCGCTGCTGCTCGTCGCCGACGCCGCGACGAGCGCGTCCGCCAAGGGCCCGCCCGGCGCGACGCCGCCGCCGGAGGCCGTCGTGTCCTCGGGCGTGCCGTTCGCGCCGGGCGCGCTGCGCGACGTCCGCCTCCTCCGCCTGCGCGACGGCCGCGGCGCCCTGGTCCCGCTGCGTGCGAAGCCGCTCGCGGTCTGGCCCCTGGACGGCTCGATCCGCAGCGCGCTCGTCGCGTTCCGTGCCGCGCTCGCGCCGGGCGAGCGCGCGATCTACACGCTGGAGCACGGCGCTCCCCCGCGCCCCGCAAAGAGCACTCCGCCCGGCGAGCCCTCGCCCGGCGAGCCCCCGGCCGGCGCGCCGCGGCCCCGCGCCAAGGCAAGCTCCCCCGGGCAGCGGGCGGACGCGCCGGGCATCGAGGGCGCCGTGCTCGACGCGTCGCTCCTGCCGAACCCGGACGGCCCCATCGCCGCGGTGCTGCCGCCCTCGTGGTACGCGGCGAGCCAGGTGTGCGGGCCGCAGCTCCCCGCCATCGACGACCGCCGCTTCCCCGGGTTCGAGAGCGGCATCGAGCGCGCGCTCGCCGGCATGACGCCCGCCTACGACGCGTACGGGGTCAGCTGCGCGGGCGCGCACCGCACCTACTACGACGGCCCGCACGCGCTCTACCAGCGCTTCCTCCGGAACGGCGACGCCGCCCGCTACCGGCGCGCCCGCGCCGAGGCCGTCTGGTACCGGCAGCACGAGCTCCGGTTCTCGCCCGACCGGCGGCTCGCGGTCCACGTCTGCGAGAAGGACGACTGGACGCCCGCGGCGCCCCTCTCCTGGGAGGTCCTCCGGCGCATGCTCGGCCAGGGGATGCTCGACGATTACCTGCTCACCGGCGACCCGGCGGCGAAGGAGGCGGTCCTCGCGATGGGCGAGGCGCTCCGGCTGAACCTGCCCGCGCTCACGGGCGGCAAGGAGGACGTGCTGCGCGCGACCGAGCGCAACATGGCCTGGGCGATGATGACGCTGTCGAGCTATTACGCGCTCGACCCGCGTCTGGAGCTCCTCGCGGCGCTGCGCGGCCTCGCGGATCGCACGGCGGCGTGGCAGCGGCAGGGCGCGTCGGGCGCCTTCGAGCACGACATCCACCGCGCCGACCCGTCCGAGTGCGAGCGCGGCCCGCGCGGCGGCTCGCCGTTCATGACCGCGCTGCTCGTCGACGCGCTCATGGATTACCGCGCGCTCACCGGCGACCCGCGGGTCCGCGACGTGGTGGCGCGCGCGGCCGGATGGCTCGCGGAGCGCGCGATCACCTCGGACCGGCGCGCGTTCCGGTACCTCTGGGGCTGCGAGACCGACGCGTACGACGACAGCGGGACCGCCGACCTCAACCTGCTGATCGTGCCCGTGTTCGGCGCCGCCTACGCGCTGACCGGCGATCCGCGGTGGATCGACGTGGGGGACGCGCTGGCCGACGTCGGCGTGAAGGAGATGTGGGTGAAGCAGCCCAAGCACTGGAACCAGGCGATGCGCGCGTTCGGGCGCTACCTCGGGTACCGGTCGGCGCTCGCGGCGCCGGCGACGGCGGGGCGGCTGTCCGCCGGGCCCTAGCCCGCCGGCCGGAGCCTGAAGGCGCCGCACTCCGGGTGCTCGATGCGCCCGGCGAAGAGCGAGCCGTCGAGCGCGAGATCGCCCTTCATGCTCACGGTGACGTAGTTGGGAGGGCGCTCGATCCAGGCGCCGGGCGAGAACGCCGCGGTGCGCGTCTCGGGGTCGTAACGGCCGCGCATCAGGTACTTTCCGGATACGCCGGACGCGGCATGACGGAAGTCGAAGACGGCCTTGATCCGGTCGCCCTGGACCTGAAGGATCCGGAACGTCATTTCGGTCGTGCCCTGCGGACAGTCGTAGTCGCCGATCCAGGTGCGCGTCCGCGCGAACGGGTTCTCGCCGCGGGCCTCGTCCGGCACCCAGTCGTCCGCGGTCACCGCGGCTTCAGCCGCCGGGGGCGGATCGTGAATCACGATGTAGATCGTCTCGGCGGGGGGCGGCGGCTCCGGGGCGCGCGGCTCGGCCAGGGTGGGCGCGGGGCCGCAGGCGGCGAGCAGGAGGGCCGCGCAGGGGGCGCGGCGCAGGGCAGAGCGCCGTTCGGGGACAAGGGCGTTCGCGGTACCCATGGGCGGGAGGGTACCACACGGGCGCGCGGGCGGAGCCAGCGCCGGCGCGCCAGGCGGGCGGCGGCGCGCCGCGCGATCAGCCGGGGAATCAGCCGGGGAAGGAGCGGTACAGCGAGCTCATGTTCCGCGCATACGTGTCGGCGTGCGCGGTGTAGTAGCGCAGCCGCGAGAGCTCGAAGGCGGCGCCCGCAGGGTCTCCCGCGTCGAAGCGCGCCAGCGCCGGCTGGTAGTGTTTGCCCATGAGCCGCCAGTAGTCGGCGGCGCCGTCGAGCGCTTCGGGGTGGGCGCGAAAGCGCATGTCCACCGGCTTCCACACGTCGGGATCGCGCTGCACCCGCTCGGCGACGCGGATCACGTAATACTGCCCGGGCCACTGGCCGAATCCGGTGATGTTGCCCAGGTTGTAGTTCCACACCTTCTGCCCGCGTCCGTTCTCGATGGCCACGTGCGCCCATGCGCAGGCGAGGCGCGCGCGGCTCGGGTTCTCCTGGAAGACGAGCTCGTGGCTGTGCTCCAGCACCGCCGAGAGCTCGCCCTCGGAGAGCGGCGTGGCCTGCCGGGGCACCTCGCGTGGGGGCAGGGCCTCGCCGCTCCGCGCCTCGGCGGCGCTCCAGGTGAGGGGACCGACGATGCCGTCCGCCCCGAGGCCGTGCCGCTTCTGCCACTGCCGCGTGAGCCGATCGGTCACGCCGCCGAAGATCCCGTCCGCATCGACCCCGAGGATCCGCTGCCAAACGATGACGTCCTCGCCCCGCGAGCCGAGGCGCAGGATCTGGCGGACGACGGGGCTCGGCCCGGGCTGTCCGCTCGTCGAGGCGTGCTCGGCCTGCTCGAGCGCGTCGGCGCCGACGGGCGGATCTGCGGGTCTCGTCGGATCGGCCCCGGGGCCCTCCAGCCAGGGGCGGATGTGCTGGCGGAGCACCCTCGGCAGGACCTCGCGCTGCTGGAGGATGTGCGCCTCGGCGTCGATGGCCTTGCTGGCGTACGAGTAGATCCAGAGCTGCCCATCGTTGCGCACCGCGGGCGCGTCGACGGGGCCCGAGGCGTCGAGGGGCCACTCCGTGGCCTGGCGGAGCACCGTCGCGGTGGAGAGGAAGGGAGTCTCCGGCGGCCTGAGCTGCTCGACGTAGCTCTGCTGGGTGTGCGTGGCCACGACGAGCAGCTCGCCCCGGCGGGCGCGCGCGAACGCGTCGCGCCACACGTCGATCTGCCACGCGACCGGCGGCTTGCTCGCGTGGGTGCCGTCGACGAGCACCAGGGCGGCGACGGCGCCGTTCGCCTGCGCCTTCTCGAGCAGGCGGGATCGCACGCCGCTGCAGCCGAGAGAGTAGCCGGCGAGGACGACGCGGCCGATGGTGGGGAGGTGCAGCCGGTCGCGCACCGCGGCGATCACCGCGTCGAGGCTGTCGGCGGGCTTGCCGGTGGCATAGGCGACCACGCACGGCGCGGGGCCGAGGGCGTCGCGCAGCGCGGCGTCCATGTGAGGGCCGACGAGGTAGCAGAGGACGAGATCGCGGGGCTCACCTGAGCCCATCTGGACGATGCGCATGGCAGATTCCTTTCGTCGATGAGGGCCGGCTCAGGCGCGAGCTCGGGGCCTTGCAGGTGCGGCCACCCCCCGGTGGATTCACCATCAGATCACGACCACGGGCGTCGGGCGTCAAGGCTGTATCTGACCAAGGGAGTCGAGCTGATGCCCTGAACGGCACGGCTCGGATTCGGTTGCCGTGGGTGGGTGGAGCTGTCAGGCCAGGGGGAGAGCCTCGGCGCCGCGCCAGCGAGAGGCGCGGACGAGGTGGGTGCGGTCGAAGAGGCCGCGGAGCTGCGCCTCGCCACCGCGCGAGAGACGGAGCGCACGGAAAGTGTGATTGGCCGCACGTGAGTGTGCCTCGACCTCGCGCGCCCTGCCGGCTGGCCCGACCAGCGCGAGCCGCTTGACGATCTGCGTTTCGCGTCTATCTTGAGCTCCGCTGCTGCGGTGTGCGCCTCCCTCGTGCGCGCGCCGGGTCCAAACCGGGGGAGAGTGAGCCGCGGCCCCTTCGCGCGATCGCGTCGGCCGCGTGCGTCTTCGTGAATTGGACAGCAGCATGGTTGGCAAATTGCATCTCGATGCGGTGGTGCGTCGCGTGGATGGCGCGACGGCCCGCATCGACAATCCGTTCGGGATCCCGATCACCCTCGTGGCGAGGGAAGATGTCGTCGTCGAGGCCGACGGCATCGAGGAGCTCCTCCGTTTCGCCTCGCTGGAAGGCACGCTGCGCGATCTCCACGCATGGGAGAAGGCCGGCAGGATCGCCCCGTTCTGGGGCGGCGCGGCCGGCGAGATCCGATCCATCGTGCTCACGCCGGATTTTCATAAGGGCGCGGGCATCCCCGTGGGCACGGTCGTCGATGCGCGCGGGTTCGTGGTGCCGCAGGCCGTCGGCAACGATGTCTGTTGCGGCATGCGCCTGCTCGCGACCGACGTCGATCGGGACGAGCTCGCCCCGCATGTCGGCGCCCTGAAGCGGCGGCTCCGCGCCATCTTCTTCCAGGGACAGCGCGATATCCCCATGTCGCCGCGCCAGCGCGCGGCCATGCTCCGCGACGGCCTCGCCGGGTTGCACGAGACGGCGGCGGACAACGCTCGCACGGGCCTGTGGAACCATTACGATCCGCGCGCGCAGCGCGAGGATCTCGAGCGCGTGCACTTCCACGGCGCGCTGCCCGCGCGCGGGACGTTCGCGTTCGACGCGTACATCCAGGCGTCGGGCCGCGCGGACGGGCGCGACATCCAGATCGGAACGGTCGGCGGAGGCAACCACTTCGTCGAGATCCAGGCCGTGGACGAGCTCGTCGACGGCGGGACGGCGCGCGCGTTCGGGCTGACGAAGAACGCCGTCACGATCATGGCCCACGCGGGCTCCGTCGGGCTCGGACACGCGGTCGGCGGCTATTTCAACGAGCGCGCCCGCGCGCTGTACCCGGCGGGCGTGCCCCATCCGGCGCACGGCTTTTATGTGCTGCCCGCGGTGGGGCCCCACGCCCGCGAGGCCTCGGTCTACCTGGATGCGATGCGGAACGCCGCCAATTTCGCGTTCGCGAACCGCCTCTTCCTGGGCCTCATGGTGGTGCGCGCGCTGCAGGAGGTCCTCGGCCGTCGGGTCGCGAGCTCGCTCGTGTACGATGCGCCGCACAACCTCATCTGGGAGCCCGACGGCGCCGAGCCGCGCTACCTGCACCGCAAGGGCGCGACGCCGGCCGGGGGACCGGATGGTCAGGGCGGGGTGTTCGCGTACACCGGTCACCCGGTGATCATCCCCGGATCCATGGGCGACGCGAGCTGGGTGCTCGCCGGCGCAGGCCACGCGGAGCTGCTCGCGAGCGCGTGCCACGGCGCGGGCCGCAGCCTCACGCGCGGCCGCTCCGCGCACGCCGACGAGGACCTCTACCGGCGCGCGGTCGAGAAGCTGCATGTCGTGACGCCCCTCGATCCGGATGCGCCGAGCGTCCGGCGGCGGCGCGACATCCTCGCGAAGTACCACCAGCGGATGAAAGAGGAGGCGCCGTATGCCTACAAGCCGATCACGCCGGTCGTCCGTTCCGTCGAGGATGCGGGGATCGCGCGGCGCGTGGCGCGACTCTGGCCGCTCGTCACGGTCAAGGGATAGGGGCGCGCTCCGAACGATGGCGCACGATCGCGCCGCCCGCGGTCCGTGAAGCCGCGCACGTTCCGGGTTGGCACCCCCCGGAGCAGACCTGTAGCCTGCCGCAGGAGGTTCGCTCATGGCCAAGGTGACCGCGCTGGGCATGGACACGATCACCGAGAAGTCCGGCCACCAGATGACCGGCATGGCCGTCAGCGTGTGCCTGACGCCGGCAGCGCCGAGCCCCTTGCCGATCCCCTATCCCACGATGGGCACGGTCGCCGAGGGGATCATCGATCCCTGCATGCGCACCAAGATCGAGGGGGCCAAGATCCTCACGGTGGGCGGCTGCATGAAGGCCTGTCACGGCAACGAGCCGGGCACGCTGAAAGAGGTCGTCAGCCTCAACACGGCCGGGCCGTGCTTCCCCTGGCTCGGGGCGCCCAACGTCTTCATCGAGCTCGGCATGGCCGGCATCACCGGCAGCATGGGGCAGATGAACAAGAGCATCACCGTCGGCGCGGGCGCCAGCGCGAGCGGCGCGGGCGGGAGCGGCGGCGGCGGCGGGGGCTCCGGCGGGGGCGCCGGCGGCCCGGGCGGGGGCGGCCCGCAGGGCGGGAGCAACGGCGGCGGGGGCGGCGGCGGATCGAGCAGCGGCGCTGCGCCGCCGAAGCCGCCGGCGCCGCCTCAGGCCGAGGGGCAGGCCGCCGCAGCGCACCCGATCGACGTGGTCACCGGGACCATGTACACGAACCCCAAGCTCGATGTCCTGCTCCCGGGTCCGTTCTCCGTCGGCCTCGTGCGCCGGTACGCGACCTCGGCGGTGCGCTCCCGCTGCGGGATGGGCTGGGGCTGGTCGCACAACCTGCACTGGTACGCGCGCAGGCACGGCGACGGGCTCGTGCTCGTGGATCCCGATTTCCGCGAGGTGCACCTCCCCGAGCCCGAGAGCGATCAGGTGCTGGTGCTGCCGTACGGCGTCAAGGTGGGCCGCTTCGGCAACGACCTCGTGGTGGACCTCGACGACGGCGCCGTGCGCGTGCTCCGCTACGATCCGGCGGAGCTGCGCTATTGCCTCGCGGAGCTGCGCGACGACGCGGGCAACGTGGTCGAGCTGGAGTGGCGCGAGGGCATGCTCGTGCGCCTCGTCGACTGCGCCGGCCGCGTCCTCACGGTCGAGCGGGACGGGAACCTCGTCGTACATCGGCTCTCGGTGACGGACGAAGAGGGGAAGGTCCACCAAAGGACGCTCGTGGTCCTCGAGATCGACGACCGCGGCGATCTCGTCCGCGCCGTCGACGCGGGCGGCGTCGAGACGCTCTTCGCGTACGACGAGGAGCACTACCTCGTCCGGGAGTCCTCGCCGGACGGCATCGATTACCACTTCGTCTACGCGGACGTCTCCGGCGAGCGCCGTTGCGTCGAGAGCTGGGGCGAGCTCCGGGGCGGCGACGTGCTGCGCGAGATCGGCTACTCGCCGCCTGCCGGAGCGCCCAGGCCCAAAGGCATCTTTCATACGCGCCTGTCGTGGGGCCCCGAGCCGTTTCAGGCGCACGTGATCGACGGCCTCGGCCAGCGGCATCTGTACGTGGGCAACGCCCTCGGGCTCGTCACGGCCTACCGGGATCCGCGGGGGTACGTCACCCACTACAGCTACGACAGCGCCGGCCGGCTCGTCGCGATCCGGGACGCCGAGGGGCGCCTCGCGCGCCGTCACGCCGACATGTCGGGCAGGCAGACCGAGCTCTCGGTGAGCGGCGAGCTGCTGCGCGCCGTGCGCTTCGACGACGGCGCGGGGGTGGTGGCCGTGACCGAGCCCGGCGGCGCGACGCGGCAGGTGCGCTTCCAGGGATCGAGGGTGACCGAGGAGATCGACGAGCTCGGCCGCTCCACCGCGTACGGCTACGACCCGCGGGGCCTGCTCGCGCAGGTGATCCACGCCGACGGCACGGAGGACGCGTATGCGTACGACGCGCACGGCAACATCCGCGAGGTGAGCGCCGGCGGCGGCGCGGCGCGCTTCCGGTACGAGTTCGACCTCCTCGGCCGGCCCGTCCGCGCGGAGACCCCGAAGGGCGTCGCGCTCGAGCTCGATTACGACTCTCGCGATTACGTGATCGCCATCCGGGAGCCCGGGGGCAAGGTCACGTATTTCGACTACGGCCCCACAGGGCACCTCGTCGCCGAGCGGGCGCCGAACGGGCATGAGATCCGGTACCGCATGGTCGGCGACGTCACGGTGGAGTCGGTGCACAGCGACGGGCGCCGCTACCGCGCCGGCTACGACGCGCTGCTGCGCCTCTCCTGGATCGAGAACCCGGCGGGCGAGCGGCACGTCTTCGAGTACGACCCGTCCGGCAACGTCCGCGCAGAGACGTCGTTCTCGGGCGTCCGCACGGAGTACGAGCACAGCGGGGTCGCCGAGATCGTCTCGGTGATGAAGGCGGACGGCTCCTGGGTGCGGCTGTCGAGCGACGCGATGGGCCGGCTGCGCGCGCGCGAGCACTCGACGGGGGAGCGCGAGGAGTACGGCTACGACGAGCGCGGCGGGCTGCTCTACGCGAGGAGCGCCGCGTCGGAGGTCGTCTTCGTGCGCGACGCCGCGGGCCGGGTCCTGCGCGAGGAGCAGCGCCTCGGCGGCTTCCAGTTCGCGGTGTCCTACCGCTACGACGACGCCGGCCGCGTCGTGGAGCGGAGCTACTCCTCGGGCTGGCGCGTGACGACCGAGCGCCGCCCGGGCGACGGCGCCCCCACGGCCTGGGACGTCGCCGTGGAGGAGGCGCGCGCCGCCCGGCTGACGCTCGCGTACGATGAGCGCGGCGTCGAGTCGGAGCGCGCGTTCGGAGAGGACGGGCCGCGCGTGATCACGCGGAGCGACCTGTACGGCCTGCCGATCCACCGGGCGGTGGTGTCGTCGACTGGCGGCGAGATCGCGGCGCGCTCGTACGCATGGTCCAAGGCGGGGCCGATCGAGGTGGTGGACGACAGCCGCGCGGGGCAGCGGCGCTACGTGCTCGACGAGGTGGGCCGCCCGCTGTCGGTGCAGGGGCTCGGCGCGAACGAGCAGCTCTCGTACTCCCCGCAGGGCACCCCGATGCCCCGGGGCGAGGCGCGGGCGCTCGGCCCCGGGGGGCGCCCCCTGCGCACGGCCGGCGAGCACCTCACCTGGGACGCCCTCGGCCGGCTGGCGCGGCGCACCTCGGCGGAGCGCGGAAAGGGCTTCGAGTACCGCTACGACGCGCTGAACCGCCTCGCGGCGGCGGTGCGCGACGACGGCCTCGTGATCCAGTTCCTCTACGACGCGCTCGGCCGCCGCGTCGCGATGACGGTGGGCGGCGAGAGCGTCTGGTTCGGCTGGGACGGCGATTCCGCGGTCGAGGAGGTGGCGAGCGGGGGAGGCCGCGTGCGGCGCGTCTTCGCCGACGACGGCTGCACGCCGCTCCTCGAGGCGCGGCAAGGGGGCGACTTCCGCGCGGTCGTGACCGACGCCGCTGGCACGCCGTGGCTCTTCCTGTCCGCGGCCGGCGCCTTCGACGAGGTGGACTTCGGCGCGCTGGGCGACGTGACGCGCCGCTCGGGCGATCCGGGGACGCTGCGCTTCGCCGGGCAGCGCTGGGACGCCCCGACAGGCCTCTTCTACAACCGCCACCGCTACTACGATCCAGCGCTCGGCCTGTACATCACGCCCGATCCCGCGGGGCTCGCCGGGGCGTTCCACGAGCTCGGGTTCGTTCCGAACGTCACGCTGTACATCGACCCTTCGGGGCTCACGACGATCATCGTCGGCCAGCGCGGCGACAAGGCGATCGAGAGCCACAAGGCCAATCTGCAGAAGATGTATCCGGGGGCCACGGTGCTTTACCACGACGAGCTGAAGAACGCCCCGCTGGCGAACGAGAACCACGTGATCGTGTCGACGCACGGGTACCCGGGCGGGGTCGAGTGGGGAGAGAAGAAGAAATTCCTGGGGATCATCCCTTACGGCAACCGGCCCACGATCAACGGGCAGCAGCTCGGGGACGCGCTGAAGGGCGCTGGCTTCAAGGGGGGGCCGGGCTCGCGCGTCGATCTGTCGACGTGCAACGGCGCGACGCCGCCGGATCCGAAGTGGGGTATCGGCAACGACAGCACGGCGCAGGGCGTCGCAAACGCCACGAAATCGAGCGTCTGGGGCGCCAAGTCGAACGACCCGGCCGCCACGTACCGCGGCGATGTCGAGGATATCTCGGGCAAGAAATGGTATCAGTTCTGGAAGAAGCCGAACAACTGGGGGCCTGGGATGATGGCGCCGGTTGGACAGAGCCCGGTGAACGGGGCGATGAATCCAAGGCAAGATGTGTACGTCCGGAAGGGCGCGTACGTCGAGACCCGGTGAGGAGCTGAGCCATGCCGGCGCCCCGTCTCCCCCACGTCCCCGCGCGTCTCCCCTGGCCCGACACGGCCGGGCCGGACCCTTCCCAGGCGGCGCTCGACGCGCTGTGGTCGAAGACGCGCGCGGTGCGCGTTTACCCGGGCGAGCTCGGTGAGCACGGGCCGCTCGCCCGAGCGCCCGCCGTGGAGCTGCGCGGCCCCGACGTCGCCGAGCTCGCGCGTCTCCTCGCGTTCGAGGCGCCGCCGGAGCGCTTCCGGGTGCCGAGCCTGGGGCAGTGCGCGCTCGAGCTCCGGGGCCGCCTGTTCCGCGTCGGTCTGCTCGGGCTCGACGCGACAGGGGCGCTCCGCGTGATCGGCTGGGGCTCGGACGTCGTGCTGCGCGAACCGGCGGCGGTCTTCGCGTGGCTCGCGGAAAAGGGTGGGCCTTCTCTCCCGGATGCGCGCGAGCAGGGGGCGCGCTAGCGCCAGCGTCGCCCTCATCCCCCGCCGATCAGCGCCCGCAGCGCGTCCGCTTCCCGCTTCGCCCGCGCCGCGATCGGCACGAGCCCCACGAGGCACGGCGCCGGCACCTCCCGCGCGAGGATCACGCCGTTCTGGCTCCGGAACACGCGCACGCCGCGCGCCCGGAGCCGCGCGGGGCTGATCTCGAGCATCACGTCGACGTTCGCGCGCTTGCCCACCGCGCTGCCCGGCGCGTCGGTGCAGTGCACGTGCGTGCGCGCCGCCGGCCGGATCCCCTCGCGGGCGATGCTCCGGACGGCGTCCACGCTGGTGCCGTGCCAGATCGACGCGTCGCCGAGCACCTCCTCCCACGACGCCTCCAGGCCGGCGAGCGTCACCGGCATCCCCTCGCGCGAGTGCCCCTGCGAGGCGCGCACCCGGTCGCCCCGGATCTCGAGGCGGTTCTTCGTGTTGGTCTCCACGACCGCGTCGAGCAGCGAGCGCGGTATCCCCAGCGCCCGCAGCACGTCGTCCACGGCCACCCAGCCCGCCTCGTCCATGGCGACGCCCATCGAGGGCGCCCCGTGGCGGAGCAGCCAGGAGAGCTTCTTGCTCATGTCGGTCAAGCGATCGCGGCCCATCGTCAAGCTCCATCCTTTCGAACGTCGGACGACAGAAGCATAGACACCCAGCTATCCGCCGGAAGAAGTATTTCTGGATACGCTATCGCGTTTCGCGATAGCGTCCCGGCATGCTCAACCTCGACTGGCTCGGCGCCTTCGTGGTCTTCTCCGAGCACCTCAACTTCACCCGCGCGGCGCGGGCGCTGCACGTGTCGCAGCCGGCGCTCCACGCCCAGATCGGCAAGCTCGGCGAGGCGCTCGGCGTCACGCTCTACCAGCGGCGCGGGCAGCGGCTGGAGCTCACGGCCGACGGCAAGCGCGTCGCCGCCTTCGGGCGCGAGGTGGGCGAGCGGACGCGCTCGTTCCTCGACGTCCTTCGCCACGGCGAGAGCCGGGAGCCGGTCGTGCTCTGCGCCGGCGAGGGCTCGTACCTGTACCTGCTCGGCGAGGGGATCCGCGCCTTCACCGCGCGCGCCGTCGCCCCGCTCCGCCTGCTCACGCGCGACCGCGAGGCCACGCTCGACGCCGTCGTGGCGGGCGAGGCGCACCTCGGCGTCGCGCCGCTCGAGGGCGCGCCGGACGGGCTCGCCGCCGACCGCCTCACCGAGGTCGAGCAGGTCCTGGTCGTCCCCGAGGCGCACCCGCTCGCCCGGAAGCGCCGCGTCCACCTGCGCGATCTCGAGGCGGCGCGGCTCGTGGTCCCCGGCCCCGGGCGGCCTCACCGGGCCGCGCTGGCGCAGGCGCTGCTCTCGGCCGGCGTCCGCTGGGAGCCGGCGGTCGAGGCGAACGGCTGGGAGCTGATGCTCCACTTCGTCCGGCTCGGCGTCGGCGTCGCCGTGGTCAACGCCTGCTGCCGCCTCCCGCGCGGCCTCGTCGCGCGCCCGCTGCCCGAGCTGCCGCGCAAGGTCTTCTACGTCGTCCACCGGCGCGGCGTCGATCTCCAGGGCGGGCCCGCGGCGCTCCGGGACGCGCTGCTCGCGCACGGGGCCGCGTGGCAGCGCAAGCACGCGCGCGGCGCGCCGGCCGCGCCCGACGTCACGCCGAGCGCGCCGGCGCGCCGGCGCTGAGCTTCCTCACCCGATCTCCGGGATCAGGCCGCCTTCCTGGACCTCGACTTGCCCTGCTTCGCCTGCTTGCCGCCCGTGTCGGCCGGGCGGCTCACCAGCTTCGAGAAGTAGCTCGGCTCGCCGTTCGCCTTGGCCTCCTGGTACACGAAGGCGAGGTTCGACTCCTCGAACTTGGCGAAGAAGTCGTCCCACGAGATCTCCTCGAGCGTGTCCTCCCCGCTGTACCCCGGGAAATCGATCCGGAGGACGCCGGGCTCCCCGTTCTTCTCGGTCCGCGTGACCGCCGCCGGGCGGCCGCCGCGCGCCTCGACCCACGCGCGGATCTCGTCGTGGTCGATCGTCATGTGGGACGAGTGGTCGTCCTCGGCGCCCTTGCCGCGGGCCTGCTTGGCGTGCGGCCGCTGCTCGGCGCCGCCGGGCTCCTTGTCGAGATCCATCTGGACCTCGATCTCGACGTCCAGCTCGCCGCCGCCGCTCCCGCCCTTTGCGCCCTTCGCGCCGCTCGCCTTCGCCTTGCTGCCGCCCTTCGCGGCGCCGGACGTGGGCTTGGCTTTCTGGACCATGTCCTCCGGACGGCTCACCAGCTTGGAGAAGTTGCTCGTCTGCCCGTCCGCCGTCTTCTCCTGGTACACGAAGGCGAGGTTCGACTCCTCGAACTTGGCGAAGAAGTCGTCCCACGAGATCTCCTCGAGGGAGCCCTCCCCGCTGTAGCCGGGGAAATCGATGCGGAGGATGCCGGGCTCGCCTTTCTTCTCGGTGCTCTTCACCGTCGCCGGGCGGCCTCCGCGCGATTCGGCCCACTGGCGGATCTCGTCGTGATCGATCGTCATCTTCGATGAATTGGCCGACATGGTCTCTCTCCTGTGCTCGTACGTCGATTGGATCGAGAACGGCAACCCGCGTGCCAGAGGACCATGAGAAGATCCGCACGGGCGATGGACGGGCTCAGCCTTGGGCGGCCTTCAGCGGCGCATACGCGTGCCGCGGTACGAGCCCGCCCCGCCGTCGGGCGCTGCCGTCGCGCGCGCCGCGCGTGCGAGCTCTACGTTATCATACGTTATCATGACGAGACCGAGGCGAAAAGGAAGGGAGCTCTGCCGTCGCCGAGCGCGGGCGCGACGAGGCAATCTGCCTCGACTGCGGCGAAATGCTGCCGATCCGATCAGGTCCTGAGGAAGCCGCCGTCCGCTGTGTCGTGTCGGGCGCAGGTGTCGAGTGTACGCGGGTACCGCGTTTGACCCGCTCGCCGGCAAGGTTTTAGCTGCTCGGTGGAGGCTGCGCGACGCGGGCGCCGCTCGGGGGCGGCGAGCCCGTGCCGCTCGCGACCAGGCTGAACCTCCCGATGGGCCTCGCGCTGGACGCGACGAGCATCTATGTGGGCGACGACAGCGCGGTGAAGCGGGTCCCGATCGGGGGAGGGGAGGCGGCGCAGCTCGCCGAGGGCAGCGGCTCCCGCCGCCTCGGGATCGACGACACCCACGTCTACTGGACCAACGCGGACGCGAGCACGATTCGCAAGGTGCCGATCGGGGGGGCGAGGACGTGATCCCAGCGCGCCAGCGCGTCCACCCGCTGCGCGAGCGCCGGGGGGGTGCTACCTAGAACCGAGCGGCGCGAGCCGCGCTGCCGAGGCCGAGCACGTGACCGCCGCGTACCATCTGCTGCTCCGAGCTGCCGTGCTCGCCGTGACCACGGCGACCGCGACGGCGGCGGCCGCGCGCGAGCCTCGACCTCCTCCGGCTGCTGCCGCCACGGGCGCGCCGCGGCCCGGGCACGCCCTGCCGTCGGCGCGCTCGCCGCGGCCCGGGCCCACCCTGCCGTCGGCGCGCTCGCCGCGGCCCGGGCCCACCCTGCCGTCGGCGCGCCCCCCGCAGCCCGCGCGCCGCCCGCAGCCCGCGCGCCCCCCGCAGCCCGCCCCGCCGGCCGCGCGCGCCGCGCCGGAGGCGCCCTCGCCTCCGCCGGTCGCGCCCGAGCCCGAGCCCGCGGCCTGGCGCGCCCTCGTGGTGGGCGGCGGCCCGCGGCCGCCCATGAACCAGGTGGCCATCGAAGGCCACGTCCGGTACTTCCAGTCGCTGCTCCCGGCCACGGTGGAGCGCCGCGTCCTCTTCGCCGACGGGAGCCGGGGCACGCGGAGCGTGCAGTTCCTCGACGGCCTCCGCATGCGCTACCGCGCGCCCAGGCTGCCGCGCATCGACGGCGCGACGACCCGCCCGGGGTTCGACGCGATCTGGCGCAAGTTCGTCCGCGCGCGCCCGGCCGACCCGCTGCTCCTGTACTTCGCCGGCCACGGGAGCCCGGATCCGCGGCGCGATCTCGACAACAACGTGTTCGACCTCTGGGGCGGCGGAGGGCTGTCCGTGCGCGACCTCGCCGCCCGCATGGAGCAGCTGCCCGACGACACGCCCGTCGTCCTCGTCATGGCCCAGTGCTTCTCCGGCGCCTTCGCCAATCTAATCTTCGAGGGCGGACGGCCCGACGGCGAGCTCGTCGAGCGCGACGTCGTGGGGTTCTTCGCGGCGACCCGGGACCGCCCCGCGTCGGGCTGCACGCCCGAGATCAACGAGGCGGATTACACCGACTTCAGCAGCTACTTCTTCGCCGCCCTCTCGGGCGTCGATCGCCTCGGCAACCGCGTCGATGACGCCGATTTCGACCAGAACCGGTTCGTGGGGATGAACGAGGCGTTCGCGTACGCCCTCCTCCACCAGGAGACCGGCGACGTGCCGGTCGCGACGTCCGATGTGTTCCTCCGCCGCTTCGTGAACAAGCCCGATCACGAGACCATGGCGACGCCCTACTCCAGGGTCCTCTCGTGGGCGAGCCCGGCCGAGCGGGCCGCCCTCGAGGGCCTCTCGGACGCGCTCGGCCTCCGCGGCGAGCACCGGCTGCGGGCGACTTATGATCGCGAGTTCGGGCCCGGCGCGGGCAGGAGGGACATCGAGGACGTGACGTCGGCGCACCGGCTGCGGTTCATCCGGCTCGCCAAGAGCGTGGTGCTGGCGAGGGCGCTGCGGCAGGGCGGCGATCGCGACCTGATCGAGCGCTTCGAGCGGCTGCGCGCCGCCGAGGCGCGCAACCCGCTCGCCGAGGCCAAGGCGGCGGGCCAGGTGCGACAGGACACGAGGCGGCGCGCCGCCCGGTGACCCAGCGGCGGCCTCGCCGGCGTGCCCGGGGCTCCGCCGCCGCGCTCGGCGCGAGGCGCCGTGCGCGTCACGGCGCGGGCTTCTCCTCCACCAGCATCGCGAACAGATCCGTCACGCCGGGGTCGATTCCCATCTGCGTGAGCAGGGTGGTCACCTGGCCGCGGTGATGGGTCTGATGATTGAAGCAATGGCCCACGGCCCACCAGAGCGGCTTGGTGAGGACCGTCCCTCTCAGCGCGAAGGTCAGGTCGCCCGAGAGCGCCTGCTCATCGATCTGGTGCACCCAGGCGACGATGTCCGCGTCGGTCCTGGCGCGCTCGCGGGAGAGATCGTCGAAGTCCGCGTAGAGCTCCTGCGACAGCGCGGTGAACTCGATGGCCTTGCCGCTCGCGTCGCGCGAGGTGAACCGCTCCTCGTCGCCGGTGAAGCGCCCCATCCACCTGCGGTCGGCGAGCAAGAGATGGTTCAACGTGCCGTGGATCGACCTGAAGAAGGCGCCGCGATCGCGCTTGCGCTCCGCGTCGTCGAGCTTGCCGACCAGCGCATAGAGCTTGTCGTTCATCCACAGGTTGTAGCGAGCCAATGCGCGATACTGATCTACCCAGCTCATGAGTCAACCCTCGTCCGTCCAGGTGTAGGCACGCACCCTATCACGCCCGCCCGCGACCGCGAACCCCGGCCAGCGCCGCCGCGGACGCGCGCGGCGTCGACGGGCCCGCGCCACCCTCGCGGACGGGGCGCCTCGGACGCATCGCCGCCGTCGCGCGCCGCGACCGAGATCGCGCTTGCTCGGTCCGCTATCGCGGACTATTGTCCTCGATAACAGACACGCGGTGATCGGCGAGAACTCCCGGTTCGGAGCCGCCTTTCACCCATTTTCACCTCCTCTCCCAAGGAGCCACGATGGTCAGCCTTGCGCTCGATTCAGCTGTCCTGGCCGAGACGTACGATCGCGTCAGCGATCGGCAGTTCAACCACGGGAAGCTGCTCATCGAAGATCTCCAGATTTCCCCGGGCGAGCGCGTCCTCGACGTCGGTTGCGGGACCGGTCGGCTCGGGGCCCATGTCGCCGAGCTGGTCGGCCCGTCCGGCGAGGTGGCCGGCGTCGATCCGCTGCCGCTCCGCGTCGAGCTGGCCAACGAGAAGCGCCGGCCGAACTTCCGCGCCACCGTCGGTCAGGCCGAGGAGCTCTCGCAGTTCGCCGCCGGGAGCTTCGATGTCGTGTTCCTGAACAGCGTGCTCCACTGGCTGCCCGAGAAGCTCGGCCCGCTGCGCGAGGCGCGCCGCGTGCTCAAGCGGGGAGGGCGCCTCGGCATCAGCTCGGCCGCCAAGGAGCGCCCGCACGAGTTCGAAGGGGTGCTCGAGGGCGCGCTGTCGTCGCTCGGCCTGGCCGGCACCGCGGAGACGCTCGGCAACACCACCTACAAGGTGACCTCCGACGAGCTGAAGAGCACCCTGCTGCGCGCCGGCTTCGAGGATCCGGCGCTCCAGATCCGCACCTTCACGGACCACTTCGCGGCCACGGACGACGTGATCGCGTTCAACCTGGCCAGCTCGTTCGGCAACTTCCTGTCCAACCTGGCTCCGGAGGACGCCGCGCGGGTCAAGGCGGCGCTCGAGGCCGAGCTCGAGCGCCGCCGCGCGCCGGAGGGGATCCGGCTGCGACGTCACCTGATCTTCGCCGTCGCGCGCGCGGGCGCCTGAGCGGCAACGCGGCACCGGCGAGCAGGCGCCGGCCTGCTCCTCGGCCGCGCCGAGGAGCGCCGGCCGCCGTGCTCCCCCAGCAGCACCGCAGCAGCAGCAGGCGCTGCTCTCGGGACAGCAGCCGATCCCGCCTCGCTCCGCGCCGGTCCGCCGGCCCCTGGACGCGACGCCGGCACGGCCCCTGCTTTCCTGCGAATTCCCTGCAAAGGACCGGCCACGATCGCTTCGCGTGCCGGACATCCATCCCCATCCAGCGCAGGCCGCACGCAGCGCAAGGAGCTCGTCCATGGAGTATACCAATCTCGGTTCAACCGGCCTCAAAGTCTCGCGGATCTGTCTCGGCGCCATGACCTTCGGCTCGCCGAAGTGGCGGGACTGGGTGCTCGACGAGGCGGCGAGCCGCCCGATCATCAAGCGCGCGCTGGATCTCGGCATCAACTTCTTCGACACGGCCGACGTCTACTCGCTCGGCGAGAGCGAGTCGGTGCTCGGCCGCGCGCTCAAGGATCTCGGCCCCTCCCGCGATCGGCTGGTGATCGCCACAAAGGTCCACGGCCCCATGGGCGACGACCCGAACCAGCGCGGGCTCTCGCGCAAGCACATCAAGCACTCCATCGACGACAGCCTGCGCCGGCTCGGCACCGATTACGTCGATCTCTACCAGATTCATCGTTTCGACCCGCACACCCCCATCGAGGAGACGCTCGACGCCCTGAGCGAGGTCGTCAAGGCGGGCAAGGCGCTCTACCTCGGCGCTTCGTCCATGTACGCGTGGCAGTTCGCGAAGCTGCTCCACACGTCGGACAGGCTGGGCCTCCACCGGTTCGTGGCGATGCAGAACCATTACAACCTCGTTTACCGGGAGGAGGAGCGCGAGGTGATCCCGCTCTGCAGGTCCGAGGGGATCGGGGTCATCCCGTGGAGCCCCCTCGCGCGCGGGTTCCTCGTGGGCAACCGGGGCAAGGACGGCAAGGGGGAGACCGTCCGCGCCAGGTCGGACGAGTTCGCGCAGCGGCTCTATTTCCAGGACTCGGACTTCGCCGTCGTCGAGAAGGTGACCGAGATCGCCGCGAAGCGCGGCGTCCCGAACGCGCAGGTGGCGCTCGCGTGGCTCCTCCAGCAGCCCGGCGTCACCGCGCCGATCGTCGGGGCGACCAAGCTGTCGCACCTCAACGACGCGGCCAGGGCCGTGGAGCTCAAGCTCGACGCCGAGGAGCTGCGCGCGCTCGCCGAGCCGTACCGGCCGCACCCGGTGCTCGGGCACACCTGAGCGCGCGGCCGTGGTAGGTTCGCGGCCTCCGTGCTGCCGGCCACCAAGGTAAAGCGACCCGCGGCCGAACCAGCGCCCGATCCGGAGGACGCGCCCCGCGCGGACCACGACGCCGCGGGGCGCGCCTGGTCGTGGCTCGCGCCGTGCGCCGTCTTCGGGGCGGTCGCGTCGATGTCGCGCTCGTTCGTGTCCAACCAGAACACGTACCTCGTGCACGCGGCGCGGAGCTCCGGCGCCTACCCGGAGCTCGCGGCCGACTGGTTCGCGCACACGGCGGATCCCACGCCGTTCTTCACGGGGCTCGTGGCCCCGCTGCTCGCGCTCGCCGGCCCCGGCATCCTGCCGGCGCTGAACGCCGTCCTCGTCGCCGCGTGCCTCGCGGCGCTCGTCCTCGCGGCCGAGGCGCTCTTGCCGGACGGCGCGCCGCGCGCCCCGCGGTGGGTCGTCGCCTGCGCGCTCGCGGTCGCGTGGCTCGCCAGCCCTCGCGCTCAATACGGCTTCGCGGGGGTGGCCGACCAGCAGGTGCTCCGCAACTTCCTCCAGCCGGCGAATTTCGGCGTGCTCCTCCTCGTCGGCCTCGCCCTGCTGCTCCGCGGGCGCCCGCGCGCCGGCGCGGCGATCGCCGCGTTGGCGGCGGTCATGCACCCCACGTACATCCCTTCCGTGCTGCTCCTCGTCGGCGCGGCGCTCGCGCTCGATCGCGGCGCCCCGCGGCGGCGCAAGGCGGTCGCGGCCGCGCTCGCCGGGGCCGTGCTCGCGCCCCCGCTCCTCTGGACGGCGACGCGGTTCGCCCCCTCCGACCCCGCGACGTTCCGGGCCGCGCAGCGGATCCTCGCCGACGAGCGCATCCCGCACCACACGATCCCGCAGCTCTGGTTCGACGCCGGGGCCGTCCTGTGCGCGCTGATCGTCGCGGCGGCCCTCCTGATCGCGCGGCGGTCCGGCAAGGCGCTGCTCGGCGCGTACGCCGCCGTCTGCGTGCTCGGCACGCTCGCGGCCGCCGCGTTTCCGCGCCTGTACACGCTGCGGCTCGCCTTCCCGTGGCGGATCTCCACCTGGCTCGTGCCGCTCTCGACCGCCGTGCTGTTCACGGCGCTCCTCGGCCGCCTGATGCGCCGCCCAGCGCGGCGCGTCCTGCCGGGCATCGCCGCGGGCGCGTGGGTGATCGCGACGGCCGTCGCCGTGCGCCAGGGGCTGCACCGCATGCGGCCGCGCACGGAGCCGGGCGTCGCGCTCGCCCGCGAGGCGCAGCGCCGCGGGGCGGCGACCGACGTGATCGTCAGCCCCCCGGCCTGGGAGCACCTGCGCCTCAACGCGCCCGCGGCGATCGTCGCGGACTGGAAGTCGCACCCGTACGCGGACCGGGAGGTGCTCGAGTGGGACCGCCGCCTCGGGCTCCTCTCCGGCTTCTACGCGGGGGCGGGGCCCCTCTCGTGCGGCGCGCTCGCGCCGATCCTCGCGAGCGCGCCGGCGCCGCGCTGGGTGATCGTGCCGAGGGGCGCCTCGCTCTCGTGCCCGGGCGTCGAGCTCGCCGTCGAGGGCGCGGACGGCAGCCTCTATCGCGTGCTCGCCGCGCCGCCTCCGGGCTAGCGCCCGGAGGTTGCGTGGCCGCTCGCCTCTGCGAGGATACGGCGCCGAGAGGGGCCGGGAGCCCGGCGGAGCGCCTCCGGGCGGCGCTCTCCGCGGAGAGCCCGCCTCCCGGAGGCCGGGTGAGCGAACGACTCGACGTTGAGGTGCTGCACCGCCGCGAGGCGCTCGAGGCGCTGCGGGAGCCGTGGGGCGCGCTGTGGGAGCGATGCCCGGCGGCGACGGTGTTCCAGCGGCCGGAGTGGCTGATCCCGTGGTGCCGCGAGCTCGGGCCCGAGGAGGTGCTGGCCCTGGCGTTCCGGTCGGAGCAGGGGCTGGTCGGCCTGGCGCCCCTCGCGATCCACCACGACCGCGGGGAGCGCCTCGTCGCGCTGCTCGGCGCCGGGCTCACCGACTACAACGACGTCCTGGCCGCGCCCGGGTACGAGCGCGCGGTCGCGGAGGCGGTGCTCGCGTACCTCGACGAGCGCGCGGACGCCTGGGACGTCGCGGATCTCCACGACCTGCGCGGGTCCTCGCCCCTGTTCGCGGCCGAGGCGCCGGCTGGCTGGTCGGACGAGATCGAGAAGCACGAGGCGTGTCCGAGGGTGACGATCCCGGAGGGCGCCGGGCCGGACGAGCTGTTCTCGCCGGGGATGCGCGCGCGCGTCAGCCGCGCGCGGAAGCGGCTCGCGAAGGTCGGTGCGCTGCGCGTCGACGTGGCCGACGCGTCGAGCGTGGACGAGCTGCTCGACGCGCTGTTCGCGAACCACCGGGCGCGCTGGGTCTCGCGCGGCGAGGGCGGGGTGCTGGACGAGGCGCTCCGGCCGTTCCACCGCGTGGTCGCGCGGGGGCTGTGCGCGCGGGGCGCGCTGCGGCTGTTCGGCCTGCGGCTCGACGGGCGGGTGATCGCGTCGCTCTACGGGCTGGCCGAGCGGGGCGGCATGGCGTCGTACATCACCGGCTTCGATCCGGAGTTCGCGTGGTACAGCCCTGGGCTCGTGATGCTCGCCAGCGCGCTCGAGCACGCGGCGGCCGAGGGCGCGCGGACCGTGGACTTCCTCCGCGGCCGCGAGCCGTACAAGTACGAGTGGGGCGCCGTCGACCGCTGGACGTACCGCCGGCGGCTGCGGCACCGGCGCGCGCGCGAGGCCGGGCGGGAGGCCGGGCAGGGCGCGCTCGAGGGCGCGGTGAGGGCCGTCATGGCCGGCGAGGCGTCGCCGGAGGTCGGCCTGGTGCGGCTGCTCGGCGCCGCGGGGGACCTCGCGGACGCGGCGCGCGCGATCGAGGCCGCGCGGCCCGCGGCGGGGGAGGGGGAGGCGGCCGCGCGGCTCGAGGCGCTGCGCCGCTGCCTGGACGAGCGGCGCGCCGCGTGCGCGACCGTGGCGGAGATGCTGGGCGCGCACCGCGACGCGGGCGTCGCCGGGCCGGACGCGCCGGCGCGCGCCGCGCGGCTGTTCGACGAGCTCTGCGCGCGCTCGGAGGAGGCGAGCGTCGCGGCGTACTCGCTCGGCGATCCGGCGCTCCTCGAGCGGGCGACGGGGGAGGTGGTCGAGCTCCTCGAGCGGTGGGGAGCGCTCGGGGAGGACCGCGCGATCTTGCAGATCGGCTGCGGGATCGGCCGCTTCGAGGCGGCGCTCGCGCCGCGGGTGCGCGAGGCGTGGGGGCTCGACGTCGCGCCGCGGATGATCGAGGCCGCGCGCCGCCGCTGCGCTGGGCTGCCGAACGTCGTGCTCGCGGTCTCGTCGGGCGTCGATCTCGGCGACGCGCCGTCTTCCCGCTTCGATCTCGTGTACGCGGTCGACTCGTTCCCGTACCTCGTGACGGCGGGCGAGGCGGTCGTGGATCGGCACGTCGCGGAGGCGCGCCGGGTGCTGCGGCCGGGCGGGGAGCTCGCGATCCTGAGCTACTCCTACCGGGGCGACCTCGCGCGCGACGCGGCGGACGTCGCGCGGCTCGCGGCCCGCCACGGGTTCGACGTCCTGGTGAGCGGCGAGCGGCCGTTCTCCCTGTGGGACGCGCGGGCGTACCGGCTGCGGAGGATCGAGGACCGGTGAGCCTCGCTCTGGGATGGGGCGAGAGAATTAACGCAAAGGCGCAAAGGCGCAAAAAGAAGAGATTGAATGAGGGAGATTGCCGGATGGTGAGGGGCTACCTGTGAATCTCTCCCTCATCTTCCCTGCGTCTTTGCGCCTTTGCGCCTTTGCGTTGAATTCTCTCTCTCTCCCCCTGCAACGCTCGAAGCGCCCCGCCGCGTAGCAAGCCGCCCATCCGCCGCGTCGGAATCATGCCCACCCGGGGCCGCCGCGAGGAAGAAGCGCCGCCGCGCGTCCGTAGCTATCGGCAGAAGGTACTTGACATGAAGACCACGACCTACCGCGCGTTCGCCCTCGTCCTCCTCTCCTGCCTGACCCTGCCTGCCTGCGCCGCCGTGGAGCTCAACCCGGGCGCCGAGAAGGTCATCGTCACCAAGCAGCCCGCCCCGGAGGGGTGCCGGTTCCTCGGCACGCTCATCGGAGAGCAGGGCGGCTCGCTCTCCGGGAAGTTCACCAGCAACGCCAACCTGCAGAAGGGGGCGGTGAACGACATGAAGAACCAGGCCCACGATCTGGGCGGCAACTACGTGGTCCTCGAGAACACGAACGCCGGCACCACCATCTCCGGCGACCGGGACAGCATCTCCGGCGAGCAGACCGACGTCACCCACATGGGCAACGCGTACAGCTGCCCGCCCCAGCTCGTCGGCCTGTAACCTCGCCCGAGCCAGCGAGCCGGCTGCGGCGATGCCCGCAGCGCGAGACCCCCGCCGGACGCACCGGCGGGGGCCTCGCGCCGTTCCGGAAGCAACGCGGCGCGCCTGGGCTCATCCAACGTGCACGAAGCGCAGGTGGAGCGTCGCCTCGGCGGCCTCCGCCGCGCTTCGCGCCGCACGGAGGAAAGCCGGCCACAGGAGAGGGGGAGATGGAACTGTCGTTGTCCAGGCGTACGGCCGCGGAATTTCTCGGGACGTTCTGGCTCGTGCTCGGCGGCTGCGGGAGCGCCGTGCTGTCGGCCGCGGTTCCGGGGCTCGGGATCGGCTTCGCGGGCGTGGCGCTCGCGTTCGGGCTCGCCATGCTGACGATGGCGTACGCCGTCGGCCACATCTCGGGCGCTCACTTCAACCCCGCCGTCACGCTCGGGATGATGGTCGGCGGGCGCTTCCCGGCGCGAGACCTCCTGCCGTACATCCTCGCCCAGGTCGCCGGCGCCATCGTCGCCGCAGGGATCCTCTTCGTCATCGCCAGCGGCTCCGCCGGGTTCGCCGTGGGCGACGGCTTCGCCTCGAACGGCTACGGCGCGCACTCGCCCGGCGGCTACTCGCTCGTCGCGAGCCTCGTGGCCGAGATCGTGCTCTCCTTCGGCTTCGTGGTGGTGGTCCTCGGCGCCACCGATCTCCGCGCCCCGATCGGGTTCGCGCCCCTCGCCATCGGCTTCGCGCTCACGCTCGTTCACCTGATCGGCATCCCGGTCACGAACGTCTCGGTGAACCCGGCGCGCTCGACCGGTCCCGCCCTGTTCGTCGGCGGGGGGGCGCTGTCGCAGCTCTGGCTCTTCTGGCTCGCCCCGCTGGCCGGCGGCGCGCTCGCCGGGGCGCTCTATCCGGTGCTCGTCGGCGCGAGGCCGGCCCGCGCCGCCGTCGCGCCGCGCTCGACGGTCTGAGCAGGGGGCTCCGGGCGCGCGCGCCGGGCCGGCGGGCCGAACCGGTCCCACCCGAGCTTGGCCGTGAGCACGAGCCCGAGCGCCACAACGAACCACCGCACCTTGCTCGGCGCGATGCGCCGGGCGACCACGGCGCCGGCGAGCGAGCCGACCACCGCCGCCGCCATCATGATCGGCGTGGCGACCGGATCGACCGCGCCCGCGAACAGGAACGCGAGCGCGGCCACCCCGTTGATCAGGCTCGCGAGCACGGTCTTGATCGCGTTCAGCCGGTGGATGTCCACGTTGCCGCCGAACGACGAGAGCAGCGCCAGCATCATGATGCCGATGCCCGCGCCGAAGTAGCCGCCGTAGACGCTCACGAGGAACTGGAGCAGGAACACGAGCCACGGCCGCGAGGGCAGGGTGAACTCCTCCGCCGCGCCGTCCTTCTCCGAGGGCTTCGCCGGCGCCGAGGGCCTCGCCGGACGCAGGTTCTGCCAGAGCAGGAGCAGCGTCGCGACGAGCACGAGCCCGGGCACCGCGGCGTCGAACACGCGCTGCGGCGTCACGAGCAGGAGCGCCGAGCCCACGACGCCGCCGAGGAGCGACGGCAGGAAGAGGACGCCGAGGACCCGGTAGTCCCGGGCGAGCTCGCGGCGGTACGCCCACGCCGACGCGAGCGACGCGGGCGTGAGCGCCACGGCGTTCGTCGCGTTCGCGGGTAGCGGCGAGAGCCCCGCCGCGATCGCCGCGGGGAACGACACGAGCGTGCCGCCCCCGGCCACCGCGTTGATGACGCCGGCCACGGCGGCGCCGCCGGCGAGGAGTGCGGCTCGCGTCAGATCCACGGCGCGACATGGCCCGAGCCCGGCCCCGCTGTCAACCGCGGCCCGGAGCCCCTAGCATCGCGTAGCCGCCGATCTCGGCGGCCGCTCCTCCCCGGAAAGCCGAGCGCCATGCCGCGACCCTTCACGCTCTTTCCCGCCGCGTTGCTCTCTGCGCTGGCGCAGTCCGCGATGCCCGCGAGCGCCGCCGCCGGCGAGGCGCAGCCGGAGCGCGCGCTCGTCTGGGTGGCCGACGACGGCACGCGCGTCCGGCGCGAGGACGTCGGCCTGCCGCTCTCGCGCGGCGAAGGCAACGCGCTCTTCCGGCCCGGCGAGCCGCTCCGGCTCGGCGCGCTCCGCGCGGAGGTCGTCGCCTTCCAGGTGATCGTCGAGGCGGGCGCCGAGCCCGTGCGCGGCGTCACGGTGGAGCTCTCCGGGCTCGCCCCCGCGGCCGGCGTGGGCGCGCCGCCCGAGGCGCCGGCGGCGGCGCAGCAGCAGGCCCCGGGCGCCGCGCCCGCGGACGCGATCTCGATCGCCCGCTTCGTCGAGCACTACGTCGAGATCCGGCAGCGCTCGCGCAACGACCAGCGGCCCCTGGAGTCGCTCGGGTGGAGCCCGGCGGCGCGGCCGCCGGACGACAGGCACCTCGGGTTCCTCCCCGACGCGCTGATCCCGGTCGAGCTCGCGCCGCCCTGGGCGCCGTACCCGCTCGAGGTGGGCGCCCGCGAGACCCGGGCGATCTGGGTCGACCTCCACGTCCCGGAGGGCGCCGCCCCCGGCCTTCACCAGGGCAAGGTGGTGGTCCGCTCGACCTCGCACGGCGAGCTCGCGTCGCTCGATCTGAGGCTCGACGTCGCGCCGGCGACGCTGCCGTACGGCCCGGTCGACTTCATCGCCTTCTACGAGATCGACCGCGTCGCCGAGCGGATCGGCGACGGACCCGCCGTCGAGCAGCAGCTCTGGCAGCTGCTCCACGAGCACCACGTCGACGGCTTCGCCTCGGTCCGGAGCCCCGCCGAGGTCGAGCGGCTGCGGCCGGCCATCGACGGCTCGCTCTACACGAAGGAGCGCGGCTACCGCGGGCCGGGCCAGGGCGTCCCGCCCGCCGCGGTGGCGCTCGGCGCGTACGGCGGCTTCGGCGACCCGAAGGAGGAGACGCTCCGCCGCGTCGAGGCCGTCGCCGACAGCCTCCCGCCGGCGGTGGACGACGTGATGCTCTACGCGGTCGACGAGCAGTGCGAGAGCCCCCGCGGGCCCGGGTGGCGCCGGCTCGTCCGCGGCTCGCGCCTGTCGTCGCGCATCCTCGTGGGGCACTCGTGCGGCGAGGTGCACCCGCTGCAGCAGGACGTCGACCTCGTGCTCACGCCGGCCAACCGCTTCGACTCCGCGTGGGCGCGGGCCGCGCGCGAGGCCGGCAAGCGGCTCTGGGTGTACAACGGCGCGCTGCCGCGGACCGGCACCTTCATGATCGACGCGCCGCTCACCGGGCTCATGGCCGACGGCTGGATCGCGGCGACCCACGAGGTGGGCCGCTGGTTCCTCTGGGAGACGGCGTTCTGGCACGACGGCAACCGCGGCGGGAAGGGGCCCGTCGACCCGTTCACGGTCGCCGAGAACTTCCACAACCGGGACGGCGACGCCTGCCTCGGCGACGGCATGCTGCTCTACCCCGGGACGCAGCGCGGGCGGTTCGCCTCCCGCTCCGTCGGCTTCGCCGGCGTGCTCCCCTCGATGCGCCTGAAGAGCCTGCGCCGCGGCATCCAGGACGCCGGCTACATCGCGCTGGCCAGGTCGGCGTCGCCCGGCGCCGCGGACGCGATCGTGAAGGCGGTGATCCCGGCCGCGCTCGACGAGGTGCTCGACACCTCGCCCGCCGCGTGGAGCAGCGAGGGCGCCGCGTTCTTCGAGGGCAGGGCCGCGCTGCGCGCCCTGATCCCGGCGGGCGCCTCGCTCGACGCCGCCGGCGTCCGCCGCGCGCTCTCCGAGGCGGCGGCCGCGCGGCGCGCGCTCGTCCCGCTCGCGCGGCCCAAGGGCGCGGGCGACGAGCCGCCGGCGGAGGGCCCGGGGCAGGCCGCGCCGGGGCCGCTGCGCCGCTGGGGCGCGACGGGGCTGCTCCTCGCGGTCGTCGGCCTCGGCGCCGCGGCGCTCGCGCTGGCCGTCGCGCTCCACCGGCGGCGGCGGCGGCCGGGGCGCGGGGCCGACCGGCGCTGACCGACGGGCCGCGCGCCGGCCGCGACGCCGCCCGCCCCGCGACGCGGCCGCCTCCGCGCCGCCTGCTACGCTCGCGCCCCCCCATGCAGAGCCCAGACGACGACCGGCGCCCCGGCCGAGCGCACCTCCGGCGCCTCCTCCGCCTCGCCCGCCCCGAGCTCGGCAAGCTCGCGCTCGGCACCCTCTTCCTGGGCGTGGGCAGCGGCATCAGCCTCCTGCTCCCCCAGGCGATCCGCAAGATCGTCGACGACGCGCTCGGCCCTGGCAGCGGCGTCGAGGCGATCGACGACGCCGCGCTCTGGCTCGCGCTCCTCATCGTGGTCCAGGCCGCCGCCGTCGCGCTGCGGTACGTCCTCTTCTCGACCGCGGGCGAGCGCGTCGTGGCCCGGCTCCGGGCGCAGCTCTTCGAGCACCTCCTCCGGCAGGAGGTGGCGTTCTTCGACGACCACAGGACCGGCGAGCTGACGAACCGCCTCGCGTCGGACGCCACGGTCCTCCAGAGCGCCGTCAGCGTGAACGTGTCGATGGCGCTGCGCTACGCCGCGTCCGTGATCGGCGGCGTCGCGTTCCTCTTCTACACCTCCCCGCGGCTCACCCTCCTGATGCTCGCCGTGGTCCCCGTCGTGGCGCTCGGCTCGGTGGCGTACGGCCGCCGCGTCCGCCGGCTCTCCCGCAGCGTGCAGGACGCGCTCGCGCGCGCCAGCGAGGTCGCCGAGGAGGCGCTCTCGGGCATCCGCACCGTCCGGGCCTTCGCCGCCGAGCAGCACGAGGCGGCGCGCTATTCCGGCCGGGTCGCCGAGTCGTTCGACCTCGCCAGGAAGCGCATCCGCGCCTCGGGGAGCTTCATGGGCGTGGTGACGTTCGCCGGCTACAGCGCCGCCGCGCTCGTCCTCTGGTACGGCGGCCACCTCGTCGTCGAGGGCCGCATGACGCTCGGCGGGCTCACCTCGTTCCTCGTCTACACGATCGTCGTCGCCTTCGCCCTCGGCGGCCTCAGCGACCTCTGGGCCGACTTCATGAAGGCCACCGGCGCCGCCGAGCGCATCTTCGACCTCCTCGACCGCGAGCCGGCCATGGCGGACGCGGGCGGCGCCCAGCCGAGCGCCGTCGAGGGGCGCCTCGAGCTCCAGCGCGTGCGGTTCAGCTACCCGACCCGCAAGGACGTGCCGGTGCTCAAGGGCATCGACATCGCCGTTCGCCCCGGCGAGGTCATCGCCCTGGTCGGGCCGTCCGGGGCGGGCAAATCCACGATCGCCTCGCTGCTCCTGCGGCTCTACGACCCCGACGAGGGCCGCATTCTCCTCGACGGGCGCGATCTGCGCGAGCTCTCGCCGACCTGGCTCCGCCGGCAGGTCGGGATCGTCGCGCAGGAGCCGCTCCTCTTCGCCGCGAGCGTGGCCGACAACATCCGTTACGGGCGGGAGGGCGCCTCGGACGCGGAGATCGAGGCGGCGGCGCGCGCGGCGAACGCGCACGGGTTCATCCAGCGGTTCCCGTCGGGGTACCGCACGCTCGTCGGCGAGCGCGGGGTGCAGCTGTCCGGCGGGCAGAAGCAGCGCGTGGCGATCGCGCGCGCGATGCTCAAGGACCCCCGGCTGCTCGTGCTCGACGAGGCGACGAGCGCGCTCGACGCCGAGAGCGAGCACCTCGTGAAGGGGGCGCTCGACGCGCTGATGAAGGGGCGGACGACGTTGATCATCGCTCACCGCCTCTCGACGGTGATGGGCGCCGACCGCGTGCTGGTGATGGATGGGGGTACGATCGTGCAGAGCGGGGCGCACGCGGCGCTCATCGCCGAGGACGGCCTCTATCGCCGGCTGGTCGAGCGGCAGTTCGTGAGCGCGCAGCTCACGACGACTGCTGTATGATGAGCTGCTGCGTCGCCTTGCGCTCGCCCACGATGGAGACGGCCGTCTCCGAGGCGAGCGCCGTCGCGCCCTGCGACGTGCGGCGGAGCGTGCCGAGCAGCGCATACCAGCCCTGCTGGCCGCTGGTGAGGGCGCGCGCGCTGATCCCGTCCGTCCGGACGAGCGCCTTGCGCGCGACCCGGAGCACGCTGCGCTGGATGCCCTCGACCAGGTCGAGCGTGGCGCCGAGCCGCTCCTGCGTCTCGACGCGCACGTCGTCGAGGAAGCCGAACCCCGCGCGCACGACCTCATCGGCCACGCCGAGGCTGCCGTCCACCCACGTATAGATCAGCCCCTCTCGCGGATTGCTGAGCTGCGCGCGATCGGAAACGTTGCTGCCGGCCGCGATCTGGCCGGAGATGCTCTCGTCCATCTCGAACCCCCTTTCCTCAACGGTGGTTGGCAGGCGATTCGCCTGCTGCGAGCCCACTATCAACAACCGAGTTCTCGGATGGGTTATCACAGGGCAACAAAGGTGTGAACTCTTTCTTTTATCGTCGCCTCCCTTTCGGATGCGGGCGCGCGGAGGCGCCTGGAAGAGGCTGTCGCGAGCGTTCTGCTGAATCCGTGATAGTTCAACGAAAACACGTGAACAACGGCCAGCGTGTCGGTGACGTAAGCTAGCGGCCGAAGGAAGATCCTTAGTCCTTGGCAGGCGCGCCCTGGCTAGCTAGCGTCTCGCGGTGCCCACGCGGCCCACGAATACCGGGCGATTCATGAGGGGAACCACCTTGTCAACGCTTCTTGCAGCCTCCTGCGCCGCCGGCGCGCCGCACGGCGAGGCGCCCCCGACGGCGCCAGCCCCTGAGCTCCTGGCCTTCGAGATCCAGGAAGGCCGGATTCATAACCACTTCTTCCGTCGTGGTCATATCGCCGCTCATGTCCTGACGACCTCGGGCGTGTCGCCGCGGCTCATCGTCGCTTTTCCGGCGGGCAACATGGGAATCGCCGTGTGGTTCGACGCGCTGGCGGCGCCGGTCGAGCTCTCGGTCGAGGGGGGCCTCTCGGGCGTCGAGCGGTCCGGCGGCATGCGCGGCGTCTCGGCGCTGCTCGCCAGCGCGGCCCCGGCGCTGCGCGTCCATCGGCTGATCCTCGGGAGCATCCGCACGGTGCGCGACGTGGGCCGCGACGCCGCGTTCCCGGCCTGGCTGCGCAGCGACGTCGAGGCGCGCGGCGCGTCGATCGCCGCGCGGCGCACCACGCTGGACGGCGAGCACCACCTCGAGCTGCTCGTCGAGCCGGAGGGCGGCACGACGGCCACGCTGGGGCCGGACGGGCGGATCGAGCTCACGGCGGGCCCGAGCGGCCTCCGGGTCCGGGTGACGGCGCTCTCGGACGAGCCGCCGCTCACGCCGGTGCCGCTCGACGAGCTCGTCACCGCGCGCGCCGCCGACGACCTGCGCGACCGGCAGGCGCTCGCCTTCCTCGCGTACCGGGAGAAGCTCTTGGCCGGGTCCTGGCGCTTCCTCACGTACTTTGGCCGGGACACGTTGCTCGCGGTGCGGATGCTCCTGCCGGTCCTCGAGCCGGCCGTGATCGAGGCGGGCATCGGCTCGGTCCTCGATCGGCTGAGCCCGTCCGGGGAGGTCGCGCACGAGGAGGCGATCGGCGAGTACGCGGCGCTCCTGCACCTCGCCGCGGGCCGCGCCGGGGCGCTGCGCGAGCCCGTCTACGATTACAAGATGGTCGACGACGACTTCCTCCTCGCGCCGCTCGCCGCCGAGTACCTCCTCGGCAGCGCGCCGGGCCGGGAGCGCGCGGCGGCGTTCCTCTCGCGCCGGACGCCGGCGGGCGACACGTATGCGCAGGCGCTCGCGCGGAACGTGTCGCTCGTGCTCCGCCTCGCCGTCCCGTTCGCCGAGACGGGGGATCCGAGGGCGCTCGTCTCGCTCAAGGAGGGGGAGTCCGTCGGCGAGTGGCGCGACAGCGAGGAGGGCCTCGCGTTCGGCCGCATCCCGTACGACGTGAACGCCGCCCTCGTCCCGGCCGCGCTCCGCGCGTCGGCGCGGCTGCTCGCGAGCCCGCTGCTCGGCGCGGACGCGGAGGGCGCCGGCCGGGCGGAGCGGCTCGCGCGCGCGTGGAGGGACGCAGGCGTGTTCTTCCGGGTGGAGCTGCCGGAGGCGGAGGCGCGGCGCCGCGTCGCCGCCTATGCCGCGTCGCTGGGCATCGACGCGGCGCCGGCGCTCGCGTCGCTCTCGGGGCCGCTCTCGTTTCCGGCGATCGCGCTCGACCGGGAGGGCAGGCCCATTCCCATCATGCACTCCGACGACAGCTTCGTCCTCCTGTTCACCGACCCGCCGCCCGCCGCCCTCGAGGAGATCGCCGGCCGCCTGATCCGCCCCTTCCCGGCGGGCCTGCGGACGCCGGTCGGCGTCCTCGTGGCGAACCCCGCCTTCGCGCCGGATCCGGCGCTCTGGGCGCTGTTCACGAGAGCCCACTACCACGGCACGGTCACCTGGTCGTGGCAGCAGGCGATGCTGGCCGCGGGCCTCGACCGGCAGCTCGCGCGCGGCGACCTGCCGGCCCCCGCGCGCGACGCGCTGGAGCGCGCGCGACGCGCGCTGTGGGAGGTGATCCAGGCCTCGCGCGAGGCGAGCACCCGGGAGCTCTGGAGCTGGGCTGTGGAGGGCGGCCGTTACCGGCTGGTCCCGTTCGGCGCCGAGCGGGCGCACCACGACGAGTCGAACGCGGTGCAGCTCTGGAGCACGGTGTACCTCGCGGTGCGCCCGTGATCGGCGCGAGGCGTGATTGGGGAGTGGGAGCGCTCGCCCCGAACGCTCGCGCTTACGCGAACAGCCCGGAGATCGCCGTCGTGTGGAGGTCGTTGTCCCCGATGACGAAGTTCGGGAGGCCGAACATGCCCGCGCACGCCATCCAGAAGTCGTTGGTCGACCGGAGGCCGCGGCCGCCGTTGTCCCACACGCGTCCGCCGAGGAGCTTCGTGTTGGCGCCGCCGAAGAGCAGCCAGGCCATCTTGTCCCAGTTGTGATGTCGGGTCCCGACCTCGGTCACGTAAGGGACGAGGGTGTTGTCGAGCAGCGATCCGCCGTTCACGTCCTTTGCGGCCGCGAGCTCCTGCAGGAACCCCACCATCTTGTTGGCATAGAACTCCTCCACGCGCGTGAGGAACTCGAGCGTATCCTTCGTGTCGGGATCGTGGCTCGTCGTGTGGTGGACCTTGAAGATCTTCGAATCCGGCGGCCACAGGTCGCCGAAGCTCACGTGGTTCGTCCCCGGGGACCACTGGAAGGTCACCACGCGCGTCAGGTCGCACCGGAAGGCCGCCTTGACCACGGCGAAGTGCAGGGCGCCGATGCGCGCGTGCTTCTCGTCGTCGCGCTCTCTCACGACGTGCGACGAGTTGTAAGGGTCGATGTACTCGCTGACGCTGATGATCTCCGGCGGCTGCTCCATGCCGCAGAACGCGGGGTTGGTCGGGTCGGCGTCGAACTCCTTCTCCACCTCGCGGATCGCCTCCAGGTGCGCGTCCAGGAGCTCGCGCTGCGCGCTCGGCGCGAGCTCGTGGAGCCGGCCGAGATCCCTCGTCGCGAAGTCGAGCACGCTCTTCTTCTGCCGGCGCGCCCTGGCGAGCGCTTCGAGGTTGTCGTTCGTCGTCCCGCCGGGCATCAGCGTGCCGAACACCCGCTGGTAGGCATCGAACGGCTGGTAGTACGGCGTCATCGGGGCCCGCGGGCCGGAGTACGACATGTGGCGCGTCGACACCTCCGGCGTGTCCGCGCGCTTGTCGCACGAGAGCTGGAGCGACGCGATCGCCGTCCCCTGCAGATCGGCCGACTGCTTCTGGATCAGCTGGTCGACGCTCGCCCCCTCGGACATCGGGTCGTCGCCGCCGTTGCCGGGGTAGAGCTGCTTGGTCCGCATGCCGGTCGCCATCAGGACGGTCCCGCGCTCGTGGCCGCCGCCGACCGACCCCTCGGACGGCAGCTTCAGGTCGCGAAACACCACCATCTTGTCCTTCACCGGCTCGAACGGCTTCAGGATGCGGGACAGCGTGAAGTTGGTCCCGTTCCCTTGCGGCCACCAGTTCTCGTAGACGGTGCCCACGGGCCGCTGGACGATGAGGAACCGCTTCGGGCTCGGCGCGCCCTCCGCGGTCCGCTCGAGGCCGCGGAGGATCGCGAACATCCCCGCGGCGGCGCCGACGCCCTGGAGGAAGCGACGGCGGGACGAGACATAGGGCAGGTTGCGGTTCATGGTCACTCCTCCTCCGTGCGCTCGGCGAGCGCGCGCGACGTCGCGACGGCCTTCACGATGGCCGGCAGGGTGCGCTCGCCCACCGGCAGCGCGTTGATCACGCTCTCGACCTGGCAGTCGTCCGGCCTGAGCTCTTCATCGTCGGTGCTGTAGGTGACGAGGTGCCGCGTCAGGCACGCGGCGAACTCCTCCCGTTGCGCCATCACGCCGATGAACTCGACCGCGTTCGGGTAGCTCTCGTACAGCCCGAGGAGCCCGTTCATCTCGATGTTCGAGTCGATGGGCTCTCCATCGAGCTTGTCTCGATAGCGGCCCAGCGGATCGTAGTTCTCGAGCATCAGGCCGAACGGGTCGATCCCCCGGTGGCACACGCCGCAGGTGCTGTTCATCGCGCGCGCCTCGGCGCGCTCGCGCTCGGTCATGTCGGCCTTGAGCAGGTCCGCCACCGCTTGCGCGAGCTCCTCCGGCGGCGACGCGAGCTTCGGCAGGCAGAGCAGCGCGCCGCGGACGAACAGCCCCCGCGCGACCACGCTCGTGTTGTCCGTGCGCGAGAGCGTCGCGAGGACGCTCGCCTGCGTGAGCAGGCCGGCGCGCTGGCCTTCGGGCAGGGTGACCGGCGAGAACTCCTCCGGCGCGCCCGCGCGCTCCACGCCGTACACCTCGGCGAGCGGCTCGTTGACGAACGTCTCCCGCGACGTGAGCAGCTCGGTCACGTCCGCGCCGCGCTCCCAGAGGGTCGAGTCCACGAACAGCTCGGTCTCGTGGAACATGGCCGCCTGGAGCCCGGGACCATATTCGGGGAACATCCCGGGATCCTTGATCGTGCCGAACAGGTTGCTGAGCCCCCAAGCCGCGAGCAGCGTGGTGCTCAGGCTGCGCCGCGTCTCCGGCAGCGCGAGCAGCCGCTCCGTCTGCCGTGCGATCTCCTTCGGGTCGCGGAGGGCCCCGGAGTCGGCGGCGGCCATCAGCTCCGCGTCCGGCTGGCTGTCCGTGAGGAAGAACGAGAGCTCGCTGGCGAGCTCGTGCGGCGACAGCCTCACGACGCCGTCGCTGCCCTTCTCGCCGAGCTCCGTCCGGTAGGAGAAGGAGGGCGACGCGAGGATGGCCTCGACGGCGAGCTCCACGCCGCGCTCGTAGCTCTCTTCCTTCCCGAGCGCGAACACCTCCATCAGGTCCGCGAGCTCTGCCTCGCCGATCGGCCTCCGGAACGCCTGCGCCGCGAACCGGGTCAGGAAGTCGCGCGCGCACGCGTCGTCCCCGTTCTGCGCGCAGCCCGTCACCTCCTGGAAGCGCCCCTTGAGGGTCTCCGCGGCGTAAGCGGCGCTGTCGAGCCGCCCGCGCACCAGCGATGTGCCGGCGACCAGCCCCTTCTTCATGAACGGCTTGGTCTTGTCGTCGGGCGCCAGATCGGCCCGCACCGCGGTTTCCCCGAGCACGGTGCGCACGGAGTTCGTGAACTGAAGATCGGTGAGCAGCACGACGCGGCGCCCGAGCCGCGGCGCGCACTGCGCCTCCGCGTCCGGGCGCCCGTCGTCGGGTCGCCCGCCGCTGCCGCCTGGTTGTTGTTCGTCGGGGTTGCTCCCGAGGGTGCCCGTGCACGCCGCCGCCACGAGGGCCGAGGCGCACGCGGCGAGCCACGCCGAGCGGCGCCGCGCGGCGCTCCGAGGCGAGCGCTCCCGTGCGGCCTGCCCCTCCCCCGAAGCGGGGGGCGCCGCGCGCTCTGTCCGATCCCAAACCCGAGGTCGATGCATGAACAAGCCTCCCAATCTATCCCGCGGCGCGAGCGCCCGTTGACCCGCCCGTCGCTCGAGATCCGCCTACGACACGGGGCCAGGTGGACTGCGCCGATGCAGAAGGCAAGCCGCCTTCGACACGACGCCATCCCGAAACCCCCAACCTTCACACCCTAGGATGCGAAACGGCGCAACGACGAACCGCCGTGTTGCGCAGCGAAGTTCCACCTCGCCGCCGGGCGAGGATCCTCCGGGGGCGAGCGCGCGGTGCTGCCGAGCGCCCTGCTCACTTCCGGAGATGCTTAGTTTCGACCACGCACGCTCATGAGTCAAACCAATTTGTCGCGATCGGGGCGTTTGGATACCATGCCAAGTTTGCGACAACACAGCAGTTTTCCTGCGTCCGCGGCGCGGAGGTACCCAGCGCGACGCGTTAGGCCGTGCCCCTGGAGCACCGATCCGCGCCGCGGCCTCGGCCCGCGCAACTACGCCTCCATGACGCGCACGCTGAATGGCAGAGCCGGGAGTGAATCCGATGCGCTCGCGGCTCCCAGGTGAGACCTCGCGTGCAGCTCGAGCTCACGCGGGCTCCGAGGAGCGTCGACCCGCGGCCCCGCGGCGTCCAGGTCCTTGTGCACGGCGCCGCCGCGCGGCGACCGCGCCCAGCGCGATCAACGCGGCGAGTGCCCCCGCGGGGGAGCTGGACCCCGAGCTGACCCGGAACGCGCATCCGGCCTCGTCGTGGCTGCCGCCATCGGCGGGGGCAGCGCCGGCGCCCCCCGTGCCGCTGCCCGCCGTTGCTCCGGTGCTGGTGGTCGATGCGCTGCTGACGCTCCCACCCTCGCCCGAGCCGCCGCTGCCCGTGGCTCCCCCTTCACCCGTGCTCGGAGCGCCCCCGGCGCCCCCGGCGCCCCCGCCGCCGGTCGGCTCCGGATCCGGGGCGTCGAGCGGCGTGAATTTCCACCAGTTGAAATTGAACAGGGGACCGTTGCCGCCGGTGAACTTCAGGTACAGATCGTGTATCCCTGTCGCGCCGTCGACCGCGCACGACGTGGTCACCCAGGTCTGGGCGCCGCCGGTACCCTGAACCATGCAGGTTCCCACCAGCGTGCCGGTCGGGCTGTCGAGGCGCAGCTCGATGCTGCCGCCGCCGGTCGCCGAGGCCACCCTCGCGTCGAAGGACACCGCGCCGGTGCCAAAATCGACGCCCTTCACCTTGATGTAGTCCCCGTTCTCGATCGACGTGACGTTCACGCCGCCCTCGCTGCACCTCTCGGTCTCGACGCCGGATTCCCAGGCGATGGTCTCAGCCTCCGTCATGACATACGGATTCAGGTTGCCGACGCCAGGCGGACCCTCCTTCGTCATCCTGATCGTCGGGATTGTACCGTCGGCGTTGAACGTGAACTGCTCGACGGCCGTCGAGCGGTGAAAGCCTCCGCCGCCCGGCAAGGCACCGTTGTGATAGAAGAAGTAGGAGTTCCCCTTGAAATCGATGACGCCCGCGTGATTGGTGAAGCTGCTGCCCTCCGTGGGCATGATGACCCCGCGGTAAGTCCACGGGCCGGTGGGGCTGCTGCTCGTGGAGTAGGCGATGTATTCAGGGATGGGGCCAGCCGCGTACACGAGGTAGTACAGCCCGTCGCGCTTGTAGAGCCATGGGCCTTCTTCGTACTTGGTCGTGTGACGACCATCATTCTCCCCGGTGCGCTGCCCGAAGCTCGCCGCCGTCATGGGCACGTGCACGACGCCTCCCTGGTAGGAGATCATGTCTTCGTTCAGCTTGACGTAGCACGAGCTCGGGTTCCCCCAGTACAGATAGGCCTGGCCGTCGTCGTCGATGAGCACCGTCGGATCGATGTCGCCGCAATCGGCCGCGACGAGCGGCTTTCCCAGGGCGTCCTTGAACGGACCGGTAGGGCTGTCCGACACGGCCACGCCGATGGTCATCCTGTTGAGCGAGCGGCTCGTCACGGGCACGTAGTAGTAGAATTTCCCGTTCCTGTGGATGACCTGGCCAGCCCATGCGTCCCCCTTCGCCCAGCTGAAATCGCTGAACTTCAGCGGCGAACCGTGGTCCGTCCAGTTCACCATGTCCTTGGAGGAGTACACCCTCCATTCGTTCATCCCGAACCAGTCCGTGGCGCTGTCTTCATCATGGCCGGTGTAGAGATACACCGTGTCATCGTGGACCATGGGAGCAGGGTCGGGGGTATAAACGGTCTGTACGATGGGGTTGTCCGCAAGGGAGACGGACGGGAATGCAGCCACGCCGCAAAGTATCGATGCCGCCGTGAGGAGCTTACGTTGGATGGGCGTCGTGTTCGTTGCCATTCTCGGATCCTTGCTGGTCTCCTGAAACTTCGTCAGGTATTGTCGATGTCGTAGGCGGCTCGGCTCATGAATCTCCGGACGGCGTGGCGGCAGCCAATCATGAGCTCGTCAGCGCTCGCGTCCGACACCGCTGCGCGGACGGCGTCGGTGCCGAGATCGCTCGGGCGACGAGGGCCTCGGGCGCGGACGACCCATCCATGGGGAAGCAGAAGGATACTTCTACGGGGTAATGTGAACGCTAACATGGCCGGAGTCAACACAGATCGACCGGCCCGCGGGTCGGCCTCCGGCCCGGGGGAGGACGAGGCTGGCGGGGCTCCTCCGGCCCGCGGCGTCGAGAGGAGCGGGCGCGAGGCGCCGCGGGACATCGAGGACATCGAGGGCGGGCAGGACCCGCAGCCCTCGATCGACCGAGCATGAGGTGGCGTTCGCGGCCCCAGCTGCGGAGAAATCCAGGTGCACTGTCGAGTGCGGCAGCATCAATGAAGCCAGCGCCCGCTCTTCTTGACGCGGCGCTCCGGAGGAGGCCGGTCAGCCTTCTCGCTTCAGTTACGAGGAAGATGCAGGGGGGTCGATCTGGATTGACATCGTCTCTGTTAGCGTTAACATGGCAACCCATTCGTATCTCTTGCTTCGCTCTGGAGGGGTGGTCATACGCGCCGAGAGCTTCGTCAGCCGATCGATCTCGGCGCAGGTTCCGCATGCTCGGTCGTCACGGGCGCGAGCCAGGTTGAGCTCGCGGACGTCGCAGTCGCGGGTCAGCAGCGCTGGGCGCGGGGTCTCCACGTCGACCCGCGCGCGCGTCGGTTCGCGCGCATCCGCTCGACGCCCTGCACATCCACCGAGCTGACCCGCGTCGACGACCGCAGGCGGATCACGACCTGAGAAACCCGTCGAGACGGTCATGAGGCGACCCGCGGTGCTGCGCCGGGCCGCTCACGACCTTGGCATGGCCATTCGAACGAGACGCGATGTCGACGAGACGACGTTTGGCATTCCCACGTTCAATACCGGCGCGCTCGCCGGACTGGTGCAAAATGAGAATTTTTCCACTCGTGGTCCCTGCAATCATGCTCCTTGTCGCCTGTGGCTCCGATGCCGACCCGCCTCCGGACGGCCAGGCTAGCTCCAGCTCGACCGGCGTCGGGGGGGCAGGCGGAGGCGCCGCGACGAGCGCCAGCACGAGCGCCTCCAGCAGCAGCGCGAGCTCCGTCGGCAGCGGGGGAGCCGGCGGCGGTGACGGCGGAGCTGGCGGCGGCGGCGGAGCCGGCGGCAGCGGCGGCGAGGACCTGCTCGCGGCGGCCGCCAGCATCGACGGCTTCCGCTGGGAGATCCCCTGCGACCAGGACCCGGGCAACCGCGACGAGTGCGCGACGTCCACGCGCGTCGACGAGAAGAAAACGTTCGGCGGCTCGCCCGACACGATCTACCAGGTGACCGTCCGGCTCAGGGGCGTGGTCGAGCCGGAGACGTATCGGGGCGGCACGCCCGACGGCATGCACTTTCGCGTGGGCGGCACGCCCGACAACGCGACGTACAACAGGTACAGCTTCTCGGTCTCCGATCCGCCCGAGGTCTACTACCTCAACGATAGCCCCACCGTGGGTCACGACGTGTTCATCATCGACCATACGAAGACCATTCCGATTCGCGGCGGAGCCACCGTGTCATTCCTGGGCGACGATCCGAATCGTGTCATGATCGCCAACTTCAAGCATCTGGTCGTGGACGGCGTGCCGCCGGCGCCCGCGCCCTTCATCGGCCAGTTCATCCAGCTCGACGTGCAATCCGTCGAGCTGGCGCAGCCTTGACTGCACGCCGCGACGCTCGCCTCCGGCCCCCGTCAGAAGCCACATCACCTCGCTGATCCGTCCATCCGTCGACGGGGCCGGCTTCACTCTACAACCTACGACATACCCGCTTAGCATAGGAGAACCTTATGAGAATGCGATTCGAACGATGGCCCCTGCTGACTGCCCTCGCGCTCGTCGCGTGCGGTCCCGTTGATGAGCTCGACGAAGCCGGCTTCGAGTTCGACGAGCTGGCCGAGAGCATCACCATCGATACCGCGGCGACCTACACGATCGTCGGCGTGCAGAGCGGAAAATGCGTCGAGGTGGCCGGAGGCAGCGCCGCTGACGGAGCGGGCTTGCAGATCGCCACCTGCAACGGCTCGGCGCGGCAACAGTTCCGCATGGAATCGGCGGGCGGCGGCTACTATCGCATCCGCAACGTGGGCAGCGACCGCTGCATGGACGTCACGGGAGCCTCTACCAGCGACGGCGCCCGCGTCCAGCAATACGCCTGCTGGACCGGGGAAAACCAGCAGTGGTCGTTCACGGACGTCACCGGCGGCGCCGTGCGCCTCACGGCGCGCCACAGCGGCAAGTCCCTGGACGTCTACGGCCGCGGCACCGCGGACGGCACCACCGTGATCCAGTGGTCGTCGAACGGCGGGACGAACCAGCAATTCCGGGTCACGCCCGTGAGCTCGGGCGGGACGGGAGGCGGCGGCGGCGGTGGCGGCGGCGGCGGCGGCGGCGGCAAGTTCGTCGGCAACATCACGACCGGCGGGCAGGTGCGATCGGATCTGGCCCGATACTGGAACCAGCTCTCCCCGGAGAACGAGGGCAAGTGGGGCTCCGTCGAGGGCCAGCGGAACGTCATGAACTGGTCCGGCATGGACCGGGTCCGCGATTACGCGCGCCTGAACGGCATTCCGTACAAGGGCCACACCCTGATCTGGGGTGCCCAACAGCCGAGCTGGCTCGCCGGTCTGTCGCAGAGCGAGCAGCGCGCGGAGGTGGAGGAGTGGATCCGAGCGTTCTGCCAGCGCTACCCGGACGTCGCCATCATCGACGTCGTGAACGAGCCGCCCCCGCACACCACGCCGGTGTACATGAACGCCCTCGGCGGCGCGGGAGCGAGCGGGTACGACTGGATCGTGCAGGCGTTCAAGTGGGCGCGGCAGTACTGCCCGAACGCCAAGTTGCTGCTCAACGACTACAACAACATCGAGTACAGCGGCGACAATCAGAACACCATCAACATCGTCAATCGGATCCGGGCGGCAGGGGCGCCCATCGACGGCATCGGAGCTCAGGCCCACGCCGCGTTCTCGATGCCGACCAGCACCGTGAAGACCTTCCTCGACCGGCTCGCCGGCACCGGTCTACCGGTCTACATCACCGAGTACGACATCGACCTGGCGAACGACGCGCAGCAGCTCAGCGTGATGCAGAGCCAGTTCCCCATGTTCTACAACCATCCGAGCGTGAAGGGCATCACGCTGTGGGGCTACGTCAGCGGCCAGACGTGGCTCTCCAACTCGGGGCTCATGAGCAGCGGCGGCCAGATGCGGCCCGCCATGTCCTGGCTGATGGGCTACCTGGGGCGCTGACGTCGATCGCGCGGGCGCGCGCGTCACGGAGAGCGCGCGCCCGGAGATCGCTGCGCGGGCTCGTCGGCGTGGTCGCAGGTCCGACGGAGCCTGCCCGTGGGCCTGCGCCCGCGCGGCCGATCCCGGGCGCCTCATGTGTCTCGCTTACCGCGTCCTATCCCTTGAGCACGGGAGACGATGATGAGAATCGGACTTCAACGATGCTTGCTGTCCACGATGTTCGCCGCCGCGACGGCGTGCGGTCCAGCCGAGCAGCTCGACGAAGCCGGCGTCGAGCTCGACGAGCTGGCCGAGGGCATCACCATCGACACCGCGGCGACGTACACGATCGTCGGCGTGCAGAGCGGAAAATGCGTCGAGGTGGCCGGCGGCAGCGCCGCTGACGGGGCGGGCTTGCAGATCGCCAGCTGCAACGGCTCGGCGCGGCAGCAGTTCCGCATGGAATCGGCGGGCGGCGGCTACTATCGCATCCGCAACGTGGGCAGCGACCGCTGCGTGGACGTCGCGGGGGCCTCCACCAGCGACGGCGCCCGCGTCCAGCAATACTCCTGCTGGACCGGGGAGAACCAGCAGTGGTCGTTCACGGACGTCGCCGGCGGCGCCGTGCGCCTCACGCCGCGCCACAGCGGCAAGTCCCTGGACGTCTACAGCCGCGGCACCGCGGACGGCACCGCCGTGACCCAGTGGTCGTGGAACAGCGGGACCAACCAGCAGTTCCGAGTCGTGCCCGTGACCTCGGGCGGGGGGACGGGGGGCTCTGATGGCGGGGGTTGCGGCTTGCCCACCTCCTTCCGCTGGCAGTCGAGCGGCATCCTGGTGAGCCCGAAGTCCGACGCCACCCACAATATCGTGTCCATCAAGGACCCGACGGTCGTCTTCCACAACCAGCGTTGGAACATCTATGCCACCACGGCGAACACCGCCGGCAACTGGCAGATGACTCACCTGAGCTTCACCGACTGGCCCCAGGCCGCGTCCGCGTCGCACTACTACATGGATCGCACGCCTGGTTTCAGCGGCTATCGGTGCGCGCCGCAGATCTTCTTCTTCAGGCCGCAGAACAAGTGGTACCTCATCTATCAATCGCAGCCGCCGCAGTTCTCCACGACCGACGACCCGAGCCGCCCGGAGACGTGGAGCAGACCCCAGAACTTCTTCGCGTCCACGCCCGCTGGCATGCCGAGCCTGCCCATCGATTACTGGGTGATCTGCGACAGCGCCAACTGCTACCTCTTCTTCACCGGCGATGACGGCCGGATGTACCGCAGCCAGACCACCGTGCGCAATTTCCCGAGCGGGTTCGGGCCGGTCTCGGTCGCCCTCCAGGACTCGAATCGCTACAACCTGTTCGAGGGGAGCTCCACGTACAAGATCAAAGGCATGGACAAGTACTTGACGCTCATCGAGGCCATCGGCCCGACGGGCGCCAGGTTCTACCGCTCGTTCACCGCCGATCGCCTCGACGGCGCGTGGACCCCGCTCGCGGACACCTGGAACGCGCCGTTCGCGGGCCAGAACAACGTCACCTACGCGTCGGGCGTGGCCGACTGGAGCGACGACGTCAGCCATGGCGAGCTGCTCCGCGACGGCAACGACGAGACTGCGACGATCGACACCTGCAATCTCCAGTTCCTGTATCAGGGTCGCGATCCGAGGTCGGGCGGCGAATACTCGCAGCTCCCGTATCGCCTCGGCCTGCTGCGAGCAGTCCGCTAGAGCGACGGTCACCCGCTGCGGATACGGGCCCATCTCGACGTTTTCGGTGCTCAGCGCACAGGAGTGCGCTTCCGCGCCGAAAACGCCGAGCTGGGCCCGTCTCCTGTGCGGGTGACCGCCGCTCTGTGACGCGTGTGCCGAGACGGGCGCGCACCCAGGGCGAAGCGAGAGAGGCCGCTCTGGTCGATTGTTAACGTTAACATTGTCGGTGTCAACACCGATCGACGGACGCGCCCGCTGCCCGCGGGGCGGTGCTCGGTCGGATTTTCGGTGGGATCTCCACTTACAAGTTCGTTACACTATGGACGACGCGCTTTCGGAGCAGCGCGCGGAGGGGCGAGCATGAGCCGCGACAGGAGCGAGAGCACGCCGGGACCGAGCGGACGCGCACACGCGCACGGGAGATCCGGAGTAGACGGCGGCTCGGGAGCAGGGAGCTCGGCGGGCGGGCATTACGAGCTCGACGGGCTTCCCGCGCCGGGTGGGGTGTCCGCGCGCATCGATGGCGACATCGACCACAAGGCGGAGAGCGCGGCGCTGCGCGCGCGCGTCGAAGAGCTGGAGAAGGAGCTGGCCACGCTCCGCGGTGCGCTCGAGCGCGAGAGAGGGCTGGTCAGCGCGGCAGCGGCGTACCTCGATGCGCCGTTCGCGCGGGGCGCCACGCAGGTGCCGGCGCTGATCCACTGGCGCCTGGATGGCACGGTGACGCGCTGGAACGACGGCGCCGTGGCCCTCTTCGGTTGGAGCGAGGGCGAGGCCGTGGGCCGCCGCCTCTCCGACCTCGTGGCCGCGGATCCGGTGTCGCCCGAGGCGGCGCAGGCGTTCAACCACGACCCTGGCGAGAGCCTCTTCGCCACGACCACGAGCGCGGGCAGGACGAGAGAGGGAAACGCGATCACCTGCCGGTGGACCTACGCCGTGCTGCGCGACGAGCGAGGCGGCGCCCGAGAGATCGCGGCCATCGTGGACGGCGGCGACGATCCGCGGCGGAGAGAGCGCCTGGTGCACGAGCGTTACCAGCTCCTCCTGCAGCTCGTGGACAACTCGCCGAACGTCATGTTCATCAAGGACGCGGAGGGGCGATACGTGTTCGTGAACCGCCATTATGCGCGCGCGCTCGGGCGGCACGCCATCGAGTTCCTCGGCAAGGACGAGCATGAGTTCGGCGCCACGCCGCCCGGCGTCGCCGACGCGATCGTGGCGAAGGAACGGGAGGTGCTCGCGAGCGGCCGGCCGTTGCGGTACGAAGAGGTGCTGGACTACGGCAGTCAGAATTACTACTTCTTCACGGTCAAGTTCCCGGTTCACAACGAGCGCGGCGAGCTGGTCGGCGTCGGCGGCGTCGTGAGAGAGGACACCGACCTGAGGCGCGCCCAGGCCGAGCGGGCCGCGTTGCAGGAGCAGATCATCGCCGCACAGCAGGAGGCGCTCCGGGAGCTGTCGACGCCGCTCATCCCGCTCGCCGACGGCGTCGTGGCCATGCCGCTCGTCGGAACGCTCGACAGCGCGCGCGCGGGGCAGGTCATGGAGACGCTGCTCGCCGGGATCAGCAGCCAGCGCGCCCACACCGCGCTCCTGGACATCACCGGCGTGCGCGCCGTCGACGCGCTCGTCGCCGGCGCGCTGACGCGGACCGCGCGCGCCGCCCAGATGCTCGGCACGCGCGTGGTGCTCACGGGCATCCGCCCGGAGGTGGCGAGGGCCCTGATCGAGCTCGGCGCGGACCTCTCCGGCATCGTCACGCTGAGCAGCTTGCAGAGCGGCATCGCCCACGCGCTCCGGCGCAAGGAGCGCCCGCGCGCCGCCCGTTGAGCGACCGAGCCGGCGCCGCCGGCGCTGGCCGGCCGTGCCCGGCCCTGCGGCCGCGCGCGGACGGAGCGCCCGCTCCGAGCTGCGCCGCGCTCAGCCCTGGATGCCTTGGAGCGGTGACGTGACCCGCCCCGCGTCGAGGCCGAACTCGGTCGCCTTCGAGCCCATAATCTGGGCGACCGTCAGGAGCGCCTTGCTCAGGTTGTCGCCGGGGAAGTTGTGGTGCTCGTCGCCGCGCAGCCGCCCCCCGGCTTTCCCCGCGAAGAGCACCGGCCATTCCGTCCTCGCGTGCACCTTGCCCCAGGCGGTGTCGGACGTGACGAACACGAGCGAGCTGTCGAGCAGGTTCGAGCTGCCGTGCGGCGTGTTCTTGAGCTTCGTCAAGAACTCGTTCAGGCAGCGCATCGTGTAAATCACGCCCTTGTCGACGCGAGGCTGGCTCGATTGATCGCCGGGATCCCCGTGACAGATGGTGTCGTGGAAGTCGTCGTTCATGTCCTGCGCGAGGTGCCGGTAGTAGACGTGCGCGGCGGGCAGCGAGAACATGAACGAGAGCACGCGGGTCCTCTCGCAGGCGAGCGCGAGCGCCGAGAGCTCGACCATGGCGGTGTTGACCGCCGGGGGGGCTTCGCTCTGCACGTCCTTGCCGACGGCGGGGGCCGCCGGGCTGCTGCACGCCGCCGGCGTGCCGTCGCCGGGGGCCGTGGTATCGAGGCGCCGCTCGATGGCGCGGATCGACTCGAGGTGCTGCTCCACGCGTTGCCTGTCGGCCGCCCCGAGCCGCTGCTGCAGGGTCGCGCCGTCTTCCAGGACGGAGTCGAGCACGCTCTTCCGGACCCTCGCGAGCTTCGCGGCCTGCTCCGCTCGCGGGTCGGTGGGCGCGGGCGATGTGCCCATGAACAACCGGTTGAACACGGCCTTCGGGTCGAACTCCGGGTTGTTGCGCGAGTTCGGCCCCCGGTGCGAGACCGTGTGCAGCGAGTCCTGAGGGCCTCCCGGCGTCGCGGGCGTCAATCCCACCTCGAGAGAGCGGTACGGCGCCCCCGCCGAGATGATATCCGCGACGATCTGGTCGATGGACGCGGCCCGCACGGCGTTGCCGCCGAGCGGCGCGCCGGTCGTGGCCCCCGCCGACCCCGTGGGGTGCTCGAGGCCGGACACGACGAGCTTGTTCTCGAGGCCGCTGATCACCGTGAGGTGCGACTTGACGCCCGCGAGCGGCTGGAGCTCTGGGCTGAGCTCCCAGGCCGAGCCGGAGCCCGTGCGCGCCGGCTTCCAGCGGCCGGGCAGCGTGCCGTTCCCGAAGAACCAGGTGACGTAGAGCGGCGAGACCGGGGCGTTCGACTGAGCGTACGCCGTGCCGCTCTGGTTCAGCATGATCTCCAGCAGAGGGAGCGGGATGGTGACGGCGGCGCCCGTCGCCAGCATGCCCCGGAGTACCGTTCGTCGGTTCAAAGCTTTGATCGTCATGGGGAATACCGTGCGATGAGGGGTGACGTGTTGGCGAGCGCGGACGGAGCGCCCGCTCCGAGCTGCGCCGCGCTCAGACCTGGATGCCTTGGAGCGGTGACGTGACCCGCCCCGCGTCGAGGCCGAACTCGGTCGCCTTCGAGCCCGTGATCTGGGCCACCGTCAGGAGCGCCTTGCTCAGGTTGTCGCCGGGGAAGTTGTGGTGCTCGTCGCCGCGCAGCCGCCCCCCGGCTTTCCCCGCGAAGAGCACCGGCCATTCCGTCCTCTCGTGCACCTTGCCCCAGGCGGTGTCGGACGTGACGAACACGAGCGAGCTGTCGAGCAGGTTCGAGCTGCCGTGCGGCGTGTTCTTGAGCTTCGTCAAGAACTCGTTCAGGCAGCGCATCGTGTAAATCACGCCCTTGTCGACGCGAGGCTGGCTCGATTGATCGCCGGGATCCCCGTGACAGATGGTGTCGTGGAAGTCGTCGTTCATGTCCTGCGCGAGGTGCCGGTAGTAGACGTGCGCGGCGGGCAGCGAGAACATGAACGAGAGCACGCGGGTCCTCTCGCAGGCGAGCGCGAGCGCCGAGAGCTCGACCATGGCGGTGTTGACCGCCGGGGGGGCTTCGCTCTGCATATCCTTGCCGACGGCGGGGGCCGCCGGGCTGCTGCACGCCGTCGGCGTGCCGTCGCCGGGGGCCGTGGTCTCGAGGCGCCGCTCGATGGCGCGGATCGACTCGAGGTGCTGCTCCACGCGTTGCCTGTCGGCCGCCCCGAGCCGCTGCTGCAGGCTCGCGCCGTCTTCCAGGACGGAGTCGAGCACGCTCTTCCGGACCCTCGCGAGCTTCGCGGCCTGCTCCGCTCGCGGGTCGGTGGGCGCGGGCGATGTGCCCATGAACAACCGGTTGAACACGGCCTTCGGGTCGAACTCCGGGTTGTTGCGCGAGTTCGGCCCCCGGTGCGAGACCGTGTGCAGCGAGTCCTGAGGGCCGTTCGGCGTCGCCGGCGTCACGCCCACCTCGAGAGAGCGGTACGGCGCCCCCGCCGAGATGGAGTCCGCGACGATCTGGTCGATGGAGGCGGCCCGCACGGCGTTACCGCCGAGCGGCGCGCCGGTCGTGGCCCCCGCCGACCCCGAGGGGTGCTCGAGGCCGGACACGACGAGCTTGTTCTCGAGGCCGCTGATCACCGTGAGGTGCGACTTGACGCCCGCGAGCGGCTGGAGCTCTGGGCTGAGCTCCCAGGCCGAGCCGGAGCCCGTGCGCGCCGGCTTCCAGCGGCCGGGCAGCGTGCCGTTCCCGAAGAACCAGGTGACGTAGAGCGGCGAGACCGGGGTATTCGATTGAGCGTACGCCGTGCCGCTCTGGTTCAGCATGATCTCCAGCAGGGGGAGCGGGATGGTGACGGCGGCGCCCGTCGCCAGCATGCCCCGGAGTACCGCTCGTCGATTCAGAGCTTTGGTCGTCATGGGGAACACCGTGCGATTAGGGTTGGGGGGCGACGGACGAGAAGGCTTTGTTCGTCACGACGTCGATGACCAGCTCGCGCAGCTGGAACCCCGACGCCTCGAACGAGGTGGTCAGCTCGTTGACGACGCTGCCGTCGACGTCCCGCTCTTCGTGCCCCGCCGCATACGAGTAGTACTTGCGGACGAGGCATTGCGCGACCTTGTCGTTGGCGCCGATGGCCTCGCCGAGCTCGCGCGCGTCGGCGACCGGCTGCTTGTCGAACGCGCCGCTCGGGTCGATCGGCAGGCCGTGGTCGGTCGTGCGGTAGCGGCCGATCGCGTCGAAGTTCTCGAGCGGCAGGGCCAAGGGGTCCATGTACGCGTGGCAGCCGGCGCAGGTGGGGTCGGTCCGGTGGAGCTCGAGCCGCTGACGTTTGGTGAGGGGCTTATCCGCAGACGGCTCCGGGAGCACGATGTTGATGTCGCCGGGGGGCAACGGGATGGTCTTGCACAAAAGGGCCTCGCTCATGAACCTGCCGCGCAGGGTGGGGGAGCCCTCTTTCTGGTTCGCGAACTGCGAGAGGAAGCCCGCCTTGCTGAGGATCCCGAGGCGCGGGCCGTCCGCCGGCAACGAGCGGACCTCGAAGCTGTTCGCGCTGAGGCCGGTCGTGTCGAGGCCGTAGAGCTGGGCGAGCTCCGTGTTGACGACGACCTTCGTGGTCGAGAACAGGTCGAGCGCGCTCGCCTGATCGTCGAACGCGAGGACCTCCCAGGTACCTCGCATGTCGCGGACCATCGCCTCTTGCAGCGCGTGGCCGTACTCCGGGAATAGCGCCGTGTCCTTGGCCTGCGTGCCGATTCGTTCGAGCCGCATGTACTCCTCGGCGAAAGCGCCGACGGCCTCGCGTCCGGCGGGCGCGTCGAGCAGCCGCGTCGCCGCCTCACGGACCCCCTCCACCGTCTCGAGGACGCCGCTGGCGGCCTGGTCGAGCAGCTCCTTGTCCGGCAGGCTGTTCCACACCAGGAACGCGAGCCGGGAGGCCATCTCGTAGCCCGTCAAGCGGAGCGACCCGTTGGCGCTCGGCGCTCCGAGCTCCGGGCGATACAGGAAGTTCGGCGACGTGAAGAGGGCGACCGTCGCCCAGCGGGCACCCTCGACGGCGCTGCCGAGCTCGGTCGCGGCCGTCGCGGCGACCCCCGCGAGCCGGTCGACCTCCGTGGCCTCGAGCGGGCGGCGCCACGCTCGGAGCCCCAGCGTCTCGATGAAACCGCGCACGCAAGCGTCGTCCCGCGCTCCGCTGGGCGCGCAGCCGATGAACCGGTCCCGCTTCGCGGAATCCGCGAACACCGTGTTCACGGCGTCCTCGATGGCCGTGTGGTACTGCTCGACGCCTCGTTCCGAGGTCACGACGGTCGCTGCGCCGATGACCGCAAAATTCCCGTTCCAGCTGTCGGCGTCGAGCTTATTGACATCGACCTCCACCTCGAACACGTCGCGCACCGCGTTGCGGAACTGCGTTCTCGTCAAACGGCGCAGCATCCCGGCCGCCGGCTGGAACTTCGGAGGGGTCGAGCCCGCCGACGGTCCATCGCTTCCGGCGGGGGGGTCCTCATCGCCGTCCGCCGAGTCACCCAGCGTGCCCGTGCACGCGGCCGCGAACGCGAGCGTGCACACAGCGGCGATCTCTCTTGAAGTACGGAGCTCGTGCCAGCACGGCTTCTTCATCTTGCTCTCCGAAAACGTAAGGGAGTGACGACGCACGGCAGCCCACATCGGGCGATCATGCCTCAGCGCTGCTGCTCGCACCTCGAACCGCACTTCGCCCGGCGAGACCTGGGCAGAACGTCGATCACTGTCAGCGATCGTTTGCGCGACGACCGTGCGAGCGGCGTCGGCGCGCAGATCGATCCCGATCCCAAGGACGGAGGGCCCGGGTACGCACGGCGGCCGCCTCCGGGGCAAAGCGAAAGAATACCCCTGGAGGGAATGTGAACGTTCACATGGGCGATGTCAAACAAAAATGACGGCGCGTCCGCCCTCGGACCCGGTGGGGGGCCGGGCCGGCGGGCCTACGCTGGAGGCCCGTACGCGCTCAGCGGTCCCGGGGGGCCGCGGCCGTGCTCTTGCGCACGACCAGCTTTGTCTCGACAACGACGTGCGCATAGGAGCGCTGGCCGCTCTCGATCTGACCGAGCAAGAGGTGGAGGCACCTTCTCCCGAGCGCGGAAAAATCCTGGTTCACGGTGGTGAGCGGCGGCGTGAAGTAGGCCGCCTCCGGGATGTCGTCGAAGCCGACGATGCTGATGTCCTTCGGCACGTCGCGCCCGACCTCGTGGAGAAACCGGAGCAGGCCGAGCGCCATCTGGTCGTTGGCCACGAACACGGCGGTGACGCCCGGCGTGCGCACCAGCTGCGGGCCGAGCTCGTACCCCGAGCGGGCGCTCCAGTCGCCGCGCAGGAGAGGGGTCCGCTCGACGCCGGCGGCGACCAGCGTCGAACGCCAGCCGTCGACGCGCTGGTCGGCCTCGAGCCAGTCGGGCGGACCGGCGACGTGCCACACCGTCCGGTGGCCCAGGTCGAGGAGGTGGCGGGTCGCGGCCGCCGCGCCGCCGTGCTGGTCGACGGCGACCACCGGGATCGAGTCGTCCGGCCCGCCCTCGACGGCGACCACCGGCACGTCGGAGGTGATGTGGCGGAGCGCGTCCACCGCCGACCGCTGCGGGGCGATGACCACGACGCCGTCGGCGCCCTGGTCGCACAGCCGCTTCACCGCTTCCACCACCGACGCGCGGCTGAGGGACTTGACGCTGGCGATGCTGACGCCGTACCCGGCGTCGTGCGCCGCCTCCTCGAGCCCGAGGAGCGTCGACGCCGGCCCGTAGAGCGTCGTGTCGAAGCTGACCACGCCCAGCGTCCGCGAGCGCCCGGTGACGAGCGCCTGCGCCACGGAGCTCGGGCGGTAGTCGAGCTGGCGGATCGCTTCGAGCACGCGCTCCCGCGTCTCGCGGTGCACGTGGGGGCTGTCGTGCAGGACCCGCGAGACGGTTTGGTGCGAGACGCCGGCGAGCTTGGCCACATCGACCATGACAGCGGCGCGGCGCCCGCCTCGCTTGACGCGCCGCTCTGGAGGGGAGTTCTCAGCCATCGGGGCCGGAGCTTAGTCGTGAACGGGCGGATTGGAATCCACATCGAACATGACCGTGGCCCGGCGCTCGCCCGCTTGACGCGCCGCTCCAGGGGCGATGCGCCAGCCGCCGCCTGCCCCCCCGGCCTCGGCAGCGGCGGGCCGGATCGGGGTTGACTTCGGCCATGTGAACGTTCACAATGGAGCCTCATCCTTCGGCTTTGCCCCGATCGGGCCGTCATGCGCGCCGGGACCGTCGCTGCTGGGCCCGTCCCGGCACCGATGCCGTCCGGTCGTCGTCGCGGGCGCAGCCCAGCCGAGCGCGGGAGGGGCGGGCGAGGCGCGGACCAGGAGCCACGATGATCATGAGGAGACTCGCTCGTTCTTCGCTGATGCTTGCAGCTGCCCTCTCGGCGCCGAGCTGCGCCGGACCCCTCGACACCCCGGGGACCTCGACGGGAGGAGGTCAGGGCGGCTCCGCGGAGGGCACGACCGTCAGCACCGGCGGCGCCTCGACGGTCAGCGCCGCCGTCTCCACGACAGGCGGCGCCGGCGGGGGCGCGACGACGGGCGGGGCCGATGCGACCGGCGGCGGCGGCGCCGGCGGCGGAGATCCCCCCGGCGTGGCGAACGGGTACGCCCGGAACCCCATCGTGAGCCACATCTTCACGGCGGATCCATCGGCGCACGTGTTCGAAGGGCGCGTGTACATCTACGCGTCCCACGACCCGGACGATCAGTCGGGCTACTCGATGGTCGACTACCACGTCTTCTCGTCGGACGACCTCGTGAACTGGCAGGATCACGGGGTCGCGCTGGCCGCGAAGGACACGTGGGCCAGGTACCTGTACGCCCCGGACTGCTGCTACAGCGAGGCTAACGGAAAATACTATCTGTACTTCCCGGATTCGGGGAGCGGGATCGGGGTCGCGGTCTCCGACAAGCCGGGCGGCCCGTTCAAGGAGGCGCTGGGCAAGCCGCTCATCTCGCGGAGCACGCCGGGCGTCGGGGACGTGGACTGGCTCTTCGACCCCACGTGCTTCATCGACGATGACGGCCAGGCGTACCTCTATTTCGGCGGAGGTCCGACCGGCACCGGCGACAACGCGCGCGTCATGCGCCTCGGCCGGGACATGATCAGCCTCGCGGACGCGTCGGCGACGACCATCCGGGCGCCGGCCTTCTTCGAGGCGTCGTTCATGCACAAGCGCGACGGGAAATACTACTTCTCGTACTCGACCGACTTCACGGGCCACGCGGCGTACATCGATTACATGATGAGCGACAACCCGATGACCGGCTTCACCTACGCAGGGACCATCCTGCCGAGCCCGGCCGACAACAACGGCGATAACAACCACCACTCGATCGTCGAGTACCAGGGCAACTGGTACATCTTCTTCCACAACCGCGTGCTCGCGAAGCGCGACGGCTTCTCGAACTACCAGCGCAGCATCACGGTCGACAACCTGACGTACGACGCGCAAGGCAAGATCGTCCAGGTCTCCGCCACGAAGGGCAGGGTGGCTCAGCTGAAGAGCGTCAACGCGCGCGCCCGCATGGAAGCGGAGACCATGGCCGCTCAGCGCGGCATCGAGGTCGACGTCGTGGAAGAGGGCGGCGCGCGGGCCGGGGTCGCCGTGGCCTGGATCAACGACAAGGACTGGATCGGGTACTCGCAGCTCGACTTCGGCCGCGGCGCGGAGAGCTTCCGTGCGCGCGTAGCGTCGGGCTCGACCGCTGGCGGCTCGATCGAGGTGCTGCTGGGCGGCTGCGAGGGGTTCACCGACACCCCCGGCGAGCGCATCGGCGTGTGCGCGGTCAGCCCCACGGGAGGCTGGCAGGCGTGGAAGGATGTCGAGTGCGCGGCTCAGGTTCCGCCAGGAGTCCACGATATCTGTCTACGCTTCACCGGCAGCGGGTCGGATCCGCTGTTCAACCTGGATTATTTCCAGTTCCAGTGATCGCTGCGCCGCGCTCGACGCGCCGGCCAGACGAGCTCGCCCGCGCCGGGACCCGAGCCGCCGCGCAGCAGCGGCTCGGCGATTGTTGTTGACACCGAAGATGTTAACGTTCACATTGAAACATCATCACTTCGGCTTCGCCATGAGCAGGTCGCCATGAGCACTGGGACGTTCGTCATCGGGATCGATTTCGGCACCGACTCCGTCCGTTCGGTCGTCGTGGACGCGCGCGACGGCGCGCTCGCGGGGGCAGCGGTCGCGCCTTACCCGCGCTGGGCGCAAGGTCGCTACTGCGACCCGCGCGAGCACCGGTTCCGCCAGCATCCGCTCGACTACCTGGCTGCGATGGAGTCGTCGATCCGATCGGCCCTGGAGCAGGCGGGCGGCGACGTGGCCGCGCGCGTGCGCGGGATCTCGGTCGACACCACCGGCTCCACGCCGGTCCTGGCCGACGCGAAGGGCAGGCCGCTCTCGCTGCTCCCTGGCTTCGAAGAGGATCCGGACGCGATGTTCATCCTCTGGAAGGACCACACCGCCGTGGCCGAGGCGGCGCGGATCAACGAGCTCGCCCGCACCTGGGGCGGCCCGGATTACACGAAGTTCTCGGGGGGCGTCTACTCCTCCGAGTGGTTCTGGGCCAAGGCGCTCCACGTCGTCGAGAGCAACCCGGCGGTGGCGCGCGCGGCGGTCACCATCCTCGAGCACTGCGACTGGATCCCCGCGGTCCTCACCGGCACCGAGGATCTCGGGCGGATCCGGCGGAGCCGCTGCGCCGCGGGCCACAAGGCCATGTGGCACCCGGAGTTCGACGGGTATCCGTCGAGCGATTTCCTGGCGAGGCTGAGCCCGCGCTTGCCCGCGCTCAGGGCGACCCTCGGCTCGCGCACCTTCACCGCGGACGCGCCCTTCGGGACGATCTCGCCCGCGTGGGCCGCGACGCTCGGGATCCCGGCGGACGTCGTCGTGGGCGTCGGCGCCTTCGACGCGCACATGGGCGCGGTGGGCGGCGACATCCAGCCTCACCACCTGCTCAAGGTCATGGGCACGAGCACGTGCGATATGCTCGTCGCCCCGAAGACGGACGCGCCCGAGGTCCTTGTCGCCGGGATCTGCGGCCAGGTGGACGGCTCGATCCTCCCCGGCGCGATCGGCTACGAGGCAGGGCAGTCCGCCTTCGGCGACGTCTTCGCGTGGTTCAAGCAGCTGCTCAGCTGGCCGCTCCTCGCGATCCAGCCGGACGCCCCGGGGGCCGGCGATCCGCGCCGGGCGGCGCTCGCCGACGCGATCATGGACCGGATCATCCCCGAGCTGGACAAGGCCGCCGCGGAGATCCCGCCGTCGCGGAGCTCCGTCGTCGCGCTCGACTGGTTCAACGGGCGGCGGACGCCGGACGCGGACCAGCGGCTCCAGGGGGCGATCGCCCGCCTGGATCTGGGCACCGACGCGCCGCGGATCTACCGCGCGCTGGTCGAGGCGATCGCCTTCGGCTCGCGCGCCATCGTCGAGCGCTTCCGCGCGCAGGGGATCCGCATCGACGGCATCATCGGTATCGGAGGGGTCGCGCGCAAGAGCCCCTTGACCATGCAGGTCCTCGCGGACGTGCTCGACATGACCGTCGAGGTCCGCGCCGGCGAGCAGCCGGTCGCCCTGGGAGCGGCGATGTTCGCCGCGACGGCGGCGGGCCTGCACGCCACGATCGAGGACGCGCAACGCGCGATGTCCTCCGGGACCGAGGCCCGTTATCGACCTGATCCCGCGCGCGCCAGGCTCTATGACGCGCTGTACAGGGATTATGTCGAGCTCGGATCGTTCGTGGAAGAGGAGCTGACGCAATGAGCGGTATCGCGATGCAGGATCTTCGGGAGAGCTTCGAAGTCTGGTTCTTGACCGGCAGCCAGGACCTCTACGGCGAGGAGACGCTGAAGCAGGTCGCCGAGCACGCGCGGGAGATCGCCGGGTACCTGGACGCCTCGGGCAAGCTCCCGGTCAAGGTCGTCTGGAAGCCGACGCTGAAGAGCCCCGAGGCGATCCTCGCCGTGTGCCGCGAGGCGAACGCGACGCCGCGGTGCGCCGGCGTGATCACGTGGATGCACACGTTCTCGCCCGCGAAGATGTGGATCGCGGGGCTCACGCGGCTGGAGAAGCCGATCGCTCACCTGCACACGCAGCACGGGCGCGAGCTCCCCTGGGGGAGCATCGACATGGACTTCATGAACCTGCACCAGTCCGCCCACGGGGACCGCGAGTTCGGGTACATCGGCGCGCGCCTGCGCATCGAGCGGAAGGTCGTGGTCGGGCACTGGAAGGACGAGGACGTGCTCGCCAGGCTCGACGTCTGGGCGCGCGCGGCATGCGCGATGCTGGACGCGCGGCGGCTCAAGATCGCCCGCTTCGGCGGCATGAACATGCGCGAGGTGGCCGTCACCGGCGGGGACCGCGTCGAGGCGCAGGTCAAGCTGGGGTGGGCGGTGAACGGCTACGGCGTGGGCGATCTGGTCGGGCGGATCGCGGACGTGGACGAGGCCGAGGTCGATCGGCTGGTGGCGGAGTACGACGAGGCGTACTCGGTCGCTCCCGCCCTGAGGAAGGGCGGCGCGCGCCGCAACGATCTGCGCTACGCGGCGAGGCAGGAGGCGGCGCTGCGCACCTTCCTGAAGGAGGGCGGCTTCGGCGGGTTCACGACGACCTTCGAGGACCTGCACGGGCTCAAGCAGCTCCCCGGCCTCGCGGTGCAGCGGCTCATGGCCGACGGCTATGGCTTCGGCGCCGAGGGCGACTGGAAGTCGTGCGGCCTCGTCCGCGCGCTGAAGGTCATGGCGACCGGGCTGCGCGGCGGCGTCTCGTTCATGGAGGACTACACCTATCACCTCGTCGACGGGAAGGAGCGGGTCCTCGGCGCCCACATGCTCGAGATCTGCCCGACGATCGCCGCGGGGAGGCCGTCGCTGGAGATCCACCCGCTCTCCATCGGCGGCAAATCGGACCCGTGTCGGCTGGTCTTCGACTCCGGGACCGGTCCGGCCGTGAACGTGGCCATGATCGATCTGGGCGGCCGCATGCGGATGGTCGCGAACGAGCTCGAGGCGGTGCCGCCCGAGGAGGAGATGCCGAACCTGCCCGTGGCGCGCGCGGTGTGGATCCCGAAGCCGGACTTCAAGCGCGCGTGCGAGGCCTGGATCCTCGCGGGCGGCGCTCATCATTGCGCGCACAGCCGCGCCGTGACGATGGAGCACCTGGAGGACTTCGCGTCGATCGCCGGCGTGGAGCTGATCCGCATCGGGGTCGGGACCGAGATCCACGCGCTGAAGAACGAGCTGCGCTGGAACGACCTCTCCTACCGGCTGTCGCGCTGAGGGACGTGACGTGAGCGCGACCTACCGAGAGCTGCGAGAGCGGGCCTGGGCGGCGAACCTGGAGATCCCGCGCCGAGGGCTCGCGATCTACACGTTCGGCAACGTCTCGGCGTTCGATCGCGACCGGGGCGTCCTGGCCATCAAGCCGAGCGGCGTGCCGTACGACCGGCTGTCGATCGACGACATGGTGGTCGTCGATCTCGAGGGAAAGGTGGTCGAGGGCCGACTCCGACCTTCCTCGGATACCCGGACGCACATCGTCCTCTACGCGAACTTCCGCGGGGTGGGCGGCGTCGTCCACACCCACTCGACCTACGCGACCGGCTGGGCGCAGACGGGCATGCCGATCCCGATCTACGGTACGACCCACGCCGATCACCTGGCCGAGGACGTGCCGTGCACCGCGGTGATGCGGCCGGACGCCGTGCAGGGCGACTACGAGACCGAGACCGGCAGGCAGATCCTCGAGTGCTTCGCGGAGCGGAACCCGCTCCACACGCCGATGGTGCTGGTGGCGGGACACGCCCCCTTCGCGTGGGGAGAGGACGCCGACAAGGCGGTGTACAACGCGGCGGTGCTCGAGGAGATCGCGCGGATGGCGTTCATCACCCGCGCCATCCACCCGGGCGCCGCGCGCCTCCCGGACGCGCTCGTGCGCAAGCACTTCGAGCGGAAGCACGGCAAGGGCGCGTATTACGGCCAGAAGTGAGGCCGGACACCGCGGGGCGACGAAGAGCGAGCGTCCCGCGGACGAGATGTGCATAGGATGGAGCGGAAAGGAGCTGCGCCATGAAGAGGAGCCGTGTTGTCGCCGTCGCGGTGATGGTCCTGACTGGACTATCGGTGATCCTGGGTGGGTTGGGTTGTCAGTCGGAGAAGAAGAAGATCACGCTGGGGTTCTCGCAGATCGGCGCCGAGAGCGAGTGGCGGACGGCGAACACGAAGTCGATCGAGGAGGCCGCCAAGGAGGCAGGGATCGAGCTCAAGTTCTCCGACGCGCAGCAGAAGCAGGAGAACCAGATCAAGGCCATCCGGTCGTTCATCGCCCAGAAGGTGGACGTCATCGCCTTCTCGCCCGTGGTCGAGACCGGCTGGGAGCCCGTCCTGCGCGAGGCCAAGGCGGCCAAGATCCCGGTCATCTTGACCGATCGCGCCGTGGACACGAAGGACGACAGCCTCTGGGTCACCTTCATGGGGTCGGACTTCGTCGAGGAAGGCCGCCGCGCGGCGAAGTGGCTGGTCGAGAAGACGAAGGACCAGCAGGGCACCGTCAACATCGTCGAGCTGCAGGGCACGGTCGGCTCCGCCCCCGCCATCGACCGGAAGAAGGGGTTCGAGGAGATCATCAAGGACAAGCCGAACTTCAAGATCCTCCGCTCGCAGACGGGAGACTTCACCCGCGCCAAGGGCAAGGAGGTCATGGAGGCGTTCCTCAAGGCGGAGGGGAAGAACATCAACGTCCTCTACGCCCACAACGACGACATGGCGATCGGCGCGATCCAGGCCATCGAGGAGGCCGGCATGAAGCCCGGCAAGGACATCCTGATCATCTCGATCGACGCGGTGAAGGGCGCGTTCGAGGCGATGATGGCCGGCAAGCTCAACGTGACGGTCGAGTGCAGCCCCCTGCTCGGGCCGCAGCTCATGAGCGCGGTGAACGACCTCGTGGCCGGCAAGACGTTGCCGAAGCGCATCGTGACCGAGGAGGGCGTCTTCCCGATGGAGAGCGCCGCCGCGGAGTTCCCGAAGCGCAAGTACTGAGCGCGACGGAGATCTCGGCGCGGGGACCGGGAGGAGGTGTGCGATGATGAGCGAGGCCGTGCCCATGCTCGAAATGAAGACGATCTCCAAGCGGTTCTCCGGAGTGCAGGCGCTCCAGTCGGTCGACTTCCGCCTGCTGCCGGGCGAGGTGCACGCCCTCATGGGGCAGAACGGCGCCGGCAAGTCGACCCTGGTCAAGGTCCTCACCGGCGTCCACACCGCGGACAGCGGGCACATCCTCCTCGAAGGCCGGGAGATCAGGCCGACGAGCCCGCTCGAGGCGCAGAAGCTCGGCATCAGCGCGGTGTTCCAGGAGGTGAACCTCTGCACCAACCTGTCGGTCGCCGAGAACATCTGCCTCGGCCGGGAGGGCTCGAGCCCGTACGCCCTCCGGTGGGGGGAGATGCACCGGAGGGCCGCCGCCGCGCTCGAGGATCTGAACGTTCACATCGACGTCACCGCGCCGCTCTCCGACTTCTCGCTCGCCGTCCAGCAGATCGTCGCGATCGCCCGCTCGCTGACCGCCAGGGCCAAGATCCTCATCCTCGACGAGCCGACGTCGAGCCTGGCCGAGGACGAGGTCCGGGTGCTGTTCTCGATCATCCGGCGCCTCAAGGCGCAGGGGATGGCGATCCTGTTCATCTCGCACTTCCTCGATCAGCTGTTCGAGATCTCCGACCGGATCACGGTGCTGAGGAACGGGCAGCTGGTCGGCGAGTACCCGACCGCCGAGCTGTCGCGGATGCAGCTCATCACGCGGATGGTCGGGCGCGAGGTGCAGGACGAAGGCCCGACCCGGGCCGAGCGCCCCCGGGCGGAGCGGCCGGCGGGCGGGGACGCGCCGCTCTTGCGGGCGCGCGGCCTCGGCAAGAAGGGCTCGGTCCATGACATCGACATCGAGGTGAGGGCGGGGGAGGAGCTCGCCCTCGCGGGCCTCCTGGGCGCCGGGAAGACGGAGACGGCGCGGCTCCTGTTCGGGGTCGACCAGGCGGACCAGGGCACCATCGAGATCGACGGCGCCGAGGCGCACATCCGCTCGCCGCTCGACGCGATCGCGCACGGGCTCGCGTTCTGCCCCGAGGACCGGAAGTCCGAGGGGATCATCGGCGACCTCTCGCTGCGCGAGAACATCGTCCTCGCCCTCCAGGCGAAGCGCGGCATGTTCCGCAACCTGTCCCGGGCTCGGCAGGACAGCATCGCCCGCGGCTACATCGAGCGGCTCGGCATCGCGGCGGCCGACGCGGAGGTGCCCGTCTGCAAGCTGAGCGGCGGGAACCAGCAGAAGGCGCTCCTCGCCCGGTGGCTGGCGACCGATCCGCGCATGCTCATCCTCGACGAGCCGACCCGCGGCATCGACGTGGCGGCCAAGGGCGAGATCATGGGGCAGGTCATGGAGCTGTGCGATCGGGGCATGGCGGTGGTGCTCGTCTCCTCGGAGATGGCCGAGGCGCTGCGCTACTCGGACCGGGTCGTCGTCCTGCGCGACCGGCGCAAGGTGGCGGAGCTCGACGCGGGCGACGCCGACGAGCAGGGGGTGTACCAGATCATCGCCGGGGGGCACGCGTGAGCGCGGCGGCGGCTTCCCTGCGCCGGCTCGCCGGGAGGAGCATCTCCTTCCCGCTGGCGATGCTCGGCCTGCTCCTCCTGTTCAACCTCGTCAACAACCCGCAGTTCTTCGCGATCACGGTCAAGGACGGCCACCTGTATGGCAGCGTCATCGACATCCTGAACCGCGCGTCGCCGCTCATGATCATCGCCATGGGGCTCACCCTGGTGATCGCCACCCACGGGATCGACATCTCGGTCGGCGCGGTCGTCGCCATCTCGGGCGCGGTCGCGGCCGCGCTGATCGGCGGCCAGCTCTCGCTGGGCGGCGGGGCCGGCATGGCGGACGTGACCCAGGTTCCGCTGCCGCTCGTCCTCGCCGCCGCGCTGGGCGCGGCGCTGGCCTGCGGCATGTGGAACGGCGCGCTCGTGTCGATGGTCGGCATGCAGCCGATCATCGCGACCCTGATCCTGCTCGTCACGGGCCGGGGCATCGCCCAGCTCATCACGGGCGGCCAGATCATCACGATCTACTACAGCCCGTACCATGCCATCGGGAACGGCTTCTTGCTGGGCGTCCCGGCGTCGCTGTTCATCGTGGCGGGCGTGGGCGCCGTCCTCGGGTTCCTGGCCCGCAAAACCGCGCTCGGCATGTTCGTCGAGGCGATCGGCATGAGCCCGGTCGCCTCGCGGCTCGCCGGGATCCGCGCGCGCTCGATCACCTTCGCCTGTTACGCGGTGTGCGGCCTGTGCGCCGGCATCGCGGGGCTGATCGTGAGCTCGAACGTCAAGAGCGCCGACGGCAACAACGCGGGCCTGCTCTTCGAGCTCGACGCCATCCTGGCGGTGGTCCTGGGCGGGACGTCGCTCGCCGGGGGCAAGTTCACGCTGGCGGGGAGCGTCGTCGGCGCCCTCATCATCCAGACGCTCACCACCACGATCTACGCGGTCGGCGTCCCGCCCGAGGTCAACCTGGTGGTGAAGGCGCTCGTCGTCTTCGTGGTCAGCATCCTGCAATCGCAGAAGGTCAGAGGCCTCCTTGGGAGGCAGCGGGCCGGGAGAGTGGCCGTTCCATGATGGACACCGCAGCCGTGACGGGCAACACCGCAGCCGTGACCAGGCCGTCGCTCCGGTTGAACCCGAGGCACCTGCCCCTCGCCGTCACCATCGGCCTGTTCGTGCTCATGTTCGGCGCCGGATCTTGCCTGTTCGACGGGTTCTTCTCGCTGCAGGTGTTCCTCAACTTCTTCATCGACAACGCGTTCCTGGCGATCGCGGCCGTCGGGATGACCTTCGTCATCCTCTCTGGCGGGATCGACCTCTCGGTCGGCTCGGTCATCGCGCTGACCACGATGGTCTCGGCGTCGCTCGTCGAGAAGCACGGCGTCAGCCCGGCGGCGGTCATCCCGCTCGTCCTGGCCATGGGCGCGGGCATCGGCCTCGCGATGGGGGTGGTCATCCACTACTTCGAGGTCCAGCCCTTCATCGTCACGCTGGCGGGCATGTTCCTGACCCGCGGGCTCTGTTACCTCATCAGCATCGACTCGATCACCATCCACGACGGCTTCTACGTCGCGGTCTCGTCGCATCGCATCCCGTTCCTGTTCGACACGTCGATCACGTGGAACGTGATCATCGCGCTCGCGCTGTTCGCCGCGGCGATCTACCTCGCGCACTACACGCGCTTCGGCCGCACGGTCTACGCGATCGGCGGCAACGAGCAATCCGCCCTGCTCATGGGCCTCCCGGTGGCGAGGACCAAGGTGCTCATCTACACCTTGAGCGGGTTCTGCTCGGCGCTGGCGGGCGTCGCCTTCACGTTCTACATGGTGTCCGGCTACGCGCTGCACGCCGGCGGGATGGAGATGGACGCCATCGCCGCCGTCGTCATCGGCGGCACCCTGCTGACCGGCGGCTTCGGCACGGTGGTCGGGACCCTGTTCGGCGTGCTCATCTACGGCACCATCCAGACCCTCATCATGTTCGAGGGCACGCTCAGCTCCTGGTGGACCAAGATCGTCGTCGGGCTCCTCCTCCTGTTCTCCTGCCTGCTGCAGCGGCTCTTCGAGCGGCGCCTGGTCGGCGGGACGCCGAAGAGGCCATGACGGCCGACACCGGCGAACTGCGGCATCGCTTTCATCGCCGGACCAGCGCCGGAGCCAGCTACGACTCGAACGGGTACAGCCTCGGACGGCTCACGGATTCGAGGTGACTCTGGCGAAGAGCTGGGCCAATGACGGCGGCACCCCGTCCGGCGCAGTCGCCTCGTTCCCCAGCTCGACGTCCGGCCGGACGCCGACCGCGTGGATCGCCTCCCCGCCCGGCAGGACCATCATCGCCGCCGGCGCGAGCACCGGCGCGCGCTCCGCCGGATCGACCGCGACCTTCAGCGCCGTCCCCTTGCCGTACGTCCGCTCCCCCGCGACGATCGCCCGCCCGTGCCACTGCAGGCAGCCGGCGAAGAGCTCCGCCGCCGACGCCGTGCCGCGATTCACCAGGATCCACAGCGGCGCGCGGCACGGATTCCGGTGGCTCGATCGGTACACGACCTCGTCGCCGTCCGCGTCGATCGCCCGCGCGACGACGCTCCCCGGCTCCAGGAAGTCGCCCGCGAGCTCGCGGAACGCCGTGAGCTCCCCGCCGGGGTTGTCGCGCAGATCGAGCACGAGCGTCTCCAGCCCCTCCGCCTCGAGCGCGCCGAGCGCCGCGTGGACCCGGGCCGGCACGTCCAGCGAGAACCGGCGGATGCGCAGGTAGCCGATCCCCGGCCCGATCCAGGCGCTATCGACGACGCGCGACGCGTCCCCGCAGGGGTGGATCGACGCGACCAGCGCATCGACGTCCGCCGGGAGCGGGGCGCCGGCGGGCAGGGCGCCGCCTGCGCTCGCCGCGTTGTAGGCGAAGAACACGTTCACCGCGCTCGGCAACACCTGGATGCCGAGGATGCAGTTGAAGTTGTTGCCGATCCTCACGCACAGCAGCATCGTCCCCGGAAGGTAGTTGATGAGGATCTTGAAATAGCCGAGCGTGTACCGCGCTTGCCCCATGAACGTCGGGTGCAGCGTGCCCGCCTGATCGCCCGCCGTCATGGGGCTGAACGACCCCTGGTGCAGGGCGGCCGCCATCGAGATCCACACGTTGAACGAGAACGGGAACTTCATCCCGTTCGGGCTGAAGTTGGGGAAGGGGAACAGGCCGAGCACCGGCGACAGGCACACGTCCGGAAAACCGGCGCTCAGGCCGACCGCCTTGTTGTTCGCAGGGAGCATCGCGCGGCCTCCTAGCCCAAGAGGATCTGCTTGCCGTTCACCGTGACCGTCTCCTCGGTCAGGATCGTGGCGTTCTTCGCCTTCGTGAACGAGGTCTTCTCCACCACCGTGTGCGACTCGCTGGCCTGGACGCTCAGGAGCGCGCTCACCCGCTGGTAGACCGACGCGAACTTCTGGACCACGGCGTCGGCCACCATCCGGATCTTGCCGGCCTGCACCTCGAGCTCCGGTCCCCGGATCTCGACGCCCTTGTCGCCGCACAGCGAGAGCGCGCCCTCCCGCGCGTGCACCGCCACGTCGCCCTGGAGCGACAGGACCGACCGCCCCCGCCCGTGGAGCACGCCGATCGCGTAATAGGCGTCGTCCCGCCCGATGACGAGCAGCGTGTCGTCCAGCGCAGGCTCGTAGGGGAGCGCGAGCGCCATCTGGACCGCGACCGGCTGGCCGCCCGGCAGCTCCACCGCGATCGCGCCCGCCTCCGCCGAGGTGACCCGCGCCGGGCCCAGGTACTCCCGCGGGAGCGCCGCGGCCCGGCCCGGGCCCGCCTCGCCCTCCGCCGCGGCGCCGGCCCGCGCAAGGCCGATCCTGGGCAACTCGGCGCCCCGGCCGCGCGCGGCGTGCTCCTCGCCCCCCGGCGCGTCCACCCGCACGGCCGCCGCGCGATCGCTCTCCTTCATCGCTCCCATCGACATGGCTCCTCCTCTACGAGCGCCGCTCTGGCGGCATCCAGGCCTCGGCCTCCAGCCGGTCCACGTCCGTGCGCCTCGCCGTGGCGAGGTTCGCGTCGAGATAACGCGCCTTCTCGTCGCGGACATGGTGCAGGTTCGCCCACGTCAGGTCCGCGCCGGTGAAGTCGGCGCCGGTGACGTCCGCGTGCGAGAAATCGGCGTAGTGCGCCTTGACGCCCACGAACAGCGCCCCGGCCGCGCGGGCCTCGGTCAGCAGCGACTCCCGGAGGTCGGACCCCGCGAGGTTCGCCCCAGCGAGATCGGCCTTCACGAAGATCGCGTTGCGGAGCATCGCCTGCGTCATCACGGCGCCGGCGAGGGTGCCCTCGCCGAAGAAGGCGGTCTTCGCCATGGCGCCCGACAGGGTGGCGTGCCGCAGGTTCGCCTCCTTGAAGTTCGCGTTGGCCAGGATGGCGCCCTCCAGGCGGGTGCGCTCCAGGTTGCACGCGGTGAAATCGCAGTTCGACAGGTCGCACCCCGACAGGTCCATCCCCGAGAGGTTGCCGAGCGCGAAGAAGCACCGCGAGATGGTCAGTCCGGCGAGCGACGTGCGGGTCAGGTCCACGCCGGAGAAGTCCACGCAATCGAAGATCGCCTTCTCGAAGCGGATGCCCTCCACGCGGGCGAGCCGCAGCGTGGTCTGCGAGACGAGCGCGCGGGTCAGGTCCGCGCCCGAGAGGTCCGCCCGCTCCAGGACGCAGCGCACGAGCCGCGACCCGGACAGGTTCGCGCCGGAGAGGTCGGCCTCGGTGAAGACGACCATCTCGAGGTCCTTGCCCGAGAGATCCGCGCCCGGCAGCCGCGCCCCGTACAGCATGCACGACCTCAGCGTCGCGCCCCGGAAATCCGCGCCGGTGAGGTCGCAGTTCGCGAGCGTCGTCTGGTCGAGCGTCGCGCCTCGGAAGCTCGCGCCCCGGAGGTTCGTGCCCTGGAGCGACGACAGCGTGAGGTTCGCGTTCTCGAAGCTCACCCCGGCGAAGTCCATCTCCTCCAGCGCCGCGCCCGCGAGGTCCGCGCCGGAGAGATCGATCCGGCCGAGGCGCGCGCCGTCGAACACCGTCTTCGTGAGCTTCTTCGGGAGCACGGCCTCCCGGAGATCGGCCTTCAGGAACACCACCGTGTCGAGCTCGGCGCCCGAGAGATCCGCCCGCCGGAGGCTCGCCTCGGCGAACGACGAGCCCTCGATCCGCGCCTGCACCAGCGAGGCGCCCGAGAGGTCCGCCCGCGCGAACGAGGCGTGCGCGAGCGTCGCGCCGTCGAGCGAGGCGTCCGACAGGTCGGCGAGATCGAGCCGCGCGTTCGACAGGGTCGCCCCCGACAGCTCCGCCCCCGCGAGCCGCGACTCGGCCAGGTTGGCCCCCTGGATCCGCGCGCCGCTCAGGTTGGCGCCGGCCAGCTGGCCGCGGACCAGGTGGGCGCCCGCGAGGTTCGCGCCCGCGAGGTTCGCGCCCGAGAGATCGCTCTGGGCCACGGCGGCGCCCTCGAGATCGGCGCCCGACAGGTCCGCGCCGCGGAGCCCGCACCAGGCGATCTGCGCCCCCCGGAGGTCGGCGCCCGACAGGTCCGCGCCGTCCAGCTGCAGCCGGCCGAGCTTCGCGCCGCGCAGCCGCGCCTTGCGGAGGTCGGCGCCCCGCAGATCCATGTCCCCGAGCGCCCGGCCCTCGAGCGCCTCGCCCGCCTGGACCCGCGCCTTCAGCTCGTCCGGCGTCATCGATCCCGCTCCAGCGTCGAGCGCTTCAGGTTCGCCCCCCGGAAATCACAGCCGGAGCCGGAGGTCTGGTAGAATTTTGCATCATAGAGGTTCGCATCGACGAACTTCGCTTCCGGGACGAGCGACTTGTGCAGGTCCGCGTCGAACAGGTTGGCGCGCGTGAAATCGGCCCGCGTGAGGTTCGCCCGGTCGAACCGGGCTCCGCGCGCGTTGGCGCCGAAGAAGCTCGCCCCGTCGGCCACGGCCTCGGTGAAGTGGGCGCTCGTCAGCACGGCGAGGCTGAAGTCCGCGCCGGTGACGGTCGCGCCCAGCCACACGCTGCCCTCGCCGCGCGCGCCCGCGAACACGGCCTCTCGCAGATCGGAGCCGGAGAAGCTCGTGCCGAGGAGGGTCGCGCCCGCGAACGTGGCGGAGGCCGCGCTCACCTTCGACACGAAACACCGCATGAGCGAGGCCTGAGAGAAGTCCGCGCGCTCGAGCGCGGTGCCCTCCAGGAACGCCATCGTCCACTTCGCCCCCCTCGCGGTGGCCCCGGTCATGTCCGCCCGCGAGAAGACGATCTGCGCCCCCTGGCTCTCCGAGAGATCGGCGCCCATGAGCCGCGCGCCGTCGAACGAGGCGCCCTCCAGCGTGGCGCCGCGGAAGACGGCGCGCTCTGCCCACGCGCTCTGCAGCGTCGCGAGGCTCAGGTCCGCGCCCGTGAAGTCCGCGTCCCGCACGTCGGCGTCGAACAGCACCGCCTGCTTCAGCGTCGCGCGGGCGAGCTTCGCGCCCCGGAGGTTCGCGCCCGTGAGGATGGCGCCGGTGAGGTTCGCGCCGGTCAGGTCGACGCCGCTCAGGTCCTGCTCGCTCAGGTCCTGGCCGGAGAGGTCGCTCCCCGGCCCGGGCTGCCCCGGCGGCCGCGGCGGGGCCGCGGACAGGCCCATCGACGCGAGCTTCGGGTCGCTCGCGAGCTTGTCCCACGCCGCGAGCGCCGGGACCTGCGCCCCGCGCGCGGCCGCCAGCGACCTCGCCTCCTCCACCGCCCGCGCGACCCGCCGGAAGGCGGTCCGGAGCTGCGCGTCGGTCACCGCGGGCCGCGCGTCCGCGCTCGGCGCCGGGAGCGCCTGCGACGACCGCGGCAGGTTGCGCAGCGCCTCGGCGATCAGGCCGCCGAGGGCCTTCCCCCCCGGCACGGCGATGCCCGCGAGCCCCGCCATGGCCCGGCGGATCTTGTCCTGCTGCGGCTTGGCGGCGTCGCCGAGCCGCGCCTTGAGCAGCGCCGACAGCGGGTCGAGCCCGGACGCGTCCGCCGGCGCCGCGTCGTCGCCCTTCCGCGCCAGCGCCTGCAGGGCCTTCCACTCCTCCTTGAGCTCCGGCGCGATCTGCTGCTCGATCTCGAGCGGATCGGCCTCGAACCGCTCGAGGATCTCCCGGTAGTGCTCCGGCGGCGGCGACGGCCCGTCGAGCGGCTCGGAGGCGACGAGCGTGGTGGTGCGCGAGAGATCGTCGTCGGTCACCTCGGTGAGGCCCCGCCAGGTGAGGTACAGGGCCTCCTTGTCCAGGTCGGCGAGCAGCGTGTCGAGGTGCATCGGCGCCTCGCGGAACCCGCGCTCCGCGTCCTTCACGAAGACGCGGATCCGGAGCCCCGGGAGCCGCGACTGGAACACCTCCGCGTCCGGGTGGAGGTTCTGGAACAGGAGCTCCTCGTCCCCGCGCAGGTAGGGGAGCCACTGGTCGGGCGGGGCGGCGTTGAAGTACGTCCAGTCGAAGTCCTCGGCGTAGTACGGCGCCCGCTTCTCGCGGTACGACTTGCCGTACTGCTTGCCGACCCTGGCGCGCCGGTCGGGCCGGTTGGGCGAGAGGGGCCCGAAGCCCGCGGGCGCCGGCCGATCCGAGCGCGACAGCAGGAGATCGTCCGCGTTCTCGACGTTGGGGAGCTCGCGTGTCCCGTGGCCTTTGCCCACCGGGTTCAGCGGGTGTCCGGGCCCGCCGAAGCTGTACCGATCGCCGAGGGGCATCCGGTCGAAGGGGACCGGATCGCTCATGGCCGGCCCGAGCAAGCCATCCATCCACACCCGATCGCCGACCACGCGCAGGATCTTGGACCACGATCCGACGCCGAACCGCACCGGACACTCGGTCATGCGCGCCTTGCCCGGCGTGTGGCAGGTGCCGAGCAAGAGGACGTCCGCGTGCGGCTTGAAGTCGGCGAGATCGCTCGGATACAGGCACTCGCCGGTCATGTCGTGGTCGTCGTCGCGGAACACGTCGCCGCGCAGCGTCTCCTGCGCGAGCGCCGGGTGGCCTTCGGGCAGGGAGAGCGGCGCTCCGGGCCGCAGCGTGAACTTCGCTCGGACGATCAGGGTCATCTCCGGCTGGGGCGGCCGGCGCGAGGTGACCTTGCTGCCGAAGAGGAACGGGGTGAGGTTCTTGTTCGCCATCCGTGGTTTCGCCGCGCTTCTGCGTCACACCAGGAGGTGGACCGCCGCGATGTTCGTGCGGACGGGCGCGGCCTTGCTCCGGTCCAGGGAGATCTTCTCGCGCGAGGGCCCCATCGAGAGTGAGGGGCCGACGCTGGCCTCGAGGGTCGCGGTCACGCTGACGGACGCCTCCAGGCCGACCGTCGCGTCGACCGTCGCCCCGACCGAGAGGGTCGCCTCCCCGCCGAGCGTCGCCTCGACCATCGCCCCGAGGACGACCTCGTTCACCACGCCGAGGTTGATCGTCGTCTCGATCCCGTCGACGACGGTCTTGCTGTTGCCCTGCGTGTAGGAGTCGGCGTCTCCATACATCTTGTCCTCGGTGTCGGCGCGGGTCTCCGAGATGATCTTGTCGGCGGTGGTCTTGTTCTTGATGGTCCCGGCCTCGGTGGTGTCCGAGATGGTCTGTTCGACGGTGGTGGTGGACGAGATCGACCCGGCCTTCATGGTCTCTTTCGACGGCCCCTCGACGGTCGTCTCGTCGGTCATCGTCGTGACGTGGGTCTTCGACGCCATCGTCTCCGCCCAGGTCTCCTCGTGGATCGAGGGCACCGGCAGCTTCGCCGAGCCGGTATAGGACGAGATGCTCTTCGCCCACGTCCTGGAGACGATCGTGGGGTTCTCGGTCATCTCCGACGGGTAGTCCTCGATCGGCGTCGGCGTGTTCGGGTCGCCGGTGCGGCTCACCAGCTTGCCGCCGTAATGGTACTCGTACGAGTCGCCGTGGTAGGTCGAGTGCACCTCGCCCTTGACGGTCGTCTCGCGGATCCGCCGCTGGCCGCGGGGGCCCTTCACGAACTCGATATCGCTCCGCCCCTGGAAGGTGATGCCGCCCTGCTTGATGCGCCCGTCCTCCACCTCCGAGCTGGCCTTGAACTCCCTTCGACCGAGGACCGTCATCGAGTAGGTGCCCCCGATGATCTCGATCTTGTCGCCCCGGGTGGTCGTGATCCGGTTGCCGTCGGTCTCGTCCCGCCACGTGTAATCGTCTTCGGGCGTCGCGCCGATGCGCAGGTACGACGACATCCCCTCGCTGAAGTCGGGGACGTGGAGGATCGCGTATTTGCCATCGCCGGCCATGGGAGCTCCGTATCCGGTGGGCGCGTCGAGCGTGGTGCTCGCCGCCCGCGCCCTCAGAAGAAGAGGTTGAACGCCGAGAGGACCGTGTGCTTGAGCGCGACCTCGGTCTTGCTGGTGTGGAGCTCCACGCCGGCCGTCCCCAGCTCGAGCTTGGGGCCGACGGAGAAGTCGACGCTCGCGGTCATGCTGAGCTCCACCTTGGCGCCGACGGTCACGTCGAGGGAGCCCCCGGCCGTGAACGTCACCTCGCCGCCGAGCGTCGTCTCGACCATCGCCCCGAGGACGACCTCGTTCACGACGCCGAGGTTGATCGTCGTCTCGATCCCGTCGACCACGGTCTTGCTGTTGCCTTGCGTGTACGAGTCCGCGTCTCCGTACATCTCGTCCTTCGTGTCGGCGCGCGTCTCCGAGATGATCTTGTCCGCGGTGGTCTTGTTCCGGATCGTCTTCGCCGTGGTCGTGTCCTCCATGGTCCCGTCGACCGTGGTGGAGGACGTGATCGACTCGGCCTTCATCGTGGACACCGACGCTTCCTTGACGGTCGTCTCGTCGGTCATGGACTTGGCGTTCGTCTTCGAGACCATCACCTCCGCCCAGGTCTCGTTCGTGATCGTGGGGACCGGCAGCTTCTCCGAGCCGGTGTAGGACGAGATGCTCTTCGCCCACGTCTCATCGATGATCGTCGGGTTCTCCGTGGGGATCGACTGGGGGTCGGGCGGGTTCGTGTCGTCGATGTAGTCGTCGGTGACCTGCAGCGTGGGGAACGTGTCGGTGCCCGTCTGGCTCTGCTTGATCTTGCCGTAATAATAGTCGTAGACGTCGCCGTGGTAGGTGGTGCGCACCTCGCCCTTGACGGTCGTTTCGACGACCTTCCACGTGCCGCCGTAGTTCTGCACCCACTCGATGGTGGTGCCGCCGCCGAAGGTCTCGCTGACCTCGGTGAGGTGTCCGCCCGAGATGTCCCAGCCGGCCTGGTGCTCGCCGCGACCGAGGATGAGCAGGCGGTAATTGCCCCCGATCACCTCGACCTTGTCGCCTCCGGTCGTCGAGATCCGGTTGCCGTCCGAGTGATCGCGCCAGCCGCCCTTCGTGTGCAGCTTCGCCGTCTCGGCCTGGCGCTCGCCCTCGGGCACGAAGCCGGGCGAGCCGTCGCGCTTGCGCGTGTCGTCGGTGAAGGTCTGAATCCGCTCCGCGAGGTCGTCGCCCGCGCTCTCGCCGAGCGGCGCGGCGGCCCCGAGGCGCAGGTACGACGGTTGCCCGCCGTTCAGATCGGGGACTTCGAGAAGAGCGAACTTGCCTCCGGGCACTGGAGCCTCCGTGTCGAGCGTGAGGAACGACGCATGGCGTCGCCCCGTGGCGGGCTCCCTATCCTAGGTCACGGTGAGCCGGCCGTCCATGCAGAACCGCCCGCCGCGTCCCCGCCTCGGGCCCCGCGCGGTGCGCTGCCGTGCGCGGGCGCGCGGCTCAGGAGGCCTCGGCGGGGCGCGCTGCGGTCGACTCGGCTGCTTGGTGCACCACGGCCCACACGAACTCGGGGATGAGCGCCAGCGAGTGCGGGTCCTGCGTGACGCCGATCAGGCCGCTGATGAACTCCATGGGGTGTGGCCGGCGGCTCCGGTCGACGAAGCGCAGCTGGGCGCTCGTCAGGCCGGGCGGTATCTCGGCGAGCCCGGGCCCTTGCGGGTTGCCGAGCCCCCCGAGCGCGTCGCTGCGGGACTCCGCCGTCAGCCATCGCTCGTGCCAGCTCTCGATATAGGGGTTCGGGGCGAAGTAGTCGTTGGGCCAGGCGCGCAGGTAAGGAAACAGCACGTGGATCCACCCCGTGAGCTCGTCCGCCGGGTTCTCGTAGCGGAAGAAAGCGCGCCAGAACGACCTGTCGGCGCGCCCCTCCGACGAGGCGGCGATCTGGTCGAGCACGGGCAGGAGGGCGCGCGTCCAGCGCTCCTGTCCGACGGCGCCGAGCATCGCCACGCGCTGGCGCACCCAGCGCCAGTCGTCGGAGGTGCCGAGCAGGTACACGCGCGGGATGCCGCGCTGCGGGTACACGAGATCGCCCGGGAACGGCGGCTCCCAGTCGAAATGCGGCGCGAGCGGGGTCGCCACCGTGAGCTCCGACGACACCCGCTCGACAGGACCCGTGGTGGAGAAGTTGGCTGTCACGAGATCCCGCAGCGTCCCGACCCGCGCTGAAACCTGCCTGGAGAAATCCGGAAACGATGCGGGCCACGGGTTCACCTGGCCGAGGGCGAAGTCCGGCCGCTCGACGACGAGCTCGAACTCGCGGTCTTCGGCGAGGAAGCGGCGCCGCTGCTCGTCGCTCGTGGCGAGGTGGAGCGTGAAGCCGCGCGCCAGGCAGAACCAGACCACGTCGGGCGAGATCACGAGGGGATATCGCTGGGTGAAGGCGGTATAGGCCGCCTGGACGAGCGGGTGCAGGTCGGTGCGCCCCACGAGCGGGAGCCGGTGCCGGTAGGAGGCCTCGATCGGCGCGACCAGCAGGCTTTGCACGGCGGCCGCGCTGTCGAACCCCGGCAAGGGCGCCGTCGCTGGCTCGACCTCCGCGACGGCGATCGTCGTAACGTTCATGACCCCTCGTCCTCCTGGCCCGGCGCGACGCCGTCGTGATCTGGCGCTCTTCCTTCCGTACACGAGCGTGCCGCGCGCGACAACCTGCCGGCGAGTGCGCACCACGCCGGCCTCGCGGCATGAAACCGCCGCCATCGCGGGATGAAACGGAGCGATCACGGAGGCTCGCGGCGCGACGGCGGCTCGCCTCCGCGGTCAGGACGAGCGCACCGGCCGGGGCGCGCCGCGGACGTGCGCCGCCCCGGGCCGGCGGCGTGCCGCCGACGACCGCCGCGTGGAGCGTGGAGCGTGGCGCGTGGCGCGTGGCCGCGACGACCCGCCGGGTGGCCGCGGCGCGCGGGCGATGCCGTGAGCATGTGATTTTTCGTGGATGACGGATGCTTGTGGGCGTAATTTGGGTGTAGATCGAGCGCGGATGCCGGACATCGGCGGGCCTCGCCGCAGCGGTGTTGCACGTCCGTGGCGAATGGTGCACGACTAGACGCTCGCGCAGCCGCGGCGATCGGCTTGAAGGAGGAGCGCAGCAGATGAGTTCACGCCAGGCGGGTTCGTACGTGGCGGGGGCACCGGCCAACGCGAAGGCGGGGCTGCGGATCGACTTTCTGAAGAAGGTCTATGGGCTCTTCACGGCGAGCCTGGTCGTGTCCTCCCTGGGCGCCATGTGCGCGCTGTACATCGGGGCGCCGGACGCGGAGGAGGCGGCCGCGGGGGGCGCGATGCCGCCGCTGGTGGAGCTCTTCGCGAGCCACCCGATCGTCTCGATGCTCATCGTGTTCGGCGTGATGTTCGGCGCCCGCGCGGTGCGCCGCATCCCCGGCGTCAACGTCCTCGCGCTCTTCGGGATGGCGGCGATCCTCGGCGTCACCACGGCGCCCGCGCTCTACATGGCCCAGGTGGCGGCGGGCCTCGGCGGCACCCTGTCGTCGGCCCCGGTGCGGGACACGTTCATCCTGACGGTCCTCACGTTCGGCAGCCTCACGCTCGGTGTCCTCCTCTCGAAGGAGGACCTGTCGTTCCTGGCCAGCTCGCTCGTGATGGGCGCCATGGTCGTCCTCGGCGCCATGCTGCTCAACGCCCTGCTCGGGAGCACGCTCCTCGGGCTCGCGATCGCGAGCGTGTCGGTGCTCGTGTTCGGGGGATACGTCCTCTACAACACGTCGCGCCTTCTCCACTCGGACGAGCAGGACCCCGTGGGCGGCGCGCTCGACCTCTACCTCAACTTCATCAACCTCTTCTCGTCCATTCTGCAGATCCTCTCGGGCCGCCACGTCTGACGGCCGCCCTCGCGGCGCGCGCGCCCGCGCGCGATCCTGCGCTCCGCCGTCCTGCGTTCCGCCGTCCCGTGACCGCGTGCGCGCCCGGGGCGGACGCCCGTGGGAGCGCGGCTTGACGTTCCCTGGGCGCCGGGTAAGAACGCGCGGACCATGGGTCGCCCGCTCTTCGCCGCCGCGCTCGCCCTCCTCCTGTCGTCGCCGCTCGCCGGCGTCGCTTGCAGCAAGCCCGCCGAGGAGACGAAGGCGGTGGCGGCCGCCGAGCTCGCCGCGCCGGCGGGCGTGAAGCGCATCGACATCGCCGTCACCGACAGCGGCTTCTCCCCGTCGACGATCGAGCTCAAGAAGGGAGAGCCGGTGGTGCTGCGCTTCACGCGGACGACGAAGAGCGAGTGTCTGAAGGCGATCGCGATTCCCGATCTCAAGGTCGAGAAGGACCTGCCGCTGAACACGCCGGTCGAGGTGGCCATCACCCCGGAGAAGGAAGGGAAGATGGTGCTTCAGTGCTGGATGGCGATGGTCAAGGCGACCATCAACGTGGTCGGCTCGTGACGCGGCCGTGCCCTCGTCCGGGGCGCGGCGCCGTGCGGACCCGTCAGAGGATGAGCCAGAGCTCGGCGTCGTAGCGCCTCGCGCCGCCGGCGTCCCGCGCCGCGCGGCGCGTCCCCGAGGCGGGCGCCTCGGCGCGGCCCGGCTCGGCGGGGGAGCCGGCCTCGCGCGCCGCCGGCGCGGCGGCGTGGGCCAGGTCGACGCCCGCGGCGGCGCACCGGGCCACGGCGAAGCGGAGCATCTCGCGCACGTCGCTCGCGGCGAGCATGCCGCTCGTCCGGTGGCGCGCGAACGCGGCCGCGCGCTCGACGCACGCGGCGCAGGGCGCCGACTCCGACCTGAACCTGAAGAGCAGCGTCCCCTCGGGCCACCCGAGCGCCGTCGCCTCGATGCTCACCACCACGAACTCGCCGTCACGGACCACCTGCGTGCCGGCCACCCCCGCGCCGCCCTCGCCGGCGCCGGGAGCCCCGCCCCTCAGCAGGAACCAGTAACGATCCATGAGGCGCTCGACGCCGCGCGGCTCACCGTGAGCGATGATGTCTGTCATCCATGACCTCCGAACGCAGAATTTGAGGCCTGCGCCCCGGAGCGGCGACGCCGGGGGGCGACGCCGGGGATGGACAGGAAATGTCCGGGGAGACGGACAATGTCCGGGCGGCCTCAGCGGCGGCGGCGCGTCGCGCTGACGGCGCGGCGCCCTGCGGCGGTACCCTCGCGGACGGCGCGCCGCGCTTGTGCGGCGGCCGCCACGCCCTCGGGCGGGGCAAAAAGTGAATTACCTCACGTTTGAAGCGGAAACTTTCGCTTCCCTTTGGGTTTGCCGTGAGTAAGCTCTGCGCCCCCCAACGCACCCGGCGGGCGACCGCCCCGGTTCTTCGCTCCGAACCGGCTCGCGACCGAGGCGTGCCGAGGGGATCGCGCTCGCGGCGTGCCGCGCGCGCGGAGGCAGTCCGAGCCACCCCAGACGGAGCGAGAAGGCAACCGCATCATGAATCAGCATCCCGGCATCATCGGCAAGAAGATCGGCATGACGCAGATCTTCAGCGAGACGGGCGAGGTCCTGCGCTGCACGGTCGTGCAGGCGGGCTGCGTCGTCGTCGGCAAGCGCACGCTCGAGAAGGACGGCTACAGCGCGCTCGTCCTCGGCCTCGGCGAGCGGGCGGAGCGGCACACGACGAAGCCGCTCGCGGGCGCGTTCAAGAAGGCGGGGCAGACGCCGAAGCGCGTCGTGCGCGAGCTGCGCTGCTCCCCCGAGCACGCGGCGAAGTTCGAGGTCGGGCAGACGCTCAAGGTCGACGAGATCTTCGAGGTCGGCCAGCGCGTGGACGCGCAGGGCCGCTCGCGCGGCCGCGGCTTCAGCGGCGTCATCCGGCGGTGGAGCTTCGCCGGCGCGGTGAACTCGCACGGCACCCACGAGTACTTCCGCCACGGCGGCTCGATCGGTACGAACATGACCCCCGGCCGCACGCTGCCCGGCCTGAAGATGCCCGGCCACTACGGCGACGAGACGGTGAGCGCGCTCAACCTGAAGATCGCGAAGCTCCTCCCCGAGGACAACCTCATCCTCATCGAGGGCCCGGTCCCCGGCCCGAAGAACCAGGTGGTCACGATCCGTGGCGCCGTGAAGAAGCGCGGCGGCAAGGGGCTCCCCGTGCCGGCGCAGCAGCCGACCAAGAAGAAGGGCGGCTGATCCCCGCCCGCTGGTGAGAGCGCGCGCGCCGCTGAGGGGGCGCGCGCGCCCCGCCGGCGGCGCCCTCCGGTCGCACCGTGCCGCAGAAGCCCAAGAACCCATACAAGCGCCCGGACGCCTTCACGAAGGCGGCGAAGGCGCAGGGCTACCCTGCGCGCAGCGTCTTCAAGCTCGAGGAGATCGATCGCCGGGTGCGGCTGCTCCGCCCTGGCCAGCGCGTGCTCGACCTGGGCGCGGCGCCCGGCTCGTGGTCGATGTACGCGGCGCAGCGGATCGGCGCGGCGGGGCGGCTGCTCGCGGTGGATCTGTCGCCGATCTCGGCGGCGTTCGGCCCGCAGGCGACGGTGGTGCAGGGGGACGCGCTGTCGCTGACGAACGAGGCGCTCGCGCAGTTCGCGCCGTACGACGTGGTGCTGTCGGACATGGCGCCCGCGACGAGCGGCAGCAAGATCGCCGACCAGGCGCGGAGCTACGAGCTGTTCATGCGCGCCGTGGCCGTGGCCGAGGCGCTGCTCGCGCCGGGCGGCGCGTTCGTCGGGAAGATCTTCATGAGCGAGGATTTCGTGAAGGCCCGCGACGCGCTGCGGAACCTGTGCGAGGAGGTCCGGAGCATCCGGCCCGAGGGGACGCGGGCGAACAGCGTGGAGATCTTCCTGGTGGGGCTGCGAAGGAAGGCGGCGGGGAAGGCGGGGTAGGGGAGCGGGGCCCTCTCGAGGGACGAGCGTTTGGGCCGCCAAGGCGCCGAGGATGCCAAGTAAAGAGGGATTGAACCGCAAAAGAGAGAAGAACAATCATTCTCATCTCTCTTCCCTTGGCGGTTCGATCCTCTCTCCTCTTCGGCCCTCTGCCAACACCCCTCAGAACGCGTTGTGCCCCGTGATCGCGTTCCCGAGGATCAGGCAGTGCACCTCGTCGGTGCCCTCGTACGTGTACACGCTCTCCAGGTTGAGCATGTGCCGGACCACCGGATAATCGAGCAGGATCCCGTTCGCGCCGAGCACGCTCCGCGCGGTCCGCGCGATCTTGAGCGCCCAGCCCACGTTGTTCCGCTTGCACAGCGACACCTGCACCGGGCTGATCCCGCCCGCGTCCTTCTGCCGCGCGAAGTGCAGCGCCATGATCTGCCCCTTCGCGATCTCCGTCGCCATCTCCACGAGCTCCGCCTGGATGAGCTGCCGCGACGCGATCGGCTGGCCGAACTGGACGCGCTCGCGCGCGTACGACACGGCCGTCTCGTAGCAGGCCCGCGCGGCGCCGAGCGCGCCCCACGCGATCCCGAAGCGCGCCTGCGTCAGGCAGCCGAGCGGGCCCCTCAGGCCGACCACCCCGGGCAGCGCGTTCTCCTCCGGGACGCGCACCTCGTTCAGCACGATCTCCCCGGTCGGGCTCGCGCGCAGGCTCATCTTGCCGTGGATGAGCGGCGTCTCCAGCCCCTTCATCCCCCGCTCCACCACGAAGCCGCGGATCGACTCGGGGCCTCCGTCATCCACCTTGGCCCACACCACGCAGAGGTCCGCGATCGGCGCGCTCGTGATCCACATCTTCGTGCCCGTGAGCACATACGAGCTCCCGTCCTTCCGGGCGCGCGTCTTCATCGAGCTCGGGTCCGAGCCGCTGTCGGGCTCCGTCAGGCCGAAGCAGCCGATCAGCTCGGCCGAGGCCATCCTCGGCAGCCAGCGCTGCTTCTGCTCCTCGGAGCCGTATTTCCAGATCGGGTACATCGCCAGCGAGCCCTGCACGCTGACGAAGCTGCGCAGGCCGCTGTCGCCGTACTCCAGCTCCTGCAGCGCGAGCCCGTAAGCGACCGAGCTCATGCCGGCGCAGCCGTAGCCGGTCAGCGAGCCGCCGAGCAGGCCGAGCGCGGCGATCTCGGGGATCAGGTCGGTCGCGAACTCCTCCCGCGCGAACAGGTCCGCGGCGCGCGGAAGGTACCGCTCGCGCACGAAGCGGCGGACGGAGTCGCGGATCATGCGCTCCTCGTCGGAGAGCAGCGGATCGATCGCCATGAGCTGATCGAGCGAGACGGGCTCCTGCGTGGCCATGAGGCCAGCGTGTAGCGTGCCTTCGGAGCGCGCGGAAGACGGAAGGGGCAGAGCGCCGGCGCGCGCCGCCGGATCAGGGGCGGATGGAGACGAGCGTGCCCTTCCGCAGCGAGAGCGCGCCGTGCCAGTCGGCCGGCACCTCGGGGGTCGTCCACTCGAAGAGCCAGGCGGCGTCGAGCGGGGAGAGGTTCACGCAGCCGTGGCTGCGCGCGGTGCCGAAATCGTCGTGCCAGTAGGCGGCGTGGAACGCGAAGCCCCCGGTGAAGTACTGGACGAACGGTACATCGCGGAAATCGAAAGGATCCTCTTCCTCCTCGTCGCCATCCATCGTGACCGTGACGTGCTTCGTGTGGATGCGGAACAGCCCCTGGATGGTCGAGCGCGTCGTCTCGGGGTCGCCGAGGCCGTCCGCGCCGGTCGAGACCAGGGTCACGTAGACCGGGCGAGCGCCCTCGTAGGCGACCAGGCTCTGCTGGTTGATCGAGACGTCGATCCACTTGCGCCCGCGCACCGCCCACGCAGGGGCCCTCGGGAGCGGATCGACGCGTACGACGTCGTCGGCGCGGACGAGCGAGCCGTCCCGCGCCTCGAGGTAGTCGACGCCGGCGACGCGCCGGGAGGCGCCGGACAGCGGGATCGCCTCGCGGAAGCGGAGCGGGGCGCGGGCGAGGCCGCCGCGCTCGCCCGGGACGAGGCGCGCGGCGTGGCGGCGCCGGGCGAAGGCGACGGGCAGGGCGACGCCCTCGGGGAGCAGGAGCCCGGAGAAGGCGCTCGGCCGGATGACGCGGGTGCGGTCGAGCGGCAGGACGGCGAGGTCGGTGGTCAGGCCGAAGCGGCGCCCGTCGTGGTCGAAGGTCGAGAGCAGCGCGAAGCCGGAGCGCGTGCGGGCGCGGCCGAGGACGAGCGCGTCGGGCGAACGGCGGTCGCCGGCGAGGCCGGGCGCGGGACGGCCGTAGAGCAGGACCGAAGGGGTCGCGTCGGGGGGCGGCGGGGCGACGAAGTCCGGCGCGCGCGCGGCGGCCGCGGCGCGGCGCAGGTGCGCGCCGAGGTCGGGCTCGGCGCTGCGCTGCTCGTCCTCGCTCGGCAGGCGCGCGTAGAGCGGCGGGGTGGGGGAGCGCGACATCACGTACGTGTAGGGCAGCCCGCCGAGCAGGGCCGCCGCGTCGCGCGCCTCCGGCGCGGCGGGCGAGGTTTCGCCCGGCTGCGCGGCATTCGGGGCGGTGTCGCCCGGCTGCACGGCGTTCGGAGCGGCGTCGCCTGCCTGCACGGCATTCGGAGCGACGTCGCCTGCCTGCACGGCATTCGGAGCGACGTCGCCGGCCTGCATGGCATTCGGAGCGGCGTCGCCCGGCTGCACGGTGGCCGGCGCGCTCTCGCCGGCGCTCGGCGCGGCCGGCGCGCCCTCATTGGCGCTCGGCGCGGCCGGCGCGGCCTCGCCGCGGGCGGCCGGCGAAGCGGGCAGCGCGAACCGGCGAACCGGGCGGCGCGACGAGGCCTCGACCGCGAGGTCGTGGATGTTCAGCGTCGCGCTGGCGCCGATGCAGACATAGCCGTTCGGCTCGATGCGGTACCAGCCCCCGCCGCACGACTCCCTGCCGGACGGCTCCGGCCGGCGCGCGACGATGGCGCCGGCGCGCAGGTATCCGATGCGCCGGCTGGTCCAGCGCGGCTCGGCGAAGATCCACGTCTCCCGGGCGATGCTCGCGAGCTCGTGGACCTCCTCGGCCGCCGTCGGCGAGGTGACCGGGGGCGGATCCAGCTCGGGGAGCCTGTCGGATCCGTCATCGACGAGCTCCGGCGGCAGCGCCGGCAAGGCGAGCGGGTCGCCGCTCGGGGCCGCGGCCTCAGCGCCCGGCACCGCCGTGACGCCCGCGCCGGCCGGCGCCGCGTCCTCCGCGGCGGCCGGGGGCGCAGGGGCAGCGACCGAGGGCGCCGCCCCCGCGAGCGGCGCGGTGACCGCGGACGCGGGCGCGGGCGCCGGCGACGCCGTCGGCTCGGAGGCAGGGCGCGGGCAGCTGACGCTCAGCGTCGAGAGCGCCATCGCCGGCAGCAGGAGAAAGCCTCGCACGCGCATGGAGCGCGCGTATCAAGAGGCGCGGGGGAGGGCCAAGTTCGAGGGATTCTCGCGAATGCGCGGGCTCGGGAGCGGGCGCCTCGCCGGCCGAGGCGCTCGCCTGGAGCTCGGGGACGGCCGGCGGCCGGGACACCGGCGGAGGCGAGGGGACGCCGGTGGAGGCGGGGGGACACCGGCGAAGGCGAGGGGACGCCGGCGGAGGCGGGGGGACCGGCGCGGTGGGCCCGCGCCCGCCGGACTTCAGCTCACAGGTCGCGCGCGCACATGGCGGTGACGTAGTAGCGGCGATCGTCGTTCCGGTAGGACACCTGATAGTCCGTCGTCTGCTTGAACCCGGCGGCCAGGAAGCTGCCGCCGTGCATGAAGCGCGTGGCGGAGTTGTTGTCGAGCCGCGAGCAGTCGTTGCAGGGCGTCAGCAGCTGATAGATGTCCGAGCCGTCGCGGGTGGCCTTGTACGCGTTGCCGGCCAGGTCCATGTGGCCCCAGCGCCCGGCGCCGTTCGGGAATTTGCCGACCTCGGTGAGGTCCGACGGGCTGCACGGGTAGAGCGAGGGATACGACGTCTTGCAGGCGCCCGCGACCGACCCGTCGCCCTGGCAGCACCACGAGGCGTCGTCGATCTCGATGTCCTCGACGCTCGACCCGCCCCAGGGATAGATGCGCTGCTCGTTGCCGCCGGCAGACACGTAGTTGATCTCCGCCTGGGTCGGCAGCCGGCCGCCGTCCCACGCGCAGAACGCGAACAGCTCGTACCACGTCGCGCAGACGATCGGCTTCTTCTCCTCGGCTCCTGGGGTGTTGCTCCACGACGGCCAGTCCCACTGCTCGCAGATGAGCGCCGTCCGGAGCGCGTTCGTGTCGGTCGTGAGCTTCGAGTTCCACGTCGGGTCCCAGCCGCTGTTCGGGATCTTCGGGTGGGCGCCCGCGCCGGCGGGCGGCGGGTTGGCCTGCGTCGGGCCCCCGGTCCGCTCGATGTACTGCCGGAAGCGCCCCACCGTGACCATGTACTTGTCGAGGTAGAAGTCGCTGACCGTCGCGGGGAGGCTCGGATGGTTGAGCCGGTTGAACGTCCCACCCGGGACCGGCAGGGTCGAGCAGCAGTTGTCGCTGCCCTCGAGGCCGCAGTTCTCGCCGGCGCCCGGCGTATCGGTGCTGCAGCTGATCGGCAGGCCGGGTACGCCGCCCCCGCCTCCGCCGCCTGCACCGCCCGCGCCGCCGGCACCCCCGGCGCCGCCCGCGCCGCCGGCACCCCCGGCGCCGCCCGCGCCGCCGGAGCCCGAGCTGGAAGCGGAGGTGCTGGAGGCCGACGTGCTGGAAGCGGAGGTGCTGGAGGCCGACGTGCTGGAAGCGGAGGTGCTGGAGGCCGACGTGCTGGAAGCGGAGGTGCTGGACGTGCTGGAGGCCGTGGAGCTCGATCCGGAGCCCGTCGCGCTGTCATAACAGACCGTGAGCTTCGGACGTCGCTCCTCCCAGATGGTGTTCGTGTTCTCGCTGGTCCGGATGTCGGTGCTATTCGCGGTCTGCTCGAAGAGAACGCCGTTGTTCGCAACGGCGCCGTTCACCCAGCTCTGCACGAGCGCCGTGATGTTGACCGCCTTGTAGCCGTAGGCGAATCCCCCGCTCGTCGTGATGGTCCCGAGGACCTCAGGATCCCATGCCTCCCCGTGCGTGCTCCACTTCGCGGTGGTCTCCTCCCAGGGCAGCGTGACCCGGTGTACGCGGACCACCTCGGCCGTCGCACCGCCGAGGTTCACGGCGAGGTTCGCCGAGATGATGCTGGCGTCAGAGGGAATGGACGAGAGGTCGAACCCCATCAGCCCGAACATACGCGTCGGGGTCGTCCCGGAGGTCACGCCAACATTCATGTTGGGCCCATTGTCCGAATAGCCGCGAGACGACTCATGGATCGTCACGTCCTTGACCGTGCCCGTCGTCCCGGCGCGCTGGAGCGTCACGCAGGTCATCACCGCCTGCTGCGCTTCGTCGACGAGCTCGTCGCCCGCGCCCGGCGCGCCGACGCACCCGGCGGCCGCCGCGCCGGATGCCGCGGCGAGGTAGGCCGGGAGAAGATGCCGATTCCCTCTCACGAACGTGCGATTCCTCATGATGCTCTCCGATCCGCATCGCCGGGCGAGCCCGCCAGCGAGGCCAACTGTGACGCCGTCGCGCTGGAGCGCCAGAGAGCGCCCCCCGCCAAAATCATCCTCTGCCCGCGCGCCGTGAATGATCACCTATGTCAGGCCAACGGTCGGATCGTTCTGGGTTCGATCAGCGCGCGAGGAAAACGATACCGTTTTACGACTTCAAAAGGAATACGTCAATCGCGAATCGAGATTTGTGATGAGAAACCTTGTGAGAACACGAGTCGTGTTGAGACAAAAAGAGACATTATTGCGCCGATCGCCAGCGCTTGTCGAGCCCCCGCCTGCTCATTTTGGTGGTGCCGCTCACGGGCGCGTCCTCGGTCTCCCCGGGCTTGCCAGGACTTGCCGGGGCGCGCGGTGCTGGCGGAATATTACCGGCAAGGCGCGTGTGAGCCGGGGGTGAGGGGGGCAGCCGGATTGCCTCCGCCTACCCGCGTGCCTGTCTGGCCACTTACCTGCTCAGGCCGCTAAATCACGCGCTGCTGCCCTGTCCAGGCGCGGAGTCGGGGCCGGCGGCCCGGGAGAGGCCCTCTTCGACCTCGGTGACGATCATCGCCGCGAGGAGGTCGAGCAGCGCGCGGCCCTCGTCCTCCGAGGCCTCGCGCGGAGCGCCGGTGTAGGCGGCGTCCATACCCAGGTCGATGAACCGCTTCACCCCTGCCTTGATGCCTTCCGACAGGCTCACCTCGAGATCGGGCAGGGCCCGGGCGATGTCGCTCCGGACGAGGGCGGGGGCCGCGGCGAGGACGAGCGAGGTCTCGTAACGGCCGGCGTGGCAGGCGCCGCTCCGGAACTCGGCGGAGAGCGTCCGCGCCCAGCGGCGCGCGAGCGGGCAGGCCACCGAGCCGCGGCCCGGGGGCAAATCGCTCACGGCGGCGCGCACGGCGCGGTCGTGCTCCGGCTCGAGGTGGTTGTTGATGAAACAGACGTGCGTCAGGCCGGCCGAGAGGTACGCCTCCGCGACCGCGCGCAGGAAGGCGGTGAGCGCGGGCGCCGGGATCGAGATCGCGCCCGCGAAGCCCGCCGCGAAGTCGGTCACGCCGTAGCCGACGGGCGGCGCGAGGAGCGCGGGGACGCCCCGCTCCCAGAGCCGCCGGCCGGCCCGCTCGGCCGCGGCCTCGCCGATGAGCGTGTCCGTTCCGAGCGGCAGGTGCGGGCCGTGCGGCTCCACCGACCCGACCGGCACGAGCGCGACGCACGGCGCGCCGCCCGACAGGAGCGCGGCGAGCTCGGCCGTCGTGAGCTCGGCGAGGCGCGGCGCGGCACGCACGCCTACATGCCCGCCGGGTTCTCGCCGGCGGCCTCGCGCTGCCGGAGCGCCTTGCGATCGACCTTGCCGCGGTCGTTCCTGGGGACGTCGTCGACGAAGACGACCCATCGCGGGTACTTGTGCTTGCTCAGCCGGTCCTTCACGAACGCCTTGAGCTCCGCGGCGAGCTCGGCCCGCCCCTCCTCGGTGGCGACGCGGCCGCGCGCGTCGTCGCGGACCACGATGAACGCCTTCGGCTTCACGAGGCCCGCCTCCTCGGCGCCGATCACCGCGGCGAGGCTGACGGCGGGGTGCTCGGTCAGGCACTCCTCCACCTCGACCGGCGCGACCCAGACGCCGCCCACCTTGAGCAGCTCGTCGGCGCGGCCGCTGAACCAGAGGTAGCCCTCGGCGTCCATGCGGAAGAGATCCCCGGTGCGGCACCAGTGGCCGTGGAAGGTGCTCCAGCTCTTGTCGCGATCCTGGAAGTAGCCGAGCGCGACCGAGTCGCCCTTCACCCACATCACGCCGGTCTCGCCCGGCGGGAGCTCCGGCGCGCCCGGGCCGACCGCGTCCGAGGGGAGGATCTTGATCGTGTACCCCTCCACGACGCGGCCGAGCGACCCGGGGCGCACGTCGCCGGGGCGGTTCGTGCAGTAGATGTGGAACATCTCCGCCGAGCCGATGCCGTCGTAGACGTCGGCCCGGAACCGCGCGCGGAAGCGCTCGAGGAGCGCGGGCGGCAGCGCCTCGCCCGCGGAGAGGTGGAAGCGGACGCTGGAGAGGTCGAGGCGCGGCTCGCCGCGCGCGGCGCGGGCGTCGTCGTGGTCGAGCAGCTTGCCCATCATCGTCGGGACGTTCGTGACGACCGTGGGGCGGTAGCGCTCGATGTACCGGGCGAGCGACTCGGGCGTCGGGCGCTCGACGAACAGGCCGGCGGTCGCGCCGACCGCGAACGGGAACATCAGGTTGGTGCCCGTGGCGTAGCCGAAGAAGAGGCGCGGCACCGAGACGGTGACGTCGTCCCTGCGGTAGCCCACGGTCGCCTTGGCGTAGCGCTCGGTGTTGAAGGCGAAATCGCGGTGCGTGTGGATCGCCGCCTTGCTCCTGCCGGTCGAGCCGGACGTGAACAGCCAGATGGCGACGTCGTCGCGCCGCGTGGGGCGGGGGACGACCGGGGCGCGCCGCGGCACGAGCGCGGCGCGCCCCTGCGCGAGGGCGTCGCGGAGCGAGATGCCCCGCAGCCGATCGAGGGCCGGCGAGAGGGCGAGGTCGGCCTCGAGGTCGCCGCCGGTCGGGACCTCCGGCACGAGGACGAGCGTCCGGAGGTCCGCGGCCGCCAGGGTGCCCTGGATCGCGTCGGCCACGCGCGGGATCGTGACGACCGCCGCGGCCCGCGTGTACTCGACGAGGTACGCGAGGTCGGCGGCCGGCGCCTCGGGGTTGCCCATCGCCACGACGGCGCCGTGATAGAGCGCCGCGAAGAAGGCCCAGACGAACGCGGGCGAGTCGTGCAGGACGATGAGCACCCGCTGCTCGGGCGCGACGTCCTCGACCGCGAGGTGCGCGCGGAGCCGGCGGACCTGCTCGGCGACGTCGGCGTAGGTGTGCCGCTGATCGCCGAAGAGCAGGGCGACCTTGTCGCCGAGCCCCTCGCGCAGCCGGTCGAACAGGTAGTAGTCGGCGAGGTTGAACTCTTCGGGAAATGTCGGTGCGCTCATGGTCACGCCTCCTCTCGCCTCCACCGCGGCGCCGTGAGCCGCCGCTTCCCCCCGTCCGTCGTCGCGACGCCGGGCTCGTCGAGCCCCTCGCGATCCCAGAGCTGGCACGTGACGGGCCGGTGCCGCTGATCGAGCGCCTCGCAGTAGTTGGAGTAGATGCAGCGGCGCACCTCGCCGCCGCGGCCGAGGCGCAGCTTCAGGAACCAGTCGGGATCGGCCAGCGTCTGCCGGGCGGCGCCGATGAGGTCGGCGTCGCCGGCCGCGAGGATCGCCTCGGCCTGCGCGAACGTGCAGATCCCGCCGGCGACGACGACCGGCGTGTCGAAGCCGGCCTCGCGCACGGCCCGCCGGACCCGCGCCTGCTTCGGCACCTGCCGCCCGAACGGCCCGGCCGCGTCCGAGAGCGCCGTCGGCATGCACTCGTACCCGCTCGGGCCGGTGTACGGATACGCGGCCTCGCCGACCTTGGGCTGCTTCGCGTCCTCGAACTTGCCGCCGGTCGACAGCGAGAGGAAGTCCATGCCGGCGCGCGCGAAGGCGATCGCGAAGAACGCCGCGTCGTCGACCCGGTTGCCGCCGGCGATGACGTCGTCGCAGAGGAAGCGGCAGCCCACCGTGAAGCGGGAGGACACGGCGACGCGCACGGCCGCGTAGACCTCGAGCGGGAGGCGCGCGCGGCGCTCGCGGTCGCCGCCGTAGCCGTCCGTCCGGGTGTTCAGCGCGGAGAGGAACGAGGCCATCGTGTAGGCGTGGGCGTAGTGGAGCTCCACCCCGTCGAAGCCCGCCTCGCGCGCCCGCGCCGCGGCCGCGGCGAAGAGGCCCGGCAGCGCGCGCGGCAGGTCGCGGATGTGGGGGAGCGCGACGTCGGTCACGCGCTCCCGCTCGCCGAAGCGCAGCGCCTCGAGCTCGCGCGGCGCGAGCACGGCCTCGAGCCGCGCGTCGTCGAGCGCGAGCAGCCGCTCGCGCACCTCGGGCTCCGGGGCGCCCTCGAGCCGCGGCTCCTCGAGCGCCTCGGCGAGGGCGCGCCGGTGCGCGCCGGTGATCTCCAGGAACTGCCGCAGGAACCTCTCCTGGGTCGGGCGCCTCCGGATGCGGAGAAAATCGATGAGCTGGAGGAACACGCGCGTCCGGCCCGCGCTCCTCGCGCGCACCGTCCGGACGAGCTCCGCCAGCCCCGGGATGAACCGATCGTGGCCGGCGCGGAGCAAGGGCCCGCTCGGCACGTCGCGGATGCCGGTCGCCTCGACCACGAGGGCGCCGGGCTGGCCGTCGGCGAAGCGGCCGTACCAGTCGAGCACGTCCTGCGTGACGAGCCCGTCCTCCGTCGCCCGCCAGGGGACCATCGCCGGCACCCACGAGCGCTCCGCGAGCTCGAGGCCCGAGGCGAGCCGGAGCGGCGAGAAGAGGCGCGCGCGCGCCGCCTCGGCCGCGGTCGGGGGCTCCTCGCGGGGCAGGGCGTGGCGGATCCGCTCCGGCGGCTTCCACATCGCTACCGCGCCTCGCCGCGGGCAGGCTCGCCCGCCGCGAGCTCCGCGGCGGCGCGATCGAGGATCCCCTTCGCGATGATGAGCTTCTGGATCTCGGTCGTCCCCTCGTAGATGCGCAGCGGCCGGATCTCGCGGTACAGCCGCTCCACCTCGGTCCCCTCGATGACGCCGAGGCCCCCGTGGAGCTGGACCGCGCGATCGATGATCCGCTGCGCCGCCTCGGTGGCGAACATCTTCGCCATGGCCGCCTCGGTCGAGACGCGCGCCGCCGCGCCGCCGGTGTCGCGCTTGTGGGCCGCGCGGGCCACGAGGAGGCGCGCCGCGTCGAGCTCGGTCGCCATCTCGGCGAGGTAGGCGCGCACCATCTGCTGCTCGGACAGCGGCGCGCCGAACTGCCTGCGGCGCGTGACGTGCGCGATCGCCTCGCGGAGCGCGCGCGCCGCCATGCCGTTCGCCGCCGCGCCGACCGAGATCCGGAAGGCGTCGAGCGTCTGCATCGCGAGCCTGTAGCCGCCGCCCACCTCGCCGAGGCGCGCGCCGTCCGGCACGCGGCAGCCGTCGAAGCGGAGCCGGCCGATCGGGTGCGGGACCGACATCGGGAGCGGCTCGGCGGCGACGCCGGGGGCGCCGCTGTCGACGAGGAACGCCGTGATCCCGGCGCGCCCGCCGCCCTCGCCCGTGCGCGCGAAGACGACCAGGTGGTGCGCGAGCGGGACGTTCGAGATCAGCACCTTCTCGCCGTCGAGGACCCAGCCGTCGCCCTCGCGCCGGGCCTCGGTCCGGAGCGAGGCGACGTCGCTGCCCGCCTCGGGCTCGGTCAGGGCGAAGGCGCCGACGCGGCGCCCCGAGAGCACGTCGGGCAGGATCGCGCGGCGCTGCGCGTCGCTGCCGGCCAGCACGATCGGGTACGAGCCGAGCCCCTGCACCGCGAAGATCGCGTCGGCGAGCGGAGAGACCTGGCCGAGCGCCTCGCGGATGAGCACGAGCGAGCGCACGTCGACGGCCGCGGGGTCCGCGGCGGGGCCGCCGCCCGCGGGCGCGCCGCCGAGCGCCTCCGGGACGAGGTGCGCGTAGAGCCCGAGCGGCTCGCCCATGCAGCGCGCCACGGCGGCGGGGCCCTGCGCGCCCGCGAGCGGCGCGAGCGCCTCGGGGGTGAGCCGCGCGGCGAGGGCCGCGTGGCGCTCCTCGAAGAAGACCGGGAGATCGGCCGAGGAGAGCGCGAGCCTCGTCATGTGCGGGGCGCCGACGGGCCGGTGGCCCGGGGGGTGGGGGCCGCGTCCTCCTCGGCGGACGCCGCCGCGGCGTCGCCCAGGGCGGCGCCCTCGAAGCGCGGCGGGCGCTTCGCCTTGTTCGCCTCGTACGCCTCGCGGAAATCGGGGTGCGCCATGCAGAGCGCCTGCGCCTGCGCCTCGGCCTCGATCGCGGCGGCGAGGGGCATCGTGCGCTCGCTCTCGAGCATCTGCTTGGTGATCGCGTGCGCGAACGCCGGCCCGCGCGCGAGGCGCTCGGCCCACTCGCGCGCGAGCGGGAGCGCGTCGCCGTCGGGGACGACGCGGTTCACGAGGCCGATGCGGAGCGCCTCGTCGGCGCCGATGAGATCGCCGAAGAAGAGCAGCTCGGCGGCGCGCCCGTGGCCGACGATGCGCGGCAGGAGGTAGGAGGCGCCCATGTCGGCGCCGGACAGGCCGACCTTGGGGAAGACGAACCCGAAGCGGGCGCTCGCCGCGGCGATGCGCAGGTCGCAGGCGGCGGCGATCACCGCGCCCGCGCCCACGGCGACCCCGTTCACCGCCGCGATGACCGGGCGCCGGAGCTCGCAGATGCTCTGGATCAGCGCGCCGGTGACGCGGGTGAACTCGAGCAGCCCCCGGGCGTCGCGCGCGAACAGCTCGGCGATGATCCCCTCGACGTCGCCGCCCGAGCAGAAGCCGCGCCCCTCGCCGGTGAGCACGACCGCGCGCGCGGCCGAGCGCTCGAGCGAGCGGAACGTGGCCGTGAGCTCGCCGTAGATCTCGAAGGTGAGGGCGTTCAGCCGGTCGGGGCGGCGCAGCGTGACCTCCGCGACGCCGCGGGCGATCTCGAGCTGGAAGGAGCGGGGGGTGAGGGTCATCGGGGCCTCTCGGGTTCGGGGGCGTTGCTCTGGGACGGGTCTCGCGGTCAGGGCTTGGTCCGCGTGCGCCGCGGCGGGCTGCGGGCGCTGCGCTCGGGGTGCGCGCGGGCGCTGCCGGGGCGCGACGGGACGGGCAGGTCCGGCTCGCGGAGCGTGGTGCGCAGCTTGTCGAGCAGCCGCGTCAGGGTCGAGATCTCGGCCTGGCTCAGCCCGGAGAACACCTTCGCGACGCGCGCGGCGTGGCGCCGCTCGGCGTCGCGGAACGCGCGCTGCCCCTTGGGCGTGAGGTGCACCCGCCAGGCGCGGCGGTCGCTCGGGTCGGCCCGGCGCTCGACCATGCCGTCGCGCGCCGCGCGGTCGACGAGCCCGGTGAGGTTGCCCGCCGTGACCAGCATGCTGCGGGAGAGCGACGCGAGCGTCTGCCCGTCGCTGCGCACGAGGTTCGCGAGGAGATCGAAGCGCGGGAGGGTCATCTCGTGCTCCAGGTCCTCGCGGATCGCGGCGAGCGCGCGCTTGTGGACCGCGAGGATGCGCACCCAGGCGCGCACGGCGGCCTGATCGCCGCGCGCGCTCTCGGGCGGGGGCGCCGCGGCGAGCGGGCGCCTCGCCGGCGCCCCGCGCCTCACGGGCCGCCCTCGTCCCCGCCGGGCGCGGGGGCCGCCGTGGCCTCGCCGCGCGCGCCCGGCTCGACGAGCCCCGCGACGGCCTCGATCTCGACGAGCGCGCGCGGCTCGACGAGCCCCGCGACGCCGACGAGGGCCATCGCCGGAAAGTGCTTGCCGAACCGCGCTCGCCACGCGGCGCCGATCGCGGCGCGCGAGCGCCGGTACGCCTCGAGGTCGGTCACGTAGACGGTCATCCGCGCGACGTCGCCCGGCGCGCCGCCGGCGGCCGCGACGACCGCGAGCACGTTGTCGAGCGCGCGCGCGAACTGCTCGGCCAGGTCGTCGCTCGGGATCTGCCCGGACGCGGCGTCCCACCCGATCTGCCCCGCGACGTGCAGCGTCCGGCCGCGCGTCACGACGCCGTTGGCGTACCCGCGCGGCGCGGGCCACCCGGCCGGCTGCACGATCTCGAGGCCGCCCTTCACCGCATCACCTGCCCGCCGTCGACCGGGATCGCCTGGCCGTGGATGCTGCGCGCCTCGTCGGCGCAGAGCATCGCCACGACGAGCGCGACCTCCTCGGGCTCGACCATCCGGCCCTGGGGCGACATCGCCTCGAGCGCCCGTCGCGCCGCGTCCTCGCCCCGCCCGGTCTTCTCGGCGATGCGGGCGATCGCCTGGTCCGCCATCCTCGTGTTCGCCCACCCGGGGCAGACGCAGTTGATGGTGACCGGGGTCCGGGCGATCTCCAGCGCGATGGCGCGGGTCATCCCGACCATGGCGTGCTTCGACGCGCAGTACGCGGTCGAGTACGCGCAGCCGGCGAGCCCCGCGGTGGAGGCGACGTTGACGACGCGCCCGAACCCGCGCGCGATCATCTTCGGGATCAGGGCGCGGCACAGCACGAAGGCGCCGGTCACGTTGACCGCGAGCATGCGGTCCCAGAGCGCGTCGCTGGTCCTGTCGAACGGCGCGCTCTCGGCCGCGCCCGCGTTGTTGACGAGCACGTCGATGCGACCGACCTCGGCCTCGAGCGCGGCGAGCGCGGTGAGCGCGCCCTCGCGGTCGCCCACGTCGAGCCGGACGGCGACGCCGCCGACGGCCGCGGCGGTCTCGTCGATCTCGGCCTGCGTGCGGCCCGCGACGGCGACGCGCGCGCCGCCCTGCGCGAGCCGCTCGGCGATCGCGCGGCCGATGCCGCGACCCCCACCCGTGACGAGCGCGATTCTGCCTTCCAGCGACATGTGGAGCACCTAAATCATATATATATGAAGCACAGGCCGAAGTCACCCTCGGCGCGGCTCGATGCCGCGCGGCGCGCCCGCTCGTCAGTCGTCAGGGCCGCCGCGGCGCGTCGCCCTGCGCTTCGAGCGCGTCGTTCCGGGCGCATCGTCGCGGTGCTCGCATGACGGTGCGGCTTGCCCGGATCGCCCGAGTTGTCCGGCGCGCCGGCCGGAACGTGGCTGCGAGGAGCGCCTGAAACGCGGACGGCGCGGGCGCGCCGTGCGCTCTGCAACGATCGCGTCCGCGACGCAGGTGGCGCGCACGACGCAGGCGAACGCGTCCGCGACGCAAGCGAGCGCGTCCGCGACGAAGCGACGCCGATCAGCGCGCCGCGCTCCGCCTGTCCGGCCGCTTTGCTCGCGCGCCCGGCAGTCGATCTCGACGAGCGCGTGCGCCACTATCTCCGCATGCGTCCCTCCTGCGCCGCGGCGACGATCGCGGCATCGTCCCTCGTCGCGGCGCTCGGCTGCGGCGACGCGCGCCCGAGCGTCTCGTCGATCTGGGCCTCGCCGGCGCGCCTCGGCGAGCTCCGCGGAGCGCGGTTCTTCGACGCGCCGTGGCCGAGCGATCTGCGCCGCGAGGGCGGCGCGGTGCGGCTCGAGGGCTACCCCAACCCGCGGCGGCTCAGGCTCCTCGACGAGTACGTCCGCGAGATGGACTCGGTCCTCGACGGCTTCTCGCCGGCGGCGGCGGGGTACCTGCGCTTCGCCGGGCCGGTCGACGCCTCCTCGCTCCCCGAGACGCCCGCGCTCGCCATGAGCCCCGCCGGGCCGGTGCAGCTCATCGACGTCGATCCGGGCTCGCCGGCGCGCGGAGAGCGGCGCCCGATCTCGGTCCATTTCCGGCGCGACGCCGGCGTCTACTGGCCGGAGAACACCCTCGCCTTCATGCCCGTGATGGGCTTCCCGCTGCGGCCGCGGACCCGGTACGCGCTCGTCGTCACGGACGCGCTGCGCGGCGAGGACGGCGGCCGCGTCGAGGCGAGCCCCGAGCTGCGGCAGGCGCTCGGGATCGACCCGGCCAGCGCCGACGTCGAGGCCGCGCGCGCGGCCCTCGCGCCCGCGGTCGACGAGATCGAGGCGGCCGGCGTCGAGCGCGAGCGCATCGTCCACCTCGCGGTCTTCACCACCTCCGACCCGACCGCGGAGCTCTTCGCGCTGCGCGATCACCTGCGCGCGAGCGTCCCGCCGCCGGAGGCGCGGCCCGCGCTCTTTCGGCTCGTGAAGCACGCGCCGTCGTGGGACGAGTACGCCGGCGTGTACGGGCCGTCCCCGAGCTACCAGATCGGCCGGGCCCCGTACGCGACTGACGCCGACGGCGGCGGCTTCGCGAGCAAGGCCGGCGAGCCGGTGATCGCCGGCTACTTCGACCTGCGCTTCTCGATCACGGTCCCCGCCGCGAGCCGCTGCCCGATGCCCAAGGCCGGCTACCCCGTCGTGCTCTACGCCCACGGCACGGGCGGCGACTACCGCTCCTACGTCCGCAGCCTCACCGGCCCCGCGCTGGCCGAGCGGTGCCTCGCGGTCATGGGCGTCGACCAGATCTTCCACGGCGCGCGCCCGGAGGCGCCCCAGGACGCGGCGCAGGCCGGGGCGCTGTTCTACAACGTGCAGAACGTGCGCGCGGCGCGCACGAACGCGCGCCAGTCGGCGCTCGACGAGGTGCAGCGGGCGCGCCTCTTCACCGAGTCGCGCATGACCGTGCCCGCGGGCGTGTCCAGCACGGGGGAGGAGATCCGCTTCGACCCGTCGAAGATCCTGTTCTTCGGGCACTCCCAGGGCGGGCTGAACGGCCCGCTCTACCTCGCGGCCGACGACTCGGCGCGGGGCGGGGTGCTCTCCGGGGCGTCGGCGGTCATGTCGATCACCCTGCTCGAGAAGACGAACCCCCCGCCGAGCATCGCGGCGCTCGTCAAGGCGGTGTTCCTCGGGCTCATGGGCGAGGAGGAGGGGGAGGTGAACGAATTCCACCCCGCGATCTCGCTCGCGCAGTCGATCGTCGACGTGGTCGATCCGATCCACTACGCTGCGCGGCTGTTCGTCGCGCCCCGCGACGGCTTCGCGCCGAAGAGCATCTACATGACAGAGGGCATCAACCCGGACGGCAGCGGCGACTCGTACGCGCCGCCGCGCGGCATCGAGATGCACGCGCTGGCGATGGGCTTGCCGCAGCAGTCGCCCGCGCAGCGTCCGATCCGCGAGTACGGCGTCGGCGGCCCCGCGCCGGTCGAGGTGCCGCCCGAGGGGCTCGCCGGGAACCTCGCCGGCGGCCGCGCCTCGGGCGTGCTCGCGCAGTGGCCGGTCGCCGAGGGGAGCGACGGTCACTTCGTGGTCTTCGACGTGCCCGCGGCGGCCGCCCAGGCCCACGGCTTCCTCCAGAGCCTCGCGGACGCGCCGCGCGGGCGGGTGCCGGCGCCGTGAGCGCGGCCTCGGCCCTCGCGTCGCGCGTCGCCGCGTTGCTCGCGCACCCCGGCGTGGAGGCGCGGCCCCAGGCGGCCGCGGGCGCGTGGCCGCTCGATCTGGCCGAGCCGCCGGACGTCGCGGCGCTCTACGCGGCGGCGGACGGGCTCGCGCTCCCGGACGGCACGCGGATCCTGCCGCGCGGCGATCTCGCGCGGGCGACGGCGTGGCTCACGGAGGAGCGCTCGCTCGACTGGGCGAGCGACCTCCTGGTCGTCGGGGAGCGGGAGGATCTCGTGATCGTGCTCGATCTCGACGCGGCGAGCGCGCGCGCCGGGGGCGGCGTGCTGGAGGTGCCGACCGACGGGCTCGCCTCGTTCCAGCGCGTCGCCCGCTCGGTGGTGGGCTACCTGGAGCGGCGCCTCGGCGTCGCGGGGGCCGAGGCCGCGTCGCCCGAGGTGCGGGCGCGCGAGGCCGCGGCGCGCCGCGATCTGCCGGCGCTCGCCGAGGCGCTCGCGGAGGCGATGTACCCGGGCGCGGAGCGGCAGGTCGCGCACGCGGCGCTCACGCTGGGCGTGCTCCTGTCGGAGCGCGGGGACGAGGCGGCGCTGGACGCCTTCGCGCGCTCGGTCGAGGCGCGGGTCGCGGCCGCGGCCCGCGGCGCGGCCGCGCCGGAGCGGCTCGCGGCGTGGCGGGCGTGCGAGATCGCGGCGCGGGAGGCCGGGGCGGAGGCGATCGCGGCGGCGTGCGCGGCGCGGGGGAGGGGCGCAGGGGAGGGGCGGGGCGGGGCGTAGGGAGCTGGTCCCGAAGCTCCTCGGCCCGTGTGCCTGAGCAGGGGCCCGAGATGCACTCCGCGGCAGGGATGTCGCGGGTCCACCGATCGCGAAAGCGAGACGCCCCCTTCGGCGGCTCGCGAGACCTCCGCTGCCGCTCTCGAAGCGAAATACGGCGTCCGCGGACTGGAATTCCGAGGCTCAGCGGAGCCTGGGGTCGCGCCCTCGCAGGGCGCTCCAGACAGCAAGGATCGCCACGCCGTCGGAGCGGATGACGTAATATAGATAGTAGCGGGTCCTCTGGAGGACGATGCGTCGCACGTCCCGCAGCTGTCGATGGGGATACGGCGCGCCGGCCATCGGTGCCGTCCGAAGCAGCGCGAGCGCCTCGGCGAGCTCCTCACGGAGCAGCCGCGGTGCGCTGGGCCGATGGTTCTTCCACCACGTGTGAGCAGCCTGGAGCTGCGCGAGCGCCTGCGGCGAGAAGTAGACCGCCACCCTCATCCGTCGGCGTCGAGCATGCGCAGCACGTCCTCCGCCGCGATCGTCTCGCCGAGCGCGACGCTCCGGGCGGCGTCCTCAAGCGCGTCATCCAGCGCCTGCCGCTCTTCATCGTCGAGCTCGTCGCCCTGATCGACGATGTAGAGGTGGACCACCGTGCCATCGGGGAGATCCGTCGACTCGTCGAGCTGGATGCGACCGTGCTGTACCCTGGCGACCACGGCAGACATATGCACCAAGCCTAGCGGAGGCGTATCCCGCCGGCCAGCTCAGCGCGGCGCGCGGTCGTTGCGGCGTGCGACCCCCTCGACGATGCTCGAGAGCGCGAGTCCGCTCTCGCAACGGCGCCCCGCCTTTCAGCGGGCCGCGCTCACCGTCTGCCGCGCTCCCGGAGCATCGCTCGCCACGCGCGCACCACCGTCGTCTGGTCCCCCTTGCGCACCATGAACTCCGTCAGCGCCGCGACGTCGAGCCCCGGCAAGAGCCGGCTTCGCTCTGCCTCGGCGTAGCCCTCCGGGCCGAGGACGTGAAGGGAGAGCTTCCCCTTTTTCACGAACCAGACTTCGGGCACGCCGAGCCCCGCGTAGACGGAGAGCTTGTCGATCGTGCCGCTCTTCTCGATGACATGGATCGCGAGCTCCGGGATCTCCCCGTCCTCCACCGTCCCGAGCACGTAGCACTCGTCCGGCTCGGCCCCCCGTGCCGCGAGCCGCTCGCGGACGGTCATGCTGCCGTACCCGCTGAGGGGCAGCTCCGCCTCCTCCGCGTAGGCCTCGATGAGGCGGGCCAGGATCTTCTTCCGCCCTTCGTGCGGTCCTCCCGGGCTCATCAGCTCCAGCACCCCCTCGCAGTACGTCACCCGCACGCCCGCGCGGTCGCCGAGGGCCGCGAGGAGGCCCTCGTACTCCTCCCACGAGACGTCATGGACGACGAAGAGCTGGTCTTCCGAGCCGCTTGCCGCGACCGCTTCGGCGCGTTCGGCAGGAGGGACGAGGAGGGGTACAGCGGCAGCCATGACAGCGTGCTCCTCCCGGGAGTATCACCGCCGCGCCGCGCGCTGGCAACCGAGGCGGCTGGACTTCGCGCGACTCTTCTCGGCGGCCTCCGCGCCACGCCGACAGTCCGGGTGCACGCCCTGCAGAGTCGGGGGCTTGTCCGCACCCATCATGCGAGCGGCTATGGCTGCTCACCACCCGAGCGCCTCGGGAACTGCCCCGAACAGCGCCCCGAGCTTCGGGACCTTCTCCCGCTGGCGCTTCATCTCGTCCCACACGGTCCGGTGTGGATGCCGGCGCAGCGCGTCCACCTTCCGCGCGATCTCGGCCTGCGGTCGTCCTGCTCGCCGGAGCGCGCCGATGTCGCGAAGCAAGCTCTCGTTGGCCTCGAAGGCGTCCTGACGCGCGTGGCACAGGTACTCCCGCTCGTTGAGCCCGAGCAGTCCGACGGTGTAGAGCGCTCGCTCGCGCGCGATGCCTGCCTCGTGGCGCGCGTCGAAGCGCCCCGTCGACAGATCGAGGTGCATGAGCTCGAGCGGGTCCTCGTGCCGCGGATCGATGAGGAGCGCCTCGCCGGGCTCCGGAGCCATCACCGGCGCGCCTTGCTTCCTGGTGACATCCAAGATCGTGCCGTCGGGTCGGATCACCGTGAACCGGCTCGACTTCGGCGGGTTGCACAGGCTGCAGGCGTACAGGAAGTTTGCCCAGGCGAAGACGAGCTCGGGGTAGAGCGCCTTGGGTCGAAAGTGCTCCACGTCGCTGCCGCGGGAGTCCTCGCAGAACATGCAGTAGCGGGAGCTCGGGCACATGCGCAGGAGCATCTCGCGCGCGACTGCGATGGGTCTGTTCTTCCTCTTCTTGTCCCAGAGGCGCTGCGCTGCCTCGACCTGCCCGGCGTACGACGGCTCGGCGTCCACCTCGGCTTGGTAGGCGTGCAGCTCGTTCAGCGCCGCCTCGGCGCCGTCCGGGCAGGAGGCAGGCACACGTGGATCACGCGGCGCCGCCGCGCGTGCTGACCGCCGAGCTCGGGAGGATCGCCCGGAGCCGCTCCTGCTCCTCCATCTCCTCCGGAGTGAGGCCTCGTTCCAGCTCCTTCCGGTTCAGGGTCACGAGCTTCTCGAGCAGGCGCTTGCCCTCCTCGGAACGCGTGACGCCTCGGCCGAACACGTCGGTCCCGTACGCCTCGAGCACGTTGCCGTAGCGCAGGCGCTCGAGATCGACGCCTTCGACCCGCCGGGCCTCCTCGTCACTGCCGGGCGCCGGCAGCAGGAACACGGTGTCCGCTGCCTGGCACACGAGCGGGCTGTGGGTGGTGACCAAGAACTGGACGTTGGGGAAATGCTTCTTGAACCAGTGCCCGATCTGGCGCTGCCAGCTCGGGTGGAGGTGCGCGTCGATCTCGTCGATGAGCACGACGCCGCCGGGCAGGACGACGGTCGGGTTCTCAGGGTCGAAGACGCGCTCGTGCCCGAAGACCGCGGCCATGTGCCGGATGAGGTCGAAGGTCAGGCTGAGCACGGCACGGTAGCCGTCGCTGAGATCCTCGACGGGGATCTCGAAGCCGTTCCCGTCGACGAAGGTGACGCCATCCGAGGAGACGTCGGCCAGGTGGGCTCCGTGGGGCAGGAAGAACGGGGGGCCCGCGTCGCTCGCGAACTTCTTGAACGGTTCGAGGAGCGCACCTTCCGGCTTGTTGTCGAGCTGCTTGAACCGGAGCTCGCGGAGCCAGGCGAGGCTCTCGGTCAGGGCGATGCGGGAGTCGAACAGGGAGATGTGCCGGGCCACGCGCGGTTGGTCCACGAACATCCTCTCGTACGCCGGGTCTCCGTCGGAGAAGCGGCGGAAGGGCCCGTACGCCGCGCTGAAGGCGCCCGCGGCGCGGCGTACGAGCGCGCGTGCAGCCTCGGTCTGCTCGACGATCTTCGTCTCGGTGCCCGTCTGCGCGAGCTCCAGGATCAGATCGAGCGAGAGATCGCTGCGGACGTCGCTGCCGTCCTGTCCCCCGGACGGGTGCAGACCCGGCGGGTGGGCGTGCGGGCCGTGGGTCGTCACCTCGTACGAGAAGCGCGCTTCGACGCGCGCGCTCGTCGCGTCCCGCCGTACCCATTCGCTCCACGGCTGCCGGAGCGCGCCGGACGCGTCCGGACCGAGCAGGGAGAGCGCGACGGCCCGCAGGAAGGAGCTCTTGCCGGCGCCGTTCTCGCCGAGGATCACGTGCCAGCCAGGGCCGCGCTCGGCGCGCGGCAGCTCCCACTGGAGCGAGGCGATAGAGCGGACGCGCTCGACGGTTACTTGCCGCAGGTACATGGGCCCAGCTGGCTCTGCGCCAGACACCGGGAACACGAGCGGGAGCGGAAGCGGCAGCCGGAGGTGATCCCAGAGGGCAGGGTCGTCGAGGCCGCTCGCGCGTTGCCGGAGGCGATCCCGGAGGAGCGCGATGAGCGCGCCTGCCAGCGACCAGCTCCTGGGCAGCGCGTGGCGATAGAGCGCGAGGAGAAGCTGGTCGAGCATGTCGCGATCCAGCAGCAAGGACAGGAACTGAAAGAAGCGAGAGAGCTTGTGGATCGGGAACACCTCCGCCGACCAGTGCTCGACCAGCTCCCTGGCGGTGACCTCGGGGTCGTCCTGGACTAGCTGACCCTGTGCCAGGATCAGCAGAACCGCTGCGACGCGCGTATCAGCGTCCGCGAATCGTTCCGGTTGCAGCAGCGTCGGGTTGAGCCCCCTCGGACTCCCGTAGCCGTGAACGGCCATCAAACCGAGCAGCCTGACGAGAGCGTATCGAGATGGCTGCGCCGAATATAGAGTGGCGACCCATTGGATGGCATCGGAAGTTCGTTTGTGTGTGTCAAGCGTGTAGAGATCGAATAGCCAATTCGGCTCGATGTGCGTTGCGCTTTCGAGGGCGTCGTACCAAGCTGCCGTGCTTGCGCTCAGGTCTGCGCCGGCGACGAGTGCGTACGGCGATAGCCTTCTTTCGGTTGCGCCCAGCAGGCTGGCAAGCTCATCAGGCGAGAACGGCTTGCTCAAGCGTTTCCCGGCTCGCCCGAGCCGCTCGCATGCATAGAGGAGTATCCTTGCGACGGCGCGGCGAATTGTCGCTGTGCTGGCGGCGGCAAAGTCGTTTCTCAGTGCTGTGGTCCAGCGGTCTTTGTCTGTGTCGGACAGCCTCAGAGCAATCCCGTGTGGGGCGGGCGATGGAAATCCCTCTGCGGCAATCCGCGCCCCGAACGGAGCTTCTTTGTTCGTCAGGCTCAGAATGTCATCCCATTGGACGCCCTGGCTAGTCCACCTGGCCTCGGCTGCTTGCCAGTCGGATCGGTCTCCCAGCACGCCGGAGCGTGCTAGCTGAGACATCCGGGCCAGGTCTGCTGGGGAAGACGATGTCTCCAGGCACGCAGCCAGCGGCCATGGCACATAGGATGACAACCACCGGCCAAGCTTCACTAACGCGCCGTGCTCCGCAAGCTGACCGAGGGCCTTGGCCAGCGATCGCGCGGAGGGATCGGTGGCGAACTCGGCAGCTGCGGTCCAGGCGGCCCACGGAGGTTCGGTGAGCCGCGCATTGGCCAGGTCTTGCCATGCGTTGAGGGCGCTCCCCAGTAGTGAGAGATCGATGTAGGCGTCTGTGTCGAATCCATCGAACTGAACGTGAATGTCGGGGGAGCGTGCTGATGGCTCGATGATGCCGGCTACGGCGGTCAGCCAGGACGATGATGGTGTATCGTTGTGTACGAGAGCGATGTGGTCCAGCACCGATTCCAGGAAGCTGGGCGTGAAGTCTTCTGGCGCTTCGCAGACGCGTTGATGAAGCCAGGGGCCGACGGCGTCTATGTTCTCAACGACAGCGATGAGAATGGAGCGTCGTGTCTCGCCATCGGCTGGCCAGTGCGCACCCGCGAGTTGACAAGCCCAGCCTACGCCGAGCTCGGCGGCGACTATGGTGCTGAGCCATGCCGCGAGGCGGGCCGGCATGCATCCATCCGTGAGACGATGGAGGAGAGCCCCCCGGAGCGCGTCAACCGTGCTCGTCGCCTGGATCTCGGCGAGCCGGATGTGCTCGGGACCAGGCGGCAGCTCGAGGAGGCGCGTGGCGATCTGCATCAACTGCCGCGCGTACTTCGGTTGCTCGAGCGCGGAGCCCTCCTCGAGGATATCGAGCGCCAGCATCGAGCCCGCCAGTGTTGCGCGGGCCACCTCGTCGTCCGGATCGTCGTTGAGCTGCGGGCAGATCCGCTCCGTGAAGGCGTCGCGCAGATCCGAGAGCTCGGTGAAGCACTTGCTCACCAGGAACAGCACCACGTTCCGGAAGCTCGCCGCCTTGGCCAGCCTCGCGATGCGCTTCTCCAGCAGCACCTCGCCCTTGCTGGCCAGCGCCCAGGCGGCCATGAACTCCTGGAGCGACCGGATCTCGAACCCGAAGCGGCCGGGCTGCGGCTCGACGAGGAACACGAGGCGATCCCGCGCCGCCTGCACGATGCGGCCCGTGAGCTCGCGCCGCACCTGCGGCTCGATCTCGTCCTCGGCCAGCACCGCGTCGATCACCTGCTCCAGGCGGCCGGCCGTCATCAGCGCCGCCGTGCCGCCGGAATGCTCGGACTCCACCTGCAGGAGCAGCGCGACGTTCGCGTGGATCCGATCGATGTACGCCCGGTGGCTCCGCAGGAGCTCGGCCGTGTCGTTGAGCGCGACCCGGACTCCCGCGCTGGCGGGGCCCTCGACGGTCCTCTCCATCTCCCGCTCGTAGATCACCCGGTAATAGTCGCGGAAGAGATTCCAGCGCTCCCTCGGCGCCCGGCCGACGCGATCGACCAGGGTGGCCATGATCGTCACCTGCAGCGGGCTGCGCATGAGGCGCGCCGTGGCCTCCTCCTCGGCGGCGAGCCGGAGCCGCTCCAGCACCTTCTTCCGGCGCTCGGGCGGTTCGGCGAAGCGCGCCTCCGCGAGCTTCGCCGCGTACGCCAGCGCGCGCTCCTTGGACAGCGGAACGAGATAGCGCGTTTGTAGCGCGAGGCCGAGGCCTTCGAGCTCCCCTGAGTAGCCCTGCGGCCGCGTCGTCGCTACCACGAGGCCGCGCGCCCCGCCGCGCATGAGCCACGCCACGAGCGATCGCGCCGCGGCCAGCATTGGGTCGCGGTCGCTCGACGCCGGCACCTCGTCCAGCCCATCGAGCACCAGAAGCCACGGGCACGCTACCAGGAGCCGCTGCAGCTGCGCGGGAGCGAGGACACGCCCGGTCCGCTCCTGGAGCGACTCGGTGAGGTACTCCAGCAGCGCAGGCGGGGCCTCGGCCTCTTCTGTCGCTGCCTTGCCGGCGGCTCCGCGCGCCGCGAGCCAGGCAGCCACCTCGGCGAGCACCAGGCGCACCGGCAAGCACGGCGCGATCGGTCGTCCGAGCTCCTGCTGCGCCCGAGGGCCCGCGAACGCTTCCACCGCGTTGCGAGCTTCTTCGTCGAGCTGAGCCGCCCGCGGGGCGAGGAGCGCAGCGCGGTGCAGCTGGCACAGGAGCTGACCTAGCGTCGATTTTCCCTGCCCCGGGCCGCCGATCAGCACGAACCCGGTCATCAGTTCCGGGGGATCACCGTCCTCGGCGAGCTCCGCGGTTGCCGCCTTCTCGCGGGCCGCGCGGCGCCCAGTCACGCGTGCACCGCTCGCCCGAGCCACGAAGCGGCGAGGTTGCAGCTGGAGCATACGCTCCACGAAGCCACGGACGGGCGCGGCGGACTCCGACGGCTCTGGCTGAGGCGTCGTCGCGACTTCCAGATCGACGAACACCCGCGCAAGCGGGATCCCGCCTTCGACGCCGGCGCCAGCCTGCTCCAGCCGGGCGAACCGATCGCCGACGAGCTGGGCCGCGAGCCACCTCGCCAGCGTCTCTGCCACTTCGGGGCCGAGCCTGGCACGCGCCGCCGCCTCGGTCAGGAGATCCGTCGCAACAGTCGCAACATCGGAGGAGCCGGCATCGTCCGAGCCGGGCTCGCTGGACGGCACGCTTTCCTCGACGCCTGCAGAGGACGATGACATAGGACCCCGGGACCGTACCAGACCCCCGCACCCGAGGAGGCAGCTGGGAGCCCTCGGCGGACCGGAAACGGTCTGGGGGGAAGCAGCTGGGAGCCCTCGGCGGACCGGAAACGGTCTGGGAGAGGCAGCTGGGGAGCCCCCGGCGGACCGGAAACGGTCTGGGAGAGGCAGCTGGGAGCCCCCGGCGGACCGGAAACGGTCTGGGAGAGGCAGCTGGGGAGCCCCCGGCGGACCGGAAACGGTCTGGGAGAGGCAGCTGGGGAACCCCCGGCGGACCGGAAACGGTCTGGGAGAGGCAGCTGGGGAACCCCCGGCGGACCGGAAACGGTCTGGGAGAGGCAGCTGGGAGCCCCCGGCGGACCGGAAACGGTCGCCAGAAGATCCTCCTCCTTGACGCACAGCAGATGCCAACCCAGGGGCCGTCGATTTTACGGATAGCCCCTGGATTCTCGGCCCTCCGAGCGCCGCCGCCCTGCCCTCAGAACACCCGCCCGAGCCCGTCGAGCGCCGCCACCCGGTAGGCCTCGGCCATGGTGGGGTAGTTGAACGTCGTGTTCACGAAATACCGGATCGTGTTGTTCGGCGCCGGCTGCGACATGATCGCCTGCCCGATGTGGATGATCTCCGCGGCGTTCTCGCCGAAGCAGTGGATCCCGAGCAGCGCGAGCGTCTCGCGGTGGAAGATCAGCTTCAGCATCCCGACCTGCTGGCCCGTGATCTGCGCGCGGGCGAGCGTCTTGAACGTCGATTTCCCCACCTCGTAGGGCACCTTCTCCGCCGTGAGCTCGCGCTCGCTCTTGCCGAGCGACGAGATCTCCGGCGTCGTGTAGATGCCCGTGGGGATGTCCCGGACCAGCTTCTCGTCGGCGTCGCCGCAGATGTGGCTGGCCGCGAACCGGCCCTGGTCGTAGCTCGCGCTCGCGAGCGCCGGGAAGCCGACGACGTCGCCGACCGCGTAGATGTGCGGCTGGCTCGTCTGGAAGGTCTCGTTGACCTCGAGCTGGCCGCGCTTGTTCGGCGTGATGCCGAGGTCCTCCAGGCCGAGATCGGCCGTGTTGCCCGTCCTCCCGTTCGCCCACAGGAAGACGTCGCTCCGGAGCTTCTTCCCGCTCTTCAGCGAGAGCACGACGCCCTCCTTGGTGGCCTCGACCTTCTCGTGCTCCTCGCCGTTGAGGACGCGGATCCCCTTGTCGCAGAAGTGGTACCCGAGCGCGTCGGTGATCTCGTCGTCGAGGAACTCCAGGAGATGGGCGCGCGTGTTCACGAGGTTCACGGCGATCTGCATGTTGCGCAGCATCGACGCGTACTCGCAGCCGATGACGCCCGCCCCGAAGATCGTGATGCTGCGGGGGGTCTGATCCATGCGCAGCAGCGTGTCGCTGTCGAAGACGCGCGGGTGGCTGAAGTCGATGTCGTCCGGCCGGTACGGGCGCGAGCCGGTCGCGACGACGAAGGTGTCGGCCGTGAAGCGCCGGCGCTGGCCCCCGTCGCCCTCGACCTCGACCGTGTGCGGATCGACGAAGCGGGCTTGCCCCGGGATGAGCTGGACGCGGTTCCGATCGTAGAAGCTCTCGCGCAGGTCGACCTGCTCGTCGATCACGTGGTTCGCGGTCGCGAGGAGCTCGGCGAAAGGGTACTCCGGGACCACATCCATCCGCTTGTAGATGGGGCTCTGGTTGACCAGGTTCATGTGGTAGATCGCGCGGCGCAGCGCCTTGCTCGGGATCGTCCCCCAGTGGGTGCAGCCCCCGCCCACCCGCGTGTAGCGCTCGATCGCCGCGACCGATTTGCCGTGCTTCGCGGCCGTCATGGCGGCGCCTTCGCCGCCCGGCCCCGTTCCGATGATGATGAGATCGAAGTGCGGGGTGGTCGCCATCGCGTTCCTCCGAGGCGCGCCGCGCGCCCCGGGAGAGGCTACTCGAACTGGAGCGGCTCGTCGTCGTCCCCGACGCCGAGCATCTCGAGGATCTGGCGCACCTCCATCGCGGCCTCGACCTCCGGGCCCGCGTCCAGGAAGCCCTGGAGGTGCTTGCGAGCGAGCGCACGGTTCCCGCGCGCCGCGTAGGCCAGCCCCATCGCGTGCATCGCCTCGCCGTCCTTCGGGAAGCGGCGGAGCGCCTCCTTCGCCTGCGCGATCGCCCCGTCGGTGTCGCCGAGGCGCCGGAGCGCGTGCGACAGGGCCACCCGCGCCCCGAGGAAGCTCGGCGCGAGCCGCACCGCGGCGCGGTAGGCGTCGCGCGCCGGCTCGAGCTGGCCGAGCTCGTAGAGCGCGTGCCCGAGCAGGTTGTACGCGTACGGGTTCGACGGCGAGGCCTTGATCACGTCGCGCAGCGCGACGAGCGCCTCCTGGACCTGCTCCTCCTGCAGGAGCTCGGCCGCCTCATCGACCGCCTCCCAGTGGGCGGCGTCCACCGATTCATCCACCACAGCCCTGAGCACCATGGCCCGCAGTCTAGCCAGAATTGCCGCCCGGTCCCGGCCCCTTCGTGGTACCGGCCGGGCCGTGAGGCGCGCGCCCCGGATCAGGCTGCTCCTGTGGCACGCGAGCGCCGCGATCCCGGTCCTCGGCGCGGCCGCGGCGTTCTACGGGCCCGCGCTCGAGAGGGCGGGCGGCGCCTGGCCGGCGCCGCTCGACGACGTCTACATCCACTTCGGCTTCGCCCGCGCCGCGGCCCTGGGCCACCCGTTCTCGTGGATCCCCGGCAACGGCTACTCCTCGGGCGGGACCAGCCTGACGTACCCCCTCGCCCTCGCGCCCGGGTACCTGCTCGGCTTCCGCGGCGCCTGGCTCGGCCTCTTCGCCGCGCTCCTCGCCTGCGCCGCGCTGCTCGACCTGTGCCGCTCGCTCCGGCGGCTCCTCGAGCCGCGCGGCGGGCCCGGCGCCGCCTCGTCCCGCTGGGTCGCGTGGGTCGCGCCGCTCTTCGTCGTGGCCGTGCCGCTGCTCGACTGGAGCTGGTTCTCCGGCATGGAGGTCGCGCTGCTCGGCGCCGTGCTGGGCCGGGCGCTCGTCGCGGTGCGGCGCGCGGAGCTCGCCCCGCCGGCGCGGCGCCCGGCCGAGCAGCTCCGGGCGGGGCTCCTCGCCGCGCTGCTCGTCGCGACGCGGCCCGAGGCGATCGCGCTTTCGGCGCCGCTCGCCGTCGCCGTCGCCCACGCCGCGGGCTCGCTCGGCGCGGCCGCGTCGCTCGCGCGCGCGTCGCTGCCCACCGCGCTGCTCCTCGGCGCGCACGCCGCCGCGAACCGCGCCTTCACGGGCGAGTGGAGCGCCGCCGGGGCCGTGCGCAAGCTCCTCCTCTCGAACCCGTACCCCACGCCGCTCGAGAAGGCGGTGGAGGTGATCAAGAACCTCGCCGCGCTGCGGGTGCAGGCGCTGGAGAGCGCCCTCGGCGGCCCGTGGCTCTCCCTCGTCCTGCCGCTGCTCGGCGCGGTCGCGGCGCTCGATCGCCGCTCGCGGCGCGTCGCCGTGCCGCTCTTGCTCGGCGCTTACGGCGCGCTGCTGCTCGTCGCGCTCAACGCGACGGCGCGCTACCAGAACCTCCGCTACGCCGCCCCGTCGCTCGTGATGCTGCTCGTCGCCGCGGCGCTCGGGGCCCACGCGCTCGCGCGGCGGGGCCGGCTCGCCGCGGGCGTCGCGGCGGCGCTCGCCGTCGCGGCGCTCGCCGCGCCGTCCGCGGGGTTCGCGCGGCAGATCGATCACTTCGCCCGCGCCTCGGCGAACATCGCCGGCCAGCACGTCGAGGTCGCGCGGCGGCTCGCCGCGCGCGCGCCGCGACCGCGGCGGGTGCTCCTCGGCGACGCGGGCGCGATCCCGTACCTGTCGGGCATCCCCGCCATCGACGGCCTCGGCCTCGGCGGGTACCGGGGGATGCCGTTCGCGCGGGCCTCGGTGCACGGCGTGCCCGCCGTGGTCGAGCTCATCGAGCGGCTCGACCCGGCCGAGCGCCCGGACGTCTTCGCCCTGTACCCCTCCTGGTGGGGCGGCCTCGCGGACGTCTTCGGCCGGCGCGTCGACGCGGTGAAGATCGAGGACAACGTGATGTGCGCCGCGGACGAGAAGGTGATCTACGAGGCGGACTGGTCGGCGCTCGCCCCGCCGGGGGAGCGCCGCGCCGGGGTCATCGACGAGGTGGACATCGCCGATCTGATGGACGAGCGGGCCCACGGCTACGCCTTCCCGTCGCCGCGCGCCGGCTGGGTCATCGGCGCGGTGCTGCCGGGCGGCGGCGACGGCGCGCCGCGGTTCGACGCTGGCAGGCTCATCCCCGAGGGGCGCGAGCAGTCGTTCACGGTCGGCGCCGCGGCCGCGTTCGCCCGGGGGCCTGCCGTGCTCGCGCTGCGCACCGACGGGGGCGGCCCGATCGCGCTCGGCGTCGCGGCCCTGCGCGACGCGGGCGGAGAGGCGCGCGTCGAGGTGCCCGAGCGCCCGGCGGGCCGCTGGTCCGAGATCCGCGTGCCGCTGCGCGACGTGGCGCCGGGCGATCGGATCCGGATCCGCTCGCTCCTCGGGACGTTCCGCAGCTTCCATGTCTGGCTGCTGCGGCCGTGATCGGCCGGGACGCAGCGCGTCGGGAGGGCGCGGCGGGGTCGCGCGACGGATCCATGGTAAGAGCCACCACGTGGTGAGGTGGTTCCGTGCGTCGGCCTTCGCGGCGACCGCTGGCAGGGAGGTGGCCTCGTTCGCGCGGCAGGCGGTCCTCTTGCCGTACGACACCCTCGCGCCGGTGATCCCTGCCGGGACGCGCGACGGCGACGACGTGGTGATCATCCTGCACGGCCTCTTCGCGTCGGCCGGCGTCCTCCGGCCGTTGCGGACGGCGATCGAGCGCCACGCGTCCGCGTCGCGGGCGAAAGGCCGGCCGGTCCCGGCGCGGGCCGAGCCTCCGGCGGGGTCGGTGCACACCGCGACGATGTCGTACGCCCCGGGGCCTGGCGTCGAGGAGCTGTCGGCGCGCCTCGCGACCCTCGTCGCGGCGCTGCCGGGCGGGGCGCGCTTGCACCTCGTCGGCCACAGCATGGGCGGCATCGTGTGCCGCTTCTTCGCGCAGGAGGTCGGCGACCCGCGGATCGTGCAGACCATCTCGATGGCGAGCCCGTTCGGCGGCATCCCGCGCGCCGCGCTGCTCGGCTTCGGGGGCGCGCGCGATCTCGACGCCTCGAGCCCGGTCCTCCGGCGCGTCCTCCTCGGGACGGCGCGGTCGAGCGTCCCGCACCTGTCGATCGTCGCGGGGGCCGACACGCTGGTCCGCTCGCCCATCGCGCACGCGCTGCCGGGCTTCGAGGTGCGCGTGATGGAGGCGCGCGGGCACAACACGCTCCTCTTCGACCCCGAGGTGGCCGCGCTCGTGGCGCGGCGGATCGTCGAGCGGCGGGGCGGCGCGCCCTGACCTATCGCCGCTCGGCGCTTCGTGGTAGCTCGCTCGCGTGCGTTCGCCGATCGCCTGTCTCCTCGCCCTCGGGGCGTTGCTCGCCCCGCTCGCCTGGTCCTCGCCCTCGCGCGCGGACGCCTCCGCCTGGACCTTCGTCGGCGCCGGCGCGGTCGGCTGGAAGCAGGGGGACCGCGATCTCGTCCTAGACGGCGCGCTCTCGCTCGACATCGGCGTCGGGACCACGCCGGACGCGCCGGTCATCGTCGGCGGCCTGGTGCGCGCGACGCCGCTCCTCGACAGCGGGATCGATCTCGCGCTGCTCGCCCGGGTCGCGACGCGCGGCTTCCAGGCCGGCCAGCTCGGCCTCGCCCTCGACGTGGGCGGCTACCAGCGCTTCTGGGGGGCGGGCTCCACCGGCGTGGCCGGCGCGCTCACGCTCGGGGCGCCGCTCGGGATCAGCCTGTCGCTCCAGGGGAGCTACGGGACCGACGACGCGATGGCGTTCGGCGCCATCGCGGGCATCGATCTGCTGCGGCTCACCGTGTATCGCCAGTCGCTCCTGCCGGTGTGGCCGAACCCGTTCCCTGCGCAGGAGCGCGGCAGGGACGTCGCCTCGCGCTGAGGGGCGCGCGAGGGCCTCTCCTTAAAATACGACGGCAAGCTAGCGAGCCGGGAAGCGAGCCATCGAGGACCGGGCGCACGGGCACGGCAGAAGCCGGTTGACCGGCGAAGCGGCGCGTGCCTAGCGTGCGGCCAGAGGGGTGGCCATGGGAGTGATCGCTGCGCTCGCGGTTCTCCTCCCGGCGTTCATTCTCGTTTCCCTCCGCGTGATCGGTCGTCACACGCGGAGGGGTGTCGCCGCGTGGCGTGGCCTGCGGAGGGCGTTCTCTCGTCCGTTCGACAGGGGCGCGGAGGGCCAGCTCCGCAAGGGATGGCTCGGCGCCGCGCTGAAGGCGCCGCCATGCGCCCCCTTCCTCGCGGCCCTCATGCTGCGTTCCATCAGGTGTCGGGCCGAGCGGGAGTTGTCCCTGTATCGAACCCGGGACAATCCCAGGTGTCACTACCACGAGGAGTGTTTCTCGATGGCCTGTCCGCCACCCAATGGAGTCCTGTGTGTCTGGCACGAAAGAATACAGAAAGGAGTCTGCGTGTGCCAGGAGAATGGGCTGGGATTGAAGCCATCGGATCTGATGGACGCGGGTTCGCCCTGACCGGGGGCCATCAGACTGTCGATCCTCCCCCAGCGCGCAGCCTGGGCTCGAGCGCCCCGAGGACCAGACGAGATGCCAATGTACCGTCAAGTCTATCCTGTTCTCACCGTTCTTGTGCTGGCCTTGGTCGGGTGTGACGCCTCGCGGGAATGGTTCTTCTATCAGCACCGGAACAATCCTAGGTGTCTCTACCATGAACAGTGCTTCTCTATGGGATGTCCGCCTCCCAATGGGGTCTTCTGCCACTGGCACGAAGAGGAGTACAACGGAGTATGCGTGTGTCAACCGGACGGAGTGAAGCCATCGGATTTGGTGGACGCAGGTGCACCCTGAGCCAGGTCCTCATCGCGCTCTCGACCCTGCCAGCGTGCGACATGGCACCACAATGCTCCGCTGGCGAAACCAGGTGGCTATGTAACATCGCAGCTACCCCGTGCCACATGGCCGATGCTTACCATGTGTGCCAGCGATATGCAGACTGCGATCGCCCGTGCAAATGCCAAGGCAATCGCGACGCTGAAACCACAGGACCAAAACATCGTCGGCACGACGTGCACGAACACCGGCAACACGAGAGCCCCCTTGATCTTCAAGCCGCCGAAGTACAGACCCCAGGGCGTCACGTCCTGCGATCTGACCGAGGCGGACGATAGCTGCATCGCGTGTGCCAAGGTCTTTTGCTGCGATCAATACGTAGCCTGTTCCCAGGATACGAACTGCTCCTGCCTCTACCAGGGGAACTCGGTCGAGACCTGCACGAGCCCCGCGCACTGCGGCACGGCGTCGTTCACCTCGATCACGACGGCGGACTGTCTCAACCTCGCGTGCGGCGACTGCTCGGGCGCCGCCGGTCTCGGCGAGGCCCTCTGCCCCGAGGCGCCGCCCGACCCGTCGTGCACGGGCACTTCCCTGGGCGGCGAGACGTGCACGAGGGACAGCGAGTGCATCACGTGTTACTGCAATCCGGTCACGCGGACCTGCGATTGACCGCCGCCCGGTCGCGGCAGGCGGCCCCCGGCGTCTTCGCCCGATGAGGCGCTTCCGCCCCACCAAAGAAGAACGCAGCCGCCTACGGCAGCTCGTCGACATCGCGTCGGGCGGCGGGGCGGCGGCCGACGAGGGAGAGGGGGCAGAGGACGGCGGCGCCGAGCCAGAGAGGGCTGGGCCTGGCACACCGCAAGGCGAAGGCGAAGGTCAAGCCGAGCCCCGCCGCGCCGCCCGCGCCGGACGTGCTCTGAGCACGGCGGAGGGGGCCATCGGCGCTCCGCCGGGGGCGCCTGGATGTGCGCGCGGGCGCGCCCGCTGTGGTTCGCACAGCGCACGCCGATCCGCGACGAAGAGGCGCGGAGGTTCAGGAGATCCCTGATACGTCGAGCGGGAGGGGCGTCCATGGATGCCCTCCACGAGCGTCCGTAGAATGCGCCGCGTCAAGGGGGGCAGCATGCAGCTGTGGACGCGTCGAGCGCTCGCGTTGGTGTTGACAGGGGGCATCCTTGCCGTGCTGGTTTCGGCATGCACCATCCACCTCCGACCGGCGGATCGAGACGAGATAGAAGACGAGCCCGCGGAGAACGAGCCGGCGGAGCGCCCTGACGAGGAGAGTGAGCCCGGAGGCGGCTCGGAGCCCGATGTGGTCGGCGACGAGCCGCTGTCCCCGGAGGAGCAGGCGTACGAGGAGCTGCTGAACGTCGATCCCCAGGAGCTCGCTCTCAAGACCATGGCGACATCCTACGCGGCGGTGATGGTCGCGAGCCTCGTCGAATCCCAGGTGATTGATCCAGCGGCGATCGATCCAGGGGCGATCGAGTCGCTGATCGAGCAATACGAGCCGGCAGGATGGGATGCGGCGCGAAACACCGGAGGCCGTTACGCTGGCTGCGAATGATGGGGTCTATCCGGACTTCGCGTGCTTCAACGAGCCGTACGCGTGCCCTCAGACGACCGAGTGTCCATACAATGGCGAGCAGGCGTTTTGCATGGTGACACATTGTGGTGACGCTCAGTGCCCGTGGTGCCCATGGGGGCTCGGGAACATGCTTTTTAAGTCCTGGTGCGCTTATGGCTGTCTCAAGCACGGCAACATCGTCGCTGGAGCGTACATCCTCGTTTCGCATTGGGGCCCCGGCGACAGGCATTGTACCTACTGGTGAGCAAAGAGCGATGAAGATCACCTTCGAGGACGGAAATACCCTGACGTTTACGAGCGGCGAGGGCAGAGAGGTCGTCGAAAACACGACCGATGTCATCAACGTTACCTATTGGCTATGGGCCTTCGCCTCGCCGCGGGTCTACAGCAGGTTCAGCCGCGTGCAGCCTCGCGACCACGTCCTGCGTCTGCTGGACATTTACATCTCTTACGTGGAAAAGGGCGGTCGCGTCGCGGCGCCACAGTATCAGCCCGTGCACTACGAGCTCCGGTTGCCACTGGCGATGCGCCTGCGTGAGCTCTTCGAGCAGTGGAGACAGCCTGAGTTGCCACAGGAGATCGTGGATATTTCCAGGGCTCTCGTCGAGCATGAAGGCATCAAGGAGCCCGCGTGCGGGTGGGACGCGTACGAAGACCCGGAGGCGCGGGGAATCAAGTACGAGGATTCGCTTCTCTGGCCCGAGGGCGTGCCAGCCATCCTGAAAGGGCAATGGCCGCCGAAGCAATCCAAGTGTTGAGCCAGAGCCGGGAGCCCTCCATGCCGACTAAGTATTCGATGCCCATCGCCGGCGCGGCGCGCGTCACCGCTGCATGGCCCGGCCTCGGCGTGGCGCTCACCGCCCTCGCCCTCGCGGTGTCGTGCGCGACGTTCGCCTGGCTCTCGCACCGCGCGCAGATCGTCGCCGCTGCGCGGAAGCTCCCGATCGCGGTCTCGCCGCCGGCCGCTCCCCGCCGCGCCATCGGCGCAAGCCCTGCCGGCGAGGCGCGGGAAGCGCGTGCGATGCCTCCGCGTGGCACGCCGCGTGGGCTGAGCCATCCGCGCCGGACTGCGGTGCTGAGCCGGGGCGAGGTGACGCGATTCACCCCCGAGCGGCCGTTTTGCGAGCGCGGCGACGTGAGCTGTGGCGCTGACGCGATGTATTAGGCAGGAGGCCCAGCGACATGCGATTTCCCGCGACGGTATTGATCGTTTCGGTCGGCGCGCTCTCCTGTGGAGATGATCCGGATGACCCCGATTGCAGTCAGAGAGGACCGCGCGAAGGCGCTCATGCGGTGTGGCTCTGGGAAGGGCCCAGGGACGACGTCCCAGCCTGCCCGGAGGCGCGCGATGTCCTCTGGGATGGCATCAGACTCGATCCCGAGCCGTCATCGGGCTCGATGGCGAGAGCGTGCGCTGGCGTCGTGCAGAAAGAAATCCCGTCTGGGTTCACCTTGTGCGTGATCCCCAGCTTGGTAGACGGAGTGTGCTGGCAAGGGTACGAAAACCGATGGCTTTACGTTGAAGACGGTGGACGCGAACGTGTCCTGTGTTGCCCTCCAGGAGGATCTCCTCCCGCGATTCCTGCGACTTACGGCTGTCCATCGTAGACCGAACTCAGGAGAGATGCCCATGCGTTGGCCCATGATCACCCTGGGGGCCGTTTCAGCTTCGGCCTGCCTTTGTTGCATCGCAGATCCGCCGAGCGTCGCAGGGATCGTCACGGTAGCCCTCGATGGAGAAGAGCTCATCATCGACACCGGTGACGGCGGCAAGCGGCCGGTGATTGGGACAGACGATACCGTTTCCGGGATCTGCACGCTGGGAGCTGGATACCTGGGCATGTGGGTACAGCACCATACGGCGAAGTTCGAGACGCTCGATATGATGGACGAGCCGGGACATCCACACATAACGGCGGAGATCGCCGGGACCACCTATCAGGGCGGGTGCTCGATCACCATCGAGGTTCAGCGCAACGATCCCTATGAGGCCGACGTATCCGCCGGTCCGTGCGACCTCTTCCGGCCGTTCGACGGTGCCATATTACGTCTCGAGTCAGCGTCGTTTCGCCTCAAGGGATGCTGGGACGACTGACCACGATCCCACGCGGCACAATCACCCCCTACAGGCTTGGCCACCCCTCACGCCGCGGTGCTCCCCGCCCGCCGCGCCCGGTCCCTGACGACGGCGGCCACCGCCTCCCCCGAGAGCCGTCCTCCGGGGCGGTCCTGCGCGTCGATCGCCACGAACAGCGGCCCCGTCACGAGCTGCGCCCTGCTCGTCCAGGCCGTCAGCGCCCGGACCGGGCACGTCCGCTCGCTCGGTCCGAACGGGATCGGCACCGGCTGGCCGGTCAGGCGCAGCTCCAATCCGGCCTCCGCGAGGACGAGGTCGTCGACGTCGATGGCGGCGAGCTCGGCTGGCCGGAGCCGCGCCACGTACCCGAGCAGCACGAGAGCGTGGTCGCGGAGGTCCGCGAGGCGTGCGCCTCCCATCGCGTGAAGGATGCGCCGAACCTGCGCGGGATCAGGGCGCCTTGGGCGGTTGCGCCGCGCTGCCGCCCGTGAGCGCAGCGAGCACCACGCGTAGCGCACCGCTCCAGGCCCCCGCCGGCCGCGAACCACCCCGTCCACCGGCGGGGGCGGCCAAGCAGCCCTCGCTGGACGCGTGAGCCCTGCGGCCCGCTGCAAGGCTTGATGCAAGCCTTGCAGCGGGCGACTCGGGCGCCGAGTCGGCCCTTTCAAGCCTTGAGACGGCCGACTCGGCGGGCCGGCGCAGCGGATCAAGGCTTGAGATCGCCGGCCCGGCGGGCCAGCGGAGCGGATCAAGGCTTGAAATTGCTCACTCGGCGCCCGAGAAGGCACCTCAAGCCTTGAAACGGGTGGCTCGGGCGCCGGGGAAGCGATTCGAACGCAGGGGAGCGCTCACCGCCTTCGTCAGCGCGCGGCGACGTCCTGCCGGCGCTCCTGCGCAGGGCGCGGGTTCGGCCACGCTGCGGTGCGGCATCTCCGACGCTGCACCGCAAGGGGCAACGGCGCACGCGCCATCGAGCGCGCCGCGCCTTCGCCGCCTCAGCCCGCGAACCCCGCGAGCGCCTCCACGAGCCGATCGAGGTCCGCGCGGCTATGCCGCTCGGTCACCGCGACGAGCAGCTCGTCGCGCCGCCGCGCGTCGATCCGCCCGAGATCGAGCCCCGCGATGATGCCCTGCTCGGCCAGCGCCCGCGTGAGCTTCCCGGCGTCGCCGCCGCGGACCCTCACGACGAACTCGTGGAACGTCGGCGAAGGCAGCGGCAGCGCGTAGCCGTCGAGCCGCGCGATCTCCCGCTTGAGGTGCTCCGCCTTCGCGAGGCACTGCCGCGCCGCCTCGACGAAGCCGCGCTTGCCGAGCATGCACATCCGCATCGTGACCGCCGTCGCGCACAGGCCGCTGTTCGTGCAAATGTTGCTCGTCGCCCGCTCCCTCCGGATGTGCTGCTCGCGCGTGGCGAGCGTCAGCACGTACCCCCGGGTCCCGTGCTTGTCGACCGTCTCGCCGACCAGCCTGCCGGGCACCTGCTGGAGGTACTTGCGGTCGTTCCTGCACGCGAACAGCCCGACGTTCGGCCCGCCGTACTGCGGCGGCAGCCCGAGCGGCTGGCCCTCCGCCACCGCGATGTCGGCGCCGAGCGCGCCCGGCGACTCGAGCAGCGCGAGCGCGTACGGATCGAGCGTGACCGTGATCAGCAGCGCGCCCTTCTGGTGGCACGCCTCGGCCACCCGCCGGATGTCGCCCACGACGCCGAAGAAATTCGGATAGCCGACCACCACGCACGCGGTCGTCTCGTCGATCGCCCGCGTCAGCGCCTCCACGTCGGCCGCGCCGTCGCGGCCGACGTCGACGCGGGCGAGCGACGCCTTGCCGCTGCCGATGCCGTGCACGTACGTCTCGACCGTGCCGACGTAGTCGGGGTGCACGCCCTCGGACAGCACCGTGCGCTCGCGCCCCGTGAGCCTGCGGGCCATCAGCACCGCCTCGGCGAGCGCGCTCGCGCCGTCGTACATCGACGCGTTGGCGACCGGCAGCCCGAGGATCTCGCTCACGATCGTCTGGAACTCGAAGATCACCTGGAGCGTGCCCTGGGAGACCTCGGGCTGGTACGGCGTGTAGGCGGTGTAGAACTCGCTGCGGAGCAGCAGCTGATCGGCGGCCGGCGGGAAGTGGTGCTCGTAGGCGCCGGCCCCCAGGAACGAGAGCATGCGCCCGGCGCGGTTCTTCTGCGCGAGCTCCTCGAGGTGCCGCATGAGCGAGGCTTCGTCGAGGGGCGGATCCATCGAGAGCGGGCGCGTGAGGCGCGCCTCCTTCGGGATCGCGCTGTAGAGCTCCTCGAGCGACGACAGGCCGACGGCCTGCAGCATCTCGCTGATTTCCTCGGGCGTATGGGGCAGGTAACGCATGGTGTTGTGCAGCGGGCAGGGTGATGCGGGGGGCGCGGCGCTCAGTGCGCCGCGGTCTTCAGCAGCTCGGCGTAGGCGGCGGGGTCCAGGAGCGCGCCGAGCTCGCCCTGGTCCGAGGGCGCGACCTCGATCATCCACGCCTTGCCGTAGCAGTCGTCGTTGACGAGCTCGGGGCGGTTCTCGAGCTCGCCGTTCACGCGCACGACCTTGCCGCTGAGCGGCGCGAACAGGTCGCTCAGCGTCTTGACGCTCTCGATCGTGCCGAACGCCGTGCCCGCCGTGATCGTGTCGCCCGGCTTCACGTCGAGGTTGACCAGCGTGATGTCGCCGAGCTGATCGACCGCGAACGCGGTGATCCCGACGACGACGTGGTCGTTCTCCTGCTTGGCCCACTCGTGGTCCTTCGTGTACCGCCGGTCCGTTCGGACATCATCGCTCGCCATGGACTTCTTCTCCCTTTGCCAACCTGGATCTCTGCTCGTCTCGCGGCCGCTCGGTCAGCGCGCCGCACGCGACGCGCGCCCGCGCGTCAGGCCCGCCTGTAGAACGGGGTCTTGACCACGACGGCCTCGACCGTGCGCCCGCGGCAGTCGACCTGGAACGCGGTCCCCACCTTGGCCATCGACGCCGGCAGGTAGCCGAGCCCGATGTTCTTGCCGACGGTCGGCCCGGGGCTGCCGCTCGTGCACACGCCGACCTTCGCGCCGCCTTCGTCGAGCAGCGGGTAGCCGTGGCGCGCGATGCCGCGCCCCACCATCTCGAAGCCGATCAGCTTGCGCGCGGGCCCCTCGTCCTTGACGCGCTGGAGCGCGGCGCGCCCGACGAAATCGCCCTTGTCGAGCTTCACCACCCAGCCGAGGCCCGCCTCGATCGGGTTCGTGGTCTCGTCGATGTCGTTGCCGTAGAGCGACAGGCGCGCCTCCAGGCGGAGCGTGTCGCGCGCGCCGAGGCCCGTCGCCTCGAGGCCGAGCGGGCCGCCGAGCTCGACCAGCGCGCGCCACAGCCGCTGCGCGTCGGACGGGGAGCAGAAGATCTCGATGCCGTCCTCGCCGGTGTAGCCGGTGCGGGCCACGGTGCAGCGGACGTTGGCGAGCGTCGCGTCGCGGAAGTGGAACGACGGCAGCTCGCGCAGCGCCGGGCCGTCGCCGCCCGCGAGCGCGACGATGTCGAGCGCCTTCGGCCCCTGGAGCGCCATCATCGCCGTGCGGTCCGAGGCGTCCTCGAAGCTGCAGTGGCCCTGCGCCGCGCCCCGGAAGTGGGCCGCGATCTTGTCGCGGTTCGACGCGTTGCAGACGATGAGCCACTGCCGCGCGTCGATCCGGTAAACGATGAGATCGTCGAGGATCGTGCCGCCCTCGTTGCACGCGCACGTGTAGAGCGCGTGTCCGTCCTCGAGCTTCTTGACGTCGTTCGTGACGAGGTGGTCGACCACCCGTCCGGCGTGCTCGCCGCTCAGGATCATCTCGCCCATGTGCGAGACGTCGAAGAGCCCGGCGGCGGTGCGCACCGCCCGGTGCTCCTCGGTCACGCCTTTGTACTGGACCGGCATTTCCCAGCCGGCGAACGGGACCATGCGGCCGCCGAGCTTGATGTGCTCGTCGTAGAGCGGGGTCCTGCGGAGCGGAGCGGTGGGGAGCGGCTTGGTCGACACGGGCGCGATCTACTTCGAAAGGTCGGGGATGTCGACTGGCGTGGCGGCGTCCCGCGACGCACCACGTCGAGGCCGCCGGCGTCGCGCGCTCACTCGAGGCGGGTGGGGTCGAGCACCTTGCCGTCCGGCGTGAGCCCGTTGCGACGCCAGCGCTCCTCGACGGACAGCCCCCGCTCCGGGGGCGGCCGGGTCTCGTCGCGGACGACGAGCTCCGAGACGTGCGCGCGCGAGACGACCTCGACGCGGAGCATCCGCTGCGGCGCGCTCTTCACGGTCGCGCGCGAGAAAATCGTCTTCGCCGGCCCGGTCTCGACGTTGCCGGCGAGCACGCGGGTGCGCACGTAATTGGCCACCCGCTCGGCCGGGATTTCCCCGACCGCGAAGACCGCGTCGGGGAAGCGCGCGCGCACCTTCATGCGCCGCGGGATGGGGAGGCCGAACGCCTGCTCGGCGCCCTCGGCGAGCTCGCCCGGCAGCGCCTGGTCGACGGGCGGCCTCGGCGCCGAGGCCTCGCTCGCCGCCGGCGGCGGCGCCGGCGCCGGCGCGTCGCCGCGGCAGGCGGGCGCGGCGGACGCGGCGGACGCGCAGATGACGGCCGCGGCGAGCGCCGCGGCGCGCGACAGGCCGCCGCGCTTCATTCGAGGATGGTCGCCCACGAGTCGATCTTAACGACCTTGCGCGGCGGCTGCAGCGCCCTCGTGGTCGTGCGCGTCTCGCCCCCCTGGGCGTCCTCCTGGCCCGCGGCGCCGGTGTGGAACACGAGCTGGTACTCGGGCGGGGTCGACTGCCGGATGATCGTCTGCGTTCCGAAGTACGCGTCGGTGTATTCCTCCGTCTTCGTGCACGTCGGCTTCTGGGTCACGGCGACGCCGAAGACGATCGTCCCCGGCGCCTGATCCTCGAAGTGCTGGGGAGGCGCGAGCGGATCGACGACGAGGCAGGCGTTCGGGTAGGCGGCCGGGGTCGCCGACTGGCCGAGCAGGTAGTCGACGCCCCAGATCGAGCCGAACCCGTCCGCGCACGCGAAGGTCCCGGGCGCCACGGGCGTGAACGTCGCGAAGTACGCGCAGCCGTTGAAGAGGGAGATGGGCCCGGTCACGCGCTTGCCGTTCGTGAGCGGCACGACCCAGTTCTCGGAGATGCGCACGCTCGTGTCGTGCGGCCGCTCGGTGATCGACCAGACGCGCGTCTCGATGCCGCCGCCCGCCGTGAACGACTCCTGATCGCCGGTGGAGAACAGGACGACCGTGTTGCCGAGCGCGTCGGTGCTCACGATCGGCGTCGTCTGGATCGGCTGGCTGCTCGCCGCGGTGTCGAGCGTGAACGAGTACGCGTCCCAGGCGAGGGACACGCTCCACTCGTCCGGGTCCGTGCTCGACAGGTTGACGCGCCAGAGCGTCCCGTCCGCGTCCCCGACGTAGATGCGCTCGGCGACCTCGCCGACGCCCGCCGGGAACGGCACGGGGACGCCGGTGATCGGCGAGTCGAAGTCGACCTCCGTGGTCCGCGACGAGAGCCCGGCCGGCGCCTCGGAGGGGAGGCCCCGGAAGGTGCGGAGCACCTCGCCGGTGTCGAGCCGGACGATCGTGAGCGAGCGCGCCGGCCCGACGGAGCCGCCGCTGCCCGCGGTGCCCCAGCACCGCACCGAGCCGCGGACCGACAGGCCGCCCGTCGGATCGAAGAGCGGGTTCGTCGTGCCCTTCCGGGTGCACGAGCTCTGGCTCGTGTCGAGCGGGGCGGAGCCGCCGGGCAGGATGGCGACCGCGATCTCGCGGATCTCGCCGTCGTCCTCCATCTCGACCATGCCGATCGCCGGCGTCGGGGTCGACGTGCCGAACAGCGGGTTGCCGGCCTTGTCGGTGGAGAGCTGCCAGAGGAACCGCGGCGTCCCGGGGTTCGTGACGTCGAGCGCGTAGTAGAAGCCGCCGCCCGCGCCGCCGCCGGCGAGCAGCACCGTGCTCCACGACGCGGTCGCGTCGCTGATCTGCGCCGACGTGCGCTCGAAGACGACGTTCTTCACGACGGGCGCGCCGTCGAGCAGGATCGATTGCTGGTTGAACGTATCGAGGAGGCGAGGAAGGACGTAGGGCGGCAGGAAGGACCAGAGCTCGTTGTTCTGGACCCGGTCCACCTTGAGCGTGTCGGTCGCGGTCGCGGCCGTCACCTGGAAGGCGTGGAGCTGCCCGTCGGTCGTGGCGGTGTAGAGCACGAGCGGCCGGTTCGCCTGGGCGGGCTGCTCCGCGAAGAGCCGGTAGGACTCGTCGGGGATGTAGTCGCGCGGCGGCCCCACGACGACCGGCGTGGAGTGGTAGATGCTGCCGAGCTCGTTGCCGTCGCGGGAGGGGACGTTCGCGGCCATCGGCTCGCCGGTCTCCCACTCGATGATGCGCTCGGCGCAGACCTCGGCGGTGGTCGCCTGCAGCCCGCCCGAGCACTGCGAGGGGACGGTGCCCGAGCTCGGATTGAGGCCGAGCGCGCGCGGCGCGCTGGAGAGCGCGTCCGCGAACGCCTGCGCCGTCGCAGGCGCGCCGCTGCCGGTCACCGTGCCCGTGTAGTCGCTGAGCCCGTCCTCGGAGGCGGCCGCGGGGCGGATGGTCCGCTGCGACCAGACGCGCTGCTGGGCGACGTCGAGATCGCCGATCACGCTGAGGAACCTCCGCGGCCGCGACATATCGTTGGAGCTCACGTTGGCCGCGAAATCGTCGCCCTTGCTGGGGTCGACGTCCTTCAGCTGCGTCGTCATCACGCCGTTCACGGACTCGCAGACGTAGCGCTTGCGCTCGAGGTTGCCGCACCAGAGCGAGCCGTCCGCCGGCGGGCTGAACGACGAGCCGAACTGGTAGGCGACCCCCGCGGCGTCGCTGCCGTTGTTCACGGTCGAGGTCGCCATCGCGAAGACGGGGAGGGTGCGGCTCGTCGAGTTCGCGGAGATGCGCGCGAAGATCTGCGACATGACCGCGGACAGCTCGTTGGCGTCGTCGGGGAAGTAGCCGCGGTCGGTCCCGCCCTCGATGGCGATGCGCGAGAGCGTGCAGCACGCCTTGACCGCGCCGGTGGCGTTGTCGCAGCGCCCGGCGGGCAGGAAGTCGGTGCTGGAGATCCTCGCGCAGTCGAAGGTCGGATCGCTGAGCTCCTGCCGCGCCTGGGTGGTGAGGCCGAAGCCGACGGCATAGGTCCTGACGCGCCGGTTCGGGTTCACGTGGGTGTTGAGCGAGTGCGCGATGACGTGCGGCTCCTCGTACGGGCAGCCCGTGCCTTCGGGGCCGGGGCCCGGGCCCTGCGCGCAGGTCGGGCGCAGATCGAGGTTCGGCTCGCCGTCGGAGACGAGCACGATCGAGGTCTTGCGGCAGCCGCCGCTGATGTACGGATCGTCGCGCGGCCCGAGCGGCTGGCCCTCCCAGAGGGAGGCCTCGTTGAGGATGTAGTCGCGCGCGTCGGACAGCATCCCGGCGAGCGGCGTGGCGCCGTACGGCCGCGTCGCGAGGAGCGCTCTCTGGATGCGCTCATTGCGCGCGCGCACCTCGGTGATGTCCGCGTCGTAGGTCGGGAAGGGGACGAGCGGCCCCTCCCAGAGCGGCGCCGCCGGGTTCTTGGCGCCGACCTCCATGTTCTCGACGGCGCAGTCGGGCGGGTTGCCCCGCGCCGGGTAGCCGGCGCCGCTCTGGAACTCGAGGAAGTAGCTCCACATCCCGCGCATGCCGCTCTGGGCGTTGCGCACGCCGCCGACGAGCCCGGTGCGCGCGTCGGGGAGCGTGTCGAACGTCATGAGCGAGAACCGGATCCGGTCCTGGTAGACGTCGAGCAGGCCGTTGGGGGCGTCGTAGGGGAACGCGCAGGCGACGGCCGCGTCGTCGAACCTGTGCCCTGCCACGTCGTTGTGGGTCGCCCCGGGGCTGGGCGTGCAGCCGTTGGAGAGCAGGCGATGGAACGGGATGTAGTAGTTCGCGTCGTACGGCGGCTCCGCGTCGATGCTGAACTCGTCGATGAACTCGGACTGCGTGCGGGGCTGCGCGTAGCAGGAGAAATCCGGGATCGGGCCGGTGAGCGACTCGACGAGCTTCGCCCAGCGGCTCTTCAGGGCCTCGGAGGCGGGGGGCGTGAGCGGGTTGCAGTCCGGCTCCCCGCCCGCCACCGTCTTCTCCATCGAGCCCGACGTGTCGACCAGCAGGAGGACGTTCGGCAGCGGCGGCTCGACATCCATCGCCTGCGCGCGCGCGCGGGCGGCGACGAGGCCGACCGTCGCCGCGGAGCCCATCGTGACAAGGACCTTCGTCAGGTTTCGCATCGTGCGCTCCGGTTCGTCACTTCGAGCAGAGGATATCGGCAACGACGGACAGGGATTCCTGGCTGCCCGTCTCGGCCATGACCGCGCCGTTGGGCCAGGCGATGAGCCGCGCGTTCATGGTGACCGTGCAGTAATCGGCGCTCACGGCGTTCGGGCCGCCCTGGTCGCTGCCGGCGCGATTGCCGATCGCGGGCTTGATCTTGTCGGTGATCTCCACCTTGGCGATCCACGCGACGTCCGCGCGCCCGAGGCTCCCCGGCGCCTCGGGCGCGGGCAGCTCCACGAGATCTTCCGCCGCGTCGAACGTGTGCGGGTAGAACGCCCAGCACGGCTCGGTGCTGATCGAGCAGTTGGTCGACGCCGTCGGGGCGATGGCGTCGAGGCCGCCGTTCTGCTCGATCTCGGCGAGCGCGAGCTGCATCGCGTACTCGGTGAGGTAATGCGTCTGCGTCATCCGGCGCTCGTGGCCGGTGGCGATGGTCGACAGCGTGGCCACGTTGGCCGCGAACAGGCCGATGGCCATGAGCATCGTGATGACCAGCACGACGATGAACACGGCGGCGCCCCGCTCGCGGGCGCGCCGGCGGGACCGGGCGATGCTTGCGTTCACCATTTGACGTAGGCCTGGTTCGGGAGCGCGACGTCGGCGTAGAGCGTGCGCATCCGGGCGTAGGTGGTGCCGCCGAGGATACCGGGGATCAGGAACCTGAGCCTGCGGCCGTCGGAGCGCTCGGGGAAGCCGACGTCGCGGTCGGGCGCCCGGGTGCGCGTCGAGAGCCGGATCTGGACGGACCGCACGCGCTGCGGGGTGGCGGAGCTCAACTGATCGAGCGGGGAGGCGACGTTGTACACGGTCGTGTTGTCGGTCGACAGGATCGGATACCGCTGGATGAACGGGTCGGTGACGCTCAGATCGGTGCTCTCCTGCGCGACGGAGATCCCGAACTTGAGATCGACGGCGTACTCCGCGACGAGCTCGAGCGTCTCCGGGATCTCGTTGTTCGCATCGTCGAGCTCGACCCGCACGAGCTCGGTGCGGCCGTCGTCGCCGGTCTGCTCCGGCGCGATGGGCGCGACGAGGGGGGCGTAGGGCGTGTCTTTGCCGACGAGGCTCCGGATGTTGTAGCGGACGCGGTTGACGACGTTCACCCATCCGCCGTCGCCGGTGGCGCCGCCGGGGGTCACGCCGCACCGGCCGAGCCCCGAGAGGATCGGCAGGCCGGGAGACGGCTTGAGGGTGATGGCGATGAGGTTGGGCGGATTGCCCTGCACGTTGGTGCCCTGGATGACCCCGTAGAGAAACTGGGTCTGGCCTCGGACCATGACGCGCAGGATGCGGTTCGGCGCGAAGATCTGGGATAGCCCCTGTCCGCTGCCGTTCGCTCGCTGGAGCGTGCGCTGCACGGCGGCGCTGTTCGGGTTGAGCTGGACGACCAGGGCGCCGCCCGCGTCGCTGATGCTCCTGAACTCGAAGAGCTCGTTGCTGCTCAAGCTCCCGCCGATGATGATGGAGTCCGGATACAGCTCGTTGGCGACGGCGCTCTGGGTGAGCTCCGCCCCGCCCTCGATGTACGATCCTTGCCGCCGGATCGCGATGCCCGCGAGGACATTCAGGCCGGGCGGCTCGGCCGGGATCTGGCAGACCTCCGGGTCGACGCGGATGTTGGGCGTCGAGAGGTACGCGGCGCGCTGCAGGTCCGCGGCGAGCCGGTTCAGCCCGACGGTCGCGGCGAGGTGCGAGGCGGATGCCCTCGCCTCGTTCTGGAAGAAGCGCGTCGCGTTCTTCGAGAGCAGGAACGCCGCCAGCGACACGACGAGGCCGGCGGCCATCGCCACGAGCAGCTCCACGAGCGTGAAGCCTCGCTGTCCTGCGGCGCGCGCCCGCGCGGGGGAAGTGCGGCCATCCGTCGTCATCGTCGGTCCTCGCTCGTGTTCCGGAGGACGCCGGTCGTCAGGTAGACCGCGCCGAAGCGCTCCGGATGCTGATCGACGTCGATCGGGTCGATCGTGCAGTCGATCGGGTTCCCGTTGCGCTCCCAGATGACGCGGATCTCGGCGCGGATGAGGCTCTCCCAGAGCCGCGTCCCCGTCGCGGGGTGGGTGAACTGGCGGAAGCGGACGTGCGTGCAGAACGCGGGCTCCGACGTGTCGCCCAGGTGGATGTCGGTCCCGAACACGTCGGCGCTCGGCGCCCCGAGCGCGTCGACCTGCGTGGGCGTCACCTTCGCCGGGAACGGGCTGGCGGTCGTGAGCCTGAGCCACTGGGTGTCGCCGTCGAGGTCGGGGACCCGCCGGGGCTCGTTCCACTGGAGCGCGTCCACCCGCAGCCGCTCCGCCCAGGTCATGGCGATGCTGTTGGCGATCGCGATGTTGCGCGCGTTCGTGTTGCTGATGAGCGTGGCCTTCTGCAGCGCGAGCACCCCGGTGGCGCCGATGGCGAGCACGCCGAGGGCCGCCATGACCTCGATGAGCGTGTAGCCGGAGCGCCCCGCTCGCCTCACCCGCGCCGCGCTCACAGGCCGAGCCTCGCGACGCCGTTCGGCGGGACGAAGACCGAGCGCACGAGGCCGGTCCTGGTGTTGGTCACGTTCACCCGGATCGCGCCGAGCAGCGGCGCGAGGTTCCCGGCGGCGGCGTAGCGCACGTACGTTCGGCCCCTCGGCGTGAAGCAGATGTCGGCGTTCGCGCGCACGGTGCCGTCGGGGGCGGTCGGATCGCGGAGCTCCACGGCGGCCAGCTCGACGGCAGCCGTTTGCAGCGTCGTGACGGCGTCGGTCAGGGCGGGATCCATCCAGTTGCCGATGCTGCGGCAGCTCGTCGCGATGAGCGAGCCGGCGGCGATGTTCTCGACCCGCGCCTGTCGCACCTCGAACTGCCCCGTCGCGGCCGTCCACCGCACGAGCACCGCCGCCCCGCGCCCGATGGCCTGGTAGCGCGCGAGCCGATAGAGGCCGCTGATCTCCATCGCGGTGCGGTTCACGCGGCGATCGCGCATGCCGTTCACGAAGCTCGGCGACGCGGCGGCGGCCAGGATGCCGATGAGGACGATCACCGCGAGCAGCTCCGGCAGGGTGAAGCCGCGCCCATTGCGGCGGCGCCGCGCGCGCTCTCGCGGTGACGACGCCCGCGGTCGATCGGGATCTCGAAGAGGAGGTCGCGAACAGGGGAAGGGACGCACCAGATGGCCGGCAAAGGCAAGCCGCATGCCCTCGGCGGTGCGCGCTAAACCATGGATTTGCATGATGAATCTCTCAAAGCGGTCCGGGACGGGCGCTAACGATTGCGGCGCTATGAAAAAAGGTGCAAGGCGATCGGGCCATGCGATTCCCGCCGGAAAGGTGTTCATCGAGAGTCCCGTCTGCCCCCAGCGCGCCTGTCGCGTGCGGCGAAAGGCCCAGGCGCGGGAGCGCCCGGAGCTGCGCGCTGCTCGCGGGCGCGCTCGCGGCCGCGCTGTCCGCGGGCTGCAGCAAGAAGGAGGAGCCCATGGGCGCGCCGCCGCCGCCGCCGCCGGCCGCGAAGCCGGCCGCGTGCGCGGACGGCGGCGGGACGATCGGCGACGCGGCGAGCGCGCCGTTCTTCCCGCGCACGACGGGCGGGTTCTGCCTCGACCCGAACGGCGCCGAGAAGACGTTCGGCGAATCGGCGCCCCTGCCGCTCGACAGCATCTGCGACATGTTCGACGGGGAGTGCGAGATCTACAAGGGATTCGGCGTGCGGCGCGTGGTCGAGGCGCGCTACGTGAGCGGCGCCGGCGGCTCGGCGACGGTCGACGTGCACCTCTCGAAGTTCGGGTCCACCGAGGGCGCTTACGGGATGTTCACGAAGCGCACCGTGGGCGAGGGCGACCCCGCCGACGAAGCGACGCCGAGCCCGATCGACGGCGGCGGCGCGGCCGCGATGGGGGTCGGGAACGCGTACCTCTGGCGCGGGCAGTACCTCGCCGAGATCACGTACAACGACGAGGCGCTGGCCGAGGCGGCGCTCAAGTCGTCGAGCGAGAAGGTCCTGCCCGGGCTCGTGAAGGAGATGGGCTCGAAGCTGCCCGGCGAGCCGTCGCTGCCCCCGGCGGCGGCGGCGCTGCCCAGGGACAACATGATCGCGCTCGGGATCCGCTACGAGACGAAGGACGTGCTCGGGGTCGACGGCGCGGGGCCCGGCGCGTTCGGCTACTACAAGGAGGTCGACAAGCGCTACCGGGTGGCCGCGATCGTGCGCGCCGACGTCGATCAGGCCAAGGACGTGCTGTCGACGCTGGCGAAGCTGCCGGGCGCGGTCCGGGAGAAGGGCATCGGCGACGGCGCGGTGCGCCTCATGCACAAGGAGGGCGAGAGCCCCGCCACCGAGTGGATCTTCGCCCGCGCCGACAAGACCGTCTACGGGGTCGGCGACGAGGCCCGCGTGCTCCGCAGCGGCATGACGGCGGACGAGCACGCCAAGCTGACGCTGACCAAGGAAGAGAAGTCGGCGAGGCTGAAGAAGATCGTCACCGCGCCGACGCGCTGAGCGCGCGGGCGAACGGGTCGCCTACGGCGCTGCGGCGCCCGGGCCTGCGGCGCCGCGGCGCCCGGGCCTGCGGCGCCGTTCGGGCCTGCGGCGCCGCGGGCGGCGCGCGCTCACTGCGTGCGGAGGATGACGTGGAAGCCGAACGGCGTCTCGACGAGGTCGCTCACGTCGCCGACCTTGATCTTCTCGAGGCCCGCCTGAAACTCCGGGACCATCGCGCCCTTCGGGAACTTGCCGAGGTCGCCGCCGCGCCGGTCCGCGCCCGGCTCGTCCGAGTACTCCTTCACGATGTCCGCGAACTTGCTCGGGTCGGCCTTGGCCTTCGTCATGGCCTCGGTCGCGCGGGCCTTCGCCTCCTCCTTCGTCCGCGTGATCGTCCCGGGCGCGCGGCGGCTCCCCTGGTACATGACGAGCAGGTGCTTCGCGCCGAACATCTCCCGGGGCGGCTGCGCCGACTGCGCCGGGCGGGGCGTCGGGGCGGGCGCGGGGGACGCGGCGGCCGGGTGCGCGTGATCGTCCGGCTCCGGGGCGACAGGGGCGGCGAGGCGAGCGAGCGGCGTCGTGTTGAACATGCCGAAGAAGCCGAGGAGCCCGATCAGCACGAGCGCGCTGAGCACCGCGTGCGGCGCCCACCAGTACGGATCTTCCGGATCGGCGCCGTCGTCGTCCGCGTCGTCGTCGTCGTCGTCGTGCGCGTGGCCGCGGCCGCGGACCGCGGCGGCCTTCGCCTCTTCTTCCTCCCCGTCGTCGTTGCCTTCATCGGTCGACTCGTCCTCGTCGAGGTCCTCGTCGTCCTTGGCCCTGTCCTTCTCGGTCGTCTTGCTCATATCGCTTCCCTGATCCGGGCCTCGGCCTTAGCACGCGGCCGCGCCGGCCGTCAGCCGATCTCCGCCCACGCGCTCGTGAGCACCGGATCGGGGCGATCTTTGACCGACGTCACCAGCGCGACCTTGCCGCCCTCGAGCATGTAGCCCCGCGTGATGAGGGTGTCGCCGGGCCAGACCGGCTTGCGGAACTGCGCGCCGTAGGCCCGCAGCCGGCTCGCGTCGCCGCCCGCGGCCTTCTGGATGATCGCGCGCGCCGCGAAGCCGTACGTGCAGAGGCCGTGCAGGATGGGGCCCTGCGCGAAGCCCGCCTTCGCCGCGACCTCCGGGTCTGCGTGGAGCGGGTTCTCGTCGCCCGAGAGCCGGTACAGGAGCGCCTGCTCGGGCGCGGTCGCCTGCTCGACCACCCAGTCGGGCTCGCGGTCCTTCGGCGCCGAGGCCGCAGGCTCGCTCTGCGGCGGGCGCGGCCCGCCGAAGCCGCCGACGCCGCGCACGATGATCGACCACACCGTGTCGAAGAGCGGCTCGCCGTCGAGGGTCGTCTTGGTCTCGACGATCACCTGCGCGAACTTCTTGAGGTCGTAGATGCCGGACAGGGTGGCGGTGGTGAACAGCGTCCCGCTCGTCGGGAGCGGCCGGTGCACGCGGAGCGTCTGGCCGCCGTGGACGATGAGCGGCAGCTCGGCCCCGGCCGCCTCGAGCGCGGCGAACACGGCGTCCTGCGAGGGGATGACGCCGAACGTCGGGTAGACCTTCATGCCTCCCGGCACGCCCTCGTAGAGGTACTCGAGCTCCTCGCGCCGGGCGCCGATGCCGAGCGCGTAGGTGGCCAGGGTCTTCCAGTTGAAGGTGAAGGCGCTGGGCTTGGTCGTGTGGCCGACCGTCGAGAGATTCAGCGGCATCGGGGGCTCCTCGCAGGATGGAAACGGTCGAGGAGGCGTACAGACCCGGCGATGTCGCGTCAACTGGCGCCCGCCGAGCGATCGCCGTGCGCACGGGCGCGGCGGGCACGCGCGCCGGGGCCACCCCGCGCGCGAGATCAGAGCGCGACGCGGTAGGCGATGAGCACGCCGATGTTGAACATGTCGACGCGCTCGGAGAGCGACGCGCGATCGCCGGTCGGCGAGATCTTGCGCTGCGCCGGGAGGAACCAGCTCGAGTAGCGGAGGTGGCTCCCGACGCTCCAGTTCTCGGCGAACGCCCAGTCCCCGCCGATCGCGAGCCCCGCGGCGACCCCTTCGGTGCCGATCGTCGCTGCCCTGGGACCGACGTACGCCGTGTCCGAGTACGGGTTGCGATCGGCCTCGACCGACCAGGAGTCGTTGACGACGACGCCGCCGACCGTCGCGCCGACCCACCACTCCGTCTTGGGCGTGCGGAGGGCGTAGTAGCGGAACACCCCGTCGAGCATGAAGTAGCGGCGCGAGTGATCGCGCTCGAGGCTGCTGGCCCCGTGCGCGGCGTCGGTGCTCAGCGACGCCGCCCAGAAGATGCCCGCGCCGAAGCCGATGTCGCCCCAGCGGTAGAGGTTGTGGATGCCGAAGGAGACGCTCGTCTCGCCTTGCTCGCACGCCTCCGGGGCCAGGACGGGGCAGACGTCGGCGCCGGGGAGCGTCATCACGCCGCCGCTCATCTCGACCATGGTGTAGGGGCGATCCCGCTCGCGCGCGGCGGCGGCGCGGCGGGCCGCCCTGCTCTCGTCGGCGCGGCCGGGGGCCGCGCAGAGGAGCAGGGCGAGCGCGGCGGCGCTCGCTGCGCCCGCGGCGCGGCGCTTCGATCGGGCCCCGTCTCGGCGCGGCGGCGCTGCTCGGTCGCCCTCCCCGGCGCGGACGTCCGTGGGTGCGCGCGACGTCGGGTACCAGCGGCCTCGATTCACCTTCGTCGAATTATAGCCAAGGACCGGTGGACGAGGGGAGCGGCGAGGAGCCTTCCGTGGGCAGCGGGGGCGGCGACGGCGGCAGGACCGGCGCGTCGCTGGCCGGCGGCGGGGCGGCGCCGGTCTTCGCGGGCGCGCCCGCGGCTCCCGACGCTGGCGGCGGGGCCGGCGCGCCGCGGGGACCCGGCGCCGGCGGCTGGCCGGCGGTCGAGCCGCGATCGCCGGCCGGCGCCGGACGGCGCGGGGGCGGCCGGCGATCGGGGCCGGTGTCCCGGAGCCCGCTGCTCTGCGGGGAGACCTGCGGCGGCGGCTCCGCGGGGGCGTCTTGCGGCGGGGCCGAGAGCTCGGCGGCGAGGTGCTGGGCCGTGGTGAGCTCCGGGTGCAGCTCGATCGCGAGCTTCGCCAGGCGGATGGCGCCGGACCTGTCGCCGGCGTACTTCCGCCCGAGGGCGTCGGCGACGATGCGCTCGGCGGACTCGCGCCGGAGCGCGCCGAGCCGCGCGTCCCTGGGCCACCGCGCGAGCGCCTGCGCGATGATGTCCTTCACGTTCTCGCCGGGCGGCGTGTCCCACGCGTGCCTGCCCATGCAGTCGCGCGCGCGGTCGATGTGCCCTTCCAGGGAGTCTCGCGCGGCGTTCCCCCCGAAGGCGCCGAGGTGCCGCCCGCCGAGGAACGCGACGAGCCCCACCGCGCCGGCGCACGCGAGGAGCGCGGTGGCGCGGGCGATCACCGCGCGGCGGGGGAGCTGCGGCGGCGCGGACGCGACGCCCTGCATGGTCGACGGCGCGGGCGCGGAGTCTCGCGCGGGGTGGTCGATGCCGAGGCCGACCGCCGTCCGCGCGGGCTCGTCCGGCGCGCCGCTGAAGTCTGCGCTGCTGAAGGAGGAGCGCTCGACGCCGCTCGCTCGGGGCGACGAACAGCGCTCCTCGTCGCTCGTCGAGGAGCGCTCGACGCCGCTCGCTCGAGGCGACGAGGCGCGCTCGACGCCGCCCGTGGAGTACCGCTCGACGCCGCTCGCTCGAGGCGACGAACAGCGCTCCTCGTCGCTCGTCGAGGAGCGATCTTCCTCGTGGCGAGGCGACGCGGGGCCCCCGTAGAGCGCCGCCTCGCTGGCCGGGAGGAGCGGATCGAGGTCGCTGACGCGGGCGCTCTCCAGCGTGGGCGCGGCGATGCCTCCGATCTTGGCGGCGAGCGCGGGGGAGAGGTCGAGCGACTTGGTGCGCGACTTCGACGCCAGCTTCATGACCGCGCTGGCGCGCAGGAGCCCGGGCTGGGCGGCGATCTCGTCGGGGTCGAGGCCGCTCGCGCGCACGGCGAGGGCGAGGTCGCGGCCGAGGGCGCGCGCGTCCGGGGCGCGGTCCGAGGGCTTCTTGGCGAGGTTCTGCATCACGACCTCTGCGATCGGCGCGGGCACGTAGCTCGAGCGCGCGATGCTGCGCAGGTCCGCCGGCGGGGCGTGGGTGTGCTGGACGAGCAGCGCGACGGGCGAGTCGCCCTCGAACGGCGCGCGGCCGGCGAGGCACTGGTAGAGCATCGTCGCGATCGAGTAGACGTCCGCGGGCGGGCCGACCCGCTGCCCCTCGGCGCCTTCGGGCGAGATGTACTTGGCCGTGCCGAAGATGAGCCCGGCCTGGGTGGTCATCGCCTTGTCGGCCCAGTCGAGGCGGGCGATGCCGAAGTCGAGCACCTTCACGTAATCCGGGTCCTCGCCGCGGCGGACGAGCATGATGTTCTCGGGCTTGAGATCGCGGTGGACGATGCCCTGCGCGTGCGCCTCGCCGACCGCGTCGCACACCTGGAGGATGATGTGGAGCGCCCTCGGGAGCGGGAGCGCCTCGCTCTCGCCGGCCGTGCCGGCGGCGGCGAGCGCCGAGAGCAGCGAGATGCCGTCGAGGTGCTCCATGACGAGGTAGAGCTCGCCGCCGATCCGGGCGTCGGCCGTGGCGGGGATGCTCCCGGTCATGAGCACCTGGACGACGTTCGGGTGGACGAGCCGGCTCGCGATCTTGGCCTCGCGGTGGAAGCGGCTCACGAGCTCGGCGTTGCTGCTGAGCTCGCGGTGGAGGACCTTCACGGCCACGTCGCGCTCGATCCCTGCCTGGAAGGCGCGGTAGACGCGGCCCATCGAGCCGATGCCGATGAGGTGGCGGGTCTGGATCTGCCCGCCGAGGGTGAGGCCCACGTACGGATCGCGCTCGGCGGCGCCGAACGAGGCGCTCTTGCGCGAGCTCGCGAGCGGGGTGCCGTCGCGCGGGCAATAGAGCACGCCCGCGTCGTAGCGCTCACCGCACGAGGGGCAGCTCTTCGCGGGGGACGGCTTCATCGACCGCGCTGATCCTAGCACCGGTCCCGCCATAAATTCTCGGAGGGAGCGGCGTTTCGGCGCGTCGCGCCGCCGGGGGACGCTCGGGCGTGGACCGACCGGCGCCTTGCGACTACGGTCGCGGCGTGAGCGGTTCCAAGGCGGGCGCAGCGAGGGCGCGCGGCGGCAAAGGGCGCGGCAATGCGGGCGCCGCTCCTGCGTCCGCCGCCCGCCAGGGCGCTTCGGCCCGGGACGCCGCCTCGCCTGCCCGCGAGGCCGCCTCGGCCCGCGAGGCCGCGGCGGCTGCGCGCGAGGAGGCGGCGGACGCGGGGCCGCGGGAGGGCGAGTACGTCGTCACGCTTCCCTCGTTCGAGGGGCCGCTCGACCTGCTGCTGCACCTCATCCAGCAGCACGAGCTCGACATCCTCGACATCCCCGTGAGCTTCGTCACGGAAAAGTACCTTGAGTACCTGAAGCTCATGCGCTCGCTGTCGATCGATCTTGCGAGCGAGTACCTCGTGATGGCGGCGACGCTGGCGCACATCAAGTCGAAGATGCTGCTGCCGAGCGTCCCTGCGGGGCAGGACGACGACGGGATGCCGGGCGAGGAGGAGGATCCGCGGGCCGAGCTCGTCCGGCGGCTGCTGGAGTACCAGAAGTACAAGGTGGCCGCGGCCGAGCTGGCCGAGCGCGGCACGCTGGGGCGGGACGTGTTCACGCGCGGCATGAGCGAGAGCGAGGTGCCCAAGGGCCCCGCGCCGTTCGCGTCGATGGCCATCTTCGGCCTGCTGGACGCCTTCGAGCGGGTGCTGAAGCGGACGAACGTCCAGATTGATCACGAGGTCGTCTTCGATCGCATCAGCATCACGGATCGCATCGTGGAGCTCACGGAGAAGCTCTCGGCGCGGCGGTCGATGCGCTTCGAGGATCTGCTGCTCGACAGCGTCTCGAAGGGGGGCGTCATTCCCCGCTTCGAGGTCGTCATCACGTTTCTGGCCGTGCTCGAGATGTGCAAGCTGAGGCTCATCCGGGTCCACCAGACGGACTCGCTGGCGCCGATCCACATCCAGCTCTCGGTGCCGGACGGCACGCCTCCGCCAGATTTCGAGGTCGACGAAGGGGCGCCGGCGGCGGAGCGGGTCGAGGTGGCCGGGGGCGAAGAGGCGGGCGCGCCGCCTGCTGCCGGCGAGGGTGGGGGAGCTGAGGCCGAGAGCGTGGGGGGCGGCGAGCTCGCGGAGCCGGAGCTCGTCGAGGCGGCGGAGCTGGAGCTCGTCGAGGCGGCGGAGCTGGAGCTCGTCGAGGCGGCGGAGCTGGAGCTCGTCGAGGCGGCGGAGCTGGAGCTCGTCGAGGCGGCGGAGTCGGAGCTCGTCGAGCCCGAGGGAACGGAGGTCTCGGAGGCTGCGGAGGCGCTGAGCGGCGAATCGGCGAGCCCGAAGCCGCCCGAGTCCACGGAGGACGTGGAGGACAGGAGCGTCGAGGCGGAGGAGCCGGAGCTCGCGGAGATTGCAGAGGCGCCGAGCGACGAATTGTCCAGCGCGGAGCTGGTCGAGCCCGCGGAGGACAGGAGCGTCGAGGCGGAGGAGCCGGAGCTCGCGGAGATTGCAGAGGCGCCGAGCGACGAATTGTCCAGCGCGGAGCTGGTCGAGCCCGCGGAGGACAGGAGCGTCGAGGCGGAGGCGCCTGAGCCTGCGGAGATTGTGGGGGCGCCTGAGGCGGCGGAGGCGGCGGAGGCGGCGGAGGCGCCTGAGGCGGCTGAGGCGGCGGAGGCGCCTGAGGCGGCTGAGGCGGCGGAGGCGCCTGAGGCGGCAGAGACTGCGGAGGCGCCGAGCGACGAATTGTCGGGCACGGAGCTGGCGGCGCTCTTGGAGGACAGGAGCGTCGAGGCGGAGGCGCCCGAGCTTGCGGAGGTTGCGAAGACGCCTGAGCTTTCGGAGGCGCCCGAGCTTGCGGAGGTTGCGAAGACGCCTGAGCTTTCGGAGGAAGCGAGCGAAGAGCTGGCGTGGCCGGAGCCGGCCGCGCCCGTGGAGGACCGGAGCATCGCGGCGGAGGCGCCGGAGCTTGCGGAGGCTGCGGAGGCGCCTGAGCTTGCGGAGGCGCCGGAGCTTGCGGAGGTGGAGGCGCCTGAGCCTGCGGAGCTTGCGGAGGCTGCGGAGCTTGCGGAGGCTGCGGAGCTTGCGGAGGCTGCGGAGCTTGCGGAGGCTGCGGAGCTTGCGGAGCTTGCGGAGGCTGCGGAGACGCCTGAGCTTGCGGAAGCGGCGCAGGCGGCGAGCGAAGAGCCGGCGTGGCCGGAGCTGGCCGCGCCCGTGGAGGACAGGAGCGCCGAGGTGGAGGCGCCGGAGGCTGCGGAGGCGCCGGAGCTTGCGGAGGCTGCGGAGGCTGCGGAGGCACCGGAGCTTGCGGAGGCTGCGGAGGCGGCCACGTGGCCGGAGCTGACCGAGCCAGCCGAGCCATCGAGCGGCGAACCTGCAGGGCCGGAGCGTGCCGAGCCGGCGGAGGAGACGAGCCGCGCGCACGACCTCGCAGGGGGCGAGCCAGCGGCGGAACCAGACGCCGGTCCCGCCCTGGAGCAGACAGAGCGCGATGCGGCCGCGAATCCGAGCGACCTGCCGGCCTCGGAGGAGGCCGCGATGCCGCCGGAAGGGGCTGCGCCGGCGGAAGAGGTGGATGAGGTAGACGCAGGGAGTGGCCGTGACGGTGGCTGATGCCGCGGCGAAGCGGCGGCGCGTGGCGAAGACGACAGGACAGGGCGCGCTGGCGCAGCTGAGGGCGGCGGCGCATGCGTGGCTCGGCGGAGCCAAGCGGTCGCGAGGCGCAAAGAAGGAGCCGCGCGCGCCGAAGACGCCGGGGCAGGGCGCGTCAGCGAAGACGACAGGACAGGGCACGCCGGCGCACCTGAGGGCGGCGGCGCACGCATGGCTCGGCGGAGCGAAGCGGTCGCGAGGCGCAAAGAAGGAGCCGCGCGCGCCGAAGACGCTGGGGCAGGGCGCGTCAGCGAAGGCGAACGCGCAGGGCACGCCGGCGCACCTGAGGGCGGCGGCGTACGCGTGGCTCGGCGGAGCCAAGCGGCCCAGGGGGGCGAAGAAGGAGCCGCGTGCGCCGAAGACGTCGGCGCAGGGCGCGCCGAAGCAGGCCGCGCCGGCGCGGGCGAGCGGGCGGGGCACGCCGGCGCGGTTGAGGGCGGCGGCGTACGCGTGGCTCGGCGGAGCGAAGCGAACGCGCGGCGCGAAGAAAGAGCCGCGCGCGCCCAGGGCGACGCGTCAAGATCCGCTCGCCCGCTTCCGCGCAGGCGCCTGGTCCCAGCTCGGCGATCCGGCGCGTCGCACCGATGCTCCCGTCCGGAGCGCGGCCTCGGGGCCCGCGCAGGTGCCGGGGCTCTCCGCGGTCGCGCGCAAGCATCTGAAGGGCGTGCTGGAAGCGCTCATCTTCGTGGCGGAGCGGCCGGTGCCGGCCCGCGAGCTCGCGCGCTCGGCGAACGCAGAGCACCGCGTCGTGCGCGAGCTCTTGGCCGAGCTCGTCGCGGAGTACGACGGGCGGGGGTTCCGGCTGGACGAGGTCGCCGGAGGGTACGTCTTCCGGACGAGCCCCGCATTCGCGCCGTTCGTTCGCGAGGTGACCGATCAGAAGCCGGTCAAGATGTCGCGCGCCCAGACCGAGACGCTCGCGATCGTGGCCTACCGGCAGCCGATCACGCGGCCCGAGATCGACGAGATCCGCGGCGTCGATTCCGGCGCGGCGCTCAAGTCGCTCCTGGAACGAGACCTCGTGAGGATCCTGGGCAAGAAGGACGAGCCTGGGCGCCCGATGCTGTACGGCACGACGGCGCAGTTCCTCGAGTTCTTCGGCCTGAAGGCGCTCGGCGAGCTGCCGACCCTGCGCGAGTTCACCGAGCTGACCGAGGAGTCGCGACGCGCCTACGAGCGCGAGCTCGGCGAAGAGCCGCCGGAGACCGCGGTGGCGACCGCGGGCCAGGAGAGCTTCGCCGGCGCGGAGGGATCAATCCGGACGACGGTCGCCAGCGCGGCCGAGGATCTACCGGAAGACGTCGGCGTGTCGCCTACTGCGCCGCGGGAGGGAGATGTTGTGATGGAAGCCATGGAAAACCACGTGCGTGAGGGGAGCTCGGTCGCTGGGGAGGATGCTGGGGCTGTCGAGGAGGCCGCCGCCCGGCACGACAACCCTGCCGAGGAGGATGCGTTGCGCGACGGAGAGGACGAGGAAGACGAGGACAAGGAAGACGAAGACGACGAGGGCGAAGACGAAGAGGACGAGGACGAGGACGAGGACGACGACGAGGACGAGGACGAGGACGAGGACGAGGACGGGGGAGAAGACGAGGACGAAGAGGGCGAGGACGACGACGAGGAGAGCGAGGACGAGGACGACGAGGACGAGGACGACGAGGACGACGAGGACGAGGAGGACGAGGACGAGGACGAGGACGAGGACGACGAGGACGACGACTGAATCGTCATCTCCTCCTGACCCTCAGGCCCATCGGCCCGTCGTTCACGACGGCGGGGCGTCCATCGGATCCGGATAGGTTTCGGCCAGCTTCATCGCTGCGCTCCTCAGCTCGGGGTGGGCGAGGAGCTTGCGGAAGAGCCGCCAGAGCTCGGGGTCGGAGAGCAGCTGGAGCGGCGAGGCGGTCGCCTGCTTCTTCTTCTTGCGGGGGATCGCCTCCGGACCTTTGCGCCGCAGCTCCTCCATCATTCCGACGAAGCGCTTGGTCGGGAAGAGATCGCCGTGCTCCCAGGCGAGCACCGTCTCCTGCTCGATGCCCAGCGCTCCGGCGAGCTCGCGGGCCGTGCACCCAAGCTCCTGCCGGAGCTTCTTGATGTCCTCGGGGGCCATGCAGAGGCGAGGGTAGCGGCCTCGAAAAAAAAAGCGACGGCGAGCAACCGGCGGCGCGCTCCTGCCGAACTCCGCGTCATGACCCAGCACCCGCCGACTCGCCCCTCGTGCACTCCCCGCGCTCGCCGGGCCCTGCCGCTCGCGCTCGCGCCGCTCGCGGCCTCCGCCCTGCCGCTCACGCTCGCGCCGCTCGCGGCCTCCGCCCTGTCCTGCGCGCCGGAGCTCGCGGCTCCCCCTCGCTCCCATCCTGAGGAAGAGGACGCCGAGCTCGCCGACCCCGCGGGCGCGGGCCCCGAGCTCCACATCGAGCCCGAAGCGCCCCTGCACGCCGCGCCGCCGGTGCTGCGGCTGCGGGTGCGCCTCCCGGGCGCCTCGCTCGAGGGCGTCGATCCTGCCCGTGCGCTGGTCGTCCGCGGCAAGGTCGGCGCGGCGCACCTCCGCCAGATCGAGCAGGGCGAGCTGTCGAAGGCGCTCTCGGAGCGCGTCGTCCCGTCGATCGCCTGGCTGGACGGGACGCCCCCGGGAGACCTCACGCTGACCGTGGCGCCGCTCGTCCCGCTCGCGCCCGGCGAGACGTACGCCGTCGCGAGCGGCAGCCCCGTCTTCTCGCACCACCTCCAGATCGCCGCGGAGGGCTCGCCGCCCGTGCTCCCGCGGATCTGGCCGCCGCCCGACGCCGGGGCGAGCCTCGGCCTCGGCGTCTGGTGCGGCGACGCGCCGCTCCCGGAGACCATCGCCGCGGCGACCCTCGAGCCGAGCGGGCCGGCGGGCGAGTTGCGCCGCGGCGCCGTCGAAGGCGTCGGCGCGCGCTGCCTGCGCTTCGAGGGGGAGCTGCCCCCGGCGCCGGGCGAAGCGGACGAGCTGCGCCTCGTGGGGCCGCCCGTCGCGTTCGAGGGCGAGCCGGCGGCCGTGAGCCTCGACCCGCGTCCGTTTGCGCTGGAGTCGGAGCCCCTCCCCGCCGTCGCCGCGGCGTGCGCGCCGGACGAAGTGCCTCTCGGGCCGGGGTGCGCCCAGGTCGCCGACGATCGGATCCGGGTCCGGTCGGCGGACGCGCCGCTGCTCTGGGCGATCGCGGGCGAAGGGCTGGACGAGGTCCTCGCCCTACGGCCGGGCGAGCCGTTCGTCCTCGGGCCCTTGCCGCCCCTCTCCCCCGTGGAGCTCGCCATTGCCACCGTCGACAACGCCGGCCGCGTGGAACGGCGGACGTTCTCTGCCGTGACGCGCGCGCCCATGCCCCACGTGATCATCAACGAGGTGCTGGCAAATCCCGTCGGTCCGGAGCCGGGGCAGGAATGGGTCGAGCTCTACAACGATGGCGACGTCCCAGCTGACCTTACAGGGTATGTGCTGGCCGATGTGGGCGGAGAGACCGAATTGCCCTCCATTTCGCTGGCTCCCGGCGCGTACGCGCTGGTCGTCAACGAGGGATTTGTCTCCGATGATGAGCTCGATCCCCCGGCTCCTCCCGAGGCGCTCCTGCTCCGCGTGCCAAAACTTGGCAACCATGGGCTGTCGAACTCGGGAGAACCGCTCAAATTGATGGATGGAGGAGGTGCAGTCTTGTCCAGGTCGCCCGCCATGCCCGAGCCGAAAGCAGGGATGAGCTTGGCCCGCGTAGGGCCGCGCGCTCCCGACGGCTCGGCTGGCTCCTTCGTGACCAGCTGGCCGACACCCGGGCGCGTGAACATAATGAACCAGGAGATCCCCTGAAGGATGGGGAGTTCGCCTCCGTACGGGGCGATCTCTCCGAGGGGCCGAGAAAATTCGAGCAAAGCGGGTGACGGACCCGTCTATGAGAGCTAGGTTTCAATCGAGTAGACAGACGGGTGGGGGGGGCCGCCACCTGAGGAGACGCTGCCGCGCTGTGAACGCGAGCTGTGCGGCAGGTGCCTTTCGCGTGGAGTTCGGCGATGGCTGGTGTTCGTGAGAAGCTGTTGACCGCATCCGACCTGGCAGCCCTGTGCGAGGTCGACTTGAAGACAATCCATAACTGGGTGGATCGAGGGAGGATTGCCCATTTCCGTACGCCAGGGAGACACTTGCGCTTCAAGGCGGCGGATGTGGCCGAGTTCCTCCGCGCATGGGGCTATTCGGTGCCCCGGGAGCTCGCCAAGGCGACCTCCAAGTCGATGATGGCCATCGGCACCAAGGACACGATGGCCCACGTGGCGCGATCCCTCGGGGAAGGCGTGCCCATCCGGCACGCGAGCCACCCGTACGACGCGCTGATCTACGCGGGGGCGGACCCCGCGGACGTGTACATCGTCGACGTTCGGGCCGTGTCCGGCGACGTGGACGTCACCTCCCTGTTCGAGGCGCTCCACCGGGCGAACTCCCAGGGGACGTTCGTCGCGCTGTCGGACGAGCCGATCAGCCTGCCGCCGTTCGTGGGGAGGATCGGCCGCAACGACGCGCAGCAGCTGAAGGCCTTCCTGATGCCTGAAGCGGCCGCGCAACCGGGGGCGCCCCTCCAGGCGAGCGCCGGCGCAGCCTCGGAAGAGCCGCCGCGGAGCTTGGCCGCAGGCGGGTCCTCGCGCTGAGCGAGGGCCGCGGCCGTCCTACGCCCAGCTCGACAGGCTCGGCGAGGACGGCCGCGGGCGACGGAGGAGAGCCCGCCACCGAGCGCAGCACTGCAAGCACGACCCGCTGAGGACAGAACCCCCCTCCGCAGCGCAACCTGGGGCCGGTTGAAGGGTCGCTCGCAACCCAGCTGCCGAGCCCGCTCCCACGCTTTCCTGAATGAGCTGGAGAAGAAGGCGTCGAGGAGCGCGGGCCGCTCGAACGACGGCGGATCAGCGCGCTCAGCTGCCGGCGATGGTCATGGCGGAGACCCGGAACGTCGGAGATGACGTCGCCGTCCGGAGATCGAGGTCGTTCCCGACCGCGTCGATCCGCTGCAAGAGCTCGTCGAGGTTCAGCGAGATGGTCACCTCGCTGACGGGGTATGTCAGCTCACCGTTCTCGATCCAGAAGCCGGCGGCGCCGCGGGAGAAATCGCCGGTCACGGCGTTGAAGCCGAAGCCCATCATCTCGGTGACGTACAGCCCGCGCGGCGTGGAGCGGACGATCTCTTCCGCCGGCGTGGAGGTGGGCTGCAGGATGAAGTTCGAGGTCGACGGGCCCACGCCGCCGCCGGCGCCGCGCGAGGCGCTGCCGGTCGAGGGGCGCTTGAGCTTCCGGCCGCTGTAGCTGTCGCAGAGGTAGGTCTTCAAAATACCTTGCTCGACCACGACGTTGCGCCTGGACGGGAGGCCCTCGCCATCGAACGGGCGCGAGCCGGGCGCGCGCGGGATCAAGGGGTCGTCGACGACGGTGATGAGATCGCTGGCGACGCGCGTCCCCTCGCGGCCGATGAGGTAGCTCGACTTGCGCCAGATCGCGCTGCCCATGAGGCAGGAGCCGAGCAGCCCGAGCATCGAGCGGGCGACGTCCGGGTCGAAGACGACGGGCGCCTCGCAGGTCGGCACCTTGCGGGCGCCGAGCTTGCGCAGCGTTCGGCGGGCTGCCTCGCGGCCCACGGCCTCCGGGGCGTCCAGGTCCGCGAGGTGGCGGCGGGCGGTGAAGTAGAAGCCGCGGCGCTTCTTGTCGTCGCTGTCGTCGGCGACGGGGGAGACCACGAGCTGGGCGTAGGAGCCGGCGACGCCGCCGCGGAACCCGCCGGACAGGACGAGGGCGTAGGCGCCCGCGCTCCGCGAGAACGTCGCGCCCTCGCTGTTCGTGATGCGGGGGTCGGCGTCGCGCGCGGCCTGCTCGCCGCGGCGCGCGAGGTCGATGGCCTGCGCGGCCGTGACCTCGCCGCCCGAGGGGTCGTAGAGATCGAGCGCGGGGAAGTTCCCCTTGGCGATGAGCTCCGGGTCGGCGGGGCCGGCGAACTCGTCCTCTTGAGAGATGTCGGCGAGCTCCAGCGCGTCCGCGACGAACCGATCGAGGCCGCGGGGCGTGAGGTCGGAGGTCGAGGTCAGCGCGACGCGCTGCTTCTTGATGATCCGCATGCCGAGGCCCTTGTGGACGGCCTCCTCGACGAGCTCGGGCTCGCCGAGCCGCACCTTGGTGGTGAGCTCGGAGCCGGAGCGGGCGATCGCCTCGGCGACGTCGGCGCCGCCTTTTCTGGCGCGGGTCACCACCTGCTCGGCCAGCTCCATCAGTTCTTCGATCTGACGATCCATGCGGGCTCGTTCGGACATGAGGCGACAGGGTGGTGGAGCGCGGTGGCTCCGTCAACGCGGTGACGCGGCGGGCCGGCCGCCGCGACGGTCCGCCGCCGCGGTGACGCGGCGGGCCGCGCCGCCGCGACGGTCCGTCGATGCGGTGACGCGGCGGGCCGCGCTCGCGGGAAGCGCCTCAGCCCGGCCGGTTCGAGCGGCCACCCTTGCCGAGGCCGAGCCGGCGCTGCGGGCGCGTCGAGGCGGACCGCGGCGGCTCGACCGCTGAAGACGGCGCGCTCGGGACGGCGCGGGGGCGCGGGGCGGCGGGGGGCTCGCCCTTCTGTCCGCCGCCCGGGGGCTCGCGCCGGAGGAGGGCGCTCACGGTGACCGCGAAGCCGGCGGCGAGCATGGTGTACATCCAGAGGAGCGCGTAGCCGAGCGGACCTCCGGCGATCGGATGGACGCCGAAGTCGCCCTCGACCTGCCGGTAGGTGCCGTCGAGCGCGAGGCGCCGGGACAGGGCGAGGACGGCGAGCAGGGCGATCGCGAGCGGCGCGCCGGCGAAGACGGCCAGCGCGCGGATCGAGCGCTGCGCGGTGGGCCGGCCGCCGGCGCTCGCGGCGAAGCGCTGCGCGGCGACGAACCCGGCGGGCACCGAGGCGGCGTCGAGGAGGAGCAGCACGAGGTCGACGGCGGACGGGATCCGGCGGGTGTCGACGAGGTACGCGAAGCTCCAGTCGGGCGCGAAGACGAGGAAATAGGCGCAGACCGGGGCGAAGACGAGGACGGCGAACAGGCAAACGAGGGCGAGCGGCCGATCGGGTGCGCCGGACGCGAGCCGTGGCTCCGCCGCGCGGAGCGCGCCTGGGCGGTGAGAGGCTGCTGCGCTGAACCAGGCGAGCAGCGCGCCGAGAGCAAAGCCGACGAGGGGAGCGACGAAGGCGGGCACGCGGCGCGGAACGTAGTCCCGTCGCCCCCTCCTGCGCAAAGAGCCTGGAGAGTTTGCGTGGGGCGGCACAAGGACGCGCGAGGGGAGCGCGCCGGGACGGCGCGCCCGGGGGACGGCGCGCCGCGCGAGAGGGGCGCGCACCGAGCCGCCGGAGGCGCACGGCCAGGTGCGCCGCGGGCGCGAGGGGGTGACGGGAGGAACGGGCGGACGGGGCGGAACGTTTGCTCTGGCGGCGCCGCCGCGCTAAGCGGCTGCGCACATGGAGCCGCGCCTCGTCCGGGACATGCTTGAGCGCGTTCGCACCGGCGAGCTCGCCGTCGAGGAGGCGCTCGAGGCGCTCCGAGGCCTGCCTTTCCGGGATCTTGGCGTCGCGACCGTCGATCACCACCGCGCCCTCCGGCAGGGCGTGCCCGAGGTGATCTTCGGCGAAGGGAAGACACCCGAGCAGATCGCCCTGATCGCCCAGGAGATCTCGGGGGCCGGGCAGAACGTGCTCGTGACCCGGGTCGACGCCGCGAAGGGCGCGGCGGTGGCGTCGCTCTTGCCCGCGTTCCGCTACGTCCCGCTGGCGCGGACCGGCACCGTCGAGGTCGCGCCGACGCCGAAGCGCGCCGCCGGTCCGGTCGCGGTGGTGACCGCGGGCACGAGCGACCTCCCGGTCGCCGAGGAGGCCATCGAGACGCTGCGCGCCGTGGGGCTCGAGGCGAAGCGGCTGTACGACGTGGGGGTCGCGGGGCTGCATCGCTTCCTCCATCGCGTCGAGGAGCTGCGCAAGGCGTCCGCCGTGATCGTCGTCGCGGGCATGGAGGGCGCGCTGCCGAGCGTGGTCGGCGGGCTCGTGGCGGCTCCGGTCGTCGCGGTCCCGACGGCGGTCGGCTACGGCGCGGCCCTGGGCGGCTTCACCGCGCTCTTCTGCATGCTCACGTCGTGCGCCTCCGGCGTCGCCGTGGTCAACATCGACAGCGGCTTCGGCGCGGCGATGGTGGTGCATCGCATGTTGCCGAAGGAGTGAGCGCTCGACGAGCGCGACCGCGGGAGCGCCGCGAGGCACAGACGCCCGGCGAACGGAGCAGGCGAGACATGGGACACGGGCACGATCACGACCATGCGCATGGGCACGGGCACGACCATGCGCACGGGCACGGGCACGACCATGCGCACGGGCACGACCATGCGCACGGGCACGATCACGATCACGCGCACGGGCACGACCACGATCACGCGCACGGGCAGGGGCACGACCCTGCGCACGGGCACGATCACCCGCGCGCGCCGCTCCTCGAGGAAGGCGCGGGCGCCGGCAAGATCCTGTTCTTCGACGCCTTCAGCGGGATCGCCGGCGACATGACCATCGCCGCGCTGCTCGATCTCGGGGTGCCGCTCCTCGTCATCGAGCGCGCCGTCGCGGCGCTGCCCATCGAGGGGTTCCACCTGCACCGCGGTCACGCCCACCGCAGCGGCATCGTGGCGACCTCGTTCGACGTGCACGTCGAGGCGCCGCAGCCGGAGCGCACCTACGGATCGATCGACGCCATGCTCGCCGCGGCGCCGCTCGATCCGCCCGTCGCCGCGCTGGCGCGCCGGATCTTCCGGCGCCTCGGCGAGGCGGAGGCCGCCGTGCACCGGATCCGCCTGGAGGACGTGCACTTCCACGAGGTCGGCGCCGTCGACGCGATCGTCGACATCGTGGGCGCCGCCGCGGCCATCGTGCACATCGGGGCGGAGGTCGTCGGCTCGCCGCTGCCCATGGGGCGCGGCTTCGTGAAGGCGCGGCACGGGATCCTCCCGCTGCCGCCGCCCGCCGCGGTCGCGTGCCTCCGCGGCGTCCCGACCTACGGCGTCGACCTCGACGCCGAGCTGGTCACGCCCACCGGCGCGGCCATCATCGCCGCGCTGGCGACCCGGTTCGAGCGCTGGCCGACGTTCGCGCCCGACCGGATCGGCTTCGGCGCCGGCCAGCGAGAGCTCCCGGACCGCCCCAACCTGCTGCGGGTCGTCCTCGGGACGCGCTCGGGCGGGGAGGAGAGCCTCGGCAGCGCGTCGCACGTGATCATCGAGGCGAACGTCGACGACCTCACCGGCGAGGTGGCGGGACACGCGATCGAGGCGCTGTTCGCGGCCGGCGCGCTCGACGCGTGGGCGGCGCCGATCACGATGAAGAAAGGGCGGCCCGCGCTGACGATCGCGGCGCTCGCCGCCGCCCCCCAGGCCGACGCGGTGGCGACGGCGCTGCTCCGCGAGACGACCAGCATCGGGCTCCGGAAGATCCCGGTCGCCCGCACGGAGCGGCCGCGGCGGATCACCACCGTGAAGACCGCGTACGGCGCCATCCGGGTGAAGATCAGCGAGGGGCCGTTCGGGCCGCCGCAGATCAAGCCGGAGTTCGACGACTGCGCCGCGGCGGCGAGGACCCACGGCGTCCCGGTGCGCGAGGTCGTCTCGGCGGCGCTCGCGGCCGCCAAGGGGTGACGCGACGGCCGCCGGTCGATGACGCCGCCGGGGCCGCCGGCGGCGACGCAACGCCCCGGCGCCGCGCGCGCGCCCGGGCGACCGCCGCGCTCACCGGACGGGGCCGAACGCGCGCGAGCGCTCAGTCGGGGCGCTGGATCGGCAGCGCCTCGGCCTCCCACCCGAGGAAGCCTCCCTCGAGGAACGCGACGGGGACGCCCTCCTCCGCGAGCTTCGCGGCCACGTCCTTCGACTTGTCGCCGGAGCGACAGTAGAGGACCGGCGCGCCGGCCAGCATGTGGAGCTCGGCGAGCCGGCCCTCGATCTCGTCCAGCGGGATGTGCACCGCGCCGGGGATGTGGGCGCGCCCGTACGCGGGGCCCTCGCGCGTGTCGACGGCGACCACCTGACCCTCGCGGATCAGCTGCGCCAGCTCGGCCGCCCGGATGGCGCCCTCGGCGCGCGGGAGGAACGGATCGAGGAGCTCGCGGAGCTGCTTGCGGTTGAGGACGCCCTGCTCCGCGGCCGCCGGGCGGCCCCGGTGAAAGACCATGAACATCGGGACGGCCTGGATGCGCAGCATGGTGGCGATGCGCTTCGACTTGTCGATGTCGATCTTGACCACCTTGGCCTTGCCCTCGAGCTCGCGCGCGATGGCGTCGACCTCCGGCGCGACCGTTTTGCACGGCCCGCACCAGGTGGCGGTGAAATCGATGAGCACGGGCAACTCGCTGCGGAGCACCTCGCGCTCGAACTCCTGCTCGCTGATCTCGGGAACGGCCATGGCGGGCGAATTCATAGCGGGCCTTCCCATCGAGATCGAGTGGCGCGAGGCCCCCGCCGCCGAGATCGCGCAGATGAGCCCGATTTCGGCGAAATCCCGGCGCGGCCTCGGCGCGAGGCGGGCGGCGGGCGCAGCGGAGACGGCCGCGGGCGCTCCGCCCCGCCGCGCGCGCCCTCAGCGCGGCGTCCGCGCGCGCACGGTGCGCGCGTCGACGGCGTCGCGCAGCGCGTCGGCGATGAGGTACGAGCCGCCGACCGTCGCCAGGAGCAGCAGGCCGGGGAGCACGAGCAGCCGGATCTCGCTCGGGTGCCGCGCCGCCTGGCCCAGCGTCTCCCCCCACGACGCCACGCGGGTGGGCGCGCCCATCCCGAGGAACGAGATCGCCGCCTCGAGCAGGACCACGGACGCCACGCCGAGCACCGAGCTCACGATCGTGGGCCCGAGCGCGTTCGGGAGGATGTGGCGGTAGAAGACGCGCAGCCGGGTGCTGCCGAGCGCGCGCGCGGCCATCACGTACTCCTCGCTCGAGGCGCGCAGCACCTCGGCGCGCACGAGGCGCGCGATCTCCGCCCAGCGGACGAAGGCGACGGCGAGCACCAGCGACAGCGCGGAGGGCTCGCGCTCGATGGCGCGCACGATCGCCACGACGAGGATCGCCGGGAAGGTGTCGACCGTCTCGACGAGGCGGACGAGCCCGTCGTTCCAGAAGCCGCGCAGCGTGCCGGCGAGCCCGCCGAGCACGACGCCGAGGAACATGCCCACGAGCACCGCGCTCAGCGACAGGCCGAGCGCGGTGCGCGCGCCGTAGATCAGCCGCGCGGCGAGATCGCGGCTCTCGAAGTCGGTGCCGAGCGGGTGGTCGAGCGAGGGCGACGCGTTCGGGCCGGCGTCGGTGCGCTGCTCCGGGCCGTAACGGATGGGCGGCCAGATCGCGACGCCCACCTCGAAGCGCACCCGGAGCTCGGCCTCGGTGAGCGACTCGAGCTCCGCGGCGTCGGTGATCGCGGGCAGGATCTCGGCGCCGTCCGGCCCGAACCGGGCGATCGGCGCAGGGGCGGCGAGCAGCTCGGCGAAGATGGCGAGCAGCGCGAGCACGCCGAGCAGGACGGTGCCCGCGGCGACGCGCTTGCTGCCGACCATCCGGCGGAGGAACGCCGCCGCGTGCGTCACGCCCCGCTCCTCCGCGACAGCACCGCCGGGCCGAGCCGCGGGTCGACGAGCACGTACGCGAGATCGGTGGCGATCACGCCGAGCGCGGCGATGCCCGCGGCGCCGATGGAGATGGCCATGAGCCAGCTCACGTCGCGCGCCTGCACGGCGAGGAGGGTGAGCTCGCCGAGGCCGTGGAGCTCGAAGACGCGCTCCACGACGAACGCGCCGCCGAGCGCCATCGGCGGCTCGAGCATCGCGAGCGTCACGACCGGGAGCACGGCGTTGCGCAGCCCGTGGACGGCGATGGCGCGCGCGGCGCCGGCGCCGCGCGCCCGCGCGGCCCGGATGAAGTCCTGCGTGAGCACGGCGACGAGCGCCGCGCGCTGCTGACGCGTCGGCGCGGCGATGAGCGAGAGCGCGATGAGGCACGTCGGCAGGAGCAGCGATTCCGCGCCGCCCGCGAGGAGCGCGGCGGCCACGGCCACGATGGCGGTCGGGAGGACGGCGAGCGTGAGCACGGCGGCCGCGATGGCGGAGTCGCTCCGCCGGCCGCGCGAGGCCGCGCTCAGCGCGCCGAGCGGGACGGCCACGGCGTAGGCCAGGGCGATCGCGCCGAAGACGAGCGTGAGCGTGACCGGCGCGCGCCGCTCGAGCTCGTCGAGCACCGGCTCGCCGGTCGCGGCGACGCCGAGGCGGTGGGTGACCGCGCCGAGCGCCCACTTGCCGTACCGCGTCTCCAGCACCGTCGCCGCGAGCCGCGCCGGGCCGGAGAACACCTCGAAGTCGCTGCGGTAGACGTTCCAGAAGGACTTCCACCGCGTGACGCACGCGCGCGCCTCCGCGAGGTCCTCGCCCGGCGCGATCCGGTCGTCGATCTCCGTGATGTGGGCGGCGACGTCGACGAGGGCGCGCGCCTGATCGAGCGTCGCCGCGTCGCGCGGCGGCTGGAGCGCGGCGATCACCGGCTGCAGGGCGAACGTGTCGAGCTCGAGCAGCTCGGCGGCGCGCGACTCGGAGCCGTAGCGGACCAGGCGGCGCACCGCGCTCCGGACCGACGCGCTCCGGAACTCGATGCCGCGGTCGTCCCAGAAGCGCGTCCAGAAGGCGACCGCGTGCGCCGGGGCCGCGGCCTCGTCGGCGCGCGGCAGGCCCATCCGCGCCGCGACCGGCGCGAGCGCGAGGGCGACGCGGGTGCGCGGCTCGGGCGCGAGCGCGTCGAGCGGCAGGATGTGCGGCAGCGCGGCGCCGCCGAGCCGCCGAAGCTCGTCGGCCGCGGCGGCCGCGCCGTCGCCGCCGGCCGCGACGGCCTGCACGGCCGCGAGGGCGCGCAGGCGCACGTCGCGCGGGTCCAGGTTGATGAAGCGCGGGAGGTCGAGGAAGCGCTCCCGGCGCAGCCGCGCGAGCTCCGCGCTGGAGAGCGAGCTGGCGAGGAGCGGATCGTCCGTGGGATCCGGGACGAACGAGAGCACGAAGAACGTCAGCAGCGAGACGCCGACGAGGGTGGGCAGCGTCCAGAGGAGCCGTCGGAGCGCGTGGCGGAGCATCTCTCTCGCGCGGGGTCAGCGCAGGATGGCGTCGAGCAGGTCGATGCGCATCCCGAACTTGTAGGGGGAGGCCTTGACCACCTCCGTCTTCTGGCCGGAGATCGTCTCGTCGTTGCCCTCCAGGTAGCCGCCGGCGTTGATGCCGATGACCTTGCCCTGGCCGTCGAAGATGGGGCTCCCGTTCATGCCGCTCGTGCTGCGGGCGTCGTGCTGGATCAGCCAGGCGTCGGCCGCGCCCGCGGGCCGGCCGTTCGCGCCGGTGATCCGGCCGATGTTGGCCGCGAGGAACGTGGCGACGGGGTTCGCGGTGTCGGTGAGGCGCTCGGGGAAGCCGATCAGGTACACGTCGTCGCCCGCGCCGGCCGCGGCGAGCTCCTCCCGGGTGGCGAGCTCCAGGACGGCGGCGGCGCGCCCCGCGATCGACACGACGCCGATGTCCGGGGTGAGCTGGTCCGCGCTGTCGCGGTACTGGGGGTGCGTCCGCATGCTGGTCACGGCGAAGCTTATCTGGCCCCGGCCCTCGTTCTCGAGCGCCACGATCGTGCCGCCGCGGCGCTTGGCCGCCGTGATGCAGTGCGCGTTCGTCGCGAGGACCGAGGGCCGCACCGCGAACGCCGTGCAGAACCCCTCGCGCCCCGAGGCGAGCATGAAGATCCCCTTTCTGAAGCGGTCGTGGAGGTTGCGCCCGAAGTTGGCGTTCGAGGGGTGGAGCGTGCCGAGGCGCCGCTCGATCTCCTTGCGCCGCGGGTCCTCCGGCGGCAGGCGCGCGAGCTCGGCGCGCAGCTGGCTGATCTCGTCGTGGGAGGAGCGGTTGTAGACGATGAGCCCGGCGAGGCTCGCGAGCGCGACCACGAGGAGCGAGGCGAGGATGTAGGTCGTGCGACGCTGGCCCGCGGTCGCGGCGTGCACCTCCTTGTGGAGCATGGCGTTGAGCTCGACGGTGCCGCGGGGCTTCGCGCGCCCCGTGGCGGCCGAGACGGCCGAGGAGATCATCATGGCGATCGTCCGCTCGCCGACCCGCCGCGCGCCGGCCGGCGGCGCGGCCGCGACGTGCCCGGGGTAGGCCGCGGCGTGCGCGGCGTAGCCCGCGGCCTGCGCCGGGAGAGCGGCGGCCGGCGCGGGGTGGCCGGTGCCCGGCGCCGGGTACGCGGCCGGCGCGGGATGGCCGGCGGCGTGCGCCGGGTAACCGGCGGCGGGCGCCGGGTACGCAGCGCCCGCCGGGTACGCAGCGGGCGCCGGGTACGCAGCGGGCGCCGGGTAGGCCGCGGCGTGCGCGGGGGGAGGCGGCGCCGCGTGCGCCTGCGGCGGCCCCGGCGGCCGGCGCTCGACGAGCTCGATCCGCACCCGCGGGCCCTTCGTGCCGAACGTGACCTCGTCGCCCGAGGCGATCGGGTGCCGCTTGATCCGCTGCCCGCCCGCGTAGGTCCCGTTGCGGCTGTCGAGGTCGTAGAGCACCCAGCCCGCCGCCTCGAGGCGCGCCTCGGCGTGGTGGCTGCTCGCGTCGCGATCGTGGTTCGGGTCGAACACGACGTCGTTGTCCGGCGCGCGGCCGAAGCGCACCACGCGCTTGTCATGGAGCTCCACGGACCCGGCGTTGCGCCCGAACGTGTGCACGACGCGCAGCATCACGGCGCGGGGACCCCCTTCAGCAGATCGATGCGCATCCCGATCCGGAACGGCGAGCTCTGCGTCACCGTCGTCTTGCGCCCGTCGATCGTCACGTCGTCCTCGTCGTCGATGTGCGCGGCGTGGATGCCGATCACGTGCCCGTACTGGTTGAAGATCGGGCTCCCGCTGTTGCCCCCGCGCGTGACCGCGTCGTGCTGGATGACGACGGCGCGGTCCGGCGTCGTCGCCTCGTGGTCGACGCCGGTCACCCGCCCGATGCGGCCCTCGAGGAACGTCGCCGAGGGGCTCAGCGGATCCATCAGCCGGCCGGGGAAGCCGAGGACGTAGGCGTCGTCGCCCGGCCCGATCGCCCGCAGCTCGGCGTCGTTCGCGAGCTTCACCGTGTGCGACGCCCTGCCGTCGATGCGCAGCAGCGCGACGTCCGGCGAGCCGGACCCCGCCTGCCCGGGCTTGTACGCCGGGTGGGCCGACATCGCGACGATGCGGAACCGCGTCTTCCCCATCGAGTCGTTCTGCGTGACGATCGGGGTGCCGCCGAGCGCGCGGCAGTCGCGAACGCAGTGCGCGTTCGTGGCGAGCAGATCGGGCGCGACGGCGAAGGCCGAGCAGCAGCCGCCGATGCGGTTGTCCACCTTGTAGCCCATCACGTAGAGGGCCAGCCGGTTCTGTTCGAAGATGGCGCGGCCCGAGAGCACCTGATCCGGGATCTCGCCCGTCGGCCGCGCCGCGGGCGCGACGCCGAGGCCGACCTCGCGCGCCAGCGCGTCGGCCGCCCGGCGCGACCGGTACGCGACGACGCCCGCCACCGCCACCGCGACGAGCGCCGCGGCGACGCCGAGCCCGAGCAGCAGGTTGTGGCGCGCCACCCGCCGCCGCGCCTCGTCCGCCGTGGCCCGCACGAGCGCGACCGCCTTGTCCTCGCGCCGCATCGCCTGCACGACGGCGTCCCTGACGATGCGCTGCGCGGTCTCGACGTCGACGCGGCCGTCCGCGTCCGGTCCCCGCGGGGGCGGCCCTTCCTGCGGGGCGGCCGGAGCCTGCCGGCCACGCTTGTCGTTGCTGCGCAGCATCGCGGTGGGTGGCGCGCGCACGTGCGCTGCGCGCGGCCTAACGGAGCAGGTAGTAGCCGGCGATGGTAACGCACGCGACGGCGCTCACGATCATCAAGATCACGAGCCACTGCGGCGCGCCGTCGGTCGGGATCATGATCGGCTCGTCGCCCTGGACGGGGGCGCGGGCCTTGCGCTCCTCCAGCGCGTCGTCCGGCGGCAGGGGCGAGATGACGGGGTCGTAGTCGTCGCCGTCCTCGTCCAGGTCGCTGTCCGCGGCGCTCAGCCACGACTTCGGCGAGGGGGGGCGCTGCGAGATCTTCTTCTCGTCGAGCTCCTTCACCTTGCGCGCCGGCTCGGACGCGGCGGCGTTCTGCGCGAGGAGGTGCTCGGGCAGCGAGTACTTCTGGTAACGGAGCTCCTCGATGTCCGCGAGGTCCGGCTCGGCGAGCCCGTCGCCGTCGAACTTCGCGACCACCACCGTGATGTTGTCGTGGCCGCCCGCCTGGTTGGCCCGATCCGTCAGCACCTTGCAGGCCTCGATCGGATCGTCGACGGTCCGCAGCACCTCGCGGATCTCCTCGTTCCTCACCATGCCCGAGAGCCCGTCGGAGCAGAGCATCAGCGTGTCGCCCTGCTTGAGCTGCACGTAGGTGAGGTCGACCTGCACCGAGTCGGCCGTGCCGAGCGCCTGGAGGATGATGTTGTTGTGCTCGAAGGTCTCGGCCTCCTCCTCGGTGAGCTGGCCCGCCTCGATGAGCTGGTTCACGAGCGACTGATCGCGCGTCACCTGCACCAGCCGATCGCCGCGCAGGACGTACGCGCGGCTGTCGCCGACCTGGCCGAGGAACAGGTGATCGTCCATGAGCGCGGCGATGGTCGACGTCGTGCCCATCCCGCGCCGGGTGCGATCGAGCTTCGCCTCGCTGAAGATCCTGAGGCCCGCGGCCTCGATCGCCTGCACGAGCCGCGCCGCGAGCTCGTCGTGGTTCTGCGGGGGACCGCCGGCGCTCATCCGCTGGTAGATGATGTCGACCGCGAGCTGGCTCGCGACCTCGCCGGCCGCGGCGCCGCCCATGCCGTCGCACACGCCGAGCAGCGCGCCGCGCTCGCCGATCACCTGGTAGCGGTCCATCTCCATCAGGCCGCGGCTCGCCTTGGTGAGATCCGCGACGATGAAGTTGTCCTCGTTGTGCTCGCGGACCTGCCCCACGTCGGTCCGGCCGAACAGCCGCAGCACGACCTCGGGTCGACGCGGCTCGGCCGGCGCTGCCGCCCCGCCGTCCATGTCGTCGGGGCGCTGCCCGCCCTCGGCCGGCTCGTCGCCCGCGGCGGGGCGCAGGGTCGAGCCGTCGCCGATGGCCTCCGCGGCCGGGGTCTCGTCGAGCGCGCCGTCGTGCGACGCGGCGACCGCCGGGGCCCCGGGGGACGCGTGCGCGTGGACGCCGGCCGGCGGCGCGTCGGGGGTCGCCGCGTCCGCGAGGTCGTCCGACCGCGTCGCGCTTCCATCGGCGTCGTCTTCGCGCAGCCCGCCGGCGGTGAGCCGCACCCGCGGCGGCGGAGGGAGCTTCCTCCCGACCTTGTCGGGGCTCGGGGCGCCGGGCGCCTTCACGGATTTCACGGCGATGCCAGCCTTCTGCTCGCGCGCGGCGTTCGCGGCCGGGCGCACCTTGGGCGGCGTGGGCGGCTTCCAGTTCACGGGCTTGCCTGCTTCCAGAGACCCCGCCTTGCCGGCCTCGAGCGACGCGGCGCCGTGCGGGGAATCACCAAGGACCTTGCCCGCGTTGCCGCTCGGGTCGGTCCCCACCGACGCCGCGCTCGAGAGCCCCTCGACTTCCAGCGCCTCGGTCGGCGTTTCGCGGACGGTCGGGTCGCTCATCGGGAGAGATCCACGCGGAACAAGTGCTGCCCGATGCGCACGAAATCGCGATCGTGGAGGCTGACGTCCTCGCGGATGGCGACGTACGTCCCGTTCGACGACTCCAGGTCGGTGAGCGAGAACTCCCCCGTGGCCGGGTTCCTCCGGATGGCGGCGTGGCGTCGCGAGAGGAACGGATCGGCCGTGAACACGATGTCTCCCGTTTCCCGTCCGATCACCGTCTCGTCCCGGTAGAGGTGGTACACGTCCCGCGTCACGCCCTCCACCGTCCGCTGGCACAGTCGCGCCCGCCGGTGGATGGCGGGCGAGCCAAACAGCAACGTTCCATGCTGGATCGCATGGCCGAGGCCTCGCTCCCCGTCGCTCACGGTCTGAAACTGTAACACCTCGAGCCCCAGGAGGAGCAAGTCGCCATCTCGAAGGGGGTGCGTCTTCCGGATGCGCAGGTAGATGCGGTTGACGCTGCCCAGGTCACGGAGAACCCAGGACCCGCTCTGCGGAATGAGCCGCGCGTGCCGCGGCGAGACGTACAGGTCGTCCTCGAGGACGATATCCCCCTCGGTGCGGCCGATGTCGACCTGCGGCCCGGTGAGGGGAAAGCTCTTCCCCTCGGTCCCGTCTTCGACGATCACGATGAGCTTGCCTTCGGGCGCCCGGGCCGGCCGCGTGTCGGCCGGGACCCACGCCGGCGGGCGGACCGAATAAGACGCCCGCAGCGGAGCGAGCGGCACCTGGGAGGGCGGCGGCGCGCTGCCCGCCTCGGTCGAGAGCGGCCCGGGGGCGTCGCCCGGCGGGGGCCGCGGCGGGTCGCGCCCGACCTCCGGGGCGGGCGCGGGCTGCGGGCGGTCGGCGGCGGGCCTGGACGGGCGCTCGGAGACGGGCCGCTCGCCCTCGAGCGGCGCCCCGCAGTACTTGCAGAACCGCGTGCCCGCGAGGCACTGGCCATGGCAGCGCGCGCACTCGACCGGCCGGGCCGGCGCCTTCTGCGACGACGCGATGTCGAGGACCGGCGAGCCGACGATCTTGTCGGGGGTGCTCCCGCTGGCCGGGGGAGGGGGCAGCCGCGGGGGCGGCTGGGCGACGGGCGGCAGCGGAGGCGGCGCCGGCTTGGCCGGCGGCGAGGCGCCGGGGCCCTGCCGCGGCGCGTCCCCGGCGCCGGGGCGCTCGTCGCGCGGCGCGGGCGGCGGCGCGGCCTCGGGCGCAGGCGCGTGCCGGGGCGCGGCGTCCTGGATCCCCCGCGCCGTCGTCTTGGTCTCCTCGAGCGGCGGGTGCGCCACATACGGCGCGGCGGGGGACGGCCCGGCGTCCGGGTCGCTGCCCCTCGCTCGCCTGGGCACGACGCTCGCCGGCTGCGGCGCGCCCGCCGGCGCGGCGCCGTCCTTCCGGTGGAGCGGCGCGCCGCACGTCACGCAGTAGCGGTAGCCCGGCGGGTTGTCCCCGCCACAGCTCGCGCACGAGAGCCCCAGCAGCGCCTCGGTGATCGACGGCGTCGCCTGCGCCATGGACGGCGCCTCCGCGTCGCTCCGATCCGCGGGCCGCGGCCCTTGCAGCGCCGGCGCCATCTGGATGGCGCTGTCCAGCGCGCCCGCGGCCGGCGTCGCGGCGCCCTCGCGCGTGGGCGCGGGCGCGAGGCGCGCGGCGATCTCCGCGCGGCCGTGCGCCGCCGGCATGGCAGGCTCCGTCCTCGCCGAGCCTATGGGGCTGAACGAGAACACCGGCGCCTCCGGGCGAAGGCGCCCCGGCGCGCCGCGGGCCCCCGGCGCCCGGGCGGCCGAGCGGGCGTCGTTCGTGGGCGGCGAGTCGGCCTGCGCGGGCGAAGGCAGCGCCGGGAGCGACACCTGGGGCAGGCCGCTCGGCGGCGTCGGCGGGGCGACGCGCGCCTCGCGCGCCTTGAGCCGTCGGCCGCAATCCTGACAGAACGTCAGATCGGCAGCGTTGTCGCGACCGCACACATCGCAGATCACGCTGCCGAGGGGACCGCGGAGCGACGGTCGAGTCAAGTGGACGGTGCGTTCTCTCGAGCGGGCAGGGGGAGCCGCTCAGCGCCGACCGAGCTCGGTCCGCACCTCGAGCAGGAGCTCGAAGCCCACGAACTGCGCGATGCCGGTGCCCCGCTCGTAGTTGGCCGTGTCCTTCCAGCCCGCGATCAGCACCGGCCGGTAGACGCAGCTGACGCCGAGCACCGCGCGGCGCGACACCTCCAGCTCGACGCCGACGCCGCCGAAGATGAGCGCGCCGCCCGTCTCGACGCCCCACTCGTTGCCGTAGACGACGCCGCCGACGCCGGCGGAAAAGTACGGGGCCGCTCGGTAGCCGATGTCCGGCATGTACCTCATCTCGGCGCGCAGCTGCTGGAAGATGCCGAGCCGGTAGAGGTTGCTCGAGTCCATCTTGGTGAACTGGTACGCGCCGCCGAAGTACCAGGGGCCCGGCGATCGGTAGCCGCCGCGGATCGCGAGCCCGCCGCCGCTGCCCAGGATGCACGAGTACAGCGGCCCCGATCTCGGGCAGACGGCGCCGGGGTCGAGGCTGATCTCCGCCACGAGGGCGACGCCGTACTGCGCGTACTCGACGTGCAGCGGCGGCGGTCGCGCGGCCAGCTCGACGCGCGGCTTGACGGGAGGAGGCGGCGGCCGCGCGGCGGCGGCGTCGCTCGCCTGCGCGCCGTCGACCCCGTCGCCCGCGGCCTCGCCTGTCCGGGCGCCGACGGGAGCGTCGGGTGTTGCGGAGGGGAGGTCGCCCTCGGCCTTGCCCTCCGGCGGCGCGGCAGGCGCTGTCAAGGACAGCAGCGCGCTGGCCGCGAGGGTCGCGGCCGGGAGCGCGCCGGGCGGAGGTCGTAAACGCACGAGTTGCTTGAGATACGCGAGAGATCTGTCGCCGGCAACGCCCGTCCGCGCGCGAGCGGCGGTGCCCGGGGGCGGCTGTCAGGCCCCCGCCGCGACGCCAGGAAAAGAGGGGACGGGAGGGGGAGGCGGGCGGTCTCGTGAAGCTCGACTCCATACGCCGCTTGACGGCAGCTGCGAGGGTCGCCTAAACGAAGCCACCTTCATGGAGATTCACCTCGACAAGCGTGCCGTAAAGCAGATCCGCCTCTCTGCGGCGGATGCCGTTGAGGAAGGCGACACCGAGGCGCTGCGCGAGGACGTCCTCGAGGCGTTCTCGGAAGAGCAGGTCGAAGAGATCGAGCGTCGTCTGGACAGCGGTGATTTTTTTGAGTTCTTGACCGACGTGCTCGACGAGTGGGGGGGCGACGACGTAGACGAGCTCTTCGAGCTCCTCGAGACGCAGCTCGGCGACATCGGCATCGACCTGAAGTACGAGCCGCGCGAGGACGACGACGACCTCGACGAGGCCGAGGACGACGACCTCGGCGACGATGACGACGAGGAGGGCGACGACGACGCCGAGCTCGAGCCCGAGGACGACGAGGACGACTGACCGCGGGGCGGGCCGCCGAGAGGGCGGTCCGTCGCCACGGCCGGCCGCTGCCACGGCCGGCCGCCGACACGGCGATGCGCCGTGCGGCGCCCCGCGTCAGCGGTCCTTTTCGCCTTCCTTGTCGCCGTCGAGCTCTCGCACGATGTAGTCCGCGCACGGGCGCTGCGGCGCCGGGAGCGACGGGCAGATCGCGTGCGCGCAGCGCGCGTAGCGCGACTCGGGGAGCTCCCGGGCGATGAGCGCCGCGGTCGCGCACGCCTCCTGGGTCCGGCCGTCCTCGCGCCACAGCTTCGCCTCGGCCCAGAGCGCGTCGTCGCGCAAGATGGACGCGGGGTGGTTCGTGTAGAGCTTGCGCAGCTCGCGGCGCGCGGCCGCGCGATCGCCGAGCGCGTCGCGGTAGAGGCGCGCGATCTCCAGCTGCGCGTCGTCGAACCGCTCGCGGTCGTAGCTGCCGGTCGCCGCGGACTCGCGCGGCGCGAGCAGCTCCCTCAGGTAGCCGATGGCCTCCTCGGGGCGCCCGAGGGCGGCGGCGAGCTCCGCCGCGCGGAACAGCGCGTCGTCGGTCAGGCTGCCGACGGGGTACGGGTGCGCGCGCGCGGCGGCGACGAGCGTGCGCAGCGCGCCCTCGCGATCGCCGGTCCGCTCGAGGAGCAGCCCCGTGTGGTAGGCGACGTCCTGATCGAGCTCCGTCCCGCGGAACGCCGGGCCGTGCTGCCGCAGCCACGCGAGCGCGCCGCCCGCGCCGGCGCGCTCCTCCTCGCGCCGGAGGAGCCGCTTCAGCGCGTTGCGCGCGAGCCCGTGCGACGGGTTCCGCCGCGTCGCCGCGAGGAGCATCGCGTAGCCCGCGTCGGCGTCGCCGTGCTCGATCGCGAGATCGGCGAGCTCGAACTCCGCGCGCGCCGAGCGCGGCCCGCGCGGCGAGTCGGCGAGCAGCCGCTCGTACGACGCGCGCGCCTCGGTCCAGGCCTCGGCGCGCTCGAAGGAGCGCGCTTGCAGGAGGCGCGCCTCGTCGCGGTCCTTGACGCGCAGCGCGCGCGACGCGGCGCCGTCGAACGAGCGGGCCGCCTCGCGGTAGCGCCCCGCGTGGTAGGCGCGCTCGCCGGCGGCCATCGCGGCGACGTAGGCGTCGCCGCGCGCCGGCGCGCACGCGGGGCCGAGCAGCGCGGCGATCGCGAGGGCGAGCGCCGAGGCGGCGGCGCGGCGGCTCATGCGCGCGCGCCCTCGTGGCCGCGATCGCGCGGCGCCGAGAGCACCTCGGCGAGCGCCTCGGCGAGGGCGCTCGCCGCGGGCGCGACCTGCTCGGGCGCGACGTCGAGGTGCGTCACGGCGCGGACGGTGCTCTTGCCGGTCGCCCCGATCAGCACGCCGCGCCGCCGCGCGGCGTCGACGAGCCGCTCGGCCGGGATCCCGGGCGTGTCGACGTAGAGGATGTTCGTCTCGGGCTCCTCGATCTCCGCGGGCTGTGCGATCGCGCCCGACCGGGCGGCGCGGCGCGCGGCGTCGCGCATCGCCCGCGCGATGGCGCGCGCGGCCTCGTGGTCCTCGGCGATGCGGCCCTGGTGGTGCGCGAGCGCGTGCAGGGCGGCGGCGGCGAGCACGCCGGCCTGCCGCATGCCGCCGCCGAGCATCTTCCGGAAGCGCAGCGCGGCGCGGATCGCGTCGGCGCCGCCGCACAGCGCGGAGCCGACCGGGGCGCCGAGCCCCTTCGAGAAGCAGACGCTCACCGTGTCGAACGGCGCCGCGAGCTCGGCGACCGTCCGGCCCGACGCGACCGCCGCGTTCCAGAGGCGCGCGCCGTCGAGGTGGAGCGCGAGCTTGTGCGCGCGCGCGACCTCCGCGATGGCGAGGACGTCGTCCTGCGGGAAGACGCGCCCGCCGGCGCGGTTGTGGGTGTTCTCGATCGCGACGACGCGCGTGCGCGGCAGGGTGTACTGCGGCGGCTTGATCGCGTCCTCGACGTCCGCCGCCGTGAACAGGCCGCCGCGCCCGGCGAAGGCGAACTGCACGCCGCTCCACGCGGCCCCGGCGCCGCTCTCGTAGAACGCGCAGTGCGCGCCCTCGCCCGCGATCACCTCGTCGCCGCGCTGCGTGTGGCAGAGCAGCGCGATCTGGTTGCCCATCGTCCCGCTGGGCACGAACAGCGCGGCCTCCTTGCCCGTGAGCTCCGCGACGCGCTCCTCGAGCCTGCGCACGGTGGGGTCCTCCCGGTACACGTCGTCGCCGACCTCGGCCGCCGCCATCGCCGCGCGCATGGCCGCGGTCGGTCGGGTCACCGTGTCGGAGCGGAGATCGATCATCGCTTGCCTCCTGAAAACCTCGGCTGCCGGCCCGGCCGACATGCTAGCACCGCGCCCCCTCGCCCCTACGCGGGGCCCTCCGCCGCGAGCCGCGGGAACCGCTCGGCCATCCGCCACGCGATGCGCGTCGCCATCGCCATGATCGGCACCTGCGAGTTCACGCCGATGCTCGTGGGGAGGATGGAGCCGTCGGCCACGAAGAGCCCCGGCAGCTCGAAGCACTCGCCGCTCTGATCGACGATCCCGCGCCGCGGATCGTTCGCGACGCGCGCGCTCCCGAGCGGGTGGAACGCCATGCACTCGATGCGGCGCGCGTCGATGGGCGCGCGCTCGGCCGCGAGCGCGGCGTCCATCGACGTGATCGGCGGGGCGCCGATCATCGCGGTGTAGACCTCGCGCGCGCCGGCGGCGATCGCCATCTCGCTGAGGAGGGTGATCGAGCGGCGCAGCCGCGCGAGATCCCGCGGCGCCATCGCGTAGGAGACGAGCGGCTCGCGGCCGGGGCCGGGGCGGACGCGGCCGCCGCCCTCGTCGTGGATCATCGCGCCGAAGACCGCGCAGCGCGGCAGCGCGCGGACCCGCCGCCGCAGCGCGGGCCCGACGCCCGGGAGCCCGGCCGCGAGCACGTTGACCGCCGAGTAGACGCCGACGAGCTTGATCCCCTCGGCGTCGAAGTGGTCGGAGTAGACGCTCTGGAGCGCGCCGTCCCAGCCGTTCAGCGCGTCGTCGAACCGCGCGACCACGCGCACCGCGGGGTGCAGCGTCACGTCGTTGCCGAGCGCGCCGCTCGCCCTGAAGGCGCCCGCCGTGCGGAGGAGCAGCGGCGTGTGCAGCGTGCCGCACGCGGCGACCACGACCTTGGCGCGCACGCGGAAGCGGCGCGGCGGGGCGCCGGGCTCGCCGCCGAGCAGCGTCCCCTCGACGCCGGCGGCGCGCCCGCGCCGCACGGTGATCCGCTCGACCAGCGCGTCGGCGACGACGCGCGCGCCGCGCGCCGTGGCCGACGGCAGGTAGGCGACGTCGACCGAGCGCTTCGCCCCGGCGGGGCAGGTGAAGTTGCACCGGCCGTTCCCCTCGCACGCGTCGCCGGTGTTGCGGCGGAGCGGGCGCATCGGGATGCCGAGCCGCCGCGCCCCCTCGACGAACCGCGCCGTCGACGCGGAGCGCATCGCCTCCGGCACCTCGCGGACGTGGAGCCGCTCCTCGACGCTCTCGTACGCCGCCTCGAGCGCCCGCTCCGAGAGCTCGTCGAGGCCGAGGTCGCGCACCCACCGCGCGTGGACGCTGCCCGGGATGCGGAAGCAGACCCCGCCGGTCACCACCGACGAGCCGCCGACCGCGCGCCCGAGCGTGAGGGAGATGATCGGCGTCTCGCCCACGCCGAACGCCGTGACCATGCCGCCCTCGCGGAACAGCCGCCGCAGCGACTCGCTGGGCTTCCAGCGCTGGTAGTCGTCGGGGCGGTAATAGGGGCCCTCCTCGAGCACGATCACGCGGCGCCCCGCCTCGGCGAGCAGCGCCGCCACGACCGCGCCGCCGGCGCCCGAGCCGACCACGGCGACGTCGCACGCCTCGTCGAACCCCGCCGGCAGATCGCGCCCGCGGACGATCGGCTCGCCCGACGCGATGGCGCCGCTCACGCGTCGCCCCGTGCGGCGGGCGCCGCGCGCGGAGCCTCGCCCGCGTCGGCGCGGGGCGCGGCGGGAGCGCCCGCGGCCGGGCGGAGCGCGGGCAGGCGGCGCCGCGCCGCGGTGCTCTCGCGATCGAGGCCCGTCAGCGCGAGCTCCGCGCCCTCCTCGAAGGCGGGGATGCACATCGGCACTTTGAAGGCGACGAGCAGCATCGCGAGGAGCCCGGAGCGGCTCGACTCCAGCGCCTCGAGGTAGGCGAGCCGCCGGCCCAGCGGGAGCCGGCTCATCCGGCTGAAGGCGCCGATGACGAAGGGCGGCAGCAGCTCGAGGCAGGCGGCCAGCAGCGCGAAGCCGCGCCGGGTCTCGGGGCTGGCCTGCCCCAGCGAGAGATCCAGCGCCGCGACCGCGCGCTCGCACACCTCGGCGCCCGGCGGGGCGAGCTCGCCGCGCTCGTCCTCGTCGCAGAGCATCGCCTCCGCGGCGGCCCACGCGACGCGGCGCGCCCAGGGCGAGAGCCCGCGCCCGGGGCGGTCCAGCCGATCGAGCCCTCGCGCTGCGCGCTCGCGCGCCGCCTCTCCCGCGTTCTCCTGCATGGCCGCGAGAGCCTAAGCCCGGATCGACCCGGCGCCGAGATCCAAGGCGGCGCGCGCCGCGGCCGGGTGATCCCGGGCGCTGGCCGCGGCCACGCGGAGGGGGCGCCTTCGAAGGTCGGCCGCGGCCCGCCGCGCAGCTCGTCGAGGCCGGCCGAGCGTGGCGAGGCGCCCGGCGCGCTCTCCTCGGCTCCGGCGCTTCCTCCTCGACGCCGACACGACGCGCCGCGCGGTGACGCGCCGCGTGCCGCGCTCGATCGGCGCGCGACGCCCCGCGCCCGCGTTCGCGCGTCGTTGCAGAACGACATCCTGGCGGTCCGCGGGAGACGCGCGCCGCGCGCGTCGAGGCTCGGTTCCCGCCGGGCTCGCGCGCGCTCCACCGCCGCGCGCGGGCTGCCGGCGCGGATCCGGTTCTGGTATTCAGCGGAGCGGCCGGGGGAACACGGAGGAACGATGGCGGAGCGATCGCTGCAGCACCGGGATCCCGATAGCAAGGACGACGAGACGCTGAGGAGAGAGGCGCGCGTGCACCTCGCGAGCGAGCCTGCGCTGCAGCTCGTGGCGGAGCTGATCGCGCGGCTGCGCGAGCTCGATCTGCCGTGGTGGACGCCGGTCAAGCTGCGCGAGCGGTTCGGCGCGGTCGAGCGGATGGGCTGGTTCCGCGAGCGGAGCGACGTTCGCCAGCAGATCACGACCTCCCTCACGGGCCTGTCGCCGCGGGCCGCCCGGCGCAAGACGCCGGACTTCCAGGGCGCGCTCATCGACTCCGTCATCGACGAGGGCGACATCACCCCGCGCGCGTTCGAGGCCGCGTTCGATCCGCGCGATCTCGCCGTGTACGGCCCGGCCGGCGGCTACTGGCAGTTCTTCCGCGAGTCGATGCCGTGGGATCAGGACACGCCGCAGCACCAGGAGATCGTCGCCTGGCTGCTCAAGGCGCTGCTCGCGGACCGGAGCCCGTTCGAGGGCATCGGCAGGACGCCGATCCTCACGCCGTGGGACGTGCGCACGGCGATCGACGGCCGGCTGTGGCAGACCCGGATCCCGCTCGAGGTCCGCGTCGCCATCGACAACGCGCGGCTCAAGCAGGAGCGCGAGCGCCCGGGCGTGCCGTTCCACGCCGACGGCGAGCTCGCGATCGCCGGGCCGGACGTGATCGCCGCGAACATCCCGCCGCGCGAGATCCTCCCCGTGGTGCAGCTCGCGCAGAAGGCGATGCGCTTCGACGCGGCGCGCGCCGCCACGCCGAAGGCGGACGCGCCGAAGGCGGCGCCGGCCGAGCTGTCGTCGGGCCGCAGCGCCGCGCCCGCGCCGCCCGGCGGCGCGCCCGCGCCGGTCGCCGGCGCACCGGCGTCGACCCCGGCGGCGTCGGCGCCGGTCTCGCCCGGCGGCGCGCCCGCGTCGAAGCCGACGGCGTCCGCGGCGGTGTCGCCGGCCGGCGTGCCCGGCTCGGCGCCGGCGGCGTCCGCGCCCGCGTCGTCCGGCAACGCGCCCGCCTCTTCGCCGGCGGCGCCTGCCTCGGTGTCGCCCGGCGGCGCGCCGGATCCCGGCCAGGCCGGCAAGCCCGCCGCGGGCGCCGCGCCAGGCGGGGCCTCCTCCGGGGCGGCGAGCTCGCCGCCGGCGGGGCTCCCGCCCTCGGTGAGCAGCCCGCCGGCCGGCGCTCCTGCGGGCTCGAGGCCGGCCGGGGGCATCACGCCGACGCCGCCGAGCGCGATCGTGACGCGGCCGCCGTCGGCCGGCGGCGCCGCGGCGGCGTCCGTCTCGTCGCAGGTGGCCGAGCCGCCGCGCAGCCGGCTCCCGAGCGACCCCGGCGTCTCGTCGGCGCGCGCGTCGACGCCGCCCGCGCCGCCCGCGCTGCGCCCGTCGACGCCGCCTGCGCCGCGCGCGTCGACGCCGCCCGCGCCTCCCGCGCCGCGCGCGTCGACGCCGCCGGCGCCGGGCGCCTCGCCGGCCGGGGTCGAGTCGCTCGACGATCTCGAAGCGGAGGACGCCGACGAGGGCGACGGCGCTGCTGTCGACAGCGAGCGCACGAATCCGTGGGCGGTCTCGAGCGACGAGAAGGCCAAGGCCGAGGTGGACGACCTGGACGACCTCGGCGAGGTGGAGCCGGCGAGGTAGGGCCGCCTCACCGCAGCGCGCCGCCTCACCGCAGCGCGCCGCCTCACCGCAGCGCAGCGCGCCGCCTCACCGCAGCGCAGCGCGCCGCCTCACCGCAGCGCGCCGCCTCACCGCAGCGCAGCGCGCCGCCTCACCGCAGCGCGCTGCGCCGTATCGCCCAGCACACATCGCCGCGCCGCGCGCGGCCGCCTTCATCTTTCTTCACGCGCGCTCCTGCACATCCTTCACACGCCCTGCGCAGCTTCGTCGTGGTTCGGGGCCGCGCGTCTGCGGCTCCAGCCTCGCAGCCCGGGGCCGCGCGAGCGCGGCTCCGGTCTCCTGCGACCGGGGCCGCGCGTCCGGACGAGCCGGGCGCCGCGCGGACATGCCCCGTGCACGGATCGACAGCGGAGACGCTCACGGAGGGTGCTCATCATGTTTGGATTCATCGTTGGAACGGCCTGCCTGATCGGCCTGATCGTGACCCTGAAGCGCGCCGGCCGGTACGATTGCGGCGGGCACTGGGGCGCGGGGCCGCGCCCCTTCGGCCGGCGCGGCTTCGGCGGCTTCGGCTTCCGCCGTCGCTTCTTCCTGTCGTTCCTCTTCGACCGGCTCGGCACCACGCCGTCGCAGGAGAAGGCCATCGTCGCGGCCGTCGACGAGCTCCGCGCCGCCGCGGACGCGCACCGGGGCGAGATCCGCGGCACGCGCGCGGACGTCGCGGCCGCCATGCGGAGCCCGAGCTTCGACGAGACGCGCCTCGGCGAGCTCTTCGCGCGGCACGACACCGCCATCGAGTCGCTGCGCAAGGCCGCGGTCGGCGCGCTCGGCAAGGTCCACGCCGTGCTCGAGGACCGCCAGCGCGAGCAGCTCGCGGATCTCATCGAGATCGGGCCGGCCGCGTTCCGCGATCTGTGGTCCGGCAGGGCCGGGTGGCGCGGCCACCGCGCCGATCCCTACAGGACGCACGGCGGGTGGGCGTGAAGGAGGCGACGAAGACCATGATGCGACGCCAGATCACGATCACGCTGCTCGTCCTCGGCACCGTCTTCGGTTACGCCTCCGGCTTCTCGGCGCTGCGCTGCCGGGCCGAGGCCCGCCGCGACGCCTTCCAGCGCCACGTCGCCTCCCTCTGCGTGGACGCCGCGCGGGAGGCCGAGCGCTCCTCGTGGCGGAGCGCCGCGCCCGCGCGCCCCGCGGCGCCGGAGGCCGACACCGCCCCCGGCCGCTGAGCTATACACAAAAGAGGCGGCGGCCGCGCGCTGCCGCCCCTTCCCTTCGGGTCCCTCCATGGCGCTGCGGCTCCTGCTCATCGACGACGACTCAAGGCTCCACGCCCTGCTCGCGAGCTACCTCGAGCAGAACGGCTTCACGGTCACGGTCGCGAGCGACGGCGCGCGCGGCCTCGCGGCGCTCGCCGCGGGCACCTTCGACGCCGTCCTGCTCGACGTGATGATGCCCGGCATGGACGGCATCGAGGTCGTGCGCCGCATCCGGCAGAAGAGCTCGATGCCGATCCTCATGCTCACCGCCCGCGGCGACGAGGCCGATCGCGTGGTCGGCCTCGAGATCGGCGCCGACGACTACATCGCCAAGCCGTTCAGCCCGCGCGAGCTGCTCGCGCGCCTCCGCGCCGTGCTCCGGCGCGCCACGCCCGACGCCGCCGGCGAGCGGATCGTGGCCGGCGACATCGCCATCGACGTGCCCGGCCGCGTGGTCACCGTCGCGGGCAAGCCCGCGGAGCTCACCGGCATCGAGTTCGACATCCTCGTCGCCCTCGCGCGGCGCGCCGGCCGCGTCGTCGCCCGCGAGGCGCTCCTCGAGGAGGCCGGCCGCGGCGACGTCAACGTCGGCGGGCGGACCGTCGACGTGCACATCTCGCACCTGCGGCAGAAGCTCGCCGACGACCCGCGGTCGCCGAAGCTCATCAAGACCGTGCGCGGGGTCGGCTACGTGCTCGCCAAGGACCGCGCGTGATGCGCTGCCGCTCCTGGCTCTTCGAGAACGGGCGGAAGGTCTCGATCGGCCGCTTCCTCAGCGCCCGGCTGCACCGCCGGATCTTCATGTGGTTCGGCGCGACCATCCTGCTCACCGCGTTCGCGGCGATCGCGACGGTCGGCGCCATCGACCGCGTCGGCAACTCCGGCTGGCGGCACGAGCACGCCCGCGCCCAGTCCTTCGTGGGCCACCAGTTCCAGCGGGTCTGGGGCGATCCCGTGGCCCGCGACGCCCTCGCCCGCGTGATCGCGGAGGATTTCGACACCGACCTGGAGCTCCTCGACGCGAAGGGGCGGCGGCTCGCGCGGTACGGCCAGCCTTGTCGGGCGCAGGCCCTGGTCGCGCCGGTCCCCGGCGACGGCGGCTCGCTCGGCACCGTGCTCCTCTGCCCCGGGCGCGGCCGGTCCGGCGCGTCGCTCCGCCTCGCCCTGCCGCTGCTCGCCGTGGCCGCCGTCCTGTGGGCGGCCTCGGGCCTCATCTCGCGCCGCCTCGCCCGCCCGCTCGTCGATCTGGCCCACGTCGCCCACGAGATCGGCGCCGGCAAGCTGTCGAGCCGGGTCCGGCTCGACCGCCACGGCCACGGCCACGGCGAGGTCGGCGTGGTCGCCGAGGCGGTCAACGACATGGCCGCGCGCATCGAGCGCCAGATCGCCGACCAGCGAGAGCTCCTCGCCGCCGTGTCGCACGAGCTCCGCACGCCGCTCGCCCGGATCCGCCTGCTCACCGAGATGGCCCGCGGGGACGGCGGGCCGAGCGCGCCCGTGTTCGACGACCTCGATCGCGAGGTCATGGAGATCGACGCCCTCGTCGGCGACCTCCTGGCGAGCTCGCGCATCGACTTCGCGGCGCTCACCTTGACGCGCCTCGACCCGGCCGAGGCCGCGATCCGCGCGCTGGAGCGCGCCGGGCTCGACCCGACGCTGCTGGAGGTCGCCGAGGGGACGCCGCCGTTCGAGGCGGACGCGACGCTGCTGGCGCGCGCGCTCGCCAACCTGCTCGAGAACGCGCGCGCGCACGCGGGCGGGGCCGAGCGGCTGCGCGTCCGCCCCGGCGGTCCGAGCCGCGTCGTCTTCGAGGTCGAGGATCGCGGGCCCGGGTTCGCGGACGGGGAGGAGACGCGCATCTTCGAGCCGTTCTTCCGGCGCGAGCGGGCGCAGGGCGGGGAGAGCGGCGCCGAGCGCGGCTCGCTCGGCCTGGGCCTCGCGCTGTGCAAGCGCGTCGCCGAGGCGCACGGGGGTCGCGCGTTCGCCGAGCGCCGCGAGGGCGGCGGGGCGCGCGTGGGCATCGAGCTCGCGCTGCGCCCGCCGGCGAGCGCCGCGCGCCTCCGCGATCGCCCTCTCCGCGCCTAGCGTGCGATCCCCGGAAGGGGTGGCCGCCGCGCGGGGCTGGACGGCCGCGCGGCGGACGCCGGGGAGCGGCGCCCGGGGGCAGCCAACCCGGCAGCGAGCGGACGGGGCGGGCGCGTTCCCGCTTGACCGCGCGACGGCGCCGGTGCGAGGCTCCGTCAGCTCGCGACCATGCGTATCCTTCTCTGTGAAGATCAGGACGCGATCCGGCGCATGATCGAGGCGCTGGTCGGCGCGAGCGGCCATGAGGTCATCGGCGTCGGCACCGGCCCCGAGGCGGTGGAGCGCGCCTTGACCGAGCCCTTCGATGTCCTCCTGCTCGATCTGATGCTCCCCGGCAGCATGGACGGCTTCGAGGTCTGCGCGCGCCTCCGCGCGGACCCGGCGACGGCCAGCCTGCCGATCGTCGTGATCAGCGCCCTCGACGACCGCGAGGCGCGCGTCCGCGCCGAGGCGCTCGGCGCGACCGCCTACTACGCGAAGCCGTTCCGGCCCCTCGAGCTCCTGGAGCACATCGGCGGGCTCAAGGCCGCGCGGCGGGCCTGACCGCCGCCGCGGCTCCCCGGCCGGCGCAAGAGCGCGCTGGAACGCGGCGCGGGTTTTGGCTACACCCCGCCGTCATGCACACTCGGTGGCGCGGGGTTATGGCTTCGATGCTCGCGGCGGTCGCCCTCTCGGGGCTCGCGGGCTGCGACGGGGACAAGAGCAAGGCGCAGGCCGCCGCCGACGCGGGCGCGCTCGACGCCGGCCCGGCGCTCCCGGTCGTCGGCGGCAAGCTCGGCGCGGAGCTCGCGGAGGCGGCGAAGTCGGGCGGCCCCGAGAGCCGGCCGGCGCCGGGCGGCGCGAAGGACGGCCCGCCGGAGAACGGCGTGTTCTCGCCGCAGGCGGCCGCCGCCGTGCTCCCGAAGGACGTGCCCTACACGATCGAGGTCATCGACGCCGGCAGCGAGCCGCGCGCCCAGCTCGCCGCGAAGGTCGATCCGAAATCCGAGCAGAAGGTCGCCATGACGCTCGGGCTGCGCATGGGCGGGCCGCAGGGGTTGCCGAACCTCGAGCTCGGCCTGAGCCTCAAGGCCGACAAGCCGGCGGACAAGCCCAAGGAGGGCGCGCCCGCGCCCGCGGCACCGACGAAGGTGACCGCGAAGATCACGTCGGCCACGCTCGCGTCCATGTCCATCGGCGGCCCGCCGAAGGAGCTCGCCGACGCGCTGGCGAAGCTGAAGGGGAGCGCGCTGCGCTACGATCTCTCGCCGGCGAACGTGGTCAGCAACCAAAAGCCCGAGCTCGCCAAGGACGCCGACCCCGGGCTCCAGCCGCTGCTCGCCGCCCTCGGGGAGGCGATCACGCTCCTCACGCCGCCCCTGCCGGACAAGCCCGTCGGCGCGGGGGCCTACTGGATGGTCACCGACCGCGCCGTGGTGTCGGGCGCGCAGCTGCCGGTGCTGCGCTACCGGGTCTTCAAGATCGAGAAGGTGGAGGGGGATGTCGTCTCGTTCAGCGTGGACACGCGCCAGTACGCGGAGGGCGCCGACCTCAAGCTGCCGGGCCCGAACGGCGACGTCACGCTGACCATCGACCGGCTCGACTCCGCCGGCAAGGGCACGCTCACCTGGTCGCCGTCGAGCTACGCGCCGGGCACGGCCGACGCCTCGCAGCGGCTCCAGGCGCTGCTCGTGCCCCCCGGCGCCAGCGGCCCCGGCGCCGGCGGCCAGCAAGCCGCCCAGCGCAGCGTCGCCCAGGTCGAGCTCACGGCGAAGATCGCGCCGCCCGCAGCGCAGTAGCCGCCCGCCGCGCGGGCGAGGGCGCGCGTGCGCGCCGCTGCGCCCGGCCTGGAGAGCATGGCGACCGCGCCTCGCTCTGGCGCGCCGCGGCGGCGCAGCGGGGCGTTGGCTAATCCCGTGCATGAACGTCCATGCGGGGAGGCGTGGCGGCTGTCCGACCCGGCTGGCAAGGGCGGGCGAGCAGACTGCGCCACGACGGGGCGGCATGAGCTACGGGGGCGGACGGAACACGCACGGGTGCAGCCTCGAGGCCTACCTCGAGGAGCCGGGGCTCACCGAGGGACAGCGGCGGCGGCTGCGGCTGTTCCAGACGGTGGAGGACGCTGTGGGCGATCGCGTGGAGCAGCTGTGCACGTGCAGCGAGCTCGAGGTGACCGACGCGGCGATCCTGGTCGTGTCCCCGGCGGCGCGCCGGCTGCTCTTCCGCAGCGCGGCGGCCGCCGGCGCGGAGCCGCCGGCCGCGAGCGTCATCCTCGGCCATCGGGCGCGGCTCCACGCGTTCCTGCACGCCGCGCTGCCGCCCACGGACGAGGCGCCGTTCGACCCCTACGCCGACCTGCTCGCTCCCTCCCCGCCCCAGTGCGTCCGCGTGCTCATCCTCGACGAGGACTCGCTCACGGTGCTGAACTACGGCGCGTTCGTGGTGGTGAGCCTCGACCGCAGCGAGATGCCGGCGGCGTAGCGACCGGCCCCCGCGGGCCGATCAGAAGCGCACGGTGAGGCGGAGCGGGCCGACGGCGGCGCGCGGCGGGGCCTGCTTCTGCGGGGCGCCGGCGGGGTCGCGGTCGAGGACCAGCACGAGCACGCCGGCGCCCGCCGCGAGGAGGCCGGCGCCCGCGACGATGTCGCCCGCGAGCGCCTGGGCCCGCGCGGCGTCGGCCGCGTCCCCGTCCCGCGTTGGCGCGTCCGACGCGCTCGCGACGCCGAGCAGGCCGATCGCCACGCCGGCCGCGACGGTGGTCAGGCCGCCGGCGAGCAGCACGATCGGTACGACGCGGACCGTCGCCGCGTCGGGCGCGGCGTCGGGCGCCGCGCCGCCCGGCAGCGCCCTCGCGGCCGGCGCCCGCGGCCCGGCGGCGGCGCCCGGGGTGGGCGCGCCCGGCGTGGACGCGCCCGGCGTGGGGGCGTCGCGCTCCAGGGTCAGCATGACGACGACGCGGCTCCCCGGCGCCGCGGCGACGCTCCGCCGCGCCTCGCGGTAGCCCGGCGCGCTCACGGTCACCACGTGGTTCCCCGGGTTGACCGGCCGAGGCCGATCGAGCGCCGCCGCGGGCACCTCGACGCCGTCGATCTTCACCACCACGCCCGCGACGTCGTCCGGGGAGAGCCTCAGATCGAGCCCGGCGACGTGGCGCTCGAGCTCCTGCACCGCCTGCCGCGCGAGCTTCTCGTACCCCTTCGTCGCCGGCGCGGACGGCTCGACCAGGAACGCGCGGAAGCTCTCCAGCGCCTCGACGAGCTGGCCGGTCTGCTGCTGCGCCACCCCGAGGCTGTAGAGCGTGATCGGCGCGCGCTTGATCGCGAGCGAGCGCTCGTACCGCTCGCGCGCCTCCTCCCAGCGGCCCTGCTTGGCGAACTCGGAGCCCTCGATGAAGATCTCGCGCGCGACCGCGACGTCGGCCGCGCTCTGCGCCGCGGCGGGCGCGGGCGCCGCGAGGAGCCCCGCCGCGGCGACGAGGAGCGCGAGGGGGCCCGCGAGGGCCCGCGTCCGTCGCGGCGTCACGGCCTGAACCGCTCCCCGTCGGCGAGCAGCGAGAACCCGTCGAACCCGGACCACAGGATGAGCTCTGTCCCCGTCCAGACCCCCACGCCGTAGCTGTGCTGCTTGTTCGCCACCGCCAAGCTCGCGCCCCACCCTGCCACGGGATCGTACAGCTTCCCGTCCTTTTTGGGCATCGCATCGCTCCGCCCGCCCGCGATGAGCGCGCGCGTGCCGGTCCACCCGGTCCAGCCGGTGCGCCGCTCGCCGCGGCTGCGCCGCGAGAGCTTGTCCTTGTCGTCGACGGCGGCCCACGTGCCGGCCGCCGGGTCGTAGAGCGCGCCGTCGTCGAGATCGCGGTCGTTCTTGTCCAGGCCGCCCCAGACGAGCAGCCGGCTGCCCAGCCAGACCGCGAACGCGTCGGCCCGCGGGCTCGGCGCGCCCGCGCTGGGCAGCGATCGCCACGCGTCCGTCGTGGGGTTGTAGGCGTACCCGTCGTTCGCGGTCGCGTCGCCGGCGCGCCCGCCGAACAGGTAGAGCTCCGCGCCCGACCACGCCCACGCGACGCCATCGCGCGCCGGGGCCGCGCCCACGCTGGACACCGGCGACCACGCGTCGGCGACCGGGTCGTAGAGCGCGCCGCCGCCCACCGGGCCGCCGCCCGCGGCGCCGCCCCAGATCAGGAGGCGCGTGCCGGTCCACACGGCGATCGGCGACCGCCGCGCCGCGGGGGCGTTCATGGTGCTCATCGCGCGCCAGGTCCGCGCCGCCGGGTCGTACGCGCCGCCGGTGGCCAGGCCCGCCGTGCTCCCGAACGCGCCGCCGCCCCACACGAGCACCCGGGAGCCCGTCCACGCCGCGCCGGCGAGCACGCGGGCCGAGGGCGCGCCCTCGACGCCCAGCGGCGACCACGCGTCGCGCGCCGGGTTGTAGAGCGCCCCGTCGTTCACGTCCCTGGTCGCCGTGCGGCCGCCCCACACGAAGAGCGCGTCCCCGATCCAGGCCGCCGCGGCCATCTGGCGCGGCGCGGGCGCGCCGGCCGCCGTCATGACGACCCGCGGCGGCGTGCACTCGCCGTCGCGGCACTCGCGGCCGCTCAGGCAGGCGTTGCCGCACGCGCCGCAGTGCTCGACCGAGCCCAGGCTCACGCACTCCCCGTCGCACGCCACGAGGCCGGCGCCGCAGGGCGGGATGCAGGCCCCGCCGGAGCAGATCTCGTTGCCGCTGCAGTCGGCGCTGGTGCAGCACTGGCGGCACGCGACCAGGCTGCAGCACTGTTCTCCGGCGGCGCAGCCCGTGCTCCGGCACGCCGTGCCGCCGGCCTCGCACACGTCGGTGGTGCAGCCGTCGCCGTCCGAGCAGTCCGCGTCCGAGCAGCAGGCGCGGCAGTCTGCGCCGCAGTCGTGCGGCGTGAACCCGCCGCACGCGCACACGCCGGCGGCGCACGCGGCGCCCGGCTTGCAGGCGTTGCCGCACGCGCCGCAGTGCTGCGGGCTCCGGGCGAGGTCGGACTCGCAGCCCGGCGCGCTCGCGTCGCAGTCGGCGAAGCCCGCGTCGCAGGCCAGCGCGCCGGCCTCGCAGTGCTGGTGAGGCCCCGCCACGACGCCGCACGCGCCGCAGTGGCGCGGGCTGGTCTGCGTGTCGACGCACGAGAGGCCGCACGCGGTGAGGCCCGGGGCGCAGGTGACCACGCACGACGTGCCGTCGCAGCGCGGCGTGTCCGTCGGGCACTGCACGCCGCAGGCGCCGCACGTCGCCGGGTCGGTGACGATCGACTCGCAGCCCGGCAGCCCGTCGCAGTCGAGGAGCCCGTTGGTGCAGGCGCAGCCGCCGACCGGGTCGCACGCCATGCCGTCCGAGCAGGCGTCGCCGCAGGCCTTGCAGCTCTCGGTCGTGCCGAGCGGGGCCTCGCAGCCGTCGTCGGGCGACAGGTTGCAGTCGGCGTACCCCGCCTGGCACCCGCACACGCCCGCCTGGCACTCCATGTTCGGCCCGCAGGTGACGCCGCAGGCGCCGCAGTGCGCGGGGTTCGACGAGCCGTCGGTCTCGCACCCCGTGTCGGAGAGGCCGTCGCAGTCGAGGAGCGGCGGCGCGCAGGCGCACCGCCCCGCGTCGCAGATCGCGCCCGAGGGGCAGCGGAGGGAGCAGCCGCCGCAGCGCTCGGGATCGCTCGTGAGATCGACCTCGCAGCCGTTCGTGACGATGTTCCCGTCGCAGTTGTCGAAGCCGAAGACGCACTCGGACGAGCAGTGGCCGCCCACGCAGAGCGTGTTCAGGCACGCCGCGCCGCAGGCGCCGCAGTTCGACGGATCGTTCAGCACGCTCGTGCACGCGCCGCCGCAGCACGACTCGCCGGCGCCGCAGGCGTCGCCGCAGGCGCCGCAGTGCCCCGGGTCCTGGCTCAGGTCGACGCACGTCCCGCCGCAGCACGCGTCCGCCGGGCAGTCCGGCGCGCAGCCGCCGGTCGACGTGCTGCCCGGCGTGCCGGCGCCGCCCTCGGACGGCTTGTCGGAGAGGGCGCTGTCCGCGAGCAGCGAGCAGGCGCCGGTGAGCACGGCGAGGGCGAGCAGCAGCGGCCATCGCGCGCCGAGCGTGGGCTCGCGATGTCGCGCTCCGCGAGCGGGCCTCACGTTCATCGGCATCCCGGCTTCAGAAGTTCGGCCGAGCCGGGACCGGCAGGGCGGCGGAAGGGGTCTTCGAGGTCGTCCGCGGGGCGGCGCTCCGCCGGGCGCCCGCGTTCCGGGGCGCCGCCGCGGGGACGGCGCCGCCGTCCGTCGCCTCGCGGCGCGGCTCGCCGGAAGCCGCCGGCGCTCCGGCCGAGCGCGCCGGCGCGGGGTGGGCCTGGCTCCCCGCGCTTGGCCCGACCGTCGGCGCGGCGGCGGCGGGCGAGGGCAGATCGCGCGGCGCGGCGGACGTCGCGGCCGGGGGCGGGTCGGCGCCGCCGTCGCGCGCGGTCACGCCGCTCAGGGCGAAGAGCGCGAGGCCGATCGTGACGACGGCGGCGACCGCCGCCAGCGCGAGGACGGCGGAGCGCCGCCGGCCAGAGGGCGGCAGCGCGATCTCCTCGCGCTCCTCGCGCGCGAGCGTCTCCACGTCCGGGCTGCTCCGCAGCGGGCGCGCGGCCGGCCGCTCCGAGAGGCGCCGCTGGCCGCCGTCGCTCAGCCAGTGCACGGCGAGCGACGTCCCGGTCACGTCCTCCTCGACCCCGTTCTCGGTGGCCCACCGCGCGAGCGCCACGCCCATGTCGCGCATCGTCCGCCACCGCCCGGCGCGCTCCTTCGCGAGCCCGCGCTCGATGATGCTCCACAGCGCCGCGTCGCCGACGCCGAGCTCGGTGATCGGCACCGGATCCTTCACGAGGATCGCGGCCACGAGGTCGTGGTAGTTGCCGCCCAGGAACGGCCGCTGCCCCGTGAGCGTCTCGTAGAGCACCACCGAGAACGCCCAGACGTCGGTCTGCCCGTCGACGTCGGTGATGCCGCGGGCCTGCTCGGGCGACATGTAGTCGGGGCTGCCGAGCACCGTGCCCGCCTTGGTCACGTCGCCGCCCGCGGTCTCGCTCCACACCTTGGCGATGCCGAAGTCGACGATCTTGGGGGTGACGTCGCCGCGATCGTTCTTCACGAGGAAGATGTTCTCGGGCTTGAGATCGCGGTGGACGATCCTGCGGTCGTGCGCCGCGGCGAGGGCGCTCGCGATCGGCAGCAGGATGCGGAGCGCGGCCGCGGGCGAGAAGCGCTTCCGGCGCTCGATCGCCTCGACCAGCTGCTCGCCGCGGAGGACCTCCATCACGATGTACGGATCGCGGTGGTCGGACTCTCCGAAGTCGAGCACCCGGACGATCGAGGGGTGATCGATGCGCGCCGCGGCGCGCGCCTCCTGCTGGAGGCGCAGCGTCGCCTCGGTCGAGGTGACCTCGCGTCGGATGAACTTGAGCGCGACGTCGATGTTCAGCACGTCGTTGTGGGCGAGCCACACCATCCCCATGCCGCCTTCGCCGAGGACGTAGCGCAGCCGGTACTTGCCGCCGATCACGTCGCCCTCGCGGTAGATGCGCCGCGTCGACCGCCCCGGCCCGGGCGACGGCGCGCCGATCTGCCGGAGCGACGACAGGAGCGATGGATCGAGCGACTCCGGATCGAGCGACTCCGGGTCGCCCGCGTCGGGAGCGCTGCCGCGCGGGAAGGCCGCGGACGACGAGGGGCGGCTCACGCCATCAGCCCGCAGCGTCGATCCCGTCGAGGGTGCGGGCGCGGAGGTTGAGCGCGGCGACATGGAGCGAGGGTATTCTAACTTTGCCGGTCTCCTACAGCCATGGTCTCGCGCGGCCGTGCGCGCGTAGCGAGCGCGCGCACGCCGCAGGAGCGCTCGGTCAGCCCGCGCGGCGCGCGCCCTCGCCGGGAGCGCACACCTCGTGCGATGTGCGCCGAACGGCGACAGGGCGGTGGCCGGTCTTGTGCTCCACGAGGATTTTTACCCGCGGGCCGATGCGCACCGTGAGCGGGCCGACGTGCTCGTGCACGTCCCCATCGCACACGTAGCGGACCACACCGGAGCGCGCCTCGAGCACCGCGCGCTGCGCGATCTTCTCGAACGTGTGCGCCTCGCCCATCGGCTGCGCTCGCCAGATGTCGCGCAGCTTCCGCACGAAGCCGAGCGCGGAGGTGTGGATGCCCAGCATGTGGAAGCTCTCGGGGCGCTCGTCGTAGCGGTGGAACGGGCGGAACCCGAGGCCGATCTGGTCGACGGTGCCGGCGGCGACGGCGAGGTAGTCGCGGTCCGGGAAGGCCGAGCCGTCGTCGAAGTGGACGCGGCCCTCCCAGCGCGCGGCGACCTGGGTGTCGGTCTTGAGGAGCACGGCGGCGCTCGCGCGGGCGAGGACCTTCGCGGCCCAGATCGCGCTCCGCTCCTCGCTGCGGTTGTACTCGGCGATGAACCCGTGGACGCAGCCGGTGCCGAAGATGAAGCCGTAGTGGGCGCCGATCCGCATCACGTGGCGCTCGACCGAGCGCAGCGGGTGCCGGCCGCGGTCGGTGTAGCGCGCGATGAGCCCGGCGAGCAGGCCGTCGGGCCGCCCGCGGGGGACGCCGACGGCGTTGGCCACGGTGTTCATCGTCCCGCCGCGCAGGAACGCGATCGGCGGCAGCGGCTCGTCCTCGTAGACGTCGAGGAAGCCCGTGATGGTGACGTGGTTCGTGCCGTCGCCCCCCGAGATGCCGAGCACGTCGATGGAGAGCTTCCTGAAGTCCTCCGCGATCCTGGCGAGGTCCTCGCGGGTGCGCGCGGTGCGGACGACGCCGTGGTCGCCGAGCGTGCGCGCGAGCCGGACGGCCGCGCGGGGGTCGCTCAGGTTCTGGCGCGAGCGGGGGTTGATGATGACGCCGATGCCGCCCATCTAGCGCCGGCCTTGCGGCGTCTTCCACCGCGGCTTGAGGTGGACCCGCATGACGTCCGCCATCAGGCCGAGGTGGGCGCAGTGGTCGGGCTTGTCGTCGCCGGTGTACCCGCGGACGTGGAAGTCGCCGCGGTCGAAGCGCTGGATCATGTCGAGGCCGAGCACGTCGCGGCGGGAGGAGCCGCGCGGCTTGCCCCGCAGCTGCTGCACGATGAAGTTCGCCGTCTCCGCGGTCGACGCGTAGCCGGGCGGCAGGATGGAGGAGTGGCTCATGAACATGAACGCCTCGCCCGCCGCGGCGCGCCGCGCGAACGCGATGAACGGCTCGATCTGCGCGACCTTGAGCTTGCGCTGGTGCTCGTCGGCGTACCCGGCGTGCAGCGAGTCGAGCAGCACGAGCGCGTCGACCCGCTTGCCGGCCGGCTGGCGCAGGATCTGCTCGACGGCGCCGTAGCCCGCGCTCCACGCCGAGAGGCCGAGCTTCCGGATGTAGACCTTCTTCTTGCCGGTCTTCTTCGCCACCGCGCGCTCGATGCTGTCGAGCAGGTTCTCGAAGACGTAGGGCGCCGAGAACGCGCTCGAGTACGCGCCCGAGCCGATGCCGAGATCGATCCCGACGAGGACGGCGCCGTCGGCCGTCTTCACGAACTCTTTCCGGAGCGCCTCGTGGCCGTGGAAGTGGATGAGGACGTCGAAGCCGCCGCGCTTCGTGACCCCGCCCTTGTGGGGCATGATCATCTGCCCCACCGAGGGCGCGCGGGACCACCGGTCGTAGACGCCCCAGCCCGGATCGGGCGTCATGCACGGGTTGATGTCGCCGCGGCGCTTCTTCGAGGGGGTGGCGCGGCTGCTGGTCGCCCCCGGCCGGTCGCGCCGCGCCGGGCTGCGATCGGCGCGCTGGCCGGCTTCCGGGGCTTCGCCGCCCGCGCCGGAGGGCGGGGCGCCGGCGCCGTCCGCCGCGGGCGCGCCGGCCTGGGGCGCGCCGTCTTCCTGGGGCGCGCCGTCTTCCTGGGCCGCGCCGGCCGGCGGGGCGGCCTGCGCGGCCGGCGGAGGCTCCGGGGGCGCGCCGGCGTTCGCGGCGGCCGGGTCCTGCGCCGCTGCAGGGGGCGCGGCGAGCCACCAGGTGGCGGCGAGCAGCGAGAGGAGCGCCCATCGCCCGGGGGGCCGGCGGGCCTGCAGAGGAGTTTTCATGTCGGGTGGGCCTCCATTCCATGGAACCGCGTGTGGATCGAGCGATCGGTGCTGGGGCGCCGCCGCGGCGCCGTCCGCCGCGACGGCGCGCGGGCGTCCGGCGGCGGCGCGGGCGGCGGGCGGGGCGCCCTGCCCGGGCGAGCGTCACCCCGGCGGCGGCTTCCCCTGGGGGAAGGCCGCGCCGGCGTCGGCGGCGGCGAGGATGCGCTCCTCGGCTTGCGAGGCGAGCTTCTCGACCGCCGCGGCGGCGTCGGCGGGGGGCAGCGAGCGGAGGAACTGGATGAACTCCGGCTCGAGGCCGGGCTTCACGCCGCTCAGGACGAGCACGATCGGGATGGCGGGCTTCTCGACCTCGGCGAGCTCGGTGGCGCGGGCGCGCCAGCGGCTCGCCCCGATGGCGAGGCGGAAGGCCCACTGCCCGCCGAGGCCGATGAGGAGGCCGGTCATGACGCCCGCGACGAAGAGGTCGGCGTCCTTCGGCGCGAGGAGCGCGGCGGAGAGCCCGCCGATGGCCGCGCCGATGACGATGCCGGGCTCGCCGCTGTTGTGCGCGGCCGCGGTCTTCAGGATCTCCACGGCCTGCATGCCCGGGCGCCCGCTGCGCACGGCGTCGCGCAGCGGCAGCAGCGTCGCGAGGCGGCGCATCGAGGCGGCGCGCACGCCCAGGTAGCTGATGAGCAGGGCGCAGACGGTCAGCCCCACGCCGACGCTCACCGCCACGCGCCGGGAGAAGACGCCCTGGGGGAGCGGCTCGCGGACCATCGCGGTGAGCGCGCGCTCCCGGTCGCGCTCGGCGTTCGCCTTGTAGGCGGCCTCGGCGTCCTTCGTGGCCTGGGCGACCTTGTCGGCGGGGATGTCGGCGAGGAGCGAGAGCAGCTGCTTCGCCGCCTCGAACTGCTCGGCCTCGGCGGTGCCGGGCGGCGTGATCGCGGCCGCCTTGACGATGGCGTCCCAGGCGGGGATCGCGCTCACGCGCGCCCCGAGGAGCGCCTCGGTCGCCTCGCGGCAGCCGGCGAGGGTCTTGACCTGCTTGTAGAGCGGCTGGGCGGAGGCCCAGGCGCCCTGCTTGTCCGGCTCCTTGGGCTTCGGCGGCGGCGTATTGCGCTGCGCGCGCGTCTTCGTGACCGGCGGCGGCGCCGGGGGCTCCTCGCCCGGGGCGGGCATGCGCGCGGATTTCGCGGCCTTCTTGAAGAGGTCGATCTCGACGATGAGCTTCTCGCCGGCGAGGGCGCACGCGCGCGCGGGCGCGATGCGGGCCTCGGACTCCTCGGCCTGCCGCCGCGCGGCCGGGTCGGGGACGAGCCTGCCCTCCACGGTCACGAGGCGGAGGACCGCCACGGCGATGCACAGCACGAGGATGGCCGAGGCGATGAAGGTGGCGCGGACCTCCTCGCGCCGGGTGTACTCGTTCACGCTCGCTCCCTCGGAAGTACCGGAGATGGGCAGGTCGGCGCGAGGGCCGCGCGCGCCGGGGCGGCCGCGCGGCCGTCCGGGCACGCGGCGCCACGATCGGCGTCGCGGCCGTTACGGCAGGGGGACACCGAGGGAGCGCGAGCCCGTCGCATGCAGTTCACCGTTAAACCAGATGCCGGACCGATACCACAGCGTCGCTCGCAATGGAGTCCGCTGCTTCCCTCGCGTCGGCGTCGGCGCGGTTCCGCGCGGCGCGCACGGTGCTGCGCGGTGGTCTGCGCCCCCGAGCGCCCTGGAACTTGCTCCGCCCCGGGGCGCTTCGTGTAAGGGTAGGCGTGGAGGCTGCCGTCACATCCCACAAGTCCGTCGAGCCCGCTGCCCCGGCGCGCACCGCGCTGTCCGATCAGGGCGCGGAGGCCGCGAGGCGCGGCGCCCCCGCGGGAGCGTCCGGCGCGGCGGCGGCGCCCGGCGCGGCGGCGGTGTCCGGCGCGGCGGCGGTGTCCGGCGCGGCGGCGGAGCGGGCGGCGAGCCGGGGGCTGTGGATCTCGTCGACCTACTTCGCCGAGGGCTTGCCCTACGCGATCGCGCACAAGGTGGCGGGGGAGTTCTTCACGGCGGCGGGGGCGAGCCTCCAGATCATCGGCCTCGTGTCGCTCTACGGGCTCCCGTGGAACCTCAAGTTCCTCTGGAGCCCGCTGGTCGATCTCCACGGCAGCGCGCGGCGCTGGCTCGTGGGGGCCGAGATCGCGCTCGCGGTGATCCTCCTCGGCCTCGCGGCGACGGCGGACAGCGGCGCGCTCGGGCTCGTCGCGGCGCTGTTCGGGCTGGTCGCCGTCGCGGCGGCGACGCACGACATCGCGGTCGACGGCTTCTACCTGCAGGCGCTCGACAAGGACGCGCAGGCGGCGTTCTCGGGGCTGCGGGTCGGGGCGTACCGGCTGGCGCTGCTCGCGGGCGCGCTCCTTGTCGCGTTCGCGGGCTGGGCGTCCTTCGGCGCGTCGTTCGCCGTCGCGGCGGCCGCGCTCGCGCTGCTCGCGGGCGCGCACGCCGTGGGATTGCCACGCCCCGCGGTAGCGCCCGCGCCCGGCGCCCCGGCGGCGGGCGCTCCGGCGGCGTCCGGAGCTGCCGCGGCGTCCGGAGCTGCGGCCGCGCCCGGGGTGGCGGCGCCGGGAGCCGCCGGGCTGCGGCGGTACGTCGAGCCGTTCCGTGCGTTCCTGCGCCAGCCCCGGATCGCGTCGAGCCTCGCGTTCATCCTCTGCTACCGGGCGGGGGACGCGCTCATGTTCGCGATGTCGTCGCCGCTGCTGAAGGACCTCGGCCTCGACACGGCGGCGCGCGGCAACGTGGCCGGCGTCGGCACGGTCGCCTCGATCGCCGGCTCGACCCTCGGCGGTGTGCTCATCAAGCGGTGGGGGCTCGCGCGCACGATCTTCCCCATCGCGCTCCTGCAGAGCCTGGCGATCCTGCTCTACGTGGCGCTCGCGTGGCTCAGGCCGGCGCTCCCGTGGATCGTCGCGCTCGTCACGCTCGAGCAGCTCGCCGCCGGGATCGGCACGGCGGTGCTCGTGGTGTTCCTGATGCGGCGCTGCGTGGACGGGTACAAGTCGTCGCACTTCGCGATCGGGTCGGCGCTGATGTCGGTCTCGGCGACGTTCGCCGGCAGCGTGAGCGGCTACCTCGCCGCCAGCGTGGGGTTCACGGCGTTCTTCGCGATCGCCTTCGCCGCGTCGATCCCGGGGGTCGTCCTGTCGCGCTGGGTGCCGCGGGAGTAGTTCCGCCCGCCCAGACGGGGCGCCGCGCGTCGTCGGCCGCGCATCGAGCACCGGTCGTTCGGGAGGGAAGCCCTCCTGCTCGACGCCGCCGGTCGCGGAGGCGCGCGCTCACTCCGCGTCGGGGCCGAGCAACCAGGCCAGCAGGGCCTCGGTGTCCAGCTCGAACACGGCGGCAGCCGCCTGGGGATCGCCCAGCGTGCTCGCCCTGTTGGCCACGGCGGCTTGCTCCACGGCGCTCAGCTCGCGGCGCAGCCGGCGCGCGAGCACGCCCCGCAGCATCTCCTCGATACCCTGCTTGCGTCCCTTCTCGATACCCTGCTCCACGCCCTTTTCGATACCCTGCTCGAACACCTCCCGCAGGGTTTCGCTCGCCAGGATCGATTGCTGATCCAGCTCCTGTACTCGCATCCTGATCTCCTTGTGCCAAGTGTGCCCCCAGGGGGCCAGCTCCGCCAACACCTGCATCACGGCATACAGCTCCGCGCGCTGCTCGTCGCGAGGCTCGCGGCGGCGGATCTCCTCGACCACCTGCCGGATCGAGCCCTCCGTGGCGTCGACGGCGAGGGGCGTGAAGACCAGCCAGAACACGCCCGGTCGCGCCATCAGCTCGGCCACCTTGCGCTGGTAGACAGCCTCGATGCGGAAGCGCTGTCCGCAGAAGCGCTCGCTCTCGGGCCAGTTCGTGCGGAACTGCCCCTCGAGCGGCCACGGAGCCGCGCGCCCGCTGAGGAGGACGGCCACGCTCTCCACCGGGGGAATGGCGCCGTCGCCCCGGCCCGGGTCGACCGCGGCCCGGAGCGAGAGCACGAGCAGGACCGCGTACTCGAACATGCGGAGCGCGAGGTCATTGCCCGGCGCGACAATGAACTCCAGCTGCACCAGGCGCCGCTCACCGCCGCCGCGGAGCTCGAGGACCCGGTCGATCCTGCGCTCCAGCGCGGTCAGCTGCGTCTCGACCCACGAGACCGAGTCGACCGCAAATGCGAGCGTCAGACCCCGAGCGAGCTCGTCGCCGCAGCGCAGCGCGATGTGCCGCAAGGCGATGTCGTACTGACCCATTCCACCGATCTCCACGTGGGCGCACGCAGCGAGAGAGGCCGCTGCGCCCGACTGCCCCAGCGCTCCACCTCGACCCTCGACCGGCCCTGTGCCGCCCGAGGTGCTCTCGTTGTGGATTCCGGGCAGGAGGCGCGGACGATCCGGAAATGAGACGAGAGGGCCCGCAAGGCCGCGGAGAGCAGTCCGATCGAGGACCGGCAGGGGGCGGCGCCTCCGCCCGCAGCGCCCGCGAGCCCGGCCGGCGCTCCGCCTTCGTGAGCCCGGCTGTCCCGCGCCCGCGCCGCGCTTTCCTTCCGCTTCCGCCGTGCGTCCGTTGTCCGTGACAACTTGACAACGGCACCCTCGCCGGCCGCATCTCGCCCTCGGTGCTCCCGGCCGCTTGCGTCCCGCCTGGGACCGGCGCAACCCTCGGGCCCATGCAGACCCGCGCGCGTCACCCGCCGCTCCCGCGCTCCACGGGGCCGATCCTGGCCGCCGTGGCCGCCGCCTTCTCTCTCTCCGGGCCGAAGGCCGCCCCGGCCGCGCCGCCCGAGGCCGCCGCTCCGAAGCCCGCGCCGGGAGCGCCGCCCGCCGCCTCTCCCGCGCCGAAGCTCGACGTCCCCTTCACCAAGTACGCCCTCAAGAACGGCCTCACCGTGATCCTGCACGAGGACCACGCGCTGCCGATGGTCGCCCTGAACCTCATGGTCAAGGTCGGCTCGCGGTTCGAGGAGCCGGGGCGCACCGGCTTCGCGCACCTGTTCGAGCACCTCATGTTCATGGGCACCCGCCGCGTCCCCACGAAGCAGTTCGACGCGTGGATGGAGGCCGAAGGCGGCTGGAACAACGCGTGGACCAGCGAGGACCGCACCGACTACCACGAGGTCGCGCCGGCCCACGCGCTGCCGCTCCTGCTGTGGCTCGAGGCCGACCGGTTCGCGTCGCTCGCCGACAGCATGGACATCGCCAAGCTCAACACGCAGCGCGACGTGGTGAGGAACGAGCGCCGCCAGACCAGCGAGAACGAGCCCTACGGCAAGGTCGAGCTCCTCCTGCCCTCGCTGATGTACCCGAAAGGGCACCCCTACCATCACCCGGTGATCGGCTCGCACGAGGACCTCCAGGCCGCGACGGTCGACGACGTGACCGCGTTCTTCCGGCGGTGGTACGTGCCGAACAACGTCTCGCTGGTCGTGGCCGGCGACTTCGATCCGCAGAAGGCGCGCGACACCATCGAGCGGTACTTCGGCGGCATCCCGGGGCGGCCGGTCCCCACGGTGGCCGCGCCGCCGCCGGTGAAGCTGAGCGGCGTCGTGCGCCAGACGATCGAGGACAACGTGAACCTCCCCAAGGTGGTCATGGCCTGGCACAGCCCCGCGCGCTTCGCGCCGGGCGACGCCGAGCTCGATCTGCTCGCCACCGCGCTCGAGCAGGGAAAGGCGAGCCGCCTCTACAAGGCCCTCGTCTACGACAAGGCGCTCGCCCAGGAGGTGAGCGCCCAGCAGAGCTCCGGCGATCTCGGCTCGACGTTCACCGTCGAGGCGATCGCGCGGCCGGGCGTGCCGCTCGACAAGCTCGAGGCCGCCATCGACGCCGAGCTCGCCCGCGTGCGCGACGAACACCTGAGCCGCGAGGAGCTCGATCGGGCCAAGAACCAGTACGAGACCGCCTTCGTGACGGCGCTCGAGTCGGTCGCCGGCCGGGCCTCGATGCTCAACCGGTACGAGACGTGGACGGGCCAGCCCGGGTTCGTGGAGCAAGATCTGAAGCGCTACCGCGACGCGACCGCGGCGTCGCTGCAGGCGACCGCGAAGAGCACGCTGGACCCGAACGCGCGGGTGATCGTGAGGGTCGTGCCGAAGGGCAGCGACGAGGCGAAGAAGGGCAGCGACGAGGCGAAGAAGGCGGTGACGAAATGAGAGCGAGGAACGCAGGCGCGCTGATCGCGCTGCTCGCCGCGGCCGTCGGCTGCGAGCCGAAGGCGCCGGCGCAGTCCCCGGCCCGGGCGGAGGCGCCGCAGAAGGCGCCCCCGGCCGCGGCCGCCCAGCCCGCGGACCCGCTCGGGCCCAAGCCGGAGCTGCCCAAGCCGGAGCCGTTCACGCCGCCCGCGCCCGTGGTGCTCGACGGCCCGAACGGCATCAAGGTGTGGCTCCTCGAGCGCCACGCGCTGCCGATCGTGGCGGTGTCCATCTCCGTCGCGTCGGGGTCGGCGGACGACCCGAAGGGCGCCGCGGGCCTCGCCCACATCACGGCCGACATGCTCGACGAGGGCGCGGGGCAGCGCAGCGCGGTGGAGCTGTCCAGCGCGATCAACGATCTCGGCGCGACGCTCTCGGTCGGGGCGCGCGCCGACGGGAGCGTCGCGGCCCTCTCCGTGCTGAAGAAGAACTTCGACAAGGCGTTCTCGCTCCTCGCCGACGTCGTCGCGCGCCCGCGCTTCGAGGCGAAGGAGTGGAAGCGCGTCAGCGAGCTCTGGCAGAACGACCTCCGGAAGCGCGGCGACGACCCGACGCGGGTCTCGGCGCTGGTCTCGACGGCCGCGCTCTACGGGCCGGGCACGCCGTACGGGCACCCCGTCGAGGGCCTGCTCGCGGACGCCAAATCGATCGGGCTCCCGGCCGTCAAGGCGTTCTACAAGGCGGCGTGGCGCCCCGATCGCGCGGTGATCTCCGTGGTCGGCGACATCACCCGGGACGAGGTGATGCAGGCGATCGCGCGGGACCTCGGGGCCTGGTCCGGCAAGGGCGCGCCCGCCGGCGCCGCGCCGGCCGACAAGGGCGCGCCCGCCGCGCCCGCCGCGGCCCCGGCCTGGAAGCCGCCGCGCCTCTTGCTCGTCGACCGCCCGGGGGCGCCGCAGTCGGTGATCGCGGTCGTGCGGGAGGGGGTCACCGCGAGCGATCCGCGGCGGCCGCTGCTCCAGCTGATCAACACCGCGCTCGGCGGCTCGTTCACGTCGCGCCTGAACCAGAACCTGCGCGAGGATCACGGCTGGTCCTACGGGGCCGCGTCGGCGTTCAGCGAGACGAAGCGGCCGGGCGTCTTCGTCGCGCGGGCGTCCGTGGTCACCGAGGCGACCGGACCCGCCCTGAAGGAGATGCTCGCCGAGCTTGCCAAGATGGCAGACTCCGGGCTGACCCGGGACGAGCTGGCGAAGGTGCAGGCGCAGGACCGCGCGGACCTGGTCTCCGCCTACGAGACGGTGAACCGCACCGCGCTGCGCCTCGGGACGCTGGCGCGGCTCTCGCTGCCGGAGACGTTCGACGGCGCCGCGAGCCAGGCGCGGCAGCAGGCGACGCTCGCCGGCCTCGCGGAGCTGGCGAGGGCGGTGGATCCGAAGGGGGCGACCCTCGTGCTCGTGGGCCCGCGGCAGGAGATCTTGCCGCAGCTCCAGACGATCGGCCTCGGCGAGCCGGAGGCGTGGGACGTCGAGGGGCAGCCGATCCAGCCGAAGAAGGCGCCCTGAGCGGCCCGCGTCCCCGCTGCCCGCGCTCCTCCCGCCGCGCGGGCAGCGGGAGGAGCGGCGCCGTCCCCGCGCGCTCTGCGGGGCGAGGTCGGCGCCCGCGCCCTCAGGGCGAGGTCGGCTGGAAATCGATCGGGTTCGTCGGCGCGCCCTCGTGCAGGACGCCGTCGCCGAACCAGTAGACGTAGCGAGGTTCCTGGGCGCCGTCGAGGTACGCCTCCAGCCGGACGATGGCGCCCTCGGTCGTGGTGAACGTCATCGCGTCGATGTCCGAGCCGGTCTCGGCGTGGAGGTACGCGATGCCGTCGTCGGCGAGGCGCGTCGCGTCCGTCTTCTCGAGGTCGGTCCCCACGATGTCGAACAGCTCGGACGACGTGTCCACCGAGGCGTAGAGATCGAAGCTGCAGACGACCTTGGAGCGGTTCGTGTCGCAGGTCGTCCAGAGCCGCCACGTCCCGCCGGCCGCGTACTCGACGAAGATGCCGACCCCCTCGCCCGGCTCGCTGCTCAGGGCGGCGTCCGTGTCGATGGCGACGAGCCTCGGCTCGTCCGCGGGCGGGGGAGGCTGGTTGTCGTGGTCGTCCTCCCAGCCGTCCCCATCGCCGTGCTGGTGGCCCCGGTGGTGGCCGTCCTCGTCGACGATGATGCAGCCGGACGAAGCCAGGGGCACGGCGACGAGAAGGAACGACCACAGTCCCAGTGAACGAAGCTTCACGAAGTCAGCGGAAAACGTCATCGCATCTGCTCCTGCCCGTGGACGTCGCAAGACGTGGACCAATCGCTATCTCGACCGCGGACGCGCCGGCGGCGCCGGCGCTGCCCGCCCCGGAGCCGAGCCCGACGGGAGGTGGATCCTGGGCCGCGGGGCCGGCGGCGCGCTCGGGAGGGCGTGCGGCCTCGCGACCGGCGCGCTCAGCTGCGGCGCCGGCGTCGGCGCCGGCGCCGACCGCTGCGGGACGGCGCGCGGCGCGGACGGCGTGGCGTCGACGCGCGGCGCGGGCGGCGCGGTGACGGTGCGCGGCGAGGGGGCGACGCGCGGCGCCGGGAGCGCGCGCGGCGTCGGGGCGGGCGCTTCCGACGGGGGCGCGACGGTCGCCCTCGAGGCGCGGTGCGGCGCGCCGGCGCGGGGCAGGGGGCCCGCGCCGGAGAAGCCCCGCCCCGGAAGGCCGGGCCTGGCGACGGAGGCCGGCGCGTCGCCGTCGTGCGACCTCGGGGTGCGCAGCGACGGCGACGCCCGCCGATCGCCCGACGGCGCCGGGGGCGCCGAGAAACGGCGCGACGACGGGGGCGCGAGGCGCGCGCTCGGCGTCGTGCTCTTGCGCGCATAGGCGAGGGCGCGGGGATCCGCCTTGCCGCGGGCCTTCGGCGCAGCCGACGAGGGGACACGGGCCTCGGCGAGCGAGGGCGATGCGGGGCGGTAGCTGCCAGGACGGATGCCGTGGGACGGGCTGGAGGGCCCCCGCCTGCCGTCCGGGCGGACGTCGTCGCGCCCGGTCCTGCTCACGGTCGGCCGCGCCGGCCTGTAGGGGTGCGAATGCGCGGCGATGCGCCGGACGACCTCGCGATCCCGGACGACGTGCCGGTGCACGTGGTGGTGGAACACGTAGGTCGTCGGGCAGAAGACGTACGCCGCCGGCGGCACCGTCCACAGCGACACCGCGACGCCGCTGCTCCAGTAATAGGTGGGCGGCATCGGAGCCCAGCCGATGTAGCCGCCGTCGCCGACGCGCCAGACCACCCACGCCGGGGCGTAGGTGCGCCCCGGGATCCACGCCCAGCCGTGGACGGGGATCCAGACCCAGCGGCCGTAGTGGAAGGGGATGTGACCCCACTCGTAATCGCTGACCCACAGCCACTCGCCGTCGTCGGTCAGCTCCCAGCGGCCCGCGGTCTGGTAGGGCGCGAAGCCCGGGCCGACCACGACCGCGGAAGGCACCCAGACCCGGCCGTAGCTCGCGTCGTCGATCCAGGTGCCGTACGGGGCGAGCGGCTCCTGGAACTCGATCACGGCGCTCGGGTCGGTGTCCTCGTACTCGTCCACCGCGAGCTCGGCGCTCACGCCGACCTCGGCCTGGACCGGCTGGGTCTCGGTGGGCCGTGAAGCCGCGGTCTCACCGGCGGCGAGGGGCTCGTCGGTCGTGTAGCCCTGCGGCAGGCCCTGGGCGGCGGCGCTCGACGGCGCGGCGACGAGCGCGGCGAGCAGCGGCAGCGCGCCTGCGAGCCGGCGGAGCCGGGCCCTGGTGATGCCCGACGCCGCAGGCGCAGGGCGCTTCGGGGGAGCGGGGGGGAGAGGCATCGGGTGCATGATGGGTCCTTCTCGAGGGGGATGCCAGGAAGAGGTCGGGCTGGCCTCGGGCGTCCTCGGGTCTCTTCAGACGTCCTCGCGCGCCGGAACAGTCACCGCGCGCTGCAAGCTTCGTTCCGGAGCTCGGCCCGCGCGCCGTCGCTCCTCGCGGCCCTTGCCTCAATCGAGGTCGCTGTCGTCGAGCGCCGGCGCCTCCTCGTCCGACGGCGGCGGCTCTCGCGAGGGCAGCGGCGGCGGCTTCGGCAGGAGCGACAGCCGCGCGTGCGCGTCGGCCAGCTTGCGATCGGCCTCGCGCAGGCGCCGGTTCAGCACCCGGATCACGGCGTCGGCGATCTCGGCCGTCTCCCGCACCGCCTCGTGGAAATCCTCGGCGGAGACCCGGAGCAGCTCCGCGTCCTCGGTGACCACGGCCGTCGAGCCCCGCGGCTCGCTGTCGAACAGCGACATCTCGCCGAAGACGTCGTTCGCGCCGAGCCGCGCGATCTCGCGGCCGTCCAGGGTGAGGCTCACCTCGCCCGAGATGATCGAGTAGAGCGCGCCGCCCGGCTCGCCCTGGCGGAAGATGACGTCGCCCCGGGCCAGCGAGATCACGAGCGAGCCGCGCGCCAGCGCGACGAGATCGTCGCCGGCCACGCGCGAGAACAGCGGGACACGCTGGAGGAACAGGACCTTCTCGATGGTGGTGTACATCTCGTCCTCGGGCTCGATGCCGGTGCCGCCGGTGACCGCCCAGTATCGTGCGTAACGGGCCACCGCGGGATCCTCATCGGCCCGCAGCTCGGCGAGGCGCTCGGGGGCGCCGGCCGGCGACGTGACCGCGATCGCGATGGCGGCGGCCTCGCGGACGAGCGGGTCGGGATCCCAGGTCGCGGCGAGCGCGTCCGCGGCCGCGCCGGCGATGGCGCGCCGCGCGACGGCGTCGAGCGCGAGCGCGGCGCTGTAGGGCTCGCCGCGCACGAGCTCGCGGCGGATCCAGGCGACGGCGGCGGCCTCCGGCGGCATCGGCATCCGGGGGAACTCGGCCGAGAGCGCGAGCAGGCGCTCGACGAGGGAGACGAGGCGCTCGCGAAGCGGCCGGTCGAGGAGCGACTCCAGCACCTCGAACGCGTTGGCCCGCAGCGCCGGATCCGGGCCGAAGACGTGGGTGCGCACCAGGGCGACGACCTCGCGCGGGTAGGCGAGCTCGCACAGCCGGAGCACGCGGATGATCCCCTTGCGCAGCCGGCGGAGCTGGTGCTGATCGAGCAGCGGGCCCGCGACGCGGGGGCGCACCGCGATGTACGCCTCGCGCGTGCGGACGTGCTCGACCGTCTCGTCGTCGATGCAGGCGCGGATGCGCCGGAGGGGGGCCGGGGGCGCGCGCAGCGCGAGGCGCAGGCGCGAGGCCGACGCGAGCACCTTCTGGCGGAGGGCCTCGTTCGGGTGGTCGATCTGGGCGAGCAGCGCGTCGAGGGCGCCGTGGCTGGAGAGCCGCGCGAGCACCCGCGGGATCGCGAGCCGCGCGCCGCGCGGGGTGCTGTCGTCGTCGAGGCGCGCCGCGAGCTCGGGGATGGCGGCGTCGCCGAGCGCCTCGATGGCCCGGGCCGCGGCCGGCGCGAGGGCGCGCTCGGCGAGGGCGTCCGCGAGCAGCGGGAGCAGGCGCGGATCGGCGACGCTCGACGAGGAGCGCACGGCCTGGCGGCGCACCGCGGGGTCGGGGTCGCCGATGAGCCGCGCGAGCGCGCGCTGGAGCGACGCGTGGCCGACCATGCCGAGGATGCGGGCGGCGGCGACGCGGTCGCGCGGGGAGGGGCTCTCGAGCAGCGCGCGCAGCCGCGGCGCGCCCTCGAGCATGCCGTCGAGGCCGCAGTGGCGCAGGAGCGCCGCGATCGCGGCGGCCCGGAGCTCGTCGTCGCCGGGCGCGCCGGGGGAGGCGCCGCGCGGCGCGTCGCTCTCCCGCGCGAGCGCGAGCAGCTCGTCGTGGGCGTCCTCCCGCAGCAGCGCCGCGAGGGCGTCGACCGCGGCGACGCGGACCGCGGTGTTCCGGTCGCGGATCGCCGCGCGCGCGATCTCGGCGCCCTCTTCGTGATCGAGCTCCGCCGCGAGGCGCACCGCGAGCGCGCGCACCCTGGCCGAGCCGTGGTGCGCGAGCGCGGGCACGGCCTCGCGCACGAGGGCGGGGTCGAGCTGGCGGAGCTGATCGACGGCGAAGAGCACCTGCGTCATGGCGCGGCTGTAGAGCGCCTCCTTGAGGATCGCGCGCGTCTGCGGGCCGTAGGCGACGCTGTCCGGCCCGAGCTGGCGGCGCATCAAGGTCCTGCGCATGGCGTCGAAGTAGCCGCGCCGCACGAGCGGGATGAGGGCGATGGTGGCGACGCAGAGCGGGAGGCAGTAGAGGCCGAGGCGCGCGGCCTCCTCGACGAGCGCGGGGCCGGTGGCGGCGGTGGGCGCCATGGCGAGCAGGACCAGCGCGCCGAGGCCGTAGCCGAGGGGCTTGGCGATCGCGGAGACGAGCGTCCGCACCCGCTCCCGGAGCGCCGGCGGGAACGGGAAGAAGAGCAGCTGCATCGTCGCGTCGTAGATCGTGAACTGGAGCGCGTTGTCGCTCAGCTTCATGATGGAGGCGAAGGCGAGCGAGGGGATCGCGACCAGCGCGGCGGTGCTGGCGGTGAACGCGGCGGGCATGGCGAGCAGCCCGCCGAGCACGCCGTGACGGCGGAGGACCGCCGGCGTCGCGCCGAGCTGCACGAGCAGGCCGAGCAGGCCGACGGCGCCGTAGAGGTGCGCCATGAACCGGGCGAGATCGTCGCGGTCGGGGTAGGCGGTGAGGGCGATCGCCTTGAACTGGTAGTCGCCGACCGTGAGCACGGTGAAGAGGAGGAGCGTCAGGAGCGCGATGGTGAGGGCGTAGCGCGATCGCCACACTTCCATGCGGGGGAGGCGGGCCTGGATGAGCTCGTCGTCGCCGGACGGGGGCCGCTCCAGCGGGTGCCGCCGCGCGAGCGCCGTGGTGAGCGAGGCCATGCCGAGCAGGGCGGCGATGAGCACGAACAGCAGGTTCTCGGTGCCGATCCACGTCACGACGAGGCCGGTCCCGAAGCCGCAGGCGACGGTGCCGACGACGCGGCCGCTGCCGATCAGGCCGAAGAGGCGCTTGGCGCTGCGCGCGTCGTGCAGGTCCTGGGCGACGGCCCAGACGAGGACGGCGGTGAAGTTCGCGATGATCTCGGACCAGATGTAGAAGACGAGGATCGCGGCGCGCACCTCCTGGCCGATGAGCACGCGCAGGAGCGCGAACGTGATCGCGCCGAACAGGGCGAAGGCGACGCACAGGCGGGCGCGCGGCAGGCGGCGGGCGACGCGGTCGTAGGCGAGCGCCGCGACCGCGGAGGCGGCGCCGTACACGATCCACATCGGCGCGATCCAGGTGACGGGGAACCTGGTGAGGAAGAGCGCGTCGCGCGCCGAGCGGCCGACCACGAAGATGAGGGCGGCGAGGAAGAGCAGGCAGAAGAGCAGCGCGGACCGGTGCAGCTCGACGCGGGTGAGCGTGACGCCGAGGACGGCGGTGTCCGTGCTCGGCGGCGCGCCGCTCGGCGGCAGCCGGCTGGGCCGGCTCGACGCCGGGCGCACGGACGGGGCGGACCCGGGCGCAGGCGCGCCGTCCGGGCGCGCGCTCGGCTGCCCGGAGCGCAGCGGCTCCGGGGCGGCCGCGCGCCCCTTCGCGCTCGGCTGCGCGGGAGCGGCGTCGGACGGGTCCACCCGCCCCAGGCTAGCCGAGCTCTCTCGAAGAGCGCGTGTTTCAGGCCACGCGGCGCGCCCGGCGTCGCGGCGCGGCGCGGCGGCCCGCTCGCCCCCGCGCGCCGCGGCGCCGCTGCCAACTTGTCAGGAACGGCCCGCGACGGTGGCCAGCTCGTCATTTCGCGCGTCGCCGACGTGGGCGTCGCGGCGCCCTCCGGCGGGGGCGGCCGAGGGGGCCGCCGGTGCTTCCGAGCGCGGCGGACGCGGGCTTCGGAGGGGGCTCCGACTCGGGCAGAGGCGCGGCTTCCCTGCTGCTTCCCTGCTGCGCGGAGGGCTGTGCGAGGCATTTGCGGCGTGGTACGAGCTGTGCTGAAAGGACCCGCCCATGGACACGACAAGGACTCTCGTGCGGCCCTGGCCGCGAGGGCGGCGGCTCCCCCGGCTGTGCGCGGCGGCGCTCGCGGCGGCGGCGCTCGCCGGAGCCGCGCGCCGGGCCGAGGCGACGGTGACCATCAGCACCGACGTGGACCGCACCGGGGACAGGCGCCCGGACGCGGAGAACCCGCTCTGGATCAGCCGCGAGGACTGCCTGACGGACAACGATCTGCGCTTCACGGTCACGCTGACCGGCTTCTCGACCAGTCAGACGCTCGAGGTCTGGGTCAGCGAGTCGCAGGACTGCACGCTCTACTCGAACCGCGACACGGGCACGCGATGCCGGCGGATCAAGGCCGTGTCGCCCCTCGACGACACGATGGAGATCGAGCTGTCGGCCAAGGAGATCGCGGCGGCCCTCGGCGCCGAGGGGTGCGAGGGCACGAGGTCCAGCACCGGCGCGGTGTCGGTCACCATGTACTTCATGCGGCTCGAGTCGCTGGACCAGGACGGGCCGGATCACGCGAAGTGGGAGAGCACCAAGATGGATCTCCAGGGGCCGAAGCCGCCGACGGAGGTCGAGGCGCACCCCGGCGATGGTCGTCTCCTCGTCGACTTCAAGCAGAACGAGGACGAGGACGTGGAGGGGTACTATCTCTACTGCGACGGAGGGGGGCAATCCTCGTCCGGCGCGGGCGGGGCGGGGGCCGGCGGAGGCGACGACGGCGCGGGGGCGGCCGGCGGCGGGAGCGGGGGCGGAGCGACGGGAGCCGGCAGCTCCGGATGCCAGGCGTCGCGCCTGGTCCCCGGGGAGGTCCCGGAGAGCGCGTTGCGGTGCGGCAAGGTGGGGAAGGCCAACCGTGGCGAGGCGATGAAGTTCGACAACGGGGAGGCGATCGCCAACGGCAAGCCGTACGTCGTCGGCGTCGCGGCCTATGACCTCGTGGGCAACGCCGGCCCGCTGTCGGAGCTGTCCTGCGCGACGCCGGTCGACGTCGACGGGTTCTTCGAGAAGTACCGGGACGCCGGCGGGCAGGCCGGCGGGGGGTTCTGCAGCGTCGGGGGGCCGATCGGGGCCGGCCGGTGGGTGTCGGCGCCGCTCGGCGTGCTCGTGGCCGGCGCGGCGCTCGGCCTGTGGCGCCGGGGCCGCCGGCTTCGCGCGCGTTCCATCACGCAGGAGAGCCAATGAACCGTCATCTCCGTCATCTTGCGGCGGCGTGCCTCGCCGGCACCGCGGCGCTCCTCGTCGTCTCCGCGGCCGGCGCGCAGACGAGCCGGAGCGACTGGCGGCAGCACGATCGGGGGAGGATCCTGAGCGAGGAGCGCTATGCCTCGCCTCAGAGCTTCGCGTTCGAGCTCCGCTTCGCCCCGTACTCGCCGGAGGTCGACGAGGAGTTCTCCGGCGCGGGTCCTTACGAGGGGACCTTCGGCGACGGCGCGCGGTTCTATTTCGGGATGGAGCTCGACTGGCTGCCGCTCCGGATCCCGTACGTCGGCGCGATCGGCCCGGGGCTCGGCTGGGGGTACACGTCGGCGTCGGCGAAGGCGTTCGAGGCGGGCAGCGACACGAGGGCCGAGGCGGAGGAGACCTCGTTCACCGTCATGCCGATGCACCTGTCGGCGGTGCTTCGCGGCGACGAGCTGATGCGCCGGACGGGCATTCCGATCGTTCCCTACGCGAAGGCGGGCCTCGGCATGGGCCTCTGGTACACGTCGTCCGGCCCTGGGACGGCGGTGGTCGATGGGGTCCGCGGCGAGGGCATCACCTGGGGCACGCACCTCGCGCTCGGCGCGATGCTCGCGCTCAACTGGATGGATCGCCGCGCGTCGTCGCAGCTCGATGAGACGACGGGCATCAACCACACCTACTTTTTCGGCGAGTGGATGTACGCGAACCTCGACGGGCTCGGCTCGAGCTCGCAGATGCACGTCGGCACCTCGACGTGGGTCCTGGGGCTGGCCCTCGATATGTGAGACGCCGCGCCCGGCGCTTCCGCGGGGGAGCCGCGGCGCCGGGCGCTCAGGAGAGCGCGTCACCGGACGCCCGTGGGCGGGCGCGCGGCGGCGGGCGCTCGCTCAGGGCGCGCCGTCGTCGAGCGGCGTGGCGCCGTCGTCCTCCTCGATCACCGTCGTTCCCCGGGGCCGGGTCGTGGCCGGGCGGCGCGGGGGGCTGTCGCTCTCGAGGGCCTTGACGGTCTCCGGAGAGGGAGGCCCGAAGATGGGCACCACGAACTCGCGCGCGGTGCCCTCGCGCTCGTAGGCGATCTTGAGCTCGCTCGCGCTGGCCAGGGTGCGATAGGCCGCGAACAGGTCGTCCGGGCGCTCGAGCGCCGTGCCGTTCACCTGGGTCACGACGTCGCCGGGCTTGAGCTCGATGGCGCTCCAGTCGGCCGGCAGCGCGAGGATCTTCCAGCCGATGAACGCGCCGGCCCGGATGACCTCCTCGACCGGGACGCGCCGCAGGATCCAGGGCGGGCCTTGCTGCAGCACCCGGTCGACGTCGGCGCGGGCGAGCTGCCCGGCGGGCGCCGCCTGCTTGGCCGGGGTTGCGCTCTGCGCCTGCTTGGCCGGGGTCGCGGCCGGAGCGGCCGCCTGCTGCCCGCCGCACCCCGCGAGGACGGACAAGGAGAGACATGCGCCGAGCATGAGCCTTCCGCGCGTCGACATCGGCGGGACTATGCGCGGGAGACCCGAGGGGGCCAAGTAAGCTGCAGGCGCGACGGGGACGATGAGAGCGGGCGGCAGAGCAGGCGAGCGCTCTGGCAAGGGGCTCGTCGGGATCGCGACAGGGGATGGGATCGTCGGAGAGGGTCGGGGAGGCGGGATTTGAACCCGCGACAACGAGCACCCAAAGCTCGTGCACTACCGGACTGTGCGACTCCCCGGGCGGAACGTCCGCGAGCGGGACCATAGACGAGGTGTGTTGCCGGGGCAAGCCAGCTCGCTCGGGCGCTCGGGCCGGCGGGGGCGCGTGACGCGCGGGTTTCGTGCGGTTTTTCGGTGCGGCGCCGCGAGAAAGGCGCTGAGATGACGGGGCTGCATGGGTGAGACGCTGCCGTCGCTGTCGGTCCATCACCTGGCCGTGGTCGTGCGCGAACTGGAGCGGGCGGAGGCGTTCTATGCGGGCGTCCTCGGGCTGCCGGTGGTGCGGCGCTGGACGGACGAGGCCGGAGCGCCGCGGTCGGTGTGGCTCGGGCTCGGGGGCGGCGCCTTCCTGGCCGTGGAGCGGGCGGCGGTCGCCGGGCCGACGCGCTCGGACGAGGCGCCGGGCTGGCACTGCGTCGCGCTGGGGATCGCCCCGTCCGAGCGCGAGGCGTGGCGCCGCCGGCTGGCCGCGGCGGGCGTGGCCGTCGAGCGGGAGAGCGCCTACACGATGTACGCGCGCGATCCCGAGGGGAACCTGGTGGCGCTCAGCCACTACCCGGAGCCGCAGGTGCCGCGGCTGGACGCGGGCTGATCGCGTGCCGGCGGCGTGCGGCGTGCCTGTGCGGAACGGGGGGGGCCGACGCGCAGGGAGGAGGGAGCGGCGAGCGGTCGGCGCGGGGAGCCGAGGGGGCCATGGGGTCACGCGACGCGGGCGGCGTGGCGCGAAGGCGCAGGCGCAGTGCGCGCGGAGCGCGGGGATGAGAAGATGGAAGGTCGGGCGGCGAGCCAGCCTGCTGGAAGCTGCTCGAGGGCAAGCGCGTCGAAGGGGAACGAACGAGCCGGAGGTTTCAAGATGCCGCGTTCAACGTCCGATTCCGTGTCGCCTGATGCTCCTGTGTCGCTCGTGCTCCCCTTCGGGGCGATCGGGCTCGTGGGCGGCTGGCTCACCGCAGACAGCTTCCATCTCCCGGACCGCTCGCTCCATTACCTGCTCGCGGGCGTGACGCCGGTCGTCGCGGGGCTCCTGGGCCACTACCTGACGAGCCGGATCGGAGGCGTGGGGAGCGCCGGCGCGGCGGCGCCGGGCGCGGGCGCGGGGTGGGCGGACGGACTGGGGTGGGCGGACGGACCGGGGTGGGCGGACGGACCGGGGCGGTGGACCCGGCGGGGGCCGATCGTGGCGAGCCTGCTCGCGCTGTGGGCCATCGTGGTGGCCGGCGTCGTCAACGGCATGACCGTCGGGCTCGTGCTGGGGCCGGCGGGGATGATCGTCGGCGCGCCGTTCGGCGCCGTGTTCTCGCTGCCGTTCGTTCCGGCGCTCGCGGTGGTGCTGCTCGCGGCGAACCGCGTCGGGAGGGCGCGCGCAGGCTCCATCGTGGCGCAGGCGGATCGGCGCGCGGTGTGGTCGGCGACGGCGGCGGTGATCGCGACGGCGGCGCTGGCGGCGCCGGCGCTCTTCGGGAGGCCGGCGGCGCCCGAGGTGGGGCGCGCGGTGGCGGCGATCGGGCTCGCGGTGGCAGCGGCGGTGTTCGTGGTCGACGCCGTGGCTCTGGCGAAGGTGCTGACACTGCGGCTGCCGCGGAGGCTGGTCGGGGCGGAGGAGGCGAGAGAGGGCGGGGCGGGGATTGGGGTGGGGGCGGGGGAGAGGGTCGACTTCGGCCTCGGGGACGAGGTGCGGGTCGAGGTGGTGCGGCCGACCCACGCCTACCGGGGGGCGCCGCAGATCGCCCGGGTGGTGCGGGGGAGCCGGGAGCGCGCGGCGGGGGCGCTGCGGGCAGGGCTGGCGCGGGGTGGGATCGCGCTGGCGATCGGGGCGGCGCTCTGGGGAGGGCCGTGGGCGTGAGCGAGGGGCGGGGAGGTCGGGGCGGGGAGGGGAGGACGGCGGACGAGCGGCGGGACGGGGCGGAGAGGAAGCGGAAGGGCGGACTGAACGGCGAGGCGGCAGGGGATCGGGCTTGAAACGCGAGGCGAGGTGTGCCAGGGTCCCGCCCCCGTAGCGGCTGTTGCCCCTGCCCCCGTAGCTCAGTGGATAGAGCAGCGGTTTCCTAAACCGAAGGTCGCAAGTTCAATTCTTGCCGGGGGTGCTCGAGATCCTTCAGGATCTTGGCTCCGTACCAGATAGGTGGGTGGCCGCGGGCAGATGGCGCCGAGACCTCGAGAACGCCTGCGCCCGACGGACTGAATCGGCAGCGCCGACTTGGGGAGGTGGGCGTGAGGGAGCGGTAGCAGAGCGCCGTGGACTCATGGGCGAACCGCTGACGAGCTCGCCAGCCGGTCACGCGCGATGAGGTGCAGGTAGTGGAGCGCCGCGCCTGGCACCTGGCTGCGCTGTAGCGCAGCTCGCGGGCGGGCTTTGCCGCACCAGGGATGGCGCTGCCGTGGTGTTGGAACAATTCAGCCCGCGCTCTCCACAGGCTCCCCTGGCTATCGGAGCACCACTCCCGCGAGCGACGAGGTTGTCGCGAGAACGTGCTGGGCCAGAATGCGATCGACCTCCAACCCGTCATGATGCGGTTGGCTGCCGTGGCGCTCAGGGTTGCAGAGTGACTTTATCGTTTTGACCTGTTCCAATATCCGATCACGGCCGAACTTCCCGTAGCGCTCATCGACCTTCTGTCCGAACTGGTTTAACTCATCGAGGGCACGGTAGCAGACACGGGCGACTTCCGAGTAGTGGCCTTCGCTGAAGGCCCGCTGGGCCGCCGCGAGGTGATCCAATGCGCGTTTCGCGGTCTCGTCGACAGGGGAGCCCGTTGGAGTGGCGACTTCGACGACGTAGCGGCCCGGAGGTCTGATGACGGCCAGGATCTGCTGACACCAGGTATCCCGCGTCAATTCGAAAGGCTCGGTTCGGATATCGGCGGCGGGCACTCGGTCGCCCCACATTACTGCAGCAAGGTCATGAAACGGCTGGGTAGAGGCGCGGTAACCCTCCTTACGTACCACGGCGAGTTGGCCCTCGATGCGAGCGTATAGTCTTCCGGAATCGCGGAAGCGTTCAATGCGATCGAAGGCATCGCCTGGTAGATCGGTGACGAACTCAAACACAACTTCGCTCGGCGTCATCATCCGCCCGGCCCGCTCACGATTGGTCCACCGAGCTGGCAGGAACATCGGAGGATAGCCCGGGGCGGAGATCAAGCTGGATGCAATAGGGTCACGCGAGAAGCTGGCTCTGCCCTCCCAGTACAGGGCATATGCGCGATCCTGTTTGGTTCCGAAAAAGTCAGTCGCGAGTCGGACCTGCCATTCCAGGTAATCCACGGCATTCCTAACAGCGACGACCTTACTGATGACGTGGGTTCCCATATCGCGTCTCTCGGGCGGCGAAGTATAGCAGCCTTGCAGCTCAAAGCCAGCTGGTTCGGATGCGTCAACTTGGCGTGCACTGTTCACGCAGGCGAAAGGATCTCCTCCCGCCCACGCGCGCGATCTGCGACGCCCGCTGGCGGGCGGCGGTGCGCCGGGGGGGCTCGCCCCGCTCGCCCCCCTGGTTTACCTGCGTTGCTCGACCGCTACCCGACGCTAGAGGCGCAGGCGCGCGAGTGGAGCAAGCGGATCGGGCCGAAGTCCGCCGTGCTGCTCGACGGCCCCAGGAAGGAGTGGATCCTCGAGCCAGGGCTCAGGGAACGCGAGGCGGTGAGCTACGGCCTGCGGCGAGAGCACGGCGCCGTGTGGCAGCTGCCGGGCCGCATGCACGACGACGCGCACAAGGACTGGTCGCAGCTCTGGGCGCCGGTGCACCGCAAAGCGACGCGGGACGGCGAGGAAATCGACCTGGTGGACGAGCTCGCGCGGGGCTCGGAACTGCTTCTCGGCGGCGCGTTGCCGCCGTGGCTCGTGGAGGTGCTGCGATGAGCAACGACGACGACGACATTGACGTGGGCGCGTGGTGGGTCTCGCAGAAGGCGAAGGAGACCTACGCCGAGCTGCGGCGGCGCTGGGACGCGCTGATCGCTTGGGGCGTGGGGGACAAGCTGCCGAACGTGCGCCGCCAGCTCGACGTGTGGCGGGAGTTCTCGGCGAAGTGGGAGACCGGCGACGAGGACACGAGCGCGCTCGCGGCCATGTCGGCCGACCTCCAGGTGGCCGAGAGCTACGCGCGCGAGAAGGGCTACGCGGGTGGCGGGCCGCAGGTGCGCCCCCCGGACATCGAGGAGGCGACGGGGCCGCTGAAGAGCGCCGCGGCGGTCGACCGCGCCGCAACGGCCGTGGGGCTGCCGCCGTCGGTCATCGGCTCGAACACCCTCCCCGAGATGGCGCAGGGGGCGGTCCGGGCCTTCCACGGGCTGCCGCGAGCCGTGCAGCTCGGCGCCGGGGCGGCAGCTGGCGGGCTCGTTCTTTACGGCGTGCACCGGCTGACCGAGGGCACGCGGCGCAAGCGGAGGCCGCGGTGACGCGCTTTGCGCCGCTGCCTCCGCCGCGCGCGACCCGCGAGGCGCGGGCACTGGAGACCTGGGCCCGTCGCTTCCGCGCCTTGGGCGTCTCGCCGGCGGCAGCGCACCAGCTCGCACGCCACCGGGTCGCGGTCGCCGTGGGCGGGGTCGCGTTCGCGACGGGCGTGGTCGGTACCTTCGTCGCGAAGCGCCGGGGCCAGGACACGCCGAGCGGGAACGCGCCGCCCGGCCGGACGAGCTCCGTCGACGCGCGGCCGCGCCCGGTCGCCGTCGTATGGCTCGGCCCCGTGAGCGCGGCGCAGGTCGCGGGCGCCTGGCTCGCCGGCGAGCCCGTAATACACCGGGCCTGTACCGGCGACGGGTCGCCCTCGTGCAGCCAGATCGCGGACAGCTGGCTGGACGGCGACGGGAGGCGCCTCCCGGGTTGCCGGCGCGCGCTCAGGCTGCCGCCGGGACCACTCGTGCTCGCGGCCTTCTCGGCTGGGGGGCACATCGTCAAGCGTCTACTCGCCGACCCACGTGATCGAGCCGAGGTCGCGGCCGTGGTGCTCGCGGACGCGACCTACACGACGGAGTGGACCGACCGCGCGCGGGCGCTCGCGGCGCCGATCGGGTCGCTTGTGGACTACGCGGCCGAGACAGCGGGGGGCGGGCGGCTGTTCGTGGCCACGGCGAGCAGCGCGCCGAACAAGCAGCACCCGACCGGGGCGCAGACGTTGGCCGCGGTCGCGCGCGAGCTCGGGAGCCGGGTGAGTGTGGAGGAGGGCGCCCTGGCGGGCCTGCCCGCGCCCGAGCGCCGCTGGGCAGGCGGCGGGGTGCACCTGCTCGACTACGGCGCCCGCTACAGCCACGCGGCGCACGCCACCGAGCTCGCGCCGAAGGTGTGGGCCGCCCTGGTGCGGCCCTGGTTCGAAGGGGTCAGCTGAGCCGAGGAGGCGTCATGGCACAGTTACCGATGTTCGATGTGGGGGGAGGGAAGCGCCGCCGCAAGGGCAAGGGCAAGGGAGGGCGCGGGCGGACGATCGTGGTGCAGGCCGAGGTGAACGAGCTCCCGGCGCGGCCATTCCGTCTGCCGCCCGGGCGCCCGGCGCCGATGCTCCTGCCGGCGGGAACGCCTGGGGCGCCAGGTCGCGGGATGGCGCTCGTGGGGAGCAGGCCGCTTGTCGGGCGGCCGGTGGTGCCGAGGAGCTCGGCGGGGCACCCGACGACGACTAGGGCGAGGCCGAGGCGCACGCCGAAGCGGAGCACGCCACCGAAGCGGGGCGCCGCGCGGAAGGCGACCACGCGGAAGGCCGTCGAGGTGGCGCCGGCGGCGCGCGCCGCGAGAGTGCGCACCCGAACCGCACGCGCGGTCCCCGCGGCGCCGAAACCGGCGACGAAGCGGGCCCGGCGGAAGCCGCGCGCGACGACGCCCAAGCGCGGGCGGCGGGTGGCGCGAGGCACGACGTACGTCTGCCGCCCGGCGCGGGCAGAGTCCGCCCTCGAGCGCGAGATGCGGGAGGTGAAGCGCCTCCTCACGACGAGGAAGTCCAAGAGGTCGCAGAAAAAGCGTACGCCGTCGCGCCGCAAGAGGTGACCGGTGGACCCGGTCAGGACGCGGCTCATGTTCGACGCGCTCATCGCTCCGAGCCGGTCGAAGATGACGACGCTTTCCTAGAAATCGACTGGCCCGTCCCGGAGGCGCCGCCGCGCCTCGAGAACTGCGCCGGCGAGCGCGCGCGATCTACGTCGCGCCGTTTCTACGTGCCCGCAAGTCCGAACAGTAGAGCCTGCTCTCGACGTCAAGCTCCGCGAGCTCGGCGCCCCCCAAGTTGAGCTCGCGCGCCGTCGCGCCTCACAGATCCAAGGTCAGCTCCAAGTGGCGGTGAACACGAACTGCCTGGCGCTCCTCGTCCCATCGCATGCTCGAGAGAGCTCCGTCATGAGACGCGACGACCGCTGTCGAACCAGGAAATCTGTTGCAGGCTATGGCGGCAGACTGATGTCTGGCGCCACCCACATCTGCGATCTCACCTGATTCAGGATGGCTGTTGGTGCCGCTGTACGGGTCAATATATTCGACCCGAATTTTGTAATGTGACTGGTCTGTTTTGAAGAACGCTCCGAAGCAAAGTACTGTTAGGTCTGGTGTCATGACGGTCATGCCGTCTGTTCCAGTGAGATGAGCGATTGACTCGAGCGCGGATTGTAGGCGTGGTTCGGCTGCTTGGTCGCCGAGTGTTGGTTTCATTATTGTGGTGGTTATATCCTCATTGGTGATGTATGCTCTGGTGTTTTCCGAATCGGAGACACGTACGCGTGCTGTGGGTCTCTTTGGGGCAAGGATGTGGCTTGTTGTGTGACTCTTCCAATCTAGTTCGTGTGGTAGCACAAGGAGAGCTCCTCCATGGCCCATGCGTACCATGTGTTCGGCGATGCGCGTAAAGCACATCCCGATTTGGGCCTTTGAAGGATCGTTGATATAGGATGAGAATGATGGTGACAGCGCTCGTTCTACGTCTTGTGTCAAATCGAAAACCCCTGGGTAGAGAGCTGCCTCGCCGCGTCGGTACGTAAGTATTAGCCTGGTGTAGTAGCGGGTTACAAGCACGCCGGGATCGAGGGCTCGAACGACGAGATGGCTGGGGCGACCTTGGCCGAAATAATGGATTCCTGCGATTTTGAGTCCGTTCTGCGTCGGCCTTATGCCGATATAGGTGCGCGATGGGTCCATGGCCGCAGACAATCTGGCAAGCATCTTTGGAGTGAGTGTTAGAGGGGTATCGAACTCGTAGTCAAGGAAGTCGCCTTCCTCAATTAGGAATAGAGTGAATGTGACCTTTCTGCCTTCCTCGCGCTCAAGGCTGCCCAGGAATGCGAGCGACAGGATCTGGGAGATCTGTGCTGATGTTGGCGGGGATGGCGGGTTGGCTCCAGACTCCTTCTGTTCCGTGAAAATGCGCGCGGTGCACGTCGCCACGTGCTCGACGAGTGCTTGGTCGTGTGGGAACCTGACCAGGTTGCTCATTCTTCGAGCCTAAAGCAGTTCCCCGTCGGAGACCAGCTACGAGGAGTCGACGACCAGCGCCGTCACACCGCCCGACGGGGCTCGACACGCCCGAGCGCGCGTGGGCTGTGCGCACGTGGAGCGCCGAGCAGCAGATCCGCGTTCTCGTGCGGCGGGCAGCGCGCCGAACAAGCAGCACCCGACCGGGGCGCAGACCTTGGCCGCGGTCGCGCGCGAGCTCGGGAGCCGGGTGCGCGTGGAGGAGGGCGCCCTGGCGGGCCTGCCCGCGGCTGAGCGCCGCTGGGCAGGCGGCGGGGTGCACCTGCTCGACTACGGCGCCCGCTACAGCCACGCGGGGCACGCCACCGAGCTCGCGCCGAAGGTGTGGGCCGCCCTCGTGCGGCCCTGGTTCGAAGAGGTCAGCTGAGCCGAGGAGGCGTCATGGCAGGAGCAGTTCCCGATGTTCGACGTGGGGGGAGGGGGGAAGCGCCGCCGCAAGGGCAACAAGGGCAAAAGAGGGCGCGGGCGCACGATCGTGGTGTAGGCCGAGGTGAACGAGCTCCCGGCGCGGCCGTTCCGCCTGCCGCCCGGGCGCCCGGCGCCGCTGCTACTGCCGACGGGAACGCCTGGGGCGCCGGGCCGCGGGCTGGTGCTTGCGGGGAGCAGGGCGCTTGCAGGGCGGCCGGTGGTGCCGAGGAACTCGGCGGAGCGCGCGACGACGACCAAGGCGAGGCCGAGGCGCGCCGAAGCGGAGAACAGCGCCGAAGCGGAGGGCCGCGCGGAAGGCGAACGCGCGGAAGGCCGTCGAGGTGGCGCCGACTGCGCGCGCGCGAAGGTGCGCACCCGAACCGCGCGCGCGGCCCCCGCGGTGCCGAGGCCGGCGAAGAAGCGGACCGGGCGGAAGGTGCGGGCGACGACGCCCAGGCGCGGGCGGCGCGGGGGATGACGTACGTCTGCCGCCCGGCGCGGGCGGAGTCCGCCCTGGAGCACGAGCTGCGGGAGATGAAGCGCCTCCTCGCGACGAGGAAGCCCAAGACGGTGCAGAAGAAACGCGCCCCGTCGCGCCGCAAGAGGTGACCGGTGGACCCGGTCAGGATGCGGCTCATGTTCGACGCGCTGATCCTCCGACGCTGCTGGACCGGGTGTTCCGGGCTGCGTCGCGCATCAATGCGCGGGTGCAGGTGCAGACGAAACGGCAGAAGCCGCGGAAGCGAGCGGCCGCGTTGAAGAGGCAGGAACCGGCACAGCGGCGCCGGCCAGGAGCGCGACGGCCGTAGCGCTGCGACGGCTGTCGCGCCGGTCACGTCTTACCCAACCCCACGGCACGGCGCCACGCTCCGCAGCGCCACGACGCACGGAAGGCGCACGCCTGCGAGCCGCTGGCATTGACTCGTGGCCGAGCATTGCGCTTACGCGCGTCAGACTTCTCTCCTCTCGGGCGACGGAATCCTGCTTTGCGCGTCGAATTGTTGCGGAGTGTGGCCCACGTGTAGGTGTCCTTGCGATTTCGTAGGTATGACGACCCATACGTCCCGGCGCCAAGGAAGCGCCAAGGCAACCCCGTCTCTTCCGACCGCACCCACCCCCGGCCAGCGCGCTCTGCTGGCGGAGTTCCGCGCCGTGCGAGACCGAATCGAGAAACTCATCGGCCAAGCGAACCGGCTCGGCGTTTACCGGCGCCACCTGCCGGAGGTGACCGTCCTCAAGTACTACGGGCTCTGCTTCTGGTACGCGGAGCTGCTGCTGGGCTGGGCACGCGACGACGATGACGTGTTCCTCGAGTTCGACTGGCCGGTGTCGGACGCGCCGCCGTGCCTCGTCCTGCGGCGGCGTGCGCGCGTGATCGACATCGTGCCGTTACTCCACGCGCGCAAGGCTGGGCAGTAGGACCTCACCGCCACTTCCGGAGTCCGGGCGGATGCGCTCGGACCCGCGTCGGAGGCGGACTCCTTCCCCTTGGTCACACGTCCGCACTTCGCCGCCCGCTAGTGACGTCGGGATGGTGGTGCACTGCGCCGGTGATCGCGTAGATTTCCCCCCCAGATGGCTACCTGGATATTCCAAGGCAACCCTCGCACTTTCGATGTCGACGGTTACCTCCGCGCCGCCCCTGTCATCGTCTGGTTAGTTCGGCAGCGGCACTTTGCCGCTCGGATCGCGACTGGAGACCGCGTCTTCATCTGGCGGTCGCAAGGTGAAGGGAAAGACCCCGCCGGTATCGTCGCTGCCGGCTACGTCCTCGAGCCGCCACGGGTGCAACCGAGCGACGCAGCCGGGGCTCCGTTCTGGCGCACACCACGAACGAGAGACGAGGAGCTGCGCACCCCGATCCGCATCGAACGGCACGCAACGAACCCGAAAGAGATCGTGCGACGGGAGTGGCTCGTCAGCGATCCTGTGCTTGCGGGCCTGCGGATCCTCAAGATGGCGAGCGAAACGAACTACCAAGTCAGCCCCGAACACGCGCGCCGTATCGAGGCGCTCTGGAGGAACACGGGGCGCGACTGGAACGAGGCGGAGTCTGTCGCAGGGCTCTGGGCGTACGCACAGACGTACGGCGGCGAGGTCTCTCGACTTCCCGGCACACCCGTCGCCGAGGTAGCACTGCGGATCGGTCGCGCGGTCACCGGCGTCTATAACAAGGTGATGAACTTCAGGCACATCGATCCGCGAGACGTGCGGACAGGATTCTCGGGGGCCGGCGAGACGGACCGCAACGTTTGGGCCGCGTTCTTCGACGCGGCATCAAAGACCCTAGACGTTCCCCGCCTCAACGCCGAGTACGCGCGGCTCTGGCGCCCCAACGGCGGCTCCGCCCCGCTGGAGGACGACGCCCCCCCTGTAGATCTCGGCGACGGGGAGGAGACCGAGAAGGGGGCCCGCTCGTCCGCCTCGGTACATCGCGCGCGCGGACAGGGGCGCGAGGTCGATCCCGCGGTACGACGCGCCGTAGAGGCTCGCGCGATGACGCTTGCGGAGGAGTACTACCGCGAGCGAGGTTTCAACGTCGAGAACACAGCGACAACGGAGCCGTTCGACTTCCGGTGCACGTGCGGCGAACTCGAGGTACGTGTCGAAGTGAAAGGCACTCAGTCGGCCGGCGAAACGATTGAGCTTACCAGCGGCGAGGTCGAGAACGCTCGCGGAACCGGCTGGCGGACCGATCTCTTCGTCGTGCGTTGGATCGAGGTCACCCGAGTGGATGGTATGCCGGTCGCGAGTGGCGGGACGCTCCGTGTCGTGCAGGGGTGGAAACCTGCGGACGAGCACCTGACGCCCATCCGCTTCCAGTATGCTGTGCCTCCTCTAGGGCCCGCGACGTAACCGGTCCGAGTCGGCGCAAACGACGCCGAGCAGCACGCACAAGCCGAGTTCCGCGCGGTCGCACGCCGGCACGCCGCTTGCAAAGAGCACGGCCAAGTTGATGCAGTGCGCCGCCCCCGGTCCCGTTCGGAGAGCTCGGCACCCCCCCGGTAGCCGGACGGCGCACTACGGACGAGCGGTTCCCGTGCCCGGCTAGACCTGGTAGCGTACGGCTCGTGGAGGATCGTAGATGAGCAACGCTCCGGAAACGTGGACCCAAAAAGGCTTTCTGAGCCACTTTGACTTCGTTCACACCAAGATGAAGGACCACGCGTTCGCGTGGGTTCTGGGCGCGGGTGCGTCGAAGCCTTCCGGGATTCCTACCGGCGGCGAGCTGGTCGAGCGATGGTTGCGTGAGCTTCACGAGCGTCTCGATCGAAGCGGTTCGTCGCTTAGAGACTGGGCAACAGCGGAGCGACTCGGCATTGATAAATTTAACTACTCGGACGCAGCTTCTTTTTACCCGCGCGTGTACGAACGTCGCTTCCGCAACAATCCGGAGGAGGGGTACGCATGTTTGGAAGACTTGATGATCGGGGTTGAACCGAGTCCGGGGTACTCGATCCTCGCCAAAACCATGGAAGACACGAGGCACAAGGTTGTAATTACTACCAATTTTGACAACCTGGTTGCAGACGCCCTGGCCATTTATACAACTTCGTACCCGCTTGTCGTCGGCCACGAATCCCTTGCGGCGTTTGTTCGCGCGGCTGTGCGCCGACCGCTTGTTTGCAAAATCCACCGAGACCTGCTTCTAGGGCCCAAAAATGACCCTAGAAGCATGAGACGGCTTCATGAGTCCTGGGCGGCGACGCTGAGAGAGCTGTTTGTGTACTACACTCCGATCGTGATCGGGTACGGTGGGAACGACGACAGTCTCATGAACCTCCTCGGCTCGCTCGAGCCAGGTGAGATCAAAGGTCAAATGATCTGGTGCTACTACGAGAAGAGTACGCCCAGCGATAGGATTCGCGAAGTCGTAGCCCAGCATCGTGGCGTGCTAGTTCCAGTGCCGGATTTTGACGTGCTGATGCTCCTTATCGGCGCGAAGATGAACATCGAGCCATTGGACCAGGTGCTGGGAGAGCGAGCTAAGCTGCGTGAAGAGAAATACTGGAATCGCATCCTGCAGCTCAATCCAATTGAATGTCCAGATCTAATTCCCGCCTTGTCGTCCGCGTACACGCGCGCGAACGTCGGTTGGTGGACTTGGGAGCTCAAGGCAAGGACAGCGGTGAACGTCGATGAGACAGACAAGGCCTATAGAGACGGAATTCAGGAGTACCCTGAGTGCGCCGAGCTGTACCGTAACTACGCTGCCTTTATGAACCGAGAGCGGCACAACGCGGCCGAAGCTGAGAGGCTCTACCGATGCGCACTCGGCATTGCTCCTGACGACGTGGGCATCCTGGGAGAGTTTGCTCCATTTATCCACATAGTGAAAAAGAGTCCAGGCGAGGCCGAGGAGCTGTACCGACGTGCACTCGCTATCGATCCAGATGACGTAGATGTGCTTACTAAATATGCGATCTTCATGCAACGAGAGCGGAAGAACGATGAGGAGGCTGAGAGGTTGTACCGACGTGCGCTCGACGTCGAGCCAACCAATGTGAGACTTCTTAGCAACTGCGCGAATTTTATGCAATTTGTTAGGAAGAATTTGGTCGACGCTGAGATGCTGTACCGGCGTGCGCTCGACGTCGATCCGGACAACGTAGGCCTACTCGTGCGTTACGCCAAATTCATGCGACGAGAGCGTAGGAACGCAGCTGAAGCTGAAAGGCTCTACCGGCGTGCGCTAGAGCTCAAGCCAGACAGCGTAGAGGTGCTCCTGAGCTACGCGTCCCTGATGCGGCAAGAGCGAAAGAACATCGAAGAGGCTGAGAGGCTCTACCGGCGCGCGCTAGAACTCAAGCCAGACGACGTGGACGTGCTCCTGAACTACGCGTCCCTGATGCGGCAAGAGCGAAAGAACATCGAAGAGGCTGAGAGGCTCTACCGGCGCGCGCTGGAACTCAAGCCAGACAGCGTAGAGGTGCTCCTGAGCTACGCGTCCCTGATGCGACAAGAGCGAAAGAACGTCGAGGAGGCTGAGAGGCTCTACCGGCGCGCGCTAGAACTCAAACCAAACAGCGCGCCCCTGCTCGCAAGCTACGCGACTTTTTTGTACAAATCCCAAAGAAAATCGAGCGACGCCGAAGACATATTTTGTCGAGCAACCGAGTTGGATCCCCGTAACGCTGCTGTTCTTGCGCAGTACGCAATCTTTGTGCAGTCGGAGAGGAGAGATGTTGAGAAAGCCGAGGCGCTCTACCGGCGCGCGCTTGAATTTGGCTCGGACAATGCAAGCATCCTTAGTGCCTGTGCGTACTTCATGTTCCGAGTGCAAAAAAACGCAGCGGAGGCCGAGAAGCTTTACCGGCGCGCGCTCGAGCTTGAGCCTGAAGACGTGAGCGCTCTAAGTGGCTATGCGGATTTGTTGCAGGATTCAAAACGAGACGTTGACGAGGCTGAAGTGCTTTTTCGGAAAGCGGTTGAACTTAAGCCCGATGACGTGGTGGCGCTCGTTCGGTTTGCGCAGTTCTTGTACTTGGAGCGAAAGGACATTGGTGGGGCCGAGAAGCTTTACCGGCGTGCACTCGAGCTTGAGCCTGAAAACGTGAGCGCTCTAAGTGACTACGCGAGCTTGTTGCAGGATTCAAAAAGAGGCGTTGGCGAGGCTGAAAGTTTGTTTCGGAAGGCGGTTGAGCTCAAGCCTGACGACGTGGTGGTGCTCGATCGACTTGCGCGGCTCTTGTACTTGGAGCGAAAGAATATCGATGAGGCTGAGACGCTTTACCGGCATGCGCTTGAGCTTGAGCCTGATAACGCAAATCTACATGCTAATTACATCGGATTTCTTGTGTCTCAGGGTAGGTTGAGTGAGTGTGAGGGTCTTGTTGAGCGCGCCTTGCTGCTTAACAACTGGAGCGTCAACCCAATTACTGGTGAGATCTTGCTCTACGCAGGCGTGATCGAGCGCTGCGCTGGTTCCGACGATACTGGTTCACTGGGGCGGCTAAAGACGTTGTTTGAGTACGGATACAGGCGGGGACGTTGGTCCTTTGACGCGGTGCTAGAAGTTGTTAGGAGCAAGCTGAGTAAGGACGAAGCCGCACTGTACGAGACTCTCGCGGCCGCGGTTCTCGACGAGAAACGAACAAAGGACCTGAACGGCTTCGAGCGCTGGCAATCGATCACGCCGTTGCCACTGGGCGCTTCGCGGGTTCACTGAAATGGCGAGCACCCGTGGTCCACGCCCGACGAGGCTCGGCGTCATCGACGCGAGCGCGCGAGCACGGCAGCGAAGCGCTTGCGGCCCCGGCGGAGCCGTGAGGAGGCGGTTCCGACGGGCATTCCCAGGACGCGGGCAACCTCCGTCACGGCCTCGCCGGTCCCGACGAGGACGAGCACCGCGCGCTCTCGGGGGTGTACCAGCTGCAGCACTTCCAGAGCGGAGCGAGCCTCGACTGGACCGTGGGGAGAGGGCTCCTGGCCTGCGACGAGTGGCAGCGTATCCGCGACGGCGATCTCCCTGCGGCGGTACGCCTTCTCGTGGGTAGCCGCTCCGCGGACCGCGTCTTTTCCCTAGCCAGCTTCGGTTGCACGCTACGCGACGTCTGATGAGGGCCGCGCCCTCGCCGAGCGAAGAGGAGCGAGCGATGCCAGGAAGCAGGGAGCTGGTGCAGCTGCGTGCAGAGATGTCGAGGTATCGAGAGCAGAAGAGCCGTGGGAAGTACCCGAGCGAGCTGCGGGAGCGAGCCGAGGCGTACGCCAAGGAGCGTTCCCTCGCGGGGGCGACGCCGACCGAGATCGCCACGGAGCTCGGTGTCCACAAGATGACCGTCGACCGATGGGTAGCTGGCGGTGAGCGCGCAGAGGAGGGTGCGTTGCCAAGAGCCACCCATGCGGCTCAGCATGTTCCGTTTCTCCCCGTCGTGGTGCGCCCGGAGCGCCGAGAAGCGCCGCCTGTGCGGCTCAACGTCGCATTTGCCGATGGGACGCGGATGCAGGTATGTGGGATAGGCGCGCGCGACCTCGTGGATGCGATCGAAGCGCTGCGGAGGGGACGGTGACCCCCGCGACGATAGCCGTCTATCTGGCGGTCGGTCCAGTGGACTTGCGTGGCGCATTCGACCGGCTCGCCGCGATCACCCGGCAGGTGCTGTGCCTGGACCCGGCCAGTGGCGCGCTGTTCTTGTTCCTCAACAGGAGGCGCAACCGGCTAAAAGCACTTTGGTGGGACCGCAACGGATATACGATTCTGTATAAGCGTCTCTCGAAGGGTGCGTTTGCTCTGCCCTCGTTCACCGAGGCCGACGGCAAGTGTATCGAGCTGTCAGCACAGGACTTCGCGCAGCTGCTCGCCGGTCTACCCGTGGAAGAGCTGGCAAGCCGCCGCCGGCTGGTCCACTGAGGCGTCTGCGCCGGCGCTCGTTCACCACGCTGCCGGCGCCAGCGCGGCCCGATGGCGGCCGGCGCAGCCGGATGCGGAGATGGAGCAGGGCGCGAGCTGCATCGCGCCCGAAGACCTCGCGGGAGCGCGGCGCCGATGGCGCACCACGACTGCCCTGCATTCCCGTCTTCGGCGAGAGATTCTCATCGAAAGTAGCGACAAGTCGGCTGCATAAGGTACTTGTCAAGGGCAAGCGGAGGGGGCATCCATGGCGCGCCTTGACCTCGACGACACGATCCGGTGAGACCGCGCTGCCGCAGTCGGCGGAGCCAGAGCGCCTTGACGGTGCGGCGCTCGTGCTCGGCTACCTCCAGGCCAGGGGACAAGCCCAGGGGAGCCCCGCCGACCCCGGGTCGGCGGTCGACGCGCTGCTCCGGCGGGTGCAGGAGCTCGAGGCGAGGCTGGCCGAGCTCTCGACGGCGGAGCAGCAGGCCCAAGAGCTCGCTCGCACTGTCGAGTCGCTCAAGGCGTACAATCAACAGCTGCAGGAGACGATTCGGACCTTGGAGATCGGGTTCCGGCGACACGTCTCCGAGCAGGTCTCGCCTGACCAGCTGCGGCTTTCGCTGGCCGGCGCGCCAGGCGCCTGTCCGGCTCCAGCTTCGTCGCAGACCGAGCACTGCGCCTCGCCCGATGCGGACCCGAGCGACGGCAGCATCCAGCCGCCGGGCCCCGCGAGCGCGCCGGAGCGCGTGGCGGCGGCAGAGTCCTCCTCCGGCTCGGATCCCGGAGGTGGCAAGCGAGCCAAGCGCCACGAGCACGGGCGCCGTCGCATCGGTGTCATCCCGAGGGTGGTCATCGAGTCGCTGCCGCCGGAGGTGCTGCTCAAAGGCATCGAGCGCTTCGAGCGTGTGGGCGCCGAAGACAGCTCGGTCATCGGCTACCGGCGTGGCGGCCCCATCGAGATCGTCACGCGTCGCCCCAAGTACGTGGCCAAGGCGGAGGCACCGGCGGCGAGCAGCGGAGCTGAAGAGGAGCCGGCTCCTTCGCCAGCCGGTGGACCGGCCTTCACGCACGAGCTGGACGAGCCGCTGGTCGTGCGAGAGCACGAGCTTCTGGGGATCCCCGCGGACACGGGCTTCAAGCAAAGCCCCTTCGTCGACGGCGTCCTCGTACGCTACACGCCCGAGTCGGATGCTGCGGAGGACAGCGGCGGACCGGTGAAGATCGCCGCGCTGCCGGAGCGCCCGATCGACAGGTGCCTTGCTGACCCGAGCCTCTTGGCCCACCTGTTCGTCCACAAGCTCGACTACCACATGCCCTACTACCGGCAAGAGGTGGAGTCGGATCGCCACGGCTTCCGCATCGGCCGCGGCAACATGGCACGCTGGCAGTACGATTGCGGTGGCATCGCGATGCGCATCGCCGATGCCATGTGGAGCAACGCGCTCTCGCGGTCGTGGTTCGCCATGGATGCGACGGGCACCGCCATCCGGGCCAAGGACAAGCACCGCTATGGGCATGTCTTCGTCCTGGTCGCGCCGGGCGATGGGGTGCTGTTTCGCTACACACCGACGTACGACGGCCCCACCGTCGCGAAGCTCTTCGGCGGCTACCAGGGGACGCTGGTCGCCGATGCCTCGGCCAACCACAACGTGCTGTTCGGGCCGGGCAAGGCGCGCGAGGCCGGCTGCTGGAGCCATGCACGAAGGCGCTTCTTCAAGGCGTTCAAGGCCGGGGCGGGCAAGGAGGCGGCGTTCGCGCTCCAGACCCTCCAGGCGCTCTTCCGCGTCGAGGAGGAATGCGCCCTGTGCAGCCCGGACGAGCGTCTCGAGCTCCGGCAGCGCGAGTCCGCACCGCTGATTGAGAAGCTCTTCGCCTGGGTCGAGGCGCAGCGGCAGGTCGTCCCGGAGCATTCGCCGTTGCGCGAAGGGCTGGTCTACCTGCACAACCAGAGGGAGGCGCTCTGCGAGTTCCTCTCCAACGGGGAGATCCCCATCCACAACAATGCCAGTGAGAGGGCTCTGCGCCGCGTCGTCAAGGGGCGGCGCAACTGGCTCTTCCACGGCAGCGACGAGCATGCTGTCCGGGCGTGTGCCATCACGTCGCTCATCGCGACCTGCCAGATGCACGGGCTCGACCCCGAGCTGTACTTGCAGGAGATCCTGACCGTGGCTCCCAGCTATCCGCTCAGTCGCATCCTCGACCTGAGTCCCAACAACTGGGTCGCGACGCGACAACGCCTCATCGCCGAGGGGCGGCTCAAGTACCTGGACCTGGCTCGGATCACCGGCTCGCGGCTCGCCTTCCGCGACCGCTGATCGCGCCGCGTCGTCCGCTTCCGTCGCGCCCACAGCGCTCGTCGCGTCCGGAGCGGCCGAGTCAGGCGCGCGTCCTTTCCGCGTCCGCGCCGAGGTGCGTCGGCTCGTCGAGCCGGTGCTGTCGTCGCTTCGTCCCGCCACCGTCGAGCTCGTCTTCGCGGGGCGCCTTCGGGTCGCTTCGCTTCGGCGCTGCTTGTCCGCGCCTCGGGTCGGCCGCCGTTCGCCCACCTCGTCCGCGGACGGCTGGGCGGCGCTCTTGCGGCGCCGCACGCCTGTGGCCTCGGCAGATCCCGCGCGCTCCTCCTGCCCGGCCGCGCCACGCGGGCGCCCCTTCGCGCGGGCGGGGGCGTCCTCGCGGCCTTGCCACGCGACATGCGGCGCGGACAGCTTCAGCACCGCCGTCGTCAGGCTCGGGACTTCGACTCCCTCCTCCCCGCTCCGTCGCTTCGTCATCGCACCGCGACTCTACGCACGTGGCCGCCTTCCACAAGCACGCTTCAGAACGCGCTCTGCGGAGCGGCTACTCTCGTGGTACTTCCCGGCCTGGTGGATCGCGATCCCTACGAGCCAGCGCCGCAGCGCGTTCGCCGGGTTCGTCGAGTGACCTGGCCTGTACCGGCCCTCACGCGCTGCCACGATGGCGCCGATGAGGCACTCCTGGAGCACGTCGTCGAGGTCGCGAGCGGGCACGCCGCACCGGGCCAGGAGGGCGCGTAACCTCCTGCTCTCGGCTAGGATCGCCTCGGGCTTGACCTCGGTCGGCGGTGTTGTTGGCGCGGTGGGCGGCCGCTTGGCCCCCCTCCGCCGCTTCTTCACCCGTCGCTCCCGCGGCTCGGCGGGCACGCGCAGCCGGGCGTTGACGACCCGTCGTCCTCGGCTGGAGGCGACGGGCGATCAGCAGGCAGACGGGTTCCTTGGCCCCGTTCGGGGCGTCGAGATAGACGTTCCACTTGTCGGACCTCGTTCAGGCGGGGTTCGGCCACGCAGCCCGGGGTGTTGGCGCACCCGCGGGCTGCACTACTTTGGCCAACTTTACAGTGCCGTTACGAGATCTCAACCTGGCTCAAGTCGAGCTGTTCATTTTCTAACAGACGTAACCTGCTCGTTCTCAGCCGCGATGGTGTCCCCCAACGTGTCGCCCGTCCGGATCAGGTCGACGAGGAGCTCCTGCACGACGCGCCAGGCGCCAGGACCGCCGGCGGCGATCGCTTCCAGCGCCCCGACGCCGCGCCGAGACAAGCCCAAGATCAGCCCACGAAGCCGATTAACCTCTTGATATGCTTCAGAAGTGCTTGGCCTTCCTAAACCGAAGGTCGCAAGTTCAATTCTTGCCGGGGGTGCTGAAGGATTTCGCGGGGGTAGGTGGTCTCGTCCGAACCGCCGCCCTCATCCCGGACGGCCGTTACTCCGCTGTTCCCCGGTAAGGGAGGCGGACGGTTTCCCCGATGGCCCTGCCCACGAGCGCCGTGCCCACGAGCACCCTCAGGTCGGACGTCCCTCCGCTCTGCGCCGCCGCATCTGCTACGCTGCTGGCCATGAGTCTCCTGGCCGAAGAACTCCTCGACCAGGCGATGAAGCTCCCCGAGGTAGCCGCTCCGCGGACCGCGTCTTTTCCCTAGGTAGCCGCTCCGCAGACCGCGTCTTTTCCCTGGCCAGATTCGGTTGCACGCTACGCGACGTCAGATGAGGGCCGTGCCCTCGCCGAGCGAAGAGGAGCGTACGATGCCAGGAAGCAGGGAGCTGGTGCAGCTGCGTGCAGAGCTGTCGAGGTATCGAGAGCAGAAGAGCCGTGGGAAGTACCCGAGCGAGCTGCGGGAGCGAGCCGAGGCGTACGCCAGGGAGCGTTCCCGGGCGGGGGCGACGCCGACCCAGATCGCCACGGAGCTCGGTGTCCACAAGATGACTGCCGACCGATGGGTGGCTGACGGTGAGCGCGCAGACGAGGGTTCGTTGCCAACAGCCCCCAAGGCGGCTCAGCATGTTCCGTTCCTACCCGTCGTGGTGCGCCCGGAGCGCCGAGAGGCGCCACCTTTGCGGCTCAACGTCGCATTTACCGATGGGACGCGGATGCAGGTATGTGGGATCAGCGCGCGCGACCTCGTGGAAGCGATCGACGCGCTGCGGAGGGGACGGTGACCCCCGCGACGATAGCCGTCTACCTGGCGGTCGGTCCGGTGGACTTGCGAGGTGCGTTCGACCGGCTCGCCGCGACCACCCGGCAGGTGCTCTGCCTGGACCCGGCCAGTGGTGCGTTGTTCTTGTTTCTCAATAAAAAGCGCAACCGGCTGAAGGCACTTTGGTGGGACCGCAATGGGTATACAATCCTGTACAAACGTCTCTCGAAGGGTGCATTTGCTCTGCCCTCGTTCACCGAGGCCGATGGCAAGTGTATCGAGCTGTCAGCACAGGACTTCGCGCAGTTGCTCGCCGGCCTGCCTATAGAAGAGCTGGCAAACCGCCGCCGGGTGGTCCACTGAGGCGTCTGCGCCGGCGCTCGTTTACCGCGCTGCCGGCGCCAGCGCGGCCCGATGGCGGCCGACGCAGCCCGATGCGGAGATGGAGCAGGACGCGCGCTGCATCGTCCCGAAGACCTCGCGAGAGCGCGGCGCCGATGGCGCACCATGGCTGTTTCGCATTCCCGTCTTCGACGAGAAATTCTCACCAGGAGCAGCGAATTTTCTCTACGTAAGGTACTTGTCAAGAGCAAGCGCAGGGGGCATCCATGGCGCGCCTTGACCTCGACGACACGCCCCGGTGAGACCGAGCTGCCGCAGTCGGCGGAGACAGAGCGCCTTGACGGCGCGGCGCTCGTGCTCGGCTATCTCCAGGCCAGGGGACAAGGACAGGGCAGCCCCGCCGACCCCGCGTCGGTGGTCGACGCGCTGCTCCGGCGGGTGCAGGAGCTCGAGGCGAGGCTGGCCAAGCTCTCGACGGCGGAGCAGCAGGCCCAAGAGCTCGCTCGCAGTGTCGAGTCGCTCAAGGCGTACAATCAACAGCTGCGGGAGACGATTCGGACCCTGGAGATCGGGTTCCGGCGCCACGTCTCCGAGCAGGTCTCGCCTGACCAGCTGCGGCTTTCGCTGGCCGGGGAGCCAGATGCCTGTCCGGCTCCGACTTCGTCGCAGGCCGAGACCCACAGCGCCTCGCCCGATGCGGACCCGAGCGACGGCAGCATCCAGCCGCCGGGCCCCGCGAGCCCGCCGGAGCGCGCGGCGACGGCAGAGTCCTCCTCCGGCTCGGATCCCGGAGGTGGCAAGCCTGTCCAGCGCCACGAGCATGGGCGCCGTCGCATCGGTGTCATTCCGAGGGTGATCATCGAGTCGCTGCCGCCGGAGGTGCTGCTCAAAGGCATCGAGCGCTTCGAGCGTGTGGGCGTCGAAGACAGCTCGGCGCTCGGCTACCGGCGTGGCGGCCTCATCGAGATCGTCACGCGTCGCCCCAAGTACGTGGCCAAGGTGGAGACACCGGCGGCGAGCAGCGGAGCTGGAGCGGAGCCGGCTCCTTCGCCAGCCGCCGGGCCAGTCTTGAATCACGAGCGCGGCGAGCCGCTCGTGGTGCAGGAGCACGAGCTCTTGGGGATCCCCGCGGACACGTCCTTCAAGCAAAGCCCCTTCGTCGACGGCGTCCTCGTACGCTACACGCCCGAATCGGACGCTGCGGAGGACAGCGGCGGACCGGTGAAGATCGCCGCGCTGCCGGAGCGCCCGCTCGACAGGTGCCTTGCCGATCCGAGCCTCTTGGCCCACCTGTTCGTCCACAAGCTCGACTACCACACGCCCTACTACCGGCAAGAGGTGGAGTCGGAGCGCCACGGCTTCCGCATCGGCCGCGGCAACATGACACGCTGGCAGTACGATTGCGGCGGCATCGCGATGCGCATCGCCGATGCCATCTGGAGCGACGCGCTCTCGAGGTCGTGGTTCGCCATGGATGCGACGGGCACCGCCATCCGGGCCAAGGACAAGCACCGCTATGGGCATGTCTTCGTCCTGGTCGCGCCGGGCGATGGGGTGCTGTTTCGCTATACACCGACGTACGACGGCCCGGCCGTCGCGAAGCTCTTCGGCGGCTACCAGGGGACGCTCGTGGCCGATGCCTCGGCCAACCACAACGTGCTGTTCGGGCCGGGCAAGGCGCGCGAGGCCGGCTGCTGGAGCCATGCACGAAGGCGCTTCTTCAAGGCGTTCAAGGCCGGGGCGGGCAAGGAGGCGGCGTTCGCGCTCCAGACCCTCCAGGCGCTCTTCCGCGTCGAGGAGGAATGCGCCCTGTGCAGCCCGGACGAGCGTCTCGAGATCCGGCAGCGCGAGTCCGCACCGCTGATTGAAAAGCTCTTCGCCTGGGTCGAGGCGCAGCGGCAGGTCGTCCCGGAGCATTCGCCGTTGCGCGAAGGGCTGGTCTATCTGCACAACCAGAGGGAGGCGCTCTGCGAGTTCCTCTCCAACGGGGAGATCCCCATCCACAACAATGCCAGCGAGAGGGCTCTGCGCCGCGTCGTCAAGGGACGGCGCAACTGGCTGTTCCACGGCAGCGACGAGCATGCTGTCCGGTCTTGTGCCATCACGTCGCTCATCGCTACCTGCCAGATGCACGGGCTCGACCCCGAGCTGTACTTGCAGGAGATCCTGACCGTGGCTCCGAGCTATCCGCTCAGTCGCATCCTCGACCTGAGTCCCAAGAACTGGGTCGCGACGCGACAACGCCTCATCGCCGAGGGGCGGCTCAAGTACCTGGACCTGGCTCGGATCACCGGCTCGCGGCTCGCCTTCCGCGACCCCTGATCGCGCGGCGTCGCCCGCTTCCGCCGCACCCACAGCGCTCGTCGCGTCCGGAGCGGCCGAGGCCGGCGCGCGTCCTTTCCGCGCCGAGGTGCGTCGGCTCGTCGAGCCGGTGCTGTCGTCGCTTCGCGCGGCCGCCGTCGAGCTCGTCGTGGCGGGGCGCCTTCGGGTCGCTTCGGTTCGGGGCTGCTTGTCCGCGCCTCGGGTCGGCCGCCGTCCGCCCTCCTGCTCCGCGGACGGCTGGGCGGCGCTCTTGCGGCGCCCCACGCCTGCGGGCTCGGCTGCTCCCGCGCGCTCCTCCTGCCCGGCCGCGCGACGCGGGCGCCCCTTCGCGAGGGCGGGGACGTCCTCGCGGCCTTGCCACGCGACATGCGGCGCGGACAGCTTCAGCACCGCCGTCATCAGGCTCGGGACTTCGACTCCCTCCTCCCCGCTCCGTCGCTTCGCCATCGCACCGCGACTCTACGCACGGGGCCGCCTTCCACAAGCTCGCTTCAGAACGCGCTCTGCGGAGCGGCTACGCGCCGCACGCCTGTGGCCTCGGCAGATCCCGCGCGCTCCTCCTGCCCGGCCGCGCCACGCGGGCGCCCCTTCGCGCGGGCGGGGGCGTCCTCGCGGCCTTGCCACGCGACATGCGGCGCGGACAGCTTCAGCACCGCCGTCGTCAGGCTCGGGACTTCGACTCCCTCCTCCCCGCTCCGTCGCTTCGTCATCGCACCGCGACTCTACGCACGTGGCCGCCTTCCACAAGCACGCTTCAGAACGCGCTCTGCGGAGCGGCTACGCCGTCAGAGCCGCCGCCCGCGCCGGGGCCGCGCCGGATGGTGCAGTTGAAGCTGTTCGACGACTAGGCGGACCTCTTCGATGGAGCATTCGCCACAGAGACGGGCGGCAATTCGACGCGTGCTTCTGAGAAGACGGCCAGCACTTTCGTTGCCGTGCTCTCGGGGAGCGATCCTCTGGCCACCTTGCCACTGATGTATTTGGGAAACTTCTCGGGCATGTATTCGCTCTCCATCCACACGCGAAACTCGCCGAGGGCCGCAGACGGGTACACCTTTGCCGTGACGAATTCGTTAGCCTCCGACTGCGGCATATATTCAGGATACGTGTGCGGATGGTCTATTGGAGCGCCGTACTTCGACGCCAGTTCGGCCTTGCGCCAGTGCTTCGCCCAGCAGCTTCCGACGCTTCCGTCGGGGATCGTGTGATAGTCCATCACCATCCCCGCGTGGATCATCCTGATGGTCAGGTCTGCCATCTCGCGAAATACGCTGAAATAGCCCCGCGGCACCGGGTTGAGCATCAGCCTGTCGTGGAATTGCCTCCACCGCTCTGGCACCTCAGCGGCCGGCTCATAGCCGGCCATCCGGTATATGAGCATGCGCAGCGAGGCATTAGCCAGCTTTCTGAAGAGGTCCTTGGCAGCACTGGTCGGAGGGTCGGCCTCGAACGCGTAGTACTCCAAGAACGCGCTGCACACGTCGTCCGGGTACGCCTTGATGGGCGTCCCGTTCATGACGGTCGAAATGTAGAGCTTCTGTCTGGTGATTCCGAGGCGCTCGAAGAGGTCGGCCAACTTCCCGGTCCTGCTTCCGTCCTCCCAGTTCGTCGCCTGCCTGCCGATCGACCTGCGGTGGACTCCACACGCTGCCGCTAGCCCGCTCTCGGTCATGAACGCAGTGCCGTCCGAGAGCACCCCCAGTTCCCAGCCGTCCACCTCTCGCGCAGCCACCACCTCAACCGGCAATGCAAGTTGCTCCATACTCACCTCTCATCATGGCGCACCCAAAAACCGTAGCAATAACACGCACTTAAGCCTATTTTCGGGGCTTCAGAGCGCACCCCCTAGCGCGGCGGCACCGGGTGGCGACATTCCAATGTTGATGGAATATTGTCCGGGGGGGGACGACAGTGTCGTGTGACTGTAACTCTTGATTTTTTGAGATCAAGAGAGCTGGTCGAAATTTCGACGCCCACACAGTCGGCGCGCGCGCTCCACTCTCGACGGCCCACACTGCGGGAGATGGTGCCGCCGCTCGTGCCGCCAGCCAACCTCGGAGCCTCCGAAGTTTGCGAGCGAGGAGAGCCAGAGCGAGCCGCAGGTGACTGCCCGCCGTGCCGAGCGGGATGCGGAGCAGATAGGTGGCTACTCGTCGGCGACCTGCGCCATGACGGCGATCTCGCGCAGCACTTCGCCGGGCGCGCGCCCCTCGATGCGGGCGATGGCCGCGATGGCGTCCTCCAGGCGATGGGCGCTGACCTGCGGCCCGTCCACGTAGCGGTCGTGGTAGCTCGGCTGGTTGCGCCCGTCCGGCCCGATGGGCGGGAACCACAGCATGGTCCTCCCCCGCTTCCGTCGACACCCCCGACGGCACCGGGAGGCAGGGATGGGACGGAGAAAGAGGAGGGCGTTCACGCCCGAGTTCAAGGCGGAGGCGGTACGGCTGGCGAAGGCGAGCGACCGGAGCATCGGCCAGGTGGCGAAGGACCTCGACCTGACCGAGACGGCGCTGCGCGACTGGATCAAGCGCGCGGAGACCGACGCGGGCCACGGCCCGCCGGGGGCGCTGACGACGCCAGAGCGTGAGGAACTGCAGCGGCTGCGCCGCGACGTGAAGCGGCTGGAGATGGAGCGCGAGATCTTAAAAAAACGGGCATGCGCAGGGGCGCACCCGCGAAGCATGAAAGCCGGTAGACTGCGGGCGCGGATCGCGTCGGGCCAAGGTCGACGCTTACTGGTGTCGTGAGCCCGAAAAAAAACGGACCCGAGCGTCGCATCAGGCACCCTGAATTGTTGCCGTCTCCGCAAGGAGCGAGCACGCCAGGTAAAATCGCCCTTCGCGACGCTCCCCGGCGCCTTTCGCGCTGGAGGTCAAGATGGAGGTCCTGTACGCCCGCTGCTGCGGGCTCGACGTGCACAAGGAGACCGTCGTTGCATGCGTCCGGATCCAGGAGCCCCGAGGCCGCGCAAAGACGACGGTGCGTTCGTTCGGCGCGACCACGGCCGAACTCCTCGAGCTACACCAGTGGCTCACCGAGCAGGGCTGCACGCACGTGGCGATGGAGTCGACGAGCGTCTACTGGAAGCCGGTCTTCAACCTGCTCGAGGGCAGCTTCGAGGTGCTGCTCGCCAACGCGCGGCACATCAAGGCCGTCCCGGGCCGGAAGACCGACGTCAAGGACTGCGAGTGGATCGCCGACCTGCTCGCGCACGGACTCATCCGGGCGAGCTTCATCCCGCCCGCCCCGATCCGGGAGCTGCGGGACATCACACGGCATCGCAAGAGCCTGATCCGTGACAAGGCCACCCTGGCCAACCGCGTGGGCAAGCTGCTGGAGACCGCCAACATCAAGCTGAGCAACGTCGTCTCCGACGTGCTTGGCGTGTCCGGCCGCGCGATGCTCGCGGCGCTCATCGCCGGCGAGCGCGATCCGAAGAAGCTTGCGGCGCTCGCCCGGGGCCGGCTCATCCCCAAGGCCGAGCAGCTTGCCGAGGCGCTGCGCGGTGGATTCTCGAGCCATCACGCGTTCTTGCTGGAGCAGCTCTTGAAGCAGATCGACCATCTCGCCGAGCTGATCGCCGCATGCGACGCCAGGGTCGTCGACCTGTGCCAAGCGCACCGCGAGCCGCTGCAACGGCTCCGGACCATCCCCGGCGTCGCGCAGCGGACGGCCGAGGTCCTGCTGTCGGAGATCGGGCTCGACATGACGCGCTTCCCGACCGCAGGTCACCTCGCCTCCTGGGCGCGGATGTGCCCAGGCAACAACGAGAGCGCGGGGAAACGACGCAGTGGCGCGACCGGCACCGGCAACAACTGGCTGCGCACCACGCTGCTGGAGTCGGCGTGGGCTGCCTCACGATCACGCAAGACGTACCTCGGCGCGCAGTACCGCCGGATCGCGCGCCGCCGTGGGCCCAAACGAGCGGCGACCGCGGTGGCGCACAGCATCCTGGTCATCGCGTTTTACGTTCTGCGCGACGGCGTGGAGTACCGGGATCTCGGGCCAGACTATTTCGACCGCGCCAATGCGGCCAAGCTCACCAAGTACCACCTCCGGCGCCTGGCCGAGCTGGGGTACGAGCTGCCCCAGCCTCGTGCCCAGCCCGGAGCGTAGGCTTTCTAGGTAAAGCGGCGGCCTTCTTCGCGAAGGAAAACGAGTGAGGTTCGAGTTCATCGACGCGGAGAAGGCGCACTACCCGGTGCTGGTATTGTGCGCGGTGCTGCTGGTCTCGCGCAGCGGCTACTACGGATGGGCCAAGCGATCGGAGTCGGCGCGGGCCAAGGCCGATGCGCAACTTGGCGTGCAGATCCGGGCCGTGCACCACAAGAGCCGGGAAGGTACGGCAGTCCGCGCGTTCATGCAGAGCTGCGTGCTCGCGGCATACGTGTCGGCAAGAAGCGGATCGCACGGCTGATGCGCGCTCAACGCCTCGCGGCACGCAGGAAGCGGCGCTTCCGCCGCACCACCGACTCGCGGCACAAGGGCCCGATCGCGCCGAACGTGATCAAGCGGCAGTTCGATGCCCAAGCCCCCAACGAAGTCTGGGTGACGGACGTGACGTACGTCCCAACCGGCGAGGGCTGGCTATACCTGGCCGTGATCCTCGACCTGTTCTCGCGACGCGTGGTCGGCTGGGCCGCGAACGCGATCAACGACCGCGCTCTGGCGCTCGCCGCGCTGACGCTCGCCTTGGCTGCACGCCGACCGGCGACTGGGCTGGTGCACCACTCGGACCGCGGTAGTCCCTACGCCAGCGACGACTACCGTGCGGTGCTCGGAGCGCATGGGCTCATCCCGAGCATGAGCCGCGCCGGCGACTGCTACATGAGCCCGATCGAGCTCGAATTGAGGACCTACGTGACCGCGTTCGCGGGATAGTGGCACTGTCCGCGGAAGCGGGGGAGGACCAACCCTCTGGGCATGTGCTAATGGTCTCAGCGCTCGGCGCAGGGGGAGGACACCGCATCTCCCCTTTCGGTGTTGAGCCGGGTCAGCCGGAGGTTCCTGTTCGTCGGCTGGGAGCTCCCCCTGACGCTCGGCCCACAACCGTGGTCGGGTCGCGCTCGCCGACAGCGGTTCGGGAAGAGCGAAGCCTTGGCGCGGCTAGACCAACGCGGCGTAGCTGGTTCCACCGTGTAGGTCATCGTACAGGTTGACCGCCGAATCCAGTTCGTTGTAGCCTGCTATCCATCATGGGCTGGCGTGGATTCGTTCGAAGCACCGTGGCGACCGCGCGTCGTATCGAGAGGGCCGAAGCCGCTGCCAGGCGCCGTACGGAGCGCGACGCGCTCCGTCGTCGTCGCGAACTGATGGCCCAGATGGCGGCAGCCGAGCGGATGCAAGAGCAACAACGGGCGGCCTATGAAGTGGCGCTCTTTGAGAACTACCTCCAGGTCATCGTCTCCGTCCACAAAGAGTGCTGGAATCCTTGGGATTGGCGACAGATCGCTGCGGCAGCGCCGCCGCAGCGTAACCGCCCGACAGGCGCCATCTTGTGCCGTCGCGCTCCCGCGAGCACGCTCCGCCGTTTCGCCGCTGCGAGCCGTGCGCGCGCGTTCGCAGGCGGCGAGGCCCGCGCGGAGCGGCGCCCGGCGCAGCCGCGGCCGTCCGCGGCCATACGCGACCGCGCCGCCGCAGCGCACCAGGCGGCGGCTCTCGCGCTCCCCGCGATCTGTTCGATCAGCCGCCGCCCCCCCCCGGGGGGGCCTCGGCTCACGCGTCGGTCGCCGGCGACTTGCCCCAGGCGTCGGGCAGCAGCTCGTCCAGGCGCGACAGCGGCCAGCCGGCTTGCAGCTTGCCGATGACGTCCGTGGCCCACGCCAGCGGGTCGATGCCGTTCAGCTGGCAGGAGCCGAAGACGGTATACGCACGGGCGAGGCGCTCTGCTCCCTTGTCCGAGCCGGCAAACAGGTAGTTCTTCCGGCCGATCGAGATACGCCGCAGGCTTCGCTCGGCCTCACCGTTGTCGATCTCGAATCGACCGTCGGTGAAGCAGCGCCGCCACGCCGCCTCTTGACCGAGCGCGTAGCGGGTCGCTTCGTAGAGCGGTGTCTTCGGTACGAGCCGCGGGTGCAGCTCGCGAATCCACCGATACAGCTCATCGACCGCACCGAGCGACTGCTCGTCGCGTCGCTCTTTGCGCGCATCGGGCCCCAGTCCTTCGGCCTTGCAGGCGGCCTCCACCCGGTAGATCGTCTTGAAGTACGACAGCGCGATGGCGGCGCGCGCATCGCCGCTCTTCGCCGCCTTCTCGAACTTGGCGCGGATGTGCATGCCGCAGCCGAGACGGCGCTCGTCAGGCACCACGGGGGCGCCGTCCTCGTCCTCCATCGCGTCATAGCCGGCGTAGCCGTCGCCCTGCATGTACCCGCAGAAGCCGGCGAGCATCACGGCCGGCCGCTTCGAGCTCCAGTCCGGGGCATAACGAAACGCAACCAGCTTGGTGCCATCATCGACCTGGGCCGCGAACGACCAGACATGCCCGCGCTTGACCCCGTTGGGATGATCGCGATCGAGCACGCGCAGGCCCGTGTCGTCCACATGCAGGTAGAACGCCTCGACCACCCGCTCGAAGATGCGGTCGGCGACCGGGGTGAGCACGTCGACCCCGAACGCCGCCCAGTCGCCGAGGGTCGAGGGCGACAGCGACACGCCGCTGCGCTCGTACTGCTGCGTTTGCCGGTAGAGCGGCGTCGAATCGTGGTACTTGTGCACGAGGATGTGCGCGAGCAGGCCCGGTCCCGGTCGGCCCCGATCCATGACCTTCTCGCTCGCCGCGGTGACGACGCCCTCCTCGGGGCAGGCGGGGCAGGCCAGCTTCTCGCGCTTCTCCTCGATGATCCGGAACTGGGCCGGCACGAACTCGAGGACCTCGCTGGTGCGATAGCCGATGCACTGTTTCGTCTCCCCGCACTGCTCGCAGGCGCGCTCGGCCTCAGGGACCTGGATGACGCGCTCCTCGCGCGGCAGGTCCTTGGGCAGCGGCGCGCGGCCACCGCGGCCGCGCGGAGGCTTCGGAGGATCAGGCGGCTGCGGTATGGGGCCGTCGCCCGGCTCTGTCGCTGCCGCCTCGTTCGAGGGAGCGGGCGCGGGCTCGCCGCCCTTCTGCTCCGCGTCGCCGAGCGCCGCGAGCATGAGCGACAGCTGCTCGGAGCTGACCTTCTGGCTCTTGCGGCCGTACAGCTCACGAAGCGCGTTGGCCAGCCGGACGCTCAGCGCGGTGTTGGTGTCTCGCTGCCCGACGAGCAGCTGGACGACCAGCTCGATGAGGTCCGCGATGCGCCCCTCGGCTGCCAGCTGCTCGAGCTTGCGCCGGACATCCTCAATGTCGACGGGTAGCTTGGCGGGCGGTGCGGGCGGCTCGGTCATCGGGCGCGCCATGTATCCACGGCGCGCCGGACAAACAAGGCGTTCCGTTTTCAGACGGAGTTTTCTCCGTCTCGGCCCTCGTCGGGCGCCAGCGCTTGCGCCGTGTCGCGGTCGACAGGTCCAGCCCTTCGAGCATCAGCGACAGCTCCGCGGACTCGACCTCGACGTGCGTCGCCCCTTGCGGCACGTCGCGCGCCAAGTGGAACCTTCCGCACGCCAGCTTCTTCGCCACAAGCATGTACCCAGTGCGATCCCAGAACAAAATCCGGATCTGGTCGCCTCGCCGATTCCTGAACACGAACAGATGCCCGCAGAGCGGATCGGCTCCGAAGCACTGCGCGACCAGCGCCGAAAGGCCATCGAAGCTCTTCCGCAGGTCGGTCGGCTCGGCCGCGACGTACACGCGCACCGACGGCGGCAGCGTCAGCACGGCACCTCCTCGGCAGCGAGCGCCAGCACTCGCTCGAGCGTGGCCGGGTCGAAGCCCGGCCGAACACGGACCACCCGGCCGTTGGGCAGCGCGATCTCGATCGGCTCTGCCGCCGCCGGCGATGTGTCGGCCACCACGTGCACCGGCAGAAAGCGCGGCGCCTCCACCGACGGAGGCGACGGCTGGGAGGCCACTTCAGCCCGCAGCTTCCAGCGCCACCAGTACAGCTGCTTGGCCTTGTACCCCTCGCGCCGTGCGAACTGCTCGGCGCTCAGTCCGCTCCGCTCCCATCGCTGCACCCGCTCGGCCCACTCCACTCTCGTCGCCATCGCTTCCTCCTTCGTCGCGATGGGAACAGCTAACCGGCGCCGCACGGGCGGTCACGATGGCGTTGGTCGGGCGCTTACGCCGCAGCCGCCCGTGTTCAGCGGGCGCCAAGAAGCGGCGGCACAGCATGCGCTCCAGACCTACGAGCCGTCGCTCACAGAGAAGCTGTTCAAGCAGGAGGTCAGGCGAAGACAAGCGCTGACCGAGGACATCGAGCGGGCGCGACAGGGAGACCAGGCCGAGCATCACATGGCGTTACAGCAGCACCAGCAGGCCATGGCCCAGTGGCAGTGGTACAGCCGCGTGGCCCACGGCGTCCTCTCGCACGATCTCGAAGCCTACAGGGCAGTGCTGGATTACCTTGCGCCCTTCGACGAGCTGAGCGAGCTCGGGATCGTCGTATCGCTCGACGAGGTTCAGCCGGGCGGGATTGTCGTCACCTGTGCCGTGCGCGACCAGGAGATCGTTCCCACCGAGGAGCGGCGGCTGACCGCGGCAGGCAAGCTCTCCGTGAAGACCATACCTGCTGGGCGCTACTGGGAGCTCTACCAGGATCACGTATGTAGCTGTGCATTGCGCGTGGCCCGTGAGATCTTCGCGCTGCTACCAGTTGAGCGGGTCGTCGTGAATGTCTCGACGGAACTCCTCGACGTTAGCACCGGGCACAAGGGGCCGATGACGATCCTCGGCGTCAACTTCGTCCGCCCCACGTTCGAGCGGCTGAACTTGGACAGGCTCGACCCATCCAATGCCATGACGAACTTCGTGCATCGGATGTCGTTCAAGAAGACGAAAGGGTTCTCGGTCATCGTCCCGCTCACCCTTGTTGAGGGGGCCTGACGAGGGCACTGCCCTATCGTCCTCGTCGCGAGCCGCTGCGGCGGGCAGGCGGTATGCCGCACAAATTCGCCATACGGTCGGCTAGTAGACCTCGCGCGCTTCGAAGCGCTGCTCGTCACGGGCGCCTTTAGGATGAGCAGCACCGAGGGTCGGGACGCTCGCGCTGGCTGTCGAACGGTGGCGTGCCCAGCTTCTACGAAAGCCGCTCGTGCCGACGGATCCGGAGAGGCGCTCACCTACTTGAAGACCTGTACGTCGTAGCCGAGCGCTCGGAGAGCCTTGTTGGTGCGGTCGTTGCGAGGCGGATAGTCGTTAGGCCTGGCCCAACCGAGAACCTCGCCGAGGGAGCTCTTGCCAAGGCGCGGAAGCCTCCACCGTTTATCTCTTGTCGCGATCCACAGTCGATCCACGGCGTCGACGGGATCGCTAGCGTAGATGACGAACCGGAGGAGATCGACGACGCTCTTGCCGGTGTCGGAGTGCCTGGTCCAGATCCACTTCGCAAATCGCTCGACCCGTTCATCCTCAGATTCATGGTGATCGGCTGGGAGCCCGTAGGTTGAGTTCTCGATACGACGGGCATGGTCGCGGAAGGCGTATACGTTGATCATGGCCTCCACGAACGTCTCCTCGGTCATGCTTTCGAGCGTGGCTCTCGTGAGTAGCTCTTGCATGCGAGGCGCACGCTCGCGGATGAAGTATGCCTCATCATAGGCGCCCTTCGAGGGAGGCTCGCTGAGGCTGGCCCACCAGTCAGCCGCAGTGGCGAGCGCCCGCTCCGGGGACGCCTTATGGCGTTCGTAGAGCCACCCGACCTTCGCGCCGCTGTCGCCCTCGTCAAACGACTTCAGTACGATGTGGTAGTAGTAGCCGTGCAGGAACTGGTCGAAGTGGACCGTGGGGTTCGCCGTCGCGGGCACCCAGACGGGCCTCTTCTTCATGGTATCGAAGTCACGGCACAGCGTCCGCATGAGCTGAAGCGTCTCACGCCACTCATCCACGAACTCCTGACGTGCTTTCGACGGGCGCTCGCTGGGCCGGAACACGAACGTCTGCCCGGCGTATGGCTTCTCCTTGCCCAGTATATCGTCGTACTTTCGCTTGAGGCTGTCGATGTGCAGCCGGATGCGGCGGCGTTCCTTCTCGATATCATCGAGCTTCGCGTACGGCTCGTTAGTCAAACGGAGCGAGATCCGGTCCAGCTCCTCGAACAGGTTGTCGAGCTGCTCGGCGACTCCGCAGTCTTCCAACTCATCCTCTGTGAGAAAGAGGCCGGCCTCGATGTTCTTCTCCCACCCGTTACGCGTGAGATTGGCCGAGCCGATGTACGCTCCGTACCCGTGCCACCAGATGACCTTGGGGTGGTAGGCGCCGTTCACCAGGAAACACTCGACCGTCGGAGGAGCCTTCTTGAGGAACCAGTCTAGGAGCTGGACCGCGACGGCGCCGGTCTCATCCATCCGTCCATAGAATTTCAGGCGAACCTCGGGATGCCGGCGAAGGTGATCGATCAGCGGCTCGTGCAGCTCGGCGTACGCGACCGCGGCTCGGATCGACTTCGAGACCGGGTACGACTGGGTGAGCAGGTTCACGAGAAACGTGCCGTTGATCTTGCCCAGAATGGTCTGCATGGCGATGAAATGATCATCGAACGCGCCCGCGGCGGCAAGACCGGCTGTAGATGAGCCGGGTGCCAGAGACCGGCCTCATGGACCTTGAGGCGCGGTCACCGGCGCATCGCGCCCCGCCGACACGCCCGCCGCCGGACGCACCCTTCAAGCTCACCTCGCCCCACGCCGTCAAAACCCGCCCTCCAGCCCGAGGCTCGGCACGGTGACCGGCCCGAACTCCGTCGGCTGGCACGGCTCGAACGCATCGCACATCCGCGGCATGTTCTCCTTCGACATCGTCGCGTTGAGCACGTCGAGCACCACCGCCAGCCAGCCCGACTTCCCGATCGACCAGCGCTTCTCCAGGCGGACATCGAGGCGGAAGAACGGCGGCAGCCGCTCCCACCGGGGCTCCGCGCCGGCAGCCGACCCCAACCCCCCGGGGACGCCGCTGCCCGGCGGGAACGCCACGCCGCCGACCCGCTGGGGAAGCCCGGAATAGAACACGAAGCGCCCGCCAGCCCTGTAGCCGCGGCCGAAATCGTAGGTCAACGCGGCGTTCGCCACGTGGGTCCGATCGACCGAGGTCACCTGCCGGCTGCGGCCGATGCTCCGCGTGGAGCGGGACAGCGTGTACGACGCGAATCCTCCGATGCGCTTCGTGAGCCGCCGGTGGGCCGACAGCTCCACGCCGGTCGCGGCCCCGAGCGAGCGGAGCGTGAAGGCCTCGTCGATCGACCCGAAGCCGACGGCGCCGAGCGCGTCGGTCATGTTGAAGAACGCGTTGTGGAACACCGAGACCGTCGCGTCGATGTCCGCCGGCAGCGCGAACTCGAGGCCGGCGCTCGACTGGAAGCTCCGCTGGAGCCCGTCGTCGAGGCGCGGGCGGACGCCAGGGATCGGAACGACGAAGCTCGGCAGCTGGGACGCGAGGCCGTGCGCCTGCACGAACGTGACGCCGCGCCCCAGAGAGAGCCGCGCCGAGAGCCGCGGATCGACGCCGAGCGCGACCGCGCCGTCCGAATGGTAGAGATCGAGCCGGAGCCCCGGGGTGATGCGCAGGCGCGGGGTGATCGCAATGTCAGCTTCGATGTAACCGCCCGCCGTGAAGTCGACGCGGCTCAACAGGAGATCGCCGACGGAGACGTCATCATCGTCATCGTCCGGCGCGACGCCGCCCCGGGAGTCGCCGACGTCGGTCCCGAGGTCGAGCTCGTTGTCGTCGACCACGGCGTCGATGCCAGCCCGGATCACGGTCTCGTCGCGCAGGCGGTGAGCGAGCGTGAGGCGCGCGCCGAGGCTCCGCGTCAGCGCCTTCTGGCCGCCCTCGATCCCCGTCTCGTCGTGGCCGAGCGTCACCGCGCCGCGCAGCGCGCTGCCCTGGCCATAGGCATGGTCGTACCGGAGATCGATCCGGTGAAATGTGGTGTCGAAGAGGGTCGTCGTCTCGCCGGCCGACTCGTCTCCGAGGTAGTCGTGCGCGCCGAACGCGAAGAGGCTCACCCGACCTTGCGAGGCGACCTCGTACGACAGGCGGGCCTGATAATCCCAGTAGTCGAGCGCCGCCTCGGGCGCGGCCAGCGAGAGGAGCAGCGCCGTGTAGGAGTAGCGGCCGCCCACGAGCGCGACCCCGCGGCCGCCGGCGAACGGACCCTCGACGAGCCCGCCCACGTCGACGAGCCGGAGCATGCCCTCACCGTGCCAGTACGGGAGCGGCGGCGTCGTCTCGCCAGCGACGATCCCGCCCGCGTACCGACCGTGACGCGCGGGATAGCCGCCCGGATAAAGGTCGACGCGATCGACGATGCCGGGATGGACCACGGAGGGCCCGAGCCCGAGGTGATAGAGGTAGGGGACGCGGACGCCATCGAGGAAATAACCGACGTTGCCCGGCGGCGAGCCGCGGACGTAGAAGAACGGCAGCCCCGTGACGAGCGGGGTCACCCCGGGGAGCATCTCGATCGCGCGGAAGGGGTCGCCGAACGCGCCGGGGACGATCCTGACCTCGCCGCGGCTCAAGCTGGAGACGCCGGGCGCCTGCTGCTCGCCATGCACGGTGACCTCGAGCGATCGCGGCGCGCTCGGGGGCGGCACTTGCGCCCGGGCTGGGCCGCCGCCGGGCGTGGGCGGAGCCGCCGCCGCAGGCGCGGAGGCGTCGGGCGGCGCGGGCGGCGCGGCCTCGGTGAAGCGGACCTCGACGCGGATCTTCGCGGCGACCGGCGCGCCGTTCCGGGTGGCCGGCGCGAAGCGGAACGACGTCGCGGCCGCGACGGCGGCCGAGGCGAACGGCTCCTGCCCCTCCTCGGCGACCGCGGAGCGGACCGTCCCGTCCGCGTTGACGGTGAGGACGAGGCGGACCAGCGCGTCGCCGTGCGCGCCAGCAGGGTAGTCGGCGCCGAGCGGCGTGAGCGGCGTCGGCGGGACCAGCGCGTCCGGCGGCGGTGCATCCCGTGGCGACTCGGCCGGCGGCGCGCCGCGGGGCGGCTCTGCCGGCGATGCCTCGCGCCCAGCCGGCGGCGCCTCGCGCCCAGCCGGCGGCGCCTCGCGCCCAGCCGGCGGCGCCTCGGCGGACGGCTCGGCCGGCGGCTTCGCATGGGGCAGCGGCGCGTCGGGCGCGGCAGCGGCGAGGCTCGGCGCGAGCGCGCTCGCGAGCAGCGCCGCGGCCGCCGTGGATCTCCGGAGAAAGCTCATCGCCGCGCCATGGATATCGAAGAGGGCAGCCGCCGGCATCAACCACGGTCTACGCCGAACGACACGCTCACTTCCCCTTCGCCGGATCGCCGCCTCGAAGAAGGCGCATCGCGTCTCCTGCGGCCGGACGCGGGGCGCGCCCAGCTGGACGGCCCTCCGCCGCCCCGCGAGCGCGCCGCCGCCCGCGCGGCGCTCTCGTAGCACGCGCGCGGGCGGACCGTGAGGAGGAGATGGACCGGGCGCGAGGCCGCGGCTTACGGGGTCGCGACGGTGGCGGAGACGTCGCAGGTGAACGAGGCCATCGCGTTGTACGACGCGACGAGCACCGTGTAGACGCCGCTCTCCGGGCAGACGAACTGCGTCTGCGGGCAGTAGCCGCACGCGTCATCCACCGAGGACAGGGCCGCCGCGGCGGTGCACGCCGAGGCGCCGTCGCACACCCGCATCATCGGATCGTTCACGCAGGTGCCGCCAGGGCAGCCGCAGCCCACGGTGAACACCGTGTTCGGGTCGCACGCCACGGCCTCGTAGCCGGGCGCGATCGACCAGCCGCAGTCGCGCCACTCGCCGCCCATCGGGTTGGAGCAGGCCGAGAGCGGATCCCCGGGCACCGTCGGTCCGTCCTCCGGGATGGTCACGGGGACCTCGATCGTGTTGTTGCCGTAATCGCTCTCCGGCAGCGTGCGATCGGCGTTGATCGTGATGCGGAGGAGATAGTCGCCCGGGCTCACGCCGGTGATGTCGACCCACTGGCAGTCGAGGCCGGAGCTGTAGACGTCGCTCCAGCCGCGCTGGATGCCCTGGAAGCCGCAGTGGAAGCGCGGCGTCGACGGCGCCCCCGGGATGCCCACCGGCGAGCTGTCGAGCAGGCAGAACGCCTGCTTGTGGCCGGTCGCGACGACCGCGCCGGTCCCGTCGAGGAGCTCGTACCGGGCATACCCCTCGAAATGGTAGTGGCCGTGGCACGCCGAGTACTCGAAGCCGTCGACGGCCGTCGGATCGCCGAGGATCATGTCCGCCTCACCGACGTTCGGCGTCTCGGTCGAGAAGCGCATCAGGCGGCGGTCGCCCGCCCCGCCCACGCAGCCCTCCACGATCGCGCAGCTGTCCGCCGGGAAGCTCTCGTGGCCGATGCTCAGGCTGAACCGCGCCACGTCCGCGGAGACGGTCAGGTCGGGCAGCGGGCACGCCTCGCCCGCCCCGAGCTGCGTGCAGGTGCCGACGAAGCCCGCCACGCAGCACGTCTCGCCCGGCCCGCACTGGCTGTCGTCGGTGCACAGCGTCGACGCGGAGGGCGCCTCCTCGACCTCGATCACGATGTCGAACGAGCCCCGGTCGAGCACCACGTCGTCCCCGCCGACCCGGAAGCGCAGCGGGACCAGCGTGTTCTGGTCGGCGTAGACGTTGAACCACTGGGGGTTCGGCGAGAGGAACTGCGCCTCCACCGGCTCGATCGTGTTGTCCAGGTTCAGGCGCTCGAGCCGCCAGCCCTCCTGAAGGAACGTGTAATAACTGCCCGGCGGGACGTCCGCGCTCAGGCGAAAGCGGTTCGGGTCGTCCTCGGTGTTGAAGAAGATCGTGTTCTGAGGGCCCTGGACCATCACGATCCCGTCGCGCAGACGGTACACGTTGCCCGACGCCGCAGCGCCGATCAGGTTCAGCTCGATCTGCCCCGTGTCCTCGTCCTGCGTTCCTCCCTCTCCTGCTGAACACCCGGCGAGAGCGATCATCCCAAAGAGCGCGAATTTCGAAAGCTTCATGTGAGCCGCGGACCTCCTCATCTCTCCAGCACGAAACGCTTGATGCCCTGACCGCACCCGGTCCTTCACGTGAAGGCCGAGGTGCGCCGAATTTGTCAGGACATCACACGTTTCCGACGCCGTCCATCGACCGACGCCGTCGGCGAGTACGACGCGCAGCTCACCGATCCTCCCCGGGCCGCCCACGGGAGCAGCTTTGCGGCGGAGACCGGCGCCCCGGTCCACACCGGCGGCGCGCCCTTCGGCGCGAGGCGCGCGGCGGTTGTGGGTGTCTACTTGACAGTAGAAGTGTCGTGAATCAGGATGCTCGTCGTGATGACGTACAAGCTCGACGAGCTCGCGGGCGAGGCGGGCGTGGCGCCGCGCACGGTGCGGTATTACGTGCAGCGCGGCCTCCTGCCGGCGCCCGAGTTCCGCGGGAAGGACACCTCCTACGGGCGCGAGCACCTCGTCCGGCTCCGCGCCATCAAGGTCCTCCAGCAGGCGCACCTGCCGCTCGAGGAGATCCAGGCGCGCCTCGCGGGCGCCGGCCTGGAGGAGATCGAGCGCATCGCCGCGGGGGCGCCGCCCCCCACCAAGGCGGGCGGCTGCGCCGGTCCGGCGGAGGCGGCCGCGGCGTCGACGCCCGCCGCCGGAGCGCCGCGCGGCGAGCGCTGGGAGCGGGTCGAGATCGCCGACGGCGTCGAGCTCCACGTGCGGAGCGACGCGCCGGAGCGATCGCGGCGCATCGCCCTCGATATCGAGTCTCGTTACGCAACCCTTGCCCCGAAAGGCTCGCGATGATCCCGTCCATCGATCCCTCGCTTCCGGCGGCGACGCCGTGCTCGTGTCTACGCTCCTCCGAGGGGCACCCGGTCCCGCTGCTCGGCGTCTCCCTCTCGGGGGAGGTCTTCGGCGGCGCGGCGCGGCTCGTGGTGCGGCAGCGCTACAGGAACGAGGAGCGCCGGCCGATCGAGGCGATCTACACCTTCCCGCTGCCGAGCGAGGCGAGCATCGCGGGCTTCGCCATGGAGTGCGCCGGCCGGAGGCTCGAGGGGGAGGTCAAGGAGCGGGAAGAGGCGTTCCAGGCCTACGACGAGGCGGTCGCCGCCGGCCACGGCGCGGCGCTGCTCGACGAGGAGCGCCGCAACGTGTTCACGGCCAGCGTGGGCAACCTCCTGCCCGGGGAGGAGACGGTCGTCGAGGTCGCGTTCGTGCAGCCGCTCCAGGCCGACGAGGGGGCGCTGCGGCTCATGATCCCGACCCTTGTCGCGCCCCGCTACATCCCCGGCAAGGCCGGGGGCGAGCGGACCGCGCACGGCGCCCACGAGCCCACCGACCAGGTGCCCGACGCCGACCGCATCTCGCCCGAGATCGCGCGGGTCGACTACGGCATCACCGTGGATATCGTCTTCGATCTGGGGCGCGACGTCGCGATCGAGAGCCCCTCGCACGCGCTCGCCGTGCGCCGCGAGGGAGGGGGGCGGCAGCGCGTGTCGCTCCGGGGCGACGAGGCCGCGCTCGATCGGGACATCGTGCTCATCGCCACGGGCGCGCCGGGCGTCCAGGCGGGGATCGTCTGCGACCGGGCCGCCGGCAAGGAGGGGACCTTCGCGCTCACCGTCGTGCCGGATCTGTTCGACGCGAAGCGGTCGCCCGCCCGCCGCGACGTCGTGTTCGTGGTCGACGTGTCGGGCTCGATGCAGGGCGAGTCGATCGACCAGGCGAAGCGCGCGCTCCGCCTGTGCCTCCGCCACCTCGCCGAGGGGGACCGGTTCGGGGTGATCGCCTTCTCCAACACGTTCCGGGCGATGGAGCCGTCGCTCGTTCCGTTCACGCAGCGGACCCTCGAGGCCGCGGACGCGTTCGTCGAGGGCCTCGTGGCGTCCGGCGGCACCGAGATGCTGCAGCCGCTGCTCGCGGCTGCGGGCATGCTCCGCGACAAGGGGCGGGACCGCGTGGTCGTGAAGGATCGGGACCGCGTGGTCGTGCTGCTGACCGACGGCCAGGTGGGCAACGAGGCCGAGATCGTCGACCGGGTCGCCGAGCAGAGCGAGGGGGTGCGGGTCTACACGTTCGGGATCGGGACGAACGTGAGCGATCTGCTCGTGAACGATCTCGCGCGCCGGACGCAGGGGGCCGCGGAGCTCATCCACCCGGGCGAGCGCATCGACGAGAAGGTGACGGCGCAGTTCGCGCGGGCGACGGCGATCCGGGTGACCGGGCTCGAGGCGCGCTTCGAGGGCGTCGACGTCGGCGAGCTCTCGCCGGCCGAGCTCCCGGCGCTGGTCGACGGCGAGCCGTGGGTGCTCTACGGCCGCTACGAGCGACCGGGGGTGGGGCGCGTGGAGCTGCGCGGGAGCCTGCGCGGGGAGCGCTTCCACCTCGCGGTGCCGGTCGAGCTCGAGGCGGAGGCGTCGCGGCCCGGGCTCGAGGCGCTGTGGGCGGGCGCGCGCGTGCGGGAGCTCGAGGCGTCGGAGCGCGGGATGTCGGGCAAGCGCGCGGAGGCGATGCGGAAGCGCATCGTGGACCTCGCGGTCCGGCACCGGGTCGCCTCGAAGCACGCGTCGTTCGTGGTGATCGAGCGGCGCACGGGCGACCGGCGAGCCCACGGGCAGCCCGAGGCGAGGCCGGTGCCGGTGAGCGCTCCGGCGGGGTGGGGGATGAGCGGCCGCGGCCCGGCGGCGCCGGCCGCCGCGTTCGCCGCGATGGGCGGTCCGATGATGATGCCTCCCTCCATGAAGGCCAGCCCCTTCATGAAGGCCAGGGCCTCGGCGCCCGCGCCCGTGGCGATGTCGGCGCCGGCGCCCAGGGCTGCAGAGGGCAGCTCGGCGCCGGCCGCCCGCGGCCTGCTGTCGCGCGCGAAGCAGCTCTTCCAGCCGAGCGCCGCGGCCCCTGCCGGCGCGGTGGCGCGGTGCGGACCCGCGGGGCAGCAGCACGGGTCCGGGCCGGGCGCGCCCCCCGCGCCGGCGCCGGGCGCTGCTCCCGGAGGGACCGAGCCCCAGGGCGCCGGCCTCGGGCGCATGTTCGAGGAGCAGCTCGCGTCCGGGCTCTGGGAGCGCGGAGAGCCGACCGATCTCGGCCGGCTCACCAGCACGGCGCGGTGCCTCGCGGCGTGCAGTGAGCAGGGCGTCGACTCGGCCCACCCGATCTACGGCGCGCAGGTGGCCAAGGCGATCGAGGCGCTCTGCGCGCTGGCCGGGTCGCTCCTCCAGCGCGGCGGCGCCGACGGCGAGGTCGCCGTGGCGCTCGCGGCCGCGTACCTCGCCGCGAGCGGCCGGCGGCTGCGGGCGCGGGTCCACGACGCGGTGGCGGCCGCCGCGCCGGAGGCGGTGCGCGCGGTGCTGGGCGAGCTCGGCGACGCCGGGGCGCTCAGGAGGAGGGTCGAGGTGCTGCGCGGCGCATGAGGGGCTCGCCGCGGCCGCATGCCCTCGGCCGCGCGCGGCTCGGTCTCAGGGATACGTGTCGTCCCCGCCCTTCACGCCGGCGCCCGGACGGGCCTCGCCGGCGGGGCGGGCCTCGCCGGCGGGGCGAGGCGCCTCGCCGGCGGGCCGGGCATCGCCGGCCGGGCTCTCGGCGATCTGCGCCGTCCCCTCCACCACGATCTCCAGGCGCGGCTCCGGCGCCTGCGCCGGGGCGCCGCCGCCCGCGTCGGCAGGCGGCAGGTCGGCGAAGCTCGCCAGGCTCAAGCGCGCGACGGGCAGCCCAGCCTCCTTGGGCTGCGCGAGGAAGAGCAGCACGGCGCGCGCCTGGGCGACCGTCACGTCCCAGCCATTGCGCCACGCCACGCCCGGCGCGACGCCCGGCGCGCCGCCCGCCGTGTGGCCGACGACCTTGTAGTCGAGGCCCTTGAGCGGCTCATGGCTGCGGATGATCGCGGCGACGTCCCGCAGGATCTTCTCGCCCGCCGGGGAGAGCGCGTCGCGGTTCCCCTTGAACAGCACCCGGGTCGGGATCGAGATCACCACGCGGCCGTCGCGCGGCGCGACCGTGACGTCCCCGGCGGCGACCGGGAGGAACGCCCTTAGGACGCCATTGTCGCGATCGGACGGCGAGCGAGCCCCGGCCGCCTCGCCGCGATGCGCCCCAGCGCCCGGCCCGGTGCCGAGATCGATGCCCTCCGCGGAGAGCGGATCTTCTCGCGGCGGCGCCGCGGCGCCCCCGCGCGCGACGTCCTGCTCCAGCTGGCGGACGCGCTGCTGGCTGGTCTGCAGCTCGCGCTGGAGGCGCTCGGACCGGTCGAGCTGGGCCTGCATCTCGAACTCGGTGTAACCGCACCCGACGAGGAGCGCGGGCGCGAGCAGCGCGACGAGGCGGCGTCCGATGCCGCCGGCGCGGACGGGGAGGGGACGGGCGACCCCGGCGCTCCCCTCCGCGCTCACCGCTGCGATACCCAAAGCAGGCAATTGCACTTGGCAGGCTCCTTTTCGCCGGATCATCCGGATCCATCCTCCTCGCGCCGGTGCGCTGAGCGGCGGGAGCCTATCCGAGCGGTCCTGGTCCCACAAGGCGCGCGCCGGGTCCGAGGCAGGTCCGGGACGCTCGCGAGCGCCGGGTGGGGGCGGACGCGCCCGGCACAGACCCGGTTCCGCTCCGCTCGGCGGCGCACCGCGGTCACGGCGCGCGAGCAAGCAGGCCGAACGGGTGCCCGGACCAGGGGACACGCCCGCCGAGAGGAGCGGACGGCCGTCCACCGGACGCCCCTCGGCGAAGCCTTCAATCGAGCGGCTGGAGCACCCCCTCGAAGACGGCGTCTCCGACAGCTCTGCCCTGGCGCATCCCGTTCTCCGCATCGAACCTCCAGTGGACGCCCAGGTAGATGCGGCTGGTCGCGACCTCATGAACCGCCTGGCGGAATCCGGGGTAGCAGCGCTCGATCCCGGGGCGGACGTCGCCTCGCGCGTCCGTCGTTCTTCCGTTGAACTCGTCGGACACGAAGCAGAAGGGTACATGATTCGTATGATAATAACGGCTCAGCACCTGGAACATGGCAGCCTCGAGGCTCGCGTGTCCGGAGTGGTACGACGGGAAATTCGGCGTCTCGTGCAGCGGGCCCCCGTTGCTACCGGGGGATGCGAGGGGCGTCCAATGCCTGTCCTGCACCGTGAGCGGGTTTCCATCGATGTTGGCGAGACGGATCCCGATGATCGGCCGCCAGAAGTTGTAGTTTTCACCGCGTCGTAGATCGCCGCGTGGACGATCGCGAGAGCCCGTGAGGCGCGCGTGGGCCCGCCCTGCTCCGGCGGCCTCCTGGCGGGGTCGCTGTAGTCTCTGGCGACCGCGTCCAGAGGGTGGTGGCCTAATTTGAACATGAAGGCGGGAAGGCGGGAAGAAAAGATCAATGATCTTCCCTCCTTCCCGCCTTCATGTGAATCACTCCGGGGCAAATTAGGCCACCGCCGTCCAGAGCGACGGCGTCCCGGTCGAGGACCGCATCTCTGTCCGGCGGATCTCCTGGACGTTCCGGCTGCGCGGACGCTCGGCCTCCGAGCAGACAGGCGGCTGTGACAGCGAAGGCGATGGGCGCCCATCTCGCGGGTGAACGATGCATGCAAGGCTCCTTTGAACGGGTCCTCAGAGACACCATCGCGGACAATGCCGCTTCGATGCTCGTCGGGACGGCGGCCACTCAACCTGGATTTCGCGCCCACGGGGCACGAGCGGGCCGACGGCGATGCGCGAGCGGCGATTCGCCGACGAATGCGACGTCCGTTACAATTGAACGCGCTCAGCGCGTCGCGAAGGCACACGCCCCCCTTACCCCCCACCGTGATTTCGGCTGGTTCCGGACTCAATTCAGCCGGCGGGCGAGCTGCGAGCGCTCTGGCACGTGCAGCTTCGTGCCCCGAGCCGAGCGGGCCAGCCGCCCCGGGACGAGGATCAGCGCTCGGCGCAGCCACGGTGTTCGCCAGCTTGCCAGGTGCGGAACGTGCTCCAGCACATAGCGGCGATTCAGGTTAGCGGTCAGCAATTTCAGCAGCAGCGCGGCGTGATTGGCGTTGAAGCTATGGCTCGGCACGCGACCGCATCCCCACCCATGCTTGAGATCGCCGATGAGCGGCTCGATACCCGCGCGCAGGTCATACCGCGCCGCGACGTCTTCCGGCGCTTCGACCGGCTCGTTGGTCAGGAAGACCTGCACCGTGTAGTCGAGGCCCTCCCAGAGGTAGATCTGCTTGCCGTTGTCCCGGTCGCGTGTGCGTACGGCGATCACGCGGACCCCCTCCGGCCAACCGCTGCGCCGGAAGGGGACCTCGGTCACCTGCCTTCGAGGACGACCGTCGGCATCCCGGTCGATGGTACGCCATCCGGTGGCGTATGCGACCATGCCCACCATATCGGGGCTCATCCGCGCCTTGGTCAGGAAAAAGCATCCCTTCGCGGCGACGGCGTGCATCAAGGCGCTGCAATCCCCTGCGCCATCGATCCGCACGTAGATGGCCGCGCTCGGCACTGCGGCGCGCGCCCGGTCGATGCACTCCTCGACGAAGGGCACATCGGCTTCGCCGAAGCTCGTATCGCCCGGTCGCAGCTTGGCCCCGACGATGGCCTCGACCTCGGCGATGCGCGCCAGGATCGGATGATAGCTCGGCCGGCCGTGGTAGCGTGGGTTCGGGCCCGGAAGTGCCCCCTCTTGCATGCCGAAGAGCGGCTCCACGGTCGTATCGACGTCGATATGGAGGAACCGGTGCTTTCGGCGAGCAACGAGGGCGAGCCCGTGGTCGACGACCATGCTGTGCAGCGCTTCGAGCGCATCCTCGTCGAACCGGCACAGGTCCCGGTAGACGGTGTCGATGCTCGGGACGACCCCGCCTGCGAGATGCACGAAGAGCGGATCGACGGCGAGCGCCTCGATGCCGAAGACGCGCTCCTCACCGGCGAGCGCGCTGTCCATCAGCAGGCGCATCTGCGCGGCCATGGGGTAGATGACCGAGCGGCCCGTCTTGAGCCGGGAGAACCTGCGGCTCAGGGTCGCGTCGAGGCCGAGCTCGCGAATGAAGGCACCGAAAGTGGCAAGCCCTGCGACTCCGGTCAGGTTCTTCTCCGTGAGCTCGACGTGAATCCTGCGAGGGTCCGGCCGCCGGATTCGCTCCTGGCGATGCCCGTCGCCTTTCCTCTTGAACCCGAGCTCGCGCCGGCGCACCTTCAAGGTGCTCGGCGTGTGCCTTCGTTTGGTCATAGCAACCCGGACGAGTCGCCACGCCGAGCCTTTCTTTCAAGGCGTTCCGTTTACGACGCCGGATTTCTCACGCGTCGGATCGGCCTCGTAGGCGCGAAATCCACGCTCAAGGAACGAGAGGCACGGGCAACCCATCAGGGCGAGATCGAGAGCCGTATCTACCCGATCGAAGCCGGCCGCTGCACGCAGGAGAGCGCGGCTTCATCCGGCACGCGCCATCGGCCGCCCGTCGCTCCTCGGCGGGAGATGCTGCTGCATGGCGCCGAACATCGAGCATGCATGCCGTCTGACGGACGTCGCGCTTTCTTCTCGTTGCTCGCTAAGATGGTATGCGTCGTGGTTGAGCCAATTTAAAACTATCAGCCGGATCTGCCGCGCGCAACCGACGTACATGTCGGTCGGGCACGTGAGCTCAGCGCGGGCGCAGCACCGCGCCGACCGCGTGCCGGAAGAGCCCGGGCGCGAGCGCGAGCGCGGAGAGGAGCCCGTCCCGGAGCCGCGGGCGCCGCGCGATGAAGAGCACCGCGCGCGTCGCCACCGCGTAGCGCAGGAAGGCCTGCCGGAACACGCGGGCATAGGCCGCGAGCGGGGCCGCGCCGCCGCCGCGCAGGGCCGCGTCGAGCGCGGTCGACAGCGCGGCCGCGCCGACGAGCGCGAGCGAGATCCCCTCGCCGGTGATGGCGTCGATGTAGCCCGCCGCGTCGCCGACCAGCACGAAGCGGTCGTCGTGGAGCCGCGACGACGCGCGCTCGAGCGGGCCGCTGCCCCGCGCCGTCGAGTCGACCGGCGCGCCCGCGACCCGCTCGGCCAGCGCCGGAAAGCGGCGCACGAGGCGCTCGGTCGACGCGCGCCCCTCGAGGCGATCGCCGTCCCACAGGAACGCGACGCCGACGCGCTGCGCGCCCGCGGGCGTCACGTACGCCTCGACCCCGTCGCCGAGGTGCACCTCGACGAACGACGACCACGGCGCGCAGCGGAAATGCTGGCGCAGGCCGAGCCGGCGCGGCCCCGCGGGCGGCGCGTCCCAGCCGAGCGCGCGGCGCACGCGCGAGCCGAGCCCGTCGGCGCCGACCACGTACCGCGCCTCGACGGCGCGCCGCCGCGTGACGAGCCGCGCGCCGGCGCGCGTCCGCTCGACCGCGACCAGCGGCTCGCCCGCCGCGAGCCGCGCGCCGGCCGCGCGCGCCCGCGCCGACAGGGCCGCGGACAGCGCGGTGCGGCGCACGCCGAGCCCCCCGGGCGCCGGCAGCGGCGCCTCGACGCGCAGCCCGTCCGGCCGCAGGTACCGGATGCCCTCGATCGGCGCCCGCTCGGCCGGATCGAGCTCGGACAGGACGCCGAGCTCCTCGAGCGCGCGGCAGCCCTCGGGCATCACGCCCTCGCCGCACGCCTTGTCGATCGGCCACGCGGCCTGATCCAGGACGAGCACGTCGTGGCCCCGCCGCGCGCAGCCGATGGCGACGGCGAGGCCCGCCGGCCCCCCGCCGACCACGGCGATGTCGGCGATGTCGGACCGCGCGCTCACGGCGCCGAGGGGCGCTCCGGCGCGGGGCGGCGGCCCGGCACGAGCCGGGGCAGGCCGCCCATCTCCGCCGCGTACGAGGGCCCGAGCGCCGCCTCCTCGGCGCGGATGCGCACCGAGAGCACGAGCGCGTTGAGGGCGCTGAAGACGAGCGCGGTCAGCCACGCGCCGTGGATCATCGGGATCGCGACCATCTCGACGATCACGGCGGCGTAGTTCGGGTGGCGCAGGTAGCGGTACGGGCCGCCGGAGACCGGCGCCGCGCCGGGCACGACGATGATCCGGACGTTCCACTGCTCGCCCAGCGTGGCGATGACCCAGTACCGCATCGCCTGCGCGAGCAGCGCGGCCGCCAGCGCCGCGAGCCCGACGAGCCCCGGGAACGGCCGGTCGAGCAGCGCGACCTCGAGCGCGCACGCCGCGAGGAAGGCGGTGTGCATCAGCGCCATCGCCCGGAAGTGCGCCTGGCCGACCTCGACGCCGCCCTTGGCGAAGGCGCGCCGCGCGTTGCGGCGCGAGATGACGAGCTCGGCCAGGCGCTCGAGCGACACGGCGCCGAGGAAGGCGAGGTAGAGCTGGGCCGAGGTCACCATCGCAGCAGCGCGAGCTCCGAGCAGAAGCCGGGGCCGAAGGCCATCATCACGCCGTAGTCGCCGGGCCGGGCGCTCGCCTCGTCGAGGACGTCGCGCAGCACGAACAGCACCGAGGCGGAGGAGACGTTGCCGATCTCGCGCAGCGAGCGCCACGAGCGGGCGAGCGCGTCCTCGGGCAGCTCGAGCGTCTCGGTGACGGCCTCGAGCACCTTCGGCCCGCCGGTGTGGACGATCCAGTGGCGGACGTCGCCCCGCGACAGGCGGTGCCGCGCGAGGAACGCGTCGACGTCGCGCCGCACGTGCTCGCGCACGAGCGCCGGGACGCCGGCGGAGAGGACGACCCGAAAGCCGGTGTCCACGACGTCCCACCCCATGATGTGCTCGGTCTCCGGGTAGAAGACGGCCTGCGCGTCGAGCACCGCCGCGCCGCCAGGCCGGCCGCTCTTGCGGGCCGCCTGCGCGCCGCGCGCCACGACGGCGGCGGCGCCGTCGGCGAAGAGCTGCGCGGCGATGACGTTCGCCGCCGAGGTGTCGTCGCGCTGCAGCGTGAGCGAGCAGAGCTCGACGGACAGGAGCAGCGACGTCTGCCCCGGGAAGGCGCGCAGCGTGTCGGTGACGCGCCCGACGCCGGCCACGCCGGCCACGCACCCGAGGCCGAAGACGGGCGTGCGCTTGATGTCGCGCCGGAAGCCGAGCCGGTTGACGAGCCGCGCGTCGAGGCTGGGCGCCGAGATGCCGGTGACCGAGACGAACATGATGTGATCGACGTCCTCGGGCCCGAGGCCCGCCCGATCGAGCGCGGCGCGACAGGCGCGCTCGCCGAGCTCCATCGCGCACGCGCTCCACCGGCCGTTCTGCGCGGCGAACGTCGAGGGCGCATAGTAGGCGTCGATCGGCAGCGCGAGGTGCCGCCCCCGCACCTCGATCGACCGCCGCACCCGCTCGACGAGCGCGAGCGCGTCGCCCTTGCCGGCCCAGAGCCGGCGCAGCCCCGCGCACGTCTCGTCCTGCGTTGCGTAGTGGGGCGGAAGCGCCGTCCCCACCGCGGCGATCGTCGGCGCGAACGGCGTCTCGAGGCGTTCGGAGCTCATGGCGGGCGGCAGTCTCGCACCGAGGCAGGCGACCGACCACGTCGATTTCGCCGTCAGGAGCCGCCTGAGGCTCACCGAACCTCGCGCGTTGAAGGCTCGCGCGCTTCACGGTTGATCCATGCAGCCCGCTGCGCCAGACGTCTCCCGGGAATGGCGCGCCGCCGGCGCGCGCCGCACACGAGACATGGCTCAAGGTTACCTCTTCCTCATCATCGCCCTCGTCTTCAACGCGACCGCGAACATCCTCATGAAGCTCGCCGCGCGGCGCGTCCCCCCGATGGAGGGCCTGTCGCTCGTCCAGAAGGGGCTCGCGCTCGCGACGAACTACCACCTCGTGCTCGGGCTCGTGCTCTTCGCGTCGAACATCCTGTTCTACGTGCTGGCGCTGAAGCGCATCAACCTGTCGGTCGCCTATCCGATCATGTCCTCGGGCGGCTTCCTGATCATCTCGGTCTTCTCCGTCTACTACCTGCGCGAGACCCTCACGGCGGTGCAGATCGGCGGCATCGTCCTCATCGCGGCGGGCATCGCGATGGTCGCGTACAACCTCAGCTAATCCGCCGCGGCGGCTGTGATAGCGTGCGGGTCGCACGCCATCGTGCGACCGAACGCCCCCACCGCGGAGGAAGCATCCATGCCCGACCGATCGATCCCGCGCGCCCTCCTCGCCGTGCTCCTCGCGGCCGCCGGCTGCGGCAGCGCCGCGGCGGACGACAGCCGAGCGCCGGCGCGCGAGGCGACCTGCGACAGCGGGGCGCCGATGATCCGCACCGAGCTCTTCTTCGGGATGGATCGGTTCGACGCGCCCGACGTCACGCAGGAGGAGTGGCAGGAGTTCGTCGATACGGTGGTGACCCCGCGCTTCCGCGACGGGCTGACGCAGTTCGACGTCGACGGCCAGTACCTCGCGACGACGGAGGAGCTGATCCGCGAGGACAGCCGGCTGATCATGCTCCTCCACGACGGCAGCCAGGCCGCCTCGGACAGCATCGAGGCCATCCGCGAGGACTACAAGGCGCGCTTCGATCAGGAGTCCGTGCTGCGGATCGACGAGCCCGTCTGCGTCGATTTCTGACGGCGGACCGCCCGCGCGCCTGACGCCGCGCCCGCACGGCGGCGCTCCGCCTCCGGACTGCATCGCCCGGTAGATGCGTTGTCTTCTCCCGTCGCTCGCCGGGCGCTCCGGCGGCGGCGAGCGCAGAACGCGTATGTCGGGCACACTCGTGTTCGCCCGGAACACGGCTTGGATCTTGTGCAATTCCGTAAGCTGGGAAAATTCTTGACCGAGCAAAGTCGTGCGGTCAAACCAGCACGGTGCTGGTGGGCTCAGCACATCGCGACGCATCATACCGTGTTTCATCTCGGGCATGCTGCAACCCACTCGCGGCGCCGGGACGGTGCACGTTCGACGCGGGCGATCCCCTCTAGTTCGAGTTGGAATAGGGAGGTTTACGTGTTGATGAGGCGTTTGCGAGGGCTCAAGTTGGCCGCAGCGATGAGCGTCGCCATGGGATGCGCGGACCAGGATGCTCCGTTCGTCGACGAGGAGGTGGAGCAAGGCGAGCAGGCGGTCGTCGACGCGTCGTATGCGACAGCTTCGGGGAGGACCGTTCACGCCGACGTCGTCGCGATAGACCAGCTGATTGTCTATGATCGCTATGACGCGTTCAACCCGGGGGGGATGGTCTACGCGCTCCGGAGGGACGTCGAGGCCGCCGACCCGTCGAGGCCGGTCGGCCCGGGCAACGCCGCGCTGCGGCCAGGCAAGCGCCCGAGGCCGCTCGTCCTGCGCATGAATGCCGGCGACAAGCTCGTCATCTCGTTCACGAACTGGCTGACGCCGAGCGGCGCGGCGCTCCCGGCCCTCTCCCCGACGACGCGTGACGCGTCCATCCACGTGGTCGGGCTCCAGATCCGGAACATCGCCGCGCTCGGAGGGAACGTCGGGCAGAACGAGAGCTCGCTGGCGGCGCCAGGCGAGACGCGCACCTACGAGCTCGTCGGCGGCCGCGAGGGCGCGTTCCTCATGCACAGCGGTGGCGCCATGGCCGGCGCCGACGGCACCGGGAGGCCGCTGCGGCAGATCGCCCAGTCGCTGTTCGGCGCCGTCATCGTCGAGCCGAAGGGCGCCGTCGCGTACCGCTCTCAGATCACGGCCGAAGAGCTCCAGGCCGCCTCGGTCGGGCCCCGGAACCCGGACGGCACGCCGCTCATCAACTACGACGCGCGCGACGCGTCGGGCGAGCCGATCCTGCGGATGATCAACGATGGAGGCGAGATCGTGCACGGCGATCTCAACGCGATCATCACCGGCTTCGATGAGACCGAGGTCCGGGCCGGGACGTCCGCCAGCTACGGTTACTTCCGCGAGTTCACCGTGATGTTCCACGACGATCTGGGCTCCGTCCAGGCCTTCCCTGAGCTCCAGAGAGACCCGATATACCACAGCGTGCGCAGCGGCTTCGGCATCAACTACGGCGCGGCCAGCCTCGGCGGGGCCGCCCTCGCCAACCGGAGGAAGATCGGCCCCACCCGAGGCTGCGCGGAGTGCAAGTTCGAGGAGTTCTTCCTGAGCTCATGGGCGAACGGAGACCCGGCGCTGAACATCGAGCGAGACGAGGAAGGCAACGCGGTTCGCGCCCTCTACCCGGACGACCCCGCCAACGTCTCCCACGCCTACGTCGGCGACCCTGTCCGCATCCGAAACCTGCACGCTGGCCCGACCGAGACGCACGTCTTCCACGCCCACGGCCACCAGTGGCTGCGCTCGCCGAACAACGACGACAGCGCGTACATCGACTCCCAGACCATCGGCCCCAGGGCGGCCTTCACCTACGACATGAGCTACGGCGGGGGCGGCAACCGCAACCTCACCGCGGGAGACGCCATCTACCACTGTCACCTGTATCCCCATTTCGTGCAGGGGATGTGGGGGCTCTGGCGCAACCACGATGTCTTCGAGGCGGGCACGCCAGACCGGAACCTGCCCGACGGCGAGCTCGCGATCGGGACGCCCACGCCCGCGGTCGTGCCCATCCCGGAGCTGGCGATGGCGCCGATGCCGACCTACGAGCCGACGTCGGTCTCGCTGCCCGATGGACGCAAGGTGGTGCGCAAAGCCATGCCCGGTTATCCCTACTACGTCGCCGGGCTGGCCGGGCACCGGCCGCCGCAGCCGCCGCGCGACATCGAGCATGACGGCGGGCTGCCGCGCCACCTCATCACGAGCGTCCCGCCGGACGGCGACGAGCGCGGTGTCCGCGGCACCTTCGATGTGCAGATCCACCGCGCCAACGTGAAGCTCCTGCCGCCCGACGGCACCGAGGCGGAGGTCGCAGCCGCCGAGTTCCACGCAGGGTGGTTCCCGGGCGCCGTCTCGACCACGGCGCGCTACGGCCTCCCGGTCAAGGGCTATCCGGCCTTCACCCCTGGCGGCCATCCGGCGCTCTTCCTCGTGAACGGCCAGCCCCCTGCAGCCGGCGCGCCCTACGCCGATCCCTGCCCGCCGGGCGCGCCGGTGCGCACCTACCGCGCGGCCTACGTCCAGATCGACGCCACGGTGAACCGCGCCGGCTGGCACGATCCCCAAGCGCGCACGATCGTCCTCGAGAAGGACTACGAGGCCACGGTCGGAGGCACGAGGCCGCCGGAGCCGCTCTTCATCCGCGCCGGCTCCGGCGAGTGCGTCGTCTTCCACGCCACGAACACCATCCCGGACGTGCTCGAGGAGGACGATTTCCAGATGCGCACGCCCACCGACATCCTCGGTCAGCACATCCATCTCGTGAAGTACGATATCACCTCGTCGGACGGCGGGGCCAACGGGTTCAATTACGAGGATGGGACGTTCGCCGCGCAGGAGGTCGTGGCGCGCATCAGCGCGGCCAACGCCCTCGGCGGCGCGCTGGCCGCCGACGGCACGGTGCTCGAGTCGGGCGCGCGCGTGACGCTCGCGGCGACGCGGCACCCGCACCTCGCCGGCGCGCCGCTCGGGGCGCAGACCACGACGCAGCGCTGGTGGGCCGATCCGGTCGTGACCGCGTCGGGGAAGGAGCGCCCCCTCGGCACGGCCTTCACCCACGATCACTTCTCCGCCTCCTCCCACCAGCACCATGGCCTGTACGCAGCCCTCGTGGTCGAGCCCGCCGGATCGATCTGGCGCGACCCCACGACGGGGGATCTCTTCGGCGCGCGCTCCGACGGCGGGCCGACGAGCTACCGCGCCGACATCCTGTTTCCGCCCGGGGACAAGCGGACGCCGTTCCGCGAGTTCAACCTGAGCTTCGCCGACTATGCCATCGTCTACGACGAGTGCGGCCGTCCGGTGAACTCGCCGGCCACGGTCGCGGCGCCGCTGCCGCAGGCGATCGCCCACGGAGGGCTCTTCCGCGAGCCCGTCTCCTGGCGCGATCCCGGGGCGGGGCTCATCAATTACCGGCACGAGCCCATCCCGATGCGCATCGCCGACCGCGATTGCGCGACGGGCGCGGCCACCCCGAAGGACGGCGCCGCCGGGGAGATGCACAACGTCTTCAGCTCGAAGGTGCACGGCGATCCCTTCACGCCGCTGCTCCGCGCCTACCAGGGCGACCGCGCGGTGATCCGCCTCACGCAGGGCGCGCACTCGGAGCAGCACATCTTCTCCCTGCACGGGAAGAAGTGGCTCCGAGACGGCTCGGATCCGGACAGCGGCTTCTCGAACGGGCAGCCGATCGGCGTCTCGGAGGCGATGGATATCGAGCTCGTCGAGAGCCCCCTCTTCGCGAAGAACAGCGCAGGCGGCGCCGACTACCTGTACCAGAGCGCCACGACGGACGACCTGTGGGAAGGGATGTGGGGGCTCATGCGCGTCCACGGCGAGCCGGTCGCCGACCTCCTGCCGCTCCCGCGCGCTCCATCGCGGAGCCTCCCGAGCTCTCCGCTCACGGCGTGTCCGCCGAACGCGAAGGTGAGGCAGTACGTCGTTCATGCGATCTCCGCGGCAGGCAACCTGCCCGGCGATCGCCTCATCTACAACAAGGAATACGGGCTCTACGATCCCGACGCCATCCTGTTCGTCCACGAGGCCGACCTGAGCGCCATCCGGGCGGGCAAGCTCGCGCCGGAGCCGCTCATCCTGCGCGCGGCCGCCGGCGAGTGCGTCAAGGTCACGCTCGTCAACGACCTGCCCGAGAATCCGCCGAAGACGCCTCACTGGAACTACAACCCTCCCATCGTCGAGGGGTTCAACGTCAACCAGGTGAAGACCTCGAACCGCGTCTCGCTGCACCCGCAGCTGGTCACCTACGACGTGAACGCGAGCGACGGCGCCAACGTGGGCCAGAACCCCGACCAGACGGTCGCGCCGGGCGGGCGGCGAACATACACGTGGTACGCGGGCGACGTCTCCGTTTCGCCCCTCGGCGAGGTCACGTGGCAACCCGTGGAGCTCGGCGCGATCAACCTGAAGGACATGGCGGACGTGGTGAACCACGGCATGCAGGGCGCGATCGGCGCGCTGATCGTCGAGCCCGCGAACGCCACCTGGTATCCGAAGCCGAACACGCGCGCGTCGTTGTTCGTGTCGTACCCGGACCAGGCCGGCGCCGAGCGGTGGTTCCGCGAGATCGTGCTCTTCTACCAGGACGAGGTGGCCCTGCACTCCGACGATCCGCGGTTCCAGTGCGCGGACGCGCCCCTGAACTGCGGCACCGCGCTCCGGAACATCGTGGGCGAGACCGACGCGGACGGCACCGGCCACAAGGCCTTCAACTACCTCGCCGAGCCGCTGTGGGCGCGCCTCGGGGTGCGCCCGGAGCGGCGGATCGGCGAGCTGCCGGACCTCGATATCAGCGACATCTTCAGCTCGATGGAGCACGGCGATCCAGCGACGCCGCTCTTCACGGTGGGGCGCTACGACACCCTTCGCGTCCGCGTGCTGCAGCCCTCGGGGCACCGGCGCCAGCACTCGTTCGGCCTCTGGGGCGCGGAGTGGGCGCACAACCCGTGGGCGCAGGGCTCGTCCTCCCGGGTCATGGGCCCGAACCCGGCGTCCTTCGCGATCGCCGCGCAGAGCGGCATCGGCCCCATGACCGCCTGGAACGTGAACCCCTTCTTCCGGGCAGGAGGGTTGCACGAGGTGCCCGGTGACCGCCTGTACCTCGATCAGGCGAGCTTCCAGCTCGCCGGCGGGCTCTGGGGCATCGTGCGCGTCACGGAGTGAGCGAAAGCAGGAGATCGATGATGAGACGGACCTTCCCTCGCGCGCACGGGCTCTGCCTCTCGCTGGCGTGTCTCGTCGTCTGTCCGGCGCTCGGCTGCGGGCGAAGGGCGTCCGTCGCGGTCTCGCAGGGAGACAGCGCGGCGCCTGCGCCTGCGCAGCCGGAGGCGCCTGCCCTGCAGGCGAGCCGGGTCGAGCGCGATGGGCTCTCCATCGCGTTCGCCCTGCGCCCGATCGAGAGGGGCCGCGGCGCGGCCGCCGCCGCGGAGTCGACCGCGGCGGCGGCGTTCGCCGACGTGGTGGCCGAGTTCACGATCACCGACGCGAAGACCGGCGCGCCGCTGGGCGGCCTCTCGCCGCTCGGGTGGATGTCGAGGCGCGACGGGGACGCCGGGGCAGCCGATGGCCTGTCCGGCGGGGCCGCCGCGAGCGCGGCGGGCGCTGCGCCGGACGAGGCGGGCTGCCGGGAGAGGATCAAGCGCTTCATGGGGGGCCTCCTGTCGGCGCGCCCGGAGGTGGACATGAACGCCTATCTCCTCTGGACGCTCAACCAGGACAGCACCCTGTCGGCCATCAACCCGCAGGTCGCCCTCGGCAGGACGAAGCTCCGGAGCATCGTCAGCCTCGCGGGCCCCGGCGTCGCGCTCGCCCTCCACCCCGACCGCGACACCCTCTATGTCTCGCTCCGGGGCGGCCGAGGCCTCGCCGTCGTGGATACGCGGCGGGGGTTCGTCCGGTCGAACGTCCCTGTCGGCCAAGACCCGGCCCGCGTCGCGGTCGCGCCCGACGGGCGTACGGTCTGGGTGGGCAACGACGGCGACGGCACCGTGAGCGTGATCGACGCGCGCTCGACCGACGTGATGAAGACGCTGCAGGTGGGCCCGGGCCACCACGAGATCACCTTCACCGGCGGCGGTCGCGCCGCCTGGATCACGAGCCAGCGCGGCGACGCGGTGACCGTGGTGGACGTCGCCGCGCTGGAGCCGCTCGGAGCGATCCCCGTCGGCGAAGGGGCCGTGTCCATCGCGGCGAGCGACGAGGCGGGGGTGGTCTACGTCGCGAACGGCGCGCGCGGCGAGGTCGTGATCCTCGACGCCGCGCGCCGCGCCGTCGCCGGGCGCGTCGCCCTGAAGCCGGGGCTCGGCGCGCTGCAGTTCGAGCCGGGCGGGCGCTTCGCGTTCGCGCTCAACCCGGCCGCGGACGAGGTCGCCATCCTCGACGCCTCGACGGGCGCGGTGGCGCACGCGCTCACCGGGTTTGCGGCGCCGGACGCGGTGACCTTCACCGGCGCCTTCGCCTACGTCCGCAACCTCGGCGCGGGGAAGATCTCGCTCATCGATCGGGCGGGGCTCGGCGGCCCCGCGGCCCCGCCGGTCGTCCACGTCGCGGTCGGCCAGGACGCGCCGGCCGCCGCGGGCCGAGGTCCAGCGACGGGGCCGAGCGGGCTCGCCGCGCCCATCGCCCCGATGCCCGAGGGCAACGGCGCCCTCATCGCGAGCCCGGCGGACAAGGCCCTCTACTTCTACGTGGAGGGCATGATGGCGCCGATCGGCACCTTCTCGACCTACGGCCGCGAGCCGAGCTCGATCCTCGTCGAGGATCGAGCGCTCAAGGAGGTGCGGAAGGGCGTGTACGCGACGACGGTGCGGCTCGGCGCGGAGGGGCTTTACGACGTCGAGCTCCTCCTCGACCGACCCCGCGCGGCGGTGTGCCTCGAGGCCACGGTGGCGCCCGCGCGCTGCGCCGAGGGCGGGGACTACGCCGACCAGGGGGGCTGCGGTGAGGGGCCAGCGCCGGGCATCGCGCTCTCGCCGCTCTTCGAGCCCGACCTGCAGCTCGCGGCGGGCGAGCCGGCGACGCTCCGCTTCAGGGCGACCGCGAAGGATACGGCCGCTGCTCTCGACGCGAAGGAGATGGAGATCATGATCGTTCGGTTCCCAGCTGGGTATCGGTGGAGCGGCGCGCCGCGGCCGGAGGGAGACGGCATCTTCTCGGTCGCGTTCACCCCGCCCGCGCCGGGCCAGTACCGCTTCCTCGCCGCCGCGCCGCAGCGCGGCGTGCCCTTCGGCGCGCTCCCCTTCGTCCCGCTGCGCGTGTCCGCGCGCGGCGCGGGCGGCGGCGCTCCCGGGGGAGGTGCGCGATGAGGCCGGGCGCGGCCGTCGTCGCGGGCGCTCTCGCGCTCTCGCTCGCGGGCCTCGCGCCCGCGCAGGACAAGGCACCTCGGTCGGCGCCCGCGCAGGACAAGGCACCTCGGTCGGCGCCAGCGCAGGGCAAGGCACCTCGGTCGGCGCCCGCGCAGGACAAGGCACCTCGGTCGGCGCCCGCGCAGGACAAGGCACCTCGCCCCGAGCGGATGAGGGTCGGGGGCGTGTCCCGGGAGGACGACGCCGCCGCGGAGAAGTACTTCACCAACGTCGAGCTCGTCGATCAGCACGGCCGCGCGCACCGCTTCTACGAGGGATTGCTGCGGGGCCGGAAGGTGCTCATCAACTTCGCCTTCACCTCGTGCAAGGGGGCCTGCCCCACGATGACGGCGAACCTCGCGCGCGTGCAGGCGCTGCTCCGGGCCCGCGGAGAGCGGGTGACCATCCTGACGATCACGGTCGACCCGGAGAACGACACGCCGGCCGTGCTGAAGCAGTATGCGGCGAAGTTCAACGTGGGCGAAGGCTGGTATTTCCTGACCGGCACCGCCGCGAACGTCGCCGCGGTGCTGGGGCGCCTCGGCGGCCAGGTGCGGAGACCGGACGAGCACACGATGACGCTGCTCGTCGGCGATACGTCGACCGGCTCCTGGCTGAAGACGCTCGCCACCGAGCGGCCGGAGGTCCTCGCGCACCTCGCCCAGCACATCAACGATCCGGAGTGAGGTGGATATGAGCGCTCTCTCGCTGCATGCGTCGAAGGCCCTGCTCCTCGCCGGCGCGCTCGCGGTCGCCTCGTGCGGCCGCGAGCGCGCCGGCGACGAGCGCGCCGGGGAGGCCACCGCGGCGCCGCCGCCCCCGACCGTGGACGGCGCGGCGGTGGTGCGCTCGGCGCCGGCGCAGGGGGTCGTGGTGCCCGACGAGGAGCTCGTCGATCAGGACGGCGCGCCCGTCCGCCTCCGCGAGCTCTCGAAGGGCCGCGTGCTCGTGGTCAACTTCATCTTCACCACCTGCACCACGATCTGCTCGCCGATGACGGCCATCTTCAGCCGGCTCCAGGACGAGCTCGGCGACGCGCTGGAGCGGGACGTGCGGCTCGTCTCCATCTCGCTGGATCCGGCGATGGACACGCCGGAGCGGCTGAAGGAATACGCCGAGAGGTTCGGCCGGCGGCGGGGCTGGGTCTTCCTGACGGGCAGCCGCGAGCGCGTGAACCGGGTGCTGGGTGCGCTCGGGGGGCGCGCGCCGATCAAGGAGCGGCACACGCCGATCTCGCTCATCGGCCGCGAGGCGGAGGGGCGCTGGACGCGCATCGACGGCATCGCGCCGCCGCGGCGCCTGGCCGAGGAGGTGCGGGCCTTCCTTCCACGGGGGCCACGGGGGCCGGCGGCGGGGAGCGCGGACGATGGGTGAGCCGCGGCTGCGGTTCACCGTGCTGGCCTCGGCGTCGGCGATCGGGCTCTGCGCGCTCGCGCTGCAGGCGCTCGGCCGCGACGAGCGCGCGCCCGCGCCCCGCGCGCGTGGCGAACAAGAGGCGTCGTGCGCCGAGCTCGCGCCGTCCGCGCTGCGCGGCAAGCGCATCTACCAGCGAGGCGCGACCGCGGACGGCCGCGTCATCGAGGGGGCGATCGCCGACGGGACCGTCACGCTGTCGGGCCGCGACGCGGCCTGCGCCGGCTGCCACGGTCCGAGCGGGCAGGGGACGAACGAGGGGGGCATCGCGGCGCCGGCGCTCACGCCCGAGCGGCTCGCCGCGGCCGGCCGCGAGCGGGGCGCCACCACCGCGCGGGCGCTCGCGGCCGCGATCCGCGAGGGGCGTGGGCCCGCGGGCCGGCAGCTGAATCCGGCGATGCCGCGGTTCCGGCTGGCGGACGCGGATCTATCGGATCTCGTTGCATATTTGGGCTGCGTCGGGCGCGATCTGGACGCGGGCGTCACGGCGGACTCGGTGGCGCTGGGCGCGGCGCTGCCGCTGACCGGGCCGGACGCGGCGGTGGGCGCCGCCGTGCGCGACGTGCTCGCGGCGGCGTTCGCCGACGTCAACGCTCAGGGCGGGATCTACCGGCGGCGGCTCGCGCTCCGCGTGGAGGACAGCGCTGGGCCGGCGGGCGAGGGCGGGGCGACGGCGCGCCTGCTGGACCGGGGCGTGCTGGCGCTCGTGGGGAGCGTCTGGAGCGGGGATCCGGCGCTGAAGGCGCGACTGGAGGAGGAGCGGGCGCCGCTCGTGGGGCCGACGGCCGGCGGACCCGGGTTGGGCGGCGGACCCCCTGACCCAGCGCGGGACGCCGCGGGGGCCGGCGCGGCGCGCGACGGCGGCGTGGTGTTCCAGGTGCTACCGGGGCCTGACGTGCTGGCCCGCGTGGCGATCAAGCACCTCGCCGACGCTCCACCGAGCGCGGCGGCCGCCGCCCTGATCGTGCACACCCGCGACCGCGCCGGCGAGGCATGGGCGTCGGGGGCGCGCGCCGAGGCCGCGAGCCGCGGCCTCCCCGCGCCGCCAGCGCTGTCCTTCGAACCCGGCCGCCTCTCCCCGCGCGACGTCGCCGACGCAGCGCAGGCGCACGGGGCGCAGGCGATCCTCTTCTGGGGCTCCGGCGCGGACCTCGCGAGCGCCCGGGCGGCGCTGGACGCCGCCGGCTCCGCCGCGCCGCTCTACGCCCCGCTGGGATCGATCGCCGACCACGCCGGGTCCCTCCCGCGCCTCCTCTCCGGCCGCGTCCTGTTCCTGTACTCCGGCCCGCTCGGCGAGCGAGCGCGGGCGTCGGGCGACGCGCTGCGGGCCTTCCTGCGCCGGGGCGGCGTGGCGCCGGGGCCGCTCGGGGCACAGGCGAGCGCCTATGTCGCGGCGCGGATCCTGATCGAGGCGCTGAAGCGCACCGGCGCCCACGCCACGCGGGAGGGGTTGATCGCGGCGCTCGAGCGGCTGCGCGACTTCGACGCAGGCCCGGCTCCGCCCGTGACCTTCGCCCGGAACCGGCGGACAGGCGTCCTCGGAGCGAGCCTCGTCCACCTGGACCCGGCGTCGGGCGACGCTGTGCGCGTGTCCGGGTGGATCGATGTCGTCCCATAACGCCCGTCCCGCGACAGCTCCAGGCACATGGACGGCTCGTGATGGTGTGGTGGATCGACGAGCCGCGAAGGGGCATCCGCTCCGGCGGTAGATGCGGTGAGCTCCTCTTCGTTATCTTGACTTCACGGTACACGAGACTAGACCTTTGTCTGCCGCCGGTCGGGCAGCAGCTCGGAGGCGAGCCGAACGGGCTCACGACACGGGGACGACAAGGGGGGCGTTGAGCTCAACTCACGGGGAGTCCGCGGCCCGGTCATCAGACGGGGCGCGAGCCTCCGGCTGGCTTCCGGTCTTCACTGGTCGTCCGCCCGCGGCCTCGCGCCCGTGTCCGGGCAGCGAGCTCCTGTGAGCCGGGTTGGGAGCGGGGGAGAGGTCGAGTCGGGGCAGATTGCCCCTCGTCGGTTCCGTCTCTGACCGGTCAGGAGAAACATCATGAGCGGTTTCATGGACAGCGTTCGTATCGATATGCTCGCCGCGCTGGTGGGTATCGGCATCTCCGCGACGATGAGCGGGTGTGCCGCGGAGCGACCGGAGCAGCTGGAAGAAGGCGAGGAGCTCGTCGGCACGGCGGAGGGCGCCGCGCGCAGGACGAGCGAGCTCAAGGCGGAGCTCACGATGCCTGATGAATGTCTGGCCACCTGGCCAGGGGCGACGCCGCCCACGGGCAAAGCCACCTTCCGGTTCATCACGGACACCTCGAGGCGTAACTTCGCCCAACTGGTCACCCTCAACGATCTCCACGTGCTGCCGAACATGAGGATCACGTTCACGAAGGGGGACATCCGCAAGGGGACGCCTGGCGAGGCCAGCCCCACCGAGCCGCCGATGCTCGTCGGCTCGCTCTCCGAGGCGACGGACGGGCCGGCGGTCGGGGAGCCGCCGGGGACCTTCATCGCCGACGCCGCAGGCGACGGGCGGATAGGCTTCGGATACAGCATGACGGAGGCCGCCACCATGAGCCTGAAAGCCCTGGCCACACAGGTCAAGTATGAGCCGGACAAGCACTACATCGATCTGCGCACCGACACGTGCCCGAACGGCTTCATGCGCGGCACCTTCAGGTACCCGACGGAGGCCGACTATCCGGGCGGCTTCTAGCGCTGCCGCCCAGATCTCCTGTCTTGCGCGGTGACCGGCGCCTCGCCGCGGCCCTGCGGACGGCGAGGAGCGTCCCGGCGGCGACGCCGCGACGTCGGTAGAGCGACGGTGAGCTCCTGGACGCCCCCGGCGCCCTAGCGGGCGCCCTCCGGGGCCGAGGTCTCTTTTTTCTCCTCGAGACAAGGCCGAGGACGCGGTCCTCGGCGTCGCTGCGAGCACACCCCATGAGCCGAGACCGCAACGCCAGCGTCGCTTTCATCCTGATCACCCTCCTGCTCGACACGCTGGGCGTCGGCGTGATGCTCCCGGTGCTGCCGAAGCTCGTGAGCAGCTTCTTCGGGAGCGATCTCGGCGCCGCGTCGCGGTATTACGGCGCCTTCGTCGCCGTGTATTCGGCGATGCAGTTCGTCTTCGCGCCTGTCCTCGGCGGGCTGAGCGACCGCTTCGGGCGGCGCGTCGTGATCTTGAGCTCTCTGCTCGGCGCCGCGCTCAACTACGCGCTCCTCGCGGTCGCGCCGGGGCTCGGCTGGCTCTATTTCGGGCGGGTCGTCGCGGGGATCACCGGCGCGAGCTTCTCGGCGGCGAGCGCGTACATGGTCGACGTCACGCCGCCGGGCCGGCGCGCGCAGGGCTTCGGCCTCATCGGCGCCGCGTTCGGGCTCGGCTTCATCATCGGACCGGCGCTCGGCGGGCTCCTCGGCAACGTGCACCTGCGCCTGCCTTTCGCCGTCGCGGCCGGGCTCAACCTGCTCAATTTCGCCTACGGAGCGCTCGTGCTCCCCGAGTCGCTCCCGCGCGAGCGCCGCCGTCCCTTCTCCCTGCGCCGCGCCAACCCGCTCGCGTCGCTCGCGAGCCTCGGGCGGTCTCCCGTCGTCCTCGGCCTCACGGGCGCGCTGGTGTGCAGCTACCTGGCGCAGCAGGTCGTGCAGGGCGTATGGGCGCTGTTCACGGAGCAGCGCTTCGGCTGGCGGCCGTTCGATATCGGCGTATCGCTCGCGGTGGCGGGCGTCGGCATGGCCCTCGTGCAGGGAGGGCTGGTCCGCCTCCTGATGCCGCGCCTCGGCGAGCGCCGCTGCCTGGTGCTCGGGCTCGCGGCCGCCGCCGTGAGCTGCGTGGGCTTCGGCCTCGCCGAGAGCGGGCTGGCCATGGTCGCGCTCATCTTGCCGAGCGCGCTCGGGGGCATGGCCGTGCCGGCCACGCAGGCCCTCATCTCCCGCGAGGTGGGCCCCTCCGGGCAGGGCGAGCTTCAGGGCGCGCTGGCCAGCCTGGCGAGCCTGACCGCCATCGCCGGTCCGCTGCTCGGCACCGGGCTGCTCGCGCGCTTCTCCCCGGCCACGGCCGACTTCCACGTTCCCGGCGCGCCGTTCTTCGTCGGCGCCTGCATCAACGCCGTCGGGCTCCTGCTCGCGCTCCGGCTGTCCGCGCGCAGGCCTCCTGCCGTGGCGTGAGCGCGGCCGCTCCCCGTCATAAGGGCGACCGGGCAGCGTCGGCGCGTCGAGCGGATCAGCGCTGGCCGAGCTCGTTGTCGATGAGATAGGCGTCCCTGCGTCGGGTCGCCGCCGCCGTCACCTGGCGGCTCGTGGCCCAGGACGGCTCGACCGGCTCGAGCGTCCAAACCTCCGCGGGGGCGTGCTCGTCTCGAGAGGGCGTGCCCGTCACGAGGTCGGCGTGCTCGTCGAACGACACCGAGAATCGGCCTGGGGTGGACAGGTCGAGCGTGAGCCCCGCGGGGGGCGCGGGAGGCGCCGAAACTTCATAACCCCGACGACCCGTGGCCCGGACCGAGCGGAGCTCGAGCCGCCCTCCCACCCGCGCGGCGGTCACGACCTCCTCCGTCAAGGCGGGCGATGTCGTGGTCTTGCGGATCGTGAGCGCATCCCCGTCCACGGTGAGGATCTCGTAGAGGTGCAAATTCCCGAGCTGATCCTGGTACACCCAGTATTCCCCTGCTTCGAGGCGGCTCGGGGCGCTGAGCAGCTCGAGATCGAGGTGGCCGGCGCGGAAGACGCCGATGCGGAAGTCTCTCGTATAGAAGCCCCCCGGAACCCCCGGCGCCGGGCCGCCGAGCGTGAACGGCACATCGTCGATGGTCAGCACCGTCGCGTCGCTCGGAGCAGAGCTCTCGTTGGCCCACATGACGGGCAGGGAGGCGCTCTGCGAGCTGCCGCCCGGATTGATGAGCCCGCCCAGCTCGGGGCTCGGCGGCGCGGCCCCCTCGAAGTAGAGGTCGATGTCCTCGCCGCGGTAGGACGTGAGGCGCAGCCGCACCCTCGGGAGCCCGTGGACCGTCCTGGCCTCGAAATGGATAGGGCGAACCACCGTCTGCCGGCCAGTGAAGAACCCCGCCCAGTCGCGGGCGAGCTCCGCGTCGTTGAAGTGATCGATCTGGGAGCCGCCGCGCAGGCTGATGTTCACCCGGATCAGCGGCGGCTGGCCGCGGCGCAGGGTGACCATCGCCTCGACGGCGCTGTAGTCGGGGTGATCGGCGAGGAAGGCGACCACGTGGTGCTCATGCCGATCGTAGGTGATGAGGAACGGCTGAACGAGCTCCAGCGGGTCGACCGGACGTGTGGAGATCAGGACCGGAGCCCAGGCAGGAACACCGATGAGCAGCCCGAGGGCGAGCATCAGCAGGATGTTTCGGTTCCTGGAGGAAGCCATACATCGCACCCTTTCTCGAAGGCATTTTCCATCGTGCATCGAAGCCATGGATGTGCGCTCGTCCCTGGAGAGCTGCGATCAGGAGCGAAGCGCGGGCGTTGCTCGCTCGCGAGCGGGTCGGTGTTGTTCACGTGCGGCGCCTGCCGGCTCATGGAACCTCGCGTCGCTGGCGAGCGAGCTGGCATCCGCCCGCAGGATAGCCAGGTCGCCTCCGCCGCCCCCGGGATTGATCAACCCACCCAGCGCCGGCGACGGCGGGGCGCTCCCCTCGACCGCAAGGTTGATATTCTCACCCCGGTAGGAGATGAATTGGACCTCTTCCCGAGCAGGCTCGCGTGCGGCATGGTCGGAGCCCGGGCAGAGACGCCGATGAGGAGCCCGAGGACGAGTACCATCAGGACAATCCGGTTTAGGATGAGCGTCCGTCTCGTCGCGAGAGCGGCGGCGCGGCGCTGCGTCGACGGCGCCCTCCCGGTACCGGCGCATGATGGCCGGGTCGCGAGGCGCGGCGTCCGGGAGGCGCCGTGCTGCGCGGAGATCAGCCGAGCGCCTTCAGGCGAGCGCGCTCCGCGGGTGTTTCATGTCATGTCGATATGCCGGTTTAGCAACGCAATGCGGGTCTGCAAGACCTTTCTCTTTGCGGCGCGATCGCCTTCACGTCGCAGGCGTGCGCGCCGCACCCGCCAGCCTGCATCCTGTTGCGCGTCCAGGCCGGTAGGTCGAGCGATATGCCGATCTGCCCGTGCGGGACATTCTCTGCGAGCTCGTCCTGCTTGCCCGAAAGCCGTCATGAATGTCTTGCGGGAGCGGCGTTCACCAGTTATTACGTCGACGTCGCTGGTCGGGTTGTTTCCGTGGAATCGAGGACAGGTGCCGCGCGCTCGGGCTGCCAGCGATCGCGGGCGCGCGCTGGCGGCGACGAGCGCGCCTGTCCCTGCAGGGGGAGGACGAATGACCATCATCAGCGCGAATCTGAACAGGCGCGGGCATGCCCGCGGTGAGGAGCACGTCTATCATCAGGGCTGGTATCCGCTGGCCATGTCGAGCGAGCTGGGCGTCGGGGCGCTGATCGGCCGGGACTTCCTCGGGGGCCGCGTCGTCCTTTACCGCGACCCTTCGGGTAACGCCGTCGTCCAGAGCGCTTACTGCCCGCACCTGGGCGCCGATCTGTCCGTCGGTGATCTCTGCGACGGGCAGGTCCGGTGCGCGTTCCACCACTGGAGCTTCGACGCGACGGGGACATGCGTCCGGATCCCCACGGAGGGGAAGATCCCGCCCGGGGCCAGGATCTTCACGTACCCCAGCGCCGAGGCGTGGGGGCTCGTCTGGGCGTTCACCGGCGAGAAGCCGCTCTTCGAGCTGCCGTACATCCCCAGGATGAAGGAGGCCGATATGGTCTATCGGACCCAGATGAACGGCATCGTGTCGTACGAGCCGTGGCTGCCGGTGTCCAACGGGCTCGACTTTCAGCACCTCCGCGCGCTCCACGGCATCGCGATCACGGAGCCCGACAGGATCGACGTGAAGGAGTACAGCATAGAATACACCATCACCGAGCAGCACAAGAAGCGGCACGGCCTCGTCACGGGCACGAACACGTTCTCGCTCTACCGCGACGACAGCGGCCACGAGACGGGCACGCTGTTCAGCGGGACGCCGCTCCGGCCCGGCGAGACCATGGTCTTCTCGGTGGTCGGCCTGCGCAACACGCACCCGCGGTCCGAGGAGGACCGCGCCGCCCTCGAGCGGAAGCTGGACGCGATCGCCGCGTACACCGCGAGGCTGCTGGAGGAGGACGACAGGGTCCTCACCACGATGCGCTTCCGGCAGGGCGTGCTGGTCGCTGCCGACAAGCACCTGGCCAGGTACCTGAAGTACGTGCGCGAGTTTCCGCGCGCGAGCTTCATCGAGGCCTGCTGAGCTTCGCCCGTCCGCGCTGCGCGCTGCGCGCTGCGCGGGGCGTGGGAGGCCGCCCGCGGCTCGGGCAGCCGTGGGCGCCGCTGCTCAGGCAATGTAGAGCGGCCGATTGTCGCTGGATTCGCCAGCGCTTGATCTGGGAGGGCTATCCATGGAAACCGATGGTGCTCGTCTTTCTCCTGAGAATGCAATCTTTCAGTTGGCAAACGGTTACTGGGCGTCGGCGCTGCTTGCCGCCGGGACGACGCACAGCCTCTTCACGCACATCGACCGGGGCATGCAAACGGTGGAGTCGATCGCCGAGGCGGCGGGCCTCTCCATGCGCGGCGCGCAGGCGCTCCTGGACGGGCTGGTTGGCCTCGGGCTGCTCACGGTGAACGACGGGCGATACGCGAACTCCGCCGCGGCGTCCCAGCATCTCGTCGACGGAAAGCCGATGTCGCTCGTCGGGATCGGGAGGACGATCGCGGACGGCATGCGCCTGTGGTCGAAGCTGCCGGAGGCGGTGAAGACGGGTATTCCTCCGACAACGGAGCGGGTCGAGACACCGGACCATCCGTTCTGGGAGGAGCTCGTCACGGCGATCGCGCCGACGTCTGCTCCTCTCGCGCGGCGGGTGGTCGAGCGGCTCGACGCCGCCCGCCGGGGGCCGCTCGCCATCCTGGACGTGGGCGGAGGCTCAGGCATCTATTCCGCCGTGCTGCTCGGCGCGAACCGCGAGGCCACGGCCACGCAGGTGGACTGGGCCAACGTGAACCGCGTGGCGCGGGCGTTCGTCGCGCGGTTCGGCGTCGCGGACCGCTTCGAGACGATCGACGGCAACCTCCACGAGACGAGCTTCGGCGACGCGAGGTTCGATATCGCGATCTTCTCTCACGTCGCGCACCATGACTCTCCGGAGCGCAACGTGGCTACGTTCCGCAAGCTGCGCGCGGCGCTCCGTCCGGGAGGCACGCTCGTCGTCAGCGATCTGATCCTCAACGACGATCGGACGGGGAGCCCGCTCGCGCTGATGTTCCATGCCAAGATGCTCCTCTACACAGCTTCCGGCGGGGCGTGGCGCCGTGCCGACTACCGGAGCTGGCTGGAGCAGGCGGGCTTCAAGGACGTGGTGATCGAGCCGACGCAGACGCCCGCGACGCTGATCTTCGCGACGTGACGTGAGCCGTGGGCCTGCGCGGGGGACGACGCCAGTCCCGCCGCGATGAGGGCCTTCGCGAGCTCAAATCGACGCTGGAGACGTCGCGCGGCGGGCGCGCCCGATGAGCCGAGAGCCCGGCGCCCAGGTCGCATTCATCCCGGTGACCGTGCTCCTCGATGCGCTGGGCATCGGCGTGACGCTCCCTGGAGATCAGCTGAGCGGGACGCGGGCTCGGTCTCGCTTACTGGTCCGGCGTGTCGGTGCCGGCGTGCTTGCCGTTGAGCCCGCGCGTCGCGGCCAGACGGGACCTGCTCGCGGTGGAGGGCGGTTGGGCCGCCTCCGGGCCGAGCGCCCTGGGGAGCTCCTTCGTCGGCGCGAGCCCGAACGCCTCATGCAGGATGTTGATGGCCTGCTCCGCCGCGCGCTCCTCCACGAGGCAGCTGATCCGCAGCTCGTTCACGGTCAGGCCCGACACCGCGATGCCGTGCTGGACCAGGCTGCGGCACAGGTGGGCGGCGATCCCCGGATGCGAGCGGATGCCGATGCCCACCAGCGACACCTTGGCCAGGCTGCCCGACACCCGCAGCTCGCCTTTCCCCGCGCTCGCGACGAACTGCTCCAGGAATCTCCGGGCCCGGCGCAGCTCCACCGCGGGCAGCGTGAAGGCGACGTCCACGCGCGGCTCCTCGGGGACGCCAGTGGGGTGGCAGAGCATGTCCACGCAGACGTTCAGCTCTGCCAGGATGCCTGTCACCTCCGCGATGAGCTCGGGGCGGCACGCCACGCCGACGAGCTCGACCCGCACCTGATCCGCAGCGCAGGCCAGGCCCATCAGCGCCTTGCCCTCGAGCGCGCGCTCGCGCTCGACCACCCATGTCCCTTCTTCGTCCGTGAACGAGCTGCGTAGATGTACTGGAACCTGGTACTTCATGGCTATCTCCACGCTGCGCACCTGCAGGACCTTCGCCCCGAGGGACGCGAGCTCGAGCATCTCTTCATAAGGAACGGACTGCAGCTTCCGGCCGGCCGGGCAGATGCGGGGGTCGGCTGTGTAGATGCCGTCCACGTCGGTATAGATCTCGCAGACGTGCGCGCCGAGCGCCGCCGCCAGCGCCACCGCCGTGGTGTCGGAGCCGCCGCGGCCCAGGGTGGTGATGTTCTGCGAGCCGTCGACGCCCTGGAACCCGGCCACCACCGCGATCTGCCCGCGCTTGAGCGCCCTCCGGATCGGCCCGTCGTTCACCGCCTGGATCCGCGCCTTGGTGAAGGCGCTGTCCGTGAGCACGGGCAGCTGATGCCCCAGGAACGAGCAGGCCTGTCCCCCCTCGGCGTGGATGGCGAGGGCGGTCAACGCGACCGACACTTGCTCTCCCGTCGAGACGAGGACGTCGAGCTCCCGGCCGTCCGGGAGCGGGAGGACCCCTTGCGCCAGCGACAAGAGGCGGTCTGTCTCCCCGCTCATGGCGCTGACCACCACCACCACGTCGTTGCCCGCGCGCTGGCTCTCGAGCGAGATGCGCGCGACGTTGCGCATCCGCTCGATGCTCGCCACCGACGTCCCTCCGAACTTCTTGACGAGCAGCGGGCGTTGGACGCCGCTGCTCGGAAGCCGATCGGATGAAGGTCTCACTTCGCTGCCCCCCCTGCGGCGTGCGGCTGCTTGCCGTTGGCACCGGAGCCGTTGGCGCCGGCGCGCGCGGACGACCGGGGGGGCTCGGACGGCGGCGCCTCGCCGCCGCCGAGGACCACCCTCTGCAGCTGGGTCAGGACGGCGGACGCCGACTCGCGTTGGAAGATGTTGCGCCCGACGCACAGCCCGGTCGCGCCGCGGGCCACCACCTCCTGGGCCAGCTGGAGCACCTCGTCCTCCGAGCGCACCGCCCCGCCCGCGACGAACACGGCGGTGTGCTCCACGACGCCCGCGAGCAGCTGGCTCATGTGCGCGAACTGGGTGGGCGCCTCGAGCTTGAGGGCGTCCGTCCCGAGCTCCACGCACGCGCGCATCAGGTGGCGCAGCCGCGTCAGCCGCTGCTGGTCTCCCTCGGACGGGACCTTGTCATAGAGCATGGTGAGCACGGGCACCCCGCAGCGCTGGGCCTCGTCCACGACTTCGCCCAGCTGGCTCAGGTTGTGGGCGTCATTGGTCCCGTCGAAGTTGAGCTGCAGCGAGACCGCGTCCGCGCCGAGCCGCAGCGCGGCCTCCACGGACGTCAGCCGCTCCTTGGTGTTCGGGTTCGGAGCGAGCGACGTCATGCCGTTGAGGTGGATCATGACGCCCGCGCCCCGGAGCAGCCCGTGGCTCGCGAGCCGCTCCACCATGCCCTTGTGGGCGATGATGCCCGTGATCCCGGGGTGCCCTATCCAGCGCGCCACCTGCGCGATGCTGTCCAGCCCTTCCACCGGCCCGATCGTGAGCCCGTGATCGATGGGGACGATGATGCCGCGGCCGCACCGCCGATCCAGGAATCGAGACCAACGAATCTTCTTGGGAAATCCATTCATGGCGCAAGCCTCTCGGGTATTGACATCGCGCTCGCTGGAGCGCTCACGTTTCGATGATGTGCTCGTCGACCTTGATGCCCACGTGGCGGCCGGGCTTGGCCGGGTGTCCGAGCACCTTGTCGCCTTGCCGGAGCTCGGTGATGTTGAGCGGCTTTGCGTCCTCCGAGAAGATGCGCACGTGCCAGTCGTCCTGCATGATGACGTTGATGCGCTCGCCCGTCTGGAACTCCGCCTCGATGAGGCGCAGCGGCCGGACCTCCGTCTTCATGCGCCCGACGCTCGCCCGGCGCGCGGTGCCGGTGCGGTCGACGATCATCACGGGGGAGCCCGCCCTGAGCTCGCTCATGTAGTCCGTGCGGTTTCCGAAGTTGTAGACGTAGCTGTGGACGGCGCCCGCGTTGACCCGGAAGGGCCTGAGCTCCATGTAAGGCAGGAAGAAGACCTCGGGGCAGCACAGGATCCCGCCCTGCGAGGTCGACCCCACGATGATGCCCTCGGTGGGCGAGAAGAGCGTGGTGGTGTCGATGCAGCTCCGCTCGCCCATGCCGATCGGGCTGCACTTCACGATCGTGGCGACCTCGAGCTTCACCGCCGCGCGCTCCAGCCGGCCGAGCCGCGAGACGAACTCGCTCAGCGCCTCGTGGGAGCGCGGCGAGAACATCACCCCGTCCGCTCCGACCTCCATCACTCCCAGCGTGACGATGGCGTCGTCGACGTCGGCGGGAGAGTTGATCTCCTTGATGAGCACCGTCTTCGTGGCCTGCAGCGTGGCGATCACGAGCTCGAGGGGGATGTTGGTGGGGTCGCGGAAGCGGATCATCAGGTAGGCGTGGCGCTGCCCCTCCGCGATGGACTTGTGCAGGCTCTCACCGTCGTCCACGTAGGCGCGGAAGCAGGTCTTGTGCCCCATCTCCGCGGCCTTCCCGAGGAGCTCCACGTCCGGGCTGGCGATCACCACGTCCTTACCGCCGCCCGGCAGCGGCGCGAGGCGCGCCAGATCCTCGGCGCGCTCGGCGTGAAGGACCTTGAGCATGCGCGACGGGACGGCAGGCGAGAGCGCATGCAGGTTCTCCGGGTAGAGGACGACGCCGGTGTAGGCGAGGTTGACGACCCGCTCGATCATGCCGTCGCAGTCGCTCGGCGTCGCGATCTTGGCCGAGTCGAACCAGACGACGAGGGCGTCGGACTCCGCCATCCGGTTGCGATCTCCCTCGACGCGCTCGAGCCGGATGCGCTCGCGCTTCTCCATGGTGACAGCGATGCTCTTGTTGTTGCCGTTGGCGGTGACGCCGCTGCCGTTGCTCGTAGGTATCATGCTCATGATCGATCCTCCCCTTCGCTTCTGATACGTATCGCGCTCAGGCGCGCGCGACGGATTTGCTCACATAGACCGGTTTGCCCATCATCCCGAACGAGACCGGCTCGCTCCTGTCATAGAGCGTCCCCTTGGAGACCAGCTCCACCCCCACGCGGGCGCCGTGCGCTCGCGATAGCTCATCGAGGAGGCCCGGCTCGATGCGGTCCTCCTCCCGCTCGCGCTCCACGATGAAGTGGAGCCCGTCACCTCGCGGCGAGGCCCTCCAGAACCGGCGGCTGGGCAGCCTGGAGACGATGGCGTCGAGCTCCCAGAGATCGAACGGCTTGCCGCCGACCCACAGGGTGTCGTCCGCCCGGCCGCGGATCTCGAGCGTCGTGCTCTCACCGCACGCGCAGGGCTCCCCGACGCACCTCACCCTGTCCCCCGTCACGTACCGGACCATCGGAGTGGCCCGCCGCGTGAGCGACGTGACGACGAGCTGCCCTATCTCCCCCGGCGCCACGCTCCTCTCCAGCCGGTCGTCGAGGACCTCCATGAGAAAGCAGTCCTGCCACGGGTGCAGCCTGCGCTCCGCGCAATCCATCGCCTGGGGCCCCGTCTCGGTCATCCCGAAGTTGTCGTACACGGGGACTCCCCAGATCTCCTCGACGAGCCTCCGCCGGTGCGGGCTGAGGGGCTCTCCGGCGCAGCAGACGGCGCGTAGCCGGGGGAAATCGCGGCGCGGATCGAGGCCCGTCATCTCGGCCGCCTCGGCGATCATCACCGCCGAGAGCGAGATCGTGGCGAGGACGGTGACGTCGAGCCTCCGCATCAGATCGACCACGCGCGGGAGCGGGGTGATCGTGGTGCGGCTGTCGGCGGCGATCGCGCACGCGCCCTTTTGCTGGACCGCCATCTGGACGAAGGGCCCGATGGTGGAGAGCGCATAAGGGAACCGGATGAGCACCCGATCCTCGTCCGTGAACCCGACCCCCCACCGGGCGAACCGCTCCCGGATCTCCGCGAGGTCCCGGCTGCTGTACCACACCGACACTGGAGCGCCAGTCGTCGCGGAGGACTCGTGGTACTGGAGCAGCTCGCGGTTCGGGACGCACGCCACGCCGTGCGGCGATCGCTGGAGCATATCGCCCTTCGTCATCAGCGGGATCCTCCCCCACTCCTCCCACGTCCGGAGCGGAGCGCTGGGGAGGCGCTGCCGATGGAAGTCGGCGCTCCGCGCGTGCGCCAGCACCTGATTGACGGCCGCCAGTCGATCCGGAAGTACCATGGTCCGCTCCCTCGCTCAGGCGCTCTCCAGATGGAGCAGCTCGCGGATGTTGCCGCCCAGGATCTTCTCGCGCTCGCCAGAGGGGATCGGCAAGAGGAGCACCTTCTGGACCTCTGCGGCCGGGTGGGACAGCGGGTATTCGGAGCCGAAGATCACCTTGCTCGCCCCGGCCTGCTGCACCGACAGGAGGATCTGCAGATAGCTGCTGAGAGAGGTCTCCAGGAACAGGTTGTCCAGCTTGGCCGCGGCGGTCGATGCGTCGTTGTCGACGTGACCGGCCCCCATGTGCTCCAGGATGAAGTTCGTCCTCGGGAACCGCCGCGCGAGCTCCACGTAGTCGGACGTGTTCGCCCCCGGCCTGAACGCTACATGCGAATAGATGGGCACCTCACGCTCGCCGCAGAGGCGGGCCAGAGGGCTCATGACGTCATCGCAGAACGAGAACCTGTGCACCAGCGGCGTGACCATCAGCCCGCGGAGCCCCTTGTCGAGATATCGCTCCGCGACATCCACGGCCTTCGGATCGCACGGGTCGACGCAGGCGAGCCCGCGCAGCGCGGGGTTCGCCTTCACGGACTCGGCGACGTAGTCGTTCTTCGGGACCGCGTCCGGCTTGTTCTTGCCGGTGATATACGCGTTGAACTGCCGAACATCCAGCATCCCGCCGGGGCAGACGATGCCCCTCTGGATGCCGCCCTGCGCGAGCTGCTCCAGGTAGTTCTCGGCGGAGCCGTAGCTGGTCGGAGAGACGTGCGCGTGCGCATCGATGATCATCGGATAGCCTCCATCTCTAACCTGGTTGTCTGTCACTCCCGGACGACCCGCACCGCCTTGACGCCGGTACGCGGGAGCTCATCCACGAACTCGAACTCGATGGGCAGGGAGGTCGCGGCTTGCATCCTGGTGGCGAGCGCCTCGGCCAGCGGCGCGCCGGGCTCCACGCCGCTCGCGAGCTCGCAGCGGATCTTGATGCGCCCCTGGTCCGAGGCCGGCACGACGAACTGGAACCAGTTCCCGACCTCCGGCATCCGCATCAAGTGCTCTTCCAGGTGGATGGGCGAGATCTCCTTGCCATGGAACCGCATCTGGTCGAAGGCGCGGCCCCTCATGTGGAACCGGGGCATCGCGACCCCGCACGGGCACGGGGCCGGGTTCAGGCAGCCGAGGTCTCCGGTCCGGAAGCGGAGGATCGGGCTGTCGTAGCGGAGCAGCCCTGTTACGACGATCTCGCCCGTCTCGCCGGGATCGAGGACGCGGCCCGTCTTGGGGTCGACGATCTCCATGATGACGTGCGCCGCTGGCACGTGATAGCCGTCGTGATGATCGCACTCGATCCCGAGCGCGCCGCACTCGAGCGACCCGTAGAAGAAATTGGCCGTGGTGCCCCACATCTTCTGGATTCGCGCGCGGAGGGCGGGGGAGCACCCCTCTCCCGTGAGCCACATCTTCTTCAGGCGCAGGCTGGTCAGATCGAACGAGCTCCTCTGGGCCTCCTCGGCCAGCGCGATGGCCCAGGAGGGGCTCGTGACGACGATGCTCGGGCTGAGGTCCTTCATCGTCTTGACCGTCTTCTGCGGCGTCGAATAGGCCCCGCCCTTGCCGGCCGGGACGACGGTGGCCTGGTAGCCATCCATGAACGTCTTGTGAAAGGCGAGCCCCGCGGTGCTCATCTCGTACGGGAGCGCGTTCAGGCAGATGTCGCCGGGGCCGACGGGAAACAGCCTGGAGTACCGGGGCGCCAGATCGTAAAGCAGGTAGTCGTTCCACGTGTATGCCATGTAGATCTCTTCGCCGCCGGTGGTCCCGGTGGAGACCTGGATGAGCGCGATGTCCCTCCGGTCGCAGGTCAAGAGGCGGAAGGGGTGCCCTCGGAGCTCGTCCTTCGTCAGGAACGGGAGCTTGGCGAGGTCAGACGCCTTCTGGATGTCGCCGGGCGCGATCCCCGCCTCGCCCATCTTCGTCCGGTAGAACGATGACTTGCGGTAGGCTCGCTGGACGATCGTCCTGAGCGACTCGGCGTGGTATCGCGCCAGGGTGTCAGCTGAGAGGCTGTCCGCCTGATCTGCCCCGGAAAGATAGCGAGAGATGGCAGGCGGCGTCGTCATGGACAACAATCTTTGTTCGAGAAGAGAGCTCATGTTCACGGCACCTCTTTCCGGGGAGTGGACCCCTCGCCGCTCTGGTGAAACGCGAATCGTCGCCCCGCTTCCGACCAAAGCGCGCGCGGCGCGCGATCCCCCGATTGGCCGAATTCCTGACATGTGGCTTCGGCTCGCGCCATGAGTTTATGTTTTGTGTGGATTTGTTTACAGTATGAAATATTTGATTGTTGTCTGCTTTGCTGGTTTTTGATCGATTGATATCGTTGCGCCCAGGGCGATGCTGCGCCGCCTCTCGTGCGCGGGTCTTCACGTCTGTTAAAGGCGTCCTCGAGCGCGCAAGGAGCGTCCTGCCTGACGCGCCGTCTTTCCCGCCTATCCCGGCGCCGGGCAACGCGAGAGGCGGCTCGTCAGGGGTGCAGCGGCGGAGCCCGCTCGTGTCGCCGCTCCTCCGCGGCGCGCGCGGGGGCCAGCGCAGACGAACCCCGAGATCGCCAGAGCTCGTCATTGTACGTTGTGTCCCACGCGGCCCTGTCGGCGTCCGCCGCGGATCGCACCACCTGCGCCGCGCTCTGCTCCGCCGATGACGGCCATCTTCGGCCGCCTCCAGGCGGAGCTCGGCGACGCGCCGGAGCGCGACGTGCGGCTCGTCTCCAGCTCGCTGGAGCTGCCACGGACACGCCGGAGCGGCGGAACGTCGATGCGGACAGGCCCCGCCGCGGCCGGGGTGGGGGGTCCTGACCGGCGACCGCGCGCGCGTGCGCCGGCCGCTCGACGCGCTGGGTGGGCGCGCGCCTATCGCGGAGCAGCACACCCCGGTCACGCTCATCGGCCGCGCGGCCGAGGGGCGCTGGACGCGCGACGACGGTATCGCGCCGCCCGCGCGCCTCGCCGAGGAGGTCCGGGCCTACCTGTCGCGAGGCCTGGCGGCGCCGGGCGCGGGCGGGCGCCGGGTCGATGATCCCTGGCGGAATTTTTGACGCGATGCTAGAGGCCGAGCGATGTCGCTCGACGCCGCGCCGCTGATCTCGTCCTCGGAGGACGATGCGCGGTTGCGGGCCGAGCTGACACCCCCACGGAGCAGCATGTCGCGAGCGAAGCCTCTAGTCTCCCACATCTACACCGCGGACCCGCGCGCCCACGTCTTCGAGGGCCGCGTGTACATCTACCCGTCGCACGACGTCGAGAGCGGCATCCCCGAGAACGACAACGGGGATCACTTCGATATGCGGGACTACCACGTCCTCTCCATGGCGAGCATCCCCGGCGAGGTGACGGACCACGGGGTGGCGCTCGACATCAAGGACATTCCCTGGGCGGGGGGACAGCTGTGGTCCGGCGACGCGGCGTACAAGGACGGCACTTACTATCTGTACTTCCCGGTCAAGGACCGGAGCGGCGTCTTCCGCATCGGGGTGGCCACCAGCGAGCGGCCGGGGGGGCCGTTCAAGCCGGAGCCTGAGCCCATGAGGGGCAGCTACAGCATCGACTGCTCCACGTTCCAGGACGACGACGGCGCGCACTACATGTACTTCGGCGGCATCTGGGGCGGGCAGCTGCAACGCTGGCAGAGCGGGAAGTACGACCCGACCGTGCCGCCCGAGCCCACGGAGGCGAAGCCCGCCATCGGCCCGCGCGTGGCGCGCCTCGGCGACGACATGCTCCAGTACGGCGAGACGCCGCGCGAGATCCGCATCCTGGACGCGAAGGGCGAGCCCCTCCTGCAAACGGACCACGCGCGCCGCTTCTTCGAGGCGCCGTGGGTGCACAAGCACGCCGGCAAATACTATCTGTCGTACTCCACCGGCGACACGCACCTCCTCGTGTACGCCACGGGCGACAACCCGTACGGCCCCTTCACCTACCAGGGCGTCGTGCTCACCCCCGTGCTGGGGTGGACGACGCACCACTCCATCGTGAATTTCGGCGGCAAGTGGTGGCTCTTCTATCACGACTGCGAGCTCTCCGGCGGCAAGACGAACCTGCGCAACCTGAAGGTCGCGGAGCTCACCCATCGGCCGGACGGCTCGATCGTGACGATCGACGGCCGCGTGTAACTACCCGCCATCGGGGGCCTTCTGCCCCGCCGCCCGCGGCCGCTTGCCGGGCCCCGGGCCGCGCCGCTCGGCCTCTCCGCGCCGCCGCTCCTCCTCGTCGGCCCGCGCCTCGTTCAGCGCGAAGAGCCGGTCGATCACCCGATCTTCGAAGGCGCCCGCCGCGCTCCGCTCGCCGGGCGTGACCGGCGCGGCGTACGGCGGGACCTCGATGTCGCCGAACCCGTACGCGGCGAGCACGGCGCGGTCCATCTCCTCGTGGAGCCGGCGGAGCTCGACGACGCCCGGCCGCGCGCAGGCAGGATCCTTGAGGAGGTTGTACATCGCGGTCAGGCCCTCTCCCAGCTCGACCATCAGCCGGGCGCGCGCCGCGTAAAGGCGCTCGCCGGCGGCCTCGAGGGGCCCGCCCGCGGCGAGGTGCTCCGGGCGAGGGAAGGGGAACGTCTCCACGCAGTCCGACGGCGCGTACCGCAGGCCCTCTCCCATCGTCGAGGAGAGCAGGCGCGCCCACGACTCGTGCGCTCGCGACTGGAGGACCGCGAAGCGCGCGTGGTCGTCGATGGCGAACACGCACAGCTGGTCCGAGAACGTCCGCCCCGCGGGCTGGAACGCGAAGCACAGGTGCTTCGTCACCCGCGCCGCGACGAGGCACCGCGCGAGCGGCGCGACCCTGCGCCGGAGCTCCGGCCGCGGGTTGGCGAACTGCCACCATCGCGCCCGGTGGCCCGCGTCGATCCCGGTGAGCTTCAGGCGATCCCGCGCCGGCTTGACCCGACTCCGCACGATCGACAGGAGCGCCGGCCACCGCGCTGCGTCCTCGAGCCCGCGCTCGCCGAAGTCGATGACGTGGCGGTGCGGGCTGTGCGAAGGCGACGAGTTGACCTCCTCGCCGCCGAGGAAGGGGCGGAGCACCTCGCCGGCCGCCGGGTCGCCCGCGGAGAGCGACCGCGCCTCGCCGTCGGTGAGGACGAAGCCGTCGCCGCGGAGGAAGCAGCCGATGAAGCAGAGATCCCGGCTGGCCTGGAGCGGCCTCGGATCGGGCCGCTCGGGCATCGCGCGAAGGTGGGAGTTGATGTGGCGGACAGGGACGCCGTCGAGCCGGGGCGGCGGCACCCCGTCGGCCGGCGACATGCCCACGGCGAGGTGGACGACGGCGACGTGGACGGCCGCGTCCCCGGGCCACGGGACGCTGCGCACCGCGTGGTAGATGACCGCCCGCCCCGCTTCGACGAGCGGCTTCAGGCCGGATCGCCGGGTGTCGCCCTGAGCGATCGTGTTCGTGGCGATGAGCCCCACCGTGCCGCGGCCCCCGAGCAGCGCGGCCGCGCGGCGGAAGAAGTGGGCGGCGAGATCGGTGTTCTTCGTGGCGCCGTGCAGCTGCTCGAGCCACGCGGCGTAGACGTCCCCGTGATCCGTCGAGATCCGCTTTCCCCCGAGGAACGGCGGGTTCCCCACGAACGCGTCGAGCCGCGCCGGCCCCGGCGCGCGATCGCCGCCCGGCCCGCCCGGGCGCGCCTCCTGGAACACCTCGGGGAACTCCAGCGGCCAGTGCAACGCCGGCAGCGGCGGCGCCCCGCCCGGCGCGCCCTCCCGGAGCGCCCGCTGCATGGCGAGGAGCTCCTCCGGGGGCGGCCCCCCGCCGCGCAGCCACGCGATCGCGAGCCGCGCCCGCCGGTCGCGCTCCCGCAGGCGGTCCCGGTCCTTCTCGTGCGCGAAGAACGCCCCCACCACGAGGTCGCCGAGGAGCCGCGCCCGGCCGATCGCCTCGTCCGCCTCCCGCGCGAGCCGCTCCCGCCCGCCGGCGGCGCCGCCGTCCCCGCCCGGCGGCGCCGCTGCGAGCGCTCGCCGCAGCGCGAGCGCCCGCGCCAGCGCGGCGTCGATCGCGTCGCAGAGCGGCGGCGCCGGCGCGGCGGGCTTCCAGTGGAAGCCGCGCAGCTGGTCGAGATCGAGCCCGACCAGCGAGTCGCCGTGCCGGAGGGCGTGATCGACGAACGTGAACGGCTCGTCCCGCGCGCGCGTCACGAGCCAGAGCGACAGCCTCGCGAGGCCCACGGCGAAGGGGTTCTTGTCGGCGCCGTACAGGCAGCGCCGCGCCACGCGCCGCCGCGCCTCGCCCACGGCGTCCTCGCGCCCCCGGGCGAGCCGCTCCGCCGCGGCCGCGTCGCCGGCCGCCGCCTCGCGGGTCCAGGCGGCCACCACCTGGTCGGCCAGGTACCGGCACGCCTCCAGGAGAAAGGCGCCCGACCCCATCGCCGGGTCGCAGATCGCGAGCCCGAGGAGCCGCGCCGACGGCGGCTCCTCGCCCAGCTGCCGGAGCAGGGGCTCGAGGGTCCGGGCGACGATGGGCGCGGACAGGCTCCTCGGGGTGTAATGGGAGCTCGTCCGCCGCCGCTCGGCGCCCGGCTGGAGGAAGAGCCGCCCCGCCGCGAGCACCTCGGTGTCCCTGGCGCGCAGCGGCCCGAGCGCCGCGAGGAGCTCGGCCTCGGTCCTGGCGGCGGCGAGCGCCTCGCCGAACCGCTTCGCCTCGCGCCGCGAGAGCCCCGCCCGCTCGGCGAGCCACGCCGCCCGCCGCGCCCTCGGCTGCGCGAGCGCCTCGGCCGCGCCCACCCAGACCCGCTCGGGCCGGAGGCACACCGTCGGCCCGGCGGCGCGCTCGACCCGATAGCCCATGAGCGCCTCGTAGAGGCCGCCGAGCTGCTCGACGTCGAGCGCCCGGTACGACAGCGGACGCCCGTCGAGGACGAGGAGCCGCTCGAGCACCGCGTGCACCGCGGCGTCGTCCAAAGGCGGCGCGCCGGCCCCCGCCCGCTCCAGGAACGGGTAGCGCTCGGGGTCGAAGAGCTGGCCGCGCCGCGCCGGCAGGGTCAGCTCGGGGCGGCTGAGCCCGTCAAAGACGGCGCGGAACAGCGCGACGAGCCGCGCCCACGCGCCGGAGCGCCGCCGCATCGCGGCCGGGCGCGCGGCGTGCTCCGCGGCGAGCTCCCGGAACAGCGAGTGCACGCCGAGGTGCGCCGCGTAGCGCGGGTCATCGACCGGCAGGAGCCCGCGCGCCTCGGCGTGGAGCAGGAACACGAGCCGGAGGAGCGCGGTGAGGAGCCCGCCGTAGAGGTGCTCCGGGCCGCGGGCGAGGGCGCCCTCGAGCGCGTCCGACCCGTCGCGCTCGGCCGCCTCCTCGAAGCCGCGGAGCAGGACGCCGAGCGCGCCGAAGGCCCGATCCGCGAGCGCGCCCGCGACGTCTGCCTGCTGCGCCCTGCTGTCCCCGTGGGCGGGCTGATCCATGCCGAGCGCCGGGAGTGTACGCGAGCGCTCGGCGATCCGCTGCAGGTTCTGCCGGACGAGCCGCGCAACCCGCGCGGCGCGGCCGAAAGCGGACGGCGTCCGGCGCTGGTCAGCCTCGAGGTCGCGGCTCCCCGGCAGCGTGAAGCAGCCCCCTCGATCGGCGCGTGCGTTCGGGGCACCACCCTTGGGAGCACTGTCTACAGGGGAGGACGATCTGCGGAGTGATCGCACTCCCCCGGGCATATCGAGCCATCGCCGCAGGTGGCGCGACCATCCCAGCGTCAGCGCCTGCCCGCCTGCGAGCCGCCGGAGTCGTGCCTCTCGACCTCACCGACGCTCCGGGTGCGCCGGCAAACCGCCGTGACCGGCAGGGAGCAGTGACGAGGGAGAGGAAGTGTGTGGGTGCCGCAAATTTCTACGTGAGGTTTCGCGCACTCCCGTGGTAAGGTGATTCTGCCCAGGAGGAAACGCCCTGTACGTAGGTGGACGAGGAGGGCGTCTAGCCTGCCACGGGTGAGGGTACGGCCGCGGCCGTGTCCGCTGCGTCGGGTGGAGGGGGTGGAACGGTGTCGCGGAAGAAGATTCTGCTGGTCGACGATTCTCAAACCATCCTGCGCATCGAGCAGATGGCGCTGCGCGAGCACTACGACATCATCACGGCGAACGACGGCGGTCAGGGGGTCGCCGTGGCCATGGAGCAGCGGCCCGATCTCATTCTCCTCGACGTCGTCATGCCGCACATGAACGGATTCGACGCCTGCCGGCGGCTGCGAGAGGATGAGGCGACGCGCGGCACGCCGATCCTGCTCGTCACCAGCCGGAGCGACGTCGCGCACATGGAACAGGGCTTCCTGTGCGGCTGCTCCGATTTCGTCACGAAGCCCATCGACACGATGGAGCTGCTGGAAAAGGTAAGGAACTGCCTTGGCGACTGACACAGCGGCTAGGGCATCCGAGGACGGACATCGCGCGCCTCTCAGCGGCGATCGAGCCGGGCCTGCGCACGACGATGGTGGTGGAGAGGACAGGGCCAGGCCGTCCGACCCGACGCCACGGTCCTTATCTGTCGGACCGCCCAGCTGGCGCTCGCTGCCGACCAGGTCGCTCCACGTCATGCCGGGCCAGCTGTTCGCCTCGTCCGAGCCGACCTCGGTGACCACCATCGTTGGATCATGTGTGGCGATCTGCCTCTGGGACGCCACCACCGGCGTCGGCGGGATGAACCATTACGTGCTTCCGGAATGTCCGAGTCCGGCGGTGGCCTCGGTCCGCTTCGCCGATGTCGCATGCCAGCATCTGCTCGAGCAGCTCATGGAGCTCGGGGCCACCAGCCGCGCGCTGCAAGCGCGCGTCGTCGGGGGCGCCTGCCTCATCTCCGCGTTCCGGGAGCGCGGCACCCACCTCGGCGCCCAGAACGTCGATGCCGGGCTCGCGTTCCTACGCGCGGAGGGGATACGCATCGCCCAGCTGGACACGGGCGGCAACCGGGGGCGCAAGATCGTCTTCCGGACCCACGACGGCGCCATCTCCATCCAGCCTCTGTGAGCCGCATGGCCCCTGTGAGCCGCATGGATAGCGAGCGCGACGAGCTCCTCCACACGTTCGTGGCAGAGGCGCACGAGATCCTCGACGAGATCGAGCGCGCGCTGCTGCAGCTCGAGACCGGACGCGACGTCTACGACGTGCTCCAGCGCGTCTTCCGCGCCACCCATACGCTCAAGGGGAGCGCCGGCTCGGTGGGCCTCGGCGGCCTCAGCGATCTCGGGCACGCCGCGGAGGACGTCATCGAGGCGCTCTGCCGCGGAGATCTCCCTCTCACGACGCCCGTGGTCTCGCTGCTGCTCGAGACGGTGGACGCCGCCCGCCGGCTCGTCGCCGAGGTCGAGCGGGGGCAGGTCGAGCGCAGCACCTCTCACCAGGAGGTCATCGCGCGCCTCCAGGAGGCGCGGCGCGGAGGGCCAGCAGAGCCGCAGGGCGCGTGGGCGACGAGCGCGCGCCGCGCGACCGAGGACGACGCGGAGGGAGCGACCAGCATCAAGAGCATCCGTGTCGCCGTCGAGAAGCTGGATCGGATGGCGGATCTCATCGGAGAGCTCACCCTCGGCCGGAACAGGATCGTGCGGACGCTCCGCGCGGTGCGCGGGGAGGCCGGCGCTGCGCTGCGCGACGAGATGGAGGAGCAAGATCGGCTCTGCAGGGAGCTGGAGGAGGCGGTGCGCGCCGCGCGCATGGTGCCGGTCGGCCCCTGGTTCCGGCATTACGAGCGCACGGTGCGCGACCTCGCCCACGCGCACGGCAGGCTGGCGCGCCTCGTCGTCGTGCACGGCGACGTCGAGGTGGACACGGCCGTGGTCGAGCGGTTCCGGGACGCCCTCACGCACCTCCTGCGCAATGCCATCTGCCACGGCATCGAGGCGCCCGAGGCGCGGCGCGCCGCGGGCAAGGACCCCTGCGGCACGATCACCCTGCACGCCGCGCACGAGCGGGGCGGCATCGCGCTCCGGATCTCCGACGACGGCGCCGGCATGCGCCGCGAGCGCATCGCCGCCCGGGTCCGGGCGCTGGGGAGGCACCCCGCGCCCGACGCGCTCCCCGATCATGAGCTCTTCGGCCTCGTGTTCGAGCCCGGGTTCTCCACGGCGACGGAGTCGTCCCACCTCGCGGGGCGCGGCATGGGCATGGACGTCGTGCGGCGCCGCGTGGAGTCGATCCAGGGCACGATCCGGATCGAGAGCCGCGAAGGGCACGGCACGTCGCTGCTGATCCAGCTCCCGCTCACCCTGGCCACCATCGAAGGGCTCTCGGTCGGGATCGGCGACGAGCGGTACGTGATCCCGCTCCGCGCGGTGCTCGCCTGCTGCGATCTGCCCCGCGGCTCGCTCGCGCACGGCGGCGCCCAGGGGCTCATGGTCCGGCGTGGGCGCGCGCTGCCGTGCGTCCGCCTCCGGGCGCTCTTCGGGCTCGGCGGATCTCCCCCGCCCGACGAGCGCGTCGTCATCGTCGCGCTCGACGGCTTCGAGGCCGGCCTCGTGGTCGACTCCCTCGACGGCGAGGGGCGCACGGTGGTCAAGCCGCTCGGCCAGCTCTTTCGCCGCGTTCCGGGCATCTCCGGCTCGACCATCCTCGGCGACGGCAGCGTGGCGATGATCCTCGACGTCGACGCGCTGCTCGGCGGCGTCGTCAGGGACGCGGTCCCGGCCGACGCCCTCGACGAGCGCAGGTCAGCGCCATCGGCCGCCGGAGGCAGCCCGGGATGAGCCGGCGCTCCGGCGCGCAGCGCGCGCGTTCCCCATCTCTCTCCATGGAGGCGTCATGATCTCGGACGCGTCGAGCCCCGTGTCGCAATACATCTCCTTCATCATCGCGGGGGACGAGTACGCGGTGAACATCCTCCGGGCGCGGGAGATCGTCGAGCGCAGCGTCACGTCGCGGGTCCCGATGATGCCGGCGTGCATCGTCGGCGTCATGAACCTCCGGGGCCGCGTCGTGCCGGTCGTCGATCTCGCGGTGAAGCTCGGGCTGCCGCCGACGAGGGTGAGCCGGTGGACCTGCGTCCTCATCGTCGAGACCGAGCTCGACGGCGAGAACACCCGCCTCGGCCTGCTCATCGACGGCGTGGGCGACGTGCTCACGCTCTCCGAGGACGAGATCGAGCCCGCGCCCGCGTTCGGCATGCAGGTGCGCGCGGAGCAGCTGCTGGGGCTGGCGAAGGTGGGTGAGAAGCTCGTGCTGCTGCTCAACATCGACCGCATCCTCTCGCCGGCGGAGCTCCTGGCCTCGACGACGCTCAGCCCCTCGGCCGCGGGGGCCCCGCCCGCGCTCCCGGGCAGCCACGGCGCGCCGGCCGGTGAAGGGGACACGCGATGATCTCGCTCGCCGAGCTGAGCCCGCGCACCCTCAGCGACGAGGAGTTCGCGCTGTTCCAGAAGCTCGTCAAGCGCCTCTCGGGCATCGCGCTGGGCCCGCAGAAGAAGCCGCTCCTGCTCTGCCGCCTCGGGCCCCGGCTCCGCGCGCTCGGGCTCCGCAGCTTCGGCGAGTACTACCGCCGTGTGACCGCGGCGGGCGACGACGGAGAGCTCGTGCACATGCTCGACTGCATCTGCACGAACGAGACGCACTTCTTCCGGGAGCGCGAGCAGTTCGAGCTCCTCGAGCGCGAGATCCTCCCGGCGTGGCGCGAGAGCGCGGGCCACGGAGCGCCCTCGGGGCGCGGCGGCCGCCCGCTGCGCGCCTGGAGCGCAGCCTGCTCGACCGGGGAAGAGCCCTACTCGATCGCGATGACGCTGCTCGACAGCCTGCCCTCCCCGGATCGCGGCGCCGCGGCGGGAGAGGCGTCGCCATGGGCAGGCGCCGCGTCGGCGGGCGCTCCGGGGCTCTGCATCCTCGCGACCGACCTGTCCGTCCGCGCGCTCGATCAGGCGCAACGCGCGGTCTGGCCGCTCGAGCGGGCCTCCGAGATCCCGGAGGAGCGCCTGCGCACGTATATGCTCCGCGGGACGGGCGCGAGCGCGGGCCTCATGAAGGCCCGGCCGGAGCTGCGCAGGCTCATCACCTTCCGTCGTTTCAACCTGCTCGACGCGGCACCCAAGCGATTCGGTCTGTTCGATCTGATCTTCTGCCGGAACGTCCTCATCTACTTCGACGCCGCGACGAAGGCGTCGATCGTGGCGAGGCTCATCGCCAGCCTCGCGCCTGGAGGATACCTGTTTCTCGGACACGCCGAGGGCCTCCACGGGGCGGACCACCGCGTGCGATGCGTCGCGCCATCCGTTTATCGGCTCCAGCCCCCGGCGGGGCTCGACGGGAGCCGCACCACATCTAGCCCGGAGCATGCATCATGCTTGCGCATATCGGAGTAGGCCGGAAGCTCTACCTCGGCTTCGCCGCCATGGTCGTCATCGTCCTCGGACTGGCGGGCATCGCCTACAAGAGGTTCGCGGAGCTCGACGAGGCCCGCTCATGGGACCAGCACACCTACGAGGTGATGCTCGTGGTGAGCGATATGACGGAGTCGCTGCTCGACACCGAGACAGGGGAGCGCGGCTTCGTCATCACCGGGGTGGAGTCCTTCCTGGAGCCGTACCGCAGCGGGCGCGACCGGTTCGAGAAGAGCCTGAGCCGTGCCCGGGAGCTCACCAGGGACAATCCGCGCCAGCAGATGCGCCTCGACAAGATCGACAAGGACCACGACGAGTGGCTCTCCTCCGTGCTGGAGCCGACCATCCGGCACCGCCGCAGCGCGGACGAGGCGAAGGTGCCGCCGGATCGCGCCGCCGAGGACGTCAGGCAGGGGCGCGGGAAGGGCCTCATGGACCAGATGCGCGCGACGCTCAAGGAGATCGACGACGAGGAGATCGCCCTCCTCGGCCAGCGGCAGGCGGCGACGAACGCGCTCGTCGGGACGATGTACGTGACGCTGCAGATAGGAGGTCTGCTCGCGCTCGTCGTCGCCGTCGTGCTCGCCATCGTCTTCAGCAGGATGGTCCTGCTGCCGCTCAACCAGGCGGTGTCGCTCCACCAGCGCATCGCCGGCGGCGACTTCACGGGCGACGTCACGGTGAAGAGCTCCGACGAGTTCGGCCAGATGCTCGGCGCCGTGAAGGCCATGTCGGAGCGCCTGGCGGGCCTCATCGGCGAGGTCCGGAGCGGCGCGGTCTCGGTCTCCTCGGTCTCGGTGCAGCTCTCGGCGACAGCGCAGAGCCTGTCGCAGGGCACCAGCGAGCAGGCGGCGTCCGTGGAGGAGACGATGACCAGCCTGCAGCAGCTGAGCGGCACGATCGCGAAGAACGCCGCCAACTGCAAGCAGGTCGAGGAGACGGCGCACCGGAGGACGAGGGACGCGGAGCAGAGCGGTCAGGCGGTCCGGGAGACGGTCGAGGCGATGAAGGCGATCACCCAGCGGATCGTGATCATCGAGGAGATCGCGTACCAGACGAACCTGCTCGCCCTGAACGCCGCGATCGAGGCGGCTCGCGCGGGCGAGCACGGCAAGGGCTTCGCCGTGGTCGCCACGGAGGTGCGGCGGCTCGCCGAGCGAAGCCGGGACGCGGCGAAGGAGATCGGCTCGTTCGCCGCGTCGAGCATCCTGGTCGCGGAGCGCTCGGGACAGCTCATCGCGGAGCTCGTCCCGTCGATCCGGGAGACCGCGGAGCTGGTGCAGGGCGTCGCCGTGGCATCCAAGGAGCAGTCGAACGGCGTGGGCCAGATCAGCGGGGCGGTGGAGCTGATAGAGCAGGCCACGCAGCGCAACGCGGCGATCGCCGAGGAGCTCGCCAGCACGGCCGCCGAGCTCTCGGCGCAGGCAGAGCAGCTCCAGAACGTGATGGCGTCGTTCCGGCTCTCGCAGGAGAGCGACGGCGACCTGGGCCACAGGCCTGCGACGCCGGGGCGTCTCCCGGACCGCCACGGCATCAAGGCGCTGTGGAGGCCGCCGCAGAAGGGCCGCCCGAGCGGCGGCGCATCGAGCAACGGGCGCGCCCCGCACGCCTCGGGCGATCACGACTTCGTTCCGTTCTAGCTCCGCCCGACCGGAAGCCCGGCCAGGGATGGCCGAACTCCGGCGCCGCTTCGCGGCGGCTCCGCGCGGGCTGGCGGCTGACCTGACTGACCCCTGACTGACCTGACCAACTCGAGGCATGGATAAGTTGCTGCCTCTGCATGGGCCACGCTGCACGACCCGTGCTACAATGAGGCCCAATGTCGCGCGGCTCCGACCCGACGCCGAGGATGGCCGACGTGGTGGTGAAGCCCGCCATGGCGCAGCGATGCGCGCGATGGGCCGCGGTGGCGACGGTCGCGGCCGCGCTCGCGGCGGTGCTCGGGCGCGCGGGGACGAGCCAGGACGTGGCTCCGACGGGAGCGCTCGACATCTCGCGGGAGCCCTTGCCCTCGCGGTCGCCGCGCTTCGTCGAGCAGCTGGACGTCAGCGTCTTCCAGCGCGGCAACCTCCATGCGCACTCCGCCCGTTCCGACGGTGACAGCCCGGCGCAGCTCGTGTTCGCCTGGTATCGCGACCACGGCTACCAGTTCCTCGCGCTGACGGATCACAACAACTACCTCGACGTGACGCGCCCTCCTGCCTCGCAGGTGCAGGATTTCCTGGTCATCCCCGGCGAGGAGGTGACGATGGCCGCCGCGGGGCAGCCGGTGCACGTCAACGCGCTCTGCACGAAGCGGCGGATCGGCGGCGGGACCTTCCGCACCGCGCGGGCCGCGCTCGCCTGGGCGACGTCCGAGATCCTGGCGCAGGGGGGCGTGGCGCTCGTGAATCACCCGAACTTCCACTGGGCCATCGAGGCCGAAGACATCGCGGACGCCGAGGGCGCCCAGCTCGTCGAGATATTCAGCGGTCATCCGCACGTGCGGAGCGACGGCGACGCCACCCACACCTCCGCGGAAGAGAAGTGGGAGCAGGCGCTGTCGTCTGGCCAGCCCATCGCCGCGGTCGCGGTCGACGACATGCACTCGCTCGCCGGCGCGGACAAGCAGGTGCCTCAGGTGGGACCTGGCAGCGGGTGGGTCGAGGTGTTCGCCGAGGAGACGTCGCAGGCGGCGATCTGCGCTGCCCTGGGCGCGGGTCGGCTCTACGCCTCGTCGGGGCCCAGGCTCACGCGCCTCGCCGTCACGTCGGACACGTTCACGCTCTGGGTCGAGCCCCCCGACGTGATGGTCGAGTTCATCGATCGGTGGGGCGTGCTGCTCGAGGCCGCGCCGGCGACGGCCGAGGCCGAGATGTCAGGCGCGGCCTACCGCGCGAGCTATCGGCTCCGCGGCCCCGAACAGTACGTGCGCGCGCGCGTGACGGCGCCGGACGGGTCCCGCGCCTGGACGCAGGCTTACTGGGTCGCGCGCTGACCTCGGCGCGCGGCGGCCACAGGGAGCGCGCCGAGCGCCGAACAGCGCAGCGCGGCGCGGCGCGCGCGAACGCCGGGCGACCGGGCGGCACCGTGCAGAGCAGGGGGAGCGCACGCCGCCCGAGGAGGCGAAGCCCGCTTGATGAACCCGGCGCCGTTTCCTAGGCTCGCGACGGCGTGCCTCGGACATCACTACACGCCGCCCTGCGCTGGATTCTGCGGCTCGCCCGGCTTCCCGTGCGGCGCGGGCGATCGGGCGACGAGCTCGCGCGGTGCGTGTCGGCGGGCGTCGCGGTCGGGCTCGGCGCCGTGGCGGCCGATACCGCCGTGCGCCACGACATTGCCAGCGTCGCGCTGGCTGGGCACCTCAGGGCCGCCGTGGGCCTCTACGTCGCCGTCGGCGCGGGCCTGGGGCTGGCCGCCTGGGCGCTCGTCACCCTCGTGCGCCTGCTCGCGACGCCGCTCGAGCGGCGGGCGCCGCGGGCCGCCGAGGTCGCGCGGGCGGCGGCCTACGGGTCGATCGCGGTCGCGGCGCTCTCGAGCACCACCTTCTGGGTATTCTCCGGGCGCCTCGCGCACGCCGGCGCGCTGGGTACCCTCGGCCCCTACCTCGCGCTGACCGCCGTCGGCCTGGCCGCGTCCACGGTCGCGCTCGTCCACAGCCGCGCCCTGCGCGGGGCGGACGCCGGGCGCGCGGGCGGCTCCGGGGTGGCGACGGCGACGGCGGCCGCGCTCGCGATCCTCGGGGGCGCGCTCGTGATCGTGGACCTCACCGTGCTCGTGGCCATCTACAGGCGCGTGCACACGGCCCTCGAGCTTTGCGGGGCGGTGCTGCTCGGGTGCGCCTGCTTCTCCGGGCTGACGCTCGCCGCGCGGCGCGCGCGGGCGCGGGCCGCGATCCGGGCGACCGCCGTGGCCGCCGCGGTGTGGGTGCTCTTCCTCGCGTCGTCGCCCAGGCTGCGAGGCTGGCATCAGGAGGCGCTGGCGCACACGGGCCGAGACCCCGTCTACGTCGGGAGGATGCTGCGCCGCATCGAGCTGGCGCAGGCCATCCTGCGCGGCGATGACGTCGCCGGGATGCGCGCCAGCCGTGTGGAGGCGCTGCGCGAGCGGTACGACGTCGACCAGCCGACGCGCGACCCCCGCTGGGACGCGGGCTGGAGCGATCGGCCGGGCGCGGGCGCGACCGGCTCGGCGGGGCGCGCGCTCGCGGCCGACTTCAACGTCCTCGTCTTCTACGTGGACAGCCTCCGCGGCGACGTCGCCTACGACGAGGAGGTGATGCCGAACGCCGCCGCGCTGTCGCGCCAGGCGGTCCGATTCGAGCGCGCGTACTCGACGGGCTCCGACACGCTGCGCGCGCTACCCGGGCTGCTCGGCGGCAGCTACGACGGCCTGGCGCGCAGCCCGGGCAGCCTGCTGGACCTGGCCAAGCGCCTGGAGATCCCCACCACCCTGTTCATCCCCGCGTCGGCGGCCGACTTCATCTCCCTGCTCCTGCCGACGTTCGCGTTCGATGAGACGTATCGCCTGCCCGACCACGCCCGCGGGGGGGTCTGGGGCTACGGCGCCGACCAGCCGACGGCGGGGCCGATGGTGGACCAAGCCCTGTCCTGGCTCGCCCAGCGCGGCTCGCAGCGGTTCTTCGCGTGGCTCTTCAACTTCGATGTCCACAACTGGCACGAGCTCGACGGCACGTACGTCGAGGGCGCCGCCGAGCGCTACCACGTGCCCGCCGAGGGCCGCTGGAACTGGCGCTACCGGGTGGTGGCGCGGAGCCTGGACGAGCACCTCGGGCGGCTGCTCCGCGGCCTAGAGGAGCTCGATCTCGCCGACCGCACCCTCGTGCTCTTCGTGTCGGACCACGGCGAGGCGCTCGGTTACCGCGGGTTCTGGCCGCACTCGACCTTCCTGTGGGAGTCGCTCTTGCGGGTGCCGCTGGTCCTGCGCGTCCCGGGCATCCCACCCATGGTCGTCGAGGAGCGCGTCTCGCTCATCGACGTGGCGCCGACCATCGCCCGGCTGCTCACCCCCGATCCGCCCATGAACGGATACCACGGCGAGGATCTGCTCGGTCTCCTCGATCCCGAGCCGCCCCCGCGCCGGCTGCCCTTGCTCGCGACGGCGGTATCGGACCAGCAGATCGCGCGCGTGGGCATCCTCGATGGGCGCTACAAGCTCGTCTTGCCGTTCGAGTGGGGCGCCCCCGAGCTGTACGATCTGAGCGCGCCCGATCCGGACGAGGTGGACGTCTCCGCGGCTCACCCCCGCGAGGCGCTGCAGCTGATGGGCGCGCTCCTGCGATCCCCGGTGTTCCTGGCTGCAGAGGCCGAGCTGGAGTCGGCGAGGAGGTGAGCGCCGCGGCGCACCGGGAGGCGGCGCCTCCGTCGAAGATCCGCGGGATCTATGCCGACCCCCTGATCGCCAACCGATCGCGCGTGAGAGGATAGCGTTTGAGCGTCCGTGCGGAGCGCGCGCCTCCCAGGCCTACCGCAGGCGAAAGGGCCGGATGCCCTGCGTAGCCCCGCTCAGTCGTCGTGCGCGACGGTGATGACGACGGCGCCCTTCTTGTGATCTTGCTCGACGTACCGGTGGGCTTCGGCGATCTGATCGAGTGGATAGCGCCGATCGATGACGGGCCGCAGGAACCCGTTGTCGACGAGCTCGCCCAGCTCCTCGAGATCGCGCGCCACGAACTCCGGTGTCCCATCATCGACCGAGATCGAACGGCCACCGGGGGCGAGCGCGTCCTCGCACGCGGAGCGGAGCGGCGAGGTCTTTCGCTTACCGACCGCGTCGAGCACGGCATGGTAGCGAGCTCCTTCGGGAGGTGACGTCTCCGTCGTGTAGTCCATCACGTGCGCCGCGCCGAGAGAGCGGACGAGCTCCGCATTGGCCGCGCCACACACCGCCGTGACTTCGGCCCCCATGTGGCGCGCGAGCTGGACGGCCGAAGTCCCTACGCCGCCCGAAGCCCCGTAGATCACGATAGCGTGGCCCGGCTCGAGCGCCGCGCGGCGGAGGCAGTGGAGCGCCAGCAGGCCGCCGTAGGGAATGGCGGCGGCCTCTTCATAGGCGAGGTTTCGCGGGGAGAGCGCTGCGGCGCTGGACTCACGGAGACAGGTAAACTGGGCATAGGCCCCAAAGCGGAGCCTGGTAAATGCCCAGATTCGGTCGCCGGCACGGAATCGGGTCACGGCCTTCCCGACCTCGGCGACTTCCCCGACGACGATGAGCCCGAGGATGCGACGGCGGGGTCCTCGAAAGCCGAGCGCGACCTTCATCATCCACCGCATGTAGAAGGGCGCCGTGGGAAGGCCGCTGCGAATGAACCAGTCGCTCGAGTTGACAGAGGAGGCGCGGACCTTGACGAGGATCTCGTCGGCTTTTGGAGTGGGCTTCGGGACGTCGCCGATGAAGAGGACCTCGGGAGGGCCATAGCTCGGACAGATCGCGGCCTTCATGCCAACGCAGCTTGCCCGGAGCGGACCGAGCGTGTCGAGGGGAATGAGTCCGCGACGAGCCGCCGCAGCTCCGCCGCGGCCTGCTCCGCCGCGGCGACCGTCGAGAACTCCGCTGCCTGCATCACGACGTGGCTCATGCGTGCAGCGTATACGATTCCGCGGGGCGACGGCAGGAAACCGCCTGTTCGCGGGACGCCGAGCTCCAGGCGACCCCGGAGCCGCCCGGCCGCGCGGCGCAGCGCGGATCAACGCCGGATGTTGAGCTCGAAATGGCCGGACTCCAAGTAGCCGTCGACCACGATGACGATGGTCTGCCCTGCTTCGAGCGACACCGTGAGCTCCGACGCGGCGTCGAACCAGTCGTCGAGCACCACGTCGTCGTTGCAGGCGAGCTCCTCGCCCTCGCAGCTCCCGTCGAAGACGGCGAGGACCGTGTCGAACTCGGAGCCGTAGGTGTCGATCGTGTAGGTCCCCGCCTCCGGCGCGGTGAACGAATAGGCCGCGTCGGGCGCGTCCTCGCCGCCGCAGCTCGACTCCGCGACGTTGCGGCCCTCCGCGGTCGTCCCCGCCGTGCTCAGGGGGACGGAGGGCTCCAGCGCGACGGGCGCCGCGCACGTGCCGGGGCCGTCGAGCCGGCTCACGTTGAGCGTGAAGTCGCCGCCCTCACCGCTCGCCTCCACGCTGATCAGGACCGTCTGGCCGGCGTCGAGCCACACGAAAGCGCGCGAGCTCCGCCCGTCGCTCTCGCAGGCGATCTCGTCGCCCCGGCACCCGCCGTCGCGCACGGACAGGACCGTCTCGACCGTGGAGCCGGCGGTGTCGATGTCGTAATATCCGTCCGCTGGCGCGGTGAAGGCGTACGTCGCCTCGCCGCCGGGGCCGGCGCCGCACTCGGGCGTCAGGATATCGGCATAGCCCTCGTTGTTGCCCGTGACCGTCTGAGGGACCGAGTCGCCGAGATCGAAGAGCGGGCAGGGCGGCGCGTCCCGCTGGGTGACGTTCAGCGTGTACTCCCCGCTCGCCTCGTAGCTGTCCACGGACACGACCACCGACTGACCGGCGGTGAGGAGCACGCTCAGCCGCGAGTGGGTGAGGGTCCCCGTGGGATCGGCGTTGTCGTTGCACTTGAGCGAGCGGCCGGAGCACGAGCCGTCCCGCACGTCGAGGATCGTATCGAACGTCGAGCCCTCCGTGTCGAAGGTGTAGAGAGCGTCGGCCGGGGCGGTGAACAGGTAGGTCGCCTCGGGGCCCCCGAAGTAGCCGCATTCGGGCGCGAGGACATCGCTGAAGTCGGCGGTCGTGCCGGTCACCGTCTGCGGCGTCGAGCCGAGATCGATGATGGGGCACGCGACCTCGGTGATCTCGAGCGCGTAGTCGCCCGCATCTCCATAGCTGTCGAGGATGATGGCCGCGGTGTCGCCGGCCGCGAGCGGGACCGCGGCCCGCGCGGGCTGGAACGTGCCGTCGAGGCACGTGACGACCTCGCCCGCGCACCCATCGCGGCGCACCTCCAGGAGGACGGGGAAGCTCGAGCCCGTCGCGTCGAACAGGTACAGGCCGTCGCGCGGCGCGGTGAAGCCGAAGGTCGCCTCGCCGCCGCTCGTGGACGAGAAGCACGCCGCGCGCACGTTGGGGAGCTCTTCGTTGTTCCCGGTCACCGTCTGCGGGACCGTCGAGCCGAGATTCACCCCCGGGCACGCCGGGGCCTCGAACACGTCCAGCGTGAACTCTCGCATGGCGGTGACCGGGCTCGCCACGGCGACGAGCACCGTCTGCCCGGCCTCGATCTCCGCGACCGCGGTCGACTCGCCGAGGCCGAACTTGCAGTCGAGCGAATCGCCGGTGCACGTGCCGCCGTCGAGGACCTCCACGAGCAGCTCGGACACGGCGGAGCGCGCGCTGAAGGCGTACAGGCCCGTCTCGGGGGCCGTGAAGGTGTAGGTGGCGTCCAGGCTCGAGGTGTAGTCGCAGGTGGCGGACACCGAGTCCTCGAGCCCCACCGTCGAGCCCACCACCGTCTGCGGGACGACCGGCTCGAGCGCGGTCGGCGTGCACTGGACCGGCCCCGGCTCGGCCACGCGCAGCGTGAAGTCGCCCTCCGCGCCGCTCACCACCACGAGGATGGGCTCGCCCGCGGAGAGATCGACGGCGATCTGCGACTGGAGGCTCCCCGCGTCGTCGTTGCAGGCCAGCTCGGCGCACGTGTCCGCCCGCAGCGCCCCGAGCGCGGTGTCGTGCGAGGCCTCGAAGGTGTCGAACAGGTAGGTCCCCGCGCGCGGCGCGGTGAACAGGAACGTCTGATCGGCCGCGCCCGACCCTGCGCAGCTCAGCGAGCGGCTGTCGTCGGCGCCGACCGTGGTGCCGCTCACCCGCTGGGGGACTTCGGAGCCGATGTCCTGGGACGGCTCGGCGCTGCACCCGCAGGCGCCGCCCTCGCACGGGCTCCCCGGGTCGCAGGCGCGACCGCACTGGCCGCAATGCAGCGGATCTGCGGTGAGGTCGACGCAGGCGCCGGCGCATTCGGTGAGGCCCTCCAGGCAGGTCCGCCGGCACAGGGCGCCGACGCACGCCCGGCCCGGCTCGCAGGCCGAGCCGCATTGGCCGCAATGGCGCGGGTCGGTGCGCGTGTCGACGCATTCCCCGTCGCAGCGCTGCATGGTGCGGTCGCCGCCGCACTCCGGCCCGCTGCCGCCCACGCCCGCGGAGCCGCCGCCCTCGCCGCCGCCGCCCTCGCCGCCCCGGACCTCGCACGCGCCGGCCACGCAGGCCTCATCGGCCGAGCACGCCACGCCGCACGCGCCGCAGTTCGCGCGGTCGGACCGCAGCGCCACGCAGACCCCGTCGCAGGCCGAATAGGGGGGATCGCAGAGAGCCGCCGGCGGGCTCACGTCGCCGGCGCACGCGGAGGTCGCCGCGAGGAGCGCGGCTGGCAGCCAGAGCACGGTCGGCGAGAGCGCGTACCCGAAGCGAAATCCGTCTCTGTTCATCGGCATCCCTCTGCGGCATGCGCCGCCCTGGCGCATGGGCGGGCGGGAAATGCAAGCGCCTCTCCGACGTTCAGCTCCCGAGTTCCGCGCTGGTGGTTGATGGCTGTCGTCGCTCCGCGCATCCGACCCTGCCGCCGGGGCCTCGCCGCGCCGGCCGGCGAGGATCGGATGACATATCGGTCGGGTGGGCTGCTAGCCGATCGTGCCCCACCTCGGGAAGGCAGGTCAAGGCGCTCCGGCGCGCGGAGCCCGCCGGAAAAGGCGCTTTCCTGCTCGCTGCTTCGCCGTCGCGCGAGCGCAGCGGCGCAGGCGCTCGCGGGGCATCGCGGACACGCGATCGTGCCGCCGACATTGCGCGGAGGTCGCGGCACGCGCAGCCGGCCGGAGCGCGGCCCGCCGGCGCGCGCCTGCGAGCCGGCTCATCGGTTGATCGCGCGGCCGCTCGTGCGAGAGGGGGACAACCGCGCCACCGCTTGCTAGAACGGCGCGGATGATGCGGCCTGCGCGCCCTGAAGTCCTCGCCCCGGCCGGCGATCGCGCCGCCCTGGAAGCCGCCGTGCGCGGCGGGGCCGACGCCGTCTACTTCGGCCTCCGGGGGGGCGCCGCGGGCAGCGGCGCGGCGGCGGCCTCGCCCTTCAACGCCCGCGCCCGCGCCGCGAACTTCGACGCGGCGGAGCTCGCGGAGACGATGCGCTTCCTCCACGCCCACGGCGTGAAGGGCTACGTCACCCTGAACACGCTCGTGTTCGACGACGAGCTCCCGGCGGTCCGCGGCGCGATCGAGGCGTGCGCCGCGGCCGGCGTCGACGCGGTCATCGTGCAGGACCTCGGGGTGATGCGCCTCGTGCGCGCGCTCGCGCCCGGGCTCCCGATGCACGCCTCCACGCAGATGACCTGCACCGACGCGGCCGGCGTCGAGCTCGCGCGATCGCTCGGCGCCGCGCGGGTCATCCTGGCGCGGGAGCTCTCGCTCGACGACATCGCCGCCATCCGCCGGGCGACCGACGTCGAGCTCGAGGTCTTCGTGCACGGGGCGCTCTGCATCGCCTACTCGGGGCAGTGCCTGACGAGCGAGGCCATCGGCGGCCGCAGCGCCAACCGCGGCGCCTGCGCCCAGGCCTGCCGCCTGCCGTACCGCCTCGTCGTCGACGGCGCGCTCCGCGACCTCGGCGACGCGGCCTACCTCCTCTCGCCGGAGGACCTCGACGCCACCGACGTCATCCCGGACCTCGTCGCGCTCGGCGTCGCCTCGGTGAAGATCGAGGGGCGCCTCAAGGGCCCCGAGTACGTGGGCGCCACCGCGCGGCTGTACCGCGCCGCCATCGACGCTGCGCTCGGCGAGGGGGCCGGCCCCGGCGCGCTCGACCGGGAGGCGGCGCTCCAGGCGTTCTCGCGCGGCTCGGGGCCCGGCTTCCTGCGCGGCGTCGACCACCAGCGCCTCGTCGACGGCCGCACCTGCGATCACCGCGGCATCGAGGTCGGCGAGGCGCGCGGCGCCGCGCGCCGGCGCGGCCACGAGGTCGTGGTCGTGCGCGCCGCCCGGCCGCTCGCGCGCGGCGAGGGGATCCTCGTGGAGGGCGGGTTCGCCGGCGAGGGCGAGATCGGCGGCCGCATCTGGGGCCTGTGGGCCGAAGGCCGCGAGGTCGAGCGCGCGCCGGCGGGCGGCGACGTCGAGGTGTGGCTCGGCCCGGACCGGCGCCTGCCCGACGACGTGCTGCGCGGCGCACGGACGCTGCGCGGGCGCCGGGTCTTCCGCACGAGCGACCCTGCCGGCGCGCGCGCGGTCCGCGAGGCGCTCGAGCGCGCCCCGCGCCGCGTGGCGATCGACGTCCGCCTGGAGGGCCGCCTCGGCGAGCGCCCGCGGCTCTCGGCGGCGGCCGAGGGCGGCGCGTCGGCCGCCGTCGAGGTCGACGCCCCGCTCGGCCGCGCCGATCGGTCGCCGCTCGACGAGGCCACGCTGCGCCGGCAGCTCGATCGGCTGGGCGACACGCCGTTCGTCCTGCGCGGCGTCGCGCTGTCGCTCGACGGGCCGGCGCTCGTGCCGCCGTCGGCGCTGAACCGCGCCCGCCGCGCGCTCGTCGCGGCCCTCCTCGAGGCGTCGCACCGCCCGCACGCGTGCGCTCCGCCGCCGGCCGAGGGGCTCCTCGCCGGCGCCGTCCCCCCGGCGCTCGAGCCGCCGCCGCCCGGCCTGTTCGTGCTGTGCCGCAACGCGCGCCAGGCGCGCGCGGCGCTCGAGGCCGGCGCGAGCGGCGTCTACCTCGATTTTCTGGAGATGGTCGGCCTCGGGGCCGCGGCGCGCGAGCTCGTCGCGGCGGGGGCCTGGGTGGCGGTCGCGCCGCCGCGGATCCGCAAGCCGGGCGAGGAGAAGATCGACCGGTACCTCCTCTCGCTCGGGCCGGCGGCGATCCTGGTCCGCAGCCTCGGCGCGCTGCTCGACGCCCCGGCGGGCGTGCCGCGGATCGGCGATTTCTCCCTGAACGTCACGAACAAGCTGGCCGCGCGCGAGGTCCTCTCGCGCGGGCTCGCCGCGTTCACGCCGTCGTTCGACCTCGACGCCGCGCAGCTCGTGGCGCTGCTCGACTCGCCGTTCGCGCCGTTCGCCGAGGTGGTGGTGCACCACCCGATGCCGCTGTTCCACATGGAGCACTGCGTGATCGCGGCCGCGCTCTCGGAGGGGAAGGATCATCGCACCTGCGGCCGGCCGTGCGAGGAGCACGCGCTGTCGCTGCGGGATCGGGCGGGGATGGATCACCCGCTCGAGGCGGACGTGGGGTGTCGGAACACGGTGTTTCACGCGGCGCCGCAGAGCGCGGCGCACCTCGTGCCGAAGCTCGCGAAGGGCGGCGTGCGGCGGTTCCGGATCGAGCTCGTGCGCGAGGACGCGGAGGGGGCGCGGCGGGTGGTGGAGGCGTACCGGCGGCTGCTCGCCGGGGAGGTGGCGCCCGCGGAGGTCGCGCGCGGGCTGCGGGTCGAGGGGAGCTATGGAGTGGTGCGCGGGTCGCTGCGGGTGCTGCAGGCGTGAGCGGCGGCGGGGGTGACTTGGAGGGCGCTCCCCCCGGGACGCGCGCGGGCAGCGGACGCTTGATGCCCTCGAGTGTCGGCGGAGCCGACGTTGCCAGCGCCAGCGTGAGCGAGGTCGCAGCCCTGATCGAAGGTCGGGCCGGAGGCGGGCCGGGAGCGCGGAGGGGAGCGGGCGCTCCAGCACCTTCAACGCGAGGTCATTCCCAGTTCTTGCGCTGGGGATTCTCCCAAGGCGGCTTGCACAACACGCAATCATCGCCGAAGAAATAGTCCCGCGCGCCCATGTCGTTGTAGATCCAGTAGCGCATCCACGCGACGATCGCGGGCCGCTCTTCGCCGCCGCCGTCGCTCTCGATGTATGGATGAGGCGCGCCCGTCAGCGTTGCCAGGAATGTCGGCACTTCGGACATGTCGTAGGTGGCCTGCTGGAGGGGCATGCCGACAGTATCCCGGGTGCCAGTCGTCTGCAGCATCGGGCCGTGGAGGTCGGCCGAGGCCCTGTGGCCGTGGATCGAGACGACTGTGGCCACCGCCTCGTGACCGCCGAGTTGCACGGCCGAGGTGCCGCCGACCGAGAAGCCCATCGAGACCGCGTGATCGACGTAGAGCTTGCCCTGGTATTTGCCTGGCGCGTCGTTCTGCTCCAGGATCCAGTTGAGACCATCCTCCATCTTCTTGCGATTGCCCTCGTCGCCGGGGCCGCCATTGAGGACGGGGCACCCGACGACCACGAAACCGTGAGAAGCAAAGTTCGTCAGCATGGTCGTGTGCACCGCCACCTGCTGGCCGATGCCGGGGCCGAAAATGATCGGAGCGTGCAAGAAGCCGTCCGTACCCAAGGGTTCGGGCCTAAACACCGTATAGGCTCCGTTCGGCCCCACGTTCCGCTCCACGACTGTATCGAAGGGGCCCTCGTCCGAGTAATCGGCGATCGGCGGCAGGGTGGGACCGCCCATCCCTCCTGCGCCGCCGCCTCCTGCATCGCCGCTCATCCCTCCTGCGCCGCCGCCTCCTGCATCGCCGCTCATCCCCCCTGCGCCGCCGCTCATCCCTCCTGCGCCGCCGCCATTCCCTGAGCCGTTTCCGCTCCCCGCGCCGCTCCCGGTGGTAACGCCGAGATCGCCGCCCATGCCGGCTGAACCGGCGCTGCCTTGCTCGGAGCCGCCTTGGCCGCTCGCCTGGTCGCCGCACGCCGCGATGGGCATACAAACTGCTATCGCTATCGATGACATCAGCGACGCAAGGCGCACACCCGTGAAAGCACTGATGAAATTCATATGGATACATTACCCTGAATATCCGGCCGTGTCACGCGTCGAAAAATTACGGTAGGGGTCTATAAACCCTTCACCACCCCTACCGGGCAGCTCGCGCCGGTCCTGCCGAGCCCGCAGTATCCTCGCCACCTTGCGTACCGCGGTCCGCTCGGCGAGGGTGAGGTGCATCGCGGGGTGCCGGAGGGCGAGAGCGATGCAGAAGCAGCCCGATCCGCCGGCGGCGTCGAGGAAGCTCTTCACACCGGAGAGATCCGTGCGCCGCGCCAGCGCGAGGCGGCGCCTTGCCGCTCGAGGCCGCCCTCTGCGACCGGGCGCCATAACGCCAGCCCGCTGAACTCGAGCGAGGCGCGCGGACGACATGTCACGCTAATCGGCGACATGTCACGTGACACGTCACGCTAATCGGTGACATGTCACGTGACACGTCACGCTAATCGGCGACATGTCACGTGACATGTCACGATGGCGATCTCTCGACGGCCGACCGTCGGTCGAATTCGCCGGGAAATCCTGCGGTGAGACCTTTGGCCCGAGGATTGCCTGTAGCTCCTCGCCACCCGAGCGGGGCTCCAGCCCAGGCTCCACGGTGGTCGCCGCTCGCGAGAGATCGCGCGATGGTCTCGTGACGCGCTCCGGATGTGCTCTCCAGGGCTCTTTCAACGGGAGAAATCTGAAGATGAAAAAAACGCTTCTGTTAGCTCCGGCACTTTTGGCCGGGTTCATCGTGGCAGCTGGAATCGTGGGATGCGGAGGTGAGCCGCCGGCGAAGGACGGGCCGATACAGACGCAAACTGATGCGCTGAGCGCCCCTGCCGTACGCCTTCCGGTAGACGACAGAGAGTCTTCTCGGTCGACCTCGGAAGCGGCGCGAAGCCGGCTCGCTAACCGAGGCACGGAGCGGATCGCGCGGAGCCGCGTCCTGACTGCCGAGGAGATACGCCAACTCCAGGCGCGCAATCCTGCCTTCGCTGCGCTCGTTACCGGTCAAGAAGGAGGACGGAAATGACCACGGTGAAGACTCACAACTGGAGAACGTCTCGGAGGACGTCGGTGCTCGGCGCCCTGGTCTTGGGCGCGCTCACGCTCGGCAATGCGCGGCCGGCGCAGGCGCAGGAACCAGGCGGTCTCTGCATCGAGGATTTCTCGGACTCCTTTGCGCTCTCGAATGTGCACGACCAGGCGCGAACACACTTCGGGACGTGGAGCACCGTGGGCGCAGGCGGGACCGTGGTGCCGTGCAGCAACCCTGCGGGAGCAGTGGGTTGCTGGCTGTATCGGGCCCGCTGTGGCTTCTCCCGTTACTACGTTCACGTGTATCCGGCCGGGCCTTACAATCCAGACCATCTTCACCTTCCCTTCAGCAACCCTAGCCTCCAGCCCCTGTGCGGCTGCGATCCTGGAGATGGAGGTGGACTCGGCTACGGCTACCGTGTGAACAACGTCTGCAGCTCAACGTGCCCGGACTGGGCGAACGAGCCACGCGCGGGCACCTTTCCCCACACGAATGCAGACGCCATTAACATAGAAGTGGACAATACCGCTCTGGGGAGCAGCACATTCGATCTGTTCGACATCACGATCGGCGGTGACAAGACGGTCGAGCTGGTTTGGTTCGATGGAACGAACCTGAGAGCGTCCGGGCCCCTGACGCCGGGCTATCACGAATTGGACGTCAGCAACACGCCATGGGTTCAGCTGTGGGACTACAACCATTTTTGGGATATTGACGATGAACCAGGGCCGATCCACATCATCGACCTGGGCGTGTCGGCCCCAGGAAGCTAAGCTCCCTGTTACCGAGCACGGTGCTTGACGGACAGGAGGCCCTCGGCGATCCGGTCCTTCGATGGGAGGGGCGCGTAAATACGCGACACCCGGTCGAAGTGGATCGGCGGGTGCTACCTTCGATGATGGGCTCGCGTTCGAGCGGATCCCCCCGCCCGAACGCGTAGTTGCCTCACGCTGGGGATCCCCCGGCCGTGTCAAGGCTGCCCCGCAGGGGCACCGCCGGAGGCGGTCGCAGGGCCTCGATATGGTTGGGGACCCTCAGCACGCCATCACATCGCCGGATCGCACGCCCATCAAAGAGCGCGCGCGGTAACACTCCCGGACATAATTGCTGTACACTTTGTACCCAGGCTCGCCTATGATCGCAGGTCCGCATGACCACAGACGTTGACAAAATCCGTGTCCTGGGGCTTGGCGCGACCTGGCGTAGGGACCGAGCGCCGCTGGGCATGACTTTGCAGCACCGCCATTCTGAGGAAGGACCTTCGCTTGGGCGCAGGCGTCGGACGTCGTGGGCGACCATCGCTTTCATAGCACTGGGCATGGCCACTGCCTGCGTCCAGGCGGAGTCCGCGGTGACGCCCGCTGCCGACGCCGGTGCCGGCGGTGGAGACGCCGACCGTGAGACGGGTGTTGGCGGCGGAATCGGCGGCGAGGCGAGTTCGAACGACGCGCAGCCCGAACCCGCTAGCCTCGCTTCTGCCCAGACAGTGGCCGTCCGGCTGGCTCGCCTGCTATGGGACGCCGAGCCCGAGGCTGCTCTGATCGCGCGCCTGGATGACGACCGGTCGTCGTCCCGGGTGGCGGCCGTCGCCGCCGAGATGTTGGATGATCCGCGCGCGCGCATGGGCCTCAAGGCGTGGCTCCGGTGGCTGCTCCGGCTCGACGACTTGGCGACCGAGACCAAAGAAGCGGTCGAGCTGCTGCCTGATGTCCGCGCGAGCATGGCGAGCGAGGCGGTGAAGCTTGCCGAGCACGTCGCGTTCGATGGGGATGGCCGCATCGATACGCTGTTTCTGGCGCCATACACGATGATGGATGGGGCACTCGGCCGACACTACGGCGTGGACCTCGCGCCGGACGCAGCCTGGCAGCCCGTCGAATTCCCGACGCATGATCGGGTCGGATTGCTTGGAGCCGCCGGGGTGTTGACCCGCTATTCCGGACGGTATCAGCCGCCCTGGCCCGCGCGGCGGTATTGGCTGCTCTCCGACACGTTGGTCTGCGAGATGCTGCCCATTGCGCCACCGGCCCCGAGCGTGCTGGGGACCCCCGCCGTTCCGATGCGGTCCGCGCGACAGCAGATGATCGAAGTGACGGCGTCTCCGGACTGCATGGTGTGCCATTTTGCCGTGAATCCACTTGGATTCGCGTTCGTCGGATTCGACGCTCTGGGGCGAGCCGTGTCCACGGACGGAGAAAGCCCGGTCGACCCCTCGGGCGCCTTGCCGGTCGGTGACAGCAGCGAGCTGTCGTTCACCGGACAGCCAGACCTGATCCGCCAGCTCATGGATCGCCCGGAGACGGGACGCTGCTTGGCGCGGAGGCTGCTGTCCTATGCGCTGGACCCGTCGCCTGACCCGGGAAACGCGGAACACAGCAGATTCGTTCGTCTGACTCCGGAACTCCGCGCCAGCTTCGAAACTGCTGCCGCCGAAGCGGCGCGCACGAACATGATCCGTGATCTCTTCATCGCCGTCACGCGTACGCCGTCATTCCGGGCAGCCGCCGAGTAGGTCGACCCCGTGGGCGAATGGCCTCACTCGCTCGCGGGGCTGGCGATCGAGCTTAGGTGGTTGCCAGACGTTCCGCACGTGGAGCGCGCCGCACGTGGAGCGCGCCCTGATGTCATCCCAGCCGAGCCCAGCTGCTGCGAGCGTTCACATGGCAGGCGTCAATCGAAAACTGACGCGCGGCGATGGCCGGCGCGCGCGAGGTCCGCCTCGAGCGGGGGTGGATCACCCGCTCGAGGCGGACGTGGGGTGTCGGAACACGGTGTTTCACGCGGCGCCCCAGAGCGCGGCGCACCTCGTGCCGAAGCTCGCGAAGGGCGGCGTGCGGCGGTTCCGGATCGAGCTCGTGCGCGAGGACGCGGAGGGGGCGCGGCGGGTGGTGGAGGCGTACCGGCGGCTGCTCGCCGGGGAGGTGGCGCCCGCGGAGGTCGCGCGCGGGCTGCGGGTCGAGGGGAGCTATGGAGTGGTGCGGGGGTCGCTGCGGGTGCTGCAGGCGTGAGCGGGGGAGGGGAGCGAGGTCGCGGGCCTCGTCACGCCTGCTCGGGCACGCCTCCCCGGACGGGAGGCAGCGGCAGCGTGACGCCCTCGGACAGGTTGCCCTTGCCGGGGACGTGGTTGATCTCGAGCCGGATGCCGTCCGGATCCTCGAACAGGATCGAGTAGTAGCCGGAGGCCCACGCGCCCTCCTCGGGCGCGTGCACGAGCTTGCCGCCGAGCGCGGCCAGCGTGCCCTCGAAGAACCGGTGAAACGCGTCGATGTCCTCGCGGCTGCGGGCGCGGAAGCACAGGTGGTGCAGGCCGGGCTTGTACTGGTGGAAGCGGGCGTCCGCGTGCTCCGGGTTCACGGGGCGGATCAGCAGGCCGGTCTTTCCGCCGATGTAATAGAGCATGGGCCTCTCGGTCTCGCTGCCCGGGTCGTCGTACTGACACTGCATCTCGAAGTGCTCGCAGAGCGCGCGGTAGAACGCGCGGCTGCGCGGGAAGTCGGTGACCGAGAGCTGGATATGGGCGATTCCGGCGAGGTTCATGGCGATCACGGTAGCCCAGAACCGACCGCCGGGGGCACGCCGCCGCGCGCGCGACGGCGCGCCCGGGGTGAGGCGCGCTGGCCGCGCCGCGCGCTCGCTCTTACAAACGCTCGATGAGGAAGCTCCGGGTCTTGTCGTTGAAGTTGTGGGTGGCGAGGTTCGTCACGTCCGTCGTGAAGACGCGCGACTCGGACGAGTATCGCCAGAGCCCGTCGTAGACCGTCAGCTTCAAGCCGGCGGGGACGCGGACGGAGCTGACCCTCTGGTCCCATGGGGTGCTGTAAAAGAGGGAGTTGCCGATGCCGTACACGACCGAGGCGCCCGAGAAGTTGGCGTTCTCGTACAGGGTGACCACGTCCAGCTGCGGGTCCGAGGCCTGCGCGACGACGATGCTCGAGATGGTGTTGTCGAAGCCCGCGGCCACGAGGTCCGTGTCCGAGGTGAAGACGCGCGCCTCGCCCCCGGCGTCGGGGTGCATGAAGGCCGTGACCCGGAGCCCGGCGGGGACCCTGATGGCGCTCGCGCGGTCGTCTCCGATGATCGTCGCATTCGAGAGCTCGTGGCGGCCGAGCCCGAAGCCCTGCGAGATGCCGGAGAAGTTCGAGAGATCGTAGAGCACCACCTGGCCGCTGGGGTGGACGGTGGGGCCGCCGGCGATCGTGGCGTCGATCCACGCGCGGTGGCGCGCGACGGAGACGCCGAGCTGCCTCGCGTGCAGGTTCGTGCCGTCCTGCCCGTTCACGCCCGAGAACACGGCGACCTGACGCCCGTCGACGAACCACGGGCCGCCGGAGTCGCCGTTCCAGCCCGAGCCCGTCACGCCGGTCGCCAGGAGCTCCTCGTCGGAGTACCAGCTGTCGATGTGGATGCTCGCCTTCTTGAGCGACGGCGCCATCACCAGCGGCGTGCCCTCGCTCCCCCAGCCGTAAGCCGTCGCGTCGCTGCCGATCGCGACCGACGTCGCCTCGGCCAGCTGGACGACCGGGCCGCTGGCGGCCTCGGTCAGGTGGAGCAGCACGATGTCGGCGACGGCCGAGGGCACCTCGACGGCGTCGACCGCGATGCGCTGGCCCGCGAGGTACGTGTTGCTGCCGACGCGCACCGCCGACGTCTCGCCCTCGTCCGCGATGCAGTGCTGCGCGGTGAGCACCCAGCGCGGCGCGACGAGCGTGCCGGTGCACTGGAAGAAGTCGCCGGTGCTCCCGCGCACGTCGAAGACCTGGACGGCCCAGGGGCTCGCCTCGGCGACCTCGCCGCCGACGATCTCGGACGACTGCGACTCGAGCGCCTCGAGCGGCTCGTCCGACGCGCCTTCGAACGAGCAGCCCGTGGAGAGGCCGAGCGCGGCGCCCGCGCACATCGCGAGACAAAGCTGATGACCAAGTTCTCTCTTCTTCATTCTGCCTCTACATCATGGTTCTGTTCAGACGATCGTTCGCTCCGAGGGAGTTCGCCTCCGCCGGGCGGCTGCCAGCGCCGTCGAGGTCAAGCCAGCGTTCGTCAGCGACCAGCGCGCGACGGGGCCTGTGATGGCGGCATGCCCGGCTCGGCGACGACGCTCCGGGCCGAATGCGGTGGAGGGACCACCGGAGCGGGAAGCCCGGAGGCGGGCGTACGAAATCCGCCCGCGACCGCTCAAGAATCACGTCCAGAGTATGCCTTGTTACCCGGAGCGATGCCAGGCGGCGATCTGGAACGGCCGCGTTCGAGGCGTGGAACGAGGCGGCATCCCGCTGTTCGCATCGAGCTGCATCTTTATGATGGGCGCGCCGAATGGGTCGGCGCCAGCCACGGCCTGGCCGTCGGCATACGCTGGAGTCGGGTGATTCCGGCGAGATTCGTGGCGATCGCGGTATCCAGATCCGACCGTCCTTGTACGTCCCCGAGTCGTCGCGATCCGCTCATCGGGTCGTGGCCGTCGCGAAATGGGTCAAGACGGCGCGGCATCGACCTCGATGGGCCGGCTGGCCAGGAGGTCGTCCAGCAAGGTGCGCAGCGCCACCGATTGGCGGGCGGCCCGGGTATACAGGGCGGTCGCTTGCATCACCGGCAGCTCGACGTCGGGGAGCAGGCGTACCAGCGATCCTCGCTCCAGGTCGCGCGACGCGAGGAACTCGGGTACGAAAGCGATGCCCAGCCCGGCCCTCGCGGCGTCCCGCGTGACGATCATGTTGCTGGTGCTCATGCGCCAGGGGACGCGCACGGTCTCCCCGCCGACCTTCCACTGGCTGATGTTGGGCCGCGTGACGACGGCGGCGTGCCGGGCGAGATCGGCGGGCCTCCGGGGCACGCCGTGCTGCTCCAGCCAGCTCGGCGAGGCGACGATGACCATCGCGATGTCGGCCAGCTTGTGGCTGATCAGCGCGCTGTCCTCGATCGGCCCCATGCGGACGGCCAGGTCGTAGCCGTCGTTGACCAGGTTGACGCGCCCGTCATCGAGGTGCAGGTCGACGCGGACCGCCGGATAACGCCTCATGAACGAGAACACGCGGGGCGCGATGGCCGCCTGGCCATAGGCGACGGACGCCGTGACGCGCAGCAGCCCGGCGGGGGTCGCATGGCGGCGCTTGACCTCGGCGGTCGCCTGCTGCGCGTCTCGAACGATGGGCTGGACCCTGTCGAAGAAGCGCCTGCCCGCATCCGTCAGGCTGAGCGCGCGCGTGGAGCGGATCAAGAGCGGCGCGCCGAGCCGCTTCTCGAGCAGCGCGAGGTTGCGGCTGATGGTCGCCTTGGGCAGGCCGAGCGCCCGGCCGGCTGCGCTGAGCGAGCCTTCCTCGACGATGCGCACGAACATCGACAGACCTGACAGATCATCGGGCTCCCTCAATGCTCCACTCCTCGAACGCGGCCTTTCCGGGACGCCATCTGGCGCCGCCGCGGGCATCTTCGCACACTCCGGACGTGATCCTAAGCGTGGCGGGGCCGGCGTGGCGCCGCTCCTCACAGCGATCCGCGCGGTGGGCCGCCATCGACGATGCCGATCTCCCCGGGATCCGGGAGGCGCAGCTCGTGCGCCATTGGGCCCCGCCCCCTTACACGTGGCTCATGGCCCCCAGCGGAGGCCATCCGGAAAATGGTGTCGAGTGAACCGATCTGAGCGCGCCAGCGAGCCAATTCTTCCATCGCGCCGGCTTCTTTCGGCGGATGCAGCCAGCGCGCTACGTGATCCAGGGCAAGTGGCGCTGCGCGTCCAACGTCGACAACTCACAATGGGCCGTGAGCGTCGAGACGCGCATCCGCAATCGGCGAGGCCACGCCTACGCGGAGGAGCTGTCGCACTCCGCCATCCAGGCGTTGTTCTCGTGCGGGGGCGGCAGCAGCTTGGAGCTGGCCTACAAGCGCTCGATGATGAAGCTTCGGGCCTTGTCGTCGAAGCCGTGGGGAGCGAGGTTCGCGTCTGCCGTGAAGACGCGCGACTCCGGCGAAGTCCAGAAGTACCCGTCGTAGAGCGTCAGCTTGAAGCCGGGGGGGACGCGGACGGAGCTGACCCGAAAGTCCCATGGGCCGTTGAAGAAGAAGTTGCCGCCGACGCTGTACACGAACGATTGGCCCGAGAAATTGGCGTTCTCGTAGAAGGTGACCACGTCCAGCTGCGGGTCCGAGGCGTGCGAGACGACGATGCTCGAGATGATGTCGTTCGCGCTCACGGACACGCCGTTCGTGCCCGCGGCGAGGTTCGTGTCCGAGGTGAAGACGTACGCCCCCTCCTCGAAGTTGGCGTTGAAGAAGACCGTGGCCCGGAGCCCGGCGGGGACCCTGATCGAGCTCGCGCGGTCGTTGCCGATGATCGTCAGGTCCTCGACGTTGTACCGGCCGACCCCGAAGCCCTGCGAGACGCCGGAGAAGTCCGAGCGCTCATAGAGCACGACCTCGTCGCCGACGATCGCGGACGAGTGCGACTCCGGCGCCTCGAGCGGCTCGTCCGACGCGGCTTCCATCGAGCAAGCCGAGGAGAGGCCGAGCGCGGCGCCGGCGCAGACCACGATGCCAATTTGATTGCCAAGTTCCCTTTTCTTCATCCTGCCTCCACATCATTCATCACGTCCGGAGCATGCCGCGTCACCCGGAGCGATGCCAGGCGGCGATCTGGAACGGCCGCGTTCGAGGCGTGGAACAACGCAGCATCGCGCTGTTCGCGTCGAGCTGCATCTTTATGATGCGCGCGCCGACTGGGTCAACGCCGTCCACGTCTGGTCATCGGCACGAGCTGGATATCGGTGCTTCAGGAGAGATTCGTGGTGATCACGATAGCCCCGATAGGGAGTGACTACGGCTCCTGTGCCCGCGGCGCGGAGCGCCCTGCATAGGGAAGCCGCCGTGTCGCGCGCCCGCGGGCCGCGGGGGTGCGGCCCGCGCGCACGTCAGCCGGCGCCGGCGAGCGCCGCGCGCGCTGCGCACGTTCGTGACGCGCCTTCGCGCTTGACGATGGATCCTGGATTCGGCGACCTTTGCGTAACCTAAGCTACAGGAGCCTTCATGCGCCATCGGTTCCCGATCATCGCGACGTTGACCGCTGTTTCGCTGCTGCTCGGCGCGAGCGCCCGCGCTGCCGACGGAGAGGACGAAGTCACGCTCAAGAACGGCGGCACGGTCCGGGGCACCGTCGTCGCGTCCGAGCCCGGGCAGAGCGTGAAGATCATCGAGCTGGGCGAGAAGGAGGTGCGCGTCATCCCGTGGTCCCAGGTGTCGGACGTGGAGCGCGGAAAGTTCGCGGAGAAGGGCGCCGCGCAGCCCGGCGCTGCGGGGCCGGGCTACGGCGCCGCACCGCCGCCGCAGCCGGTCCCGGCCCCCGAGCCGGCGCTCGGCGCGCCCGGCGTGGTGAGGCTGCATGTCGAGAGCCCGCAGCCCGTGCGGGTGGTCACGGAAGGCGCCACGACCTACGGCGCCGTTCGAGGCTACGGTTTTGCCATCCAGGAGATCCGGCACGTCTGCGCCTCGCCGTGCGACAAGGTGGTCGACGGCACCGATGGGCGCCGGTTCTCGCTCGTATCGGAGGACGTACCGCCGCCGGATCCGTTCACGTTCGGGCAGATGACGGGCGACGTCACCCTTCACGTGGACCCCGGCAGCTACGGGCGCCGCAGCGCCGGGTCCTGGCTGAGCATTCTGGGCCTTACCGCCGCGGTCACGGGCGGCACCCTGTGGCTTGTGAGCGGCACCGGCGCGGAGAACGTCGACTCGGACCCCTCGAACGACGACGACGGCGGGGCTCTCAAGACGGTGGGCATCGTCTCGCTCATCGGCGGCGGCGCGGCGCTCGTCGGCGGCATCGTGCTGTACGCGACGTCGGGCACGTCGGTCACGCTCGAGCAGCGCGGTGAGAAGCCGGCTGGCAAGGCGGCGCAGGTCAAGCCGCGCTACTGGCTGGGCGAGTTCTGATGCGCTGGCGCGGACTCCACGGGCTCCTCGCGCTCTGGCTCGGCGCGGGCTGCAACGGCGCGGCGCCCGCCGGCCCGCCGCGCAGCCCCGGAGAGCCCGCGGCGTCGGCGCCACGGAAGGCGTTCACGCTCAGCGATCGCGCCATCGAGGACGTCGTGCGCGCGGTGAGCGCCGCGCGGCAGCTCGCGCCGCGGAGGCCGGTCGCCGTCGAGCGGCTCGGCCGCGCGCGCTTCGTGGAGCGCCTGCTCGGCAGCCGCGACGCGGAGCCCTCGCCGGGCGACGCGCTCAGCTCCGAGGCCGCGTTTCTGCTCGGCTTCGACTTCCTCCCGCAGCCTGGAGAGCGCGGCGGGCTCTCCACCGTCGACGAGGTGCTGGAGGAGCAGGTCGTCGGCTTCTACAGCCGCGCGACCGACAAGGTCTTCATCCCCGACGTGCCCCTCGCGTCCGAGGACGAGCTGCTCGAGCAGCGAGCGGTGCTCGCGCACGAGGTGCAGCACGCGCTCCAGGCGCAGCGCTTTTCCCGCCCGCCCGAGGCGACGAGCGCGGACGAGGCCATCGCGCAGCTCGCGCTCATCGAGGGCGACGCGATGGTGGCCATGGGCGCGTGGCTCGGCGCCGAGGCCGGCGCGCCGGTGGGGCGCACGCTGCGGCGGATCGTGGAGGTGACGAAGCGCGTCCCGCTCGCGAGCGTCACGCGCGGCGAGGCGAGCACCAAGCTCGACAGGGCGCTCGACCTGACGCGCAAGCGCCTCGAGTTCCCCTACCGCGACGGGATGCTGCTGGTCACCGACGTGTACCGCGCCGGCGGGTTCCCGCTCGTCGACAAGATGTACACGCGCTTCCCGCGCAGCACCGAGCAGGTGCTGCACCCCGAGAAATACCTCGCGGGCGAGCCCCCGCGGCCGTTCGCCGATCCGAGGCCGCCGCCGGGGTACGCGCTGTCCACCGCCGACACGCTCGGCGAGCTCAGCACGCGCGTCCTCCTCGAGCGCTGCGTCGACCCGGACGTCGCCGAGCGCGCGGCCGCCGGCTGGGCGGGCGATCGCTTCGGCGTGTTCGTCGGGCCGGATCGGCGCCTCGCGACGGCGTGGATCAGCGCGTGGGACACCGAGAAGGACGCGGAGGAGCTCGAGGCCACGCTCGGCCGGAGCGCGGCCTGCTGGCGGGAGAACGCGCTCGGCCTCGAGCGCGGCGACTACACCATCGGCGCCAACATCGCCGTCCGCCGTCGGGGCAAGCTCGTCGCCTTCGTGCGCGGCGTTCCCGAGCGCGCCGAGGCCGCGCTCGCGTCGCACCTCTTCACGCTCGCCGGGCCGGAGCCGGTCCCCACGCCGCTCGCCGATCTCCCGATCCCGCCGCGCGTCCGCCTCCCCGAGCCGGAGCCGGGTCGCCTCGACGGCGACGTGTACCGCAACGAATGGCTCGACGTCGTCGGCCGCGTGCCGCCGGGGATGCTCGGCCGCCTGGGCGGCGATGTCGACTTCGTGATCGAGCGGCCCGGCACGCTGGTGCGCGGCGGAATGTCGGTGTCCACGCGCATCACCAGCGACGTCGAGAACGAGAAGACCTTCGGCGAGGTGCAGGAGTCGTTCGCCCGCGAGGTCGCCGCGCTCTCCATGCGCGTCGAGGCGCTCGGCGGCGGCCCGGTGACGACGGCGCTCGGCGCGGGCATCGAGCGGACGTGGCGGGTCAGCGGTACGTGGGTGGAGCTCCGGCTCGTGCTCATCCCCATCTGCGCCGGTACGGGATCGATCGTGTTCATCCAGGCCTACGGCGATCCCTATGCGCGCGGTGTGCTCGACGGATGGATGGCGAGCTTTCGCTGGACCCACGGGCGCAATCTCACCGCGTGCGACTTCCTCGATCCGAAATGAGGCTCTGCCAGCCCCGGGCAGGTCGCGCAGTTGGGAATCGATGTGATCGATGTGATCGATGTGATCGATGTGATCGATGGGATCGATGGGATCGATGTCTCAGCAACGATTGAATTTCCCCAGACTGTGCGCCGTGCGCGCCAGCGCTGCTCGCGAAACTCTGTGCTTCGAGGAAAATTGTGATCCACCGCAGTACGGATCTGGGATAAAATCCCCCGGGAGGCGATGAGCGAGCAGCAGAAGACCGTGGCGCTGGAGGCGGAGCTGGATGCGTTGCGGAGGGAAGTGCAGCGCCTGCGCGCCCGCAACGCCGAGCTGGAGGCCGACCGCGGCCTCCCGGGGCGCTTGGTCGACGCGCTGCCGAGCCTCGTTTACGTCCTCGATCTCGAGGAGCGGCGGTACGTCTACTGGAACCGGGAGCTCGCCGAGCTCGCCGGAGCGGGCATCGGCGCGGCGGCGGGCCCGCTCCGCGGCGACGGCCTGTCCTCGATGTTCCATCCGGACGATATCGGCCGTATCGAGGGGTACCGGGCTCGCGTGGCCGCCTCGGAGAGCGGGGAGCAGGCGACGGTGGAGTACCGCGCGCGCGGCCGTGACGGGGGCTTTCGCTGGTTCCTCGAGCGAGGCGTCGCGCTCGGCCGCGATCCGGAGGGATCGGGGCGCCGGATGCTGGGGTCGGCGCACGACATCACCGCGCACAAGCATACGGAGCAGATGCTCGAGAGGAGCGAGAGCCTGCTCCATGCGTTCCTCGAATACACACCGTCCATGATGGTCGCGGTGGACGTCGAGGGCCGGCTCCTCCTCGTGAACCGCGAGATCGAGTCCTATTACGGGATGAGCCGCGAGGAGCTGCTCGGAAAGGTCGTCTACGACCTCCTCCCGCCGGCGGCGTCCGCCTCGATACGAAAGGCCAATGACGAGATCGCAGCCGCGGGGCAGCCGGGCGCCTCCGAGCACGTGCTCGTCTATCCGGACGGTCCGCGCAACTACCTGTCGACAAAGTTCCCCATCCGCGACGCCGAGGGGAAGCTCTACGCGGTCGGGACGGTGTCGGTGGATATCAGCCGGACCAAGCAGGCCGAGGCCGAGCGCGCGGAGATGCAGCGGCGGCTCATCGAGATGCAGCAGGCGACGATCCAGGAGCTCATCACGCCGCTCTTGCCCCTGGCGCGCGGCGTCGTCGCGATGCCGATCGTCGGGACCGTCGACCCCGCGCGCGCCGAGCAGATCCTGACGACGCTGCTCGAAGGGATCGCCGCCCGGAAGGCCAGGATCGCGATCCTCGACATCACCGGGGTGAAGGGCGTCGACGCGCATGTGGCGCAGTCGCTCGTCGGCGCGGCCCGGGCCGCGGGGCTGCTCGGCACCCGGGTCGTGCTCACCGGGATCAAGCCGCAGATCGCGCAGACGCTCACGATGACGGGCGCGGATCTGAGCGGCATCGTGACAAAAGGGACGCTGGAGAGCGGCATCGCCTACGCGCTCCGCGCCCGGCGCCGCTCCTGACCGAGCGCGCTCCCACCGTGAGGCCGGGTGGTCGTGCGTGCGCGCAAAGCCTCCACGGCGCCGGCGGAGCGCGCGCGCACCGCAGAAGAGCGGTTCTCCAGAGCCCCTGACGGTGTACGATGTGGAGGACGCGCGTCCGCGCCCGTGATGGGAGCGCGGGGCGCTGTCGGTACAACGTGCGATGTAGCCCAGGAGGTTGTCGATGAAGCCTGGAGTGATGCCGTTACGGGGCGCGATCGTGGCGACCATGGCCGTCAGCCTTATCGGAGGCGCGGCGCTGGCCCGCGGCGTGCCGACGCTGGTTGGGTATGATCCGGTGCCTGGCCCCTCGCCGTGGGGCCCTGACGACGAGGCGGGCGCCTCCAACACGCAGACGCCCGACAAGGTCCTCGATGGGAAGCGCCTGATCAAGAAGGGCAAGGTCTATCGCCTCGGCCACGTCTACGAGCCGGGCATGGCGACGTTCCCCGGCAACCAGGGGCTCTCCCTGGAGGCCGGGCCGATGTCGCTGATAGCGCAGCAGGTCACGAACTCCGAGGTGATGCACGGGGAGTTCGGCCAGATGGGGACGCAGTTCGACGCGCTGGGGCACTTCGGCTACATCCCGCCCGGGAGCTCGGATCCCGCCGACGCGCTGTTCTACAACCAGTTCACGGGCGCCGAGGTCATGACCGAAGACGGGCTCGCGCACCTCGGCGTCGAGAACGTGAAGCCCCTCGTCACGCGCGGCGTGCTCCTCGACGTCAAGCGCCACGCGAACGGCGGGCAGACGCTCGCGTGGGGCCAGGAGATCACGCTGTCCATGGTGATGAAGACGCTGCGCGCGCAGAAGATGGACGCGCGCGACATCGGCGTCGGCGATGTCGTGCTGATCTTCACGGGCTGGGAGGAGAACTGGGAGCTCGGCACCGAGGGGTATTACACGCAGCCGGGCGTGGGGATGGCCCAGCCGGGGATCGGGCTCGAGGTCGCGAAGTGGCTCTCCTCGAAGGGGATCGCCTGCGTCGGGTCGGACAACTTCGGCATCGAGGTCACCCCGCCGAAGCCTCCGGTCGCGCCGGGGGTGGTCTTCCCGGTGCACCATCACCTGCTGGTGAAGAGCGGAATCTTCATGCAGGAGGCGATGGTGCTCTCGGAGCTTGCCGCGGATCTGGCCGACGAGCTCCAGGAGCGGCCGCACGGCCACAAGAGCCCGTACGAGTTCTTCTACGTCTACAGCCCGCTGCCCCTCCGGGGCGCGTCCGGCTCGCCCGGGATTCCGCTCGCGATCCGGTGAGCGGAGCGGCGCGCGGGAGCCAGGCCGGGCCTGCTCAGGCCCGGTGCAGCCGCAAGCCCTGCTGTCCCGTCCCGCCGAGCCCGTCCTTCAGCCTCATCGACGGGATCTCGTAGTCGCCGTGGTTCTGCGGCCGGTAGGCGATCGGCCGCTCGGTGAACAGCCCCGCGAGGCGGCGGTCGAGGTCGGCCGCGATCGTTTGGAAGCGCGCCTCGTCCACCCGCTCGGCGCGGTAGACGACGAACGGATCCAGCACCGAGAAGCCGGGGTAGAAGAGGATCCCGTGCTGGATCGGGAACAGCAGGTCGTCGATCGGCCCGTTGATGCCGCGCTCGGCGTAGTGGTCGGCCCAGCCGCCGGCGGTGAGCACGAGCATGGCGCGCTTGCCGGCGAACACGCCCTCGCCGTAGCGGTCGCCCCAGCGCCGGTCCGAGTGCTCGCCGACGCCGTAGGCGAAGCCGTGCGCGAACACGCGTTCGACCCAGCCCTTCAGGATCGCCGGCATGGAGAACCACCAGAGCGGGAACTGGAGGATGACGGCGTCCGCCCAGAGGAGGCGCCGCTGCTCCTCGACCACGTCCGGTGTCTGCGTCCCTTCGGCGAACGCGCGGTGGGAAGCGTCGATGAGGCGCAGGCGGGCGCCTTCGGGCTCGGCCGGGAAATCGGCGCCGTCGAGCGCCGCCTTCCAGCGTTGCGCATAGAGATCGGAGACGAGCACCTCGTGCCCGGCGGCGGTGAGCGTCGCGACCATCCGGTCGCGGAGCGCGCCGTTCAACGAGCGCGGCTCGGGATGCGCGTAGACGATGAGGATGTTCATGGCATGTCCTTTCCGAGGGCGTGTTCGTCGGCGCGCGCGGTGGGGCCCCGGGCCTCCTGGGCGCGGCCGGGCCGACGCATCGAACACTTACGCGTCTCCCAGGCATCGTTGAAATCGTGGTTCTTCTGTGCTGCTATCGCTTCGGTGGATACCAGCCGCCTCGACCTGAACCTGCTCGTCGCGCTCGACGTGCTGCTTGCCGAGCGGAACGTGACGAGGGCCGCCAGGCGGCTCAACCTCAGCCAGCCGGCGCTGTCCGCCCAGCTCCAGCGGCTGCGCGAGATCGTCGGCGATCCGCTGCTGCTCCCCGCGCAGCGCGGCATGACGCCCACGCGGCGCGCGCTGGAGCTGCAAGCCCCGCTGCACGAGGCGCTGGAGGGCGTGCGCGCCGTGCTCGCCGCCGGCGCCGGCTTCGACCCGGAGACCGCCGCGCTCACGGTCGCGGTCGCCGCGTCCGACTATGTGCAGTATGCGCTGCTGATGCCGCTCGCGTTTCAGCTCCGGCGCGAGGCGCCGGGGGTGCGGCTCGCGTGGCGGGCGCTCGACGGCGCCCAGCTCGCGGACCAGGCGGAGCGCGGCGAGGTGGACGTCGCCTTCATGACGCCCGACACCGCGCCCGAGCGCCTGCGCAGCAGGAAGGTGCTCGACGAGCGCTATGTCGTCATCGTCCGCCGCAAGCACCCGCTTGTGTCGCGCGCCATCAGCCTCGACCAGCTCTGCGCGCTCGACCACGTGGTGGTGAGCCCGCGCGGCGGCGGCTTCGCGGGCGCGACCGACGCCGCGCTCGCCGCGCACGGGCGCGAGCGGCGCGTGGTCCTGTCGGTGCCGTCGTTCCTGATGGTGCCGGAGATCGTGGCGCGCTCGGACATGGCGGCGCTTGTCCCCGAGCGCATCGCGCGCGACCGCGCCGGCCGGCTCCAGATCCTCACGCCCCCCGTCCCGGTGTCGGGCTTTGCCATCGCCATGGTGTGGCACGACAGGACGGCCAGGCACCCGGCGCTCACCTGGCTCCGGGACCGGGTGCGATCGTTCGCGGCGGGCGTTTGACGCGAGCGGCGCCAATTCGGTTCGTCCGACCCGTCGCCGGGGTTGCGTGCGGCGAGCTCGTTCTCGAGGAGGCCACGACGTGCTAAGCGCTCGGAGATGGCTTCGGGAACGGGGTTATTGTGCTGCACACCGCTCGCCTTGATGATCGCCTGCGCGGCCGAATCCTCGCGCGCGCCCGTCGACGCGGGCACCGACGCGCCGCCCGCGGGCACCGTCACCGCGCCCCCACCGCTCCCGCGTGAGGCCGCCCTCGACGCACGCTTCGTGAAGATCACGCTGCACCGCGAGTTCTACTGCGAGGGGGCGAGCTTTGCGGACTTCAATCGCGACGGGGTGACGGATGTCATCGCGGGCCCGGATTGGTACGAGGGTCCGGGGTATGGCACGCGCCATCCCGTATGGCCGAGGGAAGCCTTCGATCCGCACGGCTACTCGGATTGCTTTTTCGAGTTCCCCTACGACTTCGACCACGACGGGTTCACCGACGTCCTCGTCGTCGGCTTTCCGGGGGCGCCCGCGGCTTGGTACCAGAACCCGCGCGACGGCGACGCGCTCTGGGCTCGTCACGACACGCTGCCGTGGCCGATCGACAACGAGTCGCCCCTGTTCGCCGACATCACCGGCGACGGCGTGCCCGAGCTCGTGCACATGTCGGGGGGCGTGCTCGGAGCGTCGTCGCCCGGCGTGGACCCGACCGAGCCGTGGGTCTTCCGGGCGCTCACCGAGAATCGGGGGTACGGCGCGTTCACGCACGGCCTCGGTGCAGGCGACGTCAACGGGGACGGCGCAATCGACTTGGTCGAGGCGAGCGGCTACTTCACGCGGAGCCCGGAGTCGCCCGACGGCTTGCCGTTCACGCGCGTCGAGCAGCCGTTCGGTGCCGGGGGAGCGCAGATGCTGGTGATCGACGTGGACGGCGACGGGGACGCGGACATAGCGACCACGCTGGCCGCTCACGGCTACGGGCTCTCCTGGTTCGAGCAGGTTCCAAACGTGGCCGGCACCGCGTTCGTGGAGCACGTCGTCGTTCCGGGGACCATGCCCGATGCCGCGTCGAGCGTGTTCATGCACGAGCCGCACGCGCTCGCTCACGCCGACATCGACGGTGACCGGCTCCAGGACCTCGTGAGCGGCGAGCGCTTCTGGGGTCATGTGCCTGCCGGCATGCCGGACTTCGACGCGCCGGCCCGGCTCTACTGGTTCGAGCAGGCGCGAGCGGCGGAACGCATCGACTTCCAGCCCGTTCTCATCGACGACGATTCGGGGGTAGGCACCCAGCTCACGGTCGCGGACGGTAACGGAGACGGTCGGCCGGACATCGTCATCTCGAACAAGAAGGGCGCTTTCGTCTTCCTACAACGCTAGGACACCGATCACGTCGATAGATCCTCAAGCCTTCCTCCGGCGGCGCGGGGCCTTTCCCGCCGGCGCCGCCGCCCCGGCGCCCGTGCCGCAGCGCCGCAGCTCCTCCCAGAGCGCCTGCGCGACGACGCCGTGCGGGCGGTCTCGGCGGCGGATCACGAACAGATCCATGGTGTCGGCCTCGAACTCGGGGACCTGCAGCGCCACGAGCTCGCCCGTCGCCAGCGCGCCGGCGGCCACGTGCTCGGGCAGCCCGCCCCAGCCCATGCCCGCGAGGATGATCTCCTTCTTCGCGGCGACGTCGGTGACCGTCCAGCGCAGGCCGCCCCCCAGCACGTTCAGGGACGGCGAGGCGCTCCCCCTGGCGCTGTCGCGCAGGATGATCTGCGCGTGCGCCCGCAGCAGCGCGGGCGGGATCGGCGCGCCGCAGGTCGCCAGGGGGTGATCGAAGCGCGCCACCGGGATCACCCGCACGCCGCAGAAGCGCGCGATCTCCATCGCGGACGCGTCGATCCCGAGCTTCGTGGCGACGGCGAGATCGGCGCGGTCCTCGCGCAGCGCGTCGGCGGTGCCCGCCAGCCGCTCGGTGCCGAGCTCGATGCGCACCAGGGGATGACGCGCCTGCGCTCGCCGGAAGATGTCCATGATGGGGCCGAGCGGCGTCACCGCGTCGACGGCGAGCCGCACGATCGGCTCCGCCTTGCCCGAGAGGCGCATGCCGAAGCTGCGCAGCGCCTCGGTGCCCTCGATGACGGCCGCGGCGCGCTCGTGGAACCGGCGGCCGGCGTCGGTGAGCGTGGCGCGGTACTCCCGGCGGTCGAACAGCTCGACCCCCAGCTCGCGCTCGAGGTTGCGCACCAGCTTGCTCACGGCCGGCTGGGACTTGTGCAGCCGCGCGGAGGCGGCGCTGAACGTGCCCTCGCCCGCGACGGCGAGGAAGGCGACGAGCTGATCGTAGGTCATGGCGGCCCCGCAGGATCAGAACCTGGAGTTATGGAGACCATAGAAACATACCACTTTCTTGGTTCGAGGGGCGGTCCTAGGTTGTCGACGCGAAAGGAGCGACACTCCATGTCCACCAGAATCGATCGCGTCATCATCACAGGCGCCAGCAGCGGTATCGGCCTCGACCTCGCGAGGCGCTTCCTGGCCGAGGGCTCGAGCGTCGTCGTGAACGGGCGCGACCCGGAGAAGCTCGAGCGGGCGTGGCGGAGCCTCGACGGCGGCGCGCGCGTCGTGGCCGTGCCGGGCGACGTGGGCGATCGGGCCACGGCGCGGGCCGTCGCCGCCGCCGCGCGCGAGCGCTTCGGCGGCGTCGACGTGCTGATCAACAACGCCGGGATCTTCGGCGTGAAGCCGTTCCTCGAGAGCACGGAGGACGACCTGGAGCGGTTCTTCGCCACCAACGTGAAGGGGACGTTCCTGATGACGCAGGCGGCGGTGCCGCTGATGATCGAGGGCGGCGGGGGCTCGATCATCAATGTCGGCACGGTGCTCGTCCAGCAGGCCATGGCGCGGATGCCGGCCTCGGCCGCCATGGCCAGCAAAGGCGGCGTCCACGCGCTCACCGTCTCGCTGGCCGCCGAGCTCGCCGGCCACAACATCCGCGTGAACACGCTGGCGCCCGGCATCATCCGCACGCCGCTCATCGGCGAAGATGCGGATTCGCTGGCCTCGATCCACCCGCTGCAGCGCGTCGGCGAGGTGCGGGACACGACGGAAGCGGCGCTGTTCCTGGCCAGGGCCGGCTTCGTGACAGGCACGACGCTCGACGTCGATGGAGGCTACTCCCATGGGCGCTGACGGCCGACAGCACGTGCTCCTGGTGGGGCTCCAGATCGCGGACGAGGCGTCCTACGCCCGCTACCGCGCCGGCATGACGCCGATCCTGTCGTCCTACGGCGGCGCCTTCGGCCACGATTTCGTCGTGGCGCGGGTGCTGAAGGGGGAAGCGGGCATCAACCGCGTCTTCACCCTCCTGTTCCCCGACCGCGCGGCGCGGGAGCGGTTCTTCGCCGACGCGCGGTACCGCGCCGTGCGCGCCGAGCTCTTCGAGCCGGCGGTCGCGGCGACCTTCATCCTCGGCGAGTTCGATGCGACGGCGGCGTGAGCCGCGCGTCGCGAGGCGAGGGCGCTGAGCGTCGCGCCACCGGCGCCGGGCGAGCCTACGGAGGTGCGCCGTGTCGATCCATCGCGCCGCCGGGAGCCCGGCGCCTCCAGGCGCTGCCCGAGGTGTTCGAGCTCTGGGCCGACGGCATCGATCTCGTCGTGTTCGAGGAGCTCGGCGCCGGCGCGGCGGCGCTGCACCTCGACGACCCTCGGCGAGCTCGCGCGGCGGGGCCGCTCAGGAGCCGGGAGGATGCAGCTCCGCATCGACGAGCGCGGCGAACTCGGTGATGCGCCGGTCGATCTCCTCCTCCGGCGTCGCCAGCACCCATCCCTCGAAGTCGTCGAACGATCCCTTGAACCGCGTGATGAGCTCCCCGAGGGCCTTCCCCTGCAGCCCCGGCACGAGCCGCATCACCCGCTTCCCGCTGAACTTCGTGTCGATCTGCGCCCGCCGCGCCTCGGCCGCGCGCTCGCGCTCGATCTGCCCGCCGAGATCGGCCTCCGGGAACGCGGCGAGGATCATGGGCAGGTACGACCGCCGGTCCGCGAGGGCGGGCCGCTTGTCGATCCCCCGGGCGCTCAGGTACTCGATGAACCGCGCCACGGTCGACCGCACGCCGGCGCGCTCCCGCAGCGGGCTCTCGCCATCATCGAGGTAGGGCGCCGCCGAGAAATAAGGGCTCGCGATCACCCAGTCGAACACCGCCGGCAGCGACGCGAACCCCGCCTGCCACGCCCCGTGATCGAGCCCGAGGAAGCCGCAGATCCGCTCGAAATTCGGCGTCACCTCCAGGTCTGCCCGGTAATTGCCCCCCTCGCGCCGGTACACGTAGGCGAGCCCGCGCTCCCCGTACTTCAGGTCGAAGCGCCGGCAGATCCGCCCGATGAAGTTCCCCACGTCGTTGAAGCACATGAAGCTGTACGCGCTCTCGAGGTAGCGCTCCGGCACCGGGAAGAAATCGGTCTGCAGCCCGCGGCACACCGTCGAGAACACGTGCCCCACGGCCTTGGTCTGCGTGACCCCGAGGTCGCGCGCGATCTCGGCGCGCACCTCGCCCCAGTCCGGCCGCGACGCGACGATCACATCCATGTCGCCGAAGTCCGGCTTGTCGCCGTAGTAGCGCGGGATGCGGTACTGCCCCGGCAGCTTGACGTCGAGGTAGCGCCGCACCTCGGCCTCGATCGCCAGGTACTCGCCTCGCGGCATCCTCGGTAGGTTGAACAGCTTGCCGCCCATCGCCCAGCTCCGGCCTCGCAGTCTACACCGATCCCGATCGGGTCATCCGCCCGCCGCCGCCCGGGCTCGAGCGCCCGCCTCTTTCAAGCGGGGCAGGACCCCCCTCGGCGCGAAGGATGTGTAGGATGCGCCCCTTGGACCAGCCGACGCTCCCCCGCCCGGATCTGCTCGACGTGCTCGAGGCGCGGTTCGGGTTCCGCGATCTCCGCCCAGGCCAGCGCGCGGTCATGGATGCCCTGCTCTCGGGCCACAGCGCGCTCGCGGTCTTCCCGACGGGCGGCGGCAAATCGCTCTGCTACCAGCTCCCCGCGCTGCTCCTCGACGGGGTCACGATCGTCATCTCTCCGCTGATCGCGCTGATGAAGGATCAGATCGATTTCCTCACGGCGCGCGGCATCGCCGCGGTCCGGCTCGACTCGTCGCTGTCGGCCGACGAGGCGGCGGAGGCGCACAGGGACCTGCGCTCGGGCAAGACGAAGCTGCTCTATGTCGCCCCCGAGCGGTTCGTGAGCGAGCGCTTCATGGCGCTGCTGAAAGAGCTCAAGATCGCCCTGTTCGCGGTGGACGAGGCCCACTGCATCTCGGAATGGGGGCACAACTTCCGCCCCGACTACTTGAGGCTCGCGGACACCGCCCGGGCGCTCGGCGTGCCGCGCGTGCTCGCGCTGACGGCCACCGCGACGCCCGGCGTCGTGCGCGACGTCTGCGCCACGTTCGGCATCCGCGAGGAGCACGCGGTCGTCACCGGCTTCTACCGGCCGAACCTCGAGATCCGCGCGACGGCGGTGAGCGCGCCCGCGCGCGACCGGATCCTGATCGAGCGCCTGAGATCCCGGCCGCCCGGCTCCACCATCGTCTACGTCACGCTTCAGAAGACCGCCGAGCACGTGGCCGAGCAGATCGCGTCGGCGGGGCTGCCGGCGCGCGCCTACCACGCCGGGATGGACGCGGCGGAGCGCGCGCGCGTGCAGGACGACTGGATGCAGAGCGACCGCGGCGTCGTGGTCGCCACCATCGCGTTCGGGATGGGGATCGACAAGGCCGACGTGCGTTATGTCGACCATTACAATCTCCCGAAGAGCCTCGAGAGTTATAGCCAGGAGATCGGCCGCGCGGGCAGGGATCAGGCGCCCTCGGCGGTCGAGCTCTTCGTGTGCGGCGACGATCTGCCGGTCCTCGAGAACTTCGCCTATGGCGATACGCCGACCGCGGAGGCGCTCCACGGGGTGGTCGGCGCCGTGCTCGACGCGCCCCAGGTGGAGATCGGTCTGCACGCGCTGTCGGCGCGCCACGACGTCCGGCCGCTCGTGCTCCGCACCGCGCTGACCTACCTCGAGCTGATGGGCGCGGTCCGGCAGCTCACGCCGTTCTACGCCGGCTACGAGGTGCGGCTCCACCGCAAGCTCGAGGAGGTCGTCGCGACGGTGAAGGGCGAGCCGGCGCGGTTCCTCGAAGCGCTCTTCGGCCATGCGAAGAGGGGGCGAGTCCTGTATGCGATCGATCCGGCCGCCGCCGCCGCGGCGCTGGACCAGCCGCGCGAGCGGGTGGTGCGCGCGCTCGAGTACCTCGAGCGGCAGGGGCTCGCGGAGCTCAAGGCGTCGGATCTGCGGCACCGCTTCGTGCGCGTCGCGCCGCCGGACGACGCGCCCGCCCTGGTCGGCGAGCTCCTCGCGCGGTTCGCGAGGCGCGAGGAGGCGGAGATCGCGCGCGTGCGGCAGGTGATCGAGCTGTTCACCGCGGAGCGCTGTCACGCCGCCGCGCTGGCCGAGTACTTCGGCGAGCGCCTCGACACCGCGTGCGGGCGTTGCACCTTCTGCCGCACCCGGGTCGCCCTGAGGCTGCCGGAGCCGCCGCGCGCGCCGCCGATGCCGGCGGGGCTCGACGTCACCGCGTTCACGGCGCTGCGCGCGGCGCACGGGGGCGCCCTGGGTCACCCTCGCCAGGCGGCGCGCTTCCTCTGCGGCCTCTCGAGCCCGGCGACCACCCAGGCCAAGCTCGCGCGCCATTCGCTCTTCGGCGTCCTGGTCGCTCGCCGGTTCTCCGAGGTGCTCGACTGGTGCGCCGGGCTCCCCGTCCTCGCCGGCGCGAACGTGAAGGGCTGAAGCGGATCTACGCGGCCTTCGCCGGCTTCGGGTTCAGCTGGCGGAAGCGGCGCTGGTAGGCGTACGAGCGAAAGCGGATCGGCAGCGGCGGCTCGTTGCCGCTCTTGATCTCGAGCGTCGCGCCGTCGTCGTGCTCGGCGCAGTGCGGGATGCGCAGCGTGTAGCTCGTGCCGCCGCCGGTGCGCACCGCGATGCCTCCGAGCGCGAGCCCGGCCGCGGCGACGGCCACGTTGGTCCCGGTTTGGCCGTCGTGCGCCTTCGCCTCGATGCCGCGAGTCGCCGGCTTCGCGCACACGCAGCAGCCTTCCGGCCAGCGGATCGCCTCGCTCGTCACCGGCACCGGAGCGCGCGCCGAACGCTGTCGCGGAACGAGGGTAGACCGTTTCGCTTCCCCCGAGCAACCAACCTGTCAGGCGAAGCGTACTGAATAGATGGGCGGCAGGTTGTTGGCGACCGCCGTCCACCCCTCTCCGCCGTCATCGCTCACGTAGAGGTTGCCCGTGGTGGTGCCGAAAGCCACGGCGCCGTCCTTGTTGGCGAGCGCGTGGCGGTAGATGACGTCGTAGGCTTGCTCCTGGGGCAGACCGCGGCGGAGCTGCGCCCAGGTCTCACCGCCGTCCGTCGTGCGGGCCACGAAGAGCGCGCCGTCGACGGTCATTCGCTGCATGTCCGACTTTCCGGGCACGACCCACGCCGTGCGTCCGTCCTTCGCGTCCGCGGTGATGGGGAAGCCGAAGTGCACGCCTTGTTCTGGGCGGCTCACCTTGCGCCAGCTCTTCGCGCCGTCGCTGCTGTAGTAGATACCCACGTGATTCTGCTGCCAGACATGGTCGGGATCGCCCTCGCATTGCTCGATGTAATGCGTATCGTGGCCCCACTCGGCGTCTGGCTCGGGCGTGTGATCGAGCAGCATGCCCTTGTTGCGCGGTCGCCAGCTCTCTCCGCCGTCCTCGGTTTCGATGACGCCGGCCGTGGACACGGCCACGAGCATTCGCTTCGGGTTGCGCGGGTCCACCACGATGGAGTGGATGCCCGGGGCGAAATCGCCCCCCTCGGAGGCCGGCGTGCCGAACCATTTCGTCTCGCCTCTGCCCTCGCCGGTGAAGAGATCGCCGCCGCGTGACTCGTGGTTCCAGAGCGGCCGGTTGAGCTCGAAGGAGCCGCCGCCGTCGCGGCTGACGAACAAGCCACCAGGGATGGTGCCCACGTAGACCGCGCCGCCGGGGCCGAAGCCGATGATCCAGAGCTTCTGCACCGTGGCCGGGCGCGTGACGAGCTTGAAGCCGGCACCGAACTCGCTGCCTGCGTCTTCGTACATGTCCTGGCCGATGTAGCGAGCGCCCTCGGGGTACTTGATCTGGGCGGGGTTGTCATTCCAGGTCTTGCCCTCGTCGGTGGAGACGGACAGCTTGGCTCCCCAGTGGCCGAAGCCGAGCAGCGCCCAGAGCTTGCCCGTATAGGGGTCGCGCGCGACATAGTTGACGCCGCCGCCGGCATGGCCCGCGAGGCGCGGCTTCCACGAGCCGCTCTGCTTCTCGACGACAAACGTACCTTTGCGCGTGCCTAACAGGATACGACTTGCCATCTCATCCTCCGCTCAACGCTTGCAGAATGTGGACCTCGTCGTCGGCAGCGACTGCGTCCGTGAGCCCCTTACGGTCGCGGATCATCTGCTTGCCGACGAAGATGTTGACGTGCGTCCGCAAGCGGCCGCGCTCGTCGCAGATGTAGAAGCCGATGCCGGGCGCGAGCCTCTCCAGCGCCGCGACGACCTCACCCGCTGTCGACGCCGCGACGACGATGGTTTGACCTTCGAGGTGCGGGAAGAAGGTGTAGAGATGGCGCGTCAGGTGGACAGACGGCATGGTGGGCTTGCCGTACCCCCGGCGCTGTCGCGCGTCAATTGGTTTCACGGCGACTGGGCCGTAGAAGGGGCCTTCGACGTCGGGTCGCCGCTGGCGAGGGCGGAGAGGCGATGAGGGTCGACCGCGGGGAGCTCGGCCAGCCACGCCGACACGAACCTGGCCGGGAGGAGCGTGCGCCAGGCGAAGCTGGCGCGGGCGGTGCTGGAGCGCACGAACGAGTCGCTGATCGAGCGGTGGCCGACGCTCAAGCGCTGGCTGATTGGGGTCAACTGGACCGACGAAGTCGAGTGGGGCCGGCCAGGTGAAACGGGATGAGTGGTCTGGTCAGCGTCGCCCCGCTCGCTGCGCTCAACCGAGCGACTGCAAGATCGAGCTGAACCCGTGCTGGCCGTGGCGGCTGCCCTGCGGGGACAGCCAAGCTTCGTAGATGTCGCCGCTCGGCGAACGGAGCTGGATGAACTCGAGGCTCACGAGAGGGTTGAAGGGGTTGCCGGGGCGGGAGCCGATGTCTTGGCCGGGATACGTCGCGTCTTGGTTGAAGGCGCGGGTGCCCTGATCGAGGGCGGCGTGGTGCCTGTAGTTGCCGCGTTTGCCGAAGTCGCTGTACTCGCGAGAGACGAGGACGCGGCCCGTGTTGGTGAGGCCGACGTGGACGTTGGGAACGTAGGTGGAGACGCCGATCACGGCGGCAGATGCGGCGTTGAGGACTCCGCCGGCGACGCGGCGGGCCGTGCCGGTGGGCGCCTGGTACTCGACTCCGCTCCAGTTGCCGATGATGCGCTCGCCGGGCTGGAGCTCGTAATACGGAGCGTACAGGTCGCTGAATCGTTGCTCGATCTGCTCCGGGGTCATGTTGGCGGCCTCGGCCATGACCTTCTTGCGGACGTACATCGAGTACGCGAAACCAGCCGCTATCAACACGAGCGGGATCAAGTAATATATTTGCATGACCATCTCCTGGAGAACCCACGCTCCACTCGGGAGCCACCGGAGGCGATGGTTACGCGGCGGCGCACGCCAGGTCAAGGGGGCCCGCTTCGAGTGATCAACCAGCGATCGGACAACCGTCGATACGCAGCGGAAAGACGAAATACGGCGGGATACATGCGCCCTTCCGTGTGCCGGGATCTCTGTTGCGGACGCAGACGAGATTCTGCCGACAAGGTGTGATCATGTCGCACGATCGGAGGCCGACGCGATACACGACGAGGCGCAGATGGTGCGCCGGAGGAGCCAACGACATGCGATTCATGATGCTGATCCACCATGACGAACCCGCCCTCGCCGCGGCCGCGCAGAAGGAGCTCTGGGCCGAATACGCGGCCTTCAACCAGGCGCTCGCCAAGGCCGCCGGCTCTGCTCCGGGTGGGCGGCTGCAGCCGAGCTCGGCGGCGACCACCGACGACCGGGCCGGTCGCTGCGGCGCGCTGCTCGCGGTGGAGTCCTGACGTTCGCGCAGAAGAACCCGACACGTTCGCTGGTCGCCCCGGTGCTGTTCGTCGCGCCGGGCGCCACGCTCGGGCTGCTGTTCGATCCGGAGAGGGCGGAAGCGGATCTACGCGGCCTTGGCCGGCTTCGGGGTCAGCTCGAGGAAGCGGCGCTGGTAGCGCGTACGAGCGAAAGCAGATCTACGGCGGCGGCTCGTTGCCGCTCTCGATCTCGAGCTTCGCGCCGTCGTCGTGCTCGGCGCGGTGCGGGATGCGCAGCGTGTAGCCCGTGCCGCCGCCGGTGCGCACCGCGATGGCCCCGAGCGCGAGGGCCGCTTGCTCGCGGGCGTGTCAGGAGGCGGAGCTGGCGGAGGCGCGGAGCGGCTCGGCGGGGAGCTCGCGCTCCCTGGCGGCGGGGACGAGCTTGGGGGCGGTCTTGAGGTGGGTGGCGTACAGGGTGAGGCCCGTGAAGGTGATGCCGCCGAGCATGTTGCCGACGACGGTCGGGATCTCGTTCCACACGATGTAGTCCATGATCGAGAATTTTCCGCCCATGAGCATGGCCGACGGGAACAGGAACATGTTCACCACGGAGTGCTCGAACGTCATCGCGAAGAACAGCATGATGGGCATCCACATCGCCGTCACCTTGCCGCCGACGGTGTTGGAGATCATCGCGCCGACCACGCCGGTCGAGACCATCCAGTTGCAGAGCACGCCGCGCACGAAGAGCGTCAGCATGCCGGCGGCGCCATACTCCTTGTAGCCGAGCGTGCGCGCCTCGCCGATGCCGGAGATGGCCTTGCCGACGGCGCTGGGCTCGGTGGAGAAGCCGAAGGTGAAGACGACCGCCATCATCACGGCGACGGTGACGGCGCCGGCGAAGTTGCCCGTGAAGACCAGGCCCCAGTTGCGCAGGACGCCGCCCAGGGTGACGCCCTTGCGGCGATCGATCAGCGCCAGCGGCGACAGCACGAACACACCCGTGAGCAGATCGAAGCCCAGCAGGTACAGCATGCAGAAGCCGACCGGGAACAGCATCGCGCCGATGATCGGATAGCCCGTCTGCTGGGTGACCATCACCGCGAAGACGGCGGCGAGCGCGAGCAGCGCGCCGGCCATGTAGGCTCGGATCAACGTGTCCCGCGTCGACATGAAGACCTTGGATTCGCCCGCGTCGACCATCTTGGTGACAAATTCTGTCGGCGCCAAATAGGACATAAGCTTGGCTTTCCTCCGTGAAGACGTGACTGGCGAGAGGACTCGAGCTTGGCGCGCCCGCCTCTGGCAGGCCGCGCCGCGCTGGCCGGCGCGGCCTGGGCGGCGGCGCGAGCGGATCGCCCCGGCGTGTGCCGGTGCGATCGAGCTCCCACGACGTGCCGTGGAATGTAGACGTGGCTGCGTTTCGGCGATGTTTCCGTCGACGATCGAACTGTGATTTATCGAGAGACGGGCTTGAGGGCGGCGCTGGCGGTCGAGCGAGGCGCCGGCTGCTGAGGTCCCGAGCCGCACCGGACGCGCGCAGGGGCACGGCGCGGGGGGCGCGGGGCCGGAGAGCCCATCTCTCAAGCAAGCTATTGCGAGCAAGCTATTGCGAGCCGAGCTTCGCAGCGGCCTCAGCTTGCGCGCGCGTGAGGAGGTCATCGACGCGAAGCTTCTCAGCCCACATGCTGAGATATTGCTCGTTGATTTCGGCTCCGCTGACTCGAAGCACCTCGACGATGTCACGCCATTGCTTGGACGAGCTGCTCATGACGTCACGTGGCGTCGGCCGGCACGTGACCGAACAGCCGGCGCGCGCAGTCGTGCCCGTACAGCCTCACCGTAAGGCGAACGCGAAGCTCCTGGTCGTCCGCCCCCGGGTGGCGAGCGCGGATGCTCGCGAGGGCGAGCTCACGGACCGCCTGGCTCAGCCGCATCGCAGCCTCGAGCCGCTTTTCCGGAGGCATGCGCCGGAGCAGCTCGTGGTAGCGCGCGTCCGCTTGCGGCGAGGTGCCGACCATCGACATGCAGCATGAGTCTAGCAGAAACCGCTCGTACGGGAAGGGCTCGGTCGCGGTCCCTCGCGAGGCAGGGTGTCGTTCCGGCAGGGTGCCCTCCCTCGCCCCACGTTCGCTCCCGACCGACAGCCGAGCTCCTTGCCAGACCCAGCGGAGCCGACCTCCCATCCTCCTGCCGTGCAGGAGCGCACGGGTCGCTTGAAGTCGGCCTTGGATTACCCGCGAGCCCGCCGATAATCACGAAATCGACATGCTCACCGATGAACGCTTCAACGACGCGCCGAAAGTCGGTGGCCATGGGCTGCCTTCGCCTCCTCGATGAACTCCAGTGTCTTCCGCATCTGCTCGACTCTCTCGGTGGGAGTCAAACGCAGGTTCTCGGCGATGAGCGATGCATCAACGCCAGAGGGGACTCTTTCGAGGATCCGCTGATCCCAGCTCTTCTCGGCGTCGGAGGGTTCAGCCCCTGTTGGTTCGGCTTGACGATCATGCATCGGCGTCGGGCTCCTGACCCACTGTACCACGTGTACCACGGTGGTGATCCCCGACGATCGCGAGCGAGCAACGCTCCCGAGGCCGGCCGGCTGTCGTCGCCCTGAGCGCGTACGCCCGTCGCAGTCTTCCCGCCTTGGACGTCGCAGCGGCCGGGTGGCTCCCACCGCCCGACCCCGCGAGCGCCTTTCTCGCGCGCCATCACCGCGGGCGAGCAGGCGCGTCTTGCGGACGCGGCCGTGGGTGTCGAGCGCGGCGATCCAGAGCTCCTCGTGGACCAGGGAGGCGAGCCTCGGGCCGAAGTGACGCGCCACGCGGGCGGCGTGTCGGTGAGGAGCGCGCCGCGGCGGGCGCGGGCGGCGTGGTAGCGGCGGCCGAGCTCGAAGGCGGCGGCGAGCCGGGTCGTGTCGAAGAGGGCGATCTGGGTGCGCTCGGCGAGCGAGCGCCGCGGGCGAGAGGCGACCGAGGGAGGGGAGAGCGGCGTGCCGAGGATGCGCGGGCCGACGCCGGGGAGGCCGAGCACCATCTCGAGGAGGGCGGCCTCGGTCGCGGTCGGCAGTTCGGCCGCCGTCTCGGCGGGGGCATCGACGGGGGCGCGGCTCATCGGGGGCAACGGGGCCACCTCCGAGAGCGGGTGAGGGCGCGGGCGAAGAGGCGGCGCGCCGCGAGCCGGCTGCGAGCAGCGGGCCGCCCAGAGCTGGTTGCGGCATACCCCTACGGCCGGCTGGGGGGGAACCCCGAGCGGTTTTCCATCGTACTTTCCGCGTAGAAAGACATTCCACCGTCGCCTAGCATCAGGGCGCGGGGGTAACTCATGTCGAAGAGCAATCTTCCAGGCAGGCTCGGAGCTCTCCTTGTCTTCGGCACCGTCAGCGCGATCATGATACCGGCATGCACGATCCGGATCGGGAAAGGCGGGGAGAGGGAGGACAACTGGCCCACGCCTGACGAGACGCAGCCGGCGCCAGACGAGGCGCAGCCCGCGCCGATGGACGATGGCGTAGAGGATGGCATGACGTTTACTCCGGAAGAGGAGGCTGCGATCGATGCGGCATACAGGGCAGACCCAGGGGAACTTGCCCTGGTGAATGCAAGGGCAGCTTATGCAGCCTACGCGCTCTCTGGCCTCACCGAGTCACAGTTCATCGATCCAGCCTTGGTTGACCAGCAGGCGCTTGAACAGTTCATTCATCAGAACGCAGAGCTGGCCTGGCAGCTGGCCGAAGAATGGGTCGCATCCATCGACCCGACCTTGCTTTCCACCGGGTACCCGATCAAGGTCGAGTGTATGGATCCGCCGCTTCGATGTCAGTCGAGCGTGAGGTGCTCATTCGCCAAGATATGCGTACTGAACGACTGCGGCGATGGTCGTTGCAGGACGTGTCCCGACGTCTGGAACCTTGGCAATCTGATCGTCGATGGATGGTGCACTTATACCTGCTACGACGCTGCTGACGTTGTCGGCGCTGCCATCACACTGAAGCCCGCCATCGGAAGCAGCATGGTCCCCTGGATTCAGCTCTGTCGACCGAAGTGATCGAGGGACTCGCCATGGACGCTGATGACGCCTCGAAGCGCGCTGCCCGGGTGGCGCACGTTGTCTCAAGAGCCCTGAACCTGGCAGGTTTGCTCGCGTCGTCGCGCGCAGCGCGCCAAGCCGGCGCGATGCCGTCGCGCGAGCACGTCCTGGAGCTCCTGAGCGAGCTCCTGACCGTCATCGGCCAGGGCCCCGAACCAGGGCTCAACGCCGGTGGGCGGCCGCTGGACGTAGCGCCACAGGTGGAGAGACTCCTCGCGTCATGCCAGGGCTGGTCGCCATCGGCGGACATCCCGGCCGAAATCCAGCGTGCCGCGCGTGACATGCTCGCTGTGTTCGCGGTCCCGGAGCCGCCCGGAGGGTGGGACGGCTGGGAAGGCGCACCGCCTGAAGCGCCGCCTGGGCCGGAAGACCCCGACCCGGGCCTGCCGCCGACCGCGGGGGAGCTGGCAGCGATGCCCGATACGATCACCTTCGCGGCAGCCATCGTGTGGTGCGGCTATCTCGCTTCGCCCAAGATGGTCGCGAAGATCCCTCCCGCGGATCTGCGGCGCCCGGCGCTCGCGCACATCGACAGCTTGCTCGCGACCTTCCGGCCTGTTCGCCGGAGTCACCCGGAGGCGCGCGCATGGTGGCGAGCGCTGCTCGAGCGCCTGGAGAGCTTCCGAGCGCTCTGCGAGGCATGGGACGGCACCGAAGCACCGCCCCTCGGGTTGCAAGCTGCCGCGCGGGCGGTCCTCATGCAACTCAATCACATGTCGAGCTCGGAGGAGCTTGAAGCGCTCGATGAGGAGGTAAACCCTTTTTACCTCCGCTCTCCCAGCCCACGAGACGCGTAGGCTCTACGAGCCGGCGCTGCGCGGGCGGGTGCCAGCCCACCTCGGCCCAGCGCCGGCGTGCGGTGAGGATGCGTGGAGGGCGCGCGCTATGGAGAAGCGACGGCGTGCCCGCGCCATCGCAGGAGCGCCGCAGCGTGCGCCTTGCGGAGCGTGAACAGGTCGCTCTCGTGGCGAAGACGCTCGAGCTCGATGCGCTCCGCCGGCGTGAGGAGCCCCTGGCTGTTCCGGTCGAGCAGCTCGTCGTAGCGCACGAGCTCTGCTTCGGACCTGTGGCTCTTCGCGATCTGCCAGAGCGCCTGGTCGTCCATCTTGTCCAGGCAGGCGAGGTCGACCTGGAACTCCGGGGGCGCGTCGTCCCAGGCGGGAGGGCTGCCGAGGCTCAGCGCCCGCAGCATCACGGCTTCGAGCGGCTGTCGGGTCGCGAGCGCAGTCCCCTTGAGTCGCTGGTAGAGCGCTTCGGGGAGAGCGAGGGTGACGGTGGCGGTCGACATCGCGCTGGGGTGGACGCGGGAGGCGAGCCCGCTTCGCCGTCGAGCCTAGCACGAGGAGCCCCCCGGCTCCTCCCCGGCCAGCCGTGATTGACGAGAGCGAACGCGCGGCGGGGCTGCGGGCGGGGGAGGGGCGCGGGAGGCTTTCGGCTGGATGCGCGGAGGCGGGGCGCTGCACCCGGCGAGGGCCTACTCGTGGACGGCGGCGTAGCGACCGCTGGGGGTGACGATGACGTGGGCCGTGAGCGGGACGTGCAGCTCCGAGGCGAGGTGGCGCAGCTCCAGGGTCATCGCTTCGTCCTCGCGGGTCGGCGTCGGGTCGCCGCTCGGGTGGTTGTGGGCCAGGACGAAGCTGTGGGCGGGCATGTCCAGCGCCGTGCGCAGGACGGTGGAGCGGCCGATGTAGAGGGCGTCGTCGGAACCGCGGGCTTCGACCTCAGCCAGATCGTGAAAGATGACCGGAAGTGTCACCGGAGCCGCGCGCGGGCGTCACGAAAGACGTCCTCGGCCGGTCGCCCCCGGGACGGATCTGCGTCGAGCTCTGCGTCCCGGAGCGTCGCTTCCTCGGTCCAGAGGCGCCTTTCCCCTTCGGCGAGGAGTTGCCGCGACGACGGCGACGGCCGACGTTGACAGGCGGGCGCTTGGGGTCACCGGCCCCGGCTCGGCCGGACGGCGCGGCAGTGCGTGGTTCGCCGTCGGCGCCGCTCGTTCTCGACCGCGAGGGCCGTGTGCTGCGCCGTCGCGGTACCTCGTGGTATCTTGCGGCTCATGCACCGAGCCATCCAGGGCCCGCCGCCCGGCTTCGACGACCTCACCGTGCACGAGCAGATCGAGTACGTCCAGGCGCTCTGGGAGCGGATCGCGGCGAGGGAAGACGAGGTGCCGGTACCCGAGTGGCACGAGGCCGAGCTCGATCGCCGGCTCGCCGAGCTCGAGGCCGCACCGAATGCTGGCCGCTCCTGGGAACAGGTCGAGGCCGACCTCCGTACGCGCCTCGCAACGCGTCGATGAGCCGGCTCCTCGTTCTCCCGTCTGCCGAGCTGGACATCCGGGAGGCGGCGGACTGGTACGAGGGCGAGGAGGATGGGCTGGGCGGACAGTTCGTCGATGAGCTACGGCACATCGTCCGCCGGATCAGCGACCTCCCGTCGCAGTTCCCCGATGTCGGTCGGGGTGGTGTCCGGCGCGCGCTGCTCAAGCGGTTCCCCTATGCGGTCTACTTCCTGCTCCGTGGTGAAGGAAACGAGCGGGCGGCGGTCATCCTCGCCGTACTCCATCAGCGGCGTAGCCCGTCTGTTTGGAAGAAACGCGTTCGAGACGAAGGTACAACGGGCTAATCTGGCCCTGGTGCCGGCGGGCGTGGCGCGCCCGCAGCACGCCGTCAGGGTGTTCGCGATGTCGCTGAACCCATGCTGAGAGCTGGCCGAGCGATGCTCCGGGGTTGACCCCGCAGGCTTCGACGATGGCCGTTTCAGCATGGAATGATGGCCGATCCATCATTCCATGTTGACGAAGCCATCATCGACCTTGAACCCGCCACGGGGAGTCCATGGCCCCCGAACGACGACGAAGAATCGCTCGAGCCCCCTACGACGTCGAGCAGCACCAGGCCGGCCAGGCCGCCGCTCCCCCGCGAGGTGACCGACATGCTGGGCGTGGCGCTCTCGCCGCTCGGGCCCGAGCAGATAACGCGGCTGCGCAAGGAGTTGCCCGTTTATGCGGATATTCTGGACGATGTGGCGGCGCTGCTCGCCGAGGACGCGGCCGCGCTCGTTCCGCCTGTTCAATGCACCTGCACCGATCCTCGACTTCCTTCCTCGCTGCGGGGATGGCATCCTGCCGGGCATGACCGTCGAGCAGATCGTCGCCGCCATCCGTGCCCTCCCTGTAACCGATCGGCTTCGTGTGATCGAGCTGGTCGCGCACGAGGCCGTCAGCGACGTCCCTGCTGCAGATCATCCACCTCGACGTGAGGGCGTCACCTTGACCGAGCGGCATGGCCTCCTGCTTGTCGACGCTGACGCCACCATGCCGGCCGAAGTGTTCGACCATCGCCCCGATCGCGATGCACGAGCGGACCGGATCCAGGGAGAGTCGTGAAGCTCGCCTTCGATACGAGCGTGCTCGTCGCCGGGCTGCACCGGTCGCATTCGCTCCACGGTCGGGCCGTCGTCTGGATTGACGCGGTGGCCGAGGGACGGGTGAGCGGCCTGGCCACCTGGCACGCCCTCGCGGAGCTCTGGTGCGTGCTCACCCGCCTGCCGAAGCCGGCGCGAGCCAGCCCGGAGCAGGCGTTGCAAGTCGTCCGTCGGGTCCGGAGTATGTACGACGTCCGCCCTGTGGATCCGGCCGTGTACGACGAGGCAATGCAGCGGTGCACCGATCGCGTGCTCTCTTCCGGCGTCCTCTTCGATGCCCTGCACCTCGTGGCGGCCGAGCATGCCGGCGCGGATGCGCTCGTGACGTTCAACGGCTCGGACTTCCTCCGGCTTGCCGCTCCGACTTCGCCGCGCATCGTCTCCCGTCAGCGGGTCGACCGACTCCGTGGCGTGGTCCTCCCCCGGTTCCGCGGACAGTCTCACTATGCCGCGCGCGCGGTCACGTAGGTCTTCAATTCGAACTCGATCGGGCTCATGTAGGCGAGCCGTGAGTGCCGTCGTTTCAGGTTGTAGAAGTTCTCGATGTAGTCTCCGATCGATGCGATGGCGGCCGCTCGCGTCGGGTAGCGCTCGTGCTCGACCAGCTCCGCCTTCAGCGTCGCGAAGAAGCTCTCGGCCACGGCGTTGTCCCAGCAGTCGCCGGCGCGGCTCATGCTCGGGATGAGCCCGTGGGCCCCGAGCACGAGCCGGTAGTCGTCGCTGGCGTAGGGGCTGCCGCGATCCGAGTGGTGCACCAGCCCAGGCGCCGGCCGCCGCGTTCCCAAGGCGAACGCGAGCGCGGTGAGCGCCAGGGCGCGATCGTTGAACGCGCTCGCGGCCCAGCCGACCACGCGGCGCGAGAACAGGTCCAGGATCACGGCCAAGTACAGCCAGCCCTCGCCGGTGGGAATGTACGTCACGTCCGTCACCCAGACTTGGTTGGGCGCTCGAGCATCGAATTGCCGCTCGATCACATTCGGGGCGATCGGGCCGTTGTGCCGCGAGTCGGTGGTGCGGCGGAAGCGCCGCTTCCTCCGAGCCGCGAGCCTCTGAGCGCGCATCAGCCGCTCGACCCGTTTCTTGCCGACACGCATGCCGCGAGCACGCAGCTCCGCGTGGATGCGCGGACTGCCGTAGCGGCCACGGCTCTTGTGGTGCACGGCCCTGATCTGCACGCTCAGTTGAGCGTCGGACTTGGCCCGCGCGGACTCCGAGCGCTTGGCCCACCCGTAGTAGCCGCTGCGCGAGACCAGCAGCACCGCGCACAGCACCAGCACCGGGTAGTGCGCCTTCTCCGCGTCGATGAACTCGAACCTCACTCGTTTTCCTTCGCGAAGAAGGCCGCCGCTTTTTTTAAGATCTCGCGCTCCATCTCCAGCCGCTTCACGTCGCGGCGCAGCCGCTGCAGTTCCTCACGCTCCGGCGTCGTCAGCGCCCCCGGCGGGCCGTGGCCCGCGTCGGTGTCCGCGCGCTTGATCCAGTCGCGCAGCGCCGTCTCGGTCAGGTCGAGGTCCTTCGCCACCTGGCCGATGCTCCGGTCGCTCGCCTTCGCCAGCCGTACCGCCTCCGCCTTGAACTCGGGCGTGAACGCCCTCCTCTTTCTCCGTCCCATCCCTGCCTCCTGGTGCCGTCGGGGGTGTCGACGGAAGCGGGGGAGGACCAGCGCCCGCCTTGAACTCGTTACAGGGGCGGCATGCGAGGCATACGTTCTCGAACGAGGTCGGCCCGCCCTTCGAGACCGGCGTGATGTGATCAGCGGCCCACCTTCGCCCCCGGCAGCGCAAGGCAGAGCCTGCCGCCGCGCGGACGTAGCGTCCCGGTCGTACGATGGTGATATGGCCAGGACCGGTTCCCCGGCGTTCCACCAGGAGCCCTGCCGGCGCCGCTCGCTCCTCGCGACGCGGCGCCTGGCCGATGACAGTCCGCCACCGGAGCTCGGCGCTTGACAGCCCAGATAGAGCCATGGTTCATGAAACCATGGCGCGAACCGCTCCAGTTCCGAACATCCCAGCGATTCCTGGCATGAATCCGGGGACCTTTATCCTCGGCGGTGGCGGCGCGGGTGGGGGCGGTGGCGGCGCCGGCGGCGGAGGCTCGGGGGACGGGCAGGGCGGGAGTGGCGGCAACGGCGGCAACAGCGCCAAGGGCGGCGGGAAGCAAGCGCCGGATCCCAAGAAGTACCCGACCTGCGGGACCAAATCCCACCCGGTCGACGTCGTCACCGGGCGAGCGTTCACGCACCCCATCGTTGATTTCGAGCTGCCCGGCCCGCTCCCGCTGCGCTTCGCGCGCACGTGCAGCTCGACGATCCACCGCGAGGACGCGGGGCTCGGCTGGGGGTGGGCGCACACGTTCGGGTGGCGCATCGAGGTGCAGCGGCAGCGCGTGCGCGTGTGGAATGAAAGCGGCACGGCGCTCGACTTCCCCGTGCCGCACGCCGGCGAGACCATCAGCGGTCCCTGGGGCTGGGTCCTGCGGCGGGACGGCGAGCGGTCGTTCTCGCTGGACGCGGACGACGGCGGGGTATGGCGCTTCTTCGAGCCGTCCAACGACGCAGCGACGCAGTACCGCCTATCAGCGATCACCGATCGCACCAGGAACCGGATCCGGCTCCTGTACGCCGACGGCCGCCTCACCGACATCCACGACGCCGCCGGGCGCACGATACACGTGCAGTCGACAAACGACGGCCGGATAGCGGCCTTCCTGGTCAAGAACGCGGCCGCGCAGGGGCGCTGGATCGAGCTCGCGAGGTACTCCTATGATGCCGGAGGGTGCCTCATCGAGGCCACAGACGCCGACGGCCACGCGTGGCGATACGCGTACGACGACGACCGGCGGCTCACCAAGGACACGGACCGCGCGGGGTTGACCTTCCACTTCCTCTATGATCGCCAGGGGCGATGCGTCGAGTCGTGGGGTACGTACGATGGTAGACCAGATCCAAGCCTCGCGCCGGATCTCCCGCCTCACCTGCACGATCGCGAGACCCGCGCGAAGGGAATCCACCATTGCCGGTTCCTTTGGCACCCCGACGGCTACAGCGAGGTCGTCGACTCGACCCAGGTGTCCCGGTTCTTCGGTAACTCGCGTGGGACGATCGACAAATCATGCGAGGGGCCAGGAGTGTGGAGCTACGCCTACGACGATCGCGGATTCCAGACGCGCTCGGTCGATCCTGAAGGAGGAACGACGCACTACGAGCGTGACCGCCGCGGGCGGTTGCTTCGGCTGACCGACGCGCTCGGCCGCACGACGGTCATCGAGCGCGACGCGGAAGGCCTGCCGGTGTGCATCACCGACCCGGAAGGAGGCACGACCAAGCTGTGGCGCGACCGGTTCGGCAACGTCGAGGGGGTGCAGGATGCGAGCGGCGCGGCGACGACGTACACACGTGACGAGCGCGGGCTGGTTACAGCCATCCATCATGCGAACGGCGCGAAGAGCCGCCTCGAGTACGACGCGCATGGCAACCTGACCGCGACCACCCAGCCGAACGGCGGCGTGTGGCGATTCGCTTACGACTTCCTCGGCCGGCGCACCGCGATGACCGACCCGACGGGCATGACGACACGTTACACGTACACCGCGCGCGGTGACCTCAGCTCGGTCCACGATGCGCTCGGCGGCGCCACCCGTTTCGCCTACGACGGCGAGCGGCGCGTGACGCAGCGGGTGAACCCCGCCGGCGCGACGACCCGCTTCGAGTGGGGCGGGTATCACAAGCTCTGCGCCCGGAGAGATGCGAACGGGCGTGTCGTGCAGCTCCGTTACAACCGCGAGGGCGAGCTCGTCGAGGTGCATAATGAACGCGGAGAGATACACACGCTTCGCTATGACACCTCTGGCCGGTTCGTAGGCGAGACGACGTTCGACGGCCGCGAGATCTCGTATCGGCTCGATCTGTGCGGGCGCGAGGTGCAGATCACGGACGGCGCGGGCGACAAGGTCTTCCTCACGTACGACCTGGTCGGGCAGCTCACCAGGAGGGAGCTACCGGACGGAGGCGTCGAGGAGTTCGAGTACAACGGCCGGGGCGAGCTCATCTCCACGAGGACGGGGGCGGGAGAGGTCCGATTCAATCGCGACGCGGTGGGGCGCGTTGTCGCCGAGACGCAGATCGTGGAGGGGCAGACGAGCCGCGTCGCTGTGACGTACGACGCCGTGGGGGCGCGCGTGCGCCGCTCGACGTCGCGGGGCCATACCGAGGAGATCACCCGCGACGCGCAGGGGTCGCGCCTGCAAACGTTGCTCGACGGCGAGCACGTCCTCCAGCATCACAGCGACGTGTTCGGGCGCGAGGTGCGGCGCGTGCTGCCGGCGGGCGGCAGCGTTGACACGGTGTTCGATCCGCTCGGCAGGCTCGCCGCGCGCCGCGTGAACGCGATGACGAGCCATGGCGCCGCCGCCTTCGGGCAACCGGACTGGTTCGGCCCTAGGCCACACGGCGTCACGGTCGAGAAGAGGTACGCTTACGACGCGGCGGGAGAGCTCGTCACGGCATGGGATCGGGAGCGCGGCTCGACGCGGTACGAGTACGATCCGGTGGGGCAGCTGCTCGCTGCGGTGCCGGAGAAGGCGCGCGGGGAGGTCTTCCGGTTCGATGCCGCCGGGAACCTGCACGAGGCGGAGCCGGAGTCACGCGAGTACACGCGCGGCAACCGGCTGGCGCGAAAAGGTCGGCTTGAGTTCATGTGGGACCGTGAGGGCCGGCTCGTCGAGAGACGCGAGCGACGCGCGGATGGCGAGGCGGCGGTCACCCGGTACGAATGGAACGGCGCTGGCCTCCTGAGATCGGTCATGCTCCCCGATGGTGCCGTCGTCGATTTCGCGTACGATCCCTTTGCGCGGCGGCTATGGAAGCGCGTTCGCCGCGCCGCTGGGGCGGGTGCGCCGCTCGAGGTGACGCGCTTCGTGCGTTACGTCTGGGATCAGGACGTCCTTGTGCACGAGGTCCACGAGGAGGCGCGTGGGTCGACCGCCGCGGTCGTCGAGGAGCGCACGTACGCGTTCTCCGACAGCCTGTTCGTGCCGCTCGCGCAGAAGCGAGGTGCGTGGGAGCACTTCGTGAACGACCCGATCGGCACCCCGGTTGCGGTGGTCGGGGCGGACGGCGGCTCGGTCGAGCGCGTTGAGCGGCGCGTCTGGGGGGCACCCGCTGCGGCGGATCGGGACCGCGCGACCCGCCTCGGCTTCCCGGGGCAGCTCGATGATGACGAGACTGGCCCCCGCCGCCCACCGGCGGCGGCGGCGGGTCGTGAGGAGGGTGGACGCCTTGATCGACGAAGCGAGGATCGAGCGCGAAGGTGGGAGCATCGAGCGTGCGTTCTTCCTCCTGTCGCTCGACTGCGTACGGCCGCACTACGAGAAGATGGGCCTGCGCGTGACGAGCAAGGAGCAATTCCAGGCGGCGCTGCGGTCATGCACGGCGGACCGTGACTGGTCCGTCAACACGCGCGAGGCCCCGTATCGGGTCACCGTCGCCGCGCTCGGGTGCCTGCGCGCGCGCGATCCGGAGTTCGCGGGCGCGCTGCTCGGCTGGGTGACGTCGGTGGTCGGCCGTGCCGGCTACTGGCTGACATGGATGTCCGTCGTGCGCGTACAGCCGCGCGCAGAGGGTCTGTTAGGGCTCGCCGAGGGCGCGCGGGAGGCGCTGTGGCGCGCGTTCGACGAGGCCGAGCGCGCGAGCGAGGGAGTGCCGTCCCTCGACCCGGCCGAGCTGTCCGAGTTCGACCATCGGGTCCTCCATGAGAGGGGGTACCTGGAGGACGAGATCGACCCCATGGATACGGTGCAGGAGCTCGTGCAGGCGCACACGTTCGCGAGGTGCTGGCGCGAGGCCGTCGCACCGCTCCTGTCGGAGGACGAACATCGAGCCCTCGTCGCAGCAGCCACCGGGTTCTTGCGTGGTCAGGGGCGTGACGAAGAGGGCGACGTCCTGGATTCGGGGGCATGGGAGGGCACGTGATGAAAACGACATCGTCAACGCGGGCGGCGTGGTAGCGGCGGCCGAGCTCGAAGGAGGCGGCGAGCCGGGTCGCGTCGAACAGCACGATCTGGGTGCGGGCACAGTACATCGTAGGGAAACCGCCGCACGAGCCACCGGCGGACATCGTTCTCCACGGCCCCCCGCGAGCGGTGACGCAGCCAGGGCATCGGCTGCGCCTCGAACCTCGGCGAGAAAAGCGTCACCAAGGCCAAGACGTGCCCGAGCGTCGTACGCGGCGGCCTCGTTCAGCTCGACCTCAGCCAGGTCGTGAACGATGACCGGGAGCGTCACCGGAGCCGCGCGCGGGCGTCACGAAAGACGTCCTCGGCCGGTCGCCCCCGGGATGGATCTGCGTCAAGCGCTGCGTCCCGGCGCGTCGCTTCCTCGGTCCAGAGGCGCCTGTGCTCCTCCTCGGAGAGCTCATCCAGGCTTTCCAGAAGCGTCTCTGCGAGACGTGCGCGCTCCGCGACGGGCAGCTTCAGGGCTTCGGTTTCCAGCTCGGGAAGGTTCACGGGGGGATTGTACCGCGCGGCTCGGAGGCTGCCCGGGCGCGCTTCCCCAGCGGCGAGGAGATGCCGCGACGACGGCGACGAGCTGTCCTGCTCAACGACCATGCTCTCGTGCAAGGTAGGAGAGGCCGGCCGTTGCCCCGGTGCTCCCGGCCTGGTATGGCTAGGGTGGCTGTCATGAGCTGGACCAAGGATGACCAGAGCAAGCTCGACCATCTCCGTGGCAAGGAGCTCTCCGGCACGTTGACGGAGCCCGAGCAGGCGGAGCTAGCGGCGCTCATGGCGCGGATCGAGGCGGAGGAGGCGGCGCTGCTTGCCCCGGAAATGGCTCGGCTGCGTGCCGAGGCCGGAGACGTGGCGGCCGAGCTGGCTCGGGTCGAGAGCGAGAACGAACAGCTGGCTCAGCTCATGGCCCAGCAACAGGCCCTCGTGGCCGACACGCGCAGGTTCCTCGAGGAGTTCGACCGGCGCCGCGCCTCCATCCTCGACGGATTTGCCCGCATCGCCGGCGGCCCGCTGCACGCCGCGTGAATGGCCGTCTCGACGGAAACGCGCGCCATCGTCTGGGTCGCCTTCGGTGGCCGATGTGGTTACTGCGGCGTTTCCGAAACGTCCGTGGGGGGCGAGCTGGAGGTTGATCACTTCTACCCGCTGGCAGCGGGTGGGTCCGATGACATCGAGAACCTCGTCTACGCTTGCACCGCGTGCAACCGGTTCAAGGGCGACTATGCGCCCGCACACGATGCACCTGAGAGCTTGCGGCTCCTTCGCCCTCAGCGTGACGATTTCGGCGCGCACGTCGAGGAGACGGTCCACGGCCGGCTCATCGGGCTCACGCCTCGTGGCTGGTTTCACATCCAGCGACTGCACCTCAACCGCCCGTAGCTCATCGAGAGGCGCCATCTGCTCCACGTCCTTCAGGCGCAGAGATCCGATCTCTCGCGTTCACGGGAGGCGGAGGCGCGTCTGCGGCGCGAAAACGAGGCGCTCCAAGGAGAGATTACGCGTCTTCGGGCAGCCGTGGCCGCTTTGCTTGGTGGAAGCGAACGCTGAATCCGGCGCCATGCGCAGCACGGTGGAGCGGCCGACGTAGAGGGCGTCGTCGGAACTATCTCGTGGAGGGCGCGCGCTACGGAGAAGCGACCGCGTGCCCGCTCCATCCGGGGAGAGCGAGGGTGACGGTGGCGGTCGACATCGCGCTGGGGTGGACGGAGGCGAGCCCGCTTCGCCGTCGAGCCTAGCACGAGGAGCACCCCCGGCTCCTTCCCGGCCAGCCGCGATGACGAGAGCGAACGCGCGGCGGGGCTGCCGGCTGGGGCGGTGCGCGGGAGGCAGGCGGCTGGATGCGCGGGGGCGGGACGCCTCGCCGCAGGGTCGCTGCGCGCCGGCGACGGGGCGGGGCGCTGCGCCCCGCGAGGGCCTAATCGTGGACGGCGGCGTAGCGGCCGCTGGGGGTGACGATGACGTGGGCCGTGAGCGGGACGTGCAGTTCCGCGGAGAGATGGCGTAGCTCCAGGGTCATCGCTTCGTCCTCGCGGGTCGGCATCGGGTCGCCGCTGGGGTGGTTATGGGCCAGGACGAAGCTGTGGGCGGCCATGTCCAGCGCCGTGCGCAGGACGGTCGCGCGGTCGATGTAGAGAGCGTCGGCGCCACCGCGGGCGAGCAGGCGCGCCTCGCGGACGCGGCCGTGGGCGTCGATCGTGGACCAGGGACGCCGGCCTCGGGCCGAAGTACCGCGCCACGCGGGCCGAGGGGACGCCTCGTGCGGGGGCCCTCCCGGCGCGCGCAGATGAACGCCTGGCCGTTCACGATGTTGCTGAATCCGTGCTGGACGTTGGCCGAGCCATGCTCCGGGGTTGATCCCGCAGGCTCCGACGATGCCCGTTCCAGTATGTTCCTCGGGACCTTCCGCCAGGGCGGCGCCCGCAAGCATCAGCTGGCAGAGCCGGTCGACGCCGAGCCGACCACGGCCGAGCCGGTCGCTGTCGCGTAGCGCGACCGGCGCGGACGGAAGCCCGACCCAGGTTGGGGCGACTCGGGTCGGGCTAGCCGCCGCGTTCGCCGCGTCCAGCGACACGGGCTGCGCTCACGCGACGCCGTGACACGATCCGAACGCCCGAACCCCCCCCACGGTCCCGCGACGCATAAGCCCGGCGACGATCCAGCTGCGGAGAGGATCCGGTCGGACCAGACCGGGTTGACACCTGCACCCGCTCGGCGACAGATGGAGCCGTGGCTCGCACCGCTCCCGTGCCCAACATCCCCGCCATTCCAGGCATGAACCCCGGCACCTGGATCATGGGAGGAGGTGGTGGTGGCGGCGGCGGCAACGGGCGAGGCGGTCGCGGACGCGGCGGCAAACAGGGTGCCGGCGGCGGGAATGGCGGCAGCGGCGCGAGCGGCGGCGGCAAGGACGCGGGCTCCTGTGGGCAGGGCAGCGGTGGCGGATGCCCGAACCCGAGCCACGGCGGCCGCGGCACCCAGGCGGGGGACCCCGTCGACCCGATCACCGGGCGCGTCTACACCACGGCAGCGGTCGACCTCGCGCTGCCCGGCACCATCCCGCTCATCATCACCCGCAGCTACAGCAGCTCCCTGGCCCACGAGGATCTCGGCCTGGGCTTCGGCTGGACCCACGCGCTCGCCTGGACGATCGACGAGCGCCGCCGCTCGATCCTCGTGATCGAGCCGGGAGCGAACCCGACAGAGACGCCGCGCCCAGCCGAGGGGGCATCGGTGCGCCTGCCCTGCGGCAAGCTCACCCGACACCCCTGGGGCTACGTGATCGATCGAAATGGGCTCGCGTACCTCTTCGGCGAGGTCGAGGGCTCGCGGTGGAAGCTGTCGCGCATCGTCGACCGGCGCGGCAACGCGATCAGCCTCCATTACGAATGCGGCAAGCTCGCGACCGTCCTCGACAGCGTGGGAAGGGTGGTCACCGTGCGCAGGCACCCGGACGGACACATCGCCGCTTTCGAGGTCAAGAACGCGAAGGCCCAGGGCCGCCGCGTCTCCTTCCGCACGTACCTGTACAACGACCGAGGCGACCTGGTCGCGGCCGTCGACGGCGAGGGCCAGCCGACGCGCTACGAGTACGACGTCGACCACCGCCTCCTCCGGCGTGCCGAGCCCGGTGGGCTGGTCGCCGAGTTCCGCTACGACCAGGAAGGCCGATGCTACGAGAGCTGGTGTCACCGCGAAGGCAATGACGGACTCGACGCCTCCATCCCCGAGTTTCTCGCCGATCACACCACGCGGGCCAAGGGCTTCCTCCACGTGCGCCTCGAGTACGGCCCCGACAGCACGGAAGTCGTCACCTCGCGCGGCATCCGGCGCGTACACGGCAACGCGCTCGACCTGCCCACGCTGGTCACCTGGTCACGGGGCGTACACAGCTACACGTACGACGACGCGGGCGAGCCCACCCAGTACATCGACGCGCTTGGCCACGTCACACGCGCCGAGCGGGACAGCGAAGGCCGCCTGCTGCGATCCGTCGATCCCACCGGAGCGGTGACGGATTACGTGCACGACGAGCGCGGAGACGTCGTGGAGATGCGGGACGCGCTGGGTGGCGTCGCCCGGTATGAGCGCGACGCCTGGGGCGACGTGCTCTCCGTGCATGACGAGCTCGGGCTAGTCGTCGCCTTCGCTTACGACCCCCGCGGCCTCCTCGTCGCCGCCACCTTGCCGAACGGCGGCGTTACCCGCATGGAGTACGACACCCTCGCCAACCGGACCTCCGTCGTCGAGCCGCACGGCGCCACACGCCACATCAGGTACGACTACCTGGGCCGCGTGGTGGGCTTCACCGACGAGCGCGGGCTTCAGACGTTCTTCACCTACGACGCCTGCGGTCGCACCCGCGGCATGCGCACCCCCGGGGGCGCTGAGGTCGTCTACGAGTACGACGCAGACGGCAACGTCTCGCGCATCCTGGACGCCGATGGCCGTGCCACCCTGCTCCGCTGGGGAGGCATCGGCGTGGTTACGGAGGTCGTGCGCACCGATGGTCAGATCGTCCGTTATCGCTACGACCGCGAGCAGGCTCTCGCACGCATCATCAACGAAGTAGGTGAAGAACACGTCTATGAGCGCGACACCGAGGGCCGCATCGTTGGCGAGCGCACCTTCGACGGCCGCGCCATCTCCTACCGGCTCGACGCCATGGGACAAATCCTGGCCATCCGTGAGGACGCGCGTCTGACGGAGCTCAATTACGACCCCTGCGGCCGCCTCGTCGGGCGCAGCTTCTCCGATGGGCTCGTCGAGCGGATCGAGTACGATGCGCTCGGCCGCGTCGTACGCGTCGAGAGCGGCGATAGCGCCTGCGAGTACACCTACGATGCCCGCGGCCGGATCTTGCGCGAGCGCCTCGTCGACCATGGCGTCACCACCACGGTCGAAACCGCGTACGACGTCATGGGTAAGGCCGTACGCGCGGAGGGCCCGTTCGGCGCGATCGCGATTGAGCGCGACGTCGCCGGCCGCCCGGTACGGATCCACCACGGCGACATCGCGCCGATACAGCTCCAATATGACCCCACTGGCCGCGTCCTCGAACAGGTATTGCCCGGCGGCGGACGCATCGCTCAGGGCTTCACGCCCGACGGCATGCTCGCCCGCGTGCAGGTCCTGAGCCCCAGGGCAACGCCGCGCGTCGGGCCGGGCGAGCCGGCGTGGGTCGGCCAGATTCCCCTCGGCGAGACCTTTGCGCGTAGCTACCACTACTCGCCGGCCAGCCTGCTCGCGGCCGTCGACGACGCGAGCGGCGTCCGCGTCGAGCTCCGGCGCGACGCGAATGGGCGTGTCGCCGAGAAGCGTCGTGTTCAGGGAGCGCGGCACGCGGTCGCCGAGTCGTACGGCTACGGCGCGAGCGGCGATCTCTACGAGCCAACCGCCCCACGCGAGTACGCTTCCGGAGGCCGCCTCGTCCGGCGGGGCGAGGTCGAGTACGCCTACGATGCGCTGGGGCGCGTGTCGCACAAGCGGGCGCCCGACGGGAAAGCGTGGTCGTTCATCTGGGGCGACGACGACCAGCTCATGGCCGTGCGCCTACCCGACGGGCGGACGGTCCGTTTCGCGTACGATCCGTTCGCGCGGCGGACCGAGAAGCGCGTCGAGCGCGCCGGACGCGTCGAGAGCGTGACCCGCTACGCCTGGTACGGCGACGCCCTCGTGCGCGAGATCCATGAGACTGCGCGCGCGGCGGGCGATCCCATCGTCCAGGAGCGGACCTATGTCGTGCTGCCAGGGACGGTGCTGCCACTGGCACAGCGCGAGACCAGGGTCGGGCAACCGCCGGAGCTGCTGTACTACGTCGAAGGCCCGAACGGCGCGCCCGAGGCGCTCGTTGCGAACGATGGGGCCCTGCTAGAGACCCTCGCCCCTACCCTGTACGGGCGGGTCGACGGCGAGCCCAGGACCCCGCTCCGGTTCCCGGGCCAGTACGCAGACGAGGAGACCGGGCTCCATTACAACCGGAATCGCTATTACGATCCCGAGACGGGCTGCTACCTGAGCCCGGAGCCGCTGCGCATCGAGGGCAGCCTCAAGCCCTACGCCTATGTCGACAACATGCCGGTCGAGCACGTCGACATCGACGCGCTCGTTCGCTGCACACTCGCGCGCACGGTCGGGGATCCGATCACGAGGAGCAGCGGCGGCAGCCCGAGCCGGCTCCATCCGGCCGTCGAGAGGGCATTGCCGCGGCAGCCGGCCCGGCACCCGATGGAGCCGCAGCCTGCGGAGCAGTGCGCCGAGCCCCACGTGCTGAGCGACCACCTCCGGGAGTGGGAGCAGCGGACCGGCAGGTCATGCACGCCGGGTCAGCCCGGGTGGCGGCGCAACCTTCGCGCAGCGCTCGGCGAGGTGCAGGGCATGGAGTCCGAGACCGGGACCAGCAACATCCCGGCTTGCCCCAACTGCTCCCAGCTCATCCCTCGGCTGTGGACCATGGCGGGCCGCAAGCCGCCGCGCCCGAGCGAGGTCGGCGGGGCCATGAACCCGCAGAACCCCACCTATCACGATAACCCAAGTAACCGCCTCACACGACCGAACCGCCCGGGAGGCATCCAGAACGTGGGCACCTGGAGGGTGGTGGGCGATCGGTTCCAGAGGGTCACATAACCATGAGCGCTGTCCAGGGATTCTCCGAGGCCCTCTGCGCGCTGGCCAAACGCGCGCCCATCCGCCGCGCCTGTGACCGCCGCACGCTCGCGAAGCTCGCGCCGCCCGGCTGCCCGCCCCGCTGGACCGAGGCGGCGGACCTGCTCCTCGCGCTGACTCAGGACCGAGGCCTGCCCCTCCTCGGCGACTACGACTTCGGCGCCCTCGCCGAGTTCGACTGCAGCTTCCGCCGCCACCGCTCGGGCCCGCCCGACCTGGTGATCGCAAGGCACGCTTCGGGCCGGCGCGTGCTCCTGACGCAGCGAGAGGGCGCTGTGTACCTCGGCCGGTACGAGAAGCGCCTCTGCAGCGATCTGCGCGCGTTCCTGGAACGCCTCGCCGCCGAGCTCTGTCCCACGCCCGCCCTGGTTGGCTTCTCGATCCACTGGCGCGCTGGGGACGAGGCCAGGAAGCTCGCGAACAGGCTCCGCGCCGCGGAGAATGGCGCCGCATCGGCGCCGCACGACACGTGTTGGTCGGACGACCGCTGGTTCATCGTCCGGGATCGCGCCGCCGCCCGCCGCTTCGAGGACCTGCCCGCGCTGCTCGCGGCTGCCCGCGCTGCCGGCGCGGAGCTTGGCCTGCACGACGGCCGCGCCGAGGCGATGCTCGTCGAGGATCTCCAGCGCGTGCCCAGGGGCGCCCAGCTCCACCAGGCGGCCTACATCGCGGAGATATCCATTCAAATCGCCGAAGGGCGGCGGATCGTGCAGGCCCTCCATTACGGGGACGTCGCCACCGAGCGAGCGGAGTGGGAGGACGGCGAGCTCCTCGTCCAGCGCACGCGCCCGGCGACCGAGCTGTTTGCTCCGATCCCCGAGCTGCAGGAATACCTGTTCGCCCGGCGTATCCACCGCCTGGATCGCTTCCGGCGTTCCGAGGAGGACCTGCGCAGGCTCTTCGGCGACGACCTCTGGCCCGTCCTCTCCGCGGTGGAGCGGGACCACGGCGGCGTCATCGCGGAAGATGACTTCGCGCCGTGGAGTCTGCTCGGCGTGGCGCCCCTCATCGCGCCTGGGTACGTCGCGGAGACCGTTGCGGGCGACCAGCGGATCAGGGAGATCCAGGGCAAGCCGGTGCGGCAGGTAGGCAAGGTCGACAAGATGCGCTGGCTTTGTATCGACGAGGAGGGGCGCTGTTACGTGACAGGGAGCCTCGGCGACGACCTCGAGCCCGGCGGCGACGACATCGAGTCGGCCTTGCTACGCCTCGCGCTCGACTGGAAGCTCCAGCGCTGGCGCACCGAGGCCAGCATGGGCGGGTTCCTCCAGCGCGAAGGCGCCGAGCGCGTGCTCAAGGAACTGCACGGCGCGGCCGAGCGAAAGCTCGACACCTTCGGGCACACCTATCATGCCGGCCCCGGCTTCATGCTGCGGCACCGCAAGGCGGTCCTGGGACTCGACCCCTACTTCCAGCTCATCGCCACCTCGACCAAGCGCTTCTGCGAGCTCCTGCGCCCGCTTGCCGCCGCGGGCCGCCCTGTGCGCGTCCTGCAGGACACCGAGTCCTTCCCGACCGACGAGGAGCTCGCCGCATGCGCCCACGCAGGGGTGGTCATCTCCGATCACTGAAACCGCAGGTACCCGACCGAGGTGGGGGGAACCAAGCCACGGCCTTTGGCTCCGCGTGCTCCAGCTCGCTGTGTGGCTGGCGGAGGCGACGGAGATGCGGGCGGGGGCGGTGCGCGGGAGGCGTTCGGCTGGGACGCGCAGGGGCGGGGCGCCCCGCCGCAGGGGCGCAGCGCCCCGCGAGGGCCTACTCGTGGACGGCGGCGTAGCGGCTGCTGGGGGTGACGATGACGTGGGCGGTGAGCGGGACGTGCAGCTCCGAGGCGAGGTGGTGCAGCTCCAGGGTCATCGCTTCGTCCTCGCGGGTCGGCGTCGGGCCGCCGCTGGGGTGGTTATGGGCCAGGACGAAGCTGTGGGCGGCCATGTCCAGCGCCGTGCGCAGGACGGTGGAGCGGTCGATGTAGAGGACGTCGGCGCCACCGCGGGCGAGCAGGCGCGGAGCCGGACTATTGGCGCCCGCGCCAGTAGAAGGGCCGCCGATTCTGATGTGCAATCGCGAGAATACGAATGTGATCGCCGCGTACCCGGTACAGCACGCTGTAGGGAAACCGCCGCACGAGCCACCAGCGAACATCGTTCTCCACGTCCCTCCCCGCGAGCGGTGATGCGGCCAGGGCATCGACTGCGCCTTGGACCTCGGCGAGGAAGGCGTCACCAAGGCCAGGACGTGCCCGAGCGTAGTAGGCGGCGGCCTCGTTCAGCTCGACCTCAGCCAGATCGTGAAAGATGACCGGAAGCGTCACCGGAGCCGCGCGCGGGCGTCGCGAAAGACGTCCTCGGCCGGTCGCCCCCGGGACGGATCTGCGTCAAGCTCTGCGTCCCGGCGCGTCGCTTCCTCGGTCCAGAGGCGCCTGTGCTCCTCCTCGGAGAGCTCATCCAGGCTTTCCAGAAGCGTCTCTGCGAGACGTGCGCGCTCCGCGACGGGCAGCTTCAGGGCTTCGGCTTCCAGCTCGGGAAGGTTCACGGGGGGATTGTACCGCGCGGCTCGGAGGCTGCCCAGGCGCGCTGCCCCATCGGCGAGGAGATGCCGCGACGACCATCGGCGAGGAGGTGCCGCGACGACGGCGAGGGCCGACGTCGACTGGCGTGGCGCAGGCACGGAGCGACCTGACCGAGCTCGAGCTAGCCAAGCTACGGTCGGTTGCTCCACGTGCTCCAGCGCCTCTGCTGCTGCCGGGGCTCGCGGAGCTCCCGGCCGGGGCGGTGCGCGGGATGCTTTCGGCTGGATGCGCGGGGGCGCAGCGCGCCGGCGGCGGGGTGCTGCGCGTGGCGAGGGCCTACTCGTGGACGGCGGCGTAGCGGCCGCTGGGCGTGACGATGACGTGGGCGGTGAGCGGGACGTGCAGCTCCGAGCCGAGGTGGCGCAGCTCCAGGGTCATCGCTTCGTCCTCGCGGGTCGGCGTGGGGTCGCCGCTCGGGTGGTTGTGGGCCAGGACGAAGCTGTGGGCGGCCATGTCCAGCGCCGTGCGCAGGACGGTGGAGCGGCCGATGTAGAGGGCGTCGTCGGAACCGCGGGCGAGCAGGCGCGTCTCGCGGACGCGGCCGTGGGTATCGAGCGCCGCGATCCAGAGCTCCTCGTGGACGAGGGAGGCGAGCCTCGGGCCGAAGTACCGCGCCACGCGGGCGGCGTCGGTGAGGAGCGCGCCCCGGCGCGCGCGGGCGGCGTGGGTGCGGCGGCCGAGCTCGAAGGCGGCGGCGAGCCGGGTCGCGTCGAAGAGGGCGATCTGGGTGCGCTCGGCGAGCGCCGCGGGCGAGAGGCGGCCGAGCGAGGGGAGAGCGGCCGTGCCGAGGAGGCGCGGGCCGACGCCGGGCAGGCCGAGCACCATCTCGAGGAGGGCGGCCTCGGTCGCGGTCGGCAGCTCGGCCGCCGTCTCGGCGGGGGCGTCGACGGGGGCGCGGCTCATCGGGGGCATCGGGGCCACCTCCGAGAGCGGGTGAGGGCGCGGGCGAAGAGGCGGCGCGCGAGGCGGAGGCGGGTGGCGACCGTGGGGCGCGGGAGCGAGAGGGAGGCGGCGATCTCGAGCGAGGAAAGGCCGGTGGCGGCGAGCGACAGGATCTCGCGCAGCTCGGGGCGGAGATGGTGGAAGGCGCGGAGGAGGCCGCGGGCGACGAGGCGGGCCTCGGGAGAGGGGGCGGCGAAGGCGGAGAGGCGGTCCGGGTCGACCGCGGGGAGCTCGTGGCGGCGGTGGGCCTTGTCGCGGTCGTGCGAGGCCTGCCGCGCGGCGATGCCGGCGAGCCAGCGGCGGAGGGCGTCGGCGGGAGGGAGAGCGGGGGACGGGCGGAAGCGGCCGGCGCGCAGGCTGCGCCAGGCGCCGAGGAGGGTGTCCTGGGTGAGGTCGTCGAGATCGGCGGGGAGAACGCCGCGGGCGCGGAGGGTGCGGCGGATGAGCGGGCGCTGTTCGAGGAGCGCGGTGGGGTCGAGGTAGACGGAGGGGGGCGGGGGCTGCTGACGGAGGGGTTGGGGCGGGCGGGCGAGCCCGTTGAGAGCAGCGGGACGGGGACGGCGACGGGAGGGCGGATCGATCTCTTGGCCCTGGTCAGGGCGTAGACGTACGGTTTCCATGTCGGACCTCGTGAACGCGGGGTTCGGCCACGCCTCCGGACGGTGCCAGCCGTCGCGGGGGCACTTTTTGTTTTGTTCAGGGTACGTGCGAGGCACGATCCGAGTCAAGGAAAGTCGCAATCCACGACTACTTTTGGCCTGCCCAGGTTCAGCCCGTGGCGATGGAACCCATCGAGACTGATACGATTTTTCGGTACATCGCGGCGAACGTCCAGCGGCTTCGGGTCAGGCGAGGGCTGACCCAAGACGAGCTGGCGGCAGCGGCGGACGTGAGCCCTGGCCTTCTCCATCGCCTCGAACGCGCCAAGACCAACGTCAGCGTCGCGGCGCTTGTGGCGATCGCCAACGCCCTCGGCGTGACACCAGCAGCACTGTTCCGGCCAGCCGAGATGCCGGAGACGACGCGCGGGAGGCCGCGCAAGCGTCCCGCCGGCCCTTGACGGCCATCCCTCGCTGCCCGCAGTCGACCGCCTACGGCTATCGCCGGTGCTCCTCACCGTGACGCAGAACTGGCGCATGCTTTGCGCAGACGCTGCACCGCGCCGCGGCGAACTCTACAGGCCGTAGCAGCTTGAGGGCCCCAGCCGATGACTGGCCGGGCCATTGCAGGGCCACTTCTTCGCTTCGGAGGGGTAGGGCATCGAGGAACCGCTCGCGCCTTCGTCCGTTGGAGAGCCCGCTCGGTCCTGCGCTGGCCTCCTTGACAAGGTGGGCCAGCCGTCGGCTAGCACCAAACGCCCCCGAGCCCTTCGGAGCGTTCACCCACGACTTCCGCCTCAACGCATGATCGTCGCCTGAGTCTGGCTGCTGCACGCTGTCGTCCCTGTGGGATGCTCGTCGTGGGGAGGGCATCATGGCGACGGACACGGCGACGACACAGGCGAGCGAGGCGCAGCAGGCGTGGGCGCGCTGGCAGCGCGAGCATGCGGACGTGCTGGAGGGGGCGACACGAGCGCAGCAAGTCCTGCTGGAGGCGGCGGTGCGGTTCGTCGCCGCCATCGCGGCCCAGCCGATCCTGCTGCGCGTCGCAGCCTATTTCCTCCTGCATTCGGACACGGGCCTGACCACAGCGCAAGTGGGCGCGGCGGTGGGCCGCACCGACCGGGCCATGCGCACCGTGCGCACGCTCACGGCGCACCAGATGCTCGAGTCGATCTGGGCGGAGCTCGGGCGACATCGGCAACCGCGGTTGCGCCCGGAGCATGCCGGTCCGATCGCCAAGTACCTGGTCGACCATCCTCGATGCACTCAGCCCGAGGTGGTCACGTTCATCGCGCGCGAGCTCGGGATCGACATCGAGCAGCAGACGCTCCGCCGGTTCCTCGATGCCTACGGCCTCTACGTCTTCCGCCCAGATCACGATCGCGCGGAGGCGCATGTCGCGCGCCCCACCTCGTCGGGCGCACCCACTTCGGGTGCGCCTTCCTCCTGCTGCCGGCCGCGCTCGCCCTGAGCCGCATCGCCGAGCGCACGCTGGCCAGGGCGCTGGGAGGCGCGGACAAGGCGCGGCGCCTGGTGCTGTCGCTGTTCTTCCGCGCGGCCCTGGGCATCGAGCGCATCTTTCACTTTGAGACCCTCGACGATCCGGGCTTCGCGATCCTGTCCGGTGGCAAGAAGGTCATGTCTCGGTCTCGCCTCGGCGGCCTGGTGCGCGCGGTGACGACGGCCGGGGTCAAGAAGCTTACGCACGCCACCGAGTCGTGGGGCGCGCTGCGCCACCGGAAGGTGACGCTGAGCCTCGACGAGCACGTCATCGCCCGCTTCACGCGCAAGTTCAAGATCCCGAAGGGCTTCCACACCCTCCGCAGCAAAAAGATGCGCGCCGAGAAGCTCTTCTTCCTGCACTGGCCCGAGGCGCGCCGCTTCCTCGCGGTCTTCGTCACCCGCGGCAACGGCAAGCTCGTCGACCGGGCCCTCGACTTTCTGCGCGCTGTGCGTCGGCGTGTCCAGGTCCATCAGCTTCGCCTGATCATCGACGCGGGCGCCTCCGCCACCAACGAAGGCCTCCGGCGCCTCGATCGCTTCAGCAAGACAGCGTTCTTGATCCGCGCGCCTCGTCGGCCGGGCTATGTCAATGCCTGGAAGCGATTGCCACGGGCGCGGTTCACGCCTTACGAGGAGCCCGGTCGGTACAGGGGCGCCAAGCCCAAGCAGATCGAGCTCGCCGAGACGACCACCAGGATCCGGGGCATCGCTCGGCCCCTCCGCACCGTCGTCGTGCGCGAGCGCGCGATGAAGGGCAAGGACCGCTGGCACGCGCTCTTCATCTTGCACGACACCACGACGCCGGCCCTCGCTCTGCTGCACGAGTACCGCACTCGCCAGCACCACGAGCAGGGCCACCGAATCGGCGTGCATGACCTCTGGATGGACACGTCGGCGAGCGGCTACCCCAAGCGCGGCCGGCCCGATCGCCCGGGGTTTCGCCAAGGGCCGCTCACGCTCTGCGCCTGGATCGCCGCGCTCGCCTGGGATGCGCTCCGCGCTCTGGGCGACACCCTGCCCCCTCGCTTCCACTTCGCCCACCCGCGCACGCTGCGGCGCTGGGTGCTGATGCGCGACGCCGACTTGATCCTCACGCCCTCGCACCTGCTTGTGGTGCTGGCCTCCCCAGCTCGTCGAGCCTGGCTCCGTCCCCTGGTCCAACGCTTCAACGCGGCGGAGATCGCCTTGCCGTGGCTCGGCGGGCGCCGCGTCGTGATGGGGTTCGCCGCCAGAGGTCGCACGCCGTCAGACGCACGGCCTGTGCTGCCACGTGCGGCGGAAGTCGGTTCTGGCAGCGCTACCGGCTGCGGGAGCGTTTGGTGCTAGGCTACCTTTCCACGATGCATGGGGGCGGCACGAGGGGGTGGGGGCGGAGTTCAAGGCGCTCCACGCGGAAGCGGCGGTCAGCGGTCGAGAGGACTGATTACGCCGAGAGGGCCGCGGTCGACGATGTGGGTGTAGATCATCGTGGTCCGCACATCCTTGTGGCCGAGCAATGTCTGGATCGTCCGGATGTCGGTGCCCGCCTCGAGCAGGTGGGTCGCGAAGCTGTGGCGGAGGGTATGGCATGTCGCGCGCTTGGTGAGCCCCGACGCCCGTCCGGCATTGTTCACGGCCCTTTGCACCGCCGATTCGTGCAGGTGGTAGAGGACCTGTCGACCCGTCGCTGGATCGGTGCAAGGGCGAGAGGCGGGGAAGAGGTACTGCCAGGGGAGGCTCGTGGCTGCTCCTGGCATCTTCGCTCGCAGAGCGTGGGGCAGGTCGACCTCGCCGCGGCCAGCCGCGAGTTCCTTCTTGTGCCGTTGCGCCACGGCGTCGAGCTGGGCCTGCAGCTCGTCGCGCGCCCGAGCGGGGAGCAAGGCCGGCCGGTCGTGCTGTCCTTTCCCGCGGCGCACCATGATTTGCCGTCGATCAAGGTCGACGTCTTTGACGCGAATCGAAAGCGCTTCGAGGAGGCGGAGGCCGCTTCCGTAGAGGAGCTCGCCGATGAGTCGAAAAGGTGGGATCAGGTGCTCGAGCAAGGTGAGAGCGTCCTTTCGCGAGAGGACCGTGGGGAGGTGCTCCGGCCGGCGGGCACGCTCGAGCGCTTCGAGCCGGGGTATCTGCAGGTCGAGGACCCGCTTGTAAAGGAAGAGGAGCGCGCACAGCGCTTGGTTCTGCGTGGACGCCGCGCTGCGGCGCGCGACCGCAACATCGTTGAGGAAGGCCGTGACCTCTTCCGCGCCCATCTGCCGTGGGTGCTTGCCGTGATGAAAGCGAATAAATGCCCGGATCCAGTGGACATACGCCTCTTCGGTACGCGGCGAGTAATGCAGGCGCCGGATGGTGGCGCGCACGGCTTCGATGAGGGTCATGGGGGTGGTTCCGATTGGTTGGGGCCGGTTCGTCGGACCCGCAGTGACCCTTATCGGCGCAGGGCGGGCGCGAGTTGCGGCGGCCAGCGGATATTTGGGCCGCACATCAGTCGCCCGAGGCAATCAATCACAGGCACGCATCTTGCTTCTCGGCACACCGTCGCCGTCCGAAGCCCATCAACGGCGATACGTAGTTGTGTAGCGGCGGCCTATCTCCGGAGATGCGCAGATAGCCTGCGGAAGATCGCGACCTATCCGCGGGGATATCTAGATATGCTGCGGGGTGCCGCGACTCATCCACGAGAACACGGTGATCGGGCACCGCGGTTCGCAGCCTACATGCAAAAATGCGAAGATATGTCGCGCAGCACAGATGATTGCGATGTTGGACAGGCGCCGGTAAAGTGAGCTATGTTTCCGCGAGAGGATCGAAGCCACCGTGACATTTCAAGGACCCCTACCCATTGTTGACGCCGGCAGCATCCTCCAGGAACAGAGCAAGCGTGCCCTACAAGCGGCGCTGCCGCTCTCCGACTACATATTCCGCGATGAGCGGCTAGACGACTACGGCGTCGATGGCGCCATTGAGCTCCTGGCCAATAGCAGAGCGACAAACGTTCGAGCACAGGTTCAGCTCAAGGGACGCTCAAACACACAAGTCAACAAGAGCGGCGCGGTGTCGATACAGGTAAGCACTGCAAACCTAAACTATCTTCTAAACGGCAGTTGCCCTCTGTACATACTGTTTCGCCCCGAATCCAGCGAGCTAAGGTTTGCTCTTGCGCGCGACGAGTGGGCGCGTATTGAGCGTGACAACGCAAACTGGCGCGATCAACAGTGGATCAACATTCATTTTCATCGAATCTTGACGCCGGATTCCCTCGCAGAGCTCAGGCGTCTTATCGCGAACGAGGCGGCCGTACGTCGCGGAGTAGACGAACGGCTCAACGTACTACGAGTGACCACCGGTCATGCGGTAACTATTGATGCACAGAGCCTCGAAGTTGCTGATTCGAGCCAGGTCCTAGACATGTTGAGCCAGATTGGTCAGGCGCTGACCAACTCTGGGCTCGCCAAGCAAGTCATCGAACGAGCTAGGCTGGTGCCGACCGACCTCCTCTTGAAAACTCCCCGGGCAGCACTAGCTGTGGTTTATGCTCATTTCCATCTATCACATTACTACGATGCGTCCGCTGCGATAAGACAACTGCTCCTATCTAACCCTCCGCTAGACGCTGATAGTCGAGCGTTGCTTGATGTTCTCCATGTCTCCGTTAGGCGGATGCTTGGAGAAATCGGAGAAGACCAATACAACCGCGAAATCGACGCATGGTCGATGCACGCTCCAACAGATCTGGCAATCCAGTACGCGATCTCTCGTGCATGGTCCGACTACACGAAGACGATTGCTCGCGCTACCCCCGAGCATGTCCGCGCGATCGCTAAGGAGAAGCTTCATGCCGCGCTGCTCCGCGGGCGGAGCATCCAAAGTCAACGAGTAGCCAATCACATTGAGCTACTTGAGTTGACCTTGCGACAGCATGAAATTGAAGACATGGCGATTGACGCGCAAGCGTTGAACCACGTTGCGGCAATCGGCATCGGAGATGCCCATCTCGCACGTGAACAGGCGCGGGCACCGCGCCAGCTCATGGAAGTCTGGCTGAAGGCTGTGAATGAGCTGGCGGCTAAAACGTCTCGGGCCGAGCACCGCACCTACTGCCACGTTCTTCTATTGAAAAACCATGCTGCACTTGCAGCGGAGCGACAACGTCGCTATGTGGAGTGGTCACAGGACAATCCAAAATCGCAAGACCGTGCCGATGTGGGGACATTAGTTGAATCCGCTCAAGAGACGCTGCGCGTAGCACGCGCACTTGAAGATCGGGATCTGGAATTGTCCGCCATGCTTATGCTGGCTGAGACTCTCGACACTTGCGGCAGCGAGGAAGATGCTACGGCGCTCGCGACTGATGCCCTGAGAATTGCCGAGCTTAGCGGCAGCGCACTTCATGTGCGTCAAGCGAGTCACTTCCTCAGTGGCGCGGACCGCAGCGAAGCACGTAAGCGCGAGATGATGCAGTTTGCAGCAAAATCTGAGGAAGAGATCATTCGAGACGCGGGAGATGACCAGGTGGAGTTTATGGCTGGTGCCCTAGCAAACGCGTACCAGCTGCCGATGTATCGAGCCCCTAACATTCTTTATAGCTTATTGTGTCAGAGGCAACTCGCTAGGGAGAGGCGCGACTGGTGCAAGCACATTGCGCATGCAGAGCACGACGGCCACCGGGGGTCGCTTATTACTATGTATGCAGAGCGTCCGCCGATAAAGATTGTTTGTCTTAAACTTCGCAAGGAGGCTTTGGTGCAAGCGTCAGATGCTAGCCTGGTGAGCGAAGATTTTCGACGTCGCCATTGCCAGACCTGTATTCATCGAAGCCCCGACATTGCCCGACCTGTTACGGAGCGTGATAAGGGTGCTCTGCAGGGGCGCACACTGCGGAATAAAGCAAAAGCGATGAGAAGGCGCCGACGACTTGGCAGTGGCTAGGCTCTTTCGCTGTCCAACAAGCGGCTCAGCCGACGCGCTTCGCGCGCGGCTGAGCCGCCAGCCGTTGGGCAGCCAAGCCGAGCACCCATGAGCATCCAGGCAAGGTTGCCTCGCCGAGGGGCGCGACAGGTTCGTAAACAGAGGTTGGAATAATGAGGACGATCGCGGGCAAGCAGTTCCGAGTTTATGGTGATGGACCTGCGAAGACCGAAGCGGATCTTCGTGCCCAAATCCGTGGCCTGAACTTGCGCGATTCCTTGCGAGCGATTGCCGAGGCTTATGCCGCGGTCGCGTCCGCACGCGACCGGTTCGTCGTGATTCATGACGTCCCGATTCCCCCGACTGCACTCGCATATATTGCTCTTCTCTTCATCCTGGAGTGCTCCGACGAGGGTTCTGGCCACCTGAACGACAGATCGCTCGCAGCGCTCGTTGACGACTACCACAACATGACCGAAGCGGGACTCGAGAACGATGCTGTACTCGAGTATCTGATTCGCCAAGGTCAGGCACAGTTCTCCTTCCAGCACCACGATCCGTACGCGCTTCCACGGTTCCTGGTCGCCTTTGGGGAGATCTGGCCGGCTCGGCCCCGTGGCCGACTCCCTCCGGACGTGGTCTCCGAAGCCACGGGGTTCAATCTCGAACAGCTGCTACTCTTCGGTCAATCGTTCGCTGGTATGGCGAAGCGACAGGGCTACATTAATCCGTACCCGCCGCCGGCCGCCGATAGTTCCCGCCCAGTCCTTCGTCTCTTCAGCCACGAGCAACAGGCTGCATTCCTCGATAGATTTTCGGCGACGTACGCACAGATCAGGGCCGAGGCCTTCGAGCCACCCAGTCCGGCGTTGGCCAAATACCGATTCAACCCTCTGTTCTTGTACCCTCTGATCAGACCCGACATCTCCCCGCCCACGGACACACCGGTTTTTCTGGTCCCTTGCTACCAATTCCTCATTGAACGCGTTACTCACGGTATCTTGTTCGACTGCCGGAAGAAGTTCGGACCCTCCTTCGACGAACAGTTCGGATTCGTGGCGCAGGAGTATGTGGGCAAGCTGCTTGGTGAGGTTTTTCCGGAAGCAACGATCCGCCCGGAGTTCTCGTACACGATCAATGGCAAGAAATACCTGAGTCCGGACTGGTTAGTTCTGGATGGAGAGCGCGCCGTTGTGGTCGAAGTCAAGAAGTCGCTTCTTCGATCCAAAGCCAAGGCATTTGGCCACTCTGATAGCGTAAAGAGGGATTTGGAGGAGACTCTTCATGCGGCCAAACGGCAGCTCTGCCAGTTTAAGAGCCACCTCCCCCACATCAAAAACATGCCTCGTCCGGAAAATGTCGAACTTGCTGCCGTGTTCTGGGAGGAGGCGTCGTGGGTCAACTCCATTCTTCAGCGCGACTTTGGAGGGGAAGCGGGCGACGATGTTGTGCACGCGATGTCTGTAAGGGAGCTCGAACGTCTCGTCGCGCGGAGTAAGGCGTCATCGCTGTACGACCTCCTCTGGGCGAAGCGATGGGTCGGCGAGGAGGCCCGTCTGATGGACGTTGGCGACTGGATGGCCCACCATGCGCCGCCGGAGGAAGCAGAGAATGATTTTCTCGTTGCTGCACGAGATCGATTCTTCGACAAGTGGGAACTCGGCGACGACAACAAGTAGCTGCCCAACTCACGGCTGCTGCCGGCCGCGCTTCGCGCGGCGGCAGAGCCGTCATCGTTGGGCAGGTAGCGGGCGCCGTTGACGCGCCCCGGAACCCGCTGTTAACTCACGGTCGCTAGCGTCCCGCCATCGGGACCTACCAAAGGAGAGAGAAATGAGCAGCGTCGACATACTTACGGATGTGCCCTTCCCCGGATGGCCCTCGTGGGAGGCCGCGCTTGACACACTTCAGGTGCCGCAGGCTCCGGTTATTGTGTCGCAAGTGATCGCAAACGCGATCCGAAATGACGGCGTGTTTACGAATGCGGGCCCGCTATCAGCACTCTCTGTTCCTCCGCTCATGCTTCGCTTCCTCTCTCGCTGGCGCGACGCAGGCTTCTGCCTCGACTGCGCGACGCCGAAAATGACGGACGCCGCAAAGACCGCCCTGCTGCGGTGCGCGCGGCAGCTCCACTCGAGGCGGCGTCAGCACGTTGCACTTTCGGGGATCGTCAAGCTTCCTAGCCCGCTGCAGCTGGGGAGGAAGATCTGGTTCACGACGCTTGAGCAGCAATGGTTCTCCCGCTCTGCGAGGCTTGAGATCGCTCGGGCGCAACTCCTATATGGATCTCTGTGGACTGAGGAGACAGAAAGCACCCTGTTTTCTAGCGCCTACGAAAACCTAGCATCGGCACTCGCCGTCGCGTCCGCACTCCAGTCGGGACCGACACTCTTGAAGGACATTCGCAGCCGGTTCTCGGAGACAGCCGTTCCTGTCGAGACCGCGCTTCATCTGATCGACTTGGCAAGCTGGACTCCTGACGATCTTCTCGGGTCATACGCGCACGTCGGCTACCCGGAGGCTTGGTTCACATCGCCGTTTGCGCTCCGGCCCATAGTTAAACTGTCGGACAACGCGCTATTCATCCCGGAACCGCAGTATCTGCTCGGCACGTTCGAGGCCCAGCAACACCAGGCAGCCATTCGTAAGTTCGTGCACGATGACCCCGATGGTGGGTTCAAGCACTTCTCCTCAGCTTTCGGACACGTTCTCGAACGATATGCCGTGTTGCTCCTGCAGGCGATCCTCAAAAATGACTCCGTGACGAAAGAGTTCAAGTACACAAACCGGGACGGCAATCCGGTCGACAGCCCGGACATCTTCGCTCGCGAGGACGCCTCCATATTCGTTGTTGAGTGTAAGACGGTGCGGCTGCCGGACGACGGGAACGCGACCTCGCTCGAGGCTCTCGATGATTGGATTTGGCATCTTGGCGGCGGGAATGACCGACGCAGTCCGCTGAAGCAGGGGTCCGGATTTATTGCCGACTGGAAGGCAGGGCATGTGCCGACAGACAAGTTGCCCGCATACACAGAGTCCTTTCAGTACCTTGTCGTGTGCTATGGCTCGCCGCCGCCGACCGCGAACTGGCCGGCTTTCAGACAACGGTTCCTGGTGCCACACCTAGCTGCTCCGGAACGCGACATCGAAGCGCGAACGCTGTTCGTAAGCATTCGCGATCTCGAAAAGATCGCGGCGGTCGCAACTGCGATGGCGGAGGCCGGCGAGCATCTTTCGCTTTCGTCTCTTGTCGCCAGGTACCACGAAGCGCTCCGATCATCTGTCAAGACTGTGAAGGCTGCGCCCGACGAGCCGCCGCTCATTACGGCCGGTCTGGGCGACTTCTGCATTGAGCAGTATGCAGACTTCACGCCGAAGGATCCGCACTTCATCGAGGAGGCGAGAAGCGCTCTGTTCGACGCGGCGAACGCCTGGCTGTTCGCGTGACCGACGATGTCTGCCGCGGTGACTGCCCAACACGGCAATGCAGCCGACGGGCGCCTGCGGCGCCCGCGGCTGATTGCCAAGCCGTTGTGCAGCCCGAGTAGTGACGAGCCCCACCATCCTGCCCCCTCCGACCAACCATGCCTGCTGACCTGAGCCACCGCTTTGCGAACTGCACGACCTGCCTGCGCGACCCCAGGACGTTCCTACGCGACCGCGCCACCGCTGTCCTTACTCCCTGGTGTGTGCCCCGCGGGTGGGCCGGTACGTTTCGGCGCGGACCGCGTGCATTGATGGTCGTTACCCTGAACCCCGGGGCCCCGATGGATGGCGAGCGCGACCTCTACGCCTCCTGGGGACTGACCGTACCCGGATGCGTTAGCGAGAACCAGGCCAAGCTCCTGATGGCACACTGCACGAAGCAGTACGTTGCCCCAGGACGAGGCGCCGACACGGTCTTCCATCGGAAGATTACGACGTTTGCGCGCGCGAGCCTTTGGGTGCTGGGCCATCGCGACGCCGTCAGCGCTGATGGCTGGATCGACAACTGCTGGTTCACCGACATCTTCAAATGCAGCACGAGGGCGGAAAGTGCGCCGCGCATCCCTAAGGCCGCCTTCGCAGCATGTCGCCCACACCTTGAAGCTGAGCTTGCCGCTTTCGCCCCCCGCGTCCTGCTCGCCTTTGGAGCAACGGCTGCAAGAGAAGTCGCCTCGCTCCGGAATCAGCAACACTCCCCCGCCATCTTCACGCTTCCCTTCCCCGTGAATGCGGGACTTGCCGCGGTGACCGATACGAAGCATGACGCTCTCTTCCATCAGATCGCGTTGCTGGCCGGCGTTGGCTGGACGGAACAAATCCATCGGGAGTTCGCAGCCTACCGTGCCGCGCTGCTTGCGAGGTACTTCCCATGATGACTACCCGTTGCAGGGCTCGTCCTCATCGGTGCGGCTGCACAACAAGGGCCTGCGGCCGACGGTGCACCTGGGCCGCGCGAAGCGCGGTCCGGCGCCCCGCGGCTGAGGCCCAAGTCGTTGGGCCGGCGGAGGTCCAGGTGCGGTACCATCGGGGCATCCCTGGAGGCGCACCGTCCGCGATGTTGTATGGGGCGGATATGGGTCGTCGCTTCCAGCCGGGCTCATCGACGGGCCGAGCGGCCGTCGTTTCTCAGGGCTCATTACCGTGGTACTGTGCCAGCATGAAGCTCGCGCAATCCAGGGTCACGGCTCAGGGGCAGATCTCGGTTCCCGCGGAGGTGCGCAAGCGCCTCGAACTGGTGCCTGGATCCATCCTGGAATGGGATGCCGAAGGTGATCGAATCACCGTGCGGCGCGTTGGTCGGCACAGCTTCGAGGACCTTCACCGGGCACTGTTCTCGCGGGAACCTCAGCCGCGCAGCCTTGAGGATCTCAAGGAGGGCATCAGGCAGCGCATGAGGGCCCGCCATGCGCGCCGTTGACATGAATGTCCTCGTTCGCTTGCTGGCACGCGACGACGCCGCGCCGCACACGCCGAGCCCGCCCCTGCAGCCCGCCGCCCCGCGATAGCGGCGCGCTCCGCCGGAACCTGAAGGACCGATGCCGCGACGGTTCGTCCGACGGGCCGCTCATCGCGACCGCGATGGGCAATGAGCTATCTTCGCCCGCACGCTCAGCGCACCACGAGCGCCGCGCCGAAGCACGCCGTCGCGACCAGCATGGTCACGATCGGCGGCGGCGGAAACGCGCGGACGGCGATGGCCAGCAGCGCCAGCGACACCGCCGCGTTCAGCGCCACGACAGCAGGGAGCGCGGCGAGGGCGGGCGCGGCGAGCACGCAGACGGCGCCGTGCAGCGCGAGCGCCAGGCCCATGGCCACGCTGAACCCCCTGAAGAGGCCGAGCAGGTCGCGCGACAGCCCCATCATGGACATCCGGTGCGCCCGCATCGCGTCCAGGACCGCGGTCTCCGCGGCGGGCGGCGCGGGGCGACCGAGCAGCAGCGCAGTGATCGCGAGGTGCCCGATCCCGGTGACGACCCACGCCCACGCGCCCATCTGAAACAGCACCTGTGCACGGCTACTCATGACAGCCCTCGTTTCTTTGCCGCCGGTCCCTGGCGGGTGCGCTCCACATGCTGCCGTTTGGATCTGGAGCACGGCCCTGGAGATTTCAATACGGCACCGAATGGGCTCCCGAGATCCTCTCCTCTGCGGGGGCGCGCCGGTCATCAAGGGGACGCGGGTCACGCTCAGCACGCTGCTCGCCAGCCTGTCGGACGGCGACTCGATCGAGCACATCCTCACCGCGGGCGAGGGCGGCGCCTGAACCCAATCTCATGATGCCGCTGTCCTCGCGGCGATGCAGACCGCCTGCTCGCTCGTCGGTTGGGGTGGCCGAATGAGCGTTGCCTGGTCTGCCGCGGGCCTGTACGATCCACGAGCTTCATCCCCGAGGCCTGTGCATGAAACCGAGCGTCGATGTGGAAACCAGCATCGTCAGCTACCTGACTGCCAGGCCGAGCCGCGATCTGGTGCGAGCGGCGCATCAAGAGGTGACCGGCGAGTGGTGGGCAGGGCGCGACGCCTACGACTTGTACATCTCGCAGCTCGTGGTCGACGAAGCTTCGGCGGGCGACCCCGGCGCGGCAGCGCTGCGGCTCCAGGCGCTCGGCGACCTGCCGCTGCTGGAGCTCACGCCGGAGGCTGTCGGTCTCGCCCGGCAGCTCCTTCACGCCGCCGCCCTCCCGTCCAAGGCAGCCGGCGATGCAGTTCATATCGCGCTCTCCGCGGCGCACGGCATGCGCTACCTGCTCACCTGGAACTGCGCGCACATCGCCAACGCCACGATGCGCCCTAAGATCGAGGAGATCTGCCGAGCCGGTGGCTTCGAGCCTCCGGTTATCTGCACGCCTCTGGAGCTCGTGGAGGAGTAACATCATGCGCTATTCCGATTCCATCATCGACGAGGTCCGTGCTACCCGCGACGCCATCGCCAAGGAGCACGACTATGATGTTGATAAGCTCGCCGAGGCGCTCAAGGCGCGTGAGGCCAATAGCGGGCGGAAAGTCGTACGGCTGCCACCGCGCGAGGTAACGGTCGTTCGCAAAGCCTCGTGACGAGGCGATGCCCGGCGCCCCCCTTGGACGCCGCGCCGCACACGCCGAGCCCGCCCCTGCGGCCGCCGCCTCCGCCGCCGCCCTGGCCCGGCGTGCCCCGGCCCAGTCCGCTTCCCAGCCGGCCTCGCCGATGCGCCCGATGCCGTGGCCGGGGGCGCCGACGGGGCCTCGCGCGCCGTAGCTCCCGTAGCTCCCGTCCGTGCAGCCCACGTCGGCCACGTCCCCGCGTCCTCGCCGTCCGTTGTTGCCAGGGGTCGGCGTCGGGGTCGGCGTCGGCGGCGTCGTCGACCCGACCGAGCTTGGCCCACCCCTGAAACAGCGCGACACGGCGCCTCGCAGCCCGCACGGCCTCGACGACCCTGCGGCCGGTCTGCGGGTCCACAGGCATGGTACCGAAGCCGACGTAGGCGGGCGGCTCGCCGGCGGCGAGGAACGCTTCCACCTCAGGTACGAGCGCCGTCTGGTCGGGAAGGAGCCAGGCTCCGCTCTGCGTAGCCTGCAGGCCGGGCGTCGCCGGCAGCGGCCCAAGGGCCGGGGCCGCCGCGAGCCACGGATCCTCGCCCAGGACCCGCGGCCCAGGCCCCGCATCGAGGCGGGTCCCGCTCGTGACCCGGCCGAGCCTGCGGTAAGCTCCCTGCACCATGAGCGACGTCGAGGATGTCCTGGTCGCAGCGCTGCGTCTGTCGGCGGAGGACCGAGCGGCCGTGGCGGCCGCGCTGATCCAGAGCCTCGACGAGCCCGAGCAGACGACCGAGGAGGTCGAGGCTGCGTGGGCCGAGGAGATCCAGCAACGTCTCGCCGACGTCGACGCCGGGGTCGTCACGCCGGTCCCCTGGCCGGAAGCCCGGCGCCGTATCCTGGAGCTCACGTCATGAACCACCGCAATCGCATCGTGCGAGATCCTCTCGTCTGCGGGGGCGAGCCGGTCATCAAGGGGACGCGGGTCATGCTCCGCACGCTGCTCGCCAGCCTGTCGGACGGCGACTCGATCGATGGCATCCTCAGCGACTACCCGACCCTGACCGCGGACGACGTGCGCGCCGTGATCGCGTTCGCCGCGGATTCCGTCCGCGAAGATCTACCGGCGCCCAAGGTCGTCGGGTTCTGATGCGCATCAACCTGGACGAGATCTGCCGACTTCCCTGGTCGAGGCGCTTGTGCAGCTCGGCCACGACGGCTGGGGCACGGCGCGAGCGGAGATCCTGAAGGAGCTCGAGGACCGGCGTGCGGGTCGAGCTTCATCCTGAAGCGTGCGCTGAGCTTCGTGCGGCGGCCATCTGGTACGACGAGAGGCGCCCCGGGCTGGGCGACGAGTTCATCGCTGAGAACCAATTGAGGTGACGCGTCATGTCGCTCGTGGAGTTGCTCCCGGATATCCAGTCTTTGCCGCGTGCTGACAAGCTCAAGCTGATCCAGTTCCTCGCACAGGAGCTGGCGGAGGCGGAGGAGCCGCCTGCGCTCCGGGCGGGCCAGTCTTACTCCGTGTGGTCGCCCGACCAAGCGTTTGAGGCGGCCGAGACGCTCCTCCAGACCTTGCGCACCGAATAGGAACCGCAACGTGTCCGTTACGGGTCAGCAGTTCCCCTTCCTGGCGCGCGCCTCTGAGCATGTCGCCGGAAGCCTTGCGCCGATGCTCCCGCTGACGCTGGTGGGAGGGCGCAGCGTGCAAGCGTTGGGCCTGCTCGACACGGGGGCTGCTGTCAGCGTGCTGCCCTACGCGGTCCGCCCGCACGTGCCCAGTGAAGCACTGTAAGGGGGCAGGAGGTTCGACCGTTCGCCCGGAATGCATACGAGCTTGGGTCGAGGAGCTGGTCGTCTCGTGATCGCGGTCGCCGCGCTGCTGGCCGCGTGCGGCGACGCACACCGTCCGAGTGGGCCCCCGCGGGGCGCGAAGCAGCCGCCCGCTGCCGCCGTGACGCCGACTGCGGCATCGACGGCGACCGTCGCCGGCGGGCCGACGGGGGCGCCCCTGCCGCCCGGCCCGGCGACCTGCGCTGCCGCGTCGGACTGCGTGATCGTGGCCGCGGCCGACCGCTGCTGCTCTTGCGGCACGATCTCGTCGAGGGCGGTCGCGAGTGCGTCCAACCTGATGATCTACGACGGCAGCGGAGCCTTCTTCCGTGAGCTCAACGCCCGTAGCCCCCCCGCGTGCCGGAACCTCCAGTGCGCCCCGTGCCCGCCACCGCCGCAGCTCGCGTGCGTGGCCGGCACGTGCCAGGCCGCGCCGCAGCCAGGCCCCTGATGGGAATAGGTGACCGGCGCCGCGCGGACGGTCACGACGCCCTGGGCTGGGCGGTCACGCCTCGTCCGCCTCGCTGAAGCTCGCCGCCGTCGCCGCCCCGGCCGCCGTCGGCCGTCTCGATCTCGCTGTCGCGCACGGTCACCCTGGCGTGCAGCGCGACGATGCCGACGCTCGGGGAGCCGTTCTCGCCCCCTTGCCGCCTCGGCCACCGCAGCCGCCGGCGCGGCCCGAGCGTCCCCCGCGTGGCGCCCGGCCGGGCCGGCGCGCTGGCTGGGGAGCCTCGACCGCTCGCGACGCGCCAGGCGCCCCCCTCCTTGACGCGCCCGCCGCGGCCTGGGGCGATCACCCCTCGTCTTCGCCCTCGCCCGGCGCGCCGTCTTCCGTCGCGCCCCCCTCCGACGCGTCGCCTTCCGGCGCGCCGTTCTCCGCGGCGGCGTCGCCTTCCTCCTCTTCCTCTTCATCTCCATTATCTCCGGTGGACGCGGCGCCGCGGGAGACGGGGAAGGGCGCATAATCCTTCATCTTGTCCGTGCCGGCATACCAGTACTCCGCGGCGGCGCGCAGCCGCCGCTCGGCGTGCACGACGAGCGTGTACGCGGCGTCGCGGAGCTTGCGCGAGCGCTGCGCCTCGGGAGAGAACGTCTTGTCGGCGAGCATGCGCGCGAGCTGCGGCGACAGCGCGCGGAGGCGGGCCGCCGCGTCGGCCTCGCCGCGAGGCGCCTTGCGAAGCGCCTCCGCGTGCTCGGAGCAGAGCAAGAGCAGGTCGGAGACGTCCTGGACCAGATCCGCGTCGCCGCTGCCCGCGCGGATCGCCATGAGCCGCTTTTGCCCCTCGGGGCTCTTCTTGAAGCGGAGATCGAAGAAGCGGAGGAGCGTTCGCCGGTGCAAGGCGGCCTCGGCGGCAGGCCCCTTGAACATCGCGACGGCCTGCTCCTGGCGCTGCTGCACGGCTTGCCAGCGCGATTGCGTGACGCGCAGGAGCTCGATCTTGTCGCGGAGCGCGCGGATCTCCTCGCGTGTCAGCGCGGGCTCGTCCTCGGGGAAGGGGGTGCGGACGAGATCGGCCGCGTCGCGCTCGGCGGCGAGCTGGATGCGGCTCGACCAGATGACGCGCCGAGCGAGCTTGCCGGGGAAAATCACGGTGTTGTCGCCCTGCGACTCGGCCTCTCGGAGGAGCTCGGCCTCGCGGGCGGCGCTCAGCGTGTACGCTGCTGCGCCCGTCGAGGAGCGAGGCGCGCCCCGTGTCTCGCGCGACGCGCGCTTCGTTGCAACCTTGTCGGTCCTGGACAACGTGGTGGTGGATGCCTTTGCCATGGTAAAAATACGCCTCCTTGTCGGGGCCAGCGCCCCTCGGAATGAGGGGCTGGAAGATCGGCGAGGGTATCGGCGAACAAGGCATTGGCCAGAGGAGAGCACGAGTCGGTCGCGCCCCGAAGGAGGCGCTCGGGCCGAGGCTGGGAGAGGCGGGGTGCCGCGCATCGAATCGAGGGGGGCGGCGTGCCTGGCGCCGCGGGCAGCGGGCCGCGGAGGTGGTGCACGAAAGAAAAAGAGTTGCGCTGCAACCACAAAAGGCGCGCGAGACGACGCCGGGGCTGCGCAGGAGACCGATCGGGCCTGCGCAGGAACCCGACGATGATGACGAAGGACCCCAGCGGGGGCGCGCAGGAGGGTCGCGAGGGCCGCGCAGGACGGGGGCCAGTGTAGCGCAGGACACCAACTGGGGGTGCGCAGGAGGGCGCCCAGTCCGCGCAGGAGAGCCTGCGGGGCTGCGCAGGAGACCCACCGGGGCCGCGCAGGAGGGCGCCGGGGCTTGTCCAGGAGGGCCGATGGGCTGCGCAGGCCGGCCGACGGCGCTGCGCAGAAGGTCGCCGGGGCTTGTCCAGGAGGGCCAATGGGCTGCGCAGGAGGGCCGGCGGGGCTGCGCAGGAGGGCCGGCGGGGCTGCGCAGGAGGGGCGGCGGGGCTGCGCAGGCGTGCCGCGGTAGCGCTATATCGTCCGATAGGCGAGCGAGAGGGGGGCCGGAGCGCCTTCGGGCAGGGCGCGGCGCGCGCGAGCCGGGGCAAGGAGACGGCGGGCCGGAGCGCCTTCGGGCAGGGTGCGACGCGCGCGAGCCGGGGCGATTCGGGGCCGCAGGCACACGTCACCGTCACCGGTGGCGCGTTCACGCAGGTAGGGCGCAGCTGTCAGGCCGTATCGGACGCCGCACACCGAAAATTCCGCGGAAAGTCCGCTGGTCCGCAGCTTGCCAGGCTCGCGAGCGAAGCTTGCCAGGGTGGGAACCGAGGTGGACATGGAAGGGACCCTTCAGGAAGGGCGGCGCGCGCCCGAGTTCTTGGCGTGGGCGCCGCTGGCGGCCGTCGCGCTGTTCACGTTCAACAACTTCTGGCTCAAGGGGCGGGCGCCGGTCGTGCTCGCCGGCAAGCTCAGCGACTTTGCCGCCTGCTTCTTCCTGCCGCTGTTCGTGGCGGCGCTGCTCGCTCGCGTCACGCGCTGGTCGCGAGCGCGGCGGGTGGCGCTCGGGGCCGTCACGACGGCGCTTGTATTCACGCTGGTGAAGACGAGCGCAGCGGCGTCGGCCGTGCTCGACGGCTTTTGCGCCGCGCTCGGCTCGCTCGTGGCGCTGCGGTCACCAGCCAATCGCGTGGATCCGACCGACCTGCTGGCGTTGCCGATGGTGCTGCTCGCGTGCTGGTGGTCGAACAATCAGGAGAGAAAACGATGAAGAGGTGGGTAGCTCAGAAGCTCGAGCTAGTGGCGCTGATCGCGACGGGCGCCTCGCTGGTGGCGCACGGCGGGGACATTCCGACGTGCGTTTTGAACGACGCCGAGAGCATCACCGTCAATGTGACCGGCGATTGTGGTCCTGCGGGCGTCGTCACCATCAAGCTGGAGGATGCGTCGTGCTCGGTCAGCGTGAGCGGGGACCAGACGGGCTTGCCTCGCTCGGGGTACAGCAGGAGCGGCTTGAGCTCGGGGTTCAGCCTGCGGGCCGATGAGGCAGACGGCTTCGAGCGCGGATGCACCGCGATAAAGCAGGCGGACGCCGAGGACACGTACAAACTGAGCTGCTATGTCGGCCGCAAAGGTGGCAGTCGGTCCTCGACCCTGGCGTGCGAAGCCGAGCTTTCGCCCGTCAGCGGCGAGTGCGACTTGCGCCAATGCGCCCCGCTCGCGTGCCCGGACGGCCAAGAGCCGCGCTCGGCGGCAGGTGCTTGCTGCCCGGTGTGCGCCGAGCCGCCGCCGGTGCCGGTCGGCCCGTGCGCCGACGTCGTGTGTCCCAGCGCCTGTCCGGAAGGGCAGGAGCTGGTCTACACCGGCGCCGGGTGCTGCGCCGAGTGCATCACGCAGTCTGCAGCTTGCTTCGAGCAGCGCGACGCCTTCGAGCCCGAGCGAGCCGCGACGCTCGCGCTGGCGCGCGCCTGCCAGACGGACCTGGATTGTACGTTCACCCTGCTGTGGACGCGCTGCGGCCCCAGCTGTGCGGTCCCCATCGCCGGCAACGCCATCGGCACGACCTACGAGACGCTGCGCCTCGCGGCCGAGGAGACCTGCCCGGACTGCCTCCCGGCGGAGCACCAATGCAGCAGCGAGCAAACCATGACCGGGCGCCCCGCGTGCGTCGACGGCGCGTGCGTCGGCATCAAAGACGATTGATTCCACCTCCTCAGTAGAACTCGTGGGCGAGCCAGTCGGGCTCCGGCAGGTTCCCGAGCGCGTGATCGAGGGCAATCTCCGCGTGTTCGTAGGTTCGAACCCCATACGCCTTTTGGGAGACCGTACCTCCGTCGTCATGAACGGGTCCTCGCCGCTCGGCCCGAGCTGCGCCTCCCCCGCGCGCCCGGCGGCCCGGCCTTCGCCGCCACCGGCCGTGTTTCGCGCGCCTGGGTCGCGTAGGCACCGAGCTGCGCGACGAGGTGCTCGAAGACGAGGCGGACGCGGCGCACGGCGCGCAGATCCTCGTGCATGACGACCCAGACGTCCAGGTGGAAGGTGAGCGCGGGCAGCACGCGCACGAGCGGCACCGGCCGCCGGCTGAGCGGGAGCTGGCACACCCCGATGCCGAGGCCGGCGCGCACCGCGGCGAGCTTCGCGATGTCGCTGTCGCTGCGGAACGCATAATCGCGCGGCGTGGTGACGAGCCCGGCGGCGGCGAGCCCGTCGATGATGGCGCGGGAGCGGTCGGCGCCGATGAGGGCGTGGTCCGGCACGAGCCCCGCGAGCGACGTCGGTGCAGCGTGCGCGGCGAGGTACGCCTTGGTGGCGAAGAGGCCGAGCTCGACGCGCCCGGCGCAGCGCCTCACCAGGCCGGCCTGCGTCGGCTCCGCCATGCGCACGGCGACATCGGCGTCGCGGCGCAGGAGATCCTCGGTGCGATTCGTGGCGACGAGCTCGATCTGGAGGCGCGGATGAGCGACGCGGAGCGCGGCGAGCATCGGGGGGAGCACCTCGGCGCCGACGACCTCGCTGCACGTGACGCGCACGGTGCCGCGGTCGGCATCGGTGGGGCTCGACACGGCGCGCACGAGGGCGCGCGCGCTCGCGGCGATGGACTCGGCGTAGGGCAGCGTGGCGAGCGCGAGCTCGGTCGGCACCAGGCCGTTCGGCGCGCGGGTGAAGAGCACGACGCCGAGCTGCGACTCGAGCTGCTCGATCTGGCGGCGCACGGTGGGCTGCGCGACGTCGAGGGCGCGCGCGGCGGCGGAGAGGCTGCCGGTGCGCATGACGGCGAGGAAGGCACCGTAGAGGTCCCACGAGGGCTCGGCTGGGCTCATCAAAAGATGATGAGCGGATGGACGCATTTGTACAATGTTCATGAGCACCCGCGGCGACCATGCTCTTCACGTCGCCGGCGCCCGCGCCGGTACGCACGACGAGGAGAACGACCATGACCACCGCCGCGATGCTCCCTGCGCTCGACCTTGCTCCCTCGACCCGCCGCCCCGTGCCGCAGCCCACCTGCGAGGTCTCGGCGGGCGGGGCCAAGGGCATGCCGCGCGCGCTCCTGCGCCTCGAGGGCGCGCTCGTGCTCGGAGCAGCGCTGCTCGCCTACGAGCACCTGGGCGGGCGCTGGGGATGGTTCGCGGCGCTGTTCCTCCTGCCCGACCTGTCGCTGCTCGGCTACCTCGCGGGCCCGCGCGTGGGCGCGGCCGTCTACAACGCGGGGCACAGCCATCTGGCTCCGGCGCTGCTCGCGGTCGCGTCGGTCGCGCTCGGCGCGCCGGCGCTGCTGCTCGGCGCGGCGATCTGGGTCGGGCACATCGGCTTCGATCGGATGCTGGGCTATGGGCTCAAGTACGGGACGGCGTTCGGCGACACGCACCTCGGCCGCGTGGGCTCGAAGCGCTCTTTGAGTCGAGCCACGTGAATGCCATCGGCGACGATCTCGGCGTGAGCGAGCGCCACCTCCGCCGCGTGTTCCGCGACGCGGTCGGGGTCGGCCCGAAAGCGTTCGCCGAGCTCGCAGGAAGGTCGACGGACTGCACAGGAGGGCCGGCGAGCTGCCGCTCCGCCTATCCCCAGCTCCGCGATCACCTCACCGCCGTGCGCGCCCAGCACGCTGAGACGCGGTGACGCGCGGACCCGCCGCGAGCGACCCCACGCGGGGCCTATCAGGGGTTCCGGCGCGTGCCCGAACGCCGATCGCTGGTGCTCACCGAGATGACGACACGGCGGCGTGGCCGCGACGCCGCCTGAGCCTCCCCTTGCTGCGGCGGCCCTTGCATCGCCTGGTGCTGTTGAGGCCTGTGCGGCGCCTCGTGCTGCTGCGGCCTGCGCGGCGCCTCGTGCTGCTGCGGCCTGCGCGGCGCCTCGTGCTGCTGCGGCCTGTGCGGCGCCTCGTGCTGCTGCGGCCTGCGCGGCGCCTCGTGCTGCTGCGGCCTGGGCGGCGCCTCGTGCTGCGCGGGCCGTTGCGCCGTCGCATGCTGGGCCGGCCGATGGTCTGGCCGATGCCGCTGTGGTCGCTGCCTCGCCTCGTACTGCACCGGCGGTTGTCCTGATGGGTGCTGCGGTGGTCTTTGGGCAGGCGCGTTGCCCGCGTGCTGCGGCCTCTTGTCAGGCCCGGCGTTTTGCGGCCTTCGCCCTGGTCCGTGCTGCCGCGGCCTTGGCCCGCCCCCATTCCCGGCATGCGCAGCCGGCCTCTCCGCCTGCCGCGGTCGGTCCCGCGGATCGGTCGTTCGCCCCTCGGTCGTGGGCGCCTCGGGGGCGGGGGCGGGCGCGGGCGATGGGGTGGTCTTCGGCGCTCCCCGCATGCTCAGGCCCTGACGCTCGCGGCGCTTGCGCTCGTCGTAGTTCGCGTCGCCGATGAGGTCGAGCACGGCGCGGGTATCCACCCTTCGCTCGGAGACCCGATGGCGGCCGGTCAATCGGGTCTCAGGGGTAAGCGCGCCGCTGGCGTAGAGCTCCCACATCTCCTCACCATAGGCGGCTCGCCGTTGCTCGGGCACGAAGCGCGTGAGGAAGCGATGGAGGTTGTCGACGTCACGGAGCAGGAGCTGCTTGGCGTTCTGGTTCTTCGCGGCGTCCACCGACTGGGGGAAGTCGATGATCACTGGCCCGTCGGCGCTCATGAGCACGTTGAAGTCCGACAGATCGCCGTGCACGACGCCGGCGCACAACATCCGCGTGACCTCGCCGATCAGGCGATGGTAGACCCACGTGGCCTGATCTCGGTCGAGGCTCGTTTCGGCGAGGCGAGGCGCGGGGCTGCCGTCGACGTCGGTGACCAACTCCATCAGGAGCACGCCGTCGATCGCGTGGTACGGCGTCGGCACGCGGACGCCTGCGTCGCGCAGGCGGTAGATCATGTCGACCTCGGTCGAGCGCCAGGCGGCTTCGTCCTGAGCCCGGCCGTGGCGCGAGCGTTTGTCCATCGCGCGCTGGTCGCGGCTGTTGCGCACCTTGCGGCCCTCGGTGTACGCCGCGCGGTTCTTGAAGCTGCGGTTCTGCGCTTCTTTGTAGACCTTCGCGACGCGCAGCTCGCCGCCCGACCGGACGAGGAAGACCACCGCTTCCTTTCCGCTCATCAGCGGCCGCACAACCTCGTCGATGAGCCCTTCGTCGACCAGCGACGTGAGGTTGCTCGGAATTTGCATGTTCTCGTGTGTCTTCGTTTCGTGGGAGGAAAAATCTCCGGCCTCCTCTTGCCGCAAAAGATGGTGCGCTGCAACCGTGGCCCACGCTTCGGCGGCTGCGCGTCGCCCGCCTGAAGGTCCCGGCGAAGGACACGCTGGAGCGCGATCTCGCCGCCGTGGCACGCGCGAACGTCCCCCTGCCCGTCGTGACCGGCTTCTCGCCCCCCTTGCCGCCTCCGCCGCCGCGCTGGCCCGGCGTGCCCCAGCCGCCGTCGCCGGCCCAGTCCGCTTCCCAGCTGGCCTCGCCGATGCGCCCGATAACCTGGCCGGGGGCGCCGACGGTGCCTCGCGCGCCGTAGCTCCCGTAGTCACCGTCCGTGCAGCCCACGTCGGCCACGTCCCCGCGTCCTCGCCGTCCGTAGTTGCTGGGGTCCGACGTCGGGGTCGGCGCCTGTTCTGGCCCGCGAGCAGATCAGCCTGGCGCGGGTGCGGCGGGCCATCGAGCTGGAGGCCGCATCGCCGTGCGTGGCGGACCCGAGCCATGCTAGAGTATGCCGAGGTCGTCCGTTTGAACGACATGCTCAGCCTCCTCAAGCTTCAGGCAGAGGAGGTATGGACCCTGCGCGCGGCGTCGTGACGCTGCCGAGCGACACGCGAGAGCTGGTCCAGCGGCGCGCCCAGGGGGCATGTGAGTACTGCCACCTTCCGCAGGACGCATCCATCTTGCCCCACCAGGTAGACCACATCATCGGAAGGCAACATCGTGGTTCGGATGATGTCGACAACCTGTGTCTATGCAGCATTCGCTGCAACTTGAAGAAGGGGCCGAATATCGCGTCGATCGACCCCGAGAGCAAGCTTGTCGTACAGCTCCATCATCCCAGGCGGCACGCGTGGCGAGAGCACTTCGTCACGGAAGCGAATGGAATCATCAACGGGCTTACAGCGGAGGGCGCGCGACTGTCCAGATCCTGGACATGAACGACTCGGATCGAGTTCGCCTGCGCGCGTTCCTGCTGCGCCGGGGCCGGCATCCGTGAGGTCACGGTCGTCCGTGCAGCCCACGTCGGCCCCGTCCCCGCGTCCTCGCCGTCCGTAGTGGCTGGGGTTCGGCGTCGGGGTCGCCGTTGCGCCCGTCCTCCCTGCCGCCGGGCAGCAAGCGCCCGACCGTCAGCCGGGCTCCCCCGCGCCCCGGCGGACCAGGGCCCGCAGGTGCGGCGAGAGGGCACGGCCTGAGAAGAAGAGATCCCGGAACCAGCGCTGCGCCGGGTCGTCGTCGTGGCGCTGCGACCACAGGGCCACGACCTGCGCGGCGGGCAGCTCGAAGGGGGGCGCGAAGACCCGCAGTCCGAAGAGCTCGCGGGCGCGCTGGGCGACGCTGCTCGCGATCGCGCAGATGAGGTCGGAGCTGCGGACGGCGAGGGGCGCGGCCATGAAGTGAGGCACGCGCAGGGCAACGCGCCTGCTCTTGCCGAGGCGGGCCAGGGCGCGGTCGACGGCGCCGTCGCGGCGGCCCTCGACGCTGACGAGGACGTGGCCGAGGGAGACGTAGGTCTCGAGGTCGAGGCGGCGCGCGATCGCCGGGTGGCCTTTGCGGACCACGACGGCGAACGGCTCCTCGTAGAACGGCGCGCGGCGGAGGCCAGCGGCGGGCACGGGCTGGGAGGCGCCGATCAGGGCCAGATCGACGTCGCCGAGGACCAGCGCGGGGACGGTATCGGGGGAGAAGCGCTCGATCTCCAGGCGCACGAAGGGGGCGTGCTTGCCCAGGTGGGCGAGCACATCGGGGAGGGTCGTGAGCTCGAAGTGGTCGACGGTGGCGACACGGAAGGTGCGCGTCGAGGTGCGCGGATCGAACGGCTCGGGGGAAACGAGGGCGCGGCGGAGATGCTCGAAGGCGGCGGGCAGGGCCGCCCGGAGCTGGAGGGCGCTCTCCGCGTTCGTCGACGCGCACGGCGGCGATTCGCGGCGGCTCCTGGTGGTCGAGGGCGATGTGGAAGAGGCGTCGCTCGGCCTTTCGGACCGCTTCGAGCAGGTGCGCGATGTCTATCACCTGGCGGCGCGCTTCGCCTTCGGGCTCGGTGTGCAGGAGGCGCGGCGCTGCAATGTCGAGGGCTCGCTGCACGCGGCCGGGTGGGCGCTCTCGCGGCCCCGCCTGCGGCGCTTCGTCTATCTCGGCGGCTACCGCATGCTGCACGCGAGCACCCGGTCGGGCGCGGAGAGCGCGCTGACCGAGCGCGCGCGGGGCCGGCTCTACCGCCGGCTCGGCGCCTACGAGGCGTCGAAGCACGAGTCGTATCTCGCCGTGCGCCGCTTCGCGGCCGAGCGCGGGCTGCGCTGGACGGCCGTGCATCCGAGCAGCGTCATCGGCGACTCGCGCACCGGCGAGACAACGCAGCTCACCGGCCTCGGCGAGACCGTCGAGCGGCTCTGGCAGGGCCGCCTGCCGGCCCTGGTCGGCAGCGAGCGCACCTTCCTGCCGCTGGTGACCGTCGACTACCTGGCGCGCTTCCTGGCGAGCGTGCCCGAGCGCCCCGAGACCGCGGAACAGGACCTCTGCGTCCTCGATCAGGCGACGCCGCGGCTGCCCGCGCTGGTCCGCGGCATCGCCGCCCACCTGGAGCGCCGCCCCCCGAGGTGGGTGCTGCCCGTCGGCCTGGTACGCCTGCTGCCGGAGGCGCTCACCGGAGTGCCGCGAGAGAGCCTGTCGTTCCTCGCCGAGGATGCCTATGACACCCGCGCGGCCGACGCCCACGCCCGCGCGATCGGGCTGGCGATGCCGCCGATCCGGACGAGCGTCGAGCGCTGGTGCGACTACCTCGCGGCGACGCGCTTCGGCGCCGCACTCGGGAGAAAGACATGCCCCTCGCGGTGGTCAGAGCCGACCCTCCGCGAGCAGCTCGCGGGTGCGCTTCAGCGTCGACAGCAAGGCGCTCTTGTAGCCCTTATCGCCGTTCATCCACGCCTGCTCGGCCTGCTCCTCGGGGCCGTTCGGCTCCTTGCCGCGCAGGCCGAGGTAGCCGTAGAAGCGGAGCTGGAGCGCGCCGTCGGCGTCCTCGAACAGCTCGTTGATGATCGCGCCCTCGCGGGGACCGGTGGCCTGGAAGAAGGTGACCTTGCTCTGCGGCTCGAACGTGATGATCTCGCGCAGGTCGTCGCCCGCGATCGTGGCTTCGCGCACGATGTGAGAAGCGCTCTCCTCGACGACGTCGCAACGGGTGCAGAGGCCGGGCGGGAGGAACAGGCGGGCGTCGCGGGCCTTGAGGACAAGGCCCTCCCATGCCTGCGCGCGGGTCAGCTCGGTCTCGCCTTCCGGGTTCACCGGGACGGTGGCGGTCGAGTAGATCATGATGATGTTCCTTGTCGTGAGTGTTGAGGTTCGCTCGGCCGTCAGGCCGAGGTCGCGATCTCGGCGGCGAAATCGCGGTAGGAGCGCAGGGGGCGTCCCAGGAGCGTGGTGAGACGTGCCACATCGCCGGCCTCGGGGACCATGCCCTCGCTGAGGAAGCGCTCGCTCATGAGGCGCATGTCGAAGGCCATCCAGCTCGGCATGAGCTGCCGGAGGTTCCGCTCGAACCCGGCGGTGTCATCGCCAGGATAGGCGATCGGCCGCCCCAGGACCTCCGTCCAGATGGCCGCGGCATCCGCGCCGGTCAGCGTGTCGGGACCGACGAGGTTGATCCGGTCGAGGGGAAGCGGGGCGGCGGCCTGCTCGCGGCGGATCAGCTCGATGGCCGCGATCTCGCCGATGTCGCGCGCATCGATCATGGCGAGCCCCTTGCCGCCGATCGGCATCGGGTAGACGCCGTATCCGGTCACCACGTCCTTGATCGTGAGATCGTTGTTCATGAAGTACGCGGGACGCAGGACGGTGGCGCTCAAGCCCATCTGCTCGATCATGCGCTCGACGGCGAACTTGCCCGCGAAGTGCGGCACGTTCACGTAGCGGTCGCTGTGGATCACCGACAGGTAGACGATCCGCTCGACGCCGGCCTCGCGGGCGACGTTGAGCGCGATCAGGGCTTGGGTGAGCTCGTCAGGCACCACGGCGTTGAGCAGGAAGAGCGTGGAGACGCCCGAGAAGGCGCTCCGCAGCGAGTCGACGTCGAGCAGGTCGCCCTGCGCGACGGCGACGCCCGCCGCGAAGTTCGCTTTGGCGGGATCGCGGACGAGCGCGCGCACGTCGGCGCCGCGCTTCGCGAGCTGTTCGACGACTTGGCGGCCGACTGTGCCGGTCGCGCCGGTAACGAGGATGGTCATGGGGATCGCTCCGGTTGGGTCGAAAGACACGCTGTAAATTAGTGGTTCACATTCGTGCCGATAGACGTTAACTTGGGACAGACCGTCTCGCTGGTGGAACACATGGATCTGCTTGCTCTCGCCGATTTCAGCCTCGTCGCCCGGCACGGAGGCTTCGGACGAGCCGCACGCGCCGCGGGGCGCCCGAAAGCGACCCTGTCCCGCCGGGTCGCGGAGCTGGAGGCCGCCCTCGACCTGCGTCTCTTCGAGCGCGGGGGGCGCACACTGAAGCTCACCGAGGAAGGACGGGCGCTCTTCGAGCGAACGGGGGCATTGCTCACTGAGCTCGACGAGACCGCGGCAGCGATCGCCTCGGGTGGGGGCCGGCCGCGAGGCAAGCTGCGAATCAGCGCGCCTTTGCTCTTCTCGCAGATCGCGATGGGCAAGATCGCGGCCGGGTTCGCGCTGAAATATCCGGAGGTCCGGCTCGAGGTCACGACGGAAGATCGGACCGTCGACATGGTCGAGGAAGGTTACGACCTGGTGATCCGGGTCAATCCGGATCCGGATGAGAGCCTCGTCGGACGAATCTTGCTGCGCGATCGGCTGGTCGTCGTCGCGAGCCCGGGCCTCGCTCGACCGGTGGACAATCTCGCTGTTCCGGCTGTCGTGCGGGGGGCAGGCGACCGGACTGCAGCCTGGGATGTCACGGCGCCAGCTGGAAGAACCCGCATCGTGGTCGATCCAGTCCTGCGCCTGTCGTCGCTCATCATGGTCCGCGATGCTGTCCGAGCGGGCGTCGGCGCCGGACGCCTCCCAATTTCACTTGTGAGTCACGATCTGGCCGCTGGAGCTCTGGTGCATTGGGGCGATGTGGACGGCCCAGACATCGTCCTGTGGACGCTCTATCCGTCCCGGAGGCTGCTGAGCGCTCGTGTCTCCGCCTTCCTCGACCATTTGAAGGAAGCCTTTCCCATGGGAAAGCCTGACGAGCTGGCCGCCTTTATCGGGGCATGAGGCGGCCAATCCCGCCGCGGGCGAGGCGTCATGTGCGGCGGGCGGTCGGGACCTCGTAGGCGAACGAGCCGCGCTCATCGAGGTGGTAGGCGGAGACGTCACGGTCGATCCTGCGCCCGGCGGCGCTCGTGAACATGCGCCGGGGAAAGACGCGCACGCGGGCCTGCGCGGCGCCGGGGAGCAGCTCGAACCGGCCGGCGCTGAAGCCGTGGAGGCGGGTCACGGCTCGGCCGCCGGGGCCGTCGTGCTCCTCGAGACCGAAGAGGGAGGCGCCCTGCAGGGCGTGACGCGCCTGGCCGCCGCCGTGGGCGGTGGAGGTGGCGGTGCCCTCGTGCATGTGGCCGAAGAAGTGGGCGGCGAAGCGACCGGCCGGGTCGACCTCCTGGCGGAAATCCTGGCGTGCCTGCGGGTGGAGCCACTCGGGCGGGTGGTGGGTGAGCAGCAGGTTGATGTGGTGGCGCTGCAACCACTCGGGGGCGTACTCGTCGCAGACGGCGTGGAGCTGGCGCGGGTCCACGGCGAGGCGCTCCTGGTAGTCGCCGCCGGTGAGCTGCAGGAAGGCCGAGTTGAGGCCGATGACGCCGAGCTCGAGGCCGTGGAGCGACAGCGAGTACGCGCTGTCGCCCGGCAGGAGGCCGAGCCTCCGGCGGTCGCGGACGTGCCACCGGCAGGAGTCGACCCACGTGGTGTAGGCTTTGAAGACCTGCGCGAGGTGCTCGCGGTAGGCGAGGCCGTGCTTCTCGTCGAACACGTCGAACACGCGGTCGCGCAGGCGCGGGTTGGCGTGCCACTGCGAGAGGGCGAGCACGTACGGATCGAGGTCGTTCGGGCGCTCCAGGTCGTGGTTGCCGGGCACGGTGATCAGCCGCGGCTGCGAGCCGAGCTGGTCGAAGCGCCGCCACAGCCTGTCGAGGGTGGCGTCGAGCTTCTCGAACTCGTCGCGGCTGCCGCGCTGGGTCAGGTCGCCGGTGAACAGCACGAGGTCCCACGGGCCGCACACGTCGTGCAGGCGCGCGAGGTCGTCGAACAGCGCGGTCATGACGTTCGGCCACAGCCAGCTCGTGCCGCCCATGCCCTGGTGGAGGTCGGTGAGGTGCAGCCAGCCGAGCGAGGCGGGCCTCGCGGGCGTGGACGGCGCCGGCCGCGGGGCGCTCGCGTCTTCCTCGGGAGGGCGGGTCGAGCGCGACAGCCTGGCCGAGGCGTTGGGGGCCGGAACGGCCAGGCCGACGGTCGTGGCGTCGCGTCCGGCGGTCGGCCGCGCGGGCTCCGGCGCGGGGGGCGCGGGCGGCGCGGGCGGGGCTTCTTCGAGCTCGCCCGCGTCCGAGTCCGCGGCTTCTCCGGCGAGCTGGGCCCCTTGCCAGAGCAGCACGTCGGCCCCGTGGGGCGAGATCGTGTGCTCCGCGAGGAGCTTGCGGACGCGTGCGCTGTAGTCGAGGTACCCGGTCGGCCTGCCGAGCGCGATGGGCGGGCCGCCGTCGATCGCGGCGAGCCCCCGCGCCATCGTCGTGGTCGCCGGCGGGAAGCGCATGGGATCGCGGGTGTGCAGGATCATCGACGGGAACAGCCAGCCGCCGCCCGGCAGGCTGCCCCCGCGGCGGAGCTCGGCCAGGTGCTCGGCGAGCCAGGCGTCGTCGGCTCGCCATAAAGAAGGCACCGCCGCGTTGACGCCGTCGAGCGCGGCGACCAGCAGGTTCGCGTTGTTGCCGATCAGGCCGGTGGCGAAGCGGTTGTTCACGTCGCGGCCGTCGACGTGGTCGGCGTTGAAGAGCTGGAGCAGCCGCCGGAGGCCGGCCTCGTCGAGCTTCCCGAGGGAGCCCTCGATCAGCGCGCGCGCTCGCGCGAGCGCGTCCTCCCGCCGGGCGATGCGCTCCGGGTGCAGCCGGGCCCGCGTCTGGCGAAGCACCTGTTGGAGATCGAGCATAGGCGGCGACTATATCCTGGCGCGGCTCCCGTCGGCGCGCCTCGCGCGAGCGGGCGTCGCCCTGGCCGGGCGAGGCCACCTGAGCGATCATGCCCCCGTGGAAGCCCTGCTCCTCTCCGCGCTGGGGGTCGCGCTGACGCTCGGCCTCGGCGGGGCCGGGCTTCGATGGGCGCTGCGGCGCGCCGAGCGAGAGCGCCTGCGCCGGGCGTGCGTCGACTCGATCGCGAAGCTGCGGCCAGCCCGCTTCACCGCCGCGAGGGGCCGCGCGGTGCCCGTCGGCGAGCCGCTCGTCTCGCCCTTCAGCGGGCGCCCGTGCGTCGCCTTCCGGGTCGTGCGCTGGCGGCAGGAGCGCAAGGGCGGCTTCGGCCGCAACAACCTGGGCTTCGTATGGGTCGTCGACGACGACGCCGAGTGGGCCCCCGACTTCGCCCTCGACGACGGCACGAGTCAGGCGCTCGTCCGCCCGAGCGGTCACGTGCGCTTCGACCTCGCGGACGCCGAACCGCCGCCGGACGCCGCCGGCCACGTCGACGCCTTTCGCGAGCGCTACGGGCACGAGCGCGCGTCGTTCTTCGCCGGCTTTCACGGCGCGGTTCGCTACCGGGAGACGGTCATCGAGGTGGGGCAGCCCGTGCTCGTCGCGGGCACCGCCGCCGTCTCGAGCCGGCTCGACGCGAGCGACGAGCGGGACGGCCATCGCGCGTCGCCGGGGCCGATCGAGCTTCGGCCCGACGACGACCCGCTCTACATCGGCGACGGCCGACGACCGAACGCGTGATCCCCGATGTCCACCTCGGTGGACGAGCTCGCGCAGGGGAGCGCCCGCGTCACGCGCGCAGGTCGACGGCTTCGCCGTCCGCCGCCACCTCGGCCGCCGCCCCCGAGCGCGCCTCGGAGCATCAATGCAAAGAGGTGTAGCCAAAGGACAGACGAAGCTGTACCCCGTAGCCGCCTCGGTCCTCTGCGCCGTCTGGACGCGGCTGATCGTCGAGGCGCGCCATTCCGGCTTGATTTGCCTACGCGCCGCGCCTTCTGCTCGGTGAGGCGGGGCCATCGACGCCGGGCCCCGCTGCGCGCGCGAGCCAGGCGTAACGGGGTCGTGACACTGAGATGCAGAGGTAACATCTGGGCGTGATGCCCACGTGACAGCAGCCGCCGACGGGCTCGGGGAGGACGAGCTGCGAGCATGTCTCGCGCTGGCACGGAAGCTGCCGATGCTGCGCGGTATGACCAACACGACGACAATCAAGCGAAACAACAAATCGAGAATCGGCAACTCGCTGCGCGGCGCGCTCTCGGTGGCCGTGACTTCGGGTCTGGCGCTCGGGTCTGGCGCGTGTGAGCTCGCCGACGAGATGGAGGAGGCCGAGGGCATCGCCGCCCACGGCATCGCCGCCGAGGGCATCGCCAATGTGGCCGGATGCGCGCTGACCCAGGCGGGCTGCGGCGTAACCACCACCTGGTCATCGTTCTGCGCCGAACCCGGCGCCCTGCAAGCCGCCTACTTCGACGAGGTGGCCGAGGATGTGGCCTACGTGTGCAACGACGCGCTCATGCAGCGAGCGGGCGACGACACGGGCAGGCTGGTCTCCGATTATAGCACGTCCAATGCGCTGCCCGCCGAGGGGCGGGACATCGCGCTCAGCAACGCTCCCGCTCGGTTCATCGTATCTCACGCCGACGGGCTCTCCGTATTCCACGGCATCCAGTTCGCCAGCAATTTTCCGCGCGTGGATTACGCCGCCGCGTGTCCGGGGCCCGTCGCCATCGGCGACCTCAACCACGACGGCCGCGATGATGTCGTCGTGGTCGAGGTATGCAACGACAGGATCGTTCGCCGGCTCAGCGATGCCAGCGGCAACCTCGGCGCGCCGCTCGCTTATAGCATGGGGACGACCTACATCCACGATGTCGCCCTCGGCGATTTCAACGGCGACGGTCACCTCGACGTGGTGACTGCCAACCAGTATGAGGCGGACGGTCTCACCCCTGGCAAGGAGGGCTACGTCACCGTGCGGCGCGGCACCGGAACGGGCTCCTTCCTGGCCGCCGCCTCCTACAAGGTGGCGCCGTTCGACGGGCTGCGCATGGGCCACCCTGCCAGGGTCGTGGCCGCGGACATGAACGGTGATGGCTTCGACGACATCGTGACCGCGAACCAACCGCGCAAAGCCGATCCCTTCAGCTGGCCGTGCTTCTCGGGCATCGACGGCAGCTGCCCGGACGTGAGCATCATGCGCGGCGCCGCCAACGGTTTCCTCGCTCCGGTCTCGCGGGACAGCGGAGTGTCGCAGGGATTCAAGCTGGTCCGCGGGCTGGTCGTGGACGACTTCAATACGGCCGGCGCGGGCATGCCCGACATCGCTGTGGCCACGTGCAGCGCGGCGACCTCCGACTGCGACGCGCGCATCTCCATCCTGCGCCAGACCGGCGGCGGCACCAGCTTCGCCGCGCCCGTGGTGCGCGAGATCGGGCCGGGTATGATCGGAGGGATCGACTCCATCCACCCCATTTTCCTCGAGCCTGGCCTCATCTGGACCAGGCCGGGCAGCAACACCCTGGGCTTCCTGCGCGCCGAGTGAGGGCGCCGGGGAGAGTCAGCGCCGGGGGGAAGTCCAGCACCGCGCGCGGCCGCTCGCGCTGTCTCCGTCGCGCCGTGCGAGCGCGGCCGCGGAAGCCGCGCCGATGATGAGCCTGCGCGTTCCGGACGGGAGGAGCTTCAACATAGCGTTTAGCGGCTCAGGGGAGGCGCGCGCGCGACGCGACCCAGCGCGCGATCTGGTCGCCGAGGATCGGCAGGGTGACGGCGCCCGCGCCGAGCAGCGCGTCGTGGAACCCCTTGATGTCGAACCGGGGCCCGAGCTTCCGCTCGGCGTCCTTGCGCAGCCGCTGGATCTCGAGCTGGCCGACCTTGTACGCGAGCGCCTGCGCGGGCCAGCCGATGTAGCGATCGACCTCGTTCACGACGACGCCCTCGTCGACGATCGTGTTCGCCATCATGTAGGTCACGGCCTGCGCGCGGCTCCAGCCCTTCGCGTGGATGCCCGTGTCGACCACGAGCCGGCACGCGCGCCAGGCGTCGGCGCTCAGCATCCCGAGCCGATCGAGATCGCTGGAGTAGAGCCCCATCTCGTCCGCCAGCCGCTCGCTGTAGAGCCCCCAGCCCTCCGTGAACGCCATGACGTTCGCGTGCTTGCGAAACGTGGGCACCTCGCCGAGCTCTTGCGCCAGCGCGACCTGGATGTGGTGGCCAGGGATCGCCTCGTGGAACGCGACGACCTCGGACTCGAAGCGACGGCGCGTCTCGGGGGCATACGTGTTGACGTAGTACGTCCCGGGGCGGCTCCCGTCCTGCGCGGGGTCTCGGTAGAAGGCGGGCGGGGAGTGCTTCTCCTCGAACGCCTCCATGCGCCTCACGTCGAGCGGGGTCCGGGGCAGCGCGCCGATCCAGGCAGGGATCGCGGCCCTGGCCCGCGCGACCGCCGCCGACGCCGCCGCCTCGACCTCGTCGCGCGTGGAGAAGGTGAGCGCCTTGTCCTCGCGGAGGCGGCGCTGGATCTCCGCGAAATCGGAGGTGCCGAGCGCCTTCGCGCCGAGCGCCTTCATCTCGTCCCGGATGCGCGCGACCTGCTCGAGGCCGATCGCGTGGACCTCGTCCGCCGAGAGCGCGAGCGATGTGCTCGCCTTGATGAGGCGCGCGTAGCACGCCTCGCCGCCGGGCACGTGGGACAGGCCCGCGCGCGCGTCGTCCCTGGCGCGCGGCAGGATCTCGCGGGCGAGCGCCTCCCGGTAGCGCGAGAAGGCCGGGCGGGCGCCGCCCTCGACCGCCTGCTCCACCGCCGCCGCGAACGATCTCTGCTCCGCGTCCGGCCAGTCGGGGTGCGCGGCGTCGCGGGGGCTCATGAGCGCCCACGCGCCGGAGGGCTTCGCGAGCAGCTCGTCGAGCTGGGCGATCACGCGCTCCACCGTGGCGCGCGGGGCCACCTTGCCTTGCTGGAGCGCTCGCCGGAGCCGGTCGGTGCGCGCGTCCATGTGCGCGCCGATCTCGCTCCAGCGCGCGACGAGGGCGCGGCCCTCCTCCACCGTGCGCACCGTCTGGACCCGCGCGAGCTGGAGGAGCTCGACCTGAGGTCCCCCGAGCTGGTCGACCGTCCACGCCGAGAGGTCACACTCGCGCGATGCGAGGTCGCTCTCGATATCATGCACCAGCATCCCGTGCGTGACGCGATCGGGGAGCGCGAGGGACGCCGCGTCGATCGCTCGCGCCCGCCCGAGCAGCGCCTCGAGGCGCGCGATCTCGCGCGCGCGGCCGGCCTCGGTGACGTCGGGGAGGCGATCGTCGTGGCTGCGGAAGCCGAGGAACGTCGCCTCGACGGGCTCGGCCGCGAGCCGGCCGTCCCAGTGCTCGCCGGCGAGCGCCGCGAGCTGCGCCGCCGCGGCGGCGGAGCTTTCGGTTCCGGTGCGCCCTGGCGTCGCCGGCGACGGGGGCTGGTTGCACGCGAGCGGGCTCAGGGCGAAGAGCGCCAGCGACAGCAGCGCGGTCCGTGATGAATGGAACAAGGATCCCTCCGGCGTGGGTGCGGTGATGCCTTTTCCCGTCAGGGCGCGCGCACGATTGCCTGGTGAATGCCAGTTATCTCGGGGGTCCGTCACTCGATCGCAGCCGGGTCATGGCGGCGCTCCCTGCGGAGCAACGCGCCTCCGTACCAGCCGGGGGCCTGTGCCGCAACGCCGCCGGCCCCAAGGGGGTAAGCTCGCCCGTCGCACGACCGGACCCGGACGCCTGGCGCGGGCGCGCCGGACGCGGGAAACTCGCCCGTCCGACCGGGCAGGGCAGACCGCGGTGGCTCTGCGCGCCCGAGTCGCCTGGAGCCGTCGATTGAAGTTCCTCACCCCCGTCGTCCTGTTCTGGGTGGCCTCCCTCCTGGCCTGGCTCCTCGTCGCCGTGGCGGCGCGGCGCCGTCGCGGCCGGCTCTACGCCCGGTTCGTCGGCGTGCTGCTCGGCATCCACACGCTGATCTCGTGCGCGCTCTTCCGCCACGTCGGCCCGCTCGCGCCGGCGTTCGCGTACCTCCAGGGCGCGGTTTACCTGCATTTCCTCCTGCTCTCGCGCCCGCGGATGCGCCCGCTCGCCTACCGGGCGCTCGTGAGCATCCCGGCGTCCTACTTCGTGGCGGCGATCTTCCTGTCGTTCCCGTGGGCCATCGCGAGCGGCCTCGGGGCGACGCCGTACGGCCTCTGGGCGCCCTTCGCCCTCGCCGGCGTCGGCATCCTCCAGTCGCTCACCGCCCGCCGCGAGGAGGTCGAGCTCGTGGTCGACCGCGCGCGCGTCGAGGGGCTGAAGCGCCACCCGCTCTCGCGCGAGGGCGCGCCCCCCGCGCGCCGCCCGCTCCGCATCGTCCAGATCACCGACCCTCACCTCGGTCCGTTCATGTCCGTCGCGCGGCTCCGCGGCATCTGCGAGCGCGCGGTCGCCCGCGATCCGGATCTCGTCGTGCTCACCGGCGACTTCCTGACCATGGAGTCGCAGGACACCGCGGAGCACCTCGCCGAGGCGCTGTCCCCGCTCCGCGCCCTGGAGGGCCGCGTGTTCGCGTGCCACGGCAACCACGATCACGAGTCGCCCCGCCTCGTCGCGACCGCGCTCGCCCGGGCCGGGGTGCGCCTGCTCGTCGACGAGGCGGCGCTCGTCGAGACGGCCGCGGGGCCGGTCCAGGTGCTCGGGATGGACTTCCACTACCGCGATCGCGCGGAGCGCATGGCCGAGGTCTGCGCCCGGCACCCGCGCGCGCCCGGGGCGCTCCGGCTCGTGCTGCTCCACGATCCGGGCGCGTTCCGCCTCCTCGGCGAGGGCGAGGGCGATCTCGTGCTCTCCGGCCACACCCACGGCGGGCAGCTCGGCCTGGTCAGCCTCGGCGGCTCCTGGACGGCCCTACGGCTCTTCGTGAACATGCCCGATCACGGCCTCTGGGCCCGCGGCCCGGACCGGCTCTACGTGCACCGCGGGACAGGGCACTACGGCTTCCCCCTCCGGCTCGGCGTCCCCGCCGAGGAGAGCGTGCTCAAGGTGCACCTCGCCGGCGACGGCGCGTGACAGGCGCGCTCCCGCCCGCGGGGCCGGCGCCGGCCCCCCCGCGCCCCGAGGGGGCGCGTTCCAGATTGGATGCTTCGCGGAGGAGGCCCGATGCGCCGAGGCGGCGCGGCGATCGACTCCGCGCCTCGCGCGGCGACCGCGGAGCGCGCAGGCGGGCGCGCGGGCGACCGATCAGGCCTTTTCGAGGAACTTGCGCACCTGGGACTCGATGGCGCTGCCGGGGACGATGAACGGCTTGTCCGTGATGTCGACCGAGAAGCTCTGGGCGGCGATGGCATAGGATCCCTTCACCGTCCCCGCCGGCGTCGGCACCGAGAACGTGCCGTTGCCCTCGTTGCCGTTGAACTGGCCACCGGCCTTCTCGATCGCTGTCTTGGCCTTCGCGACGATCTCTTGAGCGGAACCGGGGAAGGGGACTGAGAAGCTGTGCTTTGCCATGTCGTCTCCTCGTTTAGGGTGCTCGGTCGCGATCCGGACGCGACGAGGCGCCGCAGAGCCTAGTGCGGCCGCGCCGGGGGTACCAGCGCGATCGACCGGCGCCGGAGCACGAGGATGGAGCGCGCGCCGGCCCGGCCTCCGGAGCGCTCGCGACCTCCGGCGCGGCTCCCGTGTGCCTCCAGCGCAGCTCCGTCGTGGTCGAGCCGCGGGGGAGCCGGCCGGGGATCCGCAGGGCGGCGCGGCCCGCCATTTCGACGCGCGGGCGAGGATTGCGCTTGACAAGATGGACGTAATTGCCGCTTTTTAACCGCTGATTGCCCCTATCCGTGAACCGAGGACTTATGAACGACTCCCATCTCAAGCCGTGGATCCTCCGCCGAGCGGGGCGGGCGTCCGCGCTCGTGCTCGGCGCGCTCGCGGCGAGCGCTGGATGCGCGACCGCGCAGGGCCCTTCCGCGGAGGCCCCTTCCGCCGGCGCTGACACGGGCGCCGCGGCGAGCGCCGGGCCCGCGCAGACAAACCTGCTCAAGGCCTCCGATTTCGACGACAACAAGAGCCTGCCCTGGACCACCTCGTTCACCGCGCCGGGCGCGGGCAGCGCCGAGGTGAAGAACGGCGCCTATTGCGTGACGGTGACGAACAAGGGGTCGAACAACTGGGACGCCCAGTTTCGCCACCGGGAGATGGTGATCCAGAAGGGGCACAGCTACACGATCCAGTACAAGGCCTGGGCGTCCGCGCCCACGAAGGCGCGCCCGAAGGTCGGCATGTCGGGGCCGCCTTACGACGAGTACTGGTTCGACACCGTCGAGCTCGGGACCGAGCCCAAGACCTTCTCCGGCAAGTTCTCGATGGCGAAGGCCGACGACGCCACGGCGGAGCTCGCCTTCCACATCGGCGGCGCGATGGCCTCGGCCAAGGAGCCGTTCGAGGTCTGCATCGACGACATCCGCCTCGACGATCCGGAGTTCAGGGCCGCCGCGCCCGCGGGCGACGCGGCGGCGGCCGCGGCGCCGAAGGTCGCCGTGAACCAGGTCGGGTATCTGCCGGGCGCGATCAAGATCGCGAGCGTGAGCAACGCGGCGACCGCGCCGCTCGCGTGGGAGCTGCTCGACGGCTCGGGCAAGCCGGTCGCGCACGGCCAGACCAAGGTCTTCGGGAAGGACGCCGCCTCCGGCGATCACGTCCACCTCGTCGATTTCACCGCGCACAAGGCGCCGGGCCAGGGCTACGTGCTCAAGGTCGGCGAGGAGAAGAGCTACCCGTTCGACATCGGCGCCGACATCTACCAGAAGCTCAAGTACGACGCGCTCGCGTATTTCTACCACAACCGCAGCGGCATCGAGATCAAGATGCCTTATGCCGGCAAGCCCGAGCTGGCGCGCCCGGCCGGGCACCTCCAGGACAAGAGCACGCATT
>NZ_CP150351.1:3485000-4072500 GCF_051521425.1 Sorangium sp. So ce834
CGACGAGCACCCTCGCCTCGGGCCTACCGCCTTGAGAGGGGCGGGTGTGCCGCCTTGGGAGGGTCGGGTGTGCCGCCCTGGGAGGGGCGGACCTACCGCCTTGGGAGGCTCGGGCCTGCGGAACCGCTGCTCTTGGGCACGTAGATGCGCTCGGGGCGAACGCGGAAGCCGGTCACGGGCCAGAACACCTTCTTGTCCTCGAAGACCTTGCCCTCCTGGCGATAGGCCTGCTGGATCTCCTTCTTGAAGAAGTCGGTGTCCGAGAAGATCGCGCCGAACCGCTTCTGCAAGATCGCCTTCTCGATGTCGGCGCGAAGCTCGGCGCCCGCGGGGCCGCCTTTGATCCCGAGGATGTCCGCGATCGCCATCTCGTGGGCGTAAGAGCGCTTGCCCGCGAGCGTCGCGAGGTGGCCATGCGCAGGGATGAAGACCTCGCCCTCGACCTTTCGAATCTTGTCGAGCAGGTGCTCTCCCGCCTTCGCATCCAGGGGCTTCGGAGCGTAACGAGAAGGGTCGTAGGCGAGACAGGCGAACTGGACGGCCGCGAGCACGAGGAGGAACGCCTCGACGCGGTGCCGCCGGGGCGCCGAGAGCTCGGCTGCGGCGACGATCGCAGCGTGGACCCCCAGCCCGAAGAGGATCGCGAGGATCGCGAAGCCCGGCATGATGACGTTGGGCCAGCCGCCCGCATGGAGCCGCCCCGCCCAGGAAGCGCCGAGCATCCCCGCGGCGGCAAAGAGATAGAAGTACCGGCCGCTGCGGAAGGAGAGGGCGAAGGCCGAGCCGTGGGCCGCCGGCTCCGCATCGCCACGAGCGTCGCCAGGTGCCGCCGCGCGCGCGTCGCCCGAGGTGAAGACCCGGCGATCGACCATCACATAAAAGAGCGCGAGGAGGCAGCTCACCGAGAGCGGCCGCATCAGATCCTCGAGCCAGAAATCGACCCACATCCGCTCCACCCAGGGGTGCTGCCGCGGGAGCCAGAAGACGAACCACCAGAACCAGCCGTCGTGGATGCGGTCGAGCACGACGACGCTGCCGACCATCATCGCAGCGCCAGACGCAGCGAAGACGAGGCCGCGCCTCCACTCGGTGAGGACGAGGTACGCCGCGACCGGGACGAAGATGACCGACGCCGACTGCTTGGTGAGCAGGGCCAGCGTGAAGAGCGCCGCGGCGGCCACGGCAGAGCTCGTGGAGCGGCCGAACCGCGCGACGTAGAGCGCCGCGAGCAGCAGCAGCACGAACAGCGAATCGACCCGCGCGATGTCGAAGAAGCCGGCGGAGAGCGGGTACGCGGCCGCGTAGACGCCGGCCGCGAGCAGGGCGACGTGCTTGCCGCCGGTCTCGCGGTGGACGATGCGCGCGATGAGCGCGATCCCCGCGATCGAGGCGAGGTACGAGACAAGCCGCGCCGAGAAGAAGCCGACGCCGAGCACCTTCGAGAACGCGGCCGCAACATAGAAATAGAGCGGCGCGTACAGGAAAGGGACGTACTCGACCGTGGGCTTGACGTAGAGCTTCTGCCCGGCGAGCACGCGGCGGACCTCGTCCACGAGGCCGCCCTCCATCCACTCGATCTCGAACGGAAAACGAAGGTGGATGATCCCGAGCACGAGGTAGGTGCCGATCGCGCCCGCCGCAGCCAGCGCGACGACCACGCGCAGGAACACGACGGCGAAACGCGGGAGGCGCTCGAGCCACGGCAGGACGCGCGCACGGAGGCTTTCGGCGCGCGCGCCCCAAGGCGTTGGGGCGGCCAGCGCCGTGGGCGTGCCAGCGCGCTGCGGCTCGTCAGGCGCGGGCTCGGGCGCTACGTCAGGGGAGGTCTGGGTCATCGAGGGGCCGAACGGCTGAAGCAGGGACGACAGAGGGCCGACGCGGCCAGCTCGGAGGGCCAGGGCGGCCCGCGCGGCAAGAGATCGCGCGCGAGAAGACCCCAAACGGCGACGGGGTGTCAATGCTCTACCACGCGGCGTGGGCCACCGCAGATCCAGCGCGGACGAGGGTGGACGCAGGCTCGTTTGCAGGCTGCCAGAGGACTCCCCTCCATCCAGCGCTCCGGTTTCTCGCCGAAAATCCCCGCGATCCAGAGAGCGCGTGTGCGCTCACCCGCCCTCGTCTCCCAGGGCCCGCCAGCACCGCTGCGCCCGCTGCGCGACGCCTCGGCGCGCGGCGAAGCACGTTACCGACGCTCGGCGAGGGGGGTGAGGCACTCTGGAGCCAAGGCGTGGCGGCCCGCCCCACACCGCACGACGCACGCCGCACCAGCGCTCGAAGCGCCCCGCTCGCCCGGTGGCATGCCCGCTGCACCAGGTTCGCCCAGGAGAGCTGAAGCCATGGAAATTCCGGTGGGGAAGAACATGTTCACCGAGCCTGAAAATAGCGGCTGGGTGCGCACCCTGGCCAGGTTCGGATTTGCGGCCAAGGGGCTCGTCTATGTGCTGATCGGCGCCCTCTCGCTCCAGGCAGCCTTCGGCGCCGGCGGGCGCACCGCCGGCGGGCACGAGGCGGTCGGGGTCCTCGGCGAACAGCCGTTCGGGCAAGCGCTGCTGATCGTCGTGGGGATCGGGCTCGTCGGATATGCGCTGTGGCGCGAGGTCCTCGCGCTCAAGGACCCGGGCCACGTGGGCCGCGACGCGAAGGGGAAGGCCGAGCGCGTGGGCTGGGCCGTGAGCGGCGCGATCTCGGCGGGCCTCGCGATCACGGCCTTCCAGCTCGCGCTCGGCCGCGGCGGCGGCGGCGACGGGTCCCGGACCTGGGTCGGCAAGGTGATGGAGCAGCCGTTCGGGGGCGTGCTGGTCGGCATCGCGGGGCTCGTGGTGATCGCCGTCGCCGTCCAGCAGCTCCGCAAGGCGATGAAATCCCGCTTCGCGCGGGACCTCAGCACGCAAGGCATGAGTCCCCCCGAGCGCACGTGGGTCTTCCGCATGGCCCGGGTCGGGCTCGTCTCCCGCGGGGTGGTCTTCGGGATCATCGGCGCGGCGCTGATCAAGGCCGCGATCGCCCACGATCCGGGGCAATCGAAGGGCGTCGGCGAGGCGCTCTCGACCGTGGCCGCGTCGCCCTTCGGGCCCATGCTGCTCGTGCTCGTCGCCGCCGGCCTGTGCGCCTACGGCGTGTACATGTTCTTTTGCACGAAGTACTCGAAGCTGGCACACCCCGCCGCATGACGCGGGCGCGCGGCTCGGCCGGGCTGAACAGGCCCGCTCGCGAGCCGGCGCCGCGAGGGAGATCGCGCCATGACCACCGAGGTCTCCAGGCTCTACGTCCTGCTCTGTGGGTACGAGATCCTCGAGAAGACGGTCTCGACGCGCGATCGCGGGGGGCGCTTCATCCTCGCCGAGCCGGTGTCGGCCTATCTGCTCGAGACCGCGCGGGGGCTCGTGCTCGTCGATACGGGGCTGAACAGCGCGCTCGTCCACGACCCGGCGCTCCGCGAAGAGCACTATACGAAGCAGGGGATTCGCCCGCCGGTCATCCTCCCGGAGCACGAGCTCGCCTGTCAGCTCGACCGGATCGGGGTGCGCCCCGCCGACGTGAAGCACGTCATCCTCACGCACATGCACCTGGACCACGCCGGGAACCTCGCGATGTTCCAGGACGCGCGCGTCTCCGTGCAGCGGCGAGAGCACGCCTATGCCTTCGGCCCGGACCACGGGCCCGCCTGGTTCGAGCGCGACTACGACCTGCCCGGCCTGCGCTGGGACCTCGTCGAGGGAGACTGGGAGGCGATGCCGGGCGTCGAGGTCGTGCTGACGCGCGGGCATACGCCCGGCCATCAGTCCGTGGTGGTCGAGCTGAGGGACACCGGCACCGTCGTCCTCGTCGGCGACGCGGGCGACCTCGCCGAGAACTTCACCGAGGAGATCCTCCCCGGCGAGAGCGTGGACGACGAGGCCGCGCTCGCCAGCATCCGTCGCCTCAAGCAGATCGAGCGAGAGCGCCGCGGCGCGCTCCTCCTCGGCCACGATCCGGCGCTCGTCCAGGCGCTGCGGCTCGCGCCGGCGTGCTACACGTGACGCCGGCGCTTCCCGCGATCCGGCTCGTCTGATAGCATCGCGTCCGACCGCGGCGCCGGCCGCACTGGAGCGCGACGTGAACTGCCCGAAATGCACCGCCTCGATGGATGTCGTCACCTTCGGCGGGATCGATGTCGACCGATGCACCGCGTGCGGCGGAATCTGGTTCGACAGCCGTGAGAAGGAGTCGCTCAAGGCGATGGACGGCTCGCAGCAGATCGACACCGGCGACCCCGCGGTCGGGCGGAAGAACAACCAGATCCGGCGCGTGCCGTGCCCCCGCTGCACGACGCCGATGGTGCGCATGGTCGACCCGCAGCAGCCGCACATCTGGTACGAGAGCTGCAGCGTGTGCGGCGGCGTCTACTTCGATGCCGGCGAGTTCCGCGACTACAAGGAGCACACGGTGGGCGACTTCTTCCGCGGCCTGTTCGCGCGGCCGCGCAGCTGACGTCGCGCCGCCGCGCGGCTGACGTCGCGCCGCGGACACGGCGTCTCAGCCCGGAGGGCCGGGCTCGGCGATCTCCGCGCTCGAGCCCCGCGCCGCGGCCTCGGGGTAGGTCGCCACGAGCTCGCCGGCGCGGAAGACCCAGAGCGTGCCGGGCGTCGCCTTGCTCCAGAGCTCGTCGCGCGTGAGCGGCTCGGTGGCCACCACGGCCATGCGCGCGTCGGGCTCGAGGCCGTGGACGTCGTTGAAGTTCACCTTGAGGTCGGCGTCCACGAGCGTGGCCTCGCCGAACGGGGCGCGGCGGAGGATGCAGGACAGGTGGTCGCCGCAGCGGGCGAACAGGTGCTCGCCGTCCGCGAGCAGGAAGTTGAACACGCCGTCGCTGCCGAGCTCGTTTCCCAGCTCATAGAGCATCTTCCCCAGCTCCCGCCCGTCGCTCGGGTACTGCGCGCCGTAGGCGGCCCGGAGCTCCTCGAGGATGACGCAGAAGGCATGCTCGCTGTCGGTGTCCCCGATGGGCGTCTCGAGGCGGAGCTGCCGATCCCGGACGTTGGGCAAGGTGCCGTTGTGGGCGAACACGATGTGCCGCCGGTGGAGCACCCGCATGAAAGGGTGCGTGTTCTTCAAGGCCGCTCCGCCGCGCGTCATCTTGCGCACGTGCGCGATGGCGAGGGCCGTGTGGATCGGGTTCTCGCGGATGAACCGCGCGAGCGGGCTCGAGAACGCCGGGTGAGGCTCGAGGAACGTCCGCGCGAAGAGCCCATCATAGAGCGATACGCCCCAGCCGTCCGCGTGCGGCCCCGTCTGCCCGCCGCGGAGCGCGAGCCCCGTGAACGAGAACACGATGTCCGTCGGCACGTTCGATACCGTGCCAAGGAGCTCACACATGGCGAATCTCCTCTCGTTTCAAACGCGCATCGTCAACGATCGAGAGCCCGGTGACCCCGCCACCCGCGGAGACGTTGCTCACCGCGGAGGCCGAGAGCCGCACCATGGCGCCCTCCATGCGGCCGGCGAACACGAAGGGGCCAAGGTCGAAGTAGACGTCCTCCTCGACCACGCCGCCGTCGCGGAACGTCGGCATGCGCGCCGTGCGCGCGCGGCTGCGCTCCTGCACGATCGCGCTTTGCGCCTCGGCGTCGCGGACAGCCGCTCTCCACGCGTCCGCAGGCGTCTGCCACCCGAGCAGCACGCCTTTGCCCCCGTAATCGTCGTTCGGCTTCAGCACGAAGCTCTCCTGCTCGGCGGCGATGAGCTCGAGGAGGTCCACGTCGCGCCCGCGCCACGAGGTCCGGCCCGCCCGCACCCGGCGCGTCCAGGGGATGTGCTCCGCGATGGCCGCGCGCTGCTCGGGCGAGAACAGATCGGCGAACTCGGGGGCGCTCAGCACCGCGAACGCCGCCTTCTTGTTGAGCGGCTTGGTCCGGAACGAGTTCGCCACGTACGCCGCGCGGTCGCGGTAGGCGCCGATCAGCGGGTGATCCACGCCGCGCCGCGCGACGAGCTCCTGCGTGATGACGCGCCGGTAGACGAGATCGATCGGCTCCCCGCCGGCCGAGAGGCGGTCTCCGTCGCGCTCGAGCTCGTCCGGATCGAGGATCCGCGTCCGGTGCCCCTCGGCCGAGAACAGGTCGGAGAGCGCCTTGAACTCGGCCAAGGTGTCGGCGGCTTTCCAGTCGACGATGGCGATCGTGGGCCTCGGCTCGCGCCCGCCCCACGCGGCGTACCCCTCGCGCAGGGCGCGCAGGAGCGCCCGGTGCGGCGCGGGCGTGCGCACGCCTTGCAGGCCCCGGAGCGGCGAGAGGTGGGGGAGCTCCATCAACGTCCGCTCGATGAGGAGCTGATCGGTGATGCCAGCGGGGGAGTCGGCGTTGTATTCGATGAAGGAAAAGCCGCCCTCGGCGACGAGCATGTCGAGCCGGCCGACCGTGAGGAACGGCCCCTCGCCCGGATCGAGGGCCGCGAGGGCGCGCTCGTCCGCGGAGAGCCCCAGCTCCTCGGCGAGGGCGGCGTCGACGAGCGCCCGCCGCGCGACGCGCTCGAGCGCGGCGGCGATCCGCTCGACGGCGCGCGCGACCACGGCGTAGTCCTGCTCCGCGATGAGGTGGGGCCTGAGGTGGCGGCACAGCGCGCGGTCGCCGTGCGTGAGCCCGAGCCTCCGCTGGCCCTCGAGGAACGACGCGAACCGCGCCGCGTCCATCGCCCCCGGCGCGGAGAGCCGCGCGTCGATCTGCGCTGCGAGCGAGCTCGTGGCGTCCCGGCTCATGGCGACCTCACGTCGAGCCGGCGCCCGGGAGCGCCCAGGCGTGCACGGGGTTGCCGGAGTCGACCTCGGCCATGTACCGCTCGAGCATCCGCCGGAGCGCCTCCTCGCGCGACGGCGCGCGCGGCTCCAGGGCCGAAAGCGCGCGGAGCTGCCACACGGCCCCGGTGACGCCCCTGGCGACCCGCGCCTCGAAGATCTGCAGGTAGCGGCGGGCCTCCGCGCCGTCGACCCCCGCGGTCACGAGGCCCTCCTCGACCCGCGGCAGGAGCGAGAGGAGGAGATCGCGCGCGCGGACGCCCTTCGGCGCGGCGCCCGGCCCCTCCGGCCAGACCAGCTCGGCGTCGAGGCCGTGCTGCGCGGCGTGGTAGAAGTTCCGCGCGGCGAGCCCGAAGGGGAACGACGGCAGGAGCTCTCCGACGGTCGGCGCGAGGGCGAGGATCCCCCCGAGCAGGAAGCTCCCGTTCGCGAGCATGTCGTCGAGCGTGGGCCCGGACGGCATGGCGCGCAGCTCGATGCGCAGGTGACCGCCGCCGGCCGGGTCGTACACCGGTCGATTCCACTTCCAGACGGTGCCGTGGTGCAGGCGGAGCTCGTGCAGCTGGGGCACGCCGCCGGCTCGCGCGCACGCGATGACGTCCTCGTCGCTGCACACGGGGAGGATGGGCTCGTGCAGCGCGACGCTCTCCATGAAGAGCTCCGCCGCGCCGTCGCGCACCCAGCCGGTCCCGAAGCCGATGCGGGCGGGCTTCTTCCAGTCCGTCTCGGTCTCCGGCGGGCGGTCGTCGCCGGCCTGCTTGAACACCGCCACCCGCGTCTCGTGCCACAGCCGGTGTCCGAGGAAGGTGGGAGAGTTGCCCGCGGCCGCGAGGACGGGCGCGGTCATCATCATGGCCGCGTTGAACAGCCGCGCGAACGCGTCGGGCGAGGCCCGGAGGTGGACCTGAAAGGCCGTGTTCGCCGCCTCCATCGCGGGGTCGTCCGACATCAGCTCGAGCGGCTCGGCGCCGTCGATCCGGATGTGGAACGGCGCCTTGCGCAGCCGGCAGAGCCCCGCGGCGAGCGCGCGGTACCGGGGCAGGTTCGTGATCGTCGCGGGGCTGAAGTCCTGCCGCCGGAAGGTCGGCAGGATGCTGACCGGGACCACGCGCGCCCCCCGCGCCGCGGCGCGCGCGCGGATCGCCTCGACGGTCGCGCGCATCTGCTCGCGCAGGGCCGACAGCGGCCGGCCGGCGAGCGGCACCGCCTGCGTGCTGAGCTCGATGTCGAAGGCGCCCATCTCCGGCGTGATCATCGGGCTCGCCGCCGCGCGCGCGATCTCGGGCCCGAGCGGCACGGGGCGCGCCTCCCGGTCGACGAGGAACAGCTCGAGCTCCGCGCCGATCGTCGCGTCGCCGAGGCCGAACCCCGGCCGGCTGAGCACCATCTCGAGCGCGGTGAGGTTCTGCTGGAGGCGCGCCTTGAAGAGCCCGTAATCGACGGTCTTGAAATGGTCTTGCTGGATCTCGATGCCCAAGGGACCTCCCGCTGCGACCTCGGCGAGAGCCGATCCACGATTCTCCACGTTCCAGCCGTGGGCTGGAGAGACGTCCGCCGCCGGGATCGCGATGTTCCCGGACCCCACGCAATGCAAGCGCAGGGCCAGGCGCTGGCGATCTCGGCGTGAAGGACGCCGGAGATGGGCTGTCCGATGGCGTCGAGCTCGATCGGTGTGGCGCAGGTGCGGTCTGTGGCGAAACGCACCGCGAGGCGCTGCTCGGCCGCGCCGTTCAGCGGCGATCGCGCGGGCGGCGGATCACCGGTCGACGTGCGGCACGCGCTCGACCACGCATTGCCCCGCCTTGCAGCGGGCGACCGAGTCCTCCTTCGGCGCCATGCACTTGGCGACCGGGCAGCTCTCGGCCGCGCAGCGCTCGGCGCGCCACTGCTGGAGCGCGGCGAGCGCATCGCGGTGGTACGCCTGGTCGCACGGCGGGCACAGCTGGTCGCAGCACTGTCCGACCCGCGCGCAGGAGACCACACAGTCGGCGTCCGCCTCGCACCGGGGCTCGGTCGTCGCCGCGCTGCTGCCGTCGCCCGGCGCGGCGCTGCTGCCGTCGCCCGCCGGGGCGCCGGTCCCGGCGGCGGGGTCCTGCATCCGAGGCGCGGCGTCGACCGGCGGCGGGGCCTGCGCCGGGGCCTCCTTGTGACAGCCGGCGAGACCGGCGAGACCGACGACGAGCACGAGCGGGCGCGAGAGCGACGAGATGTTCATGCGGGCCATCATGCCACGAGCGCGTCGCGCCCCGTTCCAGCAAAACACGCTGTCCGAGGGGGACGCGGGGACGCCGCGGAGTCGATAGCTCGGGTCGAGGTGCTTCAGCGTCGCGTCGACGCCGCGCCCGGAAATGCGCGTTGATGCGATCGCGCAGGACGAGGCTAGCCACCCTGACGAACGCGCGCGCCCCCCTGTCCGCGGCGTCAGGAGGGGTGATTGCGACATTGGAGCGCCGACTAGAACTCAACCATCAGCCCCACCGCCGGGTAAATGATGAAGCTGTCGAGATCCACCGCGACCACCCGCTCCCCGAGCACGGAGAGCTCGCCGCCCGTGAAGATCTCCGCGAGCGTGAGCTCGACGCCCAGGAACACGTGCTTGTAGCCGAACGCGACGCCGGCCTGACCGCCCAGGTACAGCCCGACGCCGGAGAGCGCGGCGATTTCGCGCTCGCCCGGGTATCCGGTGAAGGCGGGCAGGTCCGCGGTGAGGGCGGCGTCGAACGTCGTGAGCATGAGGCGAGGGCCGCCCCAGACCCGGTACCACGTGCCCGCCGTCCCGACCTGGATCGGCAGATCGATCTGCCACCGCGTGAAGTCCTCGAGCTCGACGATGCCGAGGACGCTCGCGACAGGAAGCCCGAAGACGTAACGCCCGACGCCGACGCCGGCCGTCAGGTCGACGCCGTCCTTGTCGCGCTTCAGGAGCTGATAGCGGGTGCCCAGGCGAAGCGCGCTGCCGGTATAGCGGAGGTTGAGCTCCCAGCGGTCGAGCGCGGTGTAGCCGATCCCGAGGTGCGGCGTCGCCGACGGCGGGTTCAGCGTGAGCGCGCCGCCCGCCTCGAAGAGCGTCTGCCGCTCGCGCTCGGACAGCTCCCGGGACTCCGCGACGTCCGCCAGCACGACGCCGGCGTCGATGAGCGAGGCGATGGTGCCGGTCGGAATCGAGACGTCGAGCCCGAGCTCGGCCTGGACATGGCCCTTGTCGGCCACGTGGGCCGGCTGGAACGTCGAGAGGGCTGGGGCGCAACCGCACGTCCAGAGGCAGAGAGACGCGAGGGCGAGCAGGCGCATGGCGCTCCCACGCTACCATGCGCCGCCGGGCAGGAGAGCCCGCGCCCGCCGGATGGCTCCGGCCGCGCGCTCGGCCGGGCGGGATCAGTCCCGCCCCTTCTTCACGCCGATGTCCTCGTAGGGGTTCGGCCTGCCCTCGCCCTCGTCGCGCGGATCCGGTACTGCTTGCCCCGCTCCGGTTCGCGCATGCTCCCGTCGCCCAGGCCGCCCACCGTCGCCCAGCGCCTCGCGCGCGCCCTCGAGGTGCTCGTGCCGGCGCTCGACATCGTCGGGGCGCGCGTCGACGAGGGCGCGCCGCCGGCCTGGTGCGAGGCGCGGGGCTGGACGGGCTTCCTCCTCTCGCTCACGGACGCCGATCTCGCCCGCTGCGAGGGCGACGGGCTCGCCGCGTGCATCGCCGGGCTCGGCGGCGCGCCGGCGAGCCTCGCGGCCCTGGCGCGCGCCGCGGACGAGGCCGCGAGGCTGCCGCGGCGGCCGGTCCAGCCGCTCCCGCCGGCGTCGCTGGACGAGCTCCGGGCGGTGCCGGCGCGCAAGCGGCTCCAGCTCGAGGCGCTGCTCGGCGCGGTGGCGCCCATGGCCGCCCGCGCCCGCCGCCTCGTCGACGTGGGCGCGGGGCACGGGCACTTCACCCGCCTCGCCGCCGCGCGCTTCGACCGCGACGCGCTCGGCCTCGAGCGCGAGCCCGACCGCGTCGCGACGGCCTCGGCGCTGGCCGCCGGCGGCCGGGCCCGCTTCGTCGCGTTCGACGCCTTCCAGGAGGCGCTCGCGTTCGCGCCGGACGACCTGCCGGTCGGCCTGCACGCGTGCGGGGAGCTCGGCGATCGCATGGTGACCGCGGCGGCGGCGGCGCGCTGCGACCTCGCGCTCGTCTCGTGCTGCTTGCAGAAGATCGGCGCGCCGGCGCGCGCGCCGCTGTCGGCGGCGGCGAGGGCGGCGGGGCTCGTCCTCCGGCGCGAGGCGCTGGGCCTCACCAACCTCACGGCGCGGCGCGCGGGGGTCGAGGCCAGCCTGGACGAGGAGCTCGCGGCGCGCGAGCGGCGGCACGCGCTGCTCTCGCTGCTCCGCTGCCGCGGGCTCGACGTCGCCCTCGGCGAGGAGATGCGCGGGATCAACCGGCGGCGCGCGCACGGCGGGCTGCGCGAGCTCGCGGCGCGGGCGCTCGCGCTGCGGGGCCTCCCGCCGGCGACCGACGCCGAGCTCCGCGAGCGCGAGCGCGCGGCGCGCGCGGCGTTCGGCCGGATGCGCCGGCTCACGCTGCCGCGCTCTCTCCTGGCCCGCCTCACCGAGGTCGCGGTCTCGCTCGACCGCGCGATGGCCCTCGGCGAGCAGGGGCACGAGGTCGAGGCGGCGATCGTCTTCGACCCCGAGGTGACGCCGCGGAACGTCGCCGTCTTCGCGAGCGCGCGGCCGGGAGGGCTCGGCGGCTGAGGCCGCGGCGCCCGGACCGGCGGCGAGCGGCGAGCGGGGCGCGCGCGGCCGGGCGCGGCTCCCTGGCCGGCCTGCGCGATGGACCGCCCGCCAGCATCGTTGCGGATCGGGTGCTCCCCTGGAAGCAGCGTGGCGCGCAGGAGCGCTGATTTCAGGGATAACCAGCGAATGGCATGTCCGGTGCACATCGGCGTGCCATGGATAGACGTCAGTTCTTGGGGGGCGCTGCGGCGGCGGTGTCCGGAGCGCTCCTCGCAGGCAGGGCCCGTGCTGCTGGGCCCAGTGTGATCCGCGTCGGCGTGCCGGGCGTGGGCGTGGGCAATCGCCCCGTCACGGGGGGCAGCTTCTTCTCCCTCTTGCACCTTCAGGGCAGCCTCGCCGAGGAGTTCAAGAAGGACGGCATCGAGGTGAAGTGGAACTTCTTCCGCGGCGCCGGTCCGGCCGTGAACGAGGCGGTGGCGAACAACCTGCTCGACATCTGGACGCACGGCCACCTCCCCTCGGTGGTGGGCCGGGCGAGCGGCCTCCGGACGCGGCTCCTGGGCAGCGCCAGCCGGCGCGGCCACGCCTATCTGGTGGTGCCCTCCGACTCGCCGATCAACGGGGTCAAGGATCTGCGCGGCAAGAAGGTGGCCTACGCCAAGGGCACGGCGACGCAGCTGTCCGCGAACCGGATCCTCGAGGGGCACGGGCTGACCGAGAAGGACATTCGCTCCATCAACATGGACACGTCCACGTCGAAGGCGGCGCTGGCCACGAAGGACATCGACGCGGCGTTCGGCGGCACGGACTTTCTTTCGCTGCGCGATCAGGGCATCGCGAAGATCGTGTACACGACGAAGGGCGACTCGCCGACCTACCCGAGCAACTCGGGCATCATCGCGCGGGAGGACTTCATCAACGAGCACCCCGAGATCGTGCAGCGCATCATCACGCTGGCGGTGAAGTCGTCGGCGTGGGTCGCGGACGAGAAGAACCGCAATCAGGTCTTCCAGCTGTGGTCGAAGTCGGGCACGCCCTACGCGAACTACAAGGAAGCGCAGCAGGGCGAGGACATGAAGCAGAACGCGAGCCCGCTGCTCGACGAGTACGTCATCGCCCGGTACAAGTCGGCGGTCGCCGACTCGAAGAAGTTCGGTCTGATCCGGAACACCTTCGACGTCGAGCCCTGGACCGATCGTCGCTTCCTGAACCGGGCGCTGAAGGACCTCGGCCTGGAGCGCTTCTGGGCGGAGTGGGACGCGAACGGCAAGGCGAAGGGGTGACCGCGCGCGGGCCGCGCGCTGCGGTCCGCGCCCGCGCAGGCGCAGGCGCAGCTCCCGGGCGGGAGCGTCGCGCCGCCGGAGCCGAGAGGCGATCGAGCGCTCCCCCCTGGCGGGGCGAGAACCCTAGTTCCCGAGCGGCGGGAAGCGCTCGTCGAGCCAGCCGCGGATCGCCGCGTACGTGGTTGGCGCGTTGATCTGCAGGTTCAGATCGTGCCCCGCGTTGGGCACGACGACGATCTCCAGCTCCGCGGCCGGCGCGTAGGCGGCCGGCTCCAGCGTGGTCCCGCTGAACAGGGTGCCGCACGGCGCGATCCCGCAGAATATCGTGTCGTGCCGTCCCACGACGGTGAGCACCGGCGCGTCGACCTGCAGGCTCGTGAGCGCGGTGCCGACCAGCGCGAACTCGGCGAGCTCGCCGGACGTGCCGAGCCCCTTGGTCGCTTCGTCCTGGGCGATCACCGCCGGATCCGCGTTCGGGAGGTAATAGAACGTCGAACCGCGGGTGCCCGGCCGCGTCGTCAGATAGCCGAGGTCGAGGCCGGAGCCCGCGAAGCTCGGGTCGAGCGCGGCCGGATGGGCGTTCAGGAGCAGCTGCGGCAACCCCGGGCCGTAGGTGTGCAAGAACCCCGTGACCACGACGCCGTCCACGTCGTGGTACGTCGCGGCCTGCTGGACCGAAATGATGGATCCCAGCGAGTGGCCGACGAGCACCACCCGGCTCCATGCGTGCCCGAGCTCGCCGCTCCGGAGCGCCTCCGCGAGCTGATGATGGACGTAAGCCTGCGCGGTCGCTGTGACCTGAAGGGAGGGCGGGCGGTCGCTGTCTCCGGTGCCGATGCGGTCGAAGTTCAGCGTGGCGTAGCCCGCCGCGTTGGCGTAGCGCACGAACGAGTAGCGCTCCGGCTGGTACGGGAAATCCCAGTACACGCTCGAGTACGTGGTGCCGTGCACGGTGAGCAGCACCGTGTCCCGCGGGCTGTCCTGCGGCACGCAGAGCTCGGCGGCGACCTCGTAGTCCGCCGGCGCCCCAGGAGCGAGCGCGACCGCGTACCGGAAGGTCGTGCACACCGGCAAGAGGACGGATGCGAGATGAGCCATGTCTATGGGTTCTGAGTACTACATCTCCGGGCGCGCGGGAAGCCCGCAACGGCGACGGCGGCGCCCGCGGAGCGCCTGCGCCGGTGCGGGCAGCGAACCTCCCGAACCTGTGGGTCACGAGGACCCGCAGGCCCATGTGGCTCGCCACCGGCGTCCGATCGCGCGCAGCGAGCGTGTGCTCGTAAAACTGCTCGATCGAGCCACGCGGCTCCGCCTGTTCGGTTTTCATGGATGGAAACCGGATTGCCATGCATGCGCATTGACGGTCATCGGACCCAGGGCGATAGTGACGGCATGAAGATCGGACGCGGGATTCATGCGCTGTGCGCTGCATGGATGGCAACGGGCGCGCTCTTGGGATGCGGAGACGACCAGCCTGGAGAGAACGCCCAGTCCAGGAGCTGCGCCGGGCTCGCGGGGATGCGCTTGACGGCGGCTCAGATTGGCTTGCCCACGAGCGGCGCAAACGTCGTGTCAGCGGTGGAGGTCCCAGCGCGCACCGACGGGCAGGTCACGGAGCCGGCGCATTGCTTTGTCTCCGCAGAGGTGTTCCCCGTCGATCCGAAGGCACCGCCCATCCTCCTGGCGGTAGCCCTCCCGACTCCGTGGAACGAGAAGGCGCTGTGGCTCGGTGGCGGCGGCTTCGACGGCGTCATCCCCGACGTCACGGGCAACTCGCTCAACGCGCTCGCACCGGCGCCGCTCGCGCGCGGGTACGCCGTGTTCGCGAGCGATGGTGGACACCAATCGACGGCCGCCTCGCCCGGGGCGGATGCCTCCGCGCTCGCCAACGAGGAGGCTTATCGCAACTGGCTCTCCGACGCCCCCAAGAAGGTGCGGGACGTGGCGGGCCAAATCATCCGGGCGTATTACGGGCTCGACGCGGCGCGCTTCTACGCGGTGGGGAGCTCGACGGGCGGACGCGAGGCGCTCTTCGCGGCGGCGCGCTCTCCGGCCGACTGGGACGGAGCGCTCGTGCTGTACCCGGCGCGCAACGTGACGAATGTGATGCTCGGCCTCACCGCGATGCTGGGGGCGTTGTCGGCGCCAGGGGCGTTCCCGGACGCGGCGAAGCGCAAGCTCGTATGGGAGGCGGTGCTGGCCAAATGCGATGCCCTCGATGGTCTGGCCGACGGCGTGGTCGGCGACGTCGTGCGCTGCAATGAGCAATTCGACGTGACGGCGCTGCGGTGCGCGGATGGTGCGGACGCCGGCGACGCGTGCCTGTCCGACGCGCAGATTCAGGCCTTCGAGGCCATCGACGCGCCGGTACGCCTGGTGTCGCCGCTCGCGAGCGGCGACACCGAGCTCGCTGGTTACAACGTGTACTCGGCTGCACAGGGCGTCGGGACCGATTCGCCGCTCGAGCCGCACGTGCAGGCCGTCGACCTTGGCTCGCGCGCGCCGAGCTTCCCCGTCGATCCGCTCACCAATTCGTTCGCGGCGGCCCTCGTCGACAGCTTCATGCGCCACGTCGTCGTCGGCGACCAGTCGTTCGACTACCGGACCTTCGACGCGCGGACGTTCGGCCCCTATGCCGCGCGCGTGCAGCAGCTGTCCGCGCTCCGACGTGGGCGACGCCGAGTTGGGCGGCTTCGCCGCGCGGGGCGGGAAGCTCCTGCTGCTTCATGGCACCGGCGACATGCTGACGAGCCCGCGGACGACGGAGCGCTACGTGGAGGCATTGCAGGCGTCGGTCGGCGCGGCGGCCACCGACGCGATGCTGCGCTACTACGAGGTGCCGGGGTTCCAGCACGCCGCCAGCACCGTCTTCCACGTGTCGTGGGACGGCCTCGGCGCGCTCGAGAGGTGGGTCGAGACCGGCAAGGACCCTGGCGACGACGAGGTCGTCACGGACCTCGCCGGCGTGCCGGGGCGCACTCGACCGCTCTGCAGGTATCCGACCTTCGCGAGATATCGCGGGACGGGAGATCCGAACGACGCCGCGTCGTTCGAGTGCGCGGCGCCGTGAGCCGCGCGTAGGAGCTAGTTGCCCGCCGTGTGGGCGATCGCGAAGATGAGGTTCCGCTCGAGGCGAATCCCCTGCGGCGTGCGCCACGCCTCGAGCTCCCTGGCGAGCCGGTCGCGCACCTCGCGCTTCTCCTCGGAGGTGAGGTGGGAGAGGTGGTTGCCGAACGAGCCCGACCCGCTCTGCCGCAAGATCTCGTCGACGTCGGCGGCGTGGTCGACGAAGGTGCGGATCTCCACCGTGTCCACGATGAACCCCGTGCGCTGGAGCAGCTCCCGGACCTCGTCGACCGTCAGCTTGTGCGGGATCGTGCCCTGCGCCTCTTTCCCGAGGTCCGCCAGCACCTTGCGCTGGATCGGGTCGAGCTGGTGCGGCTTCTCCCGCGATCCGGTGCTGAACCCGATCTTGCCGCCCGGCTTGAGGACGCGCGCCGCCTCGCGCAGCGCGCGCTCCTTCTGGCCCTGGTCCAGCCAGTGAAGGACGCTGTTCAGGTACACCACGTCGAAGCTGTGCGCGGCGAAGGCGGAGAGGTCCTCGGCGCGCCCGACCGCGGTCGCGAGGTTGTCGCGCGTCTTCTGCCGGGCGATGTCCACGCGCAGGGGCAGGGGATCGATCGCCACCACGCTGCCCTCGGCGCCGACGAGCTCCGCGACGTACGCGGCCAGGCGGCCCGTCCCCGCGCCCACGTCGAGCACGCGCTGGCCCCGCCGCACGCCGAGCGCCGCGACGAGGAGCTTGCCGTGGTTGAACTGTCGGTGGCTGCCGGTCTCGTAGGCCTGAGCGAGCTCCGGGGTGTCGAGCGTGAGACGGATGCTGGTGGTCATGCGGGCTCCCAGGCAGAAGCCGTGCCGGGCTACCGACCACGCGCGGTCCGCGCATCCCCACCACCTCACCTCCGGTTCGCCGCCTCCCGGCCACCGCCGCTGCTGCCCGGCGAGCACGGCTGCTGGCCTGCTGTTGCGCCGCGGCCAGAGCAGCCTCCGGCGATCGACGGGCCCCAGGGCCGCCGCCCCGCCCGCCGCGCCCGTCGGCGGCACAGGCCGTGCAATCCCGCGACCCGATGGAGAAGCGACGGATCGGATCGCTCGAGGTGTCGGTCGTGGGCCTCGGGTGCAACAACTTCGGCGGCCGCATCGACGAGCAGAGGACGGCGGCGGTCGTCGACGCGGCGATCGACGCCGGCATCAACTTCTTCGACACGGGGGACATCTACGGCGGCACGCGCAGCGAGGAGCTGCTCGGCCGGGCGCTCGGCAGCCGGCGGAGCTCGGTGATCATCGCGACGAAGTTCGGCGTCCGGCTCGACGACGAGCGCAAGGGCGGCGCGCGGCCGGCCTACATCCGGCGCGCGGTGGAGGACAGCCTGCGCCGGCTGGGCACCGACTGGATCGACCTCTACCAGCTGCACCGCCCCGACCCCGAGACGCCGATCGAGGACACGCTGGAGGCGCTCGACGCCCTGGTGCGCGCCGGCAAGGTGCGCGAGATCGGCAGCTCGAACTTCTCGGCCGCGCAGATCCGCGGCGCCGAGGAGGCGGTCCGCCCGGGCGGAGCGCGCTTCGTGAGCGTCCAGAACGAGTACAGCCTGCTCCAGCGCGAGCCCGAGCGGGACGTGCTGGCGGAGAGCAAGCGCCGCGGCATCGCGTTCTTGCCGTATTTCCCGCTGGCGAGCGGGCTTCTCTCCGGGAAGTACCAGGCCGATGGCGCGGCGCCCGCCGGCGCCCGGCTCTCGGCGCCGGACGCGCCGCTGACCGCGCGCTTCCTGACCGACCGGAACCGGCAGATCGCCGCCGCGCTCGGCGCCCACGCGGCGTCCCGGGGCCGCACCCTGCTGGAGCTGGCCTTCTCGTGGCTCGCCAGCCGCCCGGCGGTGGCCTCCGTGATCGCCGGCGCGACGACGCCGGAGCAGGTGCGCGCGAACGCCGCCGCCGTGGGCTTCCGGCTGACCGACGCCGATCTGCACGAGATCGATCGGCTGTCGCCGCCGCCGGCCGCCGCTCCGGGCGCGTGACCGCGCCGCTCGCCGCGCCGGCGCATCGCAGGCCGCCGGCGCGAGCCGCTGCTGGAGCAGCACCCGATGCGCATCCGTTGCTGCTCCAGCAGCACCTCGGCTTGCCAGCACGGCGGCGCAGAAGTCTCTCCAGGGATCTGCCTCGCGAGGGAAGAGAAGTTTCAACGCAAAGGCGCAAAGGGCGCAAAGACGCAAAAATACTTAATTTTCTCTTTGCGCCTTTGCGCCTTTGCGCCTTTGCGTTGAATCTCTCTCCGGATCTCCGGCCGGACTCCTCGCGGATGGGACTTGGCCGCCTCCCGCCTTCGGCGTCCGATCCGACCACCGCCGGCGAGGCAGGATCGAGCGCGGCCGGCCCGTGGCACGCCTCGTGCGTGTCGGGCCGCCCCATGGCAGTTTCGTCATCAGCGGTGCGTGTGCAGGCTTCCGTCGAGCAGCTCCGGTCCGGCGGCATGGTGATCCTCGTGGACGACGAGGAGCGCGAGGACGAGGGCGATCTCGTCGTCCTGGCGGAGCGCGCGACGCCGGCGGCCATCAACTTCATGGCGACCCACGGCCGGGGGCTCATCTGCCTGGCGCTCACGGAGGAGCAGGTGGACCGCCTCGGGCTGCCGCTCATGGCGACCCGGGCCGGCGCCCGCCGCTCGACGGCGTTCACGGTGAGCATCGAGGCGCGCGAGGGCGTCTCGACCGGCATCAGCGCCCGCGACCGGGCGCGCACCGTCGCGGCCGCCATCGCCCGGGACGCGTCGCCGCGCGACCTCGTGTCGCCGGGGCACGTCTTCCCGCTCCGCGCGCGCCGCGGCGGGGTGCTCGAGCGCGAAGGCCACACCGAGGGCGCGGTCGACCTCGCGCGGCTCGCCGGGGCGAGCCCGGCGGCCGTCATCTGCGAGATCATGAACGACGACGGCACGATGGCGCGCCGGCGGGACCTCGCGCGCTTCGGGGCGCGGCACGGGCTGCCGATCGTCACCATCGGGGACGTCATCCGCCACCGGGTGCAGCGCGAGGACGTCGCCGCGCGCGTCCGGACCGCGCCGTTCCACCCCGCGGGCCTGAGCGGCGAGTGGCGGGCGCACACGTTCCAGCTGCGCCAGGGCCGGCAGCTGCTCCTCCTGACGCACGGCGCGCCGCCGCCCGCGGACGGCCGCGCCGTCGTGTACACCCACCGCGCGGCGCTCGTCTCGGACCTCCTCGGCGACGCGGACCTGTTCGGCGCCCTGCGGGACATCGAGGCCGCGGGCGCGGGCGCGGTGGTCTACATCCCGCCCTCGGCCGACCCCGGCGCCGAGCCCACCGCGGGCCTCGACCTCGCCGTCGCCGCCCGCGAGCTCGTGGAGCTCGGATACCGCCGCGTGGCGCTGCTCGACTCGAGGGCGCCCCGGCCCGCCGCGCCGAAGCGCGAGATCGACCTCGAGACCGGCGATACGCCGGTCTCGGTCGATGCCCCCGGCGCGCCGCTCCCGCGGCGCGGGCGCGCGGCCGACGGGCTCTCCGGCGTCCCCGTCCTGCAGCCCTGAGAGGGCACCCTGGCGCGTCGGACGGCGCGCGGGCGCTCAGGGAGCGGGGGTGAAGGCGACGGTGAGCGTGTAGGGGCCTCCGCCGATCGGCATGTAGGTGTCGACGATGACGAACACGGGCTCGCCGCGGGTGACATCGATCGCGAGCGTCTCGTCATCGCCGCGGCCTCCGTCGTCGGCGCACTCGATCTCGGAGCCGAAGTCCGCGCAGCTCTCGCGCACGTAGAAGCCCAGGTCGGCCTCCGCGGACAGCGTCAGCGTGAGCGTGCCGTCGCTCGGCGGCGTGAACCTGTGGATCGCCTCCGGCAGGTCCCATCCGAGGCAGCTGCCTTCGAACGCCGCCGTACCGGCCGCCGTGCTGCCCGCGTTCTCGCCGATGACGAGCTCGGCCGCGTCCTCGCACAGCGCGTCGGGCTCGTAGGCGCACGTGGCGGAGCATCCATCGCCGCTCGTCGTGTTGCCGTCGTCGCACGCCTCGGTCGAGTCGACGGTCCCGTCGCCGCAGACGATCGGCGTGAAGCTGACGTTCAGCGTGTAGGGACCGGCCTCCCCCGGCTCGTAGGCGTCGACGACGATCGGCACGGTCTGGCCGTCGCGCACGTAGATCTCGATCCGCTCTTCGTCGGGCAGACCGTCGTAGGGGGAGCTCTCGTCGGAGCAGTCGATCTCGGAGCGCATGTCCGCGCACGCGCTGCGGGCGTAGACGCTGTGATCGGTCGGCGACTCGAGCTCGACCACGAGCATGCCCGACTGCCCGGTGGGCGGCGTGAACAGGTGGATCTCTTCCGGTCCGTGCCCGGTGTTGCCGAGGAAGCAGGTCCCTTCCAGCCCGCTCGTGCTCCCCGACGTGTCGCCGTGGATCGTCGTCGCGACGATGGGCGTCGCGCTCGCGCAGGCGGCCTCGGCGATCGGGGTGCAGGTCGCGGCGCAGTCGGTGTCCGCGCAGTCGTAGGACCCGTCCCCGTCGTCGTCCTCGTAGTTCGTGCAATCCGTCTCGCCGAGCGTGCAGACGCCGCTCAGGAGGTCGCACGCGCCGCGCGAGGGGCACTGCGCGTTCGAGGTGCACCTCGGGACGCAGGCCCGGATGCCGCCGCCGACGTCCTCGCAGGCATACCCGTCGCGGCACTCTGACGACGCGCTGCAGAGCGCCAGGCACGCGCCCTCGCCATCGAAGAGATCGAGACAGATCCCGCCGTCGCACTCTCCGCCCGGCGTTGGCTCGGCCGCGGGATCACACAGGGCCGAGCAGAGCCCAGACGGGTATCCGAATTCCTCCTCGGAGAGGCAGATGCCCTCGGTGCACTCAGCGTCCATCGCGCAGGCCTCGTACAGCGTGCCCGCCGGCCCGCCGCCGGTGCCGGTGGGCTCGCCGCCGGCGCCGCCGGTGCCGGTGGGCTCTGCGCCGCCGGCGCCGCCGGCGCCGCCGGTGCCGGTGGGTTCGGCCCCGCCGCCGCCGCCGGTGGGCTCGGCGCCACCGGCGCCGCCGGTGCCGGTGGGCTGGGCCCCGCCGGCGCCGCCGGTGCCGGTGGGCTGGGCCCCGCCGCCGCCGCCGGTGGGTTCGGCCCCGCCGGTGCCGGTGGGCTCGGCGCCGCCGGTGCCGGTGGGCTCGGCGCCGCCGGCGCCGCCGGTGCCGGTGGGTTCGGCGCCGCCGGTGCCGGTGGGTTCGGCGCCGCCGGTGCCGGTGGGCTCTGCGCCGCCGGCGCCGCCGGTGCCGGTGGGCTCTGCGCCGCCGGCGCCGCCGGCGCCGCCGGCGCCGCCGGTGCCGGTGGGCTCTGCGCCGCCGGCGCCGCCGGTGCCAGTTCCGGTGCTCGTGGCGTCGACGCCTCCGGCACCGCCAGCGCCGCCGGAGCCGCCATTGCCGCCGGCGCCGCCGTGGCCGTCATCGTCTCCGCATCCTGCGGCTGCCGACAGCGCCAGCACGAAAATACCTGCAACGAGTCGTACGTTCATCCATCTGCTCCAACGCAAGAGAGAGCCGTCATAACGCGGGTAAGCCTGACTCCACGGCGCAGCGTGATGACATCTTCGGCGCAACCGCTCCGCCTCGATGAACGCGTGGTCAGCGAACTTTCATTGACTTAACCGGTTGTGTTAACGTTAACATGCGGGTAAACATCCTGGCAACCCGAAGCGCTTCGACAAGGAGGGCCGATGTCCGTTTCTTGTCCCGGAGGAAATTTATGATCGGAAGAGTCAAGGGCGCAGCGCTGCTCGCCGTGCTCGCCGCAGGGTCCCTGACGCTGGTCGCGTGCGGTCGCAGCGACGGCGGCGACTCCGGCGGCAAGGTCGGCACGGCGTTCAACCTGGCCCCGGACGGCTCCGGTCCCGGGGCTGCCTCATCGCTGGGCGACGCGGAGCTAGCCCTTCTCAAGAGCTTGCCGTCGACGGTCGTGGCGCAGAGCCCCCGGTGGAGCCGACCACCGTTCGCGCGCCCGCGTCGAGGAGCTTGACGCATCAAATTAAAGCAGTGCCCGATCGAGGTGCACATATCCTCCATCCACATGAATGAGCTGCCCGGTGATGTGCGAGGATTTTTGTGAGAGCAAAAAAACCGCCATCGCGGCGATCTCCTCCTTTGTGGTCATCCGTTTCCCCAATGGAATTCTTTCGTTTATTAGCTTCAATTTTTCTTCCGGGTCAGGAAAGGTCTTGATCCAGGTGTCATATGACGGGGTATAACATTCTGCGACGATTACAGAGTTTACCCGAACCTCGTAGGGCAGAAGCTCCACCGCCCATTCGCGCGTGAGCGCGTTCCGCCCGCCGTTGGAGGCCGCATATGCCGACGTATTGCCCTGCCCTGTCTCGGCTGTCTTCGATCCGATGTTGACAATCGAACCCTTGTTGCGAATCAATTCCGGCAACGAATAGTGCGCCATCAAATAATAATGAATCAGGTTTCTGTGAAGCGAGTCGATGAATTTTTCATAGCTCCCCGAGGCCAGGCCCACGCCGTCATTTACGCCTGCGTTGTTGACGAGCGCGTCGATCCTCTCGAATTTTGAAATTGTCTCTTCGGCGGCCCGTCTGCATCCGTCATTTGACGTGAGCTCGGCGGTCACGTATCCGCACCTGGATCCTTGCGAAACGATCGATCGGCATACCTTTGAATTGTCGCTCTCATCGCGTCCAATGATTACCGGGATGGCTTTCTCCTCTGCGAGCGCTCGTACGATACCTTCTCCGATACCTCTGGCGCCCCCGGTGACCATGACGACTTTGTTCTCTAATCCCAGATCCATATTATTCTGTTGTGAGGTTATGGGTTTTGCTGCGGTATCCAAAGATGTAATTCAATTTCATCGCCGCGTGAACCATTGTAGCGCTGGTCCACGCCTGCTCCGGTCCTGTGCCATCTCGGCCGCCATCCCCGACAGCGCCGGCCAAGGCCAAGACGGTGCTGTCGCTGCCGCCGCCGGACCCCACGCTCGCCTGGACCGTGCGGCCGCCGGGGGAGTGGAGCCGCACCGGCGAGAGCGCGCCGCCCGACGCGCCCAGCGCTGTGCCGGCCCGAGCCGCTCGACGGCGACGCGGCGCCGGCCGTCCATGGACGACCGCGTCCTCGCCGGCCCGCTCGCGGCCGGGCGCGGGCTGGCGAGGGCGCCGCCGGCCCCGGCGGTCGCGAGGAGGAGCGCCGCCGAGGAGAGCACGATCGATGGCTTGCGTCGCATCGCTCTCCTGGATCCACCGGACCGCGCGGCGTCCTACCGGCGCCACCCTGGTGCGGCGCTCGGATGGGAGAGCTACAGGCGGCCAATCGGTGCTCGGACGAGGACGAGAGAACGACAAACCGCCGAGGCGCCGAGGACGCCGCGAGAAGCGATATCCCTGTGTTCTCTCGGTGCCTTGGCGGCTTCACTCTCCCCACGATCTTCATGGGTGCTGCCTCCCGGTGCGCCTGGTGGCGACGGCCACCCACATTCTCCCGGGTGAACATGCGACGAGCGTTTGTCTGGTTTCCCTGTTGTGTTAACGTTCACATGCGATCTATCATCCCTGCGCTCGGAGCGCTTCGAAAAGGAGGGCCGATGCCCGTTTCTCACCCCGGAGGAAATTTATGATCAAGAGAGTCACGGGCGCAGCGCTGCTCGCCGTGCTCGCCGCAGGGTCCCTGACGCTGGTCGCGTGCGGCCGCAGCGACGGCGGCGACTCCGGCGGCAAGGAGCTGCGGGTCTGGCACTACGAGGCTCCCGAGAGCGGCATGGGCGTGGCCTGGAACGAGGCCATCAAGGAGTTCGAGGCCACCCATCCGGGCGTGAAGGTCAAGCTCGAGTTGAAGGGCTTCGAGCAGATCCAGAAGACCGCGCCCATGATCGTGAACTCCAACAGCGCCCCCGACGTCATGGAGTACAACAAGGGCAACGCGACCGCCGGGCTGCTCTCCAGGCAGGGCCTGCTCGAGGAGATCACCCCCGAGGTCAAAAAGCGGGGCTGGGACAAGCTGATCAGCCCGAGCGTCCAGGTCGTCGCCAAGTACGACGACAAGGGCATCATGGGCGGCGACAAGTGGTACGGGGTGCCCACGTACGCCGAGTACACGCAGGTCTATTACAACAAGGACCTGTTCAAGAAATACGACGTCAAGGTCCCGACCACGTTCGACGAGCTCACCAAGGTGATGGACGCGTTCGTCGCCAAGGGCGTCACGCCGCTGGCCAACGCCGGCGCCGAGTACATGGCGCAGCAGTACGTCTACCAGCTCGCGCTGGACAAGGCCGACGAGCCGTGGGTGAACGCGTTCCAGCGCTACACCGGCAAGACCGACTTCACCGACCCGGCATGGACGTACGCGGCGACCACGTTCGCCGACTGGGTGACGAAGGGCTACATCGCCAAGAGCTCGGTCAGCACCAAGGGCGAGGACGCCGGCGTGGCGTTCATGAGCGGCAAGTTCCCGATGATGTTCTCCGGGAACTGGTGGTTCGGGCGCGTGGCCAAGGAGGCCAAGTTCGACTGGGACATCTTCGTGTGGCCCGGCGCGAAGATGACCCTCGGCTCGGGCGGCAACCTGTGGGTCGTCCCGAAGGGATCGAAGAACAAGCAGCTCGCCTACGACTTCATCGACATCACGCTGAACAAGAAGATCCAGAACATCCTCGGCAACGCGGGCGGCGTCCCGGTGGCGGCCGACAGCTCGGCCATCACCGAGCCCAGGGCCAAGAAGCTCATCGACGGCTTCAACACCCTCGCCCAGTCGAACGGCCTGGCGTACTACCCGGACTGGCCGGCCCCGGGCTTCTACGACCAGTGGGTCTCGCAGACCCAGAAGCTCATGAACGGCGATTCGCCGCAGTCGGTGCTCAGCGGCCTCCAGAAGACCTACGACAGTGGCCTGCCCAAGTGACAGCACGCAGCTTGACAGGGCGTGACCGGCTCGTCTACCTGCCCTACCTGATCCCCGGGCTGCTGCTGTTCACCGGGGTCATCGGGGTGCCGTTCCTGATGAACATCGGGACCAGCTTCACCGAGTGGGCCGGCGTCGGCACCCCGACGTGGGTGGGGCTGGACAACTACCGGGAGCTGGCGACGGACGGCGAATTCTGGGCGTCGTTCCGGCACAACGCGCTGGTCATCGTCGGGATGGCGATCCTCCCGACGATGATCGGGCTCGTGCTGGCCTCCGTCCTGACCGACCTGATCGACCGGCACTTCGGCCCGCGCACCGCCAGCGCCCTGCGCGCCTGCATCTACCTGCCGCAGGTCCTGCCGATCGTCATCGCGGGCATCGTGTGGAGCTGGCTGCTCGCCCCCGAGAACGGCGCGGTGAACGTCCTGCTGCACGCGATCGGGCTCGGCTCGCTCGCGCACGACTGGCTCGGCGATCCCGCCACCGCGCTGTGGAGCGTCATGGGGGTCATGGTCTGGATCCAGATCGGATTCCCCCTCGTGATCTTCATGTCCGGGCTGCAGCGCGTGGACCCCTCGCTCTACGAGGCGGCCGAGATCGACGGGGCCTCGTGGGCGCAGCGCTTCTGGTACATCACGATCCCGCAGATCAGGCCCGAGATCTTCGTGGTGCTGCTGTGGACGACGATCGCCGCGCTCAAGGCATTCCCGCACATCTTCGTGCTCACCAGGGGCGGCCCGGGAGGCGCGACCAACGTGCCGTCCTACTACTCCTACGTCCATTTCTTCGAGAAGACCGACGTCGGCTACGGCTCGGCGATCGCCACCGTGCTGACGCTGATCGTCATCGCGCTCACCATCGTCTTTCTGCGGCTGCAGGGCCGTGAGCTGGGGGAGGAGCGGTGACCACGACGCTGGCCAAAAGCCCGGTGAGCGCACCCGCGCGCAGCCGGCCGCGGCGGCGCCGCCGGGGTCCGTCGGCCTACGCGGTGCTGGCGGCGCTGGCCGCGATGGCCGCGATCATGCTGATCCCCTTTGCCGTGGTGGTCTTCAACGCGCTGAAGACGCCGGCGGAGTACACCGCCAACGGCCCGCTCGCCCCGCCGGAGGGATTCCATCTCGAGGGGATCAGGGACTTCTGGGAGCGCGTCGGCTTCGGCCACGTGCTGCTCAACAGCCTGCTCATCAGCGGCTCGGTGGCCGTGCTGGCGGTCCTTTTGTCGGTGCTGAACGCCTACGCACTGGGCATCGGCCGGATCAAGGGCCGGATGTGGGTGCTGGTCCTGCTGCTGATGGCCAACACGCTGCCGCAGGAGTCGCTGGTCTACCCGCTGTACTACCTGGCCAACAAGCTCGGGCTCTACGACACCCGGGTCAGCGTCATCATCGTGTTCACCGTCATCCAGAGCGCGTTCGGCACTTACCTGCTGTCGTCGGTGATGGCGGCGTTCCCCCGGCCGCTGCTGGATGCGGCGCGGATAGACGGCGCGAGCCGGTGGCAGATCCTGTGGCGGGTGGTCGTGCCGGTCGTGCGGCCCACGCTGACCGTGATGCTCGTCTTCTTCTTCATCTGGACCTGGAACGAGTTCCTGATCCCCCTCATCTTCCTCATCTCCAACGACAACCAGACGGTCTCGGTCGCGCTCGGCGTGCTGCAGGGACAGCGGCTGATGGACGCCACCATGTCCAGCGCCGCCGCGCTGCTCGGCCTGCTGCCGACCGTTGTCTTCTACCTCATCTTCCAGCGCACGCTATCGCGCGGACTCACAGCAGGAGCGATCAAAGAATGAAGTTCACTGACGGTTACTGGGAGATGTGCAAGGGTGTGCACGCGGTCTACCCGATGGAGGTCCTCGACGTCGACGCCGGGCCGGCGTCGTTCGTCGTGCACGCGCCCGTCCAGCGGATCCGGCACCGCGGCGACCTGCTCAAGGGGCCGGTGGTGACCGTCACCTGCGCATCCCCGATGCCGGACGTCATCGGCGTCACCATCACGCACTTCGCGGGCGAGCGGCCCCGCGGCCCGGCGTTCGAGCTGGCCACCGACCCGACCGGGGAGGTGACGGTGGACGAGGACGCGGCCACGCTGACCTCCGGCGCGCTGTCGGTGCGGGTCGGGCGCGGCGAGGGGTGGAGGCTGGACTTCCTGGCCGGGGGCCGCCGCCTCACCGGCAGCGCGCGGAAGGCGATGGCGATCATCGACACCGACGACGGCCGCCACTACGTGCGCGAGCAACTCCACCTAGGCGTGGACCACTTCGTGTACGGCCTCGGCGAGCGGTTCGGGCCGCTGGTCAAGAACGGCCAGGTCGTGGAGATCTGGAACAACGACGGCGGCACGTCCAGCGAGCACGCGTACAAGAACGCGCCGTTCTTCCTCACCAACGCGGGCTACGGCGTATTCGTCGACCATCCCGGGCGCGTGTCGTTCGAGGTGGCCTCCGAGGCGGTGTCGCGGACGCAGTTCAGCGTCGAGGGCCAATCGATGCGCTACTTCCTCATCTACGGGCCGACGCCGAGGGAGATCCTGCGCAAGTACACCGCGCTCACCGGGCGGCCCGCGCGGGTGCCGGGCTGGTCGTACGGGCTGTGGCTGTCCACCTCGTTCATCACCGATTACGACGAGGCGACCGTCACCTCGTTCATCGACGGGATGGCCGAGCGGGGCCTGCCGCTCAGCGTGTTCCACTTCGACTGCTTCTGGATGCGCGAGTTCCGGTGGTGCGATTTCGAGTGGGACCCGCGCGTGTTCCCCGACCCGCCCGGGATGCTGCGCCGGCTCAGGGAGCGCGGCCTGCGCATCTGCGTCTGGATCAACCCCTACATCGGGCAGCGCTCGCCGCTGTTCGAGGAGGGCAGGGCGCGCGGCTACCTGCTGCGGCGCCCGAACGGCGACGTGTGGCAGTGGGACCTGTGGCAGCCGGGCATGGCCATTGTCGACTTCACCAACCCCGAGGCCCGCGCGTGGTACGCCGCCAAGCTCGACGCGTTGCTCGACATGGGCGTGGACTGCTTCAAGACCGACTTCGGCGAGCGCATCCCCACCGACGTCGTCTACCACGACGGGTCCGACCCCGAACGCGCGCACAACTACTATACCCACCTCTACAACCAGACGGTGTTCGAGCTCTTGCGCAAGCGGCGCGGCGAGGGCGAGGCGGTCGTGTTCGCCCGCTCGGCCACGGCGGGCGGGCAGCAGTTCCCGGTGCACTGGGGCGGAGACTGCGAGTCGACGTTCGAGGGGATGGGGGAGAGCCTGCGGGGCGGCCTGTCGCTGGGCATGACGGGCTTCGGCTTCTGGAGCCACGACATCGGCGGGTTCGAGGGCACCCCCGACCCGGCGGTGTTCAAACGATGGATCGCGTTCGGGCTCTTGTCGTCGCACAGCCGGCTGCACGGAAGCGGCTCCTACCGGGTGCCATGGCTGTTCGACGAGGAGTGTGTGGAGGTGCTGCGGCGCTTCACCCGGCTGAAGATGCGGCTGATGCCCTACCTGGCCGGGGCCGCGCGGCAGGCGTACGGCGAGGGCTCGCCGATGATGCGCGCGATGGTCGTCGAGTTCCCGGACGACCCGGCCTGCACGCACCTGGAGCGGCAGTACATGCTGGGCGACGACCTGCTCGTGGCGCCCGTCTTCTCCGCCGACGGGGAGGTCTCCTATTACGTGCCGCGCGGCGCGTGGACGCACTATCTCACGGGGGAGCGCGTCGAGGGCGGCCGCTGGGTGCGCGAGCGCCACGGGTTCGACAGCGCGCCGCTGCTCGTCCGGCCGGGGGCGGTGATCCCCGAGGGCGCGGTGGAGGACCGTCCCGACTACGACCATGCGAACGGCGTGACGCTGCGCGTGTACGAGCCGGCGGACGGCGCCCGCGTCACCACGGTGATCCCGGGCGCGGACGGGGACGCGGGCACGACGTTCACCACGTCCCGGCGCGGCCCGGTGGTGCGGGTGCAGGCCGCGGGCGCCCCGGGTGCCTGGAACGTCCTCCTCGTCAACCGCCGCGTCGTGGCCGTCGAAGGCGGGGAGCGCGCGGAGCACCCGCGGGGAGCGCTGGTCAGGGCGGCCGGCCGCGAGCTGGTCATCACGCTGGAAGAGAAGGGCTGAGCCACGGCGCCCGGCCCCAGAGGAAACGACCGATGAAGAGATCTCGCTCAATCGCTGCTTCCGTTTCGTTCGCCATCGCGCTGGCGTTTCACCCCTCGGCCTCGAGCGCGGGTGACATGCTGCCGTTCCAGGATCCCGGTCTGCCGATCGAGGTCCGCGTCCACGACCTCCTCGACCGGCTCACGCTCGACGAGAAGCTCTCGCTCTTGCACCAGTTCCAGCCTGCCATTCCGCGGCTCGGCGTTCCGGACTTCAAGGCCGGCACCGAGGCGCTGCATGGAGTGGGCTGGTCGACCGATCGCGACAACGGCGGCGCCGTCGTGACGGCGACCGGCACGGTGTTCCCGCAGGCGATCGGCCTGGCGACGACGTGGAACCCGGAGCTCATCCGGCAGGTCGGCGAGGCTGTCGGAGACGAGGTCCGCGGCTATCACGCGCTCGCCCCTCGCGTCTGGGGTCTGCAGGTATGGGCGCCCGTGGTCAACCTCCTGCGCGACCCGCGCTGGGGGCGCAACGAGGAGGGCTATTCCGAGGACCCGCTCCTCTCCGGTGTGATCGCCACCGCCTACGGGCGCGGCCTCGAGGGGGACGACCCGCTCTACCTGAAGACCGCGCCGGTCCTCAAGCACTTCCTCGCCAACAACAACGAGATCCATCGTGACACCACGTCGTCGAGCCTGCGCCCCCGCGTGAAGCACGAGTATGACGAGCTGGCCTTCAAGATGCCCATCGCCGCCGACGCCGTGACCGGCGTCATGACGTCCTACAACCTGGTGAACGGCAGACCGGCCACCGTCAACCCGGATGTCGGCGACGTCGTGCGGAGCTGGACGCAGAAGACGCTCTACAACGTGTCCGACGCCTGGGCTCCCTCCAACTTGACCAGCTCGCAGCGGTACTTCGCCACGAGCGAGGAGGCCTTCGCGGCCACGCTCCTGGCCGGCGTGGACAGCTTCACCGTCGACAACAACGACAGCGCGCCCACCCTCGCGATCCTCCGCTCGGCGCTCGCGCAAGGGCTCCTCGCCGAGGAGGACGTCGACGCCTCCGTCGAGCACGTCCTCTCCGTCCGCCTCCGACTCGGCGATTTCGATCCGCAGGGCGGCCCCTTCGCCGGCATCGGGCCCGACGTCATCGACAGCCCGGCGCACCGCCAGCTGGCCCGCCGGGCCGCCGACGAGGCCATGGTGCTGCTCGAGAACAAGCGTCGCCTCCTGCCGCTGGACCCGTCGACCACGCGGCGGATCGCGGTCGTCGGGCCCCTCGCGGACACGCTTTACACGGACTGGTACTCCGGGGCGCTCCCGTACCGGGTCACGCCTGTGGACGGCATCCGCGAGCGGCTCGGCGGCGCCGCTGTCGTCTCCAGCGAGGGCGTGGACCGGATCGTGCTGCGCGACGTCGCGAGCGGCCGTTACGTGACCGCCGGCGCGGACGACGACGGGGACATCCTCCGCGTCAGCGCGGCCAGCGCGGGTCCCACCGAGGAGTTCGACGTGTTCGACTGGGGGCAGGGCATCGTCACGTTGCGGAGCGCGGCCAACGGCAAGGTGGTCGACCGCTTCAACTTCGGCGCCAACTTCGCGAACCGGGCCGCCCAGCCGTACGACTGGTTCGTCCAGCAGCAGTTCGTCCTCGAGCCGCAGGGCGACGGCACGCACGTCATCCGCTACGCCGGATACGAGAAGGCGTTCGACTGGGCCGGCCCCGAGGTCTACCTGACCATCGCCGAGGACGGCGCGCTCGCCCTGACCGCGACCGAGGCGGCCGACGCGGCTCGCTTCGAGGTCGACGTGGTCCGGAGCGGCGTCGACGAAGCCGTGCGCGCGGCGACGGGCGCCGATGCCGCCGTGGTCGTCGTCGGCAGCATGCCGTTCATCAACGGGCGGGAGGATCACGACCGCACGACGATGGCGCTGGCCGAGGGGCAGTCCGCCCTGGTGCGGGCGGTGGTCGCCGCCAATCCGCGCACCATCGTCGTGCTCGAGACCAGCTATCCGATGACCATCCCGTGGGAGAAGTCCCACGTCCCCGCCATCCTGTGGACCACCCACGCGGGCCAGGAGACCGGCCATGCCATCTCCGACGTCCTCTTCGGCGATCACAACCCTGCCGGGCGGCTGACCCAGACCTGGTACCGCTCGGCGGACGACCTGCCGGACATCCTCGAGTACGACATCATCAAGGCGCGGCGGACCTATCTCTACTTCGACGGTGATCCTCTCTATCCGTTCGGGTACGGGCTGTCGTACTCGACCTTCGGGTACGACAACCTCCAGCTGAGCGCCCGGTCTGTCGAGGCCGGCGACACGATCTCGGTGCGCGTCGACGTCACGAACAGGAGCCTGCGGGCCGGCGACGAGGTCGTTCAGCTCTACAGCCGCCAGCCGCCGTCGCGCGATCCGCAGCCCTCCAAGCAGCTGCGGGCGTTTCGGCGGATCCACCTCGCGCCGGGCGAGACGCGGACGGTCGAGCTCGATTTCGCCGCCTCCGACCTCGCCCACTGGGACGTGACGCGGGGCCGCTGGGTCCTCGAGGCGTCCGGCGTCGAGCTGATGGTCGGCTCCTCCTCGGCGGACATCCGCCGCCGCACGACCGTGCGCGTGCGCGGCGAGCGCATCCCGGCGCGCGACCTCGCCCGCGAGACGCGGGCCGTCGACTTCGACGACTACGCCGGCGTCGAGCTGGTCGACGAGAGCAAGGAGTGGGGCGACGCCGTAGGCGCCACCGCGGGCGACTGGCTCCGCTTCTCCGATGTGGAGCTGGGCAGCGGCGCCAGCCACTTCAGCGGCGGGTTCGCCCGCGTCGAGGCGGGCGACGCGCTCGTCGAGATCCGGCTCGACGATCCGGTCCGCGGCAAGCTGGTGGGGACCGCCGTCGTGCCGAGCACGGGGGACGTGTACGCGTACGCCACCGCGAACGCCGAGCTCGACGGCGCTTACGGGCGACGCGACGTCTACCTCGTGTTCCGTGGAGCCGCCCGCCTGTCGACCTTCGCGATCGACTGAAGGGCGGTTCGCCGTGGGGACGTCACAAAAGGTGACGATCTAGACAGACCTGGTCCGGCGGCTTCGGTTGACCCGTCGACGGATCGTTGGTCAGATCTTCAGAACCCCATGGCGAGAGAGCGCACGCAGCGAGCCGCGACCGTCGGCGTCGCCGAGCACGGCAACTCGGCGGTGCTCGTCACTGTCGCGCCCGGCGGCGAGCTCCTCGATCGCCGGCGCGTCGACCTCACCGATCAGGGCCTGCCGACGCACCCGCATCACCACGAAGGGTCGTGGGCGGTCGGCCGTTACCTCGACAGCCCGTGGGCGCGGCCGATTTCGCTCGCCGACGCCGTGGCGCTCGTCGAGCGCGTGCGCGCGTCGGCCGCGCGCGGCGCGCGCGAGGGCCTCGAGGCGCTGGCCGCAGCGGTGCCCGCGCCGATCGCGGGCATCGCGATCCGCGTGTGCCCCACGCTTCCGCCGACGACCGAGGAGCGGATCGCCGACAATCGCGCGCAGACCGTCGCCGACTCCGTCATGTATCGCGAGGCCCTCGCGGCCGCAGCCGAGGCGCGCGGCTGGTCCGTGCATTGGTACGACCGCGAGCGCGTGTTTCGCGAGGCGGCGGCGACGCTCGGCCTCGAGGACGTCGACGCCTTCCTGCACGCGATGGGCCGATCGATCGGACCGCCATGGCAAGCGAAACACAAGCTCGCGGCGGCCGCGGCGCTCGCGGCCATGGGACGCCGCGCGTCGCAAGGTTGACCCGAATGCCCCGTGAGCTGTCGTCCAGACTTGCAGCGATCGTGGAAGCCCTACCGTTGAGGCCGGGGCTTCGTGTCCTGGAGATCGGTTGCGGCCCTGGGGTTGCGGCGCGCGCTGTTGCCAGGCGAATCGGCGGGGGGCATGTTCTGGCGATCGACCGCTCGGCCAAGGCGATCGCGCAGGCCATGGCGGGATCAGCGGCTGAGCTAACCTCTGGCCATCTGAGCTTTCGCCATGTGGCGATCGAGGAGCTCGAGCTGGAGGAGGGCGAAAGGCCTTATGACATTGCGTTCGCGGTCCGGGTTGGCGCGCTCGACGGCCGTCACCCGGAGGTTGGGCGTATCGCCAGGCAGCGGATTCGCAGCGCCTTGCGCGAGGGGGGCCGCCTTTACATCGATGGAGGCGAGCCGCTTCGTGAGGTCTCCCTTGACGACTAGAGCGGTTTTCGTTCGAGTGCGGTACACCCAGCATTCGGCGGGGCATGGGCTCGACCAACGCGCGCAGGAGCCTGCGACCGGACTGGGCGCCGCCGAGTAGGACGACGAGGTCGTCGGACGTAGCCTTTCAGCGCGAACCAGCCCTGCGCGTCCTGTCGGAAGACCTTGTCGACCCCCCGGACCATCGCGTCGTAAACCGCCGGCACGGTGCGCGGAGCGGCGGCGCGAAGTGCCTCCTTGACCTTGGAGCCGCAGTTCTCCACCGGCGACAAGTCCGGCGAGTAGGCGGGCAGAATCCAGTAGCGGACGCCTCGGGTACGAAGCGCCTGGCGCACGCCACGTAGGCGATGCGCGCCAAGGCCGTCGACGATGACCACGTCTCCGGGCTTCAGCTCGGGCATGAGCACCTGGCGCACGTAAACGTCGAAGTGCTCACCGTTCATCGGCCCCTTGAAGGCCCACGGTGCGACGACACCTCGCAAGCCAAGCCCCATCACCAGCGTGATGTTCGGGTCCGGATTGGCGGGGACTTTGCCGTACGCGCGCCTCCCACGAGGCGCACGCCCATGACGGCGCGCCATGCCCAGATGAGCGCCGAATTCGTCAACGAAGATCAGCCGACGCGCACCCGCCGCCCGCGCTCGGCGGCGGAACCTCCGACGCGCGACTTGGACATCGGGCCTGTCCTGTTCGCTTGCACATAGCGTCTTTTTTTTCGTGTCAAACCGAGCCGCATCAGCGCGCGGCACATCGTCGGGCGGCTCACGCGCGCCCCCGTGCGATGCTCCAGCAGCTCGATGAGCTCATCCAGGGTTCGGTCGTTTTTCTCGTCGACGAGCGCTCGTAGCTGCTGCGCTCCGGCCTCGTCGATCTTCGAGGCCCTTCCGCCACCGTGCGGACGAGGCGCTACGCTCGCAGTCGACCGCTCGAGACTGAGATACTCCTGCACAGTGCTGAGAACGACGGCGAAACGCGCGGCGATTTCTCGCATGCTTCCCTCGCCGTTGCGGTAGGCGTCAACGATCCGCTGTCGCAGGTCGACACTGTACGGTCCCATGGGCGTAGCCCACGCAGCCTGCGTGCCATCACCCTACCGGACGTGCTCTGCTTGCACCGAACCCGAACGAAAACCGCTCTAGTACCCCGAACGGCGCATCCGAGCGCGCGTCACCTGTCATCGGCTTGCGGCGGGGCGCGGCGCGCGAGACCAACCCGTCCGGCTGAAAACGAGGCGGCGCGGAGGTCGCGACCAACGCCGGCGCTCGTGACGAGGCCGAGGGGAGGTCGCGACAAATCGCGGAGGATGAATTCGAGCCCGCGACGAGGTCCCGATCGAAAGATTTGAATTTTTTCATACAAATCGAGCGGTCGCGACCCTCTCGCGGGCTCCGCGCGAGCGTCGCGGTGGGTCGCGACCTCGCGGGCGGCATCCTCGCGACGGCGCGGGTATCTGCCGCCGTCGGTCGTCCCTCCTCATCGGCGCCCGGGGTAGGACGGACGCCGGACGGGCGCTTCAGCGAGAGACCTCGATGTCATAGCTGGCGAGCTGCTCCCTGAACTCCCCCGGGAACGCGAGCGACCACGCGGCCTCGCCGAGGCATCGGCGCACCGCCGCGGCATGGCTCCCCGCGACCCTGACCGCGGGGACGTCGACCACCTCGTCCACCGTGGTCTCGCCGAAGCCGACCTCCGAGGGATCGACGCCGGGCAACCGCACGTCCAGGCGGTCGATGCGGAGCGGGCGTTCCCACTCCTCGTAAACGCGGCGCATGGCGCCGGCGTCGCCGGGGCTGGCGCTCGCGCGCGCCGTCCAGACGAGCCCCCCGGTCGCGCGCATCGGGGCGGCGAAGGGGTGCTCGTTGCGCGTGAGGCCCGGCGCGCCCTCGCCGATGACACCGACGTGCACGAGCGCGCCGCTCTCGAGGATCGCGCCGAGGCGGCGGGGCGTGAGCGCGGAGCGGGTGCCAGGCGCGATCGGGTCGAGGGCCGGCGCCGGGACCGTGTCGTGGAGGTCCGCCATCAGGTAGTTCGTGTTGGAGTAGGCCCACTGCAACCCCGGAGCGAAATACGGCTCGTGTTCCATGGCGAGCGCCACGAGATCTTCCGGCTCCACGTCGTCGAGCCGATGCTGCATGTACTCGTCGGCGGAGCGCAGCGCGGCCACCGCACCGGTGTAGTTATAGAGGCCGGTCGTGTGCTGGAGCAGCTGGCGGATCGTACGTCCGGCCGCTGACGACCATGGCGTTGCCCACGAAGGCCGGCACCCAGATCGGCGGCGGCTCGTCGTGCGCGGGGGCCGTCCCGAAGGCCGGGGCGTCGTGACCGTATTTCTCCGGGTAGTAGAGCGAGCCGTCGTCCTTGAACGTGCGATCCTGGATCACGAGCGGGATCTCGTCATCAACGCTTGATGAGGAGAGGCCGCATCATCTCGTGGTCCTCGTGCTCGAGGATGTGGCAATGCCACACGAACCGCCCGGGGCTGCCGAACTTCACCTTGATGCGCGTGATCTGACCGGCCAGCGCGCCGACCGTGTCCTTGAAGCCCTCCTCCCCGGGAAACGGGGGCTCGGGCGGCGCGGACTGGTCGAGCACCTGGCGGTTGACGACCTGGAACCGCGCGTTGTGGAGGTGGATCGGGTGGTCTTCCCCGGTGAAGTTGTAGAGCTCCCAGAGCTCGATCTCGTCCACATCGGGCTTCTCCGTGATGGGATCGTCCCAGTGGAGCGGCACCGGCCTGCCCGCGGCGTCGACGATGCCGAGGAGGTTCCGGATCGTGCCCACGCCCTCCAGCACCTCCTGGTTCATGGACACGCGGCGTATCGCCTCCTCGTCTCCGAGCGGATCGAACGCCGGCAGCGCGAGCCGCTCGGGAGGCGTGCTCGTGTCCCTGCTCGTCGCCTCCTTCACCCGGAACTGCATGACCTGGCCCGTGGTGTTCGGGTCGGCCACGGCGGACATGCCCGGCATGCCGCCGTGCGTCTCCGGTCCGACGTTGAGGAGGAGGATCTCGGTGCCGACCGGGACGCGGCTGAAATCGACGATGAAGTCCCAGCGCTCGGCCGGTCCAATGAGGAGCTCGTTGGTCTGCACGGGCCTCGGGAGGAAGCCTTCGTCGGAGCCGATCACCCAGAACGGGAGCTCGTTGCTCAGCCTCAGGATCAAGAGCCTCGTGTTGCTGCCGTTCAGGACGCGGAACCGGTAGCGGCGCCGCTCGACCTCGAGGAAAGGCCACGTCCGGCCGTTGACCAGCATCGCGTTCCCGAGGAACTCGGGGACCCAGTACGGCGCCACGGGGCCGTTCGGTTTGTACAGGTCCTCGGCGAGCTCAGGCGGAAGCCCGCGACTCTTCGGGTAGAAGAGCGAGCCGTCGGCGTTGAACGAGCGGTCCTGGATCACGAGCGGGATCTCGAACACCTCGGCGCCCGGACAGTCACCCGGCCTCGGCGCGGGTCCGGGCAGCACCCCCTCCGGCAGATCGTCGGGACCGCCGCGGATCAGGTAGAAGCCGGCGAGCCCGGCGTACACGTTGAGCCGGGTGATGCCGAGCGTGTGATCGTGGTACCAGAGCGTCGTCGGCCGCTGGCGGTTCAAGTACTCGAAGACGGCCGTCCCTGGCTCCCACAGGCGCCCGAGCCGTGATGTCCTCCGGAAGATGTCGTAGAAGGTCCCGGTCCTCGCGAAGCCGCGCGGGATGTTCTCCGCCTTCGGCAGAAACCACGCTTCCGGGTAGCCGTCGCTCTCCTGCTCGACCGGGGTCGCCCCGTGGAGGTGGGTGACGATCGGCACCGGGCCCCGGTAAGGATCCGGCGGGCAAGGGCCGCTGAACCTGGGGGCCATGTCGCGGCCGTCCACCCCGCCGGGCGGGTTGGCCCAGTGGAGGGTCGGGTCGACGGTGAACAGGTGCGGGAGGAAGCGGCCAGTCCGCGGGTGGGTGAGGTCATTGATCCACGTCACGCGCACCGGCTTCCGCCACCTGGCCTCGATGGTCCACCCTGGATACGAGAACGTCTCCGGATGCCGGGCTGAGCCGTACGCCCACACCGTCGTGAGGGGGAAATCCGGCGGCAAGACGCGCTGCCTGATCTGCCGGACGGCGATCTCGTATTGGTCGACGGGAGCGTCGTGGCCGATGCGCCCCCGCGCCTCGGGCATGACGGGCGGAATGAGCAGCGGCAGCCTGTACTTGGGGATATCGCGGCCGCGCAGCGTCGGTGCCGACTCCGGGACGAAGGCGCATTCGCCGACGCTCGCGAGCGCGACGCCCTCGCGTCGGAACAGAAGGAGCCCGCCCGTCGCGGTCAGACCGTACTTCAAGAGCAGTCGTCGATTCAGTGAAGACATCGGATCTCCTTGCGCCGCAATCGGCGACGCGAGCGTGCGACCATCATGACGGCCGCGCCGATCCGAGCCATGCAGGAAGCTCCGGATTTAGGGTTCCTGTGCGCTCACGAGCAGGTCCCGAATCACCATCTATGCGCTGCGATCGAGCGCTGTTCGTGCAGATCGAGTCCGTCTCGGCCGACGCGCGGTGCGCCAGGGAGCGCGGACGGCGCGGCTCGCGCCGTGGGTGGGGGGAGCCGGCGAGCGATCCCGCGGCGGCGTAGCCGCTCGGCAGGCCGCGCGCTGGCAGGCTCAGCGCCTCGGGATGTCGGCGGGCATGGGCCCGATCGGACAAGGCCGCATCATCTCGTTGTCCTCGTGCTCGAGGATGTGGCAGTGCCACACGAACCGGCCAGGACTCTCGAATTTCATCTTGAAGCGCGTGATCTCGAACGGCAGCGCAATGACGGTGTCCTTGAAGCCCTCCTCCCCGGCCTCGGGCGGGCGCGGAGCGCCGTCGAACGGCTGGCGATCGACGATCGCGAAGTGGAGCTCGTGGACGTGGATCGGGTGCGCGTCCACGGTGAAGTTGTATATCTCCCACACCTCGGTCGAGCCCAGGGCCGGGTTCTCGGTCACGGCGTCGTGCCAGAAGGAACCACGCGCTCGTCTGCAGGCCTGCGAGCCGGCCGGTACTCGCCTCGATCGCGCCCAGCCAGTACCGCGTCTCCTTGGTGAGACTGGTGCCGTCCACGGCCACGAAAACAAAGGGATGACTCTCGCATCGGCTCGTCGTCGCTACGGCCATGGCCGTCAGGAGGTCGTCCTGGCGGATGTCCGGGGTGGCCAGGAAGTCGTAGGCGGCCTGGCGCTCCGCGCTGCTGAGGAACACCTCGAGAACCGTGTCGCCGGGCCGGAGGGCCGCGGCGGTTGCCATGCGCACCAGGCGCATCGTGCGGCGCGCATCGACCAGTTCCGCGTGTCCGAACTCCTCGTAAGCCCAGTTCCTTGCCTCAGCCCGACTGTCGTCGCCCATGGCGGCCCGGAACGACCCGCCCGTGGCTCAAATTCCCGCAGAAGATCGAGCTCCGATCAATGCCGAGGCACCACCCTCGACGCCGTGGAAGCGACCGTTCGCGATGTGCTCGGGCGCGTGATAGAGCGCGTACACGCCGGGGGCACCGGGAGAGCTGGTCCTATGACGCCAGCGGAAACAATGTACGCTACGTCGACCGCGACGGGCGGGAACACCGCGTCGAGATCAGCTCCTGGGATCTCGTCAGCGCCGTGTTGAACCCGTTCGGCCTGCGCACGGATTACGAGTACACCACGCACGCGCGGGTCGCGCGGATCGTGGATCCCGGCGGCCGCGAGAGCTTCTTTTACCTACGCGCTCCCCTTGGCCGATCCGACCCCGATCCCCTTGGCCGACCCGACCCCGATCCACTAGGTCGGGTCGACGTCGCCCCGGGTCCAGCAGGGTCGACTCCGGCGAGAACCGCAAGTGGTCACGACCATTGCGAGGGGATGGCAGCTACGTTCCATCGACTAGCTGGCACGGGCGCTGCACACATTTCACTACTAGTTCGCTGTGGAATACACGAACGGTCGTTCCAGGAGGAATATATGAAAAAGTCGATGTTGCTGCTGATCGGCGGATTCGCATCTCTGTCCGTATTGAACGGCTGCGCCAATGAAACCAGCTCACGATCGGAGTCGAAGCGAGACCCACTTCCCGCATCGACTTCAAACGACAACGGTGCCCAGACCAGGGAAGCTCGGGGCGAGGCCGACGACTCGGAAAGGTCCGCCTACGTACGCGCAGCTTGGGTCAAGTGCGGGGACGAGGATGGGTGGTGCGGCTTCGATGGAACGCGCAGAATAGCATACGGCCATGGCGACAGGTGGTCTTACCGAGTGGCGACCAATGGCGTGAGTTGTAACAATGCCACCTTCGGCGACCCTGCCCCCGGCGTAAGAAAGGCTTGCTACGTGACGGACGGCTGAAGCGCCGACATATCGAGCGCGAGCCGGGGGCTCGGCGAGCGCCTCCGCCGCGGTTGCACGCATCGCGTTTTCAGGAGAGTGGCTGATCCGCATAAAAGAAACTTCTGTCATCCCGGGACGAGTTCCGCAGTCGAGGATTGAAGCCCGAACCGCTTGAACGCCTCCTCCCCCGATCGACGGCGCCGCGAGCGCCGGAATGGTTCACGGCCGCTCCGCCGGGCTCACCGTCTTCTTCGGGTCCCGCACCGCCACCTCACCGAGGACCTGGAGTCCCCACCGGCACGGGCAGGCAGAACACCCTGCCGTAAGCGCTTATGACAGCTCCATTAGCGCAGCGGGCGTAGCCTGGAGTCGTGTTAATGGTGTAAGGGTAGGCGACGCACGCGTTCACGAAGGCCAGGTATGTGTAGCCTGGAGGACATGCCACGTCCGCTGTTTCGCTCATCGTCCCGTCGTCCGTTTGGCCTCTCGTTTCCTGTTCAGGCGCCGAGCTCATCGTCTCATCTACCTCCGTATCGGCCACGTCGGCCGCACAGCCGATGAGCGACGCCGATGTCGAAGCGACGAGCAGTGCAATGACACTTGTTGCCTTGTTCATGTTTCCTCCTCCGCGTCGGGGCTATAAAAGAACCGATCAAGACCTCTCTCAGCCACACGCGGCCGGCGTCCGTCACGGTTCGTCCCGCTCGCACGGTGAACCTGGGTGGCCGATACGCTGCGGTCAAGCACCGCGGGCCATGAGGGGTCGCCTCGAGGCAGGGCACGGACACGATGACAGGGCAGGAATCCTCGGCGTGTCAAGCGACAGTAACCCTTTTTTACTGACGCTCTACAGGTGCCACCCATCTTTTTTCTGGAGTGGTCCTACCCCGCTTCCGCAGACACCCCCGGAGGCACGAGGAGACAGGGATGGGACGGAGAAAGCGGAGGGCGTTCGCGCCCGAGTTCAAGGCGGAGGCGGTACGGATGGCGAAGGCGGGCGACCGGAGCATCGGCCAGGTGGCGAAGGACCTCGACCTGACCGAGACGGCGCTGCGCGACTGGATCAAGCACGCGGACACGGACGCGGGCCACGGCCCGCCGGGGGCGCTGGCGACGCCGGAGCGTGAGGAGCTGCAGCGGCTGCGCCGCGACGTGGAGCGGCTGTAGATGGAGCGCGAGATCCTAAAAAAACGGGCATGCGCAGGGGCGCACCCGCGAAGCATGAAAGCCGGTAGACTGCGGGCGCGGATCGCGTCGGGCCAAGGTCGACGCTTAGCGTGGATTTCGCGCCTACGATGCCGATCTGGGGCGTGAGAAATCCGGCGCAGTAAAAGGAACGCCTTGAAAGAAAGGCTCGGCGTGGCGACCCGCCCGGGTTGCTATGACCAAACGAAGACGCACGCCGAGCACCTCCAAGGTGCGTCGACGCGAGCTCGGGTTCAAGAGGAAAGGCGACGGGCGGCACCAGGAGCGAATCCGGCGGCCAGACCCTTCCAGGATTCACGTCGAGCCCACGGAGAAGAACCTGACGGGCGTCGCAGGGCTTGCCCCGTTCGGCGCCTTCCTCCGCGAGCTCGGCGTCGACGTGGCCCTGAGCCGCAGGTTTTCCCGGCTCAAGACGGGCCGCTCGGTCATCTACCCGATGGCCGCGCAGATGCGCCTGCTGATGGACAGCGCGCTCGCCGGCGAGGAGCGCGTCTTCGGCATCGAGGCGCTCGCCGTCGATCCGCTCTTCGCGCGTCTGGCAGGCGGGGTCGTCCCCAGCATCGACACCGTCTACCGGGACCTGTGCCGCTTCGATGAGGAGGCGCTCGAAGCACTGCACAGCATGGTCGTCGACCACGGGCTCGCCCTCGTTGCTCGCCGAAAGCATCGGTTCGTGCACATCGACGTGGACACGACCGTGGAGCCGCTCTTCGGGATGCAGGAGGGGGCGCTTCCGGGCCCGAATCCGCGATACCACGGTCGACCGAGCTATCATCCGATCCTGGCGCGCATCGCCGAGGCCGACGCCATCGTCGGAGCCAAGCTGCGACCTGGCGACACGAGCTTCGGCGAAGCCGATGTACCTTTCGTCGAGGAATGCATCGACCGGGCGCGCGCCGCAGCGCCGAGCGCGGTCATCTACGTGCGGATCGATGGCGCGGGAGATTGCAGCGCCTTGATGCACGCCGTTGCCGCGAAGGGATGCTTTTTCCTCACCAAGGCGCGGATGAGTCCCGATCTGGTGGGCATGGTCGCACACGCCACTGGATGGCGTACCATCGACCGGGATGCCGACGGTCGTCCTCGACGGCAGGTGGCCGAGGTCCCCTTCCGGCGCAGCGAATGGCCGGATGGGGTCCGCGTCATCGCCGTACGCACACGCGACCGGGAGAACGGCAAGCAGATCTACCTCTGGGAAGGCCTCGACTACACGGTGCAGGTCTTCTTGACCAACGAGCCGGTCGAAGCGCCGGAGGACGTCGCGGGGCGATATGACCTGCGCGCGGGCATCGAGCCGCTTATCGGCGATCTCAAGCACGGGTGGGGATGCGGTCGCGTGCCGAGCCACTGCTTCAACGCCAATCATGCCGCGCTGCTGCTGAAGCTGCTCACCGCCAACCTGATGCGCCGCTTTGTGCTGGAGCACGTTCCGCACCTGGCGAGCTGGCGAACGCCGTGGCTGCGCCGCGCGCTCATCCTCGTCCCGGGAAGGTTGGCCCGGTCGGGTCGGGGCACGACCCTGCACGTGCCGGAGCGCTCGCAGCTCGCCCGCTGGCTGAATTGAGTCCGGACCAGCCGAAATCATCGCGGGGGTAAGGGGGGCGTGTGCCTTCGTGACGCTGTGGGTGCACCAATGTGTAATTGGCATCGCATTCTTCGGCGGAACGATGCTCGCACGTCGCCGTCAGCCCACTCGTGCCCCATGGGCGCGAAATCCACGCTTAGTGGTGTCGTGAGCCCGAAAAAAAACGGACCCGAGCGTCGCATCAGGCACCCCGAATTGTTGCCGTCTCCGCAAGGAGCGAGCACGCCAGCTAGAATCACCCTTCGCGACGCTCCCCGGCGCCTTTCGCGCTGGAGGTCAAGATGGAGGTCCCCCCGTGTCAGAGAAGTTGCCGCCTCATCTGATCCGCTTACAGAGGGTCAAATGAGGCGACAACTTCTCTGACACGGGGGGGCGGCGATAGCACGCGAGCGGGCGGAGGCGTGGTTGCTGTCGGCGGCTCACAATCCGAGGTGGCCCGGTCGATGACCGTGCCGGGGCTGGGGCCGATCCGCGCGGCGCGGGTGGTCGCCGCGGCGTTGCCGCCCGAACGGCTCCGCACCAAGCGGCGGCTTTTGCGCCGCGGGGGTTTCGGGCTGGTCCCCAGTTTATTTGGCGAAGCCGCTGAGCCGAGCTAGATCCGCCCTGCCCGAAAGACCCCGGTCGGTCTGCATGGACGAGCCCCCAAAACGGATCGTCGCACGCCTGCGTGCGAGCGGCCGAGCTGCGTCCGGGATGCACACCGCCAAAGACGTTCAGGTCGCCCGCGTCGTCCATATCGTCGATGCGCGAGAGAAGTCAGCGAACATGCAACCTTTCACGCTGCCCGCCTTCTACATGCCGTATCCGGCGCGCATCAATCCGCACCTCGAGGGTGCGCGCGCGCATGCCAAGGCCTGGTCCTACGAGATGGGTATCCTGGAGGAGAACCCGCATGGAAAACCCATCTGGACCGAGAGCGACCTCGACGCGCACGATTACGCGCTGCTCTGCGCGTACACCCACCCCGACGCGCCCGCGCCCGAGCTCAATCTGATCACGGATTGGTATGTCTGGGTGTTCTTCTTCGACGACCATTTCCTCGAAATCTACAAGCGCACCAAGGACATGCGCGGCGCGAAGGCGTACCTCGACCGCCTGCCGCTCTTCATGCCCGTCGTGCCCACGGGGACGCCGCCGGAGCCGACGAACGTGGTCGAGCGCGCGCTCGCGGACCTCTGGGCGCGCACCGTCCCGCTCACCTCGACCCACTGGCGCGAGCGTTTCCTCGCGGCGACGAGGAACCTGCTGCTCGAATGCATGTGGGAGCTCGCCAATATCCAGGAGAACCGCGTCGCGAACCCGGTTGAATACATCGAGATGCGACGCAAGGTCGGCGGCGCGCCCTGGTCCGCGGGCCTCGTCGAGATCGCCGTGGGCGCGGAGGTCCCGGCCGCCGTCGCCGCGACGCGCCCCCTCGAGGTCCTGCGCGACACGTTCTCGGACGGCGTCCACCTGCGAAATGACCTGTTCTCGTACCAGCGGGAGGTCGAGGACGAAGGGGAAAACGCCAACTGCGTGCTCGTCCTCGAGCGTTTCCTCGGCGTCCCCACGCAAAGAGCGGCCGATTTGACGAACGAGATCCTGACGTCGCGGCTCCAGCAATTCGAGAACACGGCGCTCGTCGAGGTGCCGGCGCTCTGCGTGGAGTACGGGCTGACGCCGGCGCAAGCCCTCGACGTCGCCAAGTACGTGAAGGGGCTGCAGGATTGGCAGTCCGGCGGCCACGAATGGCACATGCGGTCGAGCCGCTATATGAATGGAAACGCGGACAAATCCACGAGCGCCCCCGATTTCCTCGGGGCGCCGACGGGGCTCGGCACCTCGGCGTTCCGGATCAGGCTCACGCCCGGCGCCCTGGGTTTGCAGCGGATCAAGACCCTCACCCACGCCCCGTTCCGGCCCGTGGGCAGGATGCCGCTCCCGAAGATTCACATGCCGTTCAAGCTCCGCTTGAGCCCACACCTGCCCGCGGCGCGCCGGAACACCCTCGAGTGGGCCCGCAAGTTCGCGATGCTCGACGTGGTGCCGGGCGTCTTCGGCTCCGGGATCTGGGACGAGCGCAGGTTCATCGGCTTCGATTTTCCCATCTGCGCCGCGGGCATTCACCCGGATGCGTCCCCGCACGAGCTCGATCTGAGCTCGGGCTGGCTGACTTGGGGGACGTACGGCGACGATTACTTCCCGCTCGTGTTCGGCGCCACGCGGGACATGGCGGGCGCGAAACGGTTCAATGCCCGGCTCTCGATGTTCATGCCCCTCGACTGCGCGGGCGCCCCGGCGCCCGAGAACCCGGTGGAGAGCGGCCTGCTGGATCTCTGGATCCGTACAGCTTCCCCCATGTCGATGAGCTCGCGGCAGACGCTCCGCCGCAGCGTCGAGACCATGACCGGGAGCTGGCTCTGGGAACTCCTGAACCAGGCCCAGAACCGGATCCCGGATCCGGTCGATTACGTCGAGATGCGCCGCAAGACGTTCGGCGCCGATCTCACGATGGGCCTGTCCAAGCTCACGCTCGGCGATGTGGTCCCGGCCGAGGTCTTCCGCACGCGGACGATGCGAGGGCTCGACAACACCACGGCCGACGTGGGCGGCTGGATCAACGATCTCTATTCGTACCGCAAGGAGATCGAGTTCGAGGGCGAGCTCAGCAACCTCGTGCTGGTCGTCGAGCGGTTCCTCGAATGCGACGCGCAGCGGGCCAAGGAGGTCGTCAATGACCTGATCACGGCGCGCGTGCTGGAGTTCGAGCACATCGTCGCGACCGAGCTGCCCCGCATCCTCGACGAATTCGACCTCGACAAGGCGGCCCGCGAGGCCGTGCTCGGATACGTCGAGAAGCAGCGATCGTACATGGCTGGCGTCCTCCACTGGCACGTCGCGACGAGCCGGTACGTGGATGCGGAGCTCGAGCGCCACCCGATCGAACGGGCGATCGAGGGCGCGCGTGGGTTTGGCGCCTCTGCGGCGCGCATCAGCAGTTTCTTCGGCGCCGGAAAAGCCGGTGCCGCGGCTCCTGCTGCGAAGGTGGATCTTTCGATGGGTACGGCCCGGTCCGTGCCGGTGAAGCACGGGCGGTCCTAACCGTCCGGGAAAGAGGGACTCATGTCTATCTCAGGGAATTCGGGTTCGATCGACCAGCAGCAGACCAGCCTCGCGACGGCGGCCGCGAGGCAGCTCGCCACGACCACCAAGTCGGCGCCGCAGATGCAGGGCATCTCGTCGCGGTGGCTGCTCAAGCTCCTGCCATGGGTGCACGTCAACGGCGTGTACCGCGTGAACCGCCGCCTGAGCTATGCGGTGGGCGACGGGCGCGTGACGTTCACGAGCACCGGCGCGAAGATCCACGTCATCCCGCAGGAGCTCTGCGAGCTGCCGCTCCTCCGCGGTTACGAGGACGTCGAGGTCCTCACCGCGCTGGCGAACCGCTTCGTGCAGCGTGAATACAAGCCCGGAGACGTCATCACCGAGCGCGGCAAGGAGGCCGATCACATCTGCCTCATCGCGCACGGCAAGATCAATAAGATCGGCGCGGGCAAGTACGGCGATGAGACGGTGCTCGCGGTCCTCGCGGACGGCGACCATTACAGCTACCAGGCGCTCCTGGAGACGCAGGATCACTGGACGTTCACGGCCAAGGCCGTCACGGCGGTCACGGTGCTGACGCTCCAGCAGAACGTCTTCGAGGAGCTCGTCGCCCAGTACCCGTCGCTGAAGGAGCACCTCGAGAGCTTCAAGGCGCTCGCCACGAAGAAGCAGGACAACACGGGCGAGGCGGCGATCGAAATCGCGGCGGGCCACTCCGGCGAGCACGTCCTCCCCGGCACGTTCGTCGATTACGAGACCTCGCCCCGCGAGTACGAGCTCAGCGTGGCGCAGACCGTGCTCCAGATCCACACGCGCGTCGCGGATCTGTTCAATGAGCCGATGAACCAGACGGAGCAGCAGCTCCGCCTGACCATCGAGGCCCTGAAGGAAACCCAGGAGCACGAGCTCATCAACAACCGCGAGTTCGGCCTCCTGCACAACGCCGACCTGAAGCAGCGCATCCACACCCACAGCGGCCCCCCGACGCCGAACGACATGGACGAGCTCCTCGCCACGGTCTGGAGGGAGCCGTCGTTCTTCCTCGCGCCCCCGCGCGCCATTGCGGCGTTCGGCCATGAGTGCAGCCGCCTCGGCATCTATCCGCAGAGCGTCGAGGTGAACGGCAACCACGTCCCGGCGTGGCGCGGCGTGCCGATCTTCCCGTGCAACAAGATCCCGGTCTCGGAGGCGCGGACGACCTCGATCTTGCTCGTGCGCGCGGGCGAGAAGAACCAGGGCGTCATCGGCCTGCACCACGCCGGCATTCCGGACGAGGTGGAGCCGAGCCTCAACGTGCGCTTCATGGGGATCAACGACAAGGCCATCATGTCGTACCTCGTCAGCCTCTATTACTCGGCGGCCGTGCTGGTCCCCGACGCGCTCGGCGTCCTGGAGAGCGTCGAGATCGGACGCGCCTACGAATGAGCCGCGAGCGGTAGGCGCTCCGCGTGTGCCCCGTGCAAACGCGGGGGATACGCGGAGCGCTCTGCTCTCCGAAGCGCGCAGAAGGAAAGGTACATCATGGCAAACGCCGAAATACCTGGGATCGGGAACGAGGTAGAGCGTTCGAGCCTCGGGACGCTGGGGGCGCGAAAGCTCGCGACGACGACCAAGTCGCATCCGCAGATGCAGGGGATCACCCCCCGGTGGCTCCTGCGGGTCTTGCCCTGGATCGAGGTCACGGGCGGCACGTATCGCGTGAACCGCCGCCTGAGTTATGCCGTCGGCGACGGGCGGTTGAGCTTCGGCAACGTCGGGGCGAAGGTGCAGGTGATCCCGCAGGAGCTCTGCGAATTGCCGCTCTTGCAAGGCTTCTCGGACGACGCCGTGCTCGACGCCCTGGCGAGCCGGTTCATCCAGCGGGAGTACAAGCCCGGCGCGCTGATCGCCGAACGCGGAAGACCCGCGGAGACGATCTTCCTGCTCGCGCACGGAAAGGCCCAGAAGCTCGGCGTCGGCAAGTACGGCGCCGACACGATCCTCGACGTCCTCGCGGATGGGGACCATTTCGGGGATCAGTCCGTCATCGAATCGAGCGACGTCTGGACGTATTCGGTCAAGGCCGTCACGCCGTGCATCGTGCTCGAGCTCCCGCAGCGCGCCTTCGAGGAGCTGATCTCGCGATCCCCGGCGCTCCGCGCGCACGTCGAGTCGCTCAAGGAGCGGCTGAAGAAGCCGCAGGACAAGGTCGGACAGGCGGCGATCGCGATCACCGCCGGTCACAAGGGCGAGCACGCGCTCCCGGGGACGTTCGTCGATTATGATGCCGCGCCGCGTGAATACGAGCTCAGCGTCGCGCAGACGGTCCTCCGGCTCCACACGCGCGTCTCGGATCTCTTCAACGATCCGATGGATCAGCTCCAGGAGCAGCTCCGCCTGACCGTCGAGGCCCTGCGCGAGCGGCAGGAGTACGAGCTCATCAACAACCGCGACTTCGGCCTCCTGCACAACGCCGACCTGAAGCAGCGCCTCCATCCCCGGAGCGGCCGCCCGACGCCCGACGACATGGACGAGATCCTCTGCCGGCGCCGCAAGTCGCAGTTCTTCCTGGCGCACCCGCGCACGATCGCCGCCTTCCACCGGGAGTGCAGTCGCCGCGGCATCTACCCGACCGGCGTCGTGCTCTCCGGCACGAAAGTCACGGCGTGGCGCGGCGTCCCGATCCTGCCTTGCGACAAGATCCCGATCAACCAGGACGACACGAGCTCCATCCTCGTCATGCGCACGGGGCAGGAGCACCAGGGCGTCATCGGCCTCCACCGCACGGGCCTCCCCGATGAGATCGAGCCCGGTGTCTCGGCCCGCAAGATGGATACCGACCCGAAGGCCATTACCTCGTACCTCGTGAGTACCTATTACTCCGCCGCGGTGCTGGTGCCCGACGCTCTCGGCGTCCTTGAGAACGTCCAGATCGGGCGGTAGTCTCGACGGCCCCTATGACTCTGCATCTCGACCTGCTCCTCCACAACCTCGTCGCGCTGTGCATCGCGATCGTGGTGCTCCTGCTCCTCTCGGAGCTCGTCGTTAGGCTGATCCATCGGGGCTACGCTTTCGCCTTGCGCTCGCCGACGCTGGAGCACGTCACGGCCGACGAGCGCAAGGCGTTCCGGCGTCGCGTCCGTCGCCGCGCGCTCGTCTGGGTCGCGCTCGTCGGGGCCGTGCTCATGGGCGGCGCGGCGTTCGCCACGGTTCGCGGAATTCGCGCCCTCGACGTGGTGAAGAGCGCGCTCGTCGGGCTCGCCGGAGACGATCCCGCGCTCGCCAAGGTGCGGCTGCTCACCGCGCTCGGCATCGCCGTCGGCGCGCTCTTCGTCGACGCCCTCGCCCGGGGGCTCGCCGACGCGCTGGGGCAGGCGGTCGCGCGCTCGGGCTGGCTGGAGAAGCGGCGCGAGTCGGTCGCCGAGGTCACGGTACGCCTGCGCAAGGCGCTGCGCGTGGTCGTCCTCAGCGCCGCCGCGGTCCTCCTCACCGAGAAGCTCGCGCTCGCGCCGGGAACCCAGCGCACCGTATTGCTCGCCAGCTACACGCTGGGCGCGTTTTACGTGAGCCGCCTCGCGACGGGGATCGGATACCTCCTCCTCGACGTCATCTTCGACAACTCCACGAGGCTCGCCCGCCTCGAAAGCCCGCTCAGGTACCTCGGGAACCTGTCGCACCTGCTTGGGATCACGAAGCGCGTCGTCGACTATTGCGTGTACATCACGGCGGCGACGTGGGTCGCGGACGCGCTCACGCCCGACACGTGGCTCTCACAGGCGGGGCGGGTCGGGCTCCGGATCATCGCGATCGTTTATGCGAGCCGGGTCCTGGTCGAGATCTGCGTGCTCCTCATCAACGACCTCTTCCTCGGGAAGGTGGCGGAGGAGAACCCCCAGACGCTCCAGCAACGAAAGACCCTGGTCCCCGTGGCCATGGGCTTCGTGCGGTACGCGATTTACTTCTCGGCTCTCGTGCTGGGGCTGCGTGAGGCTTCCATCGACCCCACGCCGCTGCTCGCCGGCGCCGGCGTCATCGGCGTGGCCATCGGCTTCGGCGCGCAGACGTTCGTGGGGGATATCGTGGCCGGCTTCTTCATCCTCTTCGAGAACCTGCTCCTCGTCGGGGATCTCGTGGAGATCGGCGGCATCCAGGGGCGCGTGGAGGAGATCGGCGTTCGTATCACGAAGATCCGCGACGAGCTCGGCGTGCTCCATTCGATCCCGAATGGCGAGGTGCGCAAGGTCGCGAACCATTCGCGATCCTATGTGAACGCGGTGGTCGACGTGCACGTACCCTACGAGGAGGACGTGCAGCGGGTGCGTGAGCTCCTCGCGAGGGTCGCCGAAAAGGAGGTCGAGCTGCAGACGGGCGCTCCGGGGCAGGTGGACGTCGGCGTGGAGGAGCTCAACGAGGGATCGATCGTCCTGCGTATCAGCGCGCGCGTGCCGCCCGGCAAGAACAAGGAAGTGAACGATGCGCTGCGCGGCCGCGTCGTGGAGGAGCTTTGCAAAGCGCAGGTCAGCGCGCCGCGCCCGCGTCGAGCCGTCCTCATCGACAGCACGCTTTCCGTCAAAAACCCACCCAAGCGAGAAATCGAGGAGTCCGAGCGCGTCATGCCTCTCTCGCCCGCGAAAGACGACTGACGAGCGGTTCGCCTCGCGGCCGCGCTCAGCCCTGAGCGCGGTATTTCCCGTCAAACATGTTCTGTCAGCTACAGCATAGCTGTACGAGACGGCGCGCACCAGGCCATCCATCGCGCTCGGCTTACCCCTGCTGCCTTCGGGTTGTTTGTGCGCCGTGGGGACGAACTATTGGCTCCGCTCCCGGGAACAGGCGGTCGAGCTCAGTCCACCCAAGGTTGCCGAGCTCTCGGATCTACCGAGCTTCGTCCAGGTGCGCGGGAAGGCCGAGGGCGGCGTCGAAACCACGACGGACAACAACGTGCTGTTCCGCGTCGCGGGGTACCCTTCGGTCGTGTTCAGCGCCGGAGGGGCCAATGACCGGGAGCGCACCATCGCGCTCTTGAACGGGACCGAGTTCGACGGTCGCATGTACACGGCCAAGGAGTACAGCTCGATGGCCGTCAATCAGTTCGCGGAGCGCGCCAGGATGAGCGACGCGCGCGTGGTTCGAGTCGGTGAAACTCCGACCCCCCAGGATCCCGGGGAGACCGACGGATCGCACCGGTTCGCCACCGCAAATTCGTCCTTGGGCGACGCGGTACCAGTACTACAGCCGCACATCGCGAAACCTCCGCGGATTTCGATGCGCGGGCGGACGATGTTGACGCCTGGCTCGTCCGCACACTGGTGGCGCCCAGCTCGTTCGATGGGCGCCGACGTGCGGCTGTAGTACTAGACTGGCGCCGTGGATCTCGACCTCTCCGCCGGCCGCTGGACGTGGGCGCTCGCCGGCGCGCTTTCGCTCGCCGGGTGCGCGGCCGCGCTCTCGCCCGGCCCTCAGCGCTCGCCGTCGCCTCCGCCCTCGGCGTCGCCCCCGCCCTCGGCGCAGGCGAGCAACCTGCTGCGGCAAGACTACGCAGGCTCCGCGGCGTGCGCGGCGTGCCACGCGGAGACCCACGAGGCGTGGCGCCGGTCGCCGATGCACCGGATGACGCGGCGCGCGGGCCCGCAGGAAATTCAGGCGCCCTTCGACGGCGCGACCTTCTCGTTCAAGGGCGACACGGCCACCATGGAGACGCACGGCGGCCAGCGGTACATCCGGCTCGCCAGGGCGTCGGGCGGGGAGCAGATCTTTCGCATCACCAAGGTCATCGGCGGGCGCTACCGGGAGGATTACGTCGGCGTCGAGGTGACCGGCGTGGGCCCTCACGATCGCCCCGCGGGCGATCCGCGCGCCGAGCCGGTCATGCCGGTGTCGTGGCTGATCTCCGAGAAGACGTGGCGGTACAAGGGCTACTCCGTCATGGTCCCGGAGCGGAGCGAGCTCCGGCCAGGCACGTCGTGGCGGCAGACGTGCATCTACTGCCACAACACCGCGCCGTACCTCGCCAGCCTCTACGACGACCTCCTCGACCGGCGCGCGCCCTACCAGGGGGCGGTGCCGGACCGGCTCCTGCCGGCCTCGCGCCGGTGGACGCTGGACGTGACCGATCCGGACGGGCTGCGGAGGGCGCTGGAGGACGAGATCGGGCACGTCCAGGGCGCGGCCCCGCGGCGCGGGACCCCGAACGAGGAGCCGCTGCCCGCGCTCATCGAGGCGGCGCGCAAGGCGTCGCTGCGGCACGTGGACGAGGGCGATCTGATCGAGATCGGGATCGGGTGCGAGTCGTGCCACAACGGCTGCGCCGAGCACGCCCGCGACCCGTCCCGCCGGCCGAGCTTCGAGGTACAGAGCCAGCTCCTCTCCGTGCGGGAGCCCGAGGGCCGGGCGTCGACGCGCGCGGCCGCGCTGAACCGCGCCTGCGCGCGCTGCCACAGCGTGCTCCTCTCGGTGTACCCGTACACCTGGGAGGGCGGCCGCCGCAACGGAGACGCCGGGGGGAGCTCGATCAACTCGGGCGAGGCGCGCGATTTCCTGCTGGGCGGCTGCGCGAACGCGATGAGCTGCGCGGACTGCCACGACCCGCACGCCGAGGACGACCGCGGCGCGCTCCAGCGGATGGGGACCGTGGCGGGCAACGCGACCTGCGTCCGCTGCCACGCCGCCTACCAGGGTGGGGCGGCGCTGCAGGCGCACACGCACCACCCGCCGGACAGCGCCGGCAGCGCGTGCCTCGCGTGCCACATGCCCCGCAAGAACCTCGGCCTCGCCTACGAGCTCACGCGCTACCACCGCGTCGGCTCGCCGACCGATCGCGCGCGCGTCGAGGGCGACCGCCCGATCGAGTGCGCGCTGTGCCACGCGGACCGGAGCGTCGCGAGCCTGATCGGCGACATGGAGCGGTGGTGGGGCAAGCGCTACCGCGCGGAGGCGCTGCGGGCGCTCTACGGGCCCGACCTCCAGGTGAACGCCCTCGAGGCCACGATCGCGCGCGGCCACCCGCACGAGCAGGTGGTCGCCGCGGTGACCCTGCTGGAGCGCATCGGCGCGCCGGCCCTCCCCAAGGTCGCGGGCATGCTCACCCACGACTACCCGTTGGCGCGCTACGTCGTCGGGCACGGGATGGCCGCGGCCGCGGGGCGGCCGCTCGCGATCGACCTCGACGGGGAGCGCGACGCCATCGCCACGGCCGCCGCGCGCTGGCTGAAGGCCGCGCCGGCCCCTCGGGGCCGCCCCTCGCCCTGAGCGAGCGGGGCCGAGGCCACCACCACCGTACCCGCCGTTGCCCCCGACGCCTCCCCATCCATCCGCGCAACCGGGATGAGCCCGGCAAGCACGAGGCCTGTGCCGGGAGGCAAGCGCGGCGGCGTGCGCAGGCGACGACCCTCTCGCCGCGATGCTGCATGGCGACGCCATGGCGAAACTGCGGACGCCACGGGGAGCGGTGGGAAAACGAGTGGCGAAGCGGCTCCTTCGCGGCGAAAACGCGCCCTCACCGCGTGGCGTGCGGCGTGCGGTGTCGGCGCCGTGTGGCCAGCGCGGCTCGCACCACGGGCGTCGTCTACGAGCGCCGTCGCCCCGAGAAGACGACGCTCTACGAGATCGTGCGCGACAACGTGGAGACGCTGTACGGGGCCATCGACGACGGCGCCATCGCCGTCCGGATACCCAAGCACGCGAAGAAGGAGCTCGAAGCCTACCTCGACTGCGGGCTGCTCTGCCGCGGGTTCGCGCGGCTCCGGTGCGAGCGCTGCGAAGAGAGTCGGCTGGTGGCCTTCAGCTGTAAAGGACGCGATTTCTGCCCGTCGTGTCTGGGCCGACGCATGTGTGTCACGGCGGCGAACCTGATCGAGGACGTCCTGCCCGAGGTGGCGCACCGTCCGTGGGTGTTGACGTTTCCGTTTCCGTGGCGGCGCAGGCTCGCCCAGGACGGGGCGTTGTTCGGCGTGCTGACCCGCCTCTTCGTCGAGAGCGTGGAGCGGTTCTACGAAGAGCGCGCCGCGCGCCGAGGCGCGTGCGGCGCGGTCAAGAGCGGCGCGGTGACCGTCGTGCAACGCACGTCCGGCGACATGCGGCTCAATCCGCATCTGCACGTGGTCTTCCTCGACGGGGCTTATCACGAAGACGGCACCGAGCTCGTGTGGAACGAACTCGGTCACCTGCGAACGCGTGAGGTCGGTCAGGTCATAGAGCACGCCGTCGGGCGGATGCTCCGAACCCTCCGGCGGCACGGGAACCCCGTAGCGCGCTCGGCGCCGCCCGGACCACGCTCTTTCGACCCAGGACCGAGCCATCACGACGCTCGCGGTCCCCCCCTTTCGGTTTGCTGCGCTACGCTTCCTCGCGCTGCGATCCGGGCTTCTTTTACCTACGCGCCGCCCCGGGTGAGCATCTCGTACAACTGCCGCCCCAGGTCGCGCCCGGCCCGCTCGTCCGCGGCCCCGACGCCGGCCGCCTGGAGCGCCGCGGTCGCGCCGAGCCCGTCGGTTGCCTCATGGCGCACATCACCACGGGCGAACCTATGCCGCCCAATGACAGCAACGAGTGCACGGCGGACTACTGCGAGGATGGGGAGATCGTGCGCTCGCCCCCCGAGCCCGATGCGCCGTCCGTACTGGAGCCGCCGCGGCCGGTGTCGACGCGCGGCGCGCGCGCCGCGCGCCTCCGGCGGAGGCGAGGCGGCGCTCCATTCGCCTCAGAAACGTTGCGTCCGCGTGTTGTTCGCGGTGTTCGCCTCCGGCGTCCCGTCGAGGTTGGTACCGGTCACCGTGCACACGAGATCGCTGCCAGGCGTCGGCACGATGCCCACCGTGAGCGTTCGCCATTCGCCGGGCTCGAACAGCTCCGAGAACGAGGCCGAGACATGCGCCCCCAACGTGTGGCACTCGAGCCGCGTGACGAAGCCGGTACGCCCCCCGTTTATGACGTCGACCTCGAGGCGGCCCGCATGGTGAATGCTGAAGATCCTGAAGTCCGCCTGGGAGGGGAAGTCGCTCGTGTAGACGAACGCGAAGGGCGCGTGCGGCGACTTGCAGCTGGCGACGAATCCATTCACGTCCGGATGGGCCGTGAGGCATGCTTCCCAGTTGGGCAGGAACGAGCTCGCATCGACGTCCGCCCCGTCGATGCCGACACCGATCACGCGCGCCCGGACCTTCGCGAAGTTCCCGCTAAGCCCTCGCGCGTTCCACGCCCGACTCGGGATCTGCGCCCTCAGGCTCCAGCGGTGCAGCTCGTAATCGTCGTAATGCAGCGGCTCCATGTCCGAGAGGTCGGACCCGACCTCGAAGACCTCGCCCGAGCGCAATGCCTCCACGACCACGCGCTGTCCGCCCGCGAGCGTGAAGCCCATGAAGGTGACCCGCTCCGCGGTGGAGCCCACCGTGTCACCGTCGCCTGGCAGCAGCATACAACCGTTGCAGCCCAGGCCCAGCACGATGACATACCAGTTCTTCACTTCAGACCTCCTCTCTTCGTGCTCGAATCCGTTCCTCACCGGCGCGCCAGCTCCTCGATCGTGAGGGGGCGCCGATATCACACCGAGAGCGCGGCTCCCTCTCCGGGGGCGACAGCGGCCTCGCGCCGGAGCTGTCGATCGTCGCGGGGCGGGGAGAGCCCGGGGCCGCGGTGTCGGGCCCCGGGCGTCCGTTCAGAAGAGGATGATGTTGGACGAAGCCGCTCCGCCGCGGCTGTGGTGGCCCCCTGCGACGGTCGGATGAGACGGCGTTGCCGTCTCGCCGCGTGAGGGCCCGCGTATAGCCCACGACCACGCACGTGCCTGCCCTGATCGGGGCTCCTGAGACGTCGGCCTTGCAGCGCGACGGTCGGATGAGCCTGGGCAGCAACCTCGTCGAGCGAGATCCCGCGTGCAGCCCACGATCCTGCACGGCGCTCCCCTGGTGGGCGACCCTGAGCGGCCCGGCAACGCCAATGCCGGCCGGCCAGGAGACGTGCCATGGGAAAGCGTCGTGACAAGATGATCGAGGACCTCCAGCTCCGGGGCTATGCCCCGTCGACGTGCAGTGAGTACGTGCGCTGCGCGCGGGCGTTCGTAGCCTACCACGTATCCGTTCGGCGACCTGCATCCTGACGCGGAGCGGGCCGCGGACATAGGCTTGCCCGTGGGATGCGAGAGCGACGGCAGGGCGCGGGCAACTCGTCGGTACGAGAGGCGGCCGAACGACCTTGCCCTTCACGTGCCGGCCGGCCTGGAGCTCGACCGCGGCGCGGATTTGCTCGACCGGGAAGCTTGCGGCGATGGGTACCCGGAGTCGGCCGGTCGCAATCAGGCGAGCGAGCTTTTCCAGGGCGCCGGGGGCGGCGTTGGCGCCGTTGGCTGGTGTGATACCGTCGACCTGGGCGGCGATGGTCGTGATGCGCGTGTCAGGGACGCCGAGCGCCCTCGCGGCGTGCGCTGTCTCCGTTCCATGAAGGTCGACGCAGCGGTGATACCGCGGGGAGCGAGGGCACGGACCCGGTCCGCCAGGCCGTCGCCGTAGGCGACCGGCTCGGCTCCGAGAGCGCGCAGGAAATCGGCCGATGTCGCCGATCCCGTCCCGATCACGCGCGCCCCTGCGATCCGGGCCATCTGGACGACGAATACCCCGACTCCGCCCGCCGCGCCGCCGATCAGAACGGTGTCGTCCGGCCCAAGTTCGACCACGGCCAGGGCGGCGGATGCCGTGCGTCCGGCGATCGTGAGGGTGGCGGCGGTGCGGTCGTCGACGCCGTCGGGGGTGTGATGGGCCTCGTTCGCCGCGATGCCCCCGGTCGGGTCGACCACCACGAAGTCGGCGACCGCGCGGGACAGGGCGCCGCCGAACACCCGGTCGCCAGGTGCGAAGCCGGTCACCCCGTCACCGACCTGGTCGACGACTCCCGCGTAGTCGGTCCCGAACCCGGCCGGCAGGCTCAAGCCGAACCGGACGGCGGTGTCCGCATCAGCGGTCATGAACCAGTCCATCGGGTTCAGCCCGGCCGCGGTGACTTTGACGGAGGCGGAGGGCCGCGCACCGCGGGCGGACGCAACCCGTAACCGCGATCAGTTGCTCGCGGTGGCGACCCGCGTGTTCGCGTCGGCTGACACCGAGCCGTCGATGCGTGCGATCGCCCGCGAGGCCGGGGTCGGCATCGCCACGCTCTACCGGCACTTCCCCACCAGAGAGTCGCTGGTCGATGCGGTCTACCGGAGCCAGGTCGTGCGGCTGACGACCGGCGCCCGCGAGCTGCTCGACCAGCTGCCGCCGGCCGTGGCGATGCGGCGCTGGATGGACCTGTTCGGCGACTGGATCGCGACAAAGAACGGCATGCTCGACACACTGCTGGCGATGATCGAGACCGGCGAGATCGCCCACGACCAGACCCGGATCGAGCTGCTCGCGGCCATCACCACGATCCTCGACGCCGGCCGCGCGGTGGATGACCTCCGCCGAGACGTCACCGCCGAAGACATCGCCGCGAGTCTCGTCGGCATCTTCACGGTGGCCCCCAAGCCCCAGCGAGAAGCTCTTGCCAGCCGCCTGTTGGACCTCCTCATGGATGGACTGCGGCCTCCAGTCCGCCGGCAACGGCAACGCTGCTGCCTGCTGGGAGAACAAGAGGTCCAATGGGGTTCCGCGCGAGCTCGCATCCGGCCGGTCTTTCTGGCGGGCTTCCCGACGGGCTGAGCTACGGATAGCTGACCGTGATCTCGGCGAGGAACGTCCTGCCGTTCTGCCGGCTCGTGGACGAGAGGTAGGTCTCCGCGGCCGGGTAGTCGTACCGCGTGTCCATCGCGTTGTAGAGGCCGAGCACGTAGCGCGTGTGAAAGCGCTGGAGCTCGCCGGACAACGTGAGATCCGCGACGACGGCGCCCCGGGTCTCGCCGCCCGCGCTGCGGGAGATCCGCCGGGGCGCGTCCAGGTTGATCCGCAGCGCGGCGGCGGCGAGCCGCTCCACCACCGGGACGACGCCGCGGAACGACGCGAGGTGCTCCGGGGCGTTGATGAGCCGCCCTCCGCCCCCTTGCTGGGCGCGCTGGTAGCCGTACATCGCCGAGAGCATCCAGCCCTGCCGCCACTCGCGGCGGAGCTCGACGTCGCCCCCCACGACGAACGCGTCGCGCTCGCTGTTCGCGTAGCGCAGCAGCCCGCCGTGGTCCTCGAGGGAGATCCGGTCCGACAGCAGGCTCGCGTGCACGGCGCCGAGCGCGATCCAGGCGTCGCCGATGCGCTGCGCGTACTCGACCTCGGCGGAATGGAGGGACTCCGGCTCGAGCGTGAGGCCTGCCGTGGGGTCGACGGCGGGCACCTGCGTCTCGCCGTCCTCGTAGTACTGCTCGGAGACGCTCGGCGCGCGGAAGGCGCTCCCGCCCATGATCTTCAGCACGCCTCCGGGCGCGGGCCGGAAGATGACCGCGGCGCGCGGCACGAAGATGGGCCCGAACGTGCTGTAGACGTCCAGGCGCGCGCCCGCCGAGAAGCGCACCCAGGGCGCGGGCGAGCCGTCGACGATGAGGTACCCGGCGCCGAAGCCGAACGGCTCGCGCTTGGTGCGGACGCGCCCGTCCGCGAAGACGCCGCGCAGCGTCGCCTCGGGGTGCCCCTGCACCTCGCCGCCCCCGGTGACCCGGAGCCCGGCGAGCGGCGTCCACGCCGCCCGGAGCTCGGCGCCCAGCCAGGTGCCGTGCTGCTGCTCGAAGATCGTCGCCTCGTCGAACCGGTAGACCCCGCGCCAGACGAAGCGGTTCACGTGGCCGCGCGCCATGAGCTGCAGGTCGGGCGCGGGCCGCGGCTCGTAGCGCACCTCGGCCATCATGTGCGTGTCGTCGTAGCTCGTCCCCAGGTCGTTGAGCCGCGTGCCCACGTAGCCGGTCGGAATGCGCTGCTCGCGCGTGTGGTACATCCACTGCGCCGTGAACGGCCCGTACCAGGCGCGCCCGGAAGCGCCGCCGGCCCGGAAGCTCTCGGTGCGCTCGGCGATCGGCACGGGCGGGCCGCCCCGGGGGTCCCGCAGGGCGACCGGCACGTCGAGCCCGTCGGAGCGGGCGCCGGTGACGCTGGCCCGCACGCCCGCGTCCGGGCCAGCATTGTAGTGGAACCCGGCGCGCGCGTGGCCCACGCCGTCGTAGTAGGTGCCGGCCGCCACGTGCGCGCCCGTGGGCTCGTCGCGGCCGCGCGGCACGAGGTTGACGATGCCGGAGAGGGCGCCCGTGCCGTAGAGCAGCGAGCCCGGGCCGCGGACGACCTCGATGTGGTCCACGTCGTGGAGGTCGTCGCGCGCGTCCGAGCCCACGAACGAGGCGTTGAGGACGTTGTCGTTCGTCGAGTGTCCGTCCGAGAGGACGAGGAGCCGGTTGCCGTAGTCGAGCGGCTCGCCGAGCCCGCGGATCCCGGCCGAGTAGACCACGTGGTCGTTCGAGAGGTAGACGCCGCGCGTGCCGCGCAGCGCCTCGGCGATGGTCGGGTACCCGAAGGCGCGCAGCTCCTGCTGCTCGATGACGCTGATGGAGGCGGGCGCGTCCTCCACCCGCTCGAGGACGCGCGAGGCCGACGACACCTCGCGGATCGGCTCCAGCGCGAGATCGCGCAGCGCCGCCTGCTGGCCGGCCGCGACCTCGATCGTCCGCTCGACCGGCGCGAAGCCGCGCAGGCTGACGCGCACCCGGCGCCGGCCCACGGGGACGCCCTGGATCACGGACGGCGTGAAGCCCATCGGCCGGCCGTCGATCTCGACCAGGGCGTCGGGCTCGCTGGCGCGCACGAGGATCGAGCCCGTGAGCGGGCTGAGCGTCGCCGTGATCGGCACGGTCTCGTGCGCGGCGACGGTCAGCGGCTGCGGCGCCGCCTGGTAGCCGGCGCGCGAGAAATAGAGCACGTGGCGGCCCGGCGGCAGGTCGAGATCGCAGGGCGCGGCGCAGGCGGGCGGCGCGCCCTCGTTGTCGACGTGGACCGTGGCCTCGCTCGCGCCGCGCACGTCCACCCGGACCGTGCCCACGATGCGGCGGAGCACGATGAGCACCTCCTTGGTCTGGCCGAGCTTCACCGCGGTGTCCTCGACCGCCACGGGCTCGTAGCCCGCGAGCTCGACGAGGATCCGGTAGCGCCCCTCGGCCAGGGCGAGCCGGCGCGGCGCCGTGCCGCGGGCGCCGAGGTCCCTCCGATCGACGTAGATCGTGGCCCCCGGCGGCGACGTGACGATCTGCAGCGCGGCGACGCGCGGCGCGATCCGCTCGAGCGCGGCCCGCGCCTCGGCGACGATCTCCGGGTCGGTCTCGCCCTCGAGCGCGTCGTCGTAGTACCGGTGCGCGTCGGCGAAGCGGCCCAGCTCCTCGTAGGTGAGCGCGATGTTGAAGACGACGTTGCGGTTCGGCACGAGCCGGTTGGACGCGAGGAAATGCTCGAGGGCCGCGCGGAACTGCCCCTTCTTGTAGCTGTCGCGGCCGAGCTCGAAGTGGAGGTCGGCCTCGTCGGCCTGGCCCTCGCCGTCGGCGCGGGCGGCGGGGGCGTGGAGCAGCGCGCCCGCGAGGAGGGGCAGCGCCGCGAGGCAAGACCAGCGAGCGCGCCGCCGAGAGCGCGCGCGCGTGCTCGAGGGCGCGCTCGGCATGACGCTAGCGGTGCTCGCGCAGGCGCACCGCCCTCGTCGCCGGCGCGTCGCCGCCGGCCGGTGGCTCGCCGCCGGCCGCGGGCTCGCCGCCGGCCGTGGGCGCCGCTGGCGGCGCGAGCACGGCGCGCGGGCGCGCGGGCCGCGCCGAGCTCGACGGCGCGAGCGCGGCGCCGGCCGCAGCGAACCCGCTCGCCGCGGCGGCCACGGCCGCCGCAGGGGGCGCGAGGATCGCGGACGGCGGGAGGGGCGAGGCCTCGGGCGCCTCGTCCGCCGCGGGCATCGCCGCCGGCGCGTCCCGCCCCGGCGCGTCCCGCGAGGCCGCCTCGCCGGCGGGCGGCGCGCCCGCGACCTGCGTTGCCCCGCGCCCCAGCCACGCGAGCGCCGCCGCGCCCCCGAGCAGCACGGCGAGCGCCGCCGCGGGCAAGGCCGCGCTGCGCCGGCCGCGGCGCCCGCGGGCGTCCCCCGCGGGATCGCGCCCGTGCCGCTCGGACGGCGCCGCCGCCGGCGCCAGGGGCTCGCCGGGGTGGGGCGCCATCGCGGTCGACGCGGCGCCGGGGGGCGGCACGGACGCCGCGGGCGACGGGCCCGCCGCGGGCGGCACGGACGCCGCGATCGTCTCCGCGGGCGACGGGCCCGCCATGGGCGGCACGGACGCCGCGATCGCCGCGGGCGGCGGGTCGGCCGCGGACGGCTGCGTGGGCGGCGCCGACCCCTGCGCCCGCTCGGCCGCGACGCACCACGTCCCCGGCGCAACGCTGCGCGACCCGGTCAGGGTCGGGGCGTCCTCGTCGACCACCCTCGGGCGGTCCGGCGCCGGCGGCGCATCCACGGTCTCGTTCCCCATGGCCCTGCGCAGGATGCGCGCCGCCGTCAGGCGCGCGCGCTCCGACGCCAGCGGCTCGAGCAGCGACACCAGCTCGGCGACCGTCTGCGGGCGGCGCGCCGGGTTCTTCTCGAGGCACATCAGGAGGATGTACTCGAGCTCGACCGGGATCTCGGGCCGATACGCGCGCGGCGGCACGGGCGGGTCCGTGACGATGCTCACGAACAGCGCCGAGACGGCATCGTTCTCGAACGGCAGCCGCCCGGTCAGGAGCTGGTAGAGCGTCATGCCGAGCGCCCAGATGTCGCTGCGGGCGTCCACGGTCCGGGTGTTGCGGATGTGCTCCGGCGACATGTAGCGGGGAGAGCCGAGCACCACGGACGAGGTGGTCAGCTTGGCGTTCAGGCCGAGCGCGCCCGCCTCCGACGCCTTCGAGATGCCGAAATCGAGCACCTTGATCAGGGTCGAGCCGTCCGCGCGGCTCGCCAGGAACAGGTTGCCCGGCTTGAGGTCGCGGTGGACGATCCCGAGCGCGTGCGCCTCGGCGAGGGCGTCGCACGCCTCGATCACGTAGCTCACCGCCTGCTCGACCGGCAGCGGGCCCCGCGTCTCCACGAGCGCCTCCAGATCGATGCCACTCAGGTGCTCCATCACGAAGTAGGGCAGCTCCTCGTCGGTCTGCCCCACGTCGATGACGCGCGCGATGTGCTCGCTGGCGATGGCCGCCGCGGCCTGCGCCTCGCGGAAGAAGCGCTCGAGCGCGCCCGGCGTGGTGCGCCCCTCGGGGAGCAGGAACTTCAGCGCGACGCGGTGGCGGAGCGAGACGTGGTGCGCCGAGACGACGAGCCCCATGCCGCCGCGGCCGAGCACCCGCTCCACGCGGTACTTGCCGCCGATGATGTCCCCGACCCGGGGAATCCTGCGCGACGGAGCCGGTTCCACCGCTTCCCAGCCTGCTTGGGCCATCGGCCGATGAGTATACACCAGCACCCCCGGGCCCCGGCAGAATCCTTGCCCTCGACGCCACCCGCGCCGGCCGCGCCGGCGCCGTGTGCGACACGCCCGCTCCCAGCCCCACCTGCGGTGTCCGACGCGCTCGGGGGGGCCGGCGACGATCCGGATCTCGGCATGTCCGCGCGGCCGGGAGCGCCGGGCCTGGCTTCGCCTGGAGGACGGGCGCCGCGCGTTGCTATGCTGTCGGCCGCTCACCCCACGAGTCACCCCACGAGGTCTCATCGTGTATGAATTCACCGTGACTGGCCCGCTCGTCGGCGGGGCCCTCATCGGCCTCAGCGCGTCGCTTCTCCTCTTGTTCAACGGGAGGGTCGCCGGCATCAGCGGCATCTTCGGAGGGCTCCTCTTCCGCGAGCGGGGCGACGCCGCCTGGCGCGCGGCGTTCGTCGTGGGCCTGCTCCTCGGCGGCCTCGCGCTCGCCGCCGCGCATCCCGCCGCCTTTCCGCCGGCGGGCGACGGCCGCTCGCTCGGCCTCCTGGTCGCCGCGGGGCTGCTCGTCGGCCTCGGCGCGCGGCTCGGCAACGGGTGCACGAGCGGCCATGGCGTCTGCGGCCTCAGCCGCCTGTCGCTCCGCTCGCTCGTCGCCACCATGACGTTCATGGCGACTGCGGCCGTCACCGTTTACGTCAGCCTTCATGGGCTCGGAGCGGCGCGGTGAAGCAGAACGCGCTCGCGCTGCTCGCCGGCGCGCTGTTCGCCGTGGGGCTCGGCGTCTCCGGCATGACGCAGCCGTCCAGGGTCGTCGGCTTCCTCGACGTCGCCGGCGGCTGGGACCCGAGCCTCGCGTTCGTGATGGCGGGCGCGATCTCGGTGCACCTCCTCGCCTATCGCGCCCTTCGCCGGCAGCAGCGCGCCGCCTCCGAGGGCGCCCCGCGCTTTCCCCTCTTCGCCGATCGCCTGTCCCTGCCGACCCGCACCGGGGTCGACGCGCGCCTGCTCGGCGGCGCCGCGCTCTTCGGCGTCGGCTGGGGGCTCGCCGGCTATTGCCCCGGGCCGGCGCTCGTCTCGCTCGCGACCGGCTCCGGCGCCGTCCTCGCGTTCGTCCTGGCCATGGCGGCCGGGATGGCGATCGCGCATGTCGCCGCCGCACCGAGGAGCGCGCCGGCGGACGCGGGGACGACGGGCCGGACGACGCGCGACGCGTGACCCCGCTCCAGGCAATGTGTCTTGCGGCGAACGCTCCCGCGATGTAATGCTCCTCTCCCAATGCTCGTCGATGCCGGCCGCGGTCCGCCGCGGGCTGGTGGACGAGCGCCATCGGCCTTTGCCAACGCTGGGAGAGCGAGCCATGAAGCGTTCACTCGGCCCCTTTCTTGGGGCGACGGTTTCCCTTTGCCTGTTATCCGCCTGCGCCGAGCAGGTCGGCTCGACCGAGCTCGAGTCCACCGAGGCCGCCGCCGAGACCGACACCGAGGCGGCCCTCGAGGCGGCGATCGACGAGCAGCCCTTCGAGGTCTGGGCCATCGACCAGTCCGACACGAACGGGCTGACGTACGGCGGCACGCTCTACATTTACGATGGCCAGGCGCTCTCGACCGGCCGCGGGGTCACGCCGGCCGTCGCGGAGGTCATCGACCTCGGGGGCGACACCGCGTCGCTGTGCTTCGACCAGACCGGCGCCAATCCGGTCCGGCCGCACATGATCTTCTTCAACGCCGCGCGCACCCACGCGGTGCTGTCCTTCGTGGCGAGCGGCCACGTCGTGATCTTCGACGCCGCGACCCGCGCGCCGGTCGCGTGCCTCCGCGCGTCGGCGGGCGCGGACGGGGCGCGGCAGGCGCACGCCGCGGTGCCGGCGCCGGACGACTCGTACATCCTGGTGGCCAACCAGAACGGCAAGCTGCTCGAGCGCATCTCGACCGATTACGCCGCGGGCACCTTCGCGTGGGACCCCGCCGCCAAGCTCAACCTGGCCACGTGCGTCGCGCCGAGCGGCGATCCCTGCCAGTTCCCGGGCATCCGGCCCGACAACGCGCCCATTTGCCCCATCATCGACGGAGCGGGCGCCCACGGCTTCATCACGCTGCGCGGAGGGGGCCTGTTCGTCGTCGACCCCGCGGCGACGCCGATCCAGATCGTGGGCGAGTACGACGTCGGCGCCGTGCACGGGAACGGGTGCGGCGGCGTCGAGGCCGGCGGCGCGATGTTCATCAACTCCGGCGGGGGGACGGCGGCGAACCTCGATCAGTTCGACGTGTACCGATTCCCGCTCTCCGGTTATGCGCCGACGAACCCGGTCAACACCCCGCCGCCCCAGGTGGTGTTCACCGACGGCTCCCCGGACCGCGACGCCCATGGCATGCTGCTGACGAAGCGCGGCCGCACCATTTGGGTGCTGGACCGGATCCAGGGCGTGGCCGAGGTCTTCAACGTCAACACCAACGCGCACGTGGCCACGGTCGACCTGAAGGGCCCGCTGTCGAGCGATCCTGCGCCGGACCTCATGGACCTCTCGCCCTCGGGCAACCGCATCTTCGTGACCCTGCGCGGCCCGACGCCGCTGAGCGGCGATCCGCACGCGTCGGTGGGCAGCACGCCCGGGGTCGGCGTCGTCCAGGTCACCCGCGGCGGGAAGCGCGGCAAGCTCAAGCGCATCACGCCGATCACCAACATCGACGCTGGCGGCGTGCAGCGGGCCGACCCGCACGCGATCCGGGTGCGCCTGCTCTGAGCGCGCTGCAGCCGGCGCCGACGCCGGCGACCGCGGCGAAGATCTTGTCGCAGGCCGTGACTTGCCGCAGGCGCCGCCTTCCTGACCTCTCAGCTGACAGAAGATTCTCTAGGCGATCTGGTCAGCTCGGAGAAACGACGCTATATCGACATGACGCAGTTGCTGAAATCTTGGAACCTGGATGGCTCTTCGCGCTCTGCGGTGAGTCTACCAAAGCGGCTCTTCAAGAGGTTTCATGAACAAGCGTTCGCTTCATCCACGCTGCAACGCGGCCACTGTACCATGTCCTGCGCGCTCTCGGTCGGTCCTCTCTTGGCGCACCTTTTCTGATTATTCCTCACCCCTCGCCCGGCTCTGCGGCGCGACAGCGCTGCTCATCGCCTGTTCCGCGGGCGAGCCGACGGACGCGTCCGATGCTGCCGCTGGCGGCGGCGGAACCTCGGGTGGCGGTGGCCAGATCTCCGGCGGAACCTCTGGCGGCGGCGACGCTTCCGGTGGCGGCGGCACCTCCGGTGGCGGCGGCGACGCTTCCGGCGGCGGCGGCACCTCCGGTGGCGGCGGCGACGTTTCCGGCGGCGGCGGCGGCACCTCGGGCGGCGGCGGCGACGCTTCCGGCGGCGGCGGCGGCACCTCGGGCGGCGGCGGCGACGCTTCTGGCGGCGGCGGCGACGCTTCCGGCGGCGGCGGCACCTCCAGTTCTAGCGGCGGCGGCGATGCTTCCGGCGGCGGCGGGGCGCCGCACGATCCCTGCCCTGGGCTGAGCGCGGGCGCGGTTCTCCCCGAGCTGGACATCAGCCTTCCTGCCACTACGCCGCGCGCCGGGATGGAGCTCACCCCGGCGCTGGCCTCGGACGGGATCAACTTCCTGCTCGTCTGGGCCGACGAGCCTTGGGACAGATACGGAACCGACCTTCTCGCCGCGCGCATCGCGCCCGATGGCACGGTGCTCGACCCCGAGCCCTTGGTCATCGCCGCCGGGCCCAGCGACGAGGGCGTACCGACCGTCACGTTCAATGGGACCCATTACGTCGTCGCCTGGGCCGATGACACCCGAGGTTGGGGAGCGCCGTCCCCGGCGAGCGACATCCGCGCCGCCCGGATCAGCCCCGACGGCGTGGTGCTCGATCCCGGCGGCTTCGTCATCAGCAGCGCCGACCAGCCCGACTCCTGGCCCACTGCAGTCTCGCTCGGAGCAACGACGGTGGTGGCCTGGACTGCGGATGGCGATGACGTCCGGTTCGCCCGCATCTCGCCTTCCGGCGACGTCCTCGATCCAGGCGGCGTCTCGGTCGGCTCGACCTCGCTCGGCTCGCGCCCTTGGCCCTCGGATGGCCGCGTGGCTCTCGCGACCGATGGCACGAGCGCGCTCCTCGCCTGGGAGAATGACGGCGTGCTCCTCGCCACGCGCATCAGCGCCGAGGGCGCGGCGCTCGATCCCGGCGGCGCCCCGGTCGCGACCGGCGGCGAATGGCAGCCGGTCGCGACCTTCGACGGCGAGCAGTACTGGATCGTGTGGAAAGGCGACGGCGTGCGCGCGACGCGCGTGACGATCGGCGGCGAAGTGCTCGATCCCGAGGGGCTCTTGGTCCACGCGGGCGAGAGCGGGAGCGACACAAACGTTGCGGCCGCAGCCAACGGCGATGATCTCGTCGTCGTCTGGGCGACGCCCAGCGAGGACGATGCCTCCAGCACGGTCGACCTCCGCGCAGCCCGGGTGAGCCGCACCACCGGCGCGGTGCTCGATCCCGGGGGCGTGGTCCTGGCTTCCGACTCGCCCATGTACACCGACCCAGCCATCGCGGCAGGTCCCGACGGCGCCTTCGTGGTCTGGATGCAGGAGGCCTGGTGGCTGGACGGCTCGTCGACCTGGGACATCTTCGGCGTGGCGCTGCACGGGGCTCCGCGCGACGCGTCCGGCCCGGTGCCCGTCGCCATCTCCCCAGCGAACCAGTTCACGCCGGCCGTGACCTTCGACGGGCAGAACTACGTCGTCGTCTGGTCGGACCAGCGCAACAAGGATCGCAGCATCTACGCGGCCCGCGTCAGCCCGTCGGGGGATCTGCTCGATCCTGCGGGCATCTTCGTGGCCAACGCGGTGGGCTGGACCGACGCTGTGCCGCGCCCCGTCTTCGATGGTCGAAACACCGTGATCCTCTGGACGATATGGGACTGCTGCGGTTTCAGCCAGGCCTATGCGGTCAGGCTGAGCCCCGGGGGCGTGGTCCTGGATAACGCCCCGATCCCGCTGCCAGAGTCGGAATCGGAAGGCAGGCCCGTGCACGACAACATGAGCGTCGCCTCGGACGGGCACGGCGTCATGATCGCGACGATGAACGAGCTAGGCGAGGTCGAGCTCGTCCGTCTGGATCAGGCAGGGGTGCCCGAGCTGCTGCCGGCAAGCCCTCCGGAGATCGGCGGACGCTCCATTTCCCTCGGCTTCGACGGCGTGAATTACCTGCTCACGTGGACCGCGTACGACAGCTGGAACGAGTACGGGCCTGTCGGTACGCTCTACGGAGCTCGGGTGCGCCCGTCAGGGGAATGGCTGGATCTCACGGGCTTCCGCATCTCGCATCAGGACGCTATGTCGACGGCGCCGGCCGTTCCGGCCATCACGCGGCACGGCACCGGCAGCCTGCTCGTCTGGGAGGAAGAGAACACCGATAAGATCGGCCTCTACGCGACCGAGATCAGCTCCGACGGGACCGTGCTTCAGCCCGGCGGCGCCTTGCTCGCCCTGATCAACCGGACGCCCAGGACCTGGAGCGAGACAAACCCGGCCATCGCCTCGGACGGCGCGCGCTCCGTGGCGGTGTGGGCGAACGCCGCCGGCGCGGACGGGCTCGATGTGCTCGGCGCCGAGATCCTGGGCAGCGAGGAGGCGCCGGCGCTGTTCACGGTCTCCGCGGATCCGGACACGGAAGGGTGGCCGCGCATCAGCACCTGCGGTCCGGCGAACGCGTTCGTGACCTACACGCGACGCGGGCCCACGGGCATCGTCGATGTGCGCGGGCGGCTGCTCGGCGGGCGCTGAGCTCCTGCGCCGCGCGCCCTGCGCCGGGCCGGCCTTCACGCGAAGGCGCCGTGGAGCGCCGGCGCCAGCCGCCGAGGGGCGCGGCCGTCCGCGCCGGCCGAGGACCCCCCCCAGCGCGGCGCGGCCCCGCCTCAGACCCGCTCGCCGTAGAGGATCGAGACCGCCGCCATCTCCAGCATCAGCTCCTTGAGGATGAGCTGGTCGGTGGACTTCTCGGCCTCCACCTCGAAGGCGAGGTCGCGCAGCTCGTGATGGGCGAGGGCGAGGCCCAGCTGCTCGGCGATGGCGAAGGCGCCCATGGCGTCGAGGTTGAGCATGAGGAGGTGGTGGAGGTCCTTCCAGTTGCCCTTGGCGCCCCCCGCGACGCCCTCGATGGCGTCGAGCGCCTTGCGCGCCACGTCCATCGCGACGCCCGCGAGGCCGCGCGTCCCGTCCGCCGCCTCGCGGCCGATGGTGCGGGGAAGGCGGTGGGCCACCTCCTCGTGCCGCCGCGCGCGGTCGAGGATCTCCGAGAGGAACTGGCGGATGTTGGGCTCCTCGACCTTGGGGACGGCGATCTCCAGGGCATTGCGGAAGGCCGCCTGCGCCGTGATGACATGGGCGAGCCAGCGGGCCGCACGATCGAGGTGCGCGTCCCACGTCTCATGGTCGAGATTCAGGAGGTAGGGACCTTCGATCGCCGCGGGCTCGGCGCCCTCGGGATCGGCCGCTTCGATTGCATCCGCCATATTTCCCTCCCTCACCGCTTCGTCACGCGCCAGATCACGCCCGTATGGGCGTAGGCGACCACGTAGCTGCGCGTTGCCGTGTTGTTGCCAAAGTCGAGCACATAGAGGCTCTTGCCGTCCGGGCTGAACGCGCAATCCACGGGCCGCTCGATTCCACCGCTGCCTGGGGTGCCGGACGCGGGACCGGGAGCCCGGTTTCGCAGGAAGGGCTCGCCGGTGCCGGCCGCGATGTCGCAGCGGACGACCTGGAAGCCCCGGCCCAGCGCGGCCTCGCGGTTCGTGTTGAGCGGCGCATAGGTGCCGAACTGGCAGACGAAGGCATGGCCGCGGAAGCCGAACGCATCCGAGCGGCTGAAGGCGAGCTTCCCGAGCGCCGTGTGCGGCGGGAAGAGGAAGACGGCGGGGCCGGCCCAAGGCGGCGCGTCCTCGAGGAAGGGCTCGGCCGCTTTCCCCCGGTTCGGCCGATGGAGCTCGTGCCAGGCGGGGAGGCCGTCGCCGCAGAGGTCCGGATAGCCGAACCACTCGGGCTCTTTGACCTCTCCGGGCGGGACCCGAGCGTTCCTGATCCGCCAGATGCGGTCCGGGTCCTCGCCGATGGCGCGCTCGCCCTTCTCCTCGAAGTCGTTGTCGGTGGCGTAGAGGTGGCCGTCTTCCCCGAAGGCGAGCCCAAAGGGGTTGCGGATGCCCCAGGCGAGGAGCTCGAGCTCGCTCCCGTCGGGCCTGGAGCGCCAGACGGCCGAATTGCACTTGAGCTGGCCCTTGACGACCTGGCCCCTCGTCACGGGCGTGCCGAAGGGTTGGAAGGGGCCGGTCTCGGCATAGTAGGGGAAGGGCAGGCGTGGGTCGCGCGCCCATACGGTATTGCCGGTGAGCGTGACGTCCTGGCCCGGCACGTCGTGCGCGTGGGGGTGTTTGGCGAGGTCCACGGTGAAGCCCTCGGGCACGACGACGCCCTGCAGGCCCACGGAGCCCTGGCCAAAATACATCCTCCCGTCGTGCGGCCCGAAGACCGGCCCCCCGGGCTCGTGCCAGCCGCCCGAGGGGATCCCGTCCACGAGGACGACACGCTCCCTGGTCCGCAGGTCGTGGCGCGTGACCCGCATGTTGTAGCCGCCCTTGAGCGAGACGTAGAGATAGCCGTCGCGGGCCGCCATGCCGCGGGGGCCGCCCAGGTCCTCCACCGCGAAGACCTCCGGGGCGCGTCCCGGGGCCATGCGCCAGATGCGCGGTGTCATGTAAGGCCGGGTTGGCCAGGTGCTGCCGCCTTCGGCGAAGAAGAGCGTGCCGTCGTCGTCGAAGCAGAGGGCGCAGGGGAAGGAGAGACCCGCCACGACGGGCTCCACCTCGTAGCCCTCCGGGGCCCAGACATCCGCCGCATCCACGCGGCGGCGCACGGGCGTGGGCAGGTCCTTCAGCGCCTCCGTCGAGACGCGCGTCATCTGCGGCTGCATGGAGTCCCCCCGTCGCGTCCGGCCCCCTCCTACGGGGGTCGGCGGAGCGAACGTGGCGCATTCAAGACGGTCGTCGAGGGGAATCCGAGCTCTTTTCCGCTTCCGTCTCCCTGGCGCCAGCGATCGCGCTCAGCGGCGCGGGTGACGGACCGCCGTCAGGCGCACGTCGCTGGCGAGGTCGACGGGGACCGCCCGCGCCGTCGCGAGCTCGATGTCGCGGCGGCCGTCCGGCCCGAGCTGCCGCTCGAGCATCGGCCAGCTCAGGCCGGCTAGGGGTACGTGTCGAACGCCCACCATTCGGTCGCCATGTTGTCGTCGGTGATGATCGGGTCGCCCTGCGTCCGCTGCAGGATCGACTCCCGGCTTTCCCACGTGGGCCCGCCGCGCCAGTCCTGTTCTTTCAGCAGATCGAGCTGCGCGGCGCGGCTGCCGGCGGGCAGCACGGGACGGCCGTCGATATGCCAGGCGTCGAGCTTTCTCTCGAAGCGCGCGCGGTCGATGGTGATCGGACCGTCGCTCGCGATCAGCATGTTCTGGTAGCGGACGGCGTAGGGGAACACGGTCGCCCCGGTCTTCTGAGCCGCGGTGGACATGGTGGTGTTGTAGTAGAGCGCGCCGCCAAGCTTCAGGTGCCGGCGGGACAGCTCCATCATCTCTCGGGAGAGCAACATCGAGGCATACGAGCGCCAGTGCACGATGGTGTTCTCGACGATGACGTCGAAGCGCCGCGAGGTCCGCCCCAGGTAGCGCCGGCCATCGTCGATGAGGAGCTCCACCTTGGGGTTGTCCAGCGCGCTCGCGACGACGGGCGCACGCCGCGCCGCCTCGACGAAGCCGGGGTTGATCTCGATGACGGTGAGGTGCTCGACGTCGGGGTCGTTCGCCAGCACCTGGAGCCAGGAGCCGGATCCGAGGCCGATCATGAGGATGTCGCGCGGCTGGGGGTGGAACGCGGACACCAGGTAGGCCCGCAGCACCCGATTCTCGTCCTTGTCCGGCAGCGGGCTGACGTTGGCGATGCCCTCGTAGGATCCGCCGCCGTACACGGTGCCCGACCGGGAGACCGTGACGACGCCTTCGCGACGCTCGATGACGTCGGCGAAGCGACCGTGCTCGCGGTACTCCGGCCCGTAAAGGAGCTTCTCGTAGAGGTCGCCGTAGAGCGTTGGCGCCGACCCCACGAAGGACGCGACGGCGGCGGCCAGGAGCGCGCCGCAGAACACGCGCGAGCGCGCCGTCCTCGACGCGGAGAGCATGAGCATCGCGCCGAGCGCGGCGCCCGCGATCGCGAGCGCCACGTTGAGCTCGCGCAGGGGCGAGACATCCAGCAGCACGAGGCCGGTGACCAGGCTGCCCAGCGTCGAGCCCGCGATGTTGCCGACGTAGACGTAGGACAGCCGCGCGCCGGCCAGCTCGTCCGCGGGGATCCCGAAGTGGCACAGGAGCGGAAACCCCGCGCCGAGGCAGGTGCTGGCGAGCGCGAAGACAGGCAGCGTCGAGGCCGGATCCACGCCGCGGCCGGCGAGGTGCGCGACGGCGGGGGCCACGAGGAAGGCCGCGAGCGCCCCGGCGCCGATCACCCCGCCCACGCGGTAGAGCTGCCCGGAGCGCTCCGCCGCGGCGCTCCGGCAGTAGCGACCGGCGAGGAGCGAGCCGCCGGCCAGACCGGCGAGGTAGGCCGCGAGCAGAAGGCCGAAGGCCTCCGGCTCGCCCTCGGTCGCAAAGCTGTAGACGCGGACCCAGAGGACCTCGTGCGAGAGCGCGAGATAGCCGCCGAGCGTGGCGACGAGGACGGCGACGAGGAGCCTCATGGCTCGCCGCGACGCCGCCGGCGCAGAACCATCACGAGCACACCGAGGAGGACGTTGAGCGTCGCGGCGACCTCCGTGGTGGCCCGGAGGCCCAGCCCGCCTAGCAGGTAGCGCGCCGCCAGGAAGGCGCCGAACGCCGCGCCCAGCGTGTTGGTGAAGTAGAGGTTGCCTAGCGAGCGACCGACGTTCTGCGACCGCGACGTGGCGTGCCCGACCAGGAGGGGAAGTGTGGCCCCCATCAGCATGACCGGGGGCACCACGAGCAGGAAGGCCACCCCACCGGTGGCGACATGGCCAATGCCGCGCGTGACGCGCGCAATCAGGGCGAAGAGGGGGAGGCTGAACGCGCCGTAGAGGCCGATCCCGAGCTCGGCGACCGCGAACAGCGTCACCGCGGCTCGCGGGTGCCGGCGCGAGAGCACCCCACCCGCGAGGCTCCCGAGGCCGAGACCCAGCATGAACGCGGTGACGACGATCGTGACCGACAGGATGTCGACACCGTAGATCGCGTAGAGCGCGCGCTGCCAGACGACCTGATACACCAGCGCTGCCGAGCCCGAGAGGAAGAACACCGGGAAGAGCCAGGGCTCCATGGCTTGCGCCTTCTGCTGCTCAGCGTCCGGCGGGGCGAGCTTGGTCGCGACGGTCTGCGAGGGCATGCTTGCGGCCCTTGTGGGGGGCCGGGGCCATGATGCCCTCGTAGCGCGGCTTGGCAAGCGCAATCTTCGGTGTCAGGAGCACCGCCCGCGGCCTCGCCTCGCCCGAGGACCAGCACGTCATCGTCGACGTCTTGGTCACGGGCGAAGGAGACGGAGGTGCCGGCGCGCGTGAGGCCCGCGCCGGACTGCTCGATGATCGAAAGAACTCAAGATGTCGGCTGACCTTGCTGTGAGCGAAGTCACCGCCGTGACCCGCCGTGGCCTCCTGAAGCACGACGGCATCAGGAGAGCGATGGTGTCCTCCGTCCGGAGAGGCTTCGCGCGATGACGGGGACAGAGGAGAGACATCGGGGGTCCTTCTGTCTCTCTGTCATCGTGTTCGGGTGGCAGGTTTACCCGATTGCACATGGCTACGCTGTGGGTATCGTTGTCGCTGGGAGACAATCCTTCGTTTGACGTTTTCAAGCGTGTCCACGTTTAGGACAGAGCATGGCTCCGTCCCTCGTTGAGAAGGAGAGCGCCATGAAGAACAGCGCGAGGAACCTCGTGGCGATGATCGTGCTCGGCTTCGGGGTCATGGCTCCGACCGGAACGGGGCCCGCCGGCCCCAGACCCTACCGCGACCTGAGCGCCCAGTGGTGGCAATGGGCAACGTCGATACCGACCCCCGACAACCCGTTGACCGACACGACCGGGGAAAATTGCATGGTCGGGCAGCGGGGCGATGTCTGGTTCCTGGCCGGCGCGGCCCTCGGAGGAGAGGTGACCCGAAGCTGCACCGTGCCCGAGAACAAGAAGATATTCTTTCCGATCGTGAACATCCTGGCCTGGAATAGCCCGAACGTGTGCGGACAGGGCTCAGAGAACTTGAGCGTCGACGAGCTGTTCGCGGGTATACATCCGTTCATCGAAGGCATAACCAACGCGTACGCCACGGTCGACGGCCGGCGGGTCAGGCATGAGCGCCACGTCCGGTCCGACGCCTTCGAGATCACGGTGCCCGAAGAGAACCTGTTCGACGCATTCTGCGGGGGAGACGTGCCCGCCGGGATATATTCACCCAGCGTCGACGAGGGGATCTACGTGCTGCTCCCGCCGCTTTCGCCAGGCGAGCACACGATCGTTATCCATGCCGAGAATCGGGACGCGGGGTTCGAGCTGGATGTCACGTACAACCTCGACGTCGAGCCGGTGTTGCTGGAATAGAGCACCTCGGCTCTGGGCGCGAAGGGCCGGCCTTGATGCGGTGGTGCAGCGCGAGCGACGCCGGGCCGAGCTGGCGCGTGAGGAGGCCGCGGTTGAGCGTGCCGATGCCGTGCTCGCATCGTGGCCACCTCGACGATCCCGATCCGGATGCCCAAGGGACACGGCGGCGGCGACCACGGACGAAACCCTCGCTGTCGCCGAGACCCCCGCGTGGGGTGGAGGTTTTATCTGTTGAAGAGGGGCGCGGCGAGCTCTCCATCGAAACGAAGGATCTGGGCGTCACCAAGCACGCGACGGTACGCGCCTTCGTCGCCGCGCGGGGAATCTTGATTGGATGGCTCCGAGCAGGCTCTCCAGCCAGCTCGGCTCTGGCTCGCTGCACAGGACCGGCAGGTATGTGAGCGAAAAATGGTCCCTCACCGCTTCTCGCGCCCTGCGCACGCTGTCCCGATCTCGAGGATCGTATTCGACGAGCGCCGTCCAGCAGAGCTCGCCCTCGGGCTGGTGCGTTTCGTCGTCGCTCGTATACAGCGTCATCTTGCTCATACGGAATGAGCGCATCCTGCCAGTCGACGATGACGTTCGCATGACACGCCCGTGAAGCGGACGCGGTGGATTCCAGTGGTGCTTCATCTGCGGTGCCTTCGGGTCACCTATGGGTGATTGGGCGCATCCAGAACATCGAAGCCCTTCCATCGCGCGCCGTGCCGCGCGTAGGATATCGGCGAAACAGAGATCTCCCGCCTTGACGGCGAGCTGGAAGCGGAGCCGAGATGCGGCGAGACGACCCTCGTCATCGTCCAGGTGAGCCAAGGCGAGTTCTGGGGGGCCAGCGTGGGGGACTCGGGCGCGCTCGTCTGAACGATCGCGAGCAGTGCTACGCGGTGCCGTCCATGCAGTGGACGTTCCCGAGGTGCGGAAGATGGCCACGATCATCTTGGCACCACAGCAGGCCGATGTGAGCATCTCCCAAGGCGGCTTCGTGGTGGACTTCGGACTCAGCCGGGGACCGTTGTCGTATTGACCGAAGCTCGCCGCACCTACGCTGTACGCTTTGTGCCGCTCTCATCTTGGCTCGAGGGAAGGACGAGCAGGCAGCCGAACCCTCGGCTGCAGCTGACCCGGCCCGCAAAGCCGGGCCGGGCAGCTGAGCCGAGTTGTTTGGCCGGCAGAGCGCGGGACGCAGGCGCGATCCCGACACAGGCGGCAGCGCATCGAACGGCCCGGCAACGGGCGGCGAGCGAAGGAGATTCGCTCGCCGCTCTGCCGCCGGGCCAGGCGCCGACCCCGATCGGTGATGCCGCCGGCCCTTCACCGCGGGCGACGCGGCGGCGGAGGGCGCTCCGTTGGGCCACACCGGGGCCGCCCTCGGCGGCGAGACGGGCGGAAACTATCAAAATTGCTATTGTTTCCAGCGACCGCTCGTCATCGGCCGTTTTTTCTGGCGGGATTTCTGACGGCCAGAGCTAGCCGGATCTCCGGAACAGGTTGAGCAGCCGCCGGAGCAGCCCGGGCTTCTTGGCCGGCGCTTCCGGCGTCGCCGCCTGGTCGCGGCGTACCGACTTGGGCGCGGCGTCGCGGGGCTTCGCGTCCGCGCTGTCGCGGGGCTTTGCTGCGCCGTTGTCGCGGGGCTTTGCTGCGCCGTTGTCGCGGGTCTTCGCGGCGCCGTTGTCGCGGGGCTTTGCTGCGCCGCGGTCGCGGGGCTTCGCCGCGGCGGATGCCCTCGGCTCCTCGCGGTCGGCCTCCGCGGCCTGGTCCGTCGCGCGCTCCGCCGCCTGGTTCGGCGTGGGTTTCGCCGCCTTCTTGCCGGCCCGCGCCTGCACCTTGGCCTTCATCGCCTCCTTCGCGGTGATCGCCGGCTTCTTCTTCCGCGGGAACGCGGGGCTCGGAGGAGGAGGCACCCACGCGGCCTCCCGGCGCGGCTCGGAGGGCGCCGCCGTTTCCGGTGCCGGCGGCGGAGCCGCGGCCGCCTTGTGAGTCTCGGCGCGCTGCTGAGGCTGCCGGGCCGCCTTGCGGGGAGCGTCGGGCCCCTCGCCGGCAGCCGCGCGCTTCGCCGCGGCGGGCTCCGCCTTGCCAGCGCCGCTCGGCGCAGGCTCCGCTGCGGCGGCCGCGCGGCGCTCTCGCCTGGCCGCGCCCGGCGCGGCGCCGGGCGCTGGCGCGCGCGTCTGGGCAGCGCCGCCGGTGCGGTCGGCGCCTGGCCGTCCGCGGTGGGGCGCCCCCTCGCGCGGCGCCTTGGTCCTGTCCGGCGAGCCGCGCTCTGCCGCGCCGCCGTCGCGCGCGCGCTCTGCCGCGCCGCCGTTGCGCGCGCCGCGCTCACCCGGCCCGCGCTCGCGGGCCCCATGCTCGTCCGGTCCGCGTTCCCCCGCGCGTGCCGGGCGCCGCGGCGGCGGCTCCTGCGCGGGCGCTGGTGTGCGCGGCCGGCGCATGTCGATGACCCGCGGCGGACGCGTGCGAGCGGGCGCTGCGGCGGCGGGCGCCGTGCCGGCGGACTCTGCGGCGGCGGGCGCCGTGCCGGCGGACTCTGCGGCGGCGGACTCTGCAGCAGCGCCCTCCGCGGCGGCGGGCGCCGTCTCCGCGGCCACCGCTGCTGCGGCTGCGACCGTCGTCGCGGATGCCGCTGCGCCGTCGGGAGAGGCCTCCCCGCCGCCCTCCGCCGCCCTTCCGGCGGCCTCGCGGGCCTCCTGGTCCGGGGCGCGCTCCGCGACGGGCTCCGCGCGTTCCGGCTGCCCGTCCCCGCTTTCCGCTGTGTTTTGCTCGACCATGGGGCTCCTCCATAGCGTTGTCCGGCGCTCCGCGAAACCGGATCCCACCGCCTCCCTCGCGCGGCAGGGCGCCCTCGCCCCGCCCCTCCGCGCGCCCGGCGATCGTCGCGTTGATGCTCGCCCCTCCGCGCGCGCTTGAATCCCCGCGCGTCGATCGTCCAACATGCGTGCTCCTCCCCGTGCCCACGGACCGGCGTGAGCCACCTTCGACGTCCGCCCGGTCGAGGCGTCGATCTCGCGTGCCCATGGTCCCCCGTCCACTTGCCGCGCTCGCGCTCGCGTCGGTCCTGCTCGCGCCGCGCGCCCTGCTCGCGCAGCTCCCCTGCTTTCCAGGAACGTGCCCGCCGCCCGCGCCGGCTGCGCCCCCGCGACCCCCGCCGCTCACGCCGGAGGTCGAGCTCGCGACGCGCGCTCGGCTCGAAGCCGAAGCGCGCGCGCGGCTCGAGCCGCAGGCGCGCGCGACCGCGGCGCAGCAGGTCGACGACGAGCGCCGTCGCGCCTGGATCGAGCGCGGGGTGGAGCGAGAGCCCAACCCCGTCCGGATCCGGCTGCCCCTGCTCGAGGTGTCCGCCGCCGGGCGGATGCTCGCCACGTTCGGCGAGGACGCGTATGCGCAGGAGGGGGTCGGCCTGGGCGCGCGCCTGCGCCCGGGCGAGCCGCTCGCGGTCGAGATCGCGGCCGCGTACGCCTCCGTCGATCCCGCCGGGTTCGCCCGCGTCGGCGCCGTGACGCTCGAGCCCTCGGCGGTCTTCCTCTGGGGTCGGCGCGACCGCATCGACCTCTACCTGCGCTCCGGGCTCGAGGTGACGCTCCCGTTCGATGACGGCGCGCAGCCGCCGGAGGTGATCCTCGGCGGGCACGTCGGCCTCGGGTTTCAGTTCCGCGCCGCGCGCATCGGGCGCGGCGGGTTCGTGGGGTGGTTCCTGGAAGGGCGCGGGCTCGTCCGCGGCGGCCTCGGCGGCGCGATCGCCGCCATGAGAGGGCCGCACGCCGGCGTGGAGCTCCTGTTCGGCCCGAGCGTGGGGTTCTGATGCGCCGGCGCAGCCCTCTCCTCCGCCTCCACCTCCGCCGCGCGATGGGCCGCTTCGTCGCGCTCGCGCTCGCGCTCTGCGCCATCGCCTGGGCGCAGGCGGCCGCGGCCCAGTCGAATCCCTGCGTCCCGCCCTGGTGCATCGGCGGCACCGTGCGGATCGAGCCGCCCCCCGTGCAGGTGCAGCCGCCCGCCGTGGATCTGGAGGCCCAGGCCCGCGCCGAGGCCGAGGCCCGCGCCCGCCTCGAGGCGCAGGCGCGCCTCGAGTGGGAGGCGTATTACCGCTGGGAGGCGCGCCTTCGCCTCGAAGCCGAGGCCCGGGCGCGCGCGCAGCTCGAGGCGAGCTTCCTCGCCGAGGAGCGCGCGAAGCCCGATCCCTACCTGCAGATCCCCTCTCCCGTGACCCGGTGGGTCGCGCCAAGGCCGGTCACGTTCCCCCGCGTCGAGCTCGGCGTCCTCGGCGCATGCGTCGGCGTGTGGACCGGCCGGGGGAGGCCGGCGCACCTCGGTTACTGTCCGAACGTGCGCGTGCGGCTCGGCCGGCAGTGGGGGCTCGCGCTCGATCCCTCGATCCTGCGGATGGCGCACGGCGCCCTCGACTTCGCGACCCTGGGCGTTCACCCCGCGGCGACCTACTCGTTCGTATCGGGCAAGGGCAGCCTCACGGGCTCTCACGGCTTCGCGCGCGCGGGGCTCGATGTCTGGGCGCCGATCACGAAGCTCGCGAGGACGCCCGATGCCCTGCTCGGGGCCCACGTCGGCGCGGGGGTGCACCTCTTCGACGGCTGGTACGGGATGGGCGCCGAGGCGCGCCTGATCGCCCGGCTCGGCGCGGGCGACGGCGGCGATCCGCTCGCCGCCGAGATCGCCGATCTCCGCCTCGGCGCCGAGGTGCGCGCGCACCTCTTGATGGTCGGGTTCTGAAGCCGGCCCGGCGGGATCGCACGGGCCGGCTCGGTCTGCGTTCGGCTACTCGCCGAGGTAGGGGACGAGGTTGACGGTCTCTCGGTCGAGCTGGTGAATCCCGAACCGGCCGGCGGCGAAGAGGACCTCCTCACCGCTCGCCACGAACCTCTCGGGCCAGCCCCAGGTCTGGAAGAACGCCTGCGCCTTCGGCGCCTCGGGCTGCTCGAGGGAGATGACCAGCACGCCGCCGGGCACCTCGAACAGCGCGCGCATGTCGGTGGTGTGGCGCAGCGACGCCCACGACGCGAGGCGGACCGTGGAGAGCTGGTCGAACTCGGGGACCGTCGGGTTCTCGTTCTCGTCCTCCGGCGGCGGAGGCGGCTCCTCCCCTGGGGCGAGGGGCGACAGCGTGGTCAGCTTCTGGTTGGGATCCCAGCCGTAGTAAATCCCGTAGACCGGCTGCCAGATCAGGCTGTGGCTCAGCACCGGCAGCCCGCGGCCGTCGATGGAGATCGCGTTGACCCGGCGGTTCGGGAACTGCTGGTACTCCTGGAGGTACGCGAGCCCCTCGTGCAGCTTGAGCCGCGCGAGCGCCGTCTCGATGAACTGCTGGCCCCACACCCTGTCCCGCGCGTAGATCGACGTGCCCTGGATCGAGATGATCTCGCCGGGCACGTTGATCCCCGGATCGAGCGCGGGCTGCGCCGGGTTGGACAGGTCGAGGTGCGTGAGGAAGTACTGCGTGTGCGGGCGCGGATCGTCCGGCGCGCCGATCGAGCGCTTGATGTTGAAGTAGAGCTCCCCGTCGTCGTTGAGGACGTTCACGGTCTCGCTGTCGTCCGGCAGCGTGACGGCGGGCCTCACGGTCGGGCTGTCCGGATCGGACAGGTCGACCACGCTGATCTCGATCTGAGCCCAGCTGCGGCGCGGCACGTATTCGTAGCAGTAGGTCGACGTGACCCCCGGAATGTCGTTCCGGTCGACCTCGACGGGCGTGCAGGTCGTGTCGGCGCCGACGTGGTCCGTGCACTCGGCGAACCCGCCGTTGCAGTACTCGTCGTTGCCGATCCTGCGGCACTGCCGATCGCCGGCCATGTACGTGCAGCCCTCCTGCCCGAAGCAGTTCGGGGTCTGGATGGCGTTCGTCCGGCACGTCCAGCCGACCCCGAGATCCTCGATGTGGCCGATGACGCGCAGGAAGGCGAGGGCGTCGCGCCCCGCGTGCACGGTCGGGAACGAGCTCCCCCCGCCGTAGTAGCCGCCGATCGCGGGGAGGTCGCTCGTGTCGAGCGTGCCCGCCAGACGAGGCGCGGTCGGATCGGACAGGTCGATCACCTGGAGATGGACGACCTTGCCCACCCAGTTCTCGAACGTGGTGGTCAGCGACACGAGCAGATCGCCCACCTGGTGGAGCTGCGCGTTGAGCGGCAGATCGAAGGTGGCCACCGGCTGCTCGAGCTGCGTCACCCCGTCGCTCGGGACGACCTCCGCCTTCAGCTTCCGGTTCTCGTACGGCATCCAGTAGGTGTCGTACGGCAGCTTCACGCGCACGCGGTGGCTGCCGAACGCGAAGACCTTCTGGTAGTCCGGCGCGAGCTCGAGCTGCCCGAGCCTGGTCGGGGTGTCGAGATCGCCCTGCGCGTAGAGGGAGAGGTGCTCGTCGGACACGTTCGCCGTGGCGATGTCCTGGGCGCGGAACGTGCGGCGCACGGGGGTCCCGTGCTCCATCAGGCCGCGGCGGGTCAGCGTCGTGTCCGAGAAGGTGAAGATCTGCACCCCCGAGAACGGGCGCCGGTAGTTGTCCACGACCCTGCTCGCGGAGAACGGGAGCAGCACGAGGCCCGTCTCGGGCTCCCCGGTCGGCGCCACGGCCTCGACGGCGTTGTCGAGCACGGTGAACGCGCGGTGATCCCAGTCGGCCTCCGACCAGCTCCAGCCGTCGGGGGCGCTGTCGACCTCGGCGCGCGCCACGAGGGGGTCCGCGCTGGTCAGGTCGGTGATGTCGTAGAGGCTGGCGGCGAGGCGGCGGCCGTTCGTGTCGTTCACGCCGATGCCGATCAGGCGCGTCCCGCCGAGGACGGGGCGGAAGAAGTTGTTCCACCCGGACACGATGAACTCGCTCTCCTCGGTGACGTTCCCGGCTGGATCGATGGAGAAGGCGTGGAACGGATCCTGGCGCTGGTAGGTGACCGCGAACGCCCTGTCGTCCATGAAGACGGCGCCGTAGAGCGACTGCTCGGCGCCGAAGTCCTCGCTGTCGATCGGCGTGATGTCGTCGCGGTCGGCCGCGTTCCACGTCTCGAGGTAGCTGGGCGCCCCGCTCGCCCACCGCGGGCCGGAGAAGACGCGCAGCATGTCGTCGCGGAAGTCCATGTGGAACTGCGAGCGCACGTAGCTCGCCGCGGTGACGCTGCCGCGCAGCTCCATGGAGCCGTCGGTGTTCGAGATGTCGATGACCGAGATCGTGCTGGGCTCGTCCGACCAGCTGAAGCTGTTGCGCGCGACGAGGAGCACGTCCGCCTCGGCGTGGATGGCGGTCACGGCGTCGCCGAGCTCGAGCCCGGGGCGCTCGGTGAGCGCGTCGGTGCCGACATCGAAGCTCCTGACCAGGGTCTTGTTGACCCACCGGAACTGGCCTGGGGCGACCTCCTCGAGCTCCGAGCCGTTCGAGGCGATGTAGAGCGAGGTCTTGCTCGTGCCGCGCGCGAGGCGGCTCGTCATGATGCGGCCCGCGACCGGGTACTGCGACAGGATCTTGGGCGCGGTGCGGTCGGCGATGTCGATGAACAGGACCGTCCCGCCGGTCCGCCGCTCCACGGTCAGGCCATCGGCCTTGAGCTGATAGCCGGCCCAGTCGTTGAGGAGCACGGCCGCGCGATCGCCGACGACATACATCTCGACCGGGGTGCCGGCGACCTGGAGCTGGCCGAGGAACTTCGGGTTCGACGGGTCCTGGATGTTGATGACCTGCAGGCCGCGGTAGGGGTTGAGGTTGAGGAGCTGCCCGCCGCCGAGGACGCGGTAGATGTCGCCCTCCTCGATCTCGCGGGTCTCTTCCTCCTCCTCTTCTTCCTCTTCCTCCTCCTCTTCTTCCTCTTCCTCGCCGAGGAAGCCTTCGGTGAAGGGATCGTCGGCCGAGACGAACTCGGTGGGCCCCTGTGGGGTCTCGGGCTCCTCCTCCTCGGGCTCTTCCTCTTCGGGCTCCTCCTCTTCGGGCTGCTCCTCCTCGGGTTCCTCCTCCTCGGGCGGCGGGTTCTCGTTCTCTTCTTCTTCCGGCGGAATCTGCTCCTGCGGATCGGGCTTGTTCTCGTCGCCCCCGCATCCCTGTCCGTACAGCAAGAGGAGCGCGGCCATCACCCTGGCCTGCGCCGAAAGCATGCCTCTGAATCGAGCTCTCTTCGCCACTGCCTACTCCTCCCTAGTACCTCGCGCGAGGTACGGAGCCTGCGCACATCGATGTGTCCTCCACGGCTGAGCCGAGGTCTGAACGCCCCGGTCCGCGGTCGACGGAACCTCGGTTCCCCGGCGAGCGATCGAGGCGCGTCCGGCACGGCGCGGCCTGCGATCCCCCCGGCGTCCGCGGCCGCGCGCTACCATGAGCCGTGAAGTTGCATGGCGCGGATTATCCACGTTCTGGATGACATCCTCAACGCGGAATGCGGTGACACGACGGAGGCGAAAGCGGATCTCCCCGTGACGCAGGACGGCGTCGGGACGTACGTTCGTGTGGATCTGGACGGAGCGGAGCGCCCGGCGTCTCACATGAGGAACGCCGTGCTCACATCGAGCGGCAGCGAGCGAGCCATGCGGTCGCGTCGCCCGGTGAGGAGGAAGCGACCCGGGACTCCGTCCGACCCGTTGAACTCCTCATCATCGCCAAAGCCGATCCGCTGGACCGTCTCGCCGCCCCTGTCCTCGGTTATCGGCCGGCGCCCGGTTCTCGGGCAGCGGCTGGATGGTGGCGGGCTCCTCGAGGATGGCCACCGCGACGTCATGCCCCGCGCGCACGTCGTCTGGCCGCCCCGCCGTGTTCCCATTGCGCCGCCCAGCCGCCCCGCTGCAAGATGCCCGCGCACGACCCCGCGCGCCCCGAGCGCGGCCGTCGAACCGCGCCCCACTTCCCTCCTTCGGATTCTAGCCCCGCGATGACCAGCGAACCGACCTTCATCGAGAACCCCGTGCTCCGGGGCTTTCACCCCGATCCCTCCATCGTCCGGGTGGGCGAGGACTACTACCTGGCCACCTCGACCTTCGAGTGGTTCCCCGGCGTGCGGCTCCACCACAGCCGCGATCTCCGCCACTGGAACCCCATCGGCTATGCCCTGGACCGCCGCTCGCAGCTCGACCTGCTCGGCAACCCCCGCTCGGGCGGCGTCTGGGCGCCTTGCCTCACCCACGCCGGCGGCGTGTTCTACCTCGTCTACACCGACGTGAAGTCCTGGGGCCGCGGCTTCGTCGACGCGCACAACTACTATGTCACCGCGAGCCGCATCGAGGGGCCGTGGTCCGAGCCCGTCGCGCTGAACCGCGGCGGCTTCGACCCGTCGCTGTTCCACGACGAGGACGGCCGGGCGTGGCTCGTCAACATGGTGTGGGACCACCGCCCCGGCAACAACCCGTTCCCCGGCATCGTGCTGCAAGAGCTCGACCTCGAGCGGCGCCGCCTCGTCGGCGAGCGCCGCTTCATCTTCACCGGCAGCGGCCGCGGCTGCACCGAGGGGCCGCACCTCTACCGGCGCGGGGACCACTACTACCTCCTCGTCGCCGAGGGCGGCACCAGCTACGAGCACGCCGCCGTCGTGGCGCGCTCCCGCCGCATCGAAGGCCCGTACGAGGTCGACCCGAGCGCCCCGCTCCTGACCTCCGTCCACGACCCGGCCGTCGAGCTGCAGAAGGCCGGGCACGGCTGCCTGGTCGAGACCACCACGGGCGAGTGGTACCTCGCCCACCTGGTCGGGCGGCCGCTCCCGGGCGAGCGCCGCTGCATCCTCGGCCGCGAGACGGCGATCCAGCGGGTGCGCTGGACCGACGACGGCTGGCTCGCGCTCGAGGCGCCGCGCCCGCCCGCGCCCGCCGTCCGCGTGCCGGCGCCCCGCCTGCCGGACCACCCCTTCGAGGAGCCCCCGGCGCGCGACCACTTCGACCGGGCGGCGCTGGGCGTCGCGTACCAGGCGCTGCGCGACGTGCCCGACGAGAGCTGGGTGTCGCTGCGCGAGCGCCCCGGCTACCTGCGCGTCCGCGGCCGCGAGTCGCCGCAGTCGCTGCACCGGCAGAGCGTCGTCGGCCGCCGCATCCAGTCGCTCCGCTGCCGCGTCGAGACCTGCCTCGAGCTCGAGCCCGCCTCGTTCCAGCAGATGGCGGGGCTCATGTGCCTGTACGACGACGAGAGCTTCTTCTACGCGCTGCTCAGCCACGACGAGCGCGCCGGGCGCTCGATCGCGCTCCTCGGCAGCGAGCACGGGCGGCTGACCTGGCTCGCGCGCCCGGTCGCCTGCTCCGCCCCGCGCGTCCACCTCCGCTTCGAGCTCTCCGGCAAGGCGCTCCAGTTCTCGTCGTCGAGCGACGGAGAGCGCTTCGACCCGCTCGGGCCGGCGCTGGACGCGTCGCTCCTGTCCGACGAGCGCACCTCGCGCGGCCTGGGCTTCACCGGCGCCTTCGCGGCGCTGTGCGCCCACGACCTCACCGGCAGCGGCCTCCCCGCCGATTTCGACTACCTCGACTACGCGGAGCTCCCGCAGGAGCCCTGATCCCCTCCAGAGCGTTCTTCGCCCTGCGTTACAGAGCGGCGTTCACCCGCACAGGAGACGGGTCCAGCTCGGCGTTTTCGGCGCGGAAGCGCACTCCGGTGCGCTGAGCACCGAAAACGTCGAGATGGGCCCGTATCCGAAGCGGGTGACCGCCGCTCTAGGCGGCCGCCTCGGCGTCGGGCGCCGACGTCACCGGCAGGGCCACGAAGAACGTCGCCCCCTTCGAGACCACGCTCTCGACCCAGATGCGCCCCCCGTGCCCCTCGACGATGCGCTGCGCGATGGCGAGCCCGAGGCCCGTCGAGCGCTCTCCGCCGGTGCTGACCGTCCTCGCCCGGCCGAACGGGCGGAACAGCTTGCCGATGTCCTCCGGCGCGATCCCGGGCCCCTCGTCCTGGACCGACAGGAGCACCTCGGCGGCGCCCTCGGCGGCGGGGGGGGCGCTCTCGACCCGGACGAGGATGGTCGTGCCCGGCGGGGAGTAGTGGATCGCGTTGCTGATCAGGTTGTTGAGCACCTGCTCCAGCTTGTGGACGTCCACGTCGACCCGCGGGACGCCCTCGTCGCTCTCGACGAGGAGCTTCATGCTCTTCTGCCCGGCCAGCACCATGTTGAGCGCCACGTTCGACTCGACGAGCTGGACGACATCCGTGCTCTTCCGGTCGAGGTTCAGCTTGCCGAGCTCGATCATCGACACGTCGAGCAGGTCGTTGATGAGCGAGAGCATGAACTTGCTCGAGCTCCGGATCATCTGGATGATCTCGACCCCGTCCTCCCGCAGCAGCGACGCTTGCTCCCCGCGGCGGTGGGTCATCAGCATGAAGTCGCTGTAGCCCAGGATGACGCCGAGCGGGTTCCGGAGGTCGTGGGCCGCCATGCCGACGAAGCGGTTCTTCTCCTCGTTCAGCCGGACGAGCTCGGCGTTCTTTGCCGCGAGCTCCTCGTGCATCTGGAGGAGCTGCCGGTTGCTCTCCTCCAGCGTGTCGGCGTACTGCTTGAGCTTGAGCTGGCTCCGCTTGTGCTCGATGGCGTAGCGGATCGTGCGCTCGAGGATCTGCGCGTCGAACCGCCCCTTCACGAGGTAATCCGCCGCGCCCGCGCTCATCGCGGCCATGTCGATCTCCTCGTCGCCGACCCCGGTCAGCATGATGATGGGGATCGCGCAGCCGAAATGGTTCGCCTCGTGCACGACGTCGAGGCCGGTGCGGGCGTCGAGCCGGTAATCGAGGAGGCAGACGTCGTAGCCGCCGGCGAGCAGCGCCTCGATCGCCTCGTCCGAGGTGCTCAGCCAGGTGACGTCGTAACGGGTCCGGGACACCTCGCGGAGGAGCCTGCGCGTGACGAGGTGATCGACCTCGTCGTCATCGACCACCAGGACCTTGATCTCGCTGTCGTTCATCAGGAGCCTCGACGTCGCCGACCCGCCGGTACACCGGCGAGCTGGCGCCGGCACGCGACGCGCCATGCCGCCCGCGCCGAAAGCCCCGGCGCCGTGGGCATGGTCCCCGTTCTGAAATTCATTGCTTGCGCTTCTGCTCGTCCGCGACGCCGACGAGCGCGCGCGCCAGGGTGATGAGCTGCCCCGCGTCGAACGGCTTGACGAGGAACGCCGAGGCGCCGAGGCGCGACAGGCACTGCCAGTCCGCCGCGCCCCCGGTCCCGGTCGCCACGATGATCGGGAAGTCCCCCCGCGGCAGCTTCCGCACCGCCGCGGTGAGGGCGATGCCGTCCAGGCCGGGCATGTCCAGATCGAACACGCCGAGCGACGGGGGGTTCGCCTCGATGGCGGCGAGCGCCGCCGTGCCGTCGGGCGCGGTCTCGATGACGGCGCCGGGCAGCGCCTGCGCGAGGACGCTGACGAGGAAGGTGCGGAACGACGGGCTGTCGTCGGCCACCATGACGCGCGTCGTCCGGGCGTACGTCGGCATGGCGCTGCGGGCGTCGAGGAGCGCCTCGCGCAGGGCGTCCGCGCTCGCCATGCGCTGGTCGGGCTCCTTGGCCAGCGCCGCGAGCACCGGCGCGTCGAACGACGCCGGCAGGTCCAGGCAGAGCTCGCTCGGCGGGATCGGCGGCTGATAAGCGTGCTGCATCACCAGATCGACGGTGCTCGTGCTCTGGAACGGCAGGCGGCCGGCGAGCAGGTAGTAGGCGACCACCCCGAGCGCGTAGACGTCGATCCGCGGCAGCAGCGCAGGGTCGAGCTGCCGGCCCAGCGCCACCTCGGGCGCCAGGTACGCCGGGGTGCCCGAGAAGGCGAGCTCGACCCGGTCGCCGCGGGGGATGCGCTTCGCGAGGCCGAGATCGGCGACCACGATGCGGAGGGCCTGGCCGACGAGGATGTTGCTCGGCTTGACGTCGCGGTGGGCGATGCCCGAGGCGTGGATCGCCGACACGCCGAGGCAGGCCTGGTCGAGGATGCTCAGCGCCTCGTCGAGCCCGAGCCGGCCGCCCTTGCTGTGGACGTAGGTGTCGAGCGTGACCCCGGGCACGTACTGCATCACGAAGTACGGTGCGTTGACGTACTCCCCGAAGGCGTAGATCTCGACGACGTTGGGGTGGTGGACGCGCGCCATCGCCCGCGCCTCCGCGAGGAGCCGGGCCTGCATCTGCGCGTTGTCGAGCTGCTCCGGCCGGAGCAGCTTGATGGCGACGTCGCGCTGGAGCTGCTCGTCGCGCGCCAGGAGGATGACGCCCATCGCCCCTTCGCCGAGCCGACCGAGGATGCGATAGACCCCTCCCAGTAAAGTGCCATCGGGAGGCACCTGAACGTGGCCTCCGCCCTCGTGCATGCTCGAGCGGGTGGCGGCCAGCGCGAGGTCCTCGTCGCTCAGCGTCGAGCTGTCGCCGTGGCGCTCGACCGGCGGTTCGACCCGCATGGGGGACCGGTCGCGCACGACGGTGTCGACGCCCGGCAGCGTATCCGCGACGTCGGGCACGAGGGGCGCCGGGGGATCGCCGCCGTTCTCGCTTCCGGAACTGAAGCCAGGCGGGCCGCCCGCCGCATCTGCCATGGAGCGCATGATACGTGCCCTTCTCATGCCTATCAACGAAGAGCGACACGTGCTGCAGCTGCGAAGCGGCGTGCACGCGACGGACTGTGGACGCGTCGCAGGCGCGTCACGTCCGCCGCCATGGCTGTGCATGCGCCCGCGCGGCGTCAAGCGCGATGTCGAGAGTGTGTCGGAATGCCACGCTGCTCAGCGCGGCTGGCCCCTCGCGCCGAGCGGCGCGCGCCAGCGTGGCTGGGCGCCCCGCGGGAGGAGCGGCGCCAGGCGGGGCAGCCTCGGCAGCGGCGCTCGCTGACGCGGACTGAGCGGAGCACCTGGAAAGGGTCCTGGAGAACGGGGCGCGGGGGCGGGAGGCGATGTGCTCGCGGAGCCCGGAGCGATCGGCACAGGCGCGCTGGTCGCGACCGCTCATGACGTCCGCGCGGCGCTCAGGCGGCCCCGATCCCGGCGAGGTAGGCCCGCGCGAGGTGGATGTTGTCGTTGTGGGAAGGGTGGAAGTCGCGGCGCACGTACTCGCGGATACCGCGGAGGAACACGCCCCTCAGGACGGACCTGTGCCGGAGGGGCGGGAGGCGCGCTGTCGTCGACGCCGCGCGCGCGTCGCGCTCGTCGCGGCGGGGGAGCTCCTGGGCGAGCAGCACGAGCAGGGCGGAGAGCCAGAACATCGACAGCGTGACCGTGGCGAGCGCGAAGCCGAGGAGGCGCAGGGCGTAGCTCGGGTTGACGAGCTTCAGCACGTCGAACGCGACGGTCTTGTGCTCGATCTCCTCGGCGGCGTGCCAGAGCAGGAGCTCCCTCGCGGTCGGGTGGGCGAGGTCGAGCGTCCCGGCCTGGAGCGCGTCCTCCGCCATGATCGCGGTGTAGTGCTCGAGGGCCGCGGTGACCGAGAGCCGCAGCTCGGGCGAGCAGACGCGCTCGATGCCGTCGTAGGCGACCCGCTCGTAGGCGCGGAGGAAGCGGTCGATCTCGTAGCCCTGCCCGCGGAGCAGGTCGAAGAACCGCTCGTGCGCCTTGGCGTGGTGCCCCTCCTGCCCGAAGAACGCCTTCACCTGGGCGCGCAGCGCCGGGTCCTCGACGCGGTCGGCGTAGCGCGCGACGCTGCGGATGAAGAAGCGCTCGCCCGCGGGGAACAGCAGGTTGACGGCGTTGGCCACGTGGGTCGGCACCACGTGGCCGCCGAGCCAGTGGCGGGTGAGGCCCTGCTCGAACGACACGGGCGGCTTACGCGGCTTGAGGGGCGCCTCTGCGGTGATCATCGAGCTCTCCTTCCTCGCCATTGCTCCCAGCAGCGCCGGTCGCGGCGCCGGTGGAGCCCGCGCCGGGCGCGAAGCAGCGCGCTCAGGGCACGGGTGCCGGTCCGTGTTCATAGCAGCTATTGAACTGTAGTCAATAGTGCCGCGGGCGAGGCTCGGCGCCGCGCGGCGGGGCGCCGGGCGGCAGGCGCCGAGCGGGGGTCTGGCGGCCGGTGCGGTCGCGCGCGATGGTGAGCGCCACCGGGGGCGCGGGGCGCTCTCCAGCACCGCCGGGCGGATCGGAGGGGATCCGGGTTGCGAGGAAACCTGCGCCCTGGGCGAGGACGCGGGGCTTCTTGCCGGCCGCTGTTCGGACCGGGGGTGACAGGGCATGCCATGGCGGAACGCCGAGCCGGGAGCGGCCTACACCGACGATTCGGCCATGCAGCGCACCGTTGTGAACATGGCGTGGCTCACGCCGCTCCGGGCATGCCGAAGAAGCGATGGCCATGGTGAGTGTCGCCGGCTTCGATGGCCTCGGCCGTCCAACAGTGATCGCTCTCGTCATCCATGGCGACCCCGCCAAACTGACGGAGCATGGCTGTCGCGAACGCCTTGACGTCGTGCTCTGCTGAGTGATTACGTGATACGTCGATGCAGATGCTTCGGGGGCGCTCTCCCCCGAAACGATCGAGCAGTGCTTGCGCGGTCTCGGGCTCCAGCTCGTCATAGAGATCTTCCGCGAGCTCGATGTAGAGGACTTTCCTGGCTGCGTTCGGATAGATCCATTGCCAGGTGCCAGCCGTGCGTTGCGCTGTCGAGTCAAGCCATGTGGAGAGTGCCTCGTCTGGTGCCTGGGTGAATACATAGAAAGATCTCATGTTGCTCTCCTTTGTTCATTTGGGATCCGGCGCGATCGCTGCCATGAGCACGTCGAGATCTCTTCTGTCCGCCGCGATGCCGCCTTGCTTTTCGATCTCCGAGCGAGAGTGCTTGCCGAGGCTGGATGCAGAGTATCCGATGACTGGCTTGCCTTGCGGGTTTATCTTGCAGTCGCGCCGATCCTTGACCTGACGCCCCAGCCCTTTGCCTGCGCCGCCCTTTACCTCAATGATCGCATTGTCGGTCTCGAAATCGATCTCCAGGTCTCGTCCGTCAGAATGCTTTCGCAAATGCCCGGAGCTGTATGGTCTACCTGGATACGTCTTTTCGAACGCCGCTACCAGCTCGGGAAGGCCGGGGTCGGCGAGGCCGAGGGGATCGAGCCAGCGCAGCGGGTTCCGAACGTAGGCATAGGTATTGATACCGCCGAGCAACCCAATCGGATCGCTGCTGATGAACCGCCTCGCGTCCGGATCGTAGTAGCGGAACCTGTTGTAACAGAGCCCCGTCTCCGGATCCTCGTACTGCCCCGGGAACCTGATCGCCGTCGAGGTCCTCGCCCCCGGCGCCGTCTCCGTGCGACCCCACGCCTCGCGCCGCAGCTCGCAGGCGACCTCGCCGCGGTCGTCGACGAGCCGCTCCGGCGTCCCGATCGGGTCGTTCACGTAATGGAACCACCCGCCGCCATCGCTGTGCGCGACCGGCGCGAACCCGCCGTCCTCGAAGCAGTAGGTCTTGACCTCGACCGCCGAGAGCTTCCCGTCCGGCTGCGCCATCTGGGAGATCTCGTGCACGAGCACGTCGCCGTCCCACACGAACCGCGTCACCGAGCGCGGCCTGAAGGCATTCAGAGAGCTCGCCGGCGCCTCGCCCACGCGCTTCTCCACCCGCCGGGCGAAGGGGTCGTATCGGAACTCGATCCGCTCGCCCTCCGGCGTGGTCACGCTCTCCAGGAGCCCGGCGAGGTCCCACGTGTACTTCCAGGCCCGCCGCGCGCCGGTCGCCGGATCCTCCTCCCATTTCTCGGCGAGCCGCCCCTCGGCATCCCACAGGTACCGGGTGTTCCCCTTGCGGACGAGTCGGTTGCCGCGCCCGTGCTCCCTCGGCACCGCACCCGGGCCGGCCTCGTAGCTGTTCCCCGCCGGGTCGTAGCGGAACACCTCGGCCCGGGCCTGCTCCGGCGCGCGCGCGAGGAGCTGTCCCACGGGATCATATCGATACGAAGTCCACCCCCGCCCCTGATCCCACGCGGCGCTCAGCTCGCCCACAGGATCGTACCGATACGCCATGTCCAGGGTGACGTTCGCCGGCCGCGGCCCGACCCACGCCGGCTCGCCCGGCCCCACGCGCACCTCGCGGGCCGGGCCCACCGTGCGCCGCCGCTCGACGCGACCGAAGACGTCGTACGCGCTCTCGATCCGCCCCCCGCCCGGCAGCGCACGCGCCACCTCCCGCCCGAGGAGATCGCTCGCGTGGTCGACGACGACGCGCCCGTCCAGCACCGTCCGGCGCCGCTCGCCGGATGGCCCCCGCTCGATCGCCTCGGTGTGCCCGAGCGAGGTCTTGCGCAGAACGCGCTCGCCTTCCCGGTCATAGATGCTCTCGACCCGGTGCTCCACGCCAGCGACGATCTGGCGCTCCCGCACCACGCGTCCAGCGGCGTCGCGGTCGAGCCGGATCTCTCCGCCCGGCCACGTCACGCCCACAAGGTCGCCCAGAGCGTCGTACTCCAGCTCCTCGGCCGAGTCGTCCCAGTGCTCGCGGCGGATCAGCCGGCCGGCCGGGTCGTACGCGAGCCGCACCAGGTCCCGCTCGCCGTGCGACCGCCGGATCAGGTCGCCCGCCGCGTCGTAGCCGTAGCGGAGCACCCGCCCGTCGAACGTGACCTCTTCGAGCACCTTGCCGCTGCCGTCGCGCCGGAGCGCGTGCACCTCGCCCTGCTCGTTGCGCACCTCGACGAGCTCGCCCTCGGGGTTGTACCCGAGCCGCACCTCGTGGCCGTTCGGGTCGCGGCGCACGCACAGCTTGTGGTAGCCGCCCCACACGAACGACGTGACCCCGCCGTTCGCGTCGGCGATCTCGGTCAGGTGCTGCTCGCCGTCGTAGGCGTAGCGCGTGGTCGCGCCGGTCGGGTCGGTGACCGCCGTCAGGTCGCCGCGCGCCGACCACCGGTACCGCGTCTCGGCGCCGAACGGGTCGATGACGGCGACGCGCCGCCCGAGCGCGTCGTGCCGGAAGCGCCACGTGGCGCCGCCGGCGAGCGTCACCTCGGCGCAGTTGCCGTGCGCGTCGTACGACAACGCCGTGCGCTCGCCGCTCGGCGAGATTTCCTCGACCACGAGCCCGCGCGCGTCGTACCGGCGGAACGTCGCCGCGCCCGTGGGGTCGACATAGCGCGTCACGTTCCCCCGCGCGTCGCGCTCGAACCGGTGCACGCCGCCCTTCGCGTCGACGATCTCGACGGGCAGGTCGTTCGCGTCGCGCTCGATCGTCGTCGCGTGTCCGAGCGGATCGGTATACCGGATGACGCTCCCGCGCGCGTTGCGCTCGAAGAGCTCGACCCCGTTGCGCTCGCTCGTGCGCGACGTCATCCAGCCGTCGTCGCGGTAGGTCGCCGTCACGACCGCGCCGCCGATCACCTGCTTGTCGAGCGTGCCGTGCTCGTTGCCGTGGAAGCGCCGCGTCTGGCTGAAGTCGACGACCTCGGTGAAGCCGATGTCCCAATAGTCGACCTTGCAGTGGTGGATCCCCTTCCACCGCGTCTCCCCGTCGTGAAGGACCTCCGGCGGCTCGCCGGCCAGGCTCGGGTCGACCTTGCCAGGGTAGTCGCCCCACGCCTCGATGCCGCGGCGCTGGCCGTCATAAACGAAGTGCCACGTCAGCCCATTGCGGTCGGCGTCCTCGACGAGCTGGTGCCGCTCGTCATAAGCATAGCGCCAGCCGTGGCCGTCCGCGTCGCTCGCGGCCACCAGATCGCCGCGGCCGTCGCGCGTCAGCGTGCCGAACGCGAGCCAGTCGCCGCGCTCCGGGTCGAGCTGCACCTCGATCGTGGTCACCCGCTGCTCGCCCGACGTCCTGTCGCGGAGCCGTACCCGCCGGCCCGCGCTGTCGGTCACCTCGACCAGCCGGCCATCCTTCTCGTCGTAGACCAGCGCGATGCGGTTGCCGTTGCGGTCCTCCACGGCCGTGAGCCGCACGCGCCGGCCGCCGTCCTGCACGCAGGCGAAACGCCGCTTCACGCCGTCGCCTGCGTCCAGGAGCCATCCGTCCGCCTCGCGCCGCAACCCGTAGCCCCACTTGCCGAGCACCGCCTCGCCCTCGGCGGGCTTCGGGAGATCCACCGCCGTGCCCAGCCCGGTCCACACCACGACTCGACGGCTCCGCACCTCGATCTCCCAGCCGAGGCTGTGCCCCCAACCGTGACCGAGCCCGGCGTCGCGATCGGCCATTGCGGCGCTGTACGAGCGCTCCCACGCGAGCGGCAGCGGCCCCGGCAGATCGCAGATCGGGACCGCGTGCGTGAAGACGCGGCCCGTGACGACATCGATGGGGTGCGAGACCGTCCCGCACTCCGGATACCGGTTCGGATCCGGTGCGCTCTTGCCCCCACCGCCCGCGCTGCTGCCGCCGCTGCCGCCACCTGCCCCGTGGCCCCCGCCGCCCCCACCGCCGCCCGGTCCGGTGCCGCCGCCGCCTCCGCCGCCCCCTCCCAGGATGAAGGCGCCGGGGTTCATCCCCGGGATCGCGGGGATGTTCGGCACGGGCGCAGTGCGGGCCATGGGAGGAGCAGTACCTGTCCCTCCACGGCGCTTCAATCACCGGTCACATCCGAGCGCCGGCGAAACCCGGAGGGATGGTCCGCGCCATGGAGCGCTGGCCGAGGCCCGTCTGCCGGGGGTGCGGGGGCGACGGGGGCGCGCAGCGGCGGCGGTTCAGCCGGGCGGCACAGCGGCCGGCGCGCCGGCCGCTGCAGGCGCCGCCGTGTCGGGCGACGCCGGCGCGGCGTCCGGCTGCGCCGGTGGGTTTTCTTGCGGCGCGTCGCCCGTGTCGCGCGACGACGCCCCGCGACCGCCGCGGCCCTTGTAGAGGGACGGCGCGATCGCCTCGACGTCTCCTTCGTTCCAGCGGAGGTAGGCGACGGCGCGGCGGGTCTGGTCGTACGCATTCACGAACAGCGTGAACGCGCGCGCCCTCTTGTCCGCGGCGTCGCTCGGGCCCGGGGCGGCGCCGTGCTCCCTCACGCCGAGGGCGGCGAGGAGCTCCGGCCCGAGCTCGCCGGCGCGCCTCACCTCGTCCTCGGTCGCGGCGGTCTTCCCCGCGATCTCGGACCAGCTGCCGCTGAACAGCGCCGAGAGCGCGACGAGGTCGCTCGCCGTGTCCATGTGACCGTTCCCCGCCCGGATGTCCGCGACCGTCTCCGCGTCGACCAGGCCGCGGCGGGCCAGGGCCTCTGCGTCGCCGAGGAGATTCGCGCGCAGCGGCACCGCCTCCTCGAGGAGCGGCTTCAGCCCGTTCTGCGGTCCTCCGCTGGACAGCCACGCGAGGTGCGCATACCAAGCGGCGAGCGCGTAGGTCTCCAGCCGGTCGACCAGCCCGACATCGTGCGTCGGCAATCGCTCGGCGATGAGGGGCCGCAGCGCCAGCAGGCCCGGGAGCACCCCGAGCACCTGAGAGACCGCGCGCGGGATATCGATGTTGATGGGGATGAGCGCGTCCCGCTCCAGCGCGTCGATCTCGGGCGCGGCCTTGTCGAACGCCGCCGCCGCCTGGGGCGGCGCCGCGGGCTTCCTGGGAGCTGGCTTTTTCTTGAGCGGAGCAGAAGGCTTGGTCATGAGGGGAGCACCTCTCGTTGATGTCGGGCGCGGAGAGGCGAAGAGCCCTGTCGTGCTCTTTGTCCCCCGCGCTGGATTCGCTACGACCGTCCGGCGCGCGCCGGGCGGTCCGCCTGGGATAATCACCCCGGTCAGGCCGTCAACGTCGCTGATTTGCTCTTCTGCATCGGGTAGCGCGGTATTCTGGCCGCGCCGGCTGCCTTCCCGGGCTCGGGAGCGATGTGCCGGAGGCAGCCAGCTGCCCTGCCGGGCTCGGGAACGATGTGCCGGAGGCAGCCAGCTGCCCTGCCGGGCTCGGGAACGATGTGCCGGAGGCAGCCAGCTGCCCTGCCGGGCTCGGGAACGATGTGCCGGAGGCAGCCAGCTGCCCTGCCGGGCTCGGGAACGATGTGCCGGAGGCAGCCAGCTGCCCTGCCGGGCTCGGGAACGATGTGCCGGAGGCAGCCGGCTGCTTCCCGGAACCCATGGCGTCCCACGCCGCGCCGGCGCGACCCGAGGCCTGGATGTGCTGGAGCGCCGCCCTGGAGCCTCGCGCGGGCTTCCGCGACGTGAGCACCTCGCGGACCGTTTCCGGATAACCAGCATGGAAGCGACGCGGGACCGTGGGAGGGCATGGCTCGCGGCGCCGGGCAGTCCTGGCGGCGTCCGGCGCGGAGCGCGGAGGGACACGGTGAAGCGGAGGTCACGGGACGACGACGACGAGGTCGCCGAGGCGCGCGGCGGCGAGACTCCCCCAGCGGTGGCCGGCCGGAGCCGTCCCCCGCTCCTCCAGCCGGGCACCTGGTTCCTGCGGCGCTTCCGCGTCGAGCGGCTCCTCGGGCAGGGCGGCATGGGGGCGGTATACGCCGTCACGGACAAGGGGCAGCTGTGGGCGCTCAAGATCGTGCGATCCGAGTTCCTCGACGATCCGGGCCAGCGCCGCCGGCTGCTGCGGGAGGGGGAGGTGCTCGCGCGGATGCGGCACCCGAACGTGGTCCAGGTCCACGAGGTCGGCCTCGCCGACGACCTCACCGCCTGGTACCGGATGGAGCTGCTCGACGGCGTGACGCTCCGCGAGGAGCTCCGCCGGCGGAGGGCGCTCTCGCTGCCGCTCGCGTGCGCCACCCTACGCGCCGCGGCGCTCGGCGCCGGGCACCTGCACTCGTTCGGCGGCGTCCACCGCGACATCAAGCCGGAGAACCTCTTCATCCTGCGCGAGCCGCGCGACGTGAAGCTCCTCGACTTCGGGCTCGCGCGGCTCAGCGGCACCCCGGACACGCTCGACGCGCAGACCCACGGTTCTCCGCTCTTCATGGCGCCCGAGCAGATCCGGGACGACGTGCCGACGCCGGCGACCGACGTGTACGCGCTCGGCCTCATCGCCTACGAAGCCATCGCCGGGTTCCACCCGTTCGGCGATGCCGGCGCCGCCGGCCGGATGGACGCCCTGTTCGCCAGGCACCTCAACGACGTGCCGCCGCCGCTGTCGCGGATCGGCGTGCCGGAGCCGATCTCGGACGTGATCGCGCGGGCCGTCGCCAAGGTCCCGCGCGAGCGGCACCGGGACGGGCTGGCGTTCGCCGAGGCGCTCTGGGACGCCTTTCTCCTCACGCGCGACGCGCTGGGATCGCGCGACACCAACCCCGGCGAGCCGGAGATGTCCGAGGTCCTGCGGTGGGGCAACGAGAAGGCGGCCACGACCACGGGGCCCGCAGCGCCGGAGCGGCCGTCTCGGGGGCGTGTCGAGGCGGGCGCCGTTCCGGCGGCCGCGCCGGCGATGCGGCCGGGCGGAGCGGGGGCGCGTGCGGCGCCGGGCGACGCTCGGGCCGGCCGCCATCCTGTCGGCGGCGATGCCGATCCGGGCCAGGCGGGCGCCGGGTGGGTCATGACCGAGCGCTTGCCGGAGCGCTTGCGCGACCCCAGCTGCGTCGCCGCGCTCGCGCAGCGCGCGCCGGACCCGCCGCCGGAGCAGGCCCGGGCGGCGTGGGTCCCGGTGGAGAACACCGTTCCGCTGCCGCGCGCGGCGGCGGGCGCCGGGACCTTTCGCCTGGGCGCAGCGCCGCCTGCCGGCGGCTCGCGCGCGGGCGCGGGGCGGACCGCCGCGGCGGGTCCGGTCGCGGCGCGAGCTGAGGCGGCGAGCGCGCGCGGCGCGGCCGGAGCGCCGCCGCGGGCGCGGGTCACGGCGCGCACGGTAACGATCGGGCTCGCGCTAGGGACGGCGGTGAGCCTGCTCCTCCTCGACGTCATCCTCCGGCTGCAGGGCGCCCCGCCGGCGGAGCCAACGCAGGCGAGGGCGGTCGACGCGCCCACCTTGGCGAGTCCGCCGGAACGGCCGTCCAACGGCGCCGCGGCGCCGGAGCCGTTCGCGCCCATCGGATCCGTGGAGACGGCGGGGGCCGCCCATCCCGCTGCGGACCCGTCCTTGAGCGCGAGCGCGGGCGCCGAGGAGCCGGCGGCGGCAGGTGCCGCCGGAACTCGGCGGGGCGAAGGCGGGATGGCCACGACACCGGAGCCAGCCGCCGCGACCCCGGCATCCGCCACCTCGACGGCTGCGCCGGCCGTCGAGCCGACCGCGACGCCGGCGGGGGCCAAGCCGAAGCCGAGGCGGCGGATCGTTCGAGACCCCCATTTCTATGACGAATTCCTGGAGTAGCGACCCGGCCGAGCGCCAAGGCCGGCCGGGAAACGCCGGGAACGAGGCGCGCCGGTCCGGCCTTCATGAGCGATCCCGAGAGGATCGCCGGATAACTGCAGGAGAGGTCCGGGATGGCGCGTTCGGCGCAGAGACGGCCGACACCCTGGACGGTCCCGAGAGAGGCCCACGATGAAGACGACGCGCGAATTCGATCCCGTGCTGGTGGAGGCGGTGGAGCGCGCGCTCGCGCCGTACCGGGGCAAGCTGTCGCCGGAGCTCATCGAGCACATGCGCGAGGAGGCGCTGGCGCTCATGTCGGCGCACCCCTATCCGGTCGCGCTGCTCCAGTCGCTCCAGCGCCGGCCGCCGCCCGACGAGAGCCACGAGCTCGCGCGGGGCGTCGCCGCGCACGCCGAGGGAGCCGAGCGCGGTGACGCCCGGGGCAAGGGGCGGCGCCGTGGCGGGAGCCAGGGATGAGCCGGCTCCGCGCGATGCCTCCGGAGCCGCTCAGCCCCGAGCAGCAGGCCCTGGTGAAGGAGGCGATCGGCATCGTCCGGGCCAGGGTGGCGTTCCTCGCGCCCCACGCGCGGCCCGAGCAGAAGGAAGAGCTCCTCGCGTGGGGGCACTACGGGGCGGTGGTGGCGGCGTCGCGCTTCGAACCGGCGTTCGGGATCCGCTTCACGAGCTACGCTTACGGGTTCATCGACGGCGAGATCCGCGACTGCCTCCACCGCGAGCGGCAGCAGCGCCGGCTGTACCGCGCGGCGAGCTGGGCGGCGCGCTCGTTCGTCGCGGAGACCTCCGATCGGTTCGACGTGGTCTGGGACGACGACGCGACGAACAGCGACCGGCTCGCGAAGTACGCGAGGCACGTCGTCGCGTCGATGGTCCTCGGGGTGGTCGAGGCCGGGGACACCCTCGACGACGCGGCGGTGGACGCGGAGGACCGGCGCCGGGCGATCGAGAGCGTCCGCGGGGTGTACGACGCGCTGGGCGAGGAGGATCGCCGGCTGTACGCGCTGCGCTACGTGGAGGGGCTGGCGATGCATGCGGTGGCGGCGGGGCTCGGCGTGTCGCTGTCCACGGCGCGGCGCCGCCACGACGCGCTGCTCGATCACCTGGCCGCGGCGCTCCTCGAGGGCGGCGTGACGGAGATGCCGCCGCGCGAGTGAGCGAGGAACGAGGGAAGCGATGCGTACGGACGACCCGAAGCGGCCGGTGGTGAAGCCCGGCGACGATCCCAGGCTCGACAGGCTGATCGAGGACCTGCGGCACGATGGGCAGGGCGGCGATCCGTTCTATCCGGTCGCGCGGCGCTGGTTTGGCAGGGCCGCGCGCAAGGCGGCCAAGCCCGCGGCCGGCGCGGCGGGCGGCGAGAAAGGGCCCGGCGCTGCCGCGGCGGCGGGGCGCGCGCCCGCGGGCCGGCCGCGCGGGCGGCTGCGCGTCGTGGCGGTCGTGCTCGCGGTCCTCGCGGCGATCGGCGGCGCGGTCGCGCTGTGGCCGGCGGCGCGCGCGCCGCGCGGCGGCGAGCCGGCGCCCGCGGCGGCGGCGGGGCGCGATCCGTCCGCGGGCGCGGCGGCCGGCGCGCGGCCGGTGCCGCGGCAGGCGGCGGCGGGCGGCGCGCCGAGCGCCGTCGCGTCCGTGCTCGAGCCGATGGGCGCGGGGGCGGGGGCTGCGCCCGCGGCAGCGGGGCGCGAGGGCGCCGAGCGAGGCGCGAGCGACGGGGGGTCTGGCCGATCGAGCGCGCCGGCGGCGGGCAGCGAAGGCGGAGGGCGCGTCGCGAGCAGCGGCGCGCCGGCGGCGGCGAGTGCGCCGGCGGCGAGCGCGCCGGCGGCGAGCGCGCCGGTGCCTCCGAGGCGAACGGCGGACGCGCCTGCGCCTCGTCCGCCGGGCCACGTCGCCCTGCCCAATGCCACGCCCGCCGGAGTAAGCTCCGCGCCCGCAGGGGCGCCGCCGGCGGACAGCAGCGCGGGTCCGGGTTCCCTGCCACCGGAGGTGTTCTGAGATGAAGGCGAGAGCGAGGAGGGCCCGTGCGGCGGGCTGGCTGGTGCTGGTGGCAGGCGCGGTGGCCGCGGCGCCGCCGGCGGCGCGCGCGCAGGGGGCGGCGGGGAGCGCGCAGGCAGCGCCGGCGAGCGCGCAGGCAGCGCCGGCGGGCGCGCAGGCAGGGCCCGCGAGCGCCGAGGCGGCGCAGGCGTCGCGCGACGCGGACGCGGCGTTCGCGCGGGGCAAGGAGCTGTACCGGCTCGGGAAGCTCGACGCGGCGTACGAGCAGTACCGGACGGCGTGGTCGCTGAAGCAGAGCTACGACATCGCGGCGAACCTCGCCAACGCGGAGCTCCAGCGCGGGATGAAGGTGGAGGCGGCGGAGCACCTCGCGTTCTGCCTGCGGAGCTTCCCGGCGACGGGCAATGCGGCGCAGCACGAGCAGGTCCGTGCGCAGTTCCGCGCCGTGCGAAAGGAGGTGGGGTCGATCGTCGTCAAGGCGAACGTCGACGGGGCCGAGGTGTCCTTCAACGGGACGGCGGTGGGGCGCACGCCGTTCCGGCACGAGGTGTTCGTGAAGCCCGGGACGATCGCGGTGGAGGCGCGGCTCGCGGGCCACGAGCCGGCGCGCGTCACGCTGGAGATCCCTGCCGGCGAGGTGAACACGGCGGATCTCACCCTGCTGCCGCCGTCGGCGCCCGAGCGGCCCGCGCCGCCGGCGCCGGCGCCGCCGCGCGCCGAGGCCCCGGTGCCCGCGCCGCGCGCGGGGGCGGACACGGTCGGGCCGCGGCCGGAGGTGCTGATCGCGGGCGGGGCGGTCGCCGGCGCGGGCGTGATCGCGGGGGTGATCCTGACGGCGCTCGCGGTCGGGCGGGACGGCGACGCGGACGAACAGCGGGACGCGCTGGTGCGCGAAGGCGGCCCGGCGGCGTGCGCGGTGGACTCGCCGAAGTGCGCGGGGCTGCGCGACGCGCTGGAGGGCGCGGCGGACCTGAAGAACGCCGCCCTGTGGACCTTCGTGGGCGCCGGGGCCGTCGGGCTCGCGACCGGGGCGTACGCGCTCTGGGGCGGCGGGGCGCCGCGCCAGGGCGTGGCGACGGCGCGCGCCGTGACGGCGGCGCCGGTCGTGACCGCCGGCGGCGGCGCGCTCTTGATCCGGGGGACGTGGTGAGGGGCGAAGCGGGGCGTGAGGAGGAGCGACGCATGCGTCACTGGCGCGGGCTGATGGGCATCACGGCGGTGGCCTTCGGGGCGGCGATGGTGCCCGGCACGGGGTGCGTGTTCGGCGTGGATTACAACGACTGCGCGGAGTACCCGGGCGGGGTGTGCGGCGGCGGTACGGGCGGCAGCGGCGGGGAGGAGCCGCCGGATCCTTGCGAGGCGGATCCGCGGGAGGACCCGAGCGTGGTGAGCGAGGCGTGCGGGGTGTTCGCGCGGGCGGGGGCTGAGGAAGGAGGAGCGGGGACGCGGCAGAGGCCGTACGGGTCGCTGCAGGAGGCGATCGAGAAGGCGGCGGCGGAGGGCAAGCGGGTGTACGCGTGCACGGAGGGGGAGGCAGCGTTCGAGGAGAGCGTGAAGGTCGAGGCGGGGCTCGAGGTGATCGGGAGCTTCGATTGCGCGGGGTGGACGCTGGAGGAGGGAAGGAAGAGCGCGCTCGCGGGGCCGGCGGACAAGGTGGCGCTGACGCTCGGGGAAGGGGCGGAGGGGGCGCGGGTGGAAGGGTTCGCGATCCGGGCGGCGGATGCGAAGCAGGACGGCGGGTCGTCGATCGGGGTGGTGGTGGCCGACGTGGAGGCGGAGCTCGCGGAGGTGGAGGTGACCGCGGGCAACGGCAAGGACGGGGCGAGAGGGACGACGCCGGAAGAGGCGCCGGTGGCCGGGGCGAGCGCGGAGGCCGGGGGCGCGTCGAACGCGTGCGTGGCGGAGAACGCGGTGCTGGGCGGGGCCGCGGGCGTGACGAGCTGCGAGGACGGCGAGACGGCCGGCGGGCGCGGGGGGCTGGGGGGGAGCGGAGAGACGGACGAGGGCAACGGGCAGGCGGGGGAGGATGGCGGGCCGGTGCCGGAGGAGAATCCGATGCGTAAAGGCCTCGGAGGCGTGGGGGAAACGGCGTCTCAAGACTGTGAGAGAGGAAATGACGGCAAGAGCGGCACCGCTGGCCCTGCCGGCGTCGGCGGGACGGGCGCGACGCTGGCGCTGACGGGCCTGAGCGGTGGCGACGGCGACCCGGGCAAAACCGGCGGCCGGGGCCAAGGCGGAGGCGGGGGCGGCGGGGCGAAGGCGGGGCTGTTCTGCAAGCTCGGACCGGACACCATCGACGGCGTGGGAGCCAGCGGCGGAGGCGGCGGAGCCGGGGGCTGCGGCGGGAAGGGAGGCGGCGGCGGGCAGGCGGGCGGCTCGAGCGTGGGGATCGTGAGCCTGGGCAACCGGCTGAAGCTGACCGGGGTGACGGTCGCGGTGGGCAAGGGCGGCAACGGAGGCGCCGGGGCGGCGGGGCAAAGCGGCGCCGCTGGCGGCAATGGGGCCGCGGGTGGGACGGCTTCGGGAACGGCACCCAGCAAAGCCGGGTGCGATGGCGGAAAGGGTGGCGCAGGCGGCCCAGGTGGCGTGGGCGGTGGCGGCCGGGGCGGCTATGCCGTAGGCCTTGCGTATGCGGTGACGCCCAGCGAAGCGCCTGCGGTGCAATTCGCCGCGGGTACACCCGGCCTCGGCGGCAACGCCGGCCCTGGAGGCGCGATGGAAAACGCCGGAGCGCCGGGGAGCGAAGGGAGCTGCTGGGACTTCGCGAAGCGGTCGCCGTGTGGAGGCTGAAGGGATGAGGGCTTCCAAGACGATGACGCCGCACGAGGTCCTGCTGTCGATGTTGGCGGACGACGCCGACGTCCAGAGAGCGCTCGTCCAGATGAGAGGCTGGGCGGAGAAGCTGGCCGCCGCCGAGCCAGAGGCCGAGGCGGAGGACGATGAGGCGTGGGTGAGGGCGGTGCCGGCGGCGTGTGTGGCCGACAAGCACAGGTCGCTCGTGGCGTCGCTCGGCACGGCGGTCTTGGTGCTGATGATCCTGTGCGGCGTGGCGCTGGTGGCCCTGCGCCTGCGGTGACGTGGCGAAGCAGCGACGCAGTGACGTGACGTAACGAGAGGGCCGCGCGCGGCGCGGCCTCACCAATCAGGGAAACGCGCGCCGCGCAGCGCCGCGCGGCGCGCCTTTGGCTCGGCTCGTCTCATCGACGAGCACGCGAGGAGGACGATCGTGTATCCACAGCTCGCCATCGAGGCGGCGGCGCAGTCGGACGTGGGGCGGCGCCGGAGCCGCAACGAGGACAGCTTCGCGGCGCTGCCGTACCTGGGGCTGTTCATGGTGGCCGATGGGCTCGGGGGCAACGCGGCGGGCGAGGTGGCGTCGCGGATGGCGATCGAGGTGGTCAAGAGCTGCTTCGAGGAGGGGGAGGATCTCGAGGACACGTGGCCCTACGGCGCGGCGAGGCCGCGCCATCAGGACGAGGTGCGGCTCGTGCTGAGCGTGCGGCGGGCCAACCGGGCGATCTACGAGGCGAGCCAGCAGCAGGACGAGATGCGCGGGATGGCGACGACCTTCGCGGGCGTGCTGCTGGGGCCGGGGATGGCGTACATCGCGCACGTGGGCGACTCGCGGGTCTACCGGATGCGCGAGGGGAAGCTGGAGCGGCTGACGCAGGACCACACGCTGCTGGAGGAGCTGCTCCGGGACGGCGACGGCGCGCTGGAGACGCTCGAGGCGCTGAGCGACCGGGCGAACGCGGTGACGCGGGCGCTGGGATGCGATGAGAGCGTGGCGATCGAGTCGCGGGTGGAGGCGACGGCGCCGGGGGATGTGTTCCTCGTGTGCTCGGACGGGCTGTGGGGGCCAGTGCCGGAAGAGCGGATCGCGGGCGTGCTCCGGGCGCACGGGGAGCTGAGCCTTGCGGCGAGCTTGCTGGTCGACCTCGCGAACGAGCACGGCGGGCCGGACAACGTGACATGCGTGCTGGCGCGGCTGGGAGGCGGGTGACGTGCGCGGCGGCGACATGCGCGGCGGCGAGGTGGGTGCGTTGAATAGCAGGTTCGTTGTTCGCCGTTTTTGCCGCGGGATCCTGATCCAGGCGGGCTCGCGTCCGCAGCTCGGCGACGCGGAACGCAACGTCTGGCCGGAGCTGTACGTCAAGCTGTCGAAGTACCTGAAGCCGATCCGCATCACGAAGCACCGGCCCTTTCAATACGCCGGTCCGGGGCTCCGGTTCGATCTGGAGCGCAGCCAGGCGTGGCTTCGCCGCTTCGATGAACGGTGAGTAGGAAGGAGAGATCGAGATGAGGACCACGGCCAAGCGGTCAACCCGCATGAGCACGACGCGAGAGGCTGGTGACGGACGCACCCCTCCCAGCCCGCGCGGAGCGCGGGCTATGGGAGGGGCCGGCGGCGCGCAGGCGCGAAGCGCCGAGCACCGACGGGGGGTGGGCATCGTTCTTTTCTGCTGCATTCTCTCGGTCCGGTCGTGCGGCGGCGAGGAAGTACGCCCGCACGGCCCCGGCGGGGAGGAGCCGCCGGATCCTTGCGAGACGGATCCTCGGGATACTCGCCTCTCCAAGATTGGGACAGGCGCGGGCGCGACAGGCGGGATCAGGGGTTGTAGCGGCGGCCGCTGCGGTAGCTCGCGATGGCGAGCTCCACCGGGCGGAACAACGGCTCGGGCAGCGCGTCGAGCGAGTACCAGCCCCAGCCGGCGATCTTGTGGGGCTCGCGGTCCTCGGGCTCGCCCTCGAACTCCTCCGCAAGGAGCTGGATGTCCACGTAATGCTTCCCGTAGGCGAGGATGTTGCTCAGGCACAGGAACGAGAGCTTCTTGACCACGAGGCCGCTCTCCTCGCGCACCTCGCGGATGGCGCAGGACTCGAACGACTCGCCGAGCTCGAGGTGGCCGCCGCACCACGAGTAGCTGCCGTCGCCGTGGCTGCCGCGCCGCCGCGCGAGCAGCACGCGCCCGTCGCGCACCAGCATGACGCCCACGCCCACCAGCGGCCGCTCCGCGGCGCTCCCTCCGACGATCGCCTCTCCCAAGGACACCTCCTCGCACGCGACGCAGGCGCGCGCGGAGCGCGCTCTAGCACGGCGCCACGGCGCAGCGGCGCAGCGGCGCAGCGGCGCCATGCGCCGTGCGCCGTGCGCCGTGCTAGAACGCGCGCCGCCCGGCAGACCGACCGCCGCGCCGCCCGCGGCGCGCGGAGCCACCTCGCGGGCGTACGGTACGACCGCCGGGACCGGTTGACTTTTCAGTGAACGCGCGTACCGTGCCAGCTCCGATGGATGTCGCCCTTCCCTGGGAGCTGAACCCCGCCCTGCACGAGAGCCGGCTCGTCCTCCTGGCGCAGACGGCGGTCGATGTCCGAAACAAGGCGTTCCGCGAGGCGAACCGCGAAGAGGGCGATACGAGCTGGGGCATCGGCTGCAAGGCGCACGAGCGGTTCGGTCACGCCCTCTGCAAGCTGGCAGACAGCGGGAAGCACCCGTGGCTGACCGTCCACCGGGACGGCCTGTACCTGATGCCCCATATCGAGGGGATCGCGGTGCGCGTGTACCGCGGTCCGGCCGACAAGCCCTCGCAGAGGCACCTCGAGGCGGCGCGCAGCGAGCACGGCCGGCGGGGCGAGCCGCGACAGATGGCCTTCTCGTTCATGGGGCAAGAGACCGAGCCGGACGGCCCGTGGTTCTGGATGATGGCCGTCGAGACGGACGTCGAGGGGAGGGCGCTCCGCGCCGTGTTCTTCCAGGCCAACGAGGCGGGCGGGACCCGGAACGCATGGGAAGCCCCGGTCGAGATGGCGCCCGCCGCCCCAGCGGCGGGGCCCGGAGACAAGCCGGCGCGCCCGGCGAAGCAGCGGCCGGCGCAGGGCCAGCCGGCCAAGGACGCGCTCCTCGGCCGCGACGGACGGCCGCTGTTCCGGGCGCAGACCGTGCCCCTGCCGCTCGTGTCGCAGCCGAGCTGACGATCGCGCGAGAGGATCAGCGCGGAGGAGGGGTGTCCGAGGGAGAGCCCTCGCCCCGGATGTTCGGCTCGGCGCGCAGCTCGCCCTCCAGGACGGTGACGGCCTGGCCGCCGAGCTCGACGCGATCGCCGCGCAGGCGCACGCGCACCACGCCGCCGCGCGCCGAGGCCTGATAGGCCAGCATCTCCGCCTTGCCGATGCGCGCCGCCCAGAACGGCGTCAGGCAGCAGTGCGCGGAGCCGGTGACCGGATCCTCGTTGACGCCCGCGGCAGGGGCGAAGAACCGCGAGAGCAGTCCACGCCGAAGCGGCCGATCCCGGACTCGTATGCTGGAGAACTTCGAGATCCGTAGTGCGCGGACCCGCCGTCACGCCGTCACGCCGTTACGTGGTCACGTCGTCACGTCTCACCACCGGGATTCCCATCGTCCGGCGGAGCGCGTCGAACTCCTCCGTGAAGCGTCCGTTCCCGCCGCGCAGCAGGAGCGGCGGCTCGTCGCGGCACGGCGCCGCGGCCCCGGCGCGGCGCAGGGCGTAGATCGAGAAGAGGGCGGCCTTGCCCTCCTTCGGGACGACGTCGCGCCACGCCTCGAGCGCGAGCCCGGCCGCCGCCGCCGCCGCCTCGACGCGGCCCCGCTGCCGCGCCGCCGCGCAGGCCACGAACGGCGCGCCGGGCGCGAGCAGCCGCGCCGCCGCGAGGCAATAGTCCTCCACGCCGCCCCGGTGCTCGAAGCGGCACGGCCCGCACTGGACCCGATCGGACTCGATGCCTGTGCCGACCGGCAAGTAGGGCGGCGTCCCCGTCACGAGGTCCGCGGGCCCGAGGCCGTCGAGCGCCGCGGGATCGCGCAGGTCCCCCCAACGGACCTCGCAGCGGTCGTCGATGCCGTTCCACGCGACCGATCGCCGCGCCATCGCCATGCTCACCTCCTGCGCCTCCACGCCCGCGCAGCGCGCGTCCGGGAAGCGCCACGCGGTGAACAGGAGCACCGTGCCGATGCCGCACCCGAGATCCACGGCGCGGCGCGGGGGCGCGTGCGCCACCTGCTCGGCCGCGAAACAGGCGGTCATGAAATCGTCGGCCGACCAGCGGTGGCCGTCGAGCCGCTGGAGGATGCGGAAATCGCCGGAGAGGTAGCAGAGGTCCTCGCCGGGGCCGGGCCAGACCTCCGGCCGCTCCGGCGTCACCGGACGCGGCCCAGGGGCGACCCACCCGGGCGGCCGGCGCGCGGGCCGCACGACCCCGCCGGTCGGCGCGAGGGAGGGCTGGACGTCAGGGGGAGCGTTCATCGGCCCCATGTACCACGCCGGGCGGCGTCGGGGGCTGGCGCCGTCCTCCCGCGGGGCGTCAGGGGTTCGCGCACTTGGTCTCGATCGAGGGGTCATCGCAGAAGAGGCACTGAGTGGCCTCGCAATTCAGCGCAGGACACGACGTGGGGCAGGTCGGCTCGTTCGGGTCGCAGTTGATGATCTGCCAGGTGATCCAGCTCATGTCGTCCGGGTCGTCCGGGCAACTGCACTTCTTCGTGTTGAAGGCGTGCGACGCCATCACGGTGATCGTATGACACTCCCGCTCCGGCGTCGTTGCGTCGTCCGGGAGAGAATCGATGTTGAGGTCCAACCTGGCCCTGAGGGGGCGCTGTCCGCCGGCGATGGTCCCCGCCGAGACCGAATCCTGCTGGACGCGCCTCCGGTACGGGTACTTGTCCGAGGTGAGCTTCCCATAATCGATGTACATGTACACCTCCACGGGGTCGCCGTTGTCCTCGGACAGCACCGTCGCGCTGAAATCCTGGATTTTGCCCATCTGGTCGATGTGCACGGGCCTGTGCGGGGGAGGGAAGACCGCCGTGAGCACCGGCGGCGTCCTCTCGGCGTGATCGTACTCCGGCGGCGAGAGCACGAGGCAGCCTGTCGCCGACGCGGCGAGCGCCGCGGCCCCGAGCGAGCGCGCGAGCGCGGTAGCAAAGCGAGCGAAGCGTGGGCGCGCCGCACGGACGGCAGCGCGGAGCATGGAAGGGCAGGGCGGAGCGGTCATGGTGGCGCTGGTGAGGGTGGAGCGGTGTAGGGTCCGAAGCTGGACGCTGGAACTCTATCCGCTGCGGCGACGCGCGGGTTGGGTATCGCTGTAATCCGACCGCTGCGGCGAGCCGCGGCCGCGCCGGCCTGCCGGCGGGCGAAGCGCAGGCCGCTCAGCGGCGGACGCCGCGGCTCGGCCCGCGGGGTGAGCGCGCGCGATGGCCGGCGAGGAGCGGAGGCCCGGGTCGGGCGATCACTTGCGCGGGCTCGCCGGCGCGTTCTCCAGGGCGTAGATGACCTTCACCTGCGTGCCGAGCTGAACCTCGCCGGGCGCGACGGGGGTGCCGATGTCCGCCGCGAACCCGCCGGAGGCGGCGCGGGGGGCGTACATCGGCATCGGGCCGCGCGGGCCGGAATCGAGGATCTCGCTGATCGCGACGACGGGGCCGAGCGAGACGCCCTGGAGCCGGGCGAGCGCCTCGGCGCGAGCCCGCGCGTCCGCGATCGCCTTCTCCCTCGCCTGCGCCTCGAGCGGCTCGGTCTTGTCGATGCCGAACGTGACGCCCCACACGTTGTTCGCGCCTGTGGCCACGGCGGCGTCGAGCACCGCCCCGACCTGATCGAGGTTGCGGATGACGACCATCACCGTGTTGCTCACCTGATAGTAGTACGTCGGAGGCGCCGGCTGGGCCGGCGCCAGATCGGGCGGCGCGGGCGGCTTCGGGGCGGGAGGCGGCGTCGGCTTCGGCCCGCGCCCCGCGGGCGCCGCTGGGGCCGCGGCGGGCGCGGGCGCCGCGGCCGCTGCAGGCGCCGCGGCCGCTGCAGGCGCCGCGAGGGGCTGCGGGGGGAGCATCCAGGGCGGCACGTCGGCCTGCCGCATGAGCTGGATGGAGTAGTTGCTGGTCTGGATGTCCTTGTCCGCGAGGCCGAGCTTCCTGAGCGCCGCGAGGATCTCGGTCATGCGCGCGGCGGCCATCTTCGTCGCCTCGTGCACCGTGGGCGCCAGGACCTCGATGCCCAGCTGGGCGCGGGCGACGTCGGGCTTCGCGTGGACGTCGCCCTGGCCGACGACCGTGATGGTGTGGGACTCCGGATGGACGGCCTGAGGCGGCGTCGCCTGCGCCGCGCAAGCGGCGAGCAGGGGCGCGGTCGACAGCAGGAACCCGGCGAGGCACAGCCGGCGCGACAGAGAGCTCTGGTTCTTCATGGCCGTGCAACGCGCGAGCCCCACGCGGCCTTACAGGGGGCGGCGGCAGGCCGCGCGGGCGACGCGCGGGCGACGTCGGAGCGGGCCGCATTGCCCCCCTTCGTCAAGTTGCTCCACGGCGCGCCGGGTGCGCTATGGTCGTTCACGTGCTCACAATACCCAGCGATGAAGAGGCCCTCGGAGGACTGCAGGGGGCCACGATCCCCAGCGACCTCTCGCCAAGCATCGGCTACCGGATCGTGTCGCGCGCCGGGGCCGGGACGATGTTCGTCTCGTACTACGCGGTCCGCATCGCGCCCGAGGGCGAGACCCCCGTCGTCGTCAAGATCCTGAGGCCGTCGCTGTTCAGGCAGATGGGGCCGTCGGCCGCCGTCATCGTGAAGAAGGAGGCGGTGTCCCTCGGCCGCCTCAACGAGCAGGTCCCCCCGACCCCCTTCGTGGTCCGGCTCATCGACACCGGCACCTTCGCGGTCCGCCGGGGCACGAAGACGCTCGACCTGCCCTGGATCACGATCGAGTACGTGCACGGCGGCATCCAGGGCGTGACGCTCCGCCAGCGGGTGCAGGGGACCATCCAGGCCACGGGCCACGCGTTCGATCCGGCGCGCGCGACGCGCGCGATCGAGTGCATCGCGAGCGGGCTGTCGGCGGTGCACGACGTGGGCGTCGTCCACCGGCAGCTCACGCCGGAGAGCATCCTGTGCTGCGGCTCCGGCGACGAGGAGCTGTTCAAGATCAGCGACTTCGGCATGGCGCGGCCGCGCGGCATCCGCGAGACGATCATGGCCGGCGTCGTCAGCAACACCGGGGTCGCGCCGCCGGAGATGCTGTCCGCCGATCCGAGCACGATCGGCCCGTGGACCGACATCTTCAACCTCGCGTCCGTCATCTTCTTCCTGCTCACGGGCGAGCAGTACATCGTCGCGGAGTCGCAGGCGCAGGCGCTCATGGCGGCCATGGCGCGCACGCGCCGGAGCATCCTCGAGACGCGGTGGCTCCACCCCGCGCTGCGCGGCAACGACCAGGCGTGCAAGTCGATCGACTTCGCGCTCCGCTGGGCCTCCGCCGGCGAGGCGCAGGAGCGCCTCCAGGAGGCCGTGGCCGTGGCCGCGATGCTCTCGCCGTACCTCCGCCCCGCCTCGCCGGTCTCCGCGCTGGAGCAGCGGATCGTGGCGAGCGCGGGCGAGCAGCGCACGCGCGCCCACGACGAGATGGCGCCCATGACCATCCCGTCGACGCACGTGAAGGCGCCGGTGCAGCTCAAGGGGGAGCTCGGCCAGACGCTGCTCTCGCCGCGCCAGCCGAAGGCCGCCGCCGCGCCCGCCGCCGATCGCGCCGTCGATCGCCCGAGCCCGGATCGCGCGATCGAGGCCGAGCTCATCAGCGCGCCGCCGCGCCTCAGCCGGGAGGCGCCGCCGCCTCGGCCGTCGATCATCATCGAGCGCTGGACGTGGAGCGTGCTCCACCACCCGAGCCTCGAGTCGGTCATCCGGAGCGTGGCCTGGGACGGCTACGGCCGGTGCCTCGCGGCGGCGACGGGCGGGCTGCTCTTCTGGAACGGCACGAGCTGGAGCGAGGCGTCGTCCGGCGGGCTCCCGAGCCCGCAGGGCGTGCGCTTCGTGCACCGGATCGGCCCCGGCCGCTGGCTGCTCGGCGGCGACGGCTCGACGCTGGCGGTGTACACGACGGGCGGCGTCACGGGCGTCTTCCAGCTGCCGGGCGAGCCGCAGAGCCACGTCGCGCTGAGCGGCGACCTCGAGGACATGGGCATCCTCGTCTCGACGACGCCGAACGATCCGCGGCCGCTCCTGCACGCCTTCATCGCCAAGCGCTGGCTGCGGCCGATGCCGGCCGAGGGGGTCGCGCTCCTCGCCGCGGTCGCGCGCGTCGAGGACGAGCGGTGGCTGCTCGTCGGCCGGTCGACCGCGGGCGAGGGGCTGGTCGCGCTCTACGCGCCGCTCGACTGGCACATGGAGCGCATCCCCGCGCCGCCGGCGCGGGCGTTCGTCGCCTGCGCCGGGCGGCCCGATCTCGGCGTGGGCATCGCGGTCGGCGCGGACGGGAGCGTCGTCTGGCGGTACGGGCAGAGCGTCTTCACGGAGCACATCGAGCCGCGCCGCGCCCTGTCGGCCGCGACGATCGACGCGGAGGGCCGCGCCTGGGCGGGCAGCGCGGGCCGCATCTGGGTGCGGCGCGGCGGCATCCCGCCGATGGCGGGGACGTGGGAGTGCGTCTGGGAGAACGACGCCTGGGTCGGCCCGGTGGTGTCGCTGTTCGTCGACTCGGAGGTGGTCGTCGCCATCACGGCGGACGGCGGTATCATCGAGGGGCGCGTCACCGGCTGACGACCCGCCCGCGCGCCGCGCTCCGCTCCGATGCCAGGCCACCCGCTCAACCCCGAGGCAGGCTCGACCCCGGTCCCCGACGACCCGCGCGAGGTCGCCGCGGCGCTGCGCGCGGGCGAGCTCTCCCTCGGCGATTCGCCGTACTACGGGTTTCGCTACGGCGAGCGGGGGCGGCGCTTCACCGGGAGCGACAGCGCGTTCCTCGTCACGCTCGCGACCCACACGCGCCCGGTCGTGGAGCGCCAGATCCGCTGGCTCGCGGGCCTGCTCTCCAACCGCGGCATGCCGAGCGTGCTCCTGGAGCGGCACCTCCGGGTCCTCCACCGCACGCTCTGCCGCGCGATCCCCCGGCGCGCCGCGTCCTACGAGCGCCTCCTGGAGGCGGCCGAGCTGCTGCGCGAGGTCCGGCGCGCGCACCTGCCCGACGAGGTCTGCCGCGCGATCTCCCGGTCGTTCGCGCGCGAGGCGGGGCTGCCGCCGACGCGGCTCGCCCTCGGCACCGGGTGGCTGCTCGCCGGGGCGGTCGCGGACGAGCGCTCCGGCGCCCGGAGCGCGGTCGCCAGCGTGGCGTCGTGGTTCACCGACCCCGAGCTCTTCCCGCCGGCGTTCGTCGCCGCGGTGCACCGCGCCCTCTCGGAGGCGCGGGCGGCCGCGCGGCCGGGCCCCGCGCCCCGGTGATCACCGCGGCGCTCCGGCGCGGCCGCCGAAGAGGCTGATGTCCTTCGCGTCGATCAGGTCCGGCGCGGTCCACCCCTTCTCGTCGTAGTCGGCCATGCACCGGGCCACGAGCTCCTTGCACCGCTCCGCGGCGCCGGCGGCGGCGGCGGTGTGCAGCAGCTCCACCAGGCAGTTCTCCTCGTTGCCGCCGTAGCTCCGCTCGTAGAGCTCGTGCCGCCCGCCGAACTCGGTGCCCACGGCGTCCCACGTCAGCTTCATCAGCTTGGCGCGCTCCAGCGCGGAGCTGCCGTCCGAGCCGCGGGCGATCCGGTCGAGGTGCCGGCGGAGCTCGGGGACCTCGAAGTCGATCGCGTGCGACGGCACGTACACGAGGGAGCTGGCCAGGACCTTCTCGAGGATCCCCTTGATCCGCGGGTAGATCGAGGGAGCGAGGGCCCGGTAGGTCATCGCGTACTCCGCGTTGGGCAGCACCGTGCCGTCCTTCCACGGCGTCGGGGCGTGGACCATGGCGTCGGCCAGGCCCGAGAAGACGTTGCGCCAGGCCATGACCTCGCCCACCTCCGCCTGGACGCCGCGAAAGTCCTTGTTGCCCATGACCTCGACGCCCCGGAGCAGGAGCCCGGCGATGAACTCCAGCTTCACCGAGAGGCGGACGCATCCATGGAAGAAGGCGCGCGGGGCGAAGCCCGAGCGCGGCAGGAACTGCTGCGCCCGCTCGATGTCGCGGTAGATGAGGACGTCCTCCCAGGGCACGAGGACGTCCTCGAGCACCAGGATCGCGTCGTTCTCGTCGAAGCGGCTGGAGAGCGGGTAATCGAACGGGCTCCCCATGACGCCGGCCGTCATCGCGTACGAGGGCCGACAGAGCAGCTTCACCCCGCGGGCGCCCGTCGGCACGATGAAGGCCAGGGCGAGCGCCTCGTCCTGGATGGGCAGCGTCGCGTACTGGCTGATGAACGTGTAGTTGGTGAGGGCGGAGCCCGTCGCCACCACCTTGGCGCCGCTCACGACGATCCCGCGATCGGTCTCCTTCTGGACGTGGACGAAGACGTCGCGCGACTCGTGGGGGGGCAGCCCGCGGTTGATGGGCGGGTTCACGATGGCATGGTTGAAGAAGAGGACCTGCTCCTGGGCTTCCCGGTACCAGCGCCGCGCGTTCGCCTCGTAGGGAGCATAGAACTCGGCGTTGGAGTCGAGCGTGGCGAGGAAGCTCGACTTGTAGTCTGGGCTACGTCCGAGCCATCCATAGGACATGCGTGCCCACGTGGCGATGGCGTCCCGCGCTCCCCGCAGATCTTCCACGCTCCTCGGCGAGCGGAAGAACTTGTGCGTACACCCGCCTGAACCGGTGTCCGTCGGCGCCGTCAGGACCGGCTGTGTGTCCGGGTCGTGCAAGGCGTCATAGAGCCGGGCCAGCATGCGCGCGACGTTGCGAAACGCCGGGTGCGCGGTGACGTCGCGGACGCGCTCACCGTAGACCCAGACCTCGCGCTCGTCGCGCAGGCTCGCCAGGAACTCCTCCCCGGTCATCGGCATCCGGGGCTTCGCGAAGGAAGCGCGGCTCATGAGGGTACCTCGTTCGATGGTTGGGCCGCCCCGTCGCCGTCTCGCCGCGCCGAGCGCGGTCCACCGCGGCGGCCCGGCGCCCGGCACCGGCGCGGGCTGCTCAAGGGAATACGGCGAATTCCACCACATCCGGCGGCGGCCGTCGACTCGAAGAGGACCGCAAGGGACGCAAGGGATGCAAGGGGAAGAGAAGAATACAATTCTATCTCATTGCGTCCCTTGCGCCCTTGCGGTCTCTCCGCTCGCGCGTGCCGTGCTCTTCCAGCGTGCTCCTCGGCGGAGCCGGCGGGTGCCGGAACCTGTTGATTTAGCTGGCTTTCTGCCTGTTCGGTGCCCTAGGCGGCGCCCGGGGGCGCGCGGTGCCGCGCCACGAGGAGCGTGATGTCGTCGTCCGGGCTCGCGCACCAGCTCTCGACGTCCCTCAGGAGGCGGTCGCGGATGACGTCGACGGGCGCGTCCTGGGAGGCCTCGACGGCGGCGCAGAGCCGCTCCAGGCCGAACTGCTCCTGCTGCGCGTTCCGCGCCTCCGTCACCCCGTCGCTGTAGAGCACGAGGAGGTCGCCGTCCTCGAGGAGGAGCTCGGCGTCCCGGGTCATCGCGTCGATCGACGGCAGGACGCCGATCCACACGCCGGAGCTCGCGACGCACTCGCAGCGCCGCGTGCCCGCGCGGCACACGACGATGTCGTCGTGCGCGCCGGCGAACGTCACCCGCCCGCCGCGCTCGTAGCGGAGCAGGAGCAGGGTCGCGTGCTCGTCGCGCTTCAAGCGATCCCGGATGTTCTCGTGGATCGCCCGGTTGAGCGCGGAGATGAGCTCGCCCGGGCTGGCGGTCGGGTCCTTGCGCGCCATGCACGCGACCATGCTCTGGATCATCAGCATGATGAGGCCCGCCGCGAGCCCGTGCCCCGCGACGTCGCCGATGCCGAGCCACCCGCCCTCCGGCGTCGCGATCACGTCGTAGTAGTCGCCGCCGACCTCGGCGGCCGGCCTCATCGCCGCGCAGAGCTCAAGCCCCTCGACGTGCAGCCGCGGCGGGACGAGCGTGGTCTGGATGCGCTCCGCGACGACGCTCTCCTGGCGGACCCGCTCCTGCTCCAGCCGCTCGCGGATCTCCACCTGCCGGACGATCTCGCGGTGCATCATGACCGCCTTCATCGCCGAGCCGATCTGGAGGCGCACGGCGTCGTAGACGATCTCGTTCGCGCCGCTGTTGACGAGCGCGATGCCGAAGTGCTCCGCCTCGCCGAACGTGATCGGCATCGCGATGACGCTCCATCGCTCGGCGGAGCTCAGGAACCCGGGCGGCGCGAGGCTCGAGGACGCGAAGCTCGCGGGCGGCGGCTCCACCTCGCGGCTGCTCTCCATCAGGAAGAGCGACCGCAAGGTGGCGCGCTGCGGGTCGTCGTAGAGCGAGACGGCGACGTGCCTGAGGTCGAGCCTGGGCAGCTCCGCGGCGAGCGTGCGGCGGAGCGTGGGCATGCTCAGGCTGGTCGAGAAGCTCATGCCGGTCCAGCTCAGGTCGATCGAGGCTCGCTCCAGGCGCAGCCGCTTTTCGCCCTCGGCGCGCACGGAGGCGTGGCCGATCAGGACGCGCGCGGTGTGCCAGAGCCGCTCGAGGTCCTCCTCGGCGACGCCGGCGGGCGCCCGGCGGACCCGCGCGCGGAGCAGCGTGATCGCGCCCTGGAACTGATCGAGCGCGACGCCCTCGCGCCCCGCTGCGTCGAGGAGGTCCTGGAGCGCCCGCAGGAAGCGGCCCTCCTGCCCGGCGAGCTCCTCCTCGAGCGCCGAGAGCAGCTCGCGGGGCCAGTCCCTGAGCGACGGGGCCGAGGCGGTCACCGCCCGCTCGAGCGCGCGCGTGAGGTCCTCCCGCTGCTCGGCGATGGAGCGCGGCGCGCGGCGCGAGGGCGCCTCGGCGGACGCGCGCGGGAGGGCGGCGTAGTAGCCGCAGCCGCACGACTCGCGCCGCGTGAGCTCGACCGGGAGGAGGCTGCACTCCGGCACCCGCTCGCCGGCGAGCTGGCGCAGGACCGTCTCGACCGCGAGCGCCCCGAGCTCCTTGATCGGCTGGCGGATGGTCGTCAGGGACGGCCGCGCGACGCGCGACACGGCGACGTCGTCGAACCCGCACACGAGGACGTCGCCGGGGACGCCGATGCCGTGCGCCTTCAGCGTGTCCATCGCGCCGAGGGCCATGTTGTCGTTGCCGGCGATGACCGCGTCGAAGCGGACCCCGCGCGCGAGGAGCTCGCGCATCGCGCGGCGACCGCCGTCGATCAGGAAATCGCCGACCACGAGGAGGCGCTCGTCGTAGGGGAGCGCGCGCGCCTCGAGGGCCCTCCGGTACGCCCGGGCGCGCAGCACCGCCTCCGCGTTGCCGGGCGGCCCGCTGATGTACGCGACGCGCTGGCGCGCGTGGTCGTCGACCACGTGCGCGACCGCCACCTCTCCCCCGAGCGCGTTGTCGACGACGACGCTCGGGATGCCCTCCAGCGCGACCCCGACACTGCAGACGGGCAGGGGCGCGTACGATCGGCAGAACTCGTGCATACCGTCGGCGCCGAGGGGGTTCGTGAGCGCCGACGACATGATCACCGCTCCGTCGACGGTCGCCGCGCCGACGAACGAGTAGATGCTGCCCCGGGCGTCCAGGAGGGAGTAGCCCCGGCGGGCGCGCGTCTCCTCGAAGGCGATGACGAGGTTGACGTCGTGCGCCTCGGCGGCGCGCTCGACCCCGAAGCGCGCCTCCGACTGGTACTCGCCGCAGAGATAGTCGGTCAGGAGGGCGATCGTGGGCCGCTTCGCCGGCATCCGGTGTCGCTCCCGGCTCACTTCTCGTCGATGGACACGAGGCTCGGGGACATGCGCTGGAGGGCCGCCAGGCTGCGCCGCTGCCACCCGAGCCTCGCGTCCGTGAGGAACTTGATCTCGCACCCGAGCCCCTGGGCGGAGATGCCGCAGATGAACGCGATGAACGCCTTCAGGCAGCTCGAGTTCAGGAAGTACAAGGCGCGTATGTCGAACTCGACGGTGGTCAGCGAGAGGCGCTTCACCTCGTGGTGGACCTCGCTGCAATAGCTGGCGAGCGGCCCGGCCGCCGCCATGTCGCCCGTCCCCATGAGCTTGATGCTGAGCCGATCGCCGGCGAGCGTCGGCTCGATGCCGAAGCTCTCGGTGACGACGGGCTCAACCCTTAAGCTGCTCATGGGGCCTCCACCGCTCGAGCGGCGCGTGCGCGATGATCGTGAGCTCGTTGCCCTCGATCTTGTAGTCGACGTCGAGCCCCCCCTCGGCGCGGACGCGCGCGAGGCCCAGGCCGGAGACGCCCTCGACCATCGCTGTCTCCGTGATGAGCTCGTCGTAGTGCTTCAGCGGGTCGCTGGCGGTCTTCAGATCGAGCAGGCGCTTCTCGACCTCCCGCAGGCGCTCCGGGGAAGCCTCGTTGCGCGCGCGGATCTTCATGATGTGCGATCGTTCGTCCTCCTCCAGCGCGAGCTCGAGGCTGACGCGAGGGCCGGTGGAATATTTGGTGATGTTCTCGGCGAGCTCGTGCGCGGCCATGTAGAACCGCGAGCTCACGTTCGCGTCGTCCAGCACCGCGCCGCAGAAGCTGGACACCAGCCGCAGCACCGCCGTCGCCAGGCGCTCGCTCGGAAAGAAGGTGATGCAGAGGAATAGCGAAGCGCTCTGCGTTGGTTCGGAGGATGACACAATCTGTAATTCTACGCGGCCCTCGCGCGGAATCCAACCGCGTCCGCGGGGGGTGATGTGCCTCGCAGGCCGGCGAGCACCGCGCCCCACGGGGTGCGATGCGGTGCGCTGCGCTGAGCCTGGCCGAGCCGAGCCGAGCCGAGCCGAGTGGCACGCTCGTTGATGCGATCTCGGCGCCCACCGATGGTGAGGTGTGTCCGTGGATCCGGTCGGGCCACCGAGCGCCTCGCGCACAACCGCCGTCACCTGCGGGAGAGATCCCGTCGGGCAACCCCACAAGGAGGTTCTTGCTGTATGAAACGACCCCTCGCGCCCGGGCTGCCCGGGCGATCCGACTGCCGATCTCGCCGCGGGGCGGCGCGATCGCGCGTTTGCTCTCTCGTGATGCGCGGCGCCCTCGCCGGCGCCGCCGCCGCGACCGTCAATTGTAGCACCGGGCCCGGCGCGGAGCGCGACATCGCGCATGGAACCGGCGGCGTCGACGACGTGGGGGAGGGCGATCTCGGCGATTCGCCCGCGCTCGGGGCGGCGCGCGCGGCGCTCTCGAGCGAAGCCAGGGTGTGCGTGTCGATCCAGCGTGGGAGGCCGGACCAGCATGGAAGGCCGGGCACGGTGAGAGATGCGACACTGTGGCAAAATGCTCCGGCGTGGAGCGACTCCGCCTCTCCGAACCTCTCGACGGGATCCGCCGGGAGCGCCGGCCGCCGCCGGTCCGTCGTGCAGTTCGACCTCTCTCCCGTGCCCACGGGCGCGACGGTCGTCTCTGCCTCGATGATCGTTCATCAGACGTACAAGGTCGATAGCAGCGCGATCAGCGTACATCGCGTCATGATCCCGTGGGAGGAGCGCACCGTCGCGTGGCGGAGCCTCGGCGACGGCGGCTTCGCGCTGGAGAGCGCGGCGACGATCGCGGCCGAGGCGGGCGTGGGCGCCCGCGCGGCGGACGTGTCGTCGCTCGTCCAGGCGTGGGTGCTCGGGACCGCGCCGAACCACGGCGTGCTCCTCGACGAGGCGCCGGGGCGCTCCACCAACCTGAGGAGCAGCGAGATCGACCGCGCGGAGGAGCGCCCCCGGCTCGACGTCTGTTACGTGACCTGCGCGGACGGCGTGATGAACGGCCTCGAGGCGGGCATCGACTGCGGCGGGCCGCGCTGCGCGCCCTGCACGGGCGCGACGACGGGCGCCGCGAGCACCGCCGCGTCGAGCGTCGCGACGTCGAGCTCGACCGGCGCATCGAGCTCGGCGGGCGACCCCTGCGCGGACCCGGCCGCGCTCCCGCCGGATCCGGTGCCGCCCGATCGGCTCTCCGAGACGGGGCTCTACGCCGACATCGCGACCCGGTCGCGCGCCGCGAACACGCTCGAGTTCCGCCCTGCGTACGAGCTCTGGTCGGACGGGGCGGCCAAGCGGCGCTTCGTGTACCTGCCGCGCTGCTCGACGATCGACACGAGCGACATGGATCACTGGTCGCTGCCGGTGGGGACGCGGTTCTGGAAGGAGTTCCGCGCCGAGGGCGTGGCCGTGGAGACGCGGCTCATCCACCGGTTCGGGCCGGGGATCGACGACTGGGTGTTCGCCGCCTATGCGTGGGATCCGTCGGGGAGCGACGCGTTCCTGGTCGAGGACGGCGTCGAGGACGCGCGCGGGACCAAGCACGATATCCCGCGGACCGCGGACTGCTGGGAGTGCCACGGCAAGCTCCCGGAGCGCGTCCTCGGCTTCAGCGCGCTGCAGCTGAGCCATGCGGGGCCGGGCGAGACGATCCGGTCGCTGGGCAACGCCGGGTGGCTCACCGTCCCGATGCCGGGAGGGTTCCGCCCGCCGGGCGACGCCACCGCGGCCGCGGCGCTCGGCTATCTCCACGCGAACTGCGGCAATTGCCACAACGACACCGGCGTCGCGACCCTGCGGACTCGCCTGCTCGCGGCGGACACCACGGTGGAGAGCACCGACACGTACACGACGGGCGTGGGCGTGAGGCCCAGCTTCTGGGAGACCGGCGTGGTCCACCGGATCACGGCGGGAGACCCCGAGTCGAGCGCGGTGGTGCGCCGGATGGCGCACCGCGGCTCCAGGGCGCAGATGCCGCCGATCGGGTCGGAGGTCGCCGACGCGGCGGGGCTCGCGGCGGTCCGCGCCTGGATCGAGGACGTGCGGCCGCCGGCAGCGACGGCGAGCGGCGGCAGCAGCGCGAGCGGCAGCAGCGCGAGCGGCAGCAGCGCGAGCGGCAGCAGCGCGAGCGGCAGCAGCGCGGCCAGCGGCAGCGCGAGCGCCGGCGGCGCGACCTCCGGCGCGGGCGGCGGGAGCGCCGGCACCGGCGCGGGCGGGAGCACCGGCGCGAGCAGCGGCAGCGGCGGCTCCGGCGCCGCGTGCGCCGGGGTGCCGCGGCTGAAGCTCACGCAGGTCGCGTCGGGCCTGGAAGCGCCGCTCTTCCTCACGAGCCCGCCGGGCGACACCTCGAGGATGTTCGTCCTCGAAAAGGATGGTGTCGTCCGCCTCATCAAGAACGGTGTCCTCCTGGCCGCGCCGTTCCTCGACATCCGGGGCGGGACCTCGTGCCCGCCGTCGCGCCCGGCGAGCGCACATCCGCTCGTGTGCACGCCCAGCCCGACCGCCGAAGGCGGGCTGCTCGGGATGGCGTTCCACCCGAGCTACGCGACGAACGGCAGGTTCTGGCTCTTCTACACCGCGGCTCCCAGGGGCAACGTCACGATCGCCGAGCTCCGCCGCTCCCCCACGAACCCCGATGTCGCCGACACCTCGGCCGGGAGCGTGCCTGTCCGGACGCTCCTCGACGCGAAGCACGGCGGCTGGAACCACGCGGGCGGCACGCTCGCGTTCGGGCCCGACGGCCATCTCTACGCGTCGGTCGGCGATTCGGCCGTGACGCCGTACTCGACCTCTCCGGCCAAGGACCTCTCGTCGCCCCTCGGCAAGATCCTGCGGATCGACGTGAATACCGGGCTCGGGCCGTCCGGCAACCTCACCGGCGCAGGCGTGAACCCGCTCGTGTGGGATTACGGCCTGCGCAATCCGTGGCGCTTCAGCTTCGACCGGCGCACGGGAGACCTCTACATCGCCGACGTGGGACAGAACGCCTGGGAGGAGCTCAACATCGAGCCCGCCCGCACCGGGCGGCGCAACTACGGCTGGCCGACGATGGAGGGCGACCACTGCGTCTCTTCCGGGTGCTCGCGCGTCGGCGTGGCGCCCGCCGTGGAGCACAGCCACTCGAGCGGGGAGGGCGGCTCGATCACGGGCGGCTACGTCTACCGCGGCTCGGCGATCCCGTGCCTCCAGGGGAGGTACGTTTACGGCGACTACGGGACGCACCGCTTCTGGACGCTGCGGTGGGACGGCAGCGCCGTGCGGGATCACGTGGAGATCACGGGCGACCTCGCGTCGAGCCTGCCGGCGGCCTCGTTCGGCGAGGACGCCGCCGGCGAGCTGTACGTGGTGATGATCACCGGGGAGGTGTTCCGCATCGATCCGAGGTGAGCCCGCGAGCTACCCCGCGAGCTGCCCGTACCCCGCGCGGAGCTTCGCGAAGCGCGGGCGCCAGGCCCGGCTCTCGGCGAGCAGCGGCGCGATGCGCGCGAGCAGCAGCGCCACGTCCTCGGGCCGGCCGGCGTCGAGCAGGGCCCGCGCGCGCCAGTAGAGCAGCTCGACCCGCTGGTCGGCGCTCAGACCGCCGCCGAGCTCGCCCGAGGGCTCGCCCTCCTCGCGGAACGCCGCCCGCGTGCGCGCGCTCTCCATGCTGTTCCTCGGATCCTTCACGGCGAGCTGCATCACGCCGAGGAGCGCCTGGGCGTAGGGCGGCAGGTCCGCGACCGCGCCCTGCGCCCGGAGCCACCGGAGCTGCCGGCTCGCGTCCGCGTGCTCGTCGCGCATCGCGTGGATCCGCGCGAGCAGGAGCGCGCTGCTGTAGACCGGCCGGTCCTTGAACTGCTCGTCCAGCGAGCGCACCTGCCGCACGAGGGGCAGCGCCTCATCCTCGCGCCCCCAGAGGTAGAGCTGCTCCGCGAGCTTGATCGTCGCCTCGCGCTCCGCCCAGGCGTTGGCCTCCTCACGGGCGAGCTGGACCGCGCGCTTGAGGTCGGCGATCCCGCGATCCGGCGCGTCGAGCGCCGGCCAGAGCTCCGCGCGCCGGACGAGCGCCGCGCCGAGGTGGACCCGGTCGCCCCGCTCCTCGCAGGCGCGCACGGCCTCGTCGAAGCGCTGCTCCGCCTCGTCGAGGTGGCCGCACCGCACGAGCACGCACGCGAGGAGCGTCAGCCCGATGACGTGCGTGTCGTGATCGGCCTCGCGCACCCGCTCCACGCCGGGCGTCAGCCGCTCCAGGGCGTCCTCCAGGTTGCCCTTGCGGAACGACGAGCGGCCGGCCGCGACCTCGAAGCGCGCGGCGAGCCCGGCGTCGGCGTGATCCTCGCGGACGTCGAGCAGCGGGATCACCTCCTCGACCCGCGCCGCCGACTCCTCCCAGGCGCCGGCCCAGTCGAGCGCCGTCGCCTCCTCGAGCAGCGCCTCCGCGATCATCCGCGGGTCCTTCATGGTGCGGGCGAGCGCGCCCGCCGAGCGCAGATCGTCGAGCGCCTCGCCGGTGCGCAGGACGCGGTAGCGCACGCGCGCGCGGCCGAGGAGCGCGAGGTACCGCTGGCGCTGATCGTCGCCGTCGGCCCAGAGGAGCGCGGACGAGTAGTGGCCCTCCGCCACGGCGTTGTTGTGCCGGTCGCGGTGCATGTCGCCGAGGAGCAGGTACGCGTGCGCCGCGCGGGCGCGCGCGCCGGCGGCCGCGGCGTGCCGCGCGATCGGCTCGAGCAGGTCCGGCGCCCTCGGCTGGGCCTCGGCCAGGCGCTCCCAGACGGCGAGCGCGTGCCGGTGCATCCCCGCGCGCTGCTCCTCGGTGAGCAGCGCGTAGATGGCCTCCTGCAAGAGCGCGCTCCGGAAGGCGTAGCGGGCGCCCCCGCACGGGGTGCCCTCGCGCGCGGCGTCGTGCGCGCCGCGGGGGACGAGGATCCCCCGCGCGGCGAGCGCGCGCAGGCCGCTCGGGACGTCGACGCCGTCGCCGCGAGCGCCCTCGCCCTCGAGCTCGCGCGCCCGCTGCACGCCCGCGGCCACGTCCTCCGAGAGCTCGAAGCCGAGCACGGCGCAGAGCCTCGCGCACGCGCCGAGCTCCGGCGGGAGCGCCTCGAGCTGCCGCGCCGCGAACCACTGCCACGCGGGCGACGGCGGGAGCTTGTCGAGCTCCGCGGTCGCGAGCTGGTAGCTGCTCGACCGCGCCCGCAGCCGCACGAGGCCCGCGCGCTTGATCGCCCGGGTGAGCTCCACGAGGCAGCGGGGGTTGTAGCCGGCCCACGCGCAGAGGCGGCGGAGGGCGGCGCTGGGCGGGTGCTCCGCGGGCCGGAGGAGCTCGGCGCAGAGGAGGAGCCCGGCGGCGTCGTCGAGCGGCGAGAGCGCGACCCGGTCGCGCGCGTGGTCGCGGGCGCTCAGCGCGTGGCGCCGCGCCGCGAGCTCCGGCGCGCCGGTGAGGAGCACCCAGAGCGGGAGATCCGCCTCGCGCCGCGTCGCGAGGTCGAGCGCGTCGAGCGCGGCGCCGTCGGCGAGGTGCGCGTCGTCGACGATCACGACGACGGGGCGCTCGGCCGCCCGGCGGCGCAGCCCCTCGGCGATCGCGCGGAGCACGCTGCCGCGGCGCGCCGGCGGCGGCAGGTCGGGCGCGCCGTCGAGCCAGCCCAGGGAGGCGGCCACGGCGGGCCACACGTCGCCGCCGAGCGGCTCGCCGAGCCGCTCGACGCAGAGCGCGCGCGGGTCGCGGGGCGCGGCGAGCGCGCCGCCCTCCGCGCCGAGCACCGCGGCGAGCAGGGCGGCCGCGGCCTGGCCGGGCCGGCCCCCGGCGGCGCGCCCGGGATGGTCCGGCTCGGCGCGCAGCGCGATCACCAGTGCGCCGGGGTGCGCGCGCCGGCTGCTCTCGGCGATCTCCTCGGCGAGCCGCGACTTGCCGAGGCCGCGCTCGCCGACGAGGGCGCAGAGGCCGGGCCCGAGGCCCGCGAGCGCGCGCTCGCGGCTCCCCTCGAGGGCGCTCAGGGGGTCGCCGCGGCCGACGAGCGGCGGCGGCGCGGCGCGCGCGGCGTCGCGATCGCCCGCGGACAGGGGCGCCTCCTGCGCGAAGAAGTAGCGGCCGTCCTCGCTCGCCGCGGCGACGTCGAAGCCGGGGTGCGCGGTGACGAGCTCGGCGCTGAGCGCGATCCCGCGCCACGGATCCGCGGGGAGCCACGCCTCGGGCCGCTCCACGGCGAGCCCGGTGGCGGCCAGGCCCCCGTCGGCCTCGCGCCGGAGCTTCAGCGGCGCGACGTGGATCGCGAGCGGCGCGCCGACCGACGCGACGATCTCCCGCCCCGCGAGCAGCGCGCGCTCGGCCGCGGCCTCCTTCGGCCCCGGGAAGATCGCGACGAAGCGGTAGCCGCGCTGCCGCGCGAGGTGCCCCTCGTGCCGGGCCACGGCGGCGCGGACCTCGGCCTCGGCGCCGCGGGCCTCCAGGGCGAGCACCACGGTGTCGTGCCGGTCCGCGGAGATCGCGGCGTCGTCCCCCGCGACCTCCGCGGCGCCGGCGGCGCCCGCCGACGCGAGCGCGGCCCGCAGGCCGGCGGCGTCGCGGGGGCGGAGCGCCCGCTCCTTGGCGAGGCAGGCGAGGACGAGCGCCTCGATGGCCGGGGGGACAGGGGCGGCGGCCGCGGTGAGCTCGCTCGGCCGCGGGGGCCGCCGGCCGAGGTGCCCCTGCGCGACGTCCTCGCGATCGCCGGCGAACGGCGGGCGGAGCGTGAGCAGCTCGAAGAGGAGCGCGCCGAACGCGTAGAGGTCCGCGCGCCCGTCGATCGGCTCGGCCCTGAGCCGCTCCGGCGACGCGTACTCGGGCGTCCCGAGCATGGCGCCCAGCGTGGTGAGCGCGCTGTCCGCCGGGTGGCAGACGACGCCGCGATCGCGCTGCGCGAGGCCGAAGTCGAGGAGCCGCGCGCCGCCGCCGGGCTCGAGGAAGACGTTCTCGGGCGCGAGGTCCAGGTGGACCAGGCCGCGCTCGTGCACGACCTGGAGGCAGCTCAGCACGGCGAGCGCGACGTCGAGGGCGGAGCGCAGGTCGAGCGCGGCGGGCAGGCCCTCGAGGCGGGCGGCCAGCGTCTCGCCCTCGAGCCGCTCCATGGCGATGTACGCGCGGCCGTCCTCGAGCACGCCGTTCTGGAGCAGGCGCGGCGAGGCCGGGGGGCCGAGCTGCTCGAGCGCCCACGCCTCGCTGCGGAAGCGCTCGCGCGCGAGGAGCGAGTGGGCCCTGCTGACCTTGAGCACGGCGGGGGCGCCGTCCTCCAGCCGGGTCGCGTCCCAGATGATCGAGAACGCGCCCGCGGCGAGCGGCTGGCCGATGACGAAGCCCGCGAGCGACGGCGGCGTCTCGGGGCCGAGCTCGACGGGCGGGGCGCGGAGCGGCGCCAGGGCGCCGTCCGCTGGGCAGGGGGCGAGGGCTGCAAGTCGGCGATGGCAGGATGGGCAGCGCGGCAAGAAGACCTCGAATGACCTCGGATGGGGCGGCGCGAACCGTGGCCGATATTACCGGGTCTCCGCTCATCACAAGTGGGAAAAGCCGCGTTGCCTGCGCAGCTTTACGCCCCTGGTAAAAGCGCACGTCGCGGGTCGCAGCGACAGCGTGGGCGTCGTGTCGACACAGGGGGACAGGTGCGGCGACGGTCGCAGTGCGCGAAATGCGCGGCGGTCCTCGCGATCTCCCGCGGAGCGGCGGTGGATCCGGCAGGGGGCGAGTCTCCGGCGAGCACCCACCTGAGGAGAGGCGGAGTCGCTCGCGCTCGAGGAACGGCCGAGTCCGGTCGCCGGGGTGGCGTGACCGGCCACACGGGGCCGGGAGCTGTGGTGTATGCTGCCCCGAGCGGTCGGAGGGTTGGATGATCCATCGGCAGACAGGCGAGATCGAGCTCGCGTCCGGGCTCCGCATCGGCCCCTCGTACTCGGAAGCGCAGTTTTTGTCGTCGCCGCTCGCGCGGACGGCCAACGCCCTGAGCCAGGCGCAGCCGTGGAGCGGTTACCGGACGGCGCGCCAGCGCATCGGCTTCCGCACCTTCCGGATCACGCTGCACTTCTGCAGCGGCAAGCTCGCGTCGGTCGAGCTCTTCGAGGTGGGCGCGGAGTCGAAGGCCTTCTGGAACGACTGGTCCGAGAAGGAGGAGGCCGAGCGCAAGGCGAGCCACGACGCGTGGCTTGAATCGATGCTAGGCGCGCCGCCGTACGAGTATCCGTGGGGCAAGGTCACCTCCGAGCACGACCCGCGGGGCGGCTACAGCAGCATCGTCGTGCGCTTCGCCTAGCGCTCGGGACCGGGCTGCGCGCCGGACGGGGCCGGGGCGCTCCGGCGGGCGCGGGCGCCGCGGCGTTCGCGGGTAGGCGGCGTCACAGCGCGCGCCGGTAGCGGACCTCCGGCAGGCTGCCCGCGCCGACGCGCGCGCTCCGTCGCGCGCCGTCGCGGGTGAAGCCGGAGAGCTCGTAGAAGCGGCGCGCGCGGGTGTTCCCCTCGAGGACCCAGATCGTCATGGTCCGGTGGCGGCGCCGCGCGAGGTCGGCCTGCGCGGTGTCGAGCAGCGCGGCGCCGAGGCCGCGGCCCCACGCGGCGGGCAGGAGGTAGATCGTGTAGAGCTCGCCCACCGCGCGGGGATCGTCGTCGTCGTCGCGCGTCGGTCCGGCGCTCGCGAAGCCGAGCGCGTCGTCGTCGACGCAGAGCACCCAGGCCCGCGTGCCGGTCGCGGCGCCGTGGAACAGGATCCGCTGCCAGCTCGCCTCGCGCGCCGGCACGGAGAGGGCGTTGAGGTCGGCCGCCGGAACGAGGCCGAGGTAAGCCGCCCTCCAGGAGTCGACCTCGACGCGCGCGATGGTCGCTGCGTCTGCGGGCTGCGCCCGGCGGATGACCGCCCTCGTGATCCGCTCCGACATGGTGCCTCGCGTCCCAGTATGCCTCTCGCCGCGGCGCGCGGCGCCGCCGCCGTGTGGCTCGGAGCGCTCGCCGGGCCGGGCGCTCCGTCAAGCGGTGCCCGACGCCGCATTCATCCCGCTGCTCCATCCCCTGCCGGCGCCGGTCTCCTAAGGTCCGGGTGTGCGCGGTGACGCAACCGAGCGCTGCAAACGGAGCCGAAGGAGGAAACCATGCTGTGCAAGGAGATCATGAAGAGGGAGATCCAGTGCGTCATGACCGGGGACACGATCCAGACGGCCGCGCGCAAGATGCGCGACGCGAACGTCGGCTTCCTGCCTGTCTGCGACGACGACGGGAAGGTGCTCGGCACGCTCACGGACCGCGATCTCGCCATCCGGGTGCTGGCGGATAGCCGCCCGCTGAGCACGAAGGCGGGCGACGTCATGACCCGCGCGGTGGTCGCGTGCCGGCCCGATGACGAGGTGCAGCGCGCCGAGCAGCTGATGGGGCAGCACCACAAGTCGCGCGTCCTGTGCACCGACGCGGACGGCCGGCTGGTCGGCATCATCAGCCTGTCGGACATCGCGCAGCGCGAGGACGACAAGAACACGGCGCAGACCGTCCGCCGGGTGACCGAGCGGGAGGCGGCGCACGGCGCAGGGGCGTAGCCGCGGCGCCGCGGTCGTGGTCCGCGAGCTCGATGAGGGGCATGCGCTGAACCCGAGCCCCCGTGCCGCCCGGCGTTGAAAGCCTCCGCCGGCGCCCGGTGAGCTGGACGCCGCGCGCGTCACCCCGGGCCGCGCAGCGCTTCGACCAGGGCCTCGACCAGCGCGCGCACCGGCAGCGAGGGCGCCCGCTCGCCGAGCAGCTCGAGCACGTCCTCGTCGTCCTCGCCGCACGAGAGCTGCACGGCCGCGACCACGGCGCCATCGCGCTCGACCGCCAGGTCGAAGATCCCCTCCTCGTCGCTCACCGGCGCGCCGAGCAGCGCCGACAGCCGGCGGCCGAGGAGCTCGGCCAGCGGCTCGTCGCCGTCGAGGCCTGCCTCGTCGGGCTCGATCCTGGCCTGGACCGGGCGCGCCGGCCCCCCGCTCACCTCGGCCCCCTGGCGATCGAGCCGGAAACGCAACCCACGCGCCTCGAAGAACCCCGTCGTCACGCGCCCGATCAAGGCACGCCGCGCGCGCCCGGGCAAGCCTGTCCGAGCGCGAGCGCCCTCCGCGGCCCGCGTCGGGCTCACAGCACGCTGACGAGCGGCCCGGCGTCGCCGTCGAGCCATTGCTCGGAGATCACGAAGCTGGTCGAGATCCCGAGCTCGCCGCGATACGCCCACATGCCCGTGAGGATCTCGATCACCCTCCGGTCGCCGCGGCGGACCGGGAAGACCACGGAGACGCCGCTCGCGAGCTCCTCGCCGTTTTTCTGGTCCAGCCGGAACCACTCCTCGCCGGCGCTGGCTCCGAGCGTCCTCACGGCGGCCAGCGAGTGCGCGGTGCAGTCGATGCGCAGCCACTCGCGCCGCATCCGCGCCTTGCACGCGGCGCCGCTCTTGTCCCTCGCGAGCTGCACCGGCTCGGCGCCGTCCCACTCCGCCATCGCGGGCCGCGGCGTCCGCTCGGGCGCGGGCGGCGCCTTTTCCAGCGCGCGCACCGCGGGCGCCGCCGCGCCCTCTCCGCCGCCCGCCGCGCCGTCTCCCCCATCCGGGAGGGCTGCGCCCGTCTCCGCCCGAGGTCCTGCCGCGGCGCCGTCCGGCGTGGCGGGCGGGGCGATCTGCGGCTCCGCGGCTTGCGCCGGCGCGAGCGCGCCGAGCAGGGCTGTCCCGATCCAAAGGAGCTTCTTCATAACGTCCTCAAGAAGGCGACGAGCGCCGCCCTGTCCTTCTTCGACATGTGGCTGGTGCGGCCCATGCGATCCTCGTTGTTCTCGACGAGCTCTTCGAGCGTCCTCGCGGAGCCGTCGTGGTAATAGGGCGCCGTCCCGGCGACGAAGCGCAGCGATGGCGTCTTGAACGCCTGGTCCTTCTTCTCCCTGTAAAACCCTGGCTGGGCGACGAAGCGCGGCATCGGGTAGCCCATCCGGTCGGTGTACTCGGTCTCGGGCACATGGCAGCGGGAGCACTGCGCCGCCTCGCTCGTGAAGAGCGCGAATCCGTGCTTCTCCTGCGGCGTGAGCGGCCGATCCTCCCGCGGCGGGGGCGCGAGGCCCTCGCGGAGGAAGCTGGCGAGGTAGGTCGCGCGCAGCCCGAGCGCGCCGTCCTTGGCGCCGCCCATCCCCCATCGATGCAGGCCGAAGCCCTCCAGGATGCGCGCGGCCAGGCTCTCGCTCTGGGCGTTCCAGCCATAAGGGCCCACGGCCGAGACGCGCCCTGCGAGCATGGGTGTCTGTCGCGCCACGCCGCCCGCGAGCCCTTCCATCGGCCGGTTGTCGGCGGATCCGAAGAAATTGGCGAAGTCGCCGCCGCTGACCTCGTGCCACACGTGGCCGTCGTCGCGCCCGTCGGGGTGGCACCCGGCGCACCCGAGCCCGCCGCTCGTGTGCCAGTCGGTCGCGTTGTAGAAGAGCCTCCGGCCGACGGCGGCCTGCTCGAGGAGCGGAGGCTCCGCCAGCCGGATGAACGGCACGGGCCCCGGCTCGTAGGGAGCGCCCGCCCTGTGCTCGTCGAGGCGGACGATGGCGAGCGTGTCGGTCGAGCGGCAGTAAACCCACGCCATGGATTCGTCCCCGGAGAGGGCCACGCCGCTCGGCGCGCCGCACAGGGTCGCGACGCCGACATCGCGCGAGAGGGCGTCGAGGGACCCTGGCGCCGCGGCGACGGTCGCCGGCGAGCTGCTGAGCCGGTAGGTGGCGAGGGGCCGGAGCGCCGGATCGATCGAGAGCGCGTCGAGCTCCACCAGGGCGTCGGTGCCCTCGCTGGCGACGAGCAGCGTGCGGGTGCTCTCGCGGACCACGAGGGCGCGCGGCTGGACGAACGGGGCGAGGTCGGTCTTCGGCGCTTCGAGCTCCGGGTCGCCGGCGATGTCGAGCTCGAAGTCCCGCGCGACCCGGCTCGGGGCGCCCTCACGGCGGCGGGGCGCGAGGGGCTCGTCGTTGCCTGTCTGCAGGGCGTCGACGGTGGCGGCGCCGAACCACGAGAGCTCGCCGATCGCGCCGAGCGCGTGGCGCGCGACGAACAGGCGGCGGCCGTCCGGGGAGAGCGCGGCCGCGTATCCGAGGGAAGCGGCGCGCGGCTCGTCCGGCGGGGCGCGGTACGGAGACGGCGGGAGCGCGATCGACCGCGCCTTGGGAGGAGAGCGCAGCTCGATCCGGGTGAGGGCCGCGGACGTGAGGTGCGTGACGTACGCGGCCGCGCCGTCCTCGCGGACCACGACGCCGCGGGGCTCGCGGGGGACGTCGATCGACCACGATTTCGAGGCGGACGCGAGATCCACGGCGGAGACCTTGGCGGTCCAGGCGCTGGTGACGATGGCGGTGCGCTCGTCCGGCGTGATGGCCAGCCCCCAGGCGTCGGCCGGCAGCGACACGCGCGCGATTTCCAGGAGGCCTGCGGTCGGATCCGGCCGCATGACGAGCAGCAGCCCGGGGTCTCGGATCGTGACGAGCACGCGGTCGTCGAGCGCGAGGACCTGCGCGGGGTGCCCTGGCATGGCGATCGCGACGGGCGGTGTGCTCACGTCCACGGGCAGCGGGATGCGGCGGACGACGCGGTGGTCCTCGTCGGCCAGGTAGAGCGCGTCGCCCCGCGGCGCGCGCACGAGGGCGCCGCCGGCGCGCAGGACCGCGCGGAGCTTCGGGGACGGCGGCGTCGTGGACGGCGCTCGGGGTGGAGACGGCGGCGGCGTCGCGGTCTCCTCGGCTCCGGCATTCCGCTCGTCCGGCGCGGGTTGCCTGGAGGGGGGTGAGCAGGCCGCGGCGAGGAGGGCGGCGGCCAGAACGAGAGTCGGTGTTCGCGGGTTCATCGGGCGCCCGCAACAACGACACCGCGCGGTGGCGGTATTCCAGGAGTTGCCGGGTCTGGGGCGCTCCTCGCGGCGCCATTCGACAGGCCGCCACCCGCCATGGCGCCGCCACCCCGCCGGCATCGCGCCTGACCCTGGAAGCCCCTGGTTTCAGCCGTCTGAGCCCCTGGTACGGCCTCTGCCATGGGAGCCGCGGATGGGAGACGCCGACATCGCCTTGCGCCACCTCGCCCGACGGCACCCCGAGGACCTGGTGCGCGCCCTGGTCCCCGAGGGCCCCATCGAGGTCCTCGGGTGGCTCGACAGCCAGGTCACGAACCTCGAGCGCCGCCTCGACAAGGCCCTTCGCCTTCGGGTCGGCGGCGAGCCGCGGGTGTTGCATGTCGAGTTCTGCTTCGCGCTCCGGGGCGACGTTCCGGACCGCATCTTCGAGTACCTCGGCTTCCTCTTCGCCGCGCTCCGCCTCGAAGCCCCCGGTGAGCCGGTGCCGCCGATCGAGAGCGTCGCCGTGGTCCTCTCGGGGCGCAGGCGGCGCCTGCCGAACGCCGGGAAGCGCCGCATCGCCTGGCCGGGGCGGCCGTTCAGCGGCGCGCGCTTCCGGATCGACGCCGTCTACCAGCGCACGGTCTCCGAGCTGCGGGCGCGCGGCAGCGTGCTCTGGCTGGTGTTCGCCCCGCTTGCACGTAATGCGACCGCGGCGGCGCTGCGGGAGGTCGTCGCGGAGATCCACGCGAGCGCGAGGACCGCGGAGGAGCGGGCCGAGCTGTACACGGCGCTCCTGGTGATGGCGACGATCGATCCCTGGCGGCATAATCTGCTGAAGGAGCTCATCATGATGGTCGAGGACGAGGAAGAGGGGCTGCTCCGTCGCACGCCGATCATCGGGGAGATGATCATCGAGGCCGAGCGACGAGGAGAGGAGCGCGGGGAGCGACGAGGAGAGGAGCGCGGGGAGCGACGAGGAGAGGAGCGCGGGGAGCGACGAGGAGAGGAGCGCGGGGAGGAGCGCGGCGAGGAGAAGGCGATCGCCGCGCTGCTCGGCCGCCTCTTCGCGCGGCGGATCGGGCGACGACCGACGGCCGAGGAAGAGCGCTCGATCGTGGAGCGAGCCCGCGCGATCGGTCCGGGCGAGGTCGAGGACGCCTTGCTCGATCTCGAGGCCGAGGCGCTGGTTCGCTGGCTCGCGGAGCCGATCCGCCCGTCGTGAGCTCCGTGGTACCCTGCCGCGCGACGAGCGCTGCGCCGAGCCAGCGCCTCGCTTCTGCCGGAAGACGCCATGCCTGACGCCACGCCGCCCGTTACTTTGCGCGAGATCACCCGCGATAACCTCGGCGCCATCCTCGAGCTCTCCGTGGCCGAGAGCCAGAAGGGCTTCGTCGCGACCAACGCGGTCTCGCTCGCCCAGGCGCATTTCGCGCCGGAGGCCTGGTACCGCGCCATCTACTATGGCGACGAGCCCGCGGGCTTCGTCATGCTGGAGGACCAGTCGATGGTCTCCCCGCCGCCGGAGCGGCCCGAGGTAGGCGTGTGGCGCTTCATGATCGACCAGCGCTTCCAGCGGCGCGGCATTGGCCGGGCGGCGATGCTGCAGGTGATCGAGCACGTGCGGCGCCTGGGGCGCTTCTCGTCGCTTCTGCTGTCCTACGTGCCGGGCCCCGGCAGCCCCGAGGGGTTCTACCGCAGCCTGGGCTTCCGACCCAACGGCCGCATGGACGGGCCGGAGGTGGTCATGGAGCTGCCGCTCGCCGGCGCATCGTCGCCGTAGGGCGCCGCCGCGCCGCGGCCGGCGGCGCGGCGGCGGCGTGATGATGCGTGCGAGCGGCGAGCGGCCTCGGGCTCAGTACGCGAGCACCTCGCTGCCGGACGAGAGCTCGCACGCGCCGTCCTCGGGATCGCCGCCCGTGCGGAGGATCTCGGACGGCTCCGGCTCGCGGTAGACGCCGGAGAGCTCGATGTCGACCATGCGCAGGATCGCGCGATCGAGCTTGGTCACGTAGTAGCAGGGGATCGTCGGCTCCTTGTGGGCACCGCCGACCCCGGAGTCGTCGGTCAGGAAGAGGTATCGGCCGCCCGTCAATTGCGCGGCTGAGCGCATGGTGATCTCGGTGAGCTCATCCACGCCGCTCGACGCGACGGGATAGACATGCACGCCGAGGTCCTTGAGGGCTCGTATCCCCTCTGCCATGGCGCCCGCGTTGCTGTCGTGGTGCGGCGCGTCCGCGACCCAGAAGGCGAGGCGCGCGGTGTCGTTGCCGGTGCGCCAGGCGAGGTCGGCCGCCTTGGAGAGCGCCATGTCGGGCGCCTCGGGGAAATCGCCGCCGCCGCCGGCCGTCTGCTCGGCGAGCTTCTGCTGGAACTCGTCGGGATCGGCGCGGAAGTCGAACCACCGGACGATGTAGTCGTCCTCGGTGTCTTTGTAAACGACGAGCGACCAGCGCTGCGCGGCGTTCGGGTACTTGGCGAAGATGGATTCCGAGAGGGCGATGAACTCCGTCTGGAGATACGTGATCTCGTCGCCCATGCTGCCGGTCGTGTCGATGATGAGCGAGACGTCGAGCGTGTCCTTCGGTCCCGGAGGCGCCGCGAAGAGGCTGTGGGCGGCCTGGTGGTCGGCCTCGGTGAAGGGCAAGAAGCCCGGGAGCTGCTGCGCGTAGAGCGTGCTCCGGTACGAGAGGAAGAAGTCGAAGTTGCGGTTGTCGTCCCAGACGCCCGCGGTGAGCGTGCCAGGCTCGACGTTGCCGCCGCCGGTGCCACCGCCACCGGCACCACCGCCGCCGCCGGTGCCGGTGCCGACGCCGGTGCCGCCGCCGGCGCCGACGCCGACGCCTTCGCCGCTGGAGAAGTCGCCCCCATCCGACACACCGCCCGCAGCGGCCGAGCCGGAGGCGCCGCCGACGTCAGCGCCGGCGCCGCTGCCCGGGATCTCGCCGTCGCTGCCGTCGTCCAAGCTCACGCCGCCCGAGCACGCCGCCAGAGCCAGAAGGCTTCCCACCATGAAAGCGAAGCGGAAACGGTTGCGCATGGAGTCTCCTTGGCCGCCGGGACCTCACGTGCCCATGTCGGACGCGGCCGGGCGCGCCACGATGCATGCACCGTACCGAGCTAGAATCGTGCGATTTCCGGCACTTACACGGCTGTCCGGTGAGCGTTCTGTGCCAGGACGCGCCAGCGGCAACCCCGACCCGTGGGCAACCCGACCCAGGTTGAGGTTGGGCAACCCGACCCAGGTTGAGGTTGGGCAACCCAGGTTGAGGTTGGGCAACCCAGGTTGAGGTTGGGCAACCCGACCCAGGTTGAGGTTGGGCAACCCAGGTTGAGGTTGGGCAACCCGACCCAGGTTGAGGTTGGGCAACCCGACCCAGGTCGCGCACGGCGGAGCTCCCCCCGGAAGACGGCTCCTCTCAGGTCCCCCGCAGCGCGGCGATGACCGGCGCGGTGTCGGGCCGCACGCCGCGCCACAGGGTGAAGCACTCGGCGCCCTGCTCGACCACCATGCCGAGGCCGTCGGCGGTCTGCCTCACGCCGGCCGCGCGCGCGGCCCGCACGAAGGCGGTCGGCTCCTTCTTGTAGGCCATGTCATAGGCCAGCGAGCTCTCGTCCCACACGCCGTCGGGCAGGGGCGGCACCTCGTTGGTCATCGACGAGGCGGAGCCGTTGATGACCACGTCGAACCGCCCGACGATATCGGCGAAGCCGCCGGCGGCGAGCCGGGCGGCGCCCGCCTGCGCGCCAAACTCGGCGGTAAGCTCCACGGCCTTGCCGGCGGTGCGGTTGGCGATGAAGACCTCGGCCGGCCGCTCCTCGAAGAGCGGCAGCAACACGCCGCGCACCGCGCCGCCCGCGCCGAGGAGCAGCACGCGCGCGCCCATGAGCTCGCGGCCGAGGTTGCAGGTGATGTCGCGCAGGATGCCGACACCGTCGGTGTTGTCGCCGAGGATGGTGCCGTCGGCGCGGAAGGTGAACATGTTGATCGCCCCCGCCGCGCGGCCGCGCGGCGTCAGCTCGTCGGCCAGCGCAAAGGCCTCGAGCTTGAACGGCATGGTGATGTTCATGCCCTTGCCGCCGCTCCTCTGGAACTCGCGCACGGCGGCGGCGAAGCCGTCCAGCTCGCCGAGGATCGCGCCGTACTCCATGTCCTGCCCGCACTGCTCGGCGAAGGCCGTCTGCAGCGCCGGCGACTTGGCCTGGGCGATGGGGTTACCGATGATGGCATAGCGGTCGGTCATGGTCGTCTCCACGCCTCAGCGACGCGAGCAACGCGCGGGCCACACGCAACCTCGCCAGCGCGCGCCGCAGATCTACGACAGCGCCGAGCCTCTCGCCAAGCGCGCACGGCGATCCCCCTCGTCCGTCGGCGCGCCCTTCTCCGTCCCGCGCGCCGCCGTCGCGCCCGCCTGTACACAGCGTCAACCCGAGGTTGACGCCGCGAGCGAGCGCCGACGTGAGCATCGTCCCGCCTCGCGCCGTCGCGCCCGCGCAGGTCGAGCGCTGTCGCTCGCGGGCCGCGCTGGGCGCTGATAGCCTCGCGCGCCATGCCGAGCCACGGGACCGCGCGCACGCACCACCGCACCTGCAACATCTGCGAGGCGATGTGCGGGATCGACATCGAGGTCGACGGCGACCGGATCACCTCGATCCGCGGCGACGAGCGCGACCCGTTCAGCCGAGGGTACATCTGCCCGAAGGCGCTCGCGCTCCAGGACCTCCACGAGGACGGCGATCGCCTCCGGGCCCCGGTCCGGCGCACCGCCTCCGGGTTCCAGCGCATCTCGTGGGACGACGCCCTCGACGAGGTCGCCGGGCGGCTCCGCGACACCCAGCGGCGCCACGGCAGGGACGCCGTTGCGGTCTACCTGGGCAATCCCAGGGCGCACAACTACGCGTCGCTCCTCTACCTCATCCCGTTCCTCGAGGCGTTGCGGACGCGGAGCTGCTTCTCCTCGAACTCGGTCGATCAGCTGCCGCACCACCTCGTCTCGACCCTCCTCTTCGGGCACCAGCTGCTCGTCCCGGTGCCCGACATCGACCGCACCTCGTTCCTGCTCATCGTCGGGGCCAACCCGGTCGTCTCGAACGGCAGCCTCATGTCGGCGCCCGGCATGCCGCGGCGGCTCAAGGCGATCCGCGCGCGCGGCGGCACGATCGTGGTCGTCGACCCGCGGCGCACCGAGACCGCGGAGATCGCCGATCGCCACCACTTCATCCGCCCCGGGACCGACGTCTTCCTGATGCTCGGCCTGCTCTCGACCCTCTTCGCCGAGCGGCTCGTCGCGCCGGGCCGGCTCGGCGATTTCATGAACGGGATCGCCGACATCGAGCGGCTCGTCCGCGACTTCACCCCCGAGCGCGTCGCCGCGAGGGTCGGCATCCCGGCGGCGCAGATCCGCGAGCTCGCGCGCGCCTTCGCCGCGGCGCGCCCGGCCGTCTGCTACGGCCGGATCGGCGCCTGCCTCCAGGAGTTCGGCGCGCTCACCACGTGGCTCATCGCGGTGCTCAACCTGGTCACCGGCAACCTCGATCGCCCCGGCGGGGCGATGTTCGCCCGGCCGGCCGTCGACGTCGTCGCGATCCAGGACCTGCTCGGCCAGCGCGGCGATTTCGGCCGGAGCCGCAGCCGCGTGCGCCAGCTGCCCGCGTTCGCCGGGGAGTACCCCGCCGCCGCGCTCGCCGAGGAGATCCTCACCGAGGGCCCGGGGCAGATCCGCGCGCTCCTCACGATGGCGGGCAACCCGGTGCTGTCGACGCCGAACGGCCGGACGCTGGATCGCGCGCTGGCCGGCCTCGATTTCATGGCCAGCATCGACTTCTACATCAACGAGACGACCCGGCACGCCCACGTGATCCTGCCGCCGACCGGCCCCCTGGAGCGCGATCACTACGACCTCGCGTTCCACGCGTTCGCGGTGCGGAACACCGCCAAGTACGCGCCCGCGCTGTTCGCCCCGGCGGACGGCGCGCGCCACGACTGGCAGATCCTCGTCGAGCTCGGGGCGCGCCTCGCGGCGCCCGGGCCCGCGGCGCCGCTCGCCGGCCGCGCGGCGCGCCTCCTGTCGCGGGCGCTCCCGCCGACGCGGCTGCTCGACGCCGCGCTCCGCTTCGGGCCCTACGGCGCCGGCGTGAGCCCGCTGTCGGGCGGCCTCTCGCTGCGCAGGCTCGAGCGCGAGCCGCACGGCGTGGATCTCGGGCCGCTCGTGCCGTGCCTGCCGCAGCGGCTGTTCACGCGGTCCGGGCGCATCGAGCTCGCGCCGGAGGTCCTCGTCGCCGATCTCGAGCGGGCGCGCGCGGCGCTCGGCCGCGAGGAGCGCGGGCCGCTCGGCCAGGAGGAGCGCGGGGCGCTCGGCCGGGCCGCGGGCGGGGCGGGGGAGGCGGGCGAGCCGGGGCAGCGGGGCGAGGCGGGGTACGACCTCCAGCTCATCGGCAGGCGCCAGCTCCGGAGCAACAACTCGTGGCTGCACAACAGCCGTCGCCTGGTGAAGGGCAGGAACCGGTGCACGCTGCTCATGCACCCGGAGGACGCCGCCCGCCGCGGCATCGCGGCCGGGCAGCGGGTCCGGGTGCGCTCGCGGGTCGGGAGCATCGACCTCGAGGTCGAGCTGACCGACGAGGTGATGCCCGGCGTCGTCAGCGCCCCGCACGGCTGGGGCCACGGCCGCGACGGCGTCCGGCTCGAGACGGCGCGGCGGCACGCCGGCGAGAGCGTGAACGATCTGACGGACGACCTCGCGATCGACGCGCTCTCGGGCACCGCCGCGCTGAACGGCGTCCCGGTCCGCGTCGAGCCGGCCGGGGCCCCGCCGGCCTAGCTCCGCGCGTCAGCGATCCCTGGCGGGACGCATCGCCGAGCAGACCCGAGCGGCCGTCCCCAGGCGGGTTTCACCGAGCGGGTACCCAGAGGGCCGGCGGGGGGAGGGCGTTGCTGCATCGAGCTGGAGCGGACGATGTCCTTGCCACTCCCCGCCGCCGCACTCCTTTCAGTTGCCCGGATCCACGCAAGCGACTGCGCCGGTTCCGTCTCGCCCGCAGGTCTGGCCGAGCAGACTGCAGTCGGTCTTCGTCACCCGGCGCGGCCCCTCGTCGAGCGCCGTGCAGCGCTCGGCGGTAAAACCCTCGCAAACCCCGTCGATCTTGGTGTCTCCGCAGGGATCGGACCAGGTGCTCGCCTTCTTCGCGAACGCGAGCACGTCGGGGCCGAGCGTCGCGTAAACGGTCCCGTAATCGCAGGCGAGCTGGTTCGTCCGAATCACGCCGGAGGCCACGCCGTAGACGCGCAGCCTACCGCCCTCGGTACGCACGAGCGGGCTGCCCGAGTCGCCATAACAAGGCTGCGCGTCGCCTTCGCCGGCGCCCACGAGAGCCTCGTGCCCGGCGAGCAGGACCGCCTCGTCGTAGTGCTTGCGGAGCAAGCAATCGATATCGAACGCCGCCTCGCCTTCGTTGCCCTCCTCCTCGGTTTCGGCCAAAGAACGCGCGAGGTGCCCGCTGCGGTCGCCCGTCGTGGCCCATTGCATGAATGCCTCGCGGCAATCCGGAGCGCCTCGCGAAGGATCTCTTGCTCACGGCGCTCCGCGCACTCCGGCAGCTCCGCGCCCGCCCCGAGCGCCGCGTCGCCCGCTGCGGCGCTGGCGGGCACGCAGCTCTTGCAGCGCTTCAGCTCACCAGCCCACCGAGTCGATGTAACAGACGCCCGACCAGGCGGCGCTCGGGTCGATCACGAACTCGACCCCCAGCTGCTCGATGGGAGGCGAGCCCGAGCGGTAGCGGACGGTGAACTCGTTCCACGCGTCGCCGTCGAGGTTGCTCATGAACCGATAGTCGCCTTCCCAGAGCCCGTCCTTCATCAAGAGATACGGCTGCACAGAGACGATGCGGCTTGAGGCAGGGAGCCAGACGTGAAACGTGACGTTCTTCCCCGGGGAGACGTCCGGCGAGCGGACGAAGACGAGCTGCATCCTTGCCGGATCCTGCGCGCCCTGGCACCGCAACCCGCCGGCGCCGGCCTGCAAGGTCGCCGAGGCGGTCTCGAAGAAGCTCCCTCCCTCGAAAGGCATCCTCGCGGTGAGCAGCTGATACAGCACGACGCCGAGCGCCCAGATGTCGACGCGCGCGTCGACCGCCCGAGGCGAGCCGAGCTGCTCCGGCGCCATGTACAGCGGCGAGCCGAGCATGACATCCGTGCTGGTGATGAAGCCGTCGCCGGTCGCCCCCGGCGTAGGGACGATCTTGGAGATGCCGAAATCAAGCACCTTGAGGCGCACGGAGCCGTCGCGCCGGCGCGCCACGAAGAGGTTCTGGGGCTTGAGATCGCGGTGGACGATCCCGAGCGCGTGCGCCTCGCTGATCGCCTCGCACGTATCGAGTACGTAGCTGACCGCCTCGCCGATCGGGAGCGGACCACGTTCGCCCAGGAGCGCGCGCAGATCCATGTCTTCCAGGTACTCCATCACGATGAACGGAGCGCCGGACTCGAGGAGATCCACGTCGAAGACGCGGACGACGTGATCGCTCGTGAGCCTCGAGGCGGCGCGCGCCTCGCGAAGAAAACGCTCGATCGCGTCGGGGCGCTGGGCCAGCCACGAGTGAAGGAGCTTGATCGCGACGGGCTCTTCGAGGCGAAGGTGCCGGGCGGCGATGACGACGCCCATGCCGCCTGTGCCGAGGACACGCTCGAGCCGGTATTTCCCCCGGATGATCTGCCCGCTCTCGAACGTGAGCATGGAAAGAGATCTCGCCCGCGCGCGTAGCGCTCGGCGCCGCGCCCCCTCGCGTGCGGGAGTCTGGATGGACTGCGATGCTGGGAACGTCAAGCGCGACGACGGCCGCTCGTCCGGCTCGCGAAGACGCGCTCGGCTCTCCGCTCCCCGGGGCCGACGCCGGGGCGGCTCCGGGGTTGTCGCGCGGGCGCTGCGGATTACGCTCTCATGGTGGACACTGGGACATCGGATCGTGCTGCTCGTGAGCTACAACCACCTGGACCCTGTGATGTCGTCGCTCTTGGTGGATGTCGTCGCGACGGCCGGCCTCCTCGCCCTCGCCGTCCTCGCGCTCCGGCTGTCGCTCCGGCTGCGCCGCGCCACCGCGCTGGCCGACGCCTCGTTCAGGGCCAACGTCGCGCTCGCGCCCGGCGAGGGCGTCGTCCTGGGCACCGTCGAGCGGGAGCAGGGCGCCGACGTCGCCGTGCGCGTCGAGGTCGAGCAGAAAGGGTCCGAGCTCGCGAGCTCCGTCAGCTGGAGGCACGGGTGGTCCGTCAGCTGGAGGCACGAGTGGACCGAGACCGGCCGCAAGGTCCGCGCCCACCCCTTCTACCTCCGCCACGCCTCCGGCGCTCGCGTCCGTGTGGAGCCGGGCGAGGACGTGATGCTCGTCGACGCGCTGGACGGCATGATCCGGGTCGATCGCACCCGGCGCGTCCGCGTGGCCGAGCTCGTGCCCGGCGAGAAGGCCTTCGCGTTCGGCGAGCTCCGGCGCGCGCCGGATCCCGAGGCGCCCCCCCTGGGGTACCGCGAGAGGGCGCAGGGATATGTGCTCGTGCGCCCGCGCAGGCGACGCATGCTCCTCTCGTCCGAGCCGTTCGGAGAGCAGTTCGCGCGCAAGGCAGCGTTCCACCTGCGGTGGGCCATCACCGCGGGCGTCGCGTCGCTCGCGTTCAACGCCGCGTTCGCGCCCTTCCACGCGCGCCGCTGGCTGGGGGAGACGGTGGAGGTCCGCGTGACGCAGCTGCGGGAGAGCGATGACGACCGCGGCAGCTTCGACGTCACGATGCTGGGCCCTCACGGTGTCGCCTTCTCGGACGCGGTGTCCTATGCCGACGTCGACCGGGTCCGCGGGGGCGGGCCACTGCTGGAGGCGCGCTACGTCCCGTCGTGGCCGTCAGCCAGCACGATCGGCCCCGACGTGACGGCCCATTCCATCGCCTACGTGGCCTTGCCACTCTTCGGCGTCATCGCGATCGCCTACTTCTTCCGCGCGCACGCCGCGCTACCCTGGTACGAGAAGAAGCTGATCGAGCAGGGGAGCGGCCGGCTGGCCGAGAGCGAGCCGACCGCGTGGGGGGACCAGGAGCGCCCGGAAGGGGACCCCCGGGAACCCGCCTCCGGATGACTCATGAGCCAGGAACTTGGGACGTGATGCGCCACATTGCCAATGCTGGTGGGGAGCGGCGGGAGCGCTGGCGTCGACGATCGCTTCGCGCGGGCCGCGGTGATGCCGCGACCGCCGGGGCCTGAATGGCCGATCCGACTCGGGATCAGCCATTCAGAGGCCGACGAGCCGGGGCGGGCACCTGTAGGCGCTGCCCATGTGGGTGACGTCGGTCTGCTGGCCGGAGATGCTGTCTTTGTCTCCCGAGATCGTGTTCCCGGTGCTCGTGTTCTCCAGGACGACGTAGTTGCTCCCCATCTCGTGCGCCTTGTTCTTCATGTCGTTCACCGCGCCCTCTTGCAGGTTCGCGTTGCTGGTGAACGATCCGGAGAGCGCGCCGCCCTGCTCGCCGATCACCGTCCCGCGGAACCGGCAGCCCTGCGGGGCCGGCTGCCTGGTGACGATGACCCGCTCCGCGCCCGGGTTGAGCTCCACCGCAGCGCAGGCGGGCAGGAGCGTAGAAGACAGCAGCAACAGGAGGACGAGCGCGCACGCCTGGAGCATGTGGGTCTTCATACAGTCACCTTCTACTGCTCGCACAGATAGTGATCCTGATCCGGAACATTCAGCGATGCCAAGGGCTTATGTAAAGCTTGCAACTCGGCCTCACCGGGCGCCCGTGGGCGACTTGGCGAAGAAAACCATCACGAGGAGGAGAGACCGACGGCGAGAATATTCTTCGGCTTCGTCCCCGTCACAAGCGGGGGCTCCAGCAGCGGACCCGTGAAGCGCGGGATGGATCCTGCCGGAAACGCTGATGACGCCCATCGGTCGTGAGCGACCGCCGGGCCCTCGGCGCGCTGCTGACGCGCGGCCCTAGCCTGGTGCAGCGCTGGCCGATCCGCCGATCGCCTCGGCCGTGAGCAGCCGCGTCCTCCGGCCCGACGCGAGCGTGAGGTGCTGCCCCCAGCTCGTCTGGTGCGGGACCTCCCCGTCCACGATCTCGCTCGCCCGGATCTCGAACCCCGCGGCGCGGTAGGCGGGGCGCAGCGCGTCGTCGATCCACGCGTCCGAGAGCTCGGGGAGGCCGAGCCGCGCCGCGTAGGGCCGGTCGTCGAAGACGCTCTGGTTGAGCAGCGCGATGAGCTCCCCGCCCGGCCGGACGAGCCGGCGCAGCGCCTCGAGCACGGGCGCCTCGGGGAGCACAAGGGCCGAGAGCAGCGACGCCCAGGGGAAGTTCAGGGTCAGGGTGTGGGCGAGCCCGGCGAGCTCCTCGGGCAGCGCCTGCACCGACGCGACCACGAAGAGCGCGTTCGGCCGGCCGCCGCGGGCGGGCTTGCGGCTGGCGCGCCACGACACCTCGCGCATCCGCTCGCCCGCGGGGTCCACGCCGATGCAGTACGTGTCCGGGTGGGCGCCGGCCGACCGGTACACGAACCGCCCGTCCCCCGTGCCGACGTCGATGAGCACGCGCGCGTGGCCGGCGAGCTTCGCCTCGAGGTCCGCGCGCGTCCACGTGACGGACGCCTTGCCGAGCTGCACGATCATCGTCGCCTCGAGGCCGCCCTCCCGGCCGCCCGCTCAGCGCGGGGCGCCGCCGCTCCCCGCGAGGGCGCCCTGGGGGGCGCTCGCCGCCGCGAGCTCCCGGCAGCCGATCGCCCGCGTGAGGTCGTCGATCGCCTCGCGCAGCATCCGCACCAGCATCGGCAGCCGCGGCGCCGCGCCGTCCGGGGCCTGCTGGAGCGCGGCGAGCCGCGCCTCGGCGGCGGCGAGGAGCTCCCGATCGACGCGGTACGACGGGAACAGGTGGGTGAAATACGCGGACGCGAGCTCGTGCGTCCGCGTCTCGAAGACCTGCTGCACCCGCTCGAAGAACCCCTGCACGTACGGCTCGAGCAGCGCGCGCTGGAACGACCAGTTGAAGCCCGACATGGCCGCGCTCGTCAGGTGCAGCGAGCCGTACCCGCCCTCGTGGAAGCGCTCCCACGCCGCGGCCTTCGCCGCCGGATCCGGGCGCGCCGTCTCGGCGCGCAGCGCCGCGCGCTGGCCGCGATCGGACGGGTCGCGCTCGCGCTCGGCCGCGAGCCGCGCGTCCGCGCCGGCCATGCCGCGCGCGATCCACTTCACGGCGACCGTCCAGCGCATCTCCTGGTCGATCTCGAGCCCCTCCACCTCGATCTCGCCGTCCACGAGGCGCGCGGCCAGGGCGAGATCCGGCGCGGCGTAGGCCGCGTTGAGGAGCGCCCGCGCCCACACGATCTGCGCGTCGCCGCGCGGGGCCGCCCGGAGCGCCGCGAGGGCGAGGCCGGTGAACGCGCTCGCCTCGGCCTCGCGCGTCGGGTCGGGCACGTAGCGCGCGAGGGCCATCACCGCGTTCGAGAGCACGGGCTCGACGAGCGAGAGGTCCGGCTCGGCGGGCAGCTTGTCCCTGACCAGCGCGAGGTACGCGGGGGAGGCGAGCTTCTGGTCGCGCACCATGCTCCAGAGCGACGACCAGAGCAGCTGGCGCAGGAGCGGATCCTCGACGCGGCCCATGTGCTCGCGCACGAACGCGAGCGAGCCCGCGTCGAGCGCGATCTTGGCGAACGTGAGGTCGTTGTGGTTCGGGAACACGAAGAGCGGCGCGCGCTGCCCCCGCGCCGCGGCGACGTCGGTGGCCGCGCCGTCGATCTCGGCGGGCACCGCGTCGACCACGAGCGCGCCGCCCTCCTCGCGCGCGAGCGCCACGTCGATGCGGTGCGGCCGGAGGGTCGGGTAGTCCTCGGGGGCCGTCTGCAGCACGCGGAGCCGGCCGATGCGGTCGCCGTCGGGCTCCCACTCGGCGGTCAGCGTGTTGAGCGACGCCTGCTCCAGCCAGACGCGCGACCAGGCGCCGAGGTCGCGGCCGGAGCCCTCCTCGAGCGCGGACAGGAACTCGCGCAGGGTCGCGTTGCCGTACTGGTAGCGCTTGAAGTACCGGCGCATCCCGTCGCGGAACGAGGGCAGGCCGATCGCGGCGACGAGCTGCTTCATCGCGGCCGCGCCCTTGCCGTAGGTGATGCCGTCGAAGTTGAGGAACGTGTGCTCGGTGTCCGCGAGCTCCCCGGCGATGGGGTGCGTCGTCACGAGCTGGTCTTGCCGGTAGGCCCAGCTCTTCATGACGTTGAACGCCTTCCACACGGTCGGCTGGAACCGGGTCGCCTGCTCCATGGCGAGGAAGGCCATGTACGTGGCGAAGCTCTCGTTGAGCCAGAGATCGTTCCACCACCGCATGGTCACGAGGTTGCCGAACCACATGTGAGCCATCTCGTGGAGGAACACCTCCGCGCGCGTGAGGCGCTGGTGGTCGGTCGGCGGGTCCCGGAAGATCATCCGCTCGCTGTGGGTCACGGCGCCGGCGTTCTCCATGGCGCCGGCGTTGAACTCCGGGACGAAGACCTGATCGTACTTGGTGAAGGGGTACGGGTAGTCGAAGAACTCGGGGTAGAAGTCGAAGCCCTGCTTGGTGATCGTGAAGAGCTCGTCCGGGTCGAGGTGCTTCGCGAGCGATCTGCGGCAGTAGAGCCCGAGCGGGATGCCGCGGTGCTCGTCGCGGACGCCGCTGTAGGGGCCGGCGATCAGCGCGAAGATGTAGGTGCTGAACCGGGTCGTCTCCTCGAACACGCGCGTCGAGCGCCCCGGGCCGGCGTCGAAGGTGCGGCGGATGCGGGCGTTGCCGATGACCTCCCAGTCGTCGGGCGCGGTGACGGAGAGGCGGTAGCTCGCCTTGATGTCCGGCTGGTCGAAGCAGGGGAACAGGCGGTGGGCGCTGAACGGCTCGAGGTCCGAGTAGAGGTAGTCCTCGCCGTCCTCCGGATCGCGGAAGTGGTGGAAGCCGTCGCCGGTGTGGTCGTAGTCGTTCTCGTAGACGACGCGCACGCGCGTCTCCGGGTCGAGCAGCCGCCCCGGGAGGCGGATGCGGCAGTCGGACCACTCGGGCTCGACCGGGACGCCGTTGATCTCGAGCCGCTCGATGCGCCGGCCGCGGAAGTCGATGAAGGTGTCGCCGCGGCCGCGGACGTCGAAGTAGGCGATCGCCTCGCCGCGGTAGCCGTCGTCGCCGCGCGACAGGTCGAGCGAGAGCTCGTAGCGCGCGCTGCCGATGCGCGCGGCGCGCTCCTCGGCCTCCTTCTGGGTGAGCACGTCCCGTCCAGGGCCGCCGGTCTTTTCCGTCATGACGTGCACACCCTAGGACGAACCCCCGGAGGGTGGCCAGCGATCTGGCGCGGTCGCGAGCGCTGCCTCGCCGCGAGGCGCAGGGGGAGGCGGCTGCCGGGCGGCCGGTGGAGGGATGGGGGAGCGGACGGCGGGGCGAGGGAGCCGACCCGGGTTGGGGGACGAGGGAGCCGACCCGGGTTGGGGGACGAGGGAGCCGACCCAGGTTGGGGTACCGACCCAGGTTGGGGTACCGACGCCCGGACGGCCTCCGGACGGAGCAGCGCGCCCTGGTTCTGTGCCAGAACGGCGTTGTTCTGTGCCAGGGGAGGGGGGTCCGGCACCGGCACAAACGCAATGCATTGCGACACACCGGGGTCCGGACCCCTCGAGAACGCTCGGCGGAGCGATTTTCAGGGCAAGATTGTGCCAGAAATCGCGTTCTTTGATGAAATTCTGTGCCAACGACCCCGTGCTCCCCCTCCTTTTTGTGCCAGAAGGGGGGTCCGGACCCCTTCGGACCGCAATGCAGAGCGCTGGCGGAGGTGCCGGACCCCTCCCGGGACGCAATGCAGAGCACGCGCGGAGGTGCCGGACCCCTCCGGCGAAGGCCGCGCGAGCGGGTGAGCGCGGCGCTTGCTCGGCGCGGTCCGGGCGCCCCCGAGGGGCCGAGGCCGGGCGCGTGCCGTGGTGGCGCGTGCGCAGGCTCGCTATGATCGGACCATGCAGCGCGCGCCGACGTCCTGGGAGATCGACCCCGACGATCCTCGGGCTCCCCCGCAGGAGCTCTGGGATCGCATGACGCCGGAGGAGCGGCAGCGCGTCCTCGACACGCTCCCGTCGGAGTTCGAGGTCTCGGAGGCGAGCCCTCCCGAGGGCGACTTCCACTTCAACCCGAAGGTGGCGGCCCGGGACACGCTGGGCGGGTATTTCCAGCGTATCGGGCGGCGCGTGTACCTCGCGTGCGAGCTGCCGGTCTATTACCCGGCAGAGCGGATGTTCGCGCCGGATCTCATCGCCGTGCTCGACGTGGAGGTGAAGGAGCGGGCCCACTGGTCCGTGAGCGCCGAGGGAAAGGGCGTCGACCTGGCGCTGGAGATCCTCTGGAGCGGGAGGAGCAAGAAGGATCTCGTGGACAACGTCGCCCGCTACGCGTCGCTGGGCATCTCCGAGTACTTCGTCTTCGACCGGCGCCGTCGCCAGCTCCGCGGCTTCCGGCTCGTCCAGGGCAGCGGGCGCTACCAGCCGATCGTCCCGCAGGAGGGGCGGCTCACGAGCGCGGTGCTCGCCCTGGACCTCGGCCTGGACGGCGATCGGCTGCGCTTCTTTCACGGGCAACATGCGCTGCCGGAGACGCGCGAGCTGCTCGACAGGCTCGGCACGATGGTGGGCGACCTCGAGGCGCGCATCGAGCGGACCGAGCTGCGCCTCGATGAGGAGAGACGGCGGCTCGACGAGGAGCGGCAGCGCGCCGACGAGGAGCAGCAGCGCGCCGACAAGGAGCGCCAGCGCGCCGGCGAGGCGCAGCAGCGCGCCGACGAGGAGCGCCAGCGCGCCGACGAGGCCGAGCGGCGGCTGGCCGAGGCCCTCGCCGAGCTGGAGCGCCTCAAGCGCGAGCGCCGCTGATCTCCCGCCGGAGGCGCGCGCGACCTCCCTGGCCCCCACCCGAGCCCGGCTCACCGCGCCGGAGGGCTGCGCCGCCACGCCAGCGCGGCGGCGATCCCGGCGAGCGCGAAGGCCGCCTGGAGCAGGTGCACGAGCAGCGACACCGCGATGGCGGAGCTCGCGGTGAGCCCGAGCAGCGGGGCGGCGAGCGTGAAGGCGCCGTCGGTCGCGCCGATCTGACCCGGGATGAGGTCGCCGGCCGCCGTGCCCGCCGCGCCCACGCCGTACGCGGCGAGCGCGCGGAGGGGGCCGCTCTCGGCGCCGACGGCGGCGAGGAGCACGGCGTACTGCGCCGCCTGGAGCGCGCGGCCCGCGACGCCAGCGGCGAACGGCCACCCCGGGACGGGCGGGCGCTCGCGCACCGCCTCCTGGAAGGCGGCGGTGAGCTGGCCGGCGCGGGCGAACCGCCGGGTGATCCACGCCGAGGCGGCGCGCTGCCGCGCCGCGAAGGCGACGCCGAGGCCGCTCGCGACCAGGAGGGCGGCGTGCGCGAGCACGCCGAGGGCGAACGGGGAAGCGCCGCCGCCGATCCGGAAGAGCGCCGCGGCCGCGAGGAGCGACAGCGGGGCCGCGCAGAGGAGCGCGAGCGACTGGTTCGCGGTGGCGATCGCCGCCGCGTGCGGGGCGCCGACGTACGGGGACAGCAGCGCGGCCTTGACCGCCTCGCCCGCGGCGCGGCCGGCCGGCATCAGCGCCATGACCGGGTAGGTGACCGCGTGGATGCGAACGAGCTCGGCGACCCGGACGCGCCGCGGGGCGCAGAGCAGGCCGGTCGCGAGCGTCTCGCAGCCGACGCGCGCCGCCTCCAGGGCGACCAGGAACGGCAAGAACGGCGCGGCGCGGACCACCGCGGCGAGCATCTCCGCCGCGCCGACGTGGCGGATGAGCGCGGCCAGGGCGGCCAGGCCGAACGCCGCGAGCCCCGCGTGGAGCAGGGCCCTCCACCGCGCACGGCGGGCGGCGGGCGCGTTCAGGGCGGCGGGCGGAGCGGCCGGGACGAGCGCCCCGCCGACCGGCGCGGGCCTGGGATCGCCGCCGGAGCATTCCTCTGCCGCTCGGGCCGGAGGCAAGGGAGCCATGGGGAAGGGGGGGGCTGCGAGGCGCATGCCGGCGCCATGTGGGCGCGGCGTGCGCACGCGGCGGTGAGCTGTCTTGCGGAGCGCGGGCGCCCTGAGCAGGCAACGCGCGCACGCGGCGGTGAGCTGCCTTGCGGAGCGCAGGCGCCCTGAGCAGGCAACGCGCGCATGCGGCGTGAGCTGCCTTGCGGAGCGCAGGCGCCCTGAGCGAGCAGCGCGCGCTCGCGGCGGCGGGACGCCCCGCCGAGCGCCGGCGAGCCGAGAGGCGAGGCGCGTCAGCAGCTCCCGATCCGGACAGGCCGCCGTGAGGGCTCGCTGGCGCCCGCGCCCGTCACCCGGCGCTCACGCCGGATCGAGCGGGGCGTGGAGGCGCGCGCCCGGCACGACGATGCCCCCGCGGTCGCCGGGGGTGAGCGAGCCGAAGCGCTCGCGGAACACCGGCGGCAGCGGCCGCGCCCCGGGCGGAGCGAGCCAGAGGCGGAGCAGGTGCCGCCTGCGATCCGGCTCCGGCCAGTCCTCGAACGCCGTGCGATCGTGCAGCAGCGTGTGGTTGTGCACGAGCTGGATGTCGCCCGGGCGGAGCTCCATGGTCATGTGGAGCGCAGGGTCGTTGGCGAGCGCGTCGAACAGGTCGAGCGCCTCGACCTGACGCGCCGTGAGCGGCGGGACGTCGGGAAAGCGGCGCGCCGACTCGATGTACTGGCGCTGGTAGATCGCGGACAGGAGCCCAGCGTGCCAGTTGAGCACGGGGATGCGGAAATACGGCCTCTCGCCCGCCGGCACCTCGCCGCGGCGGTCGGTCTCGATCGGCGCGAACAGCGCCTCCGCGAGGTCCGGGCGCGCGCGCCGCATCTCGTTGTACAGCGTGACCGAGCTGACCAGCGCCGAGAGCCCGCCCGCCCGCGCGGTCCGGAGGCAGAGCAGCGCCACGACGTCGCACGAGTCGGTGTGGAACGTCTGCCGCTCGCGCGTCTGGTAGACGCGCACGCTCGGGTCCTGGCTCGACAGGCCGAGGTCCTTCACGTGACCGAGGACGTGCCCGCGCGCGTTCTGCGAGCGCGCGCTCCCGAGGTGGCTGCCGATCCCGAGGAACGCGATCGCGGCCGCGCGGAGGTCGCCGCGGCCGCCGCGGTCGAGCCAGCCGCCGCGCAGCCCGCGGAGCAGGGCGAAGCCGCGGCCGTCGAGCACCTCGGCGAGCACGCGGCGGAGGCGCGCGGCGAGCGTCGGCAGCGGGAAGTCCTCGCCGCGGATCCGCGCCGGATCGGCGCCCGTCTCGCCGAAGCGGCGGACGGCGGCCTCGACCTCCTCGATCTCCGCGGGCGTGAGGTGCTCGATCCAGCCGTCGCCCCGCGCCATCTCGGGGCCGTACCAGGCCGCGGGGCCGGCGAGGTGCGCCGGGATCTGCGAGAGGTCGGCGAGCGGTGCGGTCGGTTCGAAGCTCATGGGTCTCTACATGCCGAGCGAGGTGCGCGCGACGGAGGAGGCCCGCGCGCGCAGCGCGGCGTCGGCGCTGAACACGGCGAGCCCGGTCCAGATGCAGGCGAAGCTCACGGCCTGCGTGGCCGTGAACGGCTCGCCGTAGACGAGGACGGCCAGCAGGAACTGGCCGCTCGGCGCGAGGTACTGGAGAAAGCCGAGGGTGGTGAGCGACAGGCGTCGGGCCGCGTTCGTGAACCAGACGAGCGGCAGCGCGGTGACGATGCCTGTCGCGGCGAGGAGGAGATCGGTGCGGAGGTCGACGCGGCCGATGGCGCCGGCGCCCTGGGCGTGGAGGGTGGCCAGGTAGGCCGCGCCGAGCGGGGCGATGAACAGCGTCTCGAGGGTGGAGCCAGGGAGCGAGTTGACGGCGACGACCTTCCGCAGGAGACCATAGACACCGAACGTCCCGGCCAGGGCCAGCGCGATCCAGGGGACCGCGCCCGCGCGCACGGCGAGGTGCACGACGCCCGCGGCGGCGAGGCCGAGCGCGATCCACTGCGCCGGGCGCAGCCGCTCGCGCAGGAACACCATGCCGAGCAGCACGCTGAGCAGCGGGTTGATGAAGTAGCCGAGGCTCGCGTCGAGCACGCGCCCCACCGAGACGGCGTAGATGAAGAGGACCCAGTTCGCGGAGACGAGCGCGCCGGTGGCCGCCATGGCCCCGACGACGCGCCGGTCGCGGAGCGCCGCGCCGAGCGCGCGGAGCTGCCCCGTGGCCAGCGTGAGCACCGCGAACGCGAGCAGGCTCCAGACGGTGCGGTGGGCCAGGATCTCGACCGCGCCGACGTGGCGGAGCTGCTTCCAGAAGACGGGGACGATGCCCCAGGCGCTGTACGCCGCGACGCCGTAGACGACGCCGAGGGCGGCCTCTCGGCGGCTGTCGCGGGGGTTGTCGGGCGTGGGCATCGGCGGCCAGGGATCGCGGGGGGGCTCGCGGTTCGACGTGAACCGACGGAGGCGACGGCCCGCGCTCGACCGGCGTGCCAACATGCCGGCGCCGCTCCTGAATTTCAAGCGTCATGTGAGGGCGACGCGAAGGCGGCCAATGCGTGTCGTCGCGCGAAGGCGCACAAGCGGAGGCGTGTTCTGATAGAGAGAGCGTCTGGGAGCGTTTGGTGCTCGCGCTGGTCGCTTTCGCCCGATGAAGCTCAATCCAGGGGCGGAGTGGCCCAATCCCTCCACTCCGACAGGTTGCCGGTCGCCTGGCTCGCCGCCGAGATGACGCGGGGGCTGTCCTCGGTCTTCTTCAGGAACTTGCGAATGCTCTTCCGCAAGGGCTCGTTCCACTCGGAGCGCTGCGCGCAGTGGGTGCCGTCCGCCACGGCGGAGATGTAGGAGATGTTGCTGCCCGCGCCGAGCGCGTTGTACACCTCTGCGCCGGCCAAGACGGCCACGTGCGCGGACTTGGGGCCGAGGTTCGCGATGTGCGGGTTATCCATGATGAAGAGCCCGCGCGGCGCGACCATGGCCACCACTTCGTGCGTGTCCACCGGCAGCGACGTCACCCTGCTGGTGAACGCGCTGAACGCGTCGCCGAGCCAGTAGGTCTCGCCATAGGCGCTGCTCGGGCTCTGGGCACCTTCCCCGGGGATCCCGCGCCAGATCGGCACGCCGCCGCTGCCAGACTCGATCGGCAGGGTCAGCGCGACGCGCTGATCGAAGGCGCCGATCGTGAACGCGCCCTTGCCGAAGCGAGAGCACCCCGAGACCCCGATGGCGTCCGCCGCGAGGATCTCGCCGCCCGACGCCTCGATGACGTCGATGATCCGGCTGACGCCCCAGGACCACGCGGCCAGGAGGCCCGTGGTGCTGTTCGAGCCGTAGATGTCGTAGAACGCCCCTCGCTTGTCGGTGCGCGACGCCCCGGACTCGGCCCCGACCGCGTAGGGATCGTAGGTGATGACGGCGACGCCCTCGCCCTTGACGAGGCTGGCGTTCAACGGGAATCCAAGGAAGCCTCCCCCGAGGCCGATGATCGCCGGGTAAGGCCCTGTGCCGCCGGTGGGCAGCTCGACGCTGACATTGAAGCTGGTGCTCTTGCCGCCGTGAGATACGTTGACCGTGATGCGAGTGTTGGTGACGGTCCCGGAGACGCTGTCAGGCTTCGGCGGCTTCGTGCCGTAAATGTACTTCTCGGCCTGCTTCTTGATCTCTTGCCTCCGGCAGCGCCATTCGGCCTTGGTCGACATGCGCGATCCGTCGAGCTTCTTGAAGGGGTCTGGCAGCTTGGCGACGGTGGGGAGAGCGCCTGAGTCCGGCAGGCTGGGAACCACGCAGTCGGTCCCTTCATCCTCCGCGAAGGCCGTGCCGGAGCCGCCCTCGCCGCCGGCGCCGCCAGGGCCGCCGGCGCCCGTGCCGGAGCCGCCCTCGCCGCCGGTGCCCGTCGTGGCCCCCCCGCCGTCGCCGGCGCCCGTGCCCCCGACTCCATCGCCGCCGGCGCCCGTACCCCCGACTCCATCGCCGCCGGCGCCCGCGCCCCCGCCGCCCGTGCCGCTCGTGACGCCAACGCCGGTTCCGGTGGTCGAGCTGACGGCGCTGGTTCCTCCGCTGGCGCTTCCGCTGGTGGCCGCTCCGCTCGTGCTCGTCGATCCGCCGTTATCTACGCCGGGGCCGTCTGAGAGGTCGACGCTGCACGCCGCGAACGCGACGCATGCTGGCACGAGGGTTGAAGTCAAGAGGACTCGCTGGAGTGTCATGTGCGTTCTCACCTTTATGCTGCGCGAAATAAATTCGACGTTCCCATGCCTTCCCGTCATCGCGGGTCGCTCCTCAGCTCCGGCACGAGGACCTCGATCCGGCGGCGGTAGGCCGAGCTCGGGTGCTCCGCGACGAAGCGATCCGCGCGGGCGCGCGCCTCGCCGCCGCGGCCGAGCGCCTTCAGGGCGCCGATCGCGATCACCTCGCGCTCCTGGGAGAGCGCGCCGCGCGGGAAGCGCGCGCGGTGGACGTCGGTGAGCGCGAGCGCCTCGGCAGGGCGCACGCCGAGCGCGTCCTGCGCGCGCTGCAGCAGGCCGGTCTCCGTCTCGGCGTCGGGCAGCGCCGCCTGCGCCGGATCCCCCGCCACCTTCGCGTCGGTCGCCGGGGCGGGCGCGCGCGCGGGCGCCGGCGCGTTCGCCGGAGGGCGCGGCGGGGCCGGATCCGGCTCGCGCGCCCGCGCCGCCGCAGGGGGGGCGCCCGCGGGGACCGCCGGCGCTTCCGCGACGGGGGCGGCGGTGGGCGCCGCTTTCGGCGCGGTCGCGACCGCCGCGGCGCGGGGCGGCCCGGGCGGCGGCTGCGAGCGCGACGGCATGAGCCACACGGCCCCGACGAGCACGGCGCCCACGGCCGCGCCGATCGCCAGGCCGGAGAGGGCCGTCGGCGGCGCGGCGGCCACGGTTGGAGCGAGGCCCGCGGGCGCGCCCGAGCCGCCCGCGGGCGCGGCCGAGCCGCCCGCGGGCGCGGCCGAGCCGCCCGACGGGCCTGGCCCCCCGAGCGGGAGCCGCGCCGCGAGCCGCGCCAGCCGGGCCTCGTCCGGCCCGTCGCGCCGCGCGGCCTCGAGGCCGAGCCGGAGCGCGTCCGGGCTGTCGTCCGCGTCGATCAACCTGGGAAGCTCGTCGCTCATGCGCTGCTCCTCGCGGTCATCCGCGCGGCCCCGGCCGGCGCCGCGACGAGCTCCTGCCGGCGCATCGCCGCCTCGATCTGCGCCCGCGCCGCGCGCAGCCGCGAGTACGCCGTCTGCAGCGGACACCCCGCCGCCTGCGCGATCTCCGCCATCGGCAGCTGCTCGATCTCGTACAGGACGAACACCGCGCGCTTGTCGTCGTCGAGCTGATCGAGCGCCGCGTCGAGCCGATCGAGCGCGCGGCGGCGGTCGAGCGTCTCGTCCTGCGGCGCCGCCATGATCTGCTCGGGGACGGTGCCCGCCACCTCCTCGCGCCTCCGGTGCGGCCGCCGCCGGTACTCCGACGCGAGCCGCAGGCAGATGCCGTAGAGCCATGTGCGCAGCGTCGAGCTGCCATCGAAGGTGGCGAGCTTCCGGTGGACCACGAGGAACACCTCTTGGCAGACGTCCTCGACGTCGGCGTCGCGAACGCCGAGCCTTCGCAGCACGCGCCAGACGTAGGCCGCGTTCTCTTCGAAAATCTGCTGGAGGGTCATCCGGAGGGGCCGAGGCAGGGACGCCCACGGCCCTCCTGGATGGCCCGGGGGGCGAGCCTTTATCAAGGAAAGTGAATGCCGACAACGACGTCGGCCGCCCCCGCCAGCGGGGCCGCCCGGAAGACCTGGCGGCCCTGGCTCTGTGCGTCGATGTAGTAAAAAGTGTCCCGCACGAGCGGTGTCGCGCGGAACGCACGGATCCGACGCGACGAGAGCGGGTGTGCCCAGAACAAATCACGCGCCGCGCGGAGGAGGTTTGGTAGCATCGCCCACACAATGTCCGGCGACAGAAGCGCATCGACGGCGACCTTGAGCACAACGGCGTCGATGCGACTTGGCGCGCCGACCGCCGGGCGCGTGAGCTCGGGGGCGGGCATCGTGCTGCTCTATGCGCCCAATTACGAGCAGTTTCGCCCCGCGTACGCCCTGCCCGAGTCGGGCTCGGTCCTCGGCCGCGACCCGAGCGCGGACATCTACATACCGACGCGAACCGCGTCGCGCCACCACGCCCGCATCGAGCGGCGCGGGGGCGTGTGGCGGCTCTTCGATCTCGGCGGCCGCAACGGCACGCTGCACAACGGCGAGTTCGTCACGGAGGCCGTCCTCGCGCACCTCGACGAGCTCCGGATCGGCGACGCCATCTTCAAGTTCGTCGAGAGCGACGCCGAGAGCTACGCGCACTACCGCATCGACGGCGCCTACTTCGACGATCCGGACGCGCCGGCGGGGGCCCGGCCGCGCACCTCGACGAGCCGGATCGTCGGCGGCCACCAGAGCCAGCGCCTCGCCGGGAGCCTGCGCGAGATCGCGCGCAGCGGGCTGTCGGTGCTGATCCTCGGCGAGAGCGGGACCGGAAAGGAGATCTTCGCCGAGCAGCTCCACGACTGGAGCGGCAGGCGCGGGCCGCTCCAGGCCGTCAACTGCGCGGCGATCCCCGCCGCGCTCATCGAGGGGGAGCTCTTCGGACACCAGCGCGGCGCCTTCTCGGGCGCCGACCGCGACCGGGTGGGCATCCTCCGCGCGGCCCACCAGGGCACGCTCCTGCTCGACGAGATCGGGGATATGCCGCTGGAAGCCCAGGCGAAGCTCCTCCGGGTGATCCAGTCGAAGGAGATCACGCCGCTCGGCGCGTCGCAGCCCGAGCAGGTCGACGTGCGGATCGTCGCCGCCACCCACCGCGACCTCGACGCGCTCCAGCAGACGGGCGCCTTCCGCGCCGACCTGTTCGCTCGCCTGAACGAGTTTCGCATCACCCTGCCGCCCTTGCGCGAGCGCAAGGAAGACATCTTCTCGCTGTGCGTCGCGCTCGCGAGGCGCCACGGTCGGCCCGTGGTGCGGCCCAGCATGGCGTTCATGGCGGGCCTGCTCCACCACGATTTCCCCTACAACGTGCGAGAGCTAGAGGCACACATCAAGCGCTGGGCCGCGAGGGATCGCGGCGCCGAGCTCGACGTCGAGGACCTCAGCGACGAGATCCGGCGCACGATGCGGAGCTACGGCGCCCGGAGCTCGGCTTCGCAGCCGTCGCCCGCGGACGAGGCCCGCGCGACGCTGGCCCCGGAGGACGAGGCGGCGATGTCGGCCGGCGAGGGGGCGTACGCGCCGCGGGCGACGCTGCCGCCGAGGATCTCCCCGGACGAGAAGGTGCTGCGGGAGCTCCTGGTGCAGCAGCGGGGCAACGTCGCCGCGGTGGCGCGCGAGCTCGGGAGAGATCGCGCGCAGGTGCACCGGTGGATCCGGCGATTCAACATGAACATCGACGACTTCCGCTGATCGGCGCGGCGCGGTGGGCGCCGGCCCAGAAGCGTAGTCCTGCGCGCCCGCCCGCGCGCTCGCCGGACGACTGCCGTGCTCGCGCCCGCCACCGCGCAGCGCGTGCGCGCCGCCGAACCCCGCGCCCGCCGGCCCGACGGGGTGGGCCCGGCGCGCGCCGGCGTCCAGCGAGCCAGGCAAACCCGCGGCGCGCGCCCGGCGGACGAGCGCCCGCCGCCGCGCCGCGAGATCCGCGTGGCACCCGCGTTGCTGGCGCGGAGCGCGGCGCCGGGATCTGCGCCGAGCACAGCGAGGTTAGGAATGCGAAGTATCTACTCTGTGGCAGGGCTATGCGCATGCGCAGCGATGATGGGCGCGTGCATGCACAACACGAGCGACGAGACGGAGCCTGGAGAGACACGGCCAGGAGAGACCGAGCCTGAAAAGATGGGATTCGTCACCGTCCACTGGGCGATCGAGGACCAGACCAACGCCTCTCAGTGCAAGGCGTACGGCGCGAGCGCGGTCGAGCTGATACTCATCGACACGAAGAACAACCAGGTCACCAGGCAGGTGGTCCCGTGCGAGCGGTTCGACACCAGCGTCCAGGTCGCCGCCGACGACTACGTCGGGACGATCACGCTCGTCGACGAGAACGGCAAGCCGGTCAGCGAGCCGCTGCCGGTCGGACCGTTCGAGGTCTCCGCGACCGAGCAGGCGACGCGCCGGGTCAGCTTCCCCGCCGCCGAGGGGCAGCGGGGCAACGAGGGGCAGCGGGGCAACGAGGGGCAGCGGGGCAACGAGGGGCAGCGCGGCACGCATCGACCGCACGACCGGCAACGACGTTAGAGCGCGGGCGGGGCGCGCCGCCGGCGCGACCCCCGGAGCGAGCTCGAGCGCGGACCCGCCGCCGCGGCAGGATCGGGCCGAGCCGCCGCGGCAGGATCGGGCCAGGGCAGCGCCGGCGGGACGCCCTCAGAGCGGCGAGGGCGCCCGGTCGCCCCGCGCCCCCGCGGAGAGCTCTCGCCCCTCGACGAGCTTCAGGAGCTTCTCTTTCGTGGTCAGCCCCACGTGGCGCGCCACCTCCTTGCCCCCGGCGAACGCGACGACCGTGGGGAGCCCGCGGATGCCGAAGCGGCGGGCGAGCGCCGGGCTCCGGTCGCCGTTCACCGCCACCACCTTCAGGCGCCCTGCGCCCTCCTCCGCCACCTTGTGCAGGATCGGCGCGAGCGCGCGGCACGGCGGGCACCACTCCGCGGTGAACTCGACGAGGACGGGCACCCCGGCCTCCAGCACCTCGGCGTTGAAGTCGAGCTCGTTGATCTCGTGGACGGGATTCATGGTCATTGCGCGAGCCTCCATGCCCTGGCAGGTCTCGAGACCGGCAACCATTACAGCCCTCGCCGGTGTAATGTGGGCGCGGCTCGAGACCTGACCTCCGTAGACCATGGAAGCCATCAAGGACGCGGACGACATCCTGGGTCGCGTGTCGCACCTTGTGCGCGTCGAGCGCGCGGCGCTCGCCGCGCTGGCGCGCGCCGAGGGGGTGACGCCCGAGGATGCGGTCGACTGCGTGCAGGAGGGCCTCTGCACGCTGCTCATCCTCGCGCAGCGGGGCGAGCTCCCGGAGGACGCCGGCGCGTGGGGAGGCGTGCTCGCCGGCATGGTGCGGAACGCCGCGCGCAACCGGCGCCGCCGGCACTTCCGCGCCCGGCCGCACGAGGACCTCGACGCGCACCCGGAGGCCGCGGGGGTCGTCCCGGCGACCGACGAGGCGATCGCGCGCGCGGAGGAGCACGTGCGCTTGCGCGCGTGCGTCGAGGAGCTCTGCGAGATCCAGAAGGCGGTCGTGACCCTGCGCATGCTCGAGGAGCAGCCGGGGGAGGACGTGGCGCGGGCGCTCGGCATCTCGGCCGGCCACGTCGCGGTCCTCCTGCACCGCGCCAAGGCCGCGCTGCGCGCCTGCATGACGGCGCCGCCCTGATCGCGGCCGGCGCGCTCCCGGCGCGCGCGCTCGCTCCCGATCGCGCGCGGCGCGGCGGCGCTCGGGTCTGCTATGTGTCGGGCGAGACGCCATGAGCCCCCCTCCGCCTGATTTGCGCATCCTCGCGCCCGACGAGCCGCCTGCGTTCGAGGTGGTGAATCCCCAGGGTCGATCCAGCGCGGTCCTGCTCTGCGATCACGCCTCCAACGCGGTCCCGCGGCGCCTCGCCGCGCTGGGCGCGCAGGAGGAAGCGCTCAGCCAGCACACCGGCTGGGACATCGGCGCGGCGCGCCTCGCGCGGCGCCTGTCCGCCCTCCTCGACGCGGCGCTCGTGCTCTCCGGCTACTCGCGCCTGGTCATCGACTGCAACCGGCCGCTGGGCTCGCCGACCTCCATCCCCGAGATCAGCTGCGGCGTGCCCATCCCCGGCAATGCCATCGACGCCGCGGAGGCCACGGCGCGCGCCGACGCATGCTTCTGGCCCTACCACCGCGCCATCGACGCGCTCCTCGACGCGCGGCGGGATCGCCGGGAGAGCACGGCGATCCTCAGCGTCCACAGCTTCACGCCGTCGATGCCCGGCCAGGACCGGCCCTGGCACGCCGCCGTCCTCTACGGCCGCGACCGGCGGCTCGCCGCGCCGTTCCTCGAGGCGATGCGCCGCGAGCCCGGGCTCTGCGTCGGCGACAACGAGCCGTACCGCGTGACCGACGGGGGCGATTACGGGATCCCCGTGCACGGCGAGGCCCGCGGCCTGCCGTGCGTGCTCCTCGAGATCCGCCAGGACGGGCTGCTGAGCGACGAGGGCGTGGAGGCCTGGGCGCAGCGCCTCGCCGCCATCTACCGGGAGATCGAGCCCGGGCTGTTCCCCGGCGCCGGCGGCGCGTGACGCGCGCCGCGCGCGCGGCCCCGCCCTCGCGGGGACCGCCGGGCCGAGGAACGCCCGGAGGTCATTGACAAGAAAAGTTGTCAACGCTAAGCCTGACCGAGTGGCTGACGTTGACGTCGTCGAGATCCGGCCGCGGCCACGGCGGCGATCGAGCTCGTCGAGGGCCGGCTGCTCGCGGAGCTCGGCTCCCGGATCGCGACATCTCGAAAGGAGCCAACATGCCAGTGAAGAAAGACGCGTCCGGCCGCCGGAGCGTCCAAGCGGAGGTCGAGGTTCCCGGCAGCCCCGAGGAGGTGTGGCGCGCCATCGCGACCGGGCCCGGGATCTCGTCGTGGTTCGTGCCGAGCGAGGTGGAGGAGCGCGAGGGCGGCGCCGCCGTGTCTCACTTCGGCCCGGGCAACAGCATGGACTCGGTGTCGAAGATCACGGCCTGGGATCCGCCGCGCCGGTTCACCGCCGAGAGCCCGGAGGCCATGGGGCCGGGCAGCCCGGCCGTCGCCACGGAGTGGGTCGTCGAGGCGCGGTCCGGCGGGAGCTGCGTCGTGCGCGTGGTGCACAGCTGGTTCGCGAGCACCGACGACTGGGACAACCAGTTCGAGGGTCAGGAGCATGGCTGGGTCGCCTTCTTCCGCATCCTGCGGCTCTATCTCGCCCATTTCCGCGGAGAGCCCTGCGTGGCTTTCCAGGTGATGGGCGCCGGCCCCGCGCCGCTCACCGCGACGTGGGACGCGCTTGTCGGTCCGCTCGGGCTCGCGGGCGCCGCCCAGGGCCAGCGGGTGAGCACCTCCGCCGGCGCGCCGCCCCTCGCCGGCGTGGTCGAGAGCGTCGGGCCGAGCGAGCATCCGGAGCTGCTCCTGCGGCTCGACGAGCCGGCGCCCGGCATCGCCCACATCTTCGCGCTCCCCATGGCCGGAAAGATCTTCCTGCCGATCCGCCTCTTCCTGTACGGCGACCAGGCCAAAGCCGGGGCCGCCCGCGCCGAGCCCTCGTGGCAGGCGTGGATGGCCGAGCGCTTTTCTCCTGGTCAGTGAGCCGGGGCGCTCTCCTCGGCGCTCCCCTCACCGCGGCGCCGGCGGCTCGCCGGGCGCAGCCAGCCGCGCGCCGAGCTCGTGGATCCGGAACGCCTCGGCCAGCCCGCGCACCTCCCGGAGCCACGGCGCGAGCCGCGGGTCCTCCGCTTCGAGCGCGGCGAGGCGCTGCACGAGATCCGGGATGCGACCCCGGTCGACGAGCTCGGCGAGCCGCGCGAGCTCCTCCGGGGGCGGCGGCACCACCGGCGCACGCGACGGCGCGCCGCCGCCGCCATCCACGCCGCGCGCGCTGCCGGTCGACGCGTGGATCCAGGTGAGCGCGAGGCGGCGCTCCAGGAGCTCGAGCAGGGCGCCGAGCTCGATCGGCTTCGGGAGGAAGCCGTCGCAGCCGGCGGCCGCGCTGCGCGCGCGCTCGGGCGCCTCGACGCTGGCCGACGTGGCCAGGATCGGCACCTCCGCCAGCCCAGGGAGCCGGCGGATGCGGCGCGCGGCCTCGTCGCCGCCGAGGTCGGGCATGCGCAGATCCATCAACACGAGGTCCGGCCTGCGCCCGGCCGCCAGCGCGACCGCCGCCGCTCCGCCCGCGGCCTCCAGGACCTCGAAGCCGAGCGGGGCGAGCGCGTCCCGCAGGAAGGCGCGGTTGTCCTCGTGGTCGTCGACGACGAGGATCGACCGGCGCGCTCCCTCGTAGCCCGCGATCGCCTCGGCCCCGCGCCGCTCGCCCGCCGGCGATTCGCCGGAGATGACGGGGAGATCGAGCGCCACCGTGAAGGCGCTGCCCTCGCCGGGCGCGCTCTCCACGTCGACGCGGCCGCCCATCTGGTCGACGATGCGGCGCGTGATCGCGAGCCCCAGGCCCGCGCCCTCGCCCTGCGCGCGCCGCTCGCCGGCCTGCTCGAACGGCTCGAAGATGCGCGCGAGATCCGCCGGCGCGATGCCCGGGCCGGTGTCCTCGACGCGGAGCACGACGCCGCCGCGCGCGCGCCCGTCGCGCGGCGCGACCCGGAAGGTCACCCGCCCCGCGCGCGTGAACTTGATGGCGTTGCCGAGCAGGTTGAGGAGCACCTGCGTGAGCCGCTTCTCGTCGACCCGGACCCACGCCGGCGTGCCCTCCGCGACCTCGAGCTCGAACGCGAGCCCCTTCTGCGCCGCCCGCACCTTGCACAGCTCCGCGACCGTCCGCGCGAGCGACGGCAGGTGGACGTCCGCCGGCGCGAGATCCATCCGGCCGGCCTCGATGCGGGCGAGGTCGAGCACGTCGTCGATCAGCGTGAGCAGGTGCTCGCCCGACCGGCGCACCACGTCGACGCTCGCCCGATCCTCGGCGGCGATCCGCCCGGAGCGCTGGAGGAGCTGCGCGTACCCGAGGATGCCGTTGAGCGGGGTGCGCAGCTCGTGGCTGATGCTCGCGAGGAAGGTGGTCTTCGCCTGGTTCGCGGCGTCGGCGGCGTCCTTGGCGGCCTTGAGCTCGGCCGTGCGCTGCTCCACGAGGAGCTCCAGCTCGCGCGTGCGCCTCCGGAGCGCCCGGAGCCGCAGCCGCACGCCGGCGTAGGCGAGCCCGGACAGCGCCGCCGCGTAGCCGAGGTACGCCCAGGCGGTGCGCCACGGCGCGGGCCGGACGCGGAAGGCGACGGCCGCGGGCCCGGCCACGTTGCCGGCGTGATCGCGGCCCCAGACCTGGAAGGTGTACGGGCCGGGCGCGAGGTTCGTGTAGCGCGCGCTCGCGTCCGCGCTCCACGCGCTCGGCGCCGCGTCGAAGCCGACGAGCTGGGTGCGGTAGCGGGTGCTGCGCTCGTGGAAGAGGCTCAGGAGCGCGTACTCGAACGCGACGGTGTTCTCGTCCCAGGCGAGCGACGCGCCCGGCGAGAGGGCGAGCGCGCCGCGCGGACGTTGAGCGCGCGCGTCGAGCGCGAGCGGCTTCGGCGCGACGTCCGGGACCTCCTCGGCCGGATCGAGCACCGCCACCCCGCCGGTCGTGCCCGCCCAGACGCGGCCCCGGCCGTCGATGAACGACCCGTTCTGGTTGCACTCGTTGCTCGGCAGCCCGTCGTCGGTGGTGAAGGTGTACGCGGCGAGCTCGGCGGGGTCGTCGGGCGTGGGCGCGCGCGGGGTGAAGCGGGTGACGCCGCGGTCGGTGAACGCGTAGATCCGCCCCTGCGCGTCCGCGCGCACGCCGTAGACGATGCTGTCCGGCAGCGCCGGCCGGGTCCGCTCGTTCAGCGGCTCGAGCCACGCCTCCGCGTCGAGGTCGTAGCGCGAGATCCCGCCCTGGGTGCCGATCCAGAGCACGCGCCGGCCGCGCGCGTCCCGGATCTCGGTGAGCGCGGCGACCGCGTTCGAGGCGAGCGGCGCGTCCGCGGCCGTGTAGCTCCGCCACTGCCCGTCCGTGAGCCGCGAGAGCCCCCTCATGGTGCCGAACCAGGTGGAGATCTTCCCGCCCGGGGCCGCGGTCTCGAGGACGCCGGTCACGTGATCGTCCGCGAGGGGCACCTGCGCCTTCGTGAAGACCTGCCACGCGCCGCCCGCGTCCAGGCGTGCGGCCCCGGTGTCCGTCGCGATCCAGAGCGCGCGCCCGTCCAGGGACTCCGACAGCGCCTGCACGCCGACGCCGGGGAGAGGCGAGCTCTGCTTCGTGTACGTGGTGAGCTGCCCATCGGCCCAGCGATGGACCCCGGCGACGTCGCTGCCGATCCAGACCACCCCGGGCTCGCGCGAAGACGGCAGGAGGAAGGTCACCAGGGTGCCGAGCTTGCCGGCGAGCTCGGGCGCGTCGAGCGGCGCGAAGCCCTGCTCCGACGATCGCACCACGGTGTCGTTCACGGCCACCCAGAGCGCGGGCGGGCCGCCCTCGGCTCCCGGCGCGCGCACCTCGGCGATGGAGGTGATGCTGCCGGACAGGCCCGCGTTCCGCTGCGTGAACCCCACCCACCCGTCGTGCCGCAGGCGCGCCAGGCCGCCGGCGTTCGTGCCGACCCAGAGCGTCCGGCCGCCGTGCGCCGCGCCGGCCGCCGCGAGCGCCATCACGTGGTCGTCCGGCAGCGTCGAGCTCGCCTTCGTCAGCGCCGTCCACGTCCCGCCCTGGAGCCGCGCGAGGCCGCCGCCGTAGGTGCCGGCCCAGAGCGTCCGCGCGCCCGTGCCGCTCACCGTCTCGGCGAGCGCCCGCACGGGCTGCGAGAGCTCCGGCACGGTCGCCGGGGTGAAGCTCTCCCAGCGCCCATCCGCGAGCCGGGCGACGCCGCCCCTCGTGCCTGCCCAGAGTACGCGGCTCCCCGCCTCCCCGGAGGTCTCGAGCAGGCTCATGACCACGTTGCTGGGCAGCCCGTCGGCGGTGCTCGCGAAGCGGGCGCAGCCCCGGGCGTCGCAGCGGAAGAGGCCGTCGCCGGTGCCGGCCCAGAGCCCCTGCGCCCCGCCCGGGAGCGTGGCCGCGTGCAGCGAGCGGACATCCGGGTGCTCGAACCCGGGCCCCAGGTCGACCCGCGCCCACCGCTCGCCGTCGAGCCGGTAGAGGCCGTCGATCGTGCCCACCCAGAGCGCGCGCCCTGGGCCCGCGGGCGCCTCGAGGAGCGCCCGGATCGGTCTCTCGCCCGCGAGCCCCTCGGCGGCCCCGAAGCGCGTGAAGCGCCCCTCGGCGTAGCGGATGACCTGGCCGGTCATCATCCCGAACCAGACCGCGCCGTCCCATCCCACGGCGACCGCCTGCACCCAGCTCGATCCGCCGCCGGTCGGCAGGGGGAGGGGCGTGAAGCGGCGCCCGTCATAGGAGGCCGCGCCGTTCTGGGTCCCGATCCACAGGCGGCCGCCGGGCTCGAAGGCGATCGCGTTGATGGTGATCTGGGGGATGCCGTCCTCCACGTCGAAGACGCGCATCGCTGGCGCGCCGCGCGCCAGGAGGTCGCCCGCGGCGGGCGCGGGCGCCAGGGCCACGCCGAGGCCGAGCGCGAGGCCGACGCGCAGGCGCCCGCAGGGGAAGGGGGATTGGCCGAGCATGCCGGCCGCACTCTAGACGAGTTCGCGGCGACGGATCTGGCCCCTCGAGGCATCGCCCGAGCTCATCCCTGGTTTCATGAGAAAATGAGAGAATGAGCCACAGAGGCGCAGAGGGCACAGAGGAAGAGAGAGAAAGGCTATATATCTCTCTCTCCTCTGTGCCCTCTGCGCCTCTGTGGCTCGAATTCTTCTCCATCGCGGGGCCGGAGGCGAGCCTGGGAAACGCCGTGCTGGGGATGATCCTGTCGAGGATGACAGGACCGTGACCGGGCGGCTACACGATGGACATACGGCTCGATCCTCGGCCTCCTGACACCAGAGCACCGGCTGCGCATCGCACGTCGCGGCGAGCGCGAGCGTCGCGTGCGCGCGGCTGGCCCGCTCGCCGAGAGGGGCGACCGGCATGGGACCAAAGTCCTATGGACAGCGCTGCATGGGCTGGAGTACAAGCCCGAGGCCGGATCGGCGAGCGGCGAGGCGGGGCACTTTGCACGATCGACAGGGGCTCTCATTGGCTGATCCGACGGATTACCCCGAGCGACGCCTGGGGCTGCAGCGGGACGACGGGTTTCTCGAGGTCCGCTTCGAGCGGCACGATCGCACGAGGCCGGTGCACGTCGCGCACCGCGCCCCGTGCCGCATGCTCTTCCCGCGGCAGGAGCCGGACGAGCCGCTGCTCGGGGTGTTCATCACGACCTCCGGCGGGACGGCCGGAGGCGATGTCCTCCGCGTCTCCATCGAGGCGTCCCGCGGCGCCACGGCGACCGTGACGAGCCAGGCCGCCGAGAAGATCTATCCGTCGCTCGGCGCTCCGAGCTGCCTCTCGCTGAAGCTCCGCGTGGAGGAAGGCGCCGAGCTCGAGTGGCTGCCCCAGGAGACGATCCTGTTCGACAGCGCCCGTCTCGAGCGGCGCGTCGAGCTCGACGTCGCGCCGGGCGGGAGCCTCCTGGCGCTGGATCTCGTCGTCTTCGGCCGGCTGGCGCGGGGCGAGCGCTTCACGGCCGGCGCGCTGCACGACGTGTGGCGCCTCCGGCGCGGAGGGCGGCTCACGTGGGCGGACGCGCTCGGCCTCTCGGGCGACGTCGCCGCGCAGATCGCGAATCCCGCGGGCTTCGGGGGCGCCACGGCGGCGGGGCTCTTGCTGCTCGTCGCCGACGACGCGGCGGCGTGGGTCGACGAGGCGCGCGCGCGGCTCTCGCGGGGGTCGTCCCGCGCGGGCGTCACGCTCGTCGGCGGGGCGCTCGTGGCCCGGGCGCTCGGCGCGGAGCCGGCGCACGTGCGGCGCGATCTCGCCGAGCTGGTCTCGTGGCTCAGGGCGGCGCGCTCGGGCCATCCGGCGCGCATGCCGCGTTTCTGGTCGATCTGAGGAGGAGTCGATGAATCTCACCCCGCGAGAGAAGGACAAACTGCTGATCTCCATGGCCGCGATGGTCGCGCGCCGGCGGCTCGAGCGCGGCGTCAAGCTCAATTATCCGGAGGCGATCGCGCTCATCTCCGACTTCGTGATGGAGGGCGCCCGCGACGGCCATTCCGTGGAGGATCTGATGCGCAGGGGCGCGCGGGTGGTCTTCCTGGAAGACGTGATGGAGGGCGTCGCCGAGATGATCCACGACGTCCAGGTCGAGGCGACGTTCCCCGACGGCACGAAGCTCGTCACGGTCCACAACCCGATCGGCCCGCGGCTCGGGGTCACGTCGGCGCCCCAGAACGAGCACGACAAGCCGTAGAGGCGAGGAGGAGGTTCCATGATCCCCGGAGAGATCATCAGCAGAAGAAAAGACCTGATCGTGCTCAACGAAAGGAAGCCGAGCGTGACGGTCACCGTCAAGAACACCGGCGATCGGCCGATCCAGGTGGGCAGTCATTACCACTTCTACGAGGTCAACGGGGCGCTCGAGTTCGACCGCGAGAGGGCGCGCGGCATGCGGCTCGACATCCCGGCCGGCACGGCGAGGCGGTTCGAGCCGGGCCAGACGTACGAGGACGTGCCCCTGGTGGCCTACGGCGGCGCCCGTGTCGTCGTGGGATTTCAGGGGAAGATCAACGGTTCACTCTAGGAGACCCGGGCGATGGCTTCCACGATCACTCCCTTCAACTACGCGAGCCTGTACGGCCCGACGGTCGGCGACAAGGTGAGGCTCGCCGACACCGACCTCTTCATCGAGGTCGAGCACGACCTCACCGCCCTCCACGGCTATGGAGAGGAGGTCTCGTTCGGCGGCGGCAAGGTCATCCGCGACGGCATGGGCCAGTCGCAGAGGACGCGGGCCGAGGGCGCCGTCGACACGGTGATCGTGAACGCCGTCATCCTCGACCACTGGGGCGTCGTCAAGGCGGACATCGGCCTCAAGGACGGCCGGATCGCCGCCATCGGCAAGGCCGGCAACCCCGACGTGCAGGACGGCGTGACCATCGTCATCGGCCCCGGCACCGAGGTGATCGCGGGCGCCGGGAAGATCGTCACCGCCGGCGGCATCGACACGCACATCCATTTCATCTGCCCGCAGCTCGTCGAGGAGGCGCTCTGCTCGGGCCTGACCACGATGATCGGCGGCGGCACCGGGCCGGCGGCGGGCACGACCGCGACGACGTGCACGCCCGGCCCCTTCCACCTCCGGCGCATGCTCCAGGCCGCCGAGGCGCTGCCGATCAACATCGGCCTGTTCGGCAAGGGGAACACGAGCCGGCCCGCGGGCCTCATCGAGCAGATCGAGGCTGGCGCCTGCGGGCTGAAGCTCCATGAAGACTGGGGCAGCACGCCCGCGGCCATCGACAACTGCCTCTCCGTGGCCGACGCGTACGACGTCCAGGTGGCGATCCACTCCGACACGCTGAACGAGGGCGGCTTCGTCCAGGATACGATCCGGGCCTTCAAGGGCCGGACGATCCACTCGTTCCACACCGAGGGGGCCGGGGGCGGCCACGCGCCCGACGTCATCGCGCTGGTCGGGGTGCCCAACGTGCTGCCGGCGTCCACGAACCCGACCCGGCCGTTCACCAAGAACACGGTGGCCGAGCACCTCGACATGCTCATGGTCTGTCACCACCTCAAGAAGGACATCCCGGAGGACGTGAAGTTCGCCGAGAGCCGCATCCGGAAGGAGACGATCGCCGCCGAGGACATCCTGCACGACCTCGGCGCCATCTCGATCATGTCGAGCGATAGCCAGGCGATGGGGCGCATCGGCGAGGTCGTCCTGCGGACCTGGCAGACCGCCGACAAGATGAAGCGCCAGCGCGGCAAGCTGCCGGAGGAGAGGCAGAACAACGACAACTTCCGCGCCAAGCGGTATGTCGCGAAGTACACCATCAACCCGGCCATCGCCCAGGGCGTCAGCCGGCACATCGGCTCGGTCGAGGTCGGCAAGCTCGCTGATCTCGTGATCTGGTCGCCGGCCTTCTTCGGGGTCAAGCCGGACATGGTGCTCAAGGGCGGCTCGATCGTCATGGCGCCGATGGGCGATCCAAACGCCGCGATCCCGACGCCGCAGCCCGTGCACTACCGGCCGATGTACGCGGCCTATGGCCGGAGCGCGATCGAGAGCTCGGTCCTGTTCGTCAGCCAGGCGTCGCTCGCGCGCGGGGTCGGGGCGGCCGCGGGGCTGTCGCGCCCGCTCGTCGCGGTGGAGAACACCCGGTCGGGGATCTCGAAGGCGAGCATGATCCACAACAGCGCCACGCCGCGCATCGAGGTCGACCCGGAGCACTACACGGTGAGGGCCGACGGCGAGCTGCTCACCTGCGAGCCGGCGGAGGTGCTCCCCATGGCCCAGCGTTACTTCCTGTTCTGACATGCGACGCGCCATCCAGGTCATCCCCCGCGGCAGCACGCCCGAGATCTCCGCCGAGGCGCGCGTGACGCTCGCCTACGACGACCGGCACCGCCGGCGGATCCGGCTCGCGACCGACGAGGGGTGGGAATTCCTGCTCGACCTGCCGGAGGCGACCGTGCTCGGCGACGGGGACGGCCTTCGCCTCGAGGACGGCGGTTGGCTCCTGGTCCGCGCGGCGGACGAGGAGCTCGTCGCGGTCACGTGCCGCGAGGCGGCGGATCTGCCGCGCATCGCCTGGCACATCGGCAACCGTCATATCCCGGCCGCCTTCGACGGCGCGCGGATCCTCATCCGGTACGACCACGTGATCGTCGACATGGTCCGGGGGCTCGGCGCCGAGGCGACGCCGCTCCGCGCGCCGTTCACGCCGGAGCGCGGCGCGTACGACCAGAAGGCGCCGCACGGGCATGGACACTCGCATGCTCACGAGCATGGGCATTCCCACGAGCATGGGCATTCCCACGAGCATGGGCATTCCCACGAGCATGGGCATTCCCACGATCATGGGCACTCCCACGATCATGGGCACTCCCATGAGCACGAGCACTCCCACGGTCACGGTCACGGCCATGGGCACGGTCACGAGGACCGACACGGGTGACCTCCGTGGGCGATGACGCGCTCTATCGCCTGATGAGCTGGATGTCGCCGGCCTACCCGGTCGGCGGCTTCAGCTACAGCCACGGCCTGGAGTGGGCGGTGGAGGCAGGCCTGGTGAGCACGGCCGAGCAGCTCCGGGTCTGGGTCGCGGCGATCCTCGGCGACGGCTCGGGCCGGGTCGACGCGGCCCTCCTGGCGGCCGCCTACCGCGCGGAGCACGACCGGGAGCTCGACGAGGTGGCCGAGCTCGGGGCGGCGCTGCGGGGCACCCGCGAGCTCGCGCTGGAGAGCGCGCAGCAGGGCGCCGCGTTCCTCGCCATCACGCGCGCCGCCTGGCCGCACCCGCGCCTCGACGCCTTCGCGGAGCGCCACGCGGGCGAGGCGCCTTTCCCGGTCGCGGTCGGGCTCGCCGCGGCCGCGCACGGCGTCCCGCTCGATCCGACCCTGACGGCGTACCTGCACGCCTTCGGCTCCAGCCTGGTCTCGGCGGGCATCCGCCTGGTCCCGCTCGGCCAGACGGACGGCCAGCGCGTCGTGGCGGCGCTCCAGCCGGTCATCGTCGCCGCCGCCCGGCGCGCCCGCGACACGCCGCTCGATCGCATCGGCGCCGCGACGCCGGGGGTCGATCTCTCGTCGATGCACCACGAAACCCAACACACGAGGTTGTTTCGATCATGACAGCAAGCACTCACGGTCCCCTCCGCGTCGGTATCGGAGGGCCGGTCGGCTCCGGCAAGACGGCGCTCGTCGATCGCCTCTGCAAGCGCATGCGCGACGAGTGGCGCGTCGCCGTGGTCACCAACGACATCTACACGAAGGAAGACGCCGAGTTCCTGACCCGCTCGGGCGCGCTCAGCCCCGAGCGCATCGTCGGCGTCGAGACCGGCGGCTGCCCTCACACGGCGATCCGCGAGGACGCCTCGATCAACCTGGCGGCCGTGCGGGAGATCGCGCAGCGCCTCGCCCCGCTCGACCTCGTGTTCGTCGAGTCCGGCGGGGACAACCTGGCCGCGACCTTCTCGCCGGAGCTCGCCGATCTGACCCTCTATGTCATCGACGTGTCGGCCGGCGACAAGATCCCGCGCAAGGGCGGCCCCGGGATCACCCGGTCGGACCTGCTCATCATCAACAAGATCGATCTCGCGCCCATGGTCGGCGCGAGCCTCGAGGTGATGGACCGGGACGCCCGGAAGATGCGGGGAGACAGGCCGTTCCTCTTCACCAACCTGAAGGAGAACAAGGGCGTCGAGGAGATCGCCGCCTTCATCGTCAAGAAGGGCGGCCTCGATCCCAAGAGCCTCGCCTCCGTGGGCGGCTGAAGGGCGAGCGAGACGTCGACCGCCAAGGCGCCAAGGACGCCAAGATAGGATTATCTTCTTGGCGTCCTTGGCGTTCTTGGCGGTTCGAGGTCAGCGACGTCCTTCATCCCGATCTCGTGAACGTCGCGCTGGACCAGCACCGAGCGCAGCTCGGGAGCGCGTCGGCGAGGGCCGGCGAGCCCCCTACCGCGACCCGCCCCTCGAGCCAGCGCCCGCCGCGAGCGCCGCCTCGAGCTTCGGGTACTGCGCGATGAGCGCGTCCAGGCGCATCTTCCTGAAGTCGTACGCGACCTCGATCGTCTCGCCGAGCTTCAGGGTCTTGTCGCGCATGAGCAACCCTCCCGTCTCGTGCTTGGGCCACGCCACCTCGCCCTCCGGCGTACCGGTGTTCGCGAAGGAGAACCAGTATTTGCTGACCTTCTCGGACATCGCCCGATCGGCCGCGGTGAACCTGGGCTTGATGCCCCCGAACGGGAACATCATCTCGCCGCCGTGCGGGACGCCGTGGGGCTGGTCTTGGCGATCCCCCTCGGGCACGTAGCTGAAGTAGTACCACCGCGTGTCGGCCACCTTCGAGTGCTTGTCCGCGAGCCACCGGGCCTGCGCGGTGAACAGCATGTCGCGCAGCACCAGGCCGGCGAAGCGGCTCGGGTCCTTGAGGTCCTCCTCGGTCACCTCAGGGTCGCTGCGGTAGAGCCCCTTCAGCATCTCCAAAGCGTTCTCGGCGTCCTCCCCTCCCGCGTCGATGATCATCTGCATGATGGCCGCCGGATCCATGTCGAACGCCTCGAGGACGCTCGCCTCGTCGCTGTTGCTGCCGATGATGAGCGGCTTTCTCGCCTGCTCCCCGGCCTCGAAGGTGGCCCTGAGCCCCGTCGGCAGGACCGTGTCTCCGCGCACCGGGCTCGGCCCCAGGAACGGCACCTGGCCGAGCGGGTTCTCCGGGGTCGGCATGAGCTTCTCGGTGAACTTCTCGGCCGGCACCGCCCGCAGCTCCTCGGCCGTGGCGTTGGCGCCGCTCAGCCCGAACAGCCCCGACGCGACCTTCACGCCGAGCTCGGACGCCTTTACCCGGGTCTGCTCCGGGATCGCGTAAGGGCTCTGCGCGATGCCCTTGTGGAACAGGGCCGGGCTCCTGTCCCTCGAGAGCGGGGAGGCGAACAGGGCGAGGACGCTCTCGGCCCCCGCCGACTGGCCGAAGATCGTGACGTTGCCAGGGTCGCCGCCGAACGCCGCGATGTTGCGCTGCACCCACTCCAGCGCGGCGATCTGATCGAGCAGGCCGAAGTTGACCGGCCCGAGCTCCCTGTCGAGGGCCGGGTGGGCGAAGAACCCGAGGAGGCCCACGCGGTAGTTGAAGGTCACCACCACCGCGCCCTTCCTGGCCAGCGGACCCCCGCCGTAGATCTTGTCGCTGCCGACGCCGATCTTGAAGGCGCCGCCGTGGATCCACACCATGACGGGCTTGAGCGCGCCGGGGTCCACGCCGCTCGTCCAGACGTTCAGGTAAAGGCAATCCTCGCTCTGCGGTCCCACGCTGCCCGCGCCATCCATCGAGGGATAGGTGGGCTGGAGGCAGGCCTTGCCGAACGTGTCGGCCTTGCGGGTCTCCTTCCAGGGTTCGACCGGCTGGGGCTCCCTCCAGCGCAGGCCCTCCACGGGCGGCCTTGCGTACGGGATGCCCTTGAACACGAGGATCTCGCTCTCGACGACGCCCTGGACCGGGCCCTCTACCGTGTTGATGATCGGCGTGCTGTTGCTCGTCATGGACTCGTCTCCTTGAATTCGATGGTTGCTCGTCTGGCGCGCCGAGGCGCGCTCCCGTGAACGCTGGGGAAATGGACCGCGCGCCGCGGCCCGGCGGAGCGCACGTCCCGGGCGGCAGCGCGCTCAAGGGCGCGATCGCTGCATGGGAATCGATGCCTCCGCGCACCGTCGCGCGGCCCGGTGGATCTAGTCGCGGGAGCTGGGATCGCGCCATGGGACCTTGGTCCCATGGGCGCGTCGCAGGCAGACGATGTGAGGTGTCGGGAAGGGCTGGCTCACGAGGCGCTACGAGAGCGCGGAGCCGGCGCTGAGCGTCCTGGCTGGGGGATGGGGCAGGAAGCGTGCGCCGCGGCTGCGGCCGCGCGGATCAGGAGTCCTGCACGGTGACGCGGTTCATGCGGATCGGGGTCACGGGCCGATCGCTCCCGTCGGTGGGCGACTTCTCGATCTTGTGCACGACGTCCATGCCCTCGATCACGCGGCCGAACACAGGGTGCTTCGAGGGGCCGGGCGTGAACCAGTCGAGGTAGGCGTTGTGGACCGTGTTGATGAAGAACTGGCACGAGCCGCTGTTGGGGGCGCCCGTGTTGGCCATGGAGAGCGTGCCGGGCTCGTTCGAGAGCTTGGCGCCCGCCGGGTGCTCGTCCTTGATGCAGCCGTCGGGCCCGTCGCCCGTGCCCGCCAGCCGGCTCTTCGGATCGCGGCTGTGCGGGCAGCCGAACTGGAGCATGAAGCCGTCGATGACGCGGTGGAAGTGCAGCCCGTCGTAAAACCCGCTCTTCGCGAGCTTGAGGAAGTTTCCGGCGGTGACGGGCATCTTGTCGAGGTAGAGCTCGATCTTGATGTTGCCCAGGGAGGTCTCGAGGAGTGCGGTCGGATTGGCCATGGGCGAGAGGGTAGGTGAAGGCGTGGGCGGGCCGCAAGCGCGGGAAGCGCGCCACCAGCTGGCCCCGGAGCCTCCGAGGCCAGCATGAGCTGCTCTGCCGGCTCCGTCCGCGGCGCCTCGGCCGTGGCGTTCTGCCGCTCGGCCTGAGCGGCCTCGAGGCGACCTCGACCCGAGCCCGGCCTGCGCCCGGCGCGGCCTCCAGCGGGCCGCCCCTGCCGCTCACCGGGGGCTTGCCGTCGGCGCCTCCGGCTCGACGTCGGCGAACCGCTCCTCCAGCCACCTCGTCAGGCTCGGGAGGTCCGTGTCCATCAGGCCGAAGTGGAAGCCGAGCTCCACCGGATCGTGCGTCGCGGAGACCTCTTCGTACTCCTTGTAGGTCACGTTGACGGGGCCGTTCAGCGCGGCGAGCTGGTGATGGAGCGTCCTCGTGAAGTCCGCCCGGATGCGTTGATCCTTCGCGCCCTGGGAGATCCGGATCGGGGCGAGGATCCGGAGGGCGGGATTCATGAGCTCGAGCTGGTCGAAGAACGCCTTTTTGCTGGGGTTCGGCTCCGGGCGCAGCTGCTCGTTCCCCTTGAGCCCGCCCCAGGAGTCCTCCTTGGCCAGCTCGACGCGCGCCCGCTCGTGGATGTGGGGCCACACGCTGTAGGCCTTCACCGTGAGGAGCTCCTCCGGGTTGATGTTCGGGTTGCCGGCGATGGCGGGTGTGTTGGTGCGATGTGGGACGCCCCTGATGTCGTGAAGAGTGTTGAGGGATGCCCCCGCGAGTGACAAAGATATGCCGTCATCAGATTCGAGCCGGGACGCGTCATACGACGGTCGCGTACTCTGGAAGAGCGGCGTACTGCCGTCCGCAGAGGGGGCATCGTGGAGCTCGTTCTCATCGTTCTGTTCGTGGTCGCGCTCGCGACCGCGGCGTTCTTCGCGTCCAAGGAGCACAAGACGAGCGGCTCGCTCAGGCAAGCGGCGGGCTCGCTCCGTCAAATGGAGAGCTCCCTCCAGCAGGTGAACGGCGAGCTGAAGCGGGCGCTCGACACGAACGGAGGTCTTTGCCAGCACGTCGCGAGCCTGCAGGAGCAACTCCAGCGTCTGAGCCGCTACCAGACGATCGTCGACGCCGAAGCCGCCGCCGCGGGGATACGAGCGCAGACGGAGACGTGGGCAGCGCAGCTCAGAGCGCACGCGCAGGCCGCCGCGACGGAGGTCGCCGCCGGCGCCCGACGGGAGGCCGATCGCCTCCTCGCCGACGCGCGCGCTACGCACGCGCAAGCACAAACCGCGGCCGACGCCTTGAAGGCGCAGGTCTCGGCGGAGGCGCAGGCCGCCCAGGCGGCGGCGCGCGCCTCCGTTGTCGACGCCGAAGCCGCCGCCGCGGGGATACGAGCGCAGACGGAGACGTGGGCAGCGCAGCTCAGAGCGCACGCGCAGGCCGCCGCGACGGAGGTCGCCGCCGGCGCCCGACGGGAGGCCGATCGCCTCCTCGCCGACGCGCGCGCTACGCACGCGCAAGCACACACCGCGGCCGACGCCTTGAAGGCGCAGGTCTCGGCGGAGGCGCAGGCCGCCCAGGCGGCGGCGCGCGCCTCCGTTCAAGCGACGCTCGCCCAGGCTTCTGCCGACGCGGCGCGCATCGTGGACAGCGCGAACCGGCGCGCCGAGGAGATCGCCGGCGCTGCGCTCACCGCGCAACGGGAAGCGAAGCGCCTCGAGCAGACCGCGCAGGCGATGAAGAACGTGATCGAGGGCTACGGCGATCGCTACGTCATGCCGACGGCGGGGCTGCTGGACGAGCTCGCCGAGGAGTTCGGCTTCGCCGAGGCAGGACAGCGCCTCAAGGCGGCCCGCGGCAAGTGCCGCGACATGATCAGCGACGGCCTGGCGGCGACGTGCGAGTACGCGGAGGCGAACCGGCGCACGACCGCCATCGCCTTCGTGCTCGACGCATTCAACGGCAAGGTGGACACGATCCTCGCCGACGTTCGGCACGACAACTTCGGGACCTTGCAGCAGAAGATCCGGGACGCGTTCATGCTGGTGAACCAGGGCGGGCGCGCCTTCCGCGAGGCGCGGATCCTGCCCGAGTACCTCGACGCTCGGCTCGAGGAGCTCCGATGGGCCGTGGTCGCGCAGGAGCTGAAGGTAAAGGAGCGCGAGGAGCAGCGGCAGATCAAGGAGCGTATCCGCGAGGAGGAGAGAGCGCAGCGCGAGTTCGAGAAGGCGAAGAAGGAGGCCGAGAAGGAGGAGGAGACGATCCGGAAGGCGATGGAAAAGGCGCGTCGGGACGTGGAGAAGGCGAACGACGAAGAGCGCGTCAGGTACGAGCAGAAGCTCCTCGAGCTCTCCGAACGGCTCCGCGCGGCGGAGGAGAAGAACCAGCGCGCCATCTCGATGGCGCAGCAGACGAAGGCCGGGCACGTCTACATCATCTCGAATGTCGGTTCGTTCGGAGAGCACGTCTACAAGATCGGCATGACGCGGAGGCTCGAGCCCCTGGACCGGGTCCGTGAGCTGGGCGACGCGAGCGTGCCGTTCGAGTTCGACGTGCACGCGATGATCTCGAGCCAGGATGCTCCGTCCCTCGAGCGCGTGCTTCACCAGCGGTTCGTCCGGAACCAGGTGAACAAGGTGAACCCCCGCAAGGAGTTCTTCCGTGTGCCGCTCCACGACATCCGCCAGGAGATCGAACGGATGTCGTTGGAGGTGACGTGGACGCTGGCGGCCGAGGCGCGGGAGTTTCGAGAGACGCAGGCCATCGAGCGCGCAATGGCGAGCAAGACCTTCGACGAAGCCGCCTGGCTGGAGGCGCAGGCGAAGGCCGAAGCCGCACCGACGTTCGAGCGCGATCTCGCCGAGGCCACCGCCTGATACGACGCCCTCAAGCCGGCAGCAGAGCGGCGCCCTTCCGAGGCGGGCGCATCTGGGCGACCGTTCGAGCCGCCCCGGCGATGCTGCTCCGCACGGTGTGACCGGGGAGGCTATACTCCCCCCATGCAACCCGCCGTGCACGCGCGTCGTCTCCGTCACGTTCGCGCGCCCTCGCCGCTCCACTTCCCGGAAGAGGCCTTCGTGCCGGAGACCAAGCGCCACCTCGATCTGAGGACCCTGCTCTACCTCGTGCTCAAGACCTTCGCGGATCGAGCGGCGATCGGCTCCGACCAGTTCGTCTACTGGTCCGCGTCGGATCCGAGCCGGTGCCTGGCGCCGGACGCCTTCGTCCGGCTAGGCACCCCGGACACGCCGTTCGGCTCCTGGAAGACGTGGGAGCGTGGGGCCCCGGAGCTCGCGGTCGAGATCGTGAGCGAGCACGACGCGGATCCGCAGACCTGGGCGGAGAAGCTCGGCAAGTACCACGACCTCGGCGTGCTGGAGCTCGTCGCGTTCGATCCTGAGGCCGCGCCCGGGGAGCGGCTGCGGGTCTGGGATCGCATCGACGGCGATCTGGTCGAGCGGGTCGTCGAGGGGGAGCGCAGCCCGTGCACCGTGCTCGATCTGCACTGGGTCGTCGTCCCGGCCGCGGGCCAGCCGGCGGCGCTTCGGCTCGCCCGCACCCCCGACGGGGCGGAACTCGTCCTCACGCCCGAGGAGGCCGCGCGCCGGCGCGCGGAGGCCGAGCGCCGGCGCGCAGAGGCCGAGCAGGCCGCCCGCGCGTCGGCGGAGCGGCGCATCGCCGAGCTCGAGGCCGAGCTGCGCCGGCGTGGCGGCTGACCGCACGGACCGTCCGACCCACACCCTCGCCGCCTCGTCGAGCCGCGCCGCGCACGCGGTCGAGGCTCTTGTACGCCGCGAGCAGGACCTCCTGCTGCAGGTCATCGATGTCGGCCTCGGCGACCCCCAGGCGTCGCAGCAACCGGGGGAGAACCTCCGTCGCGGCAGCGTGAATGGAATTCCAGATGCCGTCGCGGGATCTGCTCATACCTAGAATTGCGGGGAGCTTTCCCGGTCCGTTTGTGGAAACGCACCGCCGGCGCACGGGCCGGGACGCCGTGCTCGCAACTGGCGATCGTCGTGGACCGGTCGAGCGGCCCTCCGGGAACCGGAGGCGGCCTGGGCGGGCGAGCTGAGCTTGGCTCCGGCGTCGCTGCGGTCTGGGGAGGGTCTAGCTCACGGCCACGGCCGGCGCGGCGCCGGGGGCCAGCGGCGCGGCCGTGCCGGCCGGCGTGACGGGGGCTGGCGTGCCGGGCGGCGCCGTCGGCCCGGCCGGCGCCTCGTCCGGCGGCGTCGTCGTGGTGTCGGTGGACGACGTCGCGCGGCTCGTGCGCCCCTTGTAGAGCGACGGGGCGATCGCGTCGGCGTCCTCCTCGTCCCAGCGCAGGTAGGCGACGGCGCGGCGGACCTGGTCGTAGGCATGGACGAGCAGCGAGAAGGCGCGGGCCCGCTTGTCCGCGGCCTCGGTCGGCCCGGGTCCCTTGCCGTGCTCCCTGATTCCGAGGGCGGCGAGCAGCTGCGGCCCGACCTCCCCGGCGCGCTTCACCTCCTCCTCGGTCGCCGCCGTCTTGCCGGCGATCTCGGACCAGCTCGCGCTGAAGAGCGCCGAGAGCGCCACGAGGTCGTTCGCCGTGTCGATGTGCCCTTGCCCCGCGCGGATGTCCGCGACCGCCTCTGCGTCGAGCAGGCCGCGGCGAGCGAGCGCCTCGGCGTCGCCGAGCAGGTTCTCGCGCAGCCGAGCCGCCTCGGCGAGGAGCGGCTTCACCGCGCTCTCGGCATCTCCGCTGGACAGGCACAGGAGGTGCGCATACCAGGCGGCGAGCGCGTAGGTCTCGAGCCGATCGAGCCGCGCGAGCTCGAACGTCGGCAGGTGCTCCGCGACGGCGGGGCGCAGCGCGCGGAGGCCAGGCAGCACGCCGAGCACCTGAGAGACCACGCGGGGCACGTCGAGGTTCAGGGGGATGAGCCGATCCGGGCTCAGGGCCTCGATCTCGGGAAGCGCCTTGTCGAAGGCCGCCGCCGCCTGGGGCGGGGCCGAGGGCTTCTTGGGAGCGGGCCTTTTCTTGACCGAAGAAGATTTCGCCATGAGGGGATTACCTCTCGCTTGTCTCCGTCGCCGAGCTGTGGAGGACAGGAAAGGACACGCCCTCTACCCCCGCGATGGATGTTGTTGTGAGCGCCCGGCTCGCGCCGGACGTTTCGGGCAGGCATAACGACGCGTCTCCATGCGTCAACGCGCCTGGCAAGATCCTGACGGCGGGCCGCCAGAACTCGTGAGCTTACGCGTGGGCAGCGCGGCAGCCCTGCCAGGAGCGGTTCCGGTCCCGGAGGACAAGCTCAGCCAAGCTGTTCAGACCGTTTCCGGCGGGTCGAGGGCAGCGCGGCAGCCCTGCGCGGACCGTGTCCGGTGGCAGGAAGGCAGCGCGGCAGCCCTGCGTGGACCGTGTCCGGTGGCAGGAAGGCAGCGCGGCAGCATTTCCTCCACCGTTTCCGGTGGGTCGAGGGCAGCGCGGGAGCCTTGCCCGGACCGTTTCCGGTGAGTCGAGGGCAGCGCGGGAGCCTTGCCCGGACCGTTTCCGGTGGGTCGAGGGCAGCGCGGCGGTGGTGCGGCGCTTACCGCCATGGGACCAAGGTCCCATAGAAGCGGCCCGGCGCCCGCGGCTACGTACAACGCGCCTCGGCGATGCGCGGACAGCGCACCTCGCCGGTCGCCGCCCTGCGTTCGGGGCGAGGGCGGGGCCCACCAGACGACGCTTCACCAACAACCCCGATCGACGGATCGCGGAGCGGGGCAGACATGACGGCAACGAGCAACGCGCAGCGCTTTCTCCGGGTTCCTCTCCGGCTACAGGCCATGTGCCTGGACGACGGCGACGACGACGCCGCCAGGGACAGGAGGCGTGTGGTCCGGGCCATGGCGGACTACCGCCGGCTGCCGTTCAGGGCCGGAGGGGTCGACTACGACGACAACCCCAACCTGAGCGAGCACATCCTCGCGCCGCCGTTCTCGCGGGACCTGCCGCTCCTGCCCGGCATCCACCTGCACTGGCTCCTGCCGGACGCCCTGGCCCGGGGGGAGCACGAGGCGCAGGGGACGCGGTTCCCCGAGGTGCCGAACCGCTGGCTCGTCCTGCGCAGCGGAGGGGGGGAGCCGGAGCGGCAGTGGGTGGTGGAGAGCGATTACCTCTACCCGGAGGGCTGGGGCGACGACATCGAGAGCGAGGGGGAGGCGCCGGTCAACGTGATGGCCGTGCCCGATCCGGCGCCGGGAGAGGGGTACCGCTACCGCTTCCTCGGGCGCGCCCTGCCGCTCGCGGAGTGGCGCACGACGCGCGCGGATCCGAAGCACGAGCACCTCGCGGCGCTCACGGCCGTCGGGCCCGAGACGGAGGTCGCGGTCCTCGATCCGGTGCGGGCGACGTTCGCGTCGTTCTACCCGAACTGCCGCACCGTGTTCGGGTTCCGGGACGCGGACTTCCCGACGCGCACGCCGCCCCCGGGGCTGCGCTACGACGTCATCGGCTGGTACGGCGACCCGCGGCGCGACTGCCTGGCCCCGCTGCTCGCCGCGGCCGACACGCCGGCGAAGCTGAAGGCGCTGCTCGAGGAGAAGCTCGAGTGGACGCTCGCGGCGGCCCCGCCGGGCGAGGCGCTGCCGCAGGCGACGCTCTTCCACGCGCGGCTCACGTTCGCGCCGGGCGCGCGGGCCGCGCGCGACGTGGTGCGCGACCTGCCCTCGCCCGCGCTCGCCGTGGGGCAGACCGAGACGGAGGCGCTGGCCGCCTACCTCGCCTATCTCCACGCGCCCGACACCAACGAGGAGTCCCTCGCGAAGCGCCGCCTCGTCGAGGACCAGCTCGAGGCGCTGCAGCTCGCGGATCGGCTGGAGGGGCACCGGCTCGACCTCGACGCGATCCTCTACGAGGCGCGCCACGAGCGGGGGTTCGCCTCGCACGCGGCCGGCGTCCGGTGGGCGGTGCTGCCGGAGACCGAGGGCGCGGGGGACCTGTTCGCGCGGCTGCGCCGGGCGCCGGCGCGCGCGGCGCGGGCGCAGCCGGCCGCGTGGGCGGGCCAGCTCGAGGCGCTGAACACGCTCCAGGACGAGCACCAGCGCGCGCTCGAGGAGCTCGAGCACCTGCGCCAGCGGATGTACGTCCGCTGGCACGCCCTCGTGAACGCGAAGGAGGTCGTGGGCGTCAACTTCTTCGAGGGCTACGTCGTGCCCGTGCGGCGCCGGCGCACCTCCCTGGGGCAGCTGGCGCTCGAGCAGGACGGGGCGGCCGGCGGCTTCCGCGCCCGCGTCGAGCCCGTGGCTCACAGGATCGTCTCCCGCCTGAGCAGCTACTACGCCGACTACGTAGCGAGCCTCAACGCGGGGGCCCCCTTCGACCTGGACGAGTCGGGCGACGATTACTGGGTCTGGCCCGTCGAGTTCCCCAACTGCATCGACGAAGCGTTCAGGCTGTCCGCCGATCACACGGTCAGGGTGCTGCAGCGAGACGAGGCGTGGGAGATCCACGACCGCGGGGTCGTCTATCCCGTGCGCGCGGACGCCGAGGGGCTCCTGCTGGAGATCCCGCCGTCGGCGTCGTCGATCGCGGGGCGGCTCGCGGCGGCGCTCGAGGCGCTGCAATCGGCCGTGCTGGCGTACAACGCGACCGAGGCGGGGGCGGCCGCGCCGTTCGTCGTGCGCGCGCTGCCGGCGGCGCCCTACTTCGAGCCGGCGGACCCGGTCCTGCTCGTCACGGGCGAGGCGGCGGCAGGCGCGATCTGGAAGGGCAGCGCCGCCGCCGACGACCTGCTCCCGTGCGACCGCGTGGACGAGGCGCTCGACCTCGCGGCGCTGCCGGACGCCACCGTCGCGGCCCTGCAGGCCTACCTCGCGGGGCTCGGCGCGGACGAGGGGGGCGTCTGGGCGGAGCCGCCGTGGAACCCGTTCCTGATGCACTGGTCCTTCCACGTCGCCTCCTGCGGCCGCGACGCCAACGGGGACTACGACCCCGAGCTCGTGCGCGCGCATTACAAGCTCGACACGCAGGCGGTCGACCACGCCCTCCTGCCGGGGCAGGAGGACAGCTTCTCGTCGATGGTCAGCGGTTACACGGGCGTCAGCCTGCTGACGCCGTCGGCCGGCCTGGAGGTGCGCGAGCGCCTCGTCCACTACCTCGATCACGGCGTGGTCCAGGACTACTGCGAGGCGCACGGCGTCCCCGACGACGAGCGAGGCGAGGGCTACCTCGAGCAGCACTTCGCCGAGATCAAGGCCTGGTACCTCGGGCAGACGACGCCGGCGCCGGGGATCGAGGACCCCGTGTTCACCGCGCTGTGGGCCTACGAGGCGCTGGAGCGGGCGCCGTGCCTGGCCCAGTCGCTCGGCAACTTCAACAAGGTGCTGCTCCTCCGCGAGCCGACGATGCAGCTCGAGATCGCGCTGCCCACGGCGCGCGACGACTCGGAGGATCTCTTCTACACGGACACGGCGCGCGACGCGATGGGCCGCAGCATCCAGCGCCGGCCGCTCGCGTTCGACCGCTTCAACCCGCTGCGCGCCGGGGCGATGTCAATCACCGGCCTCAGGCTGGTGGACACGTTCGGGCAGGCGAAGGACGTGGTCGACCTCGAGACGTCCGGCGCCGCGAAGGTCATCACCACGACCGACCAGACGCCGCTTGGCGGGCTCCTCTACCACGTCCTGCTCACGCCCCGGCTGGCGCAGCCGGCGCGCCTGCGCTTCGAGTGGCTGCCGGCGGAGCCGCTGGAGGGCGCCGAGGGCGCGCGCCAGCGCACGAGCGAGCACCCGGAGACCAACCCGGGGTTTGGGGCGGAGGGCGCCGGCAGGCGACCCGAAGCCCCATCGTTCAACCCGGTCTGCGGCTTCCTGCTGGTGAACACGCTCGACGGCGCGCTCGCCGTCTACGACAAGGAGGGCCGCGCGCTCGGCGCCGTCGACCGCGGCGGCACGTGGCGCACCGCGCCGGAGAGCGGCGGCCGGGTGCGGATGGACGCGCGCGGCGACTTCCAGCTCCCGAACGCTCACCTCGATCGGGTGGTCAAGCACGTGCGCGCTCAGGGCCCGGAGTTCTTACGCCTCTTCCTCTCGGCGCAGCGGACGGCGCTCGACACCATCGATCCCGAGGCGTCCGCCGCGAACCCGAGCCGGGCGCTGCTCGTGGCGCGGCCCGTGGCGGTGGTGCGGGCCGCGTTCGCCCTGGAGCTCCAGGGCCCGCCGGCCTTCGATCCGAGCGCGGTGGCCGACGTGGCGGGCGAGGGCACGACCACGACCCGCGGGCTGGAGCAGGTGAAGATCCCCGTGCGCCTCGGCGAGTTCGCGCAGCTCGACGACGGCCTCGTGGGCTACTTCCTCGAGCAGGACGACGGGTCGTACGCGGAGGGGGTGTTCTACTCGCCGCAGCTCCGCGCGGTCGGGCACGACAAGATCCGCACCTACGCCGACGGATCGCTGCACGTCGAGCGGACGCCCAGCGGGCCGGAGCAGCGCGTGACGATGCTGCTCGACCCGGGGGGCCAGGTGCACGCGACCACGGGCGTGCTGCCGAGCTCGCAGCTCCGCCTGGCGCCGGCGCACTACCGCGAGGCGCTCGACGCGATGGAGGTCAGCTTCCTGACGGCGCCGCTGCTCACGGACCGGGGGGCGCTCCGGCTGGAGGTGCCGCGGCAGCCGGGGCACGCGTGGTCGTGGGTGACGCAGGAGGCCGGCGGCGACTGGGCCGAGACGAGCGAGCTCGCGCCGCCGAACGCCCGCGCCGCGTTCGCCGCGCCGCAGGAGCTCCGCGAGGGGTGGCTGATGCTGCGGCCCACGGCGAGCGAGTGAGGGGCGCGCGACCTTTGGAGGAGAGGGAAGACATCATGACGGAAGAGACCGACAAGAAGATGCCATTCGGGTTCGAGGTCAGCTACGAGCTGTTCAACGCGCGCGGCGAGCGGCTACGGAACACGCTGCTCCTCGAGAACCCGGGCGCCGGCCACACGCTCCGGCTCGACATCGCCAACCTCCTGACCGACGAGGCGATCGTCCTGCGCCAGCGGCCGTCCGCGGGCGAGGTGCTGGGCGCGCACCACTTCCGGCTGCGCTTCGCGGCGGGCGCGCTGGCCGCGCGGGAGACGCGCGTGGTGGGGGCGGACTGGGACATCCGGCGCGTCGACCGCGAGGACGGCGCGACGGACGTGTACCTGGCCTGGCGCAGCCCGGACGTCCGGATCGCGCCGGGAGACCGGTTGATGCTGCTGGTCCAGGGACTGTACGCGAGCCCCGAGGCCGCCGCCGAGGTGGCCGTGGACCTCTCCTGGCCGGCGCTCGTCGTGCCGGAGGGCCCGGACGATCCCAACGTCTTCCACCTCGTCCCGCCCGAGGGCAGCGCGGGCTCGGACTGCTCCCTGGCCCAGCAGCTCGCCCTCGGCGTGCGCGACCGGCGGGGGAGGCCGGACATCCCGCTTCGGGCGCGCTTCGAGGGGTCCAATCAGGTGATCAACATCGCCACGACCCCGAACACCACGCTGACCCTTCGTCTGGTCAACAGCGCTTCGCCGCAAAGCCAGGAGGTCCTCCGTTTCCACCGCGACCCGAGCGATCCCGCGAAGAGCTCCCGCCTGGTCGTGGCGCTGCCCGTGGGGACGCCCGAGGCGCAGCCATGGGCGCTTGGTTACGACTCTTTTGTAGAACGTACAAAGATCACGCTCGCCGACTGGACGGTCTCCGGGCCCACGCTGAGCGCCGACGGCGACCTGCTCGAGTGGGAGCTCACCCCCACGAAGGACGTGGCGATCGCGCCGCGGGAGTCCCTCACGCTGACGCTGAGCGACATGGCGACGACGCACCCGAGCGGGACCGCGTATCTAGAGCTCCGCTACAGCGCCGTTCCCGGCTACTGGGACGGGGAGATCCTCTGCCCGATCGAGAAGTCGCCGCTCCGCTTCGGTCGGGTCGACACCTACACGAACGTCGGGATCGGACATGCCGAGCCATCCGCTGCGCTCCACCTGCACAGGGGCGACATGATGATCGATACCGGTGAGATCCAGCATGCCCAGGCGTTCAAGTTCCGGTCTTTTGCGAAGACCCTCGAGGACAACGCCGTCGCGCAGTTCACCAACAAAGACGATGCGTGGCTGATGACGCTGTTTTTCTCCGGAAAGTTGCGCTTGTGGCGGCCCTATGCGGAGTTCCAGAGCGCGTACTCGCTCTCGTTCCGTTCCGACATGGAGGGGGGCAATACCGTGGCCCGCTTCCTCAAGCAGAACGACGCGGTTCCCCTGATGGAGCTGCTCGGCGACGGGACGTTGCGCCTCCTGCGTGGCAGGTTCAAGGACGGTACCGGCCTCGTGGTCCCGGTGGGCACCGTCGTCGCCTACGCCGGCAGCGCGCCTCCCGCCCCCGAGGGATGGCTGATGTGCGACGGGGCCGAGCATAGCAGCAAGGACCACCAGGAGCTGTCTGACCTCCTCGGCACCACCTATGGCGACGCCGGGGAGGGCAAGTTCCGTGTCCCCGACCTGAGCACCAGCGCTCCGGCGCAGTCGAACCAGCCCCTCCACCACATCATCAAGGCCTGACCCCAGCCGGCAACCCAAGGAAGAGGGAACGACGATGACGTCACAGACTGAAAAGAAGATGCCGTTCGGGTTCAAGGCCAGCTACGAGCTGTTCAACGCCCGCGGCGAGCGCCTGGAGAACGTGCTGCTCATCGAGAAGCTCGGTTCCGGCCAGGCGCTCCAGCTCGACATTCTCAACCTCCTGACCGACGTGACGATCCTCCTGCGCCAGCGGCCGTCCGCGGGCGAGGGGGCGGGCGCGCACCATTTCCGGCTGCGCTTCCCGGCGGGCGCGCTGGCCACGCGGGAGACGCGCGTGGAGGGGGCGGACTGGGATGTGAAGCGCGTCGACCGCCAGGACGGCACGACGGACCTGTACCTGGCCTGGTGCAGCCCGGACGTCCAGATCGCGCCGGGAGACGGGCTGGTGGTGCTGCTCCAGGGCGTGTCCGCGACGCCCGACGCCGGCGCCGAGGTGGTCCTGGGCCTCTCCTGGCCGAAGATCGCCGTCGTGGAGAGCTTCGCCGCTGCCAATGTGTTTCCCCTCAACCTGCGCGGCCCCGGGCAGGGCGGGGACTACCTCCTGGAAGAGACGCTCCGCCTCGGGGTGCGCGACAGACGAGGGAGGCCGGATATCCCGCTGCGGGTACGCTTCGACGGGCCGAGCCGGGTGCTCAACGTGGACAACCAGACGAACACGTTGACCCTGCGCCTTGTGAACAGCGCCTCGCCGAGGAGCCAGCAGAAGCTCCGCTTCGTCTACGACGCCAACCAGCCGGAGCGGACATCCCGCCTGGTGGTGGCGCTGCCCGTGGGGACCTCGGCGGCGCAGCCGTGGGCGCTCGGCACCAAGGACCAGGTGAACGGCGTGTCTATCGCGCTCTCCGGCTGGACGGCCTCGGGTCCCACGGAGAACGCCGGCGGCGACCTGCTGGAGTGGGTGCTCACCCCCGGGAGCGCCGTGGAGCTCGCGCCGCAGGAGTCGCTTACGCTGACGCTGAGCAACCTCGCGACGCTGCACCCGAGCGGGACGGCGGACCTCGAGCTCCGCTACAGCGCCGTGCCCGGCTACTGGGACGGGGAGATCCTCTGCCCGATCGAGAAGGCGCCGCTGATCTTCGGCCGGGGTGAAAAGGGCGACAGCATCGGGATCGGGGGGAGCGCGCCGGACGCCAGGCTCCACGTGCGCAACGGAGACCTGCGGCTGGACAGCGGCGAGCTCCAGAACACGGGTCCGCTCAGGTTCCGGTCCGATGCGGACAGGAGCGGGGAGGACCAGGCCGCGCAGTTCTTCAAGCAAGGGGCGGAGGAGCCGCTGATGGAGCTGCTCAGCAACGGCAAGATGCGCCTTGGTGTCGGCACACCGACGGCGCCCGGCAAGCTGACGATCCACGGCACCAGCGGCGCCAGCAACGAGCCCGTCTTGTGGGCCGACGCCCGCACCGGATCCCAGGCCAGGGTCGAACTCCCCGGGGACGTCCAGCTGCGCGAGCGCGCCACGAGCAGCCTGGCCTATCTTCAGGCATGCGACGACAGCTCGACGCGCGACATCGGGCTCGTCCTTCGCACCCAGAAAGGGAGCCAGCGCGTCGATGCGCTGCGCCTCACCCCCGAGGGGAGGGCCAAGGACAAGACCGGCTTCCTGGTCCCGGTGGGCACCATCGTCGCCTACGGCGGCAGCGCGGCCCCCGAGGGATGGATGGTGTGTGATGGAAGATCGGTGTCGAGCACGGAGTACGCTGAGCTGTTTGCCGCGATAGGTACCAAGTATGGCGGCTCCGGGTCGAGCTTCAATGTCCCCGACCTGAAGACTCGAGTCCCGGTCGGGGTCGGTTCAGGCTTCGCGCTGGCAGCGAGCGGGGGATCGGCCACGCATACCCTGACCATCGACGAGATGCCGAACCACAACCACACACTGACAGATCCAGGGCATTCTCATCGCAGCCCTGTGTATCACGGGAGCGGGGACAATTCGACACATTCAGACGGGGATGACAGTGGTCCCGACGGCTACGCCAGAACGGAGAGCGCAACGACGGGCATCACGCTCGCCAGCGCCGGCGGAGGGCGGGCCCACAACAACATGCCGCCGTACCTGGTCGTCAACTACATCATCAAATACTGACCCCCAGCCAGCGGACCCAGGAGGCAGACCATGGCCCTCGATATCGTGATCGGCGAGGACGATCTCGCCAGCATCCGGACGCTGCGCGAGGCGCTGCACGCCCAGTTCCAGGTGGACTTCTTCCCCGGCTTCCTGGGCACCCTCGACGAGCAGCTCCCGCTCCAAAGCGCGGAGTTCTACGCCAACACCCAGAAGAACCAGTACGAGATCGCCTTCGCGATCGGCATCAAGGTCTCCGAGGACGACGAGGGCGAGGCCCAGCACCTGATCCTCGGGATGAACATCGCGATCAAGCCGGACAAGATCACCGGGGGGAAGCGCCCCGCCGAGTACGGGGGCAAGATCGACGTCCCGGTCTCGGACGACGTCCGGCTCGCGTTCGAGGGGCAGTTCACCAGCAAGATGGGCGACATGTACGTCGCCCAGCTCAACGTCACCGGCGAGCCGTCCATCCCCCTGCACGCGCTGTTCGGCGGCGTCGCGCCGGGCCTCGCCGCGCTGATCCCGGAGGAGCTCGCGATCCCCCTCGGGGGCAACGTCGTCGCGGTCCTCTCGGGGCGCGCCGGCAGCGGCCTGGGGAGCAGGATCCTCGTGGGCGTGGGCTTCCACGCCGGCGTGAACCTCGGGCAGCTCCCGCTCGTGGGCCTGTACTTCGAGGACGGGGAGGCGCAGGCCGACTTCACGCTGGAGCTGCTCGCGACGACGCACGACTTCACGCACAAGGAGCTCAAGGCGCTGAACGGGGTGCTGGAGGAGCTGAGCTCGCCGTTCCTGATCCGGCCGTCGAGCTCCGGCGCGCAGGACCTCACGCGCGGGGCGCACCTCGTCGGGTACGCCGCGTTCGGGGACGTCCGGCGGACGTGGTACACGCCGCTCCGGCCGCGCTCCGGATCATCGAACCCGTTCCTCGCGGCGGCGGGGCGGGCGCCGCGGAGCGCGCCGGACGACGCCCTCGTCACCGTGGGCCAGAACGGCGCCTGGATCGACGTGCAGCGCGCCGTGGGCCCGGTGCACTTCGCGCGGCTCGGCCTGACGTACGGCGACGGAGCCGCGGAGCTTGTCCCGGAGATCGTCATCTCGGTGGGCCCCCTCCGCCTCCTGCTGAACGGGGTCTCGGTGCGCCTCCCGCTGCCCGGCGGCGACCCGGAGCTCCGCCTCGACGGCTTCGGCCTCGCCTACGAGAACGACGCGCTGCGCGTCGGCGGCGCGTTCCTGCGCAGCGAGCGCGACGGCTTCGAGGAGTACGCGGGCATGGCCGCGCTGGAGCTCCGCCTCAAGGCGAGCGGCGGCAAGCCGCCCGCGTCGCTCGGCCTCGCGGCCATCGGCGCGTATGCCTATGTGGAGGACAAGCCGTCGCTGTTCCTGTACGCGACGCTCAAGTACCCGCTCGGCGGCCCGCCGTTCTTCTTCGTGACCGGCCTTTCGGCCGGCTTCGGCTACGGGCGCTCGCTCGAGGAGCCGCGGCTGGAGGACGTCGCGCGCTTCCCGCTGGTGGCCCAGGCGATGGACGGCTCCGGCGACGACGACACCGAGGACCCCGGCGTGGTCGCCGCGGGCCAGCTCCGCGATCTCTCCCGGTACATCCGGATCGCGCCGGACGCGGGCTTCCTGGCGATCGGGGTCAAGTTCACCTCGTTCAAGATGCTCGAGGGGTTCGCGCTGCTGACGGTGGAGCTCGGCGACCGCTTCGAGCTGGGCCTGCTCGGCCTGACGCGGCTGGAGGTGCCGTTCGGGGTCCCGGAGCCGCTCGTGGTGATGGAGACGGCGCTGCAAGCGCGCTTCGCCCCGTCCGAGGGGACCCTCCTCGTGCAGGGGCAGCTCACGGACGCGTCGTACCTGCTGTCGCCGTCGTGCCGGCTGACGGGCGGGTTCGCCTTCGCCACCTGGTTCGCGGGCGAGAAGGCCGGCGACTTCGTGCTGTCGATCGGCGGCTACCACCCGTCGTTCAAGGTCCCGAAGCACTACCCCACGGTGCCGCGCGTCGGCTTCGACCTGCGGCTGGGGAGCACGCTGTCGCTCCGGGGCGAGGCCTACATGGCGCTGTGCGCGCACGCGGTGATGGCGGGCGGCAGCTTCGCGGCCGACTTCGAGGCCGGCCCCGCCTGGGCATCCTTCCGCATGGGCGCCGACTTCCTGATCTGCTGGAAGCCGTACTGCTACGACGTGCACCTCCGCCAGCACTTCAAGTTCGGGCTGGGCCCCCTCTCGGCCAGCCTGGGCGCCGAGCTGCACGTGTGGGGCCCGGACCTCGGCGGCTACGCCAAGCTCAAGGTCTTCCTGTTCTCGGTGACGGTCCGGTTCGGCAACCGGGACGCGTTCGCGCCGACGCCCATCGGCTGGGACGAGTTCCGCGCCTCGCTGCTGCCCGCGCGCGAGGAGGTCTGCAGCATCGCGGTGGCCGAGGGCCTGATGCGGCAGATCAAGACGGTCACGGGCGAGGCGCTGTGGGTGGTCAACCCGAAGGACGTCGCGCTCACGACCGACTCGGTGATCCCGATCAAGGAGGCCTTCCACCCGGCGGAGGACGAGCCGACGACGGGAAACGGCGCGTTCGGCGTGGCGCCCATGGGCGTGACGGCGGGCGACCTCCGGAGCGAGCTCCGCGTGTCCATCTGGTACGACGACGTGGACGTGAAGCCCGACAAGTTCAAGTTCTCCGCCCTGAAGCGGAGGGCGCCCGCCGCGATGTGGGGGGAGCCGCAGATGAGCGGCGACCGGCTGCGCTTCCCCGACGTCAACGGGACCAAGTTCGTCGAAGGCGCGCTGAGCGGCCTGCGCATCGAGCCCGCGCAGCCGCCGAGGGGCGACGTCACCGACGCCGTGCCCGTGAAGCCCCTGCTCTTCGAGCCGGAGAGCGCTGGCGGCGACCACGCCTTCGCGGCGCTGCCCGCGTTCCGCGCGGCCGCGGGGGAGCCCGACGAGCGGCGCGAGGCGATCCAGCGCTCGATCGCCGGCCACGCGGAGAGGGACGCGCTGCTCGCGGCGCTGGGCTTCGACCCGGCCGCGGACGTCGTGCTGGACGCGGGCGTCGCCGGCACGTTCGTGCGCGCCCCGCAGGTGAAGGACACGAGCGCCGCCGCGTAGGCGGCGCCCACCACAGGTCGACGAGGGAGAGCCATGCCGTCTGTCAATTTGCGCGCGTTGCGAGGGTCGGGGCTGCGCGTCCGCGGGTCGCTCCGGACGCCGAGCGAGGACGGGAGGATCGAGTTCCGGCAGTTCCATCAGCCGGCGCTGGAGAGCGGGACGTACAAGATCGAGATCCAGCAGATCGTGCAGAGCCCGAAGATCCCGCAGCAGACCTACCCGAAGCACCTCAGCTTCGCGGTCCTGGGGGAGCGCTTCGGCCCGCTCGGGCCGGAGGACATCGTCGCGATGTTCCCTCCGCCCGGCAGCGTGGGGGAGCACGCGAACGTGCTCCCGCACGTCACGCTGGGCCGCAGCACGCTCCCCTGGGAGCGCCTGCCGGGCCTCGTCGACGAGGACCGCTCGTGGATGGCGCTGCTCCTGCTGCGCGCGTCGGACTTCGCCGACGAGGGCGTGGAGAAGCCGCGGGTGCAGACCATCACGCTGGGCGAGCTCCTCCAGACGCCGGCGGCGACGGCGCGCTTCCCCACCGAGCGCATACGGCTGGAGGAGGGGCAGCAGGCGTCGGACGAGGTGACGGTGATCGACGTGCAGTGGAAGACGCTCGAGCCGCTCCTGCCGACGGCGGAGGAGCTCGCGCTGCTCGCGCACGCGCACCAGCGCGTCGCGGCCGACGAGACGCCCGAGGGGGACCTGGACGCGACGGTGATCTGCAATCGGCTGCCCGAGCCGAACGGCACGAGCACCGTGCACCTGGTCTCGCTGGAGAAGCGCTACCCGAACGGGGCCTTCGACGCCCAGGGCGCCGAGCCGAACGACTGGATCCGGCTGGTGAGCCTCGCGAGCTGGAAGTTCGACAGCGTGGACCCGGAGCAGAGCTTCAGCGCGCTGCTCAAGGGGCTCGACCGGCAGCCGGCCGAGCTGCGGGCGCCGGTGCCGGAGGCGCTTCCTCCCGCGAGCCCGGCGGCGGCGTATCTCGAGCAGGGCTACGTGCCGCTGCCGCACCGGATGCGCCGGGCGAGCAAGAGCGTGTCGTTCTACCGCGGCCCCTTCGTGCCCGGGGTGAGCGCGGAGGAGGTCACGCTGCCAGCGGAGTGCGCGGACGAGCTCGTGCGCTACGACCCGGAGACGGGCATGTTCGACGTGTCCTACGCGGCCGCGTGGGAGCTAGGGCGGCTGCGGACGCTGGCGAACACGCGCGTGGCGCTGGAGCTGCTGCGCTGGACGCGGGAGAGCGCGCAGCAGCGGCACGCGATGCGGCAGCGGGCGGCGCGGCGCCTGCCGCTGCGGCGAGCGCGGTCGGAGGCGGTGGAGATGCCGGAGGTCGTGGCCGAGTGGCTCGCGGACCTGGAGCTCCTGGTCGGGCTCCCCTTCAGCTACCTGGTGCCGGACGAGCGCTTGCTGCCCGTCGAGGGGCTGCGCTTCTTCAGCGTGGACCCGGCCTGGGTGGAGTGCCTGCTCGACGGGGCGCGCAGCGTGGGCCGGGTGACGAACGCGGACGTGGAGCACGCGCGCACGCTGCGCGCGAGCAGGTCGGAGGGGCCGCGGGTGACCGGGCTCTTGATGCGCTCGAGCGTGGTCTCGGGCTGGCCGAGCCTGCTCGTGGAGGGCTACGCGGAGCGGCTGCCGGACATGAGCATCCCCCCGACGTCCCAGGCGCTGACGCCGCTGCGGTTCGATCGGCTCGCCGAGGACACGCTGCTCGCGCTCTTCGCCGGGGAGGTGAAGACGCTGGACGTGTTCCAGGCGCCGGAGGCGCTGCACTACGGGCTCGACGCGAACGAGGCCGAGGGCGAGGCGTACACGAAGAACCCGCGGGACGCGTCGGGGGCCAGCCGGCCGGAGACCGTCACGGTCCCGTGGCGCCACGCGGACAAGGCGGTGGTCGACATCGCGGAGCTGGCGACGCGGATGAAGGCGTTGCTGGCGCCGGGGCGGTCGGAGCTGCCCTCCACGGGGGCGCAGTTCGCGCTGCAGATGATCGAGGGGGTGGAGCGGGTGCGGTTCGTGGCCAGCAGCTGAGGCGCGGGTCGCGGTGGGGACGGGGCGCCGTGAACGTGGGCGGCGAGGTCGTGTTCGACAGCAAGGTCGAGTAGCCGGATGCGCGCCCCTCGGCGGCCCGTGTGAAGTCACTGCAGCCCCGGATCGATCGAGCCTGTCCGCTCGCGGGATCACGGCCCCTGCTCGAGCCGGTCCACGAGCCGCACGAGCTCCGCCACCGACTCCACGCCGAGCTTCTCCATCACCCGGCCGCGGTGCACCTTGATCGTCTTCTCGGCCGCGCCGAGCTCGTCGGCGATCTGCTTGTTCAGGAGGCCCTGCGCGACCCGCAGGCACACCTCGCGCTCGCGCGGGGTGAGCGCCTCGAAGCGCGTCCGCAGCGCCTGCTGCTCGCCCCGCGCGGCGCGCGCCTCGGCGTCGCGCGCGATGGCGCGCTCCACCGCCGCGAGCAGGTCGGTGTCGTCGCAGGGCTTCGTGAGGAAGTCGACCGCGCCCGCCTTCATCGCCCGCACCGAGCTCGACACGTCGCCGTGGCCGGTCAGGAACACGACCGGCAGCGGGCAGCCCCGGCGCGAGAGCTCGTCCTGCAGCTCGAGCCCGCCCAGGCCGGGCATGCGCAGATCGACGACCATGCAGCCCGGCCGCTCCGCGGGGGCGCGCTCCAGGAACGCCTCGGGCGACGCGTACCCCTCCACCGCATACCCCGCCGAGCGCAGCAGCCGCTCGAGGGCGCGCAGCACCGAGGGGTCGTCGTCCACCACAAACACTGTGGGCCCGGTCACGTGCATGGCAGCGCCGCATTTCACGCCGAACCCACCGAGGGCGTCAACCGCGGGCAGGCGGGCCGAGCAGCGAAGCGCTTGACGCACCCGACGGCGCGCTGGCATCTGCTCTCCCCATGGCGTCGGACCGCCACGCGCTCGTCTTGCTGGTGGATGACGACCCCAGCAGCCTCAAGCTGCTCTCCGAGGCCCTCGCGGGCCAGCCGCTCACCCTCGCGGTGGCCATCGACGGGGAGATGGCGCTGCGGCAGGTCCGGCGCGAGGTGCCCGATCTCGTCCTGCTCGACGCCGTGATGCCAGGCCTCTCCGGCTTCGAGGTCTGCCGCCGGCTCAAGGAAGATCCGGCGACGCGCGGCGTCCCCGTCCTGTTCATGACCGTGCTCTCCGACACGGCGAGCCGGGTGCGCGGGCTCGAGCTCGGCGCGGTCGATTACGTGAGCAAGCCGTTCGTCCGCGAGGAGCTCGTCGCCCGCGTGCGGACGCAGCTCGCGATCCACGCCGCCGCGCGGGCGCTGTCGGAGAAGAACGAGGAGCTCGCGGCCGCCCGGGCGTCGCTGGAGCTCGAGGTGGCGCGGCGGACGGAGGAGCTGCGCGCGGCCAACCAGCGCCTGGAGCGCGAGCTCGAGCTCAACCGGGCCGCCGAGCTGAAGGTGCGGAAGGCCCAGGAGGAGCTCGCCCACCTCAACCGGGTGTCGGCGATGAGCGAGCTCGCGGCCTCGATCGCGCACGAGCTGAACCAGCCGCTCGCCGCGATCCTGAGCAACGCGCAGGCGGCGCGGCGGCTCCTGGGGCAGGCCCCGCCGGACATCGCCGAGGCGCGCGCCGCGCTCGACGACATCGCGGCGGACGGCCGCCGCGCCGGGAAGGTCATCGACCGGATGCGCGCGATGCTCCGCAAGGGCGAGCTCAGCGCGGTCGCGCTGGACCTCGGCGAGCTCGTCCGCGAGGTGGCCCGGCTCCTGGCCAGCGCGGCGCTCCTCGCGGGCGCGACCGTGCGGATCGAGCTCGCGCCGGGCCTGCCGCGCGTCCGGGGCGACGGTATCCAGCTCCAGCAGGTGCTCCTCAACCTCCTCGTCAACGCGCTCGACGCGGTCTCCCGCCGTCCGCCCGAGGCGCGCCTCGTGGTGGTGCGGGCCCGCACGGCCGGCGGCGGCGTCGAGCTCTCGGTGGCAGATTCCGGCGAGGGGATCCCCCCGGCGGACCTCGAGCGGATCTTCGAGCCGTTCTTCACGTCGAAGGCCCATGGGCTCGGCGTCGGCCTCGCCATCAGCCGCTCGATCGTCGAGGCGCACGGCGGCCGGCTGTGGGCCGAGCGCGGCCCCGGCCAGGGGGCGACGTTCCGCTGCGCGCTGCCGGTGTGGCGCGAGGGCGCGCCCTGAGACCAAGGTCCCATGGTCGACCGCGGGGGAGGCGTGGCACAGACTGTCTGTCATGGCAGCACCTCGATCCCGCGCCCAGGTCGCCGAGGGGGTCCAGGGCGGCGAGGCGCTCGACGCGCGCGCCGACCCGCTGGCGTCGGGCTCCCGGCTGGCGCGAGCCCGACCGCCGCTCGTCCTGCTCGTGGACGGCGATCCCGAGAGCCGCGGGCTGCTCTCGGCGGCCCTGGCGGGCCAGCCGTTCGACGTCGCGGAGGTCGGCGATGGGGAGGCGGCGCTCCAGCAGATCCGCTGCGAGGAGCCCGATCTGGTCCTGCTCGACGCTGCGGTGCCGGGCCTCTCCGGGTTCGAGATCTGCCGGCGCCTCAAGGAGGACCCGGCGACGCACGAGATCCCGATCCTCTTCATGACCGCGCTCGCCGACGCGGCGGGCCGGGCGCGGGGCATCGAGCTCGGCGCGGTCGACGGCGTGGCCAGGCCGTTCGTCCGCGAGGAGCTCGTGGCGCGCGTGCGGGCGCAGCTCGCCGCGCGCGCGGCGGCGAGGGCGATGTCGGAGATGCACGAGGAGCTCGCGCGCGCCCGGGCCTCGCTGGAGCTCGAGGTGACGCGGAGGACGGAGGCGCTCCGCGCGGAGATCCGGCGCCTGGAGCGCACGATCGCGCTGAGCCGGGCCGCCGAGGGCGAGGCGCAGGCGGCGCGGGAGGAGCTCGCGGGCCTGAGCCGGGTGTCGGCGATGCGCGCGCTCGCGGCGTCGATCGCGCACGAGCTGAACCAGCCGCTCGCCGCGATCCTGAGCAACGCGCAGGCGGCGCAGCGGTTGCTCGCGCGGACCCCGCCGGACCTCGTCGAGGTGCGCGCCGCGCTCGAGGACATCGCGGCGGACGACCGCCGCGCCGCGGACGTGATCCAGCGGATGCGCGCGCGGCTCGGCGAGGGCGAGCTCGGCGCGGCCGCGCTGGACCTGAACGAGCTCGTCCGCGAGGTGCGCCGGCTCCTGGCCGGCGCCGCGCTCCGCGCGGGCGCGACCGTGCGGAGCGAGCTCGCGCCGGGCCTGCCGCGCGTCCGGGGCGACGGCGCCGGGCTGCAGCAGGTGCTCGGCAACCTGCTGGTCAACGCGTTCGATGCGGTCTCCTCGCGCCCGCCCGAGGCGCGCCGCGTGGTGGTCCGGACGCACGCGGGCGGCGGAGGCCGCGTCGAGCTCTCGGTGACGGACTCCGGCGAGGGCGTCGCGGCCGGGGATCTCGAGCGGATCTTCGAGCCTTTCTTCACGACGAAGGCCCGGGGGCTCGGCGTGGGCCTGGCGATCAGCCGCTCGATCGTCGAGGCGCACGGCGGCCGGCTGTGGGCCGAGCGCGGCCCCGGCGAGGGGGCGACGCTCCGCTGCGCGCTGCCGGCGTGGGACGAGGGCGCGCGCCCCGCCGGGTGATCCGGCGCGTCGCGCCCCGCGCTGGGGCTGCGCGGAGCCCCCGGGGGGTGCGCTGAGGCAGCTTGTCTCATGCGTGGCTGCCTGCCGCGGGGGGCGCCTCTTCCAGCCGCGGAGCGACGGCGCGGCGGCGGCCAGGGCGCTGCTGTAAACGTCTGTATTTCCTGGTCATTTCTGCGTGCGCTCGCTGCGGCACCGTTCGTGTATCGGCCCCCCTCCACGCGCCGGGCTCGGCCTCCGTGCTGGCCCCTTTCAGCGCAACCGATGGAGGACCCCATGACGCAGTCGATCAATCCGAGGTGGTGGGATGAGCACAAGACGTCCGGCTGGGAGCGCGTGAAGGAAGCGCTGCGCCGCGACTGGGAGCAGACCAAGGCGGACTTCACGAACGACAAGGGGCAGGAGCTCAACCAGGACATCGACGACACGGTGAAGCAGGCGCTCGGCAAGCAGCCGATCCCGCCGCGGCACGTGCCGAACAGCGACTGGGACGACGTCGAGCCGGGGCTGCGCTACGGCTGGGGCGCGGCGAGCCAGTACAGCGAGCACCGCGACTGGGACGACCGGGTCGAGGGCAAGCTCCGGGAGGAGTGGAACGACCTCAAGAGCGGGCGCACGTGGGACGAGGCCAAGAGCGCCGTGCGGCGCGGGTGGGAGTCGGCGCGCCGCAAGGCGTCCTGAGCGGCGCGCGCGCAAGGGCGGGCGAGCGAGCCCGGTCACGCCGATGACCGGCGCGGCGAGGTGGGTGCTAAGGTCCTCGGCATGGTCCTGCCCTCCCCTGGAACGCCGCGGCCGCCCGTCCCCCCGCCGATCGCTCCGACGGAGGCCGAATGGCGCGCGATGACGCCGGCGGAGCGCGAGGCCCTTTTGGTGAAGATCCTCGACGCGCTGTCGGACCCGAAGAGCGCGATGGCCGAGGGGCGGCCCCACCACAAGGCCAAGGGGCGCGCGATTGACATGCTCACCCTGCACTTCGGGACGACGGGGCGCGCCATCTATCTCGCCGAGGAGTTGGCGGTCCTGTACCCGGGCGAGGAGGTGTTCGCGCCGGACATCCTCGCGGTGCTGGATGTTCCGCAGCCCGAGGATGACCCGCGGATGGCGTGGGTGGTGGCCGACGAGGGCAGGGGGCTGAGCCTGGTGCTGGAGGTGCTGCATCAGGGGGACCGGAAGAAGGATCTCGTCGCCAACGTCGAGCGCTACGCGCGCCTGGGGATCCCGGAGTACTTCGTCTACGACCGGCTCCGGCAGCAGGTCCACGGCTATCGGCTGCCCGCGCCGGATGCCGCGCGCTACCAGCGCATCGTGCCGCAGATGGGGCGTTACGCTTCGGCGGTGCTGGGCCTCGATCTGGCGGTCGTCGGCGACCGGCTGCAGTTCTTCTACGGCATGGCCGAGCTGTTCGGCTCCGCGGATCTGATCGGCCGCTTGAAAGGCATGATGGAGAGCCTGGAGTCGAGGGCCGAGCAGGCGCAGGCGCAGGCCGAGCAGGCGCAGGCGCAGGCCGAGCAGGCGCAGGCGCAGGCCGAGGCGGCCATGACGGGCCTGCGAGAGGCCCTCCTGGCCGCGCTCGCCATGCGCGGCATCCCGTGCCCGGACGAGCCGCGCGCGCGCCTTTGGGCCTGTCAGGACCCAGCGACGCTGCAGCGCTGGCTGCTGCGAGCGATGAGCGCCAGCTCGCTCGATGAGATCCTCGCAGGATAGGGGAAGCGGCAGGCTCGCCCTGCACGGGCGACGCTACCGCGCAAGCCCTTCCTCCTCGCAGAGCGCGTCGTACCAGCGCGCATAGCTCGTGGACGCGACGAGGCGGCGGTTCTCGTCGGGCGCGCCGTCGCTCCACCACGGCGGCCCCCGCTCGCCCAGCGCGATCTTCGCCTCGTTCACGCGACGGCGGGCCGCGCGCAGCGCCCCCGCGTCGCCCGCGCGCAGCGCGCGGCCGACCTCGCGCCGCGCCGCCATGAGCTCGGAGACGAGGCGCCTCCGCGCCTCCTCCGGCAGCGCGGGGTCGGCCCGACGCCACAGGCGGCCGCGCACGATCAGGTAGCGGCCGTCGGGCGTGACGAGCGGCCCCTGCGAGGCGCCTGCGGCGCGCGGCGAGGAGGCGGCGGGGCGCTGCGCGCCGGTCGTGCGCGGGCTCATGCCCCGCCTGCAAGCAAGCCCCGGGCACGCTGCGAGCTGGGGCTGGCACGGCCTTCGCCTGTCCTGGCCCGTCCGATGGGTGCAAAGGAGAACGGACGATGAAGGTTCTGGTGACCGGCGGCACGGGGGTGGTGGGCCCGGAGGTGGTGCGGCGGCTCCTGCGGAGAGGGCACGGCGTCCGGCTCCTGTCGCGCCACGCGAGCGACGATCGCAAGCCGTTCGAGGGCGACGTCGAGGCGTTCGACGGCGACATCGGCGACGCCGCGTCGATCCGCGGCGCCGCCGACGGGTGCGACGCTGTGATTCACCTGGCGGCGACCGTCGCCGAGCGGCCGCCGGAGGTCACGTTCGAGCGCGTGAACGTCGAGGGCACACGCAACATCGTCGCCGAGGCCGAGCGAGCGCGCGTCCAGCGCTTCGTGTACGTCTCGTCGCTGGGCGCCGATCGCGGCGAGTCGGATTACCATCGCTCGAAGAAGGCGGGCGAGGAGATCGCCCGCACCTTCTCGCGCGAGTGGATCATCATCAGACCCGGCAACGTCTTCGGGCCGGGCGACGAGCAGATCTCGCTCCTGCTCAAGATGGTGCGCACGCTGCCGGTCGTGCCGCTCGTCGGCAAGGGCGACGATCCGTTCCAGCCGATCTGGTGCGAGGACTGCGGCGAGGCGCTCGCCATCGCGGCCGAGCGCGCCGACCTGGCGGGGCGCGAGCTCGACCTGGCGGGCCCGGAGCTGACCTCGATGAACAAGGTGCTCGACCGCTTCGAGGCCATGACCGACCGGCACCCGACCCGGATCCCGCTGCCGGCGTGGATCGAGTCGACCGGGGCGAAGCTCGCGGCGAAATTCGGCATCGAGACGCCGGTCAACGCCGACCAGATCACGATGGTGACCGAGGGCAACGTCATCCCCGAGGGCCGCGAGAGCGCCCTCGACGTGCTCGGCGTGAAGGGGACGCCCCTCGACGAGAGCCTGGCCAAGCTCGGCGATTCGCTCCCGGAGCGGCTCCCGTCCGAGGGGCTCGGCCCGATGCACCGCAAGATCTACCGCGCCGTGATCCGCGGCGCGCGCCTCGACGCCGAGGGGCTCATCGCCCTCGTGCGCGACGAGCTCCCGGCGCTGACCCCGCGCAAGACGGTCATCGTCGGCGCGGAGCCCGAGAGCCCGACGCGCATCGCGCCGGGCGCGACGCTCACGATGGCCCTGCCGCTGCGCGGGCACGTCCAGGTGCGCGTCGAGGAGGTCTCGCCCCGCGCGATCACCCTCGCCACCCTCGAGGGCCACCCGCTGGCCGGCGCCGTGCGCTTCCTGGCCGAGCCCGCGCCCGGCGACGATGGGGCGGTCCGCTTCGAGGTGCAGACGTGGAACCGCGCCTCGACGCTCGCCGACCTCCTGATCATGGAGACGCTGGGCGGGGCGATCCAGACGTACACGTGGACCTCGCTCGTCGAGACCGTCGTCGAGCGCAGCGGCGGCCGCGCCGAGAAGGGCGTGGAGGTGATCCGCGACGACCCCGACGAGCGCGAGGGCAAGGCGTTCGAGCGCTGGCTGGAGGAGCTCATCCACCGCCGCGTGCGGCGCGACGGCGCCGCCGCGCCCGCGATGGCCGCGGGCTGAGCGCGGAGGGCGGAAAGGCCGCGGCGAGCGGCGCGGCCGGGGACTTCAGGGCCTGGGTGTGGGCTGGCCCGCCCCGCAGCGCTCCGCAGGAAGGCGGCGCCGCGCGGCGTGCGGCGTGTCGCCTCGTGCCTCGATCGGGCGCGGATCGAGGCAGCCCGCCACGCCTCGCGCTTGTCGTCCGCGGGGCGGCGGGCTTAAAGTGGACGCTCGCCCTCGCGTCTGCCTCGCCGGGCCCGATCCGCCGCACGTGACTTCGCCGTGGCCTGTCCAAGTCGTCGCGCTGAACGCCGTCTCGTGCGGCTCGGTGCTGTGGCAGGCCGGGAGCGCGCAGCGGGTCACGGTCATCGTCAAGGCCACGCTGGCCCTCGCGCACGATCGCCTCGCCTGGCCCATCGCGCCGCTTCCGATCGTGCGCGAGGACCGTCACGGCCCCTCGGGCTCGCTCGAGGCGGCGAGCGAGGTCGCGCCGTACCTGCCGAGCGTGGGGGTGGTGCTGACCGGCCACGCGTGCGCGCCGGGCGGGCAGCCGGTCGCGACGATGATCACCCGGCTGGCGATCTACCGCGGGGAGGCGCGCCTGCTCGACAAGCGGATCAAGATCGTCGGGGATCGCGCCCCCGTCCCGCCGTGGAGATCGCAGCCGTTCCAGCGGATGCCGCTCGTCTACGAGCGCGCCTTCGGCGGGCCCGGGGTGTCCGACAACCCCGTGGGGGTCGGCGCCGCGTCCAGCGCCGCGCCGGCGCTGCCGAACCTGCTCGACCCCGTTCAGCCCACGCGGCCGGCCGGGATGGGGCCGATCTCGCCGCGGTGGCCCGCGCGACAGCGGCTGCTCGGCGGCGCGGAGCCGCGGGGCGGCGAGCCGCAGCAGGCCGGGCCGACGGCGGGCTTCGACTGGCGCTACTTTCACGCGGCGCCGCCCGATCAGCAGCTGCCGTTCCTGCACGGGGACGAGTGGCTCGTGCTCGACGGGCTGCACCCCGAGCTGCCGCGGGTGCAGACGCAGCTCCCCTCGGCGCGGGCGCTGGCGCGTCGCTATCCGGCGGGCGGGGGCGGGCAGGGGCGGCCCGTCGATCTGGCCGCCGACATGCTCGTCATCGATGTGGATCGCCAGATCTGCTCCATCGTGTGGCGCGGCAGCTTCGCGCTCGAGCGCGCCGAGGAGCGGGCGTCGATCCGGGTGTGCGCCGGCCTGGAGATGCCGGGCCGTCCGCTCTCGTGGCCCAGCCTGGAGAAGGCCGCGCCTTCGTTGCACGGCCGACCGAGCGCGCCGGACGACCTCGGCACGACGCTGCCCGTCGGCGGCGCGTCGAGGTCGAGCGCGCCTGACGACCTCGGCACGACGCTGCCCGTCGGCGGCGCGTCGAGGTCGAGCGCGCCGGTGCTGCCGTTCTCGCCGGTGAGCGCGGCAGCCCAGGCGCAGGCCTCGCCCGGCGCGAGCGCCGCGCGGGGGTCGCGGCCGTCGCGATGGTCGGGCGCCACCCTCGTGGACGAGGAGACGCGGATGCAGGACCCGGAGGAGCTGGCGACGCAGCTGCAGGCGCCGCTCGCGCCGTTCGCGCTGGCGCCGCCCGGGCCGCCCGCGCAGCCGGCCGCGCCCATCCCGGGAGCGCCGTGGGCTCCCCCGGAGCCCGCGCTGCAGCCCAGGCCCGCCGCGCTGCTCCGATCGATCGACGAGAGCGCGACCGTGCTCATCGACGTCGAGCCGCCGGACGAGCAGGAGCTCGTGCCGGAGACCGAGGACGCGCCTGCGCCTCTGGGGCCATCGGCAGCTGGGTCGGCCGGGAGCACGCCGGCCGGCGTGGGCGCTCCGCCGGCGGTGGTGGCGCCGCGGGCGGCCGTGCCCCGGGCCGCCGATCCCCCGGCGGCTGGCGTCGTGGCGCCCCCGGACCTCGCAGGCGCCGCCGGCGCGGCACCGGCCGCGGGCGCCGCCGGCGCGGCACCGGCCGCGGGCGCCGCCGCCGTGGACCCCGCGGATGAACGCCTGCGGGCCGAGGTGATCGCGCGGCTGCGGGCCGGCGAGCTGCTCGGAGGGCTCGAGCTCGCGCACGCGGACCTGAGCGGGCTCGACCTGAGCGGCGCCTCGCTGTCCGCGCTCGACCTCCAGGGCGCGAGCCTGCGCGGGAGCAAGCTCGCCGGGGCGCGCCTCGCCGACGCGAAGCTCGCGGGCGCGGATCTCGGCGGGGCAGACCTCTCGGGCGCGGATCTGACCCGCGCCGACCTGTCGCGCGCCGTGCTGGAGGGCGCGCGGCTCGACGGCGCCACGCTGCACGAGGCGATCCTCGCCTCGGCCCGCGGCGCAGGGGCGAGCCTCGCGGCCGTGACCGGCGCGCGGGCGAGCTTCGCGCGGGGGCTCTGGGACAGCGCCTCGTTCGAGGGCGCGGACCTGCTCGCCCCCAACCTCTCCGGCGCCTCGCTCGCGGCAGCGCGGTTCACGGGCGCGTCGCTCCTGGAAGCCCGCCTCGACGACGCGCGCGGCGCCGGCGCCGCGTTCGACCGGGCCAGGCTCGGGAACGCGCGCGCGCCGAGCGCGGAGCTCACGGGGTGCTCGTTCCAGGATGCGGCCGCGTCCGGATCGGTCTGGCAGGGCGCAAAGCTCGACGGTTCGCGCTTCGCGGGCGCCGACCTGACCGGCGCCGACCTGTCGCGCACGAGCTGCGCCTCGTCGGTCTTCGCGGGCGCCGACCTGACGGGCGCCAACCTGCAGCGCGCGCAGGGGAGCGGCGCCGATCTCGAGGGCGCCCGCCTGACCGGCGCGGATCTGCGGCAGGCGCGGCTCGCGGAGGCTCGCTTCGACGGCGCGTCGCTCGGTCGGGTGCTCGCCCACCGCGCCGATCTCGGCGGCTGCCGCCTCGTGCGCGCCGATCTCTCGGGCGCGAACCTGCGCGCCAGCCGGCTGCGCGGGGCCGACCTCTCCTTCGCCCGGCTCGACGGGGCGGACCTGCGCGACGCGGAGCTCGACGGGGCGAACGTCTACGGCGCTTCGCGGCAAGGCGCAAAGCTGAGCAAGCGCGACGAGGCGCGGCTGGTCGAGGTCCCGCCCCGGCCGGGGGACCCCGGCGAGGCCGCGGGGAGCTGACGCTCCGCCGGGAGCCGGCGCCCGGCGGGGAGCCGACGCTCTCGAGGCGGGCAGCCGACGCTCTCGCCGCGGGCCCGCGCGTGCTACGCGTCAGGTGCCCCGCGCGGCGCTCGCGCCTGCCGCAGGGCGGAGCGAGCCGCCGTGTCCCACCCCCTCGTCGTCAACGATGCGCTGACCGCCCCGGCCGCGCTCCTCAGCTGGAGCGCCGTGCGCGCGTCGGGGCCCGGCGGCCAGAACGTCAACAAGGTCGCCTCCAAGGTCGAGCTGCGCTTCGACTTCGCCGCATGGCCGGAGCTCGACGAGGGCGCCAAGGCGCGGCTGCGCGCGCTGGCGCGCGGCCGCCTCGACGCCGAAGGGCGGCTGCTCATCGTGAGCCAGTTGACGCGCGATCAGCAGCGCAACCTGGACGACGCGCGCGAGAAGCTGCGCGCGCTGATCCTGCGCGCGCTCGAGGTGCCGGCGCTGCGGAGGCCGACGCGGCCGACGCGGGCGTCGAAGGCGAGGCGGCTCGACGAGAAGCGGCGGACGAGCGAGAAGAAGCTCGTCCGCCGCGGCGGGGGCGCCGACTGACGACCGACCGTCAGCGCTTGCGCCGGGCGCCTGCGACGACCTCGGCCGCCGTCGCCGCGGTGGCCGCGCGCTTGAGCCATCGACGCAGCTTGCTCGGGTCGTCGCAGCCGGCGATCGTGCGCGCCACCTTGGTCGGAACGGCCACCCCGCGCGCCTGGAGCACCGTGGTGATGGCCTCCTGCGCCATCCGGATCTCGCCGAGCAGCGCGCCGCGCGCCTCGCCGCGCGCCTCGCCGCGCGCTTCTCCGCGCGCCTCGCCGAGCGTCACGCCGCGCGCTTCTCCGAGCGCCACGCCGCGCGCCTCTCCGCGCGCCTCGCCCTCTGCGAGCGCCGCCTCGAGCGCGGGCACGCGCTTCTGGAGCAGCGCGCGGGCCACGGCGTCGTCCGAGGACGCGGCGTCGAGCAAGGCCTGGAGCGGCAGCGGGCGCACGAGGCACGGGTCCTCGATGACCGCATCCTTCGGGAGCGTCCGCCAGCCATCGGTCTCGCGCGACCATTCGAGCACCCGATGCTGCTTCACCAGGATGCAGAACACCCGCCGCACGCCTCGATCGATCAGCCGGCGCGCCTTGCTGGTCGGAACGGCGAGGGCCTGCTTGTCGCTGACCTCGAAGGCCAGCTCCTCCAGCCGCCGGTGGCCCCCCCGGTCGGGCTTCTGCGCGAAGACGCTGGCGTCGGGCGCGTAATCGCTGCCCTCGTCGACCCGGGTGAGCATGTCGACGGCGCCCCGGTAGCCCGGGGCGACGTGGGCGCCGAGGACGTAGGTCAGATCGAAATGCTGCGTCGCATGCGGCGTGTCGGCCGGGGCGGCGAAGATCTCGGCGCCGTCGAGGTACTCAACGCGCGTCTCGGGCGGGGCCAGCCGGTCGTCGACGCGCAGGCGCGCCGGGCTGGACGAGGGCGCCTTCAGCCTGCGACCGGACGCGTCTGCGCCGGGAGCGAGGAGGACGTGGTCGTGCCTGCGCATGCGCTCCAGCATAGCCCAGCCGGCGCCCGGCAGGGCTCGCAACGCCCCCGACGCGGGAGGCGGGCGCGGATCAGGCGTTCGCCCTCAGACAGCCCAGCTCGTAAAGCCCCATCCACCCGACCTCCGGATCCGTGCAGGCGCCCTCCCTGAGCTGCGCGACGAAATCCTCGATCGGCTTCTCGATCACGTCGATGAACTCGGTCTCGTCGAGCGCCTGCGCCCCCCCGCGCGCGCAGTCCACGGCCAGGAACGCGTGGCGCTCGATGGTCGAGTAGGCGCACTCCAGCGGGCGTCCGAGCGGCAGGAGCCGTCCGGCGACATACCCGGTCTCCTCGAGCAGCTCGCGCGCGGCCGCGTCCTCCGGGGTCTCGCCCGGCTCGACGCCGCCGCCGGGGAGCTCGTCGAGGATCCGATCGGGGCCAGGCCTGTACTGGCGCGCCAGGATCACCCGCCTCTCGCGGGAGATGGCGAGGACGCAGACGGCCCGCCCCTCCTTCTTGAGCGAGAACGTGCGGATCTGCCCGTCCGGGAGCTCGAAGGTGACGTCCTCGATCCTCCGCCACGGCGAGTGCTGAATCACGCGCCGCTCCAACGCTCTCCACCGCACGACCGCCATCGGAAATCACCTCGGAGCCCCGCGCGCACCGGCGCCGCCGCGAGGCGATGAGGCGCGCGGAGGGCCGCAGGACGGGCACGGCTACCAGGCGCCACCGCGGACCGCAAGGGGAGGGGGAGACCCGGAAAAAGCCAGAGGAGGGGGAGAGTTTCCGCGCGCCGGCCTCGTCCCCCGCGCGACGGCGCGCCGTCGTGATGGCGGGCGCAAGATCGGATACGACAGGGAGCGAGCGCCATGGGCCCCACCGGCTGCATCAAGGCCATCCGACTCTGCGTCCTCACCGCGTCGCGCGCCGGCGTCGACCCGCGCGAGGCCCTCGCGGTCGCCGGCGTCGACCCCGCCCAGCTCGAGGATCCCACCGCCCGCGTCCCCCACGACACGGTCGTCCGCGCGTGGACCCGCGTCCCCGAGCTCGCGCGCGACCCGGCGTTCGGCCTGCACGCGGCCGAGCTGCTCGTCGGCCAGCTGTTCGACGTCGTCGATTTCGTCACCGCCCAGTGCGCCACCGTGCGCGAGGCGATCGGCTGCGTGCTGCGCTATCAGCGCCTGATCCACGATGCCTCGGACGTGCGGCTCTCCGTGGACGGCGCGCGCGCCCGCGTCACGCAGCGCTTCTCGTCCGCCGTCGCGCCGCCGCAGCTCTCGAGCTTCATCGTGGGCCTGTGGGTCCTGCGCGCCCGCGCCCTCACCGGCCTGTCCTTCACACCGCACCGGATCACGCTCGCCCATCCCGCCCCGGCGGAGCGCGGCGAGTACGACCGCCTCCTCGCCGCGCCGCTCGCCTTCGGCGCGGACGAGAACGCGATCCTCTTCGACGCCGCGTTCCTCGACGCCCCCACGCTGCGGTCGGACCCGGCGCTCGGCGCGGTCCTCCGCCGGCACGCCGACGAGCTGCTCGCCCGCCTGCCGGCCGAGCCGAGCGTGCGCGGCGCCCTCGAGCGCCACCTCCTCGAGGCGCTCGGGCGCGGCGTCCCCGACGTCGCCGACGCCGCGCGCGCCCTCGGCATGAGCGCGCGGACGCTGCAGCGGAGGCTCGGCGACGAGGACGAGAGCTACAAGGGCGTCCTCGACGAGGCGCGCCGCAAGCTCGCGATCGCCCACATGCGTGAGCGGGGCCGCACCATCTCCGAGGTCGCGTTCCTGCTGGGCTTCTCCGAGGTGAGCGCCTTCTCGCGCGCGTTCCGCCGCTGGACCGGGCACAGCCCCGCCGCGTACCGCCGCTCCGCCTGACGGCGCGGAGGCGGGCCCAATCAGTCGAACTCGGTCACCGAGTCCCTCCGCTGGGACACGCGGAGGTAGGTGAGCGGCGAGTGGTCGGCCAGCGAGAAGCGCAGCTTGATCCAGTGGAGGAAAGGCAGCTGCTCGATGACGAAGGCCGCAACCCCGAGCGCGAGGCCCAAGGTGGCGGACCAGGTCTGGTTCACCTTCCCGGCGTGCTCGCCCCAGCCGGCGCCGTTGGCGCGCAGCTCCTGGCCGAAATGCGAGAACGGCCCCGTCGAGATCGGCGGGAGCGACGGCACCACGTCCACCCCGTAGATATGGCGGAACAGCCGGTCCCCGAAGCACCGGCCGAGCTTGTCGGCGAACACCTTGTTGCCGACCATCGGCTGCCCGAAGGTGTAGACGCCGCGCAGGCACCCCTGCAGCGCCTGGAGGTCCTCCACCGCGTCTTCTGGAGCCTCGTTGGCCATGAAGAGCTGCGACGCGGCGAGGACCGCCAGCGCGCCTCCCAGGCTGTGGCCGGTGATGTAGAGCGCCTTCAGCGTGGGCTCCTCTGCGCGCTTCGGTCCGGATTCACGCGCGCGCAGGTGTCCAGCGGCCGCGTGGGGCGCCAGGGCCGCCGGCGGCGCGGACGAGGTGCTCTCGTCACACCCGGGCGCCATGGAAGCGTCCTCCGGCCGTCCTCTGCCGGCGCTCTCCGGAGCGACCTTGTCCAGCAGCCGTTCCTTGGCGTCCTGCACGATGAGCTTCTTGACCGCGCGCACCTCCTCGAGAACCTTGTCGAGCCGCGCCTCGTCGACGCTGCGCACGAGCCCGTCGAGCGTCACCGAGCGGACGGCGGTCCTCTCGATCTCCCGCGAGAGCTCGTCGTCGACGCGGCGCCCGTGGAGCGCGCCCCTCAGCATCACCAGGAGGGGCGACCACACGGCCCGGGCGGCCCGGTAGAAGCCGCCATGCACCGTCCCCGCCGCGTGGAACGGCTCCGGCTTCACGGCGGCGTCCGTCAGCCAGGTGATCACGTTCCTCAGCCTCGTCCCTCGGAAGCAGAGGATCGCCAGCTGTTTGCACGGGCTCTGGACCAGGTATGCGCTTGTGTCGACGAAGAGCTCCTCGTTGGTGAGCGAGACCTCGACGCACGTCGCCCCCTGGAGGCCCCGGCGGCCCATGATCCTGGTGAAGGTGTCGATATCCGAGTACGCCCACGCCGACGCGGTGGCGAGGAGTTGCGCCGCCCGGCTGTCGTACTCCCCCGGCCTGCTCTTGAGCAGGTGCTCGACGATCCCGCGGGCGCTCGGGGCCTCCCGACCGTCGAGCATCGTCTGTTCTCCGGCGCTGCCCCGGCTCGCCTTGATGACCCGGGTTTGTCGAGGGACCGCGAACGGCACATCGCCGCTGTCCGCGCGGTCGGCGCTCACCGCCTCTGCGCGTCCAAGCTCGCGATCGAGCTCAAGATTGTCACGGTTCGTACAAGCAACCTGAAACCTCATGGCCACCCCCCTCATCTCTCCTGTCGATCGCAGGCTGTCGCGGCGAAGGCGCGCGTCGCCACCCGCTTGCGCGATCGAGGCCCTCTGTCGATCCGCGCTCCGCGATCTGCGGGGCACGAGCGCGTGCCCAGCAGCGGCGGAGAAGCGACGCCCACCGTACCACGGCCGCCCCGCGCGCGGTGTGTCGCGATCTGGCTACGGTGAGCCCACGGCGCAAAGCTGCCACGGCGGGCGCATGCTCCCTGGACAGAACAATGGGACAGCGACGTGGAGAGAGACCCTCCCGGCGCCCCTGCCTGCGAGCCGCCCCGGCGGCGCGCCCGGTCAACACATTGGCGCCGCCGGTCAAGGACGGGACGCGCCCTCGTCCTCATCCTCTCCGGCATGACCTACCTCATTCCGAGCCAAGAGCAGGCCCACGCGGGTCTGCGTGCCATCAAGGGCGTCCTCACCTCGGCCGGTCCCCTCGACGGGCCGCGGCGGGACGCGATCGCCGCGGTGCAGCGGCACCTCCTCCACACGGCGCACGACATCGACGCGCTCGCCCCGATCGCGCCCGAGGAGCTCGCGGCCGCCGTTCGCGAGCCCGCGCTCCGCGAGCAGCTCGTGAGCGGGCTCTGCGCGATGACCTTGTGCGGCGAGCGCATCGACGAGCGCGAGCTGCTCGAGGTCGAGCGCTTCGCCGCGGCGCTCGGGGCGCGCCCGCCCGCGGTCCGCCAGCTCCAGCGCCTCTACGAGCGGCGGCTGCTCCTCCTGCGCGTCGACATCAGCCGCAACGCGCTGCTCGGCAAGAGCGTGCGGCGCATGCTCGACGAAGGCGGCGTTTCCGGGCTCGCCAAGAACCTCGCGAGCTTCGCCGGCCTCCTGGAGAACGAGCCCGTTGCCGCGCGCTACCGCGCCCTCGAGGGGTACCCGGAGGGCACCCTCGGCAAGGCGCTCTTCACCTTCTATCGAGAGAACGGCTTCTCCTTTCCCGGCGAGAAGCGCGGCGTGCCCGAGGGCGTGCTCACCCACGATCTCAGCCACATCCTCGCCGGCTACGGCACCGACCTCCGCAGCGAGGCGCTGACGATCGCGTTCCAGGCGGGGTATCGCCGCGAGAACCCGTTCGGCATCCTGGTGTTCCTGCTGGTCCAGCTCCAGCAAGGGATAAAGCTCACGGTGCTCGCGCCCTCGCAGCAGGGGATGCTGGCGACGCCGGGGCTCGCCGACGATCTCGTGCGCTCGTTCGTTCGAGGCACGAAGATGAACATCGACCTGATGGACGACTGGGATTTCTGGTCGGTCATGGATGTGGACGTCGAGGAGCTGCGCCGCCGTTACGGTGTCCTTCCCTGGGCGGCCGCGGCCTGACGCGGCTCATGCGCCGAAGCCGCCGGCGGCCGTCTTCGAGAACGACGCGCCGCCCTGGCTGGCGCGCACCGCCGACTGCGAGAACAGCGCGAACGCCTTGCGGATGTCGGCCGCGTCGCTCTTCGGCGTCAGGATCCAGCGGTCCTCGATCCCCATGTCGCGGAAGACGGCGCGGAAGTCGGTGTTCTTGTCGTCGATGCCGATCGCCGCCACGATGTGGGCGTCGGCGCGGCGCATGTCGCGGACGAGCGCGCACACGTCCTTGGCCCTGGCCCACGTCGATCCCGCGTCGGCGCCGTCCGAGATGATCAGCGTGACCGTGCGCGCCGGGACGCCGCTCAGCGCGAACTCCTGCGCCTTCGCGATCACGGTTCCCAGGAGCACCACCGCCTGGTCGTAGAGCGGCGTGCCGAGCTCGGGGTCGTAGTTCTTCGTGTCCATCTTCACCGCCTGGCCGATCGGGCAATACGGATACAGCACGGTCCCGTTCAGGTAGCGGTTGTGCGCGAGGATGGAGTCGCGCTGCTTGGAGTCGGCGAGGGCGCTCACCACCAGGTTGTGCCCGTCCCGGACCGCCCGGGCGTTGCCGGCGAACTTGATGGATCCCGAGTCGTCGGGCATCACGGTGACGAGCACCACCTCCGACGACGCGACGTCGTCCACCTGCACGCCGAAGCCGGCCTGGATCTGGGCGCCCAGATCCGTGATGTGCAGCGCCTGCATCGCCTCGGGCGAGAGCGCGCCCTCGTCCCGCGCGGCCTCGAACAGCTGCTCGATGTCGAGCGAGCCACCGCCATTCATCATCTTACCGTCGTCTTTGCTCATGTTCATCGCCTCTCTTCTCTTCTTTGCTTCAGACGAGCCATCGCTCGATCGGGTCGATGCTCTTCACGAGGTTCATCCCGGCGGCGGCGAACCGGCTCAGCGCCTTGTCCGCCTCGGCCGTGAAGTCGGCGATGAACCCCCCCTTGCCGTCGGGCACCGTGACCGGCGACATGCAGTCCGTCATCACGTAGATCTTCTTCGCGAGCGCGCGATCGGTGAGCGCGATCTCGGTCAGGATGTCCTCGATCGAGCTGCGCACGCAGTGGCTCGCCGCCTGGCCGGCGATGAGCACCGCGTCCGCGTGGAGCAGCGTCTTCAGGAAGAGCGTGCTCCGCTGCGCCAGCGGCTGGCCGTCGTGGCGCGTCAAGACCTCGGGCTGCATCACCGAGTAGTTCTCGGTGAGCGGGTTGCCGCCCTTGACCTCCACCCACGACTGCACCCCGCGCGCGAACGCGTGGAACATCCGCGCCTCGTGCACGACGCCCGCGAGCGCGTGGCCGTCGCTGCCGAGGATGCAGTGCGGCGGCCACAGGTACAGCTTGTATTTGCCCGCCTTCTCGAGCTCCTCGCAGTAGTACCGGACCTGCTTCATCAGCCACGGATAGCTCCCGCCGCAGAGCCACCGCGCCACGGCCGGGTTCGGCCGCACCTCCCCCGCGTCGATCTGCGCCGTCGTGATCTCGCGGTGCGCCGAGAGCGGCCGGTCCTCGCGATCCACCCAGAAGGACGGGAAGAAGATCTGGTACGCAAAATGGGTGTCCATCGTGACCGTGATGTTCGTGATGGACGCGAGGTTCTTGTAGACGAACTCGGCGATGCGCCGGCTGTCGTCGACCGCGCCCGTGCCGCTCCTGCCGGCGACGTAGAGCGAGCCCTGCGGGAAGCAGAAGTCCTTCTGCACGTCGATGAGCAGGAGGTGCACGTTCCGCGCGTCCGCGGCCGACGGCTTGACGCCGTGCGCCTTCCGCCACGCGGCGGCGGCGCCGTGGAGCGCCGTCTCGTCGGGGTGGTAACCCCACCGCTCGGCGTTCCTCGGATCGTAGAAGGCGGGCAGCGGGAGCTCTGTCGTTTTCATGGTCTCTCTCTCCTCTCGTGCGGCCCGCGGGAGCGGGCCGATCGGCTCAGAATCGAATTCACGCGATGCGAAGCAAGGTGATCGCCTGGGCGTCGACGACGAACAGGCCCTCTGGCCCGACGACCAGCCGGGAAGCCTGGGTGACGAACGGCTCGGTCCCGGGGAACTGCCGCGTCTCCACGAGCGCTCCCCCTCGGACCTCGACGCGGACGACGCCGCCGTCGGTCGCCGAGAGCAGGAACCCGGACGCCGCGCACTTGCCCGTGAGCGCGCCGAGCCACGAGCCGTCGCCCCCCTCGCCGTCGGCGACCGCCTCGACGGCGCCGTCCTCGGCCACGACGATGCACCGGTGCACGGTCCGGCCGGCCAGCTCGGCCGCGAGGAAGAGCCACGCGCGCCCGCGGCCGGCGCGCGGCGCCGCCCCGTCGAACACGCACGTGGCCGAGGTGAGCTTGCCGCCGGGGAAAGGCAGCTTGACCGTGTCCTTGAGGCCCGGCCGCTCGGCGTCGAAGACGAACGCGATCGAGACGTTCCCGGCGCGGTAGAAGCCGAGCCCGAAGCGGGGCCCGACCCAGAACACCGTTTGCCCGGCGAGGACATCGCCCATCGGGACGGCGCCCGCCTCGCCCGACAGCGCGGCGGCGCCCGGCCTGCCGCTGCGCAGGAGCTTCCCGCCGCGGATCCAGTAGCGGGCGCGCTCGCTCACGCCGAAGGCGGGGCTCGTCCCCAGGCAATCCACCGGGATCCGCTCGGGCGGCGCCCCCGGCGAGAGCACCACGAGCTCGCCGCCGCGGCCGATCAGCGTCGCCCTCCCTTGCACCGCGAACCGCATCGCGGGGTGGGGCGCGCCGGACAGGACGACCGACCCGTCCTCCCGCAGGAATCGCCCGCCCTCGTGCACGAGATAAGCGAGCCCGCCCGGTCCGGCGGACGCGGCGAGGATCACCCCGCGCGTGCTCAGGAGCCGCGTCGCGAGCACCTCGCCGTGGACCACCGTCGACGCCTTGACGGCCGCCGACGCCGCGGCCGCGCAGGTCGGGCAGGCGGGGCGCGCGTGCTCGACGCCGCACGACGCACACCGCGTCCACGCGAGCCCCTCGAGCAGGCGGCGCGGGAAGGCGCCGCGCTGATCCTCGACGAAGATGCGGTACAGCGCGTCGAGCAGATCGTCGGGCAGCACGCGGTAGGGGATCGCCGGCTTCGGATACCGCACCTCGCGGTCGAACACGGTGATGCGGCGGAGCGGCCTCGCGCACTCGGGCACGCGCGCCGCCGCGGACCGCGGCCGGAAGACGCCGCCATACGGCCCCACGCAGAGCAGGCTCTGCATGACCATCACGGCGAACGCGTACCAGTCGGAGTCGGGCGAATAAGGCCGCCCCAGCACCGGCCGGGGCAGGGAAGGGTCGCAGAGCAGCGGATCGACGAAGCGCTCGGTGAACACCTGGCACAGGAACGGGCCGAACTGGAAGCTGTCGGCGTCGATGACGAACGCCTCGCCGCCGGCGACGAGGACGTTGAGATCGTTGAAGTCGCCGATCACCACGCCCCGGGCGTGGATCGCCTCCACGGTCCGGTGGAGCCCGGAGAGCACCTCGGAGATCGCGGCCGACGAGAGCCCGCCGTGGCGCATCGACGGCTCGCCGTACCGCAGGAGCGGCTCGGCGCCGCGCACGAGGCGCATGGCGTAGCCCACGATGCGCTTCTTCGATTTGTCGGTCGCGAGCTCGACGGGCGCGATCACCTGGGCGGGCAGCGCGCCGGGAAAGGCGCGCAGCTTGTCCTGGTGGCGCTCGATGCGGTCCTGCGCGGCGCGCTGCTCGGCGTCCTGTCCGGCGTAATCCGGGTGATCGGGCGTCTTCCAGACCTTGAGCGCCCGGCCGTCGCGCAGGTCGAACACGTCCGCCTCTCCGCCCTTGCCGATCGAGGTCCGAGGGTCGAGCCGAACCCGCTTTGCACCGAGATAAACGTCCACCTTCGCCTCCTCCGGGCGTACGAAAAGCCGTGTTGTCGCCCCGCGAAGTCGCGCAGGGCCGCGGGTCAGTCGCGCGCGCTCTGCGCCCTCCGCACGACGACGAGCGTCGTGTCGTCGCGCAGCAGCCCGCCCTCGCGCTCCATCCGCTCTTCCTTCCATACAGGCCGCGTCACCGCGCGGTTGATGAGCGCGAGCCGCCGTCTCACCGCGTCCGGGTTGGCGAACATGCGATCGTCCTCCCAGAACCTGGAGAGCGGGCCGACCGCGCCGCCGCCGCCCGGGATCTGCCGGGACGACGACTCGAGGAGATCGATCGCGCCGTCCGTGCCGAGCAGGGCAGTCCTGAGGGCGCTCGACGGGAAGGCGCGGTGCACGGTGAAGCGCGGCGCCTCGCCGCCCGGCGGGCGATCGAGCAGGCCGTACGCGAGGTACGGGGGCTCGTTCCGCGGGAAAGGGCCGAGCCGCAGGAGGTCGTCGCCGAGGGCGATCAGGCCGTCGCCGAGGGAGAACGCGCACGCCCTGTCCCCGGAGATGGCGAGGCCGACCACGGTGAAGAGGAAGTAGGTCGACACGACCTCGGCGAGGCTCCCGCCCATGCCGACCGCCATCGTTCTGAGCGGCGCGAGCGCACCGCGCCGCACCTCTTCCCAGGTCTCCGGCGACTCGAGATCTCCGCCCCGCCGGAGCGCGCCGAGCACCTGCTCGGTCACGAGCCTTGCCCCGAGCGCGGCGCCGACCTCGCTGCGCGCGCCGCTGCCGCAGCCGTCGCAGACCACCGCGGCAAGACAGCCGCCCTCGGCCCGGAAGGCAAAGGCATCCTGGTTGGGCCGGCCCAACGCGAGGTGGTCCGTCCCGGTCACGGTGCCGCCGGCGATCTCGAGGCGTGGTCCTGCCCCCAGGTCAGCAAAGAAAGCGGCCTCGCGAGACATAAACATCCCTTCTGCGCCCGGCGAGGGCGCGCTGAGAGCCCGAGAGCGAGCAGCGCTTCCGAGCGCGCCGACGAGGAGGTCCCCTGGCGATCGAAGGCGAGCGTCGACGTGTCGCCCGCGTCTCCGCGGGCGCCGGCCCGAAGTAGTGGGTCTTCGTGTTACTGGTACACGAAGCATAGTGTTGTTTGGACACTATGTCAACCCCGGGCGCGCCAGCCGGGTCGCCCTCGCGGTCCTGTGGGGTCCAGGGCATCGAAGGGCGCGCGACCATCGCCCCGTCCCGCGGTGGCACGCTGGCACGCTGGCACGCTGGCACCCTGGCACCCTGGCACCCTGGCACCCTGGCACGCGTGCCCGTGAACGTTTGCTGTGGTAACGGTCATCCGCTGAGCGTGTGCTCGGGACGAAGGACGATCGAGCGTCGCCGATGCCGAGCGGGGGAAGGAGAGCCGGCTGGTACATGGGTTGCTCGGTCGCGCGCTGGATGTTCTCAGGGCGCTCGTGTGCCCCTCGCGCGTCAATGCCACTGGGCGTGACCGACCGAGGTGACCGCGGGCGCGAGCGAGGCCGGCGCGCGCATGTCGCATTGCTGTGACGCACGCGCTCCGCGCTGCGGAGGTGCAATGGCGACTAAAATAGCAGCTAGATTGCTCGCGAGACGACATCGACGAGCCTCCCTTCAAGCGCTCGAGATCTTCGAGCCGCGGAACAGGTACCGGCGGAGGTACCCCCTCCTCGCGAACGGCGTCCTCTTGAGCGCCATCGCGTTCGGCGCCGGCTGCGGCTCGGGCTCGCCGAACGAGGAGCTCCACGGCACCGCGAAGCTCGCGCTGGAGGACCCGACCTGTGTCACGATCCAGCGTGGGACGGCCGGCGCGGTGGAGGACGCGACCATCTGGGAGACCTTCCCGACCTGGAGCGACTCGACCGTGCTCCTCCGCACGGGCACCCTGGCCGAGTTCGGCGTGCGGCACGCCGTCCTCCGCTTCGATCTCTCGCCGGTGCCCGCCGGGGCGAACGTCGTCTCCGCGACGCTGCGGCTCGAGCAGATCTTCCGGGATACCACGAGCTCGAGCACCATCAACATCCACCGCATCCTCTCGCCGTGGACCGAGTCGACGGTGACCTGGCAGAGCCTGGGGAACGGGAGCGACTTCGACTCGGCGATCGCGGCGTCGTTCCAATCGTTGCCCGGTGCCGGGATCCGGTCGGCCGACCTGACCTCGCTCGCCGCGGCGTGGCTCGCGGGCACCGTCCCGAACCACGGCGTCCTCCTGGAGGAGGCGCCGGTCCTCACCACCAGCTTCCCGAGCAGCGAGGAGCCGACGGTCAGCCGGCGGCCGAGCCTGGAGGTCTGTTACACGACCGAGTCGACCTGCACCGGCACGCTCGACGACGGCGATGCGTGCACGACCGATACCTGCGACCCGGTGCTGGGTATTCTGCATACGCCCATCTCGACCGACGATAGCGATCCGAGCACGATCGACATGTGCGATCCGGCGACCGGCGCCGTGACGCACGTCGCCTGTCCGGCGCTGGACCAGACCGTGGCCACGCGGCTGATCGATGCCGTGGGCTGCATCTACCAGGGGCCGAGCGCGCCGCAGACGGGCGTGACCGCGACGTTCGCCCCGGGCACGGTCGCGGTCGTCAAGGGCAAGGTCGCCACGAGAGCGGGGGTCCCGATCTCGGGCGTCCAGGTGAGCGTGCTGGGCCACGACGTGGAGGACGCCGAGAGCTTCGGTCGGGTGCTCACGCGCGCCGACGGGGCGTTCGAGCTGGTCGTGCGCGGCGGCCAGCCGCTCACGATCAGCTATGAGAAGGCCGGATACCTGCCGTCCCAGCGGCAAGTGGCCACCTCCTGGCAACGCTGGTCCGACGCGCCCGACGTGGTGCTGATCGAGCGCGATCCGGTGGTGACGCCCGTCGAGCTGGGCAGCGCGACGGAGATCCAGGTGGCGCGGGGGAGCGTGCAGACCGACGAGAGCGGGACGCGACAGGCGACGTTGCTCTTCCCCCCGGGCACCTCGGGGACGATGACCGTGCCCGACCCGAACGGCCCGCCGGGGGCCATGACGACCGTGGCTTTGCCGGCCGAGGTACACGTGCGCGCCACCGAGTACACGGTCGGCCCGAACGGCCCCGAGGCCATGCCGGGTACGCTGCCAGCGGCCAGCGCGTACACCTATGCGGTGGAGCTCGGGCTCGACGAGGCGGTCGCCGCCGGGGCGACGAACGTCGAGTTCACGCAGCCGGTCCCGTTCTACGTCGAGAACTTCCTGAGCTTTCCTGTCGGGACGCCTGTCCCGCTCGGGTACTACGATGCGCAGCAGGGGATATGGATTCCGTCGGAGGACGGGCGCGTCATCGAGATCCTCGACGTGAGCGGCGGCGTGGCGTCGCTGGACGTCGACGGCGACGACGTGGCGGACGACGCGAGCGCGCTCGACGAGCTGGGCATCACCGCCGAGGAGCTCGAGCAGCTTGGCGCGCTGTACACGGCGGGGACGAGCCTCTGGCGAGTCCAGGTGACGCACTTCACGCCGTGGGACGCGAACTGGCCGTTCGGGCCGCCGGACGACGCGGTCCCGCCGCCCGACGGCTCCGGCGCGGCGACCGACCTTCCGTGCAACACCTGCAAGGCGACCGGCTCGATCATCGAGTGCGAGAGCCAGGTCCTCGGCGAGCGGCTGCCCGTGAGCGGCACGCCCTTCAGCCTGCATTACCAGAGCGACCGGACGCTGGGGCGAAGGGACCTGTACCGCCTCCCGATCCCGCTGACCAAGGCGACGGTCCACTCGAAGCTCCTGCGGATCGGCGTCGGCGTGACCATCGCCGGGCGCAGCTTCGGGTACGCCCAGTCGTGCCCCTGCGCGCCCAACCAGGAGTATGTCTTCGAGTGGGACGGCAAGGACGCTCTCGGCCGCGACATCGCGGGGAAGCAGCCGGTCGTTGTGGATATCGGCTACACCTACGAGGGGGAGTACAAGAAGCCCAACCTGAGCGGCACCTTCGTCGGATCGGGGAGCGGGAGCTCGTTCGGCCGCCTGGGCGGCGACCGGATCTCGGGGAACATGACGCGGCAGGACATCACGCTGCACCGGCGATGGGAGAGCATCCTGGGCGCCTGGCACAACGACGCCGACGCGCTCGGCGGGCTGAGCCTCAGCGAGCACCATGCGTACGATCCCGTCACCTCGATCCTCTATCGAGGCGACGGCGAGCGGCGCACGGGTCGCGACTTGCCGAACAGCCTCCGCCGGGTGGCGGGCGAGATCGCCGCGAGCAGCGCCGCCGCCGCTGACGGCATCAACGCCGCGTCCGCGTACATCGGCCTCGCGCTCGGTGTCGCGGTGGGGCCCGATGGCAGCGTGTATTTCCCCGACGTGCTCACGGCGCGCGTCCGGAAGATCGGCCCCGACGGGATCATCAGCACCGTCGCCGGCGTCTACAATCAGCGCGGATACAACGGGGACAATCAGCCCGCCACGAGCGCGCTCCTGTTTAGCCCGGGGACCATGGCGATCGGGCCTGACGGAAGCATCTACTTCAAGGACAACTGCCTCATCCGGCGCGTCGCCCCGGACGGCATCATCTCGACCGTCGCCGGGATCTGGGGGAACCAAAGCTGCAGCACGACCCCTGTCATGCTCGACAACGTGGCCGCAACCTCCGTTCCCCTCGGCGATAGCGTCCACGCCATCTCGGTCGCGCCGGACGGCACGCTGTACATGGCCATGCACACGCGTGTCCGCATGGTGACCCCCGACGGGATCATCAGCACGGTGGCGGGCACGGGACAGGTAGGCCACTCCGTCGATGGGGTCCGGGCCACCGAGGCTCAATTCGCGTGGATCACCGCCGTCGCCGCTGCGCCTGACGGCGGCTTCTACCTCGCCGAATCCGGCGGCGCGATCGGCTCTGCTGGAAACTTTATCCGGCGCGTCGACCTCAACGGAGCCCTCACCACGGTCGGGGGCCTCGCGGGCGAAAGCACAGGGCAGACGGGCAACGGGGGCCCGGCGACGTCAGCATTCCTCGGATCGCCGCAGGCGCTCGCGCTCGGACCCGACGGCAGCATCTACTTCACGACCCAGAGGATCGCGGATCACGACTACCCCACCTTGCGCCGCATCTCGCCGGACGGCATCATCACCACGATCGCGGGCAACCGCGGCACCCTTCCGACGCTGTGCACGTCCACGTCCCCGCATTGCGGGCTCGACGGGCCGGCGACCAAGGCCTGGTTCATCATGCCGCGTGGACTCGCTGTCACGCCGAACGGGGAGATCTTCATCGCCGACGGGGTCCAGGCAAATAATTCGCTCATCGTCCGCTTGAAGGCCCCCTTCCCGGGCGTGGCTCCCGGCAACATCACGGTGCCGAGCGAGGACGGCGCGGAGTACTACGTGTTCGACGAGCGGGGGCGCCACCTCGCCACGAAGGACGCGCTGCTCGGGGGCACGCGCTACCAGTTCGGCTACGACCCCGAAGGCCGATTGACGACGGTCACCGATGTGGACGGCCAGGTGACGTCGATCCAGCGCAACGCGAGCGGCGTCGCGACGGCGATCGTCGCGCCCACCTTGCAGACCACATCGCTCGCGATGGATGCCGAGGGCTATCTCTGGACCTTGACGAACCCCGCGAACGAGACGACGACGCTGGAGTACTACCCGGGCACGGGCCTCCTCATGTCGATGCTCGAGCCGCTCGGACGCCTGCACGAGTTCGAGTACGACGAGGGGCGCCTCATCAGGGACGATGATCCGGCGGACGGCTTCCAGACGCTCAGCCGGACGGACACCAGCTCGGGCTACTCCGTCACGCTCACCACGGCGGAGGGCCGGACGCGCACGCACGCGATCGAGGAGCTCGCCGCCGGCGGCGAGCGGCGCACGCACACGGGCTGGGACGGGCTGCCGATCGTCGTGCAGACCGACGCGAGCGGCTCGCAAACGATCACGTCGCCGGATGGCACGGTGCTCTCCGCGGAGCTGACGGGCGATCCGCGCTTCGGCATGCAGTCGCCCATCGCTCACAGGGAGGTCGTCACGACGCCTCTCGGGAGACAACTGCAGCTCACCCGGACACGCTCGGTGTCCCCGCCCAACGACCTCAACATCACCTCGCTCATAGAGACTGTGGCCGTCAACAACAACACCTTCACGGAGGTGTTCGACAAGGCGTCCAGCAGCGTCGTCTCCACGTTGCCGACCGGGCGGCAGCAGACGACCATCCTGAACGCAGAGGGCCGGGTGGCCGAGATCGTGCTTCCGGGAATCCTGCCGATCGCGATCACCTATCACCCGGACGGTCGGCTCCACACGGTCGCCCAGGGCGCCAGGACGTGGGCGTACACCTACGAGGACAACGGGTGGTTCACCACGATGACGGACCCGCTCGCCCAGACGACCTCGATGGCGCACGACCCCGTCGGCCGGCCCACGCAGGTGACGCGGCCCGACAACGAGCTCTTCGGGCTCAGCTTCTACCCTGGTGGGCTCCTGCACACGGTGACGCCGCCGGACCGGCCAGCGCACACGCTCGGATTCAGCCCAGCCGATCTGCTGGAGGAGTATGTGGCTCCAGAAGCCGGAGCCATCGACAGGACGACATCGTGGGATCACGACCGCGATCGCGTGCTCACCAGCTCCACCCGGCCCGGGGAGCCCGCGACGGTGTACGCCCGGCATCCTGTCACGGGACGACACACGAGCGTAACGATGCCGCTCGGGATGGGCACCATCGAGTACGGCTACCATCCCACGACAGGCAACCTGGACAGCATCGCCGGCCCCTCCGGCGTCTCCGTCGCCTACGGCTATGACGGCGTGCTCCTGACGAGCCGGACATGGACGAGCACCGGGACGGGGACCGGCCTCGGGGCGGTGCACTGGACGTATGACAACGACCTCCGGCTCGCCAGCGAGGCCGTCAACAGCGGCGCAGCGCTGAGCTTCGGTTACGATGCGGACGGCTTCCTCACCCAGGCCGGCAGCCTCACGCTGCACTGGCACCCGCAGAACGGGCTGTACACCGGGAGCAGCGTCGGCGTCATCAGCGACACCGTGACTCCCGACGCTTATGGCGGCGTGCAGTCCTACGTTGCGCAGGCGGGGGGCTCGACGTTGTATGCGGTGAGCTACACCCCGGACGCTCTGGGGCGCATCGACCAGCGGACGGAGACGATCCTGGGAGAGACGCACTCGTACGATTACGACTACGACCCCGCCGGCCGGCTGACCGACGTGGTTCGCGACGGCGTGCTCGCGGCGCACTACGACTACGATGCGAACGGGAATCGCCTCACCCGCACGTCGCCGGCAGGGACCGAGGGGGGCACGTACGACGACCAGGATCGGCTCCTGACGTACGGGACCAAGACCTACGGGGCGAGCCCGGCGGGCGATCGGACGAGCGTCACCGACGCCAGCACGGGAGGATCCGCGACCTTCGCGTACCTATGAACGTGTCAAGCTCGGGACAACGATTCACGTCGACCTCCGGCCGGGAGAAGGGGCCTGCGCGGACTTGGCCCGCCGCGTCGTCGCTGGCGCTTGCCGGGCGGATGCCGGCCGGGCGGACCGCAGAGACGAGGCTGCCGCCCCAGCAGCTTCGGGCCGCGCGGGGGTCGCTGCGCGACGAGGCAGCCGCTGAGGGCGGCTGGTCTGCGCGACGTGCTTGAGCACCTTCTGCTGGCGCAGCATCCGCAGCTCGCCGTCGGACAGCGGCGCGATCGGCGGCAGCCCCTCGCGCTCGTAGATCGTATCGAGCGCGGGCACGGTGCGGGTGCGCACGCCCGAGCCGTACGCCTTGGGGCGCGGCTGTCCCTTTGGCAGCCCGGTCCGGCGCCGCTCGCCGGTCGCCTTCACGCGCATCCGGGCCAGCTTGGTGTCGGTCGAGCGCGGCACCGCATAGCGATACGGCTCGTTGTTCTTGAGCATGTGGTAGGCGATGGTCACCAGCTTGCGCGCGGTGGCCACCACAGCCACGTTGCGGTTCTTGCGCTTGGCGAGCCGTCGAAAGAAGTTGCCGAGCGGTCCTGGGTGGTTGCCGACGTGCTGCGCGGCTTGCACCAGCATCCAGCGCGCCTGCCCCTTGCCCTGCTTGGTGATGCGCCCGTGGTAGACGTGTTCGGGATCGCCCGACTGATAGGTCGAGGGCACCAGCCCGAGGTAGCTCGCAGCGTGGTCGGGCGAGCGAAAGCGCTGGATGTCTCCGAGCGCCGCCAAGAGCGTTTGCGCCACCGCCACGTCCACGCCCGGCAGCGTCATCAAGAGCCGCACGCGCGGCTCGTCGTACCCGTCGACGGCCAGCTCCTCGTCGAGCCGCGAAAGCTCCGACTCCAGCTGTCCGAGCAGCCGCAGCTCGCTGTCGAGCGCGGCGCGACCTGCGCCATCCAGCTCCAGCGTCTCCAGCCAGGCGCGTCCCTTCGTTCCAAACAGCTCGTTGACCATCGGGTGAATCAGACGCTGGTGCAAGACGGCGTGAATGCGATTCTTCACCCGCGTCCTGTCGGCCACGAGCGACGCTCGACGGTTGGTCAGCCGGCGCCGTCCTTGCGTCGCCTGATCGGGTTGCCACACCCGCGGCAGGTAGTCGGCGCGCAGCAGCTGCGCCAGCACCAGCGCGTCGACCTTGTCGGTCTTGACCTTCGCGTCGGCAATCGCCCGCGTGCGCAGCGGATTGGAGACGACGATCTCGGCCGCGAGCGGGCGGAGCACCTCCACGATGGTCCAGGTGTGGCTCGTCGCCTCCAGCGCCACACGGGCGTTCGGGCCCAGGTAGCGCTTGGCGAACCGTACGAGCTCCTCGCGGGTGCAAGGGAAGCGGACGCGACGGCGCAGCTTGCCTGCCTCGTCGATCACGGCCGCTTCGACCGCATCCTTGTGGACATCCAGGCCGACAGAGTCCATACGCTCTCTCCAGCGGTGCGAGGAGGGTCGTGCTGCCCGGGTGCCCAGGCGAGCGAGTCCTTCGATGAGGACCCGGCGAGGTGGTTGACCTTCGCGGTCGACTGGCCACCACGCCGACGGAACAACGGGTCGTACGGCACCTACCTATCCGAGCTCGAGGCTCAACCGGGTGGGCCGGTGGGGCGGTCACATATGACAGCGGGCTCATGGCCCATACGCGAAAGCGACCGACCCCGGGGTGAACGACCCCCTCGCACCGCACTTTCTGGGGAGACAGCGTCTCACCCCGTCCCATGCCCGGTGCGAGGAAGGCCAGCATGGGACGAAATCTTTGCAACCTTTTTGACGCATGAGCTGGGCGCTGGCGTGCGTCCCGCAACGCGCTCGCTTCCTGCCGATCCCTGCTCGCCTCTCCTCTTGATCGGGGCGTCCGGCGGCCGAGGCGCGACGCTCCGGGCGCTTGCTTGTCGCTCATCCCGCCGGCGCGCCTGGGCCGCCGGACGCCGGCGCGCGGCAGACGCTGCCTCCAGTCGGCGCAGCCTGCTTGCCGCGCGCTCGCGCTCCTCCGCCTTGGCCACCGCCCGAGCCGCTGTGATTCCAGTCGCGCGACGCTCGTCGCCAGGACAGCCGCTGCTGCACACCAACGTACCGAGAGCGAATGCGGGGCGGCGGTCACACCACGTTCATAACCGGTACGACGCGCTCGGCAACCTGCGACATGTCGAGCTGCCGGACGGTACGGTGATCGATTACCTGGTCGACGGCGAGGGCCACCGCGTCTGGAAGCAGAAGAACGGGATCAAGGTCCAGGGCTTCCTGTACCGGAGCGAGCTCCAGCCGGTCGCGGAGCTCGACGGCGCGGGGAACGTGGTTGCGCGCTTCGTCTACGGGCGAGACCGCAACGTGCCGGACCTGATGGTCAAGGGTGCAGCGACGTACCGTATCCTGACCGATCACCTCGGGAGCCCGCGGCTCGTGGTCGACTCGGCGACCGGCTCGGTGGCGCAGCGGATGGACTTCGACGAGTTCGGACGCGTGCTCGTCGACACCAGCCCGGGCTTCACGCCGTTCGGATTCGCGGGAGGCCTCTATGATGCCGACACGGGGCTCGTGCGCTTCGGGGCGCGAGACTACGATCCGGAGACCGGACGGTGGGCCGCGAAGGACCCGCTTGGGTTCGGCGGCGGCGATACGAACCTGTACGCGTACGCGGGACAGGATCCGATCAACAACATCGATCCGGATGGCCGGATCTGGTGGGCGGTGGGCGGTGGCGTGATCGGCGCTGGGCTGGATCTTGGATTTCAGCTCCTGGACAACGGCGGCAACTTCGGGTGCGTCAACTGGGCGAGCGTGGGCAGGTCCGCTATCGGCGGCGCCCTCATGGGAGCCGGCATCGGCGCGCTGACGGGCACCTCGATCGCCGCGGCGACCCAGGGCTCGATGGTGACGGTCTCTCACTGGAACACCGCCGCGAACATCGCCGCCGGCCTCCGTTCTGGCTCCTGGGTCATGCTGGGCGGAGCGACCTGGCGCAACTGGCTGCTGGCGGGAGTCGCCCAGCAGGGCTACAAGTATGGCAACTCGCTCACGACCCAGGTGCCCGCCGGCTCTCTCGTGTCGCCCATCACGAGGGAGGGTTGGGTGCTCGGCTCGATCAAGCACGTCATCGGCCAGCGTATCTACCAGCCCTGACTGGCTCTCCGGCACCATGTGTTGACCATGCATTCTTTCCTCAAAGTCGCCGACATCGCGGTATGGGTGCTGTTCGGCCTGTGCTTGATGCTCGACCTGTACTCGCTGTTTCTGTCGATCCGGCGCATCATGGGTCACCGCGGGCCGTCCCCGGTCGCGTTCGTCCCGCTGCTCGGCTACGTGCTCCGTATCGTGACGCTCGAATCCAGAGCGCCGCTCCGGGCAGCGGCGCTCTGCGCCGGCGCCGCCGTGATTCACGTCCTCCTCGCCTTCGGCGTCCCCGCCCTCGTCCGGGCTTTCCTGCGAAGACGCGGCTGACCTGGCCCACCGGCCCCGGCGTCAGATCTCGAAGTTGAACCCGTCCCTCTCCAGCCGCTCGTACTTCCGCCGGTCGAACCGGTAGAGCCGCGCCGCCCGGTGGGCGACGTCCTGCTCGACCTCGTCGAGCTCCACGAGCAGCCCCGTGCCGAGGGCCTTCTTGCGGAAGTTGCGCTTGTCGAGCGGGCGCTCGAGGATCTTCTCGTAGAGCCGCTGGAGCTGCGACAGCGTGAACTTCGGCGGCAGCAGCTCGAACCCGATCGGCCGATACCGCACCTTGCCCTTCAGCCGCTCCAGCGCGGTCGAGAAGATCTCCTCGTGATCGAAGGCGAGCGCCGGCGTGTCGTCCACCGAGAACCACGCGGCCTCGCGGGCGTCGGTCGCCGCCTTCACCCGGTGATCCCCGAGCTTGACCAGCGCGTAGTACGCCACCGACACGACGCGCTCGCGCGGGTCGCGCCCGAGCGCGCCGAAGGTGTAGAGCTGCTCCAGGTACACCCCCGAGAGCCCCGTCTCCTCGGCGAGCTCCCGCCGCGCGGCGTCGTCCAGCGACTCGTCGACGCGCACGAAGCCGCCCGGGAGCGCCCACCGGCCGCGGAACGGCTCGAGCTCCCGCCGGATGAGGAGCACCTTCAGATCCTCCTCATCGAGGCCGAACACGACGCAATCCACCGTCAATGCCGGCCGTGGGTGCTCGTACGCGACGGACATTCGGACCTCCGTGTGAGCTGGACACGAAGCTTAGTGTGTTTCGGACACCATGTCAACCCGCGCCGGGCCCGGCCCCGCGGCGCGGCGCCACGGCGACCGCACGCCTCGACAGCTTCACCGGGAATCGCGTCTTCGAGGGCCAAGCGGGCTCAGCAAACGGTGCGATGTTTCCCCCGGTGGGTTCACGAAACTTGCCGTCCGCTGTCGACAAACGCTCGACGGCCAGCGCGCGGGCGGGGTAAAAAGCTCTCATGAAGGGGGACGAGGCGTCGGCCGCGGCGGGTGCGGAGATCCAGAATGAGCCCGAGGCGGAGCTCGGAGAGGCAGAGCTGCTCCTCCGGGCCGTGCTCGACAATCTCCCGGTCTCCGTGTGCAGGTACGATCGCGAGGGGATCTTCAGGTTCCACGACGGCAAGGGGCTGGAGGTCTCCGGCGGCGTGCGGCCGGGAGAGCTCCTCGGCAAGAGCGTCTACGAGCTCTATGCGGGGTCGCCGGGGGCGGCGGAGGCCATACGGCAGGCGATCGAGGGGAAGGGGTCGCACGCCGTGACCGAGGCGCACGGCCTCACCTGGGAGACATGGTTCGTCCCCGTGCGCCTCGGCGGAGAGCCCGGCGCGGTCAGCATCACCATGGACGCCACCGCGGCGAGGCAGCGAGAGCAGGACCTCCGGAACAAGCTCGAGCTGATCGAGAAGCAGCAGAGGGTCATCAGCGATCTCTCGACGCCGATCATCGAGGTCTGGGACAAGGTGCTGACCCTGCCCATGGTGGGCGTGGTGGACAGCCTGCGGATCGCCGAGGTGATGGACAACCTGCTCACGGCGATCGTGGACAAGGACGCCCGCTACGCGATCCTCGACCTCACGGGCGTCGACGCGGTCGACACGCGCACGGCCGGGTACATCATCGAGATGATCCAGGCGATCCGGCTCTTGGGCGCGGAGGGGATCGTCACCGGGATCCGGTCGAACGTGGCCCAGACGATGATCGCGCTCGGGCTCGACCTGTCCGGTGTCACGACCGTCGGCAACCTCCGCGCCGGCCTCAAGCTCTGCATGCGGCGCATGGCCGCGGCGGGCGAGGCGGGCGACGCGGGCTGCGTCCCGGTGAAGTAGCCGTCGGCGCGGGCGCCCGCGCGGCGCGCCGCGCGCTCGGCCGCGGCGATCAGCGGTGGATCACGACGCGCGTCGACGGGTCTTTGCGCGTGACCTGGACCGCGTACCACCCCTCCGGCACGGGGGGCTCGGTCCAGTGGAACAGCCACTTGGCGTCGACCGGCGAGAGGTTCACGCAGCCGCCGCTCTGCCCGTCGCCCCAGTTGTTGTGCCAGTACGCCGCGTGGAGGAGGTACTTGCTGAAGAAGTGCTGGCTCCACGGCACCTCCGCCTCGATCCAGTCGTCCTCGTCGACGTGAGGGGTGATGAGCGTCTTCGTCACCCACTTGCGGTTGATGCGGTACTGGCCGAGCGGGGTCGTGGAGGGCGGCACGAACGGCTCGACGCTCTCCGGGTCGTCGGCCCCGTTGCGCCCGGCCGAGATGAGCGTGGCGAAGACGGGCCGGTCGTCCTCATAGGCGATGAGCCAGCCTTCGAGCGCGGCGATCTCGATCCACGTGTTCCTCGGCCCCTCGGCCGGCGCCGCGGGCGCCGCGCCGCCGAGCTGGATGCGGCGCCCCCACGGGTTCTTCGACTTCCGTGGCTTGATCACCACCGCATCTCGCTCGAGCACCCAGTGCCCGTCGTCGCGGGTCTCGAGATACGTCAGCTTGCCGACCTGCCGCGACTTGCCCGTCAGCCCGACCCGGTCGAGGCGCTCCCACACGGCGTCCGTCTTCGCGAGCTGGTTCTCCTCGGTGAGGCGGTACTTGGGGCGCGGCTTGCGCCGAAAGAACACGAGCGGGAGCCGCTCGTCGGCGCCGAGGTGGACCCCCTCGAAGGTGGCGGGCTCATACGGCTTCACCTTATCCTTCGGCACGAACGTCAGATCGGAGGCCCAGAGCCACGTCGCCCCGCCGGCCTCGACCTCCTTCGTCCATGCGACCGACGAGCGCGGGCGGACCTGCATGTGCCGCAGATCGTGCATCCCCGCGGGCCACGCCGGCGCGTCGATGCCTTCGACGTTCAAGAGGCGCTTGAGGCCGAGCGACTCGCCGTAGCGGTAAGGCAGGGGCTGATCGACGAGCGGGGCATGCTCGCTCAGCGTCTTCAGCATCGGATCGGCCGCGTCGAGGGTGGCGCGCTCGCCGTCGACGCAGACGTAGCCGCGGGGCTCGACGGCGTAGAACGCCGGGCAATCGCCGGAGGCCCGGACGGGCTCGGGGCTCTTCAGGCGGACCGACCCGCCGATCGAGAGATAACCGATCCACTGGGCCTTCGGCCTCGGCGCGGACCGGATCCACACCTCGCGGCTCTTCGCGTACACGCGGGAGGGAGCCGCCGGCGCCGCCTCGACCGCGGCGAGCGGGGCCGCGGCGGCCGGAGCCTTCGGCGGCTCGGGGGTGACGATCGGCCCGGCGGCGCCGGGGTCGGCCGCCGGGCGCTCGCTGGAGGGCTCTGCGACCGCGACACCCGCGCGCCCGGCCGGGTCGGCGCCCGAGCCGGCGTCGTGCCGCGACGGCGTGCATGCGAGGCAGAGCACGCCGAGGGCAGCGAACCACGAGCGGCCGGACATAGGCGCGCCACCCTAGCACGCCGAGCCTGCCCGGCGGAATGTTCTGCCGATGCCGCGACGGGCCGGCGGCGCAGCTCCTCGCCACCGCGTCGGTGAGGTCGCGTCCGGTCGCCACGATTTCGATCGCGCGGGTGTCACGCTCGGCCCCGCTCGCGCCTAGAGCCGAGGAAGGCCGGTGAGGACAGCCGGCCGGAGAAGACAAGGAGACCTCCCATGCGTCGTTGGCTCAAGGTGACCCTGTTCGCGGCCGTCCTCGGCATCCCGGCGATGGCCTATGCTGGAACGCAGCTCGCCGGCGGCTGTCCGTGCGCGGATTGCCCGTGCCCGGACTGCCCCTGCGGCTGAGGCCCCAGCCCCTTGGAACCGCGCGCGCGATCGCTGCTCAACGCCTCGATGAGGCGCCTCGCCGACGGCGATCGCGCGGCGTTCGACCCTGTCTATGCCGCCCTCTGGCCGGCGATCAGCGCGTTCTGCAGCCGCATGCTCGGGGGCGACGCGGACGCGGAGGACGCGGCGCAGCAGGCGCTCCTCAAGGTGTTCGACCGCGCCAGCTCGTTCGATCCCGAGGCGGACGCGCTCACCTGGGCGCTCGCCATCGCAGCGTGGGAGTGCCGCACGGCGCGGCGGCGGCGGACCCGCTCGCGGGAGGCGCCGGACGAGCACCTCCCATCGCTCGCGGCCGACATGCCCACGCCGGAGGACGCGGCGATCGCGCGGGATCTGGACGACGCGGCGCGCGAGGTGCTCGGCGCGCTGGCCGAGGCGGATCGCGAGACGCTGAGGGCGACGCTGCTGGAGGGCGATCGCGATCCCTCGGTCTCGGGCGCGGCGTTTCGCAAGCGCCGCGAGCGCGCATTTGCCCGCCTCCGGGAGGCGTGGAGGAGGATTTATGGAACCTGAGGCGCTCGCCGGCCTGAAGGAGAGGGCCTATCGTGCCTACGAGCGCGGGAGGGCGCGACAGGCGGCCTGGGCGGCGACCCCGACGCTCGCAGTGGCGCTCGTCGCCGCGCTGATGAGCGACCGTCCGCTCACCACCGCGATCATCGGCGCGGCGCTGTACATCGCCGCGGCGCTGCTCTCGTGGCGGGGGCGGGAGCTCGGCCGGGGCGTGCTCCCCGGCGTCGCGGCGGGGCTCGTGCCCTTCGCGGCGGCGCACGCCGCGCGCGTCTACGGTCACCTCTGCACGCCGGAGGGGTGCGTCTCCATCTGCGTTCCGGCCTGCATGGCGGGCGGGGTCGCCGCCGGCGTGCTGCTCTCGCGCGCGCTGCGCCGGTCGGACCGGCTCGGGGCCTCCTGGGCCTCGGCGTGCGGCGTCGCCGCGCTGACGGGCGCCCTCGGCTGCGCCTGCGTCGGCTTCGGCGGCGTGGTCGCCCTCGCGGCGGGGCTGCTCACCGGCACCGCGCCGCTCGCGCTCCGCCCCGCGCGCGGCGGCGCGTGATGGAGTGAAGCGGGGCGCGGGCGGTCAGCGGGTCGCCCCGGCGCGTCGCTTCGACCACACGTCGAAGGCCACCGCGGCGAGCAGCACCAGGCCCTTGACGAGCATCACCCGCTCGGACGGGGAGCCGATCAGCGACATGCCGTTGTTGATCACACCCATGATCAGACCGCCGGTGATCGCGCCGGCCACCTTGCCGACGCCGCCCTGCACGGCGGCGCCGCCGATGAAGGCCGCGGCGATCGCGTCCAGCTCGAAGTTGATTCCAGCGGTCGGGCCCGCCTGGTTCAGCCGCCCGGCAAAGATGATCCCCGCGACCGCGGCGAGAACGCCCATGTTCACGAAGATCCAGAAGGTGACCCAACTGACCTTGATCCCGGACAGCATCGCGGCGTGCACGTTGCCGCCCACCGCGTAGATGTGGCGGCCGAAGATCGTCCGGTTGGTCAGCAGCGTGTAGCCCAGCGCCAGGGCGGTCAGCAGGATCAGCACCCACGGCAGGTTCTTGAACCGGGCCAGCTGCACGAGGACGAACATCACCACGGCCGACGCGGCGATGAGCTTCGCGACGAACACCGGCAGCGCGTCCACCTGCTGCCTGTAGCCGAGCCGGGCGGCCCGGGCGCGCCACTGGGTGGCCACGATGCCGACCACGCCGGCCGCCCCGACGAGCAGCGTGACCACGTCGGCCCCGCCGAGCGCCCCGAGGCGAATGTTGCCCAGGTACCCCTCGGTGAAGCCGTTGGCCAGCGTGCGCACCTCGTCCGGGAACGGGCCGATGCCCTGGTTGCCCAGGATCGTGAGGGTCACGGCGCGGAACAGGAGCATGCCGGCGAGCGTCACGATGAACGCCGGGATGCGGAAGTAGGCGACCCAGAAGCCCTGCCAGGCGCCGATCAGGGCGCCCACGACTAGGGTGATGCCGGCCGCCAGGGGCCAGGGCACGTGGTTTTCGACCATCAGCACGGCCGCGACCGCGCCGGTCGCCGCCACGACCGAGCCGGCCGACAGGTCGACGTGGCCGGCGATGATGATCAGGATCATCCCGATGGCCAGAATCAGGATGTACGAGTTCTGGACCATGATGTTCGAGATGTTCTGGGGCGCCAGCAGCTGACCGCCGGTCAGGCCCGTGAACAGCACGACGATCAGCGCGAAAGCGACGTAGATGCCGCTCTGCCGCAGGTTGATCGAGAACCGGTGGTTCAGCGGTCGCTCGGGAGGTGACTGCATGTCGGCGGGCAGGGCTTTGCTTGTGGGAGCCGTGCTGCCGGTGGGCGCGAGGCTGGCCATCTCGCCGCTACTCCTTTGCCTTGGTCATGTACTGCATCAGCCGTTCCGGGGTGGCGTCGGCGCGGGCGAGCTGACCGGTGATCCGCCCGGCCGACATGGCGTATATCCGGTCGCAGATGCCGAGCAGCTCGGGCAGCTCCGACGAGATGACCAGGATCGCCTTGCCCTGGTCGGCGAGCGCGTTGATGAACGTGTAGATCTCGTATTTGGCGCCGACGTCGATGCCGCGGGTGGGCTCGTCCAGGATCAGCACGTCGGGGTCCGCGAACATCCACTTGGCCAGGACGACCTTCTGCTGGTTGCCGCCGCTCAGCGTGCCGGTGACCGTGAGGACGCTGGGGGCCTTGATGTTCAGGCGCTTGCGGTACTCGTCGGCGACGCGGTACTCCTCGTTGTCGTCGACCCAGCCCAGGTCGGCGAGCTTCCGCAGGGCGGCCGCCGAGACGTTGCGCTTGATGTCCTCGATCAGGTTCAGGCCATAGGCCTTCCGGTCTTCGGTCGCGTACGCGATGCCTTGATCGATCGCGTCGCTCACCGTCCGCAGGCGGATCTCGCCGCCGTTCTTGAACATCCGCCCGCCGGCGCGGACGCCGTAGCTGCCCCCGAACACGCTCATCGCCAGCTCGGTGCGGCCCGCTCCCATCAGGCCGGCCAGGCCGACGATCTCACCGGCGCGCAGCATGAGGCTCGCGCCCGACACGGCCACCCGCCCGTGCCGGGTCGGGTCGTGCACGGTCCAGTCCTCGATCCGCAGCACCTCGGGGCCGATCTTGGGCTCGCGCGGCGGGAAGCGGTGCTCCAGATCCCGGCCGACCATGCCGGCGATGATCCGGTCCTCGGTCACCTGACCGCTCTTCATGTCCAGCGTCTCGATCGTCCGCCCGTCGCGCAGGATCGTCGTCGAATCGGCGATGGCCTCGATCTCGTTCAGCTTGTGGGAGATGATCACACAGGAGATGCCGTCATTGCGCAGCCCCCGGATCAGGTCGAGCAGATGCGCGGAGTCGTCGTCGTTGAGGGCGGCGGTCGGCTCGTCGAGGATGAGCAGCCGGACTCGCTTCGACAGCGCCTTGGCGATCTCGACCAGCTGCTGCTTGCCCACGCCGATGTCCATCACCGGAGTCACCGGGTTCTCCGGCAGCCCGACCCGGGCGAGGAGGACTTCGGCCTCCGCGTTGGTGCGGTTCCAGTCGATCAGCCCGCGGTGGACCCGCTCGTTGCCGAGGAAGATGTTCTCGGCGATGGACAGGTGGGGGCTCAGCGCGAACTCCTGGTGAATGATCACGATGCCGCGCTTCTCGCTGTCCCGCACGCTGCCAAACTTGCAGAGCTCGCCGTCGAAGTAGATCTCACCCGCGTACGAGCCGTGCGGGTAGACGCCCGAGAGCACCTTCATCAGGGTGGACTTGCCGGCGCCGTTTTCGCCGCAGATCGCGTGGATCTCGCCGCGGCGCACCGACAAGCTGACGTCTTGCAACGCCTTGACACCCGGGAACGTCTTGGTGATTCCGTGCATCTCGAGGATCGCGTCGTCGGCCATCCCGGTCTGCCTCCTTGAGGGGGGTCGCGCGCGCGAGCCGGGCGGCGCTGGCCCGGCTGCGGTCCCAGGCGGCCCGCCGGCCTGCGGCGATCGCGCCGCTCGAGGCCGGCCGGCCCTGCGCGGCCGGTGCCGCGACGCGGCTACTTGAGCTCGTCCTCCTTGTAGTAACCGCTGTCGATCAGCACCTTCTTGTAGTTGCTCTTGTACACGATGATCGGCTCGAGCAGGTACGACGGCACGACCTTCTTGCCGTTGTCGTAGTCCTTGGTGTTGTTCACCTCGGGCTTGCCGGCCTTGAGCACCGCGTCGGCCATCTTCACGGTGACCTCTGCCAGCTGGCGAGTGTCCTTGAAGATGGTGGCGAACTGCTCGCCGGCGATGATCGACTTGACCGACGCCTTCTCGGCGTCCTGCCCGGTGACGATCGGGTACTTCTGGCCGCCGGCGCCGTAGCCGTTGCTCTTCAGCGCCGACAGGATGCCGATGGACAGCCCGTCGTAGGGCGACAGCACGCCGTCGACCTTCGCGCCGCCGGTGTACGTCGTGGTGAGCAGATCCTCCATGCGCTTCTGCGCGGTCGCCGGGTCCCACCGGAGGATGGCCACGGTCTTGAAGTCCTTCTGACCACTCTTGACGACGAGCGTGCCCTTGTCGATGTAGGGCTTGAGCGTGTCCATGGCCCCGTTGAAGAAGAAGGTCGCGTTGTTGTCGTCGGGCGAGCCGGCGAACAGCTCGATGTTGAACGGACCCTGGGCGGCGCCGTCGGAGCCGTCCTCCTTCTTCAACCCGAGGCCCACGAGGAGCGAAGTGGCCTGCTGCACTCCCACCTTGTAGTTGTCGAAGGTGGCATAGTAGTCGACGTTCGGCGAGTTACGGATGAGCCGGTCGTACGCGATGACCGGGATCTTCTTGTCCGCCGCCTGCTGCAGCTGCGTGGTGATCGCCGTGCCGTCGATGGAGGCGATGATGAGCAGCTTGGCATCCTTGGTGATCTGGGTCTCGATCTGGTTCACCTGAGTCGGGATGTCGTTCTCCGCGTACTGCAGGTGGACCTGGTAGCCCAGCTTCTCCAGCGTCGCCTTGACGTTGTTGCCGTCGGAGATCCAGCGCTCCGACGATTTGGTCGGCATGCTGACGCCGACGAGGGCGCTCGTCTTGGCGCCGGACGCACCCTTGTCGGCCGTCTTCTCGCTGGAGTCGCAGGCGCTCATGCCCGCGGCCAGGGCCATGGCCACCGCGGCGGCGGCAAACCTCGCAAGCTTCATCGTCGCTCCTGCTGCAAACGGTGCAGATCCGAGCCGGTCGAACCGGCCAGTGAGGTAAGGAACTCGGCCCATGGCTCGCGTCTCGCGGGACATCACGCGAGCCTCCGCGTCGGTCAGGCATCATTCTGCCACGATCGGTGCGAAGCAAAGATGCCCTTGAGGACCGCATTGTGAGCGTTTACATTTTGCTTGTCAATTCCAAACGGCCGGCTGCCGGGAGCTGCACTGGCGGAGAGGCTGCGGTTAGGCTCGGCGCATGCCGGAAGCCGCCCGCAAGCGCCTCGCGCTGGCCCTCCTCATCGTCGCCGTCGTTCCCGTGGGCCTCATCGCCCGGTTCCACGGCGGTCCGGTCTGGCTGCGCAACAGCGCCGGCGCCGTGCTCTATGAGGTCGTGTGGATCGCCGCGGCGCAGCTCGTGTGGATCTCCGCCCGCACCCACCGGCTCTCGCTCGCGGTCTTCGCCGCGACGTGCGCGATCGAGCTGCTCCAGCTGAGCGAGCTGCCCTGGCTGTGGGCCGCGCGCAGCACCACCCCGGGGCGGCTCCTGCTCGGCGCGAACGGCGGGTTCGATCCCGCCGACTTCGCGCTGTACGCCGTCGGCTGCGCCCTCGGTCTCGCGCTCTGCCGGCCGCTCCGCGTCGCTGCGTGACGCGCCGCCGCGCCGCCCCGCCGCCGCGCCGCGCGCCGGTTGCGCGGTGCGCCGGCAGGGGCCAGGCTGGCGAGCGCGAGTTCCAGGAGCAAGGAGGCGACGTCCATGACCGAGGCTCACCACACCGGCGGCTGCCTGTGCGGCGCGATCCGCTACCGCGCCCGCGGCGCGCCGGTGAGCGTCAACGTTTGTTACTGCAGCCAGTGCCGACGCCAGACCGGCGCGCCGATGCCGTCGTTCGCCACCTATCCCGACGAGCAGTTCGAGCTGCTCTCCGGCGCCCCCGCGACCTATCGGTCGTCCAGCCTCGCGGTCCGCCAGTTCTGCGCGACCTGCGGCTCGTCGCTCTTCTGGCGCCGTGACGGGGCCCGGGAGCTCGACATCTTCCTCGGCACGATGGACCGGCCGGGCGATCTGCCGCCGCCGTCGTTCCAGCTCTGGACCGTGCACCGCGTTCCCTGGCTGCCCGCCATCCCCGGGGCCACCGACTACCGCGGCGCCAAGACCACCACGTAGTCTAGATGCCCCGAGGCGAGGTATCCCCATGAAGAGATCGGTGAGGATCGCGCTCCGGGTCGCGCTGGGCGTCATCGCCTGCGGGGCGATCGCGGCGCTGAACGTCGGCGCGCTGACTCGAAGCGCGTTGACGCCGGGGGCTCCCTTCGACGCGGCGGCGCTCCCGCCCGCGCCGGACTACGCGGAGCCGCGGAGCTGGAGCGCGCTCCCGGAGCGCGACGACGCCGGCGACGCGGCGCCGCCCGCCGCGCCGGCGGTCGACCAGCGCCGCGCCGCCGCCGACGTCTTCTACGTTCACTCGACCTCTTACGTGGGCCGCTCCTGGAACGCCGACACGAACGACACAGCCGTCAACGACGCCACCGATCGAGGCGCCACGGGGATCCAGGCGACGGCGTTCAACGGCTGCTGCGCGGTGTACGCGCCCCGGTACCGGCAGGCGAACGGCATGGCGTTCACGCGATCCTCCGCCGACGGGGACCGCGCGATCGACGTGGCCTACGGCGATGTCCGGCGGGCGTTCGACGCCTTCAACGCGAGGCGCGGCGCCGGCCGTCCGTTCCTCCTCGCCGCCCACAGCCAGGGGACCGTCATGGCCGAGCGGCTGCTGCGCGAGGCCATCTCCGGCTCCGCGCTCCGGGACCAGCTCGTGGCGGCCTACCTCATCGGCGGCGCCGTCACCGTCGACGGGCTGCGCGAGCGCGCGCCCGACGTTCCACCGTGCCGGGCGGCCGACGACGTCCGCTGCGCCGTCGCGTGGAACGCGCGCGGGGCGGCGTACGTGCCGAGCGACTTCGAGATGCACCGGCCGGACCCGCGGGAGCGGCTCTGCACCAACCCGCTGTCATGGCGAACGGACGGAGCCCGCGCGCCCGCGGACCTGAACCTCGGCGCGGTGTTCCTCGAGAGTGACGACAGGGCGCCGCGCGCGAGGCTCGCGGGCGACGCCCAGTGCGTGGACGGCACGCTCATCGTGCACGACGTCGGCGAAACGCCCCGGGACCTGCCGAGCCGCATCCTCGATCGCGTGCTCGGCGAGGAGAACTACCACGCGATCGAGTTCCAGCTCTTCTTCATGAACCTCCGGGAGAACGCCGCGTCGCGGCTGGCCGCGTTCCTCGCGGCGTCAGCGCGCCAATCCCGGTAGAACGACTCCGGCGCTCCCGCCGGCGCCCGGCGCCCCCTCGCGGCCGCCTGGCCCTCAAGACCCTTCGGCGGCCTGGCCTCCGTCGGCGGCGCCCTTCGCCTCCTCCTCGGCGATCTTCGCGCGCACCTCGTCCATGTCGAGCGAGCGCACCTTCTCGATCACCTGATCGAGCGCCGACGCGGGCAGTGAGCCCGCCTCCGCGAACAGGAGGACCTTCTCGCGGAAGATGAACAGCGTCGGGATCGAGCGGATGCCGAAGGCCTGGGCCAGCTCCTGCTGCTCGTCGGTGTTGATCTTCCCGAACACGATGTCCGCGTGCTTCTCGGAGGCCTTCTCGAAGACGGGCCCGAAGACCCGGCAAGGGCCGCACCAGGGCGCCCACCAGTCGATGAGGACGATGTCGTTCGACTCGACCGTCTGCTCGAAGTTCGCCGCGCTGAGCTCTTGGGTACTCATCCGCGGAGCATAGCCCCGAAACCCACCCCTGTCGCTGAACGGCCGGCCGCTGGCTCCGCGCCCTCGCTCCCGCGTCGAGCTCTGCCCGTCGCCTCCTGCTGACTCCGCTGCTCCCGCCCCGCTCAGGGCGCGTTGCAGACCATGATCTGCTCGATCGCCTCGACGAGGAGCTGCTCGACGCGGTCGGGCCCGATGTCCGCGGCGCGGGCGAACCGCTCCAGATCGAACGGCGTGGGGTTGACCTCGAGGTAGGCGAGGATCTGGAGCGGATAGCCGGTCCAGCGGATGACGCAGAAGCCGACCACGTTGCGGCTCGCCTTGGCCTCGCGCAGGCCGAGGGCGAGCTCGATGCTCGGCGTGTCGTGCCCCTCGTCGATCACGATGCGCGGCGCGTGGCCCGCCTTCCTCAGCTCGGCGGCGAACTCCTCCATCGGGGGGCGGAGCACGCGCTCGCGCAAGTCTACGAATTCACTTATGAAATCGGCTTCCGCGGGGGCGCGCGCCCCCTCGATGCGCCGTGCGTAGCGGGCCGTGAGGCGCTCGATGCGGAGCCGGTTGTGCTCTTTCATGGGCGGGCTATGGCGCGAGGAGCAGCACCTTGACCTGGCTCGGGACGAGGCTGACCCCGACCGCATTGACGGAGTTCTGCATCGTCATGCTCGTCATCCGCGTGGCGGGCGCGCCGCCCACGAGCACGGTGAACGCCGCGGTGACGTGCCGCGAGGGGCCCATCACCGTGTGCGAGACGACGCCCGTCTCCAGGCCGGCGTTGTCGCCGTTCGTCAGCGGCACCTGCGTCGTCATGTTGTGCGCCGGCGCGCACGTGAGCAGCACGTTGTAGACCGCCGGTACCCCCATCGGCTGCGCCGCCAGGTTGGGATAAGGCACCGGCAGGTGCGCCGGAGGCGTCAGGCACACGTCCGGCCCCCCGAGGGCCATGCCTCCCATCTGCGAATTCGCGAACATCGGTGCCTCCTGTCAGCCGAGGTGGATCTGCCCACCGTCAATCTTGGTGAGCTCGCCGCTGGAGACGAGCGTCGCCTCCGCCTTGATGTTCACCGCCGCCTTGGCCTTGACCTCATAGTACTGCGTCCGCACCTGCTCCGACTCGGCGATGAAGCGGTACGCCCGGTCGAGGCGCTGCACCCAGCGGTCCGCGACCGACTCGACCGACCGCGCGACCGTCTTCACCCGGCGCACCTGCGCGACGAGCTGCTCGCCGACGTAGGTCAGCGCCCCGAGGGCGAGCGAGCCCTCGTCGGCGGCGACCCGCACCTTGCCCGCGGCCACGGCCGCCTCGGCCGGCGTGACGATGCTCACGCCCTCCGCCGCGGTGACCGTGAACCGCCCGCCCGGGGTGCTCACCTGCAGATCCCCCTCGGCCACGAGGCGCGTCGGCGCCTCGCGCTCGCGGTCGAGCACGGCGAGCACGTGGCACCCCCCGTCGTGCAGCGCGACGAGGACGCGATCGCCGAGCTCCGGCTCGACGAGGCAGCTCACCGCGCGCTTCGCCGCGTAGTCGCCCGACCCGACGCGCACCTGGAAGGTCCGGCCCATCGCCCCGATGACCGCGCCGACCTCCTGAGTCGCGAGGGTCTCCATCCGCTGTCTCGCCAGATTGTCTCGCATCGTTTGTCTCCCGCTGTCGATAAAGGAGGATCCCCTCACGGCGTCCAGCGCTCGGCTTCCAGGAGCTCCTGGTCGTCGCCGAGCGCCGCGGCTCGGCTCGTGAAGACCGCGCCCGCGTCCCGCGCCTGGTGGAAGCGAGCGCGAAAGAGCTTCGCGTGCGAAAAATCGGCCTTCTCGACGCTCGCGTGCGAGAAGTCCGCGTAGGTGAGATCCGCGCCGCGGAGGCTCGCCAGCGGGCATTTCGCCCGCTGAAAGATGGCCTGGTAGAGGTCGGCGTCGCCGAGGTTCGCCGCCTCGAGCTCGGCCTCCATGAAGATCGCCTGGCGCGCCCGGAGCGCCGCGGCCGACGCGCCCGCGAGCCGTGCGCCGAAGAAGATGGCCCGTTCGGCGCTCGCGCCGTCGAGCTTCGCCGCCGTGAGATCTGCGCCCTTGAAGTTCGCCTGGATCAGCGTGGCGCTCCGCAGGTCGCACCCGGCGAGATCGGCGTCCACGAGCTGCGCCATCGTCAGGTTCATGCCCGAGAGGTCCTGCCCGCGCAGGCGCGCCCCGGCGAGCACCGTCATGTGCATCGAGGCGCCGCGCAGCCGCGCCGTGGACAGGTCGGTGTTGAGCAGGCACGCCTGATGGAGCCTCGCCTCCTCGAGCACGATCCCTGCCACCTCGGTGTCCACGAACGCGAAGCGGTCGAGGTTCGCCGCGCGGAAGCTCGCCCGGTCGGCGCGCCCCTTCACCATGTTCCCGAGCGTCAGCCCGGCGCCGTCGAACGAGGCGCCCGACGCGTCGCACTCCACGAAGTCGGCGGACTGGAGATCGGCGCGGGCAAACGAGGCGCCGAGCAGCGCGCACCGGGTCCAGGCGCTGTGGCGCGCCCTGGCGCCGGCGAGGTCGACGCCGGCGAGGTCGCACGCGCTGAGCACCGACTCCTCCAGGTTGGCCTCCGCGAGCGTCGCGCCCCGGAACGAGACCTTCTCGAAGAGGACCCCCGACAGGTCCAGCCCGGAGAGGTCGAGCCCGGCGAGGCTCTCCTCGATGATCGGCTCGCCTGCCTCGACCCTCTCGGTCAACTCGTCGCGGTTCATCCGTCCTGCCTCGTGAAGAGCACGCGCTTGATGTGGGCGTCGGCGAAGGTCGTCCGCTCGTCCCCCTTGGCCTGGAGGAGGTTCGCGGCGAAGAGGTTCGTCCGCGTGAGGTTCGCCCCGGCGAGCTTGGCCTTCTGCAGCATGGCGTCCATGAGGTTGGCGCTCGAGAGGTCCGCGTCGGTCAGATCGGCCCGGATGAACCGCGCTCCCTTGCCGCGGAGCGACGCGAGGCGCGCGCCGCGCAGGTTCGCCTCGCTGAAATCCGCCTCGTCGGCCGCGGCCCCCTCGAAGCTGGCGCCCGCGAGGTCGGCGCCGCGCAGGTGCGCCGCGGCGAGCTCGGCCCCCGAGAAGTCCGCGCCCGGCAGCGCGGAGGCGGGCACGAGCCGCAGGTTCGCCGCGCGGGCCCGCCGGAAAGACGCGCCTTCCACGCGCATCTGCACGAAGGTCGCCTGCTCGAGCAGCGCGTCGCTGAAATCGATCGTCCGGCCCGTGCACTGGAAGAAGGTCGCCTTCCGGAGCTTCGCGCCCGCGAAGCGCGCCTCCGAGAGATCGACCCGGAAAAAGAGCACGTCGTCCGCGTCCGCGCCGCGGAGATCCGCGCCCGAGAGGACCGTCTCGTAGAGATCTGCGCCCTCGAGGTCGGCGTTCGACAAGAGCGCCCCCGCGAGCCGGGCCTTGTGGAGGTTGGCCCTGGACAGCCTGGCGCCCTCGAAGATCGCGCCGGCCAGCTCGGCCTCGCCGAGGTTCGCCTCGACGAGCCGGGCGCCGGTCAGCGCCGCGCGCTCGAGCCGCGCGCGCGCGAGCACCGCGCCCGACAGCTCGGCCCCCGCGAGATCGCACGCCGTGAGATCGGCGCCCTCGAGCAGCGCCTCGCGGAGGTCCGCGCCCGCGAGGCGCAGGCCCCGCAGATCGGCGCCGGTCAGATCGCGCCGCGCCAGCGACGCGCCCTCCGCGAGGGCGCGCTCGACGTCCGCGCGGAGGGCGGACTGGGCCGCCTCGCCCCGCGGCGCGGCGGGCGCAAGCAGGTGGGCGGAGGCGCGGTACGACGTGAGCAGCGCCGCCTCGGTGCGGTGCAGGCCGTCGAGGAAGGCCGGATCCGCGAGCTTCGCCTCGAGGTCCTCCATCGGAACGCCCCCCACGCGGCCCGCCTCCGCGAGCTCGCGGAGGCGCGCGATCTCCTCCGCTGCGCGGAACGTCGGCGGGCCGCCCCCTTCGCGCCGGCCCTTCTCGACCATCGCGTCGAAGTCGATGCCCTGGTCGGCGCACGCCCTCCGCGCCTGCTCCTCGGCCGAGAGCCTCTCCGCCTCCGCCTCGTTCGCGAGCGCGCCCGCCTCGGCCTCCATGCGCTCCACGAACTCGGCCATCTCGTCGAGCCCGGGCGGCTCCGGGGCGGCTGGCAGCTCCGCCGGCAGCGCCTCGTCCGGCTCCTGGCCGAGCAACACCGCCGCCGCGCGCGCTCGATCGAGCTCGCGCTGCGCGCGCGCGCGCGATCGCCGCTCCATGTGCCCGCGCCGCGCGAGCAGCTCGTCCATGTCGCTCAGGCGGTCGTCCGGGAAGGAGACGGCCGGCGCGCCCGGATCGGCCTGCGGCAGCAGATCCTTGTCGCGCAGGGAGTGGACATGGCCCCTCTCCTTGTCGAGCCGCCGCGCGAGCACCTCGCGGTAGTGCTCGACCGGCCTCGGGGCGTCGGCGCGATCGAGGGCGATGAGGAGCACGGCCAGGTCCGCCGCGTCGTCTTCGGCGACGTCGATCACGCCACGGAAGATCGCGACGCCCCGCTCCACGTTGGGGAGGAGGATCACGGTCTCCAGGCGCGTCGCGACCTCCTCCAGGGGCGCATCCCCGCGCGCCGCGGCGTCCCCCTCGCGCTGGATGAAGCAGCGCGCGCGGACGCTGGGCACCCTGGCCTGAAGGCGCGCCTTCGTGGGGTGCATGTTCTCCAGCACGAGGGGCTCTCCCCCCTCGAAATAGCCGGGCAGCCGCTGATCTTCGGGGGCCACCTGGAAGTACTCGGGATCGAGGTCCCGAGCGAAGCCGGGGAAGTCCTGCTCGACCCATTTCGATCCGTAGGTCCCCATCTTGGCCATGCGCCCGGCGAGCGTCGGGTCGAGCGCCCCGAAGCACGCGGGCGCCGGCCGATCGCCGGGCGACGTCACGAGGTGCTGCGGGTGCTCGAGGCGCGGGAGCAGGTGCACCCGGGCCCCGTCTTCGTCGACGGGAGCGAGCCCCATGCCCTTCGGGTTGGGCGGGTAGTCGGGCCCGCCGAAGGCGTTCTCCCAGGCGAGGTCCATCTCGGTGATGGGCTCGGGCTCGGTCGGGCCGCCGCGCTGCCAGCGCCGCTTGCCGATGACATAGAGGCTCTTGTCGACGAGGGGGGCTTCGTCGCGGCCCACCTGGAGCCGCGCCGAGAACGCCGGCTGCGGCCTCCCGCCGGGGGCGTACGCCCGGCCGAAGACGAGGACCTCGCCCCGCGGCTTGGGCAACCCCTCGTCGAGGATCGCGTCCTTGCCCAGCGCCCTGGCGACCTGCTGCCACATCCCGACCTCGGGCAAGGCCACCTCCGGCGCCTCGAGGGGGAAGTACATGATCAGGCCCACGCTGAGGTGGTGCGCGCGCCGGATCGTGACGACGCGCTGGTTGAGAGAGAGGCGAATGGGCCGCACGACGCGCGTCACGGTCGGCCTCCATCCAGGCTCGCGTGGCCGGCGAGGCCGGTGAGGCTCGCGTCGCGCAGGCGCGATCCCCGCAGGTCGGCGCCGTCCGCCGAGGCCCCGTCGAGGCGCGCGCCTTCCAGGTCGATCCCGCGGAGGCGCGCCCCATCGAGCGCCGCCTCGGAGAGGTCGGCGCCGCGAAGCGTGGACGCCGGATCCACCCGGAGCGCGCGCGCCCGGGCCTTGCGGAAGCTGGCGCGCTCGGCGCGGACGCCGGTGAGCGTGGCGCCCTCGAGCAGCGACTCGGCGAAGTCCGCCCCCGCCGCCTCGCACCGGAAGAAGACCGCTCCTTCGAGGTTCGCGCGCGTGAAGCGCGCCCCGGTGAGGTCGACGTGCGAGAAGAGCAAAGCGTCCGCGCGGGCGCCGTCGAGATCGGCGCCCCGCGCGATCGCGCCGAAGAGATCGGCGCCGCGCAGATCGGCGCCGGACAGGCGCGCCCCCTCGAGCCACGCTCTCTGGAGCACCGCGCCCCGGAGATCGGCGCCGCTCAGCACCGCGCCGCTGGCCTGGGCCTCCGCGAGCCGCGCTCCACGCAGGCTGGCGTTCGGGAGCCGGGCGCCCGCCAGCCGGGCGCGGGTGAGATCGGCCCCGGCGAGGTTCGCCCCGGAGAGATCACAGCCGGACAGGTTCGCGCCCTCGAGCGAAGCCTCGCTCAGGTCGACCCCGGACAGGACCAAGCCGCGCAGGTCGGCGTCCTGGAGCTCCCGGCGGGCGAGCGACTCGCCAGCAGCGGCGGCCCGCTCCACCGCAGCGCGCAGGGACGGCTCGGCCCGCGGCGCGCGCGCCTCCAGCACCTCCGCGGGGACGAGCCGCTCCGTCAGGGCGGGCGCGGCCGAGAGGGCCGCCTGCGCGCGGCGCCCCCTGGCCACGCTCTCTGGATCTGCCGGCTCCTCGGTCGCCCGGTGCGCCGCCGCGAGCGCCGCGCCTGCGGCGATCTCGCGCAGGAGGGCGCCGCCGGCGCCGGCCGCGGGCGCGCCGCCGCCCCGACGCGAGGACCCGTTCTGCGCAGGGATCGCGGCCTGCCGCAGCGCCCGGACGGCGTCCGCGAGCGCCGCGCGGGGATCGGCCGGCCCCTCGGACAGGGCCCGCTGGAGCGTCGCTTCCAGCTCCACGTCGGCGCCGCGCAGCGCCTCCCGCGTCCCTGCCAGGTCGGGCATCGCTCCCACCGACGGGCGGTCCCCGGCGCCGGATCGCTTCCTCATCATGTCACGTGTCGCTCCCTGCTCCGCCTCGGCGCCCGTCGCCGTCCGTCAGATGACAGTGAATCCGGATTTTTGCAGCGACAGCGCCCGCGAACGGATGGATGTGGGCAGGGACTCGATGGTGACGTTCCGCTTGATGAGCCGCGCGTTCTCCATCACGAGCTCTGCCCCCGCCTTGGCCGTCACCGTGGTGCCGTACTTCATGTCGAGCGTCACGCCCGCGTTCGTCGATACCTTGGTTCCGAGGGTGTTCTCGTTCGAGCCCGCCGCGTTCACCGTCAGCTTGAAGCCGAGCGTCGTCTCCATGTTCCACGCCGCCTTCAGCTCGAACGCCCCGCCGAGGGACATGTTGATGTTCGCGGTGGCCTTCATGTCGAAGACGAAGCCGGCCGCGACCGAGATGAACATGCCGAGCTTGGTGTCGACCGTCGAGCCGACGGTCTGCGAGACGACGGAGCCCTTCGTGGTCGTCTTGAAATTACCGTGCTTCTCGTCGTTCGTGTTCCCGTGGACGACGCTCTTGAAATTGCCCTGCTTGGTCTCCTCGGTGTTGGAGTAGTTCACCGTCTTCACGTTGCCGACCGTGTAGGTCGTGCTGTCGCCGTACGTCGCCGTGGTCACCGTTCCGCCGGTCCAGACCAGGAACTCGCCCATGCGCAAGACGGTGTGGTTGCCCTTGATCAGATCGGTCTTGTCTCCCAGGATGGCCTTGCCCTCGCCGGCGCTCTCCCAGGTCACCTTCTGCGCCGCGTAGAACTCCATGCCCCCCGCGTTCGCCTTGGCCATGTAGTTGCCGGCCTCGATGTCCATCGTGACGTGGTCGCGGACGTTGACCGACCAGTTGCCGCCGCCCTGCTTGCCGACGTTCACGTCGAAGTTGCTCCCGGAGTCCCACACGCTGTTGGCGTCGGTCTTGGCGATGAGCTCGTGGCTGTCGTTGGGGGCGCCCATGCGCAGGTACGTGTTCGAGTACGGCGTCGAGAGCGTGATGCGTTGAGCCCCGGCCTGGTCCTCCAGCTCGAGGCGGTTCCTGCCGCCGGTCTGGATGACGTTCTTCGTGTGGTTGCCGCTCGTGACCGGGCTCGGCGTGAGCACGTTGGGCACCACGCCGGAGATCACCGGCCGATCCGGGTCGCCGCCGAGGAAGCTCAGCAAGACCTCGGTCCCCCGGCGCAGCGGGAAGTGGAACCCTTCGACGCCGCCGCCGTGCGGCTGCATCATGCGCACGTACGTGGAGCCGCTGCCGTCGCGCGGGCTCGCCTCGTCGAACTTGAGCTTGACGAGGTAGCGCCCGTGCTCGTCGATCTGCGCGTACTCGCTCGCCGCGGAGCCGTCGACCGTGCCGTTCTCGTAACCGTAGATGCGCGGCCACGGCGTCCGCGACTCCGCCCGGAACTGCGTCGACGCCGGGATGGCCGCGACCTCGACGAAATAGACCTCCTCGTGCGTGAGCCCGGCGAGCTCCTCGAAGTCGCCGTGCCCCGCGGACTGGTTGCCGTGGTGGCGCAGCTCGACCGCGAGGTACTTCGTGTTGAACCGCGCGCGTGGGTGGTCCTCGAGCTCGAACGTATACCCGGAGCGCAGGTGGAGCCGCGCGCCGGTGGCCTGATAGACCGCCTCGCGGGCGAGGTATTCCTCCGCGCGCAGCTGGGCCAGCCGCTTGCCGGCGTCGGCGCTGAAGAAGCGCTCGCCATGGAGGCTGATCTCGCCGGTGCCGTACTGGGACACCGGGGCCGAGCCCGCGAGGGGGAAGTGCGGCCGGACGTAGTCGTAGTCCTTGAGCTTCACCCGCGACGGCAGCGCCCCGTGCTGGCAGGAGAAGGTGCGGAACGAGGCCGAGGCGCTGCGGTCCTCGCCGGTCTGCGGGTGGTAGCGGACCGGCGCGCCGAGCGGCCCCGCGGGGTAGCTCTTGTCGTCGCAGAGGACGAGCTTCTCGCCGTCCTCGGTGTGCTCGAAATAGTAAAAGATGCCTTCCCGCTCCATCCAGCGCGAGACGAAGTCGAAGTCGCTCTCGCGGTACTGGCAGATGTGCTCCTCGGTCTCGTAGCTGCCGAGGTTGAGCTCGACGTCGCTCCCCGTGATGCCGTTCTCCTCGAGCACGAGCTTGATCACGTCGGGCACGGTCTTCTTCGTGAAGATGCGGCTGTGCTTCGAGAGGGTGAGCCCCCAGAGCCGCGGCACGAGCACCGCCCGCAGGAGCGCGCGGCCGCCGAACTCGTGCACGAGGTCGACGCCGGCGAGCACGCCGGTAAACACGTAGGGCGGATTCGTGTCGTCCTGGCGGTCGATCGAGAGCCGCGCCTTGGCCCCGACCATCTCGGCGAAGTCCGTGTCGTCCTCGCCCTCGCTCGGGACCGACAGGAAGATCTCGAACCGATACGGGCGCGAGATCGCCTCCACGCCGCGAAAGCCGACGACGCGCGTCGGGCCTTGCAGGATGCTCGAGGAGAACGTGATGAGGTCGCTCATGGTCGTGTCTCTTCCAGGGTGCGAGGGGGTGAATGCTCCGCCTTCGTTCCCGAGGGAGCGCGTTCCATGGAGCTAGACGTAAAGGAGTCCGCGAGTCAACCTTGTGAAGAAACGTTAATGTCCTCTCCCTCCGGCGGTATTTCTACGATGGACCGCAGGATGGCGCCGCTCGACTTCGCGTTTGCGAGCTTGACCCCATAGAGGTTGGCGCCCGCGAGGTCCGCTTCGCGCAGATCGGCGCCATCGACGTTGGCGCGGGGGAGGCTCGCCTCCTTGAGCTTCGCCGCGCGGAGGATGGCGCCGGCGAGGCTCGCGTTCGCGAAGCTCGATCGGGAGAGCTCCGCCTTTGTCGCGTTGGCGTCGGCGAGGCTGGCCCCGTCGAAGACGGCGTCGGTGAGGCGCGCCTGCCGCAGGTCGGCGCCGTCCAGCGACGCGCCGTCGAAGCGCGCGTGCGCGCCCCTGGCCGAGGTGAGGTCCGCGCTCCTGAGGGTCGCCGAGGAGAGCTGCGCGCGGTCGAGCGTGGCGCGGGAGAGATCGGCGCGGGTCAGGTCGGCGTCGGTGAAGCGCGCGTCGGTGAGGTCGGCGCCGCTCAGGTTCGCCCTGGCGAGGCGCGCGGAGGTGAAGTTGCACCGGGCGAGCGTCGCGCCGGCGAGGTTGACGCGCTCGAGGGAGGCGCCGCTCCAGTCGATGCCCTCGAGCTCGGCGCCCGCGAGCTCGAGGTCGTAGAGCGGCTGGCCGCTCTTGAGGCGGGCGAGCACCACCGCGCGCAGGCCGCGCGCCTCCGGCTCGGGCGAGGGCGGTTCGGCGGGGGAGGTGTCCGCGGGAGAGGCGTCGGCGGGAGAGGCGTCCGCGGCGGGGGCGTCAGGGGGCGCGACATCGGCGGGAGCCGCGTCGACGGGCGCGGTGGCGCCGGCGGGCGCGGGCATCTCGTCCGCGGGCGGCGCGGCGTCCGGAGAGCGCGTCTCGTCCGCTGCGGGGCCGGGTTCGTGGACCGGAGCGGGCAACGGCTGCGCTTGCGAGGGCGGCGGTCCAGTGACGGCGCCCGCCTCGCCAGGCGGCGGGTCGATGACGGGGTGCGTCTGGTCGAGCCTGGCGAGCGGCGGCTGCACCCGGGGCGGCGGCGCGGCATGGGTCCCCGATGCGGCGAAGGGCATCGCGAACGGCACGGAGCCCGGGGCAGGCTCCGAGCGCGGCGGCGGCTCGGGCGCGGGCGCGAAGGGCAGGGGAGGCGGCGGCTGCAGCGGCGCCACCTGCTGCGTGACGGCGCTCCAGTGCGGCTCCTGTCGCTGCACGAAGGGCAGGGGAGGCGGCGGCTGCAGCGGCGCCACCTGCTGCGTGACGGCGCTCCAGTGCGGCTCCTGCCGCTGCGAGAACGGCAACGGGGGCAGCCCAGGTAGCTTCGTCACCTGCTGCGTGACGGCGCTCCAGTGCCCCGCCGGGAGCGCCGCCCCCCGGGGCGCGAGCGCACCCCCCGGATCCATGATCGCGACGGGCGCGAGCGGCGGCTCGACACCCGCCGCCGAGGGCCAGGCGAGGGGCCTCCCGGGCATCTCGACGCCTGCGACCACCCGCATCCGGGCCGGCTGATCGCCCGGCAGGAGGGCGGCGTTCCCCCGCCAGATCAGCGAGCAGAGCAGGCGATCCGCGTCGATGGTCAGCGTGTCGGCGACGAGCTCGATCGGCTGCCCCGGGTCGTCGCCTCCCGGCCCGATCCGATGCAGCCGCGCGAGCGCGCGCGCCGACGGCAGCCTGGACCGGATCCACGGCGCGTGCGGGTGCAGCCCCTGGAGGAAGATCCACTCGTCGCCGTGGAGGCGCTCGAGCGCCTCTCGCGTGGATTCGCCGTAGACGTGGAGCTCCTTGTCGAGCACCCAGCGATCCTCGCGGAAGAGCGCGATCCGCACCGAGAGCGCGGTCGCGGTCGTCCCCGCGGGCGCGGCCGCGTGTCCGCGCACGAGGACCCCGGCGCCCGGCAGGTAGGGCGCTGTCTCACACGCCTCCTCCAGGCTGCCGCGCCCCTCGCGCAGCGGGTCCGAGCGGAGCAGCGGCGCCGGGGCGGCGAGCTCCGCGAGCCGGTCGGGGACGAGGGCGAACGTGGCCTTGACGATGACGGTGAGCCGCTCTGCGCCCTGCATGCGCCACAGCACGGCCCCGCAGGAGGCCGGCGTCAGGGCGACACTTGGGAGGGGCCAGGGCGGTTGCACAGCGTGATCTCGGCTGGCCCGCGCGCTTTCACCGCCGCGGAGGGCTCTCGAACTGCCGACGATACGCGGCGCGTCTCTCGGACGCAAGCGCGGGAGTCCGCGGTGAGGAAAGCGCGTGTCGAGCGCTCGCGCTCACGGGACCATGTCGCTGTGAAGATCGGCGGAGCGGCTGAATTTGTGGTGCATGGTAGGGCAATGGCCTGCGGGCTCGCCGGTGCGTCGCGGATCGAGCGGCTGGCAACCATGGTTTGCTGGATCGCTTGATGTGTTTTGCTGGGCTGAAAACTTCGATCTCGTGGGGGAGAGTTCAACGCAAAGACGCGAAGGCGCAAAGGCGCAAAAAGGAAAGATAAAAGGCGTGAGAAGACGGCGCTCTCTCTCCTTTGTGCCTCTCTGTGGTTCCCTCTCTCCTCCAACCACGAACGAGCCCGGGCGACGCTCCTGCCACCCACGTCGAGCCCTCGCCAGGAGCGAGGCGAGCCCCCGCCGCCGGCGGCGGCAGGACGGCGGCCCCGCCGGCCGCGGCGCCTACCCGAGCGGCGCGCCGTCTTGCTCGTCCAGCCACGCGCGGGCGAGCGCGAGCGTGCGGGCGTTCTCGGGGACGTTCTCCAGGAAGCTCGCCCGCCACGCGGCGTTCGCGATCTTCGACGCGCGCTCCAGCAGCCGGTCGCGGGCGATCGCGATCGCGCGGCGGGCCTCCCCGTGCGCGCCGCACGCGGCGAGCGCCTCCGCGCGCACCAGGTAGATCTGCGACTCGCCCTCCTCGAGGTGGCCCTGCGAGGCGATGATCGGGGCGGCGAGCTCTGCGGCCCGGTCCGCCGCCTCGAGCGCCTCGGCGGCGCGCCCCGCGGCGAGCAGCACCCCCGCGAGCGTGCCCAGGGCGCACGGCATGAGCGGCGGACACTCGGCGAGGAGCTCGCAGCCGCGGCGCGCCTCCGCCTCGGCGCGGGCGAGATCTCCCGCCAGGCGGGATGCCTCCGCAAGGTAAACGTAGGTGCCGCCCTCCATGCGCCGGTCGCCTGAGGCCACGAACGACCGCAGCGAGTCGTCCAGCAGACCACGCGCCTCGTCGAGATCGCCGAGGTGGAGCAGCGTGCGGCCGAGGTTCTCCTTCACGAACGCCGCCATGTACGGCATGCCGAGCCGCTCCGTGTCGGCCAGCGAGGCGCGGAGCAGGCGCACGGCTTCGGCGTACGCGCCGATCTCGTTGCAGAAATGGCCGGCGTTGCCGCGCGCGACGCAACTGTTGCGCACATCGCCCGCCGCCTCGTAGCAGCGCACCGACGCTTCCCCGAGCTCGCGGGCGGAGCCGAGATCCCCGGACAGGATCGCGCGGTGCGTCTGCAGCCGCAGGACCGTCGCGCTCACGGTCGGGTCGTGCCGGAAACGGTCGAAGGTCGCGTCGAGCCGGCGGCACAGCGCCTCCGTCTCCTCGCTCTGGCCGATCATGTAGTGCAGGGCCAGCGCCGCCTGCGCCATGGAGACGAGCTGGGGCCCGGTCACCGCCTCCTCCGACCACCGCGCGCACAGCTGCCTGGCGAGCGCGATGACGGCCGCCCCACGCCCCGCCAGCTGGAAGGTCCAGAGCGCCACCCCCACCGCGCGGCTCCACCACGCGCCCCCCTCGGGCAGCGCCCGCATCGCGGCCGTCGCGTGCTGCTCGGCCGCCGCGCTGTCGCCCCGGAAGCGGCACGCCTCCGCCCGGATCGTCTCGATCTCGCCGCGCGCCTCGCCGGCCGCGCCGCACGCGACCGCGCGCTCGGCGCGCTCGATCGCCGCCGCGTAGTCGTTCCCCCCGAGCGCCTGCTCGGCCGCCCGCCGGTAGCACCCGACCGCGCGCTCCAGCTCGCCGCCGCGCTCGAAATGCGTGGCCAGCACCATCGCGTCGGTCTCGCCGGCCTGCTCGAGCCACGCGCCCGCGAGGCGGTGGCCGAGCCGCCGGTCCTCCTCGGTCAGCATCTCGTAGGCCGCCTCGCGCACGAGCGCGTGCCGGAAGGCGTACTCCACCTCGCCCTGGAGCGTCGACTCGTGCAGCCGGGAGATGAGCTCGCTGCGCGCGAGCTCCGCCAGGCAGTCGTCGACGAGCGCCTCGTCCGCCTCGGGGCCGAGCAGCGCGCGCGCCGCGCCGCGCCAGAACGCGCCCCCGAACACGCTGCCGGCGCGCAGCACCCGCCGCGCGTCCGGCGCGAGCCCCTCCAGGCGCGACTGCATCATCGCGAGCACCGTCTCCGGGACGCCGCCGCCGTGGCCCTCCGCCGCGGCGCGCACGAGCTCCTCCAGGAAGAACGCGTTCCCCCCGGAGCGATCGACGATCCGCGCGACGGTCTCGGCGTCGAGCCCCCCGAGGGCCTCGGTCACGAGCTTCTCGCACGTCCTCCGCGGCAGCGCCGTGAGCCGCAGATCCGTCAGCGCCCGCTTGTTCCACAGGGCCGGGAAGGCCTCGCGCACCTCGGGGCGCGCGAGCGCCAGGACCATCAGCCGCTCGCCCTCGAGGAGGCGGAGCGCCGCGTCGACGTACTCGACCGTGGGCCGGTCGCCCCAGTGCAGGTCCTCCAGCACGAGCAGGAGCGGCCGCGCGCGGCACTCGGCGCGCACGAGCTCCACCCACGCCGCCTGCATCTGGTCGCCCATGAGCTTGGCGTCCTGCCGCGCCGCCCGGAGCAACACGCTGTCGTCCGCCGGAAAGGGCGTGCCCGCCATCTCGCCCAGGAACTCCGCGACCTGCCGCCGCAGCGGCTCGGCGACGGTCGCCGCGACGCGCGCGGCGAGCTTCTGCCGCCGCGCGTCGAGCGGCTCGCCGTCGAGCAGCCGCGCGGCGCGCCGCACGACCTGGCCGAGCATGCCGAACGGCGCGCCCTCGCGCATCGGGTCGCCGCGCGCGATCCACGGCTCGAACGGCTCCCCGCGGCCGGCGAGGCGCCGCACCAGCTCGTGGCGCAGGCGCGACTTGCCCACCCCGGCCTCGGCCGTGACCAGCACCGCGCGGGCCTCGGACTCGGCCACGCACTCGTCGAACGTCGCCTGGAGGAGGAGCAGCTCGCGCTCCCGCCCGGCGCACCGCGTCGGCTTGCCGAGCAGCTTGCGCGCCTCGTCCGCGGGCTCGAGCTCACCGACGAGCGCGAGCCCCGTGCCCTCGACGGACACCTCGAAGCGGTCGCCGAGGAGATCCGCGGTCATCCGGTCGAGGAACACGGGGGCCGCGCCGGCCGAGCTCGCCGCGAGCAGCGCGCTCGCGCGGTCGATGACCTGCCCCATCGGCTGCGTCTTCTCGAGCTCGTCCCAGCCGGTCGTGAGCGCCACGCGCGCGTGCGGCAGGAGGTCGCGGAGGGCGAGGGCGCAGCGCGCGGCGCTCACGGCGAGATCCGTCGGCGAGCCCGAGCCGGCGAGGACGGTCGCGAGGGAGCCGTCCCGGAGCAGCTCGAGCTGCGCGCCGTGCCGGGCGGCGACCTGCCGGAGCGCCTGCGACGTGTTGAAGAGCGTGCTGAGCAGCGGGGAGTCGCTGAGCGAGGCGGTGAGCTCGAGGGAGTCGGCGCGCGCGGGGACCTGGCCGCCGCCGGGCGCCTCGGACGCGAGGATGACGCTGACGAGGCGCCGCTCGCGGCGCGTCAGGCCGGCGACCGAGGCGGGCGCGGTCGAGGACGACTCGGCGACGCGCTCGGCGAGCGCGCGCAGCTCGTCGACGGCGGCCCGCGCGGCGGGGCGATCGCCCGGCCGCTTGGCGAGCAGCCGCGTCGCGAACGCGTCGAGCTCCCGCGGCAGCCCGGCCACGAGCGCGCTCGGGCGCGGGGCGTCCTCGAAGACCACCCTGGCCAGCAGGGCGAGCGGGTGCGGCGCGGCGAAGGGCGGCCGACCGGTCAGGCAGGCGAACAGGACGCACCCGAGCGAGTAGATGTCCGCGCGGGCGTCGACCTCGCAATCGCCGATGATCTGCTCGGGCGCCATGAACGACGGCGTGCCCACCGTCGCCCCGGTGCGCGTCAGCGACGACGTCGCGTCCTCGAGGCGCGCGAGGCCGAAGTCGACGATCGTCGCCCGCTCGATCTCTCCGCCCGGGAGGAAGATGTTCTGGGGCTTGATGTCGCGGTGGACGATGCCCTGCGCGTGCGCGAACGCGAGCCCGTCGGCCACCCGGACCAGGAGCCTGAGCGCGGCGGTCGCCTCCAGCCGGCCCCGGGCGAGCCTCGCCCCGAGATCTTCCCCCTCGAGCCACTCCATCACCAGGTAGAGCTCGCCGTCCGGCGTCGTCCCGTGGGCGACGTACCGGACGATGCTCGGGTGCGACAGGGCGGCGAGCGCGCGCGCCTCGCGGGCGAACCGGCTGCGCTTCTCCTCGGTCGGCTCCCGAAGCACCTTGATCGCCACCGGCGCGCCGCTCTCGACGTCGCGCGCGCGGTAGACGGTCCCGAGGCCGCCCTTGCCGGCCTGCCGCTCGATCGTGTAGCGCGCCCCCAAGCGCTCCCCCGGTGTCATGCGCGATCGAGTATCTCATGAAAAGCGGGCGCGTCCGCCAGCGGCGTTCGGCGCCGGCGGCCGTGAGGTCGATCCTCGCCGGGGCCGCGGCGAGGCCTGACCGGTGGCCATCAGCGCTCCTGATTTCAGTGGAATCGCGTCGCACCGTCGTCGCGCGCGCCTCGCGAGGGGGTCGTGCGGCTCAGGTCCGGTGGCCGGGCGGGCGCTGTGCTACAACGTGAGCAAGGCCTGCCGTGAAGGAGCGTGCGCCATGGGGAATGCGTGTGTTCAAGCCCTCGCCGATGCGTTGGATCTCGGCTCGCTGCTGCAGGAGGTCCGGGATCGACATGGAGAGTTCGACCTCCTGGCGCACTGGACGCAGGGCGAGTTCCACCACGACGTGGTCATTCGGATTCATCGCTTCGCGCCGCTGCCCGGTCCGGTGCTCGTCGTGAGCACCAACTGCAACGGCGGGGTCAAGGAGGTGCTCTGCTTCGGCGAGGTGCCGGACCGCTATGCCCTCTGGCACCATCGCTGCCCCGGGGTGCCGGAGTTCTCCGGCGCGCTGCCGCCCATCGCCGCGCAGGCCCGGACGCCGCATTACTTCGACCCGTGCGAGCTGCTCGCGGCCGACGCGCGCAGCGAGCTGCGCGCCGAGTTCCGCGAGCGTGACGTGGGGGGCGGCTGGCGCCCGCGGTGCGGATAGCTGGCGGGGAGGCGGCCGCTCAGCGGCGCTCTGCGTCAGCGTCCGGCGCGGCCTGCCCCGCGGCGCGGGCCGTGCGGAAGGCCGCGTCGAGCCGCCGCGCCTCGCGCGCCGCCTCGCCGGCGGTCAACCCGCGGGCCCCCGCGGCCGCGGCGATCGCCTTCCGGAACCGCGCCCCGGCGCGGCGGTACTCGAGCGTGACGAGCGTCAAGCAGAGCGCGACGAGCAGGACGTCGCGCGCGTTCGGCGCGGGAAGCGACCAGGCGAGCCACCCGGTGGCGACGGCGAGCAGCACGCCGCACAGCTCCCAGGATTCGGAGCGCTCAGCGCCCTGGGCCTGCGCTGCGGCGGCCAGCGCGCGCGCGACCGAGGCTGGCGGCTCGGCATCCTTGTCAGCGGGCGCACACCCCGTTGCGTTAGGAACGACCGACCCGCCGCCGGTCAGGAGGGGCGTCGAGGACACCACGACAGCGTTCGTTGCCGCACCGCGATGCATTGAGCTCATACAAACACCCTCCTCGTTTTGCCGTCCGGCCCTGCATACCGTCCGTGCTTGCACGCCGCGCGCCGTCGGCTAAATACGCGAGCCCACGTGGTTCTGACGGCTGAGGCCGCATCGCGTGCGCATCTGTCGCGCGGGGCACGCAATCGATGCGCGTTCGTCGAAATCTCGGCCGCGCCGAGGCGCACCGAAGGCGCAGAGGTGGGTGCGCGCGGCTGCGCCCTCTCCGCCGCGCGTGCGCGGCGGAGAGGGCGGCGCGGCCCGGGGGGCGCAGGCGCTCAGGGGTAGACGTAGGGGGCGTCGAGCCCGAGGGGGAGCCCGAGCTGCCAGTAGGCGAGGAGGAACAGGCTCCACGCGACGAGGAACGTCACGGAGTACGGCAGCATCAGCGCCATGAGCGTGCCAATCCCGGTGCCCTTCACGTATTTCTGGCAGTAGACCACCACCAAGGGGAAATACACCATGAGCGGCGTGATGATGTTCGTGGTCGAGTCGCCGACGCGGTAAGCCGCCTGGGTGAGCTCCGGCGAGATGCCGAGCGACATGAGCATGGGCACGAAGATCGGCGCGAGCAGCGCCCACTTCGCCGACGCGGAGCCGATGAAGAGGTTCACCGTCGCGGTGAGGGCGATGATGCCCACGATGGTCACGGTGCTCGGGAGCGCCATGGCCTGCAGCGCCGCGGCGCCCTTGAGCGCCACGAGCGCGCCGAGGTTCGACTTGTTGAACAGGTAGATGAACTGCGCGGCGAAGAAGGCCATGACGAGGTAATAGGCCATCGTGCCCATCGTCTTGCTCATCCCGCCGATCACGTCGCGGTGGCTCGTGAACGTGCCGGCCGTGTAGCCGTAGACGATCCCGGGGATCAAGAAGAACAGGAAGATGAGCGGCACGATCGCGTTCATGAGCGGCGCCGTGCTGATCGTCAGTTGACCGCCCGGCGCGCGCAGGGGCGACGACGCGGGCGCGCTCGCCGCGACGAGCAGGCCGATGCAGATCGCCATCGCCGCGAGCCCCGCCCAGAGCGCGCGCGCCTCGCGCGGCGTGAGGTCCGCCGCGCGAGGCTCCTGCTCCGGCGCGGCGTCGACGGGCGTGCGGGCGATGCGCGGCTCGATCACGCGGTCGGTGATGAACCAGCCGAGCCCGACGACCAGCAGGCATGAGGCGCTGCAGAAGAACCAGTTGCAGAGCGGGTTGACGGCGCGCTTCGGATCGAGGATCCCGGCGCCGGCCTGGGTCAGCCCTTGCAGCAGCGGGTCGAGGCTGGAAGGGATGAAGTTGGCGCTGAAGCCCCCGGAGACGCCCGCGAACGCGGCGGAGATGCCGGCGAGCGGGTGCCGGCCCGCGGTGTGGAAGATGACCGCGCCGAGCGGGATGACGAGCACGTAGCCCGCGTCGGCCGCCGTGTGGCTGACGATGGCCACGACGATCAGCATCGGCGTGAGCAACGCCCTCGGCGTCACCGCGAGGAGCTTCTTGAGGCCGGCGTTGATGAACCCCGAGTGCTCGGCGATCCCGACGCCGAGCAAGGCCACGAGCACCACGCCGAGCGGATGGAAGCCCGTGAAGGTCGGGACCATGCTCGCGAGGAACTCGGTGACAGCCTTGCCCGAGAGCTGGCTCTGGATCACGAGCGGCTGCTTCGTCCTCGGGTCGATCTCGCTGAACTGGAGCGGCGCGAGCGCCGCCGACAGGACCACGACCACGGCGGCGAGCACGACGAAGAGCAGAGCCGGGTCGGGGAGCTTGTTGCCCGCCCGCTCGAGCGCGTCGAGGGCGCGGCTCGCCCGTCCCGCCCTGATTTCGGGCGGGACCGGGGCGAGCTCGGGTTGCTGGTTGGACATGCCGCGCATGGTAAGGCGATTCACGCGGCGCGTCGCCAGTTTCGTAGTGGACGGTCCGAGACCGTCGCAGTCAAACGCGATCGAGCGCGCGCGGGGAGCGACGCGGCCCGACTCCACACCTCATTCCGTCGCCTCTTCACACAGCGCTGTTCAACAGGGCAGGTGGAACTCAAGCGTTCGGCTGCTGTACGATGGCCCAGAGGGGCTCATTACATGCTGATTCTTCAGGACTACACTGCCACGGAAAAGATCTACGAGGGCATCACGTCCGTTCTTTATCGTGGTCACCGCAACGCGGATCGGCTGCCTGTCGCGGTGAAGCTCCTCAAGAGCGAGTACCCGGATCCGCGAGAGCTCGCCAAGATACGGCACGAGCACGCGCTCATGCGGGACCTCCGCGTCCCGGGCATCCCCGTGGTGCTCGAGGTGGGGAAGCACGGGAACGGCCTCGCGCTGATCATGGAGGACAGCGGCGGGCGGTCGCTGAGCGACATGATGCGGTCGCAGCGGCTCAGCCTCGCGTCGGCGCTGCGGATCGCGGCGTCGGTCGCCGACATCATCGACTCGGTCCACCAGCGCCACGTCATTCACAAGGACATCAAGCCGCACAACATCCTCGTCGACCCCGAGACGATGCAGGTCAAGCTGATCGACTTCGGCATCGCCACGCGGCTGTCGCGCGAGAGCCAGGCCGCGCTGGCGCCGGAGGCGCTGGAGGGGACGCTCGCGTACATGTCGCCCGAGCAGACCGGGCGGATGAACCGCGTGGTCGATCACCGCAGCGATCTCTACTCGCTCGGCGTCACCCTGTACGAGATGCTCACCGGCGTGCTCCCGTTCCAGGCGAACGACGCGCTGGAGCTCGTGCACCACCATATCGCGAGGAGGCCGGCGCCGCCGGCGGAGGTGAGCCCGCAGCTGCCGCAGATCGTCTCCGAAATCGTGATGAAGCTCCTCGCCAAGACCGCCGAGGCGCGTTACCAGAGCGGCGCCGGGCTCAAGGCCGATCTCGAGGAGTGCCTGCGCCAGCTGGAGGCGACCGGCGAGATACAGCCGTTCGCGCTCGGGCGCTACGACCGCGTCGGCGAGCTCCGGATCGTCCAGAAGCTCTACGGTCGCGAAGAGCAGACGGCGACGCTCCTCGCGGCGTTCGACCGCGCGAGCCGGGGCGCGGTCGAGCTCCTCCTGGTCTCGGGCGAGGCGGGCGTCGGCAAATCCGCGCTGGTGCAGGAGGTTCACAAGGCGATCGCGCACCGCCGCGCGTACTTCATCGAAGGCGCGTTCGAGCAGATCGGCCGCAGCACGCCGTATGCCTCCGTGGCGAGCGCGCTCCGGAGCCTCGTCCGGAGCCTCCTGGCCGAGCGCACGAGCGCCCTCGAGCTCTGGAAGGCGAGGCTGCTCGAGGCGCTCGGCCCGAACGGCCAGGTGCTCCTCGACCTCGTCCCCGAGCTCGCGCTCGTCATCGGCCCCCAGCCGGCCGTGGCCGAGCTCGGACCTACCGAGTCCCAGAACCGGTTCAACCTCGTGTTCCAGAACTTCCTGCGCGTCTTCGCGACGCGGGAGCACCCGGTCGTGCTCGCGCTCGAGGACCTCCAGTGGGCGGACGCGGCCTCGCTCACGCTGATCCACACGCTCATGACCGGGCCGGGCACCGCGCATCTCCTGGTCATCGGCACGACCCGGGAGGGCGAGATCGCCGCGGCCCACCCGCTGCGCCTGCTGGTCGACGCGCTGCGGAGCGCGAGCGTCGCCGTCCACGCGATCGCCGTCGAGCCGCTCCCGCGGTCCGCCGTCGCTCAGCTCGTCGCCGAGGCGCTGGACTGCGCGGCGGAGCAGGCGGCGCCGCTCTCGGAGGTCGTCTTCGACAAGACCCGCGGCAACCCGTTCTTCGTGAGCCAGTTCCTGCGGTCGCTCCGCCAGGACGATCTCCTGCGCTTCGACGCGCGCTCCCGCGCCTGGACATGGGATCTCGCCACGATCCAGGCGATGCAGATGACGGACAACGTGGTGGCGCTGATGGCGGGCAAGCTCCAGAAGCTCGCGCCGGACACCCAGCGCGCCCTGATGCTCGCGGCGTGCCTGGGCCACGAGTTCGAGCTGGAGGTGCTCTCGGCGATCTGCGATCGATCGCGCCGAGACACGGCCGGCGATCTCTGGGAGGCCTTACGGGACGGGCTCATCCAGCCCACGGGCACCGAGTACCGCTTCGTCCACGACTCTTCGCGCGGCGACGCGGCGGACGACGTGCCCTCGACCAGGTTCAACGTGTCCTACCGGTTCTTGCACGATCGCGTCCAGCGGGCCGCCTACTCGCTGCTCGACGACGAGCGCCGGAGGGCGGCGCACCTCCGGATCGGCAGGCTGCTCCTCTCGCAGGCCGGCGCGAGCCCGCGCGACGACGCCCTGTTCGCCGTCGTCCACCAGATGAACCTCGCCGCCGACCTGATCTCCGATCCGGGCGAGCGCGCGGAGCTCGCCAGGCTGAACCTCGCCGCGGGGAGGAGGGCGAAGGCGGCGAACGCCCACCAGGCGGCCGCCGGCTACCTCGCGGTCGGGGCGTCGCTGCTCGGCGAGGAGGCGTGGGCCCGCGACGGCGAGCTGATGTTCGCGCTCTCCGTGACGCGCGCCGAGTGCGAGTACATGTGCGGTCACTTCGATCGCGCCGAGTCGCTCTTCGATCTCCTGCTGTCCCGCGCGAGCTCCACCCTGGAGCGAGCGCAGGTCCACAACCTGCGGATCGTCCTCTACCTCACCCTGTTCAAGGTCGCGGACTGCATCAGCGTCGGGCGCGCGGGCCTCGCGCTGTTCGGGATCGAGCTGCCTCGCTCCGAGGACCAGGTCCAGGCGGCGCTCGACGCGGAGCTCGCGGAGGTGCCCGTCAACCTCGGGGGCCGGCGGATCGAGGACCTGGCCTCCGCCCCGGCGCTCCGTGACCGAGAGACGCTGGTCGTCCTGAAGCTCCTGACGAACCTCTCCTCGCCGGCGTACCTCACCGACGCGAGGCTCGCGGCGCTCGTCACGGCGAAGCAGGTCAACCTCTCGCTCCGGCGCGGGCACTCGGAGGTGTCCGCGTTCGGCTTCGTGCTGTACGGCCTCTACATGGCGGTGCTGCGCGACCGGTACGACGAGGCGCGGCGGTTCGGGCGGCTCGGCATCGAGCTCAACCGGAGGTTCGACAACGTCGAGCTGGCCTGCAAGATCCACTTCACGTTCGGCGTCTACGCGCATTTCTTCTCCCCGCTCCGCGAGACGGTCGAGCACCTCCGGAGCGCGCTCGAGGCAGGGATGGTGTCCGCGGACTTCGCCTACCTCTCGTACACGTGCAACGCGATCGTCATGGCCCGGCTCGGGCTCGGCGACGAGCTCGCGTCGGTCAGGAAGGAGATCGACCGCTTCCTGGGCCTCATGGCGCGGACCAAGAACGCCCTGTCGACGGCCTTCCTCTCCGTCGCGCGGCAGATGGTCGCCTGCCTCGAGGGGCGCACCGACGGCGGCGCCTCGCTCGGCGACGACGAGTTCGACGAGGCCGCGCTCGCGGCGACGCTCGGCGCGCCGAGCGCCATGTTCACGGCCTTCTGGTATCACGTGGTCAAGCTACAGCTCCTGTTCCTGGACGAGGAGTACGCCGCCGCGCTCTCGGAGGCGCTCGCGGCCGAGCGGGCCCTCGCGAGCAGCATGGGGTATTTCTCCACGACCGAGCTGTCGTTCTACATCTGCTTGACGCTGCTCGCCCTGGGCGAGGCCGCGCCGGAGGGGCCGGCGCGGAGCGCGGCGATGCTCGAGGAGCATCACGCGAGGCTCGCGCGCTGGGCGGAGAGCTGCCCGGAGAACTACCGGCACAAGCACCTCCTGGTCGTCGCCGAGCGCTCCCGCGCGTCCGGCGACGAGCTCGGATCGATGGCGCGCTATGAAGAGGCGATCGAGGCCGCGCAAGAGAGCGGGTTCGTCAGGGACGAGGCGCTCGCGAGCGAGCTTTGCGCGAAGCTCCACCTCGCGAAGGGCAGGCGCAAGACGGCGCGGTTCTACCTGGCGAGCGCGTGCTACGGGTATATCCGCTGGGGGGCCACGGCCAAGGCGCAGGCCCTCGTGGACAGGTATCCAGCGCTCGCCCTCCAGCCCGCGGCCGGCTCGGACCGCGCGGGCTCGCCGGTGTCCTTCACCGTGTCGAGCTCCTCGACCGCGAGCACCGGGCGCAAAGGGGTGCTCGACGTGACCGCGATGATCCGCGCCGCGCAGGTGATCGCCGGCGAGGTCGAGCTCGACAACGTGCTCGAGCAGCTGATGCGGATCGCCGTGGAGAACGCGGGGGCGCAGCGGGGCGCGCTCGTCCTCGATCGCGGCGAGCGGCTCGTGGTCGAGGCGCTCGCGACCGTCGATCCCGACGCGATCCGCACGGGCATGACGACGCCCGTCGAGGACAGCGCCGACATCGCCGTCTCGGTCGTGCAGTACGTCGCCCGGACCCGGGAGCCGGTCGTCCTGGGCGACGCGACCGAGGACGCGCGCTTCGCGGCCGATCCGTACATCGTCGCGAGCCGCCCGCGGTCGGTCCTCTGCATGTCGATGGTCCACCGGGGCCGGCTCACGGGCGTGCTTTACCTGGAGAACAACGCCGTCAGCAACGCCTTCACGGCGGCGCGGATAGAGCTCCTCGGGCTGCTCCTGTCGCAGGCGGCCATCGCCGTGGAGAACGCGTTGCTCTACGCGCACTTGCAGCACCGCACCGAGGAGCTGCGCGTGGCCGGCGAGCGGCTGGAGCTCGAGCTCGCCGAGCGCGCGCGCTCCGAGCAGACCCGGGCGTCGCTCCAGGAGGAGATCATCCGGGTCCAGAACGACAGGCTGGCCGAGCTGTCCACGCCGCTCATCCCCATCACCGATCGCATCATGGTGATGCCGCTCATCGGGACGATGGACGCGGCGCGCGCCCAGCAGGTGCTGCACACGGCGCTGCAAGGGGTCGACGCGAACAGCACGCAGGTCGTGATCCTCGACATCACCGGCGTGAAATCGATCGACACGAGCGTCGCCGCCTCGCTCATCCGCACGGCGAACGCCCTCCGGCTGCTCGGCGCGCAGGCGGTGATCACGGGCGTCCGCGGCGACGTCGCGCAGACGCTGGTCGCGCTGGACATCGATTTCGGGGCGATCGTGACGAAGGGGACCCTGCAGAGCGGGATCGCTTACGCGCTGGAGCAGAGCAGGAGGGCTCGCCGTCTGTCCTGAGCAACCGACCAGGACGCGACGCCGCACCTCGCGACCCACAATCGCCCTCGCGCACGCACGAAGTCGCGCATCCTCTCTTGTTGCGGCGCATCTCGTACTTATATGGATGAGGCATGTTGTCGAGCGAGCACACTCGACGCGACGCCGAGCTCCGCGCGCTTCGCCGCCGGCAGCCGTACGCGATCGACGTCGACGGACTTCGGATCTGGGTCGCAGAAGACGTCTTTCCTCCCGATCTGGGCTACTCGCCACGTCGGCTCGCGGCCGTCCTCGGGCGGTACACGCCTCGTCGCGCCCTCGATATGGGCTGCGGCTCTGGGTACCTCGCCCTGGTGCTGAGCAAGAACGGAGCCAGAGAGGTCTGGGCGGTGGACAACCATCCGCCGGCGATCGCGTGCACGATGGCGAACGTGGCGAGGAACCCGCCGCTCCGGGTTCGCGCGGTGGAGAGCGATCTGTTCGCGTCGATCGCGGCTTCCACGACGTTCGATCTCATCGTGTTCAATCAGCCCTTCTATCCCAGCACGACCCCGGGAGGCGTCTTCGGCATGAAGCGCGACGGCGGCCGCGCCATCATCGAGCGGTTCCTGATCCAGGCGAGGTGCTTCGTGGGGCGCGATTCCGTCATTCTCATGCCCTTCTCGCAGATGGCGGGAGCAGAGAACGATCCGGGCGCGATCGCGGCGCGGCTCGGGTACACGTCCCGGATCGTGCGCCGCGACGACGACGGGCCTCACGCGCACGTCATCCACGAGATCCGAGCGCGGGGCGGCGCGTCGTGACGCCGACAAGAGAGGCCATGATCGGGTTCGACGTCAGCCGTTATCCTCTTTGCGGTGCGCCGGAGGCGATGCCCGCGCGCCTCCGCCGGCCGCATCGGCTGACCCACCAGGCCTGGGCCCTCGCGTCGCACCGGTTCGTCCGCAACGACATCCCGCCCATCCTCGACCGGCTGGAGGGGTGCACGAGGATCCTGGATATCGGCGGGGGGACCGGGGTGGTCGTGCGGCGCATCGCGGAGGCGCTCGGCGGGTGCACGACCGTCGAGCCCGACGCGGCGAGCGCCTCCGCGATCGGGGAGGGGCGAGCGGGCGACAGGATCCGCGTGCTGCGCGGCAAGGCCGAGCGCCTGCCGATCGAGGACGACACGTTCGATGCGGTCGTATCGACCTGGGTGCTCCACTACGTCGATGACGTCGTGAGGGCCGTGGAGGAGATGATCCGGGTGTGCGACGAGCGCGGGTCGAGGATCTTGATCGTGCAGGGGGCCCCTGACAACGAGATGATCGGCCTGCTGAACAGGAACTGCTGCGCCGTGGCCGGCGACGCGGCCGATCATCAGGGATACCTGCTCGCGACGGCCGCGGAGGTGCTCTTCGACCGCGGCTTCAGGAGCATCGAGATGACGAGGGTGAACGTCGAGCTCCGCTGCGAGGAGGCCGATCTCGAGGAGAGGATAGCGAGCGCCGCGGAGGTCCTCCAGCGGTTCTGGTACGACCGGCACCCGGCGGCGGAGCTCATGAAGAGGCGGCTCGCAGGCGAGCTGCGGGCCCATTTCGCGAGGAAGCCGAGCACGATCGGCGACGATGGCGTCCTTTTGGTCGCGCGCCGATGAGGCGCCTTACCGGGGCCGGCCGGCGCGCGACGCGGAGATGACAGATGATGAGCGGTTCAGCAGCCATGCGCCGGTTCGCTCACGCGAACGCGGCGCGCATGATCGATTACTGGCTCGGCGGCATTCACTACCTGCCGGTCGACGTCGAGGCGGCGAAGGAATACGAGGCCGCGTACGGCGATTTCCGCGGCATCTTCCGCGTCCTGCGCGCGTACATCGGGCGCGCCGCGAGGGCGATCCGCGCGGAGGGGGTCGATCAATTCCTCGTCTTCGGCGCCGGGCTGCCGACCTCCGGGAACGTCCACGAGGCCGTGCCGGACGCGCGGGTGCTCTACACCGACGTGGATCGCATCAACATCGCGATGGGGCAGCGGATCCTCGCCGGCCTGCCGAACGCCGCGTATGCCTACTGCGATGCTTCGGACCTGACCACGCTCGATCGGGCGTCGGTCGAGCGCGCGCTCGGGCCGATCCGGCGGCTCGGGATCGTGTTCGTCGGGGTCGCCGCCTTCATCGCCGACGAGGAGCTGGCGGCGACGTTCGCGTCGCTCTACGACCTGGCGCCGGCCGGCAGCTTGATGGCGCTCGATTTCGACAGCGAGATGTGCCTCCGGTACCCGCGGATCGTCGAGCTGCTCGAGGCGCCGGGGCTCCGGTTTCACATGCGCGCCCCGGAGGCCATCCGCCGGCTGCTCGGCCCGTGGCGGCTGACGAGCGATGGAATCACCCCCGTCGCCGCCTGGCGCAACCACGGTGAGGACGCCGACTATCCGCCGTTCATGTACGGGTGCATGGTGCGCCGTCCGGGCGACGAGGAGGGCTGATCGCGGGCCGACCGCCCGCGGGGCGCCCGCGCCGCCCGGACCGAGCTCGCCTGAAGGCGCCGGCGCCCGCGCGGGCGCCGGCCGCCGTCAGGCCGCCTTGCGCGCCTCGTCGGCCTCGAGCTCGCGGACGATCGGCAGGACCTTCTTCCCGAACTGCTCCACGTCTTCGAGGTAATGCAGGAACCCGCCCAGCACCAGATCGACCCCGGCCGCCTGATACGCCACGATCCGCCGCGCGATCTGCTCGGGGGTGCCGATGAGGCCCGTGCGGAAGCCGTCGTTGTACTGCACGAGATCCTCGAAATTGGAGTTGGCCCACATGCCCTCGCGCTCGGGCGACGCGCGGCCGGCTTGCCGCACGGCGTCGCCGAAGCCGTTCACCGCCTCGACGTCCGCGTGCGCGATGATGTCGCGCAGGACCTGCCGCGCCTCCTCCTCCGTGTCGCGGGCGATGATGAAGGCGTTCAGGCCGAACTTCACGCGGCGCCCCGCCCGCGCCGCGTGCTCCTGGATCTCGGTCACCTGCGCGCGGACGCCCTCGATGGAGTTGCCGTTCATGAAGTACCAGTCGGACACGCGGGCGGCCATCTGCCGCGCTGCCTTCGAGTTCCCGCCCTGGAAGATCTCGGGGTGCGGCTTCTGCACCGGCTTCGGCTTCAGCGTGAAGTCGTTGATCCGGTAGAAGTCGCCCCGCAGCGAGAAGTTGTCCTCGGTCCAGATGCCCCGGAGCGCCCGGATGAACTCCTCCGAGCGCCGGTATCGCTCGTCGTGCTCGAGCCACGGCTCGCCGAGGGCGGTGAACTCCCCCTTGAACCAGCCGCTCACGACGTTGACGGCGAACCGCCCGCCCGACAGGTCGTCGGCGGTCGCGCCGAGCTTCGCGAGCACCCCGGGGTGCCAAAGCCCCGGGTGGACCGCCGCGATCACCTTGAGCCGCTCGGTCGCGAGCAAGAGCGCCAGGCTGAACGACGTCGACTCGTGCTGATACTCGGCGCCGTAGCTCGCCATGTACCGGACCTGGCTGAGCGCGTACTCGAAGCCGCTGTTCTCGGCGAGCCGGGCGAGCTTGCGGTTGTAGTCGATGCCCCAGTGCGTCCGTTGCTCGATCTTGCTCACAACGAGGCCGCCGCTGACGTTCGGCACCCAGTACGCGAACTTCACAGGGCCGCGCGAAGGCGCCGTCGAGGCCAGCGCGGTCAGCGGGATATTTCCGTGATCACTCATGATTTCATTCCTCCAGGCGTGCCCGCGGGGGCTCACTCTCCGCCGGCCTCGAAGAGCTCGAGCGGCAAGCCGACGAGGGATTTGCCGATCCACTCGCGCGCGATGTTGTTGGACGGCCCCATGCCGATCGCGGCGCGCGCGTCGCGGAAGGCGCGCTCGAGCGGCCCGCGGCGGTAGCCGTAGCCGCCGCTCACGTCGAGCGCGAGGCGCGCCACCTTGTTGGCCACCTCGGCGGCGTGGACCTTGAACTCCGTGAGCGGCATGAGCAGCTCGCCCTGCGGCTTGCCCGCCGCCTGGAGCTCGTCGAGCTGCTCGGCGAGCGCCGCCTGCCAGGGGCGGAGGCTCTCGACGAGGACCTTGGCCTCCCCGAGCTGCTGGCGGAGGACCTGGTAATCGGCGAGCCGGCGATTGAAGTCGCGGTGCACCGTGCCGAGCGCGTACTGGGTCACGGTCGCGAGCGCGCCGCGGGCGACGCCGTGCCACGCGGCGCCGAGCCCGATGAGGTACACCGGCGAGACGCCGTGATAGATGATGTCCTTGCCCTGGCCCTCCGCGCCGAGCCGATCCCGGCGCGGCACGGGCACGTTCGTGTAGCGGAGCGGCCCGCTGTGGTTGCCGTGCACCCCGAGGGCGTCCCAGCGGCCCGCCTCGATGCCGGGCCGCTTCCCGTCGACGATGAAGAAGGTGATGTCGGTCGGCCCCTTCGCGCCCGGCGTGCGCGTCTGGAGGACGTAATAGTCGGCCTTCCCGGCGCTGGTCGTGAACGACTTCTCGGCGGAGATCAGGTAATCGGTCCCGTCGCGCGCCGCCTCGCTGAAGTTGAACCACCAGTGGCCGCCCGACGCCTTCTCGCTCGTCGAGTAGGTGCCGACGAGCCCTTGCCGGGCGGGCTTGAGCCACCGCTCCTTCTGGTCGTCGTTGCCGTAGAGCGCGATCGTCTGCGCCGCGCCGATGTGCATGACGTAGACGAGGGCGGTCGACGCGCAGGCGCGCCCGATCTCCTCGGCCGCGATGGCGAACGCCGTATGGCCCAGCCCGAGGCCGCCGAGCTCCTCGGGCAGGAGCACCCCATTCCACCCCTCGCGCGCGAGCGCGTCGAGGTTCTCGCGCGGGAAGATCCCCTCGCGATCGATCCGCTCCGCGTTCGGCGCGATCACGGCGGCGACGATCGCCCCCACGCGCTCGCGGATCGCTGCATCATCTCGTCTCGCCATCTCTCTCTCTCCTCATGGCGGCGCACGCGCGCCGATCGCTCTTGCCAAGATCCGGTCCGGCGAGCGCCGGCCCCGGCCGCGCCCCGCGGCGCGCGCGCCGCGCACCGACGTCGCCATCCCGGGAGGGCTCGCTGCCCGGACCGGTCGTGTCGCGCTCCCTTACGAGTAGAAGCTCGGCTCCGGGATCGCGCCGTTCAGCGCATAGGCGCCGAGCTCGCGCGACTTGTAATCGACCGGGTCGTGCAGCGTGTGGGTGCGCAGGTTCCGCCAGAACCGGTCCATCCCGGCGCTGGCGGCCGTCGCGCTCGCCCCCATCACCTCGAACATGCCGTTCGTGATATCGAGCCCCGAGCGCGAGGTCGCCACCTTCGCCGCGGCGACGGCGATCGCGCACCCGCCGCGCTGCTCGGGGCTCAACCGATCCCCTTGCTCCCACGCCGCCTGGAACGCCGCCCCGGCGCGATCGGCGAGCAGCCGCGCCCCCTCGAGGGCGAGCCACAGGTCGCCGTACCGGAGGAGGACGTACGGGTCCTCGGTCGCGGGCGTCCCCTTGGCGGCGATCCACGGGCGCCGCCGCGTGCTCGTGTACCGCCGCGCCTCCTCGAAGGCCCCTTCGGCGAGGCCGAGGTACACGTTCACGAGCACGAGCTGGGCGAGGCAGGGGCGCAGCGAGGCGAACGGCGAGCCGAGCGGCCCCGGCGTCGTGAGGAGCTCGTCCGCCCGCACCTCGACGTCGTCGAGCTCGACGGTGCCGCTGTCGGTCTGCCGCTGTCCCATGTTGTCCCAGTCGTCGAGCACCCGGATCCCCGGCCGACGGGTGGGGATGGCGGCGACGACGAGCTTGGATGTCGCGTCGTCGAGCGCCGACACGATGAGCATGTCCGAGTCGCTCGCCCCGGAGCAGAAGCTCTTCGCGCCGCGCACGGCGAGGCCGTCGCCGCGGCGCACGAGGCGCGCGCGCGTGTCGAGCGGGTTCAGCGCGTTTCCCCAGAACCAGCGCTCCGAGACGGTCGCGGCCTGGAGCCGGCTCGCCTGGTCCGCGCTCCCGAACAGCCGCAGCGTCGCGAGCATCAGGTGATGAAAGCCGAACACATGAGCGACCGCGCTGTCGGCGCGGGCGATGCGCCGGACCGCCTCGAGCACGACGCTCCAGGGCGCTCCCCAGCCGCCCAGGGACGCAGGCACCGAGAGCGACAAGAGCCCGCTCCGCCGCAGCCGATCGCGCTCCTCCTTGGGCGTCCCGCCGCGCTTGTCCCGCTCGACGGCCGTCGCGGCGAAGGCGCGCGCGAGATCGTCGGCGACCTCGAGCGCGCCGCCCGGCGCCGGAGGCGCCTGTCCATTGCTTGCGTGAGCCACTTCGCCCTGCATGCCTCGGCCTCAGTGGACATGCGATGTCGCGACGTCGCGCGCCATGGGCACATCACTGGCTAAAGTCGGAAATGGCCTTACAACTAGGCACGAGCCGTGCCACCGTGAAGCCCGCCCGGACTCGGTCGTTGCGCCATGAAGCCTGTCCGGCGTTGCTGCTCCAGCAGCAGACGCTGCGCGCGCGCTGCTGCTCCAGCAGCAACTGCTGCTCCAGCAGCAGCGGCAGGGGCGCGGTGCGCGCAGGCGCTCCCGGACGGCGGCCGGCGCTCGGCCGGAATCCCATGACATCGCGGCTGCGGCGCGAAACGTGCCTGCGGGCCGCCGGCCCGGTGATCCACGGGCGAGGAGCCCACGATTTCATGAACATCTTCTGGTTTCTCCCGACGCACGGCGATGGCCGCTATCTCGGCACCGCCGAGGCGGCGCGCCCCGTCTCGCTCTCCTACCTTCGCCAGATCGCGCAGGCCGCCGACGACCTCGGCTATTACGGCGTGCTGCTCCCCACCGGGAGGTCTTGCGAGGATGCCTGGGCGGTCGCGTCGGCGATGATCCCGCTCACGCAGCGGCTGCGGTTCCTCGTCGCGCTACGGCCGGGCATCGTCTCGCCCACGTGGGCTGCCCGCATGGCGTCCACGGTCGACCGGCTCTCCGACGGCCGCCTGATCCTCAACGTGGTGACCGGCGGCGATCCCGCGGAGGCCGAGGGCGACGGCGTCTTCCTCGGACACGATGAGCGGTATGCCGTGACCGACGAGTTCCTCACCATCTGGCGCCGCGTCATGGCCGGCGAGACGGTCGACTTCGAGGGCAAGCACCTGCGCGTCAAGGGGGCGAAGCTGCTGTATCCTCCGATCCAGGCGCCGCACCCGCCGCTCTACATCGGCGGATCGTCGCCCGCGGGGCACGCGCTGGCCGCGCGCCACCACGACGTCTACCTGACCTGGGGCGAGCCCCCGGCCGCCGTGGCCGAGAAGATCGCGGACGTGCGCCGCCGCGCGGCCGCGGAGGGGCGCGAGGTGCGCTTCGGGATCCGCCTGCACGTCATCGTGCGCGAGACGGCCGAGGCCGCGTGGGCCGCGGCGAACGACCTCATCCGGCACCTCGACGACCGCGCCATCGCCGCGGCGCAGCAGGCGTTCGCGCGCTTCGACTCCGAGGGCCAGCGGCGCATGGCGGCGCTGCACGACGGGCGGCGCGAGGCGCTCGAGATCAGCCCGAACCTCTGGGCCGGGGTCGGGCTCGTGCGCGGCGGCGCCGGCACCGCGCTCGTGGGCGACCCGGAGACGGTCGCGCTCCGCATGCGGGAGTACGGCGAGCTCGGGATCGACACCTTCATCCTGTCGGGCTATCCGCACCTCGAGGAGGCCTATCGCGTCGCCGAGCTGCTCTTCCCGCGGCTCTCCATCGCGCGGAAGGGGCCTGACGTCCGCACCAACCTCACGGGGCCGTTCGGCGAGGTGATCGCCAACGACATCCTCCCCCAGCGGTCGCAGAGCTGAGCCGGCCAGAGCGCCGCGTCGCGCGCGCCGCCGGGCTGCTCCGGGCGGCGCCGACCGTGCGCGCGCGCGGCGCGCGGTCAGGGCTCGGGGGCCAGGAGCTCTCGCACCGCCGCGCGCGCCTCCCCGGCCCTCGACGGCGTGGCCGGGGACTCCGACGTGGGGGGCGCCGCGAGCTCGCCGGATTGCAGCAGGCGCGCGCGCACGAGGTCGCGGCTGACGCCGAGCCGGTTCGCCGTGTGCCCCAGGTTGCGCTCGCAGCGGCGGTAGGCGGCGCGGATCACGATCTCCTCGACGCGCTCGTGCACGTTGGGAAGGTCGCCCTCGAACAGGGCGGTGATGGCGCTCTCGAGCGTGGCCATCCAGGCGTCGACTCCGCTCGATGCGCCGGGGAGCGGGGGCGGAGGCGCCTTCGGGGGGAGGCTCGCGAGCCGCAGATCGTTGCCTGTCACGCGGCCGGCGCGGCAGACGAGGAGCGCCTTTTGAATGACGTGCTCCAGCTCGCGGATGTTGCCCGGCCACGGGTGCGCGAGCAGGCGCTCCATCGCCGACGACGCGAGCACGCACGGCGCGGGGCCGAGGCGGCGCCCGTACACGGCGACGAAATGCCGGGCGAGCGGGAGGATGTCGCCCGGCCGCTCGCGCAGGGCCGGGACCGCGATCGCGGCGCCGCTCCACCGGGAGAGCAGGTCCTCACGGAACCTGCCGACGGCGACCATGTCCTCGAGCGGGACGCTCGTCGCGGCGATGACGCGCACGTCGGCGGGCACCGGCTGCCGCGCGCCGAGCCGGACGACCTCGCGATCCTGCAGCAAGCGCAGCAGCCCGGCCTGCGCGCCGAGCGGCAGATACCCGATCTCGTCGAGGTAGAGCGTGCCGCCCTCGGCGGCCTCGACGAGGCTGCGCTTCGGGGCGGGGCCTCTCGCGCCGCTCCCTTGCTCGACGCCGAAGATCGCGCTCTCCGCGAGCGCGGGCGACAGCGCCGCGCAGCTCACGGCGATGAACGGCCGGCTGCGGCGCGCGCCGAGCTCGTGCACGTAGCGCGCGAGGATCTCCTTTCCCGTCCCGGTCTCGCCGGCGAGGAGCACGGCCGCGTCGCCCGCGGCCGCCTGCTTCACGCGCTGGAGCAGCTGGTGCGATCGGCGATCCTCGAAGGCGAGCGCCGTGGCGCGCTCGGTCGGGGCCGTGGTCGATTCCGGGGTGGGGAGGGTGAGCAAGCGCATGGTCTACCTCGAAGCACCGGGAATTGTTGGCGGGTGTCTTGCGATTCCGTGCGATCGAACCGGAGGGCGCCGCGCGCCGCCCTCCTCCCCGGCCGGACCTCAGGCGGCCACGTCGCGCGCCGGGAGCGGGAGGCCTTCGCGGAGCACGCTGTCGATGAAGGGCCTCACGACCTCTTCCAGCTTGCTTCCGAGCTCGTCATCGATCTCGAGCGCCCCGTCCTCGCCGAGCCGGAGCGCCTTGTCGAGGAGGAAGAGCCCGGGGAGCACGTGCCGAGCGCCGAGCGACTGGAGGACCGGGCGCAGCCCGTAATCGATGGCGAGCACGTGCGCGAGCGTCCCCCCCGTGGCGAGCGGCAGCACGGCCTTCCCCGCGAGCCCGAACTGCGGCAGGAGGTCGAGGAACGCCTTGAGCGCGCCCGTGTACGAGGCCTTGTAGATGGGCGTCGCGATGACGACCCCGGACGCCTCCGCGACGATCCTCGCCGCGTCCGCGACGGCGGGCGAATCGACGCGGCCGAAGAGGACGTCCTCGGCGGGGAGATCGCGGACGTTGACGGTGGTGACGCGAAACCCCTCGCGCCCGAGCCGCGCCGCGATCCGGGCGGCCAGCGCGGCGGTCTTCGAACGGGCGGAAACACTTCCAGTGATGATGGCAATGCCTGACATGAGCGCGTCATAACAAAGCCCACGGCGCTTGTCTACTATAACGGATGATTTGTCCGTCTTGGCGGATTGTGCCCGACGGATCGCTGCTGCGGCCCTCCTGCGCGTGAGCCTGCGGAAACGGTGATTGTCATGGCGTTCCCTGGCGCCTACATGCACCTGCACGGCGCCCCATCGGGCCTTGGCACCGCTTCTGCTTTGGCCTGCCGCGCCGTCCCGGTCGTCGATCATGCCACCTGATCCCTGGATGTGGCGACCGCGGCTATCCTTCATCCGATCGGCAGAGAGCACGGATTTGGCCGGCCCTGTTCACCGGGAAGCGAAATCCTGCGCGAAGCTTCCTTGGTGAGCGAGCGCCTCGCGGCGTGGCCGGGCGCGGGCGCGCGTGAGGAGGGTCGACGGTCGGGCCACAAAAGAAAAAAGGAAGAGGACGCCGGTCGGGGGGGGAGAGCACCGGCGCCTCTTCCTGAGCGCGCGCTCGCGTGCGCGAGCGCCCGCCCCCGCTAATTCTCGAACCGGACGTTGTCCAGGTAGTACGGGCCCGAGTCGCTGGTCACGTTGAAGTTGAACTGCAGCTTCACATCGGTGGGCCGCGGCGTCGCGCTCAGCGCGTTCTTTGTCGCCGTCGGCAGCGAGGCGAACTGGATCCTCTGGAACGATCCCCGCGTGATCGGCGTGAGCGGCACGTTCCCGGCCCACTGGTTGTTGATGCCGGCCGACGGGATCGAGATCAGCACCTCGAGGTTTCCGACCCAGCTCGGGTTCGGCTGCGCGGGGGACACGAAGAGGTCGACCGTGATCTTGTCGCCGATCGTGAGGCCCGCGGTGCTGAAATTCGGGCTGACGATCGCGTGGAACGTGCCCGGCGTCAGGATCTGGAGGGAGGAGATGCCCTCCACGACCCGGCCCGTGTGCACCGAGAGCTGGGCCTGCGTCGACGTCCACGCGCCCGGCTTCTCGAACCCGAGGATCGGGTTGTTGAGGAGGAAGTCCGCCATCACGTCCTCACGGAACGGGATGAACACCTCGGTGAGCGCCTCCGAGATGGCGAAGCGCTGCCCGCCCTCGATGGGGTCGCTCTCGAGCTGCTCGGTCGTCTGGACGAACGGGGCCGTCTTGGCCAGCGTATCCGTCGTGCCGAGGTCGAGCTCGACGGTGGGCGAGCCCGTGGCGTCGCCGATGGGCTCATGGCACCCGCTGCACGACAGCGAGAACGCGCGCCCGACGATCTGGTCCGGCGTGAGCGTGCTGCCCATGGCGGTGAGCTTGTTCTGGATGCTGGTCCTGAGCGCCGAGGTCCCGCTGCCGAACGTGGCGAAGTAGTTGTTCTGGAGCCCGATCATCTGGCTCTCCCCGGCGTTCATGGTCGTCGGGTAGCCCGGCTCGAACGCGAAGCGGTTGATGTCGTCCGCCGCGGCGAGCCGCTCCACCAGGCTCGGGAACGACGTGCTCCGGAAGGTGACGGCGCGCGCGTCGGTCGACGCGGGATCGAAGAGCGGCGCGGCCGGGGTGTCCTTCACGAACGACGGGGTCGCGACCAGCGTGGCGCTCGTCCCGGAGCCGCTGTGCAGGAGCCTGAACTCCCGCAGGTTCCACGTCGTGAAGGGCACGGGCGGATCCCCGACGACCTCGGGGGCGAAGAGGAACTCGTTGGTCCGGATCTGGCCGCCGAACGGCCCTGTGTTCTGACCGTAGTGATCGATGTGGATGACGGGCTCGAACCCGGGCAGCCCGTCGAAGTAGAAGTCGTGCAGCGCGTCCTTCCGGGTCGCGAGGCTCTTCGACGGGTCCGACAGGCCGTACCAGAAATCGACGATCGGGCGGCAGCCCTCCCGGCCCAGGCTCGGCGTCGGGTTGGGCAGCCGGGCCTCGAAGATGATGAAGTTGCGCAGCTGGAACGCCCCCGGGGTCATGCCCGAGCGCCTCGCGAAGACCACGCGGTACTCACCGCAGTTGGCGCCGTCCGGCGGGGCGAGGTCGAAGCGGTTCGACAGGGTCGTGGCGACGTACGCGTTGTCCGCGGTCTCGTCGGCGAAGGGATCCCGGTCGGCCTCGAAGCCCACGGCGCGGGGGCAGTCGATCGGCCAGCCGTTGATGGACCCGTCCGAGCCGGGGATCACCACGTCATCGCAGTTCGGGCCGAGCCCGAGCCCGTCCGCGGCCTTCCGGTTCGTGTCCATGAGCTGCTGGAACAGCTGGAGGGGCGTCAGGCTGACGCCCGCCTGATCGATGAGCTGCTGGAGCACGTCCTTCAGCGTGAACGCGCTGAGGATATCGGCGTTCGTGACGACGAGCGACTTGCGCCCCTCGATCGGGAACGCCAGGGAGAGCTCCTGTGCGGCGGACGCGACGTCGCCCTCCGCGAGATCGGCCGGATCGCCGCCCGTCGGCGAGAGATCCGCGCAGGAGACCGGCAGCATCGCGAGCGAGACCAGCGCGGCGCGCCGCGCCCGCCGGAGCGCTCCGGCGGGGGCAGAACCAACATGAGGGCGCACCGGACTGCTCGAACTCGACGGCTTAGAGAACATGAAACCTCCTGAGAACGACGACGACAAACGACGGAGCCCGCGCTGCAGCGCGCGCGCTCCCGGGTGATGGATGAACGTGCGGACAGAGCCCGACGACCGCGGGCGAGCGCGCGCGTCGGCCTACGAAGACACGAATCGATCGCGCGCCCGAGCGGGGCACGACGTGCATGGATAGCGTCGAGCCTACGGCTCTGCGATGAGGCGAAAAGACGCCGTCATCTCCCGGAGCGGCTGCCCGTGAACGCGGGCTGAATATTAGTGGTATTTACGTCCCGATCAAGCCTTATCCGATGTCGTGTTCGTGACATGCCAGGCGCCGCGCGCGCGGCGCCTGTCGGCCATCGATGAACAGACCACCATCGCTCGCGTAGACGAGGGAATCGCCGCTCATGTGCTCGAACGTCGCAGGGAGCTCGTATGTGAAGCGCTAGTAACGCGCGACGCTCGCTGCCCGAGCCGCGGTCGTCGATAGGGAAGAGCTCCGCGTCCAGGAAGATGCCTGTCCCGCGATCGCCCACGTTCATGGGGCGGTGTACGGATCTCGCCGCCATGGCCGTCGTCGGCGGGGTTCGGCTTCACGGCCGACGACGGCGGCGTCGGCCGCGCACGCGGCGGGCGGGGGCGCGGAGGCCGCCGGGCGGACGACGGCCGCCCCGGGTGGGCCAACCTGGCCGCCAGGCCCGGCGCGCCGGCCCAACCTCGTCGACGATCGCCGCATGCCCCGTGAATGCTGCCGAGCTCGCTGGCCCTTCACGAAATCGTGAGGGGCGCTTCGCTCTTCTCAGCCCGCCATGGCGCCGCGGCCTCGCGGCCCTCGGCCCGTCACGGCGTCACGGCGCCGCGCTGACGATCCGGCGCACCGGCTCGGTGAAGGAGCTGGACGGGTAGCGCGCCATGAACGCCGCCGCGCGCGCCCGCGCCTCGTCGGCGCGCCCGAGGCGCATCAGCGCGCGGATCGCGATGAACTCCCGCTCCTCCGCGAGCCGCCCCCGGGGGAAATCGGCCTCGTGCCGGGCCAGCGCGGCGAGGGCGGCCGCCGGGTCCTGCGCGAGCGCGGCCCGCGACTGGTCGACGAGGTTCGACTCCCGGACCAGGTCGTCGTTGTCCACCGCGGCGATCGCGTCGGGCGCCGGCGCGGCCGGCCGGGTGTTCCGCGGCGCCTCCCGGCGGGCGACGGGCGCCGGCTCCGCCGCCGGCGCGGGGGCGGGCGCCGGCTCGGGCGCGGGCGGCGGCGCGGCGGTGGGCAGGCCGCCCCGCGCGCTCGAGAACAGCTGCTCCAGCGGCAGGTCGGTCAGCGGCGCGACCGGCGCGGCGGCGCTCCGGCCGTCGTCGAGGGAGGCGTAGAGCCCGGCACCGCCGGCGCCGAGGCCCACCGCGAGGAAGATCCCCTTGATCCACATCGGCACCGTCGCCCCGGCGCCCGCGCTCGTCGCGAGCGGCGCCACCCGGGCCGCGGTGCGCGCGAGCTCGGCGGAGGTCATCGGGCGCGGGCGCGAGGCGGCGAGGAGGAGCTCGCGCGCTCCCAGCGGGGCGCCGCCACCTTCCTGCTTCCATCGCTTCGGATCGCTCATTGGACCCCCCTGCGGGCGCGCTCGGCCTCGCTCTTCTTCAACAGCGTCGCGAACTCTTTTCGTGCCGCGTGGAGGCGCGAGTATACGGTGCCGACCGGGACGCCGACCAGGCTCGCGATCTCGTTGCAGGGCATCTCTTCGATCTCGAACATGACGAACACGGCTCTTCGGTCGAGATCCATGGCCTCGAGGATGCCATCGAGCTGCAATCTCGCCTGATGTTGGGAGGTGATCTCTTCGGGGCCGCGCGCGGAGTCCGGCACGTCGTCCACCACCTCGCCGAGGCGCTCCCGCCGCGTGTGCGCGCGGCGGCGGTGCGACGCGGCGACGCGGCGGCAGATGGCGAAGAGCCAGGTCGTGATGGGGCAGGCCCAGTCGAAGGACGGGAGCCGCCGCTGGACGACGATGAAGACGTCCTGGAAGGCATCTTCCAGATCCGGATGCTGGATGCCGAACCGCTGCAGGGTGGCCCAGACGAATCCGCCGTGCTCGGCGTGTAGGGCGACGAGGCTCCGCGGCGACGGCTTGGCGCCGCCCAGGACCTCTGCTCGTAAAGCTTGCTCCACGGTCCGGTGAATGCCGCCAGCCGTGGGATCCTTCATCAAAACGTGACCCCGACCCCGGCGAACGCCGCGCCCCCGACGGCGGGCTGCTCGAAGCCCGCCGGCTGCCCGTCCTGCAGCTGGAAGCTGTACCGCGTCATCGGAACGAAGAGATCGATCCCGGTCTCGAGCCGGAGCGGCCCGACGATGCGGACGCCGAGCCGCGTGCCGGCCCCGAGGCTGACCCAGGCCCGCGAGCCGACGTCGGTCGGCAGGATCGTCGGGGTGATCTGCTCGTCCCCGTAGACGACCGCGTAGATGGCGCCCGCCACCACGCGGCCGCAGAGCCCGAGGGCGAGCGATCGGCTCCGGACCGCCTCCAGGCAGCCGCCGAGCCAGCCCGCCGTGAGGCCGAAGGCGAACGTCCGCTGGGTCGCGTGCTGCTCCGGGAGCCAGAGGGCCCCGGTCTCGAGGCTCCACCGCGGCAGGACCGCCCACTCGCCCGAGAGGGCGACGCCGGCGCCGGGCGAGGGGACCAGGCCCACCGAGGCGAACCCGCGCCAGGCGACCGAGAGCCCGGCGGACGGCGGATCTTCGGCCGGCGGCGGCGCGGCCCGGGTCTCGGCCGGCCAGGGGAACGGCGGCTCCGGCGACCGCACGGCCGCCGGCGCGCTCGGCGCCCGCACGGCGGCCGGCGGAGGCGGCGGCGCTGGCGCGGCGGCCGGCGGCGGCGCTGGCGCGGCGGCCGGCGGCGGGGGGGCCTCGGCCGGGGGGGAGAGGGCGGCCTCGGGATCGGTGGTGAGCATGATGTGCACCGCCGCCGCGGCCACGATCCCGCCGCAGCTCTGGCCGTGGTCGGAGAACTCGCGGACGGTCGGCGGGGCGCCGTCGCACAGCTGGGTCCGGATCGTGGCCGACCAGGCGCCGGGCTGCCCCTGCACCACGGCCTCGATCGAGGCGACCTTGCCCGTGGTGACGAGATCGCGCCCGAGCCGCCGCGAGATCTCGGCGCGGAACTGGGCCGCGGTGGGGCACTGCGCCTCCGCGCCCGCGAGGCGCACCCACGACACGTCGGCGGCCCCGCGGTCGCACTCCTCGGCCCGCGCCCCGGCCGGGGCGAGCGCGACGCAGGCGCCGAGGACCGACATCAGCGTACGTACGGCCGGACCGCTCACCGCCGCCCCCTTCGCGCCGGCGGACCGGGCTCGCGGCGGGGGAGGGGGCGATTTCGTGGGGTGCGGCGCGTCATCACGGAGAGAAATGTTAGCTCAGTCGCCAAATTGTAGGGGGCCTGTGTACACGCGGGTGGATCACAAGTCACACAGGATTTACGGGCGCCGATGCTGGTTCGCTTCCATCGCGTGTACACGAGGAGACTCGGATGGGGAAGGCTCGCGGGCCGCGCGCCGACGCCGGCGAGGCGGCGAGTGCCCCGGCGTTCCGCGCGGCGCTGCGCGCTTCGCGCCGCGGGCGGGGAGCACGATTTGCGCTCGGCGCGCGAGGCGATCTCGCCGCCGCGGGCGTTCCTCCGGTGGTGCGATGTCCGGTAGGATGAGCACCGACGAGGCCCACGCCCGGACCGCGACGATGCGGACGCCAGGCGCGTCCGCACCCCCCATGCCCTCCCGCCCGACCACCATCGGCGTCCTCACGCCCTTCCTCGACGGCTTCTACTTCAGCGCCATCCTCAAAGGCGTCCACCAAGCAGCGCAGCAGCGCGGCCACCGCGTCGTGGTGATATGCGGCACCCCCGACTTCATCCAGGCTCCCTCGCTCGCCCGGGACCAGGTGGATGGGTGGATCGTCGTGCTCGCCACCGACGGCATCGAGCGGCTCGCGGCGACGCGCGTCCCGCTCGCCACGATCAGCACCTGCGCCCCGGAGGCGGGCTGCCCGACCGTGATGCCGGACAACCGCAAGGGCATGCGCGCCGCGGTGCGCCACCTTGTCGAGCACGGGCACCGGCGCATCGCCTACGTCGGCTTCATGGACCAGGACGACATCCGCGAGCGCTTCGAGAGCTACAAGGAGACGCTCGCCGAGAGCGGGATCCCCTTCGACCCCGGGCTCGTCTTCGAGGCCGAGAACAACTGGCAATCCGGCGGCGCCAGGGCCGCAGAGGCCATCCTCGCGCGCCGGGGCGAATTCACCGCCGCGGTCGTCGCCACGGACAAGAACGCGCTCGGCATGATGTCCGTCCTCCAGGCCGCGGGGTGCCGCATCCCCGACGATCTCGCGATCGTCGGCTTCGACGACATCACCGAGGCCCAGTGGTCCACCCCACCCCTGACCACCGTGCGCCAGCGGTTCGACGGCCTCGGGAAGATCGCGTGCGATCTCGTGCTGGCGCAGCTCGCCGGCGAGGCCGTCCCGCCCGGGCCCGTGCTCGCGCCGACCTCGTTCGTCCCGCGGCGGACCTGCGGGTGCAACATGCTCCAGAGCTTCCTGCACCGGCGGGGCGGCGCGCCCGATGAGGTCGCCGGCGGCGTCCTCGCCCGGCAGATGGTCGAGCTGCTCATCGGCCATCCGCTCCCGTCCGATACGCCCCCCGCCGCCGTGTGGCCCGGCGTCGCCGCGGTGATCGAGGGGCACCTCGCGGCGCTCGAGGGCACGAGCCCCCCTCCGTCGGGCGCGATCGACGAGGCCTGTCAGCAGGCCGTCCGCCTCACACCCGACGTGGAGAGCCTGATGGGGATCGCCCGCCTCCTCGGCCGGCACCGCGGCCCGCGCGCGGGGCGGACCGCGGGAGCTTCAGAGTCGGCCGAGGCGCGCGTCGAGGAGTTCCTGGAGCGACTGCGCCTCTCGCTCACCCTGGCGCGGATCGAGGCCGAGCGGCAGTTCGTCGAGGAGCTCGGCGTGGTCGTGCGGTCCGATCACGAGGTGAGCCTCGCGCTGCTCGGCGGCACCCAGGAAGAGTCCCGCTCGCTCTCGTGGCTCGACTCGACCACCGCGGTCTGGGGGTGCCTCGGGCTCTGGGAAGACCCGATGACCCGCGAGCGCCTCGTCGTCACCGGCGCCTACAGCCGCGATGGCACCCCGACTCCCGCCCTCGGCGACGTCTACGCGCGAGAGGCCTTCCCGCCCGCCGAGCTGCTGCCGCCCTCGACCGCCGGCGGCCCATTCATGGTGACCCTCCAGCCGATTCGCACGCTCCACCGCGACTGGGGGGTCCTCGCGATCGTCGGCCCGGGCTCGATCGAGAGCGCCGGCGACGAGGGCACCGTCGCGATCTGGGGCGCGCTCCTCAGCGCGGCCCTCGAGCGCGACGCGCTGCTGCAGTCGCTCTCGGATCAGCACGCGAGCCTGGAGGAGGCCTATCTGCGCGAGCGCGCGCTCTCGGCGGCCGTGCGCGAGCTCGGCTGCCCGCTCATCCCGCTCCTGCGCGGCGTCCTGCTCGTCCCGCTGATCGGCGAGCTCGACACCGGCCGCGCCCGGGAGGTGCTCGAGCGCGTGGTCGAGGGCGTGAACCGGCACCGGGCGCGCTGCGTGCTGCTCGACATCACCGGCGTCCCGCGTCTCGACGCCCCGGCCGCCCACGCGCTGGAGCAGATCCACCGCGCGGCTGCCCTGCTCGGCGCCCGTGTGATCCTGGTCGGCGTGCGCCCGGAGATCGCGATGAGCCTGGTCGCCCTCGATATCGATCTCGGCGATCTGTCCACGCATCAGTCGCTGTCGTCCGCGCTCGAGGGCCTCGCGTCCGAGGGGCTCCGCGCGCTCCGCACGAGACGTAATGGCGAGGCGCCGCCGCGCGGCGCGCGGCCGGATCCGGGCCGTCGCCGAGGCTCGGAGTGACCCTCCGCGGCCCGCGCTGAGCGCGCGCGCAGCGCTGTGGACTCCCACGCTCGCGCGTCGCTCGGCGTGGACACGCCTGGACATAAGCACGTCATGAACGTGCATGTCGGCTGCCAGCGTGATTGTCGAGCACGAGAGACGTAGAGCGAGAAATCATACGAGGATCGCAACCATAGCCACGCGAGCCGCGCGAACCACGCGAGGAACCGACTCTCCTTCTCGCGCGCTGGACAGCGCATCGGCAACCGGGCAATACTTCTTTCATGCGTGTCGGCGACGTCGTCGGGCAGCGGTTCGAGCTCCTCACGCTCGCTGGCTCCGGCGGCATGGGGGAGGTGTTCCGGGCCCGCGATCGGGCGACCGGCGAGACGGTCGCCCTCAAGGTGGTGCTCGGCGAGGGCGCGCACGAGGCGCGGTTCGAGCGGGAGGCAAGGCTCCTGTCGGAGCTCTCCCACCCGGGCATCGTGCGGCACGTGGCCCACGGGAGGGCCTCGTCGGGCAAGTCCTACCTCGCCATGGAGTGGCTCGAAGGCGAGGATCTCGCGCGGCGCCTCCTGCGCGGCCGGCTCAGCGTCGAAGAGACGCTGACGCTCGGGGTGAAGGCCGGCGAGGCGCTCGCGGCCGCGCACGCCCACGACGTCGTCCACCGCGATCTCAAGCCGAGCAACCTGTTCCTCGTCGACGGGCAGATAGACCAGGTGAAGATCCTCGACTTCGGGATCGCGCGCCGGCTCGACGCGACGCCGATGACCCTGACGGGGGTCGCCCTCGGGACGCCGGCCTACATGGCCCCGGAGCAGGCGCGCGTCGGGTACAACGCGCTCACGCCGCGCGCCGACGTGTTCGCCCTCGGCTGCGTGCTCTTCGAGTGCCTCACGGGCAGCCCCGTGTTCGTCGGCGAGAACATCCCCGCGATCCTCGCGAAGATCCTGTTCGGCGAGGTCCCCGCGGTCCGCTCGCTCCGCCCCGAGGTCCCCCCGCAGCTCGACGCGGTGATCCACCTGATGCTCGCGAAGGAGCCGGAAGAGCGCCTCAGCGACGGGGCGACCGTCGCCGTGATCCTGAGCACCCTGCGGTCCGCCGGCTGCGGGCCGCCGCGCGGGGCCGCGTCGGAGCGCCCCGAGGCGCTCACCTCGAGCGAGCTGCGGCTGCTCTCCGTGCTGCTCGTGGGGAAGGAGCCCGCGCAGCCCGAGGCCGACACCGCGCCGCCCGATCAGACGCTGCAGGTGACCGTGGACGCGCAGCTGCGGCAGGTCGTGGAGGCGCACGGCGGGCACATGGAGGCGCTCGCCGACGGCTCGGCGGTGATCGCCATCGTCGCGAGCCGGGACGCGACCGATCAGGCGGCGCACGCGGCGCGCTGCGCGCTGGCGCTGCGGAAGCTGGCCCCGACCCGGCCGATGGCGCTCTCCACGGGCCGGGCGCACATGGCGCGGCAGCTGCCGATGGGGGAGGCGATCGACCGGGCCGCGCGGCTGCTCGGCGCCTGCGCGGCGCGGCGGGCGGCCCAGCGGCACCTCGACACGCGCGCGCCGCCGATCGCGATCGACGACGTGACGGCCCGGCTCCTCGGCGCGCGGTTCGAGGTGTCGGGCGAGGGCGAGCGGCGGGAGCTCCACGGCGAGCGCGACCGCGCGGGCGGCGCGCAGACGCTGCTCGGCAGGGCGAGCGCGTGCGTCGGGCGGGATCGCGAGCTGCTCACGCTGCAGACGATCTTCGCCGAGTGCGTCGAGATGCCGGTCGCCCGCGCCGTGCTCGTGACGGCGCCCCCCGGCATCGGCAAGTCCCGGATCGCCCACGAGTTCACGCGCGCGCTCCGCGCCGAGGGCGGCCCGGTCGAGATCTGGACCGGCTGCGGCGACGCGCTGCGCGTGGGCTCGGCGTTCGGCCTGCTCGGGCAGGCGATCCGCGGCGCGTGCGGCATCCACGGCGGCGAGGCGGCCGCTGCCCGCCAGCAGAAGATCCTCGCGCGGGTCGCGCGGCACGTCCCCGGCCCCGACCGCGAGCGCGTGGCCGTGTTCCTCGGGGAGATCGCCGGCGTCCCGTTCCCGGGCGCCGAGAGCGCGCTCCTGCGGGCGGCCCGCGACGACGCGGAGACCATGAGCAAGCAGATGCGCCGCGCGTGGGAGGACTTCCTCACCGCCGAGACGTCGGCGCACCCCGTCCTGCTCGTGCTCGAGGACCTGCACTGGGGCGATCTGCCGACCGTGCGCTTCGTCGACGCGGTGCTCGGCGCGCTCGGCGAGCAGCCGTTCATGGTGCTCGGGCTGGCGCGCCCCGAGGTCCACGAGCTGTTCCCGTCGCTCTGGAGCGGGCGCGCGCTCAGCGTGATCCACCTCGCGAAGCTGCCGAAGAAGGCGTGCGAGCGCCTGGTGCGCCACGCGCTCGGCGAGGAGCTGGACGCGGCGACGGTGGCGCGCCTCGTGGCGCACGCGGACGGCCACGCGTTCTACCTGGAGGAGCTGATCCGGGCCGTGGCCGAGGGCAAGGGCGACGTGCTGCCGGAGACGGTGCTGGCGATGGTCCAGGCGCGGCTCGCCGCGCTCGACGGCGAGGCGCGCAAGGTGCTGCGCGCGGCGAGCGTCTTCGGCGACGTCTTCTGGCGGGGCGGCGTCGAGGCGCTGCTCGGGAGCGCGGAGCCGTGGGCCGCTCCGCACGACGTGCTCTCGGAGCTCTGCGACGGGGAGGTGCTCGTCCGCCGCACGGAGAGCCGGTTTCCCGGGGACGAGGAGTTCATGTTCCGGCACGCGCTCCTGCGGGAGGGGGCCTACGAGATGCTCACGGACACCGATCGCGTCCTCGGGCACCGGCTCGCCGCGGCGTTCCTGGAGCAGAACGGCGCGAGCGAGCCGACGACGCTCGCCGAGCACTACGAGCGGGGGCTCGACCTCTTGCGCGCGGGGAGCTTCTACCTGCGCGCGGCCGAGCAGGCGCTGCGGGGGAGCGACGCGGACGCGGCGATCGCGCGCGCCCGGCGCGGGCTCGAGTGCGGCGTGCCGGACGCGGTGCAGCTGAGCCTGCTCGGCGTGCTCTCGGAGGTGCACGCGTGGCGCAGCGAGTGGGACTACGCGCTGCTCTACCTCGAGCAGGCGCAGCGCTTCCTGATGCCCGGGAGCATGCCGTGGGTGCGGACGGTGCCGGCGAAGATCACCGCGGACATCCACCTCGGTCGGATGGACGAGTTCACGGCGACGATGCGCGCGCTGCAGGCGGTGGAGCTCGCGCCGGAGGCGACGGGGGTGGCGGCGTTCGCGCTCGGGGTGGGGAGCTACTACGCGGCCCAGCTGGGCGAGTTCCGGCTCGCCGAGGCGCTGACGCGGCGGGTGCGTGCGGTGGCGGAGCCGGTCGCCGATCGCGAGCCCGTGGCGCGCGGGTGGCTGCAGATCGCGCAGGCGTTCCACGAGGCGTGGCGGGACGGGGATCTGTGGGCGGGGCTGTGCCAGGCCGAGGCGGCGCGCGCGAGCTTCGTGCAGGCGGGCTACTGGCGCGGGTCGATCGTGTCGCAGGTGGCGATCGGGATGAACGCCCGGCTGCTCGGCGATCTCCACCGGGCGGAGCGCGAGCTGTTCGAGACGATGTCCGCGGGCGAGGAGCTCGGCCCGGTGTCGTGGCTGCGGACGTTCCTGCGCATCGAGATGCTGATCGATCGCGGCGCGCTCGACGGGGCGCGGGCCGAGACGGGGGCGATGCTGGGCATGGGGCTGGAGCGGCGCAACCCGCTGCAGCAGGGGTTCGCGCGCTGGGCGCTCGCGAGCCTGCTCCGCCGCGAGGGCGATCTCGAGGCGGCGGAGCGCGAGGCGCTGACGGCGATCGATCTGCTCGCGTTCCTGCCGCTGGAGCAGGCGGGCGCGCGGGCGCTGCTCTCCTCGATCCAGCTCGCCGCGGGCCGCGTCGAGGACGCGCTCGCCACGGCGACGGAGGTGGTGTCGGCGCACGATCGCTGGGGCGCGCCCGGCTACAAGGGCACGTTCGCGCACCTCGTCCACGCGGAGGCGCTCCACGCGGCGGGCGAGCGGGAGGCCGCGTGCGCGGTGGTCGCCGGCGTGGGCGAGCGGCTGCGCGCGCGGGCGGAGCGGCTGCCCGCCGCGCACCGCCGGAGCTTCCTCGGGGAGATCCCCGAGAACGCGCGCGTGCTCGAGCTCTCGCGGCAGTGGCTGCGCGCCGCGAGCTGAGGCGGCGCGCCCTTCCGGCGCCTCGCGCCGCTGCTGGCGAAGGGCGGGGGGGGGGACAAAGCGGCGAAGGCCGCCCGGCAGGTGCCAGGCGGCCCTCGCGGGCGCGCTTCCGCTGCGCTGGATCAGGCGCCTTCGCGCGCCAGGACCGGCGACGGGGCGGGCGCGGAGGAGGTCGGGGGGATCGACTCGACGGCGTGAGCGCTGCCCTCGCCGAGCGCGTAGGCCTCCTCGCCGTGGAGGACGCCGTCGAGGCCCTCGTCTTCCGTCTCGGTATCGACCCGGAAGCCCATCACCGCGTTGATGCCCTTCACGAGCACGAAGGTGACCAGCGCCGCGTAGGCGGCCGCGACCAAGGCGGCGATCGCCTGCTCGGTGAGCAGCGCCGAGTTGCCCTTGATGAGGCCGTCCTGGCCGGCCGAGTTCCACACCTTCGAGGCGAACACACCGGTGAGCAGGGCGCCGAGCAGGCCGCCCACGCCGTGGATGCCGAACGCGTCCAGGCTGTCGTCATAGCCCAGCTTGCCCTTCAGCATCACCGCGCCGTAGCACACCGCGCCCGCCGCGAGCCCGATCGCGACGGACGCCATCGGCCCGACGAAGCCCGCGGCCGGCGTGATGGCGACGAGGCCCGCCACGAGGCCCGACGCCACGCCGAGGAGCGACGGCTTGCCGAAGCGCACGGCCTCGATGAGCGCCCAGGCGAGCGCGCCGATGGCGGCCGCGATGTGCGTGTTCACGAACGCGACGGAGGCGAGCCCGTTCGCGGCCAGCGAGGAGCCGCCGTTGAAGCCGAACCAGCCGAACCACAGCAGGCCGGCGCCGAGCAGCGTCATCGTGAGGTTGTGCGGCACGATCTTGCGCGTCGGGTACCCCTTGCGCTTGCCGATCACGATCGCCATCACGAGCGCGCTCGCGCCCGAGGCGAGGTGCACCACGGTGCCGCCGGCGAAGTCGAGCGCGCCGCGCGCGAGGAGCCAGCCGCCCGGGTTCCAGACCCAGTGGCAGATGGGGCTGTAGACCGCGAGCGACCAGAGCAGCGTGAACACCACATACGACGAGAACTTGATGCGCTCGGCATAGGCGCCCGAGATCAGCGCCGGCGTGATGATGGCGAACATCATCTGGAACGCCATGAACAGGAGGTGAGGCACGGTCATCCCGGCGCGCGGCTCGGTGCCGACGCCGTTCAGGAACGCGTGATCGAGGCCGCCAATCAGCCCGCCCTTGGATTCGGCGAACGCCATCGAATACCCGATGGTCACCCACGCCACGGTCACGATGCCCATGGCGAAGAAACTATGCATGAAGGTGCTGAGCGTGTTCTTGGTTCGGACCATGCCCCCGTAAAACAGGGCCAGCGCTGGCGTCATCAGCAGGACCATTGCCGACGAGACCAGGAGCCAGGTGGTGTCCGAGGCGTTGATTTCGTTCACTGGTGGCCTCCTCGACGGCGAAGGTAAGAGGAGGCAGTTTTCCGGAATGTTTCGCCGGTATGTACTTCACGACCTCGTGAATCATGCCACCACGACGCAGCGAGTCAGGCCGCGTGGGCTCCCCAACCGCCGGCGCGCGGGGCGGACCGGCGTTTCCAGCGGGTCGATGGATTTGCAGTGCGGCCACATGCCGGCGGGGTCACCGCCACTCTGGGTAGAGGGCCTTCCCGGTCTCGAGGAGGCTCTTCATGCTCGAGAGGATCGCGGGCCAGCCGTTGCTGATGGCGGGGAGCACCTTGCTGTTCTCCTCGAACTGGTCGTGGGTGAGGGTGAGCTTCACGTGCGCGCCGAACTGGGCGAGCTCGAAGGTGACGCGCGACGAGCGTTCCCCGTGCGCGTTGCTCCATGTGTAGGAGAGGACCTTCGGCGGCTCGGCCTTGAGGACCTCGCCTTCCCAGTCGGAGGAGCCGTCTTCCTTGACGTGCTTCACGGCGGACCCGGGCTTCCACTCGGACTGGATGGTCCTGCCGCCCCAGTATTGCCGGGTGAACTCTCCGGTGGTCAGCGCCTCCCACACCTTGTCCAGGGTCGAGGCGATGTACGTGACGTAGACGAACTCGGGCTTACTCATCGTTGCTCTCTCCCTCCAGCGCGCGCTTGAGCGCGTCGAGCGCCCGCACGCGCTGGCGCTCGTATTTGCCTATCCATCGCTCGTAGATCTCGCCGATCGGCGCCGGGTTCAGGTAGTGGAGCTTCTCGCGCCCCTGCCAGACGACGACGACGAGGTTCGCGTCCTCGAGCACGGCCAGGTGTTTGCTGACCGCCTGCCGTGTCATGTCCAGCCCTTCGCAGAGCTGCCCCAGCGTCTGCCCGTTCTCGGCGTGCAGCCGATCGAGCAGCTTCCTGCGGCTCCGATCCGCGAGCGCCTTGAAGACCTTGTCCATCGAGCCGCTCACCGGCCCCATCATGCAACCGATCGGTTGCATGTCAATATGCAACCATCCGGTTGCCTGTCAAGCAAGTCCGCGATCGCTCCGCGCGATGGCCGAGGGTCTGTGCTCTCGAGGGGCCCGATGTCCGCCGCCCCTCTGCACATCGGTAGGCCCGAGGGGGTGAGCTCGTGGGGGCGCGGTGCGGGGGATGGGCCGATGTTTGAGCCTGAGATGTGAGCCATCCGGCTTGCCGGATGGCTCACATCTCAGGCGAGTTCGGCGGGGCCCCCGCGCCGCGCCCCCACGAGCTCACTCCCCTCGGGCCGGGCGTTTCAGCTCACCCGGCCCCGGCGCTACCTAGCCGCGCCCGCTCGCCTGGACGCTCTCCCGCACCCGCCCGAGCGCCCCCCGCACCTCGGGATCCCGGTCCATCTCCGCCGGCGGCGCCGGAAGCCGCAGCGACCAGTTCTCCGGCCCCACGGTCCCCGGCGTGTTGATCCGGTCCCGCGTCGCGAGCACGTCCTGCACGAGCAGCAGCACGAGCTCGCTCTTCGACCCGTGGATCAGGTCGAGCAGCGCCCGGTGCGTCTCCTTCGTGAACTCCCGCCCGAACTCGTGCCGCCGCGGCGCGAGCTGCGGCAGATCGAGCACCCCCGCGCGCTCCCGGTCGTCCCGCGACTCCCACCACGCCACCACCGAGTCGGTGTCGTGCGTCCCGAAGCACGCGACCGACAGCGGCGGGTATTCCGCCGGATTGCGGAACACCACGTCGTCCTTCTCCCAGATCAGCACCTTGTACCCCGGCACCCCGAGCGCCGTCAGCGACGCCCGCACCCACGGCGGCACCGCGCCGAGATCCTCCGCCACGAGCTGCGCCCCGGTCTCCGCCGCCCCCTCGATCATCGCCCGCATCACGCGCTCGCCGTGCTCGCGCTGCTCCGGCTCCTCCGCCGGATCGAACGTCGCCCTGGGCCGCTCGCCGCCCTGCCCCTGGCTCTTGCGCTCCGGGAAGATGTACGTCCGGTAGAAGCCGACCAGGTGATCGATCCGGAACCGGTCGCAGAGCAGCCCGGTGTAGCGGCAGCGCCGCCTGAGCCACGCGAAGCCGTTCTCGCGCATCCGGGCCCAGTAGTACGGCGGGAGCCCCCAGTTCTGCCCCTCCGTGTCGAACTGATCGGGCGGGGCGCCGACCGACATGTCGTGCCGGAACTCGCCCTGGTGCGCCCACACGTCGGCGCTGTCGCGCGACACCATGAACGGGAGGTCGCCCATGATCTCGACCCCCTTCTCCCGGAGATCCGCGCGCGCCGCCTCCCACTGCGCGTGCGCGAGCCACTGGACGTACTCGTAGTAGAGGATGTCCCGCGCGCGCTCCCGCCGCAGCCTCTCGAGCGCCTCCGGCCTCCGCTCGCGGATCTCCTCGGGCCAGTCCCACCACGCGACGCCGCCGAAGCCGTCCTTGAACGCGCGGAACTGCGCGTAGTCGGGCAGCCAGTCCGACTGCCGCTTCACGAACTCGGCCAGCTCGGCCGCGCGCGGCGTCTGCTTCGCGTGGTGCTCCCGCTCGAACCTGTCGAAGGCGAAGCGCAGCGCCCGCCCCTTCACGCGGCGCACGAGATCGTAGTCGACGCGCGCGCTCTGCTTCGCGCGATCGAGCGCCGCCATGTCGTCGCCGAGCGCCTCGCCGTAGAGCTCCGCCGGGAGCTCGGGCACGGCCGAGAGCGAGATGTACATCGGGTCGATGCCGAACGCGGAGAGCGCCATGTACGGCGACGTCTCGCCGCCCGACACCTCGCCGAGCGGCAGGAGCTGCACGAGGCGGAGCCCCGCGCCGCGCATCCACGCGGCGAACTCGGGGAGATCTCCGATCTCGCCGATGCCCCACGAGCGATCGCTGCGGAGCGAGAACAGCGGCACCGTCACGCCGGAGATGCGACGGCGCGCGCCGGACGGAGGAGGCGAGCTCTGGGACGAGCCCTGGGACTGATTTTCGGCAGAGGGGGAAGACATGGGCGTTTTTCGCTTGGCTCCAGGCGTTCGGGGCGGAGTCTATCCCGGCTCGCGCGCTTGGCGATGCTCCATCTGCTCGTCGGGCCGCCCCGGCGCCGCCGCGTCATCGCCCTGCCTGCGCGCGTCGGCGCGGGACCGGGCAGGCGCGCAGGCGGCGCCCGATCCCGGCGGCGGGCGGCGCCTGATCCCGGCGGGCGATCCGGGCTCCGGGGGCGAAAAATCGAGCCGGCCGCGCTTGTGTCTCGACAGCGGCGCCGATTTCGCGAATAGGGCGGCTCCACAGGTTTTTCCGATGACCAGACGCATATGGCCCGGCACGCCGACCCCCCTCGGCGCCGTCTATGACGGCGAGGGAGTCAACTTCACGCTGTTCTCTCAGTCCGCCACGAAGGTCGAGCTCTGCCTCTTCGAGGCCGTCGACGACGTCGTGGAGCGCGAGCGCATCGAGCTCCCCGAGCGAACGGCCCACGTCTTCCACGGGTACGTGCCGGGGCTCAAGCCCGGCCAGCTCTACGGCTACCGGGTGCACGGGCCGTACGATCCGCGCTCCGGGCAACGCTTCAACCCGGCGAAGCTCCTCGTCGATCCGTACGCGTACGCGCTCTCCGGCGAGCCGAACTGGAAGGCGCCGCTCTACGCCTACGACCGCGGCGGGCCCCCCGAGCGCGGCGACGGCGGCGGCGCCGGCCGGCCCAAGGAGGCGGGGCGCGACGGCGCGGCGGCCGACAAGGGCGAGGGCGGCCGCGCGGGCAAGGCGAGCGATCGCCGCGCCGCCGAGCCGCGCGTGAAGCAGGGCGCGTCGACGCCGCCGCCGCCGACCGTGCTCGACGACCTCGAGATCTGCCATCGCGACAGCGCCTGGGGCGCGCCGAAGTCCGTCGTCGTCGACCACCGCTTCGCGTGGGACGGCGACCGGCCGCCGGCGACCCGCTGGCAGGACACGATCATCTACGAGGTGCACGTCAAGGGGTTCACCCAGCGGCACCCCGGCGTCCCCGCGCACCTGCGCGGCACCTACGCGGGGCTCGCCTCCGAGGCGTCGATCGCCCACTTCAAGAAGCTCGGCGTCACCGCGCTCGAGCTGCTCCCCGTGCACGAGATGGCGAGCGAGCGCGAGATCTGGGAGCGCGGGCACATCAACTACTGGGGCTACAACACGCTCTCGTACTTCGCGCCCGCGGGCCGCTACTCGTCGAGCGGGCGGCTCGGCCAGCAGGTGGCCGAGTTCAAGGCGATGGTGAAGGCGCTCCACGCCGCCGGCATCGAGGTGATCCTCGACGTCGTCTACAACCACACCGCCGAGGGCAACCACCTCGGCCCGACGCTCTCCCTGAAGGGGATCGACAACTGGGCCTACTACCGGCTCGTGCCGCACAACCCGCGCTACTACATGGACTTCACGGGCTGCGGGAACACGGTGAACACGCGCCATTACCAGACGCTGAAGCTGGTGATGGACAGCCTGCGGTACTGGGTGACCGAGATGCACGTCGACGGCTTCCGCTTCGACCTCGCGTCGGCCCTGGCCCGCGGCCACCACGACTTCGACCGCCTGAGCTCGTTCTTCGACATCATCCACCAGGACCCGGTCCTCTCGCGGGTCAAGCTCATCGCCGAGCCGTGGGACGTTGGCGAGGGCGGGTATCAGGTCGCCAACTTCCCCGTCCTCTGGACGGAGTGGAACGATCGCTACCGCGACTCGGTCCGCCGCTTCTGGAAGGGGGATCTGCTCGCGGCCGACCTCGGCTACCGGCTCACCGGGTCGAGCGACCTGTACGCGTCGAGCGGGCGCCGGCCGTACGCGAGCGTCAACTTCGTGACGGCGCACGACGGCTTCACGCTGAACGATCTCGTCTCGTACAACGAGAAGCACAACGAGGCGAACGGCGAGGGCAACCGGGACGGCACGAACAACAACCACAGCTACAACCACGGGGTCGAGGGCCCCTCGAGCGACCCGGCGGTCGTCGAGCTGCGCGAGCGCCAGAAGCGCAACCTCCTCGCGACGCTGCTCCTGTCGCAGGGGGTGCCGATGATCAACGCCGGCGACGAGATCGGCAGGACGCAGCTCGGCAACAACAACGCCTACTGCCAGGACAACGAGCTCTCGTGGCACGACTGGGATCTCGACGAGCGGCGGCGGCAGCTCTTCGAGTTCACCTGCCGGCTCATCGCCCTCCGGCGCAGCCAGCCGGTGCTGCGCCGGCGGACGTTCTTCTCGGGCGGCTACGTGCACGGGAGCGGGCTCAAGGACATCGTGTGGTTCCGCCCCGATGGCGCCGAGATGACGCCGGAGGACTGGACCCACCCGAACGCGCGCGCGATCGGCTACCTGCTCGGCGGCGACGCCCTCTGGTCGTGCGGCCCGCGCGGCGAGCCGATCACGGGCGACACGCTGCTCGTGCTCATCAACGCGAACCACTCGCCGCTGGAGTTCGTGCTGCCCGCGATCGAGTTCGGCGAGCGGTGGGAGGTGCTCGTCGACACCCGCACCGCCGAGGAGCCGGCGCGCACGGTGCCGGCGAGGGCAGGGGGCGAGCGCTATCTGCTCGTCGACAGGTCCGTGGCGGTGCTGCGGCTCCTGGAGCGCAAGGAGAAGAAGAAGGTCAAGCGCGTGAAGGCGCGGACGTAGCCGACTGGCCAGCACGCCCCCGCGCCCCGCGCGGCCTCTCCTGCGGCCGCCGGGGTGACCTTCGACGACCGGGTGCCGGGCGCCGCGCCCCCCGCGCCGCGCCCCGCCCACGCCAGCCCGCGAGCACGCCTGCCAACGTTGGACTCCGTCGTCTGCGTCTGGCGACGCGCGCCAGCCCGAAGGAGGCATGGCGAACGCGATGAGGTGCATGGCATCCCTCGCGGCGCGAGGGCGCGCTGCTGTGCGTGAATGTTAACGTTAACAATAATTTTCTCCTTGAAACGTAGAACAAGCGTTCGCGGTTGACATCGGCCATGTTAACGTTAACATTGGCTCTCAACGGGTCGCCTCGCGTGTCCGCGGGCCCGGCGTGTCCGCTGCGACAGCGGTGGATACCGCCGGCGTCAAGCTTTCGCAGGCTGGCCATCCATCATTACTTACGCCTACAGAAGAGGATAGGGATGCGTTCGAAGACGATACGAATGCGTTGGCTCGGCTTTCCTTCGTTCGCCGCCCTGCTCGCGGCGTGCTCCGGCGGCGCCGACCTCGGCCCGACGCCGGAAGGAGATGGCGGCGGCACCGGCGACACCACCTCCGTGGTGACGGGCGCTGGCGGCGGGGCGCCGATGTCCACGGTGGGAGCCACGAGCAGCAGCTCCACGAGCGGCAGCTCCACGAGCAGCAGCTCCACGAGCGGCTCGGGTGGAGGCACCACGGCGGCTGGTACCGGCGGCGGCCCGGACGGCATCGAGCCGGACATGATCACCGCCCCGGAAGGCAAGCTACCGAACGTCCCGATGCCGGCGAACAAGGTCAATCTGCCGCGCGACAAATGGCGAGACGGCCTGATCTCGCCGACGGTCGAGGCGGGCCACCATCAGAACCAGCCGATCGTCATCAACGGCTACGTTCAAGGCGCCGGCAACGCCGAGATCGTCTTCTACGACATCGCCGATCCGGCCAATCCGAAGTTGCTCTCGCGCATGCTGAGCCCTGGCTTCGATCCCAGGGGAGGGCCCAAGGGCGTCGGCGAGGCGGAGTCGCACCAGACGTCGCTCGGCCGCTATGGTGACAAATTCTACCAGGTCACCACCTCGGGCACGGGCGTCGATATCTGGGACGTCACCGACGCCCGCGCGCCTCGTCACGTGAAGCTCGTCAAGCTCGAGGGCATCAACTACGGAGACTTCACCGACGCCGTCTGGGGCATGTACTGGCAGGGCAGCGTCATCTACGTCGGCGGCACCAACACGGGTCTGCACATCCTGGACGCCGCGGATCCCGAGGACGTGAAGTTCGTTAGGAAGATCCCGATCTCACAGTTCGGCGGCGTGAGCGCCGGTCCGCTGTGGGCCGTGGGCAATACGCTCGTCATCACGACGCCGAAGGACAACGGCGGCATCGCGACGATGGACATCAGCGATCCGATGAACCCGGTCGCGCTCGACTTCATCGCCCCGAGCAAGAGCTACATCTGCGGCCTGTACGGCAAGCACATCTACGTGCAGTCGCCGCTGCGCGTGTGGGACGTGCTGACCGATCCCACCGACATCGGCGCGGCCAATGCACCCCTCGCCACGCTGCCCGACTCGGCGTTCAGGGCCAAGGGCTACCCCGCCGGGTCCGAGTACATGAGCTTCTCCGACGGCTATATGTTCCTGGGTCACCTGCGGCCGGATGCCGGCGTCTCCAAGATCGACGTGCGCAACGTCAAGCAGATGTCGATCGAGAGCCGCATCTGGGGCCGGCTCGAGTTCACGAACGGGGACGATCAGTTCTCGATCCCGGTCGGCAGCCTGCTGGTGCTGGCCGACGACGAGCTGCCCTACCGCGGTATGGTCATCGCCGCGCACTCCACCGAGCCGGACACCACGCCCCCGACGGTCGACACGGTGCTGCCGAAGAACGGGGCGACGGGTCTGTCCAGGAAGTCGCGCATCGGCCTCAGCCTCACCGACAACGTCGAGATCGCCACGGTTCACCACGGCAGCTTCATCGTCCGGCCGGTCGGCGGGCAGCAGGTGAAGGGCAAGTTCGGCCTGTACATGGGCATCGTCAACTTCGACCCCGACGAGGACCTGATGCCGAACACGACTTACGAGATCGTCCTGCCGAAGGGCGGCATGAGAGATCTCGTCGGGAACGGGATCGCGGCCGAGTTCAAGTCGACGTTCACGACCGGTCCCTGAGTCATGCGCTCGCTCCCGAAGCTCCTCGGCCTGCTCGGAGGCATCTGCTCGGTCGCGGCCTGGCCGGCCGAGGCGCTGGCCATCACGGCCAGCGTCGCCGAGCGCGCGCCCTCGCTCGCCGGCGAGGCCGTCACCTTCGATCTGACGATCGGCGACGCGGTCGGCCCAGTGCAGGTGCGCTGGGACATGGGAGATGAGACGCGCACCGAGTTCACGGTCGACGACGTGCAGCAGGTGCACACCTACGCCGCTCCCGGCCATTATCCGGTGCTGGCGACGGTCAAAGACGATGTCGGGTTCACCAGCGTCTCGTTCGTGCACACGGCGCACCGGCCGCTGGTCGCGGGCAGCGCGGCGGGCTCGACCGACCTCGTCTACGACCCGCCGAGCGCGAAGGTCTACACGGCCAATTACGAGAACGACAGCGTGAGCGTGCTCGACGCGAGCGCGCTGACCAAGCTCGCGGAGGTGCCGGTGGCGCGCGGCCCGGTCGGGCTCGCGCTCACCGCGCAAGGCAAGCTGTGGGTGCTGCACCGGGACGCGCACGCGGTCTCCATCATCGACACCGCGTCGCTCTCGGTGGAGCGCGAGATCACGCTGCCGTACGCGTCGCAGCCGATGGGCCTCGCGATGAGCCCAATCGGGGACGCCGCGTACGTGACGCTGATGGCGGTCGGCAAGGTGCTGAAGCTGGACGTGGCGAGCGGCGCCGTCGTGGCCGAGCTCTGGCTCGGCGGCACGCCGCGGGGCGTCTCGGTGTCGCACGACGGCTCGCAGATCTACGTCACGCGCTTCATCTCCGAGGACAGCCACGGCGAGGTGGCGCGCATCGACGCGGCGACCTTCCAGGTGAGCGCGCGCTTCGCGCTCGCGGCGGACACCACGACGGAGGACACGGATCAACAAGGGCGCGGCCTGCCGAACTACCTGTTCTCGGTGGGGCTCTCGCCCGACGGCGCGTTCGCGTGGGTGCCGGGCAAGAAGGACAACATCTTTCGTGGTCCTTTTCGCGATCAGCTCGATCTCACCGACGACAACACGGTGCGGCCGCTCGTGGCGCTCCTGAACCTCGCGGAGGGCGTCGAGGACGTGGCGCGGCGCATCGATCTGGACGATCGCAATCTGCCCAACCAGGTCGTGTTCACGCCGCTCGGCGACTATGCGTTCGTCAGCGTCGCCGGCTCGGCCCTGGTGGAGGTCCGCGACGCCTACACGGGCGAGTTCGTGACCGCGCTGAAAGAGACGGGCTTCGCTCCGCGGGGCCTGGCGCTGACCGAGACCGACAAGCTGTTCGTACACGCGTCGCTCAGCCGCACGGTGACGGTCTACGACGTCGCCGATATCGTCAGCTCGCACGACCTCATCACCAAGAAGCTGGCCGAGATCCCGACCGTCGCCGCGGAGAAGCTCGACCCGCAGGTCTTGCGCGGCAAGCAGCTGTTCTTCAACTCGGCCGACATCCGCATGAGCGATCAGGGCTACATCAGCTGCGCGTCGTGTCACTTCGACGGCGCGGAGGACGGGCGGGTCTGGGACTTCGGCAGCGCGGGGGAGGGGCTTCGCAACACCGTCTCGCTGCTGGGGCGGCGCGGCTCGGGCCACGGCAACGTGAACTGGAGCGGCAGCTTCGACGAGATCCAGGACTCGGACGACAACATCCGCCACCTGTTCGGCGGGAAGGGCTTCCTGACCGCCGAGCAGCTCGCCGTGGGGACCGTCGGTACGCCGCGCGGGGACAAGAAGGCCGGCCTGAGCCCCGAGCTCGACGCGCTGGCGGCGTTCCTCGGCTCGCTCGACACGTACCGCCCGAGCCCCTTTCGCAACCCCGACGGCTCGCTCACCGAGGACGGCGTCGCGGGTCGCGCCATCTTCAAGCGCCTGGGCTGCGACTTCTGCCACACGGGGCCCGACGGGACCGACAGCGCGCGCGGCAAGCTGCACGACGTGGGCACCGTGAAGCCGTCTTCCGGGATGCGCGCGGGTGAGCCGCTGCTCGGCATCGACACGCCGACGCTGAACGGCGTGTGGGAGTCGGCGCCGTACTTGCACGACGGCTCCGCGCCGACGCTGCGCGACGTCCTCGTCACGGCCAACCCCGAGGATCGCCACGCCTTCATCAGCGGGCTCAGCGAAGCCGAGCTCGGGCAGCTCATCGCCTACGTGCTGCAGCTGGACGGCACCGTCGACGCGGAGCCGAGCGAGGACCCGCCGGCGCCGAGCGAGGCCGGTGGCTTCTTGGGCCTGGGCTGCAGCGCGACGGGCGGGCCTTCCGATGGCCGCGCGCCGCTCCTGGCCTTCGCGCTCGCGGCTGGTTTGATGACGTTCGGCGCCCGCCGCAGGAGGCCGTCATGAAGTACCTTCCGAGCCTGTGCCTGGCTTCGCTGCTGCTGACCGCGTGCGTCGTCGGCGACATCGGCGAGGAGCTCGCCACGGACCAGGCGACGATCGACTGGGACACGCTGCCGCCCGTGAGCGCCCCCGACCCGGAGCTGTGGATGCTGCCCACGCGCGAGGCGCAGTACCGCGCGTTCTGCGCCACGCCGCGCGGCGACAGCTTCTTCCGGGCGGTGTGCGCCACGCCGCGGCCGAACATCACCGACTTCGCCAGCTTGCTCAGGGTCGCGAAGCTCGACGAACATCGCGCCTTCGCGCTCACCGGCAACTCCACCTCGCTCGTGAAGAGGGCCGTCTCGGCCGTCAATCCGCGCATCATCATCTTTCCGCGCGTGTCCGAGATGCGCGAGAAGCCTGCTGAAATGACCGCGATCGGCTTCGTCCGCGGCGAGCCCTTCGTCGAGATCGCGAGCCGCGATGTTTCGACCGGCGACTACAACTTCTACCTGTTCACGTTCGAGCGGCAGTGTGACTACGACGGCGGCTGCGATCTCGCGAGCCTGCTCACCGAAGAGGTAGAGCACGGCTGGACCGCGTTCAGCGTTTACAGCGAGGAGGACGTCGAGAATACGTCGTTCGACTGTCGCTCGTGCCACCAGCCCGACGGCCACGGCACGAAGAAGATCTTGCGCATGCAGGAGCTGGAGTTCCCCTGGATGCACTGGTTCCCGCAGCGCTTCGTGCAGCGCACGGAGTCCGATCGGGTGCTCACGGCGCAGTTCGTGGAAGCCCACGCGCACGACGCGCAGTACGGTGGCATCCCCATCGCGACCATCCAGAATGCCATCGACGAGGGCAGCGGCGCGCACCTCGAGGCGTTGCTCGTCGCCGAGGGGCAGTCGGCGCAGCCGAACGCGTTCGACCCGCGCATCGAGGCCGAGATCAAGGGCGGCGCGTCGAGCCCGACCTGGGAGAAGCAGTTCGCCGTGTCGCTGGCGGGCGATTCGATCTCGGTGCCTTACCCGCTCGTGGACGTGACGGATCCCGCGCTCCGCGCGGAGCGGACCCGGTCTTACCTCGACGTTGTGACGGGCGCGGCCCCGCGACAATCCCTGCTCGACGCGCGCGACCTCTTCTCCGCAGACGCGAAGGTGAAGCTGGGCCTGGTGCCGCCGCCGGGGGCGAGCGGGCGCGCCGTGCTCACGCAGCTCTGCTCGCGCTGCCACGATGGTCGCGTGAACCCGGCGCTGAGCCGTGCCAACTTCAACGTGAAGAACCTGGACGGCATGTCGCGGGAGACGAAGGACGCGGCCATCCTTCGTTTGCAGGAGCCCGCGACCTCGCCGCTGCGCATGCCGCCCTGGCGCGCCGCCGACGATCTGCCCCCCGCGGAGCTCGCCGCGGCCATCGAAGAGCTGCGCAAGTAGCGCTGTCCACTCGTCGGCCGGCGAGACGCTACCCCGTCAGCGACTCCGCCTGCGCCGCGGCCACCCACTCCGCGAGCCCCGGGTGCCGCCACATCGTCTCGGCGTACTCCGCCGCGGCGCCCGTGAGCGGGACCGCGTACGTGCGGAACCGCGTGACCACCGGCGCGAACATGGCGTCGGCGATCGTGAAATGCCCGAATAGATATTCTCCCTTGTCGCGGTGCGCCCCCCGGCACTCGTTCCAGATCGACGTGACGCGGCTGATGTCGGCGTCCGCCGCCGCGTCGTGCGCGATCGGGGCGATCTCCCGGCGCAGGTCCATCGACATGGCGCTGCGCAGCGCCACGAACCCGGAGTGCATCTCGCTCGACACCGACCGGGCCAGCGCGCGCGCCGCGCGATCGGCCGGCCAGAGCCGCGCCTCGGGGAAGAGCTCGGCGACGTACTCGCAGATCGCGAGGGAGTCCCAGAGGACGAGATCGCCGTGCCGCAGCGCCGGGACGCGCCCCGACGGCGAGCGCCGGAGGAGCGCCTCGCGCGAGCCCGGCTGGTAAAGCGCGATGACCTCCTCCGAGAAGGGGGCGCCCGTGTGCTTCAGCGCGAGCCAGGCGCGGAGCGACCATGTCGAGTACGTCTTCGTACCAAGATACAGGACCAGCGGTTCCATGACACCTCCCGTCGGCTCGCCGCCCCGCGACGAACGCGGCGGGTTTTATCTCATGCGCTGGCGCGCGTCTCGTCCGAACGCGCCGCCGGCGCCTCGCCCACGAGCTGGCCGAAGTCCATCTTGATCACGCGATCCGCCAGCCCGAAATACTTCTCATCGTGGCTGATGACGATGATCGTCTTGCCGCTCGACCGGAGCTCCGCGAGGATCTGGCGGTAAAAGACGTCCTTGAACACCGGATCCTGGTCCGCCGCCCACTCGTCGAACAGGTAGACCGGCCGGTCCTCCAGGTACGCCGTGAGCAGCGCGAGGCGCTTTCTCTGCCCCTGCGACAGCGATGTCGTCGAGAGCGCGCCCCCCTCGACAGACACCTTGTGATCGAGCTGCAGGCGAGAGAGATACCCCCGCGCGCGCCGGGTGAGCTCCGGAGAGTCGAGCCCGATCAGGCGCTCGAACAGGTAGAAATCGAAGAACACCACCGAGAAGAGCTGCCGGTAGGCCTGCCGGTTCTCGTCCGTGATCGCCTCGCCGTCGACCCGGATCTCGCCCGCCTCGGGCGTGTACAGGCCGGTGATCAGCTTCGCCAGGGTCGTCTTGCCGCTGCCGTTGCCGCCGACGAGGAAGATCAGCTCGCCGCGCCGCACGGTGAGGTGGATGGGGCCGAGCGTGAAGGTGTCGTCCTTGCCCTCGGACCGGTAGGCGTGGGTGACCCCGGCGAGCTCCAGCCGCTTCCACTTCTCGGGGAGCGGGGCCGGCGCCTCGGCCTCGCCCGCGTCGACCGCGAGGCCCGCGCCGAGATCCTCGACCTTCTGCACGGCGATGCCCGCGCGGCTCAGCGCCGGGAGCGAGCCGATGAGGACCTGCATCGGCGTCATCAGGTAGAGGAGGATGATCGCATATCCGACGAGCGTCTCCGCGCTCGCCACCTGGAAGAGCGGCAGGACGAAGAGCGTCACGCCGACGATGGCGAACACCATCCCCTGGCCCCACCCGTTCGCGGCGGTGAGCGCGACCATGCCGCGCAGGTTGCTCGCATGGACCGCCCCCGCCTCCTCGTCGAGCGACGTCGCGAGGAACGCCTCGCGGCGCCGCGCGTGGAGCTTCAGCTCCTTCACGCCGCGCGTGAGCGCGCGGAACGTCTTCATCAGCTCGTCGGTCGCCTCGCGCGCGCGGCGGAAGTGGCGCGTCGCCCGGCTCATCGGGAGCTGGTACCCGACGACGCCGAGGACGATGAGCGCGATCACCGAGGCCAGCATCATCGGCGACAGCCACCCCATGTAGAGGAGGCCGCCGACGACGACGACCAGGTTGATGCAGATGATCGGGATGTGCTGCAGCGCCGCGGTGATCACCGGGACGTCGTCCGTGAGCACCGTGAGCACCCGCGGCGGGCCGATCTCCTCGAGCTGGCGGAGCGGGGCGCCGAGGATCTTGCGGCAGATCTTCACCCGGAGGTCGAAGAGCGCCCCCTGGCTGAGGCGCGTGAGCAGGATCTCCGAGTGGTACCGGGCGAACGGGAGCAAGAGGCACACGGCGGCGAAGCCCCACATCACCGCGCCGCGCTCGCCCTGGAGCGCCCGGTTGATCAGCACGAGCAGCGCCGTGTTGCAGGCGCCGCAGAGCACCCCCGCGATGACCGCGAGGACGAGGATCCGCCGGGAGTAGCCGGCGATGAAGGAGACGAGCTTCATGGACGATCGGGGGTGGCGGGGCGCTCTCCCCGCACCGGCGCGGCGTCGCGCGCGCGGGCGGCCGCGACGAGGATCTGCCCGAGCGAGATGCCGCCGTCGTTCGGCGGGACCAGCCGGTGGCAGTGCGGCGCGAGCCCCTCCCGCGAAAGGCGGCGGAGCGCGTTGATCACGACGAACTCGTTCATGAAGACCCCGCCGCTCATGACCACGCGGCGCACGTCGTACCGCTCGGCCAGGCGCAAGCACACGTTAGCGATCACATCCACAACCGTCGAGTGGAACCGGCGGCTGAGGTGCGCGGGCGTGGCGCCCGGCTCCTCGATCGCGCGCAAAAGATCCCGTACGAGCGGCCGGTAGTCGACCACGAGCCGGCCGTCCCGCTCCTCGATCCCGTACTCGAGCGGTGGCGCGGTCCCGAAGTCCCGCTCGAGCAGCGCCTCCAGCTCGATGGCGGCCTGCGCCTCGTACTCGACCTCGTGGCAGACGCGGAGCAGCGACGAGACGCCGTCGAACAGCCGGCCCATGCTCGTCGTCGCCGTCGCGTTCAGCCGCCGCTGCGCCATCTTCACGAAGACGTCGCGGCGCTCCTCGGCGATGTCCGCGAGCGCGGGGACGCGGAGCCCGCCGAGCGCGTCCCCGAACGTCTCGACGAGCAGCGAGATGGCGACGCGGATGGGCTCCTTGACCGCCTTGTCGCCGCCGAGGAGGTACATCGGCCGGAGGTGCCCGGCGCGCACGAAATCGCGGTAGTCGCCGACCAGGAACTCGCCGCCCCAGATCGTGTTGTCGAGGCCGTAGCCCGAGCCGTCGAAGATGACGCCGATCACCCGCTCGTTCAGCCCGTTCTCCGCCATGCACGCCGCCATGTGGGCGTGGTGGTGCTGCACCGACGCGACCTGCATGCCGCTCCGGTCCTTCGCCGCCCGGGTGGAGCGGAACGCCGGGTGCATGTCGCAGGCGACCGTGTCCGCCTGCACGGACAGGAGCCGCTGGACGTGCGACGAGCAGTCGACGTGGGCGCCGAACGTCGAGTCGTTCTTCAGATCGCCGATATGCTGGCTGATGAAGACCTGGTTGTCCTTGCCGACGGCGACCGTGGTCTTGAGCTCGCCGCCGAGGGCGACGACGGCGCCGACGCCCTGGGACAGGTGGATCGGGTACGGGGCGTAGCCGCGCGAGCGCCGGATGAAGGAGAGCAGCGGGCCGTCGAGGCCCTCCGCCTCGGTGAGCCGGACGACCGAGTCGTCGACGCGGGTGCGGATGTCGCGGTCGTGCAGGACGAAGTAGTCCGCGATGTCGCGCAGCTGCGCGAGCGCCGTGTCGTTGTCGAACGCGATCGGGTGCCCGGACAGGTTGCCGCTCGTCATGACGAGGACGTCGAGCGCCGGATCCTCGAGCAGGAGGTAGTGCAGCGGCGTCGAGGGGAGCATGACGCCGAAGCTCGGGTTCCTGGGGGCGACCGCGTCGGGGAGGGAGCCGGGCCGCCGGCGCAGGAGCACGATAGGGCGCTGCCGGCTCTCGAGCAGCGCCCGCTCGGGCGGGCTGAGCACGACATAGCGGCTCGCCGCCTCGGCGTCGGCCACCATGATCGCGAACGGCTTGGCGTCGCGGCGCTTGCGCCGGCGCAGCTCCCGCACCGCCGCCTCGTTGCGGGCGTCCGCGACGAGGTGGAACCCGCCGAGGCTCTTGACCGCGAAGAGCGCGCCCTCGCGCAGCCGGGCGATCGTGAAGCGGACCGGATCCTCGGCGGCGATCGGGGCGCCGAGCCGATCGGTGAGCGTGAGCCGGGGGCCGCACGCGGGGCACGCGTTCGGCTGGGCGTGGTAGCGCCGATCCTCGATGTCCTCGTACTCCCGGGCGCAGGCGGGGCACATCGGGAAGCTGCGCATCGTGGTCTGCGACCGGTCGTACGGCATGTCGCAGATGATCGAGTAGCGCGGCCCGCAATGGGTGCAGTTGATGAACGGGTAGCGATACCGGCGGTCCGCGGGGTCGCGCAGCTCCCGCAGGCAGTCGGCGCAGACGTCCGAGTCGGGCGGGATGAGCGTGTCCGTGTAGCGCAGATCGACGCTGCCGCGGATCTGGAAGTCGTCGTACCGCGGGGCGGGCTCGGTCAGCGCCTCCTCGCGGACGGCCGTGATCCGCGCGAGCGGCGGCGGCGACTCGACGAGGGCGCGCAGGAACGACTGGATCTCCGCGTCTTGGGCCTGCAGCTCGAGCTGCACGCCCTGAGAGTCGTTGAGGACCCAGCCGCGCGCGCCGACGGCGCGCGCGAGCCGGTGCACGAACGGCCGGAAGCCGACGCCCTGGACGATGCCCGAGACCCGGAAACGGCGGGTCACGAGCGCCGGCTGCGGCTCAGCAGAGTCGCGGGAGTTCGGCTCCATAGAGCTCCTCGAGCAGGGTTTGGGTCCCATCGGGCTCGGTCATGGAGACGGCCGGCGCCGGGGCGCTCTTGACCTCTCCGATGACCGCCGCGTTGCGGCCGTACGGGTGCGCGCGGAGGATCCCGAGCACGTCGCCCGCCTTGTCCGCCTCCACGAAGAGGCAGAGGCACCCCTCGTTGGCGAGGTGGATGAGGTTGATGCCGAGCATGTCCGCGGCCATGACGGCCTCCGGCAGCACGGGCAGCGCCGCGCGCGCGAACGAGAGCTCGGCGCCCGAGGCGCGGGCGAACTCGTGCAGGACGGCGCACAGGCCGCCGCGGGTCACGTCGCGGATCGCCGTGACGGCGCCCTGGGGCACGCCCCGGAGGACGGCGTCGATGAGCCCGTTCAGCGGCGCGCAGTCGCTCTGCACCCGCTTCTCGAAGCCGAGCCCCTCGCGCACCGAGAGCAGGTGGATCGAGTGGTTGCCGAGCTGCCCGCTCACGATGATCTTGTTGCCGGGCCGCACGGCGCGGCTCACGAGCGGCGGGCGCTCGAAGACGCCGACGCCGGTCGTGTTCATGAAGAGCCGGTCGGCCTCGCCCTTGCCGACGACCTTCGTGTCGCCGGCGACGATCTTCACGCCGGCCTCCCTCGCCGCGTCGCGCGCCGACTCGAGGGCGCGGATCAGCGAGGCGATCGGGAAGCCGGTCTCGATGATGAGGCCCAGGGTCAGGTAGAGCGGCCTGGCGCCGCTGACCGCGAGATCGTTGACCGTGCCGCAGACGGCGACCTTGCCGATATCGCCGTTGCCGAAGAACAGCGGCGTGACCACGAACGAGTCCGTGGTCATGGCGATCCGGCCCGCGGGCACGTCGAGGATCGCGCTGTCCTCCATCGCGCCGATGTACGTGTCGCCGAGCGTCGCGGCGATCCGCTCGACGAGCTCCCGGCTCAGGCGGGCGCCGGTCCCGTGGTCGAGGACGACCTCTTCGTTCTCTCTGGCGTGTTCTTTCGTCATGTGAGGCTCCAGCGTTGATTCCGCAGGTGTGCGGTGGGGGGTGCGTAAACGTGCGTAAAAGAGACGAGGCCGCCCGCCCCTCGGCCCCGTCGCGCGCCGTCAGCCGAGCAGCTCTTCCCGGCTCGGCAGGTCGTCGCTCTGGCGCAGGCGCTTGATGATCTCCGCGCCGGGCGCGATCGCGGCGCAGTACGACGCCATCCACTCGAGGGAGCGCTTCTTGTCCTCCTCCTTGAGCGAGAACACGCAGTCTTCGGGGACCCACACCTTGTACCCGCGGAAGAACGCGTCCGCCGCCGTGGTCTGCACGCAGATCTGAGTCTGGATGCCCGTGACGAGCACCGTCTTGACGCCGAGCTCCTTCAGCTTGTCGTCGAGGGGCGTCTCGTAGAAGCCGCTGTCGCGGCCCTTGACCATCACGAGATCGGACGGATGGACGAAGTCCTTGATCAGCTCGGCGTTCGGCGTCCCCTTGATCGCGGGGATCTCCTTGCCGCGGAAGCGCCGCTGGATCTGCGGATCGTTCGGATCGTTGATGAGCTGGAGGTGGACGACGACGTGCCCCAGGGCGCGGATGGCGCCGAGGAACATGTTGAATTGCGGCGCCACCCGGGAGAGGAGCTCGCGACCTCCAGGCATCTTGTCGATGAACTCGTACTGAAGGTCGTTGGTGAGCACGGCGATGTTGGGCATGATGGTCCTCTTCGATTCGGTTGATGGATTCGAGACGAGTCGGTCAAAGGCCCTTGCCGGCGACGGGCGCGGCAGGGCGGTGAAGCGCGGCGGCGCGAGCGGCGATCACCCCGGCGGCCGGGCGGCGCCCTCGCTGGTCGCGCCGGCGTCGGCCTCGAGCAGGGCCGCCCGGAGGCGCTCTGCGAGCGCGCCGACGTGCGGCTTGCGAAGCAGTGTGTAGTGGTCGCCGGCCGCGACGTGGCCCCTCAGGCCGGGGGCCCACCTGGACCAGGCGGGGCGCGGGTCGCGGCGCGGCGAGGCCTCGGCGCGGAAGAGCTCCACCCGGGCCGACACCCCGCCGGGGGCGTAGCGCGCGAGCAGCGCCGCGTTCCGCTGGAAGACGTCGAGCAGCGCCTCGAGCTCGGCGAGCGTGGTGCCGCGGGGCAGGGCGCCGAGCTCCTGCGCGCGATCGAGCAGCCACGCGGCGTGGGGCGCGCCGTCGCCCAGCTCGGCGAGCGCCGCGGCGGCCGACGCGCCCGAGATCCCCGCGAGATCCGCGGCGAATTGAGCGATCGGCGGGAGCTCGTCGCCGGGCTCGTCGAACGGCGGCAGGTACGCGTCGAGGAGGACGACGGCGGCCACGCGGCGCCCGCCGCGCTCGAGGACGCGGGCCATCTCGAAGGCCACGACGCCGCCCATCGACCAGCCGCCGAGGAGGTACGGCCCCTCGGGCTGGACGCGGCGGAGCTCCTCGCAGTACGCCTCGGCCATCTCGCCGACGCTGCCGAGCGGCCGCGGGGGGGTCTCCAGCCCGTACGACTGGATGCCGTAGAAGGGGCGATCGTCCCCGAGCGCGGCCGCGAGGTCGGCGTAGCAGAGGACGTTGCCGCCCACGGGGTGCACGAAGAAGAGCGGCGGGCGCGCGCCCCGCGTGTGGAGCGGGACCACGACCGAGGCGCGGCCCCGCGGCGCGCCGCCCCCGTCGCGCAGGAGCGCCGCGAGGCCCTCGACCGTGGGCGCGCGGAACAGGCTGGTGAGCGGCAGATCGCGGCCGAAGCGGCCGCGGATCTCGGTCATGAGCCGCACGGCGAGCAGCGAGTGCCCGCCGAGCGAGAAGAAGTCGTCGGTCACGCCGACGCCGGGCGCGCCGAGGAGCTCCTCGAACAGCGCGCAGAGCTCGAGCTCGATCCGGGTCCGCGGCGGGACGTGCGCGCCCTCGGCGAGCGCCGCGAGCGCCGCGGGCGCGGACGCGGCGAGCGCCCGGCGATCGATCTTGCCGCTCGGCGTCTGCGGCCACCGCTCTACCGGCACGAGCGCCGGCGGGACCATGTAGTCGGGCAGCCGAGCGGCGAGGTACCGGCGCAGCGCGTTGGCGTCGGCGCGCCCGCCGCGCGGGATGAAGAAGCCCGCGAGCCGCACGTCGCCGGGCGCGTGCTCCCGGGTGACCACCGCCGCCTCGGCCACGTCCGGGTGGGACGCGAGCACGGCCTCGATCTCGCCGAGCTCGATCCGGAAGCCGCGGATCTTGACCTGCTCGTCGAGCCGGCCGAGGAAGTCGATCTCGCCGTTCGGCAGCCACCGCACGAGGTCGCCCGTGCGGTAGAGCCGCGCGCCCCCGGCCTCGGGGAACGCCGCGCGCACGAAGCGGGCGGCGGTCAGGTCGTCGCGGTTCAGGTAGCCGCGCGCGAGGCCGACGCCGCCGATGTGGAGCTCGCCGGGGATGCCGACGGGCGCCGGCTGGCCGCGGCCGTCGAGCACGTAGACCTGCGTGTTCGGCAGCGGGCGGCCGATCGTGGGCCGCGCGACGTCGGCGGTGTACTCGGCCGACGTCGCGAGCACCGTGGCCTCGGTGGGGCCGTAGCCGTTGAGGAACCGCCGGCCCCGCGCCCAGCGCCGCGGCAGCTCCACCGGGCACACCTCGCCCGCCACGCACAGGACGCGCAGGTCGGGGAGCGTGTCGAAGCCGACCGCCATGAGCGCCGAGGGCGTCAGCATCGCGATCTGGATGCGCTCCTGCCGCAGGAGATCGATGAGCCCGGGCCCGGGCATGAGCGCCTCGGCGCGCGCGAGGCAGACGACGCCGCCGGCGGAGAGCGGGACGAAGATCTCCATCACGGAGACGTCGAAGCTGAGCCGGGTGAACTGGAGGACGCGCGTCCCCGGCTCGACGCCGAGCTGCTTGCGCTGCGCCTCGGCGAAGGCGGAGAGCGAGCGGTGCTCGATGAGCACGCCCTTGGGGCGCCCCGTCGAGCCTGAGGTGTAGATGACGTAGGCGAGGTCCTCGGGGAGCGCGCCGGCGTCGGGATCGTCGGCCCGCTCGTGCGGGAAGGCGGGCTCGCCCTCGCCGAGCCGCACGACCGGCGGGAGCGCCGCGGGAAGCGCCTCGAGGAGCTCCGGCTGGGCGATGAGCAGCGCGGGGCGCGCGTCCTCGATCATGAGGGCGAGCCGGTCGCGCGGGTAGGTCGGGTCGAGCGGCACGTACGCGCCGCCGGCCTTCAGCACCGCGAGGAGCGCCACGATCATGTTGGGCGAGCGCGGCATGCACACGCCGACCAGCGCGCCGCGCCGGACGCCGCGGGCGCGGAGGTGGTGCGCGAGCTGGTTGGCCCGGCGGTTCAGCTCGCCGTAGCTCACCGGCGCGCCCTCGAAGAGGAGCGCCGTCCGCTCGGGGGCCGCGCTGGCCTGCGCCTCGAACAGGCGGTGCGCGCACGCGGCCTGAGGGGCGGGCTGCGCCGCGCCGCCGTCGCTGAACGTTCGCGCGACGAGATCGCGCTCCTCGCGCCCGAGCAGCGGCAGGTCGCCGACGCGCAGCTCGGGCTGCGCGGCGCTCGCCGCGAGCAGGGTCTCGAGGTGGCCTCGCCAGCGCTCGATCGTGGACCTATCGAACAGCTCGGCGCTGAACTCGATCCCGCCGGAGATGTCGTTTTCGCCCTCCTCCAGCGCGAGCAGGAGGTCGAACTTCGCGGTCGCTGTGTCGACCTCGAACGGCGAGGCCTCGAGCCCTCCGAGCGCCCGCGGCCGCTCCGGCGCGCCCTGGAACGCGAAGGCGGCCTGGAAGAGCGGCGTGCGGCCGAGGTCGCGCTTCACCTGCAGGGCGTCCACCACCTGCTCGAACGGGACGTCCTGGTGCTCCTGGGCCTCGAGCGTCACCTGCCGGACCCGCCGCACGAGCTCGGCGAAGGTGGGGTCGTCGTCGACGCGCACGCGCAGGACGAGCATGTTCACGAAGAAGCCGATGAGCGGCTCCATCTCGACCTGCGTGCGGCCGCCGGTCGGCGAGCCGACGGCCACGCCGGCGCGGCCCGTGTACCGGTGCAGGAGGGCGACGTAGCCGGCGAGGAGCAGCATGAACATGGTCGCCCCCTCGCGCCGGCCGAGCGCGCGGAGCGCCTCGACGAGCGGCGCGGGCAGGCGCACGGGGACGGTGTCGCCGCGGTGGGAGAGGGCGCCGCCGCGCGGCCGGTCGGTGGGCAGCTCCAGCGGCTCGAGGTCGGCCAGCGCGCGCTTCCAGTACTCGAGCTGGCCGCGCCACGCGTCGGCCTGGGCGCGCTGCCAGATCGCCACGTCGGCGTACTGCATGGGGAGCGGCGGCAGATCCGGCGCGCGGCCCGCGCGCGCCGCCTCGTAGAAGGCGGACAGGTCGCGGAACAGGACGGGGATCGAGCCGCCGTCGCAGGCGATGTGGTGCGCGGTGACGAGGAGGACGTGCTCCTCGTCGGCGAGGCGGATCAGCGCCGCGCGGATCGGCGGGCCCGAGGCGAGATCGAACGGCCGGCGCGCCTCCTCCTCCGCCGCGCGCCGCGCGGCCCGATCGCGATCCTGCCGGGGGACGCGGGACAGGTCGACGTGCTGCAGCTCGATCCGCGCCTCGGGGAGCACGACCTGGAGCGGCTGGCCGCCGCGCACCTCGAACCGGGTGCGCAGCACCTCGTGGCGCGCGACGAGCTGCTCGAGGCTCCGCTCGAGCGCGGCGCGATCGAGCGGGCCGCGGAGCAGGACCCCGATCGGCATGTTGTAGACCGCGGTGCCCGGCTGGAGCTCCTCGACGAACCAGAGGCGCTGCTGGGCGTGGGAGAGCGGCGCGTCCGCGCCCCGGTGCGCCGGGCAGAGCGGCCGGGGCGCGGCGCGGCGCCCGTCCTGCTTCGCCCGATCGACGCGCTCGGCGAGGGCGGCGATCGTCGGCGCGTCGAAGGCGGCGCGCAGCGGGAGGTCGACGCCGAACAGGCGCCGCGCGCGCGCGACGACCTGGACGGCGAGGAGCGAGTGGCCGCCGAGCGCGAAGAAGTCGTCGGTCGTCCCGATGCCGTCTCTGCCGAGGACCTCGCTCCACACGCCGGCGAGGGCCTGCTCGGTCGGCGTCGCCGGCGCGCGCTGCGCCGGGGCCGCGGGGCCGGGCCGGCTGGGCGCCGGGAGCGCCTTGCGGTCGACCTTGCCGTTGGCGTTGAGCGGCCAGGCGTCGAGCTCGACGAAGGCGGACGGGACGAACGGCTCCGGGAGCCGCTCGGCGACGAACGCCCGCAGCGCCTCCGCGTCGATCGGCCGCCGGGCGAGGACGTAGGCGACGAGCCAGCGGCCGGAGGGGCCGTCGTCCCGCGCGAGCACGAGCGCCTCGCGGACGTCCGGGTGCGCGGCGAGCGCAGCCTCGGTCTCCGCCGGCTCGATGCGGAAGCCGCGGATCTTCACCTGGTGATCCAGACGGCCGAGGTACTCGAGCTCGCCGCTCGCGAGCCAGCGCGCGCGGTCGCCGGTGCGGTACATGCGCGCGCCGCGGGCCTCGTCGAGCGGGCACGGGACGAACCGCTCGGCCGTGAGCTCGTCGCGCCCGAGGTAGCCGCGCGCGACGCCGGCGCCGGCGATGTAGATCTCCCCGGCGACGCCGACGGGCACCGGCTGCCTCCGAGCGTCGAGCACGTAGACCTGGGTGTGGTCGATCGGCCGGCCGATCGTCGGGCGCGCCTCGGCGGTCACGGTCGCGCCGGTCGAGTACGTGGTGGTCTCGCTGGGTCCGTAGAGGTTGAGGAGCCGCTCGACGTGCGGCAGCGCGAGCACGTCGCGCGCGAGCGAGGCGCGGAGCGGCTCGCCGGCGAGGCACACGGTCCGCACGGACGCGGGGATGCCGGAGGCCGCGAGGAGCGCCGCCGCCGCGGACGGCACCGTGTTGAGGAGCGTGACCTCGCGGCCGTGCTGGAGCGCGGGCAGCTCGAGCGCGCTGTCGGCGAGGACGACCTTGCCGCCCCAGCAGAGCGGCACGATGAGCTCGAAGACCGAGAGGTCGAAGCACGTGGACGTGGACGCGAGCACGCCGGCGAGCTCCTCGTCCGAGAACGCCCGCCGCGCCCACCACGCGAGCGCGACGGCCTGGCGGTGCTCGATCACGACGGCCTTGGGCCGGCCGGTCGAGCCGGAGGTGTAGATGAGGTACGCCGCCTGCTCCGGCCGCCCGGCGTCGATCAGGGCGCCGGCCTCGTCCCCTGCGCCGGCGGCGATCTTGTCGAGCAGCAGGACCTCGGACGACCCCGCCGGCACGAGCCCCGAGAGCGCGCGCTCGGTCACGAGCAGGTGCGCCGCCGCGTCCTCCAGGATGACCGCGAGCCGCTGGCGCGGGTAACCCGGGTCGAGCGGCACGTGGACGCCGCCGGCCTTGAAGATGGCCCAGAGGGCCACGACCATGTCGAGCGTCCGCCGCACGCACAGGCCCACGCGGACCTCGGGCCGCACGCCGAGCGCGCGCAGCCGCCGCGCGAGCGCGTCGGCGCGGCGGCGGAGCTCGCCGTACGTGAGCTCGCCGTCGTCGGACACCACGGCCACGGCGTCGGGCGACCGCGCGGCCTGCGCGTCGAAGAGCTCGTGCAGGCACGCGGCGGGCGGCGGCGGCGCGCTCGTGGCGTTCCACGAGACGAGCACCTCGTTCCGCTCGGCCGGCGTGAGGAGCGGGAGCTCGCCAACGCGCGCCGACGGCGCCTCGGCGGCGGCGCGCAGGATCGTCTCGTAGTGCCCCGCGAGCCGCGCGACGGTCGCGGGGTCGAACAGGTCGAGATCGAACTCGAGGGCGCCCTCGATGACGTCGCCGGACTCGGTGAGGAAGAGCGTCAGGTCGAACCGCGCCTGCTCGACGTCGAGCTCGACCGGCGACACCTCGACGCCCGGCAGCGAGAGCGCGGGCGGGGGGACGTTCTGCAGCGCGAACATCACCTGGAACAGCGGGTTCCGGCTGAGATCCCGCTCGACGGCGAGCGCGTCGACGACGATCTCGAAGGGGAGATCCTGGTGGGCGTACGCCTCGAGCGCGTCCGCCTTCACGCGGCCGACGAGCTCCTCGAAGCTCGGGTCGCCGTCGAGCCGCGCGCGCAGGACGAGCGTGTTGACGAACAGCCCGATGAGCGGCTCGAGCTCGGTCCGCCCGCGGCCCGCCACCGGCGTGCCGACGCAGAAGTCCTCCTGGCCGCTGTAGCGGTGGAGCAGCGCCTCGAAGGCGGCGAGGAGCGTCATGAACAGCGTGGCCCCGAGCTCCTGGCTCCGGCGCCGGAGCGCGGCGGTGAGGTCGCGCGGCAGCTCGAACCTGTGCGTGCGCCCGCGGGACGAGCGCGCGGCGGGGCGGGGGCGGTCGGTGGGCAGCTCCAGCGGCGGCGCGCCGTCGAGCCGGCGGCGCCAGACCTCCCGCTCGGCCTCCAGCACGTCCTGGGTGAGCTCCTGCCGCTGCCAGGCGGCGTAGTCGGCGTACTGGATCGGCAGCGGGCGGAGCCGCGGCTCCTCCTTGCGCGCGAACGCCTCGTAGGCCGCGGTGAGCTCGTCCGCGAGCACGCCGAGCGACCACCCGTCCGAGGCGATGTGGTGGAGCGTGACGAGCAGCACGTGGTCGTCGGGCGCGAGCCGGAAGAGCGCCGCGCGCAGGAGCGGCCCCTGCGAGAGATCGAACGGCCTCGCGGCCTCCTCCGACGCGCGGCGCCGCGCGGACGCCTCCCGCTCTGGCGCGGGGAGCCCCGAGAGGTCGACGAGGGGGAGGGGCCACGCCTCCGGCGCGCCGTGGAAGCGCTGGACCGGGCGGCCGTCGACGGCGTGCAGCGCGGCGCGCAGGACCTCGTGCCGCCGGACCACCTCCGCGATCGCGCGCTCGAGCGCCTGCGGGTCGAGCGCGCCGCGCAGGCGGAGCGCCGCGGGCATGTTGTACGTGGCGCTCGCCGGCTCGAGCTGATCGAGGAACCAGAGCCGCTGCTGCGCGAACGAGAGCGGCGCCTCGCCCTCGCGCGGCGCCGGCGAGAGCGGCCGGGGCGCAGGGCGCGCGCCCCCCCGGGCCTGCCGCTCGACGTGCGCGGCGAGCCGGGCGACGGTCGGCGCCTCGAAGATCGACCGGACGGCGACGTCGACGCCGAGCACGTCGCGCAGGCGGGCCGCCGCGCGGGTGGCCGAGAGCGAGTGCCCGCCGATCGCGAAGAAGTCGTCGTGCGCGCCGACGCGCTCGACCCCGAGGACGGCGCGCCACACCTCGGCGATCGCCTGCTCGAGGCCGGTGCGCGGCGCCGTCCGCGCCGCGAGCTCCCCCGCGGCGCCCCACGCCGGCGCGGGCAGCGCCTTGCGGTCGACCTTGCCGTTCGCGCTCAGCGGGAGCGCGTCGAGCGGGACGATCGCCGCCGGGATCATGTACGCCGGCAGCCGCGACGAGAGCTGCTCCTTGAGGGCGCCGGGGTCGAAGGACGGGGCCTCCGGGACCACGTACGCGACGAGCCGCGGATCGCCCGGCGCGTCCTCGCGGGCGACAACGACGACATCGCGGACCCCCGCGCACCGCGCGATCGCCGCCTCGATCTCGCCGAGCTCGATGCGGAAGCCGCGGAGCTTGATCTGGTGGTCGATCCGCCCGAGGAACACGAGATCGCCGCCCGGCAGGCGCCGCACCAGGTCGCCGGTCCGGTACAGGCGCGCGCCCGCGCCGGGCGCGAACGGATCCGGCAGGAACGCCGCCGCGGTGCGCTCGGGGTCGTGGAGGTAGCCCCGGCCGACGCCGTCGCCGCCGACGTACAGCTCGCCGGCGACGCCGAGCGGCACGGGCCGCCGCCGCCGATCGAGCACGTAGAGCTGCGTGTTCTGGATCGGGCGGCCGATCGGCACGTACGCCGCGTCCTCGGGCGGGGGCTCGACGAGGACGTGCTGGGCGACGTCGTCCGAGCACTCGGTCGGGCCGTAGGCGTTCATCAGCGGGATCCACGGGTAGAGCGCGAGCCACCGCCGCGCGAGATCGGGCGGGAGCGCCTCGCCGGTGAGGACGAGCCACCGCAGGCCGTCGAGGCGCGGCCGGAAGCTCGGGCGCGACTCCAGCTCGTCGAGCGCCCCGCGCAGGAGCGACGGCACGATCTCCAGGACGGTGATGCCGAGGTCGCCCACCGCCTCGAGGAGCCGCGCCGGGTCGGTCGCGATCTCGTCCGGCACGAGCCGGCACGTCCCGCCCGCGAGCAGGGCGCAGAGCAGCTGCCACACCGAGATGTCGAAGCTGACCGGCGCGGTCTGCGCGACGACGTCCGACGGCCCGAGCCCGAGGGAGCGCACCTTCGCGAAGAGGTGGTTCAGCATCCCCCGGTGCTCGACCATCGCCCCCTTGGGCGCGCCGGTCGATCCCGACGTGAAGATGACGTAGGCGAGGTGCTCCGGCCGCGCGCGGGCGGGCGCGGCGCCGGGCGCGGCCGCGCCTTCGGCGAGCAGCTCGCCCGCCGAGAGCGCCTCCGGCGCGGCGGCGCACGCGGCGACGATCTCGTCGCGCAGCGCGCCCGGGATCGCGTCGCCCACGAGGAGGGGAGGGCCGCCCGCGCGCGTGAGGATGTCGGCGTTGCGCCGCACCGGGTGCGCCGGGTCGAGCGGCACGTACGCGCCCGCCGCCTTGAAGGCCCCGAGCGCGAGCACCATGAAATCGAGGTCGCGCCGCGTCAGCAGGGCGACCAGGCGATCCGGGCCGACGCCGCGCGCCGTGAGCGCGCGCGCGACCTGATCGGAGAGGCGGTCGAGCTCCGCGTAGGAGAGCCGGAGGTCGCCGCAGGCGGCGGCGATCCGGTCGGGCGTCCGGGCGGCCTGCTGCCGGAAGAGGTCGTGGAAGCAGACGCCTTCCGGGACGGGCGCCGCCGTGTCGTTGCAGCCCGCGATCAGGGTGCGCTCCTCGTCCGGCGGGAGCAGCGCGAGCTCGTCGACCGGCCGGTCCGGATCCTCGGCGGCGGAGCGGAGGAGCACCGCCAGGTGGCCGGCCATGCGCTCGACCTCGTCGCGCGCGAAGCGGTCCTCGCGGTACTCGAGCGCGGCCGCGAGCTCGCCGCGCTCGCTATCGAAGCGGGCCACGCTGAGCCCCAGGTCGAACTTCGCGGTGCCCTCCACGGCCCCGTCCGGGGACCAGAGCACGGGCCGCCACAGCGCCCCCTCGGCGCCCGCGGGCGGCTCCGAGACGCTCTCCAGCACGAAGCTCGCCTGGACCAGCGCGTCCCGCTCGCCCGGGCGCCCGGCGCCGGCGGCGCGCGCGACCTCGTCGAACGGCAGCTCGGCGTGCTCCATCGCCTCGGCCATGGTCCGGCGCACGCGGCGGACGAGCTCGCGGTACGTCGGCCTGCCGGAGAGATCGACGCGCAGGACGACCGTGTTCGCGAAGAAGCCGACGATCTCCTGGTGCTCCGGGCGGCTGCGGTTGGCGATGACGACGCCGATCCCGAGGTCCTCCTGCCCGGTCGTGCGGTGGAGCAGCGCCGCGTACAGGGCAGCGAGGGCGACGAAGAGCGTCGCGTTCTCCGCCCGCGCGGCGGCGAGCGCCGCCTCGACGTGCGGCGCGGGCAGCGAGAACCGCACCGTCCCGCCGGCGAAGGGCGACGCCGCCGGGCGCCGCCGCTCGGCGCCGAGGTCGAGCCGCGGCAGCCCCTCGAGCTGCGCCTTCCAGTACGCCCGCTCCGCGTCCATGCGCGCGAGCGCGGCCCGCTGCGCGCGCGCATAGCCGTCGTACCCGGGGGCCGGCCCCAGCGCCGCTCCGGCGCGGCCGGCCGCGCTCGCGGCGTAGGCCGCCGCGAGGTCGCGCACGAGCACCTCGATCGATCGGCCGTCGGTCACGAGGTGGTGCTGCGCGAAGAGGAGGACGTGGTGGCGCTCGCCGAGCGAGACCAGGCACACCCGGAGCAGCGGCCCCTCGTCGAGCGCGAACGGCCGCTGCCCCCACTCGGCGGCCAGCGCGCGCAGGCGCTCCTCGCGCTCCTCGGCCCCCGCCGCCTCGACGCGCGCGCGGGCGAGGGGCACCGCCGCCTCCGGGAGCACGATCTGCCGCGGCTCCCCGGCGATCTCGCGGAACACCGTGCGCAGCGCCGGGTGCCGGCGGACCACGGCCGCGAGGCTCTCCTCGAGCTTCGCCTCGTCGAGCGCGCCGACGATCCGCGCGCCGAACACCACGTGATAGAGCGGGCTCTCCGGCGCGAACTTGCAGAAGAACCAGAGGCGGAGCTGGTGGGACGAGAGCTCGACCGGCTCCCCCGCCGCCGCCGCGGGCGGCGCGGCGGGCGCCTCCGCCCGCGCCGGCGCCTCGAGCGCCCCCGCGAGCGCCGCCGCGAGATCCTCGACCGTGGCCGCCTGCCACAGCAGCTGCGCCGGCACCGGGACGCCGAGCAGCTCCTCGAAGCGCGCCTGCAGCTCGATGCTCGCCAGCGAGTCGAGCCCGAGCGCCATGAGCTTCGAGGTCGGGGCGATGCTCCCGGCGTCCACCCGCGCGAGCCGGGCGAGCTCCTCGCGCGCCGCCTCGACGAGCAGGGCCGCCCTCCCCGCGGCGGGCACCGCGCGCAGCGCGAGCCGCAGCATCCGCGCCGGATCGGCCGCCGGCCGCGCCGGCGCCGCCGCCGCGCCGGCCGGCGCCGCCGGGGACAGCGACGCGACGAGCGCCTCGAGCGTCCCGTCGCGGAACCCCTGGGCGCACGCGTGCCGCTGGATCTTGCCGCTCGACGTCTTCGGGATCGTGCGCGGCCGGAGCAGCAGCACCGCGTGCGGCTGCACGTCGTGCTCCCTGGCGACCGCGGACCGCACCGCCTCCACCGCGTCCGGCGGCGGCTCGCCCCCGCCCCGCGCGTCGATCTCGGCCGCGATCCCGAGCCGCTCTTCGCCGCCGACCTCGATCGAGAACGCCGCGCAGCAGCCGGGGCGAACGCGCGGGTGCGCGGCCTCCACCGTGCGCTCGATGTCGTCGGGGTACAGGTTCCGCCCGCGGATGACGATGAGGTCCTTGATGCGCCCGGTGACGAACAGCTCTCCGCCCGAGAGGAAGCCGAGATCCCCGGTGCGCAGGTACGGCGTCGCGCCGTCGCCCGGCAGGCGCGCGCCGAACGTGCGCGCCGTCTCCTCGGCGCGGCCCCAGTACCCGCCGGCGACGCTCGGGCCGGCGACCCAGATCTCGCCGATCTGCCCGTCCGCGAGGCGCTCGCCGCCCTCCGGCGACACGACGGCCACGCGCGCCCGGGGCGCCCCCGACGACACGAGCCGCCGCGCGCCCGCGCCCGCCGACGCCGGGTCCACCTCGAGCGAGACCCCGCGCGCGAGCGCGCCGGCGTCGACGCTCACGCACGCGGGCGGCGCGGCGCGCAGGCCCCCCGAGACGAACAGCGTCGCCTCGGCGAGCCCGTAGCACGGGTAGAACGCCTCCCGGCGGAAGCCGCAGGGAGCGAACGTGGCCGCGAACCGGTCCAGGGTCTCGGCGCGGACCGGCTCCGCGCCGTTGAACGCCACCGTCCAGGAGCGGAGGTCGAGCGCCGCCAGATCCTCGGGCGTCGCCTTGCGCGCGCAGAGGTCGTAGGCGAAGTTCGGCCCGCCGCTCGTCGTGGCGCGGAAGCGCGAGATCGCCTTGAGCCACCGCATCGGCCGCTCCAGGAACGCGAGCGGCGACATCAGCGTGCACGGGAAGCCGACGAAGATCGGCTGCAGCACCTTGCCGATCAGCCCCATGTCGTGGAAGAGCGGCAGCCACCCGACGCCCGACGAGCCCGCGTCGTGCTCGAAGCCGGCGAGGATGGCGCGCTCGTTGGCCATCACGTTCGCGTGGCTCACCATCACGCCCTTGGGGTGCCCGGTGGAGCCGGACGTGTACTGGAGGAACGCGAGCGTCTCCCCAGAGATCGCCGGCGGCCGCCACGCCGAGGCCGCGCCGGGCTCGAGCGCGTCGGTGGCGATCCAGCGGAGCGCTCCGAGCTCCGGCGCCTGCTGCCCGAGGGCCTCCGCCATGGAGGCGATCATCGCGGTCGAGAGGACGAACCTCGCGCCCGCGTCGCGGGCGATGGCGCGGAGCCGCGGCAGGGTGCGATCCATCTGCGCGGGGTTCGGCGGGTACGTGGGGACGGCGATGACGCCGGCGTAGACGCAGCCCATGAACGCCGCGATGAAATCGAGCCCCGGCGCATAGAGGAGCAGCGCGCGCTCCCCGGCGCCCCCGGCCGCCTGGAGCGACGCCGCGATGCCCATCGCGCGGACGTGGAGATCGCGGTACGTCCACTCCTCGGAGCCGCCGTCCACGTCTCCCGTCGTCAGGAACCGGAAGACCAGGGCATCGCCCTGGGCCTCGGCGCGCAGCCGAAGGAGATCAACCAGGGTCGCGCAGCGATCCAGTTCACCCAGCAAAACACCGCTCATCGAAAAGCTCCCGCGCTCTCTCGCCCTCTGCGAAGCCCGCCCGGCGTCAGCGCGTCATGTCGAAGAAGTCGTCGATCCACGTCACGTCCCCCGCGGCCTCGGCGCGCGCGTAGGCCCACCGCGCCACCGCGAGATCGAGGATCCCCATCCCGAACGGCGAGAACACGATCGGCCTCGTCCGCGGCGCCGCGCACCGCCCGAGGAGCACCTCGGCGATCGTCCCCGTGACGAAGTCGCGCCGGCCGGACTCCTGCTCTGCGAGGTGGAGCGAGGTGCCGGCGCTCAGCACGTGCTCGACGCTGTCGACCACGTTGAACGAGGAGAGGACGATGCTGGGCGACAGGTCGCGCAGCGACAGGTGCAGCACGACCGGGTTGTGGGAGAACCAGCCCGCGTCGTGGACGTGCGGCGTCGCCGCCGAGGTCGTGAAGACGAGGAGATCGCTCCGCCGCACCACGGTCTCCAGGTCCTTCGCGACGCGGATCTCGCGGCGATCTTCCGGGTCGAAGGCGGTCGCGCGGAACCGCTCGGGCTCGGCGGGGTTCGTGTCGAACAGGAGCACCTCGGGGATCTCCCAGCCGAGGCGCGACAGGAACGAGACCACGTACCGGGCGATGAGCCCCGTCCCGACGATGCCGAGCGCGCGCGCGCGCCGCCCCCCGGACAGCGCCGCCGCCGCGGAGACCGCGGACGCCGCGGTGCGCGCCGCCGAGATGATCGAGCCCTCGAGGCACGCGAACGGATACCCGTTGTCCGCGCGGTTCAGGACGATCACCGCCGACGCCCGGGGGATGCCCTGCCGGATGTTCGCCGGATAGCTGGCGATCCACTTGATCCCCGACACGGGCTCTCCGCCGCCGAGGTGGGCCGGGAGCGCGATGATCCGCGCGTCCGGCCGGTCGGGGAAGCGAAGGAAATAGCTGTTCGGACAGACCACCTCACCGCGGTGGCCGGCGAGGTACGCGCCCTCGACCGCCTTGACGCACTCCTCGGGGCTCTCCTCGATGAGGCGACGGATGACATTGCCAGAGACCACACCAAAGCGCATCGATCATCCCTCGGCGTATCGCGACGCCCACGCAGGGTTGTAGACGGTGTCGAGATAAGGCACGCCGCGGTCCGCGCAGAGGAACAGGACCCTCGGCCTCGTGAGGCCGGTCGCCCGGCCGAAATAGCGCTGGATCGCCGCGTAGACCGTCCCCGTCGAGCCGCCGACGAGCAGCCGGTGGCGGTCGAGGATCGTCCGGCACGCGGCGATCGACTCCACCTCTGGGACGATCACGACGTCGTCGATCAGCGCCTCTCGCAGGAGGTCGGGCACGACCCCCGCGCCGATCCCCGGGATACGGCGCGGCCGCGGCGGGCCGCCGAAGATCACCGACCCTTCCGCGTCCACCGCGACGATCTTCACCCCGCGGAAGTGCTCCTTCAGCCGCCGCGACAGCCCGGCGATCGTCCCCGCCGAGCTCACGGCGACGAACACGAAATCGAGCTCCGTGAACGCCTCGCAGATCTCCCGGCCCGTCGTGTGGAAATGGGCCATCATCCCGTCGGGGTTCTTGTACTGGTTGGGCCAGTACGCCCGCGGGAGCGAGGCGCAGAGCGACTGCACGCGGGCGAGCCTCGTCTTGAGGAACCCCCCCGTGTCGTCCCGCTCCTCGACCTTCTCGACCCGCGCGCAGAGCGAGCGGAGCACGTGCTCGTTCACCGAGGAGATGTGGGGATCGATCACGGGGATGTAGTCGAGCCCGAGGAGCTGCGCGTACGCGGCGAGCGCGATGGCGAAGTTGCCGGACGACGACTCCACCACCGTCGTCCGCGGGTCGATCTCGCCGCGATCGATCGCCGACTTCAGGATCCAGAGCGCGGGGCGATCCTTGATGCTCCCGACCGCGTTGCAGTACTCGAGCTTGACGAAGAGCTCGAGGCGCTCGTGGTCGAGCCGCACGACCGGCGTCTCGCGGAGCATGCTGACGAGCGTGGCCGCCCGCGTCAGGAGTTGTTCTTGATGAAGCATGCAGGCTTTACCACCCTCTGGGCGCTGGACAGGCACTCACGAACTAGGCCTCTCGCGGGCGGAGCGACACGAGCCGCTGCGACCAGAGCCCCTCGAGCTCCAGGACCGCCTTCTGCATGCGCGCGGGCTCGCCGGCGCCGGCCTCCGCGAGCAGCTCGCCGATCGAGCGCGCGCCGTCCGCGCGCATCAGCGCCTCGCCCACGTCGGGCGACACGCTCACCCGCGCGCCGGCGTCGTACGTGTTCCGCAGCTCGAAGACCGAGGCCGCGCGATCCATCGCGACGAACCTGCGGATCTGGTCCACGCGGACGTGCCTCGGGATCTCGAGCGCGAGCGTCGCGAGGTCCTCCCACGTCCACGGCCGCTTCTCGACGAAGTAGCCGCCGATCGCGAGGTAATGGAGCCCGGTCGTCAAGAAGCTCGTCACCACGTCGTGCGCGGAGTCGACGATCGGCTCCACGTTGTTGTTGAACGAGGTGTTGAGCAGCACCGGCACGCCGGTCCGGTCCTTGAACGCCTTGAGGAGGCCGTAAAACCGCGGGTTCGACCGCTGTGACACCGTCTGGACGCGGGCCGTGCCGTCCACGTGCGTCGTCGCCCCGAGGACGCTCCGCTTGTCCTCCCGGACCTTGAGCACGAAGATCATGAAGGGGAACTCGCCCTCTCCGGGCGGGAGCTCGAAGAACTCGCGCGCGTCCTCCGCGAGCACGGCGGGCGCGAACGGGCGGTAGGCCTCGCGCTTCTTGACCATCGCGTTCACGAGGTCCTTGTTCGCGGCCGGCCTCGGGTCGGCCAGGATGCTGCGGTGTCCGAGCGCCCGGGGCCCGAACTCGGACCCGCCCTGTGCCCAGCCCACGGCGGCCCCGGCCGCGATGACGTCGGCGACGCGCCCCGGCAGGTCCGCGACGCGCTCGCTCCGGACGAAGCGGGACCACCCGGCGAGCTCGCGCCCGATCTCCGCCTCTCCGCCGACGTCGCTGCCCCAGAACACGTGCTCGAGCCGCCGCCGCGACGTGAGGGCGCCCGCGGCGAGGTTCGTGTACAGCGCGGCCCCGAGCGCGCAGCCCGCGTCGTGCGCCGCCGGCTGCACGAAGACGCGCTCGAACAGGCCCGAATACAGGATCTTCCCGTTCATCGTGCAGTTGTGCGCGACGCCGCCGGCCAGGCAGAGCCGCGTCTTGCCCGTCGCCTCGCGCTGGTGGCGGAGCACGTGCAGCGCGATCGCCTCCAGCGCCTCCTGGAGCGACGCCGCGACGTCGCGGTGCTGCTGCGTGAAGGGGCCGCCCTTGCGGCGCACCTCGATCACCTGCGCGAGCGCGCCCACGCGGTCGCGGTACACCTCGTAATCGCCGCCCGGCAGGAGCGTGTAGAGCGCGCTCATCTGCGCGCGGTACCGCGCGGGATCGCCGTACGGCGCGAGGCCCATCACCTTGTACTCGTCGAACACGCCGTAACCGAGGAGGTTGATGACCGCGACGTAGAAGTTCCCGAGCGACTTCGACTCCGGCATCGTCGACAGCACGTCGATCCGGTCGCCCGAGCCCACGGCCACGAGCCCGGACAGGAAGTCTCCCGATCCGTCGATCGCCACGATCAGGCTGTCGTCGAAGCCCGACAGGAGGTAGGTGCTCGCCGCGTGCGCCTGGTGGTGCGGGACGAAGACGATCTTGTCCCGGTCGATCGGGCGCCCGAACCCCTGGCCGAGCTTCGCCGCGAGCAGCGTGCGCGCGTCGATGCGCGGCAGCGCGCCGCCGGTCAGGAGGCGCACCCGCCCGAGGAGCGCGTTGCAGTACTCCTCGCTCGCGTAGAACGCGATCCGGTCCACCCGGTCGATGTCGACGCCGCGCCGGGCGAGGCAGAAGCGGATCGCCTCGATCGGGAACTTGTTGGAGTGCTTGATGCGGTTGAGCCGCTCCTCCTCGATCCCCGCGACGATCTCTCCGCCCTCCACGAGCACGGCCGCGCCGTCGTGCGTGAAGCTCTGCGGGATGTCGTACATCTCCTCGTGGGCGAAGCTCAGCCCGCCAGAGAGCCCCAGCGTCAGCATGTTTCCTCCTTGCCGCTCGCGCTCATCGCGCCATCGAGCCACGGCGACGACGCCGCGCCGTCGAACTCGCCCTCTCCGAGCGCGCGCCGCCCGTGGGCGCGCTCGATGACGGCGTTCACCTCCGGTCCGAGCGGGCCGAAGACGACCTCCTTGCTCAGCCGCTCGAGGACGCTGTCCCCGGCGTACGCGCGCGCGCCGACGATGCCGCGCGCCGCCGCGACGATCTCCTCGGCGCACCTCGTCCCGACGTACTTCGCCGCCCCGGCGAGGTCGTAGAGCCGCGGGAGCCGCTCGGCGCGGTCCCGCGCGCCGCGGATCGCGCCCATCGCCTCGCCCGCCTCGCGGACCGCCGCGCACGCGGCGCGGTAGCGGATCACGAGGCGCCCGACGTCGACGACCATGCCGTCCAGCTCGGCGAGCGGCCCGCCCTCCCGGGCGCGGACCGTCCGGAGGAACCGGCGCGACTCCTCGATCGCCCGGGCCGCGGCGCCGAGGTACAGCGATGGAATCAGCGCCTGGTGCCAGACCATCTCGAACAGGAGGAGCTGAATCACCTCCGGCGCCTGGCCGCCGAGCAGGAAGTCCTCCTCTGGCACGAAGAGGTCGTGGAAGACGATCCGGCGCGTATCGGAGTCGATCATCGCGTCCGGGAACAGGTAAGGGCCGATCTCCACCGCCGCGTTGCCGCGCGGCCGCGTCATCAGGACCGCGGGGAAGCCCTCCTCGAGCGCGGTCGTGAAGATGAGGAGATCCCCCTCGGTCGCGAGCGACGTGTACGACGCGGCGCCGCTCACCACGTATCCGCCGGCGACCTTCCGGGCCCGCGTCCCCACCGCGCCCACGCGGTCTCCGTGCACCCGCGAGTTCGTGTTGGCGACGAGCCGGCGCTTCTCGACGATCTCGGCGAGCAGCGCGCGCCGCCGCGCGTCGAGCCGCTCGTCGTCGCCGATGGGGAAGGTGGCTATCGCGGAGCTCACGTAAAAGTGGTTCTCCACCGCGAGCGCGACCGCCGGGGAGACGCCCCCGAGCCGGTGCAGCACGTGCGCGCACGCGCGGAACAGGCCCGGGGCGTCCCCCTCGTAGACGAGCCCCAAGAACGGCAGATCCGTCGACCGGAACACCCGGTAGAAGGCCGGCAGATCCCGCTCGGCGAGCGCCTTCTTCAGCGCCTCCTCCGCGAGCTCCGTTTGCCGCTCGAGGTCGATCCGCGGGCGCGCCCTGCGCCCGGCGCCCATGGTCATGTCATCCGAGCTCACCGCTCTTCTCCTTGCATCCGTCGTGTTTCAACCCCGCGATCCCGGCCCGGCGCGCGCGCCTCACGCGTGCGCTTCATGTGCGCCTCACGCGCGCTCGGCCGGCGCGAGCTGGATGAGCCGCTCTGTCCAGAGGGCCCAGAGCTCGCGCATGACCTCGGCCCCCGCGCCGCCCTGCAGCGCCGCGACGGGCCGGCTCCCGTCGGCCTTCGCCAGCACGTCGTACGCAGCTCCGGAGATCTTGCGGCGGAGCCCGCGGTCGTAGCTCGTCCGCAGCTCCCACGCGTCCCCCGGGCGCGCGCCGTCGTGCCACCCGTGCGTGCGGACCACCTGGGTCGAGCGCGGGAGCGACACGGCCATGCGGAGCCTGTCCTCGACCGACGCGCTCTTCTTGCGGACGAGCACGTCGTCCACGAAGGCGGCCTCGAGGCCGCTCGTCAGGAGCAGCGCGACAACGTCGTCGACCGTCTCGGCCGGCGGCTCCGCCCCATCGTCGAGCGACGTCACGAGCAGCGCGCCGACCCCGGAGCGCTCCTTGAACGCGCCGAGCAGCGCGAACAGCCGAGGATCCGCCTCCTCGAGCACCACCTGCGCGCGGACCGTGCCGTCCGCGTGCAGCGCCGCGGCGAGCGCCGCCTTGCGCTCGCGCCGGACGCGGAGGGCGAAGCTCTTCCAGCGCAGCTGCTCGGCCGGGCACGGCAGCATCAGGCACTCGGCCGCGTCCTCGGCGAGCATCGCGACCGAGAGCGGCCGGTGCGGCGCGCGCCGCTTCATCTCGTTCAGCGCGGCCCGCTGCCGCTCGTCCCGCGGATCCGCGGCGATCACGCGGCGCCCGAGCGCCACGAGCCCCATCTCCGAGCGGCCGTTCGCCCACCCGACGGCGGCGCCGCCCTCGATGAGCGCGGCGGCCTCGCGGGCCGGCGCGGCGCTGCGCTCCGCCGTCACGAAGGCGCCCCAGCGGCGCAGCGCGGGGGGCACCGCGTCGGCGGTGCCGAGGTCCGTCCCCCAGGCCACGTGATCGAGCGCGGCGCCGCGCGGCGCCGCGTCGGCCGCGTAGAGCGCGGCCCCGAGGGCGCAGCCGGCGTCGTGCGCGGCGGGCTGGACGAACACCTCGTCGAACAGGCCGCTCGCGAGGACCCGGGAGTTGACGGCGCAGATCTGCGCGCCCCCTCCGGCCAGGCACAGCCGCCGGACGCCGCTCGCGGTGCGGTGGTGGCGCAGCACGTGGAGCACGATCTCGGAGATCGCCTCTTCGAGCGCGGCGATCACGTCCTTGTGCGCCTGCTCGACCGGCTCGCCGCGCAGCCTGCCCGGCGCCTTCGAGACCACGGCCGCGAGGTGCTGGAACGCGAGGTCGTAGTCGCCGTCCGGCAGGAGCCTGTACACCTCGCGCATCGCGGCGCGGTGCACGGCCGGGTCGCCGTGCGGGGCGAGCTCCATCGCCTCGGCCTCGTCGAAGGGGCTGTACCCGAGCGCTCGGATCGTGCGGTGGCACAGCTCGCCGAGCGACTTCTGCGGCGGGAAGGCCGCGAGCTCCGTGAGGCACGATCGGGCGCCGCGGGTCGATGTCCCGGTGAAGACCCCGCCCTCGTTGTCGATGACGTAGACGAGCGACCGCTCGAAGCCCGACATCGCCGCCGCGCTCACCGCGTGCGTCAGCCTGTGCGGCACGAAGACGATCCGCTCCGGATCGATCGCGCACTTCATCTCTCGCTGGATGGCCGCCTGGAGCAGGCCGCGCGCGTCGGGGACGCCGGCGAGCTCGGGGAACGCCGCGCGCAGGCGCCCGACGAGGAAATTGGCCGTCTCCTCGCTCGAGTAATACGCGATCCGGTCCACGTCCTGGAGGGAGACGCCCCGCTGCCGCAGGCAGGCCCGCAGCGCGTCGAACGGGAACTTGTTCGTCCGGCGGACGCGGTTCAGCCGCTCTTCCTCGATCGCGGCCACCACCTGCCCGTCCTCGACCAGCACGGCCGCCGCGTCGTACGTGAAGTATTGCGGCGCGTCGTAACGGCAGTCGTAGACGGGATCCAAGCCTCCGGCGAGGCCCAGAGTCAGCATGCGCTCCTCCATCCTTCGGTTGGGACGTTCGCCGTCCTGTTCGTCGTTTTCGTCCCTACGGCAAAGGCTGTACCAGCGAGCCGTGCGGGCATTCCGGCGGGTGGCATCGAGCGAGCGCGATCGTTTTGTTAGAACTCTTTAAGAAGACGCAGAAACGTGGAGCGATAGGGGGCGAGCGAAGCGCGGATCTTCGCCGAGGTGCGCTCGAGGCTCTCGGCGCTCTGGAGGTCCTTCGGCTTGATGCCGAGCTTTGCCAGGCGGCTGTAAACGTACGGTAACGAGCGGTTCATCCTGCGCGACAGCTCGCGCGCGCTCCCCGTCTCCCGCGCGCACTTCAAGAACAGGAGATCGTCGAGCTTCTCGATCTCTTGCGGTTGAATCTGCGGGGCCGCGGCGGCATCGTCTGCGAGCTCGCTCTGCTGGGCCAGGAGGTCGAGCGCGCACGCGGCCCGCCAGTTCTCCTCGACGCTCCGCTCCGGGTCTCGCACGAGGAAGTACCGCTCGACGGCGTTGCGGAGCTCGCGGACATTGCCCCTGTAAACACCGCTGCTCGCGAGCTCGCCCAGGGCGCTCACCTCGCGCGCGGAGGCGGTCGTGCGGTAGCGCTCGCTCAGCTCCACGGCGAGCACCCGCGTGAGGCCGCGCAAGTCGTCCCTGCTCGGCGGCGGCACGACGATCGTGAACACGCTGAGCCGGAAGAACAGGTCGGACCGGAACGTCGTGTCGAGCCCGGCGGCGAGATCGCGGTTCGTGGCGGCGAGGATGCGGACGTCCACGCTCTTCTCCTCGCAGCCGCCCACGGGCCAGAACGAGCCGTCCGCGAGGAAGCGGAGGAGCTTCGCCTGCGCCTCCGTCGGCAGCTCGCCGATCTCGTCGAGGAACAGGCTGCCCCCGGAGGCGAGCTCCACGACGCCGCGCTTGGAGGCCGTCGCCCCCGTGTAGGCGCCGCGCACGTGGCCGAACAGCTCGCTCTCGAAGAGCGTCTGCGTCAGCGCTGCGCAGTTGACCGTGATGAGCCGGTGCTTCGAGCGCCTGCTGTGATGGTGGATGTCGCGCGCGAGGATGTCCTTCCCCGCTCCGGTCGGCCCGACGATGAGGACCGAGCAGTCCGCGGACGCGGCCTGTTTCGCATACTGAAGGGCCCTGCGCCGTGCGTCTGAGTGCGCGACGAATCGCCAAGAGCTGGTCATCAATGCATCTCCTGATTCTGTAGGACGAGCGCTGTCTGTCTGTCTGGCGCCGCCCGCACGGGCGGGGCCATATGCGAACATATCGCAGCTCGCCTAGCGCCTTCGGCCTCTCACCGGGCGAGGGGGCGCGGCCGGGCACCGAACCAGGAAACTTCTCGACACGGAAGTCGCGGGCGCCGGCGCCGGGGCGCCGAGCGGCCCGTCACCGCATCTGCGAGGAGGGGAGAGCGGAGGCGAGGGCCCGCGCGCGGCGCCGCGAGGAACACCGCGGCGGCGGAGGGCTCAGGGCGTCGCGGAGGCCGTCAGGCGGTCGACCACGGCGCGGTTCGAGTCGGCCGTGTGCCGGCAGTTGTCGCAGCGGCCGCAGTCGGGCGCGCCCTCTCCGGCCGCGGCCTCGCCGGGCTCCTCGAAATACGTCTTCAGGGCCGCCATCCGGCACGCCGGGCTCTCGGCGTAGCGCATCACCGCCTCGAGCCGCTCGCGGTCGCCCGCGCGCCGCTCCTCATAGGCCTTGAGGAACGCGTCGAGCTCCGCCTCGTCGGCGAAGTCGCGCAGCCGGCGCACGCCGCGGCTCCGGTCGACGATGCCGGCGGCCTCGAGCAGCGCCACCACGACCTTCACCTTGCGCTCCGGCAGGTCCGCGACCTCCGCCAGCGCCTTCACCGGCACCCCCGCCCGCCTCTTGCCCTCGGCCCGCTGCGCCTCGAGGCGGCCGAGGGTCTCGTAGACTCGGTAGCTCTCGTCGGGGCGCGGGTACTTGCCCCCGAGGAAGAACGCCTGGATTCGCCGGTCCTCCACGCGGTACAGCAGGACGCCGCGGGCCGGGCGGCCGTCGCGCCCGGCGCGCCCGGCCTCCTGATAATAGCTCTCCAGCGAGTCGGGGAAGTGGTAGTGGACGACGTAGCGGATATCGGGCTTGTCGATGCCGAGGCCGAACGCCTTCGTGGCGACGATGAGGCGGTACTCGTCGCTCATGAACCGCTGCTGGGCCTCCTCCCGCTCCCTCGGGCGCATCTGCCCGTGATAGCGGCCCACCGAGATCCCTTGATCCGCGAGCCACCGGTGGAGATCGTTCGCGGTCCGGACCGTCGCCGTGTACGCGATCCCGACGCCGCGCTCCTCCTCGAGGACGCGCAGGAGCCGCTCGCGCTTCTTCTCCTCGTTCGGCGTGCGGATCACCTCGAGCGACAGCTGCGGGCGGTCGATGCCGGTGTTCACGACGGCCGCGGCGCGCATGTCGAGCTGCTCCACGATGTCGCTCGCCACCTCGGGCGTCGCCGTCGCCGTGAGGGCCAGCACCGGCGGCCGCCCGAGCGCGGCGATCGCGTCGCGGAGCCCGAGGTACGCAGGCCGGAAGTCGTGGCCCCACTGCGAGACGCAGTGCGCCTCGTCGACCACGAAGAGCGACACGCCCGAGCGCCGGAGCAGGTCGATGTACTCCGGGTTCTCGAGCCGCTCCGGCGTCACGTAGACGAGCGGGAGGTCGCCGCTCTGGATCCCCTGGGCGGCCTCCCGCTCCTCGGCCGTGGTCAGCGTGGAGTTGAGCTTTGCAGCAGGGATATCCGCCTGCGCCAGCTTCTCCTGCTGATCCTGCATCAGCGAGATGAGCGGCGAGACGACCACGGCCGGGCGCGGCAGGAGGAGCGCCGGCAGCTGATAGCAGAGCGATTTGCCCGCCCCCGTCGGCAGGAGCCCCAGGGCGTCTCGCCCGGCGAGCACCGCCTCGATGAGCTCACGCTGGCCCGGCCGGAAGGTCTTCACGCCGAACCGCTCGCGCGCCATGTGCCGGATCTCCTGCCAGCTCGGCGCGCCACGCTGTTGTCCCATTCGCGCGAGCATGGCGCGCTCGCGCAGGGCGCGCCATGCTCGCGCGCCCTCGATTGCCGCTCGGCGCGGCGCTGCGGCGGCCGGTGAGGGCGTCCATTGAGGCAAAACGTCACTGAGACGAAAAGCCACACATCGGCCGGAGCGCTCCGCGCCGGCACACCGGAGTGAAGACCTGTCATGACGCAGAGGAGCGGACGCGAATCGAGATCGAGGACGGCCCGCGCGGGCGCCGCCGCCCGGGCGCCGCGACGGCGCGCCAGAGAATGGTGCTTTGGGCTCAGCGCAGGTCCGTGCGGCGACGGGCGCGCCTCTGCTGCGATTCCCTATGAGCCTCAGGTTATTCCTTCATCGGCCGATCCGCAGCCGCGGGATCGCGTGGCGACCGTGACAAATGGCTGCCTGCACGAAGCCTTGTTCGAAGTAGATTCTGCGCGGGAGGCACACGACGAATGACGGAAGCGTCGGACGATCAGAAGATGAGCAGCCAAGCAGACGGCGCCGCACGAGAGGCGGCGCGGCTCGTCGAGGCGGCGTGCGACGGCGTGGCGCCGCGGCTGCCGCGCGCCACGTACCGCGTGCAGCTCAACAAGGACTTCACCTTCGAGCAGGCGCGGCGCGTCGTCGCCTACCTCGACGCGCTCGGCGTCAGCGATCTCTACTCGTCGCCCTTCTTCAAGGCGCGCCCGGAGAGCCTGCACGGCTACGACCTCGTCGATCACAACGCGCTGAACCCCGCGATCGGCGGCCGCGACGACCTCGACCGGCTCACGGGCGAGCTCGCGGCGCACGGCATGGGCCTCGTGCTCGACTTCGTGCCCAACCACATGGGCGTCGGCACGTCCGACAACGCCTGGTGGAACGACGTCCTCGAGAACGGCCCGAGCTCGCTCTACGCGCCGTTCTTCGACATCGACTGGGCGCCGCTCAAGACGGAGCTCAAGCACAAGGTGCTGCTCCCCGTGCTCGGCGACCACTACGGGCCCGTGCTCGAGCGCGGCGAGCTCAAGATCGAGTTCGAGAACGGCGCGTGCGTCCTCCGGTACTTCGATCACGTCTTCCCGGTGAACCCGCGGACGTACGGGATGGTCATCGGGCCGCTCGTGCCCAACCTGGCCGCCGCGCTCGGCGAGGAGCACGACGCGCTCCTCGAGCTGCAGAGCATCCTGACCGGGCTCCGCAACCTGCCGCCGCGGACGGAGACGCAGCGGGCCAAGGTGATCGAGCGGCGGCGCGAGAAGCAGGTCCTCAAGCGGCGGCTCGCGACGCTCGTCGCGGACTCGCCCGAGATCGCGGCGGCGGTGGCGGAGGGCGTCGAGCGCATCAACGGCAAGGCGGGCGATCCGCGGAGCTTCGACGCGCTCGAGGCGCTGCTCGAGGAGCAGGCCTACCGGCTGAGCTTCTGGCGCACCGCCGCCGAGGAGATCAACTACCGCCGGTTCTTCGACATCAACGAGCTCGCGGCGATCAGGATGGAGCACCGGCCGGTCTTCACCGAGGCGCACCGGCTCGTCTTCGAGCTCTGCGAGCGCGGCCAGGTCACGGGCCTGCGCATCGATCACCCCGACGGCCTCTGGGACCCGATCGGCTACTTCGAGGACCTGCAGCGGGGCTACCTGGTCGAGCGCTGCCGCCGCCGCTTCCTCGCCGAGGCCGCGGGCGAGCCGGAGCCGCGCAGCCTCGACGAAGCGCGCCGGAGGCCGCCGGCCGCCGCCCGCTTCGCCAAGCTGGAGCCGGCGATCCGCGCGGCCCTCGAGGAGCGCGTGGCCGCCGGGGCGGCGCACGGCGCGCGCGGCCCGTCGATCGAGCGGCCGATGTACGTCGTCGTCGAGAAGATCCTCGCCCGCGGCGAGACGCTGCCCGAGGCGTGGCCCATCCACGGGACGAGCGGCTACGACTTCACGGCGGCGGTGGGCGAGCTCTTCGTCGACTCCTCGAGCGAGGCGTCGATGACCGCGATCTACGAGCGGTTCATCGGCGATCAGCTGGAGTTCGACACGCTCGTCTACGAGAAGAAGAAGGTGATCCTGCGGACGGCGCTGGCGAGCGAGCTCAACGTGCTCACGCACGCGCTGAACCGGCTCACCGAGCGCGACCGCCGCTTCCGCGATTTCACCCTGGGCTCGCTCAACGACGCCCTTCGCGAGGTGATCGCGTGCTTCCCGGTCTACCGCACGTACGTCAACGAGCGGACGCCGACGATCTCGGACCACGACCGGGTCGCGATCGGCCGCGCGGTCGCCCTCGCGCGCCGGCGCAACCCGACGATGGAGGCGACGATCTTCACGTTCCTGCGCTCGGTCCTGATGCTCGACCCGGATCTGTCCCGCGACGGGGACCGGCGCCCCTTCTGCGAGTTCGTGATGAAGTTCCAGCAGCTCACCGGCCCGGTGATGGCCAAGGGGCTCGAGGACACGTCGTTCTACATCTACAACCGGCTCGTGTCGCTCAACGAGGTCGGCGGCGAGCCCGAGCGCTACGGCGCGAGCGTGCTCGCGTTCCACCGCGCCAACGTGCAGCGGCAGAAGACGTGGCCCTATTCGATGCTCGCGACGTCGACGCACGACACGAAGCGGAGCGAGGACGTGCGCGCGCGGATCAGCGTGCTCTCGGAGATCCCGTCGGCGTGGGAGGAGACGCTCCACCGCGCGGCCGCCGCCGCGGCGCCGCTCAAGGCCGAGATCGAGGGCCGCCTCGCGCCGGACAGCAACGAGGAGTACCTCTTCTACCAGACGCTCCTCGGGAGCCTGCCGATCGAGCCGCTGCTCGGCGCCTCCAGCGGCCCGCGGGCGCCCGAGGGCGACGCGCTCTCGGCCTACACGGATCGCCTCGTGGACTACATGCGCAAGGCCACGAAGGAGGCGAAGGTCAACACGTCCTGGATCGACGCGCAGCCCGAGTACGACGCCGCCGTCGAGGCGTTCGTGCGCAAGGCGATCGCGTCCGCGGACGTCCTGGGCGCGCTCCTGCCGCTCGCGCGCGTGGTCGCCTACCACGGCATGTGGGGCTCGCTCTCGCAGACGCTCCTGAAGCTCACGGCGCCGGGCGTGCCGGACATCTACCAGGGCAACGAGGTGTGGGACTTCAGCCTGGTCGACCCCGACAACCGCCGCGCGGTCGACTACGCGTCGCGCGAGGAGGCGCTCGCGGAGATCCGCGCGCGGTGGAACGGCGGCGACCTCGCGCTCGCGCGCGAGCTCTGCGGCGCGGCGCGCGACGGCCGCATCAAGCTCTTCGTCACGCACGTGGCGCTCGATCTGCGCCGGCGGCACCCGGCGCTCTTCGGCGCCGACGGGGCCTACGCCCCGCGCGCCGTGATCGGCGAGCGCGAGACGCACGTCGTCGCCTTCGCGCGTCGCGACCCGAAGGACGGGCGCTCGGCCGTCGTGATCGCGCCCCGGTTCAGCGCGCGGCTGCTCGGCGGCGCCTGCGCCCCGCCGACGGGGAAGGCGTGGGCGGGGACCTTCGTCGACGTGGAGCCCGGCCTCTACACGGATCTCTTCACCGGCGCCGAGATCGAGGCGTCGCCTTCCGCTTCCTTGCCGCGCGATGCCGTCGCGACGTCCGAGCCCAAGGACGGCGCGGTGCTCCCGCTCGACCGCGTGCTCTCCGATTTTCCCGTCGCCCTGCTCGTGCGGGCGACCCAGCGAGGTCAGTGACATGAAGGCGATTCGCACGATGGGCGCATGGCTCGAGGGCGGCGCGGTCCGCTTCCGGGTCTGGGCGCCCGACCACGATCGGATCGAGATCGTCACCTACGCCAACGACGGCGAGGAGATCACGGGCGCGCTGCCCGCGACCCCCACCGGCGGCGGCTACTTCGAGGCGACGGCGCCGGGCCTCGGGGCGGGCGCGCTCTACAAGGTGCGGATCGACGGGGAGGGGCCGTTCCCGGACCCCTACTCGCGCGCGCAGCCGTTCGGCGTGCACGGCCCGTCGGCGGTCGACGACCCCTCGTTCGCGTGGACCGACGCGGGGTGGAAGGGCGTCGCGCTCGAGGAGCTCGTCCTCTACGAGGTGCACGTCGGCACGGCGACGCCGGAGGGCACGTTCGACGCGCTCATCGGGCGGCTCGCCGACCTGCGGGAGCTCGGGATCACCGCCATCGAGCTCATGCCTGTCGCGAGCTTCCCGGGCGAGCGCGGGTGGGGGTACGACGGGGTCGATCTCTTCGCCCCGGCCGCGGCCTACGGCGGCCCGGAGGGCCTCCGCCGCCTGGTCGACGCGGCCCACGCGGCCGGGCTCGGGGTGATCCTCGACTGCGTCTACAACCACTTCGGCCCCGACGGGAACTACCTCCGCGCCTACGCGAAGCGCTACTTCACCCATCGCCACATGACGCCCTGGGGCGACGCGGTGAACTACGACGGCGAGGGCGCCGAGCAGGTGCGCGCGCTCGCCATCGCGAACGCCGAGATGTGGATCCGCGACTTCCACATCGACGGCCTCCGCCTCGACGCGACGCACGCGATCCTCGACGACACCGAGCCCCACATCCTCCGGGAGATCGCCGAGCGCGCGCGGGCGGCCGGCGAGGGGCGGCGCGTCGTGGTGATCGCCGAGGACAGCATGAACGACGCGCGCCTCGTGACGCCCGTCGAGCAGGGCGGGTACGGCCTCGACGGCGTGTGGGCCGACGACTTCCACCACGAGCTCCGCGTGCTCTTCGCCGGGGATCGCGACGGCTACTTCGAGGATCACCGGGGCACGGCCGAGGACATCGCCGCGACGATCCGCAAGGGGTGGCTCTACGAGGGGCAGGTCTCGAAGCACTCGGGCAAGCCGCGCGGGACGCCCGCCGAGCCGGTGCCGCCGCCGCGGTTCGTGCACTGCATCCAGAACCACGATCAGATCGGCAACCGCGCGCTCGGCGACCGGCTCGGGGACAAGGTGAGCCCGGCGGCCTTCCGGACGATGTCGGCGCTGCTCCTGCTCACGCCGTACACGCCGCTCCTGTTCATGGGCCAGGAGTGGAACGCGCGGACGCCGTTCCAGTACTTCACCGATCACCACGACGAGCTCGGCCGGCTCGTCACCGAGGGCCGCCGGCGCGAGTTCCAGTACTTCACGTCGTTCGGCGGCGCGGAGGTGCCGGATCCGCAGGATCCGCGGACGTTCCAGCGCTCGAAGCTCGACTGGACCGAGCGGCAGCGGCCGGAGCACGCCGGCGTGCTCGCCTGGTCCCGCGAACTCCTCGGCCTGCGCGCGTCGCACCCCGCGCTGCGGAGCCGCGCGCGCGACGCGTTCTCGGCCGAGGCGCTCTCCCCGGACGCGGTCCGGATCGAGCGCCGCGGCGGCGAGACCGCGGTGGTCGCGCTCGTCGCGCTCCGCGGCGCGCTCGCCCTGGACCTCGGCCGCCCGGAGGCGCGGGTGCTCGCGTTCAGCGAGGAGCCGCGGTTCGGCGGCGCGGCGCAGCGGGCGCCGATCGAGCGCGGCCGGGCGGCGTTCGAGGGCCCGGCGGTCCTGATCGTCGAGGTGCCGCTCCGGTGACGCCGGCGGCGGCGATCGGGCCGCCGGCGCCGAGCGCGTCGAACACGCCGGTCGCGCCGAGCGCCCCGATCACGTCGAGCCCACCGACGGCGCCGATCGCATCCACCCTGTCGATCCCCTAGGCTCCGGCGCGATGCTGAAGCCCGTCACGTTCACGCCCATCGGCGTGGTGCGCACCCCGTTCCCCGACCGCGTGAGCGCGCCGCGGCAGCCGCACGCCGCGGCCGGGGCGGAGGGCACGATCGAGCTCGTGCCCGGCCGCGGCCTGGAGCACGCGCTCTGCGACATCGAGGGGTGGGACTACCTCTGGGTGGTCTTCTGGTTCCACCTCAACGAGGGCTGGCGCCCGAAGGTCCTGCCGCCGCGGAGCGCCGGCAAGCGGCGCGGCGTGCTGTCGACGCGCTCGCCGCACCGCCCGAACCCGATCGGCCTCAGCGTGGTCAAGCTCCTCGGGGTGGACGGCCTCACCTTGCGCGTGAGCGGCGTGGACATGATCGACGGCACCCCGGTGCTCGATCTGAAGCCGTACGTGCCCTACGCCGACGCCTACCCGCACGCGCGCACCGGCTGGGTCGCGCCGCTCGCGCCGGGCGAGGCGCCGGCGGATCCGGAGCCGGGCTTCGAGGTGGTCTGGGGCGAGCGCGCGGCCGAGCAGGCCGCCTGGCTCGACGCGACGCACGGGGTCGCGCTGCGCGAGCGGGTGGACCGCGCGCTCGCGCTCGGCCCGCAGCCGCACCCTTACCGGAGGATCCGCGCCGACGGGGACGCGATGCGGCTCGCCGTGACCTCGTGGCGGGTGCGGTTCAGGGCCGAGGGGCGGCGGATCGAGGTGCTGTCCGTGGCGACCGGCTACCGCGAAAAGGAGCTCTGGAGCGGAGACGCGCCCGAGCTCGAGGCGCACCGGCAGTTCGTGGAGCGGTTCGGACGCGGCTAGTTCCGTGCGTCAGAAACCCCGCCAGGGATCTGCCTCGCGAGCGAAGAGAAAGTTCGATGCAAAGGCGCAAAGACGAAAAATATATAATATTTGTTCCTTTGCGCCTTTGCGCCTTTGCGTTGAGCTCTCTCCGGATGGCGTGCCGGGAACTCCGCATCGGCGGTGCGTCTCCGGCCCTTGCGGAACGAGGTGAGCGCAGACAAAGCGTCCACGGCGTCTCGCCCGTCACGCCGGGCGGACTCGCGCGACGCGAATCGAATGAGTGTGATCTCCACGAAGCAGGGTCGCAGGGCCGAGCCGAGGGGGGCCGAGCCGCGGGGGGCCGAGCCGCGCCGGGTGGATCCGCAGTTCCGTCTGCTCGCCGACAGCATCCCGCAGCTGGTCTGGGTCGCCGGCAGCGGCGGCTCGTGCGATTACGTCAACGGCCGCTTTCGCGAGTACACCGGCCCGGCCGCGGACCAGGTGATGCGCCTCGGTCTGGCCGCCGTCATCCATCCGGAGGATGCGGTGCGCTGCATCGCGGCGTGGCGGACGGCCGTCGAGCGGGGCGCGGCCCTCGAGCTGGAGGTCCGCCTGCGGCGGCATGACGGCGCCTACCGCTGGTTCCGCGGTCGAGCCGAGCCCATCATCGAGGATGCGGGCGGCCGGGCGGGCCGCTGGCTCGGCACGGCGACCGACATCGACGAGCGGGCGCGAGGAGAGGGCGCGCCGCGCGGCCCGAGCGAGGCCGAGCTGCATCCCAGGGCCGCCCTCCTGGATCAGGCCGGCGAGGAGCGCCTGCGCGAGAGCGATGAGCGCCTGCGGCTGGCCCTCGCGGGCGGCCATCTCGGCATCTGGGAGTGGGATGTGCCGAGCGGGCGCCTCTTCTGGTCGGAGGAGGCGCTCGAGTGCGCGGGCGCCGACGAGGCAGAGTTCGGCGGCACCGTGGACGATTTCGCGCGGCGCCTGCACCCCGACGACCGGGACGCGGTTTGGGGGCAGGTCGAGAGCGCGTTTCGCGGCGAGACGGACTACTCCGTCGAGTTCCGCTTCCTCCATGCCGACGGGCGCGTGCGCTGGGTTTACAGCCGCGCGCTGGTGCAGCGGGATCACGGCGGTCGCCCGCTGCGGATGGTGGGCGTGGTCGGGGACATCACTCCCCGGAAGCTCTCGGAGCTGGCCCTCCGGGAGAGCGAGGAGCGCTTCCGCAACATGGCCGATCAATCGCCGGTGATGATCTGGATCACGGACTCCGACGGCCGCGCCACTTACGGCAACCGGTGGTGGTCCGAGTTCACGGATCAGGGCGCAGCGACCTACGTCGGCTTCGGCTGGCTCGACGCGATCCACCCCGAGGATCGCCAGGCCACGATGGAGGTCTTCCGGCGGGCCGAGGCGCGGCGCGAGCCCTTCCGGCTGGATTACCGCCTGCGCCGGCGCGACGGCGAGTACCGCTGGTGCATCGCGTCGGGCTCGCCGCGGCTCGGCCCGGACGGCGAGTTCCTCGGCTACGTCGGCTCGGTCATCGACATCACCGAGCGCAAGCAGGCCGAGCTCCTGCTCCAGGAGAGCGAGGAGCGATTCCGTCGCGCCGTGATGGCGATCCCGTTCCCGATCATGATTCACGCCGACGACGGCCAGGTCGTCAGCGTCAACCCCGCGTGGACCGACATCGCCGGCTACGCCAGCCAGGAGATCCCCACCATCGAGGCGTGGATCGACAGGGCGCATCCGGCCCAGAAGGACGCCATCCGCTCCAGGGTCAAGGCCCTGTACGCGCTGGATGCCGCCTCCACCGGCGAGCTCGAGGCCGCGGTCATCACGGCGCACGGCGAGCAGCGCACGTGGCTCTTCCGCGGGGCGCCGCTGGGCAAGGACGCGGCGGGCAGGCGGCTCGTCATCAGCATCGCCCACGACATCACCGAGAGGAAGCAGGTCGACGACATGGTCCGGAAGAGCGAGGCGAAGTTCCGGACGCTCGCCGACGCCATGCCGCAGATCGCCTGGACGGCGCGCCCGGACGGCAGCGTCGATTACTACAACCGCAGGTGGTACGAGATCTGCGGCCTGAGCGAGGGCGAGGCGACCGGCGACAGCTGGATCTCCTTCGTGCACCCGGACGATCGCCCGACGTGCACTGGCAGCTGGCGCCGTTCGGTCCTGTCCGGCGAGCCGTTCGAGCTCGAGTACCGCTTCTGGGTCCTCGCTGCCCGCGAGCACCGCTGGTACCTGGGCCGCGCGGTGCCCGTGCATGGGCCGTCGGGCGAGATCGTGAAGTGGTATGGCACCTGCACGGACATCCACGATCGGAAGTGCGCCGAGGCCACGCTGAGGGAAGCGGACCAGCGCAAGAACCAGTTCCTGGCGATGCTCGCCCACGAGCTGCGCAACCCGCTCGGGCCCCTGCGCAACGCCGCCGAGCTCCTGCGGCGGTCCGGGCCCCAGCAGCCGTCGACCGCGTGGGCGTGCGGCGTGCTCGAGCGGCAGGTCTCGCACATGGCCCGGCTGGTCGACGATCTCCTCGACGTCTCGCGCGTGGCCCGCGGCCGGATCGAGCTGCGCAAGCAGCGCTGCGACCTCGCGCACCTGCTCCGGCAGACCGCCGAGGACTACCGCAGCACGCTGGAGGCGAGCGGCCTCGAGCTCGCGCTGGAGATCCCGGCCGAGCCGCTGTGGATCCACGGCGACCCGACCCGCCTGTCGCAGGCCATCGGCAACGTGCTGCACAACGCGAGCAAGTTCACCGAGGCCGGCGGACGGGTGACGGTCGCCCTGTCGCCGGCGCCGGAGAGCTCGGCCGCGATCCGCGTCCGCGACACCGGCATCGGCATGGATGCGGCGATGCTGGCGCGCGCCTTCGAGCCGTTCAGCCAGGCCGACTGCAGCCTGGACCGCAGCCGGGGCGGGCTCGGGCTGGGCCTCGCGCTGGTCAAGGGGCTCGTCGAGCTGCACGGCGGCGCGGTCTCGGCCGAGAGCGCGGGGATCGGCCGCGGGACGGAGGTGGTCCTCCGCCTGCCGCTCTCGCGCGAGGTCGCGCTGCCCTCCGGGGGCGCCGCGCCGGCCTCGGACCTCGCGGCGCGATCGCTGCGCATCCTGATCATCGAGGACAACGTCGACGCCGCGGAGACCTTGCAAGCGCTGCTCGCCATGGAGGGCCACCGGGTCGAGGTGGCCCTGTCCGGGCCCGCCGGCGTCGATGCGGCCCGCGCGTTCCTGCCGGAGGTCGTCTTGTGCGACATCGGCCTCCCCGGCGGGATGGATGGGTACGGCGTGGCGCGCGCCCTGATGGGGAGCCCGGGCACCTCCCCCTCGCTCATGATCGCGCTGACCGGCTATGGCCGGGAGGAAGATCGACGCCGGGCCCAGGAGGCCGGCTTCGCCATGCACCTCGTCAAGCCGATCGAGCCGAGCGCGCTGCAGACCGTCCTCGCCTCGATCGCGGCGCGGGGGTGAGCGGAGGCGGGAGCGGGCCGCCTCGACGATCGATCTCCAGGCGGTCCACCCGCCGTCCACGGCCATCGCGCGCCCGTTGATGTACGTCGCGCGGTCGGAGAGGAGGAACGCGGCTGAGCCCGACCAGGCCGTGCTTGGAGGCCACGTAGGCCGGGAGCGACCCGACCCCGGCCAGGCCCGCTAACCCCGCGCCCTGACCGCAACAAGCCGACCACCTCGGCGGCGCCTCGCCGGGCTCCGGGCCGCCGCGCCGGCCCGGCCGAGCGATGTGGCCCGCCCGCACACCGGCGCTGGCTCGACCTTTGAAAAGGCCCAGAGCCCAGCGCGGAGGATCATGGGGCGTTCGGGGACGGGCTGGATCGGTCTCGCCGGCGCGGGGAGGAGCCGCGGCGGCGCCAGCGCGCGGCGGCTCCGCCGCTCGCCTGGGCGCGATCTGCACGGGCGCGCCGGGATCGCGCGGCTGCGCGCGGAGGTGGCCGGCCTCTTCGGCGATGGTGCGCGCGCCGCGCGCATCGAGCGCGACCTCGCCGCGGTCCCCGGCGTCGCGTCCGCGCGGGCGAGCGCGCGGACCGGGCGGGTGCTCGTGCGCGTGCGGGAGGACGCGGCCCATCTGGCCGCCGCCGTGCTCGCCGCCCACGCCGTGCCCGGCGCCCCGCCGCCGCCGTCCGCGCGGCGCGCCGCGCTGGCCCTGGCCGAGGGCGTGGGCGCGCTCGTCCGCGGCGCGTGCCGCCGCCTGCGCCGCGAGGGCGCGGCCGAGCGCGAGCGCGGCGGCGGGGCGGCGTGGGCCGCGCGGGGCGAGCGCGCGCCGGCCGTCGAGCGTGATCTGTACGGACGCGCCGCCGTCGACCGGGCCCACGCGGAGGACGCGAGCGAGGTCGCCCGCGCGCTCGGCGTCGACCCGGCCGCGGGCCTCACCGCCGCCGAGGCGCTGCGCCGCCTCCGCGAGGTCGGCCCCAACGAGCTCGCCGGCGTCGCGAGCCGCTCGTCGCTCGAGATCCTCGCCGCGCAGCTCTTCACCGTGCCCACCGCGCTGCTCCTCGGCGCGGCGGGCCTCTCGCTCGCGCTCGGCGATCTGGTCGACGCGGGCGCCGTCCTCCTCGTCGTCGGCGCGAACGCGGCGATCGGCACGTACACCGAGTCGCGCGCCGAGGAGCTCCTGCACGCCTGGGGCGCGCTCCGGGTCGGGTGGGCGCGCGCCGTGCGCGACGGGCGCGAGCTGCGGCTCGCCGCGTCGGAGATCGTGCCCGGCGACGTGCTCGCGCTCCGCGCGGGCGAGCCGGTCGCGGCGGACGCGCGCGTCGTCGTCGCCGCGGGCGACCTCGCCGTCGACGAGAGCACGCTGACCGGCGAGAGCGAGCCCGTCGAGAAGGGCGCCGCGAAGGTCGACGCCGGCGCGCCGCTCGCCGAGCGCCGCGGCATGGTGTACGCGGGCACCACGGTCGCCTCGGGCGAGGGCGCGGCGGTGGTCGTCGCGACGGGCGGGCGGACCGCGCTCGGGGACATCCAGCGCGCGCTCTCCCGCGAGGGCGAGCGCGCCCCGCCGATCGAGCGGGAGCTCGCCTGGATCGGCCGGCGCCTCGCGGCCTTCGCGCTCGCGAGCTCGTCGGCGGTGGTGGTCGTCGGCCTCGCGCGGCGGCGGCCGCTCCGCGCGCTCGCGCGGAGCGCCGTCGCCCTCGGCGTCGCCGCCATCCCCGAGGGGTTCCCTGCCGTGGGCACCACCGCGCTCGCGCTGGCGAGCCGCCGCCTGCGCGGCCGCGGCATCGTCATCCGCCGCCTCGCCGCGGCCGAGACGCTCGGCGCGGTGAGCGTCGTCTGCGCCGACAAGACCGGCACGCTCACCGAGAACCGCATGCGGGTCGCGGAGATCTTCCTCCCCGGCGAGGGCGTCCTGCGGGTCGCCCGCGCCGCGCGCGACGAGCGCGGCGGCGGCGATCGCGGCGGCGCGGGGCCGCCGCGCGAGATCGCGCTCGTCGGCGAGGACGCGCGCGAGGTCGCCGTGAGCGCCCCGCGCGTGCACGCGCTCGCGCGCATCGCCGCGCTCAACGCCGACGTCGAGCTGAGCGACGTCGGCAAGGTCGTCCAGGGCAGCGGCACGGAGCGCGCGCTCGTCGAGTTCGCGCTCGCGGCCGGCTACCCCGTGTCGGCGCGGCGCCTCGCGGCGCGGCGCGTGAGCGAGGAGCGCCGATCGGCCGAGCGCGCGTTCATGGTGACGGTCCACGATCACCCGGAGCTCGGGCAGATCGAGCTCGTGAAGGGCGCGCCCGAGCAGGTGGTCGCGCGCTGCGACGCCCCGCGCGGCGCAAGCCGCGACGAGGTGCTCCGGCAGAACGACGCGATGGCCTCGCGCGGCCTGCGCGTGCTCGCCCTCGCGTGGCGGCGGGACGGCCGGCCGGACGACGACGCCCCGCTCGAGCTCGCCGGCCTCGTCGGGCTCCGCGACCCGGCGCGCGAAGGCGCGCGGGAGGCGCTCGCGACCCTCTCCGGCGCGGGCATCCGCACCCTGATGCTCACGGGCGATCAGGAGCGGACCGCGCGCGCGATCGGCGCCGCGCTCGGCATCCCCGCCGACGCCGTGCACAGCCGGGTCACGCCCGAGGCGAAGCTCGACATCGTGCGGGCGCTCCAGCAGCGCGGCGCGATCGTCGCCATGACGGGCGACGGCGTGAACGACGGCCCCGCGCTCAAGGCCGCGGACGTCGGCGTGGCCATGGGCAAGCGCGGCACGGACATCGCGCGGGCGGTGGCCGACGTGGTCCTCGCCGAGGACGACCTGCCGAGCCTCGCCGAGGCGGTCTGCGAGGGCCGGCGGCTGCACGACAACGTCCGCCGCGCGATCGCGTACTTCGTCGCCACGAACGCGAGCGAGGTGCTCACGATGCTGGCCGGCGCCCTGGCCGGCGCCTCGCCGCTCACGCCGCTAGAGCTCCTCTGGATCAACCTGCTCACCGACATCGCGCCCGCGCTCGCCCTCGCGCTGGAGCCTGCCGAGCCCGGCGTCATGCGGCGCCCCCCGCGCGACCCGGCCGCGCCGCTGCTCGGCCGCCGCGACCTCCGCGCGCTGGGGCTCGACGCGGCCATGATGTCCGGGGCCTCGCTCGCGGCGTACGCGCTCGGCGGCCGCGCGACCGCGGGGTCGAGGGCGTTCACCGCGCTCGTGACCGCGCAGCTGCTCCACATCCTCGCCTGCCGCGCCGGCGCCGCCGAGGGCGCTCCGGGGCCCATCGCGCGCCGGGACAACCCGCACGTCGCGCGCGCGCTCGCCGCGACCGCCGCGCTCCAGGCGCTCGCGCTCGGCTCCCGCTCCCTCGGCCGCCTGCTCGGGGCGCCGCGCCTCGGCGCCGGCGAGCTCGCGCTCGCGGTGATCGCGGGCGCGCTGCCCTCGCTCTCGCGCGGCTCCCTGGGGCGCGCCGCCGGCGCCGGCCGCGAGATCGTCATCGTCCACCGGGTCGACACCGTCGGCCTCGTCAACGTCGAGCCCTCGGACGACGGTGCGCGCGCCGCGCGCGCCGCCTGTTCGCGGAAGGGGGATACGGCATCATGAGGTTTCATCCACCGTCGTTCGCCCTCGGGGTCGGCAGCGCCGTCCTCCTGATGGGCAAGAAGCAGCACCTCCGGCCGGTGGTCGTCGAGATCGCGGCGCTCGGGCTCCACCTGGGCCGGCTCGGCCTCGCCTTGGTCGAGCGCCAGCGGGAGCACGCCGAGGATCTCTGGGCCGAGATCGCGGAGCGCGTGCGGCACAAGGCCGGCGGCGCGGAGCGGGGCGCGCGCGCCGCGCGCCGGAGCAACGGCGCCTCCGAGCTCCACGGGGAGCCGTCGTCATGAGGCTGCCGCCGGTGCTCCTGGTCCACGCCCTGGAGCGGCGCGTCCGCCTGCGCGCCCCGGCGCTGGCCGGCCATCGTCGCGCGTGCGAGCGCGTCGCGGAGCAGCTCGCGGCCGATCCCGGCTGCGAGGTCGTGAAGGTCCGACCGATCACGGGCTCGGTGATCGTCGAGCGCCTCGACGGCGGCCTCGACGCGGAGCGGCTGCGCGCCCGGCTCGCCGAGCTGGTCGGCGCGGCGCGCGACGACGACGGCCGCCCGCTCGCCGCCCCGCGGCCCGAGGGCCACCCTGGCCCGACGCGCGTCGCGCGCGCCGTCGCGCACGCCGTCGCCGGGATCAACGCGGATGTGCGCGAGGCGATGGACTACCGCGCGGATCTCGGCACCCTCTTGCCGGTCTTCTTCGCGGCGGCCGGGATCGCCGAGGTCGGCGTGACGCGCCGGCTGCCTGCGCCGGCCTGGTTCAACCTGCTCTGGTGGTCGCTCCGGTGGTTCGTGACGTTCAACCCCGCGGCGGTCTCGGAGGAGCTGCGGGCCGCCGCCGGCGGGGCGCCGGGCCCGCCGGCGGACGCGGTCGACGGGATCGGCGGCGTGGGCCCGCCCGGTCGCGCGCTGTAGCGGCGCGGCATCGCCGCGTCGGCGCGGGCTCTCCCGCGGCCGGGCGGATCGCGCCGCGCAGGTCGATGGCGCCCATGACGATGAGCAGGGCGCCGGCGAGCCCTCGAGTCCAGCGCGGGTCGATGCGCGAGTCGACCGCCTCGGCGAGCGCGACGGCGATCAGCGTGCTCAGCAATCAGGGCGGCGGACGCGCCGATGAACACCGATGGGCGGCTCTGGCGCTCATGGCTGGACCGGCTCCACGCCGCGCGCAGGCGCAGAGGTGGAGAGAGGCAGCGAGAGCATTCCACCGGAGAGCGGATGTTTCTCGTAACGCACCTCGCTTGGACATCTTCTTGAGGCGTGAGCGTTCCGGCGTCCTGTCGTGCTCGTTGCGCCTCCCGTCGACCGCGACGTAAAGCGGCGATGCTTCACGCGGGTTCGGGATTCGATTGAACCTTGGTGGCGGCGCGCGTACCTTGTTGTTCCCGATCGTAAGCCCCAGAAGCAGAGGGGAACACGTTGATGGCGCGACCGCAATTTTTTACCTGGTTTGGCCTGTTTATTGCATCGCTTGTCGTGTCTCCTGGCTGCAGCTGCGCCGGTGACGAGGTGACGGTGACCGGGGCCGGGTCGGGCGGTGGCGGGGTCGGGGGTGCTGGCGGTGCGGGGGCTGGCCCTTCGGTGGCGTCGAATGGCGGGGGCGGGGAGGGGGGTAAGGCTGAGGTTGCGGACCGGGGTGTCGCCGCGAGCGATGTGGTCAGCGCGGGCGAGGTCGTGAGCAGCCCGAGCTACCGCATGGTCTTCACCCTCGGTCAGCCGACGCAGAATCAGGGAAAGACGACCTCGCCGAGCTACCGCATGCAGGGCGGGCTGGTCGGGGCGAATGGGAGCTTGCCATGAACGGGATGGGACGGCGTGTCCTCGCGATCTGTGTCCTCCTCGCCGCCTCGGTCGGCCTCGTGCGCGGCGCGTCTGCCGCGGTGCCGACGCAGATCACGCACCAGGGTCGGCTCTTCACGGCGAACGGAGAGCCGGTCAACGACGCGCTCCAGGTGACGTTCTCGGTGTACGCCGCCGAGGCGCCCGAGGATGGCGAGGCGCCGCTCTGGAGCGAGACGATCTCGATCTCGTTCGACGACGGATATTTCTCAACGGTGCTCGACTTCACGGAGGAGCAGGCCGCGAAGGTCTTCAACGGCTCGGTCCGTTACCTTGGAATCAAGGTCGCGAACGATCCGGAGATGGAGCCTCGCGCGGCGATCGGGAGCGTTCCGTACGCGATGGTCGCGAACAACGCCGTTGGTGAGATCACGCCGAAGCTGGTGAAGATCGGCGACAAGGTCGTCATCGACGAGAACGGCAACTGGGTCGGGAACCCGACCGGGGTCGCGGGGCCGCAGGGTCCTCCTGGGCCGGAGGGGCCTCAGGGGCTGCCTGGCGAGGCGGGTCCTGAGGGTCCTCCGGGTCCTCCTGGGCCCGAGGGGGCTCAGGGGCCTCAGGGGCCTCAGGGGCTGCCTGGCGAGGTGGGCCCTGAGGGTCACCCGGGTCCTCCTGGGCCGCCAGGTCCCGAGGGCCCTCAGGGGCCAGTCGGCCCGTCGGGGGTGCTCGCGACGATCGCGATTGCGGGCAATATTGCCACCTCTTTTTCTGGCAACAGCCCCGAATACGTCTTCGTCGGTCCTCCGGGGTCGGTGGGCATCACCGGGAGAAAGCGCGTGACCGGATCGGCCTCTGCGGTCCTTGGTCTGGCGCCGTCCAGCGCACCGCTCCTCGCCGTGGTCGGCCTCTGTTACCAGCCGGTCGACGAGGCGGGCGTCGGGGGCGATCTCGTCAACTTCTTCGGAGGCGCCTTTGCGAACCACTATTTCACGCCGACGCGCACCACCTACTCTGTCTCTGGCACGACCTCGTTGACAGAGGGCAACTGGAATGTCGGCATGTGCCTCCGCAATGAGGGGGGCAGCGCGATCCAGGGAGCGAGCTCGACGACCGCCGGCAGCATGGTGAACGGCTGGTTCATCGTCACGAACGACTGAGGGCGATCCCCTCGCGCTCGAGTCCGCGAGGGCGATAAGCTCGCTCAACGCAGCTGGCTCGCGTAGCTCCCGAGGTGGTGAGCTCGATGAGCCGCGGCAGCCGTCTCGTGGTGCTTCGGAAAGGGGGCGTGCCCGCGCGCCCCCTCCGAGGGCGCGCGGGCCTGCCCGTCAGCGCAGCGCCACCGGGCTCCGCGCGATGTACTCGTCGTAGGCGAGCGTCCGCAGATCCTCGATCCGCTTCGCGCGCATCGCCTCGATGACCGCCCGCGCGAGCTGGAGATCGGTGATGAGCGGGATGTTCGCGTCGACCGCCCGCCGCCGGATCAGGTACCCGTCCGGACGCCCGAGCTGGTCGTACTCGCGGGGGATGTTGATCACGAGATCCACCTTCCCCTGCTCGATCGCGCTCATCGCCGTCTCCCCCTCCTCCAGCTGCTTCGCGAGGCTCGTGCACTCGAGCCCGAGCGCCCGGAGCGCCTCGGCCGTGCCCGGCGTCGCGTAGATGGGGAGCTTCAGGTGCTCGGCGATGATGCGCGCCTCGTCCGCGAACCAGTACTTGTCCTCGAGCGGCCCGAGCGACAGGAGGACGCCCTTCTTCGGGAACCGGAACCCGGTCGCGAGCAGCGCGTGCAGCAGCGCCTCGTGCACGTCGTCCCCGAAGCAGCCGACCTCGCCGGTGCTCGCCATCTCCACGCCGAGCATCGGGTCGGCCCCCACGAGGCGCGAGAACGAGAACATCGGCGCCTTCACGCCGACATAATCGAGATCGAGCCCGCGGTTCTCGACCGGCTGCGACACGCCGAGCATCCGGCGCATCGCCTCCCGGACGAAGTTGTTCCCCGTCACCTTGGACACGAACGGGAAGCTCCGCGACGCGCGCAGGTTGCACTCGATGACCTTCACCGTGTTGTGCTTGGCCAAGAACTGCATGTTGAACGGCCCGGTGATCGAGAGCGCCCGCGCCAGCTGCTGGGCGATCTGCTTGATCCTGCGGATCGTCGCGATGTAGAGCGACTGCGGGGGCAGGACGAGCGTCGCGTCGCCGCTGTGGACGCCGGCGTTCTCGACGTGCTCGCTGATCGCCCAGAGGACGATCTCCCCACGGTCGGCGACCGCGTCGATCTCGACCTCGCGGGCGTGGGTCTCGAACTTCGAGACGACCACGGGGTAGGCCGGGGACACCGCCTTGGCCCTGGCGAGGATGCGATCGAGCTCGTTGGGCTCGTGCGCCACGCTCATGGCCGCGCCGCTCAGCACGTAGCTCGGGCGCACGAGGACGGGGAAGCCGCCGAGCTTGTTCACGATCTCGCCCGCCTCGGCCGCGTCGACGACGTGCGCCCAGCGCGGCTGATCGATCTCCAGCCGGTCGAGCAGATCGCTGAACTTCTTCCGGTCCTCGGCCGCGTCGATGCTCCCCGCGCTCGTGCCGAGGATGCGCGCCCCGGCCTGGTGCAGCCGGAGCGCCAGGTTGTTCGGGACCTGCCCGCCCATGCTGACCACGATGCCGTACGGCTGCTCCCGCTCGTAGATGTCGAGCACCGTCTCGAGGCTGATCTCGTCGAAGACCAGCTTGTCGCACGTGTCGTAATCGGTGCTGACCGTCTCCGGGTTGTAGTTCAGCATCATGGTCTCGTAGCCGAGCTCCGAGGCCGCGCGGATCGCGTTGACGCAGCACCAGTCGAACTCGACGCTCGAGCCGATGCGGTAGGCGCCGGACCCGAGCACCATGATCTTCTTCCGCCAGGACGGCGCGACGTCCGTGGCCGACGCGTGGTAGCTCGAATAGAGGTAGTTCGTCTCGGCGGGGAACTCGGCCGCGAGCGTGTCGATCTGCGCGAGGTGCGGCACGATCCCGTGCCGCTTCCTGAGCTCCCGGAGCGAGCCCCGCGGCGCGCCCGTCAGCGTGCCGATCATCCGGTCGCTGAAGCCGAGCAGCTTGGCCTCCCGGAGCGTCGCCTCGTCGAGCGCGGGCTCCTGCGCCGCCGCGGGCTTGTCGGCCTGCGCCGGGGCGGCCACCCGGAGCGTCTTGAGGTCCCGGTGCATCCGCACGATCGGCTCGATCTGGTGCAAAAACCACCGGTCGATCTTGGTGAGATCGTGGATCTCGTCGACCGACATCCCCTCCTGCAGCGCGCGGGCGACGGCGAAGATCCGGAGCGGCGTGGCGTTCTTCAGCTCGTCGGGCAGGTCCTTGAAGGTGAACGCGTCCGGGTCGAGCCCCTTCACCCCGATGTCGAGCATCCGGAGCGCCTTCTGGATGACCTCGGGGAACGTCCTGCCGATGGCCATGACCTCGCCGACGCTCTTCATCTCGCTGCCGATCCGCATCGAGGCGCCGCGGAACTTGCCGAGGTCCCAGCGGGGGACCTTGCAGACGAGGTAGTCGAGCGCCGGCTCGAAGAACGCGGTCGTCCTGCGGGTGATCGCGTTGGCGATCTCCGGCATCGTGTAGCCGACGGCGATCTTCGCCGCGACGTACGCGAGCGGGTAGCCCGTCGCCTTGCTGGCGAGCGCGCTCGACCGGGAGAGGCGCGCGTTCACCTCGATGACCCGGTAATCGACCCTGTTCGGGTCGAGCGCGTACTGGATGTTGCACTCGCCCACGATGCCGAGGTGGCGGATCGTCTTCAGCGCGACCGAGCGGAGGAGCTGGTACTCCTCGTCGTTCAGCGTCTGCGACGGGGCGACGACGATCGACTCCCCGGTATGGATCCCCATCGGATCGAGGTTCTCCATGTTGCAGACGGTGATGCAGTTGTCGCGACCGTCGCGGACGACCTCGTACTCGATCTCCTTCCAGCCGCGGAGGCACTCCTCGACGAGCACCTGGGGCACGCCGCCGGCGAAGCCGCGCCGCACGGCGTCGTCGAGGTCGCGCTCGCTCTCGACGATGCCGCTTCCCTTGCCGCCGAGCGCGTAGCCGCCGCGGAGCATCACGGGGAACCCGATCTCGCGCGCCGCGGCCATGGCCTCGGCCGGCGTGCGGCAGGCGCGGCTCCGGGCCGTCTTCACGCCGATCTCGTCGAGGCGATCGATGAAGAGCCGCCGATCCTCGGTGTCGCGGATGGCCTTGATCGGCGTGCCGAGCACCCGCACGCCGTACTTGTCGAGGATCCCGGCGTCGTGGAGCTCGAGCCCACAGTTGAGCGCGGTCTGCCCGCCGAAGGAGAGGGCGATCGCGTCGACCTCCTCCTTGACGATGATCCGCTCGACGAACTCCGGGGTGACCGCGCAGAGGTGGATGCGGTCGGCGAGCCCCTCGCTCGTCTGGATGGTGGCGATGTTGGGGTTCACGAGGACGGTGGCGATCCCCTCTTCCTTGAGGGCCTTGATCGCCTGCGACCCCGAGTAGTCGAACTCGCCGGCCTGACCGATCTGGAGCGCGCCGGAGCCGAGCACGAGCACGCGCCGGGGTTTCTTGGGGAGATAGGCGCCGTACATGGCTCAGCTCCTTCCTGCGGTGGAGGTGGGGCGGGGATCCGCGCCGGCGGCCCCTGCGGATTTGAGTCGCGAATCGGCCGACCCCTTCATCGCGCCGCAGAGGCGGAGGAAGTCGTCGAACAGGTAGCCGGCGTCCTCGGGCCCGGGCGTCGCTTCGGGGTGGAACTGGACGCTGAAGAACGGGCGCAGCCGCGAGCGGATGCCCTCGTTCGTGCCGTCGTTGATGTTGACGAACCAGGGCTCCCACTCGGCGGGGAGCGACTCGTGCTTCACCGCGTAGCCGTGGTTCTGGCTCGTGACGTAGCAGCGGCGGCTCAGGAGGTCCTGCACCGGCTGGTTCACGCCGCGGTGGCCGTACGGCAGCTTGAAGGTGTCGCCGCCGGCGGCGAGCGCGAGGATCTGGTTGCCGAGACAGATCCCGAAGATCGGCTTCGTGTACGTGCCGAGCAGGCCGCGCACCGCGGCGACCAGCTGGCCGAGGTCCTTCGGGTCGCCGGGGCCGTTGCCGATGAGGACGCCGTCCGCGGCCTCGGCGAGCTCGGCGATGGGCGCGTGGTAGGGCGCGCGGACGACGGTGACCCCGCGCCGGAGGAGCGAGCGGACGATGTTGTCCTTCGCGCCCGCGTCGATGAGGAGCACCTTCAGGGGGCCGCCCTCGTACGTGATCGGCTCGCGGGGCGACACGAGGCGGAACACCTCCTCGCGCATGTCCACGGCCTCGGCCGAGCGCTTCACCCGATCCAGGTCCATCTCGGCCGGGAACAGCCAGCCCTTCATGGTGCCGACCTCCCGGAGCCGCCGCGTCAGCGTGCGCGTGTCGATCCCGGTGATCGCCGGGATGCCCTCGCTCGCGAGCCAGGCGCCGAGCGAGCGGACCGCGGCGTGGTGGCTGTAGCGCTCGATGTAGTTCTGGACGACGAGCCCCTGCACCTGGATGCGGTCGGCCTCGTAGGGCCCGTCGACGCTGCCTGCCTGCCGCGGCGCGGGCACGCCGTAGCTGCCCACGAGCGGGTACGTCATCGTCAGGATCTGGCCTCTGTACGAGGGATCCGTGAGCGTCTCGACGTACCCCGTCATGCCGGTGTTGAACACGACCTCGCCGCTCACCGCGCGCGGGGCGCCGAAGCACCGGCCCGTCATGGTCGTGCCGTCTTCGAGTACGAGCTTCATCCGATTCGCATCCATCCTCTTTGACCGCCTGGGCCGCCGCGGCGCGGACCCTTACGCAGGAGGGGCCGCGAGCGCGTGCTGCGCCGTGGGCCCGTGGGGTACCCGGTCCGCGCGCGCGCTGCGCGGCGGGCCGGCATCATGATCGAGGCTGGGCGTCCAAGCACCTCCGGTCGCTGGAGCCGCCTGCTCCGGCATTCCGTCGAGGTGGGCATCGCGCCCGCCGTCCCGTTCTTCCACATGCCGGAGACGCCCATTTGCCGTCCCCACGCTCCACGTCAACCAGGAACTTTCGCCTGAGATTTCCAGGCCGCTTCCTGCGCGCTTTTGGCGGGCCGCCGGGCTGTGCAGCGCGGCTAGGGGGTCTGCGCGCGCTCGACGTAGGCGTGCTCGAGGACGAGCACGTCCATCTTCGTCCGGAGGAAGCAGTCGAGCGCCTCCTTGGGGGTGCAAACGACCGGCTCGCTCGCGTTGAACGAGGTGTTCAGGAGGACCGGCGTGCCGGTCAGCCGGCCGAACTCGAGGAGGAGCGCGTGGTAGCGCGGGTTGTCCTTGGCGGTGACCGTCTGGGGGCGACCCGTGCCGTCGACGTGGGTCACGGCGGGGATCTCGTCGCGGCGCTCCGGCTTGACCTTGTAGACCATGACCATGAACGGGTCCGGCGAGGTCTGCTCGAAGTAGTCGCCCACGCGCTCGAGCGGGAGCGCCGGCGCGAACGGGCGGAAGATCTCGCGGCGCTTGATCCGCTCGTTCATGACGTCCTTCATGTCCGGCCGCCGCGGGTCGCAGAGGATGCTGCGGTTGCCGAGCGCGCGGGGGCCGTACTCCATCCGGCCCTGGAACCAGCCGACCACCTTGCCCTCGCTGATCGCCCTGGCGACGCGCGGGATGAGGTCCTCGTCGGGGAGCGTCTCGAACGCGACCTGCTCCTTCCGGAGCAGCTCGTCGATGGCGTCCTGCGAGAACGCCGGGCCGAAGTAGCTGTGGGTCTGGTGGAAGGCGCGCGGGTTGCCGAGCTTGTGGTGGTGGACGTAGAGCGCCGCCCCGAGCGCCGTGCCCGCGTCGCCGGCCGCGGGCTGGACGAAGACGTCCTCGAACAGCCCCTTCGGCCGGATCTTCCCGGCGGCCACGCTGTTGTACGCGCAGCCGCCCGCGAGGGCGAGGCGCGGCGAGCCGGTGAGGTGCTTCGCGGTCGCGAGCAGCTCGAAGTAGACCTCCTCGAACGCCGCCTGCGCCGAGGCGGCGACCGCCTTGAAGCGGTCCTCCATCCGGCTCTTCGGGCTGCGCGCGGGGCCGAGCAGCTCGACGAGGCGCTCGGAGTGGATGGTGCCGTAGCGGGGCTCGCCCTCCCAGGTCATGGAGATGCCCTTCGTGTGGTGCTGGAAGTACTCGAGCCCGAGCTCGAAGGCCCCGTCCTTGACGCGCACCACCTGCCGGAGCTTGTCGAGCAGCTCGGGCTGGCCGTAGGCCGCCAGCCCCATGACCTTGTACTCGTCGCCGAACTTGGGGAAGCCGAGGTACTGCGTCATGGCCGAGTAGAACAGCCCGAGCGAGTGGGGGAAGGCGACGCGCCGGAGGATCTCCAGCTTGCTCCCGCGGCCGCGCGCCCACATCGTGCTCACGAAGTCGCCGAAGCCGTCGATCGAGACGACCGCCGCCTCGTCGTAGCCCGAGGGGAAGAACGCGGAGGCGAGGTGCGCGCGGTGGTGCTCGACGTTGTGCGACTCGGCGCGGATGCGCTTCGGGTCGACGCCGAGCGCGGCGCCGAGGTGCACCTTCGGGGCGCTCGCGCCGAGCGCGCCCTTGAGGAGCCCCGCCGGCGAGCGCCGCGTCAGCGCGTAGAGGAGCTTGTCGCCGAGGTGCGCGCGCGTGTCGCGCCCGATCGCGATGTGATCGATGTCCTCGACCCGCGCGCCGGCGGCGCCGAGGCAGTACTCGACCGCGAGCCGCGGGAAGCCGGCGCAGTGCTTGATCCTGCTGAACCGCTCCTCCTCCGCCGCGGCGACGAGCTGTCCGTCGACGAGCAGCGCGGCCGACGCGTCGCCGTGATAGGCGTTGATCCCGAGGATGAGCATGTTTCGGCCATCTTCGGGCGCCCCCGCGCGAGGGTCAAGGCGCGCCCGGCGCGCGGGCGCGCGAGGGTCAAGGCGCGCCCGGCGCGCGGGCGCGCGAGGGTCAAGGCGCGCCCGGCGCGCGGTCAGATCTCGGCGAGGCGGATGGCCTCGAGGCGATCGCCCTCGTCGATGCGCTCCCGATCGGCCGGGACGAGGACGAGCGCCTCGGCCTCGGCGAAGCTCGTGACCGCGCCCGAGGCCTGGTTCGCGGCGATGCGCGCGACGAGCTCGCCGCTCGAGATCTCGAGGCGCGCGCGGAGGAACTCGGCGCGCCCGGTCTGGCGCCGCAGCGCGCCGGCCGCGCGGACGAGCACGCGCGGCGGCAGCGGCGCGGCGTCGCCCTGCAGCGCGCGCAGGAGCGGCACGCCGAAGAGGACGAACGTGAGCGAGGCGGAGGCCGGGTTGCCCGGCAGCCCGATCACGTGCACGGCGCCGCCGCGCGAGAGCTCGGCGCGCCCCACGGCGAGCGGCTTGCCCGGCTTGATGGCGACGCGCCAGAAGTCGAGCGTCACGCCCGCGGCCTCGAGGGCGGGGCGGACCACGTCGTGGTCGCCGACGCTCACGCCCCCCACGGTCACCACCAGATCCGAGCCGCGCAGCGCCGTGGAGACGGCCTCGGCGGCGCGGGCCGCGTCGTCGGGGACGAACGGCGCGACGCGGACCGCGGCGCCCGCGGCGCGCGCGGTCGCGGCGATGAAGTAGCTGTTCGACTCCGCGACGGTGCCGGCGGGGCCGGGCGAGCCGGGCCCGCGCAGCTCGTCGCCGGAGCACAGCACCGTGACCACCGGGCGGCGCGCGACGAGGACGCTCGGGCGGTCGAGCGCCGCCGCGAGCGCCACCTTCCCCGGCGTGAGGCGCGCGCCCCTCCGCAGGGCGACGGCGCCCTCCGCGAGATCCGCGCCCCGGCGCCGCACCCAGGCGCCGGCGCGCGGCGCCTCGTTCAGGGTGATCTCGTCGCCGCTCCGCGCCGCGTCCTCCTGCGGCACGATCGCGTCGGAGCCGGGCGGCAGCCGCGCGCCGGTGAAGATCCGGCACGCGGTGCCCGGCGTGAGCGTCGGCAGCGGGCGGCCCGCCGCGCTCTCGCCGCGCACGGGGAGCGTCCAGGGCCCGCTGCCCGCGAGCTCGCCCGAGGCGACCGCGTAGCCGTCCATCGAGCTGTAATCGAACGCGGGCATCGCGTCGGCCGCGGCGACGTCCTCGGCGAGCACGCGCCCGACCGCGTCGTCGAGCGACACCCGCTCCGGGCCGACCGGGACCGCGGCCGAGAGCAGCCGCGCGAGCGCTTCTTCGAAGGGGATCATCCGCGCTGCCCCTCGTCGCGCGCGCCGTCCTTCGCCGGCTGCGCGTGCCGGTGGTGGTGGCCTCCCTTGCCGGACGCGAGCGCGACCGCGTGCGCGAGGACGGGGCCGATGAGCTGCGTGACGGCGAGCTCCACCGCCTTCGGGCTGCCGGGCAGCGCGATCACCACGAGCCCGCGCACGACGCCCGCGGCGGCGCGCGAGAGGATCGCGTTCGGCCCGATGGCGTCCCAGCTCAGCCGCCGGAACGCCTCGCCGAAGCCGTCGAGCGTCTTCTCGAAGAGCGGCGCGAGCGCCTCGACGGTCCTGTCGCGCGGCGCGATCCCGGTCCCGCCCGTCGTGACGATCGCGTCGGCGGAGCCCGCGCCCGCGATCTGCTCGATCGCCGCGCGCAGGAGCTCGGGCTCCTCGCGCACGACAGCGTGTGACGTCACGGTGAAGCCGGCGTTCTTGAGGAGCTCGCCGAGGAGATGTCCGCCCTCGTCGTCGTCGAGGGTGCGGGTGTCACTGAGCGTCAGCGTGGCGACGCGCACGGGGGAGCGGCTCATGCGGCAGATCTACGCCTCTCGCCGGCGAATGGCGACCTCTTGGTGACGCCGGCGCGATCGTCGCGGGGCCTCCCCGCGAAGGCCGCGGCCGTCCGGGCGCGGGCGGCCCTCGGGCCTCCTGTCCGCCCGCGCCGCGCTTCCTGTCCGCCCGCGCCGCGCTTCCTGTCCGCCCGCGCCGCGCTTCCTGTCCGCCCGCGCCGCGGAGTGCGCGCCGCCGGCCGCCGTCCATCGGCCCTCGGCCATCAGGGGCGAGCATCAGGGGCGAGCGCTCCGTCGCCCGGCGTCACGGTGATGTCGTTGACGTTGGATGGCTTTCGCATCGCCGCTGCGCTAGGGGAGCGGCGTGTCCGGCCCTCTGATCCCTTACATCGAGCTCCCCGAGATCCCGCTCTCGTTCCTCGAGCACATCCCGCTCGTGGGCCAGCTGATCGATCCGGCGAAGCCGCCCTCGATCAAGCCGTTCGGCACGCTGGTGGCGCTCGGCGTCTACATCGGCGCCGTGGTCGCCACGCGGCACGCGCGCGAGCGGAAGCTGGACGAGAAGAAGATGAGCGAGTTCATCTTCTGGGTCGTGGCGGCCGGCTTCATCGGTGGCCACGTCTTCGACGCGATCTTCTACCACCCGCAGCGCGTCGCCCGCGATCCTCTCTACCTCTTCGCGCTCTGGGACGGCCTGTCGAGCTTCGGCGGCTTCACCGGCGCGCTGCTCGGCGCCGCCTCGTGGCGCTTTTACCGCCGCGAGAGGATCCTGCCCTACTGCGAGGTGGTCAACAGCGCGTTTCCGCTCGCGTGGGTCTTCGGGCGCGCCGGCTGCGCGTCGGTCCACGATCATCCGGGCCGCCTCTCCGACGCGTGGTACGCGGTCAAGTACCCGCTCGGGAACGGTATCGTCGGCCGGTTCGATCTCGGCCTCTACGAGTGCGTGCTCACGATCCCGCTCGCGATCGCGTTCGCGGTGCTCTGGCGCCGGAACCCTCATCGCCCGCTCGGGTTCTACACCGGGGTCATGTGCACCGCGTATGCGCCGGTGCGGTTCGGCCTCGACTTCCTGCGCGAGCGGGAGGGGACGCTCGTCGGCGGCGATCCGCGCTACGGCGGCCTCACCCCCGCGCAGTGGGCGTGCTTCGGTCTGTTCGCGCTGGGCCTTTACTTCCTGCGCATGGCGGCGCGCGGCGAGCCGTCGAGCGCCGGGGTGGGCCCGCTCGACGGCGCTCCGCGCGTCGCGGACGACGACGCATCCGACGACGACGAAGACGACGAGGGCGATGAAACCGAGGAGCCCCGTTCCTCCCGCGCTCGGGCGGGCCGGTAATCGTCCGGGCGGGCCGGCGCGGCGCCCGCGTGGATCCTCGGGATTTCCGGGGGCTTGCGCACCGTCTCCGCGTCGTATCGGACAGATCCGCGCCGCGCGATGCCCTCGTGATCCGGCCGGCGCCGGACGCGGCGGCCTCCCGGGCGCTGCGCTCCTGACGCCGGTCCGGCGCCGCCTGCCTGCGCCGGCGCCGCCTGCCTCTGACGGAGCGCGGGCGAAGCGGCCTTCCAGGTCCGCCGGAGCTGCGCGTTTCGCGTCGGGGGGTCAGGACGGCTCGTACGGGCCTCTTTTGGCTCGCTCGCCCGTGGCGGGTCCCTTGACGCGCCTGGGGCGCTAGATATCGTGGGGTGGAGTTTGCACCAGAGGGTCGGCCCGCCGACCTTCGCTCGATTGAGCTCGGTTGCCCCTTCCGCCGAGAGGGGGGGCGATCGAGGCGCGCTCGCGAAAGGCTCCGCATCATCGACATCGATCACGGAGCGAGTGGACCAAATAAGAGGGAACGCAGGGGCCAACCCCAGGTTTTTCTACAATGGCTGAAGATTCGCGTAAGTTGTTCGTGGCGGGCTTGCCCGACTCCATCACCGAAGACGTTTTGCGGCAGCTCTTCGAGGCCACCGGCGGCAACGTCGTCGAGGTCAGTCTTCCGAAAGATCGCGCGACAGGTCGTCCGCGCGGGTTCGGCTTCGTCACGCTCTCGACGACCGGCGAAGCCAACGCCGCGCGCGAGTCGCTCGACGGGTCCTTTCAGGGCGGCAAGTCCATCTCGGTCCGCCCCTTCCAGGCCGAGCCGCCGCGCCGCGAGGGGCGCCCGATGGGCGGCCCCGGCGGCGGCCCCGGTGCTGGCCCAGGCGGTGGTGGCGGCGGTATGGGCGGCGGCCCGGCCGCGGCGCCCGATCGGACCCTCTACGTCGGCAATCTCCCCTATGACGCGAGCGTCGAGGAGGTCGAGGGGCTGATCGGCTCGACGGGCGCGGGGCCGGTGGTGCGGGTCCACCTGCCCATGGATCCCGACGGTCGCAAGCGCGGGTTCGGCTTCGTGACGATGGCCAGCGCCGAGGCGGCGCGCGCTGCGATCGATGCGCTGCGCGGCGTGGACGTCCGCGGCCGGCGGCTCGTCGTCAACCTCGCTCACCCGAAGGGCGAGCGGCCCGCGCGCGAGGAGCGCCCCGGCGGCTTCGGCGGCGGCGGCGGCGGCTTCGGCGGCGGTGGTGGCGGCTTCGGCGGCGGCGGCGGCGGCGGCTTCGGCGGCGGCGGCGGCGGCGGTGGCGGCGGCTTCGGCGGCGGGCCTCCGCCGCCTGCACGCAAGACGTTCGACGATCGCCGGCGGCGCGGCGGTCATGACGGCGACGGTCCTCCCGGAGGCGGCGGCGGCGGCGGCGGCGGTGGTGGCGGCCGTCGCGCCAACAACAAGAACTGGGATCGCGGCCGCAGTGGGGACGACTGGGACGACGAATGAGCTCTCCCGGTTGACAACTGCACCGTTTCCCGTAGGGTAGGCGCCCTCCAGACGGGCGGTCGGGCGTCGCTGACCCCGCTCACGCACCCCTGGTGCCCTGCCGGTTGCGGTGTCAGCGCCCCCGTGCTGCCCGTGCCTAGGTTCAACCAGGGCCGCCTGTGAAACAGGTCGGCCCTGTCTTCGGAGACCTCCGATGCGCGACATCATCAAGCTGACGTGCGGCAACTGCGGCCGCGCGAACTACCACACGACGAAGAACAAGCGGACGATGACGGACAAGTTCGTCATCAAGAAGTTCTGCCCGACCGAGCGCAAGCACACCGAGCACAAAGAAGGCAAGATCTCGAAGGGCTAGGCCAGGCTGCACGCTGCGCAGCTGGCCGTTGCCGCCCGGGGCCCGCGCATGCGGGCCTCGGGTCAGGCTCTGCGCCCTCGCGGTGCTCGGCTTAACCTTGTCCATTGTTAGGGCGAAGCGATGATCTTCGACTGGCTCTACGGCCTGTTCTCGAACGATCTCGCGATCGACCTCGGCACCGCCACCACCCTCATCTACGTGAAGGGCAAGGGGATCGTGTCCTGCGAGCCCTCGGTGGTCGCCGTCCAGCGCGATGCTCGCGGCGGCAAGAAGGTGCTCGCCGTCGGCCGCGAGGCGAAGGAGATGCTCGGTCGCACCCCCGGCAACATCCAGGCGGTGCGGCCGCTGCGCGACGGCGTCATCGCCGACTTCGAGATCACCGAGGCGATGCTCCGGTATTTCATAGCGCGCGCGCACAACCGCCGCACGCTGGTCAAGCCGCGCATCATCATCTGCGTCCCGTTCGGCATCACCGAGGTCGAGAAGCGCGCGGTGAAGGAGAGCGCCGAGGGCGCGGGCGCGCGCGAGGTCTTCCTGATCGAGGAGCCGATGGCGGCGGCGATCGGCGCCGGGCTGCCGATCACCGAGCCGAGCGGCAACATGGTCGTCGACATCGGCGGCGGCACGACCGAGGTCGCCGTCATCTCCCTCGCCGGCATCGTCTACTCGCAGAGCGTGCGCGTCGGCGGCGACAAGATGGACGAGTCGATCATGGCCTACATGAAGCGCAAGTACAACATGGCCATCGGCGAGCAGACCGCGGAGCGCATCAAGATCACGATCGGCAACGCGTACCCGCTCGAGCAGCAGCTCACGATGGAGGTCAAGGGGCGCGACATGGTCGCGGGCATCCCCAAGACGGTCGTCGTCAACTCCGACGAGATCCGCGACTCGCTGAGCGAGCCGACGAACGCCATCGTGGACGCCGTGCTCATCGCGCTGGAGCGCACGCCGCCGGAGCTCGCGGCCGACATCGTCGACAAGGGCATCGTGCTCACCGGCGGCGGCTCGCTCCTCAAGAACCTCGACGTGCTCCTCCGCGAGGAGACGGGGCTGCCCGTGATGGTGTGCGACGACCCCATCAGCGCCGTGGTGCTCGGCAGCGGCAAAGCGCTGGATCACCTCGAGCTGTTGAAAGAGGTCACGATCAGCTGAAGGTTGGTTTCACGCCCTGCCCGTGAGCTTGCCGGCGGGGCTCTCTTGCGGCGCGCGCCCCGAGGCGGCGCGCGCCGCGCGCGGCGACGACAGGGGTGGCCTCGCGGGGCGCCCCGTACTACCTGGGTCCGGGAGCCACGGTGAACCTGAAACGCTACCGCGACTTCGTGATCGTGCTGCTGGCGCTCGCGGTGCCGTTCTGGTTCCTGCGCGCGAGCATGCGCGACCCCAAGCAGAACACGGGGGCCGACCGGATCATCATCAGCATCGCGGCGCCGATCCAGTACGCGGCCGCGACCCTGGCGCGCGGCATCTCGAACCTCTGGGGCGACTACATCTACCTGGTCGACGTCAAGGAGGACAACGCCAGGCAGGCCTCGCAGATCGCCCGCCTCCGCGAGCGGGTGCGGAAGCTCGAGGCGCTCGAGGAGGAGAACCGGCGCCTGCGCCGGCTGCTCGATCTGCGCCAGAGCCTCCGCACCGACGTGGTGAGCGCCCAGGTCGTCGGCAAGAGCACCAACGATTTCTTCCGCGTGGTGCGGGTCACGCTCGATCGCGAGGCGCGGGACATCGGCTCCAACCTGCCGGTCCTGTCCGCGGACGGCGTGGTCGGCACGACGCTGAAGAGCGCCGGCGACACCGTCGACGTGCGGCTCGTCGTCGACGGGGGCAGCGGCGTCGACGTGGTCGTCGAGCGCACCGGCGCGCGCGGCTTCGTCCGCGGCACCGGCGACGAGAGCAAGTACTCCTGCAGCGTGGAGTACGTGCAGCGCACCGACGAGATCGAGGTCGGCGATCTCCTCGTGACGAGCGGCGTCGGCCGGCGCTTCCCGAAGGGGATCCCGGTCGGGACCGTCACGCAGGTGATCCGCCGCGATTTCGGCATCTACCAGCAGGTCTACGTCGCCCCGGCCGTCGATTTCTCCCGGCTGGAGGAGGTGCTCATCGTGACGACGACGCCTCCGGAGGAGGCCCCGCCGCAGGCGCAGCGGAGGTGACGCGATGAGAAACTCCGCGTTCCTGGCGATGGGGGCCGCCCTGCTGATCGTTCAGTCGAACCTCTTCCGGCTCATCGGCATGCTGAACATCCCGGGCTCGACGCCGAGCCTGCTCCTGCCGCTCGTCGTGTTCATGGGGGTGCACGAGTACTCGATCGCGCGCGGCGCGGCGCTCGCGTTCCTGCTCGGCTACCTGCTCGATCTCTTCACCGGCGCGCCCGTCGGTCTGTTCACCTTCATCACCGTGGCGACCTTCGTCGTGTCGCGGGCGGCCGGCGTGCGGCTCGCCGCGCAGACGCTGCTCACGAAGATCGCCCTGGCCTTCGTCTTCGGCCTCGTCGAGGGGGTGCTCATCGTGATCCTCACCGCCATCTTCGGGGGCGACGCGGCGCGCCCCCGCGCGCTCGCCTTGCTCGTCGCGCCGCACGCGGTCTCGACCGCTCTCTTCGCGCCGTTCGTCTTCCGGCTGGCCGAGCGCGTGCACCAGGCGACGATCAACGTCCCGCGGCCGGGGGAGAGCCCGCGGTGAGCCTCCTCGTCCAGCGCTCCGACGTGAGCGAGTTCCGCCGGCGCTTCCGGTGGATCGCGCTCGGCATGGTCGTCGGCTTCATGGTGCTCGTCGGGCGCCTCTTCTACCTCCAGATCCTCGAGGTCGACGAGAACAAGGCGATCGCCCGCGAGAACATCGTGCGGCGGGTGACGCTCGCGACCACGCGCGGCATCATCCGGGACAAGAACGGCAAGGTGCTCGCTGCGAGCCGGCCCGCGTACAACGTGTACGTCGTTCCGCGGCGCCTCGACATGGAGACGACCTGGCCGAAGGTCGTCGAGTACCTCGGCGTCGGCATCGAGGAGCGGGCGCGGCTCGAGGCGCTCATCACCTCGATCCGCGCCGACGACGGCCCGCGCAAGAACCAGCAGATCCTGCTGAAGGAGGACATCTCGCGCGACGCCGTGGCGACCCTGGCCACGCACGACGCCGAGCTGCCGGGAGTCGACGTGGTGCCGGTCCCGGTGCGCTACTACCCCTACGAGGAGGTCGGCTCGCACGTGCTCGGCTACATGGCCGAGGTGGACGCCGAGCGGCTCGCGTCGCTCCGGAGCGTCGGCTACATCGAGGGCGACCGCATCGGCGTGACCGGGATCGAGCGCGCCTGGGAGAGCTACCTCCGCGGCACGCGCGGCTGGGAGAAGGTGCTCGTCGACGCCAAGGGGCGGCGCCGGACGGGCGGCGACGGCATCATCGAGGAGCCGCGGCGGGTCGATCCCATCCCCGGGCGCGACCTCCGGCTGACGCTCGACGCCGACATCCAGAAGGCGATCGACAAGGCGATGCGCGGGGAGCTCGCCGGCGGCGTCGCGGTCGTCGACGTGCGCACCGGGAGGATCCTCGGGCTCTACTCGAAGCCCGGCTACAACCCGAACGCGCTCTCGGGCGGCTCGGGCAAGCAGGTCATCCGCGACGCCTTCCGGCGGCTCTACTCCGATCCGCTGAAGCCCGCCCTCGACAAGACGCTCTCCGGCGCGTACCCGCCCGGCTCTACCTTCAAGCCGTTCACCGCGCTGGCGGCGCTCGAGAAGGGGCTCATCGATCCCCGGCAGTCGACGCGGTGCCGGGGCGCGCTGACGTTCGGCAAGCGCACCTTCCGGTGCACGCACGTGCACGGGCCGGTCGCGATGCAGAAGGCGATCGCCGAGTCGTGCAACGTCTACTTCTACAAGCTCGCCGCGGAGTACGGCGTCGGCATGGACGTCATCGCCGAGATGGGCCAGCGCTACGGGCTCGGCGCGCGGACGGGGCTCGGCATCAACGCCGAGGCGGGCGGCAGGATGCCGACCCGGGCGTGGATGACGCTCCGGAACAAGGGCCAGTTCCGCCTCGGGTTCGGCCTGAACGCGGCGATCGGCCAGGGCGCGACGACGGTCACCGTGCTCCAGCTCGCGCTCGCGTACGCGGCGCTCGCGAACGGCGGCACGCTCTACCAGCCGCAGATCGTGCGCGCCGTCGAGACGAGCGCCGGCACGGTCGTGCAGGAGTTCACGCCGCGCGTGCGCCGTCAGATCGACATCCGGCCGGAGAACCTCACCCTCGTGCACCGGGCGATGGTCGCCGGCGTGAACGAGGAGGGCGGCACGGCCTTCAAGGCGCGCGTCGCCGGCGTCGAGATGGCGGGCAAGACCGGGACCGCGCAGGTCTCGCACCGGCTCACGCGCGGCGTCGAGGCCGAGCGGGTCTGGTATTTCAACCGCGAGCACGCCTGGTTCGCCGGCTACGCGCCGGCGCGCGCGCCCGAGGTGGCCGTGGTCGTTCTGGTCGAGCACGGCGGCACGGGCGGCAAGCACGCGGCGCCGGTCGCCTTCGAGGTCGTCCGCGCGTACCAGGAGCTCGCGAAGGAGCGGCGCGGCGGCCCGAACGAGGGGCCGCGCGCGGGCAAGAGCAGCGCGGGCCGCGCGCCCGCCGCGTCGGGGCGCACGCCATGATCCGGGGCGACTCTCTCTCCTCTCGCGATCGCGACCACTTCGACTGGCCGCTCTTCATCGCCGCGGTCTCCATCGCGGTGCTCGGCGTCGTCAACCTCTACAGCGCCACGAGCGTCTACTCCGGGGCGCGCGCGGAGCTCTACATCAGCCAGGTCTACTGGCTGTTCATGGGCGGCATCATCGGCGGCGTCCTGATCGCGATCGACTACCGGCACCTGGAGCGCCTCGGCTACGTGCTCTACACGTTCGGCGTCTTCTCGCTGGCGCTCGTGTTCGTGCTCGCGCGCGACGTGCGCGGCTCCGCGCGGTGGATCGAGTTCGGCGCGTTCCGCTTCCAGCCCAGCGAGTTCATGAAGGTGTTCCTGGTCATCGCGCTGGCGAAGTTCCTGCACGACGACCCGCGCAACGAGGGACGCACCCTGCGCGATCTGGCGATCCCGGCGGCGCTGACCGCGGTCCCGGCGCTGCTCGTGCTGAAGCAGCCCGATCTCGGGACGGCGCTCATCCTCGTGTTCGTCTTCCTGACGATCGCGGCGCTCACGCGCGTGCGGTGGCGGAGCGCCGCGCTGTTCGTCGTGTCCATCCTCGTGGCGCTCCCGATCGTCTGGGAGTACGTGCTGCTCGACTACCAGCGCGCCCGCGTCCTCGTGTTCCTCCACCCCGAGGAGGACCTCCTGCACCGCGGCTGGCACGCCCACCACTCGCGGGTCGCGATCGGCAACGGCGGGCTGTTCGGCAACGGGTACCTCCGGGGCACCCAGAACCAGTTCCTCTTCCTGCCGGATCAGTTCTCCGACTTCCCGTTCCCGGTCTTCGCAGAGGAGTGGGGGTTCGTCGGGGGCGTGGTGCTCGTGTGCCTCTATGCGTTCCTGGTCGTGTGGGGGATCCGCATCGCGTCGATGGCGAAGGACCGCTTCGGCGCGGTGCTCGGCGTCGGCTGCGCGGCGATCATCTTCTGGCACGCGATCATCAACATCGGCATGACCTCGGGCGTGGTGCCGGTCGTCGGCGTCGGGCTGCCCCTGTTCTCGTACGGCGGCTCGAGCGTGACCACGGTGATGGTCGCGATCGCGCTGCTCATGAGCGTGTCGATGCGCCGCTACTCCGGCGTCGCCTCGCTCGATCGGCTGTGACGGCGGCGGCGCCGCTGCCGCGTCAGATCGCGCTCTCTGCGAGCCGCGCCTCGATCACGAACGCGAACGCCTTGAGCGCGTCGCGCTCGGTGACCTCGCCGCCGGCGTGCGCCCTCCGCACCGCGGCGCGGAAGCCGAGGTAGCGGCGCCCGTCCAGGCCGAGCAGCGCCGGCACCGTCGCCGGGTCGCGCGGCGCGTCGGTCGCGCCCGCGAGCTCCGCCGCCTTGGCGAGGATCCCCGAGACGAGCGCGCCGCAGCGCTCGAGCGCCACCGCGTACCGCTCGGCGGCGATGGCCGCCTCGATCTCCGCGACCGCCTCGCGCTCGGCGGTCGGCCACAGCGCGACGAACGAGAGGCCCGGCTGGGCGAGGTGCCTCGTCGCCGCGGATGGGCCGTCCGCGCGGGCCGTCGCCGGCGCCTCCGCCGACGCGGCGAGCCGCCGGGCGGCGAGCCGCAGCGACGACGGTATCCCGCGGCTCACCGGATCCCTGACGCCCGCGCTGCGCGGCGCGGCGCCGGCGCTCGGCGGGGCGGCCGCGCCGGGCGCGGCCTCGCCCTCGCTCGGGTCGCCGATCGTCGAGTTCGGGGGCATCGTCGACCACGGCCTGCTGGGCGGAGCGAGCCGCGAGATCACCGCGTCGAGCGGCGCCGACGGCGGCGGCGACGCGTCGCGCAGGGCGGTGACGAGCCCGCCCTCGATCGCGTCGAACCCGCCGAGCCCGCTCCCCATCGCGTCGGGCAGGCGGCTCTCGAAGGCGCGCAGCACCGTGGCGCTGATCTCCTCGAGCCCCTCGTAGAGCCCGAGCCCCGTCTTCGCCGAGGTGGCCAGCGAGACGGCGCGGAACGGATTCAACATCGCGTCGAGCTCCTCCAGGGGGAGGAGGTCCGGCAGATCGCGCTTGTTGTGCTGGAAGACGAGCGGGACATGCTGCAGCTCCCGCCCCTGCTCGGCCAGGTTCTCGCGCAGGTTCTCCAGGCTCTCCACGTTCGCGTCGGCGCGGACGGCCTGCGAGTCGCTGACGAACACGATGCCGTCGGCGCCCGTGAGCACCAGCTTGCGGGTCGCGTTGAAGTAGACCTGCCCGGGCACCGTGAAGAGCTGGAGCCGCACGTTCATCCCGCGCAGCTGGGGGAGCCGGACCGGCAGGAAGTCGAAGTAGAGCGTCCGGTCGACCGGCGTCGCGAGCGAGACGAGCTTGCCGCGGTACTCGGGCTTCGCCGTGGCGTGCAGGTACTCCAGGGTGGTCGTCTTGCCGCCCAGGCCGGGCCCGTAATAGACGATCTTGAAGACGAGCTCGCGCGACAGTGGGTTCACCGACGCCATGGGCGGCGGCGACGATACACGAAAAGGGGATCGAGGGTGCCGGGGCGTGCGCGGGCACGCGTCAGGGCGGCCCAGCCGGGCCCCGACAGGCCGGCCCGGCGTGGCCCAGCGTCATCGGACCCCGACGAGCGGCTCGAGCTTGTCCTTCTGGCCCATCTGCAGCATGAGCGCGACCTGGCCCCGCTGCGCCTGGAAGTAGTCGAGCCGCAGCCGGTGCGTCCCCTCGGTGAGCCGCGCCTCGCCGTCCGTGGTCTTCGCGCTGTGGACCCCGTCGTTCGCGAGCACGCGCTTGTCGTCGATGTAGAGGATCGCGCCGTCGTCCGAGGTGAGCCGGAGCTGGTACACGCCCTCCTCGGGCGCCTTGAACTCGCCCTCGAAGCGGATCGCGAACCACTCGTTCTGCGCGAGCGCGCCCGGGAAGCCGCCGGAGAAGTCCTGCGACTTCACCTCGAACTTGTCGGTGTACAGCACCGCGAACGGCACGAGCCCGTCGAAGCTCGGGAGCTTCTGGCTGTTCTCGGGGATCACGTACGCGAGCCCCCGGAAGGCGCCGCCCTCCCCGTTGCCGAACGCGATCGGGGCGGTGATGCGCGGGGCGCCTTGCGTGGGCAGGCGCCACTTCGCGGTCTTGCGGCGCGCCGGCTCCGGATCGGGCTTGGCCGGCTTGCGCGACCGGGAGGCCGTCTTGGCGGGGGGAGGGGGGGGCGGCGGCGACGTCTCTGCCGGCTTGCTGCCGCTCTGGATGGTGACATGGCAGCCGCAGAGGAGGGACGCGGCGAGCACGCACGAGGCGATGCGCGATGAGGTTCGGACCATGACGTCTCCTGAGAGGGAACGGACGGTCCCGCCCGCCCCCACGTGAATGCGACGATGGCGCTTAGACGGTCGGGCAGGGCGCGGCAATCAGCGTCACGCCTCGTCAGGGGCGCCCGGCGCGGGCGGCCCCGCCGGCCGCGGGGCCCGGAGCGCTCCCCGCGGCGGCGCCCCCGGGCGCGTCGCGCCCCTCGCGCCCTGGCGCCTCGAGCCGCGAGAGCCCGTCGATCGACGCCGCGGCACGCCAGAGCGGCGAGCGCTGGGCGAGCCCGAGCGCGGCGACGCAGGCGAGCACGCCGGCGAGCGCGCCGACGTTCATCACGCCCTCGAGCCTCCGCCGCGCCGGGCCGGCGTAGCTCAGCCCGAGCAGCGCGCCGCTGACCAGGCCCCCGATATGCGCCGCGTTGTTGATGCGGATGCCCGTGTTCGACGCGTTCACGACGAAGCCGAAGAGGACGATGTAGAACACGGCCTGGAGCGCGAGGTCCTTCCAGCGCGGGTCGCGGCGGCGGAGCAGCCAGCCGAGCAAGAGGCCCATCACGCCGAACACCGCGCCGCTCGCGCCCGCCGTGCACACGACCTCGGGCTGCACGAAGACGTTCCACGCCGCGCTCGCGGCGAAGCCGACCAGGCCCGTGAGCACGTAGGCGATCGCGAACCGCGCCGAGCCGACGGCGGGCTCGGCGGCGCGGGCGAGCATGACGAGCGTCATCATGTTCATGCCGAAGTGGAGGACGCCCATGTGGACGAACACCGCGGAGAGCAGGCGGAACGGCTCGAACGGGGCGCCGGGCACGATGAGGAGCGCGCCGAAGCGGAGATAGTTCGACGCGTCCCACGCCGAGAGCAGGCCGAGATCCCGGGAATGCGCGGCGACGAGCTGCCCGACGAAGACGAACGACGTGAGCGCGCCGAGGATCTTTGTCGCCAGCAGGCTCCGCCCGTCGAGGAGCCCCCGCGCCGGCGGGGCGTGGACGGCGGGCGCGAGCAGCGGCGCGCCGCAGCGGATGCAGCGGCTGAAGTCGCTCCCGTTGAGGGCGCCGCAGCGCGCGCAGTTCAGCGAGCGCCGCCGCTCGCCGGACGGCCCCGCCGTCACAGGCCGGTCCCGACCCGCGGCCCGACCCGGAGGCGTGCGCGAGACCTGAACGTTGTATCGAGGGTCACGAGGGCTCCTTTCACGGCGGACGCTCCGCGCCAAGGCCGGCACGATCGGGCGCTCCGCGCCGAGGCCGGCACAATGTGGAGTCTTCGGGCCGTAAGGTCCACGGCTTTGGGCCGTTGTCGAGGTGTGAATGCGGCACCCCTCCCGCGCTCGGCCCCCGCCGCCGCGTGGCGCCCGCGCGGCGGCGCGGGGCGCCGGCCGGGCGGCGCGCCCGCGCTTCTCCACGGCCGGGGGGCGCGCCGCCCCGCCGCGGGCGCAAGGTGGACACCGGTGCGGACCACTCCACGTCCGGGTATCGTCACCGTCGTGACCGCGGCGGCAGCAGCGAGGCCCGATCTCGAGGCGGAGCGCCTGCAGTGCGAGCGCGCGGCGCAGGGCGATCGCGCCGCGCTCGGCCAGCTGCTCCGCAAGTACGGTCCCTCGCTCTACCGCGCGGTGCTCCTGCCCCGCCTCGGCTCCGACGCGGCCGCGCAAGACGCTCTGGCCGAGACGTACGCGCGCGTGGTCGAGCGGTTCTCCCAGTTCCAGTGGCAGAGCTGCGGCATCTACCCTTGGCTCCGCGTGATCGCGCTGCGCATCGCGCTCGACATGCTCCGCGCGCGCCGCCGCGAGGCGCTCTTCGAGCCGGAGGATCTGCAGCGCGAGATCGACGCCGCCGAGACCGATCTCACCGCCCGCGGCGAGGTCGAGCTCTGCGAGAAGCGCGACCTCGCCGACGCGCGGGCGCGGGTCGAGGACGCGCTCGCGCGCCTCAACCCGCGCTACGCCGAGGCGATCCGGCTCCGGGTGCTCGAGGAGCGGCCCCGCGACGAGGTGGCCCTCGCGCTCGGCGTCAGCGTGGCCACGTTCGACGTCGTCCTGCACCGCGCCATGACCGCGCTGAAGAAGGTGCTCGCCGCGGGGGTTGCCGCGCCGCGCGCGGAGCTTAAGGAAGGGGCGCGATGAAGCCGCGGCGGCCCTCGGATCCGCGCCCCCCGCCGACCGGAGACGGGCCCGTGGAGCGCCGCGCCGGCCCGGATCGCGGCCGTCGGCTCGCGCTCGTCGCGCCCGGGGCGGCGCCGCGCGCGCCCGAGGCGGAGCCGCTCGCGCCCGCGTCCGAGGGCGAGCGCCGCGCCGCGCGGGAGCTCGCGGAGGCGCTCGATCGCGGCGAGGTCCCGCTCGCGGCGGCCCTCCGGGCCGCGGCCCGGCCCGGAGGGCTCGACCGGGCGGACCACGAAGCGCTGCTCGCGCGCGCGCTCGGCGACGAGGGCGCGCCGCCGACCAAGGCCGAGCTGCGCGCCGCCGAGCGCCTGCGCGAGGCGCTCGATCCCGGCGCCGCCGGCGGGGCCGGGTCCGGGCGGGGCGGCAGCTCCGGCGAGCTCGCCTCGCCCGGCGCGCGCGACGAGCTCGCGGAGCTCGCCGCCGCGCTCCGGGCCGCGTGGCGCCCGGCGCCCCTCGCGGAGCTCCGGAACCGCGCGCTCGTCGAGGGGGCCCTCCGCGCCGCGCCCGCGCCGCGCGCCCGGCGCATCGCGCCGGTCACGATGGCGGCGCTCTCGACCCTCGCCGCGGCGGCGGCCGCCGCCGCGCTGATCTTCGGCCAGCTCCGGGAAGAGCGCGCCTCGGTCGCGCGCGCGCCCGGGGCGGGGGCCGCGCCGGTCGGGGCGGCCGCGCCTCGGCTCCCGCTCATCGAGGCGCGATCGACCACCGCGCTCTTCGATCCGGCCGCGCCGTTTCCGAGGGAGGGCGGCCAGACCGAGCGGATCGATCGCATCGCCGCCGCGCGCGCGTCGGATCTGCGCCAGAACCGCTATGCGGCGTGGGGAGTGCGCTGATGTGGAGCGCGCGCCTCCTCGCCGCCTTCCTGGGGCTCCTCACGGCGGCGCACCTCGGGTGCGCTCGAGACGACGAGCCGGCGCGCGCCGGCGCGGCCCCGGGCGATCCGGCGTGCGCGTGCGCCCCGGCGCAGATCGTCGATCCCACGCTCCTCGCCTTCCTCTCCAGGGCGCGCGCGGCGCACCACGCCGCCGACGTGTCGCTCGGAGCGGGCGATCCCGTCGCTGCGATCCGCGCCCTCGAGGGGCTCATCGGCGCGCCGAGGCCGCCCGGCGCGCCGCCGGAGGCCGCCGAGGTGACCGCGGACACCTACGCCCGGCTGGCGGAGCTCCGGAGCGAGGCCGGCGACTTCGACGCCGCGGCGCGCGACGTCGACGCGGGCCTCAAGCTGGCGCCGGCGCCCTCTCATTACGAGGGCCACCTCTACGAGGTCGCGGGCGTGGTCGAGGAGCGCCGCGCGAAGGCGCTCGACGAGAAGGGGGATCGCGAGGCGGCGGCACAGGCCCGCGCGCGCGCGGTCGGCCTGCTGGAGCGGGCGATCTCGATCCAGGATCACGTTATTACCGAGGCCCTGAAGGGCGCCCAGGAAAACCCGCGCTGAAGCGCGCGACCGCCGTGGTCTCCAATTGCGACGGGCGAGCGTTCCTCGCTAGACTCGGCCGGAGGGGGCCGCTGCCCGACGCGATGACGCTCCGTGTGCCAAGGCCGAAACCCGGGTACGATGTCAAATCGCTCCCGCTGAAACCCGCGGACGCGTTCCTCCTGTCCCGGATCGACGGCGTCCTGACCGATCGGGATCTGTCCTTGATCACGGGCATGTCGCACGGCGACACCGTCGAGGCGCTGCGCCGCCTGCGCGAGTTCGGCGCGATCCTCCTGGACGGCGAGCCCTCGGGCCCGCCTCCGCAGCGGGGCGCGGCCGACGCCGCGCGGCGCGGGGTGGACACGGAGCGGCCGATGGCGTCCGGCGGCGAGCCCTTCCCGCTCGGCCGCGACGCGCTCCAGCAGGCGGAGTCCCCGCCGCTCTACGATCCTGCCGAGCTCGACGAGCCGGTCGAGCTCGCCCCGGACCGGAAGCGGCGGATCCTCGACCTCTACTACCGGCTCGAGGATCTCAGCTATTACGCGCTGCTCGGCGTCGCGGATCAGGCGGACAAGAAGCAGATCAAGAGCGCCTATTACCAGCTCGCGCCGGAGTTTCATCCGGACACCTACTTCCGCAAGCAGCTCGGCTCGTACAAGCAGAAGATCGAGGCCATCTTCACGCGCATCACGCTGGCGCACGACACGCTGACGTCGAAGCAGCGGCGCGCCGAGTACGACGCGTACCTCGAGCAGACCCACAAGAACCGGGCGATGGCGGCGCTGATCGAGCAGACGCCCCGCGACATCGCCACGATCACCACCGCCGTCGACGCCTCGGTGCGCGCCGCGTTCGCCGATCCGCGCGACGTGGTCGGGTCGCCCGGGCGTTACTCCTCCGAGCGGACCCCCGCGGAGCAGGCCCCCGCCGCGGCGTTCGCCCGGGCAGCGGCGCCGGCGCAGCCGTCCCCTGAGGCGAGCTCGCCGGACGGCGCGGGCAAGCCGGCGCGGAGCGCGGCGGCGATCGCGCCGGACCCGGGGGGCGCGCCGGCGCGGAGCGCGGCGGCGACCATGCCCGTCGCGTCCGCCCCCAGCGCGAAGGATCGGCGCGAGATGTTCGCGCGCAAGCTCACTGGAGGCCTGCGGCGCGGTCCGGCGGGCGCGTCCGCTGCGGCGTCTGCGGTGGCGGCCACGGCGCCGGCCGCGTCGGTGGCGACGGCGCCGGCCGCGTCGGTGGCGACGGCGCCGGCCGCGTCGGTGGCGACGGCGCCGGCCGCGTCGGTGGCGACGGCGCCGGCCGCGTCGGTGGCGACGGCGCCGGCCGCGGGGGCGGCGGTGTCGAGGCCCCCGGGCGGCGTACGCTCGCCCGAGTCGATGCGGGCGGTCGAGGTGCTCAAGGCGCGCTACGATTCCGCCCGGAACGAGGCCGTCCGCAACCAGATCGCGCGGTACTCCGAGGCGGCCCGGGGCGCGCTCGAGCGGAACGACTACGCGAGCGCGGCCAACGCGTACCGGATCGCCGCGTCGCTCGCGCCAGAGGACGCCGCGCTCCAGAAGGCGTCGGCCGACGTGCAGCGCCTCGCGGCGGTGGCGCTGGCGGACGGTTACCTCAAGCAGGCCCAGTACGAGGCACAGAACGGGCGCTGGGTCGAGGCGGCGCTGAGCTATGCGAAGGTGTGCAACGGTCGCCCCGACGACGCCAGCGCGCACGAGCGGGTCGCCTATGCGACGCTCCAGGCCGGGGAGAACACGCGTCGGGCGGTGGAGTTCGCGCGTCGGGCGGTGGAGCTCGTGCCCTCCTCGGTGGAATACCGGCTGACGCTCGCGCTCTCGTACGCGGCCGCGGGGCTCACGAAGAGCGCGAACGGCGAGTTCGACCGAGCTGCCGAGCTCGCGGGGAGCGACGCCAGGCTGCGCGGCCTCATCGCCCAGACGCGCGACCAGGCCAAGAGGCACGGGAAGCAAGTCTAGCGCCGCGGGGCGCAGCCGGGTCGGGCCGGCGGCGGCGCCTTCCGGAGCGGGCCGCGCACGATTGGCCCGCTCGGCACCGCGAAACGGTCTAGCATCGTGACCTCGGCGGCCGTTCGGGCCGAAGATCACAAGCCGAAGATCACAAGAGGAGCAGCGGCATCGATGGAGCGTGTCATCGGCATTGACCTTGGCACCACGAACTCGTGCGTTGCCATCGTCGAGGAGGGCGTCCCGACCGTCATCCCGAATCGCGGTGGGTACAAGACGACGCCGTCCATGGTCGCGATCACCGAGGCCGGCAAGCGGCTCTGCGGGCACATCGCGAAGCGGCAGGCGATCACCAACGCCGAGAACACGGTCTACGCCGCGAAGCGGCTGATCGGTCGGAAGTGGTCGTCCCCGCAGGTGAAGAACGCGATCCTGACAGCCTCGTACAAGATCGTCGAGGGCCCGCACGGCGACGTCCGCATCCAGCTGCGCGACAAGACGTACTCGGTCCCCGAGATCAGCGCGATGGTCCTCCAGGAGATGAAGCTGTTCGCCGAGGACTACCTCAACGAGCCGGTCTCGAAGGCGGTGATCACCGTCCCCGCCTACTTCAACGACAACCAGCGGCAGGCGACGAAGGACGCGGGTCAGATCGCTGGGCTCGACGTCATCCGCATCGTCAACGAGCCGACGGCGGCGGCGCTCGCGTACGGGTTCGGCAAGAACGTCGAGAAGACGATCGCCGTCTTCGACCTCGGCGGCGGCACGTTCGACATCTCCGTGCTCGAGATCGGCGCGGGCGGCGTCTTCAAGGTCATCGCCACCGCGGGCGACACGTTCCTCGGCGGCGAGGATTTCGACGCGCGGGTCATCGACTGGCTCGTGCAGGGCTTCAAGGAGCAGCACGACGTCGACCTGCGGCAGGACAGGATGGCGCTCCAGCGGCTCAAGGACGCGGCCGAGAAGGCGAAGTGCGAGCTGTCCAGCGTGCTCGAGACCGAGATCAACCTGCCGTTCATCATCTCGAGCGCGCGGAACGAGGCGCTCCACCTCCAGCGCACGCTCTCGCGGGCCACGCTCCAGGACCTGTGCGAGGACCTCGTCGAGCGGTGCATCGAGATCTGCAGCCAGACGCTCGAGGACGCGCGGCTCGATCGCGACGAGATCGAGGACGTCGTGCTCGTCGGCGGCATGACGCGCATGCCGCGGGTGCAGGAGGCCGTGCGCGACTTCTTCGAGCGCGAGCCGTGCAAGGGGGTGCACCCCGACGAGGTGGTCGCGCTCGGCGCGGCGGTGCAGGGCGCCGCCCTCGTGGACGAGACGAAGCAGATGATCCTGCTCGACGTCACGCCGCACGCGCTCGGCATCATGACCTTCGGGTCGAACTTCGAGGAGCTCATCCCCCAGAACACGACCGTCCCCACGAGCCGGTCGAAGATCTTCACGACGAGCCGCGACAACCAGACCGCGGTGAAGATCCTGGTCATGCAGGGCGAGCACCAGAAGGCGACGGACAACGAGCTGCTCGGCGAGTTCATCCTCACGGGCCTGCGCCGCGCCCCGAAGGGCCAGGTCGAGATCGAGGTGACGTTCGAGATCAACAGCGACGGCATCGTCTCCGTGAGCGCGAAGGATCTCGAGACCGGCCAGCAGCAGTCGATCCAGGTCACCGCGTCGAGCGGCCTCACGAAGGAGGAGGTCGGCGAGATGATGGAGGCCGCGAAGGAGTACCTCGTCGATCGCCGCGCGAGCGACCAGTTCGAGGGCGTCCGGCAGGAGGCCGAGAAGCTCATCGCCGAGATCGAGCGGATGTTCCCGCAGGTCGAGCAGATCGTGGCGTCCAGCGATTTCGGCCGCGACGCCATCGGCAAGGCGCGCGGGATCGTCGACCGCTCGCGCCAGGCCATCGGCCGGCGCGACGCGGCCGCGGTCAAGGAGCAGATGGAGGCGCTCTCGCGCACCCACCGGATGTTCAAGGGTGTCGTAGCCAGGCCACAGGGGTGAACGGTGGCCGCGATGAGGGAAGACGATGCGGTCGGTGCCGCCTGACTCCAAGACCCTGGACTCCTCCTGGGGGCACGATGAGGTGGACGAGCTCGAGGACACCCAGCCGGTCGCCTCGGAGGAGATCCTCGCGCTCACCGCGCTCGCGCGCGGGGAGCCGGGCTCGTCCCGGCTGGGGGCGACCCCGCCCTCCGGCTCGCCCCTGCCGCCGGACTCCGAGGGCAAGATCACCCTTCCGCCGCCGATCCCGGTCAGCGAGTACGTGGCAAAGATGATGACCCGCCGCTCTCATTCGAGCTCCGAGATCACCGCGCAGCGGCCGCGCCCGCCCGAGCCCCCACCGGAGGAGTACCCGCCGGTGCCGCCGCGCAGGACGATCCCCTGGGAGCCGCCGCCCGGCAGCAGCTTCTCGAGCAGGCACGGCGCGCCCGGCCTGGAGGCCGGGCGGCTCGGGCTGGAGTGCGACGAGCCCGGGGTCCCGTCGCGGCCCGGCGGCCGGATGGGCTTCGGGTCGCTCGAGGGCGACCACGAGTTCGGGCGGGACCTCGACGACGATCTCCTGCGCGAGCCGAGCCAGCCGTACCCGCACAGCTTCGGCGAGATCGACGTCTTCGGCGGCCCTCCGGTCGACGCGCGCGACGTCCACCTCCCATCGAGCGCGCGGGGCCGCGGGTACGGCTCGGACGAGGGCGGCCCGCTGGGCATCGATTTCCGGCTCGATCTCGGCTTCGAGGAGCCGATCCCCGCCGCGGACGAGCAGCCGGTCACGCCGCCGCCCGGCACGCTCCGCTACGGCCTGATCGTGGAGGACGACGAGCCCGCCTTCCGCGGCGGGACGGGCGCGCTCGCCGGCTCCACCTCGTACCGGGTCTCCGGCGACGCGCAGGGCGGGGCGCGCCCGCCGCGCCGGACCGAGACGGATCGCGCGCCGGCGGTGGTCGCGCGGGTGGACAAGGGGGTTCATTCCCGGACGACCGAGCCCCAGATGAGCGCGCCGGGGCCGCGGGAGCAGATGCAGCACCGCTTCGATCAGGGCGACTTCGGCGGCGCGCTCGTCCTCGCGGAGGGGCTGCTAGAGGAGAACCCGAAGGACTGGATGGCGCGGCAGTACGCCGACAGCTGCGTCGAGATGCTGCGCCAGATGTACCAGTCGCGCCTCGGCGACGGCTCGCGCGTGCTCCGCCTCGCGGTGCCGCCGGACCAGCTCCGCTCGCTGAACCTCGATCACCGCGCGGGCTTCTTGCTGTCGTGCATCGACGGGTACAGCTCGATCGACGAGATCCTCGACGTGTCGGGCATGCAGACGCTCGAGGCCTTGCGGCTCCTGTACGAGCTCGTGCAGGAGGGGATCGTCTGCGGCGTGTAGGCGCCGGCGTCGCCTGAGGTCCCTGCCTCGCCTCGAACCGCGCCGAGCGGGCCGCCGCGTCCGCCGACGCGCCTTTCCGCGATGACGCTGGCTCGCTAGGGTGCACCGGTGCGCACGGCTCTCCAGGCCGCTGTCGGTCTCTTCCTCGCGCTGCTCGCGGGCCGCGCGGGCGCGCCCCTCCTCGCCGCGATCGCGCTCGACGCTCCGGCGCAGCCGCCGCCCGCCGCCGGCGCCGGCCACGCCGGCGCCGCGGACGCCGCCCGCGCGACGCCGCCGCCGGTGCCGGCGCCTCCCGCCGACGCCGAGCTCGCGCCGCGCGCCGATCCGATCGCGAGCTACACGCTGCGCGCGACCCTCGATCCGGCGCAGCACACGATGCGCGGCGAGGGCACGCTGGTCTGGCGGAACGCGTCGCGCGAGCCGCAGCGCGAGCTGTTCGTCCACCTCTACCTGAACGGCTTCAAGGACCAGCGCACCGTGTTCCTGAGGTCGGCCATCGGGGGCTTTCGAGGCAACGAGATCCTCAGCGATTACGGGCATATCCAGGTGACACGGTTCGCGGTCCGCGAGATGGACGGCGCGGACGTCTGGCCCCAGGGGAAACCCACGACGCCCGGCGATCCCGACGACGAGACCGACATCCGCGTCGAGCTGCCGCGGCCCGTCGCTCCGGGCGATGCGATCACGATCGATCTCGCCTGGGACGCGCGCCTGCCGTCGCTCGCGCTCAGGACGGGCCACTACGGGAGCTTTCACATGGTGGGGCAGTGGTTCCCGAAGATCGCGCGCCTCGAGCCCGACGGGACCTGGGCGCACTTCGCCTTCCACCGGCTCTCGGAGTTCTACGCCGACTTCGGGGCCTACGATGTGACCGTCGACGTCCCGGAGGGGTTCACGGTCGGCGCCACCGGCCGGCTCGTCGAGGAGCAGCGGCGGGACGGCCGCGCGATCCGGAGGTTCGTGCAGGAGGACGTGCACGACTTCGCCTTCGCCGCGTGGGACCGCTTCCGCGAGGTGCGCGCGACGACCGACGAGGGCGTCGCCATCCGGTGCCTCTTCCCCGAGGGGAGCGAGCGCGAGGCGGCGCTCGAGATCGACCTGGCCCGGTTCGGCCTCGCGCACCTCGGCGCGGCGTTCGGCCGCTACCCGTACGGCACGCTCACGATCGTGCACCCGCCGGAGGGCGCCGAAGAGGCCGGCGGGATGGAGTACCCGACGCTCATCACGACCGGCGGCAGCTGGCTCTGGCCCGCGGCGGGCGTGCGCTTCGTCGAGGCGGTCACGATCCACGAGCTCGCGCACCAGTGGTTCTACGGCCTCGTCGCCACGGACGAGCACCGCTACCCGTTCCTCGACGAAGGCCTCACCACCTACGCCGAGATCGGCGCGCTCCGCGCGCGCTACGGCGACGGCTCGGCGGCGCGGCTGCCGGGGCTCGAGATCGACCTCCGGACGCAGTACCGCGCCGACGCGCTCGCGTCGGGCCAGAGCGGCGCCGTCGCGCAGCCGGCGACGAGCTTCGTCGACGGGGCGGACTACGCCGGGCTCGTGTACGGGAGGCCCGCGATCCTCCTCGCGACCCTCGCCGGCGTGTACGGCGAGGACCTCGTTCGACGGGCCGTGGGCCGCTACGCGCGCGAGAACCGGTTCGGTCACCCCGGCCCCGAGGCGCTGCTCGACGCCGTGCGGCGGGAGGTGGGCGACCCGGCGGCCGAGGCGCTCCGCGCCGGGCTCTTCGACCGCGCGTGGGTCGACTACGCGGTCGCGACGTTCCACTCGTGGCCCGCCGACGCCGCGGAGCCCGCTCCGGGCGAGGGCGGCCACGAGAGAGCGGCCTACCGCGGCCACGCCGTGGTGCGGCGCCGCGGCCCGCTCGCGCTCCCCGTCGACGTCGCCCTGCACGGCGCGGACGGCGTCGTGCAGCGGGTCCCCTGGCCGGCGCACGAGAGCGCCGCCAGGATCCCCTACGCCGGCGCCTCGCCGCTCGTCGCCGTGGTGATCGACCCCGATCGTCGGGTGCTGCTCGACGAGGACCTCGCGAACAACGCGCTCCGGGTGGACCCGGACCTCCTCGCGCCCAGCGTGCTCGCGCGCGCGAGCTTCGCCGTGGGGATCGCGCTCACGCTCCTCGGGCCATGAGCGAGCCGGCGGAGGAGGGCGCGACGGTTCCGGGCGGGGCGGCGGCCGCAGGCGCCGATCCGCCGTCCGCCCGGCCAGCCGCGCGGCGCCCCGCCGCGCACGAGCGGCTCGGCGCGGTCGGGCTCTACTTCGGCTACCGGGCGCTGGCCTCGCTGGTCGTCGCCGCGCCGCTGTCCGTCTTCGCGGCCCAGGTGGTCGGCGACCACCCGCGCGGCGATGCGATCCTGTTCGATCCCGGCGGGCTCATGCTCAGCGAGCTCGCGCGCCTCGGGGCGCGCGCCGCCGGGGCCTTCGCCGCGCAGCTCGGCGGGGGCGCCCTGCTCGCCGCCGCGCTCGGGCTGGTCCCGCTCGCGCTGCTCCTGGCCGCGCTCAGCCAGCCGGGGCCGCTCTCCGCGCAGGCCGTGGGCGGCCGCGCCGCGCGCGCCCTCGGGCCGCTCGCGCTGCTCTGGGGCGTCGCGCTCGCGGCGCAGGTCACGGCCGCCGCGCTCGTCCTGCTCCCCGGGACGAAGCTCTGCGCCGCGCTCTTCTCCGTGCCGCGCAGCCGCGACCTCGCGGCGGGGGCCGTCGCCGCGGTCGCGCTGGCGCACGTCGCGGCGATCGGCCTGCTCCACGACCTCGCGCGGGCCGCCCTCGTCGCCGAGCAACGGGGGTTCTACACCGCCGTCGCCCGGGGCCTCGACGCGCTGCGTGCCGCGCCGCTCGCGGCCGCCTGGGCCTGCGCGTCCCGGGGCGCGCTCGCCGCCGTGGCGCTCGCCGGCGGGGCGTGGGGCGTGCACCTCGCCGGCGCCGGCACCGGCCCGCGCGTCGCCTCCGCGTTCGCCGCGCAGCTCGCGGCGCTCGCGGCCGCCGCGTACCTGCGCGCCTCCTGGCTCGCGGCCGCCCTCCGCCTGGTCGATCGCTCCGCGCCCGCGCAGGAGCTCGCGCCGCGCTCGGCGGCGGGAGCGGAAGACCCCGGGGGGTGAGCGCGCCGCGCGCCGCGCGGGCAGCTTGCCGGCGCTCCCTCGGCCTCCGACGAGGCACGAGCAGGACGGGCCGAAGAATTCCTTGACATACGCCCACATCCGCGTAACGTAGCCCGCCCGTGACCGACGCCCCGGCGCAAGCGCGGGGCCCGCAGCAAGCCCAGGTAGCTCAGTTGGTAGAGCAGAGGATTGAAAATCCTCGTGTGGGCGGTTCGATTCCGTCCCTGGGCACTACCCTTTCTTTCTTGTCTCGGCGAGCAGGCGCTCGCTGCCCCTTCGTCACACCCCTGCGTGCTCCTCTGCGCCGTCCGGCGTTGAAGTTGCCGTGGACACCTGGGCGACTCGGCCTTTCGTCCAGGGAGCCAGGCGGTCTCAACGGTTGGCGCGCCGCGCATCCGCCGCGCGCGCCCCGGCGGACGGTTCAGGAGTGCTTTCGCGGGTTTGGCCACATCAGGTGACAGTGGAACTTGGTTCCTGTGCGGTAGCGATCCTGGTAAGGTGACGGGGGGACCACTCGTTGCAACCTGAACACTCCGGAGGCGCCCTAGGGAACGGCGCCTCCTCATGGAGGCTCCCTCATGGCCGATCGTCGTGTCGACTCCTCGCGAAAGAGCTCTCCGGAAACGGCCTCCGCTTCCGACTCGGCGCCGCGGAGCCGGCCGTCCGCGCCAAGTAGCGAACCCAGCGCGACCGCTCGAAAGAAGAAGATCCTCGTCGTCGACGACTCGCTGACCTCGCTGCTGTCACAGCAGCTGACGCTCGGTGAGGACGACTACGACATCGTCATCGCGCGCAACGGCAAGGAGGCCATCGCGAAGGCCGTGTCGGAGCGGCCCGACCTCATCCTGATGGACGTCGTCATGCCTGCGATGGACGGCTTTCAGGCCTGCAGGTGGCTTCGCGCGTTCGACGCGACCAAGACCGTGCCGATCATCATGATGACGACGAGGAGCGATCAGACGAGCATCAAGATCGGCTTCGCCAACGGATGCACCGACTACCTCATCAAGCCTTTTGACAGCGATACGCTGCTCATGAAGGTCCGCACCCACCTCGGCGAATAGCCCCTCTCGCGTCCCCGGCGCGCGGCCGGGCGCTCCGGCGTTCCCTCTCTCCGAGAGGACCTCCACAGCACACCTCTTGCCCGCTGGGGCTCTACAGGCAGCGTCGCAGTCGACGCGAGGGCGCATCGACGGATGCCGAGCGACGCGCACGGCTCAGCCGGCAGGGGCGCGCCCGGCAGGACGGTCCACCGCCGGCGAGGGGGGGCGCGTCGTGGTGGGCTGAAGGGGCTACGCGGGCCGCGCATGGCACGCGTAGCCCGTGCTCAATCACTCGAACTGAGCGTAAACCGCGAGGGATACGAGCGGTCCGGCGCACCGACCGAGGTTCTCCAGCGGCCGGTTGCATCCGGAGATATCGACGTCACGTCCGTCGCACACGAACTCGTCGTCGATGCAGGAGATCGCCTCGTCGAACTGGTCCTCGCAGCCTTCGTACTCGGAAGTCCGCTCGGCGTCCTCGAGGGCGTCGATACACTCCACCTCGTCTCTCTCGCTGCACGATCCGGTGCAATCGCACTTATCTTCGCACAGACCCGAGGGAGAGGCCCCACAGCCCGCGAGCATGGCGAGCGCGAGGGCGACCGTGAACGAGAGGGCGAGCTTCAAGGGCGGTTTCCTCCAACCTGGCCGCGCGGCGCGCGAGCTACGATGACGCCGCCCCTCTTATCGCGTTCGCGGAGGAGGTACAAGCCGGACGTGGGTTGCGCGCGGGCGCGCCAGGGGGCCGGCGCGCCCGCATGAGCATGTCAGTTCCGCGGGGCACCTTCGGCCTGCGCCGGCCAGAGACGGCGGAAACCGACGCCGACGATGACCCCGTCGTCGCGCTGCACCAGCCCGCCGAAGCGGCATTTCTCGACAAGCATGCCTTCGGCGAGATCGCTGCCGTCTTGAAACCGGATGCGTTGACCCTCGCTCAGGGCGGCAAAGACGCGCGCGTCCGCGGCGACGGCGACGAGCGACTCCGGGGAAGGGGCGCGCAACGGCGCGAGGTCCGAAGGACGGGCCCGGCGAACCAGCCCCCGGTGGGCCGCGGAACGCCCAGGAACGGTGCGCTTGCTTGTGTCCTGGACGGAAACTATTGCCTCGGCAGCGTCGATCCACACATCGACCACGGCGCCGCGCCGGAAGAGGACCACCCCGGGCAGCGCCTTGCCCGCGGCGGTGGTCAGCAGGACCAGCTCGCCCACCCCGGGCTCGCTCGACGCGCGCCCGCCGAGGCGCTCGCGCACCGCGTCGACCGTGGGCTTCGCGGCGGCGGACGCGGCGCGATCGGGGCGGCCCATGGAAATCAGCGGGAGCGACAGCTTGCGCGTCATCGGACACCGCCATTCTACGCGAACCGACGCGCGCTCGCCCGGTCGTGGGTCTGGAATCCGCGCCTGACGACGCCGCCCGCGCGGGGCAGCGCCCGCGCCGGACGGCTAAAGGCCGATGGCGCCGCGGTACATCCAGCCCGTCTTTCCCCGGTGCTCGACCTTGTACCAGTCGTTCTGCCGGCCAATGAGCTTGACGCGCGTGCCGCGCACGAGGCGCATGACCACATCGCCCTCCTTGGGCGCCCCGCGGACGAGCGCGGTGTCCCAGCTCACCGTGGCCAGGCCGCTCACGGCGGTCTCGCTCGTGGTCGTGCCGGCGGCGCGCTCCTGCTCCTCGCCGCCGGCTTCCGTCTTCGCGGCCTCCGCGGCCGCGCCGGGGGGGTGGAACGTGGCGGTGTAAACGAGGGAGTAGCGGCGGTACTTGTGCGGGACCTCCTCGAGCGAGACGTTCGAGAACTCGCGGGCGGCGCACTGGAGAATGCCGCTGACCGTCGAGGCGGGCAGGCTCGTCTTCTTCCCCTTGACGACCTGGACCTCTTTTTTCTCGAAGTTCAGCTCGAAGCCGATCGGGAGCTTGCCGTCGGCGCCGAGCGCCGCCGGACACTGGGCCAGCTCCTTCAGCCGGGGCAGCGCGATCGGGTCGAACTGGAGCTCTCCGCAGTCCTCGATCTTCTTGTTCTTCTTGTCGGAGCAGCGCGTGATCCTGCCGGGGCCGACCACGACCTGCTGCTGGTTCTGCGCGGGCTCCGGCGGCTTGGCCTCGGGCTCCGCGGTCCCGGGCGCGGCCGCCGCGGGAGGGGGCGCGGCCGCCGCGGCCGCCGTCTCGGCGGTCGGCTTGAGGTCGCCGGGGACGCTCGGGCCGATGCGGACCCCGGCGAGCTTGGGCCAGGCGACGCCCACGACGAACCCCACGAGCGCGATCACCCCGACCCGCGACCAGACCGGCTGCTCGTCGCCGGGACGGGGGATGTCGACCGTCAGCGGGCGCTGCCGCTTCGCCATGTCCGCCTTCGCCATGTCCACCACGTCGCCTAGCACAGCTGGGTCGCCAGAACGAAATAGTACGAAACAGTCCGCTCCGCCGAGCAGGGCCGCTCAGTCCGCGCCAGAGACGCCCGCCGCCTCGAGCAGCGGCCTCACCCGGGACCGCGCGATGGCGTAGACCGCGCGCACGCCGTCGCGACGGGCATAGAAGACGTTCGTGCCGCGGAAAGCGTCGCCCGCGCCGATCGCGATCGTGAACGACCCCTCGGACGAGCGCGGCGCGCCCGCGCCACCTGCGCCCGCCGGCGCGGGCTGCGGCCGGGCCAGCTCGATGGCGACCCGGAGCCGCGGCGGGTCGAGGCCGTGGTGCCGCTCCGGCGAGCCCAGGGCCACGGCGCCCTCGGCGCGCAGATCGGCGAGCGCGTCCCGGACGCGCGCGGCGGTCGCGGTGGCGCTCGCCGGATCGGCCGCCCCCGCGACGGTGAAGCCGTGCGGAGAGCCCTCGAGCACGACCGGCTTGCCGTCCCGCGGGGTCAGCGTCACCCGCGCGACGTCCTCGGGCGCGACGAGGAAGACGTCGCGGCGGAGCAGCAGGCGCCCGGCCGCGGCCTCGAGCGACGGCGGCGCGACGAACACGGCGGCGCCGCCGCCGGCGCGCGCGAACGAGCCCGCACCGGCGTGCGCGCCGAGCTCCACCCGCGCGGTGCCCGACGCCGCGCCGCCGTCCTCCGGCGCCGCGGTGAGCTCGGCCTCGATCACGAGCCGGGGCGCGGCGAGCCCGTAGCCCTGGGCGGCGTCCGAGGCGACCCAGCGCTCGGCCTTGAGGCCGGCGAGCTGCGCGGCGAGCTCGTCCGCGAGCCCGCCGTCGGCGGCCAGGCCCGCGCCGGTCGGCTCGACGAGCTGCCACGCGCCCTCGCCCGTCCGGCGGAGCCGTTGGACCAGGCCGGCGCGCTCGATCCGCAGCGCGCTGACCTGATCCGGCGCGAAATCGAACACCTCCATCGAGCGCAGCGAGACCGCGGAGGGGAGGAGCGCGCCGGCGGCCGCGGCCGGGAGCTCGGCGATCGCGCCGTCCTCGAGCCGCCGGACGCGCACCACGCCGGCCTGCTCGGCGCCGATCTCGAGCGTCTCGATCCGCTCCTGCGGCTCGCCCTCGCCGGCCGCCGCGGGCGTCGACACGACGCGGAGGGTGGCCCGCGGCGGCTCCAGGCCGAGCGCCTTCGGGTCGCTCGCCGCGGGGAGGAGGCGCGCCGCGCGCACGTCGAGGATCGCCTGCACGAGGGCGCGGCCCGTCTCGGTCGGGACGGGGCGGTCCTCGGGGGCGCGCAGGTGCCACTCGCTGCCGGCGCGCGCGAGCTCCAGCGAGGGCGCGCCGGGCTCGCCGGCCGAGAGCTTCACCTCGGCGACCTCGTCGAGCGGCGCGGCGACGAGGGCGAGGTCGACGAAGCGCGACGCCTCCTCGGTGAGCGGATCGAGCGCGCTCGCGGGCACGCACGCGGCCGCGCGCGTGGGCTCGCGCCGCACCGCGACGACGTGGTCGGGCCTGTCGGGGCAGGCGCCGCCGACGTCGATCACGCCAGGCTTCGCCGAGGGATCGCTCGGCAGGAGCGTCAGCGTGACCCGGGGGCCGCCGGAGGCCGCGGCCTGCTCGGCCTCCTCGTCGGAGAGGAACGCCTCGGCCTGCATGCGGCCGAGCGCCGAGAGCACGAGCTCGAGCGCCGGCGCGCTGACGCGGACGCCGCTGCCCTCGGGCGAGCCCTCGGCGAAGCGGAAGCCGGCGCCGCGGCCGCCGCCCCACGGGGCGCGCGAGAACCGCCGCGAGCCGCCCGCGCCCTCGAGCGTGAGCCCCGAGAGCTCCGACGGGAGGTAGGGGACGAAGCTCCGGGTGCGGAAGCGATCCGGCGGCACGTCGAGGGCGGCGGCGAGCTGCTTCGTGATGACGAAGACGCCGCGGCCGGCGACCTCGGCGTAGACCGCGCCGGGCGGCGTCGGGGCGCCGCCGCCGAGCAGCAGCCGCTCGCGGCGCGGGCCCATCGAGAGCGCGATCGTGAGCCGGGGCGCGGTGAGGCCGAGGGCGGCGCGGTCGCTCGCCTCCGCGGAGACGCGGCGCTCCGCCGTCGCGAACTCGAGCGTGCCGAGGAGCCGATCGACCGTGGGCTCGTCGGCGGGGTAGCGTTGGCCGTCGATCTCGACGCGCCACGGGCGCTGGCCGGCGTCGTCGACGTCGCCGCGGGTGAGCCGCGCGGTCTGCTGCGCGGCGGGGGGCGCGCCGGGCGGCGCCACCGTCACGGTGAGCTCGGTGATCTCGTCGGGGCGCCACGCCTCGAACAGGTGCTTCTTGCGGCGCTCGGCCTCGTCGGTCGACACCGCGCCCCGGTCGAGCACGAAGAGCGCGACGGCCGCCGCGGCGGCGAGCGCGACGAGGATCAGCGTCGTCGCGTGCCGGCGGAGGCGCCGCATGCGAGTCACGGCGCCCCTTCGCGCTCGGCCCCGCCCGGCGCGCCGCGCCCGGCCGGCGACCCGGGGCCGCGCTTGTCGTCGGGGCCGCCGGGGCGGCGCTCGGAGCCGCGCCGCGAGAGGTGCACGGCGAGGCCCAGGAGGGCCGCGGCGAGCGGCATGTAGACGACGACGTAGCGGAAGACGCCGGCGAGCGCGTCCTCGCTGAGCCGGAGGCCCGCGGTGACCGCGGGCTTGTCGGGGATGTCGAGCATGGGCGGGCTCGCGGCGAGCCAGGAGAGCGCGCTCTCGACGAACACGGCCGTCCCGCGGAGCTCGGGGCTCTGCCAGTTCGCGCTGTAGAGCGCGCTGGGCGAGCTGATCACCACGACGCGCGGCCCGTGCGCGGCGCTGGATCCCGCGGGCTTCGGCAGCTCCGCGGCGTAGGCGACCGTGAGCGGCCCCGGGTGATCGCCGTCGCGCGGCTTCGGCTCGGACGGGTCGCGGGCCCAGCCGAAGAAGTCGACCATGCCGAAGGCCTTGTCGCTCGTGACGAGCAGCGGCGCCGGGGCCACGGGCCCGCTCGCCGCGGGCCCGAGCGAGCTGGCCACCGTGAGCACCGGGCCGAGCCCCTGGTCGGCCGCCTTGACGAGCCCCTCGGTGATCGGGTGCGGCCTCACGACGGGCGCGAAGGTCTCGCCGAAGCCCTGCGTCGAGCGGAGCTTCGGGTCGAGCTCGAACACGAAGTCGGACCGGAGCTCGACGCCCGCCACGGCGAGCAGGCCCGCGAGCCCGAGGTCCACGTACCGCTGCTCGCTCTCGTCCGGCACCGGGCCGATCGCGAGCAGCGCGCTGCCGCCCTCCTCGATGAACGCGCGGTAGCGGGCCACGTCGCCGGGGGGCACCGGCTGGCTCGGTCCGGCGAGGACGAGCACGCGGCAGCGGCCGAGATCGGCCTCGGGCGCCGGCTCCTCCGGCGCGGCGCCGGGCTCGTCGCCGTGGTCGTGGTCGCCGTGGTCGTGGCCGCCGCGGCCGCCGCCGAGCTCCACGACCTCGTAGTTGTTCTTGTTGAGCCGGTCCTTGAGCGCCGCGAGCCCGTCGGCGCCGCCGACGTCGATCGACTTCTCGCCGTGGCCGCTCGCGAAGCAGACCCTCGGTCGGTCGCTGCGGAGGACGCTCCGGATCGCGCCGGTCAGCGCCTGCTCGAGCCGCGGGCGGGCCCGCAGGTCGTCCTCGTCCTCGACCTCGACGAGGTCGCTCGCGCTGAGGAAATGGGGCCGGTCCCCGCGCGCGACGATGATCGCCGCGTCCGTGACGATCCGCCCGTCCTCGGTCTTGCCCGCGACGACCCCGTAGCGCTGCTGCACGGCGAGGAACTCCGCCGGGCGCCGGTCGGGGTCGGTCACCGCGACCTCGAGCCGCGTCGTCTCGGCCCGGTACGCGTCGAGCAGGTGCCGCACCGAGAGCGTCAGGGGGTCGGCCTCGGAGAGCAGGACGTAGACGCGGATCGGCTCCTCGAGCGCGCGCAGCGTCGAGACGGTCGCGTCGCTCAGCGTGTACAGGCCGCCCTGCGTCCAGTCCCAGCGCTTGTAGTGGCGGGCGACGAGCAGGTTGACGAGCACCGCGAGCACCATCGCCGCGATGATCCCGACGCTCGTCGAGAGCTTCTCGCCGAGCGAAGTACCCGGAGGGACCCGCGGAGGCGGGCTCTCATCGTGCGCAGACGGAGGATCGGGCCGCTCGTCGCCCATCAGCCCCACCTCCACGCGTCCACCGCGCGCACGGTCACGAACAGCGGCAGCGCGACCACCGTCGCGTCGAACACGAGCCGGCGCAGGTCGACGATCCCGCGGGAGAAATCGTTCATCTGCGTCCAGACCGAGACGTAGGAGCAGAGGTCGTGCGCCGGGCCGTCCGGGAAGATGAACTCCCCGATGCCGAGGATGAACAGGCCCATCACCGCCATCGTGCTGAGCACCGCGGCCATGAGCTGGCTCTTCGTGAGCGCGCTCGTCATCGTCCCGATCGCGAGGTAGCCGGCGCCGACCGCGACGACGGCGAGGTAGCTCGACCCCACCACCCGCCAGTCGAGCTCGCCCGTCCTGGCGATGAGCACCACGTAGAGCAGCGTCGGCGCCCACATCGCGATGTACGTCACGAGCGCCGCGGCGTACTTCGCCAGCACGACGCCCGCGGAGCCCACCGGCGCCGTGAGGAGCGCCTCGATCGTGCCGCTCCGGCGCTCCTCCGCGAAGAGGCGCATCGTGAGCAGCGGGCACACGAAGAGCAGCGGCAGGTAGATCAGGATCGTCTGGCCGAAGAAGACCTGCACGGGCCCCGTGTCGGCGGAGAGCTCCGCCTCGCCCGCGAACTGGGTCGCGATCAGGAAGAAGTGCACGCCCTGCACGAGCAGGAACGTGGTGATCAGCACCCACGCGAGCGGCGTCACGAAGAGCGAGAAGAGCTCCCGCTTGAAGATCGGCCAGAAGCCCCTCACCGCCGCTCCTTCGCCGCGCCGCCCGCGCCGCGCCGCGCCGCGCTCGCCTTTTTCCGGGCCGCTCGTCCGGCGCGCGCGTCGGCGTCGCCCGCCGCGGCCGCGCCCGGCTCGCCGGCGCCGCCCTGCGCGTCGCCTTGGGCGGTCAGCTCGGAGAAGACCTGCTCCAGGGATGGAGCGCGGGGGACGAGCTCGCGCACGCCGAGGCCCGCGCCGACGAGCGCGCTCACGAGGCGCTCGGTCGCCTCGCCCGGGTCGGCGCCGGCGTCGAACTCGACCGTGAGCCGCGCCGCGTCGCCGGCCGCCTCCGCCTCGGCCGAGCGCACCCCCGCCGCGCCGCGCGCCGCCGCGAGCGCCGCGTCCGCCGCGCCGCGCACCGCGACGCGCACGCCGGACGCGCGGCGCATCGCGCGGATCTCGTCGATCGAGCCCTCCGCGACCAGCCTGCCGCGGGCGATCACGACCGCGCGCGTGCACGTCGCCTCGACCTCGGAGAGGATGTGCGTCGAGAGGAGCACCGTGCGGTCGCGGCCGAGCCTCCGGACGAGCGCGCGCACCTCGCGGATCTGGTTCGGATCGAGGCCCGCCGTCGGCTCGTCCAGGATGAGCAGCGGCGGATCGCTGACGAGCGCGTCCGCGAGGCCGACGCGCTGGCGGTAGCCCTTCGAGAGGTGGCCGATCATGACGCTCGCGACGTCCTCGACGCGCGCGTCGCGCAGGGCGCGCGCGACCGCCTCGCGGCGCGCGCGCCGCGGCACGAGCTTCAGCTCGGCGCGGAACGCGAGGTACTCCGCGACGCGCATCTCCGGGTAGAGCGGCGACGTCTCGGGCATGTACCCGAGCGACGCCCGCGCGCGCATCGGCTCCTCGGCGATGTCGTGGCCGGCGACCCGCACCCGGCCGGAGGTCGCGCCCAGGAACCCCGCGAGGATGCGGAGGGTCGTGCTCTTGCCCGCCCCGTTCGGCCCGAGGAACCCGACGATCTCGCCCTGGCTCACCCGGAAGGAGAGGTCGCTCACCGCGAGGTGGGCGCCGTAGGACTTGGAGAGGTGCTCGACCTCGATCATCGGGACATCGGAGCGCAGGGGGTCAGGGCGGCCGGCGCGGCCCGCGCGGGCAGGCCGGGCGATCGCGCGGAACGCTTAGCGCACCGGGCGGGGCAGGGGAAGCGCGCGCCGGCTCCGGCGCGCCGCCGGCGGCGCGGGACGCCGGCGAGTAGCCAGAGCCGCGCGTCTCTGGTAACCCTCCGCCGTCGCGCCCGGCGGCCCGGGCGCTCACGCCACGGGCCCCTCTGCAAGGCGACGCACCCGGTGCGCCGAGCGCCGCGGCCCCCTCACACCCACCGCTTCACGATGGATCAGACGCTCCTCCGGTCGTACTTCTCGACCATCTACGAGTTCCCCACGGCGGCGGGGACGCTGCGCGTCTCGCTGGACGGCGAGATCGTCCAGGATCAGGCCGGGCTCCCCGACCTCCTGACCCGCAAGTTCGCCGTGCTCACCGCCTACAACCCGCGCTCGATGCTGATCCCCCGCCGGGTCAACGATCAGCGCCACCACGTCCTCCGCGATCTCTTGATCCTCGGGTGCTACCGGGTCGAGCCGTGCGTCGGCTCCGAGGCGGAGCCGGAGGGCATCTGGCGCGAGCCGGCCTGGCTCGTCCACGGCATGGACCGGGACGAGGCGATCGCCTTCGGCCGCGTCTTCCGGCAGAACACGATCGTGTTCGCGCAAGGCGGCCGGCCGGAGCTCATCATCACGGATCCCACAGCCGACGACATCGGCCGAACTTTCCAGGGCAACTGGCGGGTTCGAGCATGACCCGCGCGGCGCCCGCGGACGCGGGACGCCGATTCCATGTTGAAACATACCCGCAAAATGTGGGTTCATGCCGTGGCGTTTAGGGATGGGCGGACCGGCCTCGCTCACCACATGAGGAGACACAGCAGAATGCGCACCCAGGTCACCCTCGCGGCGCTCGTCGCCGCGCTCGGGCTCGTCGCCGGCGCTGGCGGCTGCGGCCAGAACAAGGTCTCGGAGTGCAACGCGCTCATCGAGGTCATCAACAAGGGCGTCCAGAGCATCGAGAAGGGCACCAAGACCGGCGCCGATCAGGGCGGGTCGAGCGAGCTGAAGGCGATGGCCGACGCGATGGACAAGGTGGCGGCCGACGCGGCGCAGGTGAAGCTGACCACCCCGGAGCTGCAGAAGTTCTCGGGCGAGTACCAGGCCATGGCGAAGGACGTCGCCAAGGCGGCGCGCGATCTCGCGACCGCCGCGGACGCGAACGACGCCGAGAAGAGCAACACCGCCCAGGCCGCGATCGAGAAGGCGATCAAGCAGGAAGACCCGCTGGTCGACAACATCAACAAGTTCTGTCAGGCGCCCTGACGGGCGCTCCGCCCGGAAGGGCGCGCGCGTCGACGAGGGCGCGCGCCGGCCGAGCGCGCCCTCGCCGACGCGACGCGGCCGGCGAGGCCCGCGATCAGGGGACGAAGCGGTAGCCGACGCCGCGCACGGTCAGGATGTGGCGCGGCGCGGTCGCGTTGTCCTCCAGCTTGTTGCGGAGCTGGAGGATGAAGTTGTCGATGGTGCGCGGGGTGCCGTGGTGCGTCGGGCCCCACACCTTGGCCTGGATCTGCTCCCTGGACAGCACCCGGCCGCCGGCCTCGGCGAGGCAGAGCAGGACGTCGAACTCGGTCGCCGTGAGCTCGAGCAGCGCCTCGCCGCGGCGGACCTCGCGCGTCGCCGCGTTGATCACGATGTCGCCGGCCCGCAGCTGCGCCCCGTCCGCGCGCGCGATCGCGTCGCGCCGGAGCACCGCCTTCACGCGGGCGAGCAGCTCGGCCAGGCTGAACGGCTTCGTGATGTAGTCCTCGGCGCCGAGCTCGAGGCCCATCACCTTGTCCATCTCGGCGCCGCGCGCGGACAGCATGATCACGGGCAGGGTGCGCCGCTCGTTCCGGAGGATGCGCAGGAGCTCGAAGCCGTTCAGGCGCGGCAGCATCACGTCGATGATGATGAGGTCGATCCCGCCGGCGCGAGCGAGCGCGAGCCCGCGCTCGCCGTCCTCGGCCACCTCGACGCGGTAGCCCTCGGCGGTCAGGTTCATCTCGAGACCCATAGCGATGCTGGGATCGTCCTCGACGAGCAGGACGGTCCGGGCCGGTGCCTGAGGGTTCCGGGTCATGCTGAGCACGTCCTCTAGCATGTCCATGTCCGGACCGGAGGCGGCCGCGCCTACGGCGATGCGTCCGCCCTGACGCCGTGATCCGCCGCCTCGGGGGGCGCCTTGGCGACGGCCGGCGGCCTCGCGGCGGCGGTCGCCCTCGCCGAGCCCCGGAGCGGGAGCACGAGCGTGAAGGTGCTGCCCTTCCCGGGCTCGCTTTCGACGAGGATCCGACCCCCGTGCGCCCGGATGACGTGCTTGACGATGGACAGCCCGAGCCCCGAGCCTTCCTGCTGCCGGGCCAGGAGGTCGTCGACCCGGTAGAACTTCTCGAAGATCCGCTTGTGCTCCTTGCGGGCGATGCCCTTGCCGTTGTCGCGGACGGTGATCAGCGCCGACCGTTTGCTGACATGGGCGGAGACGCTGATCTTCCTCGGCTGACCGCCGTACTTGTAGGCGTTCGAGAGCAGGTTCACGATCGCGTCGACGAGCGCGCTGCGATCGCAGATCACGGGCGGGAGGTTCGCGTCGACGGAGACGTCGAGCTCGACGCTGCGCTTCTCGCGGGTCGGCTCGAAGGCGTGGATCGCCTCGTGGACGACCACCCCGAGGTCCTGCTCCGAGAGCTCGTAGACGCGCCGGCCGCTCTCCATCCGCCCCCAGTCGAGCAGCCGGTCGATGAGCTGCTGGAGCCGGGCGCTCTCCTTGGTGAGGGCGTCGATGCAGCGATCCTCGCTGTGCGCGTCGCCGCGCCGGAGCTTGAGCGTCTCGGTGAACATCCGGATCGACGTGAGCGGCGTGCGCAGCTCGTGCGAGACCTTGGACACGAAATCGGCCTGGAGCTCGGACAGGTTGCGCTCGCGCCGGAGGAAGACCCAGACGAGGATGACCCCGGTCGCGAGCGTCCCGCAGAACGTGAGGACCAGGATCCCCACGATGAGGTTGTACTGGGCCTCGCCGAGCACGAGGAGGAGGAAGCCGACGCCCGACAGGAGCACGCCGGGGATGATGACCAGGTAGACGAGGAGCTGGATGATCCGCCGGTAGCCGAGCGTGGTGAGGTCGCGCCGCGGGGTCCGCATGCCGGGAGCTTAGTGGGCCGGCGCGGCGGCCGCGAGCGGACTACGCTTCGATGCGCTCGAGCACGAGCGCGGGCGCCGGGGCGGGCGCCGGGCCGAGCTGGAAGGCGGCGCGGACGCGATCGGCCGCGGCGCGGGCGTCGTCGGCCCGGCGGGCGTGGATGCGGGCGAGGGGCGCCCCGCGGCCCACGCGATCGCCGCGCACGGCGGCGAGCTCGACGCCCACGGCGGGGTCCACGCGCTGGTCGGCGCGCGTCCGCCCGGCGCCGAGCGCGACCGCGGAGAGCCCGATCTCCAGCGGATCGACGGCGACGACGTACCCCTCGCCCTCGGCCGCGACGTCGATCACGACCGGGGCGCCGGGCAGCCGGCCGGGGTCGTTCACCACGGCCGGATCGCCATTCTGCGCCGCGATCATCCGCGCGAGGACCTCGGCCGCGGCGCCGCTCGAGATGGCGGCCTCGAGCTTCGGCCGCGCCTCGGCCGCGCTCGCCGCGGCGCCGCCGGCGATCAGCATCTCCTCCCCGAGGGCGAGCGTGCACGCGACGAGGTCGCCCGGCCCGCGGCCGTGCAGCACCTCGATCGCCTCGCGGGTCTCGATGGCGTTGCCGACGGCGCGCCCGAGCGGGGCGCTCATGTCGGTGAGCAGCGCGGAGACGCGCTTTCCGGCCGCGGTCCCGACGCGCACGAGCGCGGTCCCGAGCGCGCGGGCGTCGTCGAGGGTCTTCATGAACGCGCCCCGCCCGACCTTGACGTCGAGCACGAGCGCGTCGATGCCCTCGGCGAGCTTCTTCGAGAGGATGCTCGCGACGATGAGCGGGATCGACTCGACCGTGGCCGTCACGTCGCGCAGCGCGTAGATGCGCTTGTCCGCCGGCGCGATCCGCGCGGTCTGCCCGATCATGCACGTCCCGACGTCGCGGACGACGCGCGCGAACGTCGCGGCGTCGAGCGCCACGTCGAACCCCGGGATGGCCTCGAGCTTGTCGAGGGTGCCGCCCGTGTGACCGAGGCCGCGGCCGGACACCATCGGCACGGGGACGCCGCAGGCGGCGACGAGGGGGGCGAGGCAGATCGAGACCTTGTCGCCGACGCCGCCGGTGGAGTGCTTGTCGACCTTGCGTCCGGGCACGTCGGACAGGTCGAGGACGTCGCCCGAGTGGAGCATCGCGCGGGTGAGCGCGACGGTCTCCGCGTCGTCCATGCCGCGGAAGAAGACGGCCATGAGCAGCGCGCTCATCTGGTAGTCGGCGAGCTCGCCGTCGCCGTGGGCGCGGACGAGCCGCGCGATCTCGTCCTCGGACAGCCGCCCGCCGTCGCGCTTCCGCGCGACGAGCTCGACAAGGGTCTGCATCGCCCTGGAGCTTAGCCGTGTTCGACCCTATTTGTCCCCGGCGCGCGCATCCCTATGGTCGCCGGGAGCGCGCGGGCCGCCGCCGCGGGAGAGCGGACGCGGCGCCGGTCGCGGTCGCGCCGGAGAAGGGAGCCGTACGGGGCCTCATGAACAGCCTCCTCTATGCCAGGGCCCAGATGGGCCTCTCGCTGGCATTTCACATGATCTTCGCGGCCGCCGGGGTGGCGCTGCCCCTGATCATGGTCATCGCGGACGCGCTCTGGCACCGGACGGGCGATCGAGACTACCTCGAGTTCTCGAAGCGCATGGCGAAGGGGACGGCGATCCTGTTCGCGGTGGGCGCCGTCTCGGGGACGGTGCTCTCGTTCGAGCTCGGGCTCCTGTGGCCGAGCTTCATGGGGACGTTCGGCGAGGTGATCGGGCTCCCGTTCTCGCTGGAGGGGTTCGCCTTCTTCACGGAGGCGATCTTCCTCGGCATCTACCTCTACGGGCGGGGCAAGCTCCCGCCGAAGCTGCACCTGCTCTCGGGCGCGCTGGTGGCGCTGAGCGGCGCGCTCTCGGCGTTCTTCGTGATCCTGGTGAACGCGTGCATGAACGATCCTGCCGGGTTCACGATGGTGGGGGGCCGCCCGGCCGACATCGACCCGGTGGCGGCGATGTTCAGCCCGCCGTGGAAGCACGAGACGCTGCACGGCATCCTCGCGTGCTATCAGGCGACGGCGTTCGTGATGACGGGGATCCACGCGCTCGTGCTCCTGCGGCACCCAAAGAGCCCGCTGTTCCGCAAGGCATTCGCGGTGACGCTCGCGATCGCCGGGGTGACGGCGCTGGCGCAGCCGTTCGTCGGCCATTTCGCGGCGGTCGAGGTCGGCGAGGGGCAGCCCGCCAAGCTCGCGGCAATGGAGGCGCACTTCGAGACCTCGGCCCGCGCGCCGCTGCTCGTCGGCGGCCTGCCCGACGTGGAGCGGGGCGAGGTCGACTACGCGCTCGAGATCCCGGGCGGCCTGTCGATGCTCCTGCACGCCGATCCCGACGCGGTGGTGCCGGGGCTCGACGCGATCCCGCGCGACGAGTGGCCGCCGGTGACGGCGACGCACCTCTCGTTCCAGGTGATGGTGGGCGCGGGCTCCGCGATGGCGCTGCTCGCGCTTGTCGCGGCGGCGCTCGCGTGGCGCCGCCGGGGGATCCCGGATCAGCGCCCGTTCCTCTGGGCGGTGGTCGTTTCGAGCCCGCTCGGCATCGTGGCGATGGAGGCCGGCTGGCTGGTGACGGAGTTCGGCCGCCAGCCGTGGATCGTGCGGGGGGCGATGCGCACGCGCGACGCGGTGACCCCGTTCCCGCACCTCGAGGCGCCCTTCTGGACGTTCACGGCGCTCTATGTCTTCCTCGGCGTCGTGGTGGTCTACCTGCTCGTGCGCCAGCTCCGTGCGGCGCCGCTGGCGGTGACGGGAGACGCCGCGCCGCCGGGGGACGGGGCGGCGGGCGGCGGCGAGCCGCGCGGGGCCGGGCCGGCGGGCGGCGGCGGGCTGCGCGCGCTCGGGGGAGGCGCGGCCGATGGTCGTTGAGTGGTTCCTCGGCGGGGTGATGGTGGCGGCGCTCGTGCTGTACGCGCTGCTCGGCGGGGCGGATTTCGGCGGCGGCGTCTGGGATCTGCTCGCCTCCGGCCCGCGCAAGCAGGAGCAGCGCGCGCTCATCGAGCGGGTCATGGGCCCGATCTGGGAGGCCAACCACGTGTGGCTCATCCTTGTCGTGGTGCTGCTCTTCACCGCGTTTCCTCCGGCGTTCGCGGCGATCTCGGTCGCGCTGCACGTCCCCCTCACGCTGTTCCTCCTCGGCGTCGTGTTCCGCGGCTCGGCGTTCAGCTTCCGCAGCTACGACTCGCGGCGCGATCGGCGGCAGAAGCGCTGGGGGCTGCTCTTCTCTCTGGCGAGCGTGATCGCGCCGGTGCTGCTCGGCATGATCGTCGGCGCGGTGGCCTCGGGGCGGATCCGGGTGGCGTCGGGGGTGGTGACGAGCGGCTTCTTCGCGCCGTGGCTCTCGCTGTTTCCGTTCATGGTCGGGCTGTTCGCGCTCTCGCTCTTTGCGTTCCTCGCGGCGGTCTACCTGACCAACGAGGCGACGGAGCCCGCGCTCGTCGACGATTTCCGTCTCCGCGCGCTCGTCTCGGGCTGCGTGGTCGCGGCGCTCGCGCTCGCGTCCTTCGCGGCCTCGTTCGAGGGCGCCCCGCTCATCCGAGAGGGGCTGACGGATCATCCGATCACGTGGCCGCTCCACGTCACCACGGGCATTGCGGCCACGGCGGCGTTCTTCGGGCTGTGGACGCGCCGCTTCCGTCTGGCGCGCTTCGCGGCGGCGGCGCAGGTCACGCTGATCCTGCTGGGCTGGGCTGCCTCGCAGTACCCGTACCTGGTGGTGCCGGACGTGACGCTCGCGGGGGCGGCGGCGAACCCGAGGACGTTGCGATTGCTTGTCTGGGTCCTGGGCGTCGGATTCGTGCTGCTGTTCCCTTCGCTGTACGTGCTCTTCCGCGTCTTCGGCAGCGGCCGGGCGGGGGCTGCGACGGACAGCGAAGACGCTCATTGAGCGGGAGTAGGGGCGAGGTACGCGGAAGTCGCGGGAGTCGAATTGGCCGGACCACCTCGTCCCACCCATGGAGAGGGGAGCGGTGGGAGGTCGGTTCGCTGAACAGGGCCTCTCTGTCCGTCCTGGCGCTAGAGGGCGATGGTGCGAGGTCAGGCGCGCATTGCATTCCTGAAAGCTAGAGCCCTCTCTCATGAGGCCGCTGAAAAATCGCGTGCGCTTTCGCGGGCCTCCCCAGGGCGGGCGAACCGTGTTAGGCTCGCATTCGCGAAGTTTTTCAGGATGCTTGTGGGGGAAGGAGCCCTGTGGAGATGGCGAACATAGCTAGATACCGTCGACACGCGATTGTGGGTATTTTTGCAGCGACAGCCGGTGTGACGGGCTCGTTCGCCGGGTGCTCGGACTCGTACCGTGGAGAGCTCACCGGCAGCGGCTCGGGGCCCGGCGGGACGGGCGGCGGCGGCACCGGCGGCCAGGGCGGCGAGGGGGGGAGCACGGGGACCTTCGGTCAGGGGGGGCAGTGCGAGTACACGTGTTCCAATGATCTGAAGAAGGTCATCAGCTGCAATGGCGTGACGATCGAGGAGTGCGGGCCCGAGTTCGGGTGCGTCAACGCGAAGTGCGAGCCGAACCCGTGCGAGGCGGCGGAGAAGTCGAAGAGCTCGTACGGGTGCGACTACTGGGCGCTGAAGACGGCGCTCCGGCCGACGACGCAGGGCGCCTGTTTCGCTGCGATCGTTGCGAACACGTGGGAGCTGCCGGTTCATATCAGTGTCGAACGCGGCGGACAGCCACTTCAGGTAGAGAAGTTCGCCTATATTCCGGTCGGGCAGGGATCCATTCAGGATATTCAGTATAATCCCTACAACCCGGAGACTGGGCTTGGTGTCGGTGAGGTCGCCGTCCTTTTCCTTTCGCGACGGTCTCCCGGCTCGAGCGTTGTGGATTGCCCCAAGACCGGCGCGCTGGATCTGGAAACTGGCGTAGCGGGAACCGGCCGCGGCACCGCATTTCATATTACGACGGACTATCCGGTCGTGGCTTACCAGATGCTCCCCTACGGTGGGGGGCAGGCCGCCATGACCTCCGCGACCCTGCTCCTGCCGACAAGCGCCTGGCATACCAACTACGTCGCCATCAACGGCTACTCGTCATCAGAGTCCCCCGATTTTCCTGGAGCCTATCCCTCGCTGGCCATCGTCGCCCATCAGGATGAAACCGACGTGACCATCCTGCCGAAGGTGGACATCGAAGCAGGTACCAACGTCGAGCCAGCGAGCAGCAACGAGGCGAAGACTTACAAGTTGAACGCTGGTGAATTCCTGCAGATTACCCAGTCGGAGGAGTTGACCGGGAGCCCCATCCAGTCGACGAAGCCCATTGGTGTGTTTGGAGCTCATGCTTGTATGGTCGTGCCGAGTAACGGTGGCGACTGTGACTCAGGTCAACAGCAAATCGCCCCTGTCAGGGCTACTGGCAGCGAATACGTTGCGGTTCGCTACAAGAACCGCGTCGCTGAGCTCGAGGAGTCGCCGCCCTGGCGCGTCGTAGGGATGGTCGACGGTACGGAGCTCATCTGGGAGCCGTCCAAACCGAACGGCGCGCCGGATACCATCAACCTCGGCGAAGTGTATGAGTTTGATACAGGCGAACCCTTTGTTGTCAGGAGCCAGGGGGTGAATAATCCCTTCTATGTTGGTCAGTATATGACTAGCGGCGATCCGTACATGTTCATCGGAGATCCCGATTGGGTGAATGTGGTTCCGCCGTCTCAGTTTCTGGATTATTATGTATTCTTTACCGATCCGACCTATCCTGAGACGAGCCTCGCCGTCGTTCGTACCCGGTCGAAGTTGAACGGTGAATTCGCAGACGTAGAGCTGGACTGCGTCGGCAAGCTCAGTGGGTGGGAGCCGATCGGCGATTACGAGTACACCATCGTCGATCTCACGACGGGGAACTTCGAATCGGTGGGCGATTGCGCCAACGGTCGACACGAGATGCGGAGCGACCTTCCGTTCGGCGTCACGGTCTGGGGATGGGGTGCGATCCAGCAGAATTATCGCGTCTCCTACGCTTATCCTGCCGGTGCTGGGTTCCTGCCAATCAATGAGGTCGAGATACCCCCCACGGCCAATTAGGATTTGTTCGACGAGTGATCGAGCACGAACGAGCCTCCTCGAGGCCGGCGATCAAGCACCGGCCTCGGGGTAGTTCGTGCGGCCCCATGACCTGAGCTACATGCAGTAGCGGTGCTGCGGCTGGGTCTCACACACGCGTGAGTAGCGACCACTGAAAGCACTAGCGCAGCGCTTCGATGCTGCTCTCCTAGCGCATCACATTGGGGCGTCGTGAAGGGGACCTCCTTCGCCGGGGGTCCGCTGCACACCGTCCGGGTCGACCAGAGCACCGGTACTGGATAGAGGCACGAGCTCGTTTCATGGAGCAGCATCGACTGGGAGATCTCTCGCGCAGCGTGCTCCGACGAAGCCGTTCCTGTTGCGCGGATTTTCCGCTGACTGAGCGTCTGTAGCAACGTATAGCCCGCTGGTCCACGCCGTACCCCCGCGGACTACACGGTTCGCCGTGTTACCTTCAAGTTGAGCACAATCGTTGCACGGATTCGGAAGCCCTAGCTGGCCAACGTCCAATACCAGCTCTCCTGCGTTGCCCGCCATGTCAGCCATGCCCCACCTGGCGTCACCATCCGGAGATTTTGACCCCACGGCTAGGAAGTCCTGTATGCTGCATTCTGCTGCATGGTCCCCATTGCCGAGGCAGTTGTAGGCTGCTTTCGACGCGTCGATTGACTCTCCCCAGGGATACAACCTCTGCTCTGCGCCTCCTGCTGCCGCATAGTTCCATTCCGCCTCGGTGGGTAAGCGCCCGCCATCCCATATGCAGAAAGCGAACGCTTCAAACCATGTCATGCATGTCATGGGATGGCGCTCGTTTTGTTCCGGAAAGTCCGTCCAGTGCGAGTATTCGCATCTGAGCGCCACTTTCAAGGCTGATTTGTCTGGAGCCAGCTCGCTGTTCCAGCCTGAGTTCCAGCCGCTTTCTCGAATTTGTGGATGGGTGCCTGCGCCGGAGACCGGGGGATCGGCTTGAGTGCCTTTTCCTGCTTCCACGAACGCGCGGAAACGTCCGACGGTGATCTCGTAGATGTCTAGCCGGAACGCGCTGACGGTTGCCGGGTACATGGGAGTATTGAGACGATCGAACGTCCCTCCGGGAATGCTCGCGGCACCGCAGCAGTCGGCGCCTGAGCTGCGTCCGCAGTCGGCTCCCGCACCTGGCCCCGACCCCTGGCAGCTGGGCGCGACACAGGCGCCGAGCCGACACCCAGGAAACGGTGCTGCGCAGGGCGTCTCGTCTCTCCAGGACGCATCAACGCACTGGCGCGGCGTGCGGCCGCTGCAGCCGCGCTCTCCTTCGCGGCACTCCACGCAGTGCCCTCGTGAACATACCGGCTGCTCTCCGCTGCACGGCCGCTGCGCGACCCACTCTCCCGAGGCGCACTGTCGCGGCACGTCACCCACGCAGTCTCGCTCGCCATCGCCGCATGGCGCTTCTCCGGCTGCGGAGCTCGCGCTGCTGCCGCCCATACCGACGCCGGGAGCGTCGTCGAACTCATCAAGCCCGAGAACGAGCCCGCATCCGGCGGTAGCCAGGGCTGATGCAAGAAAAATCAGCAATTGTCGCGTCGTTGCTAGACGAGTCTTGGCCTTCGATTGCGCTCGTGTGAACATCGGTTTTGGTGAAGTTAATGCGGTATGTTCTCGTTGAGGTTGAGAGCTTGCTCTCAGCGGCGGACGCTGCCGCGTAGACGCTGCGTAGCTTCGGCCGGGTGTCCCACTTCAACCAATAGCATCGGTCGGCTCAGATATGGGAGTGTGCGTCCCTGCTGACCATCACCCGCGCCGTCGTCGCCGCCGCCCCCGCTCGTCTGGAGCACATCGCCTCCCTTCGTCAAGGCGAAGCCGCAGCAGCGACGTTGCCCCGGCGGCGTCGCGATCCGCAGCGCTCTGCGTGACGCACGCATCGTGCTTTCTCCCTCGCGACCGGCGCCGCGCTCCGCGTGCCGCGACCCGCCAGGACGCCCCACCCGCCCCCGCGCGCCCCGGACACAGCCGGCCCCGCCCCGGCGGGCGCCTCGCACCTCCTGGTTCGACCCAGGAGACATCCTCCCCCGGCCCGAGTAATCTCCCGCCCGGACGCCGGCCCGCATGCGGCGGAACGCCCGCGTCAACCTCGTTTTTCGAGCGTTGCTTGGAGGACAGCTCACCGTGATGGATCGAAGAACCCTGCCGGGCGGTAAGCCGCGACCCCCGTCGCGCCTTCGCTGCGCGCTGACCGCAGCAGCCCTGGCCGCACCGGCCCTCGTCGCGCTTGCGCCCTCCGCCGCGCGCGCGCAGGAACGGACCTTCTACCTCGATCGCCTCAGGATGGCCGGCGCCCCCGACGACGGGATCGGGGTCTGGCGCCCCCACATGGGTGAAAAGACGCGCCTCTTCGGGCAGCTCGGGGTCGGCGTCTCGGTCCACCCGCTCCGCAACGACAACTACGTTGACGACCTCGCCGTCGAGGAGCAGCTCGAAGGCGACGGGCCCGTCACCTCGCAGCTCATCACCTACCTGAACGCCGGCGTCGAGATCCTCGGCCGCGGCGCCCTCCAGGCCTCGTTCCCGATCGTCGCGTTCCAGGACGGCAACCAGACCTGCCACCCCGACCGGCCCCTCGGCCTGGACCAGTGCGTCAACCTGAAGACCGCCACCCCGATGGACCTCCGGCTCGACGCGCGCCTCGTCGCGCTCGAGCTCGACGAGCGGCGCTTCCGGCTGGGGCTCACGGCCGCGGTCTTCGTGCCCGTCGGCAACGTCTACTCCTTCGGCGGCGACCGGACCGTGAGCAGCGCGTTCGGCCTCGGCGCCGAATACGACTTCAAGGACTTCTTCGTCACCCTCAACACCGGCGTCGCGATCCGGCCGCCCGTGCGGCTCCACGAGCTCCGCGTCGGCAGCGAGCTCACGTACGGCGTCGGCGGCTACGTCCCGCTGCGCGACGACACGATCCGCGTCGGGGCCGAGGTCTTCGGCTCGTTCGGCCTCCGCGAGGAGACGCTCGGCGAGCTCGACGCCTCCCCCATCGAGTGGCAGCTGAACGGCCGGATGGCCCTTACCAAGGACAAGGCGCTCTACGCGGGCGCCGGCGTCGGCACCCGGATGAGCGGCGGCTACGCGCCCGATTTCCGGGGGGTCGCCGTCGTCGGCTACTCGTTCAGCATCGCCGACTCCGCCACCCGGTCCCCCGGCTTCAACTACGTCATCGAGGAGGAGAAGGACACCGACGGCGACGGCTACCCCGACGTCATCGACCTCTGCCCGGAGGACCCCGAGGACGGCAAGCAGCCGAAGCCGGCCGACGGCTGCCCGGACATGCCCGATCGCGACGGCGACGGCATCCCGGACGTCGTCGACAAGTGCCCCGACGAGCCCGAGGACAAGGACGGCATCGACGACCGCGACGGCTGCCCCGAGGAGGACGCGGACCAGGACGGCATCCCCGACGCGGAGGACAAGTGCCCGAAGGAGCCGGGGCAGGTCGTCGTCGACGAGCCCGAAAAGAACGGCTGCCCGTACTACATCCGCAGGATCTCCGGCTCCGCCGAGATCGAGATCATGAAGCAGGTCGAGTTCGAGTTCGACAGCTCCAGGATCCTCCCGCAGAGCTATCCGATCCTCGACGAGGTCGTGCGGCTGCTCAAGGCGAACCCGGAGATCAAGCTGCTCAGCATCGAAGGGCACACCGACAACCAGGGCACGATCGACTACAACGACCGGCTCGCGCACAACCGAGCCATCGCGGTCAGGGTCTACCTGATCAACAAGGGCATCCAGTCGGAGCGGCTCACCTCCGTGGGCTACGGCTCCCGCCGGCCGCTCGTGGCCAACGACACGCCGGAAGGCCGGCAGCGCAACCGGCGCGTCGAGTTCCACATCAAGTCGCAGTCGATCGAGGGCCGGTAAGCTCCGCCCGGAGCGGCCGGCCGGATCGGCGATCCGTCGACGCCGGCGCGCGCGTGCCTCGCCACGTGCGCGCCGGCGCCCTCTCCGCGATCCCACGGGCCTCGCCGGCCGCGCGAGCGCGCGCCGGGCGCTGCGCTCGCGGGACGGCGGCGCTCGCGAGATGGCTGCGCTCGCGAGATGGCTGCGCTCGCGAGAGGGCGGCGCTAGCAGGACGGCGGCGCTCGCGCGCGGCGAGCGCAGCCCGCCGCGGCCTTCAGTCGTCGTGATGCCCGAGCGCCGGGCGGCGATGGTCGCACTTGCCGGGGATCGGGAAGCCGCAGACCTGCTCTTCGAGCAGGCAATCCTGCTCCGCCGGGCACTGCTCCGGATCGAGGACCGCCGGATCGCACGGGCGAGAGCAGAAGTCGGGCCTCGGCAGCGGAGCGTCGTAGCGGCCGTTGCCGTCGACATCGATGTAGATCGGGTTGGTCACCGCATAAGGCGGGACCGGCGACCAGTCGGGCACCGTCGGCGTGGGCGCGAACAGAGCGCTGATCGCGGGGATCCTGCCGAACCCGTCGCTCGCCAGCCGCGAGAGCTGGATCTCCCCGAACGGGACGTCGAGGGAGACAGGGCTCATGAGGTTCCTGTCCTCGAGGCCCATGGCGATGATCACCACCCAGGAGTCGCGCTCCGGCACCGTGAAGGTGACCTTGCCGCGCACGTCCACGAGCGCGCTCGGCGGCATGTCCGGCTCCAGCAGGCGGATCATCCTGCCGTTCAGGTAGATCTCCACCCGATCGACGCCGAACCAGCTCGCCGTCTGCACATCGAAGAGGAGCTCGAGCGGCTTGCCGGCGCGCGCCCCCGCCACCTCGCCGTAGGTCTTGCCGCCGATCGTCGCCCGGATGAACGGGCCGTACGTCGCGAAGGCGTGCGCGCCCCGCAGGCTCTCGACCGCGGCCGGCGTCTCGAGCGCCGCCGGGGAGTCGGTCGCGCTGCGGAAATAGGTCCGCGGGAAGCCCGGCTCCTTCGAGCCGTCGTGGCCGTCGCTGCTGGCGATCTGCGCCGGCAAGAACCCCCGCTCGAGGTAACGGAAGTAGTCGTCCACCTGGCCCGCCCGGAACGTGCAGGGCTCGTCGCGCGCCTCCGCGGCGATCGGCCCGTCGCCGAGCGCAGCGGGCCCGCAGAGCTCCTGGCTGTCGGGGCTCGTGCCGGGGAAGCCCCAGTTCTTCTCCTGCTCGTCGGGCGTTCGCGCGAGGATCCGCTTCGTGAGCGCCCACGCGAGCTCGGTGCGCGCGCGGCGCTTGCAGTCGGCGATGGCCACCGCGACCGCGGCGCTCGAGGGCGAGCCGGAGGCGCCGCCCGGCGCCGGCGCCGACCCGCCGGGGGCCGCGCAAGGCGCGCGCAGCCAGCCCGCCACCTCGGGGCACGCCGCCTCGATCTCGCCTTCGCCCTGGGCGGCGTTCAGCCGCGCGAGGCAGCGATTCCAGTCGACGACCTCGGCCACGCTCGGCGTGCGCACCAGATCGAACCGCTTGCCGTTGATGACCTCCATCGCGTCGAACGCGCAGCTCGCCGTCCGGAACACCGGGTTGTTCTCCTCGAGGAACGTCGGCGTCCGATCCATCGTGTAGGTGTCGACGCCGAGCTGCTCGACGTAGCCGAAGAAGCCGTCGCGCGGGTGGGCGACGATCGTCAGCGGCTCCACGGTGCCGTCGCCCGAGGCGCGGATGGCGTCGAGGATCGTCCCGCCGGGCTCGCACGTCCAGTCGTGCGCGCCGTGGGTCGGGACGTCGAGCTCGTCGTATTTGAGCGGGAAGCCGATGAAATGCCCCTGCTCCAGCGTCGTGATCTCCGCCCCGATCGCGGTGGCGAGGTGGGGCGCGAGCCCGAGCGCGCGCGCGGTCGGCTGGTAATCCGTCTCGACGTCGTGGTCGGTCGACACCGCGAGCTCCACGCCCTCGGCCGCCACCGTGGCGACCCGCCGCGGCAGCGGCATGCCGCTGTCGAAGCTCGGCCTGGAGTGGAGGTGCATGTCGGCCGACATCCACCCGGTCGTGTCGACCTCCCGCACGAGGGTGGCGTCGAGCTGGAACGCGCGCCCCGGCGCGAGCGTCACGTCGCGCTCCACGTAGATCCCGTACTCGATGCCTCGCGACACCGTGATCTGGTATCGCCCCGGCTCGATCTCGACCTCTCCTTCGCCCGTGGCCGTGACCTCGATGGCGCGGTTGCCGTTCCCGAGCCGGCCGTCGCCGAGGTAGACCCTGCGCCGGCCGTCGCCCGGGAGCCTCCGCCCCGCGTCGTCGAGCGAGATGAAGGCGAGCTTGGCCGGGATCCGCTGGCCGGCCTCGTCCGCGACGCGGTAGCGCACCGTCGCCGGCGTGGGCAGGCGCGGCGACACCGCGACCTGCTCTCCGGCCCCGAGGCGCACCCGGACGGGCGCCGACATCGCCGTCCCCGCCGCGTTCCGCGCGACGAGCACGTAGCTGCCGGGCGGCAGGGCGGCGCGGAAATCGCCGTCCTCGGACGGATCGAGGCCGACGTCGGCGTCGACCTCGTTGATGAGGCCCACGTCGCCGCGCGCCTCCCGGTTGGCCGCCACGAGCTCGTCGAGCGAGCCGAAGGGCCGCGACGGATCCGGATCGGAGAAGACGAACACCCGCGCGTTCGGCGCGGCCTCCAGCGTGCTCTCCCACAGCACGTGGCCGTGGACCGTGCCCGTCTCGGTCCCGCGGAGCCGGTGCATCACGTCGGTCACGCTCGCGATGTCGCCGTCGCCCACGGCCAGGTAGCGCTCGTAGCTGAACGCGCGGTGCGCGTCGCACGCCGCGTCGTCCTCCTCGCTGAACAGGCACGATCGGCTGGCGGACACGAACGCCGTCGCCGCGCTCGCGAAGAGGGGCACGTTGACCACGGACGGCGCCGCGCCCTCCTGCGCCTTGGTGAAGTAGCCGTAGCTGACGTCCCCGCCCGCCGCGGCCACGAAATCGAACGTGAGCGGCTCCGAGAACGAGTTCCGCCCGGCGTTCCAGGCGTCCTGGACCGCCGTGTCCTCGTCGAAGCCGGCGCCGGGCGCGAAGACGTCGTTCTGGTTGCCGAAGAACACGAAGTCTCCGGCGACGATGCCGGCGCGGCGCGCCGCCTCCTCCTGCGCCTGGTCCGCCGGATCCCCGAGGACGCCGCCGAGCACCGAGACGGGGGCCGTGGCGTTGTCGAGCGGCAGGACGTCGCTGCACGCGCAGGTCAGGCAGCCGCCCGGGTCCTGCTGGTACCCGTCCGGGCACGGCTCGCAGCTCCTCGGGGCCTCGCAGCCGGGCGGCGGCTTGTCGTCGAGCAGGAGCACCGTGCGCACGGTCACGAACCGATCGCCCGGGTGAAGGAGGTAGTCTGTCCGGAAGCGGATCCTGGAGCGGACGTTGGGGAAGAAGAGGCCGAGCAGGTCCTCCTGCGCCCGGAGCAGGCCTATCGCCTCGAACAGGAACTCCCCATCTCCCTCGACGCGGATCCCGGCCTCGGCGCCGTCCGAGCCGTCGGCGAGCACCGAGACGTCGGTCGCCGTCGGGTCGGGCACGATCAGGTTGGCGAGCGAGAACATCTCCGCGAACCGATCTCGCCCCTGTCCGCCCTCCTCGCCGATCCGGCCGCGGCGCCGATCGACGTCGACGATGGCGCCGCCGAAGATCCCCGGCCCGGGCGAGTCCCGCCCGCCCAGGATGGCCACGCGGATCTGGTCGTTCTCGAGCAGGAAGTCGCCGACGTCCGCCATCGCCACCGGGCCGCCGACGAGCTCGGCCCGGTGCTCGATCTGCTTTGCGCGGAGCAGCCGGTCGCCCCCGCAGCTCGGCAGCGCGGGGGCGGCGAGCGCGGCGGCGGCGAGCGGGAGGAGCGCGACCCTCGTGAACCAGCGGTGTGTTCGCCGCACAGCGATCTCTCCTACAGCGAGAGCTGGAGTTGCAGGATGACGGCGTCGTTCGCCAGCGAGAGCCCGCCGAGCTCTTCGCGATGCGTGTAATCGAGCTGCGCTTTCAGCAGATCGTCGTACGCATGGTAGCTCACGCCGCCCGTGAGCGCGACGTTGTCCCCCTCGTCGTCGACATCGACGTTGGGATCGATCCACTCGACCCGACCCGAGACGCCGAGCTTCCGGGCGACGATCATGTAGCCTGCCTCGAAGACGAGCGCGAGCGACGACACCGACGTGACCTGCGAGATCGGCTGGGTGGGCACCGATTTGGGGCTCGCCCCGGTCCAGAGCACCTCGCCGAGCGCGTGCAGCCCCGCGGCGTGCAGCAGGACATCGGCGCTCGCGCCGTAGAGCGTGCGCGCGCCGCCGTTGCTGAAGAAGCCGTCGGCGCCGACCCCGAGGCGGAAGGGCGAGTGGGCGACGTCCTGGAGGGTGCGGCCGAGCGGGCCTCGCGGCTCGGTGGCGAGCCTGCCGGCGAAGGCGATCCCCTCGAAGCGGTTGCCGAGGGGGGCGAGGCTCTCCGAGTGACCCGCGTAGAACTGATCGGCGCGCTGGAAGGCGTTGTAGACGCCCGCGTGGTAGCTGAAGGCGCGGTCCTGGAAGTGCCCCTCGGCCTGGATCCCGACCTGCGTGAACGGCGCCATCGCGCGGACGGCGAGCGGCCGTTCGGTGAGCGCCCCGTCGCCGGCGCCGAGCATCGCCGAGCGCGAGAAGGGCACGGTCCGCGCGCCCGCGTAGACCTCGAGCGCGCGCTCCGCCGTGACGCCGGCCCATGCCTCGTGGATGCGCGCCGTCCCCTCGTCGCCCCCGGCGAGCTCCGTCGAGACGGCGAACCGGACGAGCCCCGCGACGTCGCCGCGCAGCCCGACGCGGGCGCGGCGCAGCCGGAAGCCGGGCTGCTCGGCGCTGTCCCCCGCCTGGTTCAGCGCGTCGTCGCCCACGTAGGGCGCGGCCTGCAGCGCGAGCAGCGCGATCGGCGCGACCTCCAGCGGCCCGAGCGCGACGCGCATCCGCTCCCGGAAGCCCGGCGCAAGGAGGTCGCCGCGCGCGGGCGCCGGCGACGCCTGCGCCGGCGCGTCCCGCCGCGGCCGCTGGCTCACCGGCGCGCTCGGGCGGGCGGCGGGCGGCTCGGCGCGCTCCGGCTCATCGGCCGGCTCGCCGCTCGGCGCCTGCGCCTCGGCCGGCGCTGGGGCGTCGGGCGCCTCGGCCGCGGGCTCCTGCGCGCGCGGCGAGGAGAGGGCGAGCAGGACGGCGGCGCCGCCTGCGACGCAAGCAAGGTGCCTCATGGCTTCAGGTCTCCTGGAGGGCTGCGTGGAGCGCCCCGTGCCGCTCCGGATGGCCGGTGGGTGTCATCGCGTGCCGTGTTTGCCTGCGAGGTGGCCGGGAAACTAGAGGAAGACACGCGGCGCTGCAATCGGCGCCGCGTCCTGTGGTAAGGCTCGCAGCCCCTCGCGGGCCTCTCCGCAGCTCGCGCCGCGCGCGGAGGGAAGGGGAGGGCCACCGTTCTCATGGAAATGCCCGGTTCGAGCCCGCCCGACAGCGCCCTCACGCCCGCCGCGGCGCCGCCCCGGCGCGACGTCGCGGCGGAGCCCCCCGCGTCGCGGCGGTGGCCCGGCTGGGCGAGCGATCGCGTCTTCGTCGCGTTCTTCGCGCTCCTCGCCGTCGCGGCCGTCGTGCCGATATGGCGCGTGCGGTTCCTGCCCCTGCTCGATCTGCCGAACCACCTCGCGGCCGTTCATATCTGGCACCACTTCGACGAGCCGTGGACTCGCTACCGGGACTTCTACGAGCTCAGCCTCCGTCCGGCCCCGTACGGCGCCTATCACATCCTGACGCACCTCCTCGCCTACGCCGTCGATCTCGAGGACGCGAACCGGATCGTGCTCTCCGGGTATGTGCTCGGGATCCCCGCGGCCGCGCTCGGCTGGGCGCACCGGACGCGGCGCAGCCCCTGGCTCTCGCTGCTCACCTTCCCGCTGGCGTTCAGCCTCTCGTGGGCGTGCGGCTTCCTGCCGTTCCTCGTCGGCATCGCGGTGCTGCTCGCCGGCGTCGTCGCGCTCGACGCAACTCTCGAGCGGCCGAGCCCCGGGCGCGCCGCCGCCGTGGCGCTGCTCAGCGTCGGCTGCGGCCTCAGCCATCCGCTCATCCTCTTTGGCTATTACGTCTGCGTCGCCGCGCTGATGCTCTGCTATCTGCCCCGGTGGTCTCGCATCGCCCGCGCGCTGCCGCTCTTCGCGCCCGCCGTCGCGCTCCTCGCCTGGCAGCTCATCGCCTTCAAGAGCCCCATGGTCGACCTGCGGAGCGGCCCGCGGTTCCAGGGCGCCTGGGTCCCCTGGCACGAGATGCTCCGCTCGTTCCCCGAGTACACGCTCGACTCGGTGTCGGGCGATCTCGACACCCAGCTCTTCTGGGTGCTGCTCGCGGTGGCGTCGCTGCTCTCGCTCTGGAGCTTGGCTCGGCGCTTCGGCCTGCTCCTCCCCGGACGGGACGCGGTCCCGCCTGCCAGCTCGCCGCTCGGCCGGCTGCACCACCACCGCTCCCTCGCCCTCTGCGCCGCGATGGTGGCCTGCTATTTTCTCGTGCCGCTGCACCTCGCTCGCCCGTTCGATTGGTGGTTCGTGAGCGGGCGCTTCTCGCCGCTCATCTGCTTCTTCGGATTCCTGGCCATCCCGGCGCCGCTCCGGGGCCGCTCTCGCCTGCTGATGGCGCCTGCCGCGGCGGCCGCGCTCGTGCTACCGCTCCACCTCTCGGAGAAATACGCGAGCTTCGACGAGCGGATCGAGCCGTTTGCCCGCATGGTGGCGCGGATCCCGCCGGGCGCCGAGGTCCTCTTCGTGTCGCTGCCCCCGCGGACCGACGAGGCCTTGATCATCGAGGGCACGAACCACTTCTCCTCGTGGGTGCAGGTCATGCGCGGGGGCTTCAGCGCGGATGGCTGGCACAACGTGGGTTTCCCCTTCAAGCTGAAGCGCCGGCTCCCCGCGCCGCCGTCGAACCGCGGCGAGCGGTTCAAGCCGGATGTCCACGGCGTCGCGTACGACTACGTGATCCTCCGCAACGAGCGGCCGGAGAGGCCGGTATTCACCGCGGCGCACACCTCGTTTCGCCGGATCGATCGCGAGGGCGCCTTCACGCTGTACGAGCGCACGCGCTGATCGCCGTCTCGGTCGCACCTCCGTCCAGCTCGGCGGATCGCGCCGCGCGCGCCATCGCCCGTCGAGCGGCGCAGCCGATCTCCGCGGATCCGTCATCGTCCGCGGCGCCGGCGGGGTATTCTACGATCCTCGCGGTCGGGCACCCCTCGGGTGCGCCGCCTCCGCGGAGGGGAGCAGCTCGCCGATGTCGACCAGAACCTGCGCTGTCCGTCGCCGCCCCCTGGCCTGGACCGGAGGGCTCGTCGCCCTGGCGGGGCTCGCGCTCGCGTCCGCGGCGGCGCCGTCCTGCGCCGCCGGCGCCGGATCCCCGGGAGTTCCCCTGGGCGGCGGAGGGGAGGGCGGGGCCGAGTGCCCGACCGACTGCTCCGCGGATCCCGCCGCTCCGCTCTGCGACCGGGCGACGGGCAGCTGCGTCGCGTGTCTCCCCGGCCCGGACGCGTGCCCGGCCGGCCAGGTGTGCGATCCCGAGGAGAAGCGCTGCGTGGCCGGATGTGAATCCCAGTCCGACTGCCCTGCTCCGCTCCACTGCGATCCCGCCAAGCACACCTGTGTTGCCTGCGTCACGGACGGCGACTGCCCTCCTGGTACGCTGTGCACCGGAGAGGGCGAGTGCGCTCAGGGCTGCTCGCCGACGCGTCCGTGCGACGGCGGCGCCTCGTGCTGCGACGGGCTCTGCCGGGATCTCCAGACCGACGCGCTGAGCTGCGGCCTGTGCGGTCGGGCGTGCCCGGATCTGGCGCACGGCGAGAGCGCCTGTGTCGCGGGCGGCTGCGTGCTCAGCGCCTGCGACAGCGGCTTCCTCGATTGCAACGAGGACCCGGCGGACGGGTGCGAGCACGACGAGGGGGCGCGCGGGCCGTGCTCGTGCACGCCGGGCGAGACGAGGGCGTGTTACCAGGGGAGGCCCGGCTCCGAGGGGGTCGGTCCCTGCGCCCCCGGGGTCTCCACGTGCAGGCCGAGCGGCCTCGGTTGGGGGCCGTGCCTCGGCCAGGTGCTGCCGGAGCTCGACGCGTGCGACGATGGCATCGACAACGACTGCGACGGCACGGTCGACAACCCGCCCGATGAGGACGGCGACGGGTGGACGATCTGCGAGGGCGATTGCTGCGACTCCTCGCTGGACGGGTGCGGCCCTCCGTCCCTCATGAACCCTGGCGCCTTCGACGTGGCGGACAACGGGATCGACGACGACTGCGATGGCGCGGTCGACAACGCCTCGCCCTGCGACGAGGGGCTCGCGAGCGACTCGGCGACCGCGCTCGACTACGCGAAGGCGATGGATCTCTGCGCCACCACGACGGCGTCGCGGCGCACGTGGGGCGTCATCTCGGCGAGCTTCCGCCTCGCCGACGGCACCGGCGCGCCCGTGGCGGCCCAGCGGTCGATCCGGCGGGGCTTCGGCTCCGGCATCCTGCCGCTCCGGGGCGCGCGGCTCGCGGTGCTCTCGACGGGCGTGGCTGCGGCCCAGGCGTCGCCGAACAACACGCGGCCGAGCTTCGCCCCGTTCCAGGGCGGCCAGAACATGGGGACGTCGAGCGGCATGCCCGCGGACTGGATCGAGGCGAACGGCGAGCGCCTCCCGAACACGCCCGGCTGTCCGGAGCCGCTGGGCGGCACGACGGCCCACGATCCCGTGATGTTGCGGCTGCGCGTGCGCGTGCCGACGAACGCGAGCTCGTTCAGCGTCTCGACGTTCTTTCTCTCGTCCGAATACCCGGAGTGGGTGTGCAGCCGGTTCAACGACTTCTTCCTCGCGCTCCTCGATTCCACGTTCGAGCCCTTTCCGGGCGAGAGGGCGAACCCCGAGGACAAGAACCTCGCGTTCTACGATCCCCCGCCCGCCGGCGGCTCGGTCTACCCGCTGGGCGTGAACCTCGCATTCGGCGATACCGGGCTCTTCACCCAGTGCGTCAACGGGCCGACGGGGTGCGGCGGCGGCGCCAAGGCCGGCTCGACGACCACCTGCACGGGCGTCGGTCAGCTCCTCGGGACGGGGTTCGACATCACGAGGCCACCTGCGCAGATCGAGGGCGAGCCCGGCTGGTGCGGCACGAGCGAGCGCGCCGGCGGCGGGACCGGCTGGCTGGTCATGAACGGCAACGTCGTCCCCGGAGAGATCATGGAGCTACGGTTTGTGATCTGGGACACAAATGATCCCTGGAACGACTCCGTCGCCCTCCTCGACAACTTCCGGTGGTCGGCCTTTGCCGCGACGCCGGGCGCGACTGAGGGGATCGAGCGCGGTCTGACCGGCGGAGAGGTTCATGTCGTCGGACGTCGCCTCTGACGGCGGCACCTTCGCGGCGGGCCCTCGGGTGGCGGCATCGAGGGGGCGCGGGCGGCGTCCGGGGGGCGCGCGAACGCAGCGGACGGACGGCGACCCGTTTACACTGCGCGTCGAGCCGGGGACCGCGGCACGCATCCCTCGGTCGCGCTCGAAGGAGCGCTTCTGTTCATCACCAAGGAGACTGCATGAGGAGAACGATCACCCCGCTCGCGCTGTTGCTCGCGAGCCTGTCCTTCGCCACGCTCGGCTGCGACAGCAAGGGGAACGACGCGACGACCCCGGGCGCGGTGGCCGAGGGCAAGCCGACCGAGAGCGCGGCCGCGGCGGCGACGACGGCCGCGCCGGCCACGACGCCGGCCGCCGCCACCGCCGAACCTTCGGCGGCCGCGGCGGCCGCGGCGGCCGCGCCGGCGGAGACGGCCGCGGCGGACGCGAAGGCGGAGGCGGCCGCGGCGGACGCGAAGGCGGAGGCGGCCCCGAAGGCGACCGCGGCGGCGTCGGCCGCTGCGCCGGCGGCGACCGGCGCGGCCCAGGCGGGCGAGAAGAAGTTCGAGTGCGGCGCGAAGGGCCAGAAGCTCTGTCCGATGCAGGCCTGGATGAAGAGCACGATGGCCTCGGCGACCTCGAGCGGCGACGGCGAGAAGATCGCGGCGGCGCTCCAGTACGTGGCCGGCAAGCCGCCGCCGGGCATGGGCAGCTGGGCGGCGATCTCCAAGGCCGGCGCCTCCAAGGCGACGGCCGGCGACATCGACGGCGCGAAGGCGAGCTGCAAGCAGTGCCACGACCTCTACAAGGAGCAGTACAAGAAGACGATGCGCGATCGTCCCTGGTGAGCCGCCCGCCGCGCCGACCGGGCGCCCCCGCGCCCAGCGCGCCCAGCGCGCCCAGCGCGCCGCTGCGTCGCTGCGTCGCTGCGTCGCTGCGGCTCACGTGTAGATAAGTTAGGATAACTAACAGATTTGTCGGTGCGCAGCGCCCGCGCGAGCCCCCCGCGCCGTGGCCGGAGCCCGGCATGCGGCGCGCGATGCGCGAGTCCTCGTGCACCCGCGCGGCCCGCGGCCAGAGCCCGGCGTGCGGCGCGCGATGCGCGAGTCCTCGTGCGCCCGCGCCGCGGTCGCCGTCCGGCCGGCGGAGCGCGGGACAAACATCTTGGATGGGAAGGGGTGATGCGATAGAGCCCTGAGCTGATGGCGCGCGCTGCTCGCACAGGCCCTGGGGGTGCCCCTGCGCCGGCCACCTCGCCCGCTCGCGCGCGGGGGGCCGCCGGCTCGAGCGGGGCCGCGAGCGCATCCCGCGGGCGCGTCGGCCAGGCCGCCGACCCGTTCTCCAGCAGCGCGCTGCCGCCCTCGAAGCCGCGCGCGGGCGTGACGCCGCGGCTCACGGGGGACGCGGCGCCGGACGTCAGGCCGAGCACGGCGGCCCCGCCTCCGCCGAGCGTGCGCCCTCCGCCGAGCGTGCGCCCTCCGCCGAGCGTGCGCCCTCCGCCGAGCGTGCGCCCTCCAGCGGCCCCGGCGCGGACGGACGCGCCCCCTCCTGCGGCCGCCTCGAAGAAGCCTCCTGCGCCGGAGGACGACGAGGACGAGGACGACGAGGACGACGCCAAGGGCGGCCCGCGGCGCGGCCGGCCGCGCGGCCCGTTCACGCAGCACCGGCGGCTCGACTCGCTGCGCAGCCTGCTGCAGAAGCACCCTGCCGGCCTGACGATCTACGACCTCGCGCGTGAGCTCAACGTCACGCCGCGCTCGCTCCGGCGCTACCTCGTCGAGGTCAAGCGCGAGCTCGATCTCGTGTCGGTCGCCACGCGCCCCGGCGGCCCTCGCCTCTGGCGCCTCTCGCCGAGCGAGGCGCCCCGGCGCGTCGAGGTGCGGCGGACGCAGGCGTACGCCCTGCTCGCCGCCCGCCGCCTCTTCGAGCCGATGCGCGGCTCGACGCTCTTCGAGGAGATCGACCTCGCCGCGCAGCGGCTGCTCGGCGTCGCGCGCAGGCCAGGGCGCGGCCCGAACGCTGGCGTCGCCGACGCGCGGCTGGAGGAGCGCTTCCTCTACCTCCCGTTCGCCCCGAAGGACTATGCCGCGCGGACCGAGGAGCTCGACGACCTGTTCCAGTCCGTCGCCGATCTGCGCCCGCTCCGGTGTCGTTACCGCCGCTCGCGGGACGGGCGCGAGGAGCGGGTGCTCATCCATCCGTACGCGCTCGTCCTCTACAAGGACGCGATTTACTGCGTGGGCCTCCACGTCAGCCGCGGCGAGGTGCGCACGTTCCTGCTCGATCGCATGCGCGACACGGAGTGCGCGGTCACCGAGCGCTTCGAGCTGCCCCCTGATTTCTCCATCGACGACTACTTCCAGGGCCAGTTCGGCATCTGGCGCGGCGGCGAGCCCCGGCGCGTCGTGATCGACTTCGACGAGCGCGTGACCGAGTTCGTGCGGACGCGCAAGGTGCACCCCTCCCAGGAGATCACGCAGCTGCCCGGCGGCGGCGTGCGGCTCACGATGCACATCGGCGACATGACCGAGCTCGCGACGTGGGTGCTCGGCTTCGGCGAGACCGCCCGCGTGGTCGAGCCGCCCGACCTCGTGGACCGCGTGAAGCGCGAGCTCGCCGGCGCGCTCGCCCGCTACGCGGAGCCGCCGCCGGCCGAGGGCTCGGGGCAGGCCGAGGGCCAGTAGGGCCTCGCGGGCGCGCCTGCCGCCGCGAGCTCCCGCGCGAGCGCGCGCCGCCGCCGCCAGCTCCCGCGCGAGCGCTGCCGCACGCGCCCCTCCACCGCGCCCGCGCGCGCGGCCCCTCCACACCGCGCGCGCGTGCCGCCTCAGCGCGACGCGCGGAGCGCCTCGTCGATCATCTTCTGGTGCTCCGCCGGGTCCGCCCAGCGGGCGCGCCCCTCGGGCGGGAGCTGATCGATCGGATCGAAGTACGTGTACCGCTGGCCCGGCTTGACGCTCGGCGCCTCGAACACCGAGATCCCGGTCGTGCGGTCGTAGTGCTCGAACGAGTGCGCGTCGCGCTTGCCGCCGCCGCCGGGCGCGTCGACGACGAACGTCGGCGTGTTGAACCCGGCGGTCGAGCCGCGCACGTGCTTCTCGATCATGAGCCCGGTCGCGAGCGTGGTCCGGAGGTCCTCCACGCCGCGGACGAGATCGTGGATGTAGACGTAGTAGGGGTGCACGTGCAGGTGCCCCAGGCGCTTCACGAGCAGCTTCATCGTCTCGGGCGTGTCGTTCACCCCGCGCTGCAGCACCGACTGGTTCCTCACCGTGATCCCGCGCTCGAACAGCTTGTTCATCGCGTCGCGGGTGACGCCGGTGATCTCGTTCGGGTGGTTGAAGTGCGTGTGGATCACGACCTCCTTGTGCAGCTTCCGTCCGAGCTCCACCGTGCGCGTCACCGCGTCGATCCACTCGTCGTCGGTGAGGATCTTCTGCGGCATCACGGCCGGGCCCTTGGTGGCGAGGCGGATGCGCTGGATGTTCGGCATCCCGAGGAGCGCCTCGCCGATCGCGCTGATCTGCTCTGGCCGCAGGTTGTACGCGTCGCCGCCGGAGACGACGATGTCCTCCAGCTCCGGGCGCGACGCGATGTACGCGTACGCGCGCTTCCACCGCTCCTCGTCGACCTTGAAGTGGGTCTTCTCGACCTCCCCCGTGTCGATGCCCACCGCGTAGCTGCGCGTGCAGAAGCGGCAGTACACGGGGCAGGTGTCGAGCGGGAGGAACAGCGCCTTGTCGGCGTACCGGTGCGTCAGCCCGGGGACGGGCGCGTCGGCGCGCTCGTGCAGCGAGTCGAGCCCGAGCTTCGGGTGATCCGGCAGGAAGCGCGAGGCCAGCGGGATGAACTGCGTCCGGAGCGGATCGCCGTACGGATCGTTCCAGTCGATCAGCGAGAGCATGTACGGCGAGACGCGGACGCTCATGGGCGCGTGCGCGAAGCCCTCGGTCGCGTCCCGGATGAAGTCGTCCGACACCATCCCGCGCAGCGTGTCGAGCAGCTTGTCCGGGCGGGTGATCGACTTCTTCGCCTGCCACCGGTGATCCATGAACTGCTCGTCGGTCACCTCGGCGTACGCCGGGATCCTCCGGAAGTCGGGCACCTCGAGCAGCTGGGTGTGCTGGAGCGACGCCGGATCTACCGGCGGCTTGAGGGGCGCGATGTCGGGGCTTCGCTTGGTGAGTTCGATGAGGCTCGAGGTGGTCGTCATATCGTGGACCCTTGCCCGTGCGGAGCAAAGAGAGCGTGAGGGGTGGCCGCCTGCCCGCACCTGCGCTTCCCGGGGCCTGCCCGGCGGCGGCTGCGGCAGCCGTTCCTGGGATCGTAGCATCGCGGTACCCCTGTCGGGGGCGGTGTGCGCTACGCCGCGCGGTCGAGCGGCGCGTCCGGCTGGCGCGCGGAGGGGCGGTGCGGCGGGCGAGCCGATCAGGGCTCGATGGAGGCCACCGTGGTGTCCCGGGTGGTGCGGTAGCGCGCGTAATACGTCCGCACGCGCGTCACGTAAGCCTGGGTCTCCTCGTAAGGCGGGATGCCGCCGTACCGCATCACCGCCCCTTCGCCCGCGTTGTACCCGGCGATGGTGAGATCGAGATCTCCGTTGAAGAGGTTGGCCAGGATGCGCAGGTACCGCGTTCCTCCGAAGATGTTCTCCCGCGCGTCGAACGGGTCGCGCACCTGCATGCGGAGGGCAGTCTCGGGCATCAGCTGCATCAGCCCCTGCGCGCCGACGGGCGAGACCGCGCGCGGATCGTAGTCGCTCTCGCACTTGATGACGGCGCGGACGAGCTCCTCGGGGATCTGGTAGAGCGTCGCGGCCTGACGGATCCACGTGTCGTAGCGGCTGAACCGCTCGAGGGATTTGTCGCTCGGGGCCACCGGCGCGACGCCGGGGCGCGCCCCGGGGCGACGCCCGTCGCCCTTGATGTACAGCTTGAACCGCCCGTCGCCAGCGGCGCGGTTCGAGAAGTGCACCGTTCCATCCGCGTCGGTGTACGTGAAGATATCGGCGAGCGCGCTGCCCGGGTGCAGCGCGAGGGCGGCGAGGCCGAGCGCGGCGACGAGGGCCCGCAGGGGCGCGCGAACGGAGGAGCCGGAGGTCGACTGGACGGGCATTTCTCGGCTCAGCATAGGTTGGGATCGCCTGCTCGTGCAAACCGCACCGTGGCGGCGGAAAGGAACGTCAAAGGAACGTCGTGGCGAACGCCGCGGCGCGCGGCGCCATTCCGAGGACGGCCGCGCGAGGCCGTCCACCGCGCGGGGCGTCCGCGCGGAAGCTCGCTCTGGTGAGCACGTCCCGGGCGCTGTACTAAGTCGGGCGCCATGGAGATCGGCTGGCGACACGTGCTCGCGGGGGTTGCGGCCCTCTTCATCCTGTTCCTCGTCATCAAGATGCGCCCTGCCCGGCGGCGCCGGGACGCGCTGAGCGCCGAGGTCCAGGCCGCGCGGGAGCGCGCGCGGCGCGCCGCGACCCCGCGCGAGCGGGCCGAGGCGCTGTGCGACGCGGGCGTGCAGGCGATGCGCGGCGGCCGCCGCGTCACCGCCGCCGTGGGCTTCTTCGTGCGCGCGATGCGGGCCGACCCCGCCTCCGCCCGCGTCATCGAGCTCGCGAGCGGCGCGCTCGCCAGGCGCAGGCCCCGGCTCCTGGAGAAGATCCTGTGGCGGCGGCTCGCGGTGCTCCCCTGGGAAGGCGAGCACCGCGACGCGGCGCGCGCGGCCGCCGTCGGGCTGGAGGCGCTGTACCGGCGCGAGATCCGGGACCGGAGCCGCGCCGAGATCATGCGCAAGCTGACCCGGACGCTCGGCTGAGCCGCCGCGCGAGGGCCGGCGGCGCCGGCCTCGCCGGCGTCACGTCCCCCAGAACGATCGCGGCAGCGCGCCGCGGTTCGACAGCGCGACGAGGTCCATGAGCAGCGCGATCGTGACGTGGACCAGGAAGCCCGAGTAGATGCTCTTCGTGCGCATCGCGAGCGAGCCGAGCGCGATCCCGGCGACCACGGCGCCGGCCGCCTCCAGGTACGGCTTGCCGAAGTGGATCATGCAGTAGGGGACGACCATCGCGAAGATCGCGCCGGAGCCCAGGGTGTGGCGGAGGCCGGCGAGCCAGAAGCCGCGGAAGAAGATCTCCAGCGCGAAGAACTGGGCGAAGTACATCGCCTCCCAGGCGATGAGGTCGAACCAGGAGCGGGAGGACTGCTTGTAGAAGGGGTAGTAGCTCCCGAAGTCGGGCGCGCTCGCGACGATGAACACCGCCGGGACCACGACGGCGAGGCAGAGCACGTAGATCCACGCGTGCTGCGCGAGCCCGCGGACGCGCAGCCCCATGTCGAGCAGGCTGTCCCTGGGGAAGCAGACCTTCCACGCGACCATGGGGATGGCCACGTAGCCGAAGACGCGGGTGAACGACCACCACACGTAGCTGTAGAGCTCGCCGTAGCGGCGGAGCGAGATCGGCACGATCACCCCGCCCGGCGAGAGCGCCTGGGCGAGCTCGAGCTCGCGCAGCCACGGCCGGATGTGCTCGTCGTAGACCGCCCGGCCGCCGTAGTACTGCTGCAGCATGAGCACGACCGCGGTGATCGTGAACAGGACCGCGGGGCGGCGATCGTAGCCCCCGGCGGCGAGGGTGCGCCGCTGGTGCTCGTGGGCCTCGACGTCGAGCTCCCGCCAGGTGCGCCGGAAGAAGAGCCAGAGGACGGGCGCGAGCGCGATGAACGCGGCGACCGGGAACAGCGCCTTCAGCAGGGTGCTCGCCAGGGCCGACGAGGGCTCGGCGAGGCGGGCGCTCGCGTCCGAGAGCGGCCGGAGCGGCCGGAGCCGGTCGACGTGCGCCACGAGCCAGCTCCCCAGGTTGAGCATCGGCGCGCCCTGTACCATGATCCGCGGCCCAGCACAGCGCCGACGCGCGGGCTCCGCCGTCTTCGCGCCCTCCGCCGTCGGCGCCGGTACCTCCCCGCCGTCGCGCCCTCCGGCGCCGGCGCGGTCCCTCCGCGGCGCGCCCTTGCGGTGACCCGGGCCGCTCTGCTAGATCGCGCTCCCTCTTCAATGCCGCGCGAGTCATCTCGCGCATTTCCGGCGCAGGCCCCGCCTGCCCGTGGGAGTCTCAGCAATGGCCAGCAAAAATCCGCTTGCGATCGTGAAGGAGCGCTTCGGCGACAAGGCGAAGCTCGTCGAGGCCGTGAAAGGGCTCGCGTCCGAGGACCTCTGGCTCGGGCGCGTCAGCTCGGATCGGGGCGGTTCCAAGGGCCTGGAGCACGTGTCGAACGCCAAGCTCCTCCGCCTGCACGCGACGTTCAGCACGGTGAAGGAGAAGTTCGGGACGCGCGCGAAGCTCATCGACGAGACGCTGACGGTCCTGAACCGGTCGAAGGACCAGGGCTACAGGAAGCGCCTTGAGGCGTACCCGGTGCCGCGCCTCTACGACCTCTACCAGTCGGCGTCGAAGCGGGCGAAGGCCGCCTCGGCGACCCCGAAGGCTCAGGCCTGAGCCGCTCGCTCGTCGAGCGCGCCGTCCATGCCGGACCGGACCGGGCTGCCCGCCCTTGAAGGTCCGGCGTTCCTATCGTAATTGAGCCGCGTCGCCAGCGCGCGGCGTCCAGCCGTCCAGCGTCGGACCGACGATCTGACGTCCCCCTGATGAGCCTGAAGCCCCCCGTGGGCCCTCCCAGAAAGGTGGGTGTCGCCCGCCGCGAGCCCCGCCAAGGAGAACGACTGTGAGCAGCGCGCACGAGATCGAGACCGGCGTCTGGACCACGGAAGACGCCAAGTCGCTCTACATGATCGACCGCTGGGGTCGCGGCTATTTCGACGTGAGCCCGGACGGCAACCTCACCGTCGCCCCGCTCCAGGAGCGCGGCAGCAAGATCGCGATCCGCGACGTCGTGGACGCGGCGCTCGAGCAGGGGCTCCGCACGCCGCTCCTGATCCGCTTTCAGGACCTGCTCCACCACCGGGTGCGGTCGCTCAACGAGGCCTTCAACAAGGCGATCGCCGAGAGCAAGTTCCGCGGGACGTACCGCGGCGTGTTCCCGATCAAGGTGAACCAGCTCCGGGAGGTCGTGGAGGAGATCCTCGACGCGGGAAAGACCTACCATTACGGCGTCGAGGTCGGCTCCAAGCCCGAGGTCTTCGCCGGCCTGTCGGTCCATCACGACCCCGAGTCGCTGATCGTCTGTAACGGCTACAAGGACGAGAACTTCATCCGGACGGCGCTGATCGGGCGCAAGCTCGGCAAGAAGGTGATCCTCATCGCGGAGAAGCTCTCCGAGGTGCGGATGATCACCCGCGTCGCCAAGGACATGAACGTCGAGCCGATGATCGGCCTCCGGGTGCGGCTGCTCACCGAGGGCGCGGGCAAGTGGAAGACGTCCGGCGGCGAGAACGCGAAGTTCGGGCTCTCCACCGCCGAGATCCTCGCGGCGATCCGGATCATGGACGAGGCCGGGATGAGCGCCTCGTTCAAGCTCCTCCATTTCCACATCGGCTCGCAGGTGCCGGACATCCTGATCATCAAGCGCGCCGTGCGCGAGGCGACGCGCTACTACGCGAAGCTCCGCAAGATGGGGCAGCGCATCGAGTACATCGACGTCGGCGGCGGCCTCGCCATCGACTACGACGGCTCGCGCTCGACCTTCCACTCCTCGATGAACTACTCGGTCGAGGAGTACGCGCGCGACATCGTGCACAACATCGCGGACATCTGTGACGAGGAGCGGGTGCCTCACCCGAACATCGTCTCGGAGTCCGGCCGCGCGATCGTCGCGCACCACTCGGTGCTGGTCGTCCAGGCGTTCGGCTCGATCGAGAAGACGCCGATGTCGCCGATCGACATCCAGACCGAGGAGCACAAGCTCATCCAGAACCTCCTCTACATCAAGGACAACCTCTCCGGGCCGAACCTCGGCGAGTCGTGGCACGACCTGCTCCAGATCAAGGAGGAGGCGCAGAAGATGTTCGAGCTCGGCCTGCTCAACCTCGACGTGAAGGCCCGGGTCGAGATCCTCTTCTGGGAGATCGCCGAGGCCATGCAGAAGATCGCGTCGGAGCTCGATCCCGAGGAGGTGCCGGACGATCTCGGCGAGCTCCGCAAGCAGCTCGCCGACCAGTACATCTGCAACTTCTCGGTGTTCCAGTCGCTGCTCGATCACTGGGCGCTCGGCGCGCTCTTCCCGATCGTGCCGATCCATCGGCTGAACGAGCGCCCCGCGGCGGACAGCACGCTCGTCGACATCACCTGCGACTCCGACGGCAAGGTGAGCAAGTTCATCGATCTCAACGACGTGAAGGACACGATCCCGCTGCACCCGATCGTGGGCGAGCAGCCGTACTACGTCGGCATCTTCCTGACCGGCGCGTACCAGGACATCATGGGCGACATCCACAACCTCTTCGGCCGCGTCAACGAGGTGCACGTCTTCCTCGATGAGGACGAGGAGAGCGGGTACTACATCGAGGAGACGATCGCCGGGAACAAGATCCACGAGGTCCTGGCGCTGACCCAGTACGACAACCGCGATCTCGTCGGGAAGGTGAAGGCCCAGGTGGACGGCGCGATCAAGCAGGACCTCCTCAAGCCGACCGAGGGCATGCGGCTGCTCGCCGACTACGAGCGGGGGCTCAAGGATCAGACGTACCTGAGCCTCTGAGCCGCGCCGTGCTCTCCGAGACCACGGCGCCCGCGGGCCCGGCGTCCCTCTCGAGGCGCCGGCCCGGGTGGGTGCGCCAGGCGATGCTCGTCGCGCGGAAGGATCTCGCGATCGAGCTCGCCACGGGCGAGATCGTCACGACGAGCGGGTTCTTCGCGGTGCTCGTCGCCGTGATCGCGTCGCTCGCGTTCTACGCCGGGCAGGACGCGGCCGAGCGGGTCGCGCCCGGCGTGATCTGGGTGAGCGTGGCGTTCGCGTCGGTGCTCGCGCTGAGCCGCACGTGGCAGCGGGAGCGCGAGGACGGCGCGCTCTCGGGCCTGCTCGTCCTGCCGATCGCGAGGAGCGCCCTGTTCGCCGGCAAGGCGCTCGGGCTGTGCGTCTTCGTGATCGCGGTCGAGGCGATCATCATCCCGGCCGCGGCGCTCCTCTTCGCGGTGGATCTCGCGAAGACGGGCGCGGGGCTCGCGCTCTTCTGCCTCGCGGCGACGCCGGGCATCGCCGCGAGCGGCACCCTGTTCGGGGCCATGACCGTGCGCACGCGCGCCCGCGATCTCGTGCTCGCGAGCGTCCTCTTCCCGCTGCTCGCGCCGACCCTGCTCGCCGCGGTCGCGGGGACGCGGGAGCTCTTCGGCGGCGCGACGCTCGGCGAGCTCACCGATTACGTGGCGCTCATGGGCGTGTTCGACGTCGTGTTCATCGCGGGCGGGATCGGCCTCTTCGATCTGATCATCGAGGGCTGACCCGCCGCGCGGCCGCGCCGCGACGATCGCGGCGCGCCGCGCAGCTGGGCCGCGGCGATCGCGGCGCGCCGCGCGCCGGCGATCGCAGGCTCACGCGGCCGCGCCGCGCGCCGCGAGCACGTCGTCGGCGAGGAGCGACGCCGCCCGCTCGACGCCGTCGAGATCGAGCGCGGCGCCGGTGCACTCGCCGATCGCCCACACGCCGTCGCCGGCCCGGCCGCGCGCGTCGACCCGCACGGCGTACCCCGCGCGCGGGTCGACCTCGACGCGGGCGCCCGCCTGCGCGGCGACCTCGAACGAGGGCGCGGCCGGCGCCTCCACGGCGAGCGCCACCACCTTGAGATCGCTCGTCGGGCTGCCCGGGGCGAAGGGCGCGCCGCGCACGGTCACGCTCTTCACCTGCGAGATCCCGTTCACCGCGGCGAGCGCGGCGAGCGGGATCCGCGCCGCGATCCGGTCGCCGAGGGCGCCCGCGAGCTCGTCGGCCCAGAAGCCCTCGCCCGCGATCGCGACGGGGCCGGTCGGCTCGACGCCGCAGGCGAGCAGCCGGCAGAGCGCGCGCGCCGAGAAGACCCCGGGCAGATCGTTGTTCGGGAACGCCGCGACGCCGTCGTGCGCCCCGGTGGCGAAGACCAGCGCGGGCGCCTCGATCACGGTGGCGCCCGCGTCGCCGGCGACCAGGAGCTCGCCGAGGTAGACGCCGGCGGCCACGTGCCGGCAGAGCACGCGCACCCCGTCGAGCGGGTGCCGCGCGCGGAGCTCCGCCGCCCGGCGCGGCGCCCCAGCGAGCGACCCGGCGGGGGCGACGCCGTCATCGATCAGCGCGACGCGCAGGCCGCGCGCCGAGAGCGCCGAGGCCGCCGCGACGCCGGCGGGCCCGGCGCCGATCACCGCCGCGTCCAGATCGAGCCGCGCGGCGGGCTCCGGCGGGAGCGGCGCGCTCGGCAGCCGGCCGAGCCCCGCCAGCTTGCGCGCGATCGATTGCATGACCCGGGACAGCCCGGGGATGCCGGCCATCAGGTGGTGGTGGTCGATCCCCTGCGGGAAGAACCAGTCGGTCACCCGCAGCAGATCCGCCTCCCGCGAGCCGACCACGTTCTGCGCCTCGATGCGCTCGCCGCCGGCGGCCGGCCGCAGGCAGGTCATCACGTTGGGCACCCCGTCGACCCGCGCCAGGCAGCCGTCGCAGCCGCCGCGCAGGCAGGTCGGCGCGCGCGGGCGGTGCAGCTTCGGGCTCCGCGCGAGCGTCACGCGCCCGGAGGCGAGCAGCGCCACGGCCAGCGGCTCTCCCCGCTCCGCCGGGACGTCCGCTCCGTCGAGGGTGATGGTGACCGGATCCCGGAGCGCGCGACCTCGCCGAAACATGGGCGGACGCTAGCAGACGCGCGCCGGGCGCGCGCGCCGCGGGCCTGGGAAAACACGGGAACGAAGCGGCAGGGAAGCCGCAAACGAGCGGCCAGGGAGCGGCCAGGGAGCGGCAGGGGAGCAGCAGGTGAGCAGCAGGGAGCGGCAGGGAGCGGCAGGGAAAACGCGCGGCGTCGCCGGCGCGAGCGCGCGGCGCGGAGAAGGTGCCCTCCGCTTCGCGCGCTGATCTATGCTGTGGCCGATGCGCCTCGGCGTCCTCGGCCCTGCACAGGGTGATCTGCCCGCGCTCGCTCGTGGCGTGCAGCACCTGCTCGACGAAGGCCACGCCGAGCGGGTCATCTACGTCGCCGAGGACGACGCGCTCGACCGGGTCGTCGAGGGCTGGGCGCAGAGCCTGGTCGGCGCGAACCCCGCCGAGGGCGCCCTGTTCGATCGGGCCGCGCGCTGCGCCGCCGCGACGCCCGAGCAGATCGACGCGTTCGTGGCGTCCGAGCGGGCCCGGCTGCGCCTCAAGGTGCTGATGAGCCTCCCGCCGGGCCAGCGCACGATCGAGATCCTGGACGGGCGCGTCGCGCTGTTCGTGTTCGACAAGGCGGCGCTCGACGAGGAGGACATCGTCGCGGCGTCGCTCCTCGTCTTCGGCAAGAGCTCCGAGCCGCTCATCAAGAAGGTCGGCCCACGGACGTTCTTCTCTCCCGGGCCGATCGGCTCCGAGGGCGGCCGGGCGCTCCTCGACGACGGGCACGGCGGGGTGCGAATCGAGGTGATCAACGCGAGCGGCGCGGTGACCGCGCGCGAGATCGTGGGTCCGCCCGCGGCCGGCCCCAAGCTGAGGGTTCAGGGTGGCTCGCACGGCTGAGGGAGCCGCGGACGCGAAGGGCGTGCGCGCGCGCGGGTCAGCGTCAGAGGCGCGCCGCGTCGCCATCTTCGGCGGCAGCTTCAACCCGCCCCACGTGGCGCACGTGCTCGCGGCCACCTACGCGATCTCCGTCGCGCCGATCGACGAGGTGCTCGTCGTCCCCGTCTACCGCCACCCCTTCTCCAAGGAGCTCGCGCCGTTCGAGCATCGCCTGGCCATGTGCCAGCTCGCGCTCGGCTGGCTCCCGGGGGTGTCGGTCTCGGCGGTCGAGCGCGAGCTCGGCGGCGAGAGCCTCACGCTGCGCACGCTGGAGCACCTCGCCGCGGCGCACCCCGGCTGGGCGATGCGCCTGCTCGTCGGCGCCGACGTGCTCCCGGATCTCCCGCGCTGGCACCGCTTCGATCGCATCGAGCAGATCGCGCCGCCGATCGTCCTCGGCCGCTCCGGCTTCGCCGCGACCGCCGCGGAGCGCCTCGACGCGGCGGCGGACCCGCGCCCGCTCCTGCGCCCCGCGGACGTGCTCCTCCCGCAGATCTCGAGCAGCGAGATCCGCCTGGCGTTCGCCGCGGGCGATCTGGAGGCCGTCCGCCAGCGCGTGCCGCGCGACGTGCTCGACTACGCGCTCGCGCACGGCCTCTACGGGAGCGGCGCATGAACGAGATGGACAGCACGCGCCCGTCGCCGATGCACCGGGACGAGAGCGCCCTCCCGGAGGTGTTCATCTACGGCGCCGGCAAGGTGGGCCGCGGGCTCGCGCGCGCGAGCCGCGACGCGGGGCTGTCGGTCACGCTGCGGCCCGCGCGGGACGGGCTGCCGGCGGAGCGCATCGAGGCGGACCTCGTGATCCTCGCCGTGCGCGATCGGGACATCGCGCCCGCCGCCGAGGCGATGCGCGACCGGAAGCTCGTCGGCCACCGGGACGTCGCGGTGGTGCACTGCGCCGGCGCGCTCGGCCCGGAGGCGCTCGCGGCGGTGCGGGGCCGCCGCGTCTCGGTCGCGCAGATGCACCCGCTGATCTCGTTCGCCTCGCCCGCGTTCGTGCCCTTCCTCGAGCGCGGCCACCTCCACATCGACGGCGATCCCGCCGCCGTGCGCGCCGCGCGCGCGCTCGGCGTGCGGCTCGGGATGACGCCGCGCACGTTCTCCGGCCTCGACCGCGTCGCCTACCACGCCGCCGCGGGCCTCGTGGCCAACGGCGCCGCGGCGCTCGCTGCCGCCGGGGTCGACCTGCTCGAGCGCGCCGGCGTCGAGCGAAAGACCGCCGCCGAGATGCTCGGCCCGCTGCTCCGCACGGTCGCGGACAACGTCGAGGTGCTCGGCGTACCCGAGGCGCTCACGGGGCCGGTCCGGCGCGGCGACGCGCCCGGCGTCGCGCGGCACCTCGAGACGCTCCGCCGGCTCGCGCCGCACCTCGTCCCGTTCTACGTCGCCGCCGCGGCCACGCAGCTCCCGCTGGCCCGCGCCCTGGGCGAAGCACCTCCGGACGCGTTCGACGCAATCCAGCAGGTCCTGGACGGAACCAGGTAGTCGCACTGAAATTTTCTATTGGTGCGGCAGATACTTATTGATGCTCGACGGCAGGATCCGTTGATGCGTGCTCCAGCCGAGAGGTACGCTTCCATTGCCTTGGGATCTGTTGCCGCAGCCTGCGTTCCTTCTGCCACCACGAGCGATGCCGGGGGTTTCCGGGCGCTCGATGAGCGCGTCCGTGAAGCCGCGTCGCGTGGGGTGCTCCACGTCCATGGACAGCGGCCGATCCTGGATGCGGTTTGCTCCCACCTCGCGCGTCGCGCTCGAGGCGTGGGGCGCTCGCTGATCTCGGCCGCGCACGCCGCGGGTCGGGACCCCTGGCGCGATCTCGCGCTGCGCTGCGGCGTCGCCTCCGCGGATCCGGTCGCGGTCGCGCAGGGCATCAGCGCCGCCGCGGAGGGCGCGATCCTCCTCGTCGCCGAGGGGGAGCCCACGAGCTGGGGGAGCCTCGTGCTCGAGGAGGTCTCCCGCCTCATCGCGGAAGGGTCGAGCTCCGCGCTGGTCATCGTGTGCAGCGACGCGGCGCGGCGGCCGTGGACGAGCGCCATCGCGATCGACGGCGTCGCGTCGCCCGACGACCTGCACCGGTTCTGGGAGGCGTTCGCGGCGGAGGCGGAGCGCCGGGTCGTCGCGAAGCTCGACCGGCTGGACGCGCTCGAGGGCTGGTGCTCCGCCGTGTTGGCCGCGCCGGCCGAGCCGCGCCCCCTGCCGCAGCAGCCGAGCCTCGAGGCCAGGCGGCTGCTCGATCGGCTCGCGCTGAGCCAGCGGCCCTGGCCGTCCGCGCAGCTCGGCCGGCTCGCGCCGCGGCGCGCGGAGCAGGGGCCCGGGGCCGTCGCGTGCCCCCTCGCCGGCGACGAGCTCGCGGGCCTCGGGCTGATCGAGGCCGACGATCGCGGGTGGGTGACGGCGCGGCGCGCGGCCGCCGATCCGGCCGGCGAAGGCCCGGAGGACGTGCTCGCGGTCGCGGAGGCGCTCGAGGAGCAGCCGTCCGACCCGTGGAGCCTCTCGCGCGCGAGCGAGCTCTTCGCCTCGCTGGGCCGGGCCGACCGCGCCGAGGCCGCGGCGACGCTCGCCATCTCCTCGGTCGGCGAGCCGTCGGCGCGCGCCGATTTCTGGCAGCGCTGGGCCCGATCGATGCGCGCGCTCCCCGGCTCGCCGCCCGGCGAGCGGCTGCTCCGGGCCGCGGAGCTCGCGCTCCGGCTCGGCGACGTCGAGTTCGCGCTCGACTTCTCCTCGGCGGCCCTGCGGGAGGGAGAGTCGTTCGCCGCGCTGCTCGTGCACGGCCGGGCGACGAGCGCGCGCGGCGACCTGACGACCGCCGCGATGGTGCTCTCGCGCGCGGCGGCCGCCGCGGCCACGCCCGCGGAGCGGGCGCGCGGCGCCGTGGAGGCGTCGGAGCTCTGCTGCAAGACGGGCGACCTCGCGGCGGCCAAGGCGCACGCGGAGGAGGGGCTCGCCGGCGCGGGCGAGATCGCGACGCGCCTCCAGGCGCGCAACATCCTCGGCAAGCTGCTCCTCACGCAGCAGGCCTGGTCCGAGGCGGAGCGGCACTTCGCGGCCGACGCGTGGGAGGCGGCGCGCGCCGGCGAGCACGTGAGCGAGCTGCGCGCCCGGCTGAACCGCGCCATCGCGCTGCTCTCCAGCGGCCGGCTCGACGAGGCGCGCGCGATGCTCTCGGCGGTGCTCGACGACGGCGAGCGGCGCGGCGAGCGCGTCGCGACCGGCTACGCGCTCACGAACCTCGCGGTCATCGCCCACCTGAAGCACGAGTACCCGGAGGCCTTGCGCCTCTTCGAGCGCGCGATCGGCATCTTCCGCAAGATCGGCGACAAGGTCGCGCTCGTGAACCTCATCGCGAACCTCGCGGAGCTCCGGCTCCAGCTCGGGCTCCTCGAGGAGGCCGAGCAGGCGCTCGCGTTCGCGCGCAAGGTCTCTGGCCCGGGCATCCCCGGCGTGTGGATCACGCACGTGGCCTACGTCTCGGCGCAGATCCACCTCGAGCGCGGCCGCACCCAGGAGGCCGGGGACGAGCTCCGCGCCGCCTTCGCGTACGGCGCCGGCCCGAAGCTCGGCGAGTGCTACGCCGTGGCCGCGCGCATCGCGCTCGACGATGGCGACCTCCTGCTCGCCGCGCAGATGATCAAGGCGGCGCGCGCCGAGGCGAGGTCCGATCGGCACATCGCCGAGGTCGCGCTCCTCGAGGCGCTCCGCGCGCGCGCCGCCGGCGAGCCGTTCGGGCAGCTCGCCGCCGAGGCGCTCGCGCTCTCGCGGAAGGACCACGGCCGCGAGCGCGCCCTGGAGGCGCACGTGCTGCTCCACCACGCCTCGGCGTCCGGGGATCGGCCGCCGCGCGCGCCCGACGACGACGCCGCGGCCACGCGGTCGCACCTCGAGGCGGCGATCCACCTCCGCGATCGCATCGCCGCGTCGCTGCCCCCCGACATCGCGCGCAGGTTCCTCGCGCGCCGGCTCTTCGCGGAGCTCGGCCGGCTCGAGGCGTCGGCGCGCATCGCCGCCGAGGCGGAGCCGAGGGGCTGCGAGCTGTGCGGATCGAGCGCGTGCTCCGGGTGCGCGCGGATCGCCGCGCGCGCGCACCGGTCGTCCGCCGTGGTGCCCGCGATCAAGCGGCTGGTGGGAACGGCGCCGGCGCTGCTGAGCCTCCTCCACCAGGTCGAGAAGGTCGGCGCGAGCGACGCGACCGTGCTGATCCACGGCGAGAGCGGCACGGGGAAGGAGATCGTCGCCGAGGCGATCCACGAGGCGAGCGGGCGGGTCGGGCCGCTGATCAAGGTGAACTGCGCCGCCCTGGTCGAGACGCTGCTGCTCTCGGAGCTGTTCGGGCACGAGAAGGGGGCGTTCACCGGGGCGGCGGCGCGCCGTCGCGGGCGGTTCGAGCTCGCCGAGGGAGGGACGCTCTTCCTCGACGAGATCGGCGACATCTCGCCGCGAACGCAGGTCGCGCTGCTCCGCGTCCTGCAGGACAGGACCTTCGAGCGGGTCGGGGGTGTCACCCCGCTGCGCGCCAACGTCCGGATCCTCTGCGCCACCCACCGCGATCTGCGCGCGATGGTCGCGCGCGGCGAGTTCCGGGAAGATCTCTACTACCGCCTCCGGCAGGTCGTCCTGGAGGTCCCGGCGCTCCGGCAGCGGCCGCGCGACGTGCCGGTGATCGCCGCCGCGATCCTGGAGAGGATCGCCGCCGAGCGCGGCACGGCGCCGAAGCGCCTCTCCAGCAGGGCCATCTCGGCCCTCTCGCGGCACGCCTGGCCGGGCAACGTGCGCGAGCTCGAGAACGCGTTGCGCGCCGCGGCGATCTTCGCGGACGGCGAGGTGATCGAGCTCGAGGACTTCACGGCGAACGTCGAGGGGCTGCGGGACCTCGAGGCCCTGGAACCGGCTAGCGCTCCGATGACACCGAGGGCTGGCATGCAGCCTGCTTTCCCTGCCGTCGAGCCGTCGAGCGGCCCTCGCTCCTCCGCGCCCGAGCGGGCGGAGCCCGAGTCTCACCCACCGTCGGCGCCCGTGGCCCCGTCGGCGCCCGTGGATCGCACGCCGCTGGAGCTCGCGTACGCGCATGTCCGAGGAGGGGTCAGCCTGAGCGACATGAAGCGCGAGATCGAGCGCGAGTGCATCGCCCGGGCGCTCGACGAAAGTCGCGGGAATATCACGCGCGCCGCGGTGCTCTTGGGTATGAAGAGACCACGTCTTTCGCAGCTTGTGAAACAGTATGGCTTTGGCGGGACGTCGGAGGATTGAAGTGATGCGACGTTGCAGGAGGGGTTGGCTGTCCGGGGGCCTCGCGCTTGCGCTGTCGGCCCCTGCGCTGCTCGCGGGGTGCGCGTTCGCGCCCGGGGAGCGCGACGAGCAGGCAGACGACGCGTGGAGCGAGCTCGAGCCGACGAGCTCCGACGAGGCGCTCGTCTCGGACACAGGCGGCGACGACATCAAGCGCGACGTCGCCGCCCCCGCCGCCGAACGCGCGGCGCTGCCGCGGCTCCGGCTGCGCGAGGCCTCGCCTCCGGCCGGCGGCGATGAGGGATCGAGGACGCGGACGTACGTGCGATCGCAGGACAAGCAGATGCCGGAGCCGCTCCCCTGGCACCCTCAGGGCAGCAGCGACGGCGACGGGACGCGCTGAGCCGCAGGCCGCCGCCGGGCCTGTGCGGCCGCGCGCGACGCCCTAGCGCGCTGGTCCACTAGCGCCCCGGCTCGTTTTGGGGTTGCCGCGCGGCTCGCTGCGGTAGCCTTCGCGCGTGGCGCCGCTCGGGATCGATCTCCGCACACGGACGACCCTCGTCTGCGGGGCCCTGGCCCTCGCCATCGCGGCCTCGACGCTGCTGCGGGGGCGTGTCCGGCGCGTGCACCTCTTCTTCGCCGCCTTCGCCGCCGACGTCGGGCTCTGGTACCTCTCCCAGTCGCTCTTCGGCTTCTTCCAGGCCTCCATCTGGGAGCGCTTCACGGCGATCCTCGCCGTGCTGCTCCCGCAGTTCGCGCTGCACCTCTTCGAGGCGATGATCCCCCACGACGGGGATCGCCGCTCGCGCCTGCTCCGGTTCGCCGGGGTGCTCGCCATCCCGCTGTTCGTCCTCGTGCTGGTGAGCCGGGAGCAGGGCTCGTGGCTCGACTGGCTCACGCGCGGCTGCATCTTCCTCTACGTCTTCGCGCTGCTCACCGCCGGGCTGTACACGCTCGGCCAGCGCGGCAAGCAGAGCTCCTCGCGCGCGACGCAGCGGCGCGTGCGGTTCCTCGTGGTGATCGGCGCGCTCGCCGCGCTCGCCAGCGTCGCCGACTTCGCCTGGTTCCTCGGCGCGGAGCCGCCGCCCGTCGGCGCCGCGCTCTCGATCGTGTTCCTGTTCGTGCTCGCCCAGGCCCTGCGGCACGAGCGCCTCCTCGACGCCTACGAGATGCTCGCGCGCCTGCTGGTCGCCACGGCGGTCGCGTTCCTGATCGCGCTGATCTTCTATCTCCTGCTCACGTTCATCGGCGGCTTCAACACGATGTACCTGAACGCGGTGCTCGCCGCGATCGTGATCCTGGTGCTCTTCGATCCGCTGCGGGAGCGCGTCGAGGAGCAGCTCCAGCGCCTCTTCTTGCGGGAGCGGTTCGATCTCGATCGCTCGCTCGCGGACGCCCGGCGGCGCCTCGTGCACACGCTCGAGGTGGACGAGATGGGCGCGATCGTGATGAGCGCGCTCGAGCAGTCGCGCCGCGTCACGGCGGCGGCGCTCTACCTGCGCGATCAGGACGGGACCGGCTTCGATCGGCTCGCGTCGCTCGGGCCGCGCGTCCCCGAGCGGATCGAGGTGGCGACGGCGCGGGCGCTGCTCGATCGCCTCGATCGTGGGCCGCTCGCGATGGAGGAGCTCGAGCGCGAGGCGCGCGAGCGGCGGGCGCGCCGGAGCCGCAGCGACGCGGCCGACGACGGCAACTTCGCGCGGCGGACCGAGGTGCGGCCGCAGGTCCCCGAGGACGCGGTGCTCGCGGCGGCCGAGGTGCTCGGCAGCCTCTGCTCGGGCGTGGTGCTGTGCGCGCGGGACGAGCAGGGCGAGCCGATCGGGCTGCTCGTCGTGGCGGACACGCGCGTGCGCGACGCGTTCTCGCCCGAGGAGCTCACCCTGCTCGAGACGCTCGCCGCGCAGATCGGCGTCGTCCTGGAGAACTCGCGCCTCTACGCGCAGATGAAGGAGCGAGACCGGCTCGCGCTCCTCGGCCAGATGGCGGCCGGGCTCGCCCACGAGATCAGGAACCCGCTCGGCGCGATCAAGGGCGCGGCGCAGCTGCTCGCCGATCCCGTGCCGGAGGCGGAGATCGATCCGGCGTCGCGCGAGTTCATCGGGATCATCCTCGAGGAGGTCGATCGGCTCGACCGCGTCGTGGGCTCGGTGCTCGATCTCGCGCGGCCGGCGCAGGGCTCGGTCGTCCCGACCGACGTGAACGCGATCGTGCGCCGCACGCTCCAGGTGCTCTCGATCGAGCGCAGGAACGACCAGCTCGAGGTCGAGGTCACGCTGGACCCCGATCTCCCCCGGGTCGCCATCGATCCCGAGCAGCTGCGGCAGGTGCTGATGAACCTGTTCCGCAACGCGGTCCAGGCCATGAAAGGCCGGGGCAAGGTGGTGATCTCCACGCGCGTCCGCTTCGGCCGCGGCACGCGGCCCGGCTCCGGCTCGGACGAGCCGTTCGTCGAGCTCAACGTCACCGACAACGGCCCGGGGATCTCGCAGAAGGTGCTCGCGAACATCTTCCTGCCGTTCTTCACCACGAAGGACAAGGGGACGGGGCTCGGGCTGTCGATCAGCCAGCGCATCGCGCAGAGCGCCGGCGGCCGCATCGAGGTCCGCTCGTACGAGGGGAAGGGGAGCACCTTCGCGGTGATCCTCCCGGCCGCCGTCGACAAGCTGGGCGCGTCGCCGCCCGCGCCGTCGCCGGCGGCGCTCCCGGCGGCCGAGCCGGCGCCTCAGGAGCGGCCCGGCTGAAGCCTCCGCGACCCCCGGCAGGGCGCGGCGCTCCCGCCGAGCGCGCGCTCAGCCGTAGCGCGACGCCATGAGCGCCGCGAGCGCGGGGCGCTCGCGCACGAGCGCGAGCGTGTGGTCGGCGTGGCCGTGCGCGTAGCCGTTGCCGATGTAGAGGTCCACGTCCTTGCCGATCCCCTCGGCCCCGAGGGCGGCGGCGGTGAAGCTCGTGCTCATCGCGAAGAAGTACGCCTTGCCGCGGTCGCGCGTGGCGACGATCGCGCTGAGCTCCACCCCGGGGACGTTCACGCACGAGAGCGTGAGGTCGGCGCCCGTGCCGCCCGTGAGCGGCAGCACGGCGTCGCGCACCGCGATGGGATCGCGCGCGTCGGCGACCGCGACGTGGTCGCAGAGCCCGAGGGCGCGCAGGTCGGCGGCGAACTCGGCCGACGCCTCGACCCCGATCACGCGCCCGCCGGGGCCGACGCGCCGCCGCGCCTCGGCCGCGCACAGGAGGCCCGACTTCCCGCCCGCGCCGAGCACCGCCACGCTGTCGCCCGGGCCGGCGAGGCGCGCCACCTGGGGCGCCGCGCCCGCGACGTCGAGCAGCGCGAGGGCGAGCCGCTCGGGCATGTCGGTCGGCATCCGCGCGAGCGGCGCCGACGCGAAGACGATCGCGGTGCCCTCGACGTCGAGCTGCGCGGACGCGGGGCGCACGGCGACGATCCGGCGGAGCGAGAGCGGCGTCAGCGACAGCGAGGCGAGCGTCGCGATGCGATCGCCGACGGCGACGCCGCGGTGCTCCACCAGCGAGCCGACCCGGCGCACGACGCCGAGCAGCATGCCGCCCGAGCGGGTGACCGGGTTGTGCTGCTTGCCCCGGCGCGCGACGGTCTCGAGGACGAGCCGCGCCACGCCGTCCGGGCTGCCGCCGGCGGCCTCTTCCATCTGGCGGAAGCTCGCGGCGTCGATGTTCAGCGTCTGCACCTCGACGACGATCTCGGTCTCGAAGCTGCGCGAGGCGTCAGCGTCCAGCCGCTCTGCGGGTTGCGGCAGGGCTCCCGGTGGATCGAGCACGCGGTGCGTGCCCAGCGGATCGCCTGCGGCGAGGGTGCGTTGCGTCGCTTCGGAGCTCACGCCGAGGCCGTTCAACATGCCGAGCCCGAAAGCAAGGGCAATGAGCCGAGCGGCGGCGGTCCGCTTCGCTGAGGCGGCCCGGCCCTCTCGCCCAGAGGGCCCGGAGCCGGCCGCCCGGTCGGCGCCGATCGGCCTTTTCCCCGCGGATTGGACGCACTTGCGCCGCGCGGAGGGCGGCGTCAGGAAGAGGCTGGGGAGGCGGTCGGGGACGGGAGACGAGGGGCGAGGGCGAGGCGCGGCGCGCTGCGTCAGGACGAACGAGCCAACTCATTTGAAAGAACCGCCCGGATCTCTTGACCACCTTTGCTCGGTGAAACTAGACTTTGCCCCCTGCTGGCGCTCGCGTAGCGCTCGAAGGTTTTTACTCCCTGCGATGGATAACCACGCTCCCAAGGTGTCGGCAACGCGGCAACTGGCGTTGCGCTTCATCTCCGGGAAGTACCAAGGCGGCGAATTTCCCCTCGGGGAGCAGCAGGAGATCGTCGTGGGTCGCTCCAGCGACCTCGACATGGTCCTCGTCGAGGACATGGTCTCCCGGCGCCACGCCCGGATTGCCTGTACCGAACAGCAGATCGTGATCGAGGATCTCGGCTCGACGAACGGCACGTTCGTCAACGGCGAGAAGATCAAGAAGACGACCCTGAAGGAGGGTGACCGGGTGCTCATCGGCACCAGCATCCTCAAGGTCGTCTCCACGGATCCGAGCGCGCCCCCGGCGCGCCGCCGGATGGACGAGCCCTCGCTCAGGAGCGGTCAGACCCGGTCGATGTCCGGGTCGATCGACGAGATCCCGCTCCCCGATCTGCTTCAGCTCTTCGGCACATCGAAGAAGAGCGGAGTCCTCGTCGTCCGTTCCGACGACGACGTCGGCAAGATCTACCTGCGCAAGGGCATCGTGACCTTTGCGACGATCAACGATCTGACCGACGTCCCGCCGCTCAAGAGCGTCTACCGGATCCTCACGTGGGCCGGCGGGACGTTCGACCTGGAGCCGGCCGAGGAGCGGGTCATGACCGGCGAGATCAGCGCGACGGTGCAGGAGCTCCTCATGGAGGGGCTCCGGCAGATCGACGAGCTGAACAACATCCGCCACCAGCTCCCGGATCTGTCGGCGCGCCTGGTCATCCCCCAGCCGCTCAAGCCGCTGCTCCGCGATCTCTCGCCCGTCGATCTGGACGTCCTCCAGGTCGTCTACAACCACGGGCACCTCGCGATGGTCCTCAACAAGAGCCCCGCGACGGATCTGGAGACCGCGCAATCCGTGCTGAAGATGATCAACGCGGGCTACCTCCGCGTCGAGTGAGCCGGGCCCACGCGCGAGTCGCCGCGAGGCCGCGTGACGCGGCTCGATCGCTCGGCGTGTGCCCGCCCTACGCGGGCTGACCGCGGGCGAGCGCGCGCCCGCGGTCGAGGGGACGCGGGCGAGCGTGCGCCCGCGGTCGAGGGGGGCGGGCGGACAGACGCAGGACGGGGCCCGCGCTCGAAGCGCGCCGGGCCGCGTCCCGGCGCCGCGCCCTCGAGGGCGCGGCGCGCGGGGCGGCGGCGCGGGGGCGTCAGGACTGCGGAGCGCGCTTCGCTGCCGGATCGGCCGCGGTGCTCGAGAGGCGGAGCGACACGGCGCGGGCGTGCGCCTGCAGGCCCTCCGCCAGCGCCAGCTTCTCGATGATCGGGCCCTGCGCCCGCAGCGCCGCGCCGGAGTACCGGATGAGGCTCGCGCGCGTCACGAAGTCGTAGACGCCGAGCGGCGCCCCGAAGCGGGCCGAGCCCCCGGTCGGGAGCACGTGCGACGGCCCCGCGAGGTAGTCGCCCGCGGCCACCGGGGTGAGGCTGCCGAGGAGCGCGGCGCCGAGCGTGCCGATCTCCGAGAACAGCCCTTCGGCGTCGGCGACGTGGAACGCGACGTGCTCGACCGCGAGCTGATCGGCGACCTCGGCGAGGCGAGCGCGCGAGCCGACGACGAGCGCGGCGGCGTGCGTCGAGAGCGACGCCTGCACGATGGCGCGCCGCGTGAGCTCGGGGAGCGCGGCGTCGAGCTCGCGCGCGACCGCCTCCGCCAGCTTGGCCGAGGTCGTCGCGAGGAGCGCGTAGGACGCCTCGTCGTGCTCGGCCTGCGAGAGCAGATCGGCCGCGACGAGCCGCGGATCCGCGGCGTCGTCGGCGAGCACCAGGATCTCGCTCGGTCCGGCGATGCCGTCGATCGACACGTCGCCGAAGACGAGCTTCTTCGCGCAGGCGACGTAGGCGTTGCCGGGCCCCACGATCTTGTCGACCGGCGCGAGCTCCGGGAGCCCGTAGGCCAAGGCCGCGATCGCCTGCGCTCCACCCGAGTCGAGGAGGGTCGTCACGCCGGAGAGGTGCGCCGCCGCGAGCGTGACGTCGTCGGCCGACGGGCTCGCGAGGACGATCTCGGACACGCCGGCGATGCGGGCGGGGATGGCGGACATCAGCACGCTCGACGGGTAGCGGGCCTTGCCGCCCGGCGCGTAGACGCCGACCCGGCGCAGGGGGCGCACGCGCATGCCGAGGAGGACGCCCTCGTCCTCGTAGCTGAAGCCGGCTTGCAGCGCGGGGCCGCTCGCCGCCGCCTCGGCGGGCCCGAGGTCGCCTGCGTCGCGCTGCCGCTCGTGGTAGCGCGCGATCCTCGCGGCCGCGGTCTCGAGCGAGGCGCGGACGTCCTGCGGGAGCCGCGCGAGCGCCTCGGCTCCGCCGAAGCCGCCCTCCGCCTCGGGGCCCGCGTGGCGGACGAGCGCCTTCGACGTCCTCCGCTCGAACTTCTCGATGTAGCCGAGGACGGCGGACGTACCCCCGCGGCGCACGTTGTCGATGATCTCGGTCACGGCCGGCGTGACGTTCGCGAGATCGCCCGTGCCGCGGGTGCGCAGGGCAGACAGGGTGGACTCGAACTCAGGCGAACCTTCGATGTAGATGGGCAGCATGGCTTGATGGTGGACCGGCGCGGCGGGATCTCCGCGCGGACGGCGACACCCCGTACCACAGCACCCCGGCCGCCGGTACGTCGGCCGCGCACGGCGGGCCGCGCGCTGCGTCTGCGGCGCGGCGCGCCCGGCGCTGCGCGCGGGGCGCGCGTCGCTGCGCGCGGCGCGCCCGGCGCTGCGCGCGGGGCGCGCGTCGCTCCGCGAGTTTGCCGGCCCGAGCGGATCGAGTAGGGTCGCCCCATGCGGTCCGGCTCGTTCGGCCTCGCCCCCGCCGCGCTCTCGATCGCGCTGCTCGCGCTCGCGCCTCTGGTCCTCGTCGGGTGCCCGGAGAACTCCTGCTTCCTCAAGATCTGCCAGGGCAGCAGCTGCCGCTGCTCGATCTCGTCGTGCAGCGACGGGGCTGGCTTCGACACAAAGCAGAACCGCTGCCGCTGCCTCAAGGGCTACCTCTCGATCGCGGGCCAGTGCCTCACGCCTCAAGCGGCGAACGCCTACTGCGGCGTGGGGCGCCACTACGAGGCCGGCGGGTGCGCCCCCGACCGCTGCCGGCCGGGCGACGAGATCGACCAGAGCACGGGCCTCTGCGTGTCGCGCGAGCAGGTGGCGACGAACGCCGGGGTCGCCATCGGCGCCGGGCAGAAGCTCGGATGCCCGCCCGGCCAGCAGCTCATCGTCGACGGCCCGACCGCCGCGTGCGTCCCGCTCTCGCAGACCTGCGCGCGCGACGAGGTCTGGACCGGCCAGGCCTGCGCCAAGGTGGGGCAGTGCCCGACGGGCGCGATGTGGGATCCCGCGCTCGCCCAGTGCGTCCAGTACGCGCAGGGCTCGGGCGACAGCGGGCTCACGGTCAACGTCGGGCAGTGGGCGTCGGCGAACTACGGCCCGAACGGCGGCATGGGCACGAGCGGGTTCTGCGGATCGTTCGCGAAGAAGCCGCACAGCTTCGGGATCGTCGAGGGGGCGTCGGCCTACGTCCGCATCACGGTGATGATGTCCTTCCCGGACAGCGAGATCGCCCGCGGCGTCGTGCAGGCCGTGACGGTGTTCGACGCGAGCGGGAACCCGGTTCCGCCGCGCGGCGCCGCGGAGGTCGACGCGGCGGCGCGCGACGTCTTCGGCACGCTCGTCCTCGGGGGCGGGCGGGCGAGCGCGCCGACGTCGTCCACCACCGTCCGCTGCGCGGTCATCCACGCCGGAAAGCCGCAGCCAGTACCGGCCGTCGGCGGGCTCTGAGCGGGCTCACATCCTCGACAGCGTGCTCACGACGCGCGTGGCGGGGAGGGCGCTGAGGCCGACGCAGCTCACGACCTTGTTGCGCTCGATGACGAAGTTGCTCGTGGTCGGCTCGATCTTCGCGAACTCGACGCTCAGGCGCGCGCCGTCGAAGCTCGCGCGCAGGGGGCGGCCGTCCACGTCGCTGCGGACGTCCTGGCAGGTGCCGCGCGAGCGGGCCGGGTCGAACTGGCGCGACTCGGGCGCGATGAAGCGGAGCCGGTCCTCCACGGCGAACACGCCGCTCTCGCCGGGGATCTCGCGCAGCGAGAAGCGGGCCTCGCCCTCCTCGTAGTCCTGCGGGGCGAACTGCTCCGGGCGGCGGACCCGGAACTCGAGCGCCTCGCCGGCCAGCACGGCCTCGAGCTCGCGCCCGTTGCCGACCCACAGGCCCGTCAGGCCGGCGAGCGGCGACGTGTGCGTCGGCTCCACGCCCGCGTCCGGGGCGGCGCTGCTCGCGCTGGCCGTCGGGCGCGGTTGCGCCGAGGCGCCCCTCCGGCGGACGTCGCGCGGCCTGTCGAGCACGCCCAGCGCGAGCAGCGCCGCAGCCCCGCCGAACATCACGAGCGCCCCGGCGCCGATCGCGAGCCACGAGCCGCGCGCGCGCTGCGGCGGGGCCGGCCGGCTCGCCAGCGCCGCGCCGCCCGGCGAGCGCGCCGCGTCGCGGACCTCGTCGACCGTCGTGACGGCGGGCGGCGGCGGGCGGCTCGACGCGCCGAGCGGCGCCGAGGTCGCGGGCGCCGGAGGGCGGGCGATCACGTCGAGCGCCGCGAGCATCTCCTCGCAGCTGGCGAAGCGATCCGCCCTGTCCTTGGCGCACGCCTTCTGGAGGAACGCGTCGAGCTCCGGAGGGACGTCGCGGCGCACGGCGCTGACCCTGGGGAGCGGCGCCTCCGCGTGCTGCCGCATGATCTCGACGTCGCTCTCGGCGTCGAACGGCACCCGCCCGACCAGCATCTCGTAGAGCACGACGCCGAGCGCGTAGATGTCCACCCGCTTGTCGAGATCGCGGCGCCCGAGGACCTGCTCCGGCGACATGTAATAGAGCGAGCCGATGATCCCCTTGGTCATCCCGCGCCCCGCGAGCGCGTCCGCCTCGGCCTTCGCGATGCCGAAGTCGGTGACCTTCGCGACGCCGTCCTTGCCGCGGAGGAGGACGTTGGCCGGCTTGAGATCGCGGTGGATCACCCCCTCGCGGTGCGCGGCGGCGATGCCGGAGGCGATCTGCCGGAAGATCGAGAGCGCCTCGGGCAGCGGCATCGGCCGGCGCTCGTCGGCGTACCTGGCGAGCGCCTGCTCGAGGCTCTCGCCGTCGATGTACTGCATGACGAGCCAGAGCTCGTCCCGCTCCGCGACCACCGCCTTCAGGTGGACGACGTTCGGATGATCGATCTGCGCGAGCGCGCGTCCCTCGGCGAGCGTCCGCGCGCGCACGTCGGGCCGATGCCCGAGCTCCTGCCGCACCGCCTTCAGGACGACGTGCAGGCCGGTGTGGACGTCCCGGGCGAGGTAGACGACGCCCATGCCGCCCTCGCCGAGCACCCGCTCGACCACGTACTTCTGATCGACGAGCGTCCCCGCCGGCAGGTGGCCCCCCGGCGAGCGCCGCGGGAGCGAGCCCGCCAGCGGCGCGGGGATGACGTGCGGCGCCGCCGCGGGCCCGTTCGCGCCGCCGGCCCCGAAGGCCGGCGCGCTGACCCGGCGCGACGGATCCTCGGGCAGCAGCGCCTCCAGCAGCGGCTTCCCGGGGACGGTCGCCCGCGGGCCGGGCGGAGGAGGTGCCGAAGGGGCGGCGACGGCGTCCCTCGCGGCGATCGGCGCGCCGCACGCCACACAGAACCGCGCAGAGCCCGGGGCCTCTGCGTTGCAAACCGGGCACCTGGCCATGGCGCGGTCAGCTCGACCCGCGGCGGCCGCGCGCGGCGCGCCGCGGGCGCTGCGTCACGTCCAGTGACCCGCGCGGAGGGCCGCGGAGTCGATCGTCTTGATCTTCGGCGCCAGCGCCTCGCGGAAGATGGCCTCGTCGTCGTCGTCGAGGCCGCTCTCGCCGAAGCCGGACGCGACCTCCATCGAGGTCGCGAGGATGCGAAGGAACTGCTGGAAGCTCGACGCGCAGAGCTCCGGCTTGAGCGAGTCGGTCCCCGTCATGCAGGTGAACACGGGACAGTCTCCCTCGGCGTCGAGCTTCGAGATGTCGAGGAAGTAAGGGTCTCCCAGGAGCGCGCTGCGCGCGATGAGGATCCAGCTCTTGCGCCAGCCTGGGAGGGAGCTGTCGCCGCCGTTCGCCTGCTGCTCGGCCGCGAGCTTCTCCGAGGGGATGAGGCGTACGCGCTCGACCGGCGTCACCGTCTCGACGTCGAGCGGGTCGGCCTCCTGCAGGAAAGCGCGGTACCTGGCGGGCACCCGCAGCGTCCTGCGCAGCTCTTCCACCACCGCTGGAGCCGCCTTTCCGAACCTCGCAGGGATACCTCTTCGGGCAAAGGCATCCTTGAGCGCCGTAACCGACTCGGCAAGGTCGCTATCCACCGAACATCCCTTCCTTTGCAAGTCCACCGGACAGCCCGCTGGGCGGGCGCCCTCATCGCTTCGAAAACCGCTTCGCTCCCGGGGAGAGCACCGGCGCGCACCCGGAGGAATACCCCGCGCCGGGCCAGGTAGTGTAACAGAAAAACGATGGTCGACGTTGCGTACGCTGAGAGCCGATTCCGGCCCCCGGAAATTGCGCACCGATACGGTCCGGGCGTGCACCTCCTCGACGACCCGCTCGCGTGGACTCTGCTGGCCCGCGCCTGCTCCCCGGAGACCGTTCAGCCCGACGTGGGGCGCCTCGTCGGGTTCCTCTACCAGACCCTGGCGCGCGCCGTCCTCGCCGCCGAGCTGGAGCGCACCCGCGTCGACGTCCCGACCCGGATGATCTCGTCCCACCCGGAGGCCGTCTATCGCGGCACCGCGCTGTCCCGCGCGACAAAGGTCGTCACCGTGGGCATCGCGCGCGCCGGGACGATGCCCTCCCAGGTCGTCTACGAGCTCATGAACGAGGTCCTCGACCCGGCGCTGGTGCGGCAGGACCACCTGTTCATGAGCCGGCAGACGAACGAGCTCGGCGAGGTGGTCGGCGCCACCTGGCACGACGCCAAGATCGGGCGCGACGTCGAGGGGCGCCACGTGCTCTTCCCCGATCCGATGGGCGCCACCGGCACGTCGATGGTCAGCGCCATGACGTACTACAAGACCGCGCTCGAGGGGCGGCCGGCCAAGTGCATCGCCATGCACCTCATCGTGACGCCCGAGTACATCCGCCGCGTCACCGAGGCCCACCCGGACGCCATCATCTACGCGCTCCGGCTCGATCGCGGCCTCTCGCCGGCGCGCGTCCTCAAGACCGAGCCGGGCACGCACTGGGACGAGGAGCGCGGCCTGAACGCCATCCAGTACATCGTCCCGGGCGCCGGCGGCGTCGGTGAGATCCTCAACAACGCCTGGGTGTGAAGCGAGCGGTCAGCGGCCGCGCTTCGAGCGGCGGTTGTGGCCGGCCGCGAGCGCGCGGTAGTCGATGGCCGCGTGCGGCCGGCTCACGGCGGGGCGCAGATCGCTGCAGAGCCGCGTGAGCTCCGCGATCATCGCGCCGAGGTCGCTCGCGCCCGCGGCCCTGCGCTGCGCGAGCTCGCCGTAGGCGGCCTCGAGCGACGCGATGCCCTTGCCCGAGACGTGCCCGCGGCGGGACAGGTCGACGTAGCTCCGCGCGAGCGCGACGCTGTCGAAGTTGTGCGCGACGACCAGGTCCTGCGCGACGCGGAGCACGGCGTGCGCGGCGATCCGGCCGTCCTCGTGGAGCACGAAGGCCGCCTGCAGGTAGTTGTAGAAGGGGACGACCCGGTCGCCGAAGATCCGGAAATCCGAGGGAGATGACTGCCGATCGAGGTGGATCAGGATGCGCTCGACGACGGGGCCCTTCTCGACGTAGCTCGCGAACCGGATCGCGTCGAGGATGGTGTCGTCATAGGCGTGGCCGAGCCGCATCACCTCGCCGAGCTCCAGCGGGGTGACCCGCCCCTCGCAGACGTCGGCGTACAGCGAGTAGACGAACGCGTCGGCCTCGGCGTCGTCGCCGAGGAGCACCTCGCGGATCAGCGCGCCGCTCGGGTCGCGCTGGCTCGGGAGCTCGCAGCGCCGCTGGAGCAGCGCGGGCAGCTTGTAGCCGAGCTGGCCGCGCAGGGCGCGGAAGCGCAGCCGCAGGATGTTCTGCAGGTTGGGCTTCAGCGTGAGCGACGCCCAGCGCGCGCCGTCGAGCCGCAGCTTCTGCTCGATGCGGGAGCGGAGCTGCTCCGGGCTGCCCGAGAGGATGTGCGTCTCGACGCCCGCGCGGCCGAGCTCGCGCAGGAGCGACCCGGCGCCCGGCACGGTGCGCTTCTGATCGGGCCGCTCGATCGCGGTCCGCACGAGATCGCGCAGCGTGTCGAAGTCCGTCCGGAGGTAGGTCTTGTCGAGATCCCACCGCGCGATGAACGGCGCGCGCCCCGCAGGCGCCGCTGCGTTCGCCGGAGTTCGGGGCCCTTGCGTTCGCTCCTCGCCGCTCACCGTCTCTCGCTCAGCGCGCCATCCACTCGCGCCGCATCTTGTCGAGCGACTGCACCACGTCGCTGTCGGCGCCCTGCCGGGCGAGGTCCATCGCCTCGCGGAGGTACATCGACGCCTCGCTGGTGCGCTCGCGCTGGTGCGCCACGTGCGCGAGCGCGCCCAGGACGAGCGCGCGGTCGGGGCCGCCGGGGCCGGCGAGGTCGAGCGCCTCGCGCAGCACGCCGTCGGCGTCGGTGAGATCGCCGGCGCGGGCGAGCGCCTCGCCCAGCTTGCGGCTGAAGATGAGGACGGCGCGCACCGGATCGTCGAGCTCGCCCCGGAAGATCTCGCGCCGCGCCAGGTCGAGGCCGCGGCGCAGCGCGAGCACGCTGCCGGCCGTGTCCCCGCGCGCGGCCGACCGATCCGCCGCCTGCTCGAGCAGCATCAGCGCGACGAACGCGTTCTGCGCGTGGTAGGCGTGGATCGCCTGCACCTCGAGCGGCAGCGCGAGCGGATCGCCCGCGCTGTCGAACGTCGCCTTGGCGTGCAGATCGCGCCGGACGCCGGCCGGGATCGTCGCGAGCGTCACGTCGCGGAGCAGCGGGTGCGCGGTGCGGATGCCGCTCGAGTGCTCCTCGATCATGCCCGCCGCCGCGAGCTTGTTGAGCAGCTCGTCGAAGGCGCGGATGTCCGGCAAGAGGCGCTGCAACGTGGCCCGGTCCGCCGCGTCCCCGATGACGGCGAGCGCCTGCAGCGTGCGGCGCGCGTCCTGCGGCAGCCGCTCGATGCGCGCGGCGACGAGGTCGGCCATGCGCGCGGGCGGATCGCTGCCGCCCTCGAGGGTGTAGCGGACCAGCTGATCGATGTAGAGCGGCGGCACCGTCGCGGCGTCGCCGCCGAGGCCGGCCGGGGTCGCCGCGCTCGGCGGCAGGCCCAGCGCGACGTGATCGGCGGTGGCGCCGTCCGAAGGATCGCGCCGCGGCGACGGCCGCGCCCCGCCCGTGCTCTGCGGCGTCTTGCGGGCGGCGCGGTGATCGAGGCTCACGCTGCTCCGGAGGAGCGAGAGCGCGATGTCCTTCGGCAGGCCGCCGAGCGCGCGCACGGCCCCGCCCCACCCCGGCTCGAAGCCGGGCGTGTGGCTCGCGACGATGAGCAGCGCCGCGAGCGGCGGCTCCGCGATCACGTCGGCGAACGCGTTCCGGCTCGCGCCGTCGACGGCGTGCAGGTCGTCGATCGCGAGCAGGACGCGGTGCGGGAAGGCGGACTGCTGCGCGCGCGAGAGCGCCCAGCGCAGCGCCTCCGCGGCGATGAAGCGCCGATCGTCGGGCGACAGGCCGCCCGCGGCCGGCTTGTTCCAGGCGTGCCTGCGCACGTCGGCCGCGCGGTCGCCCTTGCCGAAGATCTCGAGCAGCCCGCGCCGCGCCTCCGGCGTCGCGCCGTTCCAGTTCGACGCGTTGCCGCCGTCGTGCGGGAGCTCGGCGAGCCCGGCGATCGCCCAGCGGAGCGCGTAGTAGCCGACCTCGGCGCCCCACGGGTCCGGGCCGGTCTGGATCACGATGTCGCCCCGGCTCGCGGCGACGTCGAGGAACTCGCGGAGGAGCCGGGTCTTGCCGACGCCGTGCTCGCCGACGATGCGCGCGGCGACGACCGAGCCCTCGACGTCGGCGAGGCAGGCGTCGAGCCACGCGAGATCCTCCTCGCGCGCCGCGAACGGCAGCGGGAGCGGGGGCGCCGCCGACGAGCGATCGCGCCGCGCTGCCTGGGGCGCGGCGCGCGGCGCCGGAGCGGGCGAGTGCGCCTGCGCCTGCGCGATCCTGGCGCCGCACTCGCCGCAGAACTTCTGGCCCCGCGGCACGATGGCGCGGCACGAGGCGCAGATGACCGTCGCCTCGGCGAACGAGAAGCGGCCGGAGGGCGTGTCGAACGTCCCGACCGCCGCGCGCAGCGCCGCCGAGAACTCGTCGGCGGTCTGGTAGCGCCGCGCCGCCTCCTTCTCGAGCGCGCGCAGGGTGACCTCGACGAGCGGCTCGGGGATCTCGCGCTCCGGCGCGACCAGGGCGGGGTCGGGCGGCGGCAAGGAGAGGTGCATCAGCACGACCTGCGTCGGCGACTCGGCCTCGAAGGGGAGCCGGCCGGTGAGCAGCTGGAACAGGATGACGCCGCACGCGTAGAGGTCGCTCCGGGCGTCGATCGGATCGCCGCGCCCCTGCTCGGGGGCCATGTAGTCCGGGGTCCCGCAGACGATGCCGGGGCTCGTGATGTTCGTCGTCGCGACCTCCGCCTTCATCTTCGCGAGGCCGAAGTCGACGACCTTCACGAAGTCGCCGCCCGAGCGCATCGGCTCGAGCACGATGTTCTCGGGCTTGAGATCGCGGTGGATGATGCCGAGGTGGTGCGCCTCGGCGAGCGCCGCGAGCACCTGGCAGAGGATGTCGACGATGCGGCGGAAGGGGAGCGGGCCGTCCTCGTAGACGACGCGGGCGAGGTCGCGCCCGCGCAGGAACTCCATCACGAGGTAGAGCTGCCCGCCGTTCTTACCGAAGTCGATGACCCCGACCGAGTTCGGGTGGTTGAGGCGGCTCGCGGCGCGCGCCTCGGTGATGAACCGGACCGACGCGCTCTCGTCCCCGAGGAGGTGGGGGTGGATGATCTTGACGGCGACGGTGCGCCCCAGGGCCTTCTGCTCGGCCCTGTACACGCGGCCCATGCCGCCCACGCCGACGAGCTCCAGGATCACGTAGTTGCCCGGGAGCGTCGTGCCGATCAGCGGGTCGTCGGAGGTCCGGTTGAACTCCGAGATGGGGAAACCGCACACCGGGCAGAATTTGTGCGCCTGCTCGCACGGATTCGCGCATTGCGGGCAGACCACTGTGGACACGCGCGGGACCTTACCACGTTCGGGATAGCGATTGGAGTCGAGGTCTCCCTGGGGCCCCGGGGCCTCGCCCGGAGGGGGGCGGGGGGGCTCGTCCTGCCGTCTGTTAGGTCCTGGATCCCACTTGGGGTAACCTCGGGCGCGATGGTTACGCCTCGCCTACGTCTCGGTCAGCTCCTGGTCGACGCGCGGATGATCACCCAGGACGCCCTCGAGAGGACCCTGGAGCTGCAGCGCACGGACGGCCGGCGGTTGGGGACGCTCCTCGTCGAGCAAGGTCTCATCAACGAAACCCAGCTGACGCAGATCCTATCGCACCAGCTCGCTGTTCCCTGGGTGTCGCTGCTGCACATCGAGTTCTCGCGGCAGCTGCTCAACCTCGTCCCGCACGACGTGGCCGAGCGTTACTGCCTCGTCCCGATCTACGTGCGCCACGTCCGCAACCAGGGCGAGACGCTCTACGTCGCGATGGACGATCCGACGAACGAGGACGGCATGAAGGAGTGCATGGCGTTCTCGGGCCTGCCCGTGCGCGCGATGATCGCTCCGCCGAGCGACATCCGGAACGCGATCCGGGTCTATTACGGGGCGCGCGCTCGCTCCGCGCCGCCGCCGGCGCCCGCGCAGCGGGCCCAGGCGAACGAGCCGCCGTCGCGGGCGCGCCCGGTCGATCCGCCGCCGTCCTCCGAGCTCGGCGCGCCGGAGACCGCCAGGCACTCGGAGGAGGTCTCGTCGACGCCGGAGCCCTTGCTGCTGACGAGGCCCGCGCTCCGCTCCGGGGCGCGGCTGGTCGACGACGCGGTGCCGGCGATCGAGACCTCCGAGGTCGACGCCAGCGACATGGGCGCCATCGACGACGAGCTCGCCTGGGAGCCGCCTCGCCCCGCGGCGCGGCCGGCGGAGCGGGAGGCCCGCGGGCGGCCGGAGGAGCGGCAGATCCGCGGCCGTCCTGACGAGCAGCGCTCGCGGCCGACGCTGAAGGTCGCGCCGTCGCCCGAGCTGCTCGCGGCGGCGCAGGCCGCGCAATCCGCGCAGCCGGCGCAGCCGGCGCAGCCGGCGCAGGCCGCGCCGTCGGAGCGCCGGAAGACGCTGCGCCCGAGCTCGGCGCCGGGGCCGCTGACGCCGCCCGCCAGCGAGGCCGCGCCGAGCACGGAGGCGCCGCCCACGTCGAGCACGCCGGCCGCCGCGCTCCTCGGCGCCGTGCTCGGGCGCGCCAGCGCCGCGCGCACCGCCGCGGAGAGCGCCGCCGCGCGCACCGCCGCGGAGAGCGCCGCGCGCACCGCCGCGGAGAGCGCCGCGCGCACCGCCGCGGAGAGCGCCCCGGACCACGGCGACGAGCCCCCGAGCGAGCGCGAGGTGCGCAACATCCCCGCGCCGCAGGGCCGCGGTCGCCGGCGGATGGTGTCGCTCACGCTCCTCGACGGGACGACGATCACGCTCCCCGCGCGCGGGACCAAGGCCCAGCAGCGGCAGCCAGCCCCGGCGCGGGCGGCGGCCCAGTCCGAGCCGCCGCCCGCGCCCGCCGCGGACGATCCGGGCCTCACGGCGCGCGATCTCGTCTCCGCGCTCCGCGCCGTCTCGCACGGCGCCGACGCGAGCGAGATCCTCGGCAACAACGTGCGCTGGGAGGCGATGTTCGCCGCGCTCCTGTCGCTGCTGCTGAAGAAGCACCTCATCGCCGACTGGGAGTTCGTGGACGAGCTGAAGAAGATCTGACGCGAGGGAGGCGCGCCGCGCGATGTTCGCCGCGCCGCGCGCCGCACCTTCACCGAGCCGCGCGCCGCGATCTTCACTGCGCCCCGAGCGGCGCGATCCTCAGCCCGCCTCGCGCGCCGCGCCGGCGCGGACCAGCGCGTCGATCTCCCCGTCCGAGAAGCCCGCGTCGCGCAGCACGGCGCGCGTGTGCTCCCCGGCGCGAGGCGCCGGCGCGAACGCGGCGCCCGCCGGTGTGACGGGCGTCCTGAGCTGGGGGACAGGGCCGCGCGGCGAGGCGATCTCGAACAGGAGATCGCGCGACGCGAGGTGGGGATCGGACGGGGCGCGCCGCGGATCGAGCACCGGCTCGAGGCAGCAGTCGCGCTCGGCGGCGAGCGCCTCCCACTCCGCGCGCGTCCGCTGCCGGAAGACCGCGGCGAGCTCGCGCTTGAGCCCGTCCTGGTGCGGTCCGGGGACGAGCGCGCTCGGATCGGGCTCGAGCCCTGCGCCCTCGCAGAACGCGCGCCAGAACTTCGGCTCCAGCGCGGCGAGCGCCATCGCGTGACCGTCCTTGGAGAGGTAGGTGTTGTACGGCGCGAGCCCCCCGGTGAGCGGCTCGTCGCCCGCTGCGCGCGCGCGCTCCGCCGCGTCCTGCCCGCGGAGCGCCGGCTCGCCGCCCGCGAGCGCCGCGGCGAGCGTGGGGAGGGCGAAGCCGAGCGCGCCGTCGGTCATGGCGATGTCCAGCACCGTGCCCCGCCCGGTCCGGTCGCGCTCGCGCAGCGCCGCGAGGATGGCGATCGCGCACCACATCCCGCCGCTCATGTCGGCGACCTGGAAGCCCGGCACCTGCGGCGGGCCGTCGGCGGGCCCCTGGGCGCCGAGGACGCCCGCCCGCGCGACGTAGTTCAGATCGTGCCCCGCGCGCGCCGACAGGCTGCCGGTCTGGCCGTAGCCGGTCAGCGCGCAGACGATGAGCCGCGGGTTGTCCGCGCGGAGCGCCGCGTGGCCGAGCCCGAGCCGATCGAGCACGCCCGGGCGGAACTGATCGAAGAGCACGTCGTACGTCGCGGCGAGCCGGCGGAAGGCGTCGCGCCCCTCGGGCCTCTTCAGATCGAGCAGGGCGCTGCGCTTGCCGCGGTTCAAGAGCTGGAACGCCGCGGATTCACCGGCGATCTGCGGGGGGAGCTGCCGCAGGAGGTCGCCGCCGGCGACGTCCTCGATCTTGTCCACCGTCGCGCCGAGATCCGCCAGCACCAGGGTCGCGAAGGGGCCCGGCAGGAGCCTCGAGAGATCGAGGATGCGCGTATCGGTGAGCGGGCGCATGGAGGCCTCCCTGTCGTGGCGCGAGAGGGGTCGAGGATCGAGGGGGAAGAGAACGGACGCCGTCGCGCCCGCGCGCGGCGTTGAAGCGGGCTCCGAGAGATCGGGGAGGTGATCGCAGGGGGCTGCGATCCAAGAGAGGCTCGTCGCCGGCGCCGGGGAGTCGGGGCGCCTCCGGCGCCGGGATCAGCCGGCGCTGAGCTGGAAGAGCTTCGGGAGCTTCATCGCGAGCATCTGGTTGCCCGCGACCTTCAGCTTGCCCGCGAAGTAGAGCTGCATCGAGTTGGCCTGCGGGTTCTCGTACAGCTTCTGGAAGTCCTCGCTGGTGAGCGAGATCGTGACGTCCGCGCCGCCCGGGTTGCCCGAAGCGAGCTTCGGCCCGGTGTCGGACAGGTCGATCAGCCACTCGCCGCCGCCCTCGCCGGTCACGTTGATCTGGTACTTCCCGCCGATCTGCTTGGCCGTGTCGGAATGCTTCGCCAGGGCAGCAGGGAGCTCTTCGTTGAACAGTCTCTGGATATCGACGGCCATGGATCGCCTCCGGATCTCGTAGGGGACGTGGTGACTTGAACGCCTGGGTACCGTGCGCGGTTTACCCGTGCTCGCACGCGCGCGTCAAGCGAAGGCCGACGCTCTGGCGCGCTCGCATCGGGACGTTGGGACGCGGCACGTACGCCGTGTCCATCGCGCCGTACGCGCCGTCAGGGCGCGCCTGGCGCCGCTCTCATGCGCGCGCGCGGTACGTCTGCGCGGCGGGCCGGGGCGCTTTGTCCAGCGCGGAGCGGATCGGGACCATCAGCAGGCGATCGATGGCGACGCGCTGCTCGGCGGGCGGCGGGCTCTCCGGGGTGCCCTGCATCAGCCGGAGATCGCGGAGCGCGCCGCGATCGAGCGGGCCGACCGACGCGCCCAGCCCGTCGAGCGCCGGCGTCATCGCAGGGAGCAGGCAGACGAGGAAGATCTCGCTCGTGCCCTGGCGCACCCACGTCCCCTGGTACACCGCGACCGCCTGGCCGAGCGCCTCCTGGAAGACGAACGCGCGCCACTCGAGCGGCGCGGTCAGATCGAAGACGCGGCCGCCGGCGCGGAGCTCCCGGCTGTCGAGGCTGAGCGTCGCGCCCCGCGCGTCGGTCAGGAGGAAGCGATCGAGGCACCCGGGCGAGCGCTGCGTGAGCTCCTCGAGCAGCGCGGCGAGCACCGCGGGGCCGAGCGAGATCGGCTCGCCGTCCGGGCCGATCGCCTCGAGCCCGACCTCGTCGGAGCCCACGACGGACGCGCGGTCGAGCAGCGCGGCGAAGGCGCGGCGCGCGGGGCCGTCGAAGCTGGCCCCGACGGAGGACATCCCGGCGCTGGAGGTGAGCAGGGCGACGATGCGATCGCGGCGCGGCGTCGCGAGGAGCGTCACGCCGAACCGCTCGCGGGTCGTGAGCAGCACGTGCTCCCCGGCGCTGCCCTTGCCCCGGAGGAGCAGCCGATCGCCGTCGAGGCTCAGCCCGCGCCGGCTCGCCTGCGTTGCCGGCAGGAGGTGCCGCCGCCCCCGCGCGAGCAGCGCCCCCGCCGCCGCGACGAGCGCGACCGGCAAGAGCACGCGGACCGTCACGCTGCGCGCGGTCGCGACCAGCACGAGCGCGGCCACGAGGAGCGGGATCGACCAGAGCCGTCGAGCGCCTGCTCCCCGCGCCGGCGAGAGGTCGGGAGCGGTGGCGTCGAACCACCGCGTCTCGGGGGGAGGCGTCACGGCCTCGTCGCTCGCCGGCTGTCCGGCGAGCGGAGCGGCCGGCCAGCCTGTCGCAGGCGGAGGCTCTTGCGCGCGGGCCTCGATCGGTGGGAGCGTGGCGACGGACCCAAGAGGGTCCTTCTGGCCCTTCGCCTCGCGTCCCATCGCACCTCCACCCCAGCCGAAAGTTCGGCGGTAGGATAGCATCGAGCGGGGCCGGAGCGAGAGAGACTTTGGGGCGACGCGCCGCGTAGGCGGCGCGTTGGCCGGAGCCACCACCTCGGGGCGGCGCGGGAAGGCGCTGCAGGCTGCGCTCCGGTCGCAGGGCCCCGGCGCCGCCTGACGGCCCGGAGGCATCGCAGGGCTCCCGCGCAGGCTTCGCCTGAACGTGATGGACGACCCGCCGCGAGCGTCGCGGTGAAGCCGGATCGAGGGCCGCTTGGCGAGCAGGCGGCGGCTCGGCCTGCAGCCCCGACGGCGAGCGCGGCGACGAGCGAGGCCTCGTCCTCACGGTACCGCGGTGTGGTCCCCGCAGCGCTCCGCGGGGCTCGCCGCAGCGCTCCGCGGGGGCTCGCCGGCGGAGCCCGTGTCGCCGGCGACCGGCCTGGAACTCGGGGTGCGAGAGGAGATCCCGTCAAAGAAGAGGCTCGCCCGGATGCCCGCGACGGCGTGCTCGGCAGCAGCCGGCCGTGGGCGCGCGACGACGCCGCGCGATCCAGGCGCCGGTCGTCCACTCGGCGATGGGGTGCTCCACCTGGAGCCGCGCGTTCTTCGTCGCGGCCCGACGCGGGATCAGGCCCGCGAGAGTCTTTCCCCAGGCCGAGCAAAAGGGTAGGTCTGCCCTGTGCAGCGCCGCGATATCCCGCCCGAGCTCTCGTTTGCGGCCCCTCCCGCCGCCGAGCCTCGCGAGCTCACGAGCCCGCCGCCCTCGCGCCGGCAGAGGGGCGCCGAGCCGGAGGTGGTCTCGGTCGCGGAGCTGGATCGCCGGCTGAAGCGGATCCTCGAGGGCTCGACGGCCGACGTGCGCGTCGAGGGCGAGATCTCGGGCCTGCGCGTCGTGGGCAGCGGCCACGCCTACTTCACGCTCAAGGACGAGAGCGAGGAGGCGGCGATCGACTGCGTGATGTACCGGACCGCCGCGCCGCGCGCGCGCAAGCTGCTCGCCGACGGCGCCCGCGTCGTGCTCACCGGCCGCGCCACGGTCTACGTGCCGCGCGGCCGGCTCCAGTTCTGCGCGGACGACGCGCGCCTCGCCGGCCGCGGCGCGCTCCTCGAGGCGCTCTTCCGCCTCAAGGAGAAGCTCGCCGCCGAGGGGCTCTTCGCGCCGGAGCGCAAGCGCAAGCTGCCGGTCGATCCGCAGATCATCGGCGTCGTCACGAGCGGCGACGGGGCGGCGATCCACGACATCGTGACCGTCGCGTTCCGCCGCGGCGCCGCCCGGCTGATCCTCGCGCGCACGCCGGTGCAGGGCGCCGGCGCGGGGCAGCGGATCGTCCGCGCGATCGCGCTGCTCGAGGAGTTCCCGGGCATCGAGGTGATCATCGTGGGGCGCGGGGGCGGCTCCGCCGACGACCTCAGCGCGTTCAACGAGGAGATCGTCGTCCGGAAGGTGGCGGCCGCGCGCGTGCCGATCGTGAGCGCGGTCGGGCACGAGATCGACGTCGCGCTGACCGACCTCGCCGCCGACGCGCGCGCCGCGACCCCGTCGCAGGCGGCGGAGATGCTCGTCGCGGACGCGGCCGCGCGCCGCGCGGCGCTGGAGCACCTCGAGGCCCGCATGCGCCGCGCGATCGCCCACCGGCTCAGGGCCGCGCGGGCCGACGTCGACCGGCAGCGCGCCCGGCTCGGCTCGCCCGCGCAGATCCTGGCCGAGCCGCAGCAGCGGATCGACGACGCCGTCGCGAGGCTCCGGCGCCGGATGGAGCGGATCGTCGTGGAGGACCGCGCCGGGCTCCAGCGCCTCGAGCGCAGGCTCGCCGCGCGCCACCCGCGCGCGGTGCTCGCCGGCGCGCGCGGCGCGCTCAGGCCGCTGTCGGTGCGCCTCGCCGCCGCCGCGCGCCGCCACGTCGCCCTGCTCCGGGAGGGCTTCGCGAGCGACGTCGCCCGGCTCGAGGCGATGTCGCCGCTCCGCGTGCTCGCGCGCGGCTACGCCATCGCGACCGACCCGTCGGGCCGCGCGGTCCGCGATCACCGCGAGGTCGCGCCGGGCGATCCCATCACGGTGCGCGTCCACCACGGCGCGCTGCTCGCGCGGGTCGTGGCCACCGCGGGGCCGGACGAGCCGCTCGTCGAGCGCGGCGCGCCCGCGGCGCCCGCGGCGCCCGCGCCGGCCGAGGCGGCGGCGCCCGCCCCGCCCGCGCGCCAGAGCGGCGGGCCGCGCGCCCCGGCGGCCGGCCGCGCGACGAGGCGCAGGGCGCAGCCCGGCGCGCCCGCGTGCGAGCAGCTCGGGCTCGGCTTCGCGGCCGACGAGCGCGCCCCGGCCTTCGGTCGCGCGGGCGCCTCGGGCCAGGTCTCGGCGGGGCAGGGCGGAGCGGAGGCCGGCCCGGAGGAGAGGCGTCATGTCGAACCCTGAGCGGCGAATGTTCGGTCTGGTCGGGCACCCGGTGGGCCACTCGGTCTCGCCGGCCATGCACTCGGCCGCGTTTCGGGCCCACCAGCTGCCCCACATCTACAGCGCGTTCGACGTGCCCACCGGCGCGGAGCTCGCGCGCTTCGTCAGCGACATCCGGAGCGGCCTCATCGCGGGCGCGAACGTCACCATCCCGCACAAGCGCGCGATCATGTCGATGGTCGACGACGTGGACTCGAGCGCGGTCGACGTCGGCGTCGCGAACGTCCTCTGCGCGGCCGAGCCGCGGCGCGTGACCGCGCACAACACCGACGTGATCGCGCTCCGCGACGAGCTCGACCTGCTCCTGCGATCCGCCCCGCCCCAGGGCGACGATCCGGCGGGGCGGGGCGGCGCGCCCTCGAGCCCGCGCCAGCGCGCGCTGATCATCGGGGCGGGCGGCGCGGCGTTCGCGGCGATCGCCGCCTGCAAGATGCTCGGCTACCACCTCATCAGCGTGACCACCCGGTCGTGGACGAGCACCGAGGCGATGCTGGAGTCGCCCGCGGGGCAGCGCGCGTCCGAGCTCGGCGCGCTCACGGCGCCCTGGCCGATCCCGACCGAGCGGTCGATCAGCAGCAAGTCCTCGGTGGCGCTGCGGCTCAACTGGAGCGAGTTCGCCGTCGCCGCCGACCTGATCATCCAGGCCACGAGCGCCGGCATGCTCGGGGGGCCGCCGGGCGAGGAGGTCACCCGCATCATCCCGTGGGACTCGCTCTCGCCGAGCGCCTGCCTCTACGACGTGGTCTACAACCCGCCGGTGACGCCGTTCCTCCGCATGGCGCGCGAGCGAGGGCTCCGCGCGTCCGACGGGCTCGGCATGCTGGTCGGCCAGGCGGCGCAGTCCTTCACGCTCTGGACCGGCCTCCCGGCGCCGGTCGAGGTGATGCGCGCCGCCGCCGAGGACTCGCTCAGGAAGGCCACCGGCGGTCGATGAGCTCTGACGGATCCCGGAGGTACGCTCCGCCTCACGAAGCCTTCTCGCCCGCGCCCGCGGCGTCGCGCGCCCAGGGCGCCGCGCTGGAGCACGCGTCGCCCTGGCCCCACGTCGAGGTGCGCGGCCAGCTCTCGATCGCGCGCAAGGAGTGGCTGCACACGAACGGCGCGGGCGCCTACGCGAGCTCGACGATCGCCGGCATGCACACGCGCCGCTACCACGGGCTGCTCGTCGCGGCGCTCGACCCGCCGCGGCGCCGGCACGTGATGCTCTCGCACGTCGACGCCAGCGTCCGCCCGATCCGGCAGCAGGGCGCGCCGACCGAGCGCCGGGCGGCGTGGCCGCGGTGGGACCTCTCCAAGCACCAGTTCCCGGGCATCGACCCGGAGAACGGCTCGTTCTACCTCGAGCGCTTCGATCAGGATCCGCTCCCGCGCTGGGCGTACGCCCTCCCGGGCGGCGAGCTCGAGGTGACGCTCGGCCTCGTGCGCGGCGAGAACGCCGCCGTCCTGCGCTACGCCTGGAGCGGGGCGGATCCGGTGATGCTGACGCTGCGCCCGCTCCTCGCCGCGCGCCACATGCACCAGCTGCTCCGCGAGAACGGCGGCATCTCCCAGAAGGTCGAGCTGCGCGCCGGCGCCGCGCGCGCCGAGGCCGGCTCGGGGCGACCGAGCCCCTCGATCGGCGAGGTCCGGGTGCAGCCGAACCGCGCGCTGCCGCGGATCTGCTTCCGCTACCAGGGCACGTTCGTCGGCTCGCAGGACTGGTGGCGCCGCTTCGAGTACCTCGGCGAGCAGGATCGCGGCCTCGACTTCCTCGAGGATCTCTGGACGCCGGGCCACTTCGAGACGGTGATCGGCCCCGAGCCCGTCCACCTGCTCGTGGCGGTGGGCGCGCTCCCCGAGGACGAGCCGGAGAACCTACTCGCCGCGGCGAGCGCGGCGATCCGCGCCGAGGACCCGGGGCCCCGGCGGCCGCTCCTGGAGCGGCGGCTCTGCATCGCGGCCGAGGCGTTCCGCGCCGACGCGGCCGCGAGGCCCAGCGTCATCGCGGGCTACCCGTGGTTCGAGGTGTGGGGCCGCGACGCGCTCATCTCCCTGCCCGGCCTGTACCTCGTGCCGCGCAAGACCGAGGGGGCGATCCGCGTCCTCCGCGCCATCATCGACTCCATGCAGGACGGCCTGGTGCCGAACCGGCTCCCCGACGCGGGCGAGCCCCCGGATTTCCACGCGGCGGACGCAACCCTCTGGCTGTTCGAGGCCGCCCGCCTGCTCGCCGACGCGATCGGCGACGCGCACCCGTTCGTCACGGGCGAGCTGCTCGGCGCGCTCCGCGACGCTTTCGAGGCCGCCCTGCGCGGGACCCGCAACGGCATCCACATCACGGCCGACGGCCTCTTCGCCGCGGGCCGCCGCGGCGAGGGTGCGATCGACGGGCTCACGTGGATGGACGCGCGCATCGCGGGCCGCGCGGTCACCCCGCGCGCGGGCTGCCCGGTCGAGCTCACGGCGCTGTGGGCGAAGGGCTCGGAGACGCTCGCGCGCCTCGCGCGGGCAGCCGGCGACGATCGCCTCGCGGAGCGCGCGGAGGCGGCCGCGAGCGCGGCGCGCCGGGGCTTCGCCGCCCGCTTCTGGTGCAAGGAGACCAGCTACCCGTACGACGTCGTCTCGGAGAACGCGGAGGGGGAGGGCGCGTTCCGCGACGCGTCGATCCGCGCCAACGCGGTGATCGCCGTGGCCGTGGATCCCGCCTGCTTCACGCCGGAGCAGGCCGCGGCGCTGCTCGAGCGGGCCCGCCTGGAGCTCGTGACCCCCGTCGGCGTGCGGACGCTCTCGCCCGCCGATCCGGCCTACGCGCCCCGGTACCAGGGCGGCCCCGAGGCGAGGGACGGCGCCTATCACCAGGGCACGGTCTGGCCGTTCTTGCTCGGGTTCTACGCGCGCGCCGCCCGGCACTCCTCCGCGCTCGGGGAGCACGTCCTCCCGCTGCTCCACAGGCTCGTGGCGTCCGCCGCCGCGAACGAGATCGCGCTCGGGCAGGTGCCCGAGGTCGCGTCCGGGGAGGCGCCGCACCACCCCGGCGGCTGCTTCGCTCAAGCGTTCAGCGTGGCGGAGCTCCTGCGCGTGATCGCCTGGGACCTGCCCGTTCAGGACGGGGGCGCGCCGCGCTGAACGCCCGGCGCGTCCGCCGCCCTCAGCTCCCTCGCTCGAGCGCCGACTCCTCGCGGATCGCCTTGCCGCCCTGCGCGGTGAAGCGCAGCAGCTTGCCCGGATCCTCGGCCTCCATCGCGAAGGCCTCGATCTCCTCGAACAGCGCCTCGATCTTGCGCGGACCGCACGTGGGCAAGAAGCCGCGGAGCACGCGCGGGTCGTAGAACCGGAAGTACTGCTGCTTGCCCGTGCCGCTCTCGACCAGGAGGAACCGGCGGAGGTGCTTCCGCACGTCGCCGAACGGGCGGTTGCTCGTCAGGAAGACGCCCCAGCTGTCGCCCCAGCCGCAGTCGACCAGCGCGTCGAGCAGGGTCGACCCCGGCGGGAGGTGCACGAGCGTGGGGCCGACGTCCGCGAGGATCTCGCCCTGGAAGCCGGTGTAGAGCGAGGCGGTCTGCTCGCCCGCCTCGCCGAGGAGCAGCCGGATGCGCGGATCGCGGGCGGCGTCGAGCACCGCGAAGAGCGGCGAGCGCTCCTGCCGCAGCCGCGCCCGCGCCGACGCGGTGAACGGCGAGCCCGTCGCGGGGATCCCGGTCCTCCGCGCCCGCCGCGAGGACGGGACGGGCTCGGTCCGCGCCCGCCGCGAGGACGGGACGGGCTCGGTCCGCGCCCGCCGCGAGGGCGGGGCCGGCTCGGTCGGCGCATAGCGGCGGCTCGGCTCGTGGCGCACCACCGCGAACAGGGTCGCCCCCGCGCGGATCTCGTCGCCGTCGCGGAGCGACACCTCGCGCGCGCGCTCGCGGTTGACCTGCGTGCCGTTGCGGCTCCCCAGGTCGCGGAGCAGGTAGCTGCCGTCGATCTGCTCCACCGAGAAATGCAGGGCGGAGAGCTCGCCGTCGCTCGAGATCGAGAGATCCGATTCGGGCGCGCGGCCGACGAGCAGCGGACGGTCGCCAGGGATGTGCGCGGTCTGTCCGGCCAGGGGGCCCGAGATGACCCGGAGGACGAATCCGGCTGCCTGGTCTTCGCTCATGGTCGTCTCCATCGCACAAGGCGCCGATGAGGCCGGCGAGTAAGCCTAGAACACCGATCGGCGGGAAATCCACACGAAGCCGGGAACCACGAGAGGGGCCATCGGACCACTGCCAGCCTTTCCAGGCTGCCCGCGCTTCCAGGCTGCCTGCGCGGATCCCACGGCCGGATCCGCGGTTTGCCGCCCGAGACAGCGAACGTGGGGAACCGTGGTTCGAGCGGCCAGGTCGATCGCCCGGGCGCGGGGCTCGCGGGCGCGTCAGCCATGGCGGCTGCGCAGCGGCTCGAGGCGGAGCCAGCGCGCGACGAACGCGCGGTCCTCGGGGGCGAGCACGCCGGTGACCCACGCGGCCACGAGGTAGAGCCCCGCGTAGAGCGGGGCGCCGAGCGCGAGGCAGAGCGCGGGGCGCTCGTCGACCGCGCCCGTGACCAGGAACGCGGTGAGCGGCGCCGCGGCGACGAGCGCGGTGGCCGCGACGCGCCCGTAGTGGCGCCACGGGAAGACGCCGCGCAGGCCGACCCCGGAGATGCGCGCGATGGTCGCGACCATGACGACGATCCCGAGCGCCTGGGTCAGGACGGCCGAGATCGGCGCGCCGACCATGCCGAGCGTGGGGAGGAGGACCAGGTTCGCCGCGGCGTTGAACGCCATGGACAGCACCTGGATCCGCAGGATCATCGACGTCCTCCCGAACGCCATCAGGATGATGGCGTACGCCGTCACGCGCAGCGGCAGGAGCGCGGAGTAGATGCGGAACGGGACCGCGGCGCCGGCGTAGGCGTCGCCGTAGACGGTGCGCATGAGCGGCTCGGCGAAGAGGAGGAGGAACGCCGCGACCGGGAGCATGATCAGCGTCGTCTTGCGGATCCCCGAGTGCCACAGCGCGATCGCGGCCCGCGCGCCCTGCGCGGGCGTCGGCCCGCCCTCGGCGCGGGCGACGAGGTCCGGGAGCATCGTGGAGGCGACGGAGTAGGCGAGGACGCTGACGAGCGGCAGCTCCTGCGAGCCGACGGCGAACTCGGCGTAGAGCCCCGCGCTGAAGAAGAGGCCGATGACGAACTTGTCGAGCTTCTGGTTGAAGAGGCTGGCGAAGCGGGTCACCGAGAGCGGGAGCGCGTAGGCGAGCTGCGCCCGGACGCCGCCGGGGAAAGGGGCCGTCGCGACGTCCCGGAACAGCCGCGCGTAGAGCCGGTACGAGAGCCCGAGCCGGAGCGCCTGGGCCGCGCACTGGGCGGCCAGGATCCAGGCCACCGAGCAGCCGAGCGCGGCGGGGACGATCGCGCCCGCCGCGCTCGAGAGCGTGACGACCAGCGCGACGCCCGCCGACTTGCGGTGGTTGTTCGTGGCGATGAAGAGCGGGCCGAAGACGCTCGCGGGGTAGGCGATCACGCTCATCAGGCCGATGAGCAGGAGGAGCGGCGTCGCGCCCTCGCGGACGTCGAGGAAGACGCCGGGGACGAGGGCGAAGGCCGCGAAGGCGAGCGCGGAGAGGGCCCCGAGGCCGAGCAGGAGCAGCAGGCTCTGACGCACGAGCCCCCTGAGCTCGGGGCGGGTCACCTTGGGCGCGAAATAGAGGAACGACTCCGGCAGGTAGAGCTGCGCGAGATCGCGCCCCGTCATGAACAGCATCGTCGCGAACGCGAGCGCGCCGTACTCGGACTTGCCGAGCAGCCGCACCACGACGACGCCCTGCACGAGGACGATGAGCGTGTTCACGAACTGCCCGCCGACGATCATCCCGATCCGGTCGGCGAGCGACGCGCCCGCCGCCTCATCGGGGCGCGGCGCGTCTTCGACGACCGGCGCGGTCCCCGCGGCCTCGGGCGCCCGCGGGGGCGCGCTCGGCTCGACCGGGGTGGGCTGCTCGTCCCGCATGGCGGCTCGGTAGCACATGCGCGGGCGGGGCGGCCTCCCGCGGGGGCCGCGCGGGGCCCCGCTCGGCCGTGATATAGGCGCGGCGATGAGGCGCGCGCTCCTCGTGAGCTACTACTTTCCCCCGCGGTTCAGCGTCGGCGGTAAGCGCGCGTACCGCTTCGCGAAATTTCTGCCGGAGCACGGCTGGGCGGCGACGGTGCTCACGGCGAGGCCGCCTCCCGGCGAGCGGCTGGATCCGTCGTTCGCGGAGGCCGACCTGCCCGCGTGCGACGTGCGCCGCGACTACCTCACCGACGCCGAGCTCGCGCGCATGCCGCGCCGCGCGCTCGGCTCCGACGGCACCGTGGAGGCGCCGACCGAGGCGCCGCTGCCGGTCGCGCGCCGGCGGGGGCTCGCGCGCGTCGCCGCCGAGCTCCGCTACGTCCGGGTGATCGGCCCGGACGCGGGCCGCATCCCGGCCCTCGCGGCCCGCATCGCGCGCCTCGCCCGCGAGGCCTCTGCCGAGGTCATCTTCGCGAGCGGGGCGCCCTGGGAGACGGTGCTCGCGGGGCTGCTCGCCGGCAGGGCCGTCGGCCGGCCGGTCGTCGTCGACTTCCGCGATCCGTGGTCGTTCGGTCCGGTGATGGCGACGCGGCCCGCGTGGGTCCGCGCCGCGGTGGCGCTCGTCGAGCGGGCCGCGGTGGGCGCGGCCGCGGCGCTCACGGTGACGTCCGAGATGACCCGCGACGCGTACGCCGCGCGGGGCATCGCGCGCCGCGTCGTTTCGATCCGGACCGGCTTCGATCCGGACGCGGCGGTCGCGCCGCGGCGCGACGGGGCGGTGACGCTCGTGCACTTCGGCAACTGCTACAGCGAGCGCACGCTCGCGCCGTTCGTCCGCGCGCTCGCGGCCGTCGCGCGCCGGCGGTCGCTCGGCCCGGGCGCGATCCGGCTGCTCAACCTGGGGCGCGTCGCCGGGAGCGATCTCCGCCTCGCCGAGGAGCTCGGCGTGTCGCGGCTCTTCGAGCACCGCGCGGTCCTGCCGTACGCCGAGGGGCTCGGCCTCGTCGCGGGCGCCGACCTCGCGCTGCTCACCGGCTTCGGCGACGAGCCGTACCTCCTGCCCGGCAAGCTCTACGATTACCTCCTCGCGCGCGCGCCGGTGCTCGCGGTCTCGCCGTCCCCCGAGGTCGCGCGCATCCTCGAGGCGACGCGCCTCGGCTGGACGCACGCGGCCGGCGACGCCGCGGGGATCGAGCGCCGCATCGAGGACGCCGTCGACGCGCGCGCGGCCGGGCGGCCGCTCGTCGAGCCCGACGGCGCGGCGCTCGCCAGGCTGAGCGCGCGCGCAGCGGCGGGCGCGCTCGCGCGCCTCTTCGACGAGGTCGCGGCGCGCGGCGCGGGTTGACGCCGCGCGCCGCCCTGTTTCCTCGCAGCGGCCGCGCGCGGCGCGCGCGCCGTCCTTTCTCGCGCGGCGCCCGCTCGACGTCCTTGCCTGCGCGGCGGCCGCCGTGGCATGCGAGCCGCGATGCCTGACCATCTTCCCAAGGATCGAGCGGGGCTCCCCGAGGGCGAGCGCGCCCTCCAGGAGGCGTGGCGCGCGAAGTACGCGCCCGAGGTGAAGGAGCTCATCGTGCGGCGCGAGGTCCCGTCGCCGAAGCTCACGCTGATCATCATCTCGTACAAGGCGAAGGACTACCTCATCGAGTGCCTCCAGCACGCGCGCGGCCAGACGGCGGCGCTCGACGTGCCGTACGAGATCCTGCTCGCCGACAGCGGCGGCATCGAGCACCTCAGGCCGCGCTCCGCGCCGCTCGTCGACGTCGAGCTCCGCCTGACCGACGGCATCCCGCTGAACGCCGCGCGCAACGCGGCCATCGCCTGGGCGCGGGGCGAGCACGTCGCCTTCATCGACGACGACGGCCTGATCGCGCCGACGTTCGTCGAGGTCGTCTGCCGCGTCTTCCAGGACCCGCGCATCGCCGCGATGCGCGGCCGGATCATCCCCAAGGAGCACCCCTACTTCTGCACGCTCGCGGGGCACTACGATCGCGGCGACGACATGATCGACGACGTCCTCGCGACCGAGGGGCACATGGCGATCCGGCGCGGCATCTACCTCGAGACCGGGGGCTTCCCGGACCAGTTCTACGGCGCCGAGGGGGTCTACCTGGTCTACCGGATCGCCAGGGCGTTCCCCGACATGCGGGTCGTCTACGTGCCGGATCTCCTGATGCGGCACGACTACTTCGACAGCTGGGAGAACTTCATCTGGAAGACGCGCAAGTACCGGCGCATCCGGCGCGAGGTCGGCGGCATGGAGCCGGATCCCGAGTTCCTGCGCTACCTCGACGACTACCTCGCGCGGCGGAAGCCGCAGCGCCCGCTCACGGTGGAGCAGACGGTGGCGCTCGGGCTGCTCAAGGCGGTGCGCTGGGGGGTCCAGCGCCTGCCGGGGTGGGCGGTGGGGCAGCCGTGACGGCGCAGGCCGGCGTCGCGCGGGCAGGAGAGGGGTACTTCGCCCCGCGCCCGCTGCGCGTCTTCCGCAGGGACATCCTCCGCCGCGAGGTCGCCGACCGGCTCGTCCAGCGCTTCGGGGTGACCGTGGCCGAGCTCGTCCAGGCCACGCGGCTGCTCAACATCGACGGAACCTTCGCCTACGCGCGCGGCTAGCTCCGCCGGATCGCGCGCGGTCACCGCCCGGTGACGGAAACGCGCGGGTGCACGGAGCGGGGCAAAATTCCTCACCGGGGTGAAAAGGCCCTGCGTGACGCCAAGGGGGAAGCTGGTCGGGATGCTGAACAGCCCGGCGAGGCGCTGGCATGGCGCGTGCCGACAACGCCGCAGTCGCGTGCGAACCACGTGACCTGAGGCTGCCATAGCCGGTGAGCGCAGCGCGCACAGCGCGGCTGCACACCGCAGGAGATGACTCCATGTCCCAACGCGTCCTCCCCCCATCGGCCGCGATCGCCTGGCACAACCTGTCTGTCGGCGATGCGCTCTCCAAGATCGAGAGCGCCGAGGCGGGCCTCGCAGACGACGAGGCCGCACGGCGGCTCACGGAGGTCGGGCCCAACGTGATCCAGCGCGCCAAGGGCGACGGCGCGCTCAAGCTGCTCTTCCGTCAGATCAACGATCCGCTCATCTACGTGCTGCTCGCGTCGGCGGCCCTCGCGATCGCGATGGGCGAGGCGATCGACGGCGCGGTCGTGCTGGCCGTCGTGGTGCTCAACACGGCGATCGGCTTCGTGCAGGAGCTCCGCGCGGGCAAGGCGATCGAGGCGCTCGTCGACATGGTGCCGCAGACGGCCACGGTCGTGCGCGGCGGCCAGCGGAGCGTGATCCCCGCGGCGAACGTCGTCCCCGGCGACGTGGTGGTGCTCGAGGCCGGCGACAAGGTCCCCGCCGACGCGCGGCTGCTCTCGGTGAAGAACCTCCACGTGGACGAGTCGGCGCTCACCGGCGAGTCGGTCCCTGCCGACAAGCACGTCGCGGTCGTCCCCGAGGACGCCGGCGTCGGCGACCGCAAGAACCTCGCCTTCGGCGGGACGCTCGTGACGAGCGGCACGGGCACCGCGGTCGTCGTCTCCACCGGCGCCGCGACCGAGCTCGGGCGCATCTCGTCGATGCTCCACGAGGCGACCGAGATCGAGACGCCGCTCACGCGCTCGATGGCCAAGGTGGGCCGCGTGCTGACGATCGCGATCGTGGCGGTCGCGCTGCTCATCGTCGGGGTCGCGCTGCTCCGGGGCTACCCGCCGGTCGACGCGATGCTCGCCGGCATCTCGCTGGCGGTCGCCGCGATCCCGGAGGGGCTGCCCGCGATCATCACGATCTCGCTCGCCATCGGCGTGCAGCGGATGGCGCGGCGCCGGGCGGTGATCCGGAAGCTGCCCGCGGTCGAGACGCTGGGCAGCACGGGCGTCATCTGCTCCGACAAGACCGGGACGCTGACCCGCAACGAGATGACGGTCCGCGCCCTGTGGACGCCCTCCGCCGGAGCGTCCGGCGAGGGGGCCGAGGAGGTGCTCGAGGTGACCGGCGTCGGCTACGCCCCGGTCGGCGAGCTCCGCCGCGGCGGCGCGCCGGACGGCCAGGCGCCGGAGGCGGTGCGCGCGCTGCTCCGCGCGGGGCTGCTCTGCAACGACGCGCGGATGAAGCGCGACGGCGAGGCGTGCGGCATCGAGGGCGATCCGACCGAGGGCGCGCTCGTGGTCGCGGCGCAGAAGCTCGGCGTGGACGTCGACGGGACGCGGCGGGAGTACCCGCGCATCGACGCCGTGCCGTTCTCGTCCGAGCGGCAGCTCATGGCGACGCTCCACGAGGCGCCCGGCGGAGAGCGGGTGATCTTCATGAAGGGGGCGCCGGAGGCGGTGCTCGGCCGCGCGGCCATCGGCGACGCGGAGCGGGCCCAGGTGATGGCGCAGGTCGAGCGGATGGCGGCGCAGGGCATGCGGGTGCTCGCGGTCGCGTCGCGGCCCGCGGAGCGCGGCGCGGCGTCGCTCGACGAGGCGCACCTCCCGGAGGGGTTCGCGCTCCTCGGCCTCGAGGGGATGATCGACCCGCCGCGCCCGGAGGCGATCGACGCGATCAAGGCGTGCCATGACGCCGGGATCACGGTGAAGATGATCACGGGCGATCACCTGGCGACCGCGCGGGCGATCGGCCAGCAGCTCGGGCTCGTGGGCGAGGGCGGGCGGGCGATGAACGGCACGGAGCTCGCGCGGCTGTCGGACGACGAGCTGCGCGCGGCGGCGACGTCGACGAACGTGTTCGCGCGCGTGGCGCCGGAGCACAAGCTCCGCCTGGTGAGGGCGCTGCAGGCCCAGGGGAGGGTCGTCGCCATGACGGGCGACGGCGTGAACGACGCGCCGGCGCTGAAGCAGGCGAACATCGGCGTGGCGATGGGGATCACGGGGACGGCGGTGTCGAAGGAGTCCGCCGACGTCGTGCTGACGGACGACAACTTCGCGAGCATCCGGGCGGCGGTCGAGGAGGGGCGCCGCGTCTACGACAACCTGGTCAAGGCGCTCGCGTTCGTGCTGCCGACGAACCTGGGCGAGGCGCTGATCCTGCTCGTGGCGGTGATGACGTTCCCGATCGTCGGGGGCGCGCCGCTCATGCCGATCACGGCCGTCCAGATCCTCTGGGTCAACCTGGTGGCCACGGTGGCGCTGTCCCTGCCGCTCGCGTTCGAGGCGATGGAGAAGGACGTCATGAGCCGCCCGCCCCGCGATCCGAGCGAGCCGATCCTGAGCCGGTTCGTCCTCGTGCGCACGGCGATCGTCGCGGTGCTCATGACGGCGGGCGCGATCGGGCTCTTCTTCTACGAGTACTTCACCGAGGTGCGCGGCGGCGTCGTCTCGGACCTCGCCTACCGCGAGGCGCAGACCGCGGCGGTCACGACGGTGGTGCTGTTCCAGATCTTCTACGTGCTCAACTGCCGGTCGCTGCGCGACTCGATGCTGAAGATCGGGCTCTTCACGAACCCGTGGGTCTACGTGGGGATCGGCGCGCTCCTCGCGCTGCAGCTCTGCTTCGTCTACGCGCCGTTCATGCACACGCTGTTCGGCTCGGCGCCGCTCTCGCTCGACGCGTGGGTCAAGGCGACGCTGGTGGCGATGTCGATCCTGCCCGTGATGACCGCCGAGCGGTGGTGGCGCACCCGAAGGGCGCGGCTGTCGGCGGCGGAGCGCGAGCGGAAGACGCCCGCGTCCGAGGTGGGCGGCGTGGCGAGCGCGGTGGCGAACCACGGCGCGGTCGCGAACCGCGGCGCCTAGCGACGGATCTCGGCGCGCGTCGGCGCCCTCCCGGCGCCCTCAAAACGCTGGTGCCGCGCCGCATACCGCGGCATGCTCCTCGGTCGACATGATCTACCTCGTCGCCGCGACGCGCCCGAATTTCATGAAGCTCGCCCCCATCTGCCGCGCCCTCAAGGCGCGCGGCCTCCCGATGCGGCTGCTCCACACAGGCCAGCACTTCGACACGACGATGAGCGACGTGTTCTTCCGGGACCTCGGCCTGCCGACGCCGGATCACACGCTCAAGGCGGGCGGCGGCTCGCACGCCCAGCAGACGGCCGCGGTCCTCGTCGGCGCCGAGGCCGACCTGATCGAGCACCGGCCCAAGGTGGTCGTCGTGGTCGGCGACGTCACGAGCACCCTCGCCGCCGCGCTCGCGGCGTCGAAGCTCGGCATCCCCGTCGTCCACGTGGAGTCCGGCCTCCGCTCGCGCGACTGGACCATGCCGGAGGAGATCAACCGCGTCCTCACCGATCAGCTCTCCGATCTCCTGCTCACGCCCTCTCACGACGCCCACCCCAACCTGCTCGCCGAGGGCATCGCCCCGGAGCGGATCCGGTTCGTCGGCAACGTGATGATCGACTCGGTCCACTACGCGCTGAAGCGGCAGACCGACGCGCTCTCGCGCTTCGGCCTCCAGCCGAAGAAGTATGCGATCGCGACGCTCCACCGCCCCGCCAACGTCGACAGCGCCGAGCGGCTCGCGGAGACGCTCGACGCGCTCACCGCGATCGCCGAGCGCCTGCCGACCGTGTTCCCCGTCCACCCGCGCACGGTCGCGCGCGCCGAGTCGTTCGGGCTGTCGTCGCGCCTCCGGGAGACGAAGGGGCTCCGGATCATGGAGCCGCTCGGGTACGACGATTTCGTGACCGTGATGGGCAATGCGCTGCTCGTCGCCACCGACTCCGGCGGAATCCAGGAGGAGACGACCGCGCTCGGGATCCCGTGCCTCACGATGCGCCAGGGCACCGAGCGGCCGATCACCGTGACGCAGGGCACCAACACCGTGGTCGGGCTCGACGCCGCGCTCATCGCGCGCGAGGTCGACGCCATCCTCGACGGCCGCGGCAAGCGAGGCACGGTGCCCGAGGGGTGGGACGGCAAGACGGGCGAGCGCATCGCCGACGCGCTCGAGGCCTTCCTCGCCGGCGACCCGCCGCCGAAGACCGCCGGCCCGCGCGCCTGAGCCGACGTCCCGCCGCAGCGCTCGCGGCCTTTCCGAGCGGCTCGCCCGCCGCGCCTCTCCACATATAGACCCCCCTGGGATCGCGCCGCCTCTGAGGCCGCGCTCCCCACGACACCCGACCCAACGTCGTTCGCTGTGGCTGACGTGGGAGAGGCGCCGCCTGAAAGGCCGCGCTCCCCACAACACCCGACCAAACAGCGTTTGCTGTGGCCCATCTCCCAGGGATCTGCCTGTTCAGCGAGCAAGGCTCCGGTTATAGGTGTATCGTGGTAAGGAATTTCCGACCTGGAGTCGATATGGCATCTCGGGGGCGGGGACGACGTGGTTTCACTCTCGTCGAGGTGATGCTCGTGGGCGGGCTCGTGGCGCTCCTGGCCGCACTCGCCACCCAGGGGGTGTCGAAATATCTGGTGTTCGCCACGTCGGCCGAGGCCAAGCAGACGATCGGCGGCATCGCCAGGGCGGTCGTCACGTCGGCCGACCGGCTCCAGGCGAGGTCGGACGGCGCCGCGTCCCAGCCGCTGTGCAGCGATGCGGTCACGGTGCCCAACGCGTTTTATCGCGTGCAGGGCGTCAAATACCGGCCCGACCCGCGCCCGGGCGTGGACTACAACACCGGGAGCCCGACGGCGGGCTGGATGTGCCTTGGATTCGAGGTCAACCACCCTCAGTCGTACCAGTATCGATATCGACTCGGCGGCTCTCCCATGCCCGTGTCGGTCAATCACTTTCCGGAGGACGTGCCGCTGGACCGGAGGTGGGCCGCTTATGCGCGAGGCGATCTCGACGCGGACGGCACCCACGCGTGGTTCGCGCTGGACGGCTACATGAAGGACGGGCAGGTGGTGTTCGCGAGCGCGATCGGCTCCATCGACCCGGACGAGTAGGCGGCGCGCCCGTGGATACCGCAGCGTTGCACAGGCTGTTCGGCGCCCTCTCGGCGCGCCGCGGCGGTGAGAGCACCGCGATCGAGCTCCCCGGCGCGGATCTCGCGGCAGCGCACCTGCCCTGCGCCGATCTCCAGGGCGCGAACCTCGCCGGCTCGCGCCTCGACGGGGCCAAGCTCCCCGGCGCGAACCTCGCGGGGGCGCGGCTGGACACGGCGTCGCTCGTGAACGCCGATCTCACCGGCGCCGACCTGCGCTGGGCCGATCTCTCGGGCGCGCTGCTCGGCGGGGCGCTGCTCACGGCCGCGGATCTGCGCGGGGCGAAGCTCCCGCGCTCGTTCTCGTCGGCGAGCTCGCTCGCGGGCGCGCGCGTCGATTCGGCGGCGTGCGCGCGCTCCGGCCTCGACGAGGAGGCCATCCTGGCGCTCGCGAGCGCGGGCGCGTCGTTCGACGACATCGCCTCGTTCGCGTCGCCGCTGCGCGAGGCGCTCGTGAGCGCGGACGCGGGCCCGGCGAGCGCCGAGCGGAGCCGCCGCACCGCGCCGCCGGACTCGCGGCGGCTGGGGGCGGCACCGGACCCGCGGCGGCTGGAGGCAGCGCCGGACTCGCAGCGGCTGGGGGCGGCGCCGTCCTCGCAACGGATGTCGGCGCCGCCGGAATCGAAGCGGCTGGGGGCAGCGCCGGACTCGCAGCGGCTGGGGGCGGCGCCGTCCTCGCAACGGATGTCGGCGCCGCCCGAATCGCAGCGGCTGACCGGTTCGCCTGATGCGCGCCGGCCCGGCGCGGCCGCCGGGGCCTCCCGGCGCGCCGCCGTGGCCGCCGGCTCACGCCCAGCGCCGGATGCGCCCCTGCTCGCGCGGTCGCTCGAGGTCCGCCTCGCGCTCGCCGGCGGCGCGCTGCTCCTCGCCCTGGCGGCCGCGGTCGCGCTGGCGAAGGTCCCGCCGCCCGGGCTCCTCTGGGCGGCGCAGGCCGGCGGCGCGCTGGGCGCGGCGCTGCTGACCTTCGCGCTGCCGCCCTTCGGCGCCGAGCGCGGCGCCGCGCGCGCCCTCGGCGCCCGCCTCGTGCTGGCCGCGCTCGCCGCGACGCTCGTCCACGGCCTGGATCCGTCGCGCCTCGCCGTCTTCCGGCTACGCGCCACGCTCTCCTCGGGCGACCCCGCGCACAGGGCCGCGGCCGTGCGCCTCCTCGCGCGGAGCGGCCATCGCAGCTTCGACGGGCTGGATCTGTCGGGGCTCGACCTCTCCCGCGCCGATCTCACGCAGGTGAGCTTCCGGAATGCGCGCCTCGTGGGGGCGGACCTCTCGGGCGCCGCCCTGATCGAGTCGACCTTCGAGGGCGCCGAGCTGAGCGCCGCGAACCTCCGGGGCGCCGACCTCTCCGGGACGGACGCCGAGCAGGCGCGCGGCTGGGAGCTCGCCGAGTGCGATCCGGCGACGGAGCTGCCCGGCGAGGGCACGTGCCTGCTCGGCCACCCCGTCCGCGGGCCGCAGCCGGCCGAGGACGCCACCGCGCGCTCCACGCACGAGGACGCGCTGCCGGCAGGGCCGCTGTAGCAAAGGGCGCGGAGTGGCCGGCGCGCCCGTGGCGTTGCGCCGCCGCGGCGGTGCCGGACGCCTGGCCAGGTACCCGGCGATGCTTGGTCAGGTGCCGGGCGATGCCTGGCCAGGTACCGGGCGATGCCTGGCCAGGTACCCGGCGATGCTTGGTCAGGTGCCGGGCGATGCCGTGCCAGGTACCGGGCGATGCCTGGCCAGGTACCCGGCGATGCTTGGTCAGGTGCCGGGCGATGCCGGGCCAGGTACCCGGCGATGCCTGGCCAGGTGGGTATGAGCGGAGCCCTGATAACGCTTCGGACCGGCGACCGCGGTGACACTTCTTTGAGCTACGGACCATGCTCCAGGAGAACTGGAAACAGGGGTCGGATCCTAGTCGACGCGCGCGGAAGCCATCGCCTCGGCCGGAGACTACATCGACAGCTTCCATAATCTGAAACGGCGGCATTCACGGCTCGCCCACATGAGCCCGGTCGTGCTCGAACTGAAGAGCTACGTGGCCGCGTTCGCGGCATCGTGACACTGTCCGCAGAAGCAGGGAAGGACCACGGACCGAGGCACCAGCGTCACTCGTCAGGGGGCCTCCTCGGCGCGGAGTCAACCAGCTTCGACCGTCCCCGGCGGATTCTAAGGTGCGCATTGCGTCACGCAGAGGCCCCCTATATTGTTGTCGTCGCGCGCCTCATGCAGTGCTGCGACTGGAGGCGGGATGAAGGGCGGTTTGATTCTGCTCTGTGGCGTCTTTGCCGGTTGCAACTACGACATGGGGGAGTGCTACCTGCGGGATGGTCGTGGTGAAGGCGTCGGCGCCGGTACCATCACCTCGGGTGGGGCCGGAGGCTTTGGAGATGCGCCGCCGGAGCCGCGAGACGCGATGGAGCGTTCCGAATGCAGCGAAGCCGTTGAGGCGGCAGCTCAGGTTTCTTGCGTGTCTCCCGGGAGCAATAGGTGCGTAGAGCAGTGCGAGGCCATCGGCGCCTACTGCCCTCATCGAGCATCGCATCCGTATAGCCATAGCAGCGGAATCGGCGATCTGTACTGGTGTAAAGGAGGCAGGCCCACGTGGACATGTTCTTATCAGTATTCAAATGGAGATAACTGTACTATCATCAATCCGATCGGAACCTGGATTTGTCGATACTCGTTCGAGAAATAGGGGGCGGACGAATGACGCGTGAACGGCAAGTAGCGCAGGCGCTCTCCGAGGGACTCAACTGCCTCCATGCGATCGTGGAAGCGCTCGATGTCGGCGCACCGTCGTCCGAGCTCCCGAGGGACGAGTGGTCAGGGGCTCTGCGCGCGATGGGAGATGCCTTCGATGCGATCCGGTCAAGAGAGGTAACGACGACGCTGATCGTGCAGCAGGCTGACTGTGACCTCGTCCGTAGGTTGGGCGCCTTGGTGCAGGAGTGGACGACTGCGCGCCAGCCGCCCCAGGAGCTGCGGGCGATGGCCGAGTCTATTGTGATGATCTTCGATCGTCGCCGCGACGAACCTGCACCTGATACGCAGGGGTAGCGGGAGGCTGCCAACGTAGGAGTAGATCTCGGGGCAGACTCCCGCGCGGAGCAGATGCAGAAGCGGCTCGCGACGTCCGGCTGTGTCGGCGCGGCGTCGCGGTCGCCGAGCGCGATCCCTGCCGGCGCGCTGCGCGCTGGACCTCTCCGCGCCGCCGGCCGTCAGCCCGGACGCCGCGCCGCCGCGCGGGCGGCGCGGGCCGCCGCCGCGTCGTCGACCGCGAGCGCCTCCTCGGCCACGGCGGCGAGCTCCGCGAACGAGGCCCCGGCGAGCGCGTCCTCCACCGCGTCGAACGCGGAGGCGCACATGCTGAGCCGCGTGATCCCGAGGCCGACCAGGAGCGGCGCGACGCCGGGATCGCCGGCGGCCTCGCCGCACACCGAGACGGGCCGCCCCGCGGCGTGCCCCGCCTCCACCACCGCGCGCACGAGCCGCAGCACCGCCGGGTGCGCCGGATCCGAGAGCGCGTGCAGCCGCGGGTGGCCGCGCTCGGCCGCCAGCGTGTGCTGCGTCAGATCGTTGGTGCCGATGCTGAAGAAATCGGCCTGCCGCGCGAGGCGCTCGGCCATCAGCGCCGCCGACGGCACCTCGACCATGATCCCCGTGGCCACCGGCCAGAGGTGCGGCAGGCCCGCGGCCGCGAGCGCCTCGTGCGCGCGCTCGAGCGCGGCGCGCACCGCGACCACCTCCGCGGCGGTCGAGACCATCGGGATCATCACGCGGACGTCGTGGCCGCGCCCGGCGACGAGGATCGCGCGGAGCTGCGCCTCGAGCATCGCCGGCCGCGCCAGGGAGAGGCGGACGCCGCGGACGCCCAGGCTGGGGTTCGTCTCGGCGTCGAGCTCGAGGTAGGGCAGCGCCTTGTCGCCGCCCGCGTCGAGCGTGCGGACCACGATCGGCGCGCCCGCGAACACCGCGAAGATCTCGGCGAGCAGCTCCGCCTGCTCGGCCTCGCCGGGCTCGTCCACGCGGCCCAGGAACAGCATCTCGGTGCGCAGCAGCCCGATCCCGAGGGCGCCGGCCTCGCGCGCGGCGCGCGCGTCCGCGGGCCCGGCCACGTTCGCCCACAGCTCGACCTCGCGCCCGCAAGCGAGGCGCAGGCGGCCGTCGCGGGCGCCCGGCGGGCGCCGCGACGCGCGGAGGGACGCCCGCCGCCGCTCGATCTCGGTCGCGGTCTCGGGATCGGGATCGAGCCACACCTCGCCGGTCGCGCCGTCCAGGCCGGCGCGCGCGCCGCCGGCGTCGGGCACCAGCGCCGCGGCCCCCGCCACCGCGGGGATGCCGGCGGCGCGCAGCAGGATGGCGGCGTGCGACGTCGGGCCGCCGCGCCGGTCGATGACCCCGAGCACGCGCGCCGCGTCGAGCCGCGCGGCCTCCGACGGCGTGAGGTCGTCGACCACGACGACGGCCGGCGGCCCCTCGGGCAGCGTGGCCCCGGCGCCGCCGAGCAGGGCGCGCACCACCGCGGCGCCCACGTCGTGGATGTCCGCCTCGCGCGCCCGCAGGTACGGGTCGTCGAGCTGTCGGTAGATCGCCGCCGCGGCCTCGATGGCGAGGCGAAAGGCCCAGGCGGCGTTGCAGCGCTCCCGATCGATGCGCGACAGGGCCTCGTCGACGAGGGCCGGGTCGCAGAGCAGCGCCTGGTGCGCCTCGAGGATGTCGCTGCCGCGGAGCGCGTTTCCGAGGTCCTGCGCCGCGATCTCGAGCGCCCGCCGCAGCCGCGCGGCCTCGGCCGCGGGGTCGTCGACCGTGGTCTCGGGGACGTCCGGGAGCACGCGCACGAGCCGCACGAGCGGCCCGAGCGCGACGCCCGGCGCGACGGGGGTGGCGAGGCCCGACGTGGCGGGCGCCGCCGCCGCGCCCGCCGGCGCCGCGCGCCGCACGAGCCCGGCGAGCGCCGCGACCGCCTCGGCCGCCTGCCGGCCGGTCGCGCGCAGGCGCAGCACGTCGCCGCGGCGCGCCCCGAGCGAGGCGAGCGCGATCAGGCTCGAGGTCGCCACCGGCCCGCGGCCGGCCGTCACGTTCTCCAGGGTGATCGCCGCGTCGAACGCCGCCGCGCGCGCGATGAGCTGCGCGGCCGGGCGGGCGTGCAGGCCGCTCGGATCGGCGATCGCGACGTCGGCCGTCACGGCCGGAGCGCCCGCGCCCGCCGCGTCCGCCGCAGGCGCCGCCGCGGGACGCTCGCTCTCGCCGAGCTGCGCGGCCTTCGGCTCGAGCGCCTGCCGCGCCTCCGCGGCCACCTGATCGAGCGTGCCGCCCGCCGCCGCCCGCACGGCGGCGGCGACCGCGCCTTCCACGATCGGCCCGCCGGTGAGGCGCGTGCGCGCGGCGAGCTCCGGATCGACGAGCTCGAGCGCCGTCTCGGCGCTCAGGATCGCGCTGCCGAGGTCCATCAGCACGACGGCGCCGGCCGGCCCGCAGACGCGCTCGATCGCCGCGGCGATGGCGGTCGCGTCGGTGCCGAGCTCGGCGCCGCCGTCGCCCGCGCCCGCCGCGCACGCGATGGCGACCGACTCGCCGGTCATCTGGCGGGCCAGCGTCTCGGTGGCCTCGGCGAGCGCGCGGCTGTGCGAGACCAGGACGAGCCCGACGCGGCCCGCCGCCCCGCTCATGCGCCTGCCGTCGCGGCCAGGCTCCGCAGCAAGAGCCAGCACGACGTGGCGCCGGGGTCCTGGTGCCCAGCGCTGCGCTCGCCGAGGTAGCTCGCACGGCCCTTGCGGGCGACGAGCGGCACGGTCGCCTCGACCCCGGCCCGCGCCGCGTCGGCGGCGCGGCCGAGCGCGTCTCGAAGCGCGGCGCCGTCCGCGGCCTGGGGCGCGCTCAGCGCGGCCTTGAGCGCGTCGACCGCGGGGACGAGCGCGTCGACCATCGTCTTGTCGCCGGGGGACGCCTTCCCCCGGCGCCTCACGCCCTCGAGGCCCGCCTCGAGGCAGCCCGCCAGGGCCGCCAGGTCGAGCGCCGCGGCGCCGGCCGCGCGCTGGCCCGCGTCGCGGAAGAGCGTGCCGTACAGCGGCCCGCTCGCCCCGCCGACGGTCGACAGCAGCGTCATCCCCACGTCCTTGAGGAGCGCGCCGATGTCCCCGCGATCGAGGCGGCCGAGCCGATCGCGCACCGCCGCGAAGCCGCGCGCCATGTTGACCCCGTGATCGCTGTCGCCGATCGGCGCGTCGAGCTCGGTCAGGAACGCCTTCTCGCGCTCCAGGACCTCGGCCGCGCGCTCGAGCCACGCCGCGATGTGCTCGCCGCTCAGGGTCTGCATGGCTCAGGCCCCCCAGCGGAGCGCCGGCGTGTGCACCGGGGCGTCCCAGAAGCGGATCATCTCGTCGTCGAGCCGGAGGACGGTCGCCGACACGCCGCCCATCTCGAGCGACGTGATGTACGACCCGACGAGGCTGCGGACGACCTTCAGGCCGCGCTCGCGCGCGATCGCGTGGGCCTTGCGGTAGACGACGTAGAGCTCGATGAGCGGCGTCCCGCCCATGCCGTTGACGAACAGGAGCACGCCGTCGCCCGGCTTGAACGGCAGGTCGTCGAGGATCGGATCCATCAGGAGCTCGGTCACGCGATCCGCCGGCTCCAGCTGGGCTCGACGCCGGCCGGGCTCGCCGTGGATGCCGATGCCGACCTCCATCTCGCCCGGGCCGAGCTCGAACGACGGCTTGCCGGCGTGCGGCACGGTGCAGGCGGAGAGCGCGATGCCCATGCTGCGGCCGTGCGCGTTGACCCGCCGGCACAGCGCCGCCACCTCGCCGAGCGGCAGGCCCGCCTCGGCGGCGCCGCCGCAGATCTTCTCGGCGAGGACGGTCGTCCCGACGCCGCGCCTCCCCGCCGTGTAGAGGCTGTCCTCGACCGCCACGTCGTCGTTCACGATCACGCCCTCGACCGCGATCCCCGCCTCGCCGGCGAGCTCGGCGGCCATCTCGAAGTTCATGACGTCGCCGGTGTAGTTCTTGATGATGTGGAGCACGCCGGCCCCGCCGTCGACGGCCCGCGTCGCTTCGAAGATCTGGTCGGGTGTCGGGCTCGTGAACACGGCGCCGGGGCAGGCGGCGTCGAGCATGCCGCGCCCGACGAACCCCGCGTGCAGCGGCTCGTGCCCGCTGCCGCCGCCCGAGAGGAGCGCGACCTTGCCCCTGGCCTTCGCCTCCGCCCGCGTGACGAAGCGCGGCGCGGCGTTCACCCGGAGGAGCTCGCCGTGGGCCAGCGCCATGCCCTCGAGCGCCTCGCCGACCAGATCGTCCGGCGCATTGATGAGCTTCTTCATCCTGCCTCCGCTCCGTCGTCGTCCGCGTGTCGTCCGCGTATCGTCCGCTCACGTCCGATTACGTCCGCTCTCTGGGCGCAGGATATCCCCATGGCGTCGCCCGCCGCGAGAGGAGATCTTTCCGCCGCGCTGCCCTACGCTTCAGGCGCCATGGACCGACTCGCCCCCACGCTCCGCCCGCCGGGCCGCCCGGCGGGCTTCCAACGCTGGAGAGATCTGCTCTTCCTCCACTGGGAGACGCCGGCCTCTGCGCTCCGCGCCGTCGTGCCGCCGGCGATCGAGCTCGACACGTTCGAGGGCAGGGCCTACGTCGGCGTCGTCGCCTTCACCATGCGCGACGTCACGCCGTGGTGGTCGCCGAGCGTGCCGGGGATCTCGAACTTCCACGAGCTCAACGTCCGCACCTACGTGCACCGGGACGGGCGCGATCCGGGCGTGTGGTTCTTCAGCCTGGACGCGGCCAAGGCCCTCGCGGTCCTCGTGGCCCGGGCGGGCTGGCACCTGCCGTATCACTTCGCCTCGATGGCGCTCAAGCCGCGGGACGGCGAGGTCCACTACCGCAGCGAGCGGCGCTGGCCCGGCCCGGTGCCCGCGCGCTTCGAGGCGCGCTACCGCGTCGGCGCGGCGATCGACGGGGGCGTCGCGGCGCCGGGGACGTTCGAGCACTTCCTGGCCGAGCGATACCTGCTGTTCGCGTCGAGCCGGGGCGCGCTCAAGGTCGGGCAGGTGCACCACGCGCCCTATCCGCTCCACCGCGCCGAGGTGGGCCACGTCGAGGAGAGCGTCGTGGCCGCGGCCGGCTTGCCCGCGCCCGAGGGGGCGCCGCACGTGCTCTTCAGCCCGGGCGTGGACGTCGACGTCTACGCGCTGAAGCCCGCCGCGCCGCGGGCGTAAGGCGGTCGCCGCGCGCGGCAGCGCGGCCTCCGGCGCGCGCGCCCGCGCGTCAGCGCCTCTGCAGCCAGTGGATGACCTGGGACTCGAGGCCCGGCGCGCCCCCGAACCCGAGGCTCAGCGTCTGCGGGAAGCCCACGTGCCCGCCGAGCCGGAGCCACTGGACGTCGAGCAGCGGCGAGCGCGGGTAGGCCTCGAGCGCCCTCCGCACCGTGTCGAGCGGCACCATGGGGTCGGCCTCCGTCGCGACGATCAGCGACGGAACGGCGAGGTCGCGGAGCCGCGGGGCGGCGCTCTCGCTCGAGTAATACGCCTCCGGGCTCGGATAACCGAACCGCGGCGTCATGATGCGCCGGTCCCAGTCGCGGATCGTGCGGATCGCGAGCGCCTCCCGGACGGGCAGGGGCATGGGGCGGCGGGACGCCACGGCGCTGTACATCTCCTTCAGCGCCGACAGCACGTGCCGGCGGTACATCCAGCGCTCCGGCCGATCGATCGCCGCGACGGACCGCTCGAGATCGAGCGGCGGGCAGACCGCGGCCACGGCGCGGACCCGCGGGTCGAGCGCGCCCGACGCGGCATAGCGGAGCGCGATGTGCCCGCCGAGCGAATAGCCGACGATGAGCACGCGCTCGTACCGGTCGAGCTCGGGGGACGCGATGGCGGCGTGCAGATCGGAGAACAGGCCGGCGTGGTAGAGATCGGCGCCGTCGCCCCCGGCGCCGCGCAGGTTGACGCGCAGGCACGAGAGCCCGGCGCGCTCGGCCTGCGCGGCGGCCTCGACCACGTAATGGCTCTCCAGCGTGCCGCCGAGGCCGTGGACCACGACGAGGATCGACGTCGCGCCCTCGCGGTGGCGCACGCGGCCGAGCAGCCGGACGGGCCCGGCCGGCGATTCGTCGACGTGCACCGAGAAGGGGGAGGAAGGGGGGAGCGGCGGCGCCCGGAGCTGGTGCTTCAGCCAGGGGGCGATCGTCCAGAAGTGGCCGTGGAGGAGGATGCGCCGCATCGACGCGCTCCTACCACGGCCAGCGCGCTCGTTCTATTTGGCGCCGCGGCTCACCGGCACGTGAACTCGGGGTCGCCGCTGCAGGAGTCCGCGCACTCGTCGCAGAAGGCGCACCGGAGGGCCGCAGTGTAGAGCGCGGAGCTGTCCGGATCGGCGGCGATGCAGGCGTCCTCGCAGTCGGCGTTTCTGTTGCACGTGCGGTAGCAGTCGATGAAGTTGATGCACGCATCTCTGCCAATGCAGGCATCGAACTCGTCGCGGCAGTTGCCTTCGAACGCGCACCGGATGCACCCCGAGCTGCCGTCCCCGCACACGCCCGCGTCGTCGCAGACCGGCGGCGGGACCGCCCGCCGGACGGTGAGCCTGAACGTGCCATCGCTGGTGTCGCGAGCGCCGTCCACCACGACCACGACCGTCTGGCCCGCGGCGAGCGTCACGGTGACCTCCGACTGCTCGACCAGCGTGTCGTCGTTGCACGCGAGCTCCGCCCCCCGGCACGTGGCTTCGTGCACGTGGAGCACCGTGTCGAACGCGGACCCGTACGTATCGAAGACGTAGTCGCCGGCGACCGGCGCCGTGAACGAGTACCCCGCGTCGGGGCTGGCCGCGTTGCGGCAGGTCGGGCGCACGCTGTTGGGCCGGCCGACCGTGCTGCCGGTGATCGTCTGCGGCACGGCGCCGGTGAACGAGCCCGCCGGGCAGCTCGGCGCGCTCGCCCGCGTGATCTCCAGCTCGAACGTGCCCGCCTCGCCGTCCGCGCCGTCGACCACGACGTAGACGGTCTGGCCCGTGGCCAGGTCGGCCGTGATGGGCGCGCTCGGGTCGGCGCTGCAGGCGATCTCGGAGCAGCCCGTGGCGTCGAGGAGGGCGAGGACGACGTTGTACCCGGAGTTGCTGGCATCGAACGAGTAGACGCCCGCGGTCGCCGCGGTGAACGCGTAGATGCGCTCGCTCGAGCTCGCGGACACGCACGTGGGGGCGTACGAGTTCGGCAGCCCGACCGTCGTGTTGTTCGCGACCTGCGGCACGGCGGAGCCGAGGTCCTGGCCCGGGCTCACCGTGCACGCGCACATGCCGGCCTGGCAGACCTGCGCGTCGTTGCACGCGGTCCCGCAGCCGCCGCAGTTCGCGGCGTCGGTCTGGACGTCGACGCAGGTCTCGCCGCACGCCGTGAGCCCCGAGCCGCAGCCGTCCCTGCACGCGCCCGCCACGCACGTCTGCTCGTCGCCGCACGCGGTCCCGCAGCTGCCGCAGTGCGACTCGTCGTTGCGGAGGTTGACGCAGGCGCCGCCGCAGTCGGTGAGGCCCGCGGAGCACTCGTCCTGACAGGCGCCGTCCTCGCAGGACTGCCCCTCCTCGCACGCGGCGCCGCAGTCGCCGCAGTTCTCCGGGTCGGACGCGGTGTCGACGCACTCGCCGCCGCACTCGGTGCGCCCCTCGGCGCAGCCGCCGCCCTGACAGTCGCCGCCCCGGCACGTCTGCCCCTCCTCGCAGGCGGTGTTACAGCTGCCGCAGTGCGCCTCGTCGGTGTCGACGTCGACGCAGCTGCCGCCGCACAGCGTCTGCCCGGACTCGCACACCGCGACGCACGCGCCCGCGCTGCAGACCTGCCCGCTCGAGCACGCCGTGCCGCACGCGCCGCAGTGGCTGGTGTTCGAGCTCGTGTCGACGCAGATGCCGTCGCATTGCGTCGCCGGAGCGACGCACACGTTCGTGGAAGGACCGCCATCCGAGCACGACGCCACGGAGGCGAGCACCGCCGCGGCGAGCCAGAGCAGGGTGTACGTCGGCGCGAGCCTGAAGCGCGATTTGACCATTTCCATGAGCCTTCCCTCGGCAGAGATGCCGGCGACGGGGGTCGTAACGAAGAGCTACCGGGGAGGATACGCCGATGGCCTTCCGGGCTGTCAATGCTTGCAGCCCGATCCCGCGCGCGGATCGCGCCGCGTCGGCGCGTCGGCGGCCGGGAGGCCTGGTCAGGGCGTCACGGCGTCAGGGCGTCACGGCGTCAGGGCGTCAGGGCGTCAGGGCGTCAGGGCGTCACGTCCATTGCGTGCGCGGCGCCGCCGGCGACGCGGCGCCGCCGGGCCGCGAGGCCGGGAGGAACTGCAGGAGCGCGAGCGCCTCGGCGATGTCCTCTTGGCTGATGAGGCCCAGGTACCTTTCACCGTCGTACACCGCGGCCACAGGGGCGCTCTTCTCGGACATGAGACGCATCACGTCGTCGAGCGAGCGCTCCGCGCTCACGCGGGGGACGTCGCGCCGCATGATCCCGGCGACGTACGCGCCGCTCGCGCCCTCGGCGAGCGCGCGGACCACGTCGCCCCGCGTCAAGGCGCCGATCGGCTGCCCGTCGAGCAGGACCGCGAAGTCGGTCTGGTAGGTCGTGAGGATGTGCTCGGCGGCGTCGCTCACGCGGTCGCAGGGCGACAGCGCGATGGCGCGGCGGTTGTAGGCGCGGCCGACGGGGACGACGCCGAGGATCGACCGCGCGCGCTCCGTGGTCCGCTCCTGCGTCGCGCCGAGGAACACGAGCACCGAGATGAAGGCGAGCACGAGGTGGCCCGAGAGCACGGCGAGGGCGAACAGGGCCACCGCGATGACCTGCCCGATCGCGGCCGCCGCGGAGGTCGCGCGCGCGGGGCCGATCGCCATGGAGAGGCCGGCCCGGAGCACGCGCCCGCCGTCGAGGGGCAGCGCCGGGATCATGTTGAAGACGGCGAGCGCCACGTTGGCGCCGAGCAGCCAGAGCAGCGCCGTCGGCAGCGAGGGGCTCGCCCCCGTCCCGAGCGAGGGGAGCTCCGAGAGCAGGCCGAACGCGCCGGTCACGACCAGGAGGACGGCGGCGAGGACCACGTTCACGGCGGGGCCGGCGAGCGCGATGAGCAGCTCGTGGAGCGGCTTCTGCGGGCGGCCCGCGAACATCGCGACGCCGCCGATGGGCAGGAGCAGGATCTCGCGCACGGTGAGCCCGAAGCGCCTGGCCACCAGGCTGTGACCGAGCTCATGCAGGGCCACGCAGGCGAAGAGCGCCAGCATCAGCGCGGCGCCGAACAGCGCCCCCCGGGCGCCGTGGTGGCCGCTCCACTGGAGCGCTCCGAGGGCGACGATGAGCCCGAAGGTCGCGTGCACGTTGACGTCGATACCGGCGATCCTGGCGACCCTGAATGACCATCTCATGGTGTCTGGCTCCTGCTGGATGCGCGCGAGCGGCGCGTCACGGCGCGGGAGAAGCCGACGACCGCGCGCGCCTGGCGGTGCGGCCGGGTCGCTGGGTCATGAGATCTCTCGATGCCTGCTCGACGATCCTCGGGGCTTGCAAAGCAACGCGCGTACCGGATTTCACGGCGGCGGCAGGCCGGGCGAGCGGCGCGTTCCCGCGGCGCCTCGCCGCAGCGGGGCATTTCGCACCGGGCATTCGAGGCAGAGTGTTTGCGCGGGAACAAGGGAGGGAGCGCGCGCCCGGTCGAGGCGGGTGAGGAGCGGCGGCGCCGGCCGCGGGCGCCGCGGCGCGCTCGGAGCGGGAAGGAGGGGAGGCGAGGGGAGGTGAGGTGAGGGGCGAGGGGCGGATTGCCCGGGCGTGGGAGGCGGTCTAGCACCACTGTGTCACAGCCGGAGGGACTGGAGCCTGGGGACCTCGGCGTGTCGACGGTGGCAGCTGGGACACCGGGGCAGCCAGCGGGTCAGCACGCGGGCGATGGCAAGACGGCAGGTGGCGAAGGAGTCGCTAACATGGCGCTCAGGCCGCGAGTGGGAACGGCGTGGGGAAACGCGTTCGTTCGGCCGAGGGGGGAAAATGCCGCGCGCGTTCGGCGACAACGAACGCGTAGCAGCTGAGGGCGACGGTCACATGGTGGTGCCAGCCGGGAAAGCGCCGGCCTTCGAAGTGATCCAGGCCGAGCTCGCCCTTCAGCTCCTCGTAGACCTTCTCGGTACGGTAGCGCTCCTTGTAGAGGCGCACGATCTCCCTCCGGGACATCCGGGCCGGCAGTGTCGTGAGGGCAAACTTCGTCGGCTGACGTTCTCCGTCGAGCCATTCGATCAGCAGCCAGACCGGCTCGTGCTGCGCGACCGGAATGCCATCGCGGCTCGCTACGCGCACGCGCCGCAGCGCGAAGCGCGACGAGAGCGTGCGTCCGGTCCCTTCGCGCCAGGCAATCCGCCGAAAGCCCCGACGGCCGAGACGTCGCCCCAGCTCGCCCACGCTCATCGGGGTGCAGCGCTCGGAGTCGCTTCCGCTGAGCAGCAGGACTTTGGTGGGCGCTTCGATCCCCACGGCGTAGTCGAACCCCAGCAGGCGCACCGTCTCCCGGAACTCATGGGCGTTGCCGTAGAGGGCGTCGGCGAGCACGATGTCACCGGGGATCCCTTCGCGCACGGCGCGCTCGATCATGCCGAGCGCCAAGTCGACCTTGCTCTTGTACTGCACGGACGCAGGTATGCGGGCTTCGCGCCGTCGCGCCGGATCCTCGGCCCAGCTCCGAGGCAGGTACAGCTCGAAATCGATGGGCACGTGGTGGTAGCGCGTCGCCACGCTCAGGCTGAGGCCGATCTGGCAGTTGGTGATCTTGCCGGCGGAGCCGGTGTACTGCCGTTGAACCCCCACCGAGTGCTCGCCCTTCTTCAAAAAGCCCGTGTCGTCGATGAGCCACGCCGAGACCGGAGCGTGCTCAGCCATCGCCGCGATGGCGTAGCGGGCCGCGTACCGGCGCACGGCGTGATCGTCCCAGTGCGCGTTCGAGATGAAATGCTGCAGGCTCTGGTGCGCCGCCTGCACGCGCGCCGGGTCGGGGCAGGCTCGGGCAGCGAGCGGCTCAATGCTCTTGCGTTCCGCCTCGCCGAGCAGCCCCATCGCATAGATCGCGAACGACTCGCGCCGCAGCGGATGGGCAAGGATGTCCCCGATGTCCGAGAAGTAGGCGTCCAGCCGCCGCTGGGCGGCGGCGTTCATTGTGTACTCCACGACACATCAGGCTGTGTCGCCCCTGCAGGGCGGCAAGCTCCGGTCCGCAGAAAGGCTCCAGCCTTCCGGGAGATTCCTGCGGGGAGCGTCGGCTCACCCCGCCCGGTCGCGACACAGTGGTGCTAGGACGGCGAAGGCGCGAGCGAGGGCCCTGCCATGACGCAAACCGCTTCGAGCACGAATCGATTCCCCCCGCAGATCAAATACATCATCGGAAACGAGGGGTGCGAGCGCTTCAGCTTCTACGGCATGAAGAACATCCTGACGTTCTTCCTCATCAACTACATGCTGATCCACGAGCACGTGGCCAAGGCCAATTACCACCTGTTCGTGAGCGCCTGCTATTTCTTCCCGCTCCTCGGCGGCTTCCTGTCCGATCGCTTCCTCGGGAAGTACCGGACGATCCTCTGGCTCTCGCTCGTCTACTGCGCGGGGCACGCCTGCCTCGCGATCTTCGAGCGCAGCCCGAGCGGCTTCTACGCCGGGCTCGCGCTCATCGCCCTCGGCTCGGGCGGGATCAAGCCGTGTGTCTCGGCCCACGTGGGCGACCAGTTTTCCGAGGAGAACAAGCACCTCGTCAAGCACGTGTTCGCGCTCTTCTACTGGATCATCAACTTCGGATCGTTCTTCGCGTCGGCCCTGATCCCGAAGACGCTCGAGTGGTTCGGGCCGAGGGTGGCGTTCGGGATCCCCGGCGCGCTCATGCTGATCGCGACGGTCGTGTTCTGGATGGGGCGCGACAAGTACGTGCACGTGCCGCCGACCGGCAAGAACCCGCACTCGTTCCTTCGCGTCCTCTGGGATGCCGTCCGGGGCGGGCGCGGCGCCGCGGAGGGCGGGCACTTCCTCGACGCGGCGCGCGGGAGGCACCCGGAGGGCGCCGTCGAGGGCGCCAAGGCCGTCCTGCGGGTGATGGCGATCTTCGCCCCGATCCCGGTGTTCTGGGCGCTGTTCGACCAGAAGGGGTCGACCTGGATCGTCCAGGCGACCCGCATGGATCTCGAGGTGCTCGGCCACAAGCTCGCCCCATCGCAGCTTATGGCGCTGAACCCGCTCATGGTGATGCTGATCATCCCCTTCAACACGATGATCCTCTATCCCGCCCTGGAGCGGCGCGGGGTCCGCCTGACGGCGCTCGGCCGCATGACGGCGGGCATGACGATCGCCGGGCTCTCGTTCGTCGCGGTCGCCGCCATCGAGCTCGCGATGGGCTCGGGCGACCGCCTCAGCGTGCTCTGGCAGGCCGGGCCCTACCTGCTCATCACGCTCGCCGAGGTGCTGGTGTCCACCACCGGCCTCGAGTTCGCCTACTCCCAGGCGCCGCGCGAGATGAAGAGCACCATCATGAGCTTCTGGAACCTCACCGTGACGGTCGGCAACCTGATCACCGCCGGCGTCGCGGCGCTCAACGTGTTCACGGGCGCGATGCAGTACCTCTTCTTCGCGGCGCTCATCCTGCTCGCCGCCCTCGTCTTCGGCCTCCTCGCGCGGCGGTACGTGGTGGTCGACCACTTCCAGCCGAGGCCCGCCGGCGCGCCGCCCGTCCCGGCGGCGTGACGCGCTCGGCCGGCGCCGCGCGGGTTCGGCCGGCGCCGCGCGCTCAACCCGCGCCGCGCGCTCAACCCGCGCCGCGCGCTCAACCCGCGCCGTGCGCCCTCACCCCGCGTCGCGCTGCTCCTCGTCCTCGCGCTCGGCCGGCTCCGGCGGGACGCGCACCCGCACCGTCCGGATCTGCCGGGGGCTCGCGTCGACGATCTGGAGCTCCGCCCCGGCCGGCGTCCGGAGGACGTCGCCCGGCGCGGGGATGCGCCGGGCGAGCCCCATGCAGAGGCCCCCGACCGTGGACCAGCGCGCGTCGTCCGGCAGCTCGATCTCGAGCTGCCGGCTGAGCTCGTGGACCGGCATGTCCCCGGGCACGAGCGCCGACCCGTCCGGCTCGCGCCGGATCGCCTCGGCGGAGTGCGCGTGCGCCTCGTTCTCGGCGAAGATCTCGCCGACGAGCTCCTCGACGAGGTCCTCCATCGTGACGATGCCGATCATGCCGCCCTGCTCGTCCACGACGATGGCGAGCTGGAGCCGCCGCCGCTTCATCTCGGCGAGGAGGTCGACGGCCGGCATCGACGCGACCACGAAGTAGGCCGGGCGCAGGACGCTCTCCAGCGAGAACGGCCCGTCGCCCCAGAGGAGCGCGAGCACCTCCGGCGTCGTGACGTAGCCGATCACGTTGTCGTTCGACCCCTCGTAGACCGGCATCCGCGTGTGGCCGTGCTCCAGCACGGCGCGCTGGACCTCCGCGGCGGTCGCCTCGCGCGGGAGCGCCACGACGCGGACGCGCGGGAGCATCACCTGGAGCGCGGTGAGCCCGGCGAAATCCAGGGCGCGGGAGGCGATCTCGCCGGCGCGCCGGTCGACCGAGCCCGCCTCGGCGGCGTCGTCGACGATCTGCTGGATCTCCTCGGGCGAGATGCGCGCCTCGACGAAGTTCGTGCGGTCGCCGAAGAGCCTCAGCACCAGGTTCGAGCTCGCCGTGAGCAGCCAGACGAGCGGGCGGGCGAGCGAGGACAGGCCGCGGAGCGGCGGGCCGACGAGCAGCGCGTACCGCTCGGAGGAGCGGAGCGCGAGCGACTTCGGGACGAGCTCGCCGAGGACGAGCGAGAGGAAGGAGACGAGCGCGACCACCGCGGCGAGCGCGAGCTCGTCCGCGGCTTCCCCGATCCACGGCGCGGCGCGGAGCAAGGGCGCGAGGTCCTGCGCCAGGGTCGACCCGCCGAAGGCGCTCGCGGTGGCGCCGACGATGGTGATGCCGATCTGGACGGTGGCGAGGAAGCGCTCCGGGTTGCCCCGCAGGCGCTTCACCGCGCGCGCCCGGCGGCTCCCCGACTGCACGAGCTGGTCGAGCCGCGTCTTGCGGACCGTCACGACCGCGATCTCGGCGCCCGCGAAGACGCCGTTCACGAGCACGAGCGCCAGGATGACGAGAATCTCCGATAAAATGATGGTCTCCTCCGAGGCGCTCCGGGGGCATAGCGCGTCGCCCCCTGGCGCGGCAGCGACGCGGAGCATGCACGGACAGGGCCGGCGAGCGATCGTCGCGCCGCGCCGACCGCGTCGCGCTGCGATCGGTGGTTGCGTCTACGGTGGAATTTTCTGGAAGGGCTGGCGTGCCGGGGCAGGCGCGCTGGGCGGCGGGGTCACACCGCGCCGGGCGGCGAGGTCAGGCCGCCTTGCTGGCCCGCCGGTCGCGCACCGCCTGGGCGAGGAGCTCGAGGACCGGCACCGTGTCGTTCCAGCCGAGGCAGGCGTCGGTGATGCTCTGGCCGTAGATGGGGAGCTTGCCCGGCGTGAGGTCCTGCCGGCCGCCCACGAGGTGGCTCTCGATCATGACGCCGAGGATGTCGCGCGAGCCGGAGCGCAGCTGGTCGGCCAGGCTCTCGGCCACGATCCGCTGGCGCGCCGGGTCTTTCTGGCTGTTGCCGTGGCTGCAGTCGACCATCAGGCGGCGCGGCAGGCCCGCCTTGGTCAGGCGGTCGGCCGCCTCGCGGACGTGCTCGGCCGCGTAATTGGGCCCGCGCTGAGAGCCGCGCAGGATCACGTGGCAGGCCGAGTTGCCGCGCGTCGCCACGATCGCCGAGATGCCCTGCTTGGTGACGGACAGGAAATGGTGCGCCTCGCGGGCGGCCCGCACGGCGTCGACGGCGATCTGCACGTCGCCCTCGGTGCTGTTCTTGAAGCCGACGGGGCAGGAGAGCCCCGAGGCGAGCTCGCGGTGGATCTGGCTCTCGGTCGTGCGCGCGCCGATCGCGCCCCAGGAGATGAAATCCGCGATGAACTGCGGCGAGATCGTGTCCAGGAACTCGCTCGCGCTCGCGAGGCCGAGCTCGGCGATGTCGCGGAGCAGCCCGCGGGCGACGCGGAGCCCCTTGTTGATCGAGAAGCTCCCGTCGAGGTCGGGGTCGTTGATCAGCCCCTTCCAGCCGACCGTGGTGCGCGGCTTCTCGAAGTACACGCGCATGATCACGAGCAGGTCGTCGCTCAGCCGGTCGCGCGCCTCCCGGAGCCGCGCCGCGTACTCCAGCGCGGCCTTGGGGTCGTGGATGGAGCAGGGGCCCACGACCACGATGATCCGGTCGTCTTCGCCCGAGATCACGCGCTCGGCGGCCCGGCGCGTGAACGCCACCGTCTCGGAGGCGGCGGAGCTGACGGGGATCTCTTCGATAAGGATCGCGGGGGGGATCAAGGGCCTGAGCCCGGCAATACGAAGGTCGTCGGTCGAGTAGTACATCGTGAGGATGCCAGCATAGCGCGTCGCAGCGCGCCGCGATATGCCCCGGCTGCCCGCGCGTGAAACGAAGGCATTTTTTCTTCCGGATCGCCTCCCGGTCCGTTCCGATCGGTTCGGGGCGGCGCCGGCCAGGGCTGCCCGGGGTTTGCCAGGGATGAACGATTCCGGTCGGCCTGAAGAGTTGTCTCGCTGGTGCTTGCGCGCCGTTGAGGCGTAGGCGTCCGGAACGTCGGTCGCGGGACGGCGTGGGTGCTCGCGCGGGCGCACCCCTGGGCGCGCCGGCGGTCTCCGCGGCTCACGCGCCCGCGGGCGCGTGCGCCTGCTCGGCGCCGGATCTGCGGGCGAGCGGGGCGCTGCTCGGGGGCGTGCGGCAGGGCGCCGCCGTCCGCTTCGCGCTCGCGCGGGCGGCCCGTGCCGCGGGCGCCGCCCGTCGTGAGGCGTTCGCCGGCCGCGGCGCGGCCCCTCGTTCGCCCGCGGCCTCCGCGGGCCGCGGCGCGGGCTGCCCGGCGTGGCTTTCCGCGGTTCGCGGCGGCCGCGTTCGCTTGCGCTCGGCGCAGGGCTCCTCGATCAGCGCGCGCAGCGAGGCGATCGCGCGGGTGCGCCACTTGTACGCGGTCGACAGCGGGATCCCGTGCTGCTCGGCGATCGTCGCCATCGGCAGCCCTTCGATGTCGTGCTCGATGAGGATCCGCTGCTCCTCGGTCTGCAGCGACCCGAGCCGCGACAGGATGAGCGAGCGCGTCTGCTCCGCGTCGATCTGCTCCTCGGCGTTCGGACGCTCGTCTGCGACGCGCCGCGGGGCCTGGCCGGACGAGAGCTCCTCGCGACGGTGGTGCGCCCGATCGCGGTAGTGCGCGGCCACGTGGACCGTGATCCGGTTGAGCCACCGCTCGGGCCGCGCGCGGAGCGGATCGTAGGTGGGGAAGCTCTGGTATCCGGCGAGGAAGACATCCTGAAGGATGTCGCTCCGGTCGCGGCGTGGGACCCCGAGCCGCTTCAGCCAGTTCCACACGGAGTCGTAGGTCTTCCCCCGAAAGAGCCGGACAAAGGCGCGCTGTCTATCCAGCGGCATCGATGGAGCGAGCGTGCGGTGCGGTTGTCCCATGCTCCCTTAATTAGGAGGACCCGATCCCCCATCTCACAAAAAAGCCATGGCCCTCTCAAAATGATCTTCTGTGCGAGCGCGATCCCCCGACGCCCCACCCCAAAGCGCCACGGACGGGAGCGGTGCTCTCCCGCGGCGGATCCGGGCCCACCTCGGCGTTTTCGGTGCTCGGCGTGCGGGAGCACGCCTGTGCGCCGAAAACGCCGATCTGGGCCCGTCTCCTGTGCGGGAGAGCACCGCTCGGCGGCGCGGGGGCCAGAGAGGGGGCGTGATGCGGAGGATGGGAATCGTCGAGGCGGTGGGGGAGATTCGGAGATTTCGCTCCCTGGCGGGCTTGGCGGCTTGGCGGGTCAATTCATGCTCGCCTGACCGACGTCGTGGAGCGAAGAGGGGAGGGGAGCGGCTGCCGCGCGGGCGCGGAGGGCGCGAAGCGCCGCGTTCCTCTCGGCGGTGAGGCGGCCCGCCGGGAAACGCTGCCGGTGCTCGGCGAGACGGCTGTTCGCCTCCGCGTAGCGGCCCTTCGAGAGCGCCGTGATCGCGCCGTCGATGAGGGCGCGCTCCGCGGCGATCTCCTCGTCGTTCGACGCGGCGGCCCGCCGGCCGGCGGTCGCGGCTGCGCCGCCAGCCGGACGGAGCGCGGCCTTCCGGCCGGAGAGCGCCGCGCTGGCCGCTGGCGAGATCGCGGCGGCGGCGCCTGGGGCGACCGCGCTTCCGCGATCCCGCGAAGCGTCCGCCGCGGCAGCTGCGTGGGGCGGCGGCGCGGCGCCCACGGGCGACGGCGGCGTTGCCGCCTGCGCCTGCGGCGCCGTGACGGCGGCCAGGGCCGGCGACGCGGCCTGCGGCGTGGGGGCCTGGGCCTGCGGCGCCGCGACGGCGGCCAGGGCCGGCGCGGTCGAGGCGCGCGGATCGGCGGCCAGGGGCGAGGCGGCGCGCAGCGCGCCGATCGCGATCGCGATCGCGATCGCGATCGCGACCGCCGCGGCGACGCCGGCGGCCAGCGGGGCCGCGGCGCTGGCGGCGGCGTGGAGCGCGCCGGCGCGCGCGGCCGAGCGGCCGGCGAGCCGCCGCGGCGAGAACGCGCGGCCGATCCGCGCGAGCAGCGAGCGCCCGATCTCGCGATCGGCGCGCGCCTCCTCGACGAGCGCGCCGGCGCTGAAGGGGATGAACGCGAGCCCGCGGCCGCGCTGCCGCGCCTGCCAGCGGCGCATCGCCGCCTCGATGTCGACCCACGCGAGCCGGTGCCGGCTCCACGCGGTGCCGAGGGGGATCGAGAGCTGCTGCGCGATCTCGGCCATGTCGATCTCCTCGAGCTCGTGGGCGACGAACACGCAGCGGCGCTCCATCGGCAGCTCCTCGAGCAGCTGATCGAGCACGCCCCGCCGGTCCCGCGCGATGACGCGCTGCTCGGAGTCGGGGGTGGCGTCGGGCAGCTCCGCGAGATCGTCGAGCGACTTGAGCCGCTCGCGACGGCGGTGGGCCCGCCGGAAATGATTCGACGCCTGGTGGGTCGCGATCCCCATGAGCCACGACCGCACGCTGCCCCGGGTCGCGTCGAACCGCGGCAGCGCGCGGTAGGCGCCGGCGAGCACCTCCTGGGCGACGTCCTCGATGTCCTGCGCGCGCACCCCGAGGCGGGCGAGGTAGCGGGCGATGAACGAGAAGTGCTCGCCGGCGATGGCCGCCATGAAGGCGTGGGAAGGCTCCACGGACGTGCGCTTGCGTGACGGTGACCCCATGTCTTTTCCCCCTGGAGCGCGGCGACTTCGCCGCCGCGAAGCTGGTCAATGCGGCGCCCACGCCCCCCGAGCCGCGGGAGCGCGCCGCGCGGGCGCCTCGCGTCGCGGATGCAGGTGGACGTCCACCCGGAGACCGACGAGCCCACCGGACGCGGGCGGAGCCCAGAGGACACCCGACGGCCCCTCGATGCGGAACTCGGTGAGACGGAGCACGAGATCGCCATAGAGCTGCACGCTGATCCGATCCGAGAACGGCATCTCGACGCCGGCGCGCGGCCCCGTGGCGAGCCAGAGCGACGGCGTATCGACGAGCTCGACGTTGGAGCCGGATTGCTCGACGACCCCGATCGACACGAAGGCACAGGCGAAGAGGCGACGGATCTGGGAGCACGGGATCGCGTTCGCCGCCGCCAGCCAGGTCGTGACGATGCCGCCTCTGTCGATCTGGACCGCGGCCGGCCATTGAAAGTGGCCCTCCAGGCCGAGCGAGAAGGACGGATAGCGGAGCGCGACGTGGAGCGCCGTCCCGGCGGTCGTGTCCGGCAGTATCCCGAACACCGCGGCGCCGGCGAGGCCGACGCTGATCCCGGGCCCCGGAGGCCGCGTCGGCGCCTCGGCCGCAGCCTCGGCCGGGGGCGCGGGCGCGGGGAGCGGGGCGGGCGCGGGCTGCACGTGGAGGCTCGGATCGAGCGCCACCCGGAGCGAGAGCGCCATGTTCATGACGAGCTCCGTGCAGTCGTCGTTGTAGGCGACCAGGTGCCGCGACCACGCGATGGAGCCCTCGGCGTCGTGGAGCTCCATCGCGGCGTGCACCTCCCGGCCCGGCCCGCGGAACACGAGCGCATTGGCCTGCAAAGCCGCCTCGGGCGCCACCGGGTCGTAGCCGAGCTGCCTGGCCATCTCCTCGCGCAAGAGCCCCTCGTCCGGACAGCGCTCGGTCCCCGGCGCGCGCCGGTACTCGAGCTGCACCGCGGCGCGAGGCGGCGCGGCGGCGGCGCGCCAGGGCGTGAGCAGGGCCGCGGCCGCCGCGGCGAGCCACGCCGGCGTCCGGCCCCACGGTCGCCCCGGCGTCGCCGCGCTGGCCCCGGTGTTTCTTGCTGAGATTGCTGACATGGTGCTCATCGCGGCGTGGTGACCGCTCGTTCAGGCCAGGTGTCGACGACGAATGCGCTCCGTCGAGGAGCGGCCGAGGGCCTCCGCTAGAAGGCGTCCACCGGGAGCGCGAGCCCCAGGCCGATCACCCCGGAGAGCGGCGGGACCCGCCATACCTCTTTGCCGTTCACCCAGAGCGATGGGCGGCTGTGGTTCGTGTGCAGCTCGACGAACCCGCGTAACGACAGCTGATCGGAGAACCGCCAGTCTCCGGCCGCCCGCAGGCCGATCGAGCTGATCCAGGCCTTGCGCGCCTGGATGGCCACGCCGGGATCGCTCGTGATCTGCAGCTCGCCGGCGTCGAAGACGGCGCACAGCGACAGGACCCCGCGGTGGCCGCAGATGTCGAGCGTCGGCATCGCCAGGCTCGCGTGGACCAGGACGCCGTCCTCGAAGGTGTCCGCCAGCGAGGTGAGCATGCGCGCCTCGACGGCGATCGACAGGCTGGGCCAGCGGAACGTCGTGGCGAACGAGGCGCCCCCGGCGAGCGCGGGCAGGAAGCCCGTCGCCAGCAGCGGCGACGCGGAGAGCTCGCCGCGCAACATGTCGTCTCCCTCCTGCGTCTCCCGTCGCGGCTCATCCGTCCCCCGTCGCGGCTCATCCGTCTCCTGTCGCGATTCAGACCGAGGCGTATCCGCGTGCACCGGGGTCGTTGCCGTGACGACAGCGACCATGACGGCGCAACCGGCGCGTGACATCGGCGTCCCGGCTAGGGCGGGATCTGTACCGCACCGCGCGGAGGGAACACCCCGACCCGAAGCACCCCGCTGCCTCTCATCCGGCCGCTACACCCCGACATGTGCCCCCCCTCCTCAAACGTCTCCGGCGCCCATAGGACAGTGCACCTCTGCCGCGTGGCGGAGGCGGGCTCGACGTCACCACTCCCACGTCGTGATCCTGTAGATACCGACTTTGGAGCGCACGTAAAGGCTTTTGTGCGCGCGCCCGATCGCCTGTAACGCATTGTATTTTTGTTTTTGAATTTCTCCCTATCGAGGGATTTTTGTCGGGCCGGTCGAGCCCTGCACTGAGGATCTTCTCTCCGCGACATCGGCTCTGGTTGTGCCCGACCCCGGTTCAGGGAGAGCCTGGATCGCGCCCCGGGCGGTGCCGGCGCCGCGGCGCCGGCGAGGGCGCGCCGCCGTCACTCGTTCTCGCCCGGACGCTCGTCCGGGCGTGTCTGGCAGCAAAACGTGGTCGCACCGGTGAGGGTGATCCCGCCTCGCAGCTCTCCGCCGCTCGGCTCGCAGCGGCCGGGCTCGTTGACATGCCAGACCGCCTTCATGCTCTTGGGCTTCATCCCGGGCACCGGATCGAGGCATGCCGGGTCCATACCCGACGTCGTGCCGGTGGCGAGCAGCTCGCTGCACGCCTCGTCCTGGAAGGAGAGGAGCATCAGAGAGCACTCGCCGCCCGTGGGAGGGCCGCACTCGCAAGGCGTGCAGTGGCGATCGTCTACCATGCCGTCGTAGAGGACGACATCCTCCGGGTAGTCCGGCGGGCAGGTCACCTCGCCGCGCCCGAGGTGCATGATGCACTGCGCGAACACGTGCTCCTGCGGCCGGTCATCGACCGGAACGCACCTCTTCGGAGCCATGCAGGTATCTTCCGGGACGACGCCAGAGCAGGCTTTCCCGGAGCGATACCACCGCGAGACGATGAGCGGCACCGGGGGGGGCTCGACGCTGGGCTCGCACGGCGTCATCTCGGGCGCGCCGAGCAGCAGCGCCTTGCGATCGCTCGCCAGCGCCTGGCTGGGCACCACACAGGTGCCGCCCTGGATGTTCCGGGCGTCGTGCCGCGAGAGCTCGACGCCATCGCACCTCAGCGAGGCGGCCGTCCTGAGGCCGTCGGGCAGGGCGCACGCCGGCTCGCTGCACCGGCACGGGTCGCACGCGAAGGGGAAGTCAGGGGTCTCGTACCCCACGTACACCGTGCTCGGGGCGCTGGCAGGGCACTGCGGCTCATCCGTCGTCCTGCCCACCCAGAGCAACGCAGGGCCGTCGAAGCCCTCTGGAACCGGGTTGACACACTGGCCCGCGCACGTGCCGCATGCCTCGATGCACGCGTCGGGGTCGAGCTCCGTTTTGCAGTGTTCCGCGCACGTCTGGTACGTCCCACCGCCGAGCATCTCGCAGCCTCCGAGGCACGCGGCGAACAGCAGCGCAAGCGCGAGACCTGTCCTCTTCATGAGACCTCCTTTCGGGTAGAGCTCGCAGCCCCCGGCTTACTACAAATCCGGAGGACACCGTCGAAAACGAGCCGCGCAATGCGAGGAATGGCGCTGCTGGACCCATTGCGGATCGAGCGGGCGAATTCTAACCGTTTGTGAAGGTGGGCAGTTTTTGCGCGCGGGGTGGCCAGCGCCGGCGCCGGCGCCGGCGCAGCGACGCACTTTGCGAAATGAAGACTCCTCTCCTCCCGTAAGCTCTCCGCGGCGGCGCGCAACCTCGCACAACCGCGCTCATCCACGTCGTTCGCCGTCGGGACGCGGGCCGCCTTACCTTCCGGTTCCCAGGCGGAGAGCCGCACACCCTCTGGTCGTCTTGCGCCCGAGCGCGGCCGCCGAAAGCCCTCGCGGAGCGCGCGCTTGCTGCGTTAGGCTCTGCGTCCTGATGAGTGGGGATCCACCCGATACCGAGCCTTCGCTGCATCCGACGGCGACCCATCCTCAGGAAGACATCGGCGGCCGGGGGGCGGCGTGCGGCGCGCCGGTCCCGTCCGCGACCGTCGAGCTCTCGTCCGGGCGACGCTACGAGATCGAGGCGGCCGTGGCGGGCGATCGGCTGATCGTCCGCGGGAAGGACGGCGAGATCGTCCTGCAGATGGAGATCACGGACGCCGGCCCGGTGCTGTCGTTCGCGGCGCCCGACGGCGAGCGCCCCGGCGCGCGGCGGGGCCCCCGGAGGGGAGAGTCGTCCGTGCCCCCGCGGCGCGTGGCCTCGCCGCCGCTGTCCGCGATCGTCCCCCTGTCGAGCGGGAAGGGCCAGCCCGCGGAGGGCGAGGCCGAGGAGCCCGTCGAGGTGCCGCGGGCCATGCCGCTGCCCTCGATCAAGCCCCCGCCCGAGACCGAGCTGATGGAGCTCGACGGCGGCAACGCGCGATCGGGGGTGACCCTCCGGCGCCCGCCCGGCGAGGCCGGCGCGGGCAGCGCCGCGACGGCGCCGGCGGGCGCCGCGGCCCCCGACCCGGCCGCCGGGCAGGACCCTCCCGGCAAGCGAGGCGCGCTGCCCTCGCTCAGCCTGCAGCAGTACGCGGCCCTCTGCGCCGAGTCGTCGGTCGGGGCGGCCTCGTCCTTCGATCGGGCGCTCCTGCGCCACGGCATCGCGGACCGGGACCTGTGGAAGGCGATCGATCGCAGCTGGCAGGACCGGCTCGAGCGCGAGCCGATCCTCACGCTGCGCTGGATGGAGCTCACGACGCGCTACCGCGAGCACCTGACGCGCAGGTAGAGCTCGCCGGGTCAAGCCGCGCGCCGCGCGAATTCCTGCTACAGGAGCGCCCCGCGCTCGCCGGGCAAGCTCCTGGACTCTGGAAGGCGGGGCGGCGGAAAAAGGCGCCCGAGCCTCTTCCCGTCCTCTCCGTCTTCCTGTGAACATTCTCAAGAAGTGGCGTCGGCCCCCGGAGAGCGCGCGAGCGCGCGCCTCGCCAGGGCAGGTGGTCGGCGCCTGGAGTCGCTGTGCAGGGTCTTCTCGAAGCCATCCGAAAAGCCTGTCTTCCGGGCCTCTGGTCCCAGGGCGTGAAGCTCGCCCGCGAGGGCGCCGCCTTCGGCCGGGAGGACCGCGGCGACGCCGTCGTGGTCCGCGTCAAGGCCGCCGGCCAGCCGGTCGCGCCCACCGTCACCCTCTACCCCGCGGACGCCGAGTGGACGTGCGACTGCGGCGGCAGGGTCGATCCCTGCGCCCACGCCGTCGCGGCGGCCATCGCGCTCTCGCAACCGGCGACGCAGGGGCAGCCGGCGCAGGGGCAGCCGGCGGCGCAGGGGCAGCCGGCGCAGGGGCAGCCGGCGGCGCAGGGGCAGCCGGCCGCGCAGGGCGGCGCCGCCGCCGTGGCGGCCCCGGCGGCGCGGCTGCGCTACCGGCTCCGGCGCAAGGGCCTCGTGCTCGCGCTCGAGCGGATGATCGTCCACGCGAGCGGCGCCGAGGAGCCGCTCCGGAGCTCGCTCGCCAGCCTCGCCGGGCGCGGCGTCAGGGCCCCGGCGGGGGCCGAGCGGCCCGGACCGAGGCTGCCCGAGCTCTACCCGACGCACGAGGACCTCGCGATCGATCGGCTCGTGGGCACCAAGCAGCACGGCTACTTCCCCTCGGATCGCCAGCCCGAGCTCTTCGCCGCGCTCGCCGGCGTCGCCGACGTGGAGCTCGACGGCGCGCCCATCCGCGTCTCCAGCGAGGCGATCGGCCCCCGCGCGGCGGTGCGCGATCACGACGACGGCGTGGCGCTCGTCGTGGAGCGCGACCCGCGCGTCGACGAGGTGATCGCGTCGGGTGTGGTCCGGTGCGGCGGCACGCTGCACCTGCTCCGGGAGACGGACCTCACGGGCCCGAAGCTCGAGCGGCTGCCGCTCCGGCGGGTCTTCTCGCGGGGCGACCTCGGCAAGCTCGTGACCCAGGTCCTGCCCGAGCTGACCAAGCGCGTCCCGGTCACCGTCCAGAGCCAGCGCCTGCCCCGCGCGGGCGGCGCGTCCAAGCCGCGGATCCTCCTCGATCTCAGCCAGAAGGATCACACGCTCTCGGTCGTGCCCAGCCTCGTGTACGGCGATCCGCCCGAGGCGCGGATCGAGGGCGGCCGGCTCGTGCACCTGTCCGGCCCCGTGCCCGTCCGCGACGAAGCCGCGGAGCGCGAGCTGCTCATCCGGCTCCGCGACGAGCTGCACCTCATCCCGGGCCGCCGGGTCGACTTCGACGGCGCCGAGGCGATCCGCTTCGCCTCGCGCCTCGAGGCGTGGGACGCCCGCGCCTTCGCCGACGCGCGCGGCGAGCTCTTCGGCAAGGCCGAGCTCGTGCCGCGCTTCGTCATCGACGACCGCGCCTTCGACGTCGAGTTCGAGCTCTCGACCGGCCGCGAGGACGGGGAGGGCGAGGCGGGCGAGGGCGCCGGCGCGCCGCCGAGGCGCGCGGACGCCGCGGCCGTGATCCGGGCGTGGCAGGACGGCCTGCCGCTCGTGCCGCTCCTCGGCGGCGGGTGGGCGCCGCTGCCCGGGGCGTGGCTCGAGAAGTACGGCGCGCGCGTCGCCGACCTGCTCGCGGCGCGGCGCGACGACAAGGAGGTGCCGCCCGCGGCGCTCCCGGCGCTGGCCGCCCTGTGCGACGAGATCGAGTACCCGCGCCCGTCCGGCTTCGACAAGCTCATGCCGCTGCTCGACGGCTTCGCGTCGCTCCCGGAGGCGCCGCTGCCGGCCGACCTGACCGCGACGCTGCGCCCGTACCAGCGGCGCGGCGTCGACTGGCTGTCGTTCCTGCGCGACGCCGGGCTCGGGGCGGTGCTCGCCGACGACATGGGGCTCGGCAAGACGCTGCAGACGCTCTGCGCGGTGCGCGGCCGGACGCTCGTCGTGTGCCCGCGCAGCGTCGTCCACAACTGGGCCGACGAGATCCGGCGGTTCCGCCCCGGCCTCAGGTTCGCGATCTACCACGGCGCGCGGCGCGCGCTCGATCCCGCGGCCGACGTCACGCTGACGACCTACGCCGTGCTCCGCAACGACGTCGAGCTGCTCGCGGCGCAGGCGTGGGACATCGTGGTGCTGGACGAGGCGCAGGCGATCAAGAACCCCGACAGCCAGGCGGCGCGCGCGGCGTTCGCGCTGCGCGCCGAGCTGCGCGTGGCGCTGAGCGGCACGCCGGTCGAGAACCGGCTCGACGAGCTCTGGAGCCTGCTCCACTTCACGAACCGCGGCCTGCTCGGCGGGCGCAGCGCCTTCCAGGAGCGCTACGGGCGGCCGATCGCCGAGGGCGCGGCCGGCGCGGCGGCGGAGCTGCGGCAGAAGATCCGCCCCTTCGTGCTGCGGCGGCTGAAGCGCGAGGTGGCGCCCGAGCTGCCGCCGCGCTCGGAGATGGTGCTCTACTGCGAGCTCGAGGAGGCCGAGCGCGAGCTCTACGAGGCGGTGCGCGCGACGACGCGCAAGGACGTCGTGGAGCGGCTCGCGCAGGGGGCGAGCGTCATGGCGGCGCTGGAGGCGCTGCTCCGGCTGCGCCAGGCCGCCTGCCACCCGGCGCTGATCCCGGGGTCGGGCGCCGGCCCCGCGGAGGCGGGCGCGGCGCCCGCGGCGCGGAGCGCGCCTTCGTCCAAGATGATGCGGCTGCTCGCGGCGCTTGAGGAGTGCGTGGCGGACGGCCACAAGGCGCTCGTCTTCTCGCAGTGGACCTCGCTGCTCGACCTCGTCGAGCCGCACCTCACCGAGGCGGGGATCCCGTGGAGCCGCCTCGACGGGGCGACGCGCGACCGCGCCGGCGTGGTCAACGCGTTCCAGTCGCCGGGCGGCCCGCCGGTGATGCTCATCTCGCTCAAGGCGGGCGGCACCGGCCTGAACCTGACCGCGGCGGATCACGTCTTCCTGCTCGATCCCTGGTGGAACCCGGCGGTCGAGGACCAGGCGGCGGACCGGGCCCACCGCATCGGGCAGCACCGCCCGGTGCTGGTCCACCGGCTCGTCGCGAAGGACACGGTGGAGGAGGGGATCCTCGCCCTGCAGGAGCGGAAGCGCGCGATCGCGGGCGCCGCGCTGGGCGAGGCGGACCGGGCGGTCGCGCTGACCCGGGAGGACCTGCTCGCGCTGCTGGGGTAGCGCGAGGCGAGAGCGGGACGGGCGCGCCTCGCCGGGGCTCGTCACGCGCCCGGTGTCACCTGCAGCTCACGTCGACGGAGCCGGGCGGCTGCACGATCTTCTCGGTGACGAGCCGCGCGTCGGGGACGCCGAGCTGCCCGTGGTCGTTGTTCCCGACGCACGAGATCGAGCCGTCGGCGTACACCGCGCACAGCGCGTCGGTGTAGTAGTTGCCCGCGATCGCCAGCACCGTGCCCTGGGTGAAGATCGGCGCGAGGATCTGCGGGGTGGCGCCCGGATCGCGGTCGTTGATCACGGCGCACGACACCTCCCCGGCGGGGGTCAGCCAGCAGGTGCGCGCGGCGCGACCGGAGTGCGTGCCATCGACCACCGCGCCCGGCTGACCGACCGAGTGGTTGCGGCAGTCGAACCCGCCAGGCCCGACCCGGCACTCGGCGCGGCCGTTTTCCACGCGGAAGACGTCGGGCGCGTCGAGGAGCGCCTTGCCGAACGTATCGACCGCGACCGATCGGCTGGCGCTCCCGACCGGCTCCGGCGTGGTGTCGAAGTTGTACCCGGTGCAGAGCGCCTCGCCGCCGGTCGTGAGCGCGCAGAGCTGATCCCACGTCCCCGTGGCGATCCCGGCGGCGCGCGCCGTCGTCGCCCACGAGGCGAAGCCGGCGGCCGCCTCCGTGGTGCCGTCGCCGAACTGCCCCCAGCTGTTGTAGTTGCCCATGCACCGCACCTCGCCGCCGGGCGTCCTCACGCAGAGGCCGTTGCCGTCCTCGCTGTTGAACGTGGCCGAGATCAGGATCTGGGCGACGGGCGGCGCGCCGGGCACGTCGGTGAACTGCGGCCCGAAGACGCTCGTGTAGATCCTGCCCGCGCACCGGAGGACGCCCCCGGGCCCCCCATAGCAGACCGCCCTGTCGCCCACCGCGATCGCGATGAGCCCCTGGCACGGCTCCCCGGCCTGATCGAGGAACTCCGTCTGCGACCCCTGCCACATGAAGCGATCCGGGCCCGGGGGCACCGGCAGGGCCGCCCTGGGCGCCGTGGGCCCACCGCCGTTGCCGCCGTTGCCGCCGTTGCCGCCGCTGCCGCCGCTGCCGCCGCTGCCGCCGCTCGACGAGCTCGCGTCGGCGCTCGACGAGCTCGCGTCGGCGCTCGACGAGGACGCGGCGCCGTCGCCGCCGCCCCCTTCGGCGCCGGCGCTGAACTCCCGCACCCGCGTGGAGCATCCGAGGATCAGCGTCGCGGCGACGATCCCGATCGAGCGATTGCACGTCGAAAAGAGCACTTCAACCTCCCGTGGTGGTGAACCTATCGTCCCGCATTGCATCCGCTTGCGTGCGCGCGTCAACGCCGAGCCGGCGCCGCGCCGGCTTGCGAGTGTTGGGTCGCCATGGGATGAGCGGGCATGCCGCGAAGAGCCATCCTCCCCCTCGCCGTGCTGCTCACGTCGCTCGCTGCGTGCACCGGCAACAGCCCGCGAGAGCCGTCGCCCGAGCCGCCGTCGCCGGCCTCGTCGCCTGCGGCGCCCTCGGAGCGGCCGACCACCGCGGCGCCGACGGCGCAGGAGCCGACCGCGCAGGCGCCGGCGACCGCGGCGCCGACCGCGCAGGAGCCCACGGCGCAGGCGCAGCCCACGGCGGCGCCGACCGCGGGCCCTGGGCCCGGCGACGACCCGCTGCTCGGCACGTGGAGGTCCGCGGCGTGCGGCTCCCGCAAATACGAGCGCGTGCTCTCCTTCGCGAAGGGCGGCAGCTTCACCGCGGAGGATCGCGTCTCGCCCTGTCCGCCGAAGGCGGCGTGCATCTGGTCGGGCATCATCCAGCGCCAGGGGGCGTTCAAGCGCGCGGGCAACAGCCTCTCCCTCTCGGTCGCCGAGGCGTCGAAGGGGCCGGGCGGCCAGCCGTTCCCGACCGCGCTCGCCCTCGACGCCGCGACCGGCGCTCCCGTCGAGACCGGCGACGGCGGCAAGCCCTGCCCGTACCAGCGCTGATCCGCCGCGCTCCGCCGGCGCGATCCGCCGCGGCCGCTCGGCCGCCGCCGGTTCGCGCCCGCGCGCCCGCGTGCTATGCACCGCCGCTTCGATGAGCTCCGAGAGCGACGCCGCCGGCGCAGGCCGGCCGTTCACCGCCGCCGATCTCGACGCCTGCCTGCGGGTGCTCGAGTCCCTGGTCGACGACCGCGCGCAGCTCGCCTCGATCGGCGTCGAGGATCGCCGCCGGCTCCTCCTCGCCGCCGGCCGCGTCTCGCGCCCCGAGCGCGCCGAGCAGCGAGAGCTCGCCAGGGCGTTCCGCAAGGGCGAGCGGCGCGCTCGGAGGTCCGCCGACACCGCGCTCCTCGACGCGGTCGGCATCCGCGCCGCCCGCCGCGAGCCCGTGTTCCGCACGCCGGACGCCCCCGCGCTGGCCGCGCCCGCCGTCTCCGCCCCCCTGCTCGCGCCGGCGCCGCCGCCCGCGGAGGAGCCCGCGCCGCCCCCCGCGGAGGATCCCGCGCCGCCGGGCGAGCCCGGCGGGCCGGAGCTCGCGAAGCCGCGCAAGTGCTACGTCTGCAAGGCCGAGTTCCGCAAGGTGCACTTCTTCTACGATTCGATGTGCGGCCCTTGCGGCGACTTCAACTACCGCAAGCGCAGCCAGACCGCGCCGCTCGACGGCCGCGTCGCGCTGGTCACCGGCGCCCGCGTGAAGATCGGCTATCAGGCGGCGATCATGCTGCTCCGCGCCGGCGCGTGGGTGATCGTCACGACCCGTTTCCCGCACGACGCCGCCCGCCGCTTTTCGTCCGAGCGCGACTTCGACGTCTGGGCCTCTCGGCTCGAGATCTACGGCCTCGATCTCCGCCACACGCCGAGCGTCGAGCGCTTCACGCGGCACCTCCTCCACACGCGCGACCGGCTCGACTTCATCATCAACAACGCCTGCCAGACCGTGCGGCGTCCGCCGGGCTTCTACGCGCACCTCATCGAGGGCGAGACCGCGCCGGTCCACGCCCTCCCGGAGGCCGCCCGGCCGCTGCTCCAGGCCTACGACGGCCTCCGCGCGCGCGGCGAGCTCCCCCTCGTCGCCGGCGGCGACCCCGCCGCCGGGCTCCGCGAGCCGGCGCTGCTCTCTCAGGTCCCCGCCCCGGGCGACGAGCCCCTCGACGACGTGCTCTTCCCCAGAGGGCGTTACGACGCGGACCTCCAGCAGGTCGACCTCCGGACGATGAACAGCTGGCGGCTGACCCTCGCCGAGGTCCCGACCGTCGAGCTGCTCGAGGTCCAGCTCGTGAACGCGGTCGCCCCGTTCGTGCTGAACTCCCGGCTGAAGCCGCTCATGCTGCGACAGCCGACGTTCGACAGGCACATCGTCAACGTCTCGGCGATGGAGGGGCAGTTCTACCGCCGCTACAAGACGGACAGGCACCCTCACACGAACATGGCCAAGGCCGCGCTCAACATGATGACGCGCACCTCCGCGCCCGACTACGCGAAGGACGGCATCTTCATGAACAGCGTCGATACCGGGTGGGTGACGGACGAGGACCCCGCGGCGCTCGCGGCCCGCAAGCTGGAGGAGCACGGCTTCCACCCGCCGCTCGACATCGTCGACGGCGCCGCCCGCATCTGCGACCCCATCTTCTCCGGGCTCCTGAGCGGCCAGCACGTCTACGGCCAGTTCCTCAAAGACTACATGCCGACCGACTGGTAGGCGCCGCCGCGCGCGGGGGCGCCCGGAATCCAGCGAGCTCAGCAGCGGCTGCCGACGGGGCGGAGCGTTCCCCGGCGACGGGACAGTCCCGCGCTCTCACGGTGTCACGCGCCTCCACCGATCGCGCCGCCGCCGGTACGCCGTAGCGAGCTCTGCTTTGACGCGACGCATCCTTTTATTGACAGTCGAGGCGGCTCGCTGATAAGCGATAACTTAACACTTACCAGGAGGGAGCGCTCCCATGGAGATCCTGATCCACAACCCGCTGAGCCGCTTCCTCATCCAGGCGTTCCTGATCATCGCGTGCGCGCGGCTCGTGGGCATGGTCGCCCGCAGGCTGGAGCAGCCGATGGTCATCGCCGAGGTCACGGCGGGCATCCTGCTCGGCCCGTCGCTGTTCGGCTGGCTCTTTCCCGACGCGTCGGCGGTGCTGTTCGCCCAGGAGTCGCTGCCGCTCCTGAAGCTGGTGAGCGAGGTCGGCCTCATCGTCTTCATGTTCCTCATCGGGCTGGAGCTCGATCCGAAGCTCCTGCGCGGGCGCGGCCACGCCTCGGTCATCATCAGCCACACGAGCATCGTCGCGCCGTTCGCGCTGGGCGGCCTCCTCGCGCTGTACCTGTACCCCCGGCTCTCCCAGAGCTCCGTGCCGTTCATGTCGTTCACGCTGTTCATGGGCGTGGCCATGAGCATCACGGCCTTCCCGGTGCTCGCGCGCATCCTCACCGAGCGGCGCCTGCTGGGCACGAAGGTCGGCGCCCTCACGATCACGTGCGCCGCCGTCGACGACGTCACCGCCTGGTGCATCCTCGCGTTCGTCGTCTCGATCGCGCGCGCCACCGGGCTCGTGGGCGCCGTCTGGACCACCGTCTTCGCCGTCGCCTACATCGCCGGCATGATGTTCGTGATCCGCCCCTTCCTGGCCCGGCTCGGCGAGCGCGGCTCCAACAAGGAAGGGCTCTCGCAGGACCTCGTCGCCGTCACGCTCCTCCTGCTCATCGTCTCGAGCTGGACGACCGAGATGATCGGCATCCACCCGCTGTTCGGGGCCTTCATGCTCGGCGCGATCATGCCGAAGGGCACCGGCTTCGCGCACAGCCTGGCCGAGAAGCTCGAGGACTTCGCCGTCGTCTTCCTGCTCCCGCTCTTCTTCGCCTACAGCGGCCTGCGCACGCACATCGGCCTGCTCAACTCGGTCGACGCCTGGATCATGTGCGGCCTCATCATCGTGGTCGCCTGCGCCGGCAAGTTCGGCGGCAGCGCCGTGGCCGCCCGCCTCACCGGCCAGCGCTGGCGGGAGGCCAGCGCGCTCGGCATCCTCATGAACACCCGCGGCCTGATGGAGCTCATCGTCCTGAACCTCGGGCTCGATCTGGGCATCATCTCGCCCACGCTGTTCACGATGATGGTGCTCATGGCGCTGGTCACCACCTTCATGACCACGCCGCTCCTGCGCTGGATCTACCCGCCGGAGGAGCTCGCGAAGGAGCTCGCCGACGTCCCCGACCGCACGCCCCTGCCCGTCGCGGCGGACGTGTTCACCGTGCTCATGTGCGTCTCCTACGAGCGCTCCGGCCCCGGCATGGTGACGCTCGCGAGCGCGCTCGCCGGCCACGGCCCCGAGGCGAGGCGCCTCTACGCCCTGCGCCTCATCCCGCCGACCGACCGCGGCTCGTTCTACCTCGACCAGGGGCCCGAGCGGCAGGGCGCGACCGCGCTCGCGCCGCTCCTCGCGCGGGCCAAGGAGCTCGGCGCCGAGGTCCGGCCGCTCTCCTTCGTGTCGCCCAAGCCGAGCCACGACATCTGCAACGTCGCCGACGTGAAGCAGGCCGACCTCGTGCTGGTCGGCTGGCACAAGCCGCTGCTCAGCCAGACCGTGCTCGGCGGCACCGTCTACGAGGTCATGCGCGGCGCCCGCACCGACGTCGGCGTGCTCATCGATCGCGGGCTCACCGCGGTCCGCAAGCTGCTCGTGCCGTTCCACGGCACGGCGCACGACAAGGCGGCGCTCGCGCTCGCCCGCAGGCTCGCGCAGCAGGTCGGCGCCGACGTCACCATCCTCCACGTGGTCAAGCCGAAGCGCGGCTCCGGCGACGCGCTCGGCGCGCAGGAGGCGGTCGACGAGGTGTTCGAGGGCGAGGAGGGCGGCGCGCTGCGCAACGCCAAGGTGGTGCTCAAGGTGGTCGAGCACGACTCCCCCGCGGACGCGGCCCTCGAGGAGTCGAAGCGCGGCTACGATCTCGTCCTCGTCGGCGTCGGGCCCGAGTGGGGCCTCGCGCAGCGCCGCTTCGGCATCCGCGCCGAGGACGTCATCCAGGGGTGCCCGACCTCGCTGCTCGTCGTGCGCAGCTACGAGCCCGCCGCCGCTCGCGCACCGGCCCCGGCGCCGTCCGCGCCGATCCTCTCGACCGCCCTCGCGGCCGAGCCCGATCGCTCCTGAGATCCATGCCCGCCATCTCCGACGCCGAGAGCGCCTCGCGGGCGCGGGCGCTCGCCGAGTTCGGGGCCGCGCTGCGGCTCCTCCGCGTCGAGGCGGGGCTCAGCCTGCGCGCCCTCGCGCACCGCATCGGCGTCTCCAGCGCCTACCTGAGCCGCGTCGAGCACGGGCACGACGCCATCCCCACGCCCGACCGGCTCACCGCGATCGCGAGCGCGCTCGATCTGCCCCCGGCGGTGCTCCTCGAGCTCGGCCACCAGGTCGAGCCGCTCGTCTCGCGCTACCTCGAGCGCGTCCCGGCGGCGAACGCGCTCTTCGTCGAGCTCGCGCGCCGCAACCTGAGCGGCCCGCAGCTCGCGCGGATCAAGGCGTTCATCGACGCCGAGTTCCCGGTGAGCGCGCCGTTCGGCGTTTCGCCCGCGCGGCGGCTCAGCGGGCTGCTCACGCCCGAGCGCATCGTGCTGCACCTCTCGTGCGCGCACATCGAGGACGTCATCGACGTCGCGGCGTCCCGGCTCGCGCCCCCCGGCGGCGCGCTGGCCGCGAGCGCGCTCGCCCAGGAGATCCTGCGGCGCGAGCGCGAGTCGCCCACCGCGCTCGGCAACGGCGTCGCGGTCCCGCACGCGATCGTCCCCGGCGCCTGCCTCGCGGCCGTGCTCGCGACGCTGGCCGAGCCGCTCGCGGTGCCGACGCCGGGCGGCGCCCCGCTCCGGCTGCTCGTCGTCCTCGTCTGCGGCGAGGGCGGCCGCGCGCACCTCGAGCTGCTCGCCCAGGTCGCCCGGCTCGCCAGCCACAACGCCGCCGACGCGCTGTGCGCCGCGCGCGACCCCGAGCAGCTCATCGAGCAGCTCTCGCAGATCGAGGCCGGCTGCGGGTGACGCCCGCGACGTCACGCGACGTCGCGCGCCGTCGCGCCCTGAGGCCCGCCGTCGCTCCCCGCGGACGAGGCGCGGCGGGACCGCGCGCGCGCCGCCAGGGCCGCCGTCACTTCACGCGGACGAGGCGCTGCACGACCGACGAGCCGCCGCGCGCGTCGCGCAGGACCGCGGTGATCGTGGCGATGCCCGGCTCGGCCGGCGGGATCCACGTCACGGCGTGGTCGTCGAGGTACCCCTCGGCCGCGTCGCTCACGAGCTTGATGCCCCCGTCGAGGTCGCCCGTGTCGGCGAAGTAGTTGACCCAGACGATCTCCTTCAGCGCCTTCTGCTTCGCGTCGAGGTCGTCCTCCGCCACGTCGGGCGGGATGATCGCGTCGATCGCGTGGGTGGTGCAGGCGGTGAACGGATCCTCCGCGCTGCACCCCGTGTCGCGCCGCTCATCGCGGTCGATGGGGCAGCGCTCCACCGTCGGGATCGCGGCCAGGTCCTCCGACATCTCGTCGCCGTCGAAGGTGAGCCCCCGCATCTCCGGGTTCTCGTTCGTGCGGCTGTCCTCGAAGACGTAGACCTGCGTGTAGCCGGGCACGAAGCTGTCCGGGCCGAGCCTCCGCCCGTCGGCGTCGAAGCAGGCGACGGGGAAGGTCCCGGCGCGCCCGGTGCCCTGGTCCTGCACCGGGCGGAGCTGCCCGGTGCAGGCGACGAAGAAGACGTACGCGCTCCCGAACCGCGGGCCCCCCGTGGCGGGCGCCTCGCGGCCGTCGAGGATCGTGTCGCTGATGGTGATCGTGTACGTGTCGCTGAAGATGCCGATGGGCACGCCGTTGAGCTCGGGCAGCGGAGCCTTCGGGTCGGTCTCGAGGCGCTTCAACCATGCAGCGATCTCCGGGGCGAGCGCCGCGAGCTGCGGATAGCAGCCGTAGTAGTCGTCCCCGACCGGGTTCTCGCACCCGCCGAACCAGTAGACCGAGACCGGCCGCGACCCCTCCTCGGGGCCGCCGAGGCCGTCCTGGTAGTGGATCTTGAAGGTGACCTGAGCGCCGGGGTAGGCGTACGACGAGCTCGCCTCCGGGTGGTCTTCGGTCGGCGCGATGTCGGCGACCACGGCGAAGACGCGGAGCCCGTTCACGAGGCTCGGCGGATCGAAGCCCGCGACGCACCCGGAGGAGATCGCCGGCGCAGCGAGCGCGCTCAGCGCGAGCGTCCCGAGCACCGCGCGCCGCCACCTGCGCCCTCGGCCCGCGTCGGCGTTTTTCGCCGTGCCGCCCGCGCCGCCCGCGCCGCTCATCACCCGCCTCGATCGCATCTCAGAACTCTCCTCGCAGCCCGAAGCTCGGCAAGATGGGCAACCCCGTGACGTACTGACGGGCGGTGTAATTGTAGTTGTACTGGATCGCCTCGCTGTTCGCGTTGTTGTAGACGTTCTGCACGTCGAGGTAGGCCGAGAGCTGCCAGCGCTTGAACTTCCACGACTTGTCGAGGCGCAGGTCCAGCTGGTGGAACGCCGGGAGCCGCTCGCTGCTCGGGCCGGAGAACGGGATCGGCGTATAGGTCCCGGTGGGCGCGTAGTAGAGCGCGTTCGTGCGGTACGCGTCGCAGCTCTGCTCGTTGACGTTGCACACGTTGGGCGTGACCAGATTGCCGGAGACCAGGCGGAACCGCGCGCCGAACTCCCAGCCGTCGCCGAGGCGGTAGCTGCCGAGCACCGTCAGGATGTGCGTCTGGTCGAACGAGACGAGCCGCTCCGGCTCGCCGAGCCCGGGCACCCGCGTGCTGCGCGACAGCGTGTACGCGGCCCAGCCGAAGAAGCGATCGTCGGGCTTGTACTTGAGCAGGAACTCGCCCCCGATGACCCTGCCGGACCCGGCGTTCTGGTAATCGAGCTGGATCGACCCGGGGCGGTTCACGCCGACGACGAGCGCGTCGAGCTGCTTGTAGAACCCCTCGGCCGACGCCTCGATGTGCCGGGTGATCTCCTGCTCGACGCCGGCCGCGTAGTGCAGCGCCCGGGTCGACTTCAGGCCCGGGTTGCCCAGCGGCGGGATCACCTCCTGGAACTGCGGCGGCTGGTGGAACACGCCGACGCCGCCCTTCACCGTCGTCCGCGGGAACCCCTGGACCACGTCGACGCGCCCGTTCACGCGCGGGCTCACGGTGACCTGCTCGTTCAGGTCCTGGTAGTCGAGGCGCAGGCCCGGGACGATCTTCGCCCGGGGGCTCGGGGCGAACTCGAGCTCGACGTAGCCCGCGGGGTAGAAGAAGCTGCCGTCGCGCGAGACCTCCTGGAGGGTGCGCGTCGAGAACGGCTGGTTCGGCGGCTCGCCGGGGCGGCTCGGCGCGGGGGCGCGCAGGTTCACCGCGTAGAGGCCGGCGAAGACGTCGAGCCCCGCGTTGAGGACCGCGCCCTTGGACAGCCGCCGCGCGTACTCGAGGCGGCCGGAGAGCGTCTTGAGATCGAGCTGGAAGTAGAGCGGCCCCACCCCGAAATCGGCGTCGTCGCGCGCGATCGCGAGCACGCCGTCGAGCCGGTCGCGATCGGTGAGCTCGTGATCGTAGCGGAGCTGCAGGCGCTGAAACGCGGTGTGCAGCCCGACGTTGCCCGAGAGGGCCGGCTCGTTGGGCGCCGGGTCGCTGAGGAGCAGATCGAGCGCGTCGTCCGAGCCGAAGAAGGTGAGGCGGAGGCGCGACGAGGGCGTCGGCTCGGTCTCGAGGAGGGCCTGGTAATCGTAGTAGACGGGCGCCTGCGTCACCCCCGCGCCCGCGGCCTCGAGCACCGGGCCGAACGACTCGCCGATGTAGCTCCGCCGGCCCGCCACCATGAAGCGCGTGTTCTTGAGGAACGGCACCGGCCCCTCGAGCAGGACGCGCGCGTCGATGAGGTCCATCTGCGCGAGGCCGTGGAGCGCGCCGTCCTCCTTCGGCGAGCGCAGGGCGACGTCGACGATGCCGCCCTGCACGCGGCCGTACTTGGCGCTGAAGTTGCCGGGGTAGAAGTCGATCTTCTCCAGCATCTCGGTCGGCACGACCGAGGAGAGGCCGCCGAAGTGGTAGATGAGCGGCACCTGCGTGCCGTCGACGAAGGTCTGCGTGTCCTGCGGGCCCGAGCCGCGCACGATCAGCAGGCCGGCGAGGGTGGGCGGGCGCGCCACGCCCGGCAGGTTCTGGAGCGAGCGCAGCGCGTCGCCGTTCGTGCCGGGGATGCGGTTGATCTCGCGCTGCTCGAGCGTGCGCTTCGTGACCTCGCGCGGCGGCCTGTCGCCGCGGACGGTGACCTCGAGGCCCTCGCCGCGGGGCAGGAGGCGGTACTTCACCTCGAGCTGCTCGCCCGCGGCGATGTCCTCCTCGACCGAGAGCGGCTCGAAGCCGGGCGCGGCGACGGTGACCTGGTAACGCCCGGGCGGCAGATCGGCGAAGATGAAGCCGCCGCCCTCGTCGGTCGTGCGCTCCGGCGGCGCGGCGCCCGCGCCGGCGACGCGCGCGACCGACACGGTGGCGCCGGCGAGCGGGACGTCGCCGCCGCTGGCGAGCACGGTGCCGCGGAGGTTCTCGGCGGGCCTGTCCTGCTCGCCGGCGGCGGGCGGCGGCGCGGCCGCCTTCAGGGTGAACGAGTAGCGGTACAGGATGCGCGCCGCGGCGGGCGTGCCGTCGGCGCGGCGGGCGGGCTCGAACTCGAGCTTCTGGGCCGCGGCGACCGCCGCCTCGTCGAACCCGTGCCCCGCGCTCTCGACGACGACCGCCTGCTTCACGCGCCCGTTGCGATCGATGTCGAGCTGCAGGGTCACCGACCCTTCGAGCCCCTGCTTCTCGGCCTCGGGCGGGTACTCCGGGGGCGTGTAGTTGAGCGCCCGCGGCGGCGTCGCCCGCCCCGCCGGCGCGGCCGTGGGGGCGGCCGGCGTGACGATCGCGCCGCCTTCGCCCCGGGGCACGCTCGTCGGGCCCTCGGGCGCCTGCGGCTCGCCTTGGCCCTGCTGGCCTTGCTCCTGCTGCTGCGCGCGCGCCGCGGCCGGCGAGAGCGCGGCGAGCGCGAGCGAGAGCAGCGCCGCGGCGCGGGGCCCTCGAGGGCGCGCGCCCGGGAGCGGGCCATCGACATCGGTGCGGGCGGGGGCCGGCTCCTGCTTCGTCACGAGGTCACACCGGGTCGCGCCGCTTGAGCACCGCGCAGAGCGTGACGAGGATGATGACGGTCATCCCGGCGAGGACCGCGAAGGGGATCCAGGTCTGATCGTACGTGGTGAAGCCCCACGCGCCCGCGTAGTTGTCGGCGGCCATCTGCGCGATGGAGCACTTGAACTTGCCGCCCTCGATGAAGTCCGCGGCGCTCGTGTCGGTGCGGTGCAGATCGATGACCCATGCCGGGTCCTCCGCGACGGCGAGCCGCTCCGGCGCGATCGCGCCCTCGAAGCCCCAGCGCGCCGGGATGATGTACATGAGCGGCCGGAGGTGCGGCACGGTCGTCATCGGGACCATGAGCCCGCCGAGGACGACCTGCGGGATGAGCGCGATCGGCGTGAGCGCCATGGCCGCCTCGGACGAGGCGACCACCGTCGAGAGGAGGAGCCCCATCGCGACGGCGCTGAGCGAGGTGGCGGTCAGCGCGGCGAGCTGCATGGCGAACGCCTGCATGCCGCCGTGGAAGCCGAGGGCGAAGAACACGATCGCGAGCAGGATCGTGCACTGGACGAGGCAGAACCCGGCGAGCAGCAGGTACTTGGAGAGCACGTAGTTGACGAGCCCCAGGTTGACCATGCGCTCGCGGAGGTAGATGGCCCGCTCGCTGACGATCTCGCGCGCCGCGTTCGACGTCCCGAACCAGACCGCGGCGACGACGAGGAAGAAGATCGCCGCGGTGTGATCGGTGGTGGCCTCCATCCCCTTGAGGATGTCGGTGCTCTGATCCGCGCCGCCGGCGCGTCGGCCGAGCTCCTGGAGGGCGCCGAGGCACCACGCCGGGATCGCCTTCTCCTGCCCGCCGAAGACGATCGCGAGCAGGATGCCGATGATCGGGGCCTGGAGGAGCATGATCAGGGTCCCGCCGACGTCGCGCTTCTTCACCTTGAAGTAGCGCGACAGGAGCAGCCCGAGCTGCCCCTTGGTCGTGGCGCGGCCGGCCGGGATGCCGCGCTGCCCCTGCCCGGTGCCGATCTCCCGCCGGCCGGAGTACATCCGCCGGTACGTCGGGTTTGCGTCGCTGAAGAACTCCTTGCGCCACTCGAGGGCCGCGAGCCGCCTCGCCTCGCCGCGCGACGCGTTCGGGTCCCGCGCGCGGAGCTGATCGAAGATGGGGCGCTCGCGGAGCGCGAGCATCTCGAACATGTCGCGCGGGTTGTCGACGTCGTTGGGCTGGCCGTGCCGCTCCTTCCAGCTGCCGAAGAAGCGGTACGCGTCGGGCCGGGTCGGCCCGAAGAACATCGGGATGCCGCCGTAGCCGAGGATGAGCGCGTGGCTGAACTTCTCGAACTCGTCCTTCGCCGGCTGGTGGATCGTCATGATGATCGTCTTGCCGGTGGCCTTGGTGAGGTCGTGCAGCAGGCTGATCAGCGCGGTCGTGTCGTCGGCGGCGAGGCCCGAGGTCGGCTCGTCGAGGAAGAGGATGACGGGGTCGGTGACGAGCTCGAGCGCGATGTTGACGCGCTTGCGCTGCCCGCCCGAGAGGATCTTGTTCTCGGGCTTGCCGATCTGGAGGTTCTTGACGCCCTCGAGGCCGAGGTCCTTGATGGTCTGCTCGACGCGCGCGTCGATCTCGTCCTCGGTGTAGTCGGGCGGGAGGCGGAACTTCGCGCTGTAGCGGACGGCCTCGAAGACGGTGAGCTCCGGGTGGACGAGGTCGTCCTGCGGCACGTAGCCGATGGAGCCGCGGAGCGTGTCGTAGATGTTGTAGAGGTCCTCGCCGTTGATGCGGACGACGCCGCTCGTCGGCGGCAGGTAGCCGTTCAGGGTGAGCAGGAGCGTCGTCTTGCCGGCGCCCGACGGCCCCATGAGCGCGATCATGTCGCCCGGCAGCGCCTTGAACGACACGTTGTCGAGGAGCGTCTTCTGCTCCTGGGGGTTGTCCCGGTCGGGGACCTGGAGGACGAGGCTCCACGCCTCGATCTCGTAGAGCGGGCGCCCTGCCCACCGGTCGGCGGCGTACTCTTCCTGGACGACCTCGACCGCGCCTGCGCCCCCCATCTCGATCTGGAGGGGCATCGGCCCGATGTAGATCTTCTCGCCGCTCTGGACGGCGATCTTCTGGCCGGGCGCGATGCGGTTGCCGCGGACGTAGGTGCCGTTGGCGCTGCCGCGATCCTCGACGTAGAGCTGCCCGTTGATCGAGTGGAGGAGGGCGTGGTGGCTCGACACCTGGGGGTGGGCGAGCACGATGTCGTTGTCGGGGGTGCGGCCGATCTTCTTGACGTTCGGCCCGCCGCCGGAGAAGTCGAGCTGGCCGAGGACCGTCTTGTTCTTCCTGCCGGGCGCGCCCGCGGCGGGGCCGGACGACGCCGCGGGCGCGGGCGGCGGCGCGTAGCCGCCCGCGGCGGGCTGCGGCGGCGGCGCGTAGCCGGCCTGCGGCGGCGTGTAGCTGACGACGGCGGGCTGCGGCGGCAGTGCGCTCGCGCCGGGCGCGGCGGGCAGCGACGACTGCCGGGCCGCCTGGGCGAACTGCATGAGCAGGCTGATCTGGACCGGGACGGGCCCGAAGGCCACGGCGCCCTGCGGATCGATGGGCGTCGGCGCGCCGGGGGCGATGCGCTGCGCGCCCACGTAGGTGCCGCTCGTCGAGTTGTGGTCGATGACCATCATGCGATCGAGCGTGACGGTGGCGTGCTGGCTCGAGACGCTCGGGTGCTGGAGCACCAGGGAGGCGCGCGCGGGGTCTCGCCCGATCACGACCTGTCCGGGCGCGGGCGCGAGCTGGCCGGGCGACGCCATCATCAGCGTGATGGCCGGGTGGTTGAGCGGGACCGGCGCCTGCGCGACGACGAACTGGGTGCGGAAGTCGAACGGGACCTGCTCGCCCGGCGCGAGGGGCCGCCCGTTGGCCGACGCGGGCCCTTGACCGCAGAGGAAGAGCAGCTTGCCGCCGCCCTGGTGGACGATGCGCGCGTGCTCGGGCAGGACGCCGGGAGCGACGAGCACCACATCGCAGGTGGGGGCGCTGCCGATCGTGATGCTTTGTTTACCTAGCCCCGGGATCATGCGGGCCGCGTTTCACCACAGGCCGTTGGGGAGGGCAAGGAAAGAGGCGCGTGGTGCGCGCCGTCGCTCGCCGCGGCGCTGCTGGCGGCTGGGTGCGTGAGGATGAGCGCGTGGGCTGGCGTCGCGCGGTGTGGGGCGTGTGGAGCGGCGGGAGGCCTTCGTCGCTGGGCGAACAGGGCCTCAGCGCGGCGCGTGGTGGCGGCCGGGAGCCGGGCGGCTCAGCGCATCAGAGGTCGAGGAGCATGAAGCCGGCGCGGGCTTCTTCGAGGGAGGGCGTACGGGTCGACGGGGGCTCGTCTTCCATGTCTGCGGGCGCGCCCTCCATGTCGTGTCCGACCTCGAGCTCTTGATCTCCAAGCATGGAGGAACCTCCGGAGAGCTAGGCTAATCCGGAATCCCGTCCTTCTTCAATTGCATTTGCGTTCTGCGTCCCCATCGCTCCGGCGTTCGTCCGCGCGTCCGTTCACGCTGCGGCGGTTGTGTCGGTTGCGTCGGGGCACGCGGTGGCGTCGTCGCGCCGCTCGGCTCAATCCGCGGTGAGCTTCCAGAGCAGGAGGGCGATCAGCGCGACGACCATGACCGAGATCGAGGCGATGACGGCGATGTAGACGCCGCGCGAGACGCGCACGGTGCTCGGGATACCCGAGGCCGTGGACGAGGACACGGGCCCGGAGAGGCCCGGCGCTGGCACGGCGCGCGGCGCGGTCGCGGCGTAGCCAGGCGCGTGCGGCGAGCCGGGGGCGAGGTGCGGCGCGGCGGCGGCATGAGGACCTCCAGGCGCGGCGGCATGGTGCCCCGCGAAGGCCACCGAAGGAGGAGGAGCGTCCGGGTCGATCGGATGAGGCTGCGGGCCGAAGGCGGCGCCCGGGTGAGGCGGAGCGCCCGGGTGAGGCGTGGCGCCCGGGTGAGGCTGCGGGCCGAAGGCGGCGCCGGGGTGAGGTTGAGGTGAAGCGCCGAAGGAACCCGGGTGCGGCGGCGGGCCGTGGGCGCCAGGCGGGCCGAAGGCGGCGCCGGGGTGAGGCTGGGGTGAAGCGCCGAAGGAACCCGGGTGCGGCGGCGGGCCGTGGGCGCCAGGCGGGCCGAAGGCGACGCCGGGGTGAGGTTGAGGTGAAGCGCCGAAGGAACCCGGGTGCGGCGGCGGGCCGTGGGCGCCAGGCGGGCCGAAGGCGGCGCCGGGGTGAGGCTGGGGTGAAGCGCCGAAGGAACCCGGGTGCGGCGGCGGGCCGAAGGCGGCGCCGGGGTGAGGCTGAGGTGAAGCGCCGAAGGAACCCGGGTGAGGTGGCGCGCCATGGGCCATCGGGGGCGGCGCGGGGGCCGCGGGGGCGCTCAAGGGGAGGGGAGACAGCACGGCGGGCGCATCCGGCGCGATCGCGTGAGGCACGGGCGCAGGGCTCCCTGGCACCGTCGCAGGCCGCGCCAGGCCGGCGTCCATCGCCGTCGGGCTCACCGTCGGCGTGCTGTCGATGGTCGGGCGCAGCGCCTGCGCGCTGCTCGCGGCTGCTGGCGCCACGGCGGGGACGTTGTCCGTGGCCGTCGGGCTCACCGCCGGAGCGCCGGTGGTGAGCGTCTGCGCTACGGTGGGGACGTCGTCCGCCGCCGTCGGGCGCACCGCCGGGGCCCCGGTGGTGAGCGTCGGCGCCACGGCGGGCGCGCTGCTCGCGGCTGCTGGCGCCGCGGCAGCGGCGTTGTCGGCCACCGTCGAGACCAGGGCAGGGACGTTGTCGGTGGCCGTGGGGGCCAGCGCGTGCACGTCGTCGGTCGCCGTCGGGACCAGGGCAGGAGGGACGTTGTCAGTGGCCGTGGGGGCCAAGGCGGGCCCGTCGCCGGTGGTCCTCGGCGCCGGGGCGAGCCCGTCGCCCGTGGTCCTCGGCGCCGGGGCGGGCGTGCCGGTGTTGCCCGTCGGGATCACGGTCGTCGCGTTGCTGGGCGACACAGCGCCTCCAGCCGGCGCGTTTCCGGCCGCCGCGGCGCCGTGCCCGTGGGCGAGCGGCGCATCCGCAGCGCCCTTCTCTGCGCTCGCCGCGCCGCCGGGCCGGGTCATCGCGACGGTCTCCTGCGGGCCCGACGCGCGCGTGAGGGCGACGCCGTCGCCGGCGCCGTCTGCCCCCGGCGGCCCGTGCGCGATCGTCAGCGAGCGGCTGCCCGTCTCGAGCACCCGGACCATCTGGACGGTGATGTTGTCGTGACCGCCGCGATGGTTCGCGAGCTGCACGAGCATCTTGCAGGCGTGATCGACCGAGCCCGACGCGAGCGCCTGCCGCGTGCACCCGAGGATGTCCGCGCTGAGCACGAGATCGGTGAGGCCGTCGCTCGCCTGGATCAGCACGTCCCCCGGATACAGCTCCATCGGCTCGGGTCGAACCTCGACCTCCACCTCCGGCTTCATCCCGAGGGCGCGCGTGATCTTGTTCGCGTCGGGGTGGCCGATCGCCTGGGCCTCCGTGATCATGCCCGCGTCGATCATTCCCTGCACCATCGAGTGATCGCGCGTGAGGGGGTAGATCTGCTGGCTCCGGATCACGTACGCGCGGCTGTCGCCGACGTGCGCGACGTCGACGCCGCTGTCGTGGAGGACCATCGCGACGACGGTCGACCCCGGGCGGACGCGGTTCTCCGCCGGCCCGCCCAGCTGATACACGCGGCGCCCCGCCTCCTCGATCGCGGCCTTGAGCGCCGCCCTCGGATCCACCGTGGCCGGCGTCTGCTCGATCACCTCGAAGATGGTCTTGATGGCGGTGCGGCTCGCCTCGCTGCCCCCGTAGTGCCCGCCCATGCCGTCGCACAGGACGCAGAGGTAACCGAACTTGGTCTCGGCATAGCCGCACGCGTCCTCGTTGACCTGCTTGTTCGGATCCCGGCCCGCATCGCTGGCCTGGGCGAACTCGATCTTGAGGTGCGGGGAGGACTCGGTCGGGGGCATCATGGGGGGGCGTCGCTTGGGGCGTGAGGCCGGGCCCCGGACACGCTACTCCAAACGGACGCTGAACTCGACGGGGCCGAACCGCAACGACGCGCCGGGGGGCACGGGCGTCCACACGCCCGCGGCGACGCGCTGGCCGTTGACGTACGTCCCGTTGTTGGAGCCCTCGTCCCGCACGAACAGCTGACCGGCCTCGAGCTTCACGCTCGCGTGGGTGCCGGACACGCGCGGCTCCGACAGCGCGATCATGCACGAGGCGCCGTCGCGCCCCGCGCGCACCTCGACGCCGGGGTGCACGGTGAAGATGCCCGCCGGCCCCGAGAGCGTCGCGCGGCTGGCGCCGCCCGGGGGAGGCGCCATCATCGGCCCGCCGCCGTAGCCGAAGTCGCCCGGCGGAGGCGGCGCGGGCGCGTACGGCGGAGGCGACCCGCCGCCCGCCACGATGGGCCTCGGGGGCGCCGCCGCCGCCGTCCCGCCGCGCCGGCGGCCGCCGCCGCCGCGGAAGATCGAGACGAGCAGCAGCACGATGACGACGCCGCCGAAGGTCACGCCCGCGATCAAGAGGTACGGCAGCGGCGCCTCCTTCGCCTTCAGCGTGAGGATCTTGTCGGCCGTCACCGCGCTCGTCCGCCGCGCCTGGTTGTCGTAGACGATGAGCCGCGCCGTCATCTGGTCGCCCTTGCCGACGAGGAACTTGTCGGTGTCCGGCAGCTCGAACTCCACGACGCTGTCGCCGGCCGAGATCGCCTTGCCGCGCATCCCGCCCTCGATCAGCGTCCGCTGGGCCTTCTTCGCGTCCTCGAGGTTCCCGCCCTGCAGCGACTGCGGCGCGGCCTGGTTCTTCGGGACCATGTAGATCTCGGCCCGCTGCGCGTTGCCGCCCCAGCAGAAGTTGCCGAAGATCTTGACCGTGCCGCTGGGGTAGAGCGGCGTCTTCTTCGCCGCGCGGTCGGTCGCGTCGCGGTCGATGTCGAGCGGCCACGCGGTGGGATCGATGCCGACGGGGACGTTCTGGAACGTGGCGTCACCCGCGATCGGCGGATCCGTGTTGATGAAGGCGAGCTTGAACGTCTGCGTGATGCTCGGCGCGACGCACGACACCCGCCACTTCACGATGTGCATCTTGTTGAAGCGGGTGCGGATCGCGTTGACGAGGTTGGCCGCGCGCCGCTGCTGGCCGTCGCGCACCACGCTGAAGAAGCCGCCGATCTCGGTGTTCGCCATCCCCTCCATGAACTCGCGGGAGTTCGCCGTGAACTCCTCGACGAGCCGGCTCGGGAACCAGATCGAGATGACGGGCACCGGCGTCTTCGGCAGGACGTCGTTGTTCTCGGGGAACCGCCCCTTCGTGAGGTAGTCCCGGAGCAGGTTCGACGCCGCCGCGGTCGAGCTCGGGTCCGCGCCGGCCGAGCCGTTCGAGAGCACGACCATCGCCTGGTGCATCGGCACCGAGACCCCCTGGCCGGCGTTGCCGAGCTCCTTGAACGCGTCGGTCGCGGCGTTCTTGATGATCGTGAAGAGCGGGCGCGTGCGGCCCTGCGTCGGGTAGGTGCGCGTGACGCCGGCGATGGCCTGCGCCGCCGCCTGCTTGTTGCCGACCCACTTCGAGTCCTCGACGACGCCGCGATCGTTGAAGAAGATCACGTCGACGATGTCGTTCGGCTGCATCGCGTTGACGAACGCGCTCGCGACCGCCTTCGCCTCGTCGAAGCGGGTGCCCATGCTCGACGCGGCGTCGATCAGGATGAGCCACGCCGTCCCGACGCCCGGCTGCCCGGCGCTGTCTCCCCACCGCGCCTTCGACTCGAACTTCGCCGGCAGGTCCGTGCCGTCGACCGTGACGGAGAAGATCGCGTTCTTCTCCGGGAAGTCGAACGACGAGTAGAGCGCCGACGGCTGCTCGATCGCGTCGGCGACGCAGTCGAGGTTCGCGTCGCCCGTGAGCGCGGCGCAGTTGCGGGTGATGTCGCTGAGGCGCTTGTTCTGCACGACCTCGAGCACGGTCGTGAGCACGGGCGAGCCGTCCACGGTGCTCGCGCGCGGGTCGACGCGGAGCAGGTGTGCCTCGGGCGCGGCCTCGGCGCGGGGCTGTCCGCCGAGGAGCGCGAGGACGGCGGCGGCGAGCGCGAGCAGCGGAGCGCAGCGGAGGGCCTTGCCCCGGCGCCGTTCGCGACGTGCGGAGGCGCTCATGGAGTGGATCGGGCGAGTCGCGTCATGAGAGGGAGTCATGCGTGGGGATCTCCAGCGAGCGCGAGGGAGCAGAGGAGCGCTCCCCGCGCGAGCGGGGCGGCCGCCGCGCGATGGCGGCGGCAATCCGGTTGGTTTTCACGCAGCCTGGCCGGGGCGCCAGGTGCCGGTCGAACGTCGCGGGGGAAGGGGGCCAGGCTCGGCAACGCCTCTCCTCGTGCGATGGGCCGGTCAGGCCCGCGCGGCCACGCTGAACAGGATGACGCTGAACCCGCCGAAGCGGATCTTGTCGCCATCGCGCAGCTCGCGCCGGCCCTGGAAGCCGATCGCCTCCTCGTTGTGGAACGTCCCGTTGGTGGAGCCGAGGTCGGCGAGGACGAGCCGGCCGCCGTCGACCTCGATCGTCGCGTGGTGGGTCGAGGTCGTGCCGTGGGCGATCTCGATGTCGACCTTCTGCCCGGTCTCGGCGCGGCCGACGGAGTTCTTGCCTTGCCAGAGCGGCCAGAACCTGCCGAGCGGTTCGTCCTGGAAGCTCACGAGGAAGCCCGCGAGGGTGCGCCGCTCCTGGCCCCTCGGCGGCGCCGGCGTCGGCGGGCGCACGGCCGGCGGGGCGGACATGTACGGAGGCGGCGGCGCCGGCAGCGGCATGTTCTGCTGGGGCAGCGGCTCGCCGTAGCCGCCGATGCCGCCCCCCTGCTGCATGGGCGGCGGCGCGGACGGCCCCGGCTGGTTGGGCGCGTACGCCGTCTGGTTGAAGGCGTCGCCGCTCATCTGGATCCCGTCGAGGGCGATCGGGTGGCCGCCCTCCATGCAGAACGAGCCGCCTGCCGGGATCGCGTGCCCCTGCACGCAGCGCGCGCCCTGCGGCTGCGGCGGAGGGCCGAAGCCGGGCCGCGGGACCGGCGGGACGGGATAGCCGCCCTGCGGCTGCTCCGGGAAGCTCGGGGCCGGGCCGAAGCCGCCGCTGCCGCCCGGGGCGCCGAAGATCGGCGGCTCCGGCGGGAACGGCGGCGGCTTCAGCGGCAGCGGAGGAGGCGGCTGGGGAGCGCCGTAGCCGCCGGGCGGCGACCCGAAGGGCGGCGGGGGACCGAAGCCCGACGCGCCGCCCTCGGGCGGCGGCGGGAAGCCGGGCGGCGAGCCCGGCGGTGCCCCGAAGGGCGCCGGCGGCGGTGGACCAAAGCCGCCGCTCGGCGAGCCGAAGTTGGGAGGAGGCTCAGGGGGCGAGCCGAAGCCCGGGGCAGGAAACGGCGGAGGAGGAGGAGGCGGCGGCGGCGGAGGCGGCGCCCCGAACGCTCCGGGCCCGGACGGGGCGAGCGGCGAGGCGCACACGGCGCAGAATTTATCGGCGGGGGTCGCGGGCGCACCGCAACGCGGACAGAGCATGGTGATCCTTCTCGGGTTTCGCGGCGCCGCGGCGCCGCGGCCGCGAGCATACCGTGGGCGCTCGGCCGAGGATCAAGAAGAAGTATGCGGGAATCCTTGCCAGAGTCCGGCAATGCGGCTCGCGCGCGCCTGCTCGCCGCGCCGTCCGGCGCGCGTCTGCTGCGGCGCCGCGGCGCTGCGCCATGAGCGCCAGCGCGCGCTCGAACCCAGGGGCGGGTTGCCCCCTGGCCTCCTGATCTGGGGGAAAGTGCTCTGTGCGGCCGGGACGCCGGCCGGCGCGGATCAATCCTTCGCGTCGCGGACGCGGGCGGCCTTGCCGGCGAGGTTGCGCAGGTAGAAGAGCCGCGAGCGGCGGACCACGCCGCGCGAGACGATCTCGACCTTGTCGATGCGGGGGCTGTGGAGGAGGAAGATGCGCTCGACACCGACCGTGAAGCTCACCTTGCGCACGGTGAAGGTGCTCCGGACCCCGGCGCGGTGGCGCTTCAGCACCACGCCCTGGAACACCTGGATACGCTCCTTCTCGCCCTCGACGATCCGGTAGTGGACGCGCACCGTATCGCCGACGCGGAAATCCGGGATCCCCTCGCGGAACAGGGGAGCTTCGATCTTCGCGAGGATGTTCGAGGTCTGCATGGTCGGTCAATCCTTCAAGGGGTCGGGGATCCGTCTTCGCGGTCCCGTGCTCAAGGGGGCAGGGCCGCCGCAGTTCGTGGACTGCGTCCGGCGGAGCGGGGGCCGCGCGCGGCCCGGTGCTTCACGCCATGACGCAGATGCTTGCCCGGTTGCGGTTCCGGGAGCATGCGGCGCGAGCGCGGCCCGCGCGCCTCCCCGGAGGGTACCGGAGAGGTGCGGCATTATGCATGCGGGCGATCCCGTGTCAACGCCGGTCGCGGCGCACGTGCGCGCTCTCGCGAGCGCGCGGTCTCATTGATGGCTCATCGATGGCTCATCGATGGTTCAACGACGGACGGGGATGATCTGGACGCGGCGGGCCTCGCCCTCGCCGTCGCTCTTCGTGACGACGCCGGGGAACTTCGCCAGGGCCAGGTGGACGACGCGGCGGTCCTGCGGGTTCATCGGCTCGAAGGTGATGATCTTGCCCTCCTCGACCGCCTGCTTGCCGAGCCGGCGGGCCATGGAGGAGAGCGTGTCCTCGCGGCGCTGCCGGTAGCCCTCGGCGTCGATGATCACGTGGCGCCGCTTCTTGCCCGGCCGGTTGATCACGCGGTTGGCGAGGAACTGCAGCGCCGCGAGCGTCTGCCCCTTCTTGCCGATCACGCGACCGGCGTCCTTCCCCTCGATCTCGAGGCGGATCTCCTCGGGAGGATCCTCCTCCTCGTTCTCGAGCAGGTCGACGGTGCAGTCCATGCCCATCGCCGCGAGCACGTCGATGACGAAGTCGAGCGCGATGTCGGCGCGACCGTCCTCCTCGAACTCGGCCGCGTCTCCAGCGCCCTGCGCCTCTGCGTCGACATCGACGTCCGCCGCGTCGATTCCCCTTTCGGCAGCTTCACTATCCACGGACACGTGCTTTTCCCTTTCCGAGAGCAGGCGCCGACTTGTCGTCGCCCTGAGTCTTCTTCATCGCGGATTGGGGCTCCGCGTTCGCGATCTCTCGCACCTCGATGCCGCCGGCCCGTTCGTTCTTCGCCTTCAGGTACCGCTCGACGAGCACCTGCTGGCCGATGCCGAGCCAGGTGTTGGTCAACATGTAAACGCCGAGGCCGGCCGGGAGGAAGAGCATCATCGCGGTGAAGATGCCGGGCATGAGGTACATCATCATCTTCTGCTGCGCAGGGTCGCCCTGCGGGGGCATGAGCTTCTGCTGGATGAAGCTCGAGGCGCCGAGGACGATGGGGATGATGAAGTACTTCCCCGGGGCCGACAGGTCCGGGATCACGGGGCCGAACGGCGTGTGGTAGAGCTCCACCGCGGTCTGGAGCGCGGTGTAGAGGGCGAACCACACCGGCATCTGGAGCAGCATCGGGAAGCAGCCGATGACGGGGTTGGCGACCTTGTTCTTGCGCCAGAGCTCCTGCATCGCGAGGCCGCGCTGGGTGGCGTCGTCCTTGTACCTCGCGTTGAGCTCATCCATCTCCGGCTTGAGCTTGCGCATCGCCGCGGCGCTCTTGATCTGCTGGATGCTCAGCGGGAAGAGCAGGAGCCGGACGGTGATGGTGAGCAGGACGATCGCCCAGCCCCAGCTGCCCACGGCGCGGTAGAGGACGTAGAGGTACGAGACGAGGAGCTTCGCGATCGGCGAGAACCAGCCGAGGTTGATGACCTCGCTCGTCCCGTGGCCCACGGCGCCGAGCACGTCGCGCTCCTTCGGGCCGGTGAAGGAGAGGGCCTTGTAGGTGACCGCGCCGCCGGGCGCGAGCTCCTGCTCGGGGTAGGCGAGCCGCGCGCGGTAGACGTACCCGTGGCTCGGGTCCTTGGCCTTCTGCTGGAACTTCGACGTGTCCCAGATCTCCTCGATCTGGGTCTCGGCCACCGGCTTCCCGGGCCCCTCGAGCGGGATCGCGATCTTGCTGAAGTAGCTGCTCGAGACCGCGACGAAGCGCGCGTTGCCGGGCGTGCGGCGCCAGCGCTCTGCCGTGAACTCCTTGTCCTTGAAGTCGCCGGGCTCGAAGGCGTCGGGGTGCTGGCGCTCGGTCGTCTGGTCGGTCGCGGCGACCGTCTCGGTGATCCACTCCGAGATCAGGCCGAGGTGGCCCTCGGTCTCCTTCTGGGTTCGCCACGCGGTCTGCTCGAGGGCGAAGCGGTGCTTGCGCGGCTCCTGGGCGAGGTTCTCGACCGTCACCTGCAGCGACAGCTCGTACGGGCGCCCGGTGGCGGCGACGACCTTGGTGAGCCTCGTCGCGTCGTCGCTGTAGGTGAACGTGCAGCTCTTCCCGTCCTGCGCCGAGAGCTTCCAGTCGAGGTCGTCGAACGGCACCTGCTGCGCGTTGCCGCCCGGCAGGCGCAGATCCGTCCGGAGGGGCATCCGCGACTCGAGCGAGGTCGTGACCAGGTCCATCGGCCTGCGCTCGCCGTTGCCCGTCGTGTACTTCGGGTCGGTCATCCATACGTGCCGGACCGACCCGCCCCGCGTGGAGAGCTCGGCCTTGAACCGATCTCCGTCGATGACGCACGCCTCCGCGGGGGCGCGCTCCGCGGGGGCCGTGCTGTCGTTGACGTCGAGCGGCTGGAGCTGTTCCGCGCTCTCACCGAAGAGGAGCGGCTTGCCGAACTGGATGAACAGGATGATGGCGAGGCCGAGGAACAGCCACTTGGCGATATTGCTGCGTTCCATGAAGTCCTTCGTCGATCCCAGGATCTCGAGCTGCGCCCTTCGCTGCTGGCGTCTCGTGACGCCTCACGAGGCTGCCCAGGGTCGCTTCGGACGGGCTTTGCCCCGCGGGGCGTCGGGCGTCGTGCCGCCGGGGCCGTGTCGATGGTCGAGCGGGATTAGTCCATGAGGGTGACCCGGCCGCTGGAGCCCGCTCGCCGAGGGGGCGAGGCGTGCGAGGCGTGCTCCGTGCCAGTAGACGAACAGCGTGCCGTATCCCGCGGGTCAGCGTCCCGTGGCGTCGGCGCCCGAGCCGCCGCGCCACGGCGAAGACGAGGTGGTGGCGGAGGGTCGAACCCGCCCGGATGAAACGGGTGACACCTACACAGTCGCTTGAGCGAAAGCAAGCTCCCCCGAAGCGCTCCGTGACCCACGATGCAGGCGGCGGCGTAGCGCGAGCACGAGGGCTCGAACCGGCAGACCGGGCCCATCAACGCCACGATGACCTTGGAGAGCGTCATCTGGTAGGCGCGGATCAGCGCGAGGAGGAGCGTCGCCAGCATGCGGTGACCCGTGGATGAGCGGGGAGCTTGGGGCCCGGCGCACCACGGCGCAAGGTAAGCTACGTCATCGGACCGACGGATCCTCTGCGCCGCGCTCGTCCGCGGCCTTGGGCGCGCCGCGCGCCGCGGCGGGAGGCCCGCCGGCGAGCGCCTCCCGCGCCCGGCGCCGGAGCACCGGGACCACGCTGCGCAGCTCCGCGAGCACGTCGTCGAGGCCGAGCGCGCCGGCGCCGGTGCGCAAGATCACCACGATGTCGACGCGCTCCGGGAAGAGCTCCGGGAATCTCCGGAATGCCTCCCTGAGCAGGCGCTTCGCCCGGTTGCGGGCCACGGCGCCGCCGACCTTGCGCGAGGCGACGAGGCCCAGCCGAGGCGCCCCCGGTACGGGCTCGGGGGCGAGCGACGCGCTGCGCTCCGCGCGGCGGGAGCCCGCGCCGCGCGCGACCGCGTCGTTCGGGGCCGCGACGAGGATCAGCAGGTGCCGGGTGGTGACACGCTGACCCCCGTTCTGGATGCGGACGAAATCGGCCCGCTTGCGGATGCGGCGCCCGCGCGGGAACGACGAGGAGGAGGACGCCGACGAGCGCGGGCGCGCTGGCGCCATCACGCTCGTGTTACTTCTTGTAGATGGTGGGCGCGAGCCGGGCGCGGCCCTTGCGGCGGCGGTTGTTGATGACCTTGCGACCGCCGGCGGTCGCCATACGCGCACGGAAGCCGTGGGTCCGGGCGCGGCGGGTGTTGTGGGGCTGGTAAGTGCGCTTCATGGCTGGTCGTCCCTTGGCGTTTGGACCGCGAACGGCGGCGACCTGGCCGCACGTCAAGCGGGCGCGCAAGAAAGCACGACGTTTGGTCCAGGTCAACACCAGACGACGCGGCGCCGCCTCGGTTCGCCGTTCTCTCTCACCTTTCTAGGCACCTGGGTTAGCGTGTAGCCTCCGATCGACCGCGACGGCCGTTCTCAAGGGGTCACAGGAGGGAATTTGACGCGCACCGGTGGACATGTGGGGGAGAAGCAGCACGTGACTGCGCGGGGCGTCGGGCGACGCGCGCTGGGCGCTGCTGCGGCGGGAGCCCTGTTCCTGAGCGCGCTCCCTGCGAGCGCGCAGACCAGGACGTTCTACCTGGACCGGCTCACCATGGCCGGCGCTCCCGAGGACTCGATCGCGCTCTGGCGGCCGCAGGTGGCGCCGGACACGCGCTTCTTCGGTCAGTTCGGGCTCGGCTTCGGCCTCAATCCCTTCCGGGTCGAGAACATGCTGGACGACGAGCGCTCCGCGGAGCGGTTCAGCCGGGACTACGGCGCGCCGGTGTCCTCGCAGCTCATCGGGTACCTCAACGGGGGCGTCGAGTTCCTCGACCGCTTCAGCGTCCAGGTGGGGCTGCCGTTCATCGCCTTCCAGACGAGCAACCAGACGAACGACTCGACCATCGCCGGCGCGCAGGACGCGGCGAGCCCGTCGGCCGCCGCGCTCATGGACCTGCGGCTCGACGCGCGGGCGATCCTGTACCGGTCCGACGATCGCTTCTTCAAGCTCGGCGTCAACGCGGCGGCGTGGGTGCCGACGGGCCACAGGTTCTCGTTCGCCGGCGACAAGAGCGCGAGCGCGCTGATCGGGCTCTCGGGCGAGATCGACCTCAAGAGCATGTTCTTCGTGCTGAACACCGGGGTGCACTTCCGGCCCTACGCCTCGCTCAACGACTTCGACGTGTCGCACGAGTGGCGGTGGGGCATCGGCGGCTTCGTCCCGCTGCGGAACGGGACCTTGCGGCTCGGCGCGCAGCTGTTCGGATCGACCGGGCTCGGCCGGGGCACGACGTTCGACGGGGACAACACCCCGCTCGAGTGGATGGCCGAGGGGCGGCTCGCCCTCGACCAGCGGAAGAAGGCGTGGCTCGGGGTCGGCGGCGGCACGCGGCTCACCGGCGGCTATGCGCCGGATTTCCGGCTGACCGGGGTCATCGGCTACGCGTTCGGCATCTCGGACGTCGAGCCCATGTCGCCCGGCAGGCGCTTCCAGGCGCCCCCGCCGCGCGCCGCGGACACGGACAAGGACGGCTACCCGGACGACATCGACCTCTGCCCGACCGATCCCGAGGACAACAAGCCGCCGAACCCCAGCGACGGCTGCCCGGCGCTGCCGGATCGCGACGGCGACGGCATCCCCGACGTCAGCGACAAGTGCCCGGACGAGCCCGAGGATTTCGACAAGATCAACGACGCCGACGGCTGCCCGGAGGACGACGCCGACGAGGACAAGATCCCGGACGCGAAGGACGCCTGCCCCAAGGAGCCGGGCGAGCCGAGTGCGGATCCGGCGAAGAACGGCTGCCCGCAGTTCATCCGCCGCATCACGGGCTCGAGCGAGATCCAGATCCTGAAGCAGGTGCAGTTCGCCACCGGCAGCGCGCGGATCCTGCCGAACAGCTACGGCATCCTCGACGAGGTCGTCCGGCTGCTCAAGGTGAACCCCGAGATCACGCTCGTCGCGATCGAGGGCCACACGGACAACCGCGGGTCCGATCAGCTCAACGAGCGGCTCTCGAACGACCGCGCGCACTCGGTGAGGACCTACCTCATCGAACGTGGCGGCATCGATCCGGCGCGGCTCACGGCGGCGGGCTTCGGGCCGCGGCGGCCGATCGAGACCAACGACACCGAGGCCGGGCGCCAGAAGAACCGGCGCGTCGAGTTCCACATCCGGGAGAGCAACACGGGGGGCAACAAGGCTTCCGGCAACACCGGCGGCAACAGTGGCGGCACGGTCACGCCCTAGATCCGAGATCCGGGCGGCGCGCGCGGGCGTCCTGCTGAGCGCAGCGCTCGCGTCCGCGTGCGGCCCGGAGCAGGGCACGCCCTATCGCTGCAGCTGCACCTTCGTCACCGACTTCGACGCCGACGCGAAGCTGGACGTCGAGGTCTGCTCGAAGGCCGAGGCCCGCGCCGAGGGCGTCGGGCGCGGGTGCGCGCAGACCCACGCGCCCGGCCCGGTGTCCGGATGCTCGTGCTCGAGCGTCCCGGCGCGCGGGCCGTGCGAGCTCAGCGCCTGCCGCGTCACCCCAGCAGCGCCTTGAGCTCGGCCGGGGTCGTCACCGGCGCCGAGCACGTCCGCCCGCGGCACACGTAGGCGACGGCCGAGCCCGGGCGCGCCGGCTTGCCCTCGGCGACGACCTGCGCCGCCGCGGCGGTCTCCGGGCGCGCCGGATCCACGAGCACGACCGCCCGGTTCGGCAGGTAAGCCTTGAACGCCTCGCGCGCGAGCTCGCCCGACGCGGACGAGCCCGCCTCGCCGACCACGACGACCGTCACGCTGCCGCGCGCGAGGCGGTCGAGCACGCACACGGTCTGGCTGAGGCCGAAGGGGTTCTCGACGGCGGCCGGGGCGAGGGCCTCGAGCTGCCGCTCCGCCGGCGGGAGGTAGCGCTCGTCGGCGATCTCGGCGAGGCGCAGGCAGAGGAGCGCCGCCATCGAGGTGGCCGACGGCGCGGCCTGGTCGTAGATGTCCTGCGTGCGCGCGATGAGCGCGTCGCCGTCGTCCGGCGTGAAGAAGAACCCGCGCGCGGCGTCGTCCCAGTGGTGCGCGATCATCGCGTCGGCGATCGCGCGCGCGACGCCGACGTAGCGCGGGTCGGAGGTGACCTCGTAGAGATCGAGGGCCGCGTTCCCGAGGTACGCCTGGTCGTCCAGGAAGCCCGGCCGCACGTCGGCCGCGCCGTCGCCGCCCGCGGCCTTCGCGCCCGCGGGCGCGCCGTCCTTGAGGTACCGGCCGACGCGGCCGCCGCGCACGAGCTTCTGCTCGAGCGCCGCGAAGGCGCGCGCCGCCGCGTCGACCCAGGCGGGCTCATCCATGGCGCGGCCCGCGTCGGCGAGTGCCCCGATGAGCAGCCCGTTCCAGCTCGCGAGCACCTTGTCGTCGCGCGCCGGCCGGGGCCTCGCCTCGCGCGCGGCGAGCATCTTGACCCTGGCGCGCGCGAGCGCCTCGCGGCACCGCTCGAGGTGCGCCGCGGAGCCGCCGCCGGGGCCCGCGTCGAGGATCGCCGCGGCCTGCTCGAGCGTGCGGTGCTGCGAGAGCACCGTCGCGCCGGTGTGCTCGAAGTTGCCCTCCTCGGTGACGCCGAAGACGAGGCGGGCCACGTCGTAGGCGAGCGGATCCTCGCCGACGGCCGCGCGCAGCTGGTCGAGCGTCCACACGAAGAACTTGCCCTCGCTCCCCTCGGAGTCGGCGTCCTGCGACGCGTAGAACCCGCCTTCCGGGGCGCGCATCTCGGCGAGCAGGTAGCCCACGATCTCGCGCGCCGTCTCGGCGTAGATCGGCTTCTTGAACGCGCGGAAGCCGTCGGCGTACAGGCGCAGGAGGAGCGCGTTGTCGTAGAGCATCTTCTCGAAGTGGGGCACGAGCCAGCGCTCGTCCGTGGAGTAGCGGTGGAAGCCGCCGCGCAGGTGATCCCAGATGCCGCCGTCGCGCATCCGATCGAGCGTGAGCTCGACGCTCTCCGCCGCGACGCGATCGCCCTCCAGCACGCCGCGGCGGAGCAGCACGTCGAGCGACATCGTGTTCGGGAACTTCGGCCGCGTGCCGATGCCGCCGTGGCGGTTGTCGAAGCGCGCGAGCAGCTGCCGCGACGCGCGCTGGAGCAGGTCCGACGAGGCGGGCTCGACGGCGCTCGCCGCCCCCGCGGCGCTCGCCGGCCCCGCGGCGCTCGCCGGCGCGCGCTGCACGCGCTCGATCGCCTGGGTGATCTCCTTCGCCTGGAGCTCGACGTCGCCGCGCCGGTTCCTGTAGGCGTCGGCGACCGCGTCGAGGACCTTCGGGAAGCCGGGCATGCCGTGCTTGTCCCTCGGCGGGAAGTACGTGCCCGCGAAGAAGGGCCGCTGGTCGGGGGTGAGGAACACGGTCAGCGGCCAGCCGCCGCTCCGGCCCATGAGCTGCACGACGAGCTGGTAGATGTGATCGAGGTCGGGCCGCTCTTCCCGGTCGACCTTGATGTTCACGAAGAGCTCGTTCATGCGGCGGGCGATCGCCTCGTCCTCGAACGACTCGCGCTCCATCACGTGGCACCAGTGGCATGCGGCGTAGCCGATGGACAGGAGGATCGGCTTGTCCTCGCGCCGCGCGAGCTCGAGCGCCTCGGCGCCCCACGGGTACCACGCGACCGGGTTGTGCGCGTGCTGCAGGAGGTACGGCGAGGACTCGCTCGCGAGCCGGTTCGTGGGGGATGCCATGGGGCCCACCTAGCGCCGGGCGAGGGGGGCCGCCAGCCGGGCGGCGGGCGGCGGCGGGCCTGGCCGCGCCGGGCTACGCCCGCTCCAGCACGAGCGCGCAGTTGTGCCCGCCGAAGCCCGCCGAGCACTTCACCGCGTGACGCAGATCGACCGAACGGCGCTCGCGGACGATGTCCAGGGCGCACTCCGGATCGAGCTCATCCACGTTGATCGACGGGTGCAGCAGCTGGTCGCGCAGCGAGCACACGACCGCGATCGTCTCCACGGCGCCGGCGCCGCCGAGCAGGTGCCCGATCATCGACTTCGTCGCCGAGATCGGGATGCGCGGGAGGCGCTCGCCGAAGACGCGCCGGAGGGCGAGCACCTCGGCGGCGTCGCCCTGCGGCGTCGAGGTCGCGTGCGGGTTGATGTACCCGATCGCCGCCGGCGCGACGCCCGCCCTGGCGAGGGCGCGCTCCAGCGAGAGCGCGAGCCCGAGCCCCTCCGAGTGCGGCCGCGTGAGGTGCTCGGCGTCCGTGGTCATCCCGAAGCCGGCCACGACGGCGAGCGGCCTCGCGCCGCGCGCCCGCGCGTGCTGCTCCTCCTCGAGCACGAGCGCGCCCGCGCCCTCGCCCATCACGAAGCCCTGGCGCCGCCGGTCGAACGGGCGGCTCGCGCGCGTCGGGTCGCCGTCGACCGCCTTGGCGAGCGCCTTCGCGTTGCCGAACCCCGCGACGGTGTTGAGCCGCGTCGCGGCCTCGGCGCCCCCCGCGACCATCACGTCGGCCTCCCCCGCCTCGATCAGCAGGGCCGAGGTCGCGATCGAGTGCGTGCCCGTCGCGCACGCGCTCGCGAGGTTGTACGACGGCCCCATGAGCCCGTAGCGCATGGCGATGAGCGCCGCCGCGCCGTTCGGCATGACGCCCGGGATGAAGTAAGGCGACACGGCCCTCGGGCCGCGCGCCGCGCTCCTCGCGACCTGCTCCTCGAAGATCTCGACGGAGCCCATCCCGGTCGACATCAGGCACCCGATGCGGGTCCGGTCGAGGACGCCGTCGCCCGGCGGCGCCGCGCCCGGCGCCCCGCCCTCCGCCGCCTCGTCGTCGGCGGCGGGGGCACGCTGGAGCGGCGCGATGCCCGCCTCGCGCAGCGCCTCCACCGCGGCCGCGAGGCTCAGGTGGGTCACGCGGCCGTAGATGTCCGCCTCCTTGGGCGACAGGTACTTCCCGACGTCGAACCCCTTCACGCTGGCGGCGATGTCGCTGCGGAGCTTGTCGACGGGGAAATCGCGGATGTAGTCCACGCCGGATCGGCCGGCGAGGAGGTTCTGCCAGGTGGTCGCGACGTCGTTGCCCAGCGGGCAGACGGCGCCGATCCCGGTCACGACGACGCGCCTTCGCATCGGACTGCTCGTGCTCGCTTTAGGAAGGGGAAGGGGTTCAGGGAGGGGCGGACGCGCTCAGGCGGACAGCGCCTGCGGGGCGGCGTCGTTCAGGTTGGGGGCGATCGCGAGGCCCTCGATCGACGTGTCGCGGCGGCGCTCTCCGCCGCGGCGCAGATCGAGCGCGGCGCGCTGGGCCGCGAGCATCTCGTGACGGCTCACCCCGAGGTACTTGAGGATCGGCATGTAGACCTTCTGGATGAACACGTTCCGATCGACGCCCGCCTCGCGCATCTTCAGGATGCGCGAGTCGTAGTCGGGGACGATCCCGACGCCCGGCATCTCGAAGTTCGCGAACACGTGCGCCATGTCGGCGAGCGTGCCCTGCCGGTCCTCCTCGAGCAGCACCTTGATGACGCTCTGGTAGAAGCGGCAGTGAGCGATCTCGTCGCGGGCGATGTAGTCGTAGATCGCCCGCAGGCACTCGTCGCCCTCCCCCGCCGCGCGCTCCCGGTGCTTCACGTAGATGACGAACGTCGCCATCTCCTGCACGCAGCCGTAGAACGTCATCTGCCGCGGCGTGTGGAACGGGAGGTCCCACTTCTTCGCGAAGATCTGGTGCTGCAGATCGGTGAGCTGCTCCTCGGTGCGCTTGCCGGATCGCAGGAGGTACTGCATCAGCGTGAGCGAGTGCTTCGACTCCTCGTAGGCCCAGTTCGCCTGGAACCACGCCTGGCCGAAGTAGCTGCGCACGAGGTTGATGCCGTTCGACACGTAGTCGGGCAGGTACATCTCGACCGAGCAGAACGTCTCCGCGCAGAGCGCGAGCTCCTCGCTCGCCTCCTTGTTCACGCGGTCCCAGGGGATGTCCTCGAAGATGTTCCAGCGGCGCTCGCGCTCCGCCTTCTCGAAGAACGTCATGTACTCCCGGAAGATCTTCTCCTCGAGCCGGCTCATGCGCTCGCCTCCAGCCGCTCCCCGACCTTCTTGCAGAGGTCGCCCACGGTGATGAGCTCGACCAGATCCTCGTCCGGAATCATGATCCCGAGCTCGGTCTCCATCTCTCCGACGATCTGCATCATCGAGAGCGAGTCGATGCCGAGCTCCGTGATCACCGACGCCGCGGTGACGTTGGGGAACTCGCGCTTGTCCACGCGGGCGGCAACCGTCTTGAACATCTCGAGCAGATTGGTCTTGTCCGTCATGGTTCAGTCGATCCTGCGAAGCTCGTATTGAGCGAGGGAGCTGTAGTGCTTGTCGAACGCGTTCACGCACGTCGACAGGTAACGATCGTAGTCGTCGAAGACCTTGTCCCCCCACGTCGACCGGATGGTCTTCTCGTTCAGCCTGAGCCGGCGGAGCCACTCCGCGGTGGTGCGCTGGTAGTGCTCGCGCCGCGTGTTCACCTGCATCACCTCCCAGTAGGGGTTCGCCGCCTGGATGATGTCCTCGAGCCGCGGGTTCAAGCCCCCGGGGAAGATCTCCTTGGTGACGAAGTAGATGTCCTCCAGCTCCTTCCTCGTGCCGGCCGGGAGCCCGCCCCAGGGCGTCATCCGCGGCGTCCGGTTGCGGAGGATCGTCTGGAGGCCGAACCAGGCGCCCTTGTTCGTGAGCTCCCAGGCCTTCTTGAAGTACGCCCGGTAGATGTCGATCGCCTTGCCCTGGCGCGCCTCCTCCGGCGAGCAGAGGTGGTCGATCATGCAGATCGAGATCAGGCTGTCGAACCGCTCGGGCGTCGTGAAGGTCCGGAAGTCGCCGCCGATCACCTCGACGCCGGGGATCTTGCGGGCGTTCACCTCCGCGGCCTGCGCGGTGGACAGGGTGACGCCGACCGCGCGTTTCACGCCGCGCGCCGAGGCCACGTACTCGAGGGCCGCGCCCCACCCGCAGCCGATGTCGAGGACCTTCTTCTCGGGCCCCACCTTGGCGAAGTCCGACAGGATCCGGAGCTTGTTCAGCTGCGCGGCCTCGAGCGACTGCTCGGGGGACTCGTAGACGGCGCAGGTGTAGTTCATGCGCTCGTCGAGCCACAGCCTGAAGAACTCGTTCGAGACGTCGTAGCTGACCTCGACCTCGGACTTACTGGATCCCATCGATGACTCCTTCGACACGTGCCGGGGCGCCGCCCGCGCGGCCCCCTTCGGTTCGCGCCGCCGCTCCGCTCGCGCGGACCGCGTCGGCTTGGGGAGAGGGCGTGACGCCCTCGTCAACGTCCGAGGCGACCTCGAGCTCGCCGGCCTCGAATCGCCGCTTCATCTCGCGGCGCCGCACCTTGCCGCTCGACGTCTTGGCCAGCGTCCCCCGCTTGATGAGCGCGACCTCGGACAGCTGGACGCCGAGCTGGGCGCGCACCGCCTGGAGGATCGCCTGCGCCACGCTGGCCACGCCACGCTTGACCTCGGCGACGACGACCGCCCGCTCGGCCCCCGACGCGGTGAGGCACGAGAACGCGACGCAGTGGCCCTCGCGCACCCCTTCCACGGAGGAGGCGACGCGCTCGATGTCCTGGGGGAAATAGTTCTTGCCGCCGAGGATGATGAGATCCTTCGAGCGGCCGCAGAGGTACACCTCGCCGGCCACGGTATAGCCGAGATCGCCCGTCCGCAGCCAGCCCCCTCCGAACGCGGCCTTGGTCGCCTCCGGCTCGTTGAAGTACCCGGCGGCGACGCTCGGGCCGCGCACCCAGATCTCGCCCACCTCGCGCTCGCCGAGCGGCGCGCCGTCGGGCCCCGCGATGATGAGCTCGTGACAGGGGAGGGGACGGCCGCAGGAGACGAGCTCCAGCGACGCGCCGCCGTTCGCGGGCCGCGCCTTGCCGGACTGCATCGCCTTCGCGTCCACGCGGTCGGTGGTGAGCGGGGCCGCGAGGTCGCTGAACGTGATCGCCAGCGTGGCCTCGGCCATGCCGTACGACGGCAGGATGCTCTCCGGGCGGAGCCCGTGCTTGCCGAAGCGATCGAGGAACGCGCGGAGCACGTCGGCCTGGATCGGCTCGGCCCCGCACCCGAGCGCGCGCAGGCAGGAGAGGTCCCACTGGCCCGCCTGCGCCTCGGTGACGGCGCGCGTCGCCAGGGCGAAGGCGAAGTTCGGGGCGAACGTGATCGTGCCGCGGAACCTGTGGATCGCGTCGAGCCAGAGCGAGGGGCGGCGGATGAACGCCGTCGTCGGCAGGAACATCACCGGCACGAGCGCGTAGAGCGGCGCGATGACGAAGCCGATGAGCCCCATGTCGTGGTAGAGCGGCAGCCAGCTGACCCCGCGGTCTTCCGGGGTGGAGCGCAGCCCGTCGAACATGATCGCGTGGCTGTTCACCGTCAGGTTGCGGTGGGTCACCATCACGCCCTTGGGCCGCGAGGTGCTCCCCGACGTGAACTGCAGGAACGCGAGGTCGTCGAGGGACACCCGCCACGGCTCCGCCGCGTCCGACGCGTCGAACCCCTCGGGCTCGCGCAGATCGCGCTCCAGGACGACGCGCAGGGCCGCCGGGCCATCGCCGCTCGCGGCGAGGTGGGCGTCGATCATCTCCTTGAGCGGCTCGTTCGTGACGAGCACGCGCGCGCCGGAGGCGGCGAGGATGTGCTGCACCGTCTCGCTGTACGCCTCGAGCTTGGCCAGCGACTGCGGCGGATACATCGGGACCGCGACGATGCCGGCCGTGAGCGCGCCCACGAAGGTCAGGACGAACTCGTCGGCCTCGGCCAGGATCAGGGCGACGCGGTCGCCCTTCTTGAGCCCGAGCTTGCGCAGCGCGTGGGCCCTGCGCCGCGCCTCGAGCCAGAGCTCGGCGTAGCTGACCGACCGCTCGTCTCCCGAGCTGCGCATGAACGTGATCGCTCGGTCGGCGTGCACCGAATTTTGCTGGAGAACTTCGACGAACGTTCGCATGGCTCTCTGCTGGCTCAGACCGGCCGGACGTAGGTATCCGTCCGACAAGGACGCCCGGGGCTTGAGTGAGCGCAGCCATAAGCGAAATCCGGGCCAGGGCAAACAGAAAACAATGGAATTCGGGTTTGAGCCTGATTCCGCGATGCAGGCTCATGAATCCGCCTGATCCTGGCGTCCCGGGTGACGAAAATCCGTGCGCAGAGTGCGTCGAATATTCGTCACATCGGCCCAGGTGTGCGAACCGGGCTTCGCGCAGCGCGGGCGGCCGCCCGCCTCGACGCACAAAAACGAAGAGGCGCCGGTCGCCCGGCGCCTCCCGATCTCATGCGCGACGTCGCCGGCTACTCGCCGTCGTCCATGCCCGGCATGCCCATGCCCGGCATGCCCATGTGGCCCGCGGCCTCGTCGTCGTGGGGGTTCGCGTCCTTCTTGTCGTCCTTCTTCTCGCTCTTCTCGAACCTCTTCTGGTCCGCGAGGGCCCAGTCGGCCGACCACGACGACAGCACGTAGATCGTGCCGTCGCCGCCTTCCTTGACGGCGTAGCGGCTCTGGCCCTTCGCGGTCTTGCCCACCTTGATGGTGTGGTCGCCCGCGTTGTCCTTGAGCTTGATCGTGACGATGCCGCCGTTCGTGGTCGGCGCGTCGAGCCCGGTGTCGGCGTCCGACTTGCCGTCGCCGAAGTCCTCCGCGCCGAGGGTCTTGAAGGCGCGGAGCAGGTCCTTCACCTTCGCCTCGTCGAACTTCTCCCACTTGGCGGAGGCCGCGCCGAGCTTGCCGCCCTTGTCGCGGGGCGCGAACGTGCCGGCCCACTTGTCGCCGTTCTTCGAGAAGCTGAACAGGCCGTTCTTGTTCTCGACCGAGGCCTGGATCACGTTCTCGTCCTCGAACTTGAGGATCGAGTTCTCGCGCCAGTTCTTCGGCTCCCGCGTGTAGAGGTAGCTCGAGTAGCCGCCCGCGATGTAGACGCCGTCCTTGCCGTCGACGCGCGACATCTGCCCGCGCGACCCGCTCTTGCCGAAGTACATGTCGAGCGCCTTCTCGTCGCCCTTGTACGCGACCACGTGGACGGCCTTCTCGTCCGTGAGCTCGTACTGGCCGTAGGTGCCGCTCGTCCTGTCGATCACCTCCTTCAGCTTGAGCTCCTTCAGGTTGTCGAGCAGGCTCCGCACGTTCGCCGCGTTCGCCTTGGCGTTCACGGGCTTCGTGACCTCCCACGTGTCGCCCTTCTTCTCGAGCGTCACGTCGGACTTGTCGGCGTTCTTGATCGAGATCTTCGTGATCTTCTCGACGTCGTCCTTCGAGACCCCGACGCTCGGCAAGTCCGCCGTCGCGGCGGTCGCCGAGTGGGCGGCGAGCTGGTCCTTTTGCCGCTTCTGCGTGAGGAACACGCCGACGCCGAGGAGCGCGAGGACGACGAGGGCGATGTAGATTTTATGCTCGGTCTTCATGGCTCTTTCACCCACCATCGCACTGCGTCAGTCGAGCGTGATGTTCTCGCGCGCGCTCTCGCGCCGCCGCCACCGGACGATGCCGAACGCCGCGAAGAGGATCGCCGGCAGGAGCGTGAGCGTCCACTGCACGCGCTGCTGCACGGTCTTGCGCTCCGCCCGGTACTCCTCGGCCTTCTTGGCCAGCGTGGCCTCGTCGTCCGAAGCCTCCTGCTTCGGCTTCTCGATGTCCGCGTAGGTCAGGTTGGTCTCGCCGAACATCTTCGCGGTCGCCGCGAGCAGCGTGCTGTCGCCCGCCATCCAGTCGAGGGTGTTCTTGAACGCCAGGATGGTGGCGGTCAGGTACTTCTGCGCGTAGGGCTGCGAGAGCATCAGGAGGTCCTCGTCGCCGCCCATCCCGCCCATCATCGCCATCTGCGGCGGCATGGGGGGCGGGTTGCCCGCGCGGGCGAACGGGTTCGCGAGGAACTGCGACGCCGAGAGCACGAGGATCCGGCTCGGGCTCGCGCTCTCCGCGGGCGCGGTGATCCCGAGCCCCTCCTGGCCGCCGAAGGCGCTCTTGAGCTTGCCCTCGATCGTCACGCCGATCGCGCGCTGCGCGTACTCGCCCTTCGGCTTCCAGTCGGCCGAGAACTTCATGTCGATGGTCTCGGACGTGTCGGCCGTGGTCTTCGGGGTGGAGCGCGCGACGACCTTCATCGCCGCCTCGGGCTGCTTCTCCGGGTGCGGCACGAGGGTCGACGGGAAGGGGAAGGCGAGCTCGGGGAGGCGGAAGAAGCCGGGGAACGACGAGTCGAGGATCTGCTCGTTCTCGTCGAAGCGGCTGTCCTCCTGGAGCTGGAGGATGCCCGGCGCGCGGAACCACATGAGCTGGCCCGACTGCGACTGGACCGGGATGGCCATCGAGCGGCTCCAGTCGAGGATCGCCTCCTTCTTCATCTCGACGCCGTAGCCGTCGAGCAGCTTCTCGAGGCCCCAGGTGTTGAGCGTCGCCTTCATCGACGGGTCGGACGCCTTGAGGTTCACCGCGCCGGCGAACACGGCGAGCGACTTGTCGCCGAGCATCAGGAACTGGTCGATGCGGCGCAGCTCCTTCTCGGTGAACTCCTTGCCCGGCTGCGTGATGACGAGGCCGGAGAGCTCCTTGTTGATCTCGGCGTCGCCGCCCTTCAGGTCGACGTCCTCGAACTTGTAGAACGGGAAGTGGTGCTCGAGCAGCGCCCGCATCGACGGGCCGCCCCGGCCGCCCTGCGAGGCGACGAGGTTCGGGTCGGTGAGCTTGATCTCGTCCTTGCCGGTCACGACGCCGATCTTCGTGTCGATGCCGTCCGCCTTGTCGCGGATCTCCCGGATGGTGTTCGTGATCCAGAACTCGAGGCCCTGCCCCTGATCGGGCGAGAGCATCGGGATCGCCTCCTTCTCGCTGCCGTACTTGAAGGCGATGCCCATGAACCCGCGGGTGATCGTCGCCTGGTCCTGGCCGGTCTCGCTCCCCTCGCCGAACGCGGCCTCCTGCAGGCCCGCCTCCTTGGCGGCGGCGCGCTGCTCGTCCGTCTTCGCCTCGATGATCGAGTAGTGGAGCTTGCCGTTCGAGGCCTGCTCGTACTCGTTCATCAGGTCGGTGAGGTCCTGGATGAACGCCTCGTGCTTCGGGAGCCCCCGGGTGACGTAGACGTCGATCTGGAGATCCTGCTTGAGCCCCTCGCGGACGAGGTGGGCCGAGCCCTTCGAGAGGGTGAACCTCTCGGTCTTCGTCATGTCGAAGCGCTTGTAAACGCCGTGCGAGATGACGTTGGCCACCACGAGGATGGCGGCCACGATGGCCAGATAGACGCCTGTCTGCGTCGCGGCTTTGGCTTTGCGTTCCATGGTAATCCTTACGCCCACTTCCTGCGCTCAAGCGCCCTGAACGCGGCCATGAGGCAGCCCGCGGTGATCGAGAGGAAGAAGACGATGTCTCGGGTGGACACCATGCCGCGCGCGAACGGCGTGAGGCGGGTGTCGAAGCTGATGAAGGCGAGGATGTCGCGGATGGCCGACGGGGCGTAGTCGGCGAGGTTGTCCACGCCGTGCAGGAACCCGAGCAGCAGGAAGGTGATGAAGAAGGCGATCACCTGGCTGTCCGTCAGCGACGAGATGAGGAGGCCGATCGAGACCGCCGCCGCGCTGTAGAGCACGAGGCCGATGTAGCCCGAGATCACCGGCCCGCTGTCGAGCGCGCCGAGGTGCCACGGCCACGAGAACATCAGGATCGGGTAGAGGATGGTCGAGAAGACGAGCACGAGGACGAGCCCCCACGCCCCGAGGAACTTGCCGAGGACGACCTCGTGGTCCTGCACGGGCAGGGTGATCAGCATCTCGAGCGTGCCGCTCCGCTTCTCCTCGGCGAGGAGCCGCATCGTGATGACGGGGATGATGAGGAAGGAGAGCCCGATCGGCGCCCACGAGAACAGCTGCACGAGCGAGGCGCGGTCCGCCTGCCAGAAGCCGCCGTTCATGAAGAAGAAGGTGACGCCGAGCGCGATCAGCCCGAAGCAGATCACGACATAGGCCAGGGGGGAATCGAAGTTGGAGCGGAACTCCCGCTTCGCGATGGTCAGGGTGGTGCTCATACCGTTCAGCCCTTCTTCTTGGCCGGCGCTTCGTCGTCGGCGCCTTCGTCCTCGTCGCCGGCGCGCTTCGCCTCGTCGCCGGCGCTGTCCTCGTCTTCGTCCTCGTCGTCCTCGTCCTCGTCGTCGGCCGCGGCGCTCGCCTCGTCCTCGTCGTCGAGGTCGTCGGTGATCAGCCGGCGGCCGCGGTCCTTGCGCTCGTCGCCGCGCGTGAGCGCCTTGAACACGTCCTCGAGGCTCTGCGAGTCGCGGCGCATCTCGAGGAGGAGCCAGCCCTTCTGCACGATGAGCTGGAAGAGCTCGGGCCGGACGTCGCCGCCGAGCGCGCCGAGGAGCTGGAAGCTGTGGGCGCTGTCGTCGGTCGGCAGCTCGGTGACGCTGGTGACGCCGGGCAGCCCGGCGAGCGCCTCCTGGACCTCCTGGGCCGTCGGGGGCTTGCGCGCGCTCGACCGGTAGCCGTCGCCGCCCTCGAAGACCTTCTTCTCGTGGACGGTGACGACGTAGCGGACCTTGCCGCTCTTCGCGCGGATGTCGTCGAGGGGGCCGTCGGCGACGACGCGCCCCTTGGAGACGATGATGGCGCGGGCACAGGCGGCCTCGACCTCGGAGAGGTTGTGGGTGGACAGGAGGATCGTCCGCTCTTTGCCGATCTCCTTGATGTAACGGATGACCTCCGCCTTTTCGTTCGGGTCGAGGTCGCTCGTCGGCTCGTCGAGGATGAGGATCGGCGGGTCGTGGACGAGCGCCTGGCCGAGGCCGACGCGCTGGCGATAGCCGTGGGAGAGGGTGCCGATGTCCTTACCGAGCACCTGGGCGAGGCCGCACACCTCGACGATCCCCTTCATCCGCTTCTTGAAGACCGACTGGTCGAGCCCGCGCATGTCCGCGACGAACGACAGGTACTCCCAGACGTTCATCTCGCCGTAGAGCGGGGCGCGCTGGGGCAGGTACCCGAGCTTGCGCCGGACATCGAGCGGCTCGTCGAAGACGTCGTATCCGTGGACCCGCGCCGTCCCGGCCGAGGCCGAGATGAAGCAGGTGAGGATGCGCATCGTCGTCGACTTGCCGGCCCCGTTTGGTCCGAGGAAGCCGACGACCTCGCCGCGATGGACCTCGAAGCTCACCTTGTCGAGCGCGCGCAGCGACCCATAGCGCTTGGTCAGCGAGCTCGCCTCGATCATCACATCGCTAGCCAAAATGACCTCCTTACGATGGTTCCTTGAGAAGCGGAGCGCCCTGCTCCGCGGTTCGCCCCTGGCGATCCCCCGCCCCTCACCGGCAACCTCGCCGTCGGGGCCCTGGATCGCCCATTACCCAGGCGAAGGGGGCGCCATCGTAGCGGCGGGGGGATCTGTGTCAACAGCGCCGACCCGAAGCGGCTGAGCCGGGGGTTTATTCCCGGCCGCCGGGCCCGCGCGCGGCCCCGCGCGCGGCGCGGTTGTCCGGGGTATCCACGGTTTGCGTGGGTGGGTGGGACGGCGGCGCTCCCCCCGGCGTGTCCCGGTCGGCGTGTCCCGGTCGTGCCGTGTTCGTCTGCTTCACGCCGCTGTCAAATTTCCTCTTGACCCGGGCGTCCATGTTGGACTAGTTGGCCACACCTCGCGTGAGCCTCATCGTCCAGAAGTTCGGCGGCACGTCCGTCGGGTCCATCGAGCGCATCCAGCGGGCGGCCGCCCGGGCGCTCGCCACACAGCAGGCCGGCCATGACGTCGTGGTCATCGTGAGCGCGATGGCCGGCGAGACGAACCGGCTGCTCAAGCTGGCGTCGGACATCGCGCCGGTCCCCGACGCGCGGGAGATGGACGCGCTCGCGGCGACCGGCGAGCAGGTCTCGGCGGCGCTGATGGCGATCGCGATCCAGGCGCAGGGCGGCAAGGCGCGGAGCTTCCTCGGCCACCAGCTGAAGATCCTGACGGACAGCGCGTACACGAAGGCGCGGATCAAGGCGATCGACGCCCAGCGGCTGCACGAGGCGCTGGCGGGGGGGAAGATCGCGGTGGTCGCCGGCTTCCAGGGCGTGGACGACGCGGGCAACATCACGACGCTCGGGCGCGGCGGCAGCGACACGAGCGCGGTGGCGATCGCGGCGGCGGTGGGCGCCGAGTGCGAGATCTACACGGACGTCGACGGCGTTTACACGACGGACCCGAACATCTGCAAGACGGCGCGGAAGATCGAGCGGATCAGCTACGAAGAGATGCTGGAGCTCGCCTCGCTGGGCGCGAAGGTCCTTCAGATACGGAGCGTGGAGGTTGCGATGAAGTATGGTGTCCCGGTGCACGTGCGGTCGTCGTTCTCGGACGTGCCGGGCACGTGGGTCGTCGGCGAGGAGCAGTCGCTCGAGAGCGTGACGGTGACGGGCGTGGCCCTCGACCGCAACGAGGCGCGGGTGATGCTGGTCGGCGTCGACGACAAGCCGGGCGTCGTGGCGCAGATCTTCGGCGCGCTGGCCGAGGAGAACATCAGCGTCGACATGATCATCCAGAACGCGCCGAGCTACGGCCTGGAGGCGCGCGGCGCGTCCGGCGAGGTGAAGGCCGACGTGACCTTCACGGTCGGCAAGGCCGATCTTCCGCGGGCCAAGCTGGTGATGGAGAAGATCGCCGGCGGCGTGCGCGCGGTGGGCATCCGCTACGAGGAGGACATCGTGAAGGTGTCGATCGTCGGCCTCGGGATGCGCACGCACTCGGGCGTGGCGGCGCGGATGTTCCAGCTGCTCGCGGCCGAGGGGATCAACATCCAGGCGATCTCCACGAGCGAGATCAAGATCTCGTGCCTGGTCTCGACGAAGTACGCTGAGCTCGCCGTCCGCGCGCTGCACGACGGCTTCGGGCTCGGCGCAAAAGCGTAACGCAACCTGTGCTACGGTCGTAATGCGCTCGCTGTGAGCGGCTCACCGACATGGTCGGTGCGGCTGCTCGCAGCGCGTTGCGTTATGGCGTCGCGATCGCTCCGCGAGGGGCGCACGGCGTTCTCTTTGTCGTCGTGGAGGTTCGCATGCGTAGCAGGGATGTTGGGCTGCTGGGGCTGGGGGCGCTCTGCGCCGTGGCGCTCCTCGTGGGCGCCGGCGGGTGTCAGCCGGAGGGGAACAGCGACGGCGCGCCGGCGGGGCCAGGGGGGCCCGGAGGGACGACCAGCACGGGCGGCAGCGGGGCAGGGACGAACGCGGGAGAGGGCGGCAGCGGGGGCGAGGCGGGGGCGGCCACGACGGGGAGCGCCGGTGGGGGCGGGGGAGGGACGGAGGATCCGCCGCCGGCCCAGGTGGTGACGATCCAGGACGTCACCATGGGCACGGTCGCGTCGGGGATCGTGGAGGTGAGGGGCGTCGTGGCGATGAGCCCGAAGTTCCTGGTGTCCCAGAGCAGCGCGGGCCGCTGTACCTACGGCGTGTATCTCTCCGCGCCGGGGCTGACCGAGACCGCGCCCTACTCCGGAATCCTCGCCGTGGATCGGGGGAGCGACGCCACCACGGGGTCCGGCGGGAAGCTGTATTGCGCCAAGCTCGGCGAGGAGCCCGCCGGGGGGGAGATCCCCGATGACGTCATGCCGGGAGACGTCCTGAACGTGGTCGGAGAGACGTCCTATTTCCTGCTGGACTTCTGCGGCGCGGACACATGCGGAGATCTCCAGTGCGATGAGGAGGAGCGCGCATGTCACGACGACGAGGCGGCGTGCGAGGCCGACGAGCACCAGTGCTGGGAGGATTGCAGCGCTGATCCCCTGCCGTACGTCGAGAGCAAGACCCGGCAGCGCCAGCTCGCCTATCTCACCAAGATGGAGAAGGTCGGGGACGCGCGCGCGCCCTTGCCAGAGCCGCACGCGCTGACCGCGGAAGAGGTCGCGTCGCTGAGCTCGGCCGCGGACGCGAGCTTTCATGACCGGTGGGGTGGGGTGAAGGTCCGGCTCCGCAACGTGGCGGCGGTGCCCTGGTCGCAGGGGAGCGTGGTGAATTACGGCAACATCGTCGCGGACACCGATCCTGGGGAGGGCGTCGCGAAGCTCCAGATCGGCAACGACATCTACTACCGCGGGTACGCGCCCCTGGATGACGCGTGCCACAAGGGGCCGGTCTTCGCGGACGCGGCGACGACCTGGCAGCAGGTCGATGGATTCAGCTCGCTGGACGGGTGTCTCTGGACCTTGCAGGTCGTCGATCCGTGCGCCGATTTCCTCCCGGCCAGCGGCATGTGCGGCACGAGGACGAGCTGCTCCTCCGAGCCGCAGCCGGGCTCGGAGTGACGGCGTGACGGCGCCGCCCCCGCGCATCGCCGCGGCGACGCGCGGGGGTGGCGCCTCGTCCGGCGCGCGCCGCTACGCCTGCGCCATCGCCGCGGCGAAGCGCAGGAGCCCCTCGCCCCAGCCGCCGAGGATGTACGTGCGATCGTAGAACTCGGGCACCAGGGTGTCCTGGTAGCCGGCGACCTGCACCAGGAACACGCGCACGTCGCGGTGCACGGCCGCGCGGTACGCCGCGACGAGCTTGGCCACGTCGATGTAGTGCCCGTTCCAGGCGAAGTCCGCGTAGTCCTTCGGGCGCGACCCGTAGAGGCCGCCGTGGCCGGCCTGCATGTCGCTCAGCACGAACACCGCGTCCCAGCGCTGCCGCTCGCGGATCGCGCGATCCCAGAACAGCCACACGCCGTTCTCGGTCGCCATCCCGATCGTGCGGGCGATCTGCTCCGCGCGGTCGAGCTGCGAGAACACGCTCTCCTGCTTGCGCACCGCGAAGGTCTCGAGCCGGTCGCCGAACACGCCGAGGTGCCCGTCGTCCGCGCGCATCCCGGCCACGACCCCCGTGAGGTTCGCGATCGTGGAGACGCGCATGGTGCCGAGGCTGCTCGTGGTCGTGCCCTGCGCGGATCCGCTGTTGTCGCAGAGCACCATCACCCGGCCCGGGAAGCGCGGCACCTCGCCGAGCGCGCGGTGCAGGCACTGCTCCACCGCGTCCAGCACGGCGCCCGGCGCGCACCCCTTCACCGCCCGGTAGGCGCTGTAGTACCGGAAGGGCAGCTGCTTGCCCTCCGCGGCCGTCGCCACGAGCTTCGGCAGGAACGCCTCGGCCGGCACGCCCGCCTCGATGAGGTTGCGCAGGTTGCGCAAGAGGGCCATGTGGCCCATGGCCGGCAGCGCCTTGCGCCACGCGCACCGGTTCGAGCCGCGGGCCGAGACGATCGCCTCCCAGGTGCGGCCGGTCGCGCGGAGCGCGCCCTTCGCGAGGCGGTCGACGCTCGGGCTCTTCGGGTGCACGAGGTTCACGACGTCCACGGTCTTGCTCCCCTTGCCCTCGAGCCGGTACTTCGCGAGGGCGTGATCGTCGAAGCGCTCGAGGGCGTCGCGCAGCGCGCGCTTCAGCGCGTTCGGCACCGGCTTGCCGAAGCGGTAGAGCTGGTACGCGAGGGCGACCGCCGGCTCGTCCGCGCGCTTCAGGATGCGCGGCGCGAAGCGGCGCACGAGGCCGGTCCCGCGCACCGCGGCGGCGTTCGCCGCCCGCACCAGGATGACCTGCGGCGTCGTGCGGAGGTGCTCCTCCTCGCGCAGCCGCGCCGCCTCGGCGAGCGTCGCCTCCGGGTCGGCCGCGAGCGCCTCGTCGATGGCCTTCTCGATCAGCGCCGCCGGCGAGAGCGCGCGCCACTCGGCCGGATCCACGGCGCCGAGCGTCTCGCGCAGGCGCTTCACGTCCGCGTCGGAGAGGCGCGCGCGGTCGGCCGCCTTCTTCTTGGCCTTCGCCGGGCGCGGGTCCGCCGGATCGCGGTGGTAGTACATGGGCTCGCCGAAGAAGCACGAGGAGGCCGCGAGGCGGAGGCGCTTCAGCGGATCGGCGATGTCGTAGGAGCGCCCGCCCATCCAGTTCAGGTGCGAGGCGCTGTCGCGCTGAGCCTTACGCTTGAGATGCTGAAAGAACGCCATGATGACACCTCCTCCCTCGGCGCACGCGCGGCGAGGGGTCGAGAGAGCGGGCGCAGCGCGGAGGATGGTGGTCACGGGGTTTGTCGTGTCGAAACGAAGGAGCCGTGACGCTCACTGCCGCGCTGCGCCCTTGTGCCAGAGGCGGGATTCGAACCCGCGACCTCGTCCTTAGGAGGGAAGTAACCCCGGATCTCACTGCCGGCGCTCATCGCGCCGGAGAACACCGTCCGGAGTTGTTTTCGCGCTCTACCGCTGAGCTACTCTGGCGTGGACGCTGGGGGTTATTGCAGGGAGGATGCCAGGCGGCCTCGGGCGGGGTTTTCCGGGGGGAGCCGCGCGGAACGAGCGCCGGGCACGAGGATGGCCTATCCCGAAGGATAAAACCGTAGATGCTGGGATAGAGGGGTGAAGCCCACGAAATCCCCTCCCGCCGCTCGCGCGGCTCGGGTAGAGAGCTCTGGCTGGGCCCGCCCGTTGCGCCGTGGAGCTGCCCCCATGTCCGATTCCTACATCTATCAGCGCGATATCGAGGAATACGGCCGCTTCACCGCGTCGCAGATCCGGACGCTCGTCGTGCCGGTCGACGCGGGCTTCCAGCAGGCGCTGCGCGCCGTCGCGGCGCGGCTCGACGCCGCGACCGCGGCCTCGCGCAAGGCGATGCTGGAGGCGATCGCGGCTGCGGCGGCGGCCCCGGCGTCCAGCGCCGCGAGGAGACGCCAGGCCGACGCGGTCGCGCGGGGCCGCGACCTGCTGCGCCGCCTCGTCGAGCGCGCCGCGTCTCGGCCCGGCGGGGTCGCGCTCGCCCGCGACCTCCTTCAGGGCCAGAGCCTCGCCACGGTGCTCCGCGCCCGCCCCGCGAAGCTCGCCGAGGCGCTGGCGCACGCGGCGGAGGTGCTCGAGCAGCGCAAGCGTCCGCTGCCCGAGGGCGAGGCGTGGGGGGCCGAGCTGGAGCGCGCCCGGGGTGCCCTCGATCCGTTCCTCCGGAGCGTGCGCAAGACCCGGCTCGCCCGCCGCACGATGACCCCCGAGGTGAAGGCCGCGCGCGCCGAGTGGCTCACCGTCTACGGTGCGGCGAAGCTCCTCGTGGAGTGCGTGCTCCGGCTCCACGGCAAGGTGCCCCTGATGCCGCAGATCTTCGACGATCTCGCCGGCGCGGGCCGCGCCCCCGGCGAGCCGGTGAGCCCGGCGCAGCGTCCGGCCACCCGCGCCGCGTGAAGCCTCCTGTCCTCTCCGGCGCCTGACCGCGTCCGACGCGCAGGCCTCGACGCCGTGGGGCCGAGGCGAGCGCGCTCGCCGCGCGGCGCGGGGAGCACCGATGTCGAGCCGTCGGGAATACGGGCCTACCGCGCCCCGAGGTGCGTCCGGAAGAACCGCACCAGGTGCCCGTACTGGAGCACCTGGTTGTCGCGCTTCTGCACCCCGTGCCCCTCGTCGGCGAACAGGATGAGCTCCGACGGGATCTTCTTCGCCTCCAGCGCCTGCTGGATCTGCACCGACTCGCCCGCGGGCACGCGCGGATCGGTCACCCCCTGCATGATCAGCAGAGGCGCCTTCACGCGATCGAGGTAGGTGATCGGCGACAGCTTGAGCAGCGCCTCCCGGTCCTTCTCGGGATCACCGTACTCGGAGATCCGGAGGATGCGCCGGTAAGGCGCGGTGTTCTGGAGGAACGTCACCAGGTTGCTCATGCCGACGACGGCCGCGCCCGCGTCGTAGGCGCCGGCGAACATCGTCATGCCGATCAGCGCGGCGTAGCCGCCGTAGCTGCCGCCGAAGACGCCGACCCTCGGCGGCCGGCCCTCGTGACCGAAGCTCGCCCTGACGAACTTCGCGGCGTCCTCGATGTCCGTGACCACGTCGAGCCGCTTCGCGCCGTCGTCCGCGTGCAGCCACGTCTTGCCGTATCCGTCGCTCCCCCGGACGTTCGGCTCGACGAACACGAACCCCGCGTCCACGAAGATCTGCGCCCGCGCGTTGAACCCCGCCCTGGTCTGGCTCTCCGGGCCGCCATGGAAATGGACGATCACCGGACACGGCCGCTCGCACTGGGCAGGGCGCCGCACGAACATCGGGATCTGCGCGCCGTCGCGCGCCGGATAGGACTCCAGCGTGACCGCCGCGAACGCGTCCGGCGGCATCTCGGGCGTGCTCGGGGTGTGCCACTGCGTCAGCTTGCCGGTCGTCCAGTCGAGGACATAGCTCGCCGCCGGCGCCCTCGAGGTCTCCAGGAGCAGCGTCGTGAACCGGCCGTCCGGCGTCGTCGCGACCGGCACCACGTGATCCGCCGCCGGCAGCGCGGGCAGCTTGACCTCGCGGTACGACCTCGCGTCGAGCGCGCGGAGCCGCGTGTAGCCCCGCTCGTTCACCGTGTAGAGCACCCGCCTCCGCGCCCGATCGATGGAGAAGGCGCTGACGTCGAACGGGATCTCCGGCGTGATCGGCGTGAGCTTCCCCGCCTTCCAGCTGTAGAGCCGGCGGTGCTCCCCGAGGCGCGGCGTGAGGACGAGGACCTCGCCGGGCGCCGCGCCGTACATGGCCCTGTAGTCCTCGCGCTCGCCCTGCCCGAAGAGGGGAGTCAGCGTCCCGGCCGCGGGATCGGCCTTCGCGGCGCCCGGCGCGCCCGGCGCCCACTCGTAGAGCTCGCTCATGTTGGAGCCGACGTCCTTGGCGAGCAGCAGGCGGCCGCCGGCCGCGGCGTCCACGGCGCGCCAGATGCCCTCGCGATCGAACACGAGCTCGCGCTGCTTCGACGCGATGTCATACCGGTAGATGGCATACGCGTCCTTCTTGATGTCGTTGGCCCGGTGATAGACGGTTCGCCCGTCGTCGGAGACGAGCTGCAGCTGCGTCTGCACGCCGGGCTCGTGCTGGATGGCGAGGAGCGGCCCGCCCTTCGCGTCCTGGAGATAGAGCCCGGGGTTCTCCTCGCCCTTGCGATCGCGCGAGAGGACGAGGTGCGCGCCGCCCGGCGTGACGTCCACCACCACCGTCGGATCCTCGCCGCCCGTCAGCTGCAGCGGGAAGCGCTGCGGCCCGTCGAGCCGGAAGACCTGCCTCGTCCCCGTGATCGTCCAGGTGAAGTAGAGCGCCTTGCCGTCCGGCCCGAGGACGCCGCCCCCGGGCGCGCGCACGTCGAGCAGCGCCTGGATCCGGCGCGACACGTCGTCCGGGAGCGGAGGCGGGGCGTAACGCGCCAGGATCTCGGGAGCGACGCTCGCCGCGCCGTGCCCCTCGTACCCCGGCCGCTCCGGCGCGGGCGCAGGCCGCGCCGCCTCGGCGGGGGCCGACGGCGAAGGCGCGGGCGCTGCGGGCCGGGGCGCGGCCGGCGCAGGCGCCGTCGGGGCGGGCGCGCACGCGGCGGAGAGGGCCAACAAGCCGACCAAGGGGCGCAGCGCGCCGTCGTGGCGCGGGCGCCGCGTCGAGCGGGACGACATGCGGCGCATTTCGCCGGAGCGGCCGCGCCCCGGCAAGGTCAAAGGCCGCGGCGCGACCGGCCCGGATCGCCGGCGCGGCGGCGCCCCGGCGGGTGGTGGCCGGATTTGAACATGAAGGCGGGAAGGCGGGAAGAAAAGATCAATGATCTTCCTGCCTTCCCGCCTTCATGTGAATCACTCCGGGGCAAATTGGGCCACCACCCCCCGGCGAGCCCCGAGGCCGCGGCGGCGACCGGGGCTGCTCCGTCGGGCTCGCGGGGCGGCTCAGTCGGGCTCGCCGGGGAGCTTCAGGCGGCCGAGGGCCGCTTCCGCCGCCGCGAGCTCCGCCGCGATATTCCGCAGCAGCTCGGCCTCCTCCCCCTGGAGCGAGATGTTCGGGACGAGCGCGTTCAAGGCCCGGCGGTTGTACGCGAGCCCGAGCGGCGAGCCCTTCTCCAGGTTCATCGCCATGGACTCGGCCAGGAGCGAGAGCGCCTCGCGGTGCAGCCCCTTCGCCGAGAGCACCTCCGCGAGCGCGGCCGTCGAGCGGGCCAGCCCGATGAGATCGCCGAGCGCCTCCTCGGCCTCGATCGCCGCGGTGAGGCGCTGCGTCGCGCGATCGAGGCGGCCCTTGCGGAGCTCCAGCCGGCCGATCGTCTCCCACACCCGGGCGAGCTCCCGGGTGTCGCCGAGCTGCTTGTAGGTGCGCTCGGCGGCGAGCGCGTGATCGATCCCCATCGACAGGGCGTCGGACTCGCGCCCGGGCCGGGCGGGGACGTGGAGCGGGATCCGCGCGAAGAGGTGATCCGTCTCGGCCAGCTCGACGCGCGCCAGCGGATCGACCCGGGCCCGCTCCTCGAAGACCCGGCGCGACTCGGTGAGGAGGTGCGTCGCCCGGACGGGATCGCCCATGCGCACGTAGACCGCCGCCTGATCGTTGAGCAGCCGGGCCGAGCCGAGCGCGTCCCCGGCGTCGAGCAGCAGGCGGCTCGCCGTCGTGAGCTCCTCCAGCGCGCGCTCCAGCGAGCGCAGGTCGCCGACGTCGTAGCAGACGCTCGCGATGAGCGCGGCGACCTCGGCGTGCAGCTCCGGCGGGTCGCCCTGCGTGAGGAGCGCCCGCGCGGCGTCGAGCACCTCGAGCGCGCCCGCGAGCGTGAACGCCGGATCCGGGACGGCCGCCTGCCATTGCACCCGGGCGATGCCCGCGAGCGCGCCGATGCGGAGCCGCCGGCGCGCGGGGGTGGACGGCAGGCCGTCGAGCAGCGCGAGCGCCTTCTGCCCGTAGCTCAGCGCCTGGGGGTACGCGCCCATGGCGGCCGCCTCCGCCGCGGCCGCGCGGTAACGCCGCGCCGCCTCCTCGAGCTCGCCGGCCTCGGTCAGGTGGGCTGCCGCGCGCGCGTCGTGGGGCCGGCGTCCGGCGCCGGGCGCGGCGCTCGGCGCCTCGGCGGGGTCGGGCTCCGGCGGGGCCGGGTGCATGGACACGCCGAGCGGCGCCGCGCCGCGCAGCGATTCGGCCGCCGCGCGCGCCGGGTCGACGCGCGCTCCGCCGGCGGCGTCGGTCGCCGGAGGCCGGAAGGACGGGCGGGATCCGCCGGGAGACGACCGCTCGGACAGCGCGGCGGGGACGCGCAGCGCGGCCCCGCGGAGCGAGCGGCTCGGCTCGTCCGCCGGGGCGCCGGCGCCGCCGGGCGCGAGATCGCGGGGCACCCGCACCGGGCCCGGGATGGGCGCGTCCAGCGAGTCGGGCGGGGCGTCGAACCGGACGGACTCGGGCGGCTCGGAGAGGCGGCGGCTCTCCGGGTTGCGGTGGAACAGCTCGGCGTAGGGCCATGGCGGGTTGCCCGGCCCGGCGGGCGCGATCGGCGTGGACCGGTCCTGGCCGACGCGCGGCGGCGCGCGGCGCGCGCTGTTCATGGGCGGGCCGCCGGCATAAGCCGCGGCCGGCGGCGGCCGCAGCGTCTCCGCCGCGCGAGGTACCCCGCCGCGCGCCGCCAGGAGCGCGGCGTCGGCGCCCTTGTCCCGCTCGTCGGCGGCCGCCGCGCCGCTGCCCTCGTGGCCGTGCAGCGCGGCGGCGGCGGGCGCCCCCGGCGAGGCGGCCGTCGGCGGGGGCATCGCGGCGCTCGTGCGCGGCGTCGCGACGGCGGGGATCGACGTGGACGACGGGGTGGTCGCGATCGGCCCCGCCGCGCCGGGCCTCGCCAGCCCGGCGGCCCGCGCGGCCGCCTCGTCGCCGCGCGGCGCGCTCAGGCCAGTGCCGCTGGCGAGGTGCCGCTCGACGGCCGGCGCCAGGGTGGCCGCGTGCTGGGTCGGCGGCGCCGCGGCGTGCGCCGGCGGCGCGGCGCTGGGCGCGGGCGGCGCGGGAGGCGCCGCGGCGAGGCTCTTCGCGGGGTCGGGCGCGGCGGCGCTCGCTGCGGCGCGCGGCTCGTGCGCGGCGGGGGCGTCCGGCGCGACCGGCTCCTCGCTGAGGAGCGTCGCGAGCCGCCGGTGCCACAGCCGCGCGAGCGACGGGAGGATCGACCCGCGGAGCGCCTCGACGGTCGCCGGCGGGAGATGGAACCGCCCCTCGCCGCGGTCCTCGACCGGAACGCCCGCGTCGGCGGCGCGCTGCAGCGCCTCGAGCACGTCGACCGCGTCCACGCGGAGGAGCGCGGCGACGAGCTCGCTCTCGAACCCCGAGCCGACGATCGCGCCGGCCCGGAGCACCCGGAGCACCTCGCCGGGCAGCTCGCGCAGCGCGATCTGCGCGGGCGGCGGGGGCGCGCTCACGCTCGTCAGCGTGGTCGTCGCCTCCGGCGGCCGGAGGATCGCGTCGGCGCCGAGGGCGGCGCGCACCGCGTTGAGCAGCTCGCCGGCGGGGCCGGCGGGCGCGTGCAGGCGGAAGGACAGGACGAGCGCGACCCGGAGCGCCTCGGGGCGGGCCACCACCCGCCGCAGCACGTCGAGCGAGGCGTGATCGGCGAGCTCCACCGCGTCGAAGACGATGGCCCACCGGCGATCGGTCTGCTGCGCGAGGCGGTTCGCGGTCTCGATGAACTCGACGTCGACCATCCGCTCGTGCACGTCGCCGAGGAGCCGGCGCCGGAGCCCCGAGACGACGCGGCTCCGCGCCTGATCGAGCAGCGGGGGCGCCCCGCCGACGAGCCGCTCGACCTTGGTCCGCACCTCGTGCAGCGGCCCCAGCGTCACCTCCGGCACGTCGCAGCGCACGCGCAGGACGCGCAGCCCGAGGTGGGGCGGAGGCTCGCCGGGGACGATGTCGAGCAAGGCGGTGTGCCTGCCCTCAGAGACGCGCTGCCAAAGCTGTTCCACGGTCCGCTCCTTCCGTAGGGCTCGCGGTCACCTCTCCCCCGTGCGCGCGGCGACCTAGTAGCCCCAGAGGAACTCCGCGCGGGCGAACGCCGTGAAGTAGCTCCCCGGACCGTCGCCCGCGCCGGGGAGGAGCAGCGTGTACTTGCCGGCGAAGCCCGCGGCGAACTGGCGGTTGAAGGCGTAGTCGATGCCGAACGGGACCGAGACCCCGAACTGCCCACGGTGGCAGCTCGGCTGGCCATACGAGCCGCACGGCGCGAGGCGCACGCTGTCGTACGCGCCGGTCATGACGCCGATGTACGGCACCCACTGCAGGATATCGATGACGTAGGTGGCGCCGGCCGAGGCGCCGAGGAACATGAGATCGCCCCCCGGGTGCGACGCGGTGTCGAGCTCGACGATCGCGTTGAACGCGTCCGTGAGCCCGTAGGCGACGTGCAGGCCGCCGCCGAGCCCCGGGTACGTCCCGCCGTCGGCGAGGAGCGCGTACCCGATGCTGGCGCCGGCGTGCCATTGCCGTTCGAAGGCGTCGGCCCGCGAGGGGGTGAGGAGCGCGGCGAGCGCGAGCGCGGCGGCGGCGGCGGTCAGCGGGGCGGCAGGGGAGCGTCTCATGGTCGGTGGCGGCGAGCAGCCCAGGGCGCCCCCGCGCCGAACCAGGGAGCGAGGGCGACGACGGCGCGCGCCGGGCGCTCGAGGGGCGCGCGCGGCGCGAGGCTAGCACGCGCGCCGCGGGACATGCTCAGCGGAGCTGCTCGCGGCGGGGGGAGGCGCGGGACGCGCCCACGTCCTCCTCCTCGAGCTCGTCGGCGTAGATCCGCGCCGCAGGGTCGGCCGCGCCGTGGCCCGGATCGATGCGGAGCGAGGGCTGGGGGAAGCGGACGCCGGCCGCCCCGGCGACGCCGGGGAAGGTGTAGAGGATCTCGCCGCGCTCGCCGATCTCGACGCCCACCTCGTCGGGGCGCTCCTTGGCGAGCTCGGTGAGCAGGGCGTCGGCCTCCGGGGCCGGCAGGTCGAGCGCGACGCCGACCTCCTGCGCGGTGAGCGGGCGGCGGCGGTGCGACGCGAGGGAGAAGATCGCCTGGACCTGCGCGTCGCGGGAGGCCTTCACCCCGGACCGGGAGAGCTTCCGCCCGCTGATGAGGAGGAGCAGACCGAGCGTCAGGGCGATGAACCCGATCGGCAGGCCGATCGCGAGGCCGGCGATCGAGCCCGGGAACAGCGCGGCCGCGCCCAATCCGAGGAGCAGCGCCAGCGCGGTGCCCCCGATGAGGACCAGCCAGCCGAGCGCCCCCGCGACGGCCCCGCCGACCCTGGACGGCTTCCCCGCCAGGCTGACCGACTTGCCCGCGAAGGGCAGGCGCTCCCGGCCGCACGCGGTGCAGTACGCCGCGAGCCCGCGGTGGATGACCGGCGCGTTCTTTCCGCAATGAGGACACATGACGACTCTCTCCGCGAGCAGCTCTTCGCGAGCCAGGCTGTAGCGTAGGAACCGAGCACCCCCACCGCCAGATGTACGATGATGTGCTCTCCAGGTTTTTCGGGGGCACGCCGCGGAACGCCGGCGCGATGGGGTCCGTCCCGGTGCGATGTGCACGGCGCGCGCGGGCGCGCGGGCCTCAGAGACCGAGGTAGCGCGCGATCTCGGCGCGGGCCGGGTCGGAGGCCACGGCGCGCAGGACCTCGTACCGGCGTTGCCACGCGGCCGCGCTGCCGTCGTCTCCGCGCCACCGCGCCGCCTCGGCCCGGGCGAAGGCGACGTGTCGGAGCGAGAAGCGGGGGGCGTCGAGCGCGAGGAAGGCATCGAGCCACACCTCGGCGTCCCCTTCGCCCTCGCCGAGCAGCTGCGCCGCGAGCGCGGCGTACGGGACGAGCGCGGGCGGCGCGTCGCCCCGGCGGCGGAGGGCGGCGTAGCGGAGCGCGCGGCGCGTGGCCGGCGGCGCGTCGCGCGCGGCGCTCCAGGCGGCGAGCGCGCGCGCGAACGCCGGCTGGTCGCCGCGCGCCCAGGGCGCGTCGAGGCGCGCGAAGCCGACCCAGGGCCACGCGGCCGAGAGGTCCGCCGGCAGCAGCGCGGGCGGGCCGCCCTGCCGGAGCGGCGAGCCGCCATGGGGGGCGGCGAGGGCGAGCCGGGTCCACCGCGCGCGCGCCTCGAGCAGCGCGAGCCCGGCGAGCCCCGGCGGCGCGTCGCCGGCGCCCGCCGCGCGCGCGGCCGCGGCCTCCTCGTCGGCGAGCACCGCCGCGCGCGCGGCGTCGAGCCGGCGCCCCAGCGAGGCGAGGAGCTCGGCGCGCTGCAGGTGCACGGCCGCGCGGAGGGCCGGCGGCGCCGCGGCGAGATCGGCGCGCTCGAGGAGGTCGAGCGCGCGCGCGCGATCGCCGGCGAGGGTCCACGCGCTCGATCGCGCGAGCGCGCGGGCCGCCTCCGGCGCGAGCGCGCCGACGCGGTCCAGGGCGTCGATCGCGCGGGGCGCGTCGCCCTCGAGGGCGAGCTCGCGCGCGGCCGCCAACGCGAGGGCTCCCGCGGCGGCCCGCAGGGCATCGCCGTCGGGCGGCGAGAGCTCGGGGGCGGCGGCCAGCTCGGCGGCGCGCGCCGCGGCGCGCGCGCGCAGCGAGCCGGCGACCACGGGCCTCGCGAGCCCGCGCTCCGGCAGCCAGTCGAGCGCGCGCAGCGAGCCCTCGCTCCGCGAGAGCGCCGCGCCGGCCGCCGGGCGCGCCGGGGCAGCGCCGGCTCCGGCGCCCACGACCGCGAGGGCGTCCGCGCCGGCCGCCTCGGTCGCGTCGCCCTCCGGCCGCGCGAGCGCGGCGGCCTCGACGGCGTCGAGCGCGCCGTCCTCCGCCAGCGCCACGGCGAGCAGATCGCCGCGGGCGTCCGGATCGAGCGCGTCGGCGGAGGCGAGCAGGTCCCGGATCGCGCGCACGGCGCGCCCCTTCGCCTCGGCGGCGTCCCCGCGGGCGGCGGCGAGGCGGGCGCGCTGCGCGAGCCGCACCTCCACGACGTCGGCCGCGCCGGCCTCGGGGGCTTCCGGCATCGGCGGGGGCTCCACGCCGGCCCGGGCGGCGCAGGCGACGAGGACGGCGCGGACCTCGCCCCAGTTGCGCACCATGCCCGCGTGGCGCTTCGAGGCCCGGTCGTCCTGGATCAGCGTCAGGAGCTCGGCGCCGCGCTTCGCGTCCGCGCTCGTGCCGAGGCAGAGGATCGCGGCGACCGTCGTGCGCAGATCCTCGTCGCGGGGGTCCATCCCCGCGTAGCCGTTCGCGATCGCGAGCGCGCGCGGCAGGTCGCCCTCGGCGAGCGCCGCGCGGAGGGTGTGCACGCGCACGTGCCAGTCGGGCCAGCGATCCGGCTGACCGAGGAGCGCGCGGCGGTCGCCGAGCCGCGCCGCCTCGCGCGCGAGGCTCGGCGCGCCGCACGAGGGCCCCAGCTCGTCGAACGTGATGCGCCTGGAGCCGGCGGCGACCGTGGCCTCGGCCGTCGCCACCGCCTCGGCCGCCCGGGCGAGCGCCGCGCCATCGGGCCGGCCGACGGCGGCGTCGACGTACTCGGCGACCGCGGCGCGCGCGCCGAGCTCCTCGGCCAGCGCGCTCGCCGCGCCGTAGGTCCACGGCAGCCGCGACGGCAGCGCGAACCAGCGGATCTCGGGCCGGCAGTCGGGGAGCGCGGGGCCGCGCGGCGCCTCGATCGACGCGAGGCACGCCGCGGCGCTGCGCCTGCCGGCGAAGACCACCGCGACGGGCGCGAGGAGCGCGGACACGACGAGCGCCACGGTCGCCGTGGCGAGCACCAGGGCGAGGGCGCGCCGCCAGCGCGGCCGCGGGGCCGCGGGGCCGCGGCGCAGGAGGGAGCCGTCGCCTTCACGGGGCCGTGTCGTGGGCTGCGCGCGCACGGGACCGCTATTAGCCCACGGCACGGCCGAGCGACACTGCCTCGGCGGCGCGGCCCGCCGCCTCGGCCGCGCGGCGTCGCCGGCCGCTCGCCGCCTTCGCTCGCCGCGTCGCGCCGCGCTACGGAGCGCTGCGGCTCTCGCCGGCCGCGGCGTCCGGGGCGAGCAGCGCCCCGGCGAGATCGGCGACCGCCGAGAGATCCTCGACGCGGTCGACCTCGAGCTCGAGCCCGCGGGCGAGCTGCGGCGCGCTGGCGAGGGCGACCTCGGCGACGGTGAGCGTCCTCCCGGTGAGCTGGTGGAGCGACGTCACGCCGTGGTCGCGGATGCCGCAGGGCACGATCAGCTCGAACGCCTTGAGGTCCACCGCGATGTTGAACGCGAAGCCGTGCATGGTGAGCCAGCGCGACAGGCGCACGCCGATCGCGCCGAGCTTGGCGAGCTCGCCCGCCCACGCGGAGCCGCCCCACTGCTCCGGGGCCGCGCGATCGACCCAGACGCCGATCATCCCGTCGACCACGCCGCCCTCGACGTGGTGCTCGCGCGCGAGCAGGATCATCACCTCCGCGAGCGACCGCACGTACCTGCGCACGTCGCACCGGTCCGGCCGGAGATCGAGCAGCGGGTAGCACACGAGCTGGCCGGGGCCGTGGTAGGTGACGTCGCCCCCGCGGCCCGTCGCGACGAGGTCGATGTCGCGCTCGTTCAGCGCGCCGGAGTCGAGCAGCACGTTCTCCGGGTTCGCCCGCGGGCCGAGCGTGATGACGGGGTCGTGCTCCAGGAGCAGGATCGTGTCGCCGATGCGCCCCTCGGCGCGCGCCTCGACGAGCTGCTTCTGCAGATCGTGGATGGGGGCGTAGCGGCGCCGGCCGATCCACACGGCGCGCGCGCGCCGCGGCTTCGGCGGCCCGAGCTGGGCGCCCTGGTCCCGCGGCGGCTCCAGGAGATCGCGGAGCGAGGTGTTCGGCATGGTTTACTCCGGGATCTTCTGGCCGTGCGCGCGCCGCTCGTCGCGGTAGGCCTCGATGTGCGTCGTGAAGCTCGCCGCGACCTCGGGGTCGAACTGCGAGCCCGAGCACCGCTCGATCTCGGCCACCGCGACCTCGTGCGGGAGCGCCCGGCGGTACGAGCGGTCGCTCGTCATCGCGTCGTACGTGTCGGCCACCGAGATGATGCGCGCGATGATCGGGATCTCGTTGCCCCGCATCCGGAGCGGGTAGCCGCGCCCGTCCCAGCGCTCGTGGTGCAGGTGCACGCCGGGGATGAGCGGGTGCAGGAACTTGATCGGATCGAGGATGTCGCGCCCGTAGACGGGGTGCCGCTTGAACACCTCGTACTCGTCGTTCGTGAGCTTGCCCGGCTTGTTCAGGTTGAGCACGCACCCGATCTTGCCGATGTCGTGCATGAGCGCGCTCTGCCGGACGATCTCGATCTCGTGCGGGCCGAGGCCGAGCCGCTGCGCCAGCATCACCGCGTACACGGCGACCCGATCCGAGTGGCCCGCGGTGTAGCGGTCCATCTTGTCGATGGCCTTGGCGAGCCCCTCGATCGTCTGCTGGAACGTCGCCTGGAGGTCCTGGTAGAGGCGCGCGTTCTCGATCGCCGCCGCGGCGCGCGAGCCGATGATGCTGAGCAGCTTGCGCTGCCCCTCGTCGAAGCGCTTCGTCCGGGTGAACGACGCGACGGCGACGAAGCCCATGAGCCGCTTCTGGATGCGGAGCGGCACCGCGACCAGCGACTGGAGCGGCAGCGACGGCTCCGCCGCGAAGAACCTGAGCCCCTTCATGCCCTGCTCGAGGAGCAGCGCCTCGGGGCGGAAATGATCGAGCACGACCGCCGGATCGAGCCGCCCGAGATCGGCCTCCGGCGGGAGCGACGAGCCGCGGAGGTGCTGCCGCTCGAAGAAGCTCCCCTCGCCGTCGTCGAGCCAGGTCGAGATGAGATCGCCGCGCACCTCGTGCAGGCAGCTGTCCGCGACGGTCTCGAGCACCTGGTCGAGCGACAGGCTCGCCGCGATCGCCTCGCTCACCTTGTAGAGCGACACCGCCTCGCGCAGCCGGATGTTCTCGGCGGCCATCCGCTGCTTCTCGATGCCGCGCTGGACCACGTGCACCACCTCGTCCAGCTTGAACGGCTTGAGCACGTAGTCGTAGGCGCCGCGCTTCATCGCGTCGATCGCGGTCTCGACGGTGCCGAAGCCCGTCATGATGACCGTGAGCGCGTTCGGCGCCGTCTTGCCGATCTCGTCCAGCAGCGCGATGCCGCCCATCCGCGGCATCTTGAGGTCGCTGATCACGAGGTCGTAATGGCCCTTCGTGAGCTCGCTCAGCGCGCTGGTCCCGTCCTCCGCAGTGCGGACGTAGTAGCCCTCCATGCCGAGGAAGTCGGCCAGCATGTCGCGGATCACCTTCTCGTCGTCCACGACGAGGATGCGAGGGCGGTCTTCTGGAAACGTGGACATGCGGCCGTCAAGCCTACCAGATCCGCTCGCAGCCCATCGCTCCAAGGTGGGCGGGTCGGGCACACGGACGGACCCGCGCCCCGCGAGGACCGGCCCACCCTGAGGCGCTCGGGTAAGGCGGACGGCGTCGCGGGTAAGGGAGCGACCGCCGCGAGCGAGGTGGTCGCGGCCGAGGGCGACGCGACCGCCGACCGCGACCGCGGCGGCCGGCCGGCCGGCCGGCTGCGCGCGCGGGAACGGCGGCGCGGGCCGCTCAGTCCTCGTCGCCGGTCGAGATGATGGGGTGCCGGATGGTCCGGGGCGACTCGTCCAGATCCGGGACGCGGATCGAGATGGGCCCGGGGCTGCGGATGGAGGGGGGCGGCGCGGACTCGGAGTCCTCGGTGCGCAGCGGGATCATCCTGCTGCTCGGGGCGGGCTCGTCCGTGGCCGTCGTCAGCACGGCGACGGCCCGCTGCTCGCCGAGGGCGTGCTTCTGCTCGAGGAAGCGCAGGACCGACGGGCCGGTCGAGCGCTCGAGCGCCGAGCGCAGGTCGCCGGGCAGCGTCGACTCGATGATCATCTTCACGCCGGTGCGCGGGTGCTCGATCTCGATGCGCACGAGGTGCACGAACGAGCGATCGAGCCCGTGCTTCTCCTCGAAGTAGCGGTTCGTGGGCACGTGGCCGTAGCGCTCGTCGCCGAGGATCGGGTGGCCGATCGCGGCGAGGTGCCGCCGGATCTGGTGCGTGCGCCCGCCGTCCGGGATGACGCGGAGGATCGAGTGGCCCGAGGCGACGGCGAGGCGGCGGTACCGCGTGCGCGCGGTGTACGTGCGCGTCCCCTCGCGGAGGTCGCGGGTGATCGCGCCCTTGCCCGGGGTCACGCCCTTGGCCGCGGCCAGGTAGATGAGGCGCCCCGTCTTCGTGAGCGCCTCGCCCCAGCGCGCGGCCGCCTCCTCGTTTCGCGCGAGCATGACCAGGCCGCTCGTGCCCGGATCCAGCGCGTGCACGACCACGGGCGTCGTGGTGCTGCCCGGGATGCGAGCGCAGCGGGCGAGCAGCGAGCCGAGGTACTCCGGCTGCGGGGCCACCGGCTCGTGCGGGCCCTTCTCGACGACCAGCACGCCGTCGTCGTCGTAGATGACCTTCGGCGCCGGCGGCGGCGTCCTCCGGAGGGCGGCGATCGTCTCGATCTCCTCCGTGAGCGGGATCATGTCGAGCGGCGTGAGCTCCGTCGACGAGTACCCGAGGCGGCAGAGGTGATCGAGGTCGCGCGCGAGCGTGTCGGGATCGCACGAGACGTAGACGAGCAGCGGCGCGCCGAGGCGCGCGATCGCCTCGCGCGCGGTCGGGGAGACGCCGCGGCGCGGCGGGTTCACCACGATGCCGTCGAACTTCTCCGAGCCGTTGACGAGGGAGCTCACGATCTCCGCGACGTCGCCGGTGCGCACCTCCACGCGCTGGCTCAGCCCCTGGGCCTCGGCCGCCGCGCGGGCGTTCGCCGCCGCGGGCGCGAACGACTCGACCATCAGGACGCGGTTGCCGCCCTGCGCGAGGGCGAGCGAGATCGCGCCCGAGCCGCCGTACAGATCGAGGATGCGCGGCGGCTCCTTGCGCCGGGAGGCCGGGCCCATCGGGGCCTCGCCCTCGATCACGGGCCCGTCGTTCTCGAGCGACGCGATCTCGCGGAGCAGGAGGGCGTGCACGCGCGCGGCCTGCGTGCGGTGCGCCTGCACGAACGAGCCGAACGCGGCGATGTGGTAGGTCTGCCCGATCCGGTCCTCCGCGTGCGAGACGCCGTCGAGCACGGCCGTCTCGGGGCCGAGGATCTGCGGCGCCTCCGCGTCGTGGAAGTTCGCCGCGACGCCGATGACGCGAGGGAGCATCGGGCGGATGGCGCGGCCTGCCTCGCGCAGCTCGTCGCGCGTGCACGCGCGCTCGCGCTGGAGGACGAACGTGATCAGCACGAACGCCGGGTTGTCCTCGGTCGCGCCCATCTCCGCGTAGAGCGGCGTGCCCGGCGCGAGGTGGACCTCGCGCAGGTCGAGGGCGCGGAGCACGCCGCCCCTCGCCGGATCGTACGGCAAGAGCAGCGGCCGGACCTCCGGCGGCGGGGACGCGATCAGCTCGCGGAGCCGCGAGGTCACCGCCGCGAGGGCCGGGGCGAGCACCCGGCAGCCCGGGATGTCGACGACCTCGTGATGCCCTGTGCGGCCGTACAGCCCGATCGCGCCGGAGGGGGCGACGATGAGCTTCGCTCGGCCGCGATAGCCGGTGATCGGATCAGCCGGGATGACCGGGCTCGTCTGGAGCAGCTCGAGCGACGGATAGTGCGCGGCCGCGGACACGACCCGCGCGCGCTTCGTGCTGAGCTGCTCTGCGTAATCGCCCGCGATGAGCGGACAGCCCGCGCACTCGACCGAGTGCACGCACTCGATCAACGTGTTCGGGATCTCGCCTGCCTTCAATGTGCGCCGCACGGGTCCGGACAAAACGCCGCCGCCCGATCCCTCTGCGCCGGTGCTCTCGCCCAGCCCGTGCGGTTCTTCGATACCTGCGCCGGAAGCCATTCCGGGGGAGCTTACAGGGGCTCTCGGTCAGCGTCGAAGGTGTAAAGAGGAGTCCGTCGAGCTTTTCGTCTGCAGCGCTTCGGCGTTCCGGGCACGCGTCCGGGGGCGCTCGGGATCCCGGAAAAGCCCCGTGTTTCCCCGGCGGCCTGCGCGGCCGCCCGGACGGCGGGCCGTCCAGGCCGCGTTCGCTCCGTCGAGGCGGCCCGAGCCGAGGTCGAGCCGAGGTAAGGAGCGGCGCGAGGCACCGCCACATTGGCGCCCGCGCTGCTCCTTACCTCGGGCCGCCGTGCCGTTCGCGACATCCGTGGGCGCGATCGACGCGTCCGTCCCGCGCGCGCCGTGGATGAGGTGGTAGACTGAGCGCCTCTTGCGTCTTCCGATCGCTTCTCTCGTCGGCGTCCTGGCTGTGCTGTTCGCCCATGCGGCGCTCGCCGCGCCGGGCGACAAGGAGGCGAACCAGGGCATCAACGCGGCCCGGGGCGGGTTCTGCAAGCGGGCGATCCCGCTCCTCGAGTCCGCCGAGGGCCAGCGGCACCGCCCGAGCTCTGCGGTCCCGCTCGCCGACTGCTACGCGAAGCAGGGCGAGCTGCTGAAGGCGAGCGAGATCTATCACACGGTCGCGAGCGAGAAGAAGGAGCCCGGGTACACCGGCCGGGATGTCGTGGCCATCACATTGGCCAAGAAGAAGGCGGCGCAGCTCGACGCGCGCATCCCGACGCTGGTCGTCGTGCCGGTGGAGCCCTACGCGGGGCTCGTCGTCGAGATCGACGGCGAGGCGATCAGCGACCCATCGACGCCGCGGCGCTTCGATCCGGGCAAGCCGATCTCGGTCGTCGCCAGGGCCGAGGGGTACGAGGAGCTCTCGCAGAAGATCACGCTGAAGGAGAAGCAACGGCGCGAGCTCAAGCTGCGCCTCAAGTCGAAGCCCGGCGCGGCGAAGCCGGCGGAGAAGCCCGTGGCGGCGAAGCCGCCGGAGAAGAAGCCGCCGGAGAAGCCTGCGGCGGCGAAGCCGCCGGAGAAGAAGCCGGTGGCGACGAAGCCGCCGGCGAAGAAGCCGCAGAAGCCCGTGGCGAAGAGGCCGCCGGAGAAGAAGCCGCAGAAGCCGGTGGCGACGAAGCCGCCGGAGAAGAAGCCGCAGAAGCCGGTGGCGACGAAGCCGCCTGAGAAGAAGCCGACGAAGCCCGTGGCGAAGGAGCCGGCGGAGGACGAGCCGCGCGTCGCGGCCGGGCCCGACGCGAAGGGGAAGCCGCCGGTCGAGATGCCCGAGCCCACGCCGCCGGACGAGCTGCCCGAGCCCACGTCGCCGGCCGCGCGCAAGCAGCGGAACGTGTGGCTCGGCGCCGGCTTCCGGGGCTTCTTCGTCCCCCAGGTCATGTTCGAGCTCTTCGGAGAGGGCGGGCGGCACGCCTTCTTCCCCGGCGGAGACGTCTCGCTGTCCACGCGGCTCGGGCGGTTCGATCTCGTCTTCTCGGTCGCCTACGCGCGCTTCCGGTTGCAGGAGACGCCCTTCTTGCCGAACGGGCACCCCGACACCGACTACGAGATCATCGAGAGCGACCTCCAGGCGCTCCAGGCGGACGCCCGCCTGGTCTGGAACATTCCGCTCGATCGCGACGAGCGGTTCGCCTTCCGCGTCGGGGCGGGCCTCGGCGTGGGCTGGATGTTCATGGGTGAGCTCTACCGGACCCAGGCGTACCCCGGGGACGCCGTCGCCGGCGACCAGAGCACCTTCGTGCCGGGGGACCCGTACCGCTACAAGAAGTGCCGCGGACCGAACAACCCGGAGGGGAGCTTCCGGTACTGCAACCAGCTCGACTACGACGCGGATCACTACCCCGGCTACGCCGAGCCGAGCTGGTTCACCCGCCCCAAGGGAAAGCCCCAGGGCCTGAAGCCGGTCGTCTATCCGTGGGTCGTCTTCCCCGAGCTCGGCCTCTCGTTCCGCCCGTGGGACCGCGTCGCCTTCGATCTGCGGGTCGGCGCCTCCGTGACGGGTCCGCTCGGCGCGCTCGGCGTCCGCTTCGCGCTGTGAGCGGCGGGGCTCAGCGCTCGAGCTTCACGTCGCGGCGGAGCTTCCGGGAGACGACGGCCTCGAGCGTGCTCCAGAGCTCCTCTCCGGTCCGCTGCGCCACCCAGCGGCCTTCGGACGGCAGGTAGTCGAAGTGCCACGCCGCCCGCTCGGCGGCCATCCAGATCTGCCGCGCCGCGCGGTGGCTGTTGACGACGTACTTGATGCCGTCCTCGAACTCCAGGGTGAGGATGCCGCTCTGCAGGTCGGCCTCCACGCCGTCGGGGATCTCGTTGATCGCCCGATCCAGCGCGCGCAGCGACCGATCGGCCACGGCGTCGAACTCTCGCTCCGACAGGGGCTCTCCGCTCATGCCGATCGGCTTACAACGTCGCGCGCCGCGGCGGTATGGGGAAGCGCCGGGGGCCGCTCACTCCCAGGGCACCGTGTAGAGCTTCACGGTGCTCATCGCCTTCATCGCCTCGACGACGCCCTCCTTGACCCCGGTGCCGCTGTCCTTGATGCCCCCGAACGGCGACAGCTCGGAGCGGTACCCCGGCACCTCGCGCACGTTGACCGTGCCGCAGCGCAGCTCCCGGACGAGCCGGTGGACGTGCCTCATGTCGTTCGTGCAGACGCCGGCGGAGAGGCCGTAGCTCGTCCCGTTCGCCACCGCGATCGCCTCGTCGACGTCCCTCACCCGGAGGATCGGCGCGTGCGGGCCGAAGGTCTCCTGCTGCACGGACGGTGCGTCGCGCGGCACGCGATCCATCACGGTGGGGCCGTACAGCGCCCCGCGGCGCTCGTTCCCGAACAGCAGCCTGGCGCCCCGCGCGAGCGTGTCCGCCGCGGCCGCCTGGAGCTGCCGCGCCGCGGCCTCGGAGATCACCGTCCCCATGTCGGTCGCGGGGTCGCGCGGGTCGCCGACCTTGAGCTCTGCCGACGCGGCGGCGAGGCGCGCGGCGAACTCGTCCGCGACGCGCTCGCTCACGATGAGCCGCTTCACCGCCGTGCAGCGCTGCCCCGAGTTCTTGTAGCAGCCGTAGACGGCCAGCCGCGCCGCCTCGTCCAGATCCGCGTCGTCGAGCACGATGAGCGGATCGTTGCCGCCGAGCTCGAGCACCGCGCGCCGGTAGCCGAGCATGCCGGCGATGCGCTTGCCGATCTCGACCCCGCCCGTGAAGCTCACGAGCTCCACCGCGGGGTGGGTCACGAGCGCCCGCCCGATCTCGGCCGGGTCGCCGGTCACCACGCTGAGCATGCCGGGCGGCAGCCCCGACTCGTGCAGCACGGCCGCGAGATAGACGGCGGAGAGCGGCGTCTTCTCCGACGGCTTGAGCACCATCGCGCTGCCGCTCGCGATGCTCGGCGCGACCTTGTGGGCGACCTGGTTCAGCGGGTGGTTGAACGGCGTGATCGCCGTCACGAGGCGCAGCGGCTCGCGCAGCGTGTAGCCGCGGCGGGGCTTGCCGTTCGCCGAGATGTCGAACGCGAGGCACTGGCCGTCGTCGCGGAGCGCCTCGTACGCGGCGAACCGGAGCACGTCGAGCGCGCGCCGCACCTCGTACGCCGTGTCCTTGAGGCAGAGCCCGCTCTCCCACGTGATGAGCCGCGCGACCGCGTCCGCCTGCGCCTCGATGAGCGCCGCGGCTCGAAGGAGGATCTGGCTGCGCTCGTGGCGCGAGAGCCGCGGCGGGCCGGACGACGCGGTCTCGATCGCCCGCGTCACCTCCCGCTCGTCGAGCCTCGGCACGCTGCCGATCACCTCGCCCGTGAACGGGTAGCGCACGAGGATGCGCTCGTCCCGGCTCACCGGCCTGCCCCCGATCAGGCACGGAAAATGGAACCCAGGTCGTTCGATGGAGAGCGTCGAGCCCATCCTGTCCCCCTTCAGGTGCTCGATCGATGGCGCTAGGCCGTGGCGATCGAGAGTCGGTTCAGCAAGAGATCGAAGACGTCCGCGTTCGACAGCGCGCACGGCCGCCCGCTCGCCGCGTCCGCGTCCGCGTCCGCGCCGAGGAGCCTCGCGCGCTCCTCGGGCCGGAGCGGGTGGCTCGCGAGGATCGGCACGTCGGCCTCGTGCAGGCCCCCGTGGGACCTGAGCCCGCGCCGCACGGCGGAGAGGTCGTGGTAGGCCGCGCTCTTGCCGAGCACCGTGCTCCGATCGCCGAGGATCACGAGGTCGCCGATCCGGTCCGGCGGCAGCTCGAAGCGCCGCGCGGCCTCGTCGCGGGGCAGGACGAGCTCCACGCCCGGGAGCCGCGCGAGGACCTCCGCGGCGCGCGGCTGCGCCGAGGCGCTGACATACACGGTCGCGTACGATCCGAGCGCGCCGTGGTGCACCACGTACGGGTCGGTGATCGGCAGGAGCACCCGGAAGCCCGAGAGGCCGGCCTCGCGGAGCGCGTCCTCGAGGTAGCGCACGTTCGGCGAGCCGTCCGGCGCGGTCTTGTCGTTCATGCCGTGATCCGCGGTGATGCCGCAGACGAACCCGGCGTCGAGGTACGCGCCGAAGAGCGCGTCGAAGCGGGCGTAGAACCGATCCGACATCGGCCCGCGCGGCGGCTCCTTGTGCTGCACGTAGTCGGTCAGCGACACGTAGAGCAGCGTGGCCGAGACCCGCTCGTGCAGCGCGAGGCCCATCTCCATCGCGTAGTGCGAGATGTCCCAGTCGTAGATCGACGGGTTCTCGCGGCCGACGGCGGCGGTGATCGAGGCGATGCCGTGCTCCGGGAGCGCCTGCTCGTGCGCCTTCTCGGCCGACAGCGAGATCGGGCGCGGCCCCCCGTCGCGGCAGGCGCCGAGCAGCGCGCGGAGCTTGTCCTTGGCCGTGATGCAGAGGGTCCGGACGCCCGCCTGCTCCATCTTCTCGAAGAGCGTCGGCACGCGCAGAAACCGCGGGTCGTTCATCGGCACCTCCTCCCCCGAGGCGGCGTCGAAGTAGTAGTTGCCCGAGATGCCGTGCACGCGCGCCGGCTGGCCGGTCACGATGGACACGTTGTTCGGGTTCGTGAAGCTCGGGATCTGGCCGCGGCCGCGCACGTACAGGCCGCCTCCGGCGAGCGTGGCCGCGAGCCGAGGCATCAGCCCGTCCGCGAGCGCCTGGTCGAGGTACTCGGGCGCGCAGCCGTCGACGCAGAACACCACGGTCTTGCGCGCGGGCAGCGCGTAGCGCCGATCGCAGAGATCGATCATGCCGAACGCTGACACGCAGCGCGCGGGCCGAGAAGGGCGGCGGCCGCGGCGCCGCCGGGGCCGCTCCGCCTCGAACGGCGGGCGCGGCGCGCGCCGCGGCGGCGGGTCAGTAGCCCGGCCAGGGATCGGCCGGCTTCGGAGGCGCCGGGGCCGGCCGCTTGAAGCACATCACGCCGGCGTCGAGCGCCACGAGCTCCCAGCCGCTCTCCCCGCGCGCTTTCGCGACGGCGCGCGCTTCCTCGACGCCGTGCGCCTGCTCGCAGTCCTGCTCCCACCGCGGCGCGGGGGCGCTCGGCGCGACCCCCTGGGCGCGCACCCGCCCCGCCGCGAGCGCGCAGGCCGCGCCCAGCACCAGACCGCCCAGCACGAGCACGACCCGCTTCTCCATGATGCCAGGAACATGGTGGTCCGCTGCGGGCAGGACCGTCAAGCGACGCACCGAGGACGTTCGGCACGCCCGGCAGGATTCGAACCTGCGACCCGCGGCTTAGAAGGCCGCTGCTCTATCCAGCTGAGCTACGGGCGCGTGGACGACAAGCGCGTCTTTCGTACTGCATCGCGGCCCCGGAATCGAGCGCCACGAGCGCGACGAGCGCCGCGAGCGCCGCTGCGCGCGCGGCGTGGAGGCCGCGCGGCGCCGGTTCAGCCCGACGCGGCCATCCGCCGGACCTGCTCGCCGGTCCGGCCGTAGCGCCGCTGGCGCCGGGCGTAGATCGCGAGCGCCTCGTCGAAGGTCGCCTCGGTGAAATCGGGCCAGAGCGTGTCGGTGAAGAACAGCTCCGCGTACGCGGCCTCGAAGAGCAGGAAGTCGCTGAGGCGCTTCTCGCCGCCCGTGCGGATGATGAGATCCGGATCCGGCATCGCGCTGGTCGTCAGGAAGTTCCGGAGCGACTTCTCGTTGATCTCCTCCGGGATGACGAGCCCGGCGCGCGCGCGGACCGCGAGCGCGCGCATCGCGTTCGCCATGTCCCGGCGGCCGCCGTAGCTCAGCGCGAGCGCCAGGGTCATCTCGGTGCCGCCCGAGGTGTCCTCCACGAGCTTCTCCATCGCGCGCCGCGTCGGGGTCGGGATGTCCTCGAGGTCGCCGACGATCTGCACCGCGATGCCGCGCCGGATCAGCTCGTCGTGCTCCCCCTCGGCGAACTCCTGGCAGATGCGCATCAGCGCGTCGATCTCGTCCTTGGGCCGCGACCAGTTCGCGACGCTGAACGCGTAGAGCGTGAGGTACGGGATGCCGCGATCGCGGCAGGCGCGCACCGAGAGGCGCACGGCCTGCGCGCCGTGCCGGTGCCCCTGCATCCGGGGGAGACCCCGCGCCGCTGCCCAGCGGCCATTGCCATCGAGGATGATCGCGACGTGCTTGGGGAGAGTGCTGGACGTCATGGTTTTCCTGGTGGGGACGACGACCCACTTTGCGCCGAGCTTCGGCGCGGTAGGGGGGCAGACGGTGATGCGATTGTGGAGGTTCTGTGGAGGATGTCGCGGATGAGCTCAAGGGCCGCCGCCCGTGGACCTTAGCGCGCGCCCGGCGGAGCGCTCCGCCGGGCGGCCGGCCGCGTCTTCGCACCACCGATCGGGCGCGCTGTCAAACCGGAGAAACCTCCCGGAAACCAAGATCCTCCCCGGGGGGTGACGATGGAGCGGGGGAGCTCGTGGTCTGCGAGCGGGCTCAGGCACCCGGCAGCGAGATCTTGAACTCGACCTCGGGCGGCCCGCGGTGGGTGCACTCGGCCGAGCCGCTGTGGGCCTCGGCGATCGCCTTGACGATCGCGAGGCCGAGGCCGGTGCCGCCCCGGTCGGCGCGGGTCGTCACGAACCTGCGGAACAGGCGGCCGGCGACGTGCCGCCCGATCTCGCCGCGGTTGCGGATCGCGATCGCGACCTGTCCGCCCAGGCGGGACACGGCGATGTGGATGGGCGCCGCGGCGTCGCCGTGCGTGCGCGCGTTGTCGAGCAGGTTGTCGAGCGCGCGCGACAGCCAGAGCTCGTCGCCGCGCACGGCCGCCGAACTCGGCGCGTCGAGCTCGACCCGGCTGCCGCGCTCCCGCGCCCGCGCCGCGGCGGCCTGCGCGATCGCGACGAGGTCGACGACCGCGGCGTGCTCCACGCCGCGCGCCTCGAGGCGGGCGAGCGACAGGAGCTCCCCGAGGAGCGCCTCGATCCGGGTGATCGCCTCGCGGATGCGGGCGACGAAGCGCGCGGCCTCCTCGGGGTCGTCGAGCGCGCCCTCGGAGAGCACCTCGGCGCTGGCGCGGATCGCGGCGACCGGGTTCTTGAGCTCGTGCGACAGGTCCGCGGCGAACGTCTCGACGAAGGGGCGGCCCTCGAGCTGGCGCCGCATCGAGTCTATGGCGCGCGTCAGCCGCTGGACCTCGCGGCCCTGGGCCGGCGGCGGCGCCGCGCGCACCTCCCCCTCGCTCACGCGCACGGCGAACTCGGTGAGCGCCTCGATCGGCGTCGCGATGGCGCGGCCGATCAGGAAGGACGAGAGCGCCGCCGCGGCGCCGAGCACGGTGCTGATCACGAGGATCGGCGGGGCGAAGTCGGCGACCATCCGCTGCACGACGATGGTCGGCTTCACGACCTGCACGCTCCCGACGCGCCGGCCGCGGACCTCGATGGGCGCGGTGACGAAGACCGTCCCGGGCTCGCCCGGCGAGGCGCCGCGGGCCCGGAGCACGCGCCCCTCCGGGTCGAGCAGCGCGATGTTCTGGGCCGTCGGGCCCTCGCCGTCGAGCGCGCGCACGGCCGCGAGGTCGACGTCGCGGACCTCCATCTCCATCGCGGCGACGGCGGCGAACGCGGCGGCCTCGTCGCGCGCGCTGCCCTCGGCGAGCAGCGTCGCGCGCGCCTCGATGCGATCGATGACGAGCAGCCCGAGCCCGAACGCGAACGCGCCGACGATGCCGCCGAGCGCGATGAAGATCTGCATCCGGATGCTCATCCCGGCCGTCCGGGCGCGGACGAGGCGGGAGGCGAACAGCGCGACGAGCAGGATGATCGAGACCGCCGCCGCCGCGGTGACGACGAGGCGCACCATGGGCTAGCCGCCTTCCGGGGGGCTCGGCTTGTCGGTGACGCGGTAGCCGACGCCGCGCACCGTCTCGATGAGGTCGGCGTCGCCCCCGGCCTCGACGACCTTCTTCCGGAGCCCCTTCACGTGCGAGTCGATGGTCCGGTCGGTGATGGCGAACCCGTCGCCCCAGACGCGGTCGATGAGCTGCGCGCGCGTGAACACCCTGCCCGGCGCGGCGAGCATGCAGGCGAGCAGGTCGAACTCGACGCGGGTGAGGTCGACCTTCTGGCCGTTGACGTGCGCCCTCCGCGTGGCCTCGTCGACCATGAGCGGCAGCGGCGCCGGGGCGGCGTCGGGCGCCTGCGGCCGCGCGGCGCGGCGCAGGACGGCCCGCACCCGGGCCACGATCTCGCGCGGCGAGAACGGCTTGGTCACGTAGTCGTCGGCGCCGGTCTCGAGCGCGGCGACGCGGTCGGCCTCGCTGTCGCGGCTCGACAGGACGATGATCGCGGCGCGCGCCCCGCTCCGCCGCACCTGGCCGATGAGATCGAAGCCGCTGCCGTCGGGGAGCATCAGGTCGAGGATGATGAGGTCCGCCTTGTCGATCTCCCGCTCGGCGGCCGCGAGCGTGGTGACGACCGTGGCCGCGAACCCGTCGCGGCGCAGGAAGTAGGCGATCGACTCGGCGATGGCCGGCTCATCCTCGACGACCAGGACCTTGGCCATGGTCGGGGAGCCTAGACCGGCGTGTCGGACGCGTCGACAGGGCTGGCTGGATCAGGGCGGCGCGCGCTCGGGCGGTGCTCCGTGTTTCCATGGCTGCGCTCGTGCAGCCTGGCGACGGGCGGTCCGATCGGCCACCGAGGTGTCCTTGCGCGTCGCAACGGGCGGTCCGACCGCCCTCCGAGGTGTCTCTGCGAGGTGCATCGAGCGGTCGGACCGCCCTCGGAGGCGTCCCTGCGAGGTGCATCGAGCGGTCGGACCGCCCTCGGAGGCGTCCCTGCGAGGTGCATCGAGCGGTCGGACCGCCCTCGGAGGCGTCCCTGCGAGGTGCAACGGGCGGTCGGACCGCCCAGCGAGGTGTGGATCCGCATGATCACGGGCGGTCGGACCGCCCACCGACGTGTCCCTGCGAGGTGCAACAGGCGGTCGGACCGCCCACTTTCGAACCGCCAAGGACGCCAAGACATTGTCGTCTTCTTGGCGTCCTTGGCGGCTTGGCGGCTCATTTCTCGCTCGAGCAACGTGATCGATGGTCTAGGCGCGCGCGCCCCGGCCGACCCGTGCGCAGGAGATCGTCGTCGGCCAGGGCAAGCGCTGCGTCGGCCGGTACGGATCCTCCTCCCAGGTTCACGAGCCGACGGCCGCGTTCACGATCTCGCGCACGATGCCGAGCAGCCGGTCGTAGTGCTCCGGGATCGGCCGCAGGCCGGCGCAGTGCACCACGAGCCCGCCGGAGCGGAGCTCGAGGTGACCCTGGAAGCCGCGGCGGGCGAGGAGCTTGCGCAGCCGCGGGTGGAACGCGGCGGCGGCCTCGCGCGGGGAGGCGGCGAACGTCGTCACGTGGGCGTCCCAGAGCGCGTCGTCGAGGACGACCCGGGGCGGCGGGGCGCTCTCGATGAAGGCGACGCGGGTCAGGAAATGCTCGCCGACGCGCATGGACGCGCGGCGCTGGAGCGCCGGGTGCGCCGCGAAGCCGAGCAGCGATCGCTCGAGCGGCTCGGCGTCGCCGTCCGCGTACCACGGCTCGGCGATGACCGCGTGCCCGGGGTTCGCCGTCCACGTGCACGAGGAGAGATAGGCGGAGGGGGGCGCGATCGTGTCGTACGGCTCCCAGCGACGGAACCAGGCCTCGTCGGGGCGCGCGGTGAAGGCGAGGCCCCGCCGGGCAGCCCACGCTGCGATGAGCTCGGAGCCGAGCGAAGGCGGCATGGCCTGCTAGGTTAATCCCCGCGACGGCGCCTCGGAAGCCTCCGCCGCCACGCCGCGGCGAGCGCGCCGGCGCCCAGCGCCATCCAGGACGCCGCGCCCGCGGCGCCGCCGCTCCCGGGCAGGTCGCAGGAGCACCGGCCGTAGAGGCCCACCGTGGTCGTGGTCGTTCCGTGGCCGCTGCCCTCGTCGTCCACGGGGCGTCCGGAGCCCCCCTGGCCTGCGGTCACGGGCGCGCCTCCAGCGTTGCCGCCCGGTCGGCCGCTGCCTGCGCTGCCGCCGCTGCCTGCGCTGCCGCCGCTGCCTGCGCTGCCGCCGCTGCCTGTGCTGCCGCCGCTGCCTGCGCTGCCGCTGCTGCTGCTGTCGCCGCCACCTGTGCTGCCGCTGTCGCCGCCACCCGTACTGCCGCCGCCGGCGCCGCCCGCGCCGCCGTCGCCCGTCGGGCCGCCGTCGTCGGCGCAGCGCGTGACGTGGAGGGGGCGCGTGCGCGTGCAGTCCGTCGGCGAAGCGCAGCGCGGATCGGAGAGCGCGGCCGGCGCGCCGCCGGCGCCGATCTCGCCGAGGGCCGGGTAGGCGACCTCGATCTTCTCCCAGCGCCCGCCGGTGTGCTCCATCCGGCCGAACACCCGCTCCTGGTACGGGGCGGCGCCGCCGATCGCCGGATCGTAGACGCCGCGCCCCGCGTCGTAGTTGGGGTTGTTCGGGTTGTTGACGTACGACAGCCCGTTGTACGCCCACACGGCGCTGTACCAGTGCTCGACGATCGCCGGCTGCCGGTCGCCGACGCAGCGCGTGGCCTTCCACTTCATCGCGAGGATGTGCGTGCCCGTGGCCGCGTTGTACGTCGGGTCCGCGGCCACGCGGCGCGGATCGAAAGCCGGGCTGTCGCCGCCGCGCATGCCGCTCGTGATCTGCGAGGCGCCGTAGCCGCAGTCGAACGAGATGATCGTCCGCGAGCTCGCCCCCGCCTGGTCCATCGGCCGGTCCGGCGCGCAGAACTGCTGCCACCCCGACTCCTGCATGGCGATCGCCTTCAGCAGCTCGCACGGGAACGTCGCGTCGACCTGCCGCGGCGCCTCGGGCTTCTCGCAGCCCTGACCGAGACCGATGGTCTCCGGGCCGGCGTCCCCCCAGGCCGCCGGGCCCCGCGAGACGAGATCGAAGATGGCGTTCCACTCCGCGACCGACGGGTTGATCCCGGGCACGGCCTCGACCGCGCAGCCGCGATCGTTGTAGGCGCTCGACGCGGTGAAGCAGGGGCAGTACGCCGCGCGGGCGGCCGGCGCCGCCAGCGCGGCCGCGGAGATCGCCGCCAGGACCAGGGGAAGGCTGCGCCTCACGGCTCCTCCTTGGCGGTGGTGAAGCCGGCGACGGCGATGCGCGCGCCGGACGGCGCGGGGATCGCGAACGCCTCGCCGCTCTCCGCGTGGATCGCGAAGGGGACGGCGAACGCGGAGGGGTTCGTGTGCAGCGCGGCGACCCACGCCCCGTCCGGCGAGACGGCCTGGATGGCGTCGACGCCGGCGCCGAGCGGGCCGCGGACCTGCGCGCGGGCGCCGACCACGCGCAGCCCGGCGGCGCGATCGGGCGTGTACGCGAGCCCGCCGCCCGGCCAGGCGTGCGGGGCGAGGCCGCCGTTCGCGCTCACCTCGAGCCGGGCGCGCTTGCCGCGGGCGATATCGAGGCGATCGATGACCCAGAGGCCGGGATCGGCCTCGTGCCGCTCCTGGAACACGAGCGCGCCCGTGGTCGCGTCGATCGAGAAATCGCGCGCGAACGGCGGGATCGACGGGGCGATCACCCGCGTCGCGCCGGAGTCGGGGTTCACGAGGACGAGGTCGGCCGACCCCGGGGAGACGCGGTAGACGACGAGCTCGCCGTTCCACTCGCCGGCGAGGAAGGCGAGGTAGCCCGTGTGCCGGTGCGCGGTGCGCGTCGCGCCGGTGGCGAGATCGACCTCGTCGATCGTGAGCGCGTCGACCCTGAGCCGCGCGAGGTCGCCGTCCATCGGCGGCTCCGGGCCGGCGACGCCGCGCGAGACGAAGACGCGCCCGTCGGCGGTCACGAGCGGGCGGCTCGCGTGCACCACGCCGTCGCAGAGCGCGACCGGCTCGGCGTGCGGCTCGACGCGGAAGAGGGCCGCGTTGAACGAGCGATCGCGCGACGGGCGCGTGTCGGCGGTCGCGACGACGATCGGCGTCCGCGGCACGACGCGGGCACGGACGACCGCGTCGCCGAGGTGCTGGAGGGTGGCGAGCGCGGGGCCGGCCTGGGCGCCCCCGACGGCGGAGATGTGGAGCGTGGTCCGGGTCGCCCCCGGCGAGGTCGCGAGGATCGCGACCCGGGCGGCCGCGGCCGCCGCCGCGGGCGCCGCGGCGGCCGCGGGCACGAGGAGGTGGCCGATCCGCGCGAGCGCGGGCGCGGGGGTGTCGCCGCGGGCGAGCACCGCGGCGCCCGCGACCGACAGCGCGGCGAGCAGCGCGCCCGGAAGCGCGATTCTGTTCAGAGAGGTCCGTGTGAGGAGCAAGTGGGCGTAGGAGCTGAGACGCACGATGGAAGAGTAGACGATGTGCCCGCGAGCGCTCGCTCGCGGGCGGTACGGCGTTCCCCGCGGGGGTGCACCCCCGCGGGCCAGGGCAGCGGGTCGCGCCGCGCGCGTCACGCCGGCGCCCGCTCGGAGGCCGGCGGCGCGCCGGGGAGCTTGCTCAGAAGCGGCCCGACACGCCGACCCCGGCTGCGCCTGGGCCGGCGACCGGGGTCAGCCGGATCCCGGCGGAGGGCGCAGGCGCGCTGGAGACCGGCCGGGGCTGGTTGAACCCGAGCTCCCAGATGAGGCCTCCCGCGACGCCGGCGGCGCCCAGCCCGAGGAGCACGCCGCCGACGGTCGCCTGCGTGCGGCCCTGGTTGCCCTGATCCGCCACGTCCGGCTCGCAGTTGACGCGCATCGGACAGCTGTCCTCGGCGGCGCCGATGTCCGCGAAGCCGCTCGAGGTCAAGATGCCGCCGACCAGCAGCGTGACCACGCCGGCGCCGGTCGCGACCCAGGGCGCATACCCGTAAGGGGGCTGCGGCGGCGGGGGCGGCTCCGCGGAGAGGCTCGGGGTCGCCGACGCGGTGGGGAGCGTCGGCGGCGGCACGGGCGCGGACGCCGACTCGCTGGCGGTCGGGGTCGGCGCCGGCCGGATGGAGTTCTTGAGGTTCTGGATCTTGTCCTGGATCGTCTGCGCGTCGGTCGCGTCGGGCATGCGGGCCAGGTACGTCTCCAGCGCGGTGACCGCCTCGGCGCGGTCGCCCTTCTTCTCGTACGCGTTGGCGATGTTGATGAGCACCGCGTGCGCCGCGCAGTCGAGCCGGTAAGCGTCCTTCCAGTACTGGATGGCGCGGTCGTAGTCGGCCCGCTCGTAGAACTGCGTGGCGGCCTTGTGCGCGCCCTTGGCGCCTTCCAGATCAGCGGGTGTCGCGGTGCGGTTGCACTCGGGGTACTCGATGGCCGGATCTCCTGCTACGGCCAACCCCGCGGCGAGGAACATCCCCGCGCCGAGACCGACCAGCCAAGTCCGAAGCACACGCATCCGAGCCGCCCTCCACGAGAAGTGGGCGCAGCATACTGATCCGTTTCGCCGGCAGCGAGAAAAAGGCATCACGGCGGACCTCGGGGCAATGCGCTCGGCCCGTCGACCGCGGGACGGCCGGCCGAGCGAGCCGGCGGGCAGGAGCCGAGCGCCCGCCGGCGCGACCACGCCGTGCGCGGGCCTGGTCGAGGTCGACGACCCCGGAGCGCCAGGGATCGGTCACGGCGCTTGCCCGGTTGCCGGTTCTGCTAGTCTCGCCCGGTGATGCTCCCCGAAAAGAAGCAGATCCTCGTCGTCGATGACGAGGCGAACCTCCGGCGGGTCCTCAGCGCCCAGCTCGGCCGGGATGGCTACGAGGTCCACACCGCCGAAGACGGCGAGGAGGGGCTCGCGTTCCTCAAGGAGCACCACATCGACCTGGTCATCACCGATCTCCGGATGCCCAAGGTCGACGGCATGGACCTGCTCCGGGCCGCGCTCCGCGACGACCCCTCGCGCCCAGTCGTGCTCCTCACGGCGCACGGGACCGTCGACAACGCCGTCGAGGCGCTCAAGACGGGCGCGTTCGACTACATCACGAAGCCGTTCGATCAGAACGAGGTGCGCGTCGTCGTGAAGAAGGCCCTCCGCACCCGCGATCTCGCGAGCGCGGACGCCACGCGCGACGTCTCCGCGGCGCCGCCCCGGGGCGGCTCGGACCGCTTCGGCATCATCGGCGAGAGCCCGCCCATCCAGGAGCTCTACGCGATCCTCGAGCGGGTCGCCGACACGCCGACCACGGTGCTCATCAGCGGCGAGAGCGGCACCGGGAAGGAGCTCGTCGCGCGCGCGCTGCACGAGAACTCCAGCCGGCGCGACCGGCCGTTCATCAAGGTCAACTGCGCCGCCATCCCGAAGGATCTCATGGAGTCGGAGCTCTTCGGCTACGAGCGCGGCGCCTTCACGGGCGCGGTCGCCTCCAAGCCGGGGCGCTTCGAGCTCGCCTCCGGCGGGACGCTCTTCCTCGACGAGATCGGCGAGATCCCGACCGAGATGCAGGTGAAGCTCCTGCGCGTCCTGCAGGAGAGCGAGTTCGAGCGGGTCGGGGGCATCAAGACCATCCACGTCGACGTCCGGCTCGTCGCCGCCACGAACCGCGATCTCAAGCGGGAGATCGCGGCGGGCACGTTCCGGGAAGACCTCTTCTACCGGCTCAACGTCGTCCCGATCGCGCTCCCCGCGCTGCGCGATCGGAGGAGCGACATCCCCCACCTCTGCGCCCACTTCGTCGCGAAGTTCAACGCGCGCCTCAAGAAGAGCATCGAGGGCACCGAGCCCGAGGCGCTCGAGCGCCTGTCGTCGCACGCGTGGCCGGGGAACATCCGCGAGCTCGAGAACGTCGTCGAGCGCGCGCTGCTCTTCGCCGACGGCGCGCGCATCCGCCTCGACGATCTGCCGGAGGAGATCCGCAGCGGCGCCGCGTCGGCGCCCGGCGCGTCGATGCCGCCCGCGGCCGCGGACACCGCCCTCGCGCCGTCGACGCCCGACGGCCTGAAGGAGCAGGTCAAGGCGGCGATGAGCAAGCTGGAGCGCGACCTCATCGAGCGCGCCCTCAAGCAGACGCACGGCAATGTCACCCACGCCGCGCGGCTCCTCAAGATCTCTCGCAAGGGGCTCCAGCTCAAGATGAAGGAGCTGAACCTCCGCGAGCGCGACCCCGAGTGAGCCCGTGGGCCCCGGCGAGCAGCGCTCCGTCCGCGCGCTGAGGGGGAAGGCCCTCGCGGCCGCCGCGTCGCTCGCCGCCCTCCTCTCGGCCACCGCCGGCTGCGAGCGCGGCGGCGCCGCGCCGGGCACGGACGGCGACCTCGACGCCGCGCCGCCCTGGGACGTGGCCCAGGCCGAGCCGGAGCCGCGCCCCGGCATGGCGTGGATCCCGAAGGGCGTGCTCATCGCGGGCACGCCGCCGGATCGCCTGCCGCGCATCGCCGACGAGGAGATGGCGGGCGCGCAGGTCGTGATGCACGGCTTCTACATCGACGTCTTCTCGTACCCCAACGAGGTCGGCGCGATCCCGACGACGAACGTCACGCAGGACGAGGCGCGCGCGCTCTGCGAGGCGCAGGGCAAGCGCCTCTGCACGGAGCTCGAGATCGAGCGGGCCTGCAAGGGGCCGGCGAACACCACGTACGAGTACGGCGACACGTACAAGGCCGCGGTGTGCGCGACCGGGCAGAGCCGGGTGCTGACGCCGAACGGCGTGAACGCCGGGTGCACGAGCGCGTTCGGGGTGCACGATCTCCACGGCGGCGTGTGGACCTGGACCTCGAGCCAGTGGCAGCGCGACCCCAGCAAGCCGGGGCTCGTGACGCTGCGCGGGGGCAACGGGCCCTCGGGCGATCTCGTGGGGCGCTGCGCCCACGGGCGAGGCGTCAAGCCGGACACGCGCCGCCCCGAGGTCGGCGTGCGCTGCTGCGCCGGGGAGGTGAACAGCTTCGAGGTGGTGCTCGATGTGAAGCGCGATCGCCCGCTCCGGCTGGAGCCGCTCGTCGACCCGCGCGCGGCGGCGCAGCTCGCCGAGCTCGCGCCGGAGGAGGCGCGCGCCGCGGCCCAGGCCGGATCGCCCGAGGCCACGTTCAAGGTCGAGCGCATGTGGACCTGGCACCCCCGGGGCAACGAGGAGCTCGTGCTCGGCGGTGGCTGCGCGCGCCCGGGCGGCGCGAAGGAGGAGGCGCGCGGCCGCGGCAAGCGCGCGAAACGGGCGCGGCCGGGCGACAAGGCGACGTGCGGGCTCCTCGTCGCGCGGATGCGCCTGAGCACGCCCGCGCTGCTCGCGTTCGTCTCGACGGACCTCTGGGAGCCCACGCTCGGGGAGACCGACTCCCCGCGCGAGCTCCTGCTCTACGGCGGCGACGCGCTGGGCGTCTTCCGCCGCCGGATCACCTACGAGTGGGGGAAGATCGGCGTCGCCGACAAGGAGCGCAAGCGCAGGCACAAGGGCCGTCGCGGGCTCTCGTTCGACTAGGCGACGGCCTGGGCAGGGTGCGCGTGTCCACGCGGCGCGCGGGCGCTTCGTCCCAGCGGGGGTGGCGCTTTCGCGCGGCGGCGATCACATTCCAGCGGCGCGCCGGCCCGTGGCACATTGGCCTTGCGCCCGCGCGCCTGGAAGGGCAGCGCTAGCAGCGCGCCGCTCCGCCCGCGCGCCCGCCTGCACGCTCTCTCGGCACGCCCCTTCGATGACCCGCCCGCACGACCCCGAACCGCGCGACGCGCCGAGCAGGCGTCCGGACGATCCCGGGCGGCGGCGCGCGGCCGCGCGGAAGGCGCTGCGCGCCGCGGTCGCGCTGGCGTGCGCGCGGCTGCGCGGCGCGCGCGGCGGGCAGGTCGGCCTCGCCATGGCGGCGCTGATCTCGCTCGGGTACGGCGCCACCGCGCTCGTGCTCCGGCTGGACGACAGGACGGCGTCGCTCGAGGGGCTGCTCGGGTCCGCGGCGCGCTGGCTCGCGTGGGGCGCCGCCGGCCCCATCGCCCTCGCCGCGGCGCACGACCGGCCCGCGTCCGACCGCCGCGACGGCGTCGAGGCGCTCGCCGCGGCGCGGGGGATCTCGCGGGCCTCGCTGCACGGCGCGCGCAGCCTCGCCGCGATGCTGGAGATCGCGCGCGTCGTCGCGCTCCCGCTGGCCGCGCTCTCGGCGCTCGCGGCGCTCCTCTCCGGCTCGGTGCTGCTCGCGCTCCAGCACCTCGCCTTCGGCGCCGCGCTCGCCCTGTTCGGCGCCGTCTCCGGCGTGACGCTCGGCGGGCTCGCCGCGGCGAGCGGCCGCGTCGCCGGCGCGCGCGGGCGCGCCCTGTTCCTCTCGCTGACCCTCGTCCCCTGGGCCCTCGCCGACCTCGCCGGCGACGCGCGCTGGTCGATCCCGGGCGCGCTCGGCGCGTTCCTCTCCTTCGCGGCCCGCTCGGCCGGGGGCCCCGCCGGATGACCCCGGGCGCGCCCATCGCGGCGCTCGAGGGCGTGCGCGCGCGCGACAGCGCCGGCGAGGCGGGGCGCCCCCGCGGGAGCCTCTTCGGCGCGGCGGCGGCGCTCGGCCCGGGCGTGCACGCCGTCCTCGGCGCGCCGGAGGACGGGACGCTGGCGCTCGCCGAGGTGCTCGCGGGGCGCGCCGCGCCCCTCGCCGGCCGCGTCCTCGTGGGGGGGCGCGATCCGCACCGGAGCGCGGCGACGCGGGCGCGGATCGGCGTCCTCTCCATCGCCCCGGAGCTGCCCGACGGCGCGTCGGTGGCGTCGTCCATGTCGGTGGCGCTCCGCGCCCGCGGCGCGCCCGCGACCGGCGCCGCCGCGCTGCTCGACGCGCTCGGCGTCGCGCCGCTCCTCGCCCGACGCCGGGCCTCGCTCGGCTTCGCCGAGGCCCGGGCCATCGAGCTGGCGCTCGCCCTGGGGGTGCCGCAGCCGCTCCTGCTCTGCCTCGTCGAGCCGTTCGCCGACGTCGCCGTGCCGTCGCCCGCGCCGGTCCGGGAGCGCCTGCGCGCGCTCGCGGCGGGCGGCGCCTGCGTCGTGCTCATCACGTCCTCGGCGGTGGACGCGCGCGCCCTCGCCGATCGCATCCACGTGCTCGATCGCGGCGTCATCGCCCGGACCGAGCCCGGCGACGGCGAGCGCCTCGCGGTCGCCCCGAGCCCGGCCGCGCCCGGCGCCGCGGGGCCCGAGCTCGAGCTCCACGTGCTCGTCCACGAGCGCGCGCCCGGCGCGCCCGGCGCTCGCGCGCTCGCCGCCGCGCTCGCGCGCTCCCCCGCGGTGCGCGCGGGCGCGTGGGAGCCGGGGCCGGCCGAGGCGTCCTCGACGCTGCGGATCCGGGCCGCGGACCGGGAGGCGGCGGCGCTCGCGCTCGTGGATGCGGCCGCGCGGGAGGACGTCGCGCTGATCGCGATCTCGTCCCCGGCGCCGTCGCTGCACGACGTGCGGGCCGCGACCGCGCTGCACCTCGCCGCCGTTCGCCCGCGCCGGCCGTTCGGCGCGCCTGCGGGGGACGGCGCTGCGCCGCTGCCCGGCGCGCCGCCCGAGGGCCCCGTCGCCGTGGCGGCGTTCGACGCGCCGGCCGCCGACGGCTCGCCGCGCGCCGCGGAGACAGGACGCCAGCATGGTGGGTGAGAGCGCCCCGATCGACGCAGCGCAGCCGGCTCCCCCCGCGGAGGGGGGCTCCGAGCGGGGGACGCCCGCGCGGGTGGGCGTCCGGCTCGGCATGGAGATGGCCCTGAGCCGCCTCCGCGCGCGGCGCCCGCTGCTGGCGCTCGGCCTCGGCGTGGCGCTCGCGGTGGCGGCGGCGGTCATCGAGGTCGCGTTCGGGTCGTCCGGCGCCGTCGACCGGGCGCTGCTCGCCACGTTCCGCCTGGTCACACCGCTCACGATCTTCGCCCTCGCCGCCGACGCCGCCGATCGGACCGCGCTGCGCGACGCGGCCTGGCCGGCGGCCCGCTTCGGCGCCTCCTCCCACCATGTCGCGCTCGGCATCGCACTGACCACGGCCCTCGCCGCCGCCGTGGTGGGCGCGTTGCTCGCCGTCGTCGTCGTCGCGACCGCCCGGGGGCCCGGCGCTGCGCCGTTCGTCCATGACATGCTCATCAGTGGGTGGATCGGCGCGCTCACCGGCGCCGCCTACGCCGGCTGGTTCTCGCTCGGCGCGACCTTCCACCGGCGCGGCCTCGGCCGCTTCGCGCCGCTCGCGGCCGATTTCCTCTTCGGAGGCTCGGCCGGGGTGGTCGGCGCGCTGATGCCGCGGGGCAACGCCGTGAACCTCCTCGGCGGTCCCGCGCCGCTCGGGCTCGGCCAGGCGGCGAGCGCCGGCTGGCTCGCGCTGAGCGCCGTTCTCCTCGCGCTCGCCGCGGCGGCGCGCTGCAGGGAGTAGCGTCGCGCGCCGCGGCGGCGGGGGCGCGCGTTACGGCTTCCGCCGCCGGTCCGGCTGCCGCGGCCGGCCGCTCGACCTCCGTTCCGAGGCGCGGAGCCGCCGGCCACGCGAGGGGGATGGCTTCATCCGCCCGTTCTCACGTACTCTTCGAGGAATGACTCACGACGACGACGAGGCCACCAAGGCGGTCAACACGCCTCGCTCGGTCCTGCTCGTCGGCTCGGCGGAGGCGCTCGCGGCGCGCTGCAGGGGGATGTGCCTGCGGGCCCGCGTCATGCTCATCGTCGAGAGCGACCTCGCGACGCTGACGAACACGGCCGTGGAGCGGAAGCCGCTCGCGCTGCTGTTCCCCGACGACATCTACGCCTTCGACAGCGCGGAGTTCGACGCGCTGGCGCGCGACATCCAGGCCGCGGTGGTGACCCTGGAGCCCGGCGTCACGGACGAGGTCATCGAGGCGCGGCTCTCGGAGGCGCTGCTCCGCGCCGAGCTCCTCCGCCAGCCCGAGCCGTCCTCGAGCCGGTACGTGCTGGTCCCCGACGGACCGCGCCGCTCCAAGCGCCGCTGAGCGCGGCGTCCTCCTTCCTGAAAGCGTGACAAGGATCCCCGTCCCGTGAACGAGCTGCACCTCGAGCCTGCCGCGTCCCGTCTGACGATCCGCACCCGCGCCGCCGGGATGCTCGCGCGGCTCGCGCACGACCTCGAGATCGCCGCGCCGGCGCTGCGCGGCCGGGCGCGGCTCGACGGCGACGCGTGGACGGCCGAGCTCGAGATCCGCGTCGCCGATCTCCGCGTCGCGGGGGTCCTGCGCGGCGACCGGCTCGACCCGGATGCGCTCTCGGCCGGGGATCGCCGCGACATCGAGCGCCGCATCCAGGGCGAGGTGCTCGGGGGCACCGAGGTCGTGGAGGTCCGCGCCTCGGGGACCGCGCGCGATCGCGCCGACGTGCGCGTGCAGGTCGCCTCGGGGAGCGCCGCGCTGGCGGCGCGCCTGTCCTCGCGCGATCTCGGCGAGGGGCGCATCGGGGTGACGGGGGGCTGTCAGGTCTCGCTGGCCGCGCTCGGCGTGCGCGAGGTCAAGGGGCCGCTCGGCGCCTTCAAGGTGCGGGACGAGCTCGAGGTCCTCTTCGACCTCACTCTGCGGCCGGCGGGCTAGGGGGCTCGGCCGGGAGCTCCGGGGCGGCCTCGCCGCGCGAGCACGCCCCGTGGACCTGGTAGGGCTTGCCGGCGAGGCGCTTCACGAGCGAGGCCCCGCGCCAGGCGACGTAGGCCTTGTTGAACTCGAGCACCTGATCGGCGGCGAAGTAGGGGTTCTTCGTCTTGCCCAGCGTGACGAGCGTGAGCACCTGCTCCGCCACGCTCACCGGGCAGCCCTCGAGCCGGATGACGCTCTCGTTCCGGGCCTTCGCGAGCTTCGTCGTCACCTTCACCATCTTCGCCAGCACGTCGTCGTGCTTCGCGGTGTAGGGGTCGCGCGCGCTCCGCTCGCGGTACAGGCTGTCGATGCTGATCAGCTGATCGCCGATCTTGCCCTTGTACGTCGCGCAGTCGCCGATGAAGACCACCTTCTCGCCGGGCTTGGCGTCGATGGGGCCCTCGTAGGCGCCGAACACCACGTGCATCCGCGGCATCTTCGCGTCGCACTCCTTGTCGTACTCGCGCAGGATCTCGATCGCCTCCTCGATGGCGCCTGGACAGCCGCCCCAGCAGTAGTCGGTGTGCTCGGGCTCGGGCGGCGCGCCCGCGTAGGCGGTGATGTTGGTGCCCTCGAAGTACTTCTCGACGCGGACGAGGCCCACCTTGAACCCCTTGGCCTTCTGCCTCGCCTCCTCGAGCGTCACGTCGCCGGTGATCTCGATCTCGCCGAGGTCCATCGGGCCGAAGCCGCGCTCCGAGGCCAGGCGGATGTGGTCGACGCTCCTCGGATCGACGCCGATGATCTGGCAGCACACCGAATCGAAGGCGACCTGGTTGTTCCCCATGAGGATGAGGCCGAGGTCGAACGGCGTCGGCGTGAGCATCCGGCCCTCGCCGGCGGTGATGGCGTCGATCGCGATGAACTGCGGCTGCACGATGTACTGGAGGTCGGCGACCTTCTCGTTCAGCCGGTGGTCGTGATCGATGAGCCGGTGCCGGTCGTCCTGGATCCCGATGTAGTTCTTCATCGAGAAGGTGACGGTGGTCCAGGGGTGCGACTTGAACTTGGGGCAGTTCACGAAGAAGTCGGCCTTCGCGACGGGCTCCGGCGTGAACAGGTAGTCACGCAGCCGGCCCTCGTGCGTGAGCCGGATCTCGACCTGCTGCTCTTCCTCGAAGTGGTAGTGCTTGACCCCGGTCCGCCGGAACATCGGGTAATAGCCGGCGCCCTCGTACGTCATGCGGGTCGGGAGCGTGATGCCGCACCGCTCGCCGACGGCGAGCTCGGTCACGCGCCCGTCGTCGCGATCCCTGAGCGCGCCGATCACCCCCTCGATGAACTCGGGCCGCGTATAGGCGTGCGGGAAGTGCGCGCCGGACGCGACGACGTTCGGCTTGATGAGCGTCCGGCCGCGCGGGCGCAGCGAGAGCTCCTCGAGACCGCTGCGCACGATGCTGCGGATCTTCTCCACATCATACGTCGAGCAGCGCCGCAAAATGACACGAGGGCGCGACGCGATTTTCATGGATCACCAGCGTAAGTGTCGCCGTGAGTCACCGCAACACCTGCTGCCGGACGGGCCGCAGCGGGTCCCGATCGGCCCGGACGCTCGCCGTGGTGCAGCGCGGCCAGCTCCGCCGCGCGGCGCGGATCAGCCCGGACGCTCGCGCGGCTCGTCGGCGACCAGCCGCGCGAGCTCGGCGCGGACCTCACGCGTCGCGTCGATGAGCCGGCCTTCGAGCTCGTAGATGCGGTCGGCCGGCGCCGGCTCGCCGGGCTCGTGGGGGGCGCGCAGGCGGCACCGGGCCACCTTCAGCCGGATCGCCGTCCCCGTCGACCGGAGCGCGCCCTCGACGCGCGCGCCGGGGGCCGACGACGCGGTCGAGCGGAGCCGCACGCGGTCGCCGTCGATCTCGACGAGCTCCGCCTCGCCGCCCCTCGACCAGGTGAGGTGCCAGGTCATTCCGGCCTCCGGGGGTTCGGGCGAGCCTCGCCGCGCGCCGCGCGGGGCGCGTGGCTGCGCCCGCGGTCGCCGCCGCGGGCCCGCTCGATCGCCGCGCGGGCCTCGCGGGCGGCGTCCTTCTCCTTCAGGCTCTCGCGCTTGTCGACGGTCTTCTTCCCCTTCGCGAGGGCGATCTCGGCCTTCACGCGGCCGTTCTTGAAGTAGAGGCGGGTCGCGATCACGGTCATGCCCTCGCGCTCCACGCCCTTGCGGATCGCCTCGATCTCGCTCTCGTGGAGCAGCAGCTTGCGCGGGCGCTTCGCCTCGTGCCCGAAGGCGGCCCCGGGCATCACCGGGATGTTGACGCCCTTCAGGAACACCTCGCCGTGCTCGATGGCGCACCAGCTGTCCGTCAGCTCGGCGGCGCCCTCGCGGAGCATCTTCACCTCGCTGCCGAGCAGCACCAACCCCGCCTCGAACCGATCGTCGAGGGTGTAGTCGAACGTCGCGCGCTTGTTGCGCACGATGAGCTTCTCCCCCTCTCGTTCCTTCTCTTTGCCAGCGCGGCTCACGCGGCCGCATAGCGCGCGCGCCGCCGTCTGTCCACCGCCTCTCCGCGCACGGCGCCGTCGACGGCGGTCTCTTGGCGGCTCGCGCCGGCGCGCCGGGGCGGCGCGGCCCCTGTGGGGGGCCGTGCGCGCCCGCGGCGCCGCGCCGTGCCGTCGCTCCTGTGCCGCGCGGCCGCGGTGCGGTCGCTTGACGCCGAGCGCCGCTGCTCGTCCAATGGGATGCATCGAGCGCGACGTGCTGTCGGACCGGAGGACGGAGTGAATCGCGGACGGGGCTTTTCCGCCTGGCTCGGAGCGCTGGTGGCGCTCTCTGCGGTGGCCCCCGCGTGCAGCTGCAGCTGCGCCGCCGATTCGATGGTCGACGCGCCGTACGCCGCGAGCGGCGCCGGGGTCGGGGGCGACGGCGGTCAGGGCGCGAGCGCGGGCAGCGGCGGGGAGGGCGGCGTCGGCGGCGGTGGCCACGGCGGCGAAGGGCAGGGCGGGAGCGCGCCCGCCGAGACGGGCGTGGAGGCGACCGAGACGGTGACCGCCGGCGAGGTCGCGAGGAGCTCCCGCTACCGGATGGTGTTCACGCTCGGCCAGCCGACGCAGAACCAGGGGACGTCGGCCTCGCCCAAGGTGCGGATGCAGGGTGGGCTCCTCGGAGCCAACGGGAGCTTGCCATGACGAGGATGTGGCGATGAGGACATCGAGGATCGCGCGGCGCATGACGGCCGCCGCCCTGGCGGCGGGCGCTCTCGCGGGCGCAGGGACCGCGGCCGCGGCGGTGCCGGCGACCATCACCCATCAGGGCCGGCTCTTCGACGATCGCGACGCGCCGATCAACGAGACGATCGATGTCGTCTTCGCCCTGTACGACGCGCGCGACGCGTCGACGCCCATCTGGAGCGAGGTCCACGCGATCACGTTCGAGGACGGCTTCTTCTCGGTGCGCCTCGGCTCGATCACGCCGTTCCAGGGCGCGATCTTCGACGGCGCCGAGCGGTACCTCGGCATCACGGTCGGCGACGACGTCGAGCTGAAGCCGCGCGCGACGGTCGCGAGCGTGCCCTACGCGCTCCTCGCCGGGAACGTGAACGGCGACATCACGCCGACCTCGGTCACGGTGAACACCGCGAACGGCAGCACGGTGGTGATCGACGCGAGCGGGGTCTCCGTGAACGGCGGCCAGGTGATCAACGAGGACGGCGAGTGGGTCGGCTCGCCGGCAGGGCTCGAAGGCCCGGAAGGGCCGCCGGGCCCCACCGGGCCGACCGGCGCGACGGGCCCGGAAGGGCCGACGGGGCCGGCGGGGCCGACGGGCGCAACGGGGCCGGAAGGCCCCACGGGGCCGCAAGGGCCGGCCGGCCCCAGAGGCCCCGAAGGCCCGGTCGGGCCTGCGGGAGCGGTGGGCCCGATCGGGCCGGAGGGCCCGGTCGGCCCCATGGGCCCGCAGGGGCCGATTGGCCCGATCGGTCCGGTGGGCCCCCAAGGTCCGATAGGTCCGATAGGTCCGATAGGTCCGATCGGCCCGGAGGGGCCGATCGGTCCGACGGGCCCCCAAGGGCCGATGGGCCCGGCCGGTCCCGAGGGCCCCATCGGGCCTGAGGGGCCCCGCGGCTTCACGGGCCCCGTCGGGCCGACCGGGCCCCAGGGGGTCGTGCTCTCGCTGATGGTCAGCGGCGCGGGCGACCACGTCACGCTCCCGGTGGGAGCGGGCGTCGACTTCTTCGGCCCGACGGGCTCGGTGGAGGTCTCGTCGGCGAGCCAGTCGATCTACGCGACGGCGCATCGGTACCTGGGATCGGGCACCCAGCCAGCGAACAGCCTCAGCCTGTTCATGTGCTACCAGCGGGTTCGCTCCGAGCCGTCCGGCCCGGTGTTCGAGGCGCCGAAGGCGGTCGGTCTCGGGATGACCGGAGGCCGGGTCCCCGCAGGCACGCGCGTGCCCTTCGGGGTCAACGCCGTCATCACCGGCCTCAGCCCGGGCACGTACAACATCGGGATGTGCGGCCAAACGTTGAGCCCGAACTGGACCAGCAACGACTACGGCTACCTCTCGCTCATCCTCGTCAACGGCGGTTAGCCGCTGGGTCCGCCCGCGGCTAGTTGCTGAGTCCAGCGCGGCCAGCCGCTGAGTCCGTCGGTCGCGACGGACGCACGGGCAGACGGGGGCAGCTCGGAGCACGCGCGCTCCCTCCGCGCGCCTCGACACGAACGCGAGAATCCCGCGCCGAAGGGCGCAATGCCCCGAGGCGCGTGCTCTGCGCGCCGTCACGTACGATCGTCCGCGACGATGGGCGGAAAGGGGGCTAAACACTCGCGGTTTCACGCGGGCCTGTCCACCCGGGACGCCACCCCCGCGGGGCCCACCCATCCGCGCCTCTATGCAATCCATCTGTCTCCGCGGCGCCCGCACGCACAACCTCCAGGGCATCGACCTCGACTTCCGGCCCGGCGAGCTCGTGGCCATCGCCGGCGTGTCCGGCGCCGGCAAGTCCTCGCTCGCGCTCGACACGCTCTACTCCGAGGGGCAGCGCCGGTTCGTCGAGAGCTTCAGCCCGTACGCTCGCCAGTTCCTCGAGCGGCTCGAGCGGCCGCCGATCGACGCGCTCGAGCCCGTGGCGGCCGGCGTCGCCGTCGACCGCCGCGCGCCGGTCAAGAGCTCGCGGTCGACCGTCGCCACGATGGCCGATCTCGAGCCGTACTTCTGCGCGCTCTTCGCGCGCGAGGCGGTGCCCGTCTGCCCGTCCTGCGAGGCGCCGGCCGCGCGGACCGACCCGGTGCGGGCGGCCGAGCTCGCCGCGAGCGAGCACGAGGGCGCGACCGCGCTCGTCACGTACCCGATCGCCGTCGCGGGGACCGAGCGGTTCCTCGACGTGCGCGAGTCGCTGCTCGCCGCCGGCTACCGGCGCCTGCTCGTCCGCGGCGAGGCGCGCGATCTCGACGGCGTGGCGCCCTCCGAGGCGATGAGCGGCACCGACAAGGTCGAGGTCATCGTCGATCGCGTCCGAGTCGCCCCGCGGGAGCGCCGGCGCCTCGGCGCCGCCATCGAGGAGGCGTGGAAGGGCGGCGGAGGCGACGCGTCGCTCCACCTGCAGCGCAAGGCCGAGGAGCCGGGCGGCAACGGGGCGGGGTCGACGCGGCTCCGGCTCGTGCGCGGGCTCGCCTGCCCCTCGTGCGCGCGCGCCTTCGATCCGCCGCGCCCGGGGCTCTTCTCGTACCAGTCGCCGACCGGCGCGTGCCCCTCGTGCCGCGGCTTCGGCCGCACCCTCGGCATCGACTACGACAAGGTGATCCCGGACCCGTCGAAATCGATCGCGGGCGGCGCGATCCGCCCCTGGAACGGCCGCTCCACCACGTGGGAGCGGAAGGTGCTCCGCGCCTTCTGCGAGCGGAACGGGATCCGCACCGACCGGCCGTGGCGCGACCTCTCCGAGGCGCAGCGCGCGCTCGTGCTCGAGGGCGAGGGCACGTGGAGCCAGGGCAAGTACCCCGGCGTGAAGGCCTGGTTCCGCTGGCTCGAGACGCGCACCTACAAGATGCACGTCCGCGTGCTGCTCGCGCGCTACCGCACCTACGACGTGTGCGGCGCGTGCCACGGCAAGCGGCTCTCGCCCGAGTCGCTCCTCTACCGCGTCGGCGGCCTCGATCTCGCCGCGTGGCACGAGCTCGAGCTCCGCGAGGCGCGCGCGCGGCTCGAGGCCGAGCGCCCCCAGACGGGCCAGGGGGAGATGGCGCGCCGCGAGCTCATCGCGCGGCTCGGCTACCTCGAGCGCGTCGGGCTCGGCTACCTCTCGCTCTCCCGCCAGGCGCGCACGCTCTCGGGCGGCGAGGCGCAGCGCGTCGCGCTCACCGCGGCGCTCGGCACGTCGCTGACGGGCGCGCTCTTCGTGCTCGACGAGCCGACCGTCGGGCTGCATCCGACGGACATCCCGCCGCTCATCGCGGCCATGCGCGAGCTCGCCGACCGCGGCAACGCCGTGCTCGTCATCGAGCACGAGCCGCTCGTCATCCGGGCGAGCGATCGCGTCGTCGAGCTCGGCCCCGGCGCGGGCAAGCAGGGCGGGCGCGTCACCTTCGACGGGCCCCCCGAGGGGCTCGCCGCGCAGAGGCCGCTGCCCGCGGCGCCCGCGGAGCGAAGGTCGCCGAGCGGCAAGATCACGATCCACGGCGCGCGCGAGAACAACCTGCGCGACGTCTCCGTCGACGTCCCGCTCGGCGTCGTGGTGGCGATCACGGGGCCGAGCGGGTCGGGCAAGAGCACGCTGGTGAACGACGTGCTCTACCGGCACATCGCGAGGGCCCGCGGCTACAAGGACATCGATGCGCCGGGCCTGTACCGGCGCATCGAGGGCACGGCCGACATCCGCACCGTCACGCTCGTCGATCAGGCGCCGCTCGGGCGCACCTCGCGGGGCAACCCCGCGACCTACACCGGCGCGTGGAACCGCGTCCGCGCGCTCTTCGCCGAGCAGCCCGAGGCGGCGGCGCGGGATCTCGGGCCCGGCCACTTCTCGTTCAACGTCGCGCTCGGGCGCTGCGAGGCGTGCGCCGGCGAGGGGAGCGAGACGATCGAGATGCAGTTCTTGGCCGACGTGTCGCTGACCTGCCCGACCTGCAAGGGCAAGCGCTTCCGCGACGAGGTGCTCGAGGTGAAGCTCGACGGCCGCTCGGTCGCCGACGTGCTCGATCTCTCGATCGAGGAGGCGTTCGCGGCCTTCGAGCGGGAGCCCGCGATCCGGCGGGCGCTCGCGCCGCTCAAGCAGCTCGGCCTCGGCTACCTCACGCTCGGCCAGCCGCTCTCGACGCTCTCCGGCGGCGAGGCGCAGCGGCTCAAGATCGCGCGCGCGCTGGGCGAGCCGTGCGCGGGCGCGCTCTTCCTCCTCGACGAGCCGAGCGCCGGCTTGCACCCGGAGGAGGTGAAGCACCTCAACGCTTCGCTCTCGGTGCTCGTGGCCGAGGGCGCCTCCGTGATCGTGGTCGACCACGACCTCGACGTCGTCGCGGCGGCCGACTGGGTCATCGATCTCGGGCCGGGCGCGGGCAGCGAGGGCGGGAGCGTGGTCGCGGAGGGGACGCCCGAGGCGGTGGCCAGGACGGCGACGCGGACCGGCGGCGCGCTGGCCGAGTGGTTCGCGCTGCGGGGCGACGGCGCGTCGCCGAGGCCGCGGCGCGGCGCCAAGGCCGCGGCGCCCGCCGCCGCCCCGAAATCCGGCAAGCGCAACGGCAACGGCGCGGCGCGCGCGTCGCTCGACCGGCGGCGCATCGAGGTGGAGGGCGCCCGCGAGCACAACCTCGCCGAGGTCTCGACGGTGATCCCGCACGGCGAGCTCGTCGTCGTGACCGGCCCGAGCGGCTCCGGCAAGAGCACGCTGGCGTTCGACGTGGTCTTCGCCGAGGGCCAGCGGCGCTTCCTCGAGACCTTGACCCCCTACGCGCGCCAGTTCCTCCCGACGCTGCCGCGGCCGGACGTCGATCGCGTCACCGGCGTACCCCCGTCGATCGCGCTCGAGCAGCGCACCACGCGCTCCGGCGCCAACTCCACCGTCGCGACCGTGACCGAGATCGCGCACTACCTGCGGCTGCTCTACGCCAAGGTCGGCGAGGCGCGCTGCCCGGACTGCGACGTGCCGATCGAGGCGCGCTCGCCGGACGAGGTCTATCGTTCGCTGCTCGCGACGCGCGGCGCGCGGACGCTGCTCGCCCCCGCGGTCGTGGCGCGCAAGGGGACGTACCTCGACGTCTTCACCGCGGCCGCCCGCGCCGGCATCACCCGCGCGCTCGCCGACGGCGAGCCGTGCGCGACCGACAGCCCTCCCCGCCTCGACAAGCGCCGGGAGCACTCGATCGACCTCGTGATCTACGAGGGGCGCATGGACGCCCTCGATCGCGCGCTCTTCGATCGCGCCCTCGCGTTCGGGCGGGGCGCGGTGAAGCTCGCCGGCGGCCGCGGCGGCGAGCAGCTGCTCTCCACCACGCGCACCTGCCCGCGCTGCGGCGTCGGCGTCCCGGAGCTCGATCCCCGCTGGTTCTCGTTCAACACGAAGCAGGGCCGCTGCGAGGCGTGCGAGGGGACCGGCGCCTCGGACTTCGACGACGACGCGCTCGCGACGCCCGATCCGTGCGAGGCGTGCGGCGGCTCGCGCCTCGCGCCGATCCCCCGGGCCGTCCGGCTCGCCGGCGAGCGTTACCACCAGGCGTCGGGCCGGTCGGTGGCGGCGGCCGCCGCCTGGGCGAGGGGCCTGCGCTTCACGGGCGATCGCGCGCTGATCGCCGAGGCGCCGCACAAGGAGCTCTGCCGCCGGCTCGACTTCGTCTGCGAGGTGGGCCTCGGCTACCTCACGCTCGATCGGCGCGCGTCGACCCTCTCGGGCGGCGAGATGCAGCGCCTGCGGCTCGCGGCGCAGCTCGGCAGCGGCCTCACCGGGGCGCTGTACGTGCTCGACGAGCCGACGATCGGCCTCCACCCGCGCGACACCGATCGGCTGCTCTCCAACCTGCGTCGGCTCGCCGCCATGGGGAGCACCGTGCTCATGGTGGAGCACGACGCCGACACGATCCGCGCCGCGGACCACCTGATCGACCTCGGCCCGTCGGGCGGCCGCAAGGGCGGCAGGATCGTCGCGGCGGGGCCGTCGCGCGAGGTGCTCGCGAACCCCGACTCGCCGACCGCGCGCGCGCTCGCCGGCGAGGACGCCCTGCTCAGCGCGCGCCCGGCGCGCCCGCCGTCGCGCGAGCACATCGAGCTCCTCGGCGCCCGCGCGCACAACCTCCAGGGCGACGCGCTCCGGATCCCCGCGGGCCGGATGACGGTGGTCGCCGGCGTGTCCGGCTCCGGGAAGAGCACGCTGATCCAGAAGGTGCTCTACCCCGCCGCGCGCCGCGCGCTGAAGCTCGAGGCGCCCGAGCCGGGCCCGCACAAGGCGCTGCGGCTGCCGAAGAGCATCCTGCGGGCGGTGGCCGTCGACCAGTCGCCCATCGGCCGGACGCCGCGCTCGATCCCGGCGACGTTCCTGGGCGTCTGGGACGAGGTCCGCAAGCTCTACGCCGCCTGTCCCGACGCGCAGGTGCGCGGCTACGGCCCCGCGCGGTTCTCGTTCAACACGGCCTCGGGCGGGCGGTGCCCCGCGTGCGAGGGGCAGGGCGTCATCGCGCACGAGATGTCGTTCCTGCCCGACGTGACCACGCCGTGCGAGGCGTGCGGCGGCGCGCGCTTCGAGCCGGCGACGCTCGACGTGCGCTACCTCGGCCTGTCCGTCGGCGATGTCCTCGATCTCACCGCCGAGGAGGCGGTCGAGGTCTTCGCGGCGCACCCGCGGATCCGCGCGCCGCTCTCGACCATGTGCGATCTCGGCGTGGGCTACCTCCACATCGGCCAGGGCTCGCACACGCTCTCGGGCGGCGAGGCCCAGCGGCTCAAGCTCGCGGCGGAGCTGACGGCCGGCGCGCGGCCCAAGCCGACGCTCTACGTCCTCGACGAGCCCACGACCGGCCTGCACCTCGCGGACGTGACGCGCCTCGTCCGCGTGCTCGACCGCCTGGTCGAGCGCGGCGACACGCTGGTGATCATCGAGCACCATCCGGCGGTCATCGCTTGCGCGGATCACGTGGTCGAGCTGGGCCCGGAGGGCGGCGCCGGCGGGGGGCGCATCGTCGCCGAGGGCACCCCGCGCGAGCTGGCGCGTCAGCCGACGGCGACGGGCGAGGTGCTGAAGAGGATCTTCGCGAAGGCGACGTGAGCGGGCGCGCCGGCTCGCCCCGGCGCGCCGCCTCGCGGGTCGCGGCTCAGCCGCCCGAGCGCTTCGCGTACTGGTACGCGGTGTAGGCCGAGATCAGGTGGCAGACCCAGCCGAGCCACCCGCCCGTGCCGATCCACAGGCCGGGGGTGACGATCAGCCAGAAGATGCAGCGCAGAAACGCGCCGTTGTAGAGCTGCCCAACGCCCGGAATGAGGAAGGACAGAACTGCGGCGATCCCGGATTTGCTCATGAGGTCGGAAGCTGATCACCCTGACCGCCTTGTCAAGCGGACTCGGGCGAGAGCTTCGGATTGCGCCCGCGGCGGCGCGGCGGGCCGCGGAAATCCGCTCAATTCCTGCCGGGCAGGATGATCTTCTTCCGGCCCGTCGAGGATGCGGACGGGGTGGTCGTCGGGGTCGTCGCGCTGGGCGTCGTCGGGACCGTCGGCTGAGCGGTCGTCGACGGGATCGTCGGCGTGGTGGTCGGGTTCGCCGGCTTGGGCTGCGCTTTCGGCGGCGGTTTCGGGGCCGCCGCGGGGACGGGGACCGGCTCCGGCGGGGGCGGCTCGGGCGTCGTGGTCGCGGCCGGGGGCGGCGGCGGCGTTGGATCGCCGGCGACCGACGCCGGCGCCGGGGGCGCGTCGATCGGCGGCAGCGCCGTCGCGTCGTCGGACGAGCTTCCGCTGCGCATCACGAAGAGGGTGGTCGTGATCCCCCCGATGACCACGAAGGCGGCGAGCCCGATCAGCGCGAGCGTCGGGCCGGAGCTCTTCGGGCGAGGCCGCGCGGGGATCGGCGCCGCGTACGGCCCGCCGCTGCCCGGCAGCGCCGGAGCGCCGCCGTGAAACCCCGGCGCGCCGGCGGCCCCGCTCGGAGCCCCGAACGGCGAGCCGCCGTACGGGCTCGCGGGAGGCGGGGGCGGCTGCCCGTAGGCGCCCCCTGGTCCGGGAGGGCCGCCGTAAGTCGCGGTTGCGCCGGGGCCGTACGGGCCGGGCGCGCCGGCCGGCGGCGCGCCGTACGCGCCTGCCGGCGATCCGTAAGGGGCCGGCGCGCCGGGCGGAGGCGCGCTGTTGCCTCCGCCCTCGACGATCGTCCGCGGGACGGCTCCGCCCGCGGACCCTGGATCGTGCGGCGCGGTGCCTGGCGGCACGGGGAAGGCGCCCTGAGGCGAGTTGAGCCCTGCGAGCGGAGGCTCGCCGGGCACGGTCTTGCCAGGGCCGTACATGCCGCTCGGGGGCGCAGGCCATCCGGGCGGCGGACCGCTATTCTGATTGCTCATCGAGATCGCATCCTACCGCCTGCGCCGGGCGAGTCAGTTGTTCGGTACGATGATCACGCGCCGTGGCGGCTTGCTGGACGGCGTGGTGGGCGGCGTCGTCGGCGCCGGGGTCGTCGTGTTCGGGGTGGGCTGGGGGTTGGCCGGCGGCTGCGCGCCGGTCGGCGCGGGGAACGGGAACGGGAACGTCGACGGGATGACGATCGGCGGCAGGTTGGGGAGGATCGACGTCCCGCTCGGGCGTGTCGTCGGCGCCGGCTGCGTCCCCGTCGCGCTCGGCGTCGCCGGCGGCTTCGAGGTCGAGGTCGACGTCGGCCGGGGCTGGGGCTTGGCGACCACCGGCGGCGGCTCGACCGGGGGCGGCGTCACGGCGGGGGGCGCCGTCGTCGCGGGGGTGGTCGGCTCCGACGGCACCGTCGCGGTCGGCTGGAACGTCGGCATGGCCGGCGCCACGTCGGCCTGCTCGCTCCGACCGAGCTCGCTGGCGATGTAGACGCCGCCCACGACGGCCCCGGTGATCCCCGTGGCGAGCAGCAGGATGGTGAACAGCGAGGTCCCGCGCCGCGCGGGCTGCTTCGCCCCGTGCGCCGAGGAGGCGTGCGAGGCCCTGGGCAGCGGATCCATCGGCGCCGTCCCAGGGACGTACCCCTGCGCGCCGCCCCCGTAGGCGCCGCCGTAGCCGGGCGCCGGAGCTCCGTTGAACGCGCCGGCCGAGCTCCGGTCCATGAAGGGCACGTTGCCGACCGCGGTGCCTCCTGGGCGAGGCGCCACATCGAACGGCCCGGGCTCGTAGCTCGTCGCCGGCACCCCGGGCACCCCTTGCGGGGGCATGTAGGGCGCGGCGCTCACGGTCGCCGGCTGGCCGACCGGGGGATAGCCGCCCTGAGCGAAGTACGGGCCCGAGGAGGGCTCTGGCCTGGGCGTGAACCCTGGCGCTCCCGGCGTCGACGCCGAGGGACCCCGCGCGTCCGAGGCGAAGCCGCCCAGGGGCGTCGCGGGCCCGAGCGCGCCCGGGGGGCCGCTCGCCGCGTGCTGCGCGCCGCCGTTCTCGGGCGGGATCGTCTTGGGGACGGAGCTCGTGCGACCGTCGCCCATCGCGTTGGCTGCCGGCGCCGCCGCGGAGGCCGCGTGCATCGCGGGCGCGGCGAGGGCTGCCGGCAGGGCGGGCCCGGACGACCGCGCCACGCTGACCTCGGAGGGCGAGGGGGTGAGCGCCGAGGGGGCGCGGGCGGCGTGGGCGAACGGCTCGAGGGCGCCGCGGAGCTCGGCGGTGGTCGCGAACCGGTCGGCCGGCGAGGCCGCCATCGCGCGGTGGACGGCGGCGCAGAGGCCCGGCGCGAGCTCCGGCGCCAGATCCGAGAGCCGCGAGATCTGGCCCGACAGGTAGGCGCCCGCGATCTGCTGGGGCTCGTCGCCGCCGACCGGCCGGCGGCCGGCCAGCATCTCGAAGATGATGACGCCCAGCGAGAAGATGTCCGCGCGCGCGTCGACGGAGTCCGCCGAGTAGGCCTGCTCGGGCGCCATGTACTCGGGGGTGCCCATGATCACGCCCGGTCGCGTGAGCCCGCGATCGAGCTCCCCCGTGACCTTCAGCTTGGCGATGCCGAAGTCGAGCAGCTTGATGAGGGGCTCTCCCTTGGCCGTCCTCGTGATGATGACGTTGTCCGGCTTGAGGTCCCGGTGGACCACGCCCGCGCGATGGGCGGCCTCGACGCCCTCGAGCATCTGCATCGCGTACTCGAGGGCGTCGGCGTAGGCGAGCCGGATGCCGGCCCGGTAGAGCTCCTCGTACAGCGTCTGGAGCGTCTTCCCCTCCAGGTACTCCATCACGATGAACGCCAGGCCGCCGGCGGTCTGGTCGACGTCGACGACGCGGACCACGTGCGCGCTCTGGATCTGCGCGGAGACGCGCGCCTCTTGCAGGAAGCGCTGCACCAGGCCGGAGCGGCGAGACAGCTCGGGGTGGAGAAACTTGAGGGCGACCGTCGTCCCCAGCACCTCGTGGCGGGCTTCGTAGACGCTCCCCATGCCGCCGTCGCCGATGAGGCGCACGAGTCGGTACTTGTTGTGGATGACCTGGCCTGCCTGCGGACGCATCGATCTCCGTTGAGGGCGCTGGAGTTGCTCGGAGAGTCTCACAGGCTGGTAGACGAACGTCAGCCCCATTTGTGCGACACAGCGTCGCGAAGGTCGCGATCCGCACCGCTTTTCGGCCCCGCGGACCCCCTCCGCGCCGCCGGGCTCCCGTCCCGGGCAGCCTCGCCGCCGAGCTCGCACGCCCTGGCACGACTCTTGATAACGCGCTGCGTCGCCCGCCTCGGGTAGGTGCTACGGCGCTGATGCGCGCGTGCGGGAACGAGTATACCTGGGGGCGCCGCCGGGGTTGCGGCGCTTGAGGAGATGCCTGTGCTGGCTGCGCCGTTGCTCGATGCCCTGATCGATCGCGCTCTGGAAGAAGATCTCGCGGGAGGCGATCTCACCACCGAGGCCTGTGTCGAGGCTTCAGCGCGCGCGACCGCGAAGGCGGTGGCGCGCAAGCCGCTCGTCGTTTGCGGCGGGGACGTGTTTCACCGCGTCTTTCAGCGACTGGATCCGCAGGTCGAGGGCGAGGTGCTGATCGCGGACGGCACCGCGGTCGACACCGGCGCCGTGCTCTGGACGGTGCGCGGCCTCGCGCGCACGCTCCTCAGCGCGGAGCGCACCGCGCTCAACTTCGCGCAGCGCATGAGCGGCGTCGCCTCCGAGGCGCGCCGCTACGCCGCGGCGATCCCGCAGGGGTCCGGCGTGCGCATCACCGACACCCGCAAGACGACGCCCGGCCTGCGCGCGCTGGAGCGCTACGCGGTGCGCGTCGGAGGCGCGCACAACCACCGCGACAGCCTCGGGAGCGCCGTGCTCATCAAGGACAACCACATCGTCGCGGCGGGCGGTATCGCCACCGCCATCGCCCGCGCGCGGGCGCGCGCCCCGCACACGACGAAGATCGAGGTCGAGGTCGCCTCGCTCCGCGAGCTCGACGAGGCGCTCTCTGCCGGCGCGGACATCATCATGCTCGACAACTTCACGCTGGCCGACGTCAAGACGGCGTCCGCGCGCGTCCGGTCGGCGCAGCACGGCCGGCCTCTCCTCGAGGTCTCCGGCGGGATCACGCTGGAGCGCATCCCCGAGCTCGCCGCGGCGGGCATCGACATCATCAGCGTCGGGGCGCTGACGCACTCGGCGCGCTCGGCCGACATCGCGCTGGATCTCTCGCTGTGAGGCGGCTCGACGCCGGGGCCATCGAGCGCGAGCTCGCGCGCCTCGGCGCGCCGATCGGGAGGCCGCTCGCCGTCGCGCCGGAGACGGCGTCGACGAACGACGACGCCCGGAGCGCGGCGGCCGCCGGGGCCCCGCACGGGGCGGCGTTCCTCGCCGACGCGCAGACCCAGGGCCGCGGGCGCGGCGGGCGCGCCTGGCACTCTCCGCCCGGGGAGAACCTGTACCTGTCGGTCGTGCTGCGCCCCGGCCTGCCGGCGAGCAGCGTGGCCCCCATCGCCCTCGTCATGGGCCTCGCCGTGGCGTCGGTCGTCGAGCAACGGCTCGCGCGGCTCGCGCCCGGTTCGCGCCGCGGCGACGGCGCCGCCGCCGAGGTGCGGCTCAAGTGGCCGAACGACGTGCTCGCCGGGGGCCGCAAGCTGGCGGGGATCCTGGTCGAGGCCCAGCTGCGCGGCGAATCGGTGACCAGCGTGATCGTCGGCGTCGGGCTGAACGTCCACGCGTCGAGCTTCCCGCCGGAGCTCTCGGGCCGGGCCACGTCGCTCGCGATGCTCGGGATCGACGACGTCCCGCGCGAGCTCCTCGCGGCGGAGCTGCTCCAGGCGATCGGCGACGCCGCGGCGAGGTTCGAGGCGGGGAGGCTCGCGCCCTTCGCGGAGGATCTCGCCCGGATGGATTGGCTGCGCGGCCGCCGCGTCGAGGTCGCCGGCGTGGCCGGCGTCGCGGCGGGGATCGACCCGGAGGGGCACCTGCTGATCCGCGGAGGGGACGGCGTCCTCCGCGCGGTGGCGGCGGGCGAGGTCAGCGTCATCACCGGCTGAGCGCCTCGCGCCGCTTGCGTTGCGCGGTCGGCGCGGCCAAAGCTTGCGCCCCCATCGCGGATCGCCGGCGGCGCGGAGCCGCCGAGGCCGGCCCGGGCTCCTCGGAGGCGTCGCTTCCTTGAAAGAAGACACCCTCGTCGTCCACGAAATCTACGCCAGCGTGCAGGGCGAATCGACGTTCGCCGGGCTGCCGTGCACCTTCGTCCGGCTCACCGGGTGCAACCTGCGCTGCGCCTGGTGCGACACCTCGCAGGCGTTCTACGGCGGCAAGCGCCTCCGCCGCAGCGACGTCCTCGAGCGCGCGCTCGCCCTCGGCACGTCGCTCGTGGAGCTCACGGGCGGGGAGCCCCTCCTCCAGCCCGGGTCGCTCCCGCTCCTCAAGGAGCTCTGCGACGCCGGCCGCACGGTCCTCGTCGAGACCAGCGGCGAGGCGGACGTGTCGCGGGTCGACCCGCGCGTGCACAAGATCATGGATCTGAAGGCGCCCGGATCCGGGGAATCCCACCGGAACCGCTGGTCGAACCTGGACCATCTCACGCCGCGCGACGAGATCAAGTTCGTGCTCGCCGATCGGGCGGACTACGAATGGATGCGGGGCACCATCCGCGAGCGCCGCCTCGACGCGCGCGGCGTGACGCTGCTCGCCTCGTGCGTCTGGGGCAAGCTCGCGCCGAGAGATCTCGTCCAGTGGGTGCTCGACGACGGCCTTCGCGTCCGTGTGCAGGTCCAGCTCCACAAGGTGATCTGGGGCGCCGACGCGCAGGGGGTCTGACCCGCGGGGCCGCCCCCCTCCACGCTCGGCTCGTGAGGGGAGGGGCGGCGGCGTCCCCTCGCGGCGTCAGCGCTCGCCGCGCAGGAACTGCTCGAAGTCGTCGACGTCGCGGGGCGAGCCGAGGACGAGCGGCACGCGCTCGTGGAGCGACTTCGGCACCCGATCGAGGATGCGATCGGAGCCCGTGCTCGCCTTGCCGCCGGCGGCCTCGAAGATGAAGGCGAACGGGTTCGCCTCGTAGAGCAGCCGCAGCTTGCCCTGGCCGCTTCGATCGGCGGGGTAGGCGAAGATGCCGCCCTTGAGCAGCGTCCGGTGCGCATCCGCCACCAGCGATCCCACGTACCGGGCGCCGTAGGGCCTCCCCTCGTGCTTGTTCTCCTCCTTGATCCACGTGTTCCAGCGGCGCACGTCCTCGGGCCACCGCGCGCTGTGGCCCTCGTTGATCGAGTAGGTCGAGCCGCGCTCCGGGATCCGGATGTTCTCGTGAGAGAGGAAAAATTCGCCGACGGTCGGATCGTACGTGAACCCGTGCACGCCGCCGACGCCAGTGGTGATGACGAGCAGCGTCGACGACCCGTAGAGCACGTAGCCGGCCGCGACCAGATCGCGGCCGGGGCGAAGGAAATCCGAGGCGTCGGCGCCCATCTTGGCGTCGCTCTTGCGGAGCACGCCGAAGATCGTGCCGATCGAGATGTTCACGTCGATGTTCGACGATCCGTCGAGCGGGTCCACGACGACGATGTACTTGGCGCGCGGATCCGTAGAGAGGAGCCTCATTTCGCCGAGCTCCTCGCTCACCACGGCGGCGCAGTGCCCGCGCCGTCCGAGCACGCTGAGCAGCGTCTCGTTGGCGACCTCGTCGAGCTTCTGCACGACCTCGCCCTGCACGTTCGTCTGCCCGGTGTACCCGAGGACGTTGGCGAGGCCGGCGCGCCGGACCTTCGACGTCACGAGCTTCGCCGCCAGGCCAAACTGGTTCAGCAGGGAGGTGAACGCCCCCGTCGCCGCGGGGAACCCGAGCATTCCCTCGAGGATGTACGTCTCGAGCGTGATCCCGATGCGCGACTGCGCGTCGGGCGGCTTCCAGCTCAGATTCCGTTGGTCCGATGAGAGCGACATGATCCCTCCGCGTGATGGCAAGGACGTCGCCGCCCCGCCACGTGCTCGCGCTCGCGGCCTCTGCTGCTGACTGCTCCCGCAGAGCCGAACGGCGCGGCCACGAGAATTGCGTATCCGACGGCTCCGTACAACATCCTCCAAGCGCTGATCTACCGGGGTGTTCGGCTCGATACGTTCGTCTCGGGTCCTCGGACGATGCCAGGGCTCCCTCGCTCGCTGGCCTCGGCCCGGGGCCACGGGCAGGGCGGCTCGGGCTCACGCCCAGGTCGGCCGCGCGTTCCGGCAGCAACCCCTCCACGGAGTGATTCATGGCGCTCACCTCCCGCGTAGAGCAGATCCTCTCTTGGTACGCCTCGGAGAACCCCGGCACGCTGACGAACCTCGTCCGGCTGCTCAACCACGGCGCGCTCGCGGGCACCGGCAAGATGGTGATCCTGCCCGTGGACCAAGGCTTCGAGCACGGCCCCGTGCGATCGTTCGCTCCGAACCCCGAGGCCTACGATCCCGACTACCACTTTCAGCTCGCGATCGACGCTGGGTGCAACGCGTATGCGGCGCCGCTCGGGTCGTTGCAGGCGGGCGCGGCCAGGTTCGCGGGGCAGGTGCCGCTGATCTTGAAGCTCAACAACAGCGACACGCTGGCGAAAGTGGAGCAACCCCTGTCCGCGGTGACCGGATCGGTCGACGAGGCGCTCCGCCTCGGCTGCGTCGGCGTCGGCTACACCATCTACCCCGGGTCCGGCGCGAGAAACCGGATGTACGAGGACCTCCGCGAGATCGCCCTCGAGGCCAGGCGCAAGGGCCTGGTCGTCATCGTCTGGAGCTACCCGCGCGGCGCCGGGCTGTCGAAGCAGGGCGAGACGGCCGTCGACGTCTGCGCCTACGCGGCGACCATCGCGGCTCAGCTCGGCGCGCACATCATCAAGGTCAAGCCGCCGACGGCTCATGTCGAGCAGGAGGAGGCGAGAAAGATGTACGAAAAATACGGAATCCCCATCCAGACGCTCGCCGAGCGGGTCCGCCACGTCGTGCAGGCGACCTTCAACGGCAAGCGGGTGGTGATCTTCTCGGGCGGAGAATCCAAGGCGACGGACGCCGTGCTGGAGGAGGTGCGCGAGATGGCCGCGGGCGGGTCCTTTGGCTCGATCATGGGGCGCAACGCGTTCCAGCGCCCGCGCGCCGAGGCGCTGAAGCTCCTCGCCGACGTCATCCACATCTACAGGTCGGGGCGCTGACGCCCATCGATCAGCCGCTCGGGGCGGGACGCTCGGGCCGCCGTCCCCGTGAGCGTCGCCGCGCGGGGCACCGCCGGCGGAGGCGCCGCGCGACCCGCCGCAGAGGCGCCGTGGCGCCCGTCGCTGCCGGTCGCCGATCGCCAAGCCCGAGCGGCGCCGCACCCCCCGCGCCCGGGAGCGCGCTCCCCCGCGCCTCGGGCCGACCGCCTGCGGCATCGTCCACGTCGACGGGGTTAGCCCTTCGTGATTAGATGCCGCGCTGGATACACCCCCCCGTCCGGGCTCAGGAGACCGCATGCCGATCAAAGTGAACCTCGCCTCGTCAGACCCGCTGAGCCTCGCCGTCGACGTCCTCGTCATCGGCGTGCCTGAAGGCGCTTCGACGGGTGAGGGCGTGCTCGCGAGGCTCGTGGAGGCGCTTGGCGAGTCCGTGGCCCACCAGGTCAAGCGTGACGACTTCACGGGGAAGAGGGATCAGAGCGTCGATTTCACGACGCGCGGCGCGCTGAAGCCTGGCCGCGTGCTGCTGCTCGGGCTCGGGTCCGGCAAGCTCACCGACATCGATGTCCGGCTGCTCGCGGCGAAGGGGGCGCGCTTCGCGAGCGGCGTGCGCGCCGAGAGCGTCGCGGTCGTGGTGCCGCCCGGCGTCGAGCGCGCGGAGCGGTCTGCCGCCGAGGGCCTCGTGCTCGGGTCCTACCGGTTCACCCGCTACTTCACGGGCGATCGCGTGCCCAAGTTCGGGCTCGCGCGCGGCACCGTGGTCGTCGAGGGCAAGCCGGGCAAGGCGGCGCGCGACGCCGTCGCGCTCGGCCAGCAGGTCGGCGAGGCGATCTGCGTCGCGCGCGACCTCGTCAATGAGCCGCCGAACGAGATGTATCCGGAGGCGCTCGCGCGCGTCGCCGCCGAGGTCGGCAAGCAGCACGGCCTCAAGGTGACGGTGTTCGACAAGGCCGCGCTGATCAAGCGGGGCATGAAGCTCATCATGGCGGTGGGGCAGGGGAGCGCGCGGGAGCCCCGGCTGGTCCACATGATCTACGCGCCTCCCGGCAAGCCGAAGGGGAAGCTGGTCTTCGTGGGCAAGGGGCTGACGTTCGACAGCGGCGGCCTCTGCATCAAGCCCGCTCAGGGCATGGAAGAGATGAAGGGCGACATGGGCGGCGCCGCGAACGTGATCGCGCTGATGGCCGCCGTCGCGGCCGCCAAGCCGAGCGTCGAGGTCCACGGCATCATCGGCACGGCCGAGAACATGCCCGACGGCGCGGCCTACCGGCCGGGCGACATCTTCGGCTCCCTCGACGGCAGGACGGTGGAGATCATCAACACCGACGCCGAGGGGCGCCTCGTCCTCGCCGACTGCCTCGCCTATGCGCGCGCGCTCAAGCCGGATCTCATCGTCGACAACGCGACCCTCACGGGCGCCTGCGTCGTGGCCCTCGGCCCCACGGTGTCGGGCTTCTTCTCGAACCGCGAGGATCTCGCGGATCGCCTGCGGGGCGCCGCGAAGGCGGCGGGCGAGTCGATGTGGCAGCTGCCGCTGGTCGACGAGCTCCGCGACGGCCTGAAGAGCGACTGGGCCGACATCAAGCACACGGCCGACCGCTGGGGCGGGGCGATCACCGCGGCCCTGTTCCTGCGCGAGTTCGTGGGGGACGTCCCCTGGGCCCACGTGGACATCGCCGGCCCGTCGATGGCGAGCAAGCCCTACGGCATCTTCTCCAAGGGCGGGACGGGTCACGGCGTGCTTACCTTCCTCCGCCTCGTCGAAGGCTTCACCGGCTGAACCGTGCAACTCCGCCGTAAGCTCGCGCGCGCCATGGGCCGCGCCATCACCGACTTCGACATGATCGCCGACGGCGATCGGATCCTCTGCGCCGTCTCGGGGGGCAAGGACAGCTACGCGCTGCACGCGCTCCTCGTCGACCTCGCGCGCCGCGCGCCGGTCCGGTTCAGCGTGATCGCGGTCAACATCGACCAGGGACACCCGGGCTATCCCGGGCACCTCCTGTCCGACTACATGGCCGCGGGCGGCCACGAGTTCCGGATGATCTCCGAGGACACCTACTCGATCGTCACCGAGAAGATCCCCGAGAACAAGACGTACTGCTCGCTGTGCTCCCGCCTGCGGCGAGGCATCCTCTACCGCGTCGCGCGCGAGCTCGGGTGCTCCAAGATCGCCCTCGGCCACCACCGCGACGACGCCGTGACGACGCTGCTGTTGAACCTGATCTTCGCCGGCCAGCTGAAGTCCATGCCGCCGAAGCTCATCTCCGACGACGGCGACAACGTCGTGATCCGCCCGCTCATCTACTGCGCCGAGGCCGAGCTCGCCGCGTTCGCCGCGGAGGAGCGCTTCCCCATCATTCCCTGCGATCTGTGCGGGTCACAGGAGAACCTCCAGCGCAAGGCCGTGAGCCGGCTGCTCGCGGAGCTCGACGAGCGCCACCCCGGGGCCCGGCAGAACATGCTCGCCGCCCTCGGCAACGTGCGCCCGAGCCACCTCTTCGACACGGGCCTCTGGAAGCGGCTCGGGCTCGAGGTCGCCCGGGAGGAGGGGGGCGCGAGCAGCGAGGCAGGCGCCGGCGCGCCGGCGCCGGATGTGCTGCCCGTGGGCCACCTGCTCAGAAACCTGGCCTAGCGGCTCGCGCATGAGCACGGAGGCTCCCGGCGCGATCTCGATCGGCGCTCCGCGCGAGGCGGAGGCGAGCGCGTCCGCGTCCGGCGAGCGCGGCGGAACGCTGGCGCGCAGGGGCGATGGACCGTCCGCGGCGGATGGCCCCGAGCCGGCGCAGCCCGGAGCGGGGCGCCGGGGCCTCGGGGAGGGGCGCGCCCCGCAGGCGTTGCTGGCGGCGGTCGTCGCCTGGATGATCACGGTCGCTCCTGCCGGGTTCGGCCGCGGCGCGCCCGTGTCCGCCAGCGTCGCCGCCTCGCTCGCCTTCCTGTGCGGCATCGCCGCGCCGCTGCTCGCCGCCTCCCACCGCCGGGCGGCGCGGCACCTCGGCATCTCTGTCTTTCTGGCGCTCGTCACGCTGACGTGGCTGCTCGCCGCGCCCTCCCTTCAGCCGTCCCGCCTCGACCCGGTCCGGGCGGCCATCGGTGGGATCGCCTGGGGCCTCTTCGCGCTTTCCTGGCGCGACCGCTGGGAGGTGCGGCGCCCGCCGGAGCCGGACCCGGACGTCCCCCTCCTGCTCCTGCAGCCTCGGGCCCACCTGCCCCCGCTCGCCGCCGTGATCGTCGCGTTCGGCGCGCTGGTGAGCCTCGCCATCCTCGTGCTCGCGTGGCGGGTCCGGGACCCGGACCGCGCCCTCCTGGCCCAGGCCGTCGCCGTGGTCTGCGCCGTCGCCCTGATCACCGCGGCCTCCGGCGTCGCGGTCGCCCGCGGCCGCCGACACACGGCGGGCGCGCGGCGGCTCACCCACCGCGCCGTCCGGCAGCTGCTGGTCTTGATCGTCTTCGCCGTCCTGGGGGCGGTCGTGATGATGCTGCGCTGAGCAGCGGCCCGGCCGCCGCTCGCCGAGAGCCGCTGCCCTGCAGCGGCCCCGCATCCCCGCCGGTTCCACGTCAAATCGCGTTACACTCACGCGCGTGTCCCGCGCAGTCGATGTCTTCGCGATTCTGCTCCTCGTCGCCGCCGCGTTCTCCTTCGCCTTCGGTGTCCACGCGCTCGGCGATCGCCAGGATTTCAAGGCCATCTACCTCCTGGTGATCGGCGGGCTCTCGCTCAAGGCGTCCACGGAGATCCTTCGCCCCCGCGGGGGCAGCGCGTGAGCCCTGGGCGCCGAGGGATCGCGGCCGTCGCGTGCCTGTGCGCGTGCGCGGCCTGGGCCGCGTCGTCGACGTCCGCGCGGGGGGCGCCGCCGCTCCCGGCCGACGTGGCGGCCCGCGTGGGCGCGCTCGACATCTCCGTCGAATCGGTGGCTCGCATCGCGGCGGCGCAGCACATCTCGCCCGCGCAGGCCCGGGACGCCGCGATCCGCGACGCGCTCCTCGCCGCCGCGGCGCGAGACCGCGGCCTCGATCGCGACGCCGACGTGCAGCGCGACATCAGCGCGGTGCTCGCGCGCCGCCTGCTCCACCGACTGAAAGAGGAGGCGGAGAACGCCGGCCCCGTGACGGACGACGAGCTGCGCGCGGCGACCGAACGGCACTGGCTCGACCTCGATCGACCCGAGGGATACCGCACCGTTCACGCCGTCGTGCGGCTCTCGGCGGACGCCGGCGAGGCCACCCGTGACAAGGCGCGGGCGCTCGCCGACGCGATCCGGACGGCGGTGCTGTCCTCGCGCGAGGTCGCCCGGAGCTCCGAGCCGCCGCCCGCCGAGGGGGCGCGGCAAGCTCCCAGCGATCCGGCCGCCGACGCGTTCATCC